>NZ_CP130713.1:4800000-7549390 GCF_030553055.1 Streptomyces sp. XD-27
GGCCGTGAGCTGCGCGAGAAGAAGTTCATGAAGATCATCTCGCTCGCGCCGGAGGTGCTGTAACCGATGAAGATCAAGAAGGGCGACCTGGTCCAGGTCATCACCGGTAAGGACAAGGGCAAGCAGGGCAAGGTCATCGAGGCCTACCCCCGCGAGGACCGCGTCCTGGTCGAGGGTGTCAACCGGGTCAAGAAGCACACCAAGGCCGGTCAGACCGCCCGTGGCTCCAAGACCGGCGGCATCATCACGGTCGAGGCCCCGATCCACGTGAGCAACGTTCAGCTCGTGGTGGAGAAGGACGGCAACAAGGTCGTCACCCGCGTCGGGTACCGCTTCGACGACGAGGGCAACAAGATCCGCGTTGCCAAGCGGACCGGTGAGGACATCTGATGACTGCCACCACCAACGCGCCGCGTCTCAAGACGCGCTACCGCGAAGAGATCGCCGGCAAGCTGCGTGAGGAGTTCTCGTACGAGAACGTCATGCAGATCCCGGGTCTGACCAAGATCGTGGTCAACATGGGTGTGGGCGACGCCGCCCGCGACTCCAAGCTGATCGAGGGCGCCATCCGCGACCTCACCACGATCACCGGTCAGAAGCCCGCCGTCACCAAGGCCCGTAAGTCCATCGCGCAGTTCAAGCTGCGTGAGGGCCAGCCGATCGGTGCCCACGTCACCCTCCGCGGTGACCGCATGTGGGAGTTCCTGGACCGCCTGCTGTCGCTCGCGCTGCCGCGCATCCGCGACTTCCGCGGTCTGTCGCCGAAGCAGTTCGACGGCCGGGGCAACTACACCTTCGGTCTCACGGAGCAGGTCATGTTCCACGAGATCGACCAGGACAAGATCGACCGCGTCCGGGGTATGGACATCACCGTGGTGACCACGGCGACCAACGACGACGAGGGCCGCGCCCTCCTTCGTCACCTCGGCTTCCCGTTCAAGGAGGCGTGAGCCGTGGCGAAGAAGGCTCTTATTGCCAAGGCCGCCCGCAAGCCGAAGTTCGGTGTGCGCGCGTACACCCGCTGCCAGCGCTGCGGCCGTCCGCACTCCGTCTACCGCAAGTTCGGCCTGTGCCGCGTGTGCCTTCGTGAGATGGCTCACCGTGGCGAGCTGCCGGGCGTGACCAAGAGCTCCTGGTAATTCCCTACTTGGGAATCACCGGAGGCTCTCGGTAAGCATCTGGTCGGTGGGGGCCCTTCTTCACATGCCGTAGGCTTGTGGGGTTGGGCGCCCGCCGCCCTGACCGACTTACTACGCCGTAGGTCCCCGCGCCGCACCCGTCCCGCTACTGAGCGGGGAGAGGGATGGCGCATACAGGAAACCCCGGCGAGAGAGGCCGAAGGCCAACTCATGACCATGACTGATCCGATCGCAGACATGCTCACGCGTCTGCGTAACGCGAACTCGGCGTACCACGACACCGTCGTGATGCCGCACAGCAAGATCAAGTCGCACATCGCGGAAATCCTCCAGCAGGAGGGCTACATCACCGGCTGGAAGGTCGAGGACGCCGAGGTCGGCAAGAACCTCGTCCTCGAGCTGAAGTTCGGCCCGAACCGCGAGCGCTCGATCGCCGGCATCAAGCGGATCTCGAAGCCGGGCCTGCGGGTCTACGCAAAGTCCACCAACCTGCCGAAGGTCCTCGGCGGCCTGGGCGTGGCGATCATCTCCACGTCCCACGGTCTCCTGACCGGTCAGCAGGCGCAGAAGAAGGGCGTGGGTGGGGAAGTCCTCGCCTACGTCTGGTAGTCGGGAACGGAGGAAAAGCTCATGTCGCGAATCGGCAAGCTCCCCATCCAGGTTCCCGCTGGTGTGGACGTCACCATCGACGGTCGCACGGTTGCGGTGAAGGGTCCCAAGGGCACCCTCACGCACACCGTTGCCGCGCCGATCGAGGTCACCAAGGGCGAGGACGGCACCCTGCAGGTGCTGCGCCCGAACGACGAGCGTCAGAACAAGGCCCTGCACGGCCTGTCCCGCACGCTGGTGGCGAACATGATCACCGGCGTGACCCAGGGTTACAGCAAGGCGCTCGAGATCAGCGGTGTCGGTTACCGCGTCCAGGCGAAGGGCTCCAACCTGGAGTTCGCCCTGGGCTACAGCCACCCGATCGTCGTTGAGGCCCCCGAGGGCATCACCTTCAAGGTCGAGTCCCCGACCAAGCTCAGCGTCGAGGGCATCGACAAGCAGAAGGTCGGCGAGGTCGCCGCGAACATCCGCAAGCTGCGGAAGCCCGACCCGTACAAGGCCAAGGGCGTGAAGTACGCGGGCGAGGTCATCCGCCGCAAGGTCGGAAAGGCTGGTAAGTAAAGCCATGGCATACGGTGTGAAGATCGCCAAGGGTGACGCCTACAAGCGTGCCGCGATCAAGCGTCGCCACATCCGCGTCCGTAAGCGGATCAATGGCACGCCGGAGCGTCCCCGTCTGGTCGTGACGCGGTCCAACCGCGGTATCACCGCCCAGGTCATCGACGACATCGCGGGCCACACGCTGGCCTCGGCGTCGCACCTGGACGCGTCGATCCGCGGTGGCGAGGGCGACAAGAGCGCCCAGGCGAAGAAGGTCGGTGCCCTGGTCGCCGAGCGTGCCAAGGCCGCCGGTGTCGAGGCCGTCGTGTTCGACCGCGGTGGCAACCAGTACGCCGGGCGCATCGCCGCTCTGGCGGACGCCGCCCGCGAGGCCGGGCTGAAGTTCTAAGCCCCGGTTCCGGAGCTAGCGGACGTAACAGAGAGAGGTAATTCCAATGGCTGGACCCCAGCGCCGCGGTGGCGGCGCCGGTGGCGGCGAGCGGCGGGACCGTAAGGACCGGCGGGACGGCGGCGCTGCTGCCGAGAAGACCGCCTACGTCGAGCGTGTTGTCGCGATCAACCGCGTCGCCAAGGTTGTGAAGGGTGGTCGTCGCTTCAGCTTCACCGCGCTGGTCGTGGTGGGCGACGGTGACGGCACCGTGGGTGTCGGTTACGGCAAGGCCAAGGAGGTGCCGGCCGCCATCGCCAAGGGCGTTGAGGAGGCCAAGAAGCACTTCTTCAAGGTCCCCCGGATCGCCGGCACCATTCCGCACCCGATCCAGGGCGAGAAGGCTGCGGGCGTCGTCCTGCTCAAGCCGGCTTCCCCCGGTACCGGTGTGATCGCCGGTGGCCCGGTGCGCGCCGTGCTGGAGTGCGCGGGCATCCACGACGTGCTGAGCAAGTCGCTCGGTTCGTCGAACCCGATCAACATCGTGCACGCCACGGTGGAGGCGCTCCAGGGGCTGCAGCGTCCCGAGGAGATCGCCGCCCGTCGTGGCCTGCCGCTCGAGGACGTCGCTCCCGCCGCTCTGCTGCGGGCGCGTGCCGGGGTGGGTGCGTAATGGCTCGCCTCAAGGTCACGCAGACGAAGTCGTACATCGGCAGCAAGCAGAACCACCGCGACACCCTGCGTTCGCTCGGGCTCAAGCGCCTGAACGACGTGGTTGTCAAGGAGGACCGCCCCGAGATCCGCGGCATGGTGCAGACCGTCCGCCACCTCGTGACGGTCGAGGAGGTCGACTGACATGGCGGAGAGCAAGCCGCTGAAGGTTCACAACCTCCGGCCCGCCCCGGGCGCCAAGACCGCCAAGACCCGTGTCGGTCGTGGTGAGGCGTCCAAGGGTAAGACCGCTGGTCGTGGTACCAAGGGTACGAAGGCCCGTTACCAGGTTCCGGAGCGCTTCGAGGGTGGGCAGATGCCCCTCCACATGCGCCTTCCGAAGCTGAAGGGCTTCAAGAACCCGTTCCGCACCGAGTACCAGGTCGTGAACCTGGACAAGCTGGCCGCGCTCTACCCGCAGGGTGGCGAGGTCACGGTGGCCGACCTGGTCGCCAAGGGCGCGGTGCGCAAGAACGAGCTCGTCAAGGTGCTGGGCACCGGCGAGATCACCGTGGCGCTGCAGGTGACCGTGGACAAGGTCTCCGGCTCCGCCAAGGAGAAGATCGCCGCCGCCGGCGGCACCGTCACCGAGCTCGTCTGAGCTTGATGCGCAACCGGCCGGGGATGTCCCTGAAATGGGGCATCCCCGGTTGGTCGTTCCAAGGGAGGCGTGGTCGCCGGTAAGGTGGCGTGCGTTGTTACCTTCCGCGCGGCCTGTGTCCGCGCGGTTGTTGGCTGATTTTCTATTCGTCGATCCTCAAGACCGTCACCTCTCGCGCTATGCACGCGGGAGCCGCAGGAGGCACCGTGCTCACCGCGTTCGCCCGGGCGTTCAAGACGCCCGACCTGCGCAAGAAGCTGCTGTTCACGCTGGGCATCATCCTGTTGTACCGGTTCGGGACCCACATCCCGGTGCCGGGTATCGACTACAAGAACGTCCAGACGTGCATGGACGAGGCCAAGGCCAATCAGGGTCTGTTCGGCCTGGTGAACATGTTCAGCGGTGGTGCGCTGCTGCAGATCACCATCTTCGCGCTCGGGATCATGCCGTACATCACGGCGAGCATCATCCTCCAGCTGCTGACGGTGGTCATTCCGCGCCTCGAAGCCCTCAAGAAGGAGGGGCAGGCCGGTCAGGCGAAGATCACGCAGTACACCCGTTATCTCACCGTGGCGCTGGCGATCCTCCAGGGCACCGGTCTGGTGGCCACGGCCCGCAGCGGCTCGCTCTTCTCCGGCTGCTCCGTGACCGGGGAGATCGTCGCGGACCGGTCCATCTTCGCGACCGTCACGATGGTCATCACGATGACCGCGGGCACCGCGGTGGTCATGTGGCTGGGTGAGCTGATCACCGACCGCGGCATCGGGAACGGCATGTCCATCCTGATGTTCGTCGCCATCGCCGCGGGCTTCCCCGCCGGCCTGTGGGGCATCAAGCAGTCCGGCAAGATCATGGACGGCTGGCTGGAGTTCGGCCTGGTGATCGCCTGCGGTCTGGCCATGGTCGGCCTGGTGGTCTTCGTCGAGCAGGCGCAGCGCCGGATTCCGGTGCAGTACGCGAAGCGCATGATCGGCCGCCGTTCCTACGGCGGGACGTCGACCTACATTCCGCTGAAGGTCAACCAGGCGGGTGTGATTCCCGTCATCTTCGCGTCGTCGCTTCTCTACATTCCGGCCCTGGTCGTGCAGTTCAGCGGGTCCAACGCGGACTGGGCGAACTGGATCGAGCGGAACTTCACCAAGGGCGACCACCCCGTTTACATCGTCACGTACTTCCTGCTGATCGTGTTCTTCGCGTTCTTCTATGTGGCCATCTCCTTCAACCCCGAAGAAGTTGCCGACAACATGAAGAAGTATGGTGGCTTCATCCCGGGTATCCGGGCGGGTCGTCCCACCGCGGAGTACCTGAGCTACGTGCTGAACCGCATCACGTGGCCCGGCTCTCTCTACCTGGGGTTGATCGCCCTGGTGCCCACGGTGGCGCTGGTGACGCTCGAGGCCAATCAGAACTTCCCGTTCGGCGGTACCAGCATCCTCATCATCGTGGGCGTCGGCCTGGAGACCGTGAAGCAGATCGAGAGCCAGCTTCAGCAGCGACACTACGAAGGGTTCCTCCGCTGATGCGAATCGTCCTCGTCGGGCCTCCTGGGGCTGGCAAGGGTACGCAGGCTGCGTACCTCGCCAAGAACCTCTCCATCCCGCACATCTCCACGGGCGACCTCTTCCGGGCCAACATCAGCCAGGGCACCGACCTGGGCAAGCAGGCCAAGGCGTACATGGACGCCGGCGACCTGGTCCCGGACGAGGTCACCATCGGCATGGCCAAGGACCGGATGTCCCAGCCGGACGCCGCGGGCGGCTTCCTGCTCGACGGCTTCCCGCGCAACGTCTCGCAGGCCGAGGCGCTGGACGAGATGCTGCGGTCCGAGGACATGAGGCTGGACGCGGTGCTGGACCTGGAGGTCCCCGAGGACGAGGTCGTCAAGCGGATCGCCGGTCGCCGCATCTGCCGCAACGACTCCAGCCACGTCTTCCACGTGACGTACTCCGCGCCGAAGCAGGAGGGTGTCTGCGACATCTGCGGCGGCGAGCTCTACCAGCGCGCCGACGACTCCGAGGAGACGGTGCGCAACCGCCTGGACGTGTACCACACCCAGACGGAGCCGATCATCGACTACTACAAGGCCCAGGACCTGGTCGTGACGATCTCGGCGCTGGGCAAGGTCGCCGAGGTGACCGAGCGGGCCATGGAGGCCCTGCCGGACAAGGACAAGGGCCAGGCGGCCTGAGCCCCCACGTCGGCCGGACGGCCGCGGTGCCCCTCGGGGTGTCGCGGCCGTACTGTTGAGGAAGGCCGCGTCCGGCGGGCGCCGGACCGCAGAACACCAGCGAGCGTTGGAAGGCACCCCCATGGTGGAGATCAAGAACCCGGAGCAGATCGCGAAGATGCGTGCGGCCGGGCTGGTCGTCGCGGCCATCCACCAGGCGTGCCGGGAGGCCGCCGTACCGGGTGCCACCACCAAGGACCTGGACGACGTCGCCCGCAAGGTGATCGCCGACCACGGCGCGAAGTCGAACTTCCTGGGGTACGGCGGGTTCCCCGCCACCATCTGCACCTCGGTGAACGAGGTCGTGGTGCACGGCATCCCCGACCGGGAGACGGTGCTCAAGGACGGCGACATCATCTCGATCGACGCCGGCGCGATCATCGACGGCTGGCACGGGGACGCCGCCTTCACCGCCTTCGTGGGCACCGGTCACGCTCCGGAGCTGCATGAGCTGAGCCGGGTCACCGAGGAGTCGATGTGGGCCGGGATCGCCGCGGTCCGCAAGGGCAACCGGCTCGTCGACATCTCCCGGGCCATCGAGGGCTACATCCGCCGGCAGCCGCTGCCCGCCTCCGGGAAGTACGGGATCATCGAGGACTACGGCGGCCACGGCATCGGCAGCGAGATGCACATGGACCCCCACCTGCTGAACTACGTCTCGCGCAAGCGCGGCAAGGGGCCGAAGCTGGTGCCCGGTTTCTGCATCGCGATCGAGCCGATGGTCAGCCTCGGCACGGCGAAGACCCACGTCCTGGCGGACGACTGGACCGTGAAGACGGACGACGGCACCTGGTCCAGCCACTGGGAGCACTCGGTGGCGCTGACCGAGGAGGGCCCGCTGGTGCTGACCGCCGTGGACGGCGGCAAGGCGAAGCTGGCGGAGTACGGCATCGAGGCCGCGCCCGACCCCCTGGCCTGATGAGCCGCACCCTCTGGCTTAATGATCTTCCGAACCGGGCATGCTGCCCCGGATTCGTGTTTCGGGATTCCCTGACGTAGACTGACACGTCGGCTCACGTATGCCCTTCGGCATGCCGTGAGCTGATCAAGGTAGCCGATCCCGAAAGCAGGACATGGCCAAGAAGCAAGGCGCCATCGAAATCGAGGGCACCGTGATCGAGTCTCTGCCGAACGCTATGTTCAAGGTGGAGCTGCAGAACGGTCACAAGGTCCTCGCGCACATCAGCGGCAAGATGCGCATGCACTACATCCGCATCCTGCCCGATGACCGGGTGGTCGTGGAGCTGTCTCCGTACGACCTCACCCGCGGACGGATCGTCTACCGCTACAAGTAGATCTCACGACCCGGAGAACCTCACATCCCATGAAGGTCAAGCCGAGCGTCAAGAAGATCTGCGACAAGTGCAAGGTGATCCGCCGCCACGGTCGGGTCATGGTCATCTGCGACAACCTGCGCCACAAGCAGCGCCAGGGCTGACGCACGCCGACCTGCACCTCGCAGTTCTTCGCGCGACGCAAGAAACACGTACATACGCAGAGCCCGTCCAGCCGCGGCTGGCGACACCTCCGGCGGGGGCCGGAGACCCGGGAAAGCGCCGCACTGCCCGTAGGGGCAGGGCGCAGTCGGGAGCGGTTCTGCGGAAGACCCCCGAACACCAACAGGAGCCATTGAATGGCACGCGTTTCAGGTGTTGACATCCCGCGCGAAAAGCGTGTGGAGGTCGCCCTCACCTACGTCTTCGGTATTGGCCGCACCCTGGCCAAGGAGACCCTCGCCGCCACCGGCGTCAACCCGGACACCCGCGTTCGCGACCTGGCCGAAGAGGACCTGGTCAAGATCCGCGAGTACGTGGACGCCAACATCAAGACCGAGGGTGACCTCCGTCGTGAGGTTCAGGCCGACATCCGCCGCAAGGTCGAGATCGGCTGCTACCAGGGTCTGCGTCACCGTCGTGGCCTGCCGGTCCACGGCCAGCGCACCAGCACCAACGCCCGCACCCGCAAGGGCCCGCGTCGCGCCATCGCCGGCAAGAAGAAGCCGGGCAAGAAGTAGTCCACAGCGGACGCACTGCGGTCTTCCGGGGGTCACCTCCGGATCTCCGCACATTCAGCGGTCCAGCTGTAGGACCGACCACCTCCACAGGAGATAGCGAAGCTTATGCCTCCGAAGGGCCGTCAGGCCGGCGCCAAGAAGGTGCGCCGCAAGGAGAAGAAGAACGTCGCCCACGGGCACGCTCACATCAAGAGCACGTTCAACAACACCATCGTCTCGATCACCGACCCGACCGGGAACGTGATCTCTTGGGCCTCGGCCGGCCACGTCGGCTTCAAGGGCTCGCGCAAGTCGACCCCGTTCGCCGCGCAGATGGCCGCCGAGTCGGCCGCCCGCCGCGCGCAGGAGCACGGCATGCGCAAGGTCGACGTGTTCGTCAAGGGTCCGGGCTCCGGCCGTGAGACCGCGATCCGCTCGCTCCAGGCCACCGGCCTCGAGGTGGGCTCGATCCAGGACGTGACGCCGACCCCGCACAACGGGTGCCGCCCTCCGAAGCGGCGCCGGGTCTGATCACCCCGCTGATCTAGGAGACAAATAAACAATGGCGCGTTACACCGGGGCCGACTGCAAGCGTTGCCGTCGGGAGAAGCAGAAGCTCTTCCTCAAGGGGAGCAAGTGCGAGAGCGCGAAGTGCCCGATCGAGATCCGTCCTTACCCCCCGGGTGAGCACGGGCGCGGGCGCACCAAGGACAGCGAGTACCTCCTCCAGATGCGTGAGAAGCAGAAGGCGGCGCGTATCTACGGTGTCCTGGAGAAGCAGTTCCGTGGCTACTACGCGGAGGCGAACCAGAAGACCGGCAAGACCGGTGAGAACCTGCTTCGCATCCTCGAGAGCCGCCTTGACAACGTGGTGTACCGGGCGGGCTTCGCCAAGTCCCGGGACCACGCCCGTCAGCTGGTGCGGCACGGCCACTTCACCGTCAACGGCGTGAAGACCGACATCCCGTCGGCCCGCGTCGCCGTGAACGACATCATCGAGGTCCGCCCGAAGTCCCGGACCCTGACCCCCTTCCAGGTGGCTCAGGCCGAGGCGGGCGAGCGCACGGTGCCGGCGTGGCTCGAGGCCATTCCGTCCCGGCTGCGGATCCTCGTGCACAACCTGCCCGAGCGCCAGGTGATCGACACCCAGGTGCAGGAGCAGCTGATCGTCGAGCTCTACTCGAAGTAGTAGGGGTTCGCGGTCTCGGGCGGTACGGCTTTCGGCCGTACCGCCCGTACCCTTGGGTAGTGATATCGGGCTTCCGCCCGGTGGCTACGGCGTCAAATAGCGGGCGCCGAAGACTGGAGGCAATACCTCATGCTGATCGCTCAGCGTCCTTCCCTGACCGAAGAGGTCGTGGACGAGTACCGTTCCCGGTTCGTGATCGAGCCGCTGGAGCCGGGCTTCGGCTACACCCTCGGCAACTCCCTGCGTCGTACGCTCCTCTCCTCGATCCCCGGTGCCGCGGTCACCAGCATCCGGATCGACGGGGTCCTGCACGAGTTCACCACCGTGCCGGGCGTCAAGGAGGACGTCACCGACCTCATCCTCAACATCAAGCAGCTGGTCGTGTCCTCCGAGCACGACGAGCCGGTCGTGATGTACCTGCGCAAGCAGGGTCCGGGCCTGGTCACCGCCGCCGACATCGCCCCGCCGGCCGGTGTCGAGGTGCACAACCCCGACCTGGTCCTGGCCACGCTGAACGGCAAGGGCAAGCTGGAGATGGAGCTGACCGTCGAGCGCGGTCGCGGCTACGTCTCCGCCGTCCAGAACAAGCAGGTGGGCCAGGAGATCGGCCGGATCCCGGTCGACTCCATCTACTCGCCGGTGCTCAAGGTCACCTACAAGGTCGAGGCGACCCGTGTCGAGCAGCGCACCGACTTCGACAAGCTGATCGTCGACGTCGAGACCAAGCAGGCCATGCGGCCGCGCGACGCCATGGCGTCCGCCGGCAAGACCCTGGTCGAGCTGTTCGGTCTGGCCCGCGAGCTGAACGTCGACGCCGAGGGCATCGACATGGGCCCGTCCCCGACGGACGCCGCGCTCGCCGCCGACCTGGCGCTGCCGATCGAGGAGCTGGAGCTCACGGTCCGCTCCTACAACTGCCTCAAGCGCGAGGGCATCCACTCCGTGGGTGAGCTCGTCGCCCGCTCCGAGGCGGACCTGCTCGACATCCGCAACTTCGGTGCGAAGTCGATCGACGAGGTCAAGGCGAAGCTGGCCGGCATGGGCCTGGCGCTCAAGGACAGCCCGCCCGGATTCGACCCGACCGCCGCGGCGGACGCCTTCGGCGCCGACGACGAGGGCGACGCCGGGTTCGTCGAGACCGAGCAGTACTGACGGTGTGGGGGCTCCGGCCCCCATACCCCCGGTCTTGTGGGCGGCTCCGGCCGCCCACACCCCCGTAGGGCATCAGTCCTGCGGTAACTGACACCGGTACCTGACACGGCCGGTGCAGATCACAAGGAGAAATCCCATGCCGAAGCCCGCCAAGGGTGCCCGTCTGGGCGGCAGCGCCGCGCACGAGCGTCTGCTCCTCGCGAACCTCGCGAAGTCGCTGTTCGAGCACGGCCGCATCACCACGACCGAGGCGAAGGCCCGCCGCCTGCGTCCGGTCGCGGAGAAGCTCATCACCAAGGCGAAGAAGGGCGACATCCACAACCGTCGCCTGGTGCTCCAGCAGATCACGGACAAGAGCATCGTCCACACGCTCTTCACCGAGATCGCTCCGCGCTACGCCGAGCGTCCGGGTGGCTACACCCGGATCACCAAGATCGGTAACCGCCGTGGCGACAACGCCCCGATGGCGGTCATCGAGCTGGTCGAGGGTGAGATCGCCAAGAAGGCGACCGTCGCCGAGGCCGAGGCCGCGACCAAGCGCGCGGTCAAGGAGGCCGAGGAGACGAAGGCGGACCTGACCAAGGACGAGGCCGCCGAGGCCCCGGCCGAAGAGTCCAAGGACGCCTGAGCCTGAGCTGCCTCAAGGCTGAGGTACGGGCCCGCACCCAGTTTCTGGGAGCGGGCCCGTTCCGCATGTTCCGCAGGGAAAGGATCATCACGTGAGCGACCATCCGGCGCCCGGATACGTACGGGTCCGGCTGGACCTGTCCTACGACGGCAAGGACTTCTCCGGCTGGGCCAAGCAGCGCGGTCGGCGCACGGTGCAGGGCGAGCTGGAGGACGCGATCCGCACGGTGACGCGCTCCTCCGAGACCCATGAGCTGACGGTCGCGGGCCGCACCGACGCCGGCGTGCACGCGCGCGGCCAGGTCGCGCACGTCGACCTGCCCGAGGAGCTGTGGGCCGAGCACGAGGACAAGCTGCTGCGCCGGCTGGCCGGGCGGCTCTCGCACGACGTACGGGTGTGGCGGGTCGCCGCGGCCCCGCCCGGCTTCAACGCGCGGTTCTCGGCGATCTGGCGGCGTTACGCCTATCGGGTGGTGGACCACCCCGGCGGGGTCGACCCGCTGCTGCGCGGCCACGTGCTGTGGCACGACTGGCCGCTGGACGTCGCCGCGATGAACGCCGCGTCCCAGCCGCTGCTGGGGGAGCACGACTTCGCGGCGTACTGCAAGAAGCGCGACGGCGCGACGACCATCCGCACCCTGCAGAACCTGAGCTGGGAGCGGGGGGCGGACGGCGTCGTCACGGCGACCGTGCGGGCCGACGCCTTCTGCCACAACATGGTGCGCTCGCTGGTCGGCGCGCTGCTCTTCGTGGGCGACGGGCACCGGCCGGTGGACTGGCCGGGCACGGTGCTGGCCGCCGGGGTCCGGGACTCCGCGGTGCATGTGGTGCGGCCGCACGGGCTGACGCTGGAGGAGGTCGGCTACCCGGCCGACGACCAGCTCGCGGCCCGTAACCGCGAGGCCCGCAACAAGCGGAGCCTGCCGGGGTGCGCGGGCTGCCACTGACGCCTGCGGCGGGCTTGTCCCCACAGCGTCCCTCAGCGGCTCCGCCGCCGGAGCCCCTTCCCGAACCACGGCCCGGGGGCTGGGGCGGAGCCCCGGGTCCCCAGGCCGCGCCTCAGCCCGCCGCCGCCGTCGTGATCGCCAGGTTGCTCGCCGTCGTGAAGTATGGGCGGAAGCCGCCGGCCAGCGGGTACAGGTCGGTCTTGTTGCGGTCGACGATGTCGCCGATGAGGCGGGCGACGCGGATCGGCTCGGCCGGGTCCTGGGCGCCCTCGCGCAGTGACAGGTCCCATACGCCCCGTCCCTGGAACTCCTTGTACGGGAGCGTGAACCGGAAGCGCCCGTCGGCCAGGAGGGTGACCGGCGCGGTGACCGGGCCGTCCGCGCCCTTGCGCGGGGTGGCGACGGCGACGGCGCCCTCGCCCAGCCGGGTGGCGCCCCCGTGCAGCGTGCCCTCCACGGTGAGCTCCTCCGCCGTCGCGTGGACGTCGCGGGCCTCCGCGTGGGCGGGGCGGTGCCAGGCGCGTACCGCGAGGTAGCCGTCGACGGTGGGATAGGGGACCCACCAGGCGAACGGGGCGCCGGGCAGCGGTTCCAGGGTCACCAGGCCGCGCCCCTCGGCGTAGCGGGAGACGACGCGCCGGCGGGCGCGGTCACCGGGGCGTACCACGTGCAGGTCCCAGCGGCCCTCGGCGAAGGGCGTGCCGCCCTCGGCGCGGGAGAGCGCCGCGCGGTCGAGCACGGCCGTCCAGGGCCCGTCCGCGCCCTGGACGGCGTCCGGCCGCCGGAGCGGGAGGCGTATCCGGTCGCCGTGGCCCCGCCGGGTGACGGTGAGTTCCAGGTCGCTGCCGTGCAGTCCCGCGGGCTCGACGAGGACGGTCAGGTTCCCCTCGGCGTCGGCCCGGCAGGACGCCACCGGGCGCAGCGGGGGCTGCCTGCGGATCAGCTGCTTGACCGCCGACTTCAGGGTCGTGGCCAGCGGCTGCCGGGGGGCGCGCGGCGGGCGCCGGTCGGCGGGGGCGGTTCCGCGCTGCTCGTACAGCTCGACCAGGAGCCGCTCGTACGTGGCGGCGACCCGCTCGGGGGCGTAGCGCTGGGCGGCGGTGCGGGCGGCACGGCCCATGGTGCGGCGCAGCTCGTCGTCCTCGATCAGCCTGAGGAGCCCCGCGGCGATGGCGTCGCGGTCGCCGTTGGGGACCAGCAGCCCGTCCTCGCCGTCCGTGATGATCTCGCCGGGGCCGTGCGGGCAGTCGGTCGCGAGGACCGGTACCCCGCAGTGCATCGCCTCCACGATCGTCATGCCGAAGGACTCCTCGCGGGAGGTGACCGCCGCGATGGATCCCTTGGCCCACTCGGTCTCGATGGGGGAGTGGGCCCCCATGAGCGTGATGTGCCCGGCCAGGCCGAGGGCGTCGATCTGCTTGCGCAGCGCCGCCTGCTGCGGGCCGCGGCCATAGAGCCTTAAACGCCACTCGGGGTGCCGGGCGGCGACGGTGGACCAGGCGTCGACCAGCAGGTCGTACCGCTTGACGGGGATGAGCCGGCCGGCGGCGACGACGAGCTTCGCGCTGCCGTCGGAGGGCTCGACCGGGGTGGCGGGGACGGCGTTGGGGATGCCGACCAGCCGGGTGTCGATGCCGGGCAGCTTGGCCCGGTGGGTGGCCGCGTCGGCCTCGGAGACCGAGGTGAAGGCGTCCAGGCGGGGGATGGCGGCGTCGCAGGCGGCGCGGATGTCGGGTTTGTGGGTGCCGTGGAGCCGGTGCTCCTGACCGATCCGCAGATAGCGGTCGCTGCCGAACTCGGCGAGGTAGATCACCAGTCCGGGGCGGGTCGCGATGACGGCGTCCGCGTCGGTGGCGGCCAGATACGCGGCGACGCGCTCGTCGGTGAGGGCGTTGAAGTTCTTGGTGCCGTTCGCCTCGGCCGCGGGGACGTGGGCGGTGGGACGGGACAGCCCGGGGTCGCGGGCGTCGCTGCCCCGGGCGCCCGCGCGCCGTTCGATCAGCGGGACGATCGTCACGGCGTCGTGCAGCGGGAGGCTGGGCGACTCGGCCGTACGCATCAGGGAGACGATCTCCACGGTGTGCCGGGCCGCCAGGGCGCTCGCGAGGTTGAACGTGGAGCGGATGGTGCCGCCGATGCCGTAGGCGTTGTGCAGAAGGAAAGAGATCTTCATCGTCGTGTGCCGCGCCGTGGTGCGGTGTGGCGCGCTCTCCTCTCCGGAGCCTCGGGCTGCCTGGGGTTGTCCTGACGGTTGGCCGGTGCCGGGTGGCCGGTTCCGGGTGTCCCGTCGGTGTCCGGTCGGCGTCCGGGCGGGGGCGGGACGGTGTCCGGTCGGTCGGTAAGACCGGCAGGAGCGGCGAAGGTTGCCTGTTTCGCCACGGGTTGGGGGAAGCGCCACATCCGGGGGCGGAGGGGCAACCTCCGGGTGTTTTCGGTCGTCGGGGGGTCGGACTGGTTCTTTTCCGGCAGAACCGCGGTGCCTGGCCGGATCGTGACGGTGTCGTGACCGGGGACCGGACAACTCCCGGGGCCGTCGGGCGGTCCAGTAATCACTGGTCGGCAGCGTCTGCCCGCTCCTGGAAGGCGCGGACCACCTGAGTGAGAGAGCGATCTGGAATGCGCGGGAATGTGAACAAGTCGGTGGCGCGGGTCGTGCTGGCGGCCGCGGTGGCGGCGACCCTGGGCACGGCGACGGCCTGTGAGGACTCCAAGGACGACAAGCCGGCCGGCAGGGGCTCGCAGAAGCCGGCCGCCACCGAGACGCACAAGACGCTGGGCAAGGCCGAGCTGGAGCAGGCCGTCCTGGCCAAGGCCGACGTCAAGGCCAAGGGTTACGCGATCAAGGAGATGACGAAGGCGGAGCTGGCGGAGGGCGACGCGGCGAAGTCGGACAAGGCCGTGTGCCAGCCGGCGGTGGCGCTGATGGGTTCGAAGTACTCCCCGGAACCGGCTGATTCGGTCTACCGGACCCTCGGCAAGGGGGACCTGAAGACCAAGGAGAGCTTCTCCGGCATGCTGCGGGTCTCCTCCTACGCCGCTGGCGGCGCCGAGAAGACGATCGCCGACCTCAAGAAGGCCGTGGAGGGGTGCAAGGGCGGCTTCACCGCCACCGACGGCTCCGGCGAGAAGCAGAAGTTCACGGCGGTGACCGCGCAGCCGGCGGCGAAGCTGGGTGACGAGGCGCTGGCGTTCGACATGTCCGGCGACGGCCTCAAGTTCAGCGTCAAGGCGGTGCGCTCCGGAGCTCATGTGACGGTGCTCCTGGGCTTCAACATGCTCGACCCGATGAAGTCGCAGGTCCCGCAGGAGCTGGTGACCGCGCAGGTGGCCAAGCTGGAGAAGGCGATCGCCAAGAACGCGGGCTGACGGCCGCCCGCAGGAATCCTGACGTCACGTCAGTTAGGTGGATGACGCGGGCCGTTGGGCGGTGACGATCACTGGGGTGTCCGGTGCGCGACGGCGCGCCGGACACCCTGCGTCACTTCGAGGTAGTCACCGAGCGTGACAGAAAGTGCGACATATCGGACATTGGCGTAGCTTCTTGTCACGTCAGCTTCGCTCGCCGAGCGAAAGTGCCGATATGAGGAGGCATTGATGCTTGCTCAGAGGACAACCCTCATCGCAGACCCCCCCGAAATGAAGGCCACTCACGCGCTGATGGTGGAGCCGGAAACCACGATCAGCGACGCTCCGCTCTACTCCCCGGAGGCCAAGGGCGCACTGCTGCTGCTCCTGCTGCTGTCGCCGAAGTCTCCCAAGGAGCCGAGGGACAAGTGAGTGCTGAGCGAGTCGGCGTCACTCGACGCCCGCACGGTAGGCCGGCTCCTGCGACGGGGCGCCGCTGATGGGCTCCGCTGAAGGGACCGCTCGTGCGGTCTACGCCGAAGCGACCGCCGCCTTGGCACGTCGTGTCCTCGATGCCCTCCCGGGTGTCGAGGGCACGGCTGTGCTCGCCGACTTCGTGGAGGACAGCGCCGATCCGAAGGCCGCGCTCGCCGCCGTACGGGTCCTCGGCGCGGACGTCCTGGCCCCGCACGCCCTGACCGGTGCGGTGGTGCACCCGCAGGACGCGGCCGCCATCAGCCAGGCCGCCGCCGTCTTCCCCGCCCCCGTCTACGCGTCGCCGCCGCCGCGGGGTCCCGTCGAGGACTGGGCCGTCGCCTGGCGCGACTGGGCCACCGCGCGGCTGCTCGTCCGGCACGGCGCCGCCGCGCCCCAACTCGCCCCGCCCGAGAGCTGCCCCGCGCTCACCGACGCGGACCCCTGGCAGCCGTGGGCGGGCACGATGGCCCGGCTGTCGCCGCTGAGCCTGCCCGGAGTGGACGGCCCGGTACGGGACGCCGCCCTGCGCAACCCGGTCGCGCTGGCCCGCGGCGCCACCCGCGCCCTGCTCCGCCGCGACTACCCGACCGCCGCCCGACTGGCCCGGTGGCTCGCGGTACTCCACCGCGAAGACGTCCCCCTGCCGCTCGACCCCGCGACGTATCTCGACCACATCGCGCTGCACACCGGCGACGGCCCGCGCCTCGCCCTCGACCTCGCGGTGGCACGCGCGTTGCTGGGAGACCACCCGAGGAGGGAGAACGTATGACGGCGCCCGTCACCTCCATCGCCCACCAGGTCGCCGCCAGGGCGCTCGGCTGGCTGCACACGCACCGCGAGTTCGGCGCGCTGCCGCCGGACACCACCGCCGACCTGGGCGACCCCAACAGCGTGTACAAGCCGCTCGGGGAGACCGCGCTCGCGGGCTCCCTCGTCCTGCGGGAGTCCGCCGCGGGCAGCGCCGAAATGCAGGCCGCGCGGGAGCTGTTGGACTTCAGCTGGGTGCAACTGCGCGAGGGCGACATGCTCTACGAACGCCAGCTGCGCCACCAGCTGATGACCGACCCGCTGGAGACGTACGCCCACTTCGCGCGCTCCGGCTACCGCCACGAGGGCATGGAGCGCCTGCTGCGGCACAACGCCGGGCTGCGCTCCGTACGCGCCATCGAGCACATGCCCAACCGCAAGTTGGCGGTCGCCAACGCGGCCCGTGTGGCGCGGATCGACTACGACGTCGACTGGATGCGGCTCACCCAGGCCACCTGGCTCGGCGCCACCCCCGAGCCCTGGGCCATCGACTGGATGACCGCGTACTCCGTGACGCACACGGTCTTCCACCTCACGGACTGGGGCGCCCGCCCGGAAGGGCTGCCCCGGCAGATCTCCCGCTACCTGTCGACCTGGGTGCCCGTATGGATCGACATCTGGCGGGAGGTCGCCCAGTGGGACCTGCTCGCCGAGCTGATGATCGTCGGGTGCTGTCTGCGGGAACCCGTCTGCGACCCGGAGAACTGGGCGCTGCTGGCGGAGGTCCAGCACGAGGACGGGCTGCTGCCGCGGGACGGCGAGCCGGTCGCGGAGGACCCGGAGCAGCGGTTCAACGACCACCAGCACACCGCCGTCGTCGCGGCCGTCGCGGGCACCATCGCCGTCTCGCGCACCCTGGCCGGAACGCCGGCCCCGGGCACCGGCGCGCCCGACCGGGGGGCGGGGCCCGGCGGCCCGGCATGAGGGCCCCGGAGGGCGCCCCGACGCCGGGCGGCGCTCGACCGGGCGCCGCGGCCCGGCCTGACCCCGGCCGTCGCGCGGACCCGAGTCCCGTCCGTGCGGCGGGCCCGGTCGGTGGGGGAGGGGAGGACCTGGTCGGCGGACGCGTGGCGGACCCGGGCGGCGAAGGGGTGGCGGACCCGGTCGGCGGTGGTGCCGGGGGGCGGCTGCTGGCCGCGCTCGTCGCCGCCGCGCCCGGGGCCAGCGCCGTCGTGGTCGCCGCGCGCCAGGCCGGACGGCGGGTGGTGGCCGTCACCGGCACCACTGCGCACGACCGCACCACCGCGTACGACGGCACCACCGCGTACGACGGCACCACCGCGTACGACGGCACCACCGCGTACGACGGCACCACCGCGTACGACGGCACCACCGCGTACGACGGCACCACCGCGTACGACGGCACCACCGCGTACGACGGCACCACCGCGTATGACCGCACCACCGTGTACGACGGCGCCGGTGCCGCCGCGCCCGCCGACCGGCACACGCGCTTCGAGCTCGGTTCCGTCACCAAGACCTACACCGCGCTGCTGCTGGCCGACATGGCCGCCCGGGGCGAGGTCCGCTACACCGACCCCATCGCCCGCTTCCTGCCGCGCGGCTCCGTACCGCACGACACGGGCGGCCGGATCACCCTGCTGCACCTGGCCACCCACACCTCCGGCCTGCCCCGGCTGCCGCGGGGCTTCCTGCGGCGGGCGGTGCCCCGCTGGTGTGCCAACCCCTACGCCGGGTTCGGCACCGGTGACCTGCTGGCGGCTCTCGCCCGTACCCGGCCGTCGCCGGACCCCGGCACCCGGGTGCGGTACTCCAACTTCGGGGCCGGACTCCTCGGGCTGCTGCTCGCCCGCGCCGCCGGAGCCGAGTTCCCCGACCTGCTCGCCGCCCGCGTCCTGACCCCGCTGGCCCTGTACCGCACCGGCTGCGCCGACGACGAGAGCCAGGCCACGGGCTACTGGCACGGCCGCCCCCGCCCGAGCTGGCGCATCCCGGGCCTGGCCGCCGCCGGTGCCGTCCGCTCCAGCGGCGACGACCTGCTGCGCTACCTGGAGGCGCTGCTCGCCCCGGACGCCGCGGCGGACGGCGCCCCCCGCTCGCTGCGCGCCGCGCTCGCCGACGTGGCCCGCCCCCGGGTCGCCGTACGCGCCGGCGGCGACCGGATCAGCCTGCTGTGGAACATCCGGCGGCGGCCCGGCCACGACGTGTACTTCCACTCCGGCGGTACGCGGGGCTTCACCTCGCTCGTCGGGTTCAGCCCGCAGCGGGACGTGGCGCTCGCGGCCGTGGCGAACACCTCGCCCACGCTGGACGGCAGGTTCATCCAGCGCGCCTACCTCGCCCTGCGCGACCTGGCCGCGGACCCGGCCCCGGACGGCGGCGCGCTGGGCCCGGCCGAAAGCCGTACGACCGGCTGAAAAAGCCCTACGACCGGCCTGAAAGGCCCCTACGAGGCGCCCGCGGCGGCCACCGCCGACGCCTGGGCGTTGCCGCGCGCCAGGATGCGGCGGAAGGCGTAGTCGGAGACGTCCCGCCCGGCCTGGGACGCCTTGGGATCGCTGGAGGACGCCACGCCCTTGCCGGAGGTGTAGCCGGAGATCGTGAAGTAGGCGTAGCGGCCGATCGCGTTGGCGCTGGCGATGCAGTCCGCCTTGCGGCAGAAGGCGGGCACGCCGCCGCCGGGCAGCGACGCGACGTTCGGCCTGGCCTGCTTCTTCGCCTTCTCGGCCGCCGCCTTGTCGTCGAACACGGCGATGCCGACGGTGACCGCGACGCCGTCCCTGGCGTACGTCGCGCGGAAGAACCGGCGGCAGCCGTTCTGCGTCAGCACGCCGCCGAGCGCACCCTGCGCCGCCGTCGCGCAGCTCTTGGTGGCGCTGGTGAGCCCCTTGTCGTACGTGCGGTCGTTCGCGGTCGCCTTCGCGTCGGGGAAGAGCGTGCGGTCGCTGAGCGGGGCCTTGTCCTTCTTCGCGCTGGAGAGGATGTCGACCGGGTCGGGCGGGGCGGGCGGGGCCACGTGCGAGAAGCTCGGCTCCGGCGTCACGGACTCGCTCGGCAGTTTCTGCGGCGTCGGCAGCCCGCCGGCCTGGTCCGAGGCGCCGCCCTTGCCGTCGCTGCTGACCACGGCCGTGGCCACGATCGCCGCGACGGCCCCCGCGGCGAGGACGCCGCCGCCGATCAGCAGCCACTTGCGGCGCCGGCCGCGGCGGGCGGTGTCGTCGGCGAGCGCCGCCCAGTCCGGCGTCGACGACGTCGGCGGTGTCGGCGGCTGAGACCCCCCAGGCCCGTACGGCCCCCCTTGCCCAAAGCTCATGGCGCGCATCTTAAACCGGTTGGTCACGGGCCGGGTGCCCCGGAAGAATCCCCCCTCATGGGGCATGTCGAAGCGGCACATCTGGAGTACTTCCTGCCGGACGGGCGGGCACTGCTGGGCGATGTGTCGTTCAGAGTCGGGGAGGGTGCAGCGGTCGCGCTGGCCGGCGCGAACGGCGCGGGCAAGACGACCCTGCTGCGGCTGATCGCGGGAGAGCTGCGGCCGCACGGCGGCACGGTGACGGTCAGCGGCGGGCTCGGCGTGATGCCGCAGTTCGTCGGGTCCGTACGGGACGAACGCACGGTGCGCGACCTGCTGGTCTCCGTGGCGCCGCCGCGGATCCGGGAGGCCGCCGCGGCCGTCGACCGCGCCGAGCACGCGATCATGACGCGGGACGACGAGGCCGCGCAGATGGGTTACGCGCAGGCGCTCAGCGACTGGGCGGAGGCCCGCGGCTACGAGGCCGAGACGGTGTGGGACATGTGCACCACCGCCGCGCTGGGCGTGCCGTACGAGCGGGCCCAGTGGCGCCAGGTGCGCACGCTCTCCGGCGGCGAGCAGAAGCGGCTGGTCCTGGAGTCCCTGCTGCGCGGCCCCGACGAGGTGCTGCTGCTGGACGAGCCGGACAACTATCTGGACGTCCCCGGCAAGCGCTGGCTGGAGGAGCGGCTGCGCGAGACGAAGAAGACGGTGCTGTTCGTCTCCCACGACCGGGAGCTGCTCGCCCGCGCCGCGGAGAAGATCATCAGCGTGGAGCCGAGCCCCGCCGGGAGCGAGGTGTGGGTGCACGGCGGCGGCTTCGGTACGTACCACGAGGCCCGCAGGGAGCGCTTCGAGCGGTTCGAGGAGCTGCGGCGGCGCTGGGACGAGAAGCACGCGCAGCTCAAGCGGCTGGTCCTGGACATGCGGCAGTACGCGGCGCGCAGCGACGAGATGGCCTCCCGCTACCAGGCCGCGAAGACCCGGCTGCGCAAGTTCGAGGAGGCCGGGCCGCCGCCGGAGCCGCCGCGCCGGCAGGAGATCACGATGCGGCTGGCGGGCGGCCGCACCGGCGTGCGCGCCGTCACCTGCCAGGGGCTGGAGCTGACCGGCCTGATGCGCCCCTTCGACCTGGAGGTCTTCTACGGGGAACGGGTCGCGGTGCTCGGCAGCAACGGCTCCGGGAAGTCCCACTTCCTGCGGCTGCTGGCGGGGGACACCGAAAATCCCGTCGCGCACACCGGCGCGTGGAAGCTCGGCGCCCGCGTCGTCCCCGGCCATTTCGCCCAGACCCATGCCCACCCCGAGCTGGAGGGCCGCACCCTCGTCGACATCCTGTGGACCGAGCACGCCAAGGACCGCGGCGCCGCGATGAGCGCCCTGCGCCGCTACGAGCTGGAGCGCCAGGGCGACCAGGCCTTCGAGCGCCTGTCCGGCGGCCAGCAGGCCCGCTTCCAGATCCTCCTGCTGGAGCTGGCGGGGACGACGGCGCTGCTGCTGGACGAGCCGACGGACAACCTGGACCTGGAGAGCGCCGAGGCGCTCCAGGAGGGGCTGGAGCGGTACGAGGGCACGGTGCTGGCCGTCACGCACGACCGCTGGTTCGCCCGGTCCTTCGACCGCTTCCTGGTCTTCGGCGCGGACGGCCGGGTCCGGGAGGTCCCGGAGCCGGTGTGGGACGAGGCCCGGGTCGATCGCGTGCGGTGACGTGCGGCGGGTGGCGTACGAGGGGAACAGCAGGTCGGGCGCGCTGGTGTGCGACCCGTTTTGACCCGTCCGGGGGCGGGCCGGTATTCTGCCAGTTCGTTATGCGTATTGGCTTGCTCGTTCTCACGTGAGAGGCCGTTACGCCGGTCCACCGGGCCGATGACCAGCGGCTACCACTCGGTTTGCGTCACCGCAGTGCGGCCAAGGCTGTCGTGATCGTCCGGGTGGCCTTGTCAGGACCCATCTCACTGAAGAAGCGAAGGCTACGACCGTGCGTACGTACAGCCCCAAGCCCGGCGATGTCCAGCGCCAGTGGCACGTCATCGACGCCCAGGACGTCGTCCTGGGCCGTCTGGCCTCGACGGCCGCGTCCCTCCTGAGGGGCAAGCACAAGCCGGTGTACGCGCCCCACGTCGACATGGGTGACTTCGTCATCATCATCAACGCCGACAAGGTGCACCTGTCCGGTAACAAGCGGACCCAGAAGCTGGCCTACCGCCACTCCGGTTTCCCGGGTGGTCTGCGGTCCGTCCGCTACGACGAGCTGCTCGACAAGAACCCCGAGAAGGCTGTCGAGAAGGCCGTCAAGGGCATGCTCCCGAAGAACACCCTGGGCCGTCAGATGCTCTCGAAGCTGAAGGTCTACGCAGGCTCCGAGCACCCGCACGGTGCTCAGCAGCCGGTCCCGTTCGAGATCACCCAGGTCGCGCAGTAGTCCCGGCCACCACTTCTAGACGAAAGAAATCTGAGGAGAATCGTGGCTGAGATCACCGCCGAGACCCCGGTCGAAGAGTACGAGGGCGACCACACCTTCGAGTCCGAGGCGACCGAGTACTCCAGCGAGTCGCTCGCGGGTCGCTTCGGCGAGCCGCAGCCGGGCGCCGGCACCGGCCGTCGCAAGAACGCCGTGGCCCGCGTCCGCATCGTGCCGGGCAGCGGCCAGTGGAAGATCAACGGTCGCACCCTTGAGGAGTACTTCCCCAACAAGGTGCACCAGCAGGAAGTCAACGAGCCCTTCAAGGTTCTGGAGCTCGACGACCGCTACGACGTCATCGCCCGCATCGCGGGTGGCGGCGTCTCCGGCCAGGCCGGTGCGCTGCGTCTGGGCATCGCCCGCGCCCTGAACGAGGCGGACGTGGACAACAACCGCGGCCCGCTGAAGAAGGCCGGGTTCCTGACCCGCGACGACCGCGCCACCGAGCGTAAGAAGGCCGGTCTGAAGAAGGCCCGTAAGGCGCCGCAGTACAGCAAGCGCTAATCGCGGCTTTCCCGCGCTACGCCGACGCCCCGGCGGCACTCCCGTGCTGCCGGGGCGTTCGGCTATCGCGGCCGGGGAGCGTATACCTGTACGTAAGGCCCCGGTTCACAGCACGACACCTTTTCTCCCGGGGGCTACCCGTACCCCCGCGCAACTCGGAGGACAGCAGTGGGACGACTCTTCGGTACGGACGGTGTGCGCGGCGTCGCCAACGCCGACCTGACGGCGGAGCTGGCGCTCGGCCTGTCGGTCGCGGCGGCGCATGTACTCGCCGAAGTGGGCACGTTCGAGGGCCATCGGCCGCTGGCGGTGGTCGGACGGGATCCACGCGCGTCCGGGGAGTTCCTGGAGGCCGCCGTGGTGGCGGGGCTCGGGAGCGCGGGTGTGGACGTCCTGCGGGTGGGCGTGCTGCCGACCCCGGCCGTGGCCTACCTGACCGGGGCGCTCGGCGCCGACCTGGGCGTGATGCTCTCCGCCAGCCACAACGCGATGCCGGACAACGGTGTCAAGTTCTTCGCGCGCGGCGGCCACAAGCTCGCCGACGAGCTCGAGGACCGTATAGAGGAGACCTACCGGGCGCATGCCTCCGGCGAGCCGTGGGACCGGCCGACCGGCGCGGGCGTGGGCCGGGTCCGGACCTACGACGAGGGCTTCGACAACTACGTCGCGCACCTGATCGGCGTACTGCCCAACCGTCTTGACGGTCTGAAGGTCGTCATCGACGGGGCGCACGGCGCGGCGTCCCGCGTCTCCCCGGAGGCGTTCGCGCGCGCCGGTGCCGAGGTCGTCACCATCGGCACCGACCCGGATGGCCTCAACATCAACGACGGCTGCGGTTCCACCCATCTGGACCAGCTCAAGCGGGCCGTCGTCGAGCACGGCGCCGACCTGGGCGTGGCCCACGACGGGGACGCCGACCGCTGCCTGGCCGTGGACCACACCGGCGCCGAGATCGACGGCGACCAGATCCTCGCCGTGCTCGCGCTCGCCCTGCGGGAGGCCGGGGGCCTGCGCCAGAACACCGTGGTCGCCACCGTCATGTCCAACCTCGGCTTCCGGCTGGCGATGGAGCGCGAGGGCGTCGAGCTGGTGCAGACGGCGGTCGGCGACCGCTATGTGCTGGAGGAGATGAAGCGTCACGGCTACGCGCTGGGCGGCGAGCAGTCCGGGCACGTCATCGTGCTGGACCACGCCACCACCGGCGACGGCACGCTGACCGGACTGATGCTGGCGGCCCGGGTCGCCGCCACCGGCCGCCCGCTCGCCGAGCTGGCCGGGGTCATGGAGCGGCTCCCGCAGGTCATCATCAACGTGCCGGACGTGGACAAGTCCCGGGTCGGCTCGTCCGCCGAGCTGAGCGCCGCGGTCCAGGACGCGGAGCGGGAACTGGGCGCGACCGGCCGGGTGCTGCTGCGGCCGTCCGGCACCGAGCCGGTGGTCCGGGTCATGGTCGAGGCGCAGGACATCGACCAGGCCCGGTCGGTGGCCGGGCGGCTCGCCGACACGGTGAAGTCCGCGCTGGGCTAGCTTCCTCTCGCCGGGCGGGCTCTCACGGGCCCGTCCGGCGCGCGGGTCACAGCTTGCGCAGCGGTCACAACTTGCGCAGCGACAGGCGCTGGACCTTGTGGTCCGGGCCCTTGCGCAGCACCAGCGCCGCCCGGCCCCGGGTCGGCGCGACGTTCTGCTCCAGGTTGGGGCGGTTGACGGTGCGCCAGATCATCCGGGCGTAGTCCAGCGCCTCCTCCTCCGAGACCTGGGTGTACTTGCGGAAGTACGAGAACGGGTCCTGGAAGGCGGTCTCCCGCAGCTTGCGGAAGCGGCCGAGATACCAGCGTTCGATGTCCTCGGTCCGCGCGTCCACGTAGACGCTGAAGTCGAAGAAGTCGGCGAGGCCGACCCGGGTGCGGCCGTCGGTGCCCGGCAGCGCGGGCTGGAGCACGTTCAGGCCCTCGACGATGAGGATGTCGGGGCGGTGCACGGTCAGCCGCTCGCCCGGCACGATGTCGTAGATCAGGTGCGAGTAGACCGGCGCGGACACCTCCTCCTTGCCCGCCTTCACGTCGGCCACGAAGCGGGTCAGCGCCCTGCGGTCGTAGGACTCGGGAAAGCCCTTGCGGGACATCAGCCCGCGCCGGTGCAGCTCGGCGTTGGGGTAGAGGAAGCCGTCGGTGGTGACCAGCTCCACCCGCGGGTGCTCGGGCCAGCGGGCCAGCAGCGCCTGGAGCAGTCGGGCGGTGGTGGACTTGCCGACCGCGACGCTGCCCGCGACCCCGATGACGAACGGCGTGCCGGGCTGGGCGCCGCTGCCCTTCGTGGTGCCGCCGAGGAAGGTGTTCAGCGCGCCGCGCAGGCTGCCGGTGGCGGCGACGTACAGGTTCAGCAGCCGGGACAGCGGCAGATACACCTCCCGCACCTCGTCGAGGTCGATGACGTCGCCCAGGCCGCGCAGCCGCTCCACCTCCGCGGCGGTCAGCGGCAGCGGGGTCTTTTCTCTCAGCGCGCTCCACTGCGCGCGTGACAGGTCCACGTACGGACTCGACTCGGTGCGCCGCTGCGCCGTGCGCGCTGGAGAGCTGATCACCCCTTCATTGTCGGGGCTGCGCGGAGGCAGTGGGGCGTGGGGTCGGTCACGCCCGGGGAGCGCCCAGGAGGCCGGTTCACTCCGACGGCGCAGCTCCGCTTGGCGCGCCGAATGCCCGTGGTGTGGGTCACAGTGGAGGGGTGCGGCCCTGGCGGTCGGTGCGGTCGGTATGCGGGAGGTCCCGTCCATGACGTACGCGATACAGGCGGAGGGCCTGGTCAAGCGGTTCAAGAAGACCGAGGCGCTGGCCGGGGTGGATCTGGCGGTCCGCACGGGGACCGTGCTCGGCCTGCTGGGGCCCAACGGCGCGGGCAAGACGACCGCGGTGCGGATCTTCGCCACGCTGCTGCGGCCCGACGCGGGGCGGGCGGAGGTCGGCGGGCACGACGTGCAGCGGGAGGCGGGCCTGGTCCGGTCCATGGTCGGGCTCACCGGGCAGTACGCGGCCGTGGACGAGAACCTCACCGGCACGGAGAACCTGCTGATGATCGGCCGCCTGCTGGGCATGTCGCGGCGCGCCGCCCGCAGGCGCGCCGCCGAGCTGCTGGAGCGGTTCCAGCTGAGCGAGGCGGCGGGCCGGGCCACGAAGACGTACTCCGGCGGTATGCGGCGACGGCTGGATCTCGCGGCGAGCCTGGTCGGCCGGCCGCGGGTGCTCTTCCTCGACGAACCGACCACCGGACTCGACCCGCACAGCCGCGGCGAGTTGTGGAACATGCTGCGCGGGCTGGTCGCCGAGGGCATGACGGCGCTGCTGACCACCCAGTATCTGAACGAGGCGGACCGGCTCGCCGACGACATCGTGGTGATCGACAAGGGCCGGGTGATCGCCGAAGGCACCTCGGACGAGCTCAAGCGGCAGGTCGGCGGGCAGGTACTGGAGGTGCGGCCGCTGCACGTGGCCGACCTCGCGGCCGCGCACGGGCTGCTGACCGAGGCGGCGGGCCCGCAGACCCGGATCGAGGGCGAGCTGGTCACCGCCCCGGTGGGCGACCCCGCGCTGATGCCCGCCGTGGTGCGACGGCTGGACCAGGCGGACATCGCGGTGGCGGAACTGGCGCTGCGCCGCTCCAGCCTGGACGAGGTGTTCCTGGCGCTCACGGGGCACCGCCCGGAGCCGGAGAACGACCGGTCCGACGCCTCTGGGGGTGCCGCCCCGAGAGGGGCGACGCCGGAGGCGCCGACTCCGGACGTGCCGACTCGGGAGATGGCTCGGGGGATGACTCCGGGGGCCCTACGAGGCGGTGGAGCGCGCGCCGTGACCGCCGCGCCGGCCGTGCCGGCCACCGCACCGCTGTCCGCGGGCGGTCGGGTGCGTCCGCTGGCCGCGCTGCGCCAGACCGGCACGATGGCCTGGCGAAGCCTGGTGTCCGTCAAGCACAACCCGCTGGAGCTGGTCGACTACAGCATCACGCCGATCATGTTCGTCGCCCTGTTCGCCTATGTCTTCGGCGGGCAGATGGCCGGGTCGCCGCACGCCTACCTCCAGTACGCGTTGTCCGGGATCATCGTCCAGAACACCCTGTTCATGAGCATGTACACGGCCATGGCGCTCAACTCCGACCTCACCAAGGGCGTCTTCGACCGGCTGCGCAGCCTGCCCATCGCCCGGTCCGCGCCGCTGATGGGCCGGATCGCGGCCGACCTGTGCAAGCAGCTGTGGGCGATGCTGCTGATGATCGGCCTCGGCTCGCTGCTGGGCTTCCGCATCCACCAGGGCGCCGGGGGCCTGGTGTTCGCGGCGCTGATGCTGGTCACCTTCGCGGCCGCGGTGTCGTGGACGGCCGTGCTCATCGGCATGCTGGCGGGCGACCCGGAGAAGGTGCAGGTCTTCGCGTTCACCCTCATCTTCCCGATCACGTTCACCAGCAGCGCGTTCGTACGGGTGGAGACCATGCCGGGCTGGCTCCAGGCGTGGGTGGACGTGAACCCGGTGACCCATCTGTCGGACGCGTTCCGGGCCCTGCTCATCGGCGGCGAGCTGGCGGGTCCGGTGCTGTGGTCGCTGACGTGGGCGGCCGGGATCACCGTGGTGTTCTGCCCGCTGGCGATGCGGGCGTACCGGGCGCGGCTGTAGGGCCGCCGGCCGTCGGCCCAAGCCGTCGGCCCGAGCCGTCAGCCCAGGAGGAGCCCCTCGGGCGCCTCGACCGGGACGGTGGCGGAGGAATCCGGTACGGGGGCCTTCACCTTGACGCCGAAGCCGGACAGGTCCATCGTGATCCGCCCCGTCATGTCGCCCATGTGCCAGGACATCCGGGCCCGCACCAGCCGCCCTTTGCCGTCCACCCACGCGTCGGCGACCACGGGCAGGTCCTTGCCCTGCTTCTGCCGGAGCGCGTCGAGCTTGCCGCGGGTGGTGGCCTCCAGCCGCATCGACAGTGTGGCGTGGTCGAGCGTGCCGGTGTAGCGGGTGGTGGCGGCCCCGCCGATCTTCTCGCTGCCCTTCTCGGCCACATGGCGCATGGTCGAGATCTGGCGCAGCACGTGCTCGGGGTCGTTGAGCGGAGCCCGGAGCATGAAGTGCGCCTTGGCCTGGTCGCGGTCGACGACCGCCCACTTCTTCTTGCCGAGGTCGTCCAGGGGCCGCAGGTAGACCTTCCCGCCGCCGAAGATCTCGTCCACGTGGTCGATCTCCCCGCCGGGGGACTCCACGGACAGCTTCCCCTTGTCGCCGGCCATGTCGAAGGGGCCCGCGACGGAGATGGTGAGCGTGCTGCCCTGGCTGGTGAGCCGAATCGTTTCGTCGATCCGGGCGCTGCCGTCCGCGCTCTTGGCGGCAGCCCTGCTGACGGGCGTGTCGGGCACCTTCACCGGTCGCTCCGAGGGCGTCGGCGTGCTCTTCGGCTTGGCCCCGTCGTCGTCCCCGCCCGCGGAACAGGCCGCGACGGAGGCGAGCAGGGCGGCGGCGAGTAGCGTGCTGGTGCCGGCGGTGACGGTGGAGCGGCGCACATTTCCCCCAAGCGGACGCGACGGATTCGGCCATGGGCCGCACGCGCGCATTATGCACCCGCGGACGACACGAGGGCGGTGGTCATCCGGCACCGGGGCGAGCCGTACGCTGCGTCCATGTGCGGAATCGTTGGTTATGTGGGAGGGCAGTCCGCCCTCGATGTCGTCCTCGCCGGCCTCAAGCGGCTCGAATACCGCGGCTACGACTCGGCCGGGGTGGCGGTCCTCGCGGACGGCGGGCTCGCCGCCGCCAAGAAGGCGGGCAAGCTCGCCAACCTGGACAAGGAGCTGGCCGACCGGCCGCTGCCCACCGGCGGCACCGGCATCGGCCACACCCGGTGGGCCACCCACGGCGGGCCGACGGACGCCAACGCCCACCCGCACCTGGACAACGCCGGGCGGGTCGCGGTCGTCCACAACGGCATCATCGAGAACTTCGCCGCCCTGCGCGCCGAACTGACCGACCGCGGGCACGAGTTGGCGTCCGAGACCGACACCGAGGTCGTGGCGCACCTGCTGGCCGAGTCGTTCTCCTCCTGCGGCGACCTCGCCGAGGCGATGCGGCAGGTCTGCCGCCGGCTGGACGGCGCGTTCACGCTGGTCGCCGTGCACGCCGACGCCCCCGACGTGGTGGTCGGCGCGCGCCGCAACTCGCCGCTGGTGGTCGGTGTCGGCGAGGACGAGGCGTTCCTCGCCTCCGACGTCGCCGCGTTCATCGCGCACACCCGCGAGGCCATCGAGCTGGGTCAGGACCAGGTCGTCGAGCTGCGCCGGGACGGGGTGACCGTCACCGACTTCGACGGCGCGCCCGCCGACGTCCGGCACTACCACGTGGACTGGGACGCCTCCGCCGCCGAGAAGGGCGGCTACGACTACTTCATGCTCAAGGAGATCGCCGAGCAGCCGAAGGCCGTGGCCGACACGCTGCTGGGCCGGATCGACGCCTCGGGCTCGCTGTCGCTGGACGAGATCCGCATCCCGGTCTCCGTGCTGCGCGAGGTCGACAAGGTCGTCATCGTGGCGTGCGGTACGGCGTACCACGCGGGCATGATCGCCAAGTACGCCATCGAGCACTGGACGCGCATCCCGTGCGAGACGGAGCTGGCCAGCGAGTTCCGCTACCGGGACCCGATCCTGGACTCCCGCACCCTGGTCGTCGCCATCTCGCAGTCCGGCGAGACGATGGACACGCTGATGGCGCTGCGGCACGCCCGCGAGCAGGGCGCGAAGGTGCTCGCCATCTGCAACACCAACGGCTCGACGATTCCGCGCGAGTCGGACGCCGTGCTGTACACGCACGCGGGCCCGGAGGTCGCCGTGGCCTCCACCAAGGCGTTCCTCACCCAGCTCGTCGCCTGCTACCTGGTGGCCCTGTACCTCGGCCAGGTACGCGGCACCAAGTGGGGCGACGAGGTCCAGGCGGTGATCCGCGAGCTGTCGGAGATCGGCACCCAGGTGGACCAGGTGCTGGAGACGATGGAGCCGGTACGGGAGCTCGCGCGCACCCTGGCGGAGAAGAACACCGTGCTGTTCCTGGGCCGCCACGTGGGCTACCCGGTGGCCCTGGAGGGCGCGCTCAAGCTCAAGGAGCTGGCGTACATGCACGCCGAGGGCTTCGCGGCGGGCGAGCTGAAGCACGGCCCGATCGCGCTCATCGAGGAGGACCTGCCGGTGGTGGTCGTGGTGCCGTCGCCGCGCGGGCGGTCCGTCCTGCACGACAAGATCGTCTCCAACATCCAGGAGATCCGGGCCCGCGGCGCCCGCACGATCGTCATCGCCGAGCGCGGCGATGCGGCGGTGGCCCCGTACGCCGACCACCTGATCGAGATCCCGCCCACCCCGACCCTGCTCCAGCCGCTGGTGGCGACCGTGCCGCTCCAGGTCTTCGCGTGCGAGCTGGCCACGGCCCGCGGCAACGAGGTGGACCAGCCGCGGAACCTGGCGAAGTCGGTGACGGTGGAGTGAGGCCGGGAGCGCGTACGGGGACGGGGACGGGTACGGGTACGGGAGCAGGCGCGTGATCATCGGGGTCGGCATCGACGTCGCCGAGATCGACCGCTTCGCGGACGCGATGGAGCGGACGCCGTCCATGGCGGAGCGGCTGTTCCTGGAACGGGAGCTGTTCCTGCCGAGCGGCGAGCGGCGCGGCATCGCGTCGCTGGCCGTCCGCTTCGCCGCGAAGGAGGCCGTGGCCAAGGCCCTGGGCGCGCCGGGCGGCCTGCACTGGACGGACGCCGAGGTGGTGACGGAGGACAGCGGCCGCCCGCGACTCGCCGTCCGCGGCACGGTGGCCGCGCGCGCGGCGGAACTGGGCGTACGGCACTGGCACGTCTCGCTGAGCCATGACGCGGGGGTCGCGTCGGCGGTGGTGATCGCGGAGGGGTAGCCGTAGCGCCTGCCGACGTGGGCTGCTGTCCCAGGTGCCGGTGCCGGTGCCGGTGCCGTGCCCCGGCGCGTCCCCTCCCGCCGTTCGGCGGCCGACCGCCGGTGGCGGCGAAGGGCTCCGGGCGGAGCCCCCGTTTCGGGAAGGGGCGGGGCAGGGGAGAGCCCCCGAGACGGGGCACCCCAGGGTCGCGGCCCGCGCGGTCAGGCCGAGGCGACCTCGGCCCACGCGTCGGCGAGGGCGGTGGCCACCTCGTACGCGGTGATCGGGGCGCCCGGGCGGCCCGTCGCGCGGCGGGCGGCCAGGCCGTGCAGGTACGCGCCCGCCGACGCCGCCTCGCGCGGGTTCAGGCCCGTGGCCAGCAGCGAGCCCGTCAGGCCGGACAGCACGTCCCCGCTGCCCGCCGTCGCCAGCCAGCCGGTTCCCGTCGGGTTGACCCGTACCGGGCCGCCGTCCGCGGCGGCGACCAGCGTCGTGGAACCCTTGAGCAGCGCGGTCGCGGCGAAGCGGTCGGCCAGCGCCCGCACCGACCGCAGCCGGTTGGCCTCGACGTCCTCGCGCGAGGTGCCCAGCAGCGCCGCCGCCTCTCCGGCGTGCGGGGTGAGCAGCGTCGGCGCCGTCCGCGCCAGGTCGGGCGGCAGCAGCCGCAGCCCGTCGGCGTCGACGAGTACGGGCACGTCGGAGGCCAGGACGTCCTCCAGCGCCTGCCGTGCGACCGCGCCGTCGCCGAGCCCGGGGCCGACCACCCACGCCTGTACCCGGCCCGCCTTGTGCGGCGGCCCGGCGTGGACGAGCGTCTCGGGGAACCGGGCGATCACCGCGTCCGCCGCCGGGCCGACGTACCGCACCGCACCGGCGCCGCCGCGCAGCGCGCCCGCGACCGCGAGCACCGCGGCACCGGGGTAGCGCGCCGAACCGGCGACCACGCCGACCACGCCCCGCCGGTACTTGTCGCTCTCCGCCGCCGGTCGCGGCAGCAGCTCGGCGACGTCCGCGTGGTGCAGCGCCTCCACGTCCGCGGTCGGCGGCAGCCATGGTGCGAGCCCGATGTCGACCAGCCGCAGCGCCCCGGCGTACTCGCGCGCGGGGTCGATCAGCAGGCCCGGTTTGTACGTGCCGAAGGTGACCGTCACATCGGCGCGGACGGCGGCGCCGGGCGTCTCGCCGCTGTCGGCGTCCACGCCGCTGGGCAGGTCGGTGGCGACGAGGACGCCCCGTACGGCCCGCACCAGGCGCTCGGCGTCGGGGCGCAGCCCGCCCTTGCCGCCGATGCCGACGATGCCGTCGACGACGAGGTCGGCGCGGCCGACGGCGGTGAGGGCGTCGAGCGAGTCGGCGGGGACGCTCCGGCCGCCCGCCCCGCGCAGGGCCCGCAGTCCGCCCGCGTGTGCCCGCTCCGGCGCGAGCAGCACGGCGGTGACCCCGGCGCCGCGCCGGGCCAGCAGCGCGCCCGCGTAGAGCGCGTCGCCGCCGTTGTCGCCGCTGCCGACGAGGAGCGCGACCCGTGCCCCGTAGACCCGGCCCAGCAGTTCGGCGCAGACGGCCGCCAGCCCGGCGGCGGCCCGCCGCATCAGCGTGCCCTCCGGCAGACGGGCCATCAGCGCCCGCTCGGCGGCCCGTACGGTCTCGACGCGGTATCCGGTCCTCATGGGCACCAGTGTCTCCAATGGGCTGCCGGGGTAGGCCCCAAGAAACTCGGCGAGGCTCAGCGGGTCTTGAAGGAGTTGTCGCCCCGGCGCCCCGCGTGACCGCTGTCATGCCCACCCGGGGTGATCGAAAGGTGGAGCACCTGGTCCGGGGCCCGCCCGGACGCCCGGGCCCGGATCCCGGCCGCGCCCTGAGACACTGGCGGGGATGACTACGAACTCCGGAGGTAGCGCCTCCGCCTCCGTCGCCGGCGCGGCCGCCGCCCCGGGCGCGCCGGCCACCCCGGGCGCGCCCGCCCCGCGCGCCCGTGCCGAGATCGACCTGGCCGCGCTGCGGGCCAACGTCCGGGCGCTGCGGGAGCGGGCGTCGGGCGCCGAGCTGATGGCCGTGGTGAAGTCGGACGCGTACGGGCACGGCGCGGTCCGCTGCGGCCGCGCGGCGCGGGAGGCCGGGGCGGCGTGGCTGGGCACCGCGACCCCCGAGGAGGCGCTCGCGCTCCGGGCCGCGGGCGACCGGGGACGGCTGATGTGCTGGCTGTGGACGCCGGGCGGCCCCTGGCGGGAGGCCATCGAGGCGGACATCGACGTGTCGGTCAGCGGGATGTGGGCGCTGCGCGAGGTCACCGCCGCCGCCCGCGCCGCCGGCCGTACCGCCCGGATCCAGCTCAAGGCCGATACCGGGCTGGGGCGCAGCGGGTGCCAGCCCGCCGACTGGGCCGAGCTCGTCGCCGCCGCCCGCGCCGCCGAGGCCGAGGGCACCGTCCGCGTCACCGGCCTGTGGTCGCACTTCGCCTGCGCCGACGAGCCGGGGCACCCGTCCATCGAGGCCCAGCTCACCGCGTTCCGGGAGATGACCGCGTACGCCGAGGGCCAGGGCGTCGCCCCGGAGGTCCGGCACCTCGCCAACTCCCCGGCGACGCTCACCCTCCCGCAGTCGCACTTCGACCTCGTACGGACCGGGATCGCCTGCTACGGCGTCTCGCCGAGCCCCGAGATCGGCGACCCCGCCGACTTCGGCCTGCGCCCGGTCATGACGCTCACCGCCGCCCTCGCCCTGGTCAAGCGGGTGCCGGGCGGCCACGGCGTCTCCTACGGCCACCACTACACCACCCCCGGCGAGACCACCCTCGCCCTCGTGCCCGTCGGCTACGCGGACGGCATCCCGCGCCACGCCTCGGGCACCGGCCCGGTGCTCGTCGCGGGCAAGTGGCGGACCATCGCGGGCCGGGTGGCGATGGACCAGTTCGTCGTGGACCTGGGCGGCGACAGCGCCGCGCCCGGCGACGAGGCGGTGCTCTTCGGCCCCGGCGACCGGGGTGAGCCGACGGCCGAGGACTGGGCCCGCGCCGTCGGTACGATCGCGTACGAGATCGTCACCCGGATCGGCGCCCGGGTGCCGCGCGTCTACGTCGACGAGCGCTGAGACGTCCGCCGACACGGGCGTCGGCACGGGGCGTCGTGAGGCTCGTCCGAGGCGCATGCCCGAGGCGGCTGTTCGAGGCATGGGCGCACTGGGCACGGGCAGGGCACGGGGCAGAACCCAGGCGCACTGGGTACGGCACGGGGCACGGCACGCGAGCATGGGGACGTGAAGGGCATGGGCGAGACCACGGCCGGGGCACCGGCGGTGAACGGCGGCGGCTGGCGGCGCGGCGCGGGCCTCGCCGGTGCCGCGCTGGGCGTCGTCGCGGCGGGCGCGGCGGCCGGTGTCGCGCTGGAGCGGCTGACGGTCGGCCGCGACGTACGGCGGAAGGCGCGACTGGCCCTGGACGCGGAGGGCCCGTTCGGCACGCTCCGCGGTACCCCGGGCACCGCGGTCGCCGACGACGGCACCGAGCTGCACTACGAGGTCGAGGAGGCCCCGGCGCCGGAGCCGCCCGCGCCGTCCCTCACCACCCGGCTCTTCGGCCGCCGCGCCGCCGCCCCCGCCCCGCCCACGGTGGTGTTCAGCCACGGCTACTGCCTCGGCCAGGACTCCTGGCACTTCCAGCGCGCGGCGCTGCGCGGCCAGGTCCGCGCCGTCTACTGGGACCAGCGCAGCCACGCCCGGTCCGGGCGCGGCCACACCCAGCTCGACACGCGCGACCCGGTCAGCATCGACCAGCTCGGCCGCGACCTGAAGGCCGTCATCGACGCGGCGGCGCCCGAGGGCCCGCTGGTGCTGGTGGGCCACTCCATGGGCGGCATGACGATGATGGCGCTGGCCGCGCAGTACCCGGAGCTGGTGCGCGAGCGCGTGGCGGGCGTCGCCCTCGTCGGCACCTCGGCGGGCGAGCTCGCCGAGGTCAGCTTCGGGCTGCCGGTGGCCGGGGTGAAGGCGGTCCGCCGCGTCCTGCCCGGCCTGCTGAGGGCCCTCGGCTCGCAGACGGAGCTCGTCGAACGGGGCCGCCGGGCCACCGCCGACCTCTTCGCCGGGCTGGTCAAGCGGTACTCGTTCGGGTCGAAAGACGTGGACCCGGCGGTGGCGCGCTTCGCGGAGCGGCTCATCGAGGCGACCCCGATCGACGTGGTCGCGGAGTTCTACCCGGCGTTCGTCGAGCACGACAAGTCGGAGGCGCTGGCCGTCTTCGACGGGCTGCCGGTGCTGGTGCTCGCGGGCGACAAGGACCAGATCACCCCCAGCGGGCACAGCGAGGCGATCGCGGAGGCCCTGCCGGGCGCGGAGCTGGTCATCGTCCCCGACGCCGGGCACCTGGTGATGCTGGAGCACCCCGAGGTGGTGGACGCGCACCTGGCCGACCTCCTCGCCCGGGCGGGCGTGGGCGCCGCGCAGGCGGCGGGAGCCGGTGCGGCCCCGCGCGCCGCCTCGTCCCCGTACCATCGGCGGGTATGAAGGACCCGCGCACCGCACCGACGCTCGCCACCCCCGTCCCCACCGCCGCGGCCGTCACGGCCCGGTTCTCGGTCAGTACGGCCGAGGAGATGCGGGACCTGGGCCGCAGGCTCGCGAAGCTGCTGCGCCCCGGCGACCTGGTGCTGCTCACCGGCGAGCTCGGCGCGGGCAAGACGACGCTCACCCGCGGCCTCGGCGAGGGGCTGGGCGTCCGCGGCGCCGTCACCTCGCCGACCTTCGTCATCGCCCGCGTCCACCCGTCCCTCGTCGACGGTCCGCCGCTGGTCCACGTCGACGCGTACCGCCTCGGCGGCGGCCTGGACGAGATGGAGGACCTCGACCTCGACGTGTCGCTGCCGGATTCGGTGGTGGCCGTCGAGTGGGGCGACGGCAAGGTCGAGGAGCTCTCGGAGGACCGCCTGCACGTCGTCATCGCGCGCGCGGTGGGCTCGGACGCGGCCGCCGCCGCGAGTGCGGACGCGGCGCACGTGACCGACCCGAGCCCGGACGACGTACGCGAGGTGGCGGTGACCGGCGTCGGCGCGCGCTGGGCGACGGCGGACCTCTCCGTCCTGGCCGGGTGACGGCCGGCGACACCCGAACAGCTCTCTCATAGTTTCCGACGAGCCGTCGGCAAGATGTTGCGCGCGCGGTACCGAGCGTGGTCACATGGAGTGAGAGAGCGGGTTAGGCGTGCCTAACTCTCGACTCCGAACAGGAGGCATCCATGTCGGCGCAGAAGCCCCCCGCCGCCGTGCCGATCCGGCGAGGCGAGCAGCCGTCGATGCGTGATCTGCTGGCGTCCTGCGCGGCGGCGAACGCGGTCTCCACGCCACCGGAGGAGCAGTCGGAGCCGGTCGACGAGTGCCGCGACCACGACGAGGAACGGGACGCCGCGTAAGGCTTGCATGCGTGACGCTGACGCCGTGTAACGCCGACGCCGGGTCACGCTGACGAGCGGTTCGCGCGCAGCGACGGCTGCCGGGACCGGTTACGGGACGACGACGACCTTGGTCTCGTTCGTCGCGAAGTCCCACATCGCCGAGCCGTCCTCACGGCTCTGCCGGATGCCGCCCGTCCTCTTCCGCGCGTTCGGATTGGGTGTCGAGCCGTCCAGCGCCGAGCTGAACCCGAACACTATCCCGCTCGCCTGGTGGAAGATCACGACGTGCTCGACCTGCACCCCGTCCGAGCCGACCAGGCCCGCCGACCGCGAGGTGACGCCGTACGCGCCGGGCTCCGGGTCCACCGAGCTGGGCGCGACCTTGAAGCTGCGCAGCGGCCGCTCGTCCGCGCCGACCAGCCACACCCGCTTCGCCTCCAGCGCGTAGACCACGCGCCGGCCGGTGCCCGAGTCGGCGGGCACCTTCTTCGGGTCCCGCCCTTCCTTCTCCTTGCCGCCCTCCTTGGGGCCGCTGCTGCGGGAGTCCGAGCGGGTCTGGGTGGGATGGTCCGGGGCGGTCGCGTTGGCCTGGTACGCCAGGAAGCCGACGGCGGCTATCGCCGCCGCGGTGAGTGCGGCCACGGCGGTCCCGGTGCTGCTGCGTGCCACGGCTGTGCCACCTTTCGTATGACCGTATTCCCGTATCCCGCGTCCCGTCACCGCGACCGTAGCACTCCACCCCTTGCGGTTCCGGTCCTCAAGTGCCGGACGGGCCGGAAAATCCAGCCCGTTGGGGTCGCCCGGACGGCCGTGGGGGAGAGGGCGGGACCGGCGGCCCGCCGGGCGCCGTAGGCTGGTCCCGTGCTGCTGCTCGCCCTTGATACCGCCACCCCCGCCGTCACCGCCGCCCTCCACGACGGCACGCAGGTCGTCGCCGAGTCGAGTCGGACCGACGCCCGGCGCCACGGCGAGCTGCTGCTGCCCGCCGTGGACCGCGTCCTGCGGACGACGGGGCACACCCTGGCCGAGGTGACCGGCGTCGTCGTCGGCGTCGGGCCCGGCCCCTACACCGGGCTGCGCGTCGGCCTGGTCACGGCCGCCACCTTCGGGGCGGCGCTCGGCGTCCCCGTCCACGGGCTGTGCTCGCTGGACGGCATCGCGTACGCCGCCGGGCAGGCGGGCCTGACCGGGCCGTTCGTCGTCGCGACGGACGCGCGCCGCAAGGAGGTGTACTGGGCGCGGTACGACGACCCGCGCACGCGCGCCACCGAGCCCGCCGTGGACCGCCCCGCCGAGATCGCCGGGAGATTCCCCGGGATCGCCGAGCTGCCCGCCGTCGGCGCGGGCGCGCTGCTGTACCCGGACGCCTTCGGCGAGGTCCCCGCGGGCATGCCCGAACACCAGTCGGCGGCCGCGCTGGCCGCTCTGGCGGCGGAGAAGCTGGCCGCCGGGGAGTCGGTGGCGTCGGGCGGCTTCCTGCCGGACCGCCCGCTGTACCTGCGCCGCCCCGACGCCCAGGTGCCCGCCAACTACAAGGTGGTCACCCCGAAGTGACCGTCGTACTGCGCGAGATGCGCTGGTGGGACATCGAACCGGTGCTGGTGCTCGAACACGACCTGTTCCCCGAGGACGCCTGGTCGCGCGGCATGTTCTGGTCCGACCTGGCCCACGCCCGCGGCCCGGACGCGAACCGCCGCTACGTCGTCGCGGAGGAGATCGCCGACAAGGAGGCCGAGGACGGGGAGGCCCGCATCGTCGGCTACGCCGGGCTCTCCGCGATCGACGGCACCGGCGACGTGCTGACCATCGGCGCCGCCCGCGACCACTGGGGTACGGGCCTGGGCGCCCGGCTCCTGACCGCCCTGCTCCAGGCCGCGACCGCCTTCGAGTGCCATGAGGTGCTGCTGGAGGTGCGCGTGGACAACACCCGCGCGCAGCGCCTCTACGAGCGCTTCGGCTTCGAGCCGATCGGCTTCCGCAAGGGCTACTACCAGCCGGGGAACGTGGACGCCCTGGTGATGCGGCTGACGACCGCCGCCACGCCCGGCCCCACCTCCGCCGCCACGCCCGGCGCCCCCTCCGGCACCACGCCCGGTCCCACCCCAGGAACGCACGGAACACAAGGAACCCACACCCATGGCTGACGAACCTCTCGTTCTCGGCATCGAGACCTCCTGCGACGAGACCGGCGTCGGCATCGTGCGCGGCCACACTTTGCTCGCCGACGCCGTCGCCTCCAGCGTCGACGAGCACGCGCGCTTCGGCGGCGTGGTCCCCGAGGTCGCCTCCCGCGCGCATCTGGAGGCGATGGTCCCCACCATCCAGCGCGCCCTGAAGGAAGCCGGGGTCGCCGCCTCCGACCTGGACGGCATCGCGGTGACCGCGGGCCCCGGGCTCGCGGGCGCCCTGCTGGTCGGCGTCTCGGCGGCCAAGGCGTACGCGTACGCGCTGGGCAAGCCGCTGTACGGGGTGAACCACCTGGCGTCGCACATCTGCGTCGACCAGCTCGAACACGGCGCGCTGCCCGAGCCGACGATGGCGCTGCTGGTCAGCGGCGGCCACTCGTCCCTGCTGCTGGCCCCGGACATCACCAGCGACGTCCGCCCCCTCGGCTCCACCATCGACGACGCGGCGGGCGAGGCGTTCGACAAGATCGCCCGGGTGCTGAACCTCGGCTTCCCCGGCGGCCCCGTCATCGACCGGATCGCGCGCGAGGGCGACCCGGCCGCGATCGCCTTCCCGCGCGGCCTGACCGGTCCGCGCGACCCGGCGTACGACTTCTCCTTCTCCGGCCTCAAGACGGCGGTGGCACGCTGGATCGAGGCCAAGCGGGCGGCGGGCGAGGACGTGCCCGTGGCCGACGTCTCCGCGTCCTTCCAGGAGGCGGTCGTGGACGTGCTCACCCGCAAGGCCGTCCGCGCCTGCAAGGACAACGGCGTCGACCACCTCATGATCGGCGGCGGCGTGGCGGCCAACTCCCGGCTGCGGGCGATGGCGGAACGGCGCTGCGAGGACGCGGGCATCACGCTGCGCGTGCCGCGGCCGAAGCTGTGCACGGACAACGGGGCGATGGTGGCGGCGCTCGGCGCGGAGATGGTGGCCCGTAACCGGCCCGCGTCGTCGTGGGACCTGTCGGCGGACTCGTCGCTGCCGGTGACCGACCCCCACGTCCCCGGCCACGAGCACGATCACGACCACTTCCATGAGCTCAGCAAGGACAACCTCTACTCATGACCGTCGCGCTGATGTGGGAGGCGCGCGCGGCGCAGGGCCGGGGCGTGGAGCTGCTGGAGTGGGCCAGGCGGCAGGAGCTGGCCCCCGCCCCGTCGCGCCGTGAGACGTTCCGCGCGCCCGAGGACCGCGTGCTGGTCGTCACCTGGTGGGACGCCGCGTACGACGCCGAGCTCCCGGAGCTCCCGGAACCCCCCGAGGACCTGGCCCGCCGGGCCGTGCACCGCTGGCGGTTCGAGCAGGTCTGACGCCCCACCCGCGGGTGCCCCCGGGCCGGGGTGGACACTTGAACGGTGACCGCCCCCCTGATCGAGCCCGCACCGCGACCCCCCGCCGCGCCGCAGCCACCGGAGCTGCCGCAGCTGGCGCGGAGATACCTGGCCCCGGGCCGGGCCCTGGGCCTGTGGCTGCTGACGGCCCTGCTGGTCCTGGGCTGCGTCCTGGCCGTGCCGGGCTTCGGCTACATGGCGGAAGGCGAGCCGTTCGGCGTCGTCGTCGGCGCGGTGCTGCTGGGCATCGCCCTGGCGCTGACCGTCCCCTCGGTCCTCATACTGGCCGACGGGATACGCGAGGAGGCCGACGCCAGGGACCGCCTGCACGACGAGGCCGCGGCAGGTGACGCGGTGGCGGTCACCGCCTGGCACACCCCCGCCCGCGCGCTCTTCTGGTTCCTGCCGTCCCTGGTGCTGTGCTGCGCGGGCCTCGCCCTGGCCGGCACCCTGGTCGTCTCCGGATCCGGTTCCGACGCGATGTACCCCGCGGTCCTGGCCATCACCGGCATACTCACCACCACAGGAGCCCTGGGCCTGCTCAAGTCGGTCGACTACTACCGCCTGGTGGCCCGCCGCCTCACCGGCTGACCGGGTGCCCCAGCAGCATGGTCGGCGCGCCCGCGACACGGGTCAGGATGACCGTGCAGGAGTTCGGTCCCGCCGGCTTCAGCTTCCTGCGCAGCTCCTCCGGCTCCACCGCCGACCCGCGCTTCTTCACCGTCACCACGCCCACGCCGCGCTCCCGCAGCAGCGCCTTCAGCCGCTTGACGTTGAACGGCAGCACGTCGGTGATCTCGTAGGCCGACGCGTACGGGGTCGGCGTCAGCTCGTCCGCCGTCACGTACGCGATCGTGGCGTCGATCAGCCCGCCGCCGACCTCCTCCGCCACCTCGGCGACCAGATGCGCGCGGATCACGGCGCCGTCCGGCTCGTACAGGTAGCGGCCCACGGGGCGCACGTCCGGGTCGGGCAGGCCGCGGCCGGTGAGCGACACGCCCTGGGGCAGCAGCGTCGCCCGGCGCACGCCCGGCTCGGCGCCGAACCACAGCACGGCCTCCTTCACGTCCCCGCCGTCCGAGATCCACTCCGCCTCGGCGTCGTCGGGGATCGCCTCGTGCGGGATGCCGGGCGCGATCTTGATGGCGCCGAAGTCGACCGCGCGGGCTGTTTCCACGGCCCAGGACAGCGGTGGGGAGTACGCCTCCGGGTCGAAGATCCGGCCCCGGCCGCCGCGCCGGGCGGGGTCGATGAACACGGCCTCGTAAGCCGTGGCGTCCGCGTACGCCGTGACATCCGCGCAGACGGCGTGCAGCAGCTCGGAGACCCCGAGCGCCTCGGCGTTCGCCCGTACGACCGCGCAGGTCAGCGGGTCGCGGTCGACGGCGGGGACGACGAAGCCGCGCGCGGCGAGCGCGAGGGCGTCGCCGCCGATGCCGCAGCACAGGTCGAGGACCTCCACCGGCCCGTGGTCGGCGAAGCGCTCGGCGCGGTACCGGGCCACCGACGCGCGCGTGGACTGCTCCACCCCGTCGGGGGTGAAGTACATGCGGTACGCGTCCGCGCCGAACTTCGCCTCCGCGCGCTGTCGCAGCCGCGCCTGGGTCAGCGCCGCCGAGACCAGCTCGGCCGGGTGGTCGCGGCGCAGCCGGGTGGCGGTGGCCAGCTCGCGGGCCGGGTCGTAGTCCCGGAGCGCGGCCAGCAGCTCCTGCCCCTCGGGGGAGAGCAGTCGGTCGAAGGCGTCAACATCCACTCCCTCATTCTCCCCGTCCGGAACCCGGCCGCGGACCGGGCCGTTTCCCTGGGGAACGGGGCACGAGGAGTCGGCTGCGGCGTGCGCAGGGGGGCGCGCGGCGACGCCGACGCGCCCGGCGGGTTGGCACTCTAGTTGACTGAGTGCTAACCGCGTCCTAGTCTCAGGGCTGGCACTCCGCACCAGGGAGTGCCAACACAGCGACGGGCAGATCCGGCACCCGCGACGACGGATCGACCTGGTCGCCACCTCTAGATCAGTTAACCCCGTGAGATCTCCGAAGGGGGAGGTCGGATCGTGACGACCACCAGCTCCAAGGTTGCCATCAAGCCGCTTGAGGACCGCATCGTGGTCCAGCCGCTCGACGCCGAGCAGACCACGGCCTCCGGCCTGGTCATTCCGGACACCGCCAAGGAGAAGCCCCAGGAGGGCGCTGTCCTGGCCGTGGGCCCGGGCCGCTTCGAGAACGGCGAGCGCCTGCCGCTCGACGTCAAGGTCGGCGATGTCGTGCTCTACAGCAAGTACGGCGGCACCGAGGTGAAGTACGAAGGCGACGAGTACCTCGTCCTCTCGGCCCGCGACGTGCTCGCGATCATCGAGAAGTAATTCACCGAAGTTTGCTTTTGAAGTGCGCCCCTGGTTCCCGCTCTGACACGGACGGGGCAGGGGCGCAGTTCGTTTCGCGCGATGGCGGCCGCTGCCAGGGCGGCCGGGGATCGCAACGAGAGGACTGAATCGCTCCCATGGCGAAGATTCTGAAGTTCGACGAGGACGCCCGTCGTGCCCTTGAGCGCGGCGTCAACAAGCTTGCCGACACCGTGAAGGTGACGATCGGCCCCAAGGGCCGCAACGTCGTCATCGACAAGAAGTTCGGCGCCCCGACCATCACCAACGACGGCGTCACCATCGCCCGCGAGGTCGAGGTCGAGGACCCGTACGAGAACCTGGGCGCCCAGCTCGTCAAGGAGGTGGCGACTAAGACCAACGACATCGCGGGTGACGGCACCACCACCGCCACCGTGCTGGCCCAGGCGCTGGTCCGCGAGGGCCTGCGCAACGTCGCCGCGGGCGCCTCCCCGGCCGCCCTGAAGAAGGGCATCGACGCCGCCGTCAAGGCCGTCTCCGAGGACCTCCTCGCGACCGCCCGCCCGATCGACGAGAAGTCCGACATCGCCGCCGTCGCCGCGCTGTCCGCCCAGGACCAGCAGGTCGGCGAGCTGATCGCCGAGGCGATCGACAAGGTCGGCAAGGACGGTGTCATCACCGTCGAGGAGTCCAACACCTTCGGCCTGGAGCTGGACTTCACCGAGGGCATGGCCTTCGACAAGGGCTACCTCTCGCCGTACTTCGTCACCGACCAGGAGCGCCTCGAGGCCGTCCTCGACGACCCGTACATCCTGATCCACCAGGGCAAGATCTCCTCCATCCAGGACCTGCTGCCGCTGCTGGAGAAGGTCATCCAGGCCGGTGGCTCCAAGCCGCTGCTGATCATCGCCGAGGACGTCGACGGCGAGGCGCTGTCCACGCTGGTCGTCAACAAGATCCGCGGCACCTTCAACGCGGTGGCCGTCAAGGCCCCGGGCTTCGGCGACCGCCGCAAGGCGATCCTCGGTGACATCGCCACCCTCACGGGTGCCACCGTCATCGCCGAGGAGGTCGGCCTCAAGCTCGACCAGGCCGGTCTGGACGTGCTGGGCACCGCCCGCCGTGTCACCGTCACCAAGGACGACACCACCATCGTCGACGGTGCGGGCAACACGGACGACGTGCAGGGCCGGGTCGCGCAGATCAAGGCCGAGATCGAGGCCACGGACTCCGACTGGGACCGCGAGAAGCTCCAGGAGCGCCTCGCGAAGCTGGCCGGCGGCGTCTCCGTGATCCGCGTCGGTGCCGCCACCGAGGTGGAGCTCAAGGAGAAGAAGCACCGCCTGGAGGACGCCATCTCCGCGACGCGCGCCGCGATCGAGGAGGGCATCGTCTCCGGCGGTGGCTCCGCGCTGGTGCACGCCGTCAAGGTGCTGGAGGGCAACCTCGGCCTGTCCGGCGACGAGGCCACCGGTGTCGCGGTGGTCCGCCGCGCCGCGGTCGAGCCGCTGCGCTGGATCGCCGAGAACGCCGGCCTCGAGGGCTACGTGATCACCGCCAAGGTGGCCGAGCTGGCCAAGGGCGAGGGCTTCAACGCCGCCACCGGCGAGTACGGCGACCTGGTGAAGGCCGGCGTCATCGACCCGGTCAAGGTCACCCGCTCCGCGCTGGAGAACGCTGCGTCCATCGCCTCCCTGCTGCTCACCACCGAGACGCTCGTGGTCGAGAAGCCGGCGGAGGAGGAGGCCGAGGCGGGCCACGGCCACGGTCACGGCCACGCGCACTAGTTCTCGGGTCCTCGCGCCCTGACCTCGAGTCAGGGCCCGTACGACACGGCTGAGGCCCGGCCTCCCTTTCCGGGAGGTCGGGCCTCAGCCGTTTCCGGGCCGGGCTGCCGTGGGCTACTTCTCGTTCCGGTTGCCGTAGTAGCGGCCGTGGTTGGGCGACAGCCGGGGCATCGCACCGCGCGGCGCCATCTTGAACATGCCCAGCATCGCCTTGTACCGCAGAGCCGGGACGGACAGCGCCTTGCCCTTCGCGAAGTCCTTGAGTGCGGCCGAGACGACCTGCTCCGGTTCCAGCCACATCCAGTTCGGCACCTCGGCCATGACCATCCCGGCCCGCTCGTGGAACTGCGTCCGCACGTAGCCGGGACACACCGCCATCATCCGCACCCCGCGCGCCTTGAAGTCCGCGGGCGCACCCAGCATGAACTGCACGATCCATGCCTTGCTGGCCCCGTACGTACCGCGCGGCAGGAACGCACCGGTGGACGCGACGCTGATGACCCCGCCGTTCCCGCGTTCCTTCATCGGGTCGACGGCCGCCGTCGTCAGCCGCAGCACCGCCTCGCAGTGCACCTTGAGCATTCTCAGCTCGTCCGTCAGGGGGACGTCGAGATAGGTGCCGCGGTTGGCGTAGCCCGCGTTGTTCACCAGCAGGTCGACCGGGCGCTTGGTGTCCCCCAGCCGCTTCTCGACCGCGGTGATCCCGTCGTCCTCGGCCAGGTCGGCGCGGAGCACCTCCGCCTCCACGCGGTGCCGGTCGTGCAGCTCGGCGGCCTGCTCCCGGAGCTGCTGCTCGCGGCGCGCGACGAGCACCAGGTCGTACCCGTCGGACGCCAGACGGCGCGCGAAGGCGGCGCCGATACCCGAAGTCGATCCCGTGATCAGTGCAGTCGTCATAAAACGCACGCTAACCACAGCGGTGGCGACCGGCATCCGGAAGCCGCGTCAGACCTCCGGGTGAGCCCCGTACTTGGCCACGTACTCCCGGGCCTTCTCCAGCGCCTCGGGGTGCAGTGAGGAACCGGCCGCGAGGACCCTCGGCAGCAGCGTCCGCTCCGTTGTCTCCGCGCGGAACAGGAAGGACACCGTCACCTCGTGGTCCGGCCGGTGCACGATCTCGACCGGGTCCCCGGCCCGGATCTCGCCCGGCTCGACGACCCGCAGATACGCGCCGGGCGCGGCCGCCTGGGTGAACCGCTTCATCCAGCCGCTCTCGCCGAGCCAGCCCGCGAACGTACGGCACGGGATGCGCGGCGAGGTGATCTCCAGGATCACATCGCGGCCGATCCGCCAGCGCTCGCCGATCAGCGCGCTGTTCACGTCCAGTCCGAGGGTGGTGAGGTTCTCGCCGAACACGCCGTTGGGCAGCTCGCGCCCCAGGGCCTTCTCCCAGTCGTCCAGGTCCTCGCGGGCGAAGGCGTACACGGCCTGGTCGTCCCCGCCGTGGTGGCGCAGGTCGCACACCGCGTCTCCCGCGACGCCGCTGCCGGCCGTCCCCTTGGGGCCGGGCGCGGCCACCGCCACCGAACGGGTGACCGGGCGCTTGTCGATGCCGGTGAACTCGATGCTGGTGTAGTCGGCGGAGTGCGGGCGGCCGAGGTTCACAGAGAGCAGCTGCATAGGAGCACGGTAAGGGACCCGGGCCAAAGGGTCGACCGAGATTTCGCCGCTGACTCCAAGCACGGCTTATGCTCGATGCGTGATCGAGGCTCGTCATCTCCGGGTGCTGCGCGCTGTGGCCGCCACCGGCTCCTTCTCCGCCGCGGCGCGGGAACTGGGCTGCACACAACCCGCCGTCAGCCAGCAGATGAAGGCCCTGGAGCAGTCCGTCGGCACGCCGCTGCTGGTGCGTACGGGCCGCGCGATGCGGCCGACGGAGGCGGGCGAGGCGCTCGTGCGGCACGCGGCGGGCATCCTCGCCGGACTGACCGCCGCCGAGGAGGAGGTCGCGGCGCTCGCCGGGCTGCGGGCGGGCCGGGTCCGGCTGGCCTCCTTCCCCAGCGGCAGCTCGACGCTGGTGCCCTGCGCGCTGGCCGGGATGCGGGCCGCGCACCCCGGCACCCGGGTCTCGCTGGTCGAGGCCGAACCGCCGCGTTCGGCGGAGATGCTGCGGGCCGGCGACTGCGAGATCGCCCTCGCCTTCCGGTACCCGGAGGTGCGCGGATCGGATCCGGCGGCGGAGGCGGAGTGGGACGACCTGGTGGTGCGCCCGCTGCTCGCCGACCGGCTGGTGGGCGTCGTCCCGGAGACGCACCGGCTGGCCGGGGGCGGTGCGGTGGGCATCGCGGAACTGGCCGGGGAATCCTGGATCGCGGGCTGTCCGCGCTGCCGCCGCCACCTGGTGGAGGTCTGCGAGGGAGCGGGCTTCACCCCGCGGATCGACTTCGCGACGGACGACTACCCGGCGGTGATCGGCCTGGTGGCCGCCGGGCTCGGGGTCGCGGTCCTGCCCGAGCTGGCGCTGGAGTCGGTACGGGCCAAGGGCGCCGCGACGGTGCCGGTGGAGCCCGTCGTACAGCGCGAAGTGGTCGCGCTCACGCTGCCGGACCTGGCCCGGGTACCGGCGGTGGCGGCGATGCTGGACCGCCTGGAACACGCGGCCCGCCGCTGACGGCGTCCGTCAGCCAGGGCCGCACCCGGAAGAAGAAACGTTTCCTCAGTCCCGCGCGCCGGACCCGCAAGGCATAGCAGCCGCACCCCCGGCCTCCGTCTCACGGCGAACACCGCACCGTCACGTCTTCTGCGCGCCGGACGCGGCGATGACCCGATGCCGCGCACGCCCCATGAGCTCTTCTCGTTCGTCCTCGGTGAGTCCGCCCCATACGCCGTAGGGCTCCCGCACCGCGAGTGCGTGCGCCGCGCACTCCGCGCGCACCGGGCAGCGCATGCAGACCTCCTTCGCCGAGGACTCGCGGGCGCTGCGGGCCGCCCCGCGCTCGCCCTCGGGGTGGAAGAAGAGGGAACTGTCGACTCCGCGGCACGCGGCGAGGAGCTGCCAGTCCCACAGGTCGGCGTTGGGACCGGGAAGGCGGGAGAAATCGGCCATTGCTTCTATCCCCTCGATGCGAACGGGTGTGGCCGCGTGCTCACGACCGTACATCCGCTGTGTAAGCAGATGAAAATATGACTCATTGCGAATCTAGCCACACATGGCGTCAGATGGGAAGCAAGGTCGCCAAATGCCACTCATCGGGGCATGGCGCCCGGACAGGGCGACGCGAGTGGTGAAGCGGCTCCGTGTCCGTGCCCTCACGTAGAGTGTCGAAGGTGGCCGCCGAAGCCCGTAACTCTTTCGGGTGACCGTCGTTGAGAGTGCGGAGGCGGTTGATGGATGAAGCTCTCGGACGGGTGTCCGAGGCGGTCAATCGCTCAGGTGACGATACGTACAGCCTGGAGGCACAAGGTGACGCTCATCAGCTGCGGAGGGCGGCCATGACATCCGTCCTCGTCTGCGACGACTCCCCGCTTGCCCGAGAGGCGCTGCGTCGCGCGGTCGCGACCGTGCCCGGCGTCGAGCGCGTGACGACGGCGGCCAACGGCGAGGAAGTCCTCCGCCGCTGGGGCGCCGACCGCTCGGACCTGATTCTGATGGACGTACGGATGCCCGGGCTCGGCGGCGTCGAGACCGTGCGTCGGCTGCTCTCCGCCGACCCCGGCGCGCGCATCATCATGCTCACGGTCGCCGAGGACCTGGACGGCGTCGCGCTCGCGGTCGCCGCCGGGGCCCGCGGCTATCTGCACAAGGACGCGTCCCGTGCGGAACTGCGTGCGACCGTGACCCAGGCGCTCGCCGACCCCACCTGGCGGCTTGCCCCGCGCCGGCTGCGCTCCGCGGAGATGGGCGCCGCCCCGACGCTCACCGCGCGCGAGATTCAGGTGCTGGAAGGGATGAGCCACGGCCGGTCGAACGCGGAGATCGGCCGGGAGCTGTTCCTCTCCGAGGACACGGTGAAGACCCACGCGCGGCGGTTGTTCAAAAAGCTCGGCGCCTCCGACCGGGCGCACGCGGTGGCACTCGGCTTCCGCTGGGGCCTGGTCCGCTGATCTCTTCGTGGCGCGCAACGTGATGGTCGCGGTGCGCGCCACCTCCGGCCGCAGCGGTCGCGGCACAAGGCCGCCACCAGCGGTCGCGGCGGAAGGTCGCCGCTGAACGGCCGCGGTGGAACACCGCCGCTGACAGCCGCGGTGAACGGCCGCCGACGTGCACCACGAAGGGTGACGACAGGAGCCGTACGCCGAAACCTCACCGGATGCCGCATCCTTGAGGTGTGACTCCTCCCCGGCTGGGACCGCGGCAACTCGCTCGGTCAGAGACCCCACGACGGACAAGCGCTGTTCGAGGCCGCGTGGCACGGGCAGAAGCTATCGGTGGAGTCGTGGGCACGGGGCGGGTATACCCGAAAGGGGGAGGCGCGGGACGTGAGTGCGAAAACACCGACACGTAACGGTTCGGTGCACAACCTTGAGGCCAGTGCCGTAGATCATGAGCGGCCAAGGCACCATGGACCGATGCGCGACGACGAGAACCTGGGGTCGCCCCTGGCCGCCGCGGGCCCTGGGGACATCGGTGCCCTCGTCCGACGCGCAGTCGACGGCGACGAGCGCGCCACACACGACTTGCTCGCCCGTGTGCACCCGCTCGCCCTGCGCTATTGCCGCACCCGGCTGTCCCGGCTGCCGGGTGACGCCCGGCACTTCGTGGACGACCTGGCACAGGAGGTGTGCCTCGCCGTGCTGTGCGCGCTGCCGCGCTACCGCGACACGGGGCGGCCCTTCGAGGCGTTCGTCGTGGCCATCGCCGCCCACAAGGTCGCCGATCTGCAGCGGGCCGCCATGCGGCACCCGGGGAGTACGGCGGTGCCGTCGGACGAGATGCCGGAGCAGCCGGACGACTCGCTCGGCCCGGAGGAGCGGGCGCTGCTGAGCAGCGACGCCGAATGGGCCAAGAAGCTGCTGGCCAACCTCCCGGAGAACCAGCGCGAGCTGGTGCTGCTGCGGGTCGCGGTCGGGCTCACGGCCGAGGAGACCGGGCAGATGCTGGGGATGTCGCCGGGCGCGGTCCGCGTCGCCCAGCACCGTGCGCTGAGCCGACTGCGGGCACTCGCCGAGCAGTGAGCGCATGCCGACCGGCTGCCAGATCCGTATGCCAGACCCGTATGAACGTACGACGTCGTCTGAACGTACAAGTGACGGGGCCCTCATCAATCGTGGAATGAGCCACCGGCGGAGGCCGTTAGCATGGGAGTCCGCGCTGGGGCAAGACCATTTGGAAGGGTGTCATGACTGACAACGTCGACGGGGTGCCTGAGAAGTTCGCGATGCTCGGGCTGACGTACGACGACGTGCTGCTGCTGCCGGGCGCCTCCGAGGTGCTGCCGAACGCGGTCGACACCTCGTCCCGGATCACCCGGAACGTGCGGGTCAACATCCCGCTGCTGTCCGCGGCGATGGACAAGGTCACCGAGTCGCGGATGGCCATCGCGATGGCCCGGCAGGGTGGCGCGGGCGTCCTGCACCGCAACCTGTCGGTCGAGGACCAGGCCAACCAGGTCGACCTGGTCAAGCGGTCGGAGTCCGGCATGGTCACCGACCCGATCACCGTCCGCCCGGACGCCACGCTGCACGAGGCGGACGCGCTCTGCGCGAAGTTCCGGATCAGCGGCGTGCCGGTGACCGACGCGGCGGGCAAGCTGCTGGGCATCGTCACCAACCGCGACATGGCCTTCGAGCTGGACCGCAGCCGCCAGGTCCGCGAGGTCATGACCCCCATGCCGCTGGTCACCGGCCGGGTCGGGATCTCCGGCGAGGACGCGATGCAGCTGCTGCGCCGGCACAAGATCGAGAAGCTGCCGCTGGTCGACGACGCCGGTCTGCTCAAGGGCCTGATCACGGTCAAGGACTTCGTCAAGGCCGAGCAGTACCCGAACGCCGCCAAGGACGCGGAGGGCCGGCTGATCGTCGGTGCCGCGGTCGGCGTCGGCGACGAGGCGTACGACCGGGCCCAGGCGCTGGTCGAGGCCGGTGCGGACTTCCTGGTCGTGGACAGCGCGCACGGCCACAGCCGGGGCATCCTCGACATGATCGCCAAGATCAAGTCCAACATCTCGGTCGACGTGGTCGGCGGCAACGTCGCCACCCGCGACGGCGCCCAGGCGCTGATCGACGCGGGCGTGGACGGCGTCAAGGTCGGCGTCGGCCCGGGCTCCATCTGCACCACCCGGGTGGTCGCCGGCATCGGCGTCCCGCAGGTGACCGCGATCTACGAGGCGGGCCTGGCCTGCCAGGCGGCCGGTGTGCCGCTCATCGGCGACGGCGGCCTGCAGTACTCGGGCGACATCGCGAAGGCGATCGCTGCGGGCGCGGACACGGTCATGCTGGGCAGCCTGCTGGCCGGGTGCGAGGAGTCGCCGGGCGAGATGGTCTTCATCAACGGCAAGCAGTTCAAGTCCTACCGGGGCATGGGGTCGCTGGGCGCGATGCAGTCGCGCGGGCAGGCCCGTTCGTTCTCCAAGGACCGCTACTTCCAGGACAACGTGCTCTCCGAGGACAAGCTGGTCCCCGAGGGCATCGAGGGCCAGGTGCCCTACCGCGGCCCGCTGGCCTCCGTCGCCCACCAGCTGGTCGGCGGCCTGCGCGCCTCCATGGGGTACGTCGGCTCGGCCACGGTGCCGGAGCTGAAGGAGAAGGGCCGCTTCGTGCGCATCACGGCGGCCGGGCTCAAGGAGAGCCACCCGCACGACGTGCAGATGGTGACGGAAGCCCCGAACTACACGCGGCGGTAGCGAACCGCTCGCATCGAGGCAGTTTGTATGACCGGAAGCCCGCGGCTGTGGACAGCCGCGGGCTTCCGATGTGCCCGTCGGTGATACTGGTGGGGCATAGACAAGAGGAAGGCACACACGTGACTGAGATCGAGATCGGGCGCGGGAAGCGCGGCCGCAGGGCGTACGCGTTCGACGAGATCGCCGTCGTCCCCAGTCGTCGTACGCGGGACCCCAAGGAGGTCTCGATCGCCTGGCAGATCGACGCGTACCGCTTCGAGCTGCCGTTCCTGGCCGCTCCGATGGACTCGGTGGTCTCGCCGCAGACCGCGATCCGCATCGGTGAGCTGGGCGGGCTCGGGGTGCTCAACCTCGAAGGTCTGTGGACGCGGTACGAGGACCCCGAGCCGCTGCTCGCGGAGATCGCCGAGCTGGACGAGCGGACCGCGACCCGCCGGATGCAGGAGATCTACGCCGAGCCGATCAAGGAGGAGCTGATCGGGCAGCGCATCAAGGAGGTGCGCGACTCGGGCGTGGTCACCGCGGCGGCGCTCTCCCCGCAGCGCACCGCCCAGTTCTCCAAGGCCGTGGTGGACGCGGGCGTCGACATCTTCGTGATCCGCGGCACGACGGTCTCCGCCGAGCACGTCTCCGGCGCCGCCGAGCCGCTGAACCTCAAGCAGTTCATCTACGAGCTCGACGTGCCGGTGATCGTCGGCGGCTGCGCCACGTACACCGCCGCGCTCCACCTGATGCGCACGGGCGCGGCCGGTGTCCTGGTCGGCTTCGGCGGCGGCGCCGCGCACACCACCCGCAACGTGCTGGGCATCCAGGTCCCGATGGCCACCGCCGTGGCGGACGTCGCGGCCGCCCGCCGGGACTACATGGACGAGTCCGGCGGCCGGTACGTGCACGTCATCGCCGACGGCGGCGTCGGCTGGTCCGGCGACCTGCCGAAGGCCATCGCGTGCGGCGCGGACGCGGTCATGATCGGCTCCCCCCTGGCCCGCGCGACGGACGCCCCCGGCCGCGGCCACCACTGGGGAATGGAAGCCGTCCACGAGGACGTGCCGCGCGGCAAGCGCATGAACCTGGGCACGGTCGGCACGATGGAGGAGGTCCTCCTCGGCCCCTCCCACACCCCGGACGGCTCGATGAACTTCTTCGGCGCCCTGCGCCGGGCGATGGCCACGACCGGCTACAGCGAGCTGAAGGAATTCCAGCGGGTGGAGGTCACGGTGGCTCCGGCTGCGGACCACGGCAAGCGGTGACGTCCTGACGGACGGTTTCACGCGTATACGGCGAGGGGCCCCGACCGCGGATGCGGTCGGGGCCCCTCGTGCGGAACGGGTCCGCGTCAGCGGCTGTTCGCGACGCGGTAGGCGGTGCCGAAGGCCGCCACCGGCGCCAGAGCGATGAAGACGTACGTCAGACCTTCGACGTTTTTCTTCCATGTCTCGAAGTTGTCGCTGAAGTAGTCGGTGAAGATCTCGAAGGCACCCGGCGCACCAGGCGTGCCCTCAGCGAGGTCCGCCTGGATGCAGGCGTAACCCCAGAGCTCGCCGAAGAACACGGCGGCGGCGGCGAAGATGGCGCCGACCACCCACAGGCCGGAGTTGCGGCCACCGAGCTTGCCGATCACCAGGCCGATGAGGGCGCTGACGGCGATGCCCGCGTAGGAGAACTGGGTGACCTCGACCGGGATCTCGTCCGTGTCGGTCATGGCGCTCATCAGGAAGCCGTAGGCGAACATGCCGACGACGGCGACGGCCAGACCGGCGAGCAGCGCCATGCCGGCGTTGCCCTGAGGGGCCGGGGGCGGGGGCGGCGGGAAGCCGCCGCCGTACGGGGCCTGCGGCTGGCCGTAGCCCGGCTGCTGGGGCTGCTGCGGGTAGCCGTATCCGCCCGGCTGCTGAGGCGGCTGCTGCCAGTTCTGGCTCATGACAATCCCCCGGGGATGAAGGTGATGGGCCGCGCTCCGGGGACAGGTGCTGCTTGGAGTGCGGCGGAAAGTGCACCTTCAAACTAACAGCAGGGCATGACAATCCGACAAGCCGCGTCTGACGTCCGTGACACGGCTGGGACCGGATGGAGACAACCCGTCCTCTATATGGGGATTATGTGGACCTATTCGGTGACGCGCTTCGCCGCCAGGTAACTCTCCACATCTGCAACGGTGTAGACCGCCGGATCGTTCCTACCCAACACCTCCTCGTGCCAGTAGTCGAGAACCAGCCTGAAGTGCCCGGTCGGAGTGTCCGCCGCGATGCAGCGTCCTGGGCGGGCAATCGGCGTGATCATGGAACGCACGGTAGCAGCGGCCGCTCCTTTGGAGTGAGGGCGTGGCGGAAACGGGGGACGCGGCGCGCCACGGGGAACCGGGCATAAGCAATAATCTCAACTTATGGCGCAAAGTAAGTCGTTCACCGGACGGGACATGGGTATCGACCTCGGCACCGCGAACACGCTGGTGTACGTACGGGGGAAGGGAGTGGTGCTCAACGAGCCGTCGGTCGTCGCGGTCAACGCGGTCGACGGAAGTGTGTTGTCGGTCGGCTCGGAGGCGAAGGAGACGATCGGCAGGACCCCCTCGCACATCGTCGCGGTCCGCCCACTGCGGGACGGAGTGATAGCGGACTTCGAGATCGCCGAGCGGATGCTGCGGTACTTCATCAAGAAGGTGACGGGCAGTCGGCTGCTTGCCCGGCCCCGCGTCGTCGTCTGTGTGCCCTCCGGCATCACGGGCGTCGAGCGGCGCGCGGTCATCGAGGCCGCCTCGCAGGCCGGGGCGCGGCAGGTGCACCTCGTCGAGGAGCCGATGGCGGCCGCGATCGGTGCGGGGCTGCCGGTCGGCGAGCCGACCGGCAGCATGGTCGTGGACATCGGCGGCGGCACGGCCGAGGTCGCGGTCATCTCGCTCGGCGGGATCGTCACGGCGCGCTCGGTCCGCACCGCCGGCGACGCGATGGACGCCGCGATCATCGCGTACGTGAAGAAGCAGTACGCCATGGCCATCGGGGAGCGCACCGCCGAGGAGATCAAGATGCGCATCGGATCGGCCGCGCCCGGCGGGGCGTGGGCCGGGGCCGGCCTGGCCCAGCAGCCCGAGTCCCGGCACGTGAGCCTTCCGGAGCCGGACGGCGACCCGGAGCAGACCCAGGGCCTGCTGCCGCCGGAGCGCTGCACGGTTCGCGGTCGTGATCAGGTGAGCGGGCTGCCCAAGGTGCTCGAACTGACCGCCGACGAGGTCCGGCACGCCTTGGCCGAGCCGGTCGACGCGATCGTCGACGCCGTCCGCTCGACGCTGGACGAGACCCCGCCCGAGCTGGCCGGCGACATCATGGACCGCGGCATCGTGCTGACCGGCGGCGGAGCGCTGCTGCGCGGCATGGACGTCCGGCTCAGCCGAGAGCTGGACATCCCCGTACTGCTCGCCGACGCCCCGTTGGACTGCGTGGCGGTCGGCACCGGCCGGTGCGTGGAGAACTACGCGGCGCTCCGCACGGTCCTCGACGCGAAGCCGCGCATGGCGGCGGGCACGGCACGTCTGTAACCGCTGCTCCCCGGGCCGGGGCCGCCCCTGGCCCGGGCCCCGCAGTGGCCCCGGCCCGCCCCTTGGCTGTTGCTGTCCTAGGCTCCGGGCGCCATCCCCGGCCCCGGGCCCAGGCTCGGGGTCGGGGATGGCGCCCGGCCCTGGAGCCGCCCGGCGCCGGGGACTTCAGCCTGCGGTGAGTATCCGCTCATCGGGCGGCAGGCATGTTGCCGTATCGCCAGTCGTCCACTCGCTTTCGGATGCTGGGGACCATCGGTAGCGCGTCGACTTCCTCGGGCGCGAACCAGCGCACCTGCGTCGATTCCTCGGAGACTGCCAGGTCCCCGGCGACTGGCCGCGCCAGGAAGCAGATGGAGAACTCCTGACGTACCTCGCCGTCGTCGTACGCGAAGACGTGTCCGGGGTTGGTGTAGGTGCCGACGATGCCGGTTACTTCGATGTCGATCCCGGTCTCTTCGCGGGTCTCTCGGATCGCGCAGTCCGACAGCGATTCGCCGATGTGCATCGCGCCTCCGGGCAGTGCCCACATTCCGTTGTCTGCCCTGCGCTGGAGGAGAATGCGTCCGGCAGCGTCGACGACGACAGCGGAGGCGGCCGGGACCAGACTGTTCGCGGCCGGGGCGTTGGGGTCGTCCTCGAAGCGGAAGACCGACAGATGCGCGTGACCCTCGCTGAACCTGGCATCGATGCCCATCTGGTCCTTGACCTTCTCCAGCTCGGCGAGGGTTGCGCGGATACGTGTGGACAGAGTGAGTGCCACGCCCTCAAGCGCGCTCTGCTGGCCGCCGAGCGTGCCGCGCCGCAGGAGGCTCGCCGCGGCTCCGTGCGCACCATGGCTGTCGGCCTGATGCGGCACGATCGCGCCCTCCCCGGCGTACGCGGCTTCGCCCATCGCGTCGGCGCCCTCGTCTGAGCCGACCACCGGCAGGCGTGCCGAGGCGACACGCCGTGCGTGTTTGCCCTCGTGGGTGCGCTCTGGGGGCGAGCGGTCGGCCATGCTCGTTGCGTACGGTCGCGGGTGGTTCCGTGCGGGACGTCCGCGGAGGACCGAGGCCGAGGGGACAGCGATGGCGCGGGTCGGGGTGTGTGCGCGGGCCGGGGCGGTCGCCATCGCCCTTGTGGTCGCCATCGCCCTTGCCCTCGCGCTCCTGGCCTGCGGGGCCGATCCCGCCCCCGACGCGAGTCGCGCCGCTCCCGCCCCCGCCCTCGACGCGAGTCGCGCCGCTCCCGCCCCCGCCCTCGACGCGAGTCGCGCCGCTCCCGCCCCCGCCCTCGACGCGAGCGGGGCCGTCCCCGTCCCCGGCCCCGGCGCGCGGTCGGACGCGTCTCCGGGCGGGGCCGGATCCCAGGCGGCCGCCGCGCCGCGCGACGAGCCTCCGTATCCCGTACGCGTCGCCATCCGGGCCGTCGCGCCCGTCGTGGTGGGGGAGGGGGACGAGGTCGTGAGCGTCAGTGGGACTCTCACCAACACCTCCCGCGAGGGTGTCGCCGGGGCCCGCGTGGGGCTTCGGGCCGGTTCGGACGGGGCGGTCGGGACGCGCAGTGGGCTTGCCGCCGTGGCCGCGCGGAGCACCCTGGTGCGGGCGGACGGGGCGGAGGTCAGCGGGGATGCCGTCCCCGGGGAGCGGTTGCGGCCCGCGGCGGAGGTCGGGTTCCGGCTGACCGTGCCGGTCTCCGAGCTCCGCCTCGGCGCGCCCGGCGCGTACGCCCTGGCCGTGACGGTGACCGATCGCGACGGCAGCGTGCGCGGCGTGGGCCGTACGTTTCTCTCCTGGTATCCGCGGGACACGGGGGCCGAGCCGCTGCGTACCACGGTGCTCTGGCCGCTCACCGATGTCCCGCACATGCAGGCGCTGACCCTGGGTACGGGCGGCGGCGCGCGGCCGGTCTTCCGTGACGACGCCCTGGCGGACTCCCTCGCCGCGGGCGGCCGACTGCGGCAGATGGTGGAGGCGGGAGTCGGTCGGCCGGTCACCTGGGTGATCGACCCGGATCTGATCGTCCAGGCGGAGGCGATGGCGGACGGCTACCGGGTCGCCCGTACCCCCGACACCACCGACCCCCGGGACAGCGTCGAGGGCGGCGGGGCGGAGGCGGCGGCGAGCTGGCTGGAGGCGTTGGAGGAGGCGGTGGACGGGCGGGAGGTCGTCGCGCTTCCGTACGCGGACCCCGATCTGGCCGCGCTCGCCCACCACCGGCGCGGCGATCTGGCGCAGCAGGGGGGCGTCGACGGCAAGGCGGTCGTCGACGAGGCGCTCGGCACCGATGCCCGCCGCGGCCTCGCCTGGCCGGAGGGCGGCGCGCTCGACACCTCGGTGACCGCGCTCGCGCGGCGGCTCGGCCTGCGGTCGGTGCTCGCCTCCGGACAGGGGCTGAGCGGCGGGCCGGACGGCTTCGACCGCACCGACGACGCCTCGGTGACGTTGCTGGATGACGGCGCGGGGGGTGGTGCGGGTGTCGGCGCGGGGGGTGGTGCGGGCGCCGGGACGTCCACCTCGCGCGGCGACGGGTCCACCGCCCGTCGTGCCACCGACTCGCGCGGCGACGGGTCCACGCCCCGTCGCGCGACCGACTCGCGCGGCGACGGGTCCACCCCCCGTCGCGCCACCGACTCGCGCGGTGGTGGTGTCGGCGCCGGGCGCGAACTCGGGCGTCCCGCGCTGACCGCGCTCACCTACGACACCACGCTCACCGGCCTGCTCGCCGAGGTGCCACCGCACGCGGTGCCGACGGCCCGGCAGCGGCTGCTCGCCGAGTTCCTCACCGCGGTACGGGAGGCCCCGTACGCCTCCCGCGGTCTGGTCGTCGTGCCGCCGCGCCGGATGTCCGGCGCGGCCGCCCGCGCCCTGTCCGGTGCCCTGGCGGACGCGGGGAAGGCCGGCCTGCTGGAGCCGGTGGGGCTGGCCGCCGCGCTGCGGGATCCGGCGCCCGGCCCCGCTCGCCCCGCGGCGGTCGCGGCGTATCCGCCCGCGCTGCGTGCCACCGAGCCCCCGGCCGGGCGGCTGACAGCGGTGGCCGCGTCCGGGCAGCGGCTGCGGCGGCTCGCCCAGGTGCTGACGGACCCGTCGCACACCACCGCGTCCGTACGGGCCGCCCTGGCGCGCGCGGTGTCGACGGGCTGGCGCGGGAAGCACGCCGGGAACCGGGCCTACGCGCGCGGCCTGACCGGGTTCCTGGCCGCGTCGACGGCGTCGGTGCGGCTCGTGCCCAAGTCGACGGTGACGGTGGCCGGGGACTCCGCGACCATCCCGGTCACCATCGAGAACGGGCTCCAGCAGCCCGTCGACGACCTCGAGGTGCGGGTGGTGTCCAGTCACCCGGAGCGGGTGACGGTGCACGACGGGGCGCCGGCGGTACAGGTGTCACGGGCGGCGAGCCGCACCGTACGGGTCGAGGTGGGCGCGCACGCCAACGGCCCCGTCCGGCTCACCGCGCAGCTCTACACGGCCTCGGACGGCAAGCGCTGGGGCAAGCCGATCTCGTTCACCGCCGATGTCCGCGCGGTCGACTCCGGAGCCGTCGCGATCGTCGCGGTCGGGGTGCTGCTCATCGTGCTGGCCGTGGTGTTCCAGCTGGGCAGGGCGCGCCGGCGGCGGGCCGCGGAGCGGGGAACGGCTCGACGGCTGGCGGCCGAGCTGCGCGTGCGCAGGCGGCGGGTCGCCGAACGCGGCATGTCCGGGCAGCGGCTCGCGGAAGGGGGTGCGTCCCGGCGGCGGGCCACCGGACGGGGCGGCCCACCGCCTCGGGATCCCCGAGCCGCTCGCTGGGTACGCCGCGACCGCTGATGCCGGAGCGCGACCGTCAGCAGGATCAGGAGCACCAGCGCGCCGCCCGCCGCCCACGCGGCGGTGGTGGTGCCGGAGCGCACCGCCTCCCAGCTGCCACCGAGCTGGAATCCGGCCAGCCCGCAGCCGACGGCCCAGACGACCCCGCCGACGGCGTTCCACACCAGGAAGCGGCGGTACGGGACGCGGGCCGCGCCGCTCAGGGCGGGCACCAGGGTGCGCAGCAGCGCGACGAACCGGGCGGCGACCAGGGCGGGGCCGCTGAGCCTGCGCACCAGTGCCTCGACGCGGGCGACGTCCTCCGGTGCCACCAGGCGCCGCGGCAGCCGCGCCGCCATGGGGTGGCCCCATCTGCGGCCGATGCCGTAGCCGATGCTCGGGCCGATGATCGCGCCCAGCGCGGCGGCGAGCAGGACGGAGGCGAGCGGGGCGCGGCCCAGCTGGGCGAGGGCGCCGCCGATGAGGACGGTGGACTGGCCGGGCATCAGGACGCCGGGGAAGGCCGCGGCTTCCAGGGCGGGGACGAGGAACACCAGAGCGAGCACGCTCCACCCCGGAAGGGACAGCAGCAGATCGCTCAGCCATTCCGTGGCGCCCATGGCGGTACCTCCTCGCCCGAGGCACCTCGCGGCACCTCACTGATGGCCGATACCGATTAATTCATCCGACACTGAATTTTACACCCGTTCGGGGGACCCGGCAACGGCAACGGCACGGCAGCGGCACGGCAGCGGCATGGCAACCGCACGGCAACCGCATGGCTGCGGCCACCAGCCGGCGGGAGCGGGGCGGTCTCGTTCACGGAGCGGGGTGGCAGCGTGGCCGCCGTTCACAGCCGGTGCGCCATGCCCGCCGGGCTCGCCCCCCGCGTGTCCAGCAGCAGCTGCGCCTTCACCGCCAGCCCCTGCAGGTCGTACGCCCGGTGCTGCTGGAGCAGCACCGTCAGGTCGGCCACGGCCGCCGCCTCGTACGGCGCGTCGGCGCGCGGCACCGACTGGCCGAGTACCCGCCACCGCGGCACGTACGGATCGTGGTAGCTGAGCAGCGCCCCCAGTTCCGCCAGCCGGCGGGCGATCTCGTTCGCGGGTGAGCCCTCCTGCACGTCGACGTCCGCCTTGTAGGTGACGCCGAGCAGCAGTACCCGCGCGCCGCGCGCCGACTTGCCGTGTTCGTTGAGCAGGGCCGCGGCGCGCTGGGTGACGTAGCGCGGCATCCGCTCGTTGATCTCCCGCGCCAGCTCCACCATGCGCGGCGGGTCGCCGAGGCCGCGGCCGGAGTGCGGCTGGCGGCCGGGGTCGATGGGGGCGCCGTGGCCGCCGACGCCCGGTCCCGGCCGGAAGGCGTGGAAGCCGAACGGCTTGGTCTCGGCGCACCGTACGACGTCCCACAGGTCGATGCCGAAGTCGTGGCAGAACACCGCCATCTCGTTGACGAGCGCGATGTTGACGTGCCGGTAGTTGGTCTCCAGCAGCTTGACGGCCTCCGCCTCGCGCGGGCCGCGGGCGCGGACCACCTTCTCGGTGAACCGCCCGTAGAAGGCGGCGGCCGCCTCCGTACACGCGGGGGTGAGGCCGCCGATGACCTTGGGGGTGTTGGCGAAGCCGTAGGCGCGGTTGCCCGGGTCGAGGCGGGTGGGGGAGTAGGCCAGATGGAAGTCGCGCCCGGCGTTCAGCCCGGAGCCCTGCTCCAGGATGCCGCGCACGAACCCCTCGGTCGTGCCGGGGTGCACGCTCGACTCCAGCAGGACGGTGGTGTGCGGGCGCAGCCGCGTCGCCAGCGTCCTGGCCGCCTCGCCGACCGCGGTGAGGTCCGGCGCCCGGTCCTGGTCGAGCGGGGTCGGGGCGCAGATCACGGCGGTACGGACCCGGCCCAGCTCGGCCGGGTCGGTGCTGGCCGTGAACCCGCCGGAGAGCATCCGGCGCACGTCGGCGGCGGACAGCGAGCCCTCGACCGGAGGCCGGCCCGCCTCGAGTTCGTCGACGGTGTGCGGATCGGTGTCGTAGCCGACGGTGGCGATGCCGACGGCGGTGGCGGCCTGGGCGAGTGGCAGGCCGAGATGGCCGAGTCCGATGACGGCGAGATCTGCGGGCATGGCGTCGTGCCGTCCTTCCCGGGGACGATTCCGGATGGCGCAAATGAAGACTAAGCGGAAATATGACTCGTATTCAGTATTGGTGGTCGGTGTTGGCGCGCGTATTGGCGCGGGGTCGAGTGGTCCGCGTCGGCACAGGTGGTTGGCACGAGTGGTCGGCGCGGGTGGTCGGCGCGGGTGGTTGGCACGAGTGGTCGGCGCAGGTGGTCGGCGCAGGTGTCGGTGGCGGTGGCCGCGCGGGTCGGCCGCACTTGGCGCAACCGCGCGCCCGCGCGGGCTGGCCGCCCGTCCGGGGCGCCGCCAGAATCGACGAGAAGCTGGTGTGACCGCGATCACTACGGGAGGCAGCGGTGAGGACACCGACCCTGGGACCGGCCGAGCGCGGCGCGGCACTGACCCGGATGGCCGAACGGGAGCTGGACGTCCTGGTCGTCGGCGGCGGCGTGGTCGGTGCGGGCACCGCGCTGGACGCCGCGACCCGCGGGCTGGCGACCGCCCTGGTCGAGGCGCGGGACTGGGCCGCGGGCACCTCCAGCCGGTCGAGCAAGCTGATCCACGGCGGCCTGCGCTATCTGGAGATGCTGGACTTCGCGCTCGTACGGGAGGCGCTCAAGGAGCGCGGGCTGCTGTTGGAGCGGCTGGCCCCGCATCTGGTCCGCCCGGTGCCCTTCCTCTACCCGCTCCGGCACCTGGGCTGGGAGCGGCTGTACGCGGGCACCGGCGTGGCCCTGTACGACGCCATGTCGGTCTCCTCCGGGCACGGGCGCGGCCTGCCCGTCCACCGCCACCTCACCCGCAAGCGGGCGCTGCGCGTCGCCCCCTGCCTGCGCAAGGACGCCCTGGTCGGGGCGCTCCAGTACTACGACGCGCAGATGGACGACGCCCGCTTCGTCACCACCTTGGTGCGCACCGCCGCCTCCTACGGCGCCGATGTCGCCAACCGGGCCCGCGTCGTCGGCTTCCTCCGCGAGGGGGAGCGGGTGGTCGGCGCGCGGGTCCGCGACCTGGAGGCACCGTCCGGGGAAGCGGGCGCCGAGTTCGAGGTCCGGGCCCGCCAGGTGGTCAACGCCACCGGTGTGTGGACCGACGACACCCAGGCGATGATCGGCGAGCGCGGCCAGTTCCACGTACGGGCCTCCAAGGGCATCCACCTCGTCGTCCCCAAGGACCGCATCCACTCCACCACCGGGCTGATCCTGCGCACCGAGAAGAGCGTGCTGTTCGTCATCCCCTGGGGCAGGCACTGGATCGTCGGCACCACCGACACCGGCTGGGACCTGGACAAGGCGCACCCGGCCGCCTCCAGCGCCGACATCGACTACCTGCTGGACCACGTCAACGCGGTGCTGGCGGTGCCGCTGACCCGCGAGGACGTGGAGGGCGTGTACGCGGGCCTGCGCCCGCTGCTCGCCGGGGAGTCGGACGCCACCAGCAAGCTGTCGCGCGAGCACACGGTGGCGCACCCGGCGCCCGGCCTGGTGGTGGTCGCGGGCGGCAAGTACACCACGTACCGGGTGATGGCCAAGGACGCCGTCGACGAGGCGGTGCACGGCCTGGACCGCCGGGTCGCCGACTGCTGTACGGAGGAGGTGCCGCTGGCGGGCGCGGAGGGCTACCGGGCGCTGTGGAACACCCGGGCCCGGCTGGCGCAGCGCTCCGGCCTGCACGTCGCCCGGATCGAACACCTCCTGGGCCGCTACGGCTCGCTGACGGAGGAGATCCTGGCGCTGATCGCCGCCGATCCGGCGCTGGCCGAACCCCTGACCGGCGCGGAGGACTACCTGCGCGCCGAGGTCGTCTACGCCGCCTCCCACGAGGGCGCGCGCCACCTGGACGACGTACTGACCCGGCGCACCCGGATCTCCATCGAAACCTTCGACCGCGGCACGCGCTGCGCCCGCGAGGCGGCGGAGCTGATGGCGCCGGTGCTGGGTTGGGACCGCGGCCGCGTCGAGCGGGAGGTCGAGCACTACGAGAAGCGGGTGGAGGCCGAACGCGAGTCGCAGCGCCAGCCGGACGACCTGACGGCGGACGCGGCCCGCCTGGGCGCGCCGGACATCCAGCCGGTCTAGCGGGTTCGTCCTTGGCCGGTTCGTCCTCGGCCGGTTCGTCTTCGGCTGGTTCGTCTGGCCTGGCCGGTCGGGCGGGTTCGGCCGGTTGCCGCTACTGGGCCCTGATGACCGGAGCGGCGGCCGCCCGCTACGGGCCGGTCGACCTCGGCTGACCGCAGAACTCGGCGCGCAGGAGTGCCCTTTCCGCATCGCGGCCCGCGGCCGCGTCGGTGTTGAGGTGGTAGGCCAGCACGTGCCCGCCGGTGCGGCTGCTCGCCACGAGCGCGGACGAGCCGTTGATGACGCCGTTGTGGCCCCACAGGATTCCGCAGGCCAGGGGGATCGGGAACAGCCCCATGCCGTACTGGTCGTATGTGCCGGTGGTGTCCAGCATCAGTCTCAGCTGCCGCGCGCCGAGGACCTCGCCGCCCAGCAGCGCGCCGTAGAACCGGCTCAGGTCGTCCAGCGTGGAGACCACCTCGCCGGCCGCCCCCGCCGCGGAGGGGTTCAGGTCGGTGACGTCGCGCGGCGCGCTGCCGGCGGCCGTGGTGTACGCGCGGCCGTGCGGTGCGGGCAGGGTGCTGCGGGTGCCGGGAAAGGATGTGCCCTTCAAGCGGAGGGGCTTGATGATCCGGCGCCGGACCTCGTCCGCGTAGTCGTGCCCGGTGACCTTCTCGATCACCATGCCCAGCACCAGGTAGTCGGTGTTGGAGTAGCGCCAGCCGGTGCCGGGCGGGTCGAAGGCCGGCCGGTGCGCGAGCGCGGTCCGCACCAGTTCCTCCGGCGTACGGGTCTCGAACCGGTGCCGGGCGAAGCCCTCCCCGAACAGCTCTCGGGCCAGCGCTCGGTCCCGGGTGTAGTCGAAGAGCCCGCTGGTGTGGTTGAGAAGCTGACGAATCGTGATGCTTCGCCCGAGCCCGTGCCCGCCCGCGCCCTCCGTGCCTCCACCGCCGCCCAGCACGCCCGGCAGATGGCGTGTCACCCGGTCGTCCAGTCCCAGCCGGTCCTCCGCCGCGAGCTGGAGGACGACCGTCGCCACGAACGTCTTGGTCAGGCTGCCGCCGCGGAAGCGGTCCGCGCGCCGGACGCCGCGCCCGGTGTGGACGTCCGACGTGCCGGCCGCCGTGTAACGGGTGCGGCCGTCGGCCCGTACCAGCACCGCGCCGCCCGGAGCCCGGCTCGCCGTCAGCAGCCGCCGCAGCGGCCCGGACAGGTCCGCGCCGCCGGGCTCCGGGGCGCGCTTCCCGTGCGGCAGCGTCCGTGTACTGGAGCCGGAAGGCCCGGCTCCGGCGCCGCACCCGGCCAGTGCCCCGGCGGCCATTGCCGCCGTCAAGGCCGTCGCCAGAGCTGTCGTCACGGCTGTCGTCCGGGCCGTCGTCAGGAGCGCCGTCCGGGCGGTCCTCCGGGCCGTCGTCAGGACCCTCCTCCGAACGGCGGCGAGCGCCGACCGGCACCGGACCGGCATCGCTCCACCCCCGTCTCTCCGTCCGAGGCCAATTCCCCGATCCTGCCAGGTCCTTCCGTGCCCGCTCCACCGCCTCCGGACCCGGGACTTCCACCAGTCCGCGGATGGGGGACAATGGGCGCCCTGCCAGGGTGGGTCAGGTCGCAGAAGTTCAGAGGGGTCGCATGTCGGAGGCGGAGCAGACGCAGGACACCACCGGGCGCCTCCTCGCAGGGCGGTACCGGCTCGGAGAGGTCCTCGGCCGGGGCGGCATGGGCACGGTCTGGCGTGCCGTGGACGAGACCCTGGGCCGTACGGTCGCGGTCAAGGAACTGCGGTTCCCGTCCAGCGTCGACGAGGACGAGAAGAGGCGGCTGATCACGCGGACGCTGCGCGAGGCCAAGGCCATCGCCCGGATCCGCAGCAACGGCGCCGTCACGGTCTACGACGTGGTCGACGAGGACGACCGGCCGTGGATCGTCATGGAGCTGATCGAGGGCCGCTCGCTCGCCGACGCCGTGCGCGACGACGGCCCGCTGACCCCGCACCGGGCCGCCGAGGTCGGCCTCGCCGTCCTCGACGTGCTGCGCGCCGCGCACCGCGAGGGCATCCTGCACCGCGACGTGAAGCCGTCCAACGTGCTGATCTCCGACGACGGCCGGGTCGTGCTCACCGACTTCGGCATCGCCCAGGTCGAGGGCGACCCGTCGGTCACCTCCACCGGCATGCTCGTCGGCGCCCCCTCCTACATCTCGCCGGAGCGGGCGCGCGGCCACAAGCCGGGGCCGCCCGCCGACCTGTGGTCGCTCGGCGGACTGCTGTACGCGGCGGTGGAGGGCGTGCCTCCGTACGACAAGAGCACGGCCATCGCCACGCTCACCGCCGTGATGACCGAACCCCTGGACCGGCCGAAGAACGCCGGTGCGCTGGAAGAGGTCATCTACGGGCTGCTCAACAAGGACCCCGAGCGGCGGCTGGACGACGCGGGCGCGCGGGCGCTGCTGAAGGCGGCGCTGGCCGCTCCGGAGGACGGGGCGGGCGCGCCTCTCGCCGCCGAGGCCACGCGGACCATGACGCTGCCGTCCGCGCCGCCCCCGCCCGCGCACACTCCCGCGCAGCCGCCCACCGGACCGGAACCGGCCGATCGGGTGCGCGGCGCCCTGCGGTCGGTCCGCAACGCGGCGGCCGCGCAGGCGCCGCCCCAGCAGCAGCGGCAGGCCAATCCGCCGAAGCCGGCGAAGCAGCCCAAGCCGGCCAAGCAGCCCAAGCCGCCGAGGGAGTCCAAGGCGGCGTCCGCCACCCTGCTGGGCGCCCCGCCCACGCCGCCGCGCGCCTCGATCACGGACGTGGTGCCGCGCCGCACGCTGGTCATCGTCGCGGTCGTGGTGGCGCTCGCCGTCCTCGGCACGGTGCTGGCGTTCGCGCTGAGCAACGACGACAAGGCAGACAGCGGCAAGAAGGATTCCCCGGGCACCTCGGCCGGGGCCGGCGGCACCGACGGGGACGGCAAGAAGGACACCGGTACGTCGGCTGGGCCGGGCACGTCGGGTACACCACAGGAATCGGGCCAGGGCGGCACGGGAGCGGACGGCGCCGAGCAGGGCGCGGACGACGACGAGGGCGACGACGCAGAGGACAAGGCGGACGACGCGGCCCGCAAGGGCGCGCTGCCGGACGGCTACCGGCGGCTCACCGACGACCGGCACCACTTCGAGATGGCGCTGCCCAAGGGCTGGTCCGGGCACGGGATACCGGGCTACAGCGGGGGCCGTATCTACCGCGGCGACGCCGAGTTCCCCCGGATACAGGTCGACTTCAACGACAGGCCGAAGTCGGACGCGGCCGCCGCCTGGCGCGCCGCCGAGCCGGGCGCCAAGAGCACCATGTCCGGGTACCGGGGCCTGGGGATCGCCCCGCTCGACTGGCGGAAGTACCCCACCGTCGCCGACTGGCGGTTCGAGCGCGAGCAGCGCGGCGAGACGGTACGGGTGCTCAACCGCGGCTTCAAGGTGGACGACGACCACGGCTACGCCATCATGATCACCTGCGAACGGGGCAAGTGGGACGAGGAGGAGTGCCGGACCCTCCAGAAGACGGCGTTCCGTACGTTCCGGGTGGTGGACTAGGAACCGCCGGACCCGCGACGCGGCGCCCTCGAGCACTCGGCGCGGGCCCTCGGGCACTCCGCACGACGCCCCCGGACACTGCGCCCGGTGTCCTCGGGCACTCCACTCGGCGTCCTCAGGCACTCCACTCGGCATCCCGGCCTTCGGCACGTATCGTGAGAGGCCGTGAACTGAACCAGACTCGGCTGCAATAGACCGCAATCGACAGAAAATCGACCGGAATTGACGCGGTTGCCGGGGAGCGCGAGGGTGAGGCGTCGTGGACGACTACGCGGGACGGATACTGGCGGACCGCTACCGGCTGCCGCTCCCGCCATCCGACGCGCACGAACCGCACGAACCGGCCGAGACACGCGCGTTTGACACCTACAGCGGACAGGAAGTGCTGGTCCGGCAGATCCCGCTGCCGGAGGTCGTCGAGGCGGAGGTGGTCGGCGACCCGGGAGAGCGCCCCGGCGGCGGCCGCTCCCCGCGGACCGTCCGCGCGGCGCGCGGCAGTGACGACCCGTTGGTACGGCGGGCGATCGACGCGGCGACCGCCGCCGCCGCGATTCCCGACCATCCGCGCCTCGACCAGGTCTTCCACGTCTTCGCGGAGGCCGGAAGCCTGTGGATCGTCAGCGAGTTCGTGGCCGGGCGCCCGCTCGCCGCGCTCCTCGCCGGGCGACCGCTGAGCCCGCACCGCGCCGCCGAGATCGCCGCGGATGTCCTGACCGCGCTGCGCGCCCTGCACGCCCACGGCTGGATCCACCGCAACATCACCGCGCGTACGGTCCTGATCTGCGATGACGGCCGCGCCATGCTGACGGGGCTGGCGGCGGGCGCGGCGCAAGAGGCCCTGTGCGGGTACGACCCGCGCCCGGCCGAGCCGCTGCAACCGCTCTCCCCGCCGTCTCCCACGAGACCCCAGCCCGCTGCGGGCGCCGGCAGCGCCGGCCGCGCCGGGGTGGTCGGCGCGGCCGGGGCCGCGCGCGGGCCGCTGTACCGCGACCAGGGCCCGGCGGGCGGCGTCCCCGCGCCACGCGAGTCACACGAGACGCGGCACTCACACGCGGCACGCGACGCTGCCATAGGCCCGGGCGCGGGCGCGGACGCTGCCATCGGCGCGGGCGCTGGCCTCGGCGCCGGGCCGGGTGGCGCGCGTGGTCCCGCGGACGGCGGTCACGCGGTGCCGGGCGGCAGAGCGGGCCAAGAGGGCGTGAGCCAGGGGCCGGCGGACGGGCCCGGTGCCGAGCGGGCCGCCGCGCGGGCCGCGGAACGGGCCCGGGAGGCGCGGATCGTCGTCATCGGCGCGGTCACCGAGCGCTGGGCGCCGGAGCAGGCCGGTACGCCGTACCCGGACGGGGCGCCGGTGTCCCCCGTCGGCCCCGCCGCCGACCTCTGGGCGGTCGGTGCGCTGCTCTTCCGGGCGGTCCAGGGCCATGCCCCGTACCCCGAGGAGAACGCGGCGGAGCTGGTGCGGCTGGTGGGTTCCCGCGCGCCCGCGTACGCCGACGAATGCGGCGTGCTGCGCCCCGTCGTCGAGTCGCTGATGCGCCGGAACCCGGCGGAGCGGCCCGACTTCGAGTCGCTGCGCGGCTGGCTGCGCGGCGTGATCCGTACCGCGCCGGAGCCGGACGTCGGCAGCCGTACGGTCGTGGTCCCGGCGTCCGGCGCCAGCGGGCCTTCCGACCCGGCGCGGCTGCCCGTGGTGCGCCGCCGCGGCTGGCTCGTGCGCCGGGGCCGGGGCCGGGGCCGGGGTTGGGGCAGGAGCCGGGGGTCGGCCGTACCGGTCGGCCCGCACGGGCGTCACAAGCGCGCCCGGCCGCCGCGTGATGAGCGTGCGCACGACGCGACCAGGGCCCACCGCGAACCCCGTGAGGCCCGTATGGCTCGCGGCCCCCGTGAGCCTCGTATGACGCACGGTCCGCGCGAGCCCCGGCTGGGGCGGGAGCGCGGCCCGCGCAACCTCGGCCGGGTGCTGCTCCTGGCCATCCTTCTGCTGCTGGTCGCCGGCCTGGCCTTCGCGATGCTGTTCATGCCCAAGGCGGAGCAGGACGAGGGACGGCGGGACACGGGTCCGGCGGGCGCGTCGGCCTCGACCTCCGCCAAGGGCGACGGCTCCACGAAGGACGAGGGGCGCGCGGCGAGCGGGGGAGGCGCGAACGGCGAAGGCGCCGCCACGTCACCCCAGTCCACCCAGCGCGCCGACCTGGCCGAGGGGTTCGCCGTCCGCAAGGACCCCGCGGGCTTCCAGGTCGCGGTCCACGAGACGTGGCAGCGCCGCCCCGAGAACCAGCGCGGTCAGATCCGTTACGTGCGCGGCGCGTTCGAGCTGATCGTGGTGCCCGGACGGGACGCGGCGGCCGAGTTCGGCGCCGACCCGATGGCGTACCAGCAGTCCCACGAGCCCGAACTGGCCGCCTACCGCGCCGCCTCCTGGGCCTCGGCCTCCGGGCTGCGCCGGACCGACGTCGGGGAGACGGCGATGGCCGAGGGCGAGTTCCGGTGGCGGGACGGCGGCGGGCGCGAGGTCTGCGCGCGCAACGCCGCGATGCTGCTGAACGGCCGCTACCACGTCGTCCAGGTGATCGGCCCGAGCGACGAACACCGCGCCGTGGCACGCTTCGCCGAGCAGGCGGCGGCCACGTACGCCGCCACCACCGCCGACTGACGCGCCGAAGACGCCACCGCGACCCGGTCATCTGCCCGAGGGCGGCGCATCCCGGCCCCGCGCGTCACCCCCGAACCGCTCCCGCAGCTTGTACTTGAGCACCTTCCGCAACGTGTCGTTGCGCGGTAGCCCCTCCACCACCTCCAGCCGTTCCGGGATCTTGTGCCCGGCCAGCCCCATCCCGCGCAGGTACGTCGTGACGGCGTCGAGGGTGAGCGGCGCGGCGCCCGGGGGCTGTTCGACGACGGCGCAGACCAGTTCGCCGCGGGCCGCGTCCGGCAGTCCTATGACGGCGGCGTCCCGCACGTCCGGATGCCCGTACAGCAGCTGCTCGATCTCCTTGGCCGAGATGTTCTCCCCTTGCGGATGATGATGTCCTTGGCCCGGCCGGTCAGGACGAGATAGCCGTCCTCGGTGAGATGCCCCAGGTCCCCGGTGCGCAGGAAGCCGTCGGCGTCGAACGCCTCGGCGGTCTGTGCGGGATCGAGGTATCCGGCGCAGACGGCCTCCCCGCGCAGCCATATCTCCCCGTCCTCGCCCGCGGGCAGGACCGCGCCGTCCCGGCCGGTGACCCGGATCTCCATCTCCGCGGGCGGCCGTCCCTCGGTGGTGGCGAGCCGGTCCGGTGCGTCGTCCGGCGCCCCCATGGTGATCATGGGTGCCTCGGTCATGCCGTAGCCGTGCGTGAGCCCGCACCCCAGTTCGCGGACCACCTCGTGGTACAGCTCGGGCGGCTTCGGGGCGCCGCCGCCCGCCAGCAGCCGCAGGGCGGGCAGGAGGGGGCGCCCCGGAGCCTTCCGCTGCTCGGCCAGGAACATCGAGTAGAAGGCCGTGCTGCCGCCCGCGATCGTGACGCCGTGCCGACGGTACGCGGCGAGGGCGCCGGGCAGCGCGAAGTGCTCCAGCAACATGGCGGGGAAGCCGCACAGCAGCAGCATCACCGTGTAGTCGGGCCCGGCGACGTGGGCGTACGGAAACGCCATCGACCCCACGTCGTCCGGCCCCGGCCGCAGCGCACGGGCCAGGCAGGACCCGGCGGCGATGAGGCTCCGGTCGGTGTGCAGCACGCCCTTGGGGTCGGCGGTGGTGCCGGAGGTCCAGTAGATCCAGCGCACGGCCGTGCCGTCGGCGGGCGGCGGCGGCAGCAGCGCGGGGTCGCCTTCGGGCAGCGTGTCGTACGCCGCGAAGACGCGGGGCGGCGTGGGCAGCCGGGCCGCGAGGCGGTGGGCCATGGCGGTGTGGTCGAAGCCGCGCCAGGTGCCGGGGACGGCGACGAACTCCGCCCGCGCGGCGCGCAGCGCGAATCCGGCCTCGTGCTCGCGGTACGACGGGATCAGCGGGCTCTGGACGGCGCCGAGCCGCGCCAGGGCCAGCGACAGCACGACCGTCTCGACACGGGTGGGCAACTGCCAGGCGACACGGCTGCCGGGGCGTACGCCCAGTGCGGCGAGCCCGGCGGCGGTGCGCTCGGCGCGGACGCGCAAGGCGCCGAAGCTCACCCTCCGATCGTGCCGGGCCGATTCGGCGGCCTGGAGCAGGGCGGGGGCGTCCGGGGTGCGTTCGGCGCGGCGCTCCAGCAGTTCCCACAAGGTCGCCGAAGTGTCGAGCGCGGTCGCGGCGCCGTGTCCCCGTGTGCTGTCGGGCATACCGACCTCCAGTGAACTGACGTTGCGTCAGATTTGGTGGGGAAGCGTAGGGCTCCGCGCCTTGTCGGTCCAGGGGTCGCGGGCTAGCCTCGAACGAGAGAATCTGACGAACCGTCAGAGAATCTGGGTCCGGAATCGCCGGACCGCCAGTGCTGGTGACCAAGAGCAGCCGCCGAAGGGATGGGCGATGAAGCAGCCGCTGCCGCGCATCGTGAGCGTCGACGACCATGTGATCGAGCCCGCGCACCTCTTCGAGACCTGGCTGCCGGCCAAGTACCGGGACCGGGGCCCGCGCCCGCTGACCGCGGGCATCGGGGAGCTGGCGTACGTCGGCGGGCGGTACCGGATCACGACCGACCCGGACGGTCCGCTCACGGACTGGTGGGAGTACGAGGGCGACCTGTTCCCGTACAAGCGGATCATCGCGGCCGTGGGCTTCTCCCGGGACGAGATGACCCTGGAGGGGATCACCCGTGAGGAGATGCGGCGGGGGTGCTGGGATCCGAAGGCCCGGCTGGCGGACATGGACCTCAACCATGTCGAGGCGTCGCTGTGCTTCCCGACCTTCCCGCGCTTTTGCGGGCAGACGTTCGCCGAGGCCCGCGACAAGGAGGTCGGCCTCGCCTGTGTGCGGGCGTACAACGACTGGATGGTGGAGGAGTGGTGCGGCGACAGCGGGGGCCGGCTGATTCCGCTGTGCCTGATCCCGCTGTGGGACATCGACCTCGCGGTCGCGGAGATCCGGAGGAACGCCGCTCGCGGCGTGCGGGCGGTGACCTTCAGCGAGATACCGACGTGCCTGGGCCTGCCGAGCATCCACAGCGGCTACTGGGACCCGTTCTTCGCCGAGTGCGAGGCGACGGGGACGGTCGTGTGCATGCACATCGGGTCCTCCTCGCAGATGCCCGCCGCGTCCCCGGACGCGCCGCCCGCCGTACAGGCCACGCTCAGCTTCAACAACGCCATGGCCTCGATGACGGACTTCCTCTTCAGCGGCGTCCTGGTCCGCTTCCCCCGGCTCAAGCTCGCTTATGCCGAAGGGCAGATGGGCTGGATCCCGTACGCCCTGGAGCGCGCCGACGACGTGTGGGAGGAGCACCGCGCGTGGGGCGGTGTCCGCGACCTGATCCCCGAACCCCCTTCCACCTACTACTACCGGCAGATCTACTGCTGCTTCTTCCGCGACAAGCACGGCATCGAAGCGCTCGACACGGTCGGCGTCGACAACGCCACCTTCGAGACCGACTACCCGCATGTCGACTCCACGTTCCCCGAGACCGAGCGGGTCGCGCTGGACCACGTACGGGATCTGGACGACGAGACGGTCCACAAGCTGATGCGAGGCAACGCGATCCGGATGCTGGACCTGGACCTGGACCTGAACCTGGACGCCGACCGCTGATGGACCTGGCGTACACCGAAGCGGAGGAGGAGTTCCGGGCGGGCCTGCGGCGCTGGCTGCGTACGGTGCTCCCCACGCTGCCGCCCAAGCCCGCGCCCGAGGACTGGCCGGCGCGCCGGCGTTACGACTGCGGCTGGCAGCGCATGCTGTACGACGCGGGATACGCCGGACTCCACTGGCCCGCCGAGGCGGGCGGGCAGGGCGCGACCCCCACCCAGCACCTGATCTTCCTGGAGGAGACCGAGCGTGCGGGCGCGCCCTATGTCGGCGCCGGTTTCGTCGGCCTGCTGCACGCCGGGCCCACCATCATCGCCGAGGGGACGGCCGGGCAGCGCGCGCGCTGGCTGCCGCCGATCCTGCGCGGCGAGCAGGTGTGGTGCCAGGGCTTCTCCGAACCGGAGGCCGGATCCGACCTGGCGGCCCTGCGGACCCGGGCGGTGCGCGACGGCGACCACTACCTGGTGACGGGCAGCAAGATCTGGACCTCGCACGCGGAGGTCGCCGACTGGTGCGAACTGCTGGTCCGCACCGACGCCGACGCCCCGAAGCACCGGGGGATCAGCTGGCTCGCCCTGCCGATGGACGCGCCCGGCGTGACGGTACGGCCGCTGCGCACGCTCGCCGGGACCGCGGAGTTCGCCGAGGTGTTCCTGGACGAGGTGCCGGTGCCCGTCGCCAACCGGGTCGGCGCGGAGAACGACGGCTGGCGCGTCACCATGGTGACGCTGTCCTTCGAGCGCGGCACCGCCTTCGTCGGCGAGGTGGTGGCCTGCCGGCGGGTCCTGGGCGAGCTCGCGCGGACCGCCCGGGCGAACGGCCGGTGGGACGACCCGGTCCTCCGGCGGCGACTGGGCCGGCTGGCGGCCGACTTCACCGCGCTGTGGCGGCTGACCCAGTGGAACGTGAGCGAGGCCCAGCACTCCGGCGGCGGCGTGCCGGGGGTCGGCGGCTCGGTGTTCAAACTGCGCTACGCCCAGGTGCGGCAGGAGCTGTACGACGCGGCGGCCGCGGTGCTGGGCCCCCAGGCGCTGGACGCGGACCACCCGTGGACCGCGGACCGGCTGTCGTCGCTGTCGTACACCATCGCCGCGGGCACGACGCAGATCCAGCGGAACATCGTGGCCGAGCGCATCCTCGGCCTGCCGAAGGGGCGGTGAGCCGCCGTGGACTTCCGGCTCGACGAGGACCAGCGGGCGCTGCGCGCGGGCATGCGCGAACTGCTGGCCCGGCACACCGCGTCCGCCGCGCGGGAGCCGTCCGGGCCGCCGGCGCGGGGCGGCGAGGGAACCGTCCGCGCGGTGTGGCGGGAGCTGGGCGCGGCGGGGTTCTTCGCCCTGCGGCTGCCCGAAGCCGACGGTGGCGTCGGGCTGGGGCTGCCCGAGGCGGCGCTGGTCTTCGAGGAGGCGGGAAGGTCCCTGCTCCCCGGCCCGCTGGTGGCGACGCATCTGGCGGCCGGCGGCGTGCCGGGCGCGGCCGAGGGCGACACGCCGGTCACGGCGATGGACCTGGGGCAGGCGCGCGGCGATCCGGACCGGGAGGTGCTCGTGGCGCATCTGGACGTCGCCGACGTCGTCATGGCCGTGGACGGCGCGAGCACGCGGACACTGCCCGCGTCCGTCGTGCGAAGCGCGGCGCGGTCCGTACGGTCCGTGGATCCCGGCACCGCGTTGGACGTGGTGCCGCTCCGCTCCCTCCCACCGGCTGCCGCCTTCTCCGCCCCGCAGCCCTCCGCGGCGCGCGGGCCGGAGGAGACCGGGGCGGCCGCCGACCCCGGAGCCGCGGCCAGGCGGTTTCGCGCGGAGGCCAAGCTGCTCAGCGCCGCCCAACAGCTCGGCAGTGCCGCCCGTACCGTCGAGACGGCGGTGGAGCACGCGCGGCGGCGCACCCAGTTCGGCCGGCCGATCGGCTCCTTCCAAGCCGTCCAGCACCTGTGCGCGGAGATGCTCGTACGCGTGGAGGTCGCCAGGGCCGCGGTGTACGCCGCCGCCGTCCTGGACGCGCCGACGGAGATCGCCGCGGCCGGACTGCTCGCCGACGAGGCCGCGGTCCGTAACGCGCGTGACTGTCTTCAGATCTACGGCGGCATGGGTTTCACCTGGGAATCGGATGTCCATCTGCACCTCAAGCGGGCGTGGGTTCGGGCTGAGCTGTGGGGGACGGCGGCCGAGGCCGAAGAGCACCTCGCCGCAGCACTCTTGGCAGAGCAAGATGTCGGATTTGTCGGCAAGTGACGTAAATGTTGTGGTGGTGGGGTGGCATCGGTGGTGTCCGTTTCTTACGGGATGCTCTCGGACCCGCCAGGTCACCGAGCGTTGATATCGCGTTGTGTCCTAGGTGTGACTCGTTACAGGGGGGAGTCGGGGGTGGCCTCGGGTACCCTCCGTTGGGTGCGAGTGGTTCCGAGGCGCAGTGATCCCGGAGTGGCCGTTGCGGTCGCGCCGGGATATCGAATGCGCCCCGCTCGCGCGGGGTGGAAGGGTGCGGTGCCCCGCTGTTCGACTCCCCGCGGTGCGCGTCGCACAGTCTTCGGTGCCCGTACTCCTAAGCGCTGGTATATGCCCGAAGCGCTTGTTGGGGTGACTGTACGTCAACCATGCTGTCCCGGAAGGGAGTCACGGTCCGTGATCCTTTCGAGGCGCGAGGCGATGTGTCCGCCGGTTCGGATGGTGTGAACGGTGCAGGTGCTTCAGGTGCAGTTGGAGGTCCGGCCCGACCCCGCGGAGGTGGGGCGTGCCCGGCGGTGGGCCCGTTCGCGGCTCGCCGGGTCCGGGATAGGCGCGGACGAGCCGCTCGCTGAAACGCTCATCCTGTTGATTTCCGAGCTGGTCACCAACGCTGTCGTGCATACGGGCTGCCCCGCCGTGCTGCGGATGCTGCTGCCCGAGCCGCCCCCGAGCGTGCGGCCCCTTTCCGCCGGAGCCGCCGCCGGAGCCGAGGTGCCGGCCTGCACGGTCCGGGTCGAGGTCGCGGACGTCAGCGCACGCGCGCCCCGGCAGCGGCACGCCGACGAGGCCGCCACCAACGGGCGCGGGCTGGAACTGGTCGACGGGCTGGCCGACCGCTGGGGCTGGCAGCGCGAGGGCACCGGCAAGCGCATCTGGTGCGAGATCGACCGCAGCGAACCGCTGCTGGCGGCGGGCGCCTACGAGCCGTCCTACCCCGCGGCGAACCACGTCTGAGCAGGCAAGTCCAGACCAGGTGTTGACGTGCGGTGCACGTCTGATCACTCTAGGACGCAGCGATTCGTCGCGAGGGGACGCCGAGGTCCCTGCGGTCCCATGTCCGGCAGGGCTGTTCCTCGGCGAGTGCGGGTCGCGGCCCGACGCGGATCCAGGGCATCGGCGTCGGGATCGGGCGGCGGCGCGCCATGCCGTGCTCGGGGCGCGCATCGGCGTGCCGCCGCCCGACCGACCCGCCTGCCCCCTCGGGCGGACACCGCCCCTGCCGCGTGCCGGGGTCACAGGACCGCGACGGGGGCCACCGGGGCCCCCGCCCCTCCGGTGAACGGCTCGGGCGTGGCGGACAGCAGGAACGTGTAGCGCCGCTCGGCGGCACACGCCTCCGACAGCTCCTCCAGGTTCCAGTTCTGCCCCTGCGGCATCCCCATCTCCACGAGATGAAGCGCGTGCACGCCCAGCCACAGCCCCTCGATCTCCGGCGGGAAGATCTCGAAGGTGAGCGTGTCGTTGGCCACGGCCGCCACGTCCCGGGCATGGAACCACTCCGGGGTGCGGATCGACAGGCCGGGGGAGGGGAACGCGTACGCCTCCCGGTCGCCCTCCAGATACCGCTGGATCTGCCCGGTCCGCACGAGCACGATGTCACCGGAGCGGACCCGCGCCCCGGCCAGTTCCTCGGCCGCCGCGAGGTCCTCGGGGGTGACGGCATGCCCGCCCGGCAGGCGGCTCTCGCCGCGGGCGCGGGCCACATCCAGCAGGACGCCGCGCGCGACGACGTGCCGGGCGGTCTCGATCCCGCTGAACGCGGCGCGGCCATGGGCGGTGACGGAGGTCGCGGGGCGGCCGTTGTAGATCTTCCCCGAGTGCGAGACGTGCGTGAGGCCGTCCCAGTGGGTGCCGGCCTGCAGCCCCATCGTCACCGTGTCGTCGCTGGTGGCCACCGTGTCGGGGCCGAAGAGCTCGGTGTTGACCGCGATCATGGTGTGCAGGGGGTTGACCCGGCCGGGGATCATGCCGGTCTGGATGCCGTCGTGCCGGAGCGGAACGGCGAGCGGGACGCGATGCCCGCGGGTCACCGTCGCGGCGGCCGCCCGGACCGTGGCGTCGGTGATCAGGTTGAGGGTGCCGATCTCGTCGTCCTCTCCCCAGCGGCCCCAGTTGTTGACGCGCTCGGCGATGTCGTGGAACGCGGGCGGCAGTGACATGGAGCCTCCTCGCTTCGGTTCGGATTCCCGCTTCCCCGCCCCGGCGTTCGGGTTTCGGAGGCGGCCGGGGGCTTGTGCTCGCCCTCGGTCTGCCCAAAAATCTAACGGACCGTCAGATACTCCGGGAGGGGACGGGACGTGGGCAGCTTCTTGGCAGGCAAGGTGGTCGCCGTCACCGGGGCGGGGCGCGGCATCGGGCGGGCCGTCGCGCTCGCCTGCGCGGCCGAGGGCGCGAAGGTCGTCGTCAACGACTACGGCGTCGCCGTCCACGGCGGCGAACCCGCCAGTGAGATCGCGGCATCGGTGGTTCAGCAGATCGAGTCGGCGGGCGGCGAGGCCGCGGCCGTCGCGGACGACGTGTCGACCATGGCGGGCGGCGAGCGTGTCGTGTCGACGGCACGGGACCGGTTCGGCCGCATCGACGGTGTGGTGTGCGCGGCCGGCATCCTGCGCGAGCGGATGCTGTTCAACATGACCGAGGAGGAGTGGGACCCGGTCGTCGCCACCCACCTGAAAGGCACCTTCACCGTCTTCCGCGCCGCGGCCGCCGCGATGCGCCGCCAGCGGTCCGGCACCCTCATCGGCTTCACCAGCGGCAACCACCAGGGCAGCGTGGCCCAGGCCAACTACGCCGCCGCCAAGGGCGGCGTCATCTCGCTGGTCCGCAGCGCCGCCCTGGGGCTGTACAAGTACGGGGTGACGGCGAACTGCGTCGCCCCCGTGGCCCGTACCCGGATGTCGGCCGGAGTCCCCATGGAGCTCAAGGAGATCGGCGAACCGGAGGACGTGGCGCCCCTGGTGGTCTACCTGCTCAGCGACCGCGCCCGATCGGAGGACATCACCGGTCAGGTCTACACGGTCGCCGGACCCAAGATCGCGGTCTGGGCGCAGCCGCGCGAACTGCGCGCCGGATACGCGGACGGCACCTGGACCCCGGAGAAGATCGCCGACTTCCTGCCGGGCACGGTCGGCACCGACCCCATGCCGATGCTGGCCCGCCTCGACGCGATGGCCGCCGCCGCGGCGACAGGACAGCGCCCCAACGCGTAGGACCCGAGCCGGCCCGCCGATGGCGCGCACGGCAGCTGAGGCAGCGCGAGAGGAGACGTCGTGGACTTCGCATTCGGCCCGGAGGACGAGCGGTTCCGCCACGAGGCCCGCAGCTGGCTGGCCGAACACCGCCCCGGTGAGGCGACCCCCCAGGGCCGCCGGGCCTGGGAGCGGCAGCTGGGTGCCGCCGGCTGGATCGGCCTCGGCTGGGACCGCGCCCACGGCGGCTACGGCAACCGGGCCGCCACCCTGACCCAACAGGTCGTCTGGGCCGAGGAGTACGCCCGTGCCCAGGCCCCCGCCCGGCTCGGCCACATCGGCGAGAACCTCCTCGCCCCCACCCTGCTCGCCTTCGGCGACGAGGCCCAACGCGCCCGCTTCCTGCCGCCCGTGGCGCGCGGCGAGGAACTGTGGTGCCAGGGCTACAGCGAGCCGGAAGCCGGTTCCGACCTCGCCGCGCTGCGCACCACCGCCGTCCGCGACCCCGCCGACGGCGGCTACCGTGTCACCGGACAGAAGATCTGGACCTCGCTGGCGGGCGAGGCCGACTGGTGTTTCGTCCTGGCGCGTACCGAACCCGACTCCAGGCGCCATCAGGGACTCTCCTTCCTGCTTGTGCCGATGGACCAGCCAGGTCGCATCGAGATCCGACCGATCCGGCAGCTGACCGGAACGGCTGAGTTCAACGAGGTGTTCTTCGACGGCGCGGCCGCCCGCGCCGACCACCTCGTCGGCGGCGCGGGCCACGGCTGGCGCGTCGCCATGGGCCTGCTCGCGATGGAGCGCGGAGTCTCCACGCTCGCCCAGCAGATCGGCTTCGCCGAAGAGCTGGGCCAGGTCGTGCGGCTGGCCCTGCGGACCGGCACCGCGGGCGACCCGGTGCTGCGGGACCGGCTCGTGCGGCAGTGGGCCGAGCTGCAGACCCTGCGCTGGAACGCCCTGCGCACCCTCGGCGCCACCGGTGACCAGGGCGCGCCCAGCGTCGCCAAGCTGCTGTGGAGCGGCTGGCACCGGCGGCTCGGCGAACTGGCGGTGCAGGTGCGCGGCGCCGCGGCGGCCCTCGGCCCGGCGGACTGGGCCGATGACGGGACCTATGAACTCGACTCCCTCCAGCGGCTGTTCCTCTTCAGCCGCGCCGACACCATCTACGGCGGCTCGGACGAGATCCAGCGCTCCGTCATCGCCGAGCGCGCGCTGCACCTGCCCAAGGAGCCCCGCCCCGCCGCGCACCGGCCAGGGCCGCCGCCCGTGGCCCCGCCCCGTTCGCCGACCGCGCACCAGAAGGGCTCACCGGCATGACCAGGACCTACCGCCTGTGGATCAACGGCTCCTGGCACACCCCCGCCCGAGGCCACTACCCGGTCGTCAACCCCGCCACCGAGCAGCCGGTCGGCCACGCCCCCGACGCCGCCCCGGCCGAGGTCGCGGCGGCCGTGGACGCCGCCCGCACCGCCTTCCCTCTCTGGTCGCGCACCGACCCCCGTGAGCGCGCCGCCGTACTCGATCGTGCCGCCACCCTGCTGACCGAGCGCGCCCCCGAGCTGGTGCCGCTGCTCCAGGCCGAGACCGGCGCGACACTGCGGCTGACGGCCCGCATGCAACTGCCCACCGCCGTCGACCGCTTCCGCCGCTACGCGCGCGGCGCCGCCGAACCCGCCACCGTGCCACTCGCCCCGCAGCCGGTGGGCGCCACCCCGCTCGCCCCCGGTGGGCTGATCGGCGCGGCCGCCGCCCGCCGCCCGATCGGTGTCGTCGTCTGCATCACCTCCTACAACTTCCCGCTCGTCAACCTCGTCGGCAAGGCCGCGCCCGCCCTCGCCATGGGCAACACCGTCGTGGCCAAGCCCGCCCCGCAGGACCCCCTGGCGTGCCTGGAACTCGGCCCGATCCTCAAGGAGGCCGGGCTGCCCGACGGCGCCTTCAACGTGATCACCGGACCGGGCCCGGACGCGGGCGCGGCGCTCGTCGCGCACCCGGACACCGACCTGGTGAGCTTCACCGGATCCACCGCCGTGGGAAAGCGGATCGCCGAGACCGCGGGGCGGTCGATGAAACGCACCCTGATGGAACTGGGCGGCAAGGGCGCGGCCATCGTCCTGCGAGACGCCGACGACACGGTGCTCAGGTCGGCGGTCGTGGGGGTCGGTTCGGTCTGGTCCTTCCACAGCGGACAGATCTGCACGGCACCGACCCGTGTGCTCGTCCATCGATCGCTGTACGAGCGGGTCGTCACCGATCTCCGAGATTACGCTGCGTCACTGACAATCGGGGACCCTGTGGATAACTCCACGATCGTCGGCCCGCTGATCTCCGCCGCACAGCGCGACCGCGTCGAAGGCTATGTCGCGGAAGCCCGCGAGCAGGGCGCGCGCATCGCCGCCGGCGGCCACCGCCCCGACGTCACGTCCGGGTTCTACGCCGCGCCGACCCTCATCACCGACGCCGACCCGGCGATGACCGTCGCGCAGGAGGAGGTCTTCGGACCCGTCGTCGTCGCCCTTCCCTTCGACGACGAGGACGAAGCGGTCCGGATCGCCAACGGCACCCCATACGGCCTCTACGACTACCTCTTCACCGCCGACACCGGCCGCGCCTGGGCGCTCGCCGCCCGGCTGCGCAGCGGCAACGTCGGCATCAACACCGTGCAGCGCCACCCCGAGACGCCCTTCGGCGGCTTCAAGGACAGCGGAGTCGGCCGGGACGGCGGATCGTTCGGGCTGCACGCCTACTCCGAACTCCAATCGGTCGTCTGGACGTCCTGACCGGCCCGCACCGGCGCCGCCCCGGATCGGCCCCCGTACCGCCCCGCCGGCAGGAGAGAGGAGAAAGGCGATGAGAGGCGTCGTCTTCGACGGCAGAGCATCCCAGGTCGCCGATGACCTGGAGGTGCGCGCCCCCGGCCCCGGCGAGGTCCTGGTGGCCGTGGCCGCCGCCGGACTGTGCCACAGCGACCTGTCGGTGCTCGACGGCACGATCCCCTTCCCCACCCCCGTCGTCCTCGGCCACGAGGGTGCGGGCGTGGTCGAGGCGACCGGCCCCGGCGTCACCCACGTCGCCCCCGGCGACCACGTCGCGCTCTCCACCCTCGCCAACTGCGGCACGTGCGCCGACTGCGACCGCGGCCGCCCCACCATGTGCAGGTCCGCCATCGGCAGACCCGGCCGGCCGTTCACCCGGCGCGGGGAGCCGCTGTACGCGTTCGCCGCCACCTCCGCCTTCGCCGAACGCACCCTCGTCAAGGCCGTCCAGGCGGTGCGGATCCCCACGGGCGTCCCCCTGGCCTCGGCCGCCCTCCTCGGCTGCGGCGTACTCACCGGCGTCGGGGCCGTCCTCAACCGCGCCCGCGTCGACCGCGGCGACACCGTCGTCGTCCTCGGCGTCGGCGGCATCGGACTGAACGTGCTGCAAGGAGCCCGGATCGCCGGCGCCCTGACCGTCGTGGCCGTCGACACCAACCCCGCCAAGGCGGAGCCGGCCCGCCGCTTCGGCGCCACGCACTTCATCGACGCCTCTGCCGAGCCCGACCCCTCCGCCGCCGTCCGCCGAATCCTGCCGACCGGGGCCGACCACGTCTTCGAGTGCGTCGGCAGCACCCGGCTCATCCGGCAGGCCGTCGACCTGCTCGACCGGCATGGCCAGGCGGTGCTGCTCGGCGTCCCGGCGGGCACCGCCGAGGCATCGTTCCCCGCCACGTCCCTCTTTCTCGACAAGTCGATTCTTGGCTGCCGGTACGGATCCTCCCGTCCGCAGCACGACATCGCGCTGTACGCCGACCTCTACCGCGACGGCCGACTGCTGCTCGACGAACTCGTCACCGCCACCCATCCGGTGGCGGACTTCGCGAAAGCGGTACAGGACCTGCGCGACGGACGGGTGCTGCGCGCGGTCCTCACCTTCTGACCGCGGAACGGAACGTCCGACGGTAGGCGGTCGGGGAGACCCCGAGTGCCGTCTGCAGGTGGTGCCGCATCGACGCCGCCGTACCGAAACCGGCGTCCCGCGCCACCTGGTCCACCGACAGGTCGGTCGACTCCAGCAGATGCCGCGCACGCTCCACCCGCTGCCGCACCAACCACTGGCCAGGGCTGACCCCCACCTCCTCACGGAACCGGCGGGTGAACGTCCGCACGCTCATCGCCTCCTGCTCGGCCAGCTCGCGCAGGGAGATCGGCCGGTCCAGCCGCTCCAACGCCCAGGCGCGCGCCGACGTCGTGGTCGCCAGCTGGAGTTCCGGGACGGGGCGCTCGATGTACTGCGCCTGGCCGCCGTCGCGGTGCGGCGGCACCACGCTGCGCCGCGCGACCTCGTTGGCGACAGCCGCGCCGTGGTCGCGGCGCACCACGTGCAGGCACAGGTCGACGCCCGAGGCGACCCCGGCGGAGGTCAGCACGTCGCCGTCGTCGACGAACAGGACATCAGGGTCGACCTTGACCGAGGGGAAGAGCTGCTGGAAATGGTCGGCGCTGTGCCAATGGGTGGTGGCGGGGCGGCCGTCGAGCAGCCCGGCGGCGGCCAGTACGTAACTTCCCGTACAGATCGACATCATGCGCGTGCCGGGCCGGATCCTCGCGAACGCGCCGGCCAGCGGCTCGGTCAGCCGCCCCTCGCGGTACACGGGACCGAGCGCGTAGGAGGCGGGGACCACGACGGTGTGCGCGTCCGCGAGCGCCTCGGGACCCCGTTCGACCATGATCGTGAAATCGGCGTCCGTCGGCACCGGTCCGGGCTCCGGCGTGCAGGTGACCACCTCGTAGAGCCGTGTGCCCTCGGGCGAGCGGGCCTTGCCGAAGATGCGGTACGGGATGCCGAGCTCGAACGGTATGACTCCCGGCAGTACGAGGACGGCGACCCGGTGCGGGCCGCCTGTGGTCGCGTCGTCCAGCGGCATACGGTCCCTCCGGCTCGTCAGGGCCGCCCAGCGTACCTCCGCCATGGCCCGATCCTGATGAATGCTGTCCCACCGGCCACTCGTCCGGGACGGGACCATTCCCGATCCTGGGTCGGTGACGCAGACAGCCCCGCATCCCGAACGGCGTGACCGCACGCCCGGACCCGGCTCCCGCAAGGCGCGCCGACGCCGCATACGGCCGTTGCACCGAGCCTGGTGGGTGGCGGCCGTCGCCTTCGTGACGATCATCGGCGCGGCCGGATTCGCGTCGCTGCCGGGCCTGCTCATCGAGCCGTTGCACGAGGAGTTCGACTGGTCCCGCGGCACCATCGGGTTCGCGGTCTCCGTGAACCTCGCTCTCTACGGGCTCACCGCGCCGTTCGCCGCCGCGCTCATGGATCGCTTCGGCATCCGCAAGGTCGTCGCCTGCGCGCTCACGGTCATCGCCACGGGCGCGGTCCTCACCGTCTTCATGACAGAGAGCTGGCAGCTGGTCCTGTGCTGGGGCGTGCTCGTGGGCCTGGGCAGCGGCTCCATGGCGCTCGCCTTCGCCGCGACGGTCAGCGACCGGTGGTTCGTCAAACGGCGCGGCCTGGTCACCGGCGTCCTCACCGCGGCGGGCGCCTCCGGACAGCTGATCTTCCTGCCGTCGCTCTCCTGGATCGTCGACCACCACGACTGGCGCCCGGCCGCTGTCACCGTGGCACTGGCCGCGCTCGCCGTCGTGCCCTTCGTCTGGCTGCTCATGCGCGACTACCCGGTGGACGTGGGGCTGGCGGCCTACGGCGCCGAGGGCCCGCCCGAGCTGCGTCCCGAGCCTCGCCGCGGTGCCGCCAGGCGTGCCGTGCGCGCGCTCGTGGAGGCCTCCCGGACCGGCACCTTCTGGCTGCTGGCCGGCACCTTCGCCATCTGCGGCGCGACCACCAACGGACTGGTCAAGACGCACTTCGTGCCCGCCGCGCACGACCATGGGATGGCGGTCACGGCCGCGGCCGGGCTGCTCGCGGTCGTCGGGGTCTTCGACATCATCGGCACCATCGCCTCCGGCTGGTTCACCGACCGGTTCGACGCGCGGCGGCTCCTGGCCGTCTATTACGCGCTGCGCGGCCTGTCCCTGATGTTCCTGCCGATGCTGATGTCCGATCACGTTCACCCGCCGATGGTGCTCTTCATCGTCTTCTACGGACTGGACTGGGTCGCGACCGTGCCGCCGACCATCGCGCTGTGCCGAGAGCAGTACGGCGCCGACAGCGCGATCGTCTTCGGCTGGGTGCTCGCCTCCCACCAGGTGGGCGCCGGCCTGGTCGCCTTCCTCGGCGGCGTCGCGCGGGACGCCTTCGGCTCGTACGACGTGGTCTGGTACGCCTCGGGCGGACTGTGCGCGGTGGCGGCGCTGATGGCGCTGGTGATCAGGCGGCGGGACACGGAGGAGGCGGGGGCCGTGCCGTTGGCGGCCTGACGCGGGCCCCTCGGGCCGGGCCCCCGGGCCGACGGACCAGGCCGTGTCCGGCGGGTCAGTCGTTCCTCGTACGGAGCGCCGCTCTGCCCTGTCCGAGGGATCGTCCCGGCCGTCCCCGCGCCCGCACCCGTCATCTCTCCGCCGCCACCCGCCGTACCACCGCCAGCGCCTCGCGCACTGCCCCCGGGATGTCCGTCACCGGGAAGCGCGCCTGGCGCACCACGCGTTCGCGGTCCACGACCAGCACCGCCCGCTTCAGCCGCAGTGCCTGCCCGGCGCGGAACACCGGTAGCCGCAGAGCGGCGGCGAGGCGCAGGTCGACGTCCGAGAGCAGGGTGAAGGGGATGCCCTCCTCGACCGCGAACCCCCGCTGCTCGTCCGGGCGTTGGGTGCTCACGCCGCGTACCTCGGCGCCCGCCGCGCGGAAGTCGTCGTACGCGTCCCGGAACAGCCGGTTCTCCAGCGTGCAGCCGACGGCGCCCGGGATGTCGGCCCAGCCGTCCGGCAACGGGCCGGGGTGACCGGTCGCCGGGTAGCAGAACAGGACGGTGGCCGCAGCCTCGGCCACCGGGTCCAGCGGCTCACCGTCCCGGTGCCCCGGCAGTTCGAGGCGCGGCAGCCACTCGCCCACCAAGCCCGCCACCCGCCGCGCCTCGGCACTGTCCTCGTCGGCCGTGCCGCTCAGCGAGCCGTCGCCGAGCAGCCAGCGGTCCGCCCAGTCCTGCATCGAGAGCAGCACGGGCAGCAGCCCCCGCCCGCTCTCCGTCAGTCGGTACTCGTACCGCACCGGGCCGCTCTGATACGGAACCTTCTCCAGGACCTCCGCCTCCACCAGGTGCGCAAGGCGCTCGGTCAGCACCTTGCGGGAGATCCCCAGTTCCCCCTGGAGCGCGTCGAACCGGTGGTGCCCGCGTGCGGTCTCCCGCACCAGGAGCAGGCTCCACCAGTCGCCGACCACCGCCGCCGCCTGCGCGATCGCACAGGCGGCGTCCCGCTCTGGCACCGACCTGACCATGGGTCTCCTGTCCTCCGGATGCAGCGTCCAGTCCTGGAAACCATCTTGCGCCATGTGGTCAGTTCCGGATAGGAACTCAATCGCACAAGTAAGTTCCCATAAGAGACTCACTGGAGGGTGGGCGCCGCATGAGCGAGACACCGACGGTCCTGGAGCACCATCGCCGCAGCACCCACCACGCGACCTCGCCCCCGGCCGTCTTCTGGCGCTACTGGGCCGCTGCCACCGTCAGCGACGCGGGCACCGCCGTCACCGCCCTCGCGCTACCCCTGGTCGCCCTCACGGTCCTCGACGCCACCGCGCTCCAGGCCGCCCTGCTCGCCGCCGCCGGACAGATCTCCTGGCTGCTGCTCAGCCTCCCGGCCGGAGTGATCGCCCAGCGCGTCCCGCTCCGCCGCCTCCAGGTCACCCTCGATCTCATACGGTTCGTCGCCGTCGGATCCCTCCCGCTCGCCTGGTGGCTCGACCGGCTCAGCTACCCGCACCTGTTGCTCGCCGCGCTGGTCACCGGCGCCGCGACCGTACTCTTCGACATCGGCAACTCGACCTTTCTGCCCGCCGTCGTCCCGGCCCGGCAGCTCGCCGCCCGCAACAGCCTGATGTCCGGCACGCACGCCGTCACCGAGACCGGAGGGCCCTCTGGAGGCGGCCTCCTCGTGCACGCCGCGGGCCCGGTCGGCGCGCTCCTCGTGGACGCGGCCAGCTACGTGCTCTCCGCCGTGCTGCTCCGTACCCTCCCCGAGCGCCGTCCCGCCGCCCGCACCGGCGACGGTGCCCTCCGGCTGATCCGCGAGGGCTGGACGTATGTGACGCGGCACCCGGTGATGCTGCCCTGCATGCTCTGGGCCACCGCCACCAACTTCGTCTGCGCCGCCCTGGTCGCCCTCACACCCCTCTACCTGGTCCGTGAGGCCGGACTGACGCCCGTACAACTCGGCCTGGTGCTCGCCATGGACGGAATCGGCGCGCTCGCCGGATCCGCCGTGGCGGTCCGACTGACCCGGCGGTTCGGCACCGCCCGGGGGCTCGTCGGGGCCGCGCTGACCGGCGGCGCCGCCGCCCTGCTGGCCCCGCTGACCACGTCCGCAGCCGACGCGTACTGGTTCGCCCTGGGCAACGCCGGCTTCGCCTTCGGCATCGTCATCGGGTCGATCACCACCCGCACCCACCGCCAGACCGAGTCCCCGCCTGAGCTCCTCTCCCGTGTCATGGCCACCGTCCGCTTCGTCTCCTGGGGCGCCCAGCCGCTCGGCGCCCTCACCGCCGGCCTGCTCGCCACGTACGCGGGGACGCACGCGGCCCTGTGGACGGTGTGCACGGCCGCGCTCCTGCCGCCGCTGTACCTGCTCGCGGTCCCGGTGGGCCGCCGCCGGGACTTCGCCTGACACGTATGCTCCGCTGTCGGACCCGTCATCCGACCCACCGGACAGGCCCTAGCCTTGCAGGGGCGTGAACGTGCCGAACGAGCCGCGGTGGAAGAGCAACGGCCCCGGCCTCGTGGCGGCTTCGTCCGTCCCGAGGGCCTCGACCCGGCCCACGACGACGAGATGGTCGCCACCGGTGTGCACCGCGTGGATCGTGGAGTCGATCCACGCCGGTACGCCGTCGAGCAGCGGCGACCCGGTAGCGGCCGACGGCACGTACGCCACCCCCGCGAACTTGTCCGCACACCGGGCCCCGCTCACCGCGAAGGCCCGGCACAGTTCCCGCTGCCCGGCGCCGAGGACGTTGACGCAGAACACACCGGCGCGGGCGATCCGCGGCCAGGTGGTGGAGGTGCGGGCGACCATGAACGCCACCAGCGGCGGTTCGAGGGAGAGCGAGGTGAAGGACTGGCAGGCGAACCCGGCCGGACCTGCCCCGGGCTCCGCCGCGGGGGCGGTGACGACGGTGACGCCGCTGGCGAAGTGCCCGAGGACGCGCCGGAACTCGGCCGGGTCCGGCGGCGGGCGTTCGTCCTCCCGTACGGCGCGCAAGGCGGGCGGCGGCAGCGGAACCAGGGCCTCCTGGCCGGTCGCGGCGACGCCGTGCGCCGTCGGCTCCGCCGCGCCGGCAGACCGCAGATAGCGCACGGCGGTGACCGCCATGGCGGCATGTCCCATCATGCCTCCCATTGAATCTGATGGTTCGTCAGATAGGAAGCGGGTTGTCGAGTGGGAAGTGGTGGAGGGCGGCGGTCAGCGGCCGTGGAAGCGGGGGGCGCGGCGTTCGACGAAGGCCGTGACTCCCTCGCGGGCGTCGGTCGTGGCCATGTTGATCTCCTGAGCCGCGGCCTCGGCAGCGAACGCTGCTGCCCGGTCCGCCTCCAGGGAGGCGTTGACCAGCTGTTTGGTCAGGGCGACGGCGCGGGTGGGGCCGATGGCGAGGCGGTCGGCCCACGCGCGGGCCGTCTTCGCCAGTTCGTCGGCCGGTACGACGCGGTTGACCAGGCCGAGCCGCTCGGCCTCGGGGGCGGACAGCGCGTCGCCGAAGAACATCAGCTCCTTGGCCCGCTGCGGGCCGATCAGCCGGGGAAGGAGATACGCGCCGCCGCCGTCGGGCACCAGCCCGCGCCGCACGAACGCCTCGACGAACACGGCGGACTCGGCGGCCAGCACCAGATCGCAGGCGAACGCGAGATGGGCGCCGAGCCCGGCGGCCGTGCCGTTGACCGCCGCGATGACGGGCTTCTCGCAGTCGAGTACCGCGGCGATGAGGCGCTGAGCGCCGAGCCGGATCGTACGGGCCACGTCGCCCGCGGCGCGCTCCCGCCCGCTGCCGGCGCCCGCGGCTCCGCCTCGCAGGTCGGCGCCGGCGCAGAACCCGCGGCCGGTGGCGGTGAGGACGACCGCCCGGACGGCCGGGTCCGCGGAGGCTTCTCCAAGCCGCGAGATCAGGCATTCCCGCTGGTCAGGGGTGATGGCGTTGAGGACTTCCGGGCGGTTGAGAGTGATCCAGGCGACGCCGTTGTCAGTGGCGTGCCGTACAACGGAGTCAGGTGGTTCTTCGGGGGAGGAACCGCCATGAGAGGGGGAGCCGGACATGGGGGAGTCAGGCACGGGGCCGCCGGACGTGGCGCCGCCGGAGGCGGGTCGGTCGGGCATGGGAGTGCTCCGTTTCGCGGGGCGCTGGTGGCGGAGGTGGCGGACGCGTTCGGCGTGCCGTTCAGCGGCACACGGCGAGCGCGTCCAGCGCCACCGCGCCCTGCCCGCGCGGCAGCACCATCAGCGGATTGACGTCCAGCTCGGCGAGGTCGTCGCCGAGTTCGAGGGCCATGCGCTGGATCCGCAGGACGACTTCCACCAGGGCGTCGACATCGGCCGGGGGCGCGCCCCGGACGCCGCCGAGGAGCGCGTGCCCCCGCAGTTCACCGAGCATCGCGCGCGCCTGGTCCTCGCCGAACGGCGGCACGCGCACGGCCACGTCGTTCAGCACCTCCACGAGTACGCCGCCGAGCCCGACCGTCACCGTGGGGCCGAAGAGGCTGTCGTGGCTGACCCCGACGACCATCTCCACGCCCCGCTCCACCATCTGGCAGACCAGCACGCCGTCCAGTTCCACGCCCTCATAGCGGGCGATGTCGACGAGCTCGCGGTAGCCGTCGCGGACCTGGCTGGCGGAGGTCAGCCCGATCTTGACCAGGCCCAGTTCGGTCTTGTGGGCGAGCTGCGGGGCGGACGCCTTCATGACGACGGGGTAGCCGACGAGGCCCGCCGCGCGCACGGCCGCGGCGGCGCTGGTCACCAGCTGTTCGCGGGGTACGCGGATGCCGTACGCCCGCAGCAGTTGCTTGGCGGCGTGCTCGCTGAGCCGGGTCCCCGGGCGCAGCAGCGCACGTGCCTTGCGCGCCGACGGCGACGGGGTGCGCGGTGCGTCCTCGAAGGGCGAGCGGTACCCGGCGGCGAAGCGGTGGTGGCCGAGGTAGGCGCGGACGGCCGTCACGCAGTTGGCGAAGGTGCGGAACGTGGCGACGCGGGACGAGCCGAGCAGGGTGGAGCGGTAGGCGTCCTCCGTGCCGAGCGGCGAGCCCCACACCACGCACACCGGCTTGTCCGTCTGTTCCGCCGCGTCCACCAGGTCCTGCGCCAGCTTGTCGCTCATCGGCGGGAAGGGGCCGGTGATGGGGCAGACCAGCACCCCGACGTCCGGGTCGGCCAGCAGCGCGTCGATGATCTTCCGGCCCCGCCAGTCGCCGACCGGGTGCCCGCCGCTGTCGACCGGGTTGGCGACGCTGAGATCGTCGGGGATCCACTGGTGCAGCTCGGCCTGCTTGGCGGCGGAGAGCGTGGGCAGCGGGAGGCCGGCGGCCGCCGCGAGATCGGCGAAGTGGGCGCCGGTGCCCCCGGAGATCGAATAGACGGCGACGCCCTCGGCGCGCGGTGGCCGGGCGCGGGCGAGCAGGGCCGCGGTGTCCTGGAGTTCGTCCAGACCGTCCACGCGGATCACGCCGAACTGCCGCATGGCCGCGTCCACCACCGCGTCCGAACCGGTCAGCTTGCCGGTGTGGGAGGCGGCGGTGCGAGAGCCGGTCTCGGTGCGGCCGACCTTGACGGCGACGACGGGCACCTTGGCGCGGGCGGCGCGGTCGGCGGCCAGCAGGAAGCGGCGCCCGTCCTTGAGCCCTTCCACATACATGGCGACGGCCCCGACCTCGGGTCGTGAGGCGAAGTAGGAGAGGAAGTCGGCGGACTCCAGGTCGGCCTCGTTGCCGGTGGGGGCCCAATGGCTGAGCCGGATGCCGAGCTCCTGGAGAGTGAAGACGGGGCGGCCCTGGTGGCCGGACTGGGTGATGAGGGCGATGGCCGGTCCGTCCAGGTCGTCGCGGAACCGCTCGAAGGCGTTGAGGTTGGTGTTGGGCCCCAACAGCCGCAGCCCGGAGCGGTGCACGGCGTCCGCCAGCCGGTCCTGCGCGGCGGCGCCCTCCGGGCCGGTCTCCGCGAAGCCCGAGGCGAAGGCGACGGCGAACCGCACCTTGGCCTCGGCCAGTTGCCCGATGAGCGGGAGGGGGTCTTTGACGAGCAGCACGGCGAGGTCGACCTGCCCGGACAGGTCGGCGACGGAAGGACGACAGGGGAGGCCGAAGACGGTGCTACGGGTGGGATGTACGGGATGGACGCGGGCGCCGACCCGGTCGGCCCAGTCCAGAAGCTGCCGGGTGATGCCGGTGTGGGGGCGGCCTTCGGCGTCCGAGGCGCCGACGATGGCCACCGCTTCGGGGCGGAACAGGCGGTCCAGGTCGGGTACGGGGGCGTGCAGCGGGCGGCCGCTGACGTCCAGGTCACCGGTCGACTCGGCCACGTCGTGGACGCGGACTGCGGGGCCGGGATGTTCGCCGCAGGCGACGACGCGGGCGTGACGGGAGTTGGTGGTGAGGGTGCCGTGAGTCGATCCGAGCATCGTTCTCGCCCACTCCTGATGGTCGACCGAATAGGTGACGCTTGGTCAGGTTACTGAACTGACGCTCCGTCAGGAATGGGGAGTGCGGTGCTGGTTGCCGGACGGGTCAGCCTCGGCCGGTGTCTGTCGCCGCCGTGCGGGCGACGGCCCGGGCGATCCTGCGGGCGTCGATCGCGAGCTCGCGCAGCGTGCCGCTCACGGGGTCCGAATACCCAGTGAAGTGCAGTCCGGGGGCGGAGGCAACGGTGCGTGGGCCGTGGGCGAGCGGGCGGCCGCGGTCGTCCAGGACGTCCAGGTGCCCGACCAGGCCGTCCAGTCCGGGCTCGTAGCCGGTCGCCGCGACGATCGCCTCCGGGGTGATCCGCTCGCCGTCCGCCAGCAGCACCTTGTCCCCGTCGAGCGCCTCGACGGCGGCGACCACCTCCACCCGGCCGGTCCTCACCGCGGCGACCAGGCCGGTGTCCAGGACCGGGTACGCGCCCTGCCGTGCCCGCGAGTGCAGGCCGGTAGCGGGTCGGGGCAGCCCCTGGGCGGACAGGTCCGGCACGGTCGCCCCGGCCAGGGTCCGCGCTGTCCGGTCCGCGATCCTCCTGGGCAGCCGTCGCCCGAGGGTGCAGGCGGACTGGGCGGACCAGCCGGCCGTCGATCGGCGCAGGATGTGCGGGGCGGTGCGCACCGCCAGCCGGACCCGCGCCGCGCCGCCCTCGACGAGGTCCACGGCGATCTCCGCGCCCGAGTTGCCCGCGCCGGCCACGAGGACGTCCATGCCGCGGTACGGCTCCGGGGTGCGGTAGTCGCGGGCGTGCGCCAGGGAGCCGGTGTAGGTGTCGCTCCCGGGCCAGTCCGGGAGCCGGGGGTGTGGTTGCGGCCGGTGGCGACGATCACTGTGGGGGAGATCAGTTCGCGCCCGCCGGTGGCCCGCAACAGCCATCCGGGGCCGTCCGGGGCCCGTTCGACGCGCGAGACGGCCACTCCGGTGACGACCTCCAGGTCGTGGTGGTCCGCGTACCGCTCCAGGTAGCGGACGAGGTCGTCGCGGGCGACCCACCTCCCGTACGACCGGGGGATCGGCAGACCCGGGAGCGCCGACCGACGCCGGGTGGTGTGCAGCCGCAGCCGGTCGTAGTGGCCCCGCCAGGACGCGCCCAGGGCCCCGGACCGCTCCAGCACCATGGTGCGTATGCCTCGCTCGGCCAGCGCCGCCGCGGTGGCCAGCCCGCCCGGCCCGCCGCCGATCACGTAGACGGGGGCGGGGTATGGGTGCGTTTTGTCGGCCATGGGGGTGAGCGTAGTCGGGTAATTGACGGGTATCGGTCAAAACGATTCCGAATCGGTTGCGGATGGGTCACGGGTCGTCACCCCCTTGTGCCCTCGCGCCGCCATCCGCTGAACTGGCGTGCTGTCAGGACAGGGTCGTGAGGGAGGTCTCCTTGAGCGCACGCCCACCCGAGCAGCCGCGGCGCGACCTGCCCGTGGCCGACGCCTTCACCCGCCGCTACTGGGACGCCGCCGCCGACGGCCACCTGCTCATCCGGCGCTGCGCGACCTGTGCCCGCGCGCACCACTACCCGCGCCCGTTCTGCCCTCACTGCTGGAGCGAGGACGTCCGCTGGGAGCGGGCGTCCGGCGCGGCCACCCTCTACACCTGGTCCGTGGTGCACCGGAACGACCTGCCGCCCTTCGCCGGCCGCGTGCCCTACACCGCCGCCGTCGTCGACCTCGCCGAGGGGCCGCGCATGATGACCGAGGTCGTCGACTGCGCCGCCGCGGACCTCCGGATCGGCATGGAACTGCGGGTGTCCTTCCGGGCCCAGTCCGCCGACCCGCCGGTCACGGTTCCCGTCTTCCGGCCGATCGGCCGCGGCGGGCAGGGGCCGCTCAGTCGCGCCCGAGGATGATCGTCCCGGAGGAGCAGAACCAGCCGCCCGTGCCCGAGGCGACGGCCAGTCGCGGCAGCGCCCCGTCCGCCTTCCGCACCTGCCGCTCGCCCGCGTCGCCGCGTAGCTGCCGTACCGCCTCCACCAGCAGGAACAGCCCCCGCATCCCCGGGTGGCAGGCGGACAGGCCGCCGCCGTCGGTGTTGACGGGCAGGGCGCCGCTCAGGGTCAACCGGTCCCCTGCCGCGAACGCGCCGCCCTCGCCCTTCGCGCAGAAACCGAGGTCCTCCAGGGTCACCAGGGTCATGTAGGTGAAGGCGTCGTACAGCTCGGCCAGGTCGATGTCCTCCGGCCGGACGCCCGCCCGGGCGAAGGCCGCCCGGCCGGACCGGGCCGCGGGGGAGACGGTGAAATCCGCCCACTGCGACATGGCCGTATGGGAGACGGCGGTGCCCGAACCCAGCACCCACACCGGCGCCCGCGCCGTGTCCGGTACGCACTCCTCCGCCGCGAGCAGCACCGCGCACCCGCCGTCGGACCGGATGCAGCACTGGAGCTTGGTGAACGGGTCGGCGATCACGGGCCCGCCGAGCACCTCGTCCACGGTGATCGGAGTTCGGAACATCGCTTCCGGATTGCGGGCGGCGTTGGCGCGCGCTTGCACGGCGACGTCGGCGAGCTGCTCCAGTGTGGTGCCGTACTCGTGCATGTGGCGGCGGGCGGCCATGGCGTACTTCGCGATCAGCGTGTGCCCGTACGGGACTTCGAACTGGAGCGGCCCGTCCGCGCCGAAGGAGAGGTCGGCGGTGCGGCGGCCCGCCTTGAGGTCGGAGCGGGCGGTGGAGCCGTAGACCAGGAGTACGGCGCGGGCGTGCCCTGCGGCGATGGCGTCGGCCGCGTGCGCGGCCATCACCTCCCAGGTCGCGCCGCCGAGGGAGGTGGAGTCGGCCCATGCGGGCCGCAGTCCCAGGTAGTCGGCGACCTCGGCGGGCGCCAGGGTGCCGAGTCCGGCCGACGCGAACCCGTCGACGACCGACCGGTCCAGGCCGGAGTCGGCGAGGGCGCGGCGGGCGGCCTGGGCGTGCAGGGCGTAGGCGGTGGCGCCTTCGACGCGTCCGCAGTCCGCGAGGGCGGCACCGACGACGGCGACGCGCCGCCGTCGGCCGCTTCCGGTCGGGCTTCCCGATGTGCCGTCCTCGGTGATGTCCGCACGTATGGCGTCGGCAGCGTCAGCATCAGGCATGAATCTGACGGTACATCAGTTTTGCGGTGGGCGAGGGCTGGGAAAGTGCGGCCGGTCTCCCTACCATGACGGGCCGTCAGGCACCGGGCCGACCCGGTGAGGATCGGAGGAGCCGCCGATGGACGCCGCGTTCACCGAGGAGCAGGAAGAGATCCGCCGCACCCTGCGCGACCTGCTCGCCAAGCGCTGCGGCACGGACGACGTCAAGGCGGCGGTCCGTACCCCCGCCGGGTACGACACCGCCCTCTGGCGGTCACTCGCGCACCGGCTCGGCCTGCCCGGCCTGGCCGTCGCCCAGGAGTACGGCGGGGTGGGCTGCGGCCCCACCGAGCTGGCGCTGGCCTGTGAGGAGACCGGGCGGGCGCTGCTGCCGTCCCCGCTCCTGGCCACCGCCGTCCTCGCCGCGCCGCTCGTCGCCGCCCTCGGCAGCCCGGCTCAGCGCGCCGCGCTGCTGCCGCGGATGGCGGACGGCACGCTGACGGCCACGCTGGTGGTGTCCGGCGCCACGCTGCCCGAGGTGCTCGGCCTCACGGGACCGCGCCCCGAGGACTGGGCGGGCGGGGGACGCGCGGGCGGCGTCCAGGCCCGTAGGACGGCGGACGGCTGGCGGCTGTACGGGCAGGCGGACCGGGTCCTCGACGGGCACAGCGCCGGGCTGCTGCTCGTCGCCGCGCGTACCGGCGGCTACACCCGGGGCCGGACGTCCCTGTTCGCCGTACGGGCGGGAACACCCGGGCTGGTGCGCGTGCGGCGGACCGCGCTGGACGAGACCCGGGCTCAGGCCCGCGTCGAACTGCGGAACGTGGCCGCGGAGCCACTGGGTGCGGCGGGCGCGGAGGCGGCGGACGGTACGGCCCCGGCCGCGGCCCTGGCCCGACTGGGCGGGGCCGCCGGCGCGGCGCTCGCGGCGGAGGCCGTGGGCGCGGCGGACCGGGTGCTGGCGCGCACGGTCGAGTACGTACGGGCCCGCCGGCAGTTCGGCCGGGCCATCGGCTCCTTCCAGGCCGTCCAGCACCGGCTGGCCGATCTGTACGTCCAGGTGGAGGCCGCCCGCTCCGCGGCGTACTACGCGGCGTGGTCGGGCACCGGACCGGCGGGCGGCCTCGCGCTCGCCCAGGCGCTGGAGGCGTTGCGCGCGGTGGCGGCCGAGGCCGTGCAGTTGCACGGCGGCATCGGTTTCACGTGGGAGCACGACGCGCACCTGTTCTTCAAGCGCGCGGCGTCCGACGAGCTGCTGTTCGGGCCCGTGCACCGGCTGCGGGCCCGGGCGGCGGAGCGCGCGGGACTGTTCGCGGCGGGCCATGGCGGCGACGAGGACCGGACGGCGATGGTGGTGGTCTGATGGCGCGCACGGGGCACACGCCGCGTCCCGGGGCCGCGGGGCGCGGGCGGCTGCTGGGGCTGGTGCAGCGGATCTCCGCGAGCCGCGCGTTCGCGAGGGTGGCGCCGTACGTCGTCCCGGCGGTGGACCGGACCGTGCACCGGCTGACGCGGGGCCGGGTGCTGCCCGCCGCCGCGCTGCTGCCCGGCGTGGTGCTGACCGCCACGGGGGCGAGGAGCGGGCTGCCCCGGCGGACCCCACTGGCCTGTATGCCGGAGGCCGGCGGTACCTGGGTGCTCGTCGGCAGCAACTTCGGACGCCCGGGCGAACCGGCGTGGACCGGGAACCTGCTCCGGCACCCCGACGCGGAGATCAGCTGGCGGGGCCGCGACATCCCGGTACGGGCGCGGCTGCTGGAGGGCGCGGAACGGGAGGCGGTCTGGGCCGAGGTGCTGCGCTTCTGGCCGCCGTACGGGACGTACCAGGCGCGGGTGGAGCGGCGGATCCGGATCTTCCGGCTCACGCCGCGCGACGTCCCCGTGCGATGACCATGACCCGCCCGGCGGCCACTCCCCGCCCGACGGCGATTCCCCGCGCGGCGGACACTCCACGTAGGGAACTGATTCCGGACTGTACGCGCTGGGCGATCCGCCGCCGTGATGACAGGAGATGACAGGACTTGAAGCTGCGGAGGATCGCCGGTCGGGGTGTCGGGCGCCGTCTGCGCCGGCCCGTGCCGCGAGCCGTACGGGGCCGAGTCGTACCCGCCCCCCGGCCCACGAAGTCGGCGCCTTGGGCGGCTACTTCGTCGGTTTCCTGCCGGTGATCCCCAGGTGCACCAGGAGCGTCAGGCTCGGCTTGAGCTCAGCCTGCTTCACACCCCAGCTCTGGAAGCCCTTCTGGTGTGAGGCGACCGCGGCCAGCATCGCCACCAGGGAGCCCGCGACCGCGGCCGGGTTGACGTCCTTGTCGACGCGCCCCTTGGCCTGGAGCTCCTTGACGGAGTCCGTCAGGGAGTTGGTCACGGCGTTGAGGATCTTCATGCGGATCTTGTAGAACCGCTTGTCGCCCTCGGCTGCGCCGAGGTCGACCACCCGCAGGATCGCGTCGTGCTTGCGCCAGAACGTGAGGAAGCCGTCCACCAGCTCCTCCGCCGTCTGCGCCCCGGACTTGCCGGCCCAGGAGCGTCCGGCGACCAGGTCGGTGAGCGCCGCGCCCTCCTTCGCCATCTCCTCCGCGATCTCGAGGACGGCGCCCTCGACATCGGGGAAGTACTGGTAGAAGGTCGCGGGCGACGTACCGGCCTTGCGCGCGACATCGATGACCTTCACATCGCGGTACGGGGACGAGCTGAGCATCTCGCCGAGGCAGTCGAGCAGCTTCTGCCGCGTCGCCTGCCCGCGACGCCCGGCGACCCGTCCGTCGACGGTTCGAACTTGTCCTGTCATGCCGTCAGCTTACCGAGGGGTGATCAGAGCGCTATTCGACTGCGTGCAAATGGGGTTCGGCGCCGGGGCCCCGGCTCACACCGCTGTGAACAGGCAGTTCCGGGTGGTCTACGGAGCGGGGTCGGGCCCGGTGCCGCGGCGGCGGCGAGGTCGCCGATAACGAGGGAAATCCGATTATCCACAGTCTGTGGATAACGCTGGTGGACAAGGGGCGGAAACCGCCGTCCCCCATTAGCGTGGCGAACAGGAGCATCCTCGCGCACGGAAGGGCCGGACCCATGGCGGCATTCCAGGAAGGCGTGCCCTGCTGGACCGATGCGACGCTTGCCGACGTCGAGGCGGGCAAGCGGTTCTACGGGGAGCTGTTCGGCTGGACCTTCGAGCCGGGCGAGGTGGCGCACGGCTTCTATGTGCAGGCGTTCCACGAGGGGAAGAACGTGGCGGCCCTCGCCCCCAAGGCCGACGGGCGGATGCCCACGGTATGGAACATCTACTTCGCCGTCGACGACGCCGCCGCGACCACCGCCCGCATCCGCGAGGCAGGCGGCCAGGTGATCATCGCCCCTGTGCCGGTCGGGGACTTCGGCACGATCGCGACGGCCGCCGACCCCGGCGGAGCGGTCTTCGGCCTCTGGCAGGCCGGCACCCACAACGGCTTCGAGAAGCAGGGCGAGCCGGGCTCGTACATCTGGACCGAGGTCTACACCCGCGACAAGGAGGCCGTGGACGCCTTCTACACGGAGGTCTTCGGGTACGGCACCCAGTCCTTGCCGCAGTCGCAGGCAGAGCCGGAGCCGGAGCCGGAGCCGGAACCGGAACCGGGGGCCGAGCCTCCGCCGGAGAGCGCCGGATTCGACTTCGCCGTCTGGTCCCCGGCCGGACAGCCCGTGGGCACGGGCACCGCGATCGGTGGCCGCGCCGTCCTCGGCGACGACGTTCCGGCCGAACTTCCCGCCCATTTCCTGGTCTACTTCGCCGTCGCGGACTGCGACGGCGCGGTGGAGGCGGTGCGGCGGCTGGGCGGCCGGCTCGTCGCCGGGCCGCAGGACACGCCGTATGGCCGATTCGCGATCGTGGTCGACAATCAGGGTGCCAATTTCGCCGTTGTCGACACGGCCAAAGCGGCATAGCATCACGGATCCCTACGAACTGAACACGTACCGGTCCGTGGCGTATCCACTACGTATCCGCCGATGACATGACGAATCGGCCCCGGGTTCGCAACCGTCGCCTTCGCCAGAGAGAATGCAGGTTGCGTGCCGCCGGTTGGTTTGTCGGTGAGACGCTGCACGGGGCTGTTAATTTCGAGCCCTACGGGGAGGTGGCAGGCAAGTGGTGGAGCAGCTGACGCAGCACGACCCGAGGCGGATCGGCCCTTTCGAGGTGCTGGGCCGGCTCGGTGCGGGCGGCATGGGTCTGGTCTATCTCGCACGTTCGGCGTCCGGCCGGCGGGTCGCGATCAAGACCGTGCGGACCGAGCTCGCCGAGGACCAGCTGTTCCGGGTCCGTTTCACGCGTGAGGTCGAGGCGGCCCGCGCGGTCAGCGGTTTCTACACCGCCGCCGTGGTCGACGCCGATCCCCGGGCCCCCGTCCCCTGGCTGGCCACGGCCTACGTGCCCGCGCCTTCTCTTGAAGAGATAGTGAATGAATGCGGGCCGCTGCCCGCCCAGGCGGTGCGCTGGCTGGCGGCCGGGGTCGCCGAGGCGCTCCAGTCCATCCACGGCGCCGGACTTGTCCACCGCGACCTCAAGCCGTCGAACGTGCTCGTCGTGGAGGACGGGCCGCGGGTGATCGACTTCGGAATCGCCTCCGGCGTCTCCAACACCCGGCTGACGATGACCAACGTCGCCGTGGGCACCCCTGCGTACATGTCGCCCGAGCAGGCCCGCGACTCACGCAGCGTGACCGGCGCGAGCGACATCTTCTCGCTGGGCTCCACCCTGACCTTCGCCGCCACCGGACACGCCCCGTACCACGGCGCGAACCCCGTCGAGACGGTGTTCATGCTGCTGCGCGAGGGCCCCGACCTGTCCGGTCTCCCGGACGAGCTGCGGCCGCTGATCGAGTCCTGTATGCAGATGGAGGCCGACCGGCGGCCCAGCCCCGCCGACCTCCAGTCGCAGCTCGCACCGCACCTCTTCGCCTCCGGAAGCGACGACAGCGGCACGGCCTCCGCGTGGCTGCCGACCAGCGCCGTCGCGCTCATCGAGGGCCGCAGGGGCGGACGGCCCGCCGCCGCGCGCCCCGCGGGGCGCTCCGGCGCCGCCGGTCCGCGCGCCGGAGGCTCCGGCGCCGACCGGCCCGCGCCCCCGCAGCGCCCGCCCAGTCACGCCCAGGGCCCGGACGGCGGGCGAGGCGGACGGCACGGCGGCGCCGGTGCGCCCGCGGGCGGCTCGGGCTGGGAGCCCGCGGCGGCCGGCGACCCGCGCGGCGGCCTGCGCCAGCCTGCGGCCGCGAGCCCGGCGAGCCAGGTCAGCTCGGCCAGCCCGCCCGGTCGGCACGCGGCGCACGGCCCCGCGTCCCATGGCCCGGGCGTGTCCGGCCCCGTGTCGCACGGCCCGGGCGGGGCTGGGCCCGCTTCACACGGCCCCGCGTCCCACGCCCCTTCGCCTCAAGGCCCGGCCGCGCACGGTCCCGCGTCGCACGGTCCGGGTGCGTCCGGACCCGCTTCCCACGGCCCGCACTCCCAGGGGCCCGGGGCCCACGGCCCGGGCTCCCAGGGGCCGCACTCGCACGCCCCGGGGTCCCACGGCCACGGCCCGCACGGCCCCGGTACCCACGGTCCCGGCCCCGCCCCGGCCCCCGTACCGGCGGCCGCGGCCGCCGACTCCGCCGTCCGGCTGGCGGGCTCGCAGGTGCCGATCGGCCCCGGCCCGCGCGTCGCCGATACGCACGAGCCGCGGTCCCGGCACGAGCCCCCCGCGCCCGGCACCCACTGGGTGCGCCCGCCCGACGGCGCGGGCGGCCCCGCGCCCGCAGGCGTGCCGCCGCAGCCCGCGCCCCCGGCCCCATGCCGGACGCCGTCCCGGCGGAGCCTCCGGGACCGGCTCGCTGGCGCCCCTGGCGGTTCCGGATGTCCAACGACGTCTGGGGCACCCCGGCAGTCGCCGGTGACCTGCTGTACGTGACGTCCTTCGAGGTGCACGCGCTGGACGTGGCCACCGGCCGCCGCCAGTTCAAGACCCGCGACGTGGCGTGGGCCATGGCCGTCGCCGACGGCCGCATCCACGCCTCGGACGGCCCCACGCTGTACGCGCTGGACGCGGCGGACGGCGCCGAGCGGTGGCGGCTGTCGATGGACGGCTGGGTGTACTCCCTGAAGGTCGACCGCGGCACGGTCGTGACCGGCACCCGCGGCGGCGGCGTCCAGGCATGGGAGGCCGCCAACGGCGAGCTGCTGTGGGAGATGCAGGGCGCGCAGACCGACTTCGAGACGCCCGAGTCAGGACCGGTCATCCACGACGGCACCGTGTACGTGTGGTCCGACGCGCGGCTGCGCGCGCTGGAGGCGCGTACGGGCGCCGAGCGCTGGTCCTACCCCGTGGGCGACGCGGCGTCCTGCGGCGGCGTCCCGATCCGGCTGCTCTCGGCCCCCGACGGCGTGGTCTATGTCGCCGCGGGGACGCGCGTGCTGGCGATCGACATCGCGCGCGGGGAGGTGCGCTGGAGATTCGAGGCGCCCGCGGTGTTCCTGTGCGCCCCGGCGTACGCGCCGGGCCCGGCGGTCACCGGCGGCGGCGTCTACATCGCCGACTACCTGGGCACGGTCTACGCGCTGGACGCGGCCAACGGGCGCGACCGGTGGCGGATCGCGACCGAGTCCCGGCAGTCGATCGAACCGGTGCTGGTCGCCGACGGGTCGGTGCACCTGGGCAGCGGCAGCGCGCTGTACACGCTCGACGCGGTCACCGGCACGCCGAGGTGGCGGTTCGCGGCGGGCGGCGAGGTCATCGGCGCGCCGGTGGTCGCGGACGGCCGGCTGCACTTCGGCTCGGCGGACCACTGCCTGTACACCGTGGACGCGGCGGGCGGACAGCTGCGCTGGAAGCTGGCGACCGGCGGCGAGATCACCGGCTCCCCGGTGGCCTCCGGAGGCGTGGTCTACGCGTGCAGCAAGGATCGCTGCGTGTACGCGCTGGACGCGGCGAAGGGCACGGGCCAGTCCCGCCCGCCGCGCCCGTAACGGCACGGTCAGGAATCCGTTCCGGTCCTGTGGACGTGACTTGGGGGTAGGGAACCCCGTTGGCTAGGGTGGCGTGCACTCGTCAACTGGATCGCAGTTGGCCTGATCATGCCTGTACGACGGGGGAATCTCCATGCGAAGCCGTGCTCTGCGCCTGTCCGCCGCCACCCTGGTCGGCGTGCTCGCCGTGACCGGTCTGGCGACTGGCTGCAAGAAGAGCCGCGGCGGCGGCGACCACGGCTTCGGCGGCGGGGACCACGGGGGACTGAGCGGGGGAGTCACCGGCGGCAACATCCCCACCGACATGCCCACCGGAATGCCCAGCGGCATGCCCTCCGGCATGCCCACGGGCATGCCGAGCGACGTCCCGTCCTACACGCCGTCGCCCAGCTACTCCCCGCCCGCGACCTACAACCCGAACGCCAACGCCGACCTGGATGCCGACAACTGCACGTACGACCAGTCGACCGGCCAGCTCAAGTTCACCATCACCATCACCAACACGGACACCACGCGGAGCTTCTCCTACAGCATCTCGGTCAGCTGGACCCAGGGCGGCGGTCTCGTCGGCTACGACAGCAAGAACATCACCGTCCTGCCGGGGTCGACCAGGACGTTCACGGCGGCGGACACCTCCACCACCTTCGACAGGTACAAGGAGTACCGCTGCCAGGTCGGCAACGCGTTCAAGAGCCCGGCCTGATCCTCAGCGCACCCGGAACTCCCGGCCGCGGGCGGCGAACAGCTCCGCCTGCCGCTCCGGCGGCAGGTTCCCCAGCGCGATCAACTGCGGGGCGTGCGCCAGCGCCTGCGCCCGTGCCGCCTCCCGCGCCGCCCACACAGCGCGGACCGTCCCCTGGACCGCCTCCGTCGGATACCCGGCGATGACGGAGGCGGCGCGCAGCGCGGCCGGGAGCGCCTCGCCCGCCGCCGTGACCTCGCTGACCAGGCCCGTCTCGTACGCCCGGCGCGCCGAGATCCGCTCGGCCGTACCCATCAGGGCCATGCGCGCCACCTCGCCGATCGGCATGCGCTGTGCCATGGCGACGGCCTCGTAGGCGCTGACCATCCCGTAGCCGGTGTGCGGGTCGAAGAAGGTGGCGTCCTCGCCCGCCACGATGAACTCCGCCTCGCCCAGCAGGTAGAACGCCCCGCCGCAGGCCATCCCGTCGACGGCGGCGATCACCGGCTTCCACAGGTCGTTCGCCTTCGGGCCGATGGCCAGCAGCGGGTCGTCGATCGCGTACGGGGACGGCGGCTGCGGCACCGATGCCGCCCGGTCCAGGCCGGTGCAGAAGGCCCGGCCGCCCGCGCCGGTCAGGACCACCGCGCGCACCGTCTCGTCCCGGCGCAGCCGCCGCCACACCGCCGCCAGCGCGTCCGCCGTCTCCACGTCGATCGCGTTGAGCCGTGCGGGCCGGTCGAGGGTGACGACCGCGATCCCGTCGGCCCCCTCGCAGGTCACGCTCACGGCCGCTCCAGCAGCCAGCGCGGCACGGTCACGCCCTGCGGCGGCGTGTGGAAGGCGACCCACACCGGGGCGCCGATCCGGATCCGCGCCGGGTCGACGGAGTCCAGCGGCGCGTCGGGCGCGGCGACCAGGTTGCCGACGAGCCGGATGCCCGGGGCGTCGGCGAGCTCGACGAGGACCACGGGGTACGGCGCCCGCGCGGCATAGGCGGGCAGCAGCGGCGGGTGGGGCACCACATACGACCAGATGCGGCCCCGTCCGCTCGTCCGCCGCCACGCGCTCGCGAACGACTGGCAGTGCGGGCAGCAGGGCCGGGGCGGGAAGCGGAGCCGCCCGCATCCGGCGCACCCCTGGACGCGCAGTTCGCCACGGGCCGCGTACTCCCAGAACGGCGCCCCGTCCTCGTCGGTGATCGGCGACAGGAGGGCGTTGTCAGTGGGGTCGGTCACGATGGTGGCCATGAGTGCTCAACTCCTCAGCAGCAGGGCCGAGGTGGGGACCCCCTCGCCCGCGGTGACCAGGCACGTGGTGGCTCCCGGGACCTGCGCGGTGCTGGTGCCGCGCAGTTGCCGGACGCCTTCGGTGATGAGGTTGAAGCCGTGGACGTACGCCTCGCTGAGCCCGCCGCCGCTGGTGTTGAGCGGCAGCCGCCCGCCGATCTCCAGAGCGCCGCCCTCGGTGAAGGCGGCGCCCTCGCCGCGCCCGCAGAAGCCGTAGCCCTCCAGGGAGAGCGGGATGAGCGCGGTGAACGCGTCGTAGATCTGGGCCACGTCCACGTCCTGGGGCCCGAGGTCGGCGGACTTCCACAGCTGGCGGGCGGCGGTCCACGCGGGCCCGGTGAGCGGGTCGTCGGACCAGTAGTTGACCATTCCGTGGACCTGGGCGGGCAGGCCCTGGGCGGCGGCGTGCACGTACACCGGCCGGTGGCGGCAGTCGCGCGCCCGCTGGGCGGAGACCACGACGCAGGCGAGCGCCCCGTCGGTCTCCAGGCAGTTGTCGTACAGGCACAGCGGCTCGCTGATCCAGCGCGCGGTCATGTACATCTCGCGGGTCAGCGGCCGGTCGTACATGATCGCGGCGGGGTTCTGGTTGGCCCGGTTGCGGCAGGCCAGCGCCACATTGAACAGATGGTCGCGGGTCGCGCCGTACTGGTGCATGTAGCGGCGGGCCAGCAGGCCGATCTCGTCGACCGGGCGCAGCAGCCCGAAGGGGCGGGTCCACTGGGCGGGGGTGGGCAGTTGCGCGCGGGTGTCGGTCCACGGCCGCGGGCCGCTGCCGCGCTTGCGTGACCGCCAGGCGACGCCGACCCCGGCCTGTCCGGTGGCGATGGCGGCGGCGAGGTGGGCGACGGTCGCGCAGGAGCCTCCGCCGCCGTAGCCGACCTTGCTGAAGAAGGTGACGTCGCCCGCGCCGATCGCCTTGGCGAGCTCGACCTCGTCGGTCGCCTCCATGGTGTACGAGGCGAAGGCGTCCACCTCGGACGGGGCGATCCCGGCGTCGTCCAGCGCGGCCAGGACCGCGCGGCAGGCCAGGGTCTTCTCGGACTCGGCCAGATGACGGGCGAATTCGGTCCGGCCGATGCCGACTATGGCGGTCGCGTCCTTGAGGGCTGCCCCCATCGCCCACCTCCGTGGTCGGGCCGCAGGTGCTGACAGTCGGGGAGGCTACCGCTAATCTGACGCTTAGTCAGCTAGCGTGTTCCGGTGGACCCGGGGGAGATCCGCTCGGCTCCGCCGGGGACGCCGTGTGCCGAGGGGAGCCACCGGTGGGGGAAGACGCGGCACCGAGGACCGTTCCCCGGCTCGTCCGCTGGGCCGCGCAGCGGTATGGACCCGCCGAGGCCGTCGCCGAAGGCCGCACCCGCCTGACGTACACGGCGCTCGGCGAGCGCGTCGAACGGGCCGCCGCGAGCTGTGTCGCCGCCGGGGTGCGACGCGGCGACCGGGTCGCCGTCTGGGCGCCCAACACCACCGACTGGATCGTCTGCGCGCTCGGCGCCGTGACGGCCGGAGCCGTGCTCGTCCCGGTCAACACCCGGTTCAAGGGCGCCGAGGCGGCCGAGGTGCTGCGCCGGACGCGGGCCACCGCCCTCTTCGTGACCGGCACCTTCCTCGGCGCCTCCTACGTGGCGTCGCTGCGCCGGGCGGCGGGGGAGGGGCCCGGCCGCGGCCCGCTGCCCGGGCTGCCCCACCTGCGCGCGGCCGTCGTCCTGTCCGGCGACGCGCCGGAAGGCTTCCGTACGTGGCGGGAGTTCCTGGCGGCGGGCGCGCGCGTGCCGTCCTCCGCCGTGCGGGCCGTCGCCGATGCCGTACGCCCCGAAGACCCCTCCGACATCACCTTCACCTCCGGCACTACCGGCCACCCCAAGGGCGTGGTCATCACTCATGGGCAGACCCTGCGCGTGTACGCCGAGTGGAGCGGACTGGCGGGCCTGGAGCGCGGCGACCGCTATCTGATCGTCAACCCGTTCTTCCACACCTTCGGCTACAAGGCGGGCGTGATCGCCTGCCTGCTGCGCGGCGCGACGATGGTGCCGCAGCCCGTCTTCACCGCGGAGACGGCGCTGGCCAACATCGCGGCCGAACGCGTCAGCGTGCTGCCGGGGCCGCCCACCCTCCACCAGGCGATCCTGGACCATCCGGCCCGCGGCGCCCATGACCTGTCGACGCTGCGGCTGGTGGTCACCGGCGCGGCCGTGGTCCCGCTGGAACTGGTCAGGCGCCTGCGCGCCGAACTGGGCGTGGCCACCGTGCTGACCGCGTACGGACTGTCGGAGGCGTCCGGCACCGTCACCATGTGCCGCCGCGACGACCCGCCCGAGGTCATCGCGCGGACCTCCGGACGTCCCCTTCCGGGTACGGAGGTGAGGGTGGCCGCGCCGGACGGTCGGGCGGTCCCGACCGGCACCCCCGGGGAGGTCCTGGTTCGCGGCTACCACGTCATGTCCGGCTACTTCGAGGACCCGGACGCCACCACGCGGGCCGTCACCGGCGACGGCTGGCTGCGCACGGGCGACATCGGAGTCCTGGACAGCCGCGGCAATCTGCGGATCACCGACCGCGTCAAGGACATGTTCATCGTGGGCGGGTTCAACGCCTACCCGGCCGAGATCGAACGGATGCTGGCCCGCCACCCGGACATCGCCGACGTGGCGGTGGTGGGCGTTCCCGACCCCCGGCTGGGCGAGGTGGCCAAGGCGTACGCCGTCCGCCGGCGCGGCGCGCCGCTGACCGCCGACGGCCTGATCGCCTGGGCCCGGCGCGAGATGGCCAACTACAAGGTGCCCCGGCAGGTGGAGTTCGTCGCCGAGCTGCCGCGGAACGCGAGCGGCAAGGTGCTCAAGACGCGGCTGCGTGCGCTCGGCTGACGGCAGCCTCCGTCTGCGCCTGCGAACGCGAACGGGGGCCGGAGGGATCCCCCGGCCCCCGGCCGCAGTGCGCTTCCCGGCTCAGCCGGCGTGATGGTCCTGCGGGGTGACGGTGGTGCCGTCCGGGTGAGCGTCGTTCACGACGAAAACGGTGCCACTGTCCGAGTGGTTGTCGGCCAGCGCGGGCGCTGCCGAACCGGCGGCAAGCGCTGCCGCGAAGGCTATGGCGACCAGGGCTTTCTTGGGGCGAGTCATTCCAACTCCTCCGTAGGAAGCAAATATATGGTTTGCGAAACGAAACCAAGGCCAATGGTAGGGGAGAGAGTGCCCGGCCGCTCCGGGTTGGAACAATCCAACGTCGAAGCGACGAAAGGCGTTTCGCCCCCCCCGCATGCTGCGGGGGCCGACCGCGGTGGCTCCCCCTCCCCGCCACCGACGCCGGCCCCCGCCCCCCGATGTGTTGCGGTCCTACTTCTCAGCGCTGTCCGGGTGGCTGTCCTGGGTGGTGGCGTCCGGGTGGCTGTCCAGCGGCTTGATGGGCGAGCTGTCCGGGTGACTGTCCATCGTCGTTATCGACGCGCCGTCGGGATGGCTGTCCTGAGTGGTGGCCGTCCCCGTGCCGTCCGGGTGGCTGTCGCGCGGCTTGATCGCGATGCCGTCCGGGTGGCTGTCCAGCGTGACGAGCGTCGCGCCGTCCGGGTGGCTGTCCAGCGGGCGGTAAGCGTCGGACGTGGGCTTCTTGTCCTGAGTCATCAGGATCAACTCCTCGAACATAGGGCATCGGGACACAGACGCCCGCCCGGCGACTCCCCCGTGGGTCGCCGGACGGGGCTGCTCATTTCAGGACCGCTCACCCTAGGGCAGTGGCCTGACGATCGACCCGTCTGCCCCCCGCGGGGACGGATCGACTGCCTTAAGGCTGCCGGGCGGCGATAAACGATTGATGAACGCTCAGCACGCGCTCCGCTACACGGCGGCCGCGGGGGCCAGCAGCAAGCGGACTTCCTCCGCTTCGGCCGTGTTCAGCCGCTCGTGGATGGCCAGCGCCTCGCGCCAACAGGCCCGGGCACGATCGGGCTGCCCGATCGAGTCCAGGGCCTTGCCCAGAACCGTCAGCACCGTGCCGCGGCGCCACTCACCGCCGACGAACCGCAGGGCCAGCGCCTGTTCGGCGTGCGTGGCCGCGTCCGCCGGGCGGGCTGCCGCCAGATGCACCTCGGCCAGGCGGGCGTGCGTGGACCCTTCCCACAGCCGCTGCCGGTTGTTGCGGAACAGTGTCAGCGCCTCGGTGAGCTGGACCAGGGCATCGGTGTGCCGCTCCGCGTGGTGCAGTGCGAGCCCCAGCGCGTACCGGCCGTTGGCGACGCGCAGCGCCAGTCCCAGGCTGCTGTAGATCTCGGTGCCCTCCGCGGCGAGTTCGATGGCGTTGTCGGTGCGCCCCATGGCCGCGTGCACCCGCGAGATATTGCACAGCGCGCCGGCGACACCGGGCAGGTTGTCGTCCGAGCGGAAGGCCTCCAGCGCCTGCTGGAAGTAGGCCGCGGCGTCGTCGTATCGCTTCTTGTACAGAGCGATGATTCCGCGCTCGTTCGGCGCCTCGCAGCCGGGCACCGGGTCCTCGGCCGCCAGCGCCAGCAGCATGGTGCGCTGCGCCTCGTCGTCGGCCTGCTCGAACCGTGAGGCCATCCAGTGCATGTGGGTGAGCATCAACCGGGCCCGGCCCTCGGCGCGGGCGTCCTCGGCCGCGTGCGCCGTGTCCCGCACGGCCAGCGCCGCCACCTCGTACTGCCGCGAGTTGGCCCCCGACTCGCCCAGGTCCTTGGCGGCGAGCAGCAAGTCGGCCGCGCGCCGCAGCGTCACGCCCTGCGCGCACTGGTTCACGCACGCCAGCAGGCAGTCGGCCTCCGCGAACAGCCAGTCCAGGGACTCCTTGCGGTCGGCGAAGTCCAGCCCCGGGTGGCTGGTGGGCTCCAGGTGGTCCACCAGCCGGTCGCCCGGCCGCTCCAGCGCGAACACCCGTGCCGCGCTGGCCAGGTAGAAGTCCAGCAGCCGGGACCGCGCCGCGTCCCGCTCCGCGGGGGGCTGCTCGTCCCGCTCGGCGCAGGCGCGCGCGAACAGCCGCACCAGATCGTGGTAGCGGTAGCGGCCCGGCGCGGCGGACTCCAGGAGGCTGGTGTCCACCAGCGATTCGAGCAGGTCCTCGGTGTCGGCGACGTCCATGTCGAGTACGGCAGCGGCGGCGGCCAGCGACATGTCCGGGCCGTCCGCCAACCCCAGCAGGCGGAAGGCGCGGGCCTGCTGGGGCTCCAACTGGCCGTACCCCAGCTCGAAGGTGGCCTTGACGGCCAGGTCACCGGCGCGCAGTTCGTCCAGGCGGCGGCGCTCGTCGGCGAGCTTGCGGGCCAGGACCGACACCGACCAGGTGCGGCGGGACGCCAGCCGGGAGGCGGCGATCCGGATCGCCAGCGGCAGGAAGCCGCAGGCCGCCACCACGTCCATGGCGGCGTCCCGCTCGGCGTCCACCCGCTCCCGCCCGACGATGCGGGTGAACAGGACGAGCGCCTCCTCCGGGCTCATCACGTCCAGGTCCACCAGATGGGCGCTCTCCAGGTCCACCATCCGGTTGCGGCTGGTGACCAGCGCGGCGCAGCCGTCGGCGCCGGGCAGCAGCGGGCGCACCTGGGCGGCGTCCCGGGCGTTGTCCAGCAGCGTCAGGATGCGGCGCCCGTCGAGCAGCGAGCGGTAGAGCGCGGCGCGCTCCTCGACCCCGTCGGGGATGGCGTTGTCCGGGGTGCCGAGGGCGCGCAGGAAGGAGCCCAGGACGGCCTCCGGCTCGGCGACGACGGGTCCGGTGCCCTGGAGGTCGACGTAGAGCTGGCCGTCCGGGAAGTGGTGCCGGGCGGCGTGCGCCACGTGCACGGCCAGGGTGGTCTTGCCGACGCCGCCGATCCCGGCGACCGCCGAGACGGCCATGACGCTGCCCTCGCTGCTGCCCAGCTGCTCGCTCAGCTCCTGTACGAACGCGGCCCGGCCGGTGAAGTCCGCGACGGTCGCGGGCAGCTGGGCGGGGCGCACGAACGTCGCACCGGCGCCGGAGTGCTCCGCGACGGCGCTCGGCGGCGCGGCCAGCTCGGCGTCCGCCTGCAGGATGCGCTGCTGGAGCTCGGAGAGCTCCGGGCAGGGGTCCACCCCCAGCTCGTCGGCGAGCAGCCGGCGGGTGTCGGCGTAGACGGCCAGCGCCTCCGCCTGCCGCCCGCTGCGGTACAGCGCCAGCATCAGCAGCTCGCGCAGCCGCTCGCGCAGCGGATGGGCGGCGGTCAGCGCGGTGAGCTCCGAGACCGCCTCCGCGTGGTGGCCGAGCTCCAGGTCCAGGTCGAGCCGGGTCTCGATGAGGGAGCGGTGCCACTCCTCCAGCCGGGCGCGCTGGGTCTCCGCGTACGGGCCGGAGAGCCCGGCCAGCGGTTCGCCGTCCCACAGCTCCAGCGCCTCGCCGATCAGTTCGCGGGCCCGTTCACGATCACCGGAGTGGCGCGCCTTGTCCGCCTCCGCCGCCAACTGCTCGGCCACGTCGGCGTCCAGGGCGCCCAGGCCGGTGCGGATCGCGTAGCCGCCGGACTCGCTCACCAGGGCGTCCGCCTCCGGCCCGAAGGCCTTGCGGAGCCGGGAGGCGTACGTACGCAGCGCCGCCACCGCCGCCTGCGGCGGCTCCTCGCCCCACAGCCCGTCGACCAGCTCCGGGGCGGTCGCGGTGCGTCCGCCGCGCAGCAGCAGGGCCGCGAGCAGCGCGCGCTGCTGCGGTGAGCCGAGGCCCAGCGGTTCCTCGCCCCGCCAGGCCCGGACCGGTCCGAGCACGGCGAAGCGCAAACGCAGCCCGTGCCCCTTGTCGCCGGTCATGGTCTCCCCCTGCCTGTGCCTGCCAGTCGCACCGGCCAGTTTGCCTTGTCCGCGCCCCCGGCGTCAGTAGGGGCCGGTGCTCTCCACAAGGCCCACCAGAGTTGTCCGAACTCACACAGCTGGCGGCTCGTCAGTTTTATGCCAGGAAATCGAATCTGTGCCGTTTAGCAGGTGCAGGAACGGCGGTTGGGGCGCTGCTGGGGAGCCGTCCGGCGGCCGGTCCGGGGCCGCCGGCGAGCCGGCTCCGCGCGCCGCGCCGGAGAGCAGTTCCCGCACCTCGTGCTGCTCCGACGACCCCAGGTGCTCATAAATGGCGAGCGCTTCGCCCCAGCATGCGCGCGCTCGGTCGGTCTGTCCGATGGCGTCAAGCGCCCTGCCGAGCACTGTCAGGAAGGCGCCACGCCGCCACGCGCCGCCCAGGCCGCGCAACGCCAGCGCCCGCTCGGCGTGTTCCGCGGCGAGCGCCGGACGGTCCGCCAACAGGAGGGTTTCGGCCAACCGGTAGTGCGTCATGCCCTCCCAGAGTTGCTGGCGGCACTCCCTGAAGATGCGCAGAGCACCGTTGAGTTGAGCCACGGCCTCGTCCGGTCGGCCCGCCCGGGTGAGCGCGATGCCCAGCGCGTACATGCCGTTGCCGAGCCGCAGTGAGCCCCCCAGCCGCCGGTAGATGGCCAGCGCCTGCTCGATCATCTCCAGCCCGTCCTGGGTGCGTCCGGTGTTCAGCCGGGTCCTGGCCAGGTTGGACAGCGCGCTCGCCTCGCCCGGCTCGTCGCCGATGGCGCGGAAGGCGCGCAGCGCCCGGGCGAAGCACTCGGCCGCGTCCCGCTGCCGGTTCTGGTACAGGGCGATGATGCCGCGCTGGTTGTACATCCGCCCGATGAGCGGATCGGCGGCGGCGCGCCCCAGCTCGATGGCCCTGCGCAGTTCGCGGTCCCCCTCCTGGAACCGCCCGCCGACGTTGTACAGATGCCCCAGGGTGGAGCGGGCGCGCCCCTCGGCGCGGGCGTCCCCCGCGGCCCGCGCCGCTTCGCTGACGGCCCGGGCCGCGGCCTCGTACGGACGCGACTTGGCGCCCGACTCGGCGAGGTCGAAGGCGGCGGTGAGCAGATCGGCGGCGCGGCGCGGCAGGGCGCCGCCGACGCACTGCCGGGCGCACGCGATCAGGCTGTCCGCCTCGGTGAACAGCCAGTCCAGGGCCTGTGCCGAGGTGGCGAAGGCAGGCCCGCGCTGGGCGGTGGGCGCCAGGTGCTCCACGGTCGGGTCGCCGGGGCGCTCCATGGCGTGCACCCGGCCCGCCGTGGCGAGGTAGAAGTCCAGCAGCCGGGAGAGCGCCGCCTCCCGCTCGGCGGGCCGCTGGTCGCGTTCGGCGCACGCGCGGGCGTACAGGCGTACCAGGTCGTGGAACCGGTAGCGGCCGGGCACCGCCGACTCCAGCAGGGAGCTGCCGACCAGGGAGTCCAGCAGCCGCGCGGTGGCGTCGGTGTCCATGTCGAGTACGGCAGCGGCGGCGGCCAGTGAGATGTCCGGGCCGTCGGCGAGGCCGAGCAGGCGGAAGGCGCGGGCCTGCCGGTGCTCCAGCTGGCCGTATCCCAGCTCGAAGGTGGCCTTGACGGCCAGGTCTCCGGCGCGCAGTTCGTCCAGGCGGCGGCGTTCGTCGGCGAGCTTGCGGGCCAGGACGGAGACGGTCCAGGTGCGGCGGGCGGCCAGCCGGGAGGCCGCGATCCGGATCGCCAGCGGCAGGAAGCCGCAGGCCGCCACCACCCGCCTGGCCTCCTCGCGTTCGACGTCGGCGCGCTCCTGCCCCACGATGTGCGCGAAGAGCGCGTACGCCTCCCGCGGGCTCAGCACGTCGAGGTCGATCAGATGGGCGCCGTCCAGGTCGGACATCCGGACCCGGCTGGTGACCAGCGCGGCGCAGCCGTCGGTACCGGGCAGCAGCGGGCGGATCTGCGTGGCGTCGCGGGCGTTGTCCAGCAGCGCCAGGACGCGGCGGCCGCCGAGCGCGGAGCGGTAGAGCGCGGTGCGCTGCTCCACGCCGTCGGGGATCGCGGTGTCGGGGGTCCCCAGGGCGCGCAGGAAGGAGCCGAGGACGGCCTCCGGTTCGACCGGCGAGGAACCGGTGCCCCGCAGGTCGACGTAGAGCTGGCCGTCGGGGAAGTGCGCGCGGGCCGCGTGCGCGACATGGACGGCCAGCGCCGTCTTGCCGATGCCGCCGGTGCCGGCCACGGACAGCACCGCGGGCGTGCCGCCGCGCACGGCGGCGAGCCGGGCGCCGAGCTCGCCGGCGACGTCCGTGCGGCCGGTGAAGTCGGCGACGGTGGCGGGCAGCTGCGCGGGCCGTACGGGCGCCGTGGGGGCGGGCGGCGCGGCGGGCGCGCCGGCGGGCCAGGCCAGCCCCGGATCCCGGCGCAGGACGCGCAGCCGGGTCTCGGTGAGCCGCTCGCCGGGGGCGATGCCGAGCTCGGCCGCGAGCAGCCGGCGGGTGTCGGCGTAGACGGCCAGCGCCTCCGCCTGCCGTCCGCTGCGGTACAGGGCCACCATGAGGAGTTCGCGCAGCCGCTCGTTCAGTGGGTGCGCGGCGGTGAGCGCGGTGAGCTCGGAGACGGCCTCGGCGTGCCGGCCGCGCTCCAGCGCCAGGTCGAGCCGGGCCTCGGCCAGGGCGAGGGGCTCGTGCGGGTGCTCGTGGGCGTGGCTCCGCGGGCGGTCCTGGGCGCGCTCCGGCGTGTGGCCGTCCGCGTGGCCGTCCGTGTGGTCGTCCGCGCGGATTCCGTGGCGTGCCTGAGGCCGCCCGGTGCGGGCGTGCGCGCCGACGTCCTCGCCGCCCTCGTCGACCCCGTGGGACTCATCCGCCCCATGCGCGTCATGTGCCTCATGCGCCCCATGGTCCGGACGGCCATCGGCCGGGCCGAGCACCGTGGAGTGCGGCGGTCGCTTGTACCCCTGCCCCTTGTCCTGGGCCATGGTTTCCCCCTGCGCGTACTTTCTCGCTGCGCTGGCCAGTCTGCCTTGCCGGACCCGTCGCGTCAGCACGGATGCGCGTGAGTACGTACCGGGGAACCGGACCGCTCAGAGCTGACGACCCGTCAGATCGGCGCTACGGTGGCACCCATGGAGAGCTTCCCGGAGATCATCTCGGTGGACGACCACACGGTTGAGCCCCCGCACGTCTGGCGGGACCGGCTTCCGTCGAAGTACCGCGACGTGGGTCCGCGTGTCGTCCGCGCCCCGCTGAAAGACCTCACGTTCATCGGCGGCAGGTTCGCCCCCGTCATGGGTGGGCCCGGGGACGAGGGGCCGCTCGCCGACTGGTGGGTCTACGAGGACCTGCGCCGCCCCCTCACCCGCCTGGACACCGCCGTCGGCTACGACCGGGACGAGGTCAGGCTCGAAGCGATCACCTTCGAGCAGATGCGGCCGGGTTCGTTCTCGGTGCCGGAGCGGTTGGCCGACATGGACCTCAACCATGTCCGCTCCGCCCTGTGCTTCCCCACCTTCCCGCGCTTCTGCGGGCAGACGTTCACCGAGGCGAAGGACCGCGAACTCGGACTGCTGGGGGTGCGCGCGTACAACGACTGGATGGTGGAGGAGTGGTGCGGGCCGCAGGCGGGCGGGCGCCTGATACCACTGACCCTCATCCCGCTGTGGGACGCGGAGCCGGCCGCCGCCGAGGTGCGCCGCAACGCCGCCCGCGGGGTGCGGGCCGTCTGCTTCTCGGAGATCCCGCCGCGCCTGGGCCTGCCGTCGGTGCACACCCGCGCCTGGGACCCGTTCCTGGCGGCCTGCGAGGAGACCGGCACGGTCATCGCGATGCACATCGGCTCGTCCTCGCAGATGCCGTCCACCTCGGCGGACGCGCCGCCGGCGGTCGGTTCCACCATCACCTTCGCCAACTGCTGCTTCTCGCTGGTCGACTGGCTGATGTCCGGGATCTTCGACCGCTTCCCCCGGCTGCGGATCATGTACGCCGAGGGGCAGATCGGGTGGATCCCGTACATCCTGGAGCGCGCGGACGTGGTCTGGGAGGAGAACCGCGGCTGGGGCGGGGTGGCGGACAAGGTGCTGCGACCGCCCTCGGAGCTGTTCGCGGAACACGTCTACGGCTGCTTCTTCGACGACCCGGTGGGGCTGCGGAACCTCGACGCGATCGGGGTGGGAAACGTGCTGTACGAGACCGACTACCCGCACTCCGACTCCACCTGGCCCCGTTCCCGGGAGGTCGGCGAGGCGCAGATGGCGCACCTGCCGCCGGAGACCGTGGAGCGGATCGTCCGGGGCAACGCCATCGAACTGCTGGGGCTGACCGAGGACGGGCTGTGGGCGGGCCCGTGACCTGACCGCTCCGTACGCCCGTCCGGGTGGCGGACCGCGGTCGCGTCCGCCGCGCGGGCGCGGCCTCCGGCGCGTGCCCGTGCCCGGCGTCCCATGATGGCCGTATCAGACCGTATTCGGACATACGTGGCACATCTGGAGGCGTCCATGGGCTGGTCGGCACGGCGAGGAAGGAGGGCCGCGCTGTCCGCCTGCGCGCTGCTCATGGCGATGGCGCTGACGGCCTGCGGCGACGGGGACGGAGACGGCGAGGAGCCGGAGCGGACCCCTGCGACGACGGCCACCCCCTCGCCGTCCCCGACCGGGACCCCGGACCCCGCGGACTTCGTCGCGAAGATCGACAACCCGTATCTGCCGCTCGTGCCCGGCACCACGTTCCGCTACGAGGGCGTCGGCGACGAGGGGCAGAGGGAGCAGGGCGTCGTGGAGGTCACCCGGCAGACCAAGGAGATCCTCGGGGTGCGCACCACCGTCGTACGGGACACCGTCCGCGAGGACGGCGAGGTCGTCGAGGACACCTTCGACTGGTACGCCCAGGACCGCGACGGCAACGTCTGGTACTTCGGCGAGGACTCCAAGGACCTGGAGGGCGGCAAGGTCGTGAGCACCGAGGGCTCGTGGCAGGCGGGCAAGGACGGCGCCGAGCCCGGCATCGTCATGGAGGCCCACCCCAAGGCCGGGGACGTCTACCGCCAGGAGCACGCCAAGGGCGTGGCCGAGGACATGGGCGAGGTGCTCGGCCTGGACGAGCGGGTCACGGTGGCGTACGGCAAGTTCGACCGCGTGCTCAAGACCAAGGACTTCACGCCGCTGGAGCCGGACGTGGTCGAGCACAAGTTCTATGCCCGGGGTGTGGGTCTCGTGCGCGAGGAGGCGGTCAAGGGCGGCAAGGGGCACCTGGAGCTGGTGGAGGTCACCCGCCCCTGACCCGGTCCGCCCGCCCTCTTGTCTGATGGGCCGTCAGATTCCACGATGGCGGACGTCGGGCGCGACCAAGGGAGGCCTCGTGGGCGGCAACGGCACGAATGCCGGCAAGGGCGTTGATGGCGGCAGCGGCATACGGGTCCTGCCGCGGGGCCGGCTCAGCTACGGCATCCAGCTCCCCGTCCAGTCGCAGAGCACCCTTTACGCCGAGTCGTGGGAGGCCGGGGCCGGGCCCGCCGACCTGGTCGCCGTCGCCCGCGCGGCCGACCGCCTCGGCTTTGCGTACGTCGCCACCTGCGACCACGTGGCCGTGCCCCGGCGGCTGGCCGCCGCCATGAGCACCGTCTGGTATGACCCGGTGACCACCCTGGCGTATCTCGCCGCCGCGACCGAACGGGTGCGGCTGCTCAGCCATGTCGCGGTCGTCGCGCTGCGCCACCCGCTGGTCACCGCCAAGCAGTACGCGACCCTCGACCGGCTCTCCGGCGGGCGGCTGATCCTCGGTGTCGGCGCCGGGCACGTGGCCGAGGAGTTCGCGGCGCTGGGAGTGGACTTCGACCGGCGCGGACCGCTGCTGGACGAGACGATCGACGCGCTGAAGGCCGGGCTGGGGCCCGAGGAGTTCTGGGAGTTCCACGGCGAGAGCCTGGACGTCTCCGGCCTGGGGCAGGCGCCCCGCCCCGCCCAGCTGCCGCGGCCGCCGCTGTGGGTCGGCGGCTCCTCGCCCGCGGCGCTGCGCAGGGCGGCGGTGCGGGGTGACGGCTGGCTGCCGCAGGGGGACCCGCGGGACCGGCTGCCGGGGCTGATCGCCCGGCTGCGCGCCCTGCGCGAGCGGGCCGGGGTCACCGAGCCCGCCGAAATCGGTGCCATCGCCGAACCCGCTTACGTCGGGGAGCCCCGCTGGCGCGTCGGCCGCCGGACCCTGACCGGGCCGGGGGAGCGGATCGCGGAGAGCCTGCGCGCGTACCGGGCGATGGGCGTGGACCAGGTCCAGGTGCGGTTCCGCAGCCGCGGCCGCACCGAACTGACGGACCAGATGGCGGCGTTCGCCGCCGAGGTCGCCCCGCATCTGACCGACTAGGCCGCCTGCGGCGGGTCGTCTTCTTCTCCGCCCCGCCCGCCGGACGCGCCGCAGGACCACACCACCAGGGAGGCCATCGTGGGAAAACTCGACGGGCGCGTCATCCTCGTCACGGGCGCGGCCCGCGGCCAGGGTGCCGCGGAGGCACGGCTGTTCGCCGCGGAGGGGGCGCGGGTGGTGCTGACCGACGTCCTGGACGACCAGGGCGAGGCGCTGGCCGCGGAGCTCGGCCGGGACGCCGCCGCCTATGTCCATCTCGACGTCGGAACGGAGGACGGCTGGACGGCCGCCGTCGCCGCCGCCAAGGACGCCTTCGGCAGGATCGACGGACTGGTCAACAACGCGGGCGTGCTGCGGGTCAACGAGCTGGTCGACACCCCGCTGGCGGAGTTCGAGGCGGTGGTGCGGGTCAACCAGGTGGGCGCTTTCCTCGGCATGCGGGCGGTGGCCCCGGAGCTGATGGCCGCGGGCGGCGGGACCATCGTCAACACCGCCTCCTACGTCGCGCTGTCCGGCATGACCTTCCTGACCGCGTATGCCGCGACGAAGGCCGCCGTCGTCGGGATGACGCGGGTGGCCGCGATGGAGCTGGCCGGGCGCAACATCCGGGTCAACGCGATGTGCCCGGGAGCGGTGGACACGGCCATGACCAACCCGGCCCTGCTGGACCCGGACACCGATCCCGCCGAGGTGGCCGAGGCCGCTGACGGGCTCTACCGCAAGGTCGTGCCGCTCGCCCGGATCGGCCGCCCCGAGGAGGTCGCCCGGCTCGCGCTCTTCCTGTCCTGCGAGGACTCCTCGTACATCACCGGCCAGCCGTTCGTCATCGACGGCGGCTGGCTCGCGGGCGTCTCCGTCCTCTAGAATCTGACGCATCGTCAGATTGTCGAAGCGCCACCGCAACCTCCAGGAGCGGCCGTGGAATTCGGGATCTTTGTGCAGGGATACGTACCGGAGAGCCGGCGGCGGGCCGACCCGGAAGCCGAGCACCACGCGCTGATCGAGGAGACCGAGTACGTCATCCAGGCCGACCGGTCCGGCTTCAAGTACGCCTGGGCCTCCGAGCACCACTTCCTGGACGAGTACTCGCACCTGTCGGCCAACGACGTCTTCCTCGGCTATCTGGCGCACGCCACCGACCGCATCCACCTCGGCTCCGGGATCTTCAACCCGCTGCCGCAGGTCAACCACCCGGCCAAGGTCGCCGAGAAGGCCGCGATGCTCGACCATCTGTCCGGCGGGCGGTTCGAGTTCGGCACCGGGCGCGGCGCGGGCAGCCACGAGATCCTCGGCTTCCTGCCCGGCATCACCGACATGGACCGCACCAAGGAGATCTGGGAGGAGACGATCGCCGAGTTCCCCCGGATGTGGCTCCAGGAGGAGTACGAGGGGTTCTCGGGCGCCCACTGGTCGCTGCCCCGCCGCAAGGTGCTGCCCAAGCCGTACGGCCCCGCCCACCCCGCCATGTGGTACGCCGCCGGGTCGCCGTCCTCGTACGCCATGGCGGCCGAGAAGGGCCTCGGCGTGCTGGGGTTCAGCGTGCAGAAGGTCTCCGACATGGAGTGGGTGGTCGACTCGTACAAGACGGCGATCGAGCGGGCCCGGCCGGTCGGCCGCTTCGTCAACGACAACGTCATGGTGACCTCGACGGCGATCTGCGCCGAGACCCACGCGAAGGCCGTCGAGATCGCCGTCGGCGGCGGACTGCACTACCTCCAGTCGCTGCTCTTCCGCTACCACGACACCTTCCCGCGCCCCGACGGCATCCCCGAGTGGCCGCAGTTGCTCCCCGAGTACACCGAGGAGATCGTCGAGCTGCTGATCGCGGAGGAGCTGATGATCTGCGGCGACCCGGACGAGGTGTTCCGGCAGTGCGAGCGCTGGGAGCGGGCGGGTGCCGACCAGCTGTCCTTCGGGCTGCCGATCGGCATCGGCTACGAGGACACGCTGAACACCATCCGGCTGATCGGCGAGCACGTGATCCCGAAGATCGACACCGATCCGGTGCACCGGACGACCCGGTTCCGCCAGGCGGCGGGCTGACCGCCCACCCGAGAGGCTCGGACCGCGATGGAAGGGAGTGCCGTCATGCTCGACCACGTCATTCGAGGGGCGTCCCTGGTGGACGGGACGGGCGCGCCCGCGTACGACGCCGACGTGGGGCTGCGGGACGGGCGGATCGCGGCCCTCGGGCCCGCCGGCGCCGTCACGGAACCCGCCCGCACCACCGAGGACGCGACCGGGCTGGTGCTCGCGCCCGGCTTCGTCGACCCGCACACCCACTACGACGCCCAGCTGTTCTGGGACCCGTACGCCACCCCCTCGATGCACCACGGCGTCACCACCGTCGTCGGCGGCAACTGCGGCTTCACCCTCGCGCCGCTGCACCCGGACCGGCCCGAGGACGCCGACTACACCCGCCGCATGATGAGCAAGGTCGAGGGCATGTCGCTGGTGGCGCTGGAGCGGGGCGCCCCCTGGAACTGGTCCTCCTTCGGCGCCTACCTCGACGCCCTGGAGGGCCGGATCGCCGTCAACGCCGGGTTCATGGTCGGGCACTGCGCGCTGCGCCGCCATGCGATGGGGCCGGACGCCGTCGGCGGGCAGCCGGACCCCGCGCAACTGGAGCGGATGCTGGCGCTGCTGCACGAGGCCATGGACGCCGGGGCCTGGGGGCTGTCCACCACCCAGTCCGGCACCCACTCCGACGGTGACGGCCGCCCGGTCGCCTCCCGGTACGCGCGGCCGGAGGAGCTCATCGCGCTCGCGCGGGCGGTCGGCGAACACGAGGGGACGCAGCTGGAGGCCATCGTCGCCGGGTGCCTGGACCGGTTCGCGGACGAGGAGATCGACCTGCTGGTGGAGCTGACCGCCGCCGCCGGACGCCCGCTGAACTGGAACGTCCTCACCGTCGACGCCGCCGTGCCGGAACGGGTGCCGCGCCAGCTCGTGCCGAGCGAGCGGGCACGCAAGGCGGGCGGCCGGATCGTCGCGCTGACCATGCCGATCCTCACCCCCATGAACATGTCGCTGGGCACCTTCTGCGCGCTCAACCTCATCCCGGGCTGGGGCGAGGTGCTCGGGCTGCCCGTGCCGGAGCGGATCGCCCGGCTCCGCGACCCGCGGGTGCGGGCGGAGCTCCTGCGGCGGGCCCACGCCCCGGAGGCGGGGGTCTTCCGGCGGCTGGCGCACTTCGACCGGTACGTCATCGGCGACACCTACACGCCCGCCAACGCCGGGCTGACCGGCCGGGTCGTGGCCGACATCGCCGCCGAGCGCGGCCAGGACGCCTTCACCACCCTGGTCGAGATCTGCGCCGCCGACGAGCTGCGCACGGTGCTGTGGCCGATGCCGACCGACAACGATCCGGACAGCTGGGAGCTGCGGCGCCGCACCTGGGAGCACGAGGACGTGCTGCTGGGCGGCTCGGACGCCGGGGCGCACCTGGACCGGATGTGCGGGGCGCCGTACACCACGCGCTTCCTCGGCGACTGCCTGCGCGGACGCCGACTGGTCGGTCTCGAACGCGCCGTACGGATGCTCACCGACGACCCGGCGCGCCTGTTCGGGCTGCGCGAGCGCGGCCGGATCGCCCCCGGCCACCACGCCGACCTGGTGCTCTTCGACCCGGAGCGGATCGACGCGGGCCCGGCCACGCTGGTGCACGACCTGCCGGGCGGCGGCCCGCGGCTGGACTCGCGGGCGGTGGGCGTGGTGAGCGTGCGCGTGGGCGGCGTGGAGACCGTACGGGACGGCACGGTGACCGGCGCGACCCCGGGCCGGGTGCTGCGGTCCGGCCACGACACCGCGACCGTCGTCACCAGGGGCTGAGCCGGCGCGGCCCCTGGTCGTGCGGCCCGCGGCGGGCGAGCCGCGGGCCGCACCGCCGGACAGGCCGTGCGCCCGTGCGGCGGCGGCCGTACGCGCCGCCCACGGGCGGCATCCGGCCGGTGGCCTCGCCGTTACGACCCGGTCACCGCCCCTTGCCGCCCGCCCGAGGGCCCGGCTAAGCCTCGCCCAGGAAGATCGGGTTCGTCAGCGCGGTCATGGGGCCCGGTATTCCCGACGCGCCGCCGTCCGCCGCCGCGTGCCGTACCTCCGCGCGTACGTACGCCGCGTACGAGGCCGTGGTCCGCCACTCCACCGTGGCCGACCCGGACGGCGGCAGGGCCGAGGCGAACAGCTGGCCCTGGTCGGTGACGAAGCGCACCGAGCAGTCCGGCCCGACGCCGGAGACCTCCAGCCGGACCGTCACCGCCTCGCCCCGCCCGACCGCCAGCCGCTCGCCGATGCCCGCGTGCCGCCCCGGGCCGCCGGTCGCCGAGAACGCCAGTCGGACCGCCGCGGACTCCGCTATCCAGCACCGGCCGGCGCGGATGCCGTCCTGGATCGCCGTGCGCGACAGGTCGTCGGCGAGCACCACCGTCTGCGGCATCCCCACCACCTGCGGTTCCCGGTGGGCGTCGCTGTGGCCCACGGCCGGCAGCCAGCGGCCGCCCGAGCGGGCGGCGGCCACCAGGGTGTTGTCCCACTCCGCGATCGTCACCTCGTCATCGGGGTGAAGGTGCCGTTCCACACCTCGACCGCGTCGGCCTCGTTGAAGCCGAACTTCCAGTTGCAGCCGACGCAGGTGCCGTGCGGGTGCGCCGGGACGACCAGCCCGCCCGCCTGCCGGATCTTGCGCGCGTACCGCCCGAAGGCGTTGTCCCGGGCCCGGTAGCGCCAGTCGATGAAGACCCCGGGGTCGGTGCCGAGCGCCACCACGTGGCCGTTGCGTGTGGTGACCTCCTCGCCGGTGAGGATCAGCAGGTCGTCGCCCCACAGGCCCTCGAACGCGCCATGGCTGGAGGTGGTGTTGTGCTCGGTGGTGGTGATGAAGTCCAGCCCCGCGGCACGCGCCGCGGCCACCAGCTCCGCCGGGGTGCGTTTGCCGTCCGAGTACACCGTGTGCAGATGGCTGTCCCCGCGGTACCAGGCACGCCCCCGTCCCTTCGCCCGCTGCGGCGGATACACCGGCCTCGGGGTCTCGCCCTGTTCCCCGAACCGCAGCGTCACCGTCACCTCGTACGCCAGCCCCTGCGGCGCGACCGTGTACGGGCCGAGCACGACATGCCAGGTCCCCGCGTTCACCGGACCCGCCAGATACCCGGGCGTGGCCTCCTCCGCGCTGATCGAGAACGCCGTGCGGGCCCCGCCGGACCAGCCGCGGAAGCCGCGCCCGCCCAGCGCGGTGCCCCGCTCGTCGAATATCCCGATGTCGCAGGCGTTCCCCTGGGTCCCGGACGGCACGGTGGGCTTGTCGTACGTATAGGAGACGGCGATCTCCCGGACCCCGCGCGGCACCTCGACCGGCAGGTAGACGAAGTCCGGCGCCCCGGTCGGCAGATGCCCGCGGACCGTCCGCGTCTGCTCGTCCCCCGCCTCCGCCCCCGTTCCCGCCGTCGCATCCGCCCCGTCCCGGTCCTCGGCGTGGGCGAACGTCACCGGGTCGAGTGTCATCGCCCCCGCCGCACCCGCCAGAGCCGAAAGCCTCAGTACATCGCGTCGTCGCATCCGTGCCCCCAGAGTCGGAAGTGCCGCGTGACACCGTTGTACGCCCACCCGACGCGAAGCGAAACGCCTGTGGATAACCGGGTGACGGTGCGAGAACATGCCAGGGCCGGTGCGAGAACATGCACGCGACCAGCACCGAACCCGCTCCATCAGGTCCCTCGCGGAGGTGTCCACCCGGCATGCGGATCTCCACCACCGTCTTCCTCACCGACGAGACCATCCGGCCCGTCCGACTCGCCCACGAGCTGGAACAGCGCGGCTTCGCCGCCCTCTACCTCCCCGAACACACCCACATCCCCGTCAGCCGCGACACCCCCGCACCCGGCGGCGGACCGCTGCCCCGCGCCTACGGCCGCACCCTCGACTCCTTCGTCGCCCTCGCCCAGGCCGCCGCCGTCACCGACCGGATCGGCCTCGCCACCGGCATCACCCTCGTCGCGCAGCACGACCCCATCGCCCTCGCCAAGCGCGCCGCCACCCTCGACTTCGTCTCCGGCGGACGGTTCACCCTCGGCGTCGGCTTCGGCTGGAACGTGGAGGAGGCCGCCGACCACGGCGTCCACTGGCCCACCCGCCGCCGCCTCGTCCGCGACCGCATGTCCCTGATGCGGGCGCTGTGGGCCGCCGAGCCCACCGCCTACGAGGGGGAGTTCGGCTCCGTGAGCGCCAGCCACGCCCACCCCAAACCGGTACGGAACCGGCAGCCCGGCGACCGGCTCACCGGCCCCCGCACCCTCCTTGGGGGAGCGGCCGGGCCGGGGCTGTTCGCCGACATCGCGGCCCACGCCGACGGCTGGCTCCCCGTCGGCGGCCGCGGCCTGACCGAGGCCCTCCCGCGACTGCGCCGGACCTGGGCGGACGCCGGGCGCGACCCGGCGGCACCGGAGGTCGTCCCGTACGCCGTACTGCCGTCCCCGGGCAAGCTCGCGCACCTCCGCGACCTCGGCATCGCGGAGGTCGTGCTGCAACTCCCGTCCGGCGACGAGAACGAGGTCCTGCGGACGTTGGACGCGTACGCGCGGTACCTGTGACCGGGGGTGGGCCGGGGCTGTCGGGCCGTCGCGCCGCTATTCCCGGACAGGGCCAGGTCAGGCCGTGATCAGTCGCACAGATCCGGTGCCCCGGCGGAGCCGCCCCTGTCACAGCCCGCTCGTATCCTCGGAGGATGACCACGAGCGCGCAGGGACCCCGCCCGTCCGCCCCCACCGCCAACGCCATGCGGCGTGCGCTCAAACGCGCCCGTGACGGGGTGGCGCTCGACGTCGCCGAGGCCGCTGTGCTGCTCCAGGCGCGCGGCGCGGACCTGGCGGACCTGTGCGCGTCCGCGGCCCGGGTCCGGGACGCCGGGCTGGAGGCCGCGGGCCGACCCGGCGTCATCACGTACTCCAAGAGCGTCTTCATCCCGCTCACCCGCCTGTGCCGCGACAAGTGCCACTACTGCACCTTCGCGACCGTCCCCGGCAAGCTGCGCCGCGCGGGCCACGGAATGTTCATGTCCCCCGACGAGGTGCTGGCCATCGCCCGGCGCGGTGCCGAACTGGGCTGCAAAGAGGCGCTGATCACGCTCGGGGACAAGCCGGAGGAGCGTTGGCCCGAGGCGCGCGAGTGGCTGGAGGCCGAGGGGTACGACGACACCATCGCGTACGTACGGGCCGTCTCGATCCGGATCCTGGAGGAGACCGGCCTGCTGCCGCACCTCAACCCCGGCATCATGACCTGGACCGACTTCCAGCGGCTCAAGCCGGTCTCCCCCTCCATGGGGCTGATGCTGGAGACCACGGCGACCCGGCTGTGGAGCGAGCCCGGCGGGCCGCACTACGGCTCACCCGACAAGGAGCCCGCCGTCCGGCTGCGGCACCTGGAGGACGCGGGCCGCAGCTCCGTCCCCCTCACCAGCGGGCTGCTGATCGGGATCGGCGAGACGTACGAGGAGCGGGCCGAGTCGCTCTTCGCGCTGCGCCGCGTCTCCCGCGCGTACCACGGCATCCAGGAACTCATCATGCAGAACTTCCGCGCCAAGCCGGACACGGCGATGCGCGGAATGCCGGACGCGGAACTGGACGAACTCGTCGCCACCGTCGCCGTCGCCCGGCACATCATGGGCCCTTCCGCCTGCCTCCAGGCGCCGCCCAACCTGGTGGACGACGAGTACGCGCGGCTCATCGGCGCCGGCATCGACGACTGGGGCGGGGTCTCCCCGGTCACCCCGGACCACGTCAACCCCGAGCGGCCCTGGCCCCAGATCGAGGAGCTGGCCGAGCGCTCGGCCGCCGCCGGCTTCGAGCTGCGCGAACGCCTCTGCGTCTACCCGGAGTTCGTCCAGCGCGGCGAGCCCTGGCTGGACCCGCGCCTGCTGCCGCACGTCCGGGCCCTGGCCGACCCGGAGACGGGCCTCGCGCGCGAGGACGCCGTGGTCGAGGGCCACCCCTGGCAGGAGCCCGAGGACGTCTTCGTCGCCTCGGGCCGTACGGACCTGCACCACACCATCGACACCGAGGGCCGCACCGGCGACCGCCGCGACGACTTCGACGCGGTGTACGGCGACTGGGAGGCGCTGCGCGAGGCGGCGGCCCCGGGCATGGTTCCCGAGGCGATCGACGCCGATGTGAAGCAGGCCCTGGCCCAGGCCGCCGACGACCCCACCAAGCTCACCGACCCGCAGGCCCTGGCCCTGCTGCACGCCGAAGGGCCCGCGCTCGACGCCCTGTGCCGGATTGCCGACGACCTGCGCCGCGCCACCGTCGGCGACGACGTGACGTACATCGTCACGCGCAACATCAACTTCACCAACGTCTGCTACACCGGCTGCCGCTTCTGCGCGTTCGCCCAGCGCAGGACCGACGCCGACGCCTTCACCCTGTCCCTGAGCCAGGTCGCCGACCGCGCCCAGCAGGCGTGGGATGTGGGCGCCGTCGAGGTGTGCATGCAGGGCGGCATCCACCCGGACCTGCCCGGCACCGCGTACTTCGACATCGCGCGCGCGGTGAAGGAGCGCGTCCCGGGGATGCACGTCCACGCCTTCTCCCCGATGGAGGTGGTCAACGGCGCCACGCGCACCGGGATGTCCATCCGCGAGTGGCTGGCGGCGGCGAAGGAGGCGGGCCTGGACAGCATCCCGGGGACCGCCGCCGAGATCCTGGACGACGAGGTCCGCTGGGTCCTCACCAAGGGAAAGCTGCCGACGGCCACGTGGGTCGAGGTGGTGAAGACCGCCCACGACCTGGGCATTCGCTCCTCGTCGACCATGATGTACGGCCACGTGGACCAGCCCCGCCACTGGCTGGGCCACCTGCGCCTGCTCGCCGAGATCCAGCAGGAGACCGGCGGCTTCACGGAGTTCGTGACGCTGCCGTTCATCCACACCAACGCCCCGGTCTACCTGGCGGGCATCGCCCGCCCCGGCCCCACGACCCGCGACAACCGCGCGGTCACCGCGATGGCGCGGCTCCTCCTCCACCCGTACATCACCAACATCCAGACCAGCTGGGTGAAGCTCGGCGCGGACGGCGCGGCGGAGATGCTCCGCTCCGGAGCGAACGACCTGGGCGGCACGCTCATGGAGGAGACCATCTCCCGCATGGCGGGCTCGTCGTACGGCTCGTACCGCTCGATCCGGGACCTGATCGCCATCGCCGAGGCGGCGGGCCGCCCGGCCCGCCCCCGGACGACGACGTACGGCGAGGTCCCGGCCGAACGCCAACAGGCGGCACTGGCCTCGGACGGACACCTGCCGGAGCTGCTGCCGGTGCTCGACTGACGCCTGGTGGCTGGGAACCCGGATGCCGGTGCCGGACAGGAAGGGGGTGACGCCCCCTCCACCAGCCCAAGGTTGACGCTTTGCCAGACACCGCCATACGCGGCCACGCGCCGCGCACGACCGACCGCGCGCGCCCGGCGGCCTGCACGATCGACCGCGCGCGCCCGGCGGCCCTACCGTCCCGGCTGCCCTCGCTCACCGGCCTCCGTTGGATCGCGGCAGCGACGATCTTCGGTTACCACGTGATGCTGGAGTCCGGGTTCTTCGCCGACAAGCAGGCGCGGGGCGTTTTCGTCACCTTCCTGGCGGCGGCCGCGTATCACGTGGTGGTGGGCCACCGCTGCCGCCTGCGTCGCCGGCGTCATCTGCCTGCCCGTCGTCGCCACGTGGCGGAGCGAACCGACCGTTGGCGGCGACGCCTTCTACGCCGTCTACCAGTTCCCGCCCGCTCGTCTCCTGGAATTCGTGCTGGGCATGGTGCTGGCTCTCCTCGTACGGGACGGACGCTGGCGCGGCCCCGGGATCGTCTGCTCGACGGCGGTATGGGTGGCCGGGCTGCTCCTGACCCGGGAGATCGTCCGCGTCACCGACGAGCCCCTGCTCGCCTGCGCGGCCACCGGCATCGTCGGATGCGCCCTGCTCATCCCGGCGGCCGCCCGCGCCGACGCGGAAGGCTCCGTCTCGGTGTTCCGAACTCCGCGGCTGGTCCGGATGGGCGAGGTGTCCTTCGCGTTCTATCTGGTGCACGAACTGGTCCTTTTCACCGCCGTCACCCTGTTCGGCGGCCACCCCAGGCTCGCGACGACACCGGCGCTGGCACTCACCGCGGCCTGCTTCTGCACTGCCCTGGTGCTCGCGGTCCTGCTGCACGACCACGTGGAGAAGCCGTGTGTGCGGTTGTTGACGCGGAAGCGGCGGTGACGACGCTGACCACCCATCGCCGACCACCTTCATTGCGCGTGGTGGGGATAGCCCCACCACGTTTTGGGTGGGTGGGTCCATGGTCTCTGACATCACGCGCTGGTTGGCTTATCGGCAGGGGGCAACAGGCTCCGCCGGCCGATCCAGTCGGCCTTCGTACTCGTATCGGGGTGCACGGACCCGGCGAATAAAGGGACGAATGATGGCTACGTGTGGTTCAACCGGTCGTTGGGGGAGGAAGGGTCGAATCGGCGCCGTCCTGGTAACGGCCGCCATCGCTGCCGGGATCGCGGCACCGCAGGTGAGCGCCTTCGGCTCGGACACCGGTGAGCAGCGGGGATACGGACGGAGTGCACTTGAAGCGGACGTACGCGCGGTGAGGAAGGCGGGGGGAGACGTCAGTGTCCTGGCGGAAGTGGACACCGGCCTGGGGTCCGTACGAGCGAGAACCGGGGCCGCAGTGGCCGATGGCGGCAAGCAGGTACCGTGGGACGCCCAGTTCCGCGCGGCAAGTACGACAAAGACGTTCACCTCCACCGTCGCACTGCAGCTGGTCGCCGAGCGGAAGCTGTCACTGGAGGACACGGTCGAGAAGTGGCTGCCGGGAGTCGTTTCGGGCAACGGCAACGACGGCTCCAAGATCACGATCCGGGACTTGTTGCAGCAGACCAGCGGCGTATTCGACTACGTCGACGACCCCGACGTCGCCGGTTCCCTCTTCCGGGACTTCGAAAAGCACCGTTACGACACCACTGCGCCGCAACAGTGGGTGGCAACGGCCATGCGCCACCGCCCCCTCTTCACACCTGACCCCAAGCGCCCCCGTTGGGCCTACTCCAATACCAACTACCTCCTCGCCGCCATGGTCATCGAGAAGGCCGGCGGAGTCGCCTGGCGGGAGCAGGTCGAGCATCGCATCATCGCCCCACTCGGACTGCGGCACACCTACGTCGCTGGCGCAAACCCCTTCATGCCCGGCCCTCACGCACGTGTCACCCTTCGCACCCCCACCGGAGCAGCGCTGGACGTCACCGAACAGAGCCTCCAGCACACCGCCGACTCGGCTGTCATCAGTACCACCACGGACCTGAACACGTTCTTCCGTGCCCTGGTCACCGGCAAGCTCCTGCCCAAAGCCCAACTCGCCGAGATGCAGCACACCGTGGCACGCACCGGCGACGCCGACGACCTCACCGAATGGCCTCAGGGCGGCTACGGCCTCGGATTGCGCTGGGTTCCCCTCTCCTGCGGCAGCGGCTACTGGCACCACGAGGGCGACGGTTTCGGCTCGTACACCCGCACTGGCGTCACTCCCGACGGCCGTCGCTCCGTCGTCATCTCCATAACCAGCAACGGCAGCACCCCCGACCTCGCCCCCTTCAACACCACCACCCGCAAGCTCGTCGACAATGCCCTGTGCGACGCCGAGCGGCCATGAAGGTTCGTGGTCAACCTCGCACGGCGCGATTGGCCTTCGTCCATGCGGAGGCACGCCTCGACAGCGCCAGACCCCGCAGACGCGGGCACGCTCATGGTGCGTGCCCAGGCACCCGAGTAGCGTGCTCGCTGCGAAGAGACCGGCGGCGCACCGAGGCCAGCCAGGCCTCCACGCGCGCGGTGTCGGGCTCTTCGGGCAAGGGGCTCTGCGCGAGGGCCTGGTCCAGGCGTGTGGCGAGGTCGTCGCGCCAGGCGCAGACCTCGTCCCAGGACACTTCGCCTTGGCGCACCGCGAGCAGCCGGCCGCGGTGCGGCCCGACGTCGACCTGGACGGCGCCGCTCTCCAGGAGCGTGGCGCCGCTGAGCAACAGGCGCAGCAGGTGCATGACGTGCTTCCAGCGCGGCTCGCCCTCCCGCTCTCGCCGAGCCCGCGCCTTGGTGAACTGGGACTGCGCGTAGCGCGCGTAGGTCTGGTGGGCGCGGCGGGAGAGGAAGGCGGGCGCGAGTTCCCGCAGTTCGGCACCGAGCGGCGTGCACTGTTCGACGAGAGGACTGTGCAGGACTTCGAGAAGGTTGGGATTGGCGGACAGGGCCAGCTCGCAGAACCGCTCGACCTCCCAGCTGAACTGCTCGGGCAGCGGGCCCTCCACGTGGGGCGGCGGCTTGCCGAAGCGCCAGAAGTCCTCGGTGGGCGCGACGTACACCCCGCGCCGGTCGACATCCGACGCGGCGGTGGCGAGCCCGAACGCCCGCGATCCGACGACAACCGAGAGGATCGTGTGCCGCTCGACCAGGTGCTGATGCCGCTGTGACATGCGGATCATCTTCGGCGAGGCGGGGGTCGCGGGCCAGCGGATTTTCGTTGTGTATCCGGTGGTGCTGATCGCCACCCTGTGGCAGCTGGCCGTCCACCCCGCGTTGCAGTCATGCGGGATCGGTATGTTCCTCATCGGCGCCGCGGAGCGGCGGATCAGGCGCCGTGGTCTGCGGCATGCGGAGCTCGGCGTGGAGGAGGGCAACCCGCGGGCCCGGGCGCTGTACGAGCGGCTGGGGTACGTGGCGTACGACCGCCGACCCGACTCGTGGGACGAGCGAGCCCCGGACGGCTCGCTCGTCCGCTACGAGACGATGTGCATCCTGATGCGCAAACAGCTGTCAGCCGGTGAGGCCCACTGACACCAGGCCGCCTCCGGCGGCGACCGCGTACGCGAGGGCGCGCTGCCAGCCGGTGACCTCGGTCCGGTGGCCTCGGGAGGCCAGGACCATCACCGAGTTGGCGGCGAACGCCGGCAGGAGGATGCCGAACATCGCGAACGTGCCGACGGCGGGCAGCGTCAGGTCCACCCGCGTGACCGCGGCGGCGACCGCGACGGCCGCGGCGGCGATCCCGTACAGGAGACCCGACGCGCGCGTGAGGTCGTCCTCGCGCCTCGGGGCCGGGCCGCCGTTCTTGTGGTGCTTCCAGTGCCGCCGTTCGGTGCCGAAGCGGGCCAGCGCCATGACCGCCACCTCGACCACCAGGGCGATCACGGCGACATACTCAACCGTCATTCAGCACCTCACCTGGAGCAGGCGGCCGAGATGGCGCTGATGCCGATGAACGCCTTGACGGCCTCGCGCTCGTTGGAGCCGATCCGCTTGCCGTTGACGAACCGCCAGATGATGTTGGCGGTCTTCTTCGCACCGTACCGCTTGAACAGGGCCACGGCCCGGACGACCTTGATGCTGGATCCGGCCGGGACGAAGGAGAGGAGCACGCCTGCGACGGCCGCACTGCACTTGACGACGAACTTGGTCTCGTCCCACCAGCCGAACATGACGGCCGGGCGCTTCTCCCCGGAGGACTCGGCCAGCAGGGCGAGGGCCGTGCGGCGTACCGCGTCGTCGGCGAGGAGCGGGGTCAGCGCTGCCTGAGCCTGGGCGTCGCCGGGGTAGGCGGCCTGGACCGTCTGCTCGGCGGTCGGGTGCTCGGGCAGGGCCGCCAGCCGCTTGCGCAGGTCAGCGGTGTCGAGCGCGGGGCGGCTCAGGGCCACGTCCAGCGCCGCGGCGAACTGCTCCTCCGTCACGCCGAGTTGCGATATCCCCTTCGCGAACGCCGCGGCCTGCTGACGCTCCTCGGCAGTGAAGCCGGCGAGGCCGTCGTCGTCCGCCGACGGCGCGACCGGGGTGGTCGGGGCGGCCGCCGCCGGCTTAGGCGCGGGCTCGGCCGCGTGGGCGCCGGTGGTGGTGGCGAAGACGGCCCCGGCGGTGACGGTTGCGACGATCATCGCTGCGGTGCGGGTGAACACGTTGCGCGGCCTGGTCAAGGCGGTGCTCATGTGGGTGGTGCTCCCTGTATCTCTACACGCGTTCGGGCATGACAGTGCCGACGCCACTCCGGTCGGGAGTAAGGGGCGTCATGCCCGTTGGTCCTGATCATCTAAACCGATGTAGAAGATAGACCGCAAGAAACGGGACCAATGCTCACGCAAGCCGCGCGGGCCGTCCCTCATGGCCCCGGGGCAATCCCGTGTACCGACTTGGGGCATGATCGTTAAGGCGCCGGGCTCCCGCGGGGGCCGGTACGACGAGTCGAAGGGTGGGGACCGCTCATGGACGTTGATGCCGTCGTGTTCGATGTCTTCGGGACGCTGACCGACTGGCGGTCCAGCGTGGCCGACGAGCTGGCCGTCGTCGGGGAACGGGTCGGACTGCGTGCCGACTGGCCCGCCGTCGCCGACGCCTGGCGGCGCCGCTACCGCCCGGTCCTGGGCAGGGTCCTGAACGGAGAGCTGTCCTGGCGGCCGCTGGACGACCTGCACCGGCTCGCGCTCGACGAGGTGTTGGACGAGGGGTTGACCGAGGTGTCGACCGACCACGGGCGCAACGCCCTCGGCGAGGCCGAGCGAGGCAAGCTCGTGCGGGCCTGGCACCGGCTGCGGCCTTGGCCCGACGCCGTGCCCGGCTTGGAGCTGCTGCACAACACCCCGGTGGTCACCGCGACACTGTCCAACGGCGGGGTCGGCCTGCTCGCCCGCCTCGCCAAACAGGCCGGGCTCCGCTTCGACTGCGTCCTGTCGGCCGAGCTAGCCAGGTCCTACAAGCCCGACCCCGAGGTCTATCTGATGGCCGCCAGGTTGCTGGAGGTTGAGCCGCGACGGCTCCTCATGGTGGCCTGCCACCCTGACGATCTCGAAGCGGCGGCCAAGGCCGGGCTCCGCACCGCGTACATCCCGCGCCCGCTGGAGTGGGGCCCGAACGCCGACCGGGTCGACCCGCCTGCCGGCGTCGACCTCGTCGCCGACGATGTCATTGCCCTGGCCCGCGCGCTGGGCTCTCGCGGCTGACACCTGGCCTGGCGGCGAGCTGGGCCGAGGCAGGGAAAGGGGGCAACGAGCCGCCGGACACGCCTCAGGTGGCCTGGTGGTAGGCGATGGCCTCCCGGCACCACGGAGGTACGCGGAGTCGCGGGAGCACCGAGGCGGGGAACCAGTGGAGCATGATGCCCTCGGTGAGGGGGAGAGCGTGGGCGTCGCCGTCCCATCGGCCTTGGTAGACGGCGATGGGACCTTTGCCGAGGTGTTCGGCGTTCCGCTGCTGGACGGTGGTGAGCTCCGTCAGAGGGATGGAGAGGCCGGTCTCTTCCTTCACTTCTCGGGCGATGGCGTCGGCCAGTGGTTCGCCGGGTTCGGGGCGTCCGCCGATAGGGGTCCAATAGCCGGGCCAGCAGATGCCTTCGATGTGTCACGCAGGTGCAACAGGTATTCGCCCTGGCTGTCGGTGATGAGCGCGGACACCCCGGTGCCCGGTGTGTCATCTGGCGGTGCGAGACGGATGCCGGACATGTCCCGCCCCCGGACGACGACGTACGGCGAGGGCCCGGCGGAGCGGCAGGCGGCGGAGCTGCCGTCGGACGGGCGGCTGCCGGAGAGCTGCTGCCGGTGCTGGGGGACTGAGGCCGAGCCACCGCACGTCGCCGAAGGGGCTCCGGCTCAGGACACGAGCTCTTCAACGAGTTCGAAGGTCCATGCCTGGTACTGGGGCCCGTACTCGGGGGCGAGGGCCACGCGCGGCGGGAAGATCTTGAGCAGGCTCATACCCAGCCGCATCGGCGCACCCTCGACACCGATGATGAAGGAGTTCCGTCCCTTGTCGGGAATCAGGTTCCAGGCGCGCGGCTCAGGCAGCAGAATCGCCAGCTCGTGCATGTCCGGTTCGCCCTCGAAGCTCACGTACAGATTCGAGTCCCGGTCCTTGATGGAACAGCGCCCGTTGCCCCGGTTTTCCACGATCCAGTCCTGTGTGCTGCCCTCGCCGGGGGACAAGAGCACGAGCGGTCCGCCCGGGCTGCCGTCGAGGGAGGTGAGCAACTGCTCATTGGTGAATTGGATGCGGTAGATGCCGTCGGAAATGGCTGCCACGTAGGTGCCCTCCTTCGATCGGCGGCGACGTTGGCCCCGCCGTGATGTGATGGGGCCGCCATGCCGGGGGCCCCAAGCCACCTGGTTCCACCTTCCCCGGGCGTGTCAGCGGGTCCCGCGACCTGATTCACCTGATGAGACTACGACTGCGCCCCGCCCACGGCTCGGGCTGTGGACGGGGCGCGGCTGCACGTTCGACGGGGCTACAGGGCGCCTTCGATCACGGCCCTGCGGAAGGCGGTCCACTCCTCGGCGGTGTAGCGGAGGGCGGGGCGCTCGGGGTTCTTGGAGTCGCGGATGGCGACGGCGCCGCCGGGGAGGTCGGTGATCTCGACGCACTGATTGCCGCCGTCGCTGAACGGTGACTTGCGCCACTGGGCGGTGCTGAGGTCTATGGCGTAGAGATCGTCCTTACGACCGGTGCTGCTCACGTCGTGTTCCTCTCCAGGAGGTTCTTGATGGTCTCTCGCGAATCATCTACCGAAAGGGCTGCGGCGACGACCCGGTCGAACGCCGTCTCGAAGAGCTTCACGTCCTCGGTGCCCTCCACGAAGTAGCCGCCTCGGATGTTTTCGAGGTTGACCACGGTGGGCCATGGCTGCGGGAAGCGCACCACGTGGAAGAGCCCGAGCATCCCGGGGTGCGGGGTAGCGGCCAGCGGCATGATCTGGATGGTGATGTTCGGCAGGTCCGCCATGTCCAGTAGGTGACGGAGCTGCTCACGCATCAGGGACGGGTAGGAAGCGAAGCGCTGGTGCAGCGCAGCCTCGTGGATGACGGCCCACAGCTTCAGCGGCCGGCCTGGCTTGGTGAGAATGGCCTGGCGGGTCTTTCGGATCTCGGCGAGGGCGACCACTTCCTCCGGAGTGTGGGTCATGGCGGTCGCGGCGATGATCTCCCGCGCGTACGCCCCAGTCTGTAACAGGCCGGGAATGAGGCCCGGTGCGTAGATGTGCGTGCTCTCGGCGTCGGACTCCAAAGTCAGGTAGTCCTTGTACGAAAGGCCCACGACATCGCCGTACGCGTGCCACCAGCCCTGCTTCCCCGCATCCTTGGCCAGGGCTTCCAGCTTCGCGACGACATCGGGATCTGTCACGCCGTACAGCTTCAACAGCGGCGCGATGTCCTGCGGGCGCATGCGCGCCTTGGCGCCCTCGATGCGGGACATCTTGCTCTCGTCCCAGCCCATCGCGCGACCGGCACTGTCCTGGCTCATCCCCGCGCTGGTGCGGTAGGTGCGCAGAGCATCACCGAGTCGGCGCCTGCGAACTGTTGGTACTGCTCGAACATTCGGCATGGTGCGTTTTAACACCTCCAAGGTGAATGAGATAACCCCGTGGGTGCAGCTTGGCAGCCCCCTGGTTTCCATGTCGATAGAACAGAGGTTCCTTGTCATGTGAATTCCGGTTACAGACTTGCCCGTTCGAATTCGGGACGGGCATTCTGCCTGGGCAGGGCCGTGATTGGCCGTCGGTTGTCGATTGCCGGTGGCGGTCACGCATGGGCTCACGACCCGGAGATGGTCATGCCAAAACAAACTCCCCAGGAAGACTCACCCCGCCCCCCGTTCCGCATCGGTGACCGCGTACGCGGCCTCTCCTACGTGGACCCTGAACGGCTCCGCTGGGAGCGCCCCGAGCCCTTCGAGGGCGTCGTGGTCCAAGTCGGCAGCGGTTGGGCGGGGGTTGATGCCGACCATGCCTACGTGTGGTCGCGCTTAGCGGACCACACTGAACGCAAGTCGCTGGTGGTGGAGACGGAACTGATGCAACGAGCCGAGGAGTGCCGCGATGGATCGCACCATCATCAAGGGCGCTGAGTGGATGATGAGCCCCGAGACCGCCGAAGGGGCACCACAGGGGATCTACGGCGCGCAGTGTCTGGCATGCGCGGAAGAGTCCGGCCTGGTGGACGACGACTCGCGCCCCGTCGGCGTATGGGCCATCGCGCATACCAGGGACCACCCCACACACCAGCAGTTCCTTGTCAGGACCGAGCGGCACTGGAGGGTCGACCCCACCCCGGCCGTCCAGGCTGGTGGTCCGGCCGTTGCCTGCGAAGCAGCGCCAGGAGCACGTGTCCATGCGAAGCCGCGCCCTTTACGGTTACGCCCAGCGGTGAGTTCGGCCCTACGCCGTGTCGTGGCCTACTCGGGACTGCTCTTCCTTGTCGGGCTGGCTGTCTCGTGCGGCGTGGTCATCGGCATGACGCTCGCCACGGCATAGAGGAATCAGCCACGCAGGCCCGTCGCCGCAGCCAGTTCGCGGACACCGCTCGCGCGAAGATGCCGGGCCGCTTGAGACGCTTCACGGATCATGGTCACTGCCTGATCGCGGTCTCCGGCTCGGGCCGCCGTGTACGAAGCCGTGCACAGCATCTGTGCGTATGCCGACGCCTGAGCCCGGGGTCGCCAAGCCGGTCGCTTCCACTCTGCTCGCCACCTCCTAGATGCCCGAGCCGCTGTGCTCGGTGAACCGGGCGGATGACATCGCGTTGTCCGGCGGCGGCTATGCGAGGGCGGTGGGTACGGTGTCCAGCCTGTCGGACGTCTCGCCCCTGCTCACTTCGAAGAAGCCGCATGTCCCGCTCAGCGCGCAACCTCCCCGAATACTGGGACACGTATAAGCCCCACAGAGGTGATGGCGAGCCACCGGCACCGGAGGCCGACGGGTTCGAGTGGACGCAGCACCCCGGCCACGGGCCTGGTGAGGAGTTCCTCGGTTGGCCGCGTACCGCGCTGGAACTCGGTTCCGCAGAGAGCAAGGAAGCCGTCTTCCTCGCCCGCAAGGGCATCGAGGTGACCGCGTTGGACTTCTCCGCCTCTCAGGCGGAGCGGGCCCGCACGTGGTGGAACGGCACGGATCGTCTGGCGTTCGTCCACGCGGAGGCGTGCGAGTACCTCGCGGCCACCGAGACGACGTACGACGCCATCTACTCCGTCTGGGGAGCCGTCTGGTTCACCGACCCTGACGACCTCATCCCGCTCGTCGTCAAGTCCCTCAACCCGGGTGGTGTGTTCGCGTTCAGCCAGGCCGAGCCGATCGAGGGCCACTACGGCGCCCAGGCGATGTACGGCAACGGGCTCTCCGGCCGCAAACTCACCGTACTCCGCTGGAACTACGCCCCCGAGACGTGGGCAGACATCCTTAAGCGCAACGGGTTCACGCAGGTCGACGCTCACGTCCTGGAAGCGCCGGACCCCGCAGACGTGGGCACGCTCATGGTGCGCGCACAGGCACCCGAGTAAGGCCCAGTGGCGTGCGCCACAACAGAACGACCGTTCCTAAAGACTGAGCATGAGTTGCACATGCTCAGCCGCGTGCCCCGAACGGTGTTGGGCACACTGGTCTCCCGCGTTCGCTCCGCATCCGGCGCCGACGGATCGTGTCCGTGGTCCGGGGATGCGGGGGCGGGTTCCCTCACGCCCCAAGGTGCCCGGCCTGGCCTGGACGGTCCGATGCCCCTGCTCATCGCTCCGGTGAGCAGGGGGCGGTGTCGTCCGTCGCCGGATCGGGTGCCCCAGGGCGCGTCGTCCGATCGCGATGCTCGCCGCGTCGTGACCGGTGGTCTTGCGGTTGTTGCTGGTGAGTGGCTTCTGCCAGTGCTGTGCGCCCCAGCGGCTGGTGTAGGCGGGGTCGACGGCGATGATGGCGATGCTGGTGGCGTCGGCCATCGAGGTCAGCCGGGCGCGCAGCTTGGCGGTGGGGAAGCGTGAGATGAGGCGCCGGAACTGCTTGCGTCTGCCGTGCTTCTCCCGGGTGGTCTCGGCGGTGAAGTCCAGGTCCTCGACCGCTATGGCCTTCACGCCGACCCCACGGGCCCAGCGCAGTAGGCCTGTGAGGGCGTGCCGGATCTGTGCGTCGCGGTGCTGGGCGGTGCCGGTCAGGTCGTAGGGGAAGCGTCGGGGGTGGCCGATCGGGTTGCCGTGGGTGTCCAGGTGCCAGGCGGCGAGGTGGTCGTTGTTGGCGTCCACGCCGATGCAGCCGTGTGCGAGCGCGGTATGGAGCGGGATGATGGGGGCGGGCTGGTAGCGCCAGGAAGCGGTGAGGTACCAGCGGTCCCTGGCGGTGTCGTAGCTGATCGTGTATGCCACTGCCCGGTCGGCGGCGATACGGTCGGCCCACTCCCGGCCCCGATGGGCGAAGGCGACCGTGCGGCCGAGCACGTACCGGCCCTGTGGGCCGTTGGCCAGGTGGGCGAGCGGCGCGGGGAGCTTGATGGACACCTGCCCGTCGCCGGTGACGCGGATCGTCTCGTTCCCGTACCGCTTGCCCGACTCCCCATCCGCGTGGAGGAACATCCGCGCGGCGTCCCACCGCTGCCGCCACTGGCCCTCGGTGAGCCGTGCGGGCTCCAGGTGGTGGCGGGAGTTGGCCAGGCGCTTGCCGCCACGCACCACCCGCACCCGGCCCGCCTCCCAGTCCGCCACCGCACGGGCCAGCCTGTCCTCAAGTACCCGCAGCCGCCGGGACTTGGCATGCCATTCCTGCTGTGACCGGTAGCCGCCCGGAGCCCTCCTGCTACCCCTGGCCCCGATGGGGAGTGACAGGCGGCACCGCACGGTGGCGACCCCCGCGCGCAGCTTGTGGATGTGCGCGGCCAGGCCACGCCGGGCCAGGGCCCACTGGTCATGCGACGCCTTGGTGATGCTGCCCGCCCACCGCGACGACGACACGGACGTCAGTGCACGCTTCCGCGCTGCCCAGGTGTCCTTGCCGTGGCCCAGGCCATCGCGGCAGCGCGCGGCCAGATCCCGCGACGCCAGCGAGCCCAGATATCGGCCGACCTCCCACAGGACCGCCGCCTCGGCGGCGTCCACCCGCAGACGGGTACGGACAGCCACCCCTGACGGACCCGGGACGACGAAGGGTTCGGCGATGGCACGCAGCCCCGATGCCCCGCCCACGACCACCACCCCCGTCTCCGATCGATCCGGTGTACGTGCATCGCAAACATCAACGACCGACACGTGTCCAGGACACGCCCCCGCCCCACGCCCGCCTCGATCACCGGCAATCCGCAACCCCGTCGTTGGTAAGTGCGCTGTGTGCCGGGCGCCCGGCCGGGCCGAAGCGCTTCCCGGTGGTGTGTGCCGGGAGTGCCGTGGCGAGGCGGCCGGTCCGTACCCGGCGTCCGGTGGCCCGGCCGCCGTCGACGTGCACCGGTACGCGGCGGGCATCCGGGCCGGGATGCGGTCGCGCCCCAAGGAATTGCCCGACCGCCGCCGCGCCGATGCCCGCCTCCGTTCGGCGACGGTCTAGGCGATGGTGAACGTGGTGCCCGGCGCCGCGTAGTCGATCGGGCCGTCGTAGCGCTTCGCGGCGCGGGACACCGCTTCCTCCGGCGTGAGGAAGGGGCCGACGTGCGTGACGATCAGGCGCCCGGCGCGGGCGGAACGTGCCGTCTGCCCGGTGTCCTCGGGAGTGTGGTGGACCTGTTCGCCGTCGTCGGGGGCGGCGGCGCTCTCCGCCTCGCAGAGCAGGACGTCGCAGTCCTCCGCCAGGCTCGTCAGGTTCGCGCAGGGGGCCGTGTCGCCGGAGTAGACGAGGGAGGCGCCGCCCGCCTCGGCGCCGTCCTCCTCGGCGTGGCCCGCCTCGATACGCACCGAGAAGGCCGGGATTCCGTGGGCGACCGTCCTCGTGGTCAGCGTGAGGTCGCCGACCTGCGCGCGGTGCCCGTCGTGCAGTTCGTGGACGGCGAAGGCCGACTCGATGGGGCTGCGTACCGGCGTGTTGGTGAGGAAGTGCGCCAGCCGGTCGGCGATGCCCGGCGGGCCGTACAGGGGGATGGGCGCCGCGAGTTCCACATCGGCGTACAGGGCGCCGTAGTAGGCGGTGAGCAGATCCGCGCTGTGGTCGGCGTGCAGGTGGGAGATCCAGATACCGCCGAGCCGGTCCAGGGCGGTGTGCCGCCGCAGCGCGGCCAGGGTCCCGGGGCCGGCGTCCAGCCACAGCCTGGTCTCCGCGGTCGACACCAGATAGCCGGAGCACGGGTTCTCCGGCGCGGGGTAGGGCGTGGCGCTGCCGAGAACGGTGAGGTCGAAGGCGTGGCGTGTCATCGTCGCAGCCTAGGGTCCGCGCGGTGGTCCGCGTCCATGGCCTCGTTCACATTCCCACTGGCATCCGCGGGCCGGCTCGCGTGATCATCTCGTTCACATTCCCCTTGGGCATCCGCGGCGGCCCGCGTGATGACCTCGTTCACATTCACGGCTGGGCCGTAGCGCGTTCTCCTCGGTCGATTACAGTGCACGCCAGTTTGAGTCCGTACGAAGCGCTACGGAGAGGAGCGGGGTCGTGACCGCAAGCGCCGGCGCTGCGGCCGCCGTGTGGGGCCGTGCCGAACAGCAGGATTTCCGCAGCCGGGTGCGCGGCTGTCTGCTCGGCGGGGCCATCGGGGACGCGCTCGGCGCGGCGATCGAGTTCCTCTCGCTCGCCGACATCCGGCAGAACCACGGGCCCACGGGCGTCACCGACCTCGTCCCGGCGTATGGAAGGCGCGGCAGCGTCACCGACGACACGCAGATGACGCTGTTCACCGTCGACGGGCTGATACGGGCCCAGGTGCGGCGCGACACCGGGGCCTGGCATCCGCCCACCGACATCCACTCCGCGCACCGCCGCTGGTACGCCACGCAGCGCGACTGGGGGCCCGACGAGCGCAAAGAGGACGACGGCTGGCTGGCGCGCGAGGAGTGGCTGTACGCGCAGCGCGCGCCCGGCCGGGCCTGTCTGTCCGGGTTGGCCGACGCGACCATGGGCACCCTCGACAGCCCCAAGAACCCCGAGTCCAAGGGGTGCGGCGCGGTCATGCGGTCCGCGCCCTTCGGGCTGCTGGTGGGCTGGGAGCCCCAGTTGGTCTTCCAGCTGGCGATCGAGTGCGCGGCCCAGACCCACGGGCACCCCACCGGGTACCTCTCGGCCGGTGCCTTCGCCCTCATCGTGCACGGGCTCGCGCGCGGCGATGACCTCGACGGTTCCGTACAGCGCGCCCTGGTCCATCTCGCGACCCGGCCGGGGCACGAGGAGACGGCGGACGCGCTCAAGCACGCGCTCGGCGCCGTACGGCAGGGGCTGCCGACGCCCGAGCGGGTGGAGTCCCTCGGCGAGGGCTGGACGGGGGACGAGGCGCTGGCCATGGGCGTGTACTGCGCGCTGGTCGCCGAGGACGTACGCCACGGTCTGCTGCTCGCCGTCAACCACGGCGGGGACAGCGACTCCACCGGCTCCATCTGCGGCAATCTGCTGGGCGCGCTGCACGGCGAGACCGCGCTGCCGCCGGCCTGGCTGGCCGAGGTGGAGGGGCGCGCCACGATCCTGGAGCTGGCCGACGACTTCGCGATGGAGATGACCCAGGGGCCGGCGCTGCACGGCCCGGCGTCCTCCGCCCCGGCCTGGCTGGCCCGCTACCCGCGCGCCTGATCCGCCTTCCTGGCCTGGGCGGCGGCCGCCCGGTCCGTCCCCGGCCCGTCGGACAGGTCAGCGCAGCGCCTTCGCCAGGCGGCGCAGCCCCTCCTCGATCTCCTCCGGGGTGTGCGTCACGAACGACAGCCGCAGCGCCGCCGGGTTCGGGTCGCCCGCGAAGAACGGGGCCCCCGGCACGTAGGCCACGTCATGGGTCACGGCCACCCGCAGCAGTTCCATCGCGTCGCGGCCCTGCGGCAGCGACGCCCAGACGAACATGCCGCCTTCCGGCTCGTTCCAGCGCGAACCCTCCGGCAGTGCCTCGGGCAGGCCCGCGAGCAGTGCGTCGCGGCGCTCGCGGTACGCGCCGCGCACCCGCCCCAGGTGCGCCTCCAGGTCGGTGTCGGCCAGGTAGCGGGCGACCGCCAACTGCGCGATGGTCGACGTGTGCATGTCCGCGGCCTGCTTGGCGACGACGCAGGCGCGGTGCAGCGCCGCCGGGGCGCGCAGCCAGCCCACGCGCAGTCCGGGCGACATGATCTTCGAGTAGCTGCCGATCAGTACGGTGCGGTCGGCGGCCTCCGGGTATGAGGCTATCCAGGGCTGCGGCTCGCCGCCGTACCGCAGCTCTCCGTACGGGTCGTCCTCGAGGATCCACAGCCCGTGCCGCTCCGCCACCGCCGCGACCGCCTGCCGCCGCTCGGCGGGCAGGGTACGACCGGTGGGGTTCTGGAAGGTCGGGATGGTGTAGAGCGCCTTGGGCCGGTGGGCGGCGACCAGTTCCGCCAGCGCCACCGGGTCCAGGCCGTCGTCGTCCGACGGCACCGGAACGATCCGCGCGCCCGCGAACCCGAAGCACTGCAACGCCGCCAGATAGCTGGGGTTCTCCACCAGCACCACGTCCCCCGGCGCCAGCAGCGCCGCCGTCAGCAGCGAAATGGCCTGCTGCGAGCCGGTGGTGACGAGGAGTCGGTCCGTGTCGGTCGGCAGCCCGCGCGCGGTGAGCCGGGCGGCGGTGGCGGCGCGCAGCCCGGTCTCCCCCTCGGTGGTGGAGTACTGCAGCGCCTGCCGCGGGGCCTCGGCCAGGACGTTCCGGAAGGCCGCCGCCACGCCTTCGGCGTCGAAGAGTTCGGGCGCGGGCAGACCGCCGGCGAAGGAGATGACCTCGGGGCGGGCGGTCAGGGCGAGGACGTCGCGGATCAGCGAACCGGCCACGGAGGTGGCACGAGTGGCGAGATCGGGGACAGCGGCGCGCATGACGGGCTCCTTCGCTCGTGTGCCCGCGCGGAGACGGCGGGCACGGACGCATGAAGAAGATCCTACGAAACATGTTCAGCACGCAACGAGTTGTCCACTGGGCGGACGCGAATGCGGAGGAAATTCCATTCCGGAACACACAATGCGCGGCCGTGGAATCGGGAAACCGGGGGGTGTTTCGGGGAACCGGCGGGCGCGTGTAGTGAAGGGAAACAGCAACGGGCTCTCTCGGCAGGGACGGCGACCGGTCGAGAGAGCCCGCGAGGGGTGTTGCTACGTGGTGCGGACGAAATGATCAATCGATGTCGAACGCCCCACGCGTGACATCCGCGACGAACGCGGACCACGACTCCGGGGCGAAGCCGAGCACTGGTCCCTGCGGGTCCTTGGAGTCGCGCACGGCGACCGTCTGCGCTGTTGGTGAGGCCACTTCCACGCACGCACCATTGGCGCCCGAACGCGAGGACTTGATCCATGCGTACTGTTTTCCGAGCTGAATTGACACGTCTGCTCCGATGCGTTCGATCGATGTGCACCTCCTCCTTCAGGAGGCTCGATCGACGTTACGCGGCAACTTCTGGGCGCGGATGAGGCGTTCACCCTTCCGGATGGCATATTTCATCGGCTGCTTCCATGCCGTGGGCGTGGCGGTGTACGCTCCGCCGCCGCGCCGTCCGTCCTAATTCTTTCGGTCGCGGTACTGCTGCGCGACCATGGTGATGAACTGGCGGCTCTGGTCCACGTTCAGCGCCTGTGCCCGCAGATGCTCGTACATCATGCTGTAGCTCTGTACGTCGCTGAGCTTTTCCAGGTAGAGGTCGCTGGTGACACCTTCCAGATAGACCACGCTGGTGTCCGACTCATCCGAGAACTCCAGGATGGAGAACTGGCCGCTCAGCCCGGGATGCGCCCCCATGTCGAACGGGAGTGCCTGCACCGTCACATGCGGCTCGTAACTCATGTGGACCAGATGCTCCAGTTGGTCGCTCATGATCTGCGGACTGCCCACCACGCGGCGCATCGCCGCCTCGTCGACCACCGCCCACAGCCGCAGCGGACTCAGCGGATCGGTGATCCGGTCCTGGCGCCGCATCCGTACCTGGACGCGCTGGGCGATGTGGTCCGCCGGGGCCTCGGGAAGCCCGCCGCTGATGACCGCCTCCGCGTACTGCGGGGTCTGCAGCAGGCCCGGCAGGATCTGCGGCTCGTACACCCGCAGTGACGCGGCGTCGGTCTCGAAGCCGATGTACACGCTGTACGGGACGTCGCCGAAGGCGTTCCACCAGCCCTGCTGGCGGGAGTCCTTGGCCATTTGCATCAGCGATTCGACGAGATGCTTGTCCTCGACCCTGTACACCCGGCAGAGGTCGCGCACGTCGCGCTGGCTGATACTGCGGCGGCCGTTCTCCAGTCGGCTGATCTTCGACTGGGAGACCATCAGCTCCTCCGCCACCTCCTCCGCCGTCATGCCCTTCTCCTGGCGGAGCCTGCGCAGTTCTTGACCCAACCGGCGTCGCCTGACGGTGGGGCCGACGTTGGACGTCACGGGACGTGCACCTCCGGCTTCGTACTGCTGCTTCATGCTGGTCAGCAGCCTGCCACCAACGATCGGCAACGCGCTGGGAAACGGCCGCATAAAGTTCTCATCCGCACAGACCCGGTCGTCGATGTGGTATGGCCGGAAACGGCGCGGCGTGGCGCGGCGCGGTGGTGGTACGGCGCGGCGTGGTGCGCGGGTACCGCCGTCGCCGCGCGGAACGGCGCGCGGGGCGGCGGGCCGGCCGTCGTGCAGGCGGCCGGCCCACCGCCCCGCGCGTCACAGCGGCTCCCGTACCGGGTCAGTGGGGACTGCGGTGCGGTCGGTGGAACGTTCGAGCGTCGATCGGGCGTCCTGGGTGCCCTTGGGGTGGAGACCGGCGTACCGCGGCGTCGCGCGCGCTCAGCGCGCTCCGACGCGGGCCATGCCGCCGCGGCGGACCGGCTGCGCCGGCACCCCGGCCGCGGGCTCCGCACGGGCCCCGGACTGCCGTCCCGCGCCCGGCGCCCGCCTGGGCTGCGCCGCCACGCCGTTCTGCACATCCATCACGGCGTGCGCCACGAGCCCGCCCATCGGGTCGTGCCTGATCAGGTCCCGGAGCCGGGAGCGCGAAGAACGCCCCTCGTTCCCGGGGTAGAGGTGCTTGCCGAGGCCGACCGCGTGGGCCAGGGCGGCGAGCGCCGCGGTCCGCGGGTCCGGCGGCACGCCGGTGCGGATCGCGTTGTCCAGCCGGGCCCTGATCTCCCGGCTGATGGCCGTGTCCGTCGCCTGGTAGCGAGTCGTCGGCAGCACCCCGCACATCTGACCCGCCACGGCATGCACCATGCCGCACCGCTCCAGATGCGTGAGATACGTCTGGCGCAGCCCCAGCCGGGGCCCGCCGATCCAGTGGACGGCCCGCACCGGGCTGCCGCGGCGGCGCAGCAACTCGAGCGCGGAGTCCAATGTCGGATCTCCGGTCGGCCGTGGCAGCACCACGGCGATACGATCCCCGTCCGGGGCTATCCGTCCTGCCAGGGCCAGCTCCACTAGCTGCGCCCCGGCGAGACCCAGGTCGAGCGACTGCGGCTGCGCCGTGGTACCCGTGGCCGGGTCCAGGGCCAGCAGCAGAAGCTCCTCCGGAATTGTTCTGCGGCTCCTGCCCATCCATGCCTCCCCGCGTGGATGAATGACAGGGTGACCCCTCTCACATTGGGTTGTCGAGAGTGCGTGGGGGGTTAGGGAGGGAACCGGTAGGTATGTCGTTCTCGTCTAGCACGAGGACGGCGCCCTGAACGGGCTTTCCGGCTGCGCCGTTGCGCGGATGTGCGGCGGAGACACACGACACTGGTAAATGGTTCAACGGCGGGACGTCGCCATCGGATGGCGGACGTCCCGTGTGGCGCATGGCGAGGAGGCAGCGGTGGCGGGCGAGTCCCCCGACACGTCGGAGCAGCAGAAGTCGTCGGGGGAGGCGACTCGGGGCGAACGTGACCCGCGGCTCGCGGTCTTCCGTACGGCGGAAGCCTCCCGCGACGCCCGCGAGGAGCGCGGTGCGGAGGGCGCGGATCGCGCCGAGGGGTCCAGCGACGCGGAGGGCGTCGGCGATGCCGCTGGTGCCGACGGTGCCGACGGTCCCGGTGGCGCGGAGGAGGCCGACGGCCTGGGTGCGGACGCGAAGCCGGTGGGCGGCGCGGGTGCCGAGGCGTCCGGCGCCGCCGCCGAGACCGTTGACAACGATGTTCGCGAGAGCGAAGTGGTGAAGGCGGCGAACGCGTCGGACGGCAAGGACGGGCGCCCGGCCGCCGGGCCGCTGCCCGTCCGCCCCGGTGCGCGCGGTGGCGGCGCGGCGAAGAGCGCGGGCGACGGCGCGGCGGCCCGGTCCGCGGGCGAGTCGGGTGTTGCCGGTTCCGGTGCGGCCGATTCCGCTGCGACCGGCACCGGTACGGGTGGCTCCGGTACGGGTGGTGACGCGCGGCTGCGAGCCGCCGTCGCGGCCTGGGTCTCCGGTGCGAACGAGGACGAGGACGGCGCGAACGGCGAGACCGGCGAGGTCGGCGCGAACGGCGACGCGTCCCGGTCCGGGGCGGGTTCCGGCGCGGGCGAGACGGCGGACACGCCGGTCCGGACCGGCGGGGACGAGGCCGAGGGCGACGACCGCGACGACCTGGAGCGGCGGAACGACAGCCGGACCATGGTCTTCGGCACGATGCGGCAGAAGTCGGACGAGCAGCCCGTGGACCGGGCGACGGCCGTCTTCGGCACCGTACGCCCGACGTCCGGGGAAGCGGAGGCGGACCGGGCGGACGCGAACCGGTCCGAGGGCGCGGCGGAGTCGGCCGAGCGGAAGTCGGCGGACCGCGCCACGGCGTTCTTCGGCGCGGTACGGGCCAAGGAAGCGGAGCCGGGGCGGCCCGGCGGCCCGGGGGAGCCGGACGGCGAGTCCGCCGAGCCCACGTCCACCGAGCCCACGGCCGTCGACACGTCCGCCGAGCGGAGATCCGCGGACCGGGCGACGGCCTTCTTCGGCGCCGTACGGCCCAGGAACCCGGAGCCCACGGAGTCCGGCAAGCCGGGCAAGGGCCAGGATGCCGCGCCCGGTGATGACTCCGGCACCGGTACCGGTGCCGCCGGGAGCGAGGCCGACGACGAGAGCAAGGCCAAGGGCACGGGCGCCACGTCCGGTGACGGCGGTGGCTCGGCCGGTGCGCGGTCTTCCCGAGACCAGGCGACGGCGGTGTTCGGCACCCTGCGGCCTGCGGCCGCGGAGTCGACCGCCAAGCCGGGTGGCCGACCGGCAGCCGCACAGGACGCCGAGGACAAGCGCGACGCCGACGGCGCCAAGACCGCCGCCGACAGCTCCACGTCCGGCGACGGCGCCGGGGCCACCGGCGGTGCCGCGGCCACCGGCCGCGCCACGGCGGCCCCCGACAGTCCCAAGACCGCCGACCGCGCCAAGACCGCCGACCGCGCCAAGCCCGGCGACAGCACCAAGACCACCGGCGACCGCGCCGCGGCCACCGGTCGTGGCGGCAGCGGCAAGGCCGCCGCCGGCGGCGCGGGCACGTCGGCCGTCGACCAGCCCACCACTGCCTTCAAGGCTCTTGGTAGCCCGTCCGCCGGGCCCGACGCCAAGGACCGGACCGCCGAGCGCTCCGGCGGTGAGCCGTCCGCCGAGGGCGCCGGCTCGGGGCGGCCGAGCACGTTCGTGCCGCTGCGGTCCGCGGACGACCGCGCCACCGCCGCCAAGCCGCCGACCGCCGCGCCCGGTGCCGCCAAGCCGCCGTCGGCCGCCGCCGCGAAGTCGCCGTCGGCCCCGGCCGCGCCCGGCGCGCTGCCCGAGACCGAGCGGACCAAGCAGCAGCCGCTGCCGCCGGTGCCGCCGCCCGGGGAGCCCGCGCCGCTGGACCTGCTCGCCCAGCTGACGAACACCCCGCCGCCGCCGGAGACCCCGGCGCGCACCATCGTGCGGCGGTTCAAGATCTGGACGCCGCTGGTCATCCTGCTGGCGGTCATCCTCGGCACGGTGCAGGCGCTGCGCCCGCTGCCGGACCCCGAGCTCAAGCTCGCCGACACGGCCTCGTACACCTTCGGCGGCGACGCGTTCACGATGCCCTGGCCGCAGCAGGGCCAGGCGGCCGCCGAGGTCGAGGGCGTCGGCAGCCTGGGCTCCTACGGTCCGCAGAAGCCGGTGCCGATCGCCAGTGTCACCAAGGTGATGACGGCGTACGTGCTGCTCAAGGAGCGCCCGCTCAAGCCCGAGGACCAGGGCCCCAAGATCCGTATCGACGCCCAGGCGGGCTCCGAGTCCGACGCCAAGAACGAGTCGCGGGTGGAGGTGAAGGAGAACCAGGAGTACACCTACCGGCAGATGCTGGAGATGATGATGATCCCGTCCGGGAACAACATCTCCCGCCAGCTCGCCCGGTGGGAGGCCGGTACCGAGGCCGCGTTCGTGAAGAAGATGAACGCCGCCGCCAAGGACCTGGGGATGACCAACACCACCTACACCGATCCCAGCGGGCTGATGGCCGAGACCAAGTCCACCGCCGTGGACCAGCTCAAGCTGGCCAAGGCGGTCATGAAGGACAAGACCTTCCGGCAGATCGTCCGGACCCCGGACAAGGCGATCCCCGGCGTGCCGCAGCGCCTCATCAACAACAACGACCTGCTCCTGAAGCAGCAGGGCACGGCGGGCATCAAGACCGGCTCCAGCTCCCCGCGGGCGGCGCGCTGATGTGGGCCGCGTACCGGACGGTCGACGGCAAGGACCGGCTGATCCTCGGCGTCACCCTCCACCAGTACTACGGCAACAGCACCGACTCCAACGCCCACCTGCTGAAGGTGCTCCAGGTGAGCAAGCCGCAGATCGCCGCCGTACGCGACGCGCTGACCTCCGCCACGCTGGTGAAGAAGGGGCAGGTCGTCGGCCACGTGGACGACGGTCTCGGCGGCACCGTCCCGGTGGTGGCCACCAAGGACCTCAAGGCCGTCGGCTGGCCCGGCCTGAAGATCGCGTTCAAGCTGAGCACCGGCGGCAAGGCGGTCCCGCGCTCGGCCGACGCGGGCACGGTCGTCGGCACGCTGACCGTGGGGAGCGGCCCGGAGGCGGCCAAGGTCCCCGTGGCGCTCCAGGAGGACCTCGCCGAGCCGTCCTTCGGCGCGAAGCTGACCCGCGTCGGCTGAGGTTCGCCCGGCGACCACGCACCGGTGGTCCGCCCCACCGCCAGGACGGCGGCGGGGCGGGCCTACCGCCCCGCCAAGGCGGCGGGACAGCGACGCGTGCTAGCGTCGCGGGGCTCCGCCCCGGCCCTCGGCCCGCCCCTGCCGGGCGACGGAGGCCGGGAGAGCCGGGACACTGTTGTTGACGAGGGGGAGACCTCGGGGGAAGACGGGGAGAGGCGCAAGTGACCACCGTGGATCCGGCACGGGCCGAGAAGAGCGGCAGCCGTGCCGACGGCGCCGGCGGGCGCGTTCGCGTTCCCGGGCCGCGCCGCCCCGAGGAGACCGATGCCGACGCGAGCACCCGCGGCCCGGACGGCGCGGACACCGTCGGCGGTACGGAAACCCCAGCCGGTGCCGATGCCCCGGACGGCCGTGGCCAGGACACCCGTCCGGCGCCTGGCTGGCGCGGGCGTATCCGGAGCGTAATCTTCCATCCTGTGCCCGCCGCATTGATCCTCGCTGCGCTGCTGCACCTGCTGTGGGTCGTGCTGCTGGCCAACAGCGGTGGCGACCTGGCGGCCCAGGACGCGTGGGCGGAGTTCGCGCTCCAGCACCCGGACCTGGCGTACAACCTCAGCTGGTACGGCGGCATGCACCCCGTCTCGTACAGCGTCATCTCGCCGCATCTGATGGCCGCCCTCGGCGTCCGTACGACGATGATGATCGCGGGGACGATCTCGGCCGGGCTGCTGGCGCTGCTGGTCATCCGCAGCCGTGCCGTCACCCGGCCGATGCCGGTGGCGCTCTACGGCACGTTCGCACTGATCTGCAACGCCATCTCGGGCCGGGTCACCTTCGGGCTCGGCGCGATGTTCGGTCTCGGCGCCCTCGCGGTGATCTTCGCCTGGCCCACCAAGTGGCGCTCCCACCAGTGGAGCCACAAGGCCGCGCGGGCCTCGCTGGCCGCCCTGCTCTCCGCGCTGGCGACCATGTCCAGCCCGGTCGCGGGCCTGTTCGTGGGCGTGGTGGCCGCCGCCCTGTGGTTGACCAAGCGGCGCCCCGCCGCGTACGCACTCGGCGTCACCCCCGTGATCGTGGTCGGTCTTTCGGCCTGGCTCTTCCCGTTCTCCGGGACGCAACCGATGTCGATCGGGTCCGCGATCCTGCCGGTGGTCGCCGCCGTCGGCGCCTTCCTCTGCCCGAAGGAGTGGCGCACGGTCCGGGTCGGCGCCGTCCTGTACGGCATCGGCACCATCCTGACCTGGCTGATCCCCTCGCAGATCGGCACCAACATCACCCGCCTCGGCATGATCTTCGGCGGCGTGGTGATGCTGGCCGCGCTCACCACGTACCGGCGGCCCGCGCGCGAGGAGGTGCGCACGACGCCGTACGGCCGCAAGTGGCTGGCGCTCGTGCTGGCCCTGACGACGATCACCATCTGGCAGCTGGTGAAGACCGGCGACGACATCATCCACGCCAGGCCCGACGCGGCCTGGAACCGCGAGCTGGCGCCGCTGGTCGACCAGCTCAAGCGGGTCGAGGCCGACCGCGGCCGGGTCGAGGTGGTCCCGGTCCGCAGCCACCGCGAGTCCTCCGCCCTCGCCCCGTACGTCAACCTGGCGCGCGGCTGGAACCGCCAGGCGGACAAGGAGCGCAACCCGCTCTTCTACGAGGACGAGGACCGTCCGCTGGACCCGGACGCCTACCGGGCCTGGCTCAACCGGTGGGCCGTGCACTACGTGGTGCTGCCCAAGGACGAACCCGACCACGCCGCCAAACAAGAGGCGGAGCTGATCACGGGCGGCCTGCCGTACCTGCGCGAGGTGTGGTCGGACGGCAACTGGAAGCTGTACAAGGTCTCCGAGCCGACGCCGATCGCCGACCCGCCCGCCACGGTGGTGCGCGCGGGCGCCGACCAGCTGGAGCTCACGGTGGAGTCCGAGGGCCCGGTGCTCATCCGCATCCCGTACACGCGGTGGCTGGCCCTGGTCGACGCCGACGGCGACGGCCTCAAGGCCCCCAGCAGCGGCAAGCACGGCGGCCCGCCGGTCAACCGCAACGGCTGTCTGACCAACCAGGTCCAGAAGGCCGCCGACGGCGAGCCGGAGGACGAGTGGACGGTCCTGCACGCCCCGCACCCGGGGACGTACCGGATCGCCGCCCCCTACCAGATCCCGCCCGGCACGCCCTGCCCGGACGACATGGTGGAGTGACGGCCGGTATAACCGTGCTCCGCGCGACTCTGGCGCAACCACGCCGCGAGCCCTGAGACTTGGGACCGCGGACGCGCTCGGGGGAGACGCGCGCGACGAGGGGACGGGGACGGGGCTGTGCCACGACAGAGCATGGTGATCGACGTCAGAGGCGGTACGGCTCAGGACGCGGAGCTGCGCGGCATCAAGGGCTGGCTGCAGGACGAGGAGGACTTCACCCGCGACTGGGAGTTCACCGCCAGGCCCGTCCAGGGCACCGCCGGCGTCGCCCAGGAGCTGGCCATCGTCCTCGCCACCACGGTGCTGAGCGAGGCGGCCAGGTCACTGGTGAACGCGCTGGCGGGCTGGATCAGTACGCGGCGGCGGCTGGACCAGGGGGAGCCGACCGTGGTGGAGGTGCGGGTGCCCGGCCGCGCACCGGTGGAGATCACCGAGGACGACCTGACCGCCGAGAAGGTGCCGGATCTCGTCCAACGGATCCGGGAGGAGCTGGAAGCCGCGACGTCCGGCGAGGAGTGAGCGGTGACCGGACAGGTCCCGAACGCAGCCGGGTCCCGGGCACTGCTGGTCGGCATACCGTCCGTCCGCAAGGGCGGATTCGACGAGCTGCCGTATGTGGGCGCGGACCTCGCGGCCCTCAAGAGCGCGCTGTGCGAGGGACCGGACGCCCTCCTGGCCCCCGACCAGGTGCAGGTGCTGGAGTCCCCCAGCCGCGGCACCTGGTACCGGGAGCTGCAGAACGCGGCGGAGCACGCCGGCGATCTGCTGCTGTGCTACTTCGTCGGCCACGGCTACCGGCACGCGCTGCAGAACGTGCTCTACCTGGTCACGAAGGACGCCGACCTCGACGGTGATCTGAGCGGCACCGCGCTGGCCTGGTCCGATGTGCTGGCCGCCGTGGCCGGGGCCAAGGGCGGGCAGCCCGAGCGGGTCGTGTTCCTCCTCGACTGCTGCTACTCCGGCATGGCCGCCGAGGAGCACGGCGGCGGCGAGGCGGGCCACTACATCCTGGCCTCCACCCCGCGGACCAAGACCCAGCCGTCGAAGGCGGCGCCCGGCGGCCTGAGCTACTTCACCGACGCGGTCGTCACCGCGATGCGGGAGGGCGGCGCGGCGGAGACCGGCGGGCTGACGATGCACGAGCTGTTCAACCGGCTGCGCGCGCAGACGCCGACCTGGCCCACGCCCAACGTCACCGACGAGTGGGGGCCGCGCAACGGCAGCGGCGGGGACGGGCCGGACATCGTCGTCTCCCGCCGTACGGTGCGCGGCGCCGGTGCCGGTTCCAGTTCCAGTTCCGGTTCTGGCGAGAGTTCCGGCGCGGGTGCGGGTGCGGGTGCCGGTGGGGGTGCCGGTTCCGGCGCGGGCGCGGGCGGGCGGGCGAACGCGTCGCCGGGCGCGCGGCCGGCATGGCGGCCCGGAGCCTGGCGCGCGCGGCCGGCACGGTGGCCGAGGTCGTGGCGCGCAGGGTCGGCCCGGCGCCGGCGGACCGTCACCGCGGGCTTACTCGGCCTGGCGCTGCTCGCCGGAGCCCTGGTCCACCAGCTGCGGACCGGCGGCTCGTCGGCCGCCGCCTCGTGCCGACCGCCCCTGGAACTGCGGCTGCTGACCTCCACCGAGAACCGCGCGGCCGTGTCGCGGGCCGTCGCCGAGTACACCGCCTCCGCCGCCAACCGCCGCGCGCTGGACGCCGACGACCACGCCCCGGGCACCTGCCGCCGTACCAACATCACCGTCTACGACGCCGCGTCCGGCGACATCGTGGGCGCCTTCGGGGCCACCCGCACCTGGGCCGGGGCCGAGCAGCCGGGCTCCGGCGGCTGCCGGTCCGCCGACGGGGGCAAGGACGCGCGGAGCGATGGCGACGGCGACGGTGGCGACGGCGGTTCGTACGAGGCGCCCTGCCAGGACCCGCTCCAGGACGTCGGCCCGCAGCCCGACATCGTCTCCGTGGGCTCCAGCGCCGAACTGGGGCGCATCGACGAGCAGATGAGGCGCTCCCCAGGCCCGGCCTCACTCGAGAAGCTGGGACCGGCCGGATTCTCCCCCCTGGTGCTCGCCGTCCCGGCCTCGCTGGAGGACGCGTTGCGCGCGGAAGGCGTCGGCCGCACCGGCAGCACCTGGCAGGAACTGCTGACCGCGCTGCGCGCCGTCGACCGCGACCTGCCGCTGCTGCGCCCGGACCCGGCCTCCTCCGAGACCGGCCTGCTGCACACGATCGGCCTGTACGAGGCGCGGGACGGCGCGCTGCGCGGCGGCGCCGCACGCGATCCGGGCTGGGCGGAGGGCCGGGTGGACAGCCGTCACGTACCGGTGGCGGACGCCGACACCCTCGTCTGCGACCTCGCCACGGGCGCGGGAGGACTGCCCCGGCTCGGCAGGGCCGCCGTCCTGGTCTCCGAGAAGGCCGTGGCCGACTACAACCTCGGCAAGCGACCCCGCTCGACCTGCGACAACAGCAAGCCGCTCGACGACGACGAGCGGCTGCTCGCGTACTACCCCAAGGGCGTGCCCGCGCTCGACCTGCCCTTCGCCGAGGTGCGGTGGAAGGGCACCGGGGACAGCCTCCGGCGCGCCGCGGCCGTTCGCGCGTTCTTCACCTGGGTCATCGGGGAGGGCCAGGACCACTTCCTGGACGGGCTGGTGCGCGGCCACGGCGGCCGTACCCGCGGGCAGGCGTGGGCCGACCCCGAGGCGACCGGCGTGCTGGCCGAAGCCGAGGTGGCGGCCGACGAGCCCGACGGCGCCACCGCCGCCCGCGCGGCCGCCGACTACGCCGCCACCCTCGACCCGGGTCAGGTGCTCTTCCTGGTCGACAACTCCGGTTCCATGGCCGAGGGCGGGAAGCTCGGCACGGTGGACCGGGTGCTGCACCGCGCCCTGACCGCCCTGGGCCCGGAGGACCGTTACGGCATCTGGGCCTACCCGAAGTCCGCCGACGAGCCGGAGGCGGTCCGTACGGTGGTGCGGCCCGGCACCCGGGGCCTGGACCGGGGCGCGGCGCTGGACTGGGTGGAGTCGCTGTCCAGCGCCCGCATGGTCCCGAAGGGAGCCGCCGTCTACGAGGCCCTGGAGGCGGCGGCGCACGAGCTGCGCGGCGCCGAGTCCCCGGTGATCGTGCTGATCACCGACGGCGACAACCGCCCGGCGGGCGACGGGGTCGCCGACGAGATCAACCACTGGCACGAGGTGCGGGAGCGGCAGGCCACCCCGGACGTCCTGGTGGTGTCGGTCCGCCCGTCCGGCTGCGACGAACAGGCCCAGATCGTCACCGGCGGGGCGGACTCCTTCTGCTTCTCCGGGTCCGGGGAGAGCGTGGCCCGGCGCCTCGCGGACAGGCTCGGCGCGTACGTACAAGGAGGGGGCGCGCGATGAAGGGGCGCGTGACGAAGGGACGCGGGATGAGGGGAGCGGTGAGGAGCGCCGCGGGGGCGCTGCTCCTGCTCTGCGCCGCCTGCACCTCGGGCGGCGCGGAGGACGACGGGGCCGTGCCGCCGCCCGAGGGCACCGCGGGAACGGCCGCCACCCGCCACGTCCTGCGGGTGGCGACCGCCTCGGACGTGTCCGTCGGCCCGGTGCGCGAGCGGCTGATCGAGGCATGGGACAAGAGCCGCGACGACTACACGGTGGAGATCGTGAAGCTGCCGGTCGCCGCCGACGGGGTGCGCAGCCAGCTCGTCGCCGCCCTCCAGTCGGGCAGCGCCGACTACGACGTCGTCAACATCGACGTGGCGTGGACGGCGGAGTTCGCGGCGGGCGGTCTCATCCGCCCGCTGGCGGGCGGGCTGCCGGACGACATGTGGCCGCGGGTCGCCGAGACCGCCCGCTACGACGGGAAGACGTGGGCCGTCCCGTTCAACACCGACGCCGGCCTGCTCTATTACCGCACCGACGTCTGGAAGGACCGGAACTGGCGCCCGCCGAGCACCTGGGGCGCGCTGGAGCTGGACGTGATCAACGCGACGACCCCGGACCGCGCCAGGAAGCGCTTCGGACACGGCTACATCACCCAGCTCGGGCCCTACGAGGGCCTGACCGTCAACGCCCAGGAGGCGGTGTGGGCGCGCGGCGGCGAGCTGGTGAACGGCGCGGGAGAGGTGACGGCCGCCAGCGCCGAGGTGCAGAACGGCCTGGCCGACCTGTACCGCCAGTACGAGCAGATCATGCCCAAGGGGCTGGCGCGCACCGCCGACGAGCACGACAGCATGGTCGCGTTCCGCGACGGCAAGGTCCCCTTCATGCGCAACTGGCCGTACGTGTACAACCTGCTCGACGCGCCGGGCTCGAAGGTCCAGGGCCGTTTCGGGGTGGCGCCGCTGCCGGGCCGCGGCGACGGCAAGGCCGGCGTCTCGGTGCTCGGCGGCCAGAACCTCGCCATCACCGCGAACAGCGAGCAGTCGCCCGCCGCACGGGAGCTGCTGGACTATCTGACCCGGCCCGAGCAGCAGCGCTGCCTGCTGGAGTACGGCTTCGCGCCGGTCCTCAAGTCGTCGTACGACCCGTCGAGCACGGCCGCGTGCGCGCTGCCGAGGGAGCCGGGCGGCGGAGGCGGGGAGGAGCAGGGGGCCGGACCCGAGCGCTGGAAGGACGGGCTCCCGCCGTACGCGGCCCCGCTGCGCCGGGCGCTGGAGACGGCGCGCCCGCGCCCGGTGACGCCGTACTACGCGGCGTTCACCGAGCTGGTCCAGACGGAGGTGCACGGCCTGCTGACGGACGGCACGGACCAGGAGACGGTCGCGACGGAACTGTCCCGGCGGCTGCGGCCGGTGATGAAGGGCGGCTGACGCGGCCGGACCGGCCGCCGAGGACCGGGCGCCTCCTTCGGCACCGGGACCGGCGGCGGTGACCGGGGCCGACCTCGGTCGGGGCGGGTGTTGGCGGCGGTGACCGGGGCCGCCCTCCGTCAGGACCGGCGCCGCCGGCGGGGACCAGGGGTCAGGACCCCGTCAGGACCTGCCCTGGCGTGACCGCTCGGCGGCGGCCGCCTGTCGCAGCGCGTGCGTGCGGGCCTTGGCGCGGTTGCCGCACACGGACATCGAGCACCACCGGCGGCTGCGGTTCTTGGACACGTCCCAGAACACCTCCGCGCAGGTGTGCTCGGCGCACCGCTTGAGCCGGGCGGCCTCTCCGGTGGCGATCAGCCGCGCCCAGGCGAGCGCCACCGCGGCCAGCGCCCGCCGGACCGGCGGCAGCCCGGGGCCCGGGGTGTCGGCACCGCCGACCACGGTGACCAGGACCGGCAGCATGCCCAGCGCTTCGTCGGCCGCCGCGACCAGCGCCGGATCGGGCAGGTCACCGACATGCGTCCCCAGCACCTCGCGGAGTCCGGCGCGCAACCGCAGCGCGAGGGCGTGGTCCTCGGCGGTCACGCGGCGGGCCCGGTCGAACAGCCCTTGGTCGAGCAGCCAGGTGGCGAGCCCGGCAGGCGAGGCGAGGGCGTCGGTGCCCGCGTCCACGTCGAGGGTGTTGGCGAACGCCTCGATGAGTTGGGCCGAGGCCGGGGCCTGGAGCATCTGTCACCTCCCTGGCCTCCCACCCTACCGCTCTAACCGGCTAACGGTTTTGGTGGTGGCGCGCGAGCCTCGTCCTGTGCCAGACTCGTATCCATCAACCGGCTAACGTGATAGGCGGTTAGGGAGGGGGAGGGTTGATGGTCGGACAGGCCGTGCTCTCCGCGCCGGGAGGCGGCGCGGAGACGGGTGCCGTCGAGCCGGGCCCGGCCGCCGAGGAGCGGCGCGGCAGGCGCAACACCGTGGTCCTGCTGGCGTTCACCGCGATCACCAACCTCGCGGACGGCGTCACCAAGATCGCCCTGCCGCTGCTGGCGGCCCGGGAGACCGGGTCGCCGACCCTGGTGGCGGCGGTATCGCTCACCTTGTCGCTGCCCTGGCTGCTGGTCGCCCTGCATGTCGGCGTCCTGGTCGACCGGTGCGACCGCCGTCGGCTGCTGTGGGCCGCCGACGCGACGCGGCTGCTCGCGGTGGGCGCGTTGTTCTGGGCCGCCACGGGGGATCGGCTGTCCATACCGTTCCTTTGTGTGGGTGGCGCGCTCCTCGGCGTCGCGGAGGTCGTCGCTCTCACCGCGGCCGGCGCCGCGATCCCTTCCCTGGTTCCGCCCGCCGGACGGGAGCGTGCCAACGCGTGGATCGCCGGGGCGGAGACGGTCTGCAACGAGTTCTGCGGACCGTTCGTGGGCGGACTGCTGCTCGCGGCAGGGGCGGGCTTCGCCCTCGGTATGACGTGGGCGTCCTACCTCGCGTCCTCACTGCTGCTTCTGCTGCTGGTGGGCCGGTTCCGGGCGGTGCGACGGCAGCCCGAACAGGGGCGGGCTCCCGAACAGGGCTGGGCTGAGAGCGGGGGTGGCGACGGCGATGGCCGGTCGGTCCACCGGGACATCGCCGCGGGGCTGCGTTTCGTATGGCGGCAGCGGCTGCTGCGTACGATGTCGTTCATCCTCACGGTCCTGTGCGCCTGCTGGGGCGGGTGGCTGGCGCTGATGCCGCTGTACGCCACCACGACCATGGGGCTGACGGCGCGTGAGTACGGCACCGTCCTGAGCGCGCTCGGCCTCGGCGGCCTCATGGGCGCCGTCGTCGTCACCCGGCTCAACCGGTGCCTGGGGCGCCGCCGGGTGATGTTCGCCGATCTGATCGGCACCCTGGCGATGATGGCTCTGCCCGCCCTCACCACCGACTTGTGGGCCGTCGCCTTGGCCACGTTCGCTGGCGGGATGGGCGGCACCCTGTGGTCGGTCAACGCCCGCACCCTCAGCCAGCAGCTGGTTCCCGACCACATGCTCGGCCGCACCAACGCGGTCAGCCGCCTCTTCAGCTGGGGCGCCATGCCGGTCGGGGCGGGAGCGATCGGCGTCCTGGCCGAGTGGCTCGGCCCGCGACCGGCGTTCCTGGTCTTCGCGGTCGCGGTGGCCGCCACCGTCCCGTTCTTCCTGCGGGTGCCGATACCGGGCCCGGCGGACCGCCATCCCGGTCAGCCGTTATCGAAGATGTCGCGCAACTCCAACTCGACTGTCAAAACCGGCCATTAAGGTGATCGGCGTGCAGCTTCGGTACGGCTTCCGCATGTACCCGAATGGGCCTCAGCGCGCTGAGCTGGCACGGGCGTTCGGGTGTGCGCGGGTGGTCTACAACGACGCCCTGAGGGCGCGGGAGGCCGCCCGCGAGCAGAGGCTGCCGTTCCCGAAGACCGGGGACCTGTCCAAGCAGCTCATCACCGACGCGAAGAACACCCCGCAACGGGCCTGGCTCGGCGAGGTGTCCGCCGTCGTCCTTCAGCAGTCCCTCAGGGATCTGGATACGGCGTACCGGAACTTCTTCGACGGCCTGAAGGGCAAGCGTCCCCGCATGGGCGCACCCCGGTACAAGTCACGGAAGGACACCCGCCAGGCGGTACGGTTCACCGCGAACGCCCGATGGAAGATCACGCCGGGCGGCAAGCTGTCCCTGCCGAAGATCGGCGACGTGCGGGTGAAGTGGTCACGTACCCTGCCCTCGACACCGTCCACGGTGACGGTGATCAAGGACAGCGCAGGGCGGTACTTCGCCTCCTTCGTCGTGGAGACCGGCCCGGAGGAAGTCCTGCCGCAGGCGGCTCACGAGGTGGGCATCGACCTGGGTCTCGGGCACTTCGCGGTCCTGTCGGACGGGACGAAGATCAACTCTCCGCGCTGTTTGCGCCGGGCGGAGAAGCAGCTCAAGAAGGCGCAGCGCGCCCTGTCCCGCAAGGAGAAGGGCAGCAAGAACCGCGATAAGGCCCGGCATCGGGTCGCCCGCGGGCATGCGCGAGTGGCCGACGCGCGGCGCGAGTTCCACCACCAGCTCTCCACGAAGCTGATCCGCGAGAACCAAGCGGTTGCCGTGGAGGACCTGGCGGTGAAGGGACTCGCCCGCACGCGCCTGGCCAAGTCCGTGCACGACGCCGGATGGTCGGCGTTCGTGGCCATGCTGGAGTACAAGGCCGCACGGTATGGACGCACCTTCGTGCGCATCGGCCGGTTCGAGCCCACCAGTCAGGTGTGCTCGGTGTGCGGCGTGCAGGACGGCCCCAAGCCCCTGCACGTGCGCGTCTGGACGTGCGGAGCCTGCGGGGCCGTCCTGGACCGGGACATCAACGCGGCGGTCAACGTCGCCAAGGCGGCCGGACTGGCCGTGTCTGCCCGTGGAGCGCAGGTAAGACCGGGATCTTCGATCCCGGCGCAGCGCAGCGAAGCGGGAACCCACCCGAAGCTCCCCACCTCCTTCGCACGGTGGGAGCAGGCGGGAACCTCTGGCCTTTAGGCCAGGGAGGATGTCAACAGTCCAGGTCGTCCTCGGGGGCGGGGGCGGTTCCTCCTCCGGTGGGGCGTCGTCCGGGAAGCCGTCCGCCTCCGGGGCCGCGGCCGCGGGCACGGCCCCGTCCGCCAGGACGTCCAGGATCTGCTGGCCGTACTTCGCCAGCTTGTTCTCGCCGACGCCGGTCACCGTGCCCAGGTCGGCCAACGTCAGCGAACCGGTGCCCGGCGCCAGCGTCGCGATCCCGCGGAGGGTCGCGTCGTGGAAGATCACGTACGCGGGCACGCCCTGCTCCTTCGCGGTCGCCGCCCGCCAGGCGCGCAGCCGCTCGAAGACCGGCACGGCCTCCTCCGGCAGGTCGGCCGGCGCGGCCCGGCGGCTCTTGGCCGCCTTCTCCGCCTTCGCGGCGCGGGCCGTCCGCTCCGGTTCGCGGCGCAGCATCACCGTGCGCTGCCCGCGCAGGACGTCCCCGCTCGCGTCGGTCAGCACCAGCGTGCCGTAGTCGCCCTCGACGGCCAGCAGGCCCTGGGCGAGCAGCTGCCGCACCACGCCGCGCCACTCGGCCTCGCGCAGCTCGGCGCCGATGCCGAAGACGCTCAGCGCGTCGTGGTCGAACTGGATGACCTTGGCGGTCTTCTTGCCGAGCAGGATGTCGGTGATCTGGCCCGCGCCGAACTTCTGGTTCCGCTCCCGCTTGAGCCGTACCACGGTCGACAGCAGCTTCTGCGCGGGAACGGTGCCGTCCCAGGAGGCGGGCGGGGTCAGGCACGTGTCGCAGTTGCCGCAGGCCTCGCTGGCCTGCCCGAAGTAGCCCAGGAGCTGCACACGGCGGCATTCGACGGTCTCGCAGAGGGCGAGCATCGCGTCGAGGTGGGCGGACAGGCGGCGGCGGTGGGCGTCGTCGCCGTCGGAGCCGTCGATCATCTTGCGCTGCTGGACGACGTCCTGGAGCCCGTAGGCGAGCCAGGCCGTGGACGGCAGCCCGTCGCGCCCGGCGCGGCCCGTCTCCTGGTAGTAGCCCTCGACGGACTTGGGCAGGTCGAGGTGGGCCACGAAGCGCACGTCCGGCTTGTCGATGCCCATGCCGAACGCGATCGTGGCGACCATCACCAGACCGTCCTCGCGCAGGAAGCGCGCCTGGTGCGTGGCGCGCGTGGCCGCGTCCAGCCCGGCGTGGTACGGCAGCGCGGCGATGCCGCTGTCCACGAGGAACGCGGCGGTCTTCTCGACCGAGGCGCGCGAGAGGCAGTAGACGATGCCCGCGTCGCCGGGGTGCTCGGTGCGCAGCAGCTCCAGAAGCTGCCGCTTGGGCTCGTTCTTCGGCGCGATGCGGTACTGGATGTTCGGCCGGTCGAAGCTGGCCACGAAGTGGCGGGCGTCCTGGAGCTTGAGCCGGGAGGCGATCTCCGCGTGGGTGGCCTCGGTGGCGGTGGCGGTCAGCGCGATACGGGGCACGGTCGGCCAGCGTTCGTGCAGCGCGGACAGGGCGAGGTAGTCGGGGCGGAAGTCGTGGCCCCACTGCGCCACGCAGTGCGCCTCGTCGATCGCGAACAGCGCTATGGTGCCCCGGTCCAGCAGCGCCGGCGTGGACTCCACCCGCAGCCGCTCGGGCGCCAGGTAGAGCAGGTCCAGCTCCCCCGCGAGGAACTCCGCCTCGACCAGCCGCCGCTCGTCCAGATCCTGCGTCGAGTTGAGGAATCCGGCCCGCACGCCGAGCGCCTTGAGCGCGTCGACCTGGTCCTGCATGAGGGCGATGAGCGGTGAGATGACGACGCCGGTGCCCTTCCGTATCAGGGCGGGGATCTGGTAGCACAGCGACTTGCCGCCGCCGGTCGGCATGAGCACGAGCGCGTCACCGCCGCCCGCCACATGCGTGATGATCTCCTGCTGATCTCCGCGGAACGCGTCGTAGCCGAAGACTCGGCGCAGCGTCCGCAGGGCTTCGCTCGTCTCGGGACCGTCGGCCAGGTCGGGGGAGGACATCCGGGCATTCTACGAGCGGCACGGCACCGGACGCCGGGCCATGACCGGAATCCGTACCGTCACTTCGCGTCACAGCCGTGTCACAGTCGCCCCTCAAGATCACTTCTGACGCTAAATGATCATAAGCTTTCCTCGACCAATCGTTTGAAGGGGGAAAGGCATGACCATTTCTCGTGTGAGCAAGGTCCTCGGGGCGGGTGCGGCCGCTGTCGCATGCGTGGCCCTGGCGGGCTCGCCGGCTTCCGCCGGCACTAACACCGCGCATGCGCGCTCTATGGGCCACCACGGCTGCAGCTTCAACTCTGAGGGCTGGTTCGTGGCAGACGGCGACACGCTGTACATCAAGGACACGTGCGCCGAAGGCGATGACGCGATGCTGAAGGTGGATGTGGCTCCGATGAAATCGGAGGAGTGGAATTACGACCACCTGATCAGGAACTCCGGCGGGAAGGGGTCGACGAAGGTCGAGAACGGCTTCAACTTCCCCGAGGGCAAGAAGATCTGCATCTCCGTTGGTTCGGCGAAGGGGCGCGAGATGGGCGGATTCGGCCCCTGGAAGTGCGGAACGACGTGATCTCGGCCCTGAGCGCTCTGGCTCGCACGTAAATCGATCAAGGGGGAATAGGTATGACCATGTCTCGTGTGAGCAAGGTCCTTGGAGCGGGTGCGGCCGCGGTTGCATGCGTGGCCTTGGCGGGCTCGCCGGCTTCTGCCGGGACCAACACCGGGTATTCGCGCGGTATAGCCCATCAAGGCTGCAGCTTCTCCTCTGAGGGCTGGTTCAAGGCCAATGGCGACACGCTGTACATCAAGGACACGTGTGGCGATGGCTGGGCTGCGGAGCTGAAGGTGGATGTGGCTCCGTTGGCCGGGCAGACGGATTATGACCACCTGATCACGAATAACGGTGGGAAGGGGTCGACGAAGGTCGAGAACCGCTTCAACTTCCCCGAGGGCAAGAAGATCTGCGTCTCCGCCGGCATATCGGTCAACGGTGAGATGGGTGGATTCGGCCCCTGGAAGTGCGGAACCACGTGATCTCGGCCTCGACGGCTCCGAACCGCGCACGACGGGGGAACCGGGCCGGCGCGTAGCAGTCGATGACCGCCCGCTGTGGCGCGGACGCGGTGTGCAGCCCCTGGTCGCTGAGCGAGTACCGCTCCGCGACCAGGGGCGATTGCCGTTCGGCTGCGGTGTCAGGCCAGGTGGCGGATGACGCGCCGGAGCTGCTCCGCGTAGCGCTCGTGGAACTCCGGTGAGTCCGGCTCCACCCCGAAGGCCCGGCGGACCACGTGCGGCATCACGATCGGGGCCGCGACGGCGCCCATGAACAGCAGCAGCATGGCGGCCGGGTCGAGGTCGTCGGCCAGCTCGCCCGCCGCCTGCCGCCGCCGCACATCCGAGACGTCGGACACGTCCGACGGGTCCTCCGGGGCCCCCTCCTGCGCCGTGCCGCCGGTGAGCGCGTCCCAGACGGACAGGCGGAGGCCGCGGGGGTCGGCCAAGGAGTGCCGGAGGTAGGCCGCCACCACGTCCTCCAGGGGGAGGGCCGGGTCGTTGAAGGTCGCCTCCTCCGCCAGCCACTGGCGGCCGATCTCCTCGTACAGCCCCTCCTTGCCGCCGAAGTAGTAGTTGATCAGCTGCTTGTTGAGCCCGGCGCGATCGGCGATGTCCTGGACGCGGGCGCCCGCGAACCCCTTGGCCGAGAACTCGTCCTTGGCCGCCTCCAGCAGCAGCCGCCGGGAGCGCTCGGCGTCGATCTTGCGTTCCTCGGGTGCGGGCGTACGACGGGGCCGCTTCGAGGCGGGCGGCGGCGTCTGGGGCGTTGCGGTCACGGGTTCAGGTTAGCGGTGTCGTCAGCCGACCGCCTGACGACGTCACCCATCTGTGTGTTTGACAAGTTCATCCGTTTGGTTGAACCTGGTGGTGCGCCGGTGGCGGGGGCCATCGGTGAGACGGGGTATGCGCGCCCAGTTCGGGCGAGCGCAGAAAAGCGGGGAGAAACGACATGATCGTGGTGACCGGAGCCACCGGGAAGGTCGGCCGGTACGTGGTGCGCGAGCTCGCCGGGGCGGGTGCGAAGGTGTGCGCCCTCAGCCGGGACCCGGAGTCGGCCCAGGTGCCCGCCGGGGTGCAGGTGGCGCGCACCGGCGACCTGCCCATGTGCGACGTCCAGGCTGTCTTCCTCAACCCGGCGGTGATCTGGGCGGAGGGCCCCGGGGCCTTCCTGCGCCAGGCCGCCTGGCACGGGGTGCGCCGCGTGGTCACCCTCTCCTCGTCCGCCGTCCTCGACGCCGGGCCCGGCAACCCCATCGGCACCCACCACCGGGAGCTGGAACGCGCCATCGAGGAGTCCGGGCTGGAGTGGACCCACGTCAGGCCCGGGGCGTTCGCGTCCAACGCGGGTCAGTGGGCCGCGCAGATACGGGCGGGGGACGTGATCCACGGCCCGTACGCCGAGGCCGCGCAGGCCCCGGTGCACGAGGCGGACATCGCCGCGGTCGCCGCCCGGGCCCTGCTCTCCGACGAGCTCGTCGGCTGCGCGCCGGTGCTGAGCGGGCCGCAGTCGCTGACCTTCGCCGAGCAGGTGCGGGTGATCGGCGAGGCGATCGGCCGTCCGCTGCGGTACGCGGAGATCCCGCCGGAGGCGGCGCGCGAGCGGATGACGGACGGCGGCCATATGACGGCGGAGATCGCGGACTCGCTGCTGCGGATGTTCGCGGGGACGGTCGGCCGCCCCGCCGAGATCTCCGCGGAGACCGAGCGGATCACCGGCCGCCCGGCCCGCACGTTCGCCGAGTGGTGCGCGGAGCACGCCCCGCGGCTCTTCGCCTGACGGCGGCCGGCCCTTCTGGTCGGCCCTTCTCCTCGGGGGATGCCCTCAGGCCCCTCCGGGGGCCGCAGGGGGGCAACGGGCCGGCCATGCGGCCGTGCGCCTCAGCCGACAGTGAGGACGATCTTGCCCCGGGTCCGGCCCAGCTCTCCGTACGCGTGGGCCTTGGCGGCCTCGTCCAGCGGCAGCACCGTGTCGACCTCGGCGCGCAGCTTCCCCTCCGCCACCAGCTGGGCGATCGCCCGCAGCCCCGCCGAGTCCGGCTCGACCACGGTCCAGCCGGAGTGCACCCCGGCCGCCTCGGCCTCTGCCGCGGCCGGGAGGTCGTCCGGTGAGGGCAGCGTCACCAGGTGGCCGCCGCGGCGCAGCACGCCGAGGGAGCGCGTTCCGTAGTCGCCGCCGAACGCGTCCAGGACGACGTCCACGTCCCGCACCGTCTCGGTGAAGTCCACCCGCGTGTAGTCGACGACCTCGTCGGCGCCGAGCCCCCGCAGGAAGTCGTGCTTCTCGGCGCGGGCCGTCCCGATGACATAGGCGCCCCGTGCCTTGGCGATCTGCACGGCGAGGTGGCCGACGCCGCCCGCGGCCGCGTGGATCAGCACCCGCTGCCCGGCCCGCAGCCCGGCTGTGTCGACCAGGGACTGCCAGGCGGTGAGCGCGGCCAGCGGCAGCGCGGCGGCCTGGACGTGGTCGACGCCGACCGGCTTGCGGACGAAGCGCCGGGCGGGGGCGGTGACGAACTCGGCGTAGCCGCCCGCCTGTTCCGGGAAGCGCGGCATGCCGAAGACCTCGTCGCCGGGTGCGAAGAGGGTCACGCCGGGGCCGACGGCCTCGACGGTGCCGGAGACGTCGTAGCCGAGGATCGGGGGTGCGCCGACGGGCCCGATGGGCCCGTTGGCACGGACTTTCCAGTCGACCGGGTTCACGCCCGCGGCACGGACCCGGACGAGGATCTCCGTCAGGCCCGGCTCGGGGCGGTCCACCTCGATCGGAGCCAGGACCTCGGGGGCGCCCCAGGCGCGGGGGCTGACAGCGCGCATCGTCTCGCTCATGGACGTGTCCTCTCTGGTGAGCGGGACACCAGCGTGCGGCGGAACGATCGATCACCGTGTTGGCAGTTTGGTCATGATGCGACAGGATCTGGCCATGATGGTCAAGGACAGCGGCTGGCGCAGGCATCGCGTGGCGGTCCTCGCCCAGGAGGGCGTCTACCCCTTCGAACTGAGCATTCCGTCACGGGTTCTGGGCAACGCGGAGGACGCCGAGGGGCGGCCGCTGTACGAGGTGGTCGTCTGCACCCCGGACGGCTCGCCGGTGCGCAGCGATGCCGGGTTCTCGGTGGCGGTCGAGCACGGGCCGGAGGCGCTGGCGGCGGCGGACACCGTCGTCGTTCCGCCCACCAGCCGGCTCGGCCCCTTCGGGCAGGGCGATCCGCTGCCCCCGCCGACCGCGGCCGCGCTGGCGCGGGTCCGCCCCGGGACCCGCCTGGTCTCGATCTGCACGGGCAGTTACGTCCTCGCCGCCGCGGGGCTGCTCGACGGCCGCCCGGCGACCACGCACTGGCAGGTCGCCCAGGACTTCCGGCGCGCCTATCCACGCGTCACGGTGGACGAGGACGTGCTCTTCGTGGACGACGGCGACGTCCTGACCGCCGCCGGGGCCGCCGCGGGCGTCGACCTCTGCCTGCACCTCATACGCCGCGACCACGGCGCCGCCGTCGCCAATCACGTGGCCCGCCGCTGTGTCGTACCGCCGTGGCGGGACGGCGGGCAGGCGCAGTTCATCGAACGGCCGGTGCCCGAGCCGACGTCGGCGACCACGGCCGCGACGCGCGCGTGGGCCCTGGAACGGCTCCAGGAGCCGCTGACGCTCGGTGAACTGGCGGACCACGCCCGGATGAGCCTGCGCACGTTCACCCGCCGCTTCCGCGACGAGGTCGGCGAGACCCCGGGCCGCTGGCTCACGGCCCAGCGCATCGAACTGGCCCGCCAGCTCCTGGAGACGAGTGACCTCCCCGTCGATCTGGTGGCTCATCGCGCGGGCTTCGGCACGGCCAACTCGCTCCGCCAGCACATGCGTTCCGTCCTGGGGGTCTCGCCGGTCGCCTATCGGCGTACGTTCCAGGCGCGCACCCGGCCGCGCGCGGGGAGCGCCTAGGTCAGGACGCCGTCCTGGGCTTCCGCTTGGCGGGTTCCTTCTTCGCCGCCGTCGTCTTGGCCGCGGTCTTCTTGGTCGCGGTCTTCTTCGCGCCGGACGCCGTCTTCTTCTCGCCCGCCCCGCCGCCCCCGCGGCCGCCCCCGGCCGACGCCGCGCGCTTGGCCGGGGTCTTCTTCGCCGTCTTGCGGGCGTGCAGCGTGGTGACCGTCGCCTCGGCCTTCTCCTCGCCTTCCGCGCCCTCCTCGGCCGCTTCGCCGCGCGCCTTCCTGGCCGTCCGCACGCTGTCCTTCAGCGCCGCCATGAGGTCCACGACCTGGCCCGTCTCGCGCGGCTCACCGAACTCCACCGACGGGGCCGCCCCGGACACCTTGGCCGCGACCAGTTCCTCCAGGGCCTCGTGGTACTCGTCGTGCAGGTCGTCCAGCTCCACCTTGCCGAGCGTCGCCATCAGGGTATCGGCCAGGTCGAGTTCCGCCTTCTTGACCGTCACCTTCTCCTTCGGCGCCAGGCCGGTCGCGTCGCGCACCTCGTCCGGCCAGACCAGGCGGTGCATGGTGATCGTGTCCCCGAAGACGCGCAGCATGCCCAGCCGCTCCCGGCCCCGGTGGACGTACTTGGCGATGGCCACCTTGTCGCTGCGCTTGAGCGCCTCGCGCAGCAGGACGTACGGCTTGGCACCCGTGGCGCCGTGTACGCCCAGGTAGTAGGCGTCACCCATCTGGAGCGGGTCGATCTCGCTCGCGGGGACGAACGCCTCGATCTCCAGGGTGTGCGTGGTCGGCAGCGGCAGCGCCGCCAGGTCCTCGTCGGAGATCGGGATCAGGCTGCCGTCGGCGTCCTCGTAGGCCCTGCCGATGTCCTGGGTGTCGACCGGCTCGTCCTCCAGTTCGCACACCTTCCGGTAGCGGATCCGGCCGCCGTCGGCGGTGTGGATCTGGCGGAAGGAGACGGAGTGGTCCTCCGTGGCCGGGTACATCTTGATCGGGATGCTGACCAGGCCAAACGAAATAGCCCCATTCCATATGGCTCGCATCATTGATCCCTTTCATGGGATTCTTATCCTATGTCGCCGATCGCGGAGGTGGAGGGGCGGCGTATCGCCCTGCGGAATCTGGACAAGATCATCCATCCGGCCACCGGCACCACCAAGGGCGAACTGCTGCACTACCTGGCGTCGACCGGCGCCGTGCTGCTCCCGCACCTGCGCGGCCGCCCCCTGGCGTTCCTGCGCTACCCGGACGGCCCCGACGGCGAGAAGTTCTTCACCAAGAACCCGCCGCCCGGTACGCCCGCCTGGGTGAAGACCGCCGAGGTCCCGCGCCACGAGGGCGAGACGGCCCGCCAGGTGCTGATCGAGGACCTGGCGACCCTGATGTGGGCCGCCAACCTCGTGGTGGAGCTCCACGCGCCGATGTGGCGCGCCGCCGACGGCTACGGCGTGGCCGACCGGCTCGTCTTCGACCTCGACCCCGGCGAGCCCGCCACCGTGGTCGAGTGCTGCGCCGTCGCCGTATGGCTGCGCCAACGGCTGGCGGAGGACGGCCTGCGCGCCCTGCCCAAGACCAGCGGCTCCAAGGGCATCCACCTCCTCGCCCCGCTCCGGCCGACCGGATCCGCCGCCGCCACCGCCTACGCCAAGCGGATCGCCCTGGAGGCGGAGCGGGCGCTGCCCAGCCTCGCCCTGCACCGCATGACGCGGTCGCTGCGGCCCGGCAAGGTCTTCGTCGACTTCAGCCAGAACGCCGCCGCCAAGACGACCGCCGCCCCCTACACGCCGCGCGCACGCCCCGAGCCCGCCGTCTCCACGCCCGTGACATGGGCCGAGATCGAGGGCTGCGACCGCCCGGGCCAACTCGCCTTCCGTATCGAGGACATCCCGGCCCGCCTCGCACGGCACGGGGACCTGCTGGCCCCGCTGCTCGACTCCGACGCCGCCGCCGCGCTCCCCGCGTGACGCCCGCGTGGTCGTTGAATAGGCAAGTTCTTAGCGGGAGTTGTTCGTCTCATGCCTCCCGAGAGGGCTTAACCAACGCGTTACGTCGTGGTAGGTGTGGTGTTCACAGTGATAACTGAGTCTGATGGCGCCGACTGCCTCCAGTGACGCGGGCTGGTCAGCGTGATCGTGACCTTCGGTCCTCCCCCCACGATCCGACCAGGATGGGACCACAAAGATGCGGAATCTGCCGGAGCGTGCCCTCGCGCTCCCCACACCGTCTGCCACCGCCGTGCCGGCCGCGGCTCCTCGCGCGCCCCGGCGAAGAACCGGCTCACCCCGCTAGGTCCGCCCGGACCCGGTGCCCCGCACCGGGTCCGACGTGACGACCACGGCACGGGCCGCCCCGCCGCGGCAGCCGCCCTCCGGAAGCGATCCGCCGCGTCCGGGCGCCCCCACGCGCGCGTACCGCGGCGGTACGGAGGCGGGCCGCACCGGCCCGGCCGGTTCCCACGCGCCATGAGGCCACGGCGTGTTCCGCGCACCGCGCGTCTCCCAGAGGCACCGCACCGACCAGGCGTGCCTCCCGCGGGCAGCACACCGACCCGGTGCGCCCCGCCGGGCGGCGCCGCGCCCAACTGGTGAGCCGTTAACAGGGAGTTCACACGCCGCGCGCAACCCGCCGCTCGGGCGTGCGCTCTTCGTACGCGCAGCACGTATCCGCACCGCGTACGCACAGCGCACGCGGCCGCGCGCCCCCCACGGCGTGTCCCTGCAGACGCCCCCGTGCACGGCCTGCCGCCATGCAAGGAAGGAAACCCAGGTGCTCACTTCGCACCCGACGCCCACCCCCGGGACCCCACCCCACGTCACTCCCGGGACCCCACCCCACACCGGGCCGGTGACCATCCCCGGCCCCCGTCCCGCCCCTCGTCCGCCCCGCGCGGCCGGGTCCTCACCGTCGGCATGCCGGGCCCCCGGCTCGACCGGCTGACCACGACGCTGCTGTCCACCGGCCACGAGGTACGGCACGCCGTGCCCAGCCAGGTGACCCGCCAGCTCCAGCAGGCGCCCCCCGACGCCATCGTCGCCCTGGACGACGACCACGTCAGGGGCGATGTCATCCGCGAGGTCCGCACCGACCCCGCGGGCCAGGCCCTGCCGCTCCTCGTGGTCAGCGCCGCACCCGGACCCGCCGACGTCGCCGACATCCTGCGGCACGGGGCGGACGACTGCATTCCGGACACCTCCGACCCCGTCGAGCTGTCCGCCCGCATCGAGGCCAAGCTGCGCCGCGTACCGGTCCCGGTGGAGAACCTGCTCCTCGACCCCCGCACCGGCCTGTACTCCGAGCCCCACTTCCGGGACGAGCTCGACCGGGAGCTGGGCCGCCCCGCCGCGGGCCGCCGCGGCGGCGTGATGGCCCTGGTCGCCGTCGCCGAGATGGGCGCCCTGGAAACCCGGCTCGGACCCCGCGTGCGCCGGGAGGTCGCCGAGCGGCTGGCCGCGGTCGCCGAGAAGCTCGGCAGCTCCTGCGACCGGCTCGGCTGGGACGACGAGGGCCGGCTGCTCGTGCTGATGCCCGGGATCGAGGAGGAGGCGGCGCAGCGCGGCCTGGAGCGGTTCGCCGCCGCCGTCGCCGGGACCCGCTTCATCGTCGCCGACGAGAACGTGCGGCTGACCCCGGCCATCGGCTGGACCCCGCTGGCCGGCTGCGCGGACCAGGCCCAGGCCGTCCGCTACGCGGCCGACGCGGTGGCCGAGGCCGTCAGCCACCGGGATCTGCGCCCGGTCAGGTACGAGGCGTGGATGCGCGGGACGCACCGCCGCCCGCACGCCTTCGGGGTGGCCGTCCGGACCGTGCTGAACGCGCTCTCCCCGGTCCTGGTCCTGCTGGCCGGGGTTGCCCTGCCGTTCCTGCTCTACACGCAGACGTACGCGATGGGCTGGGACCTCGGCTCCGCCATGTACTGGGTGGTGGTCGCCGGCCTCCTGGTCTCCGCGGTGCTCATCGTGCTGGAGTGCCTGTACGCGCTCGACGCCACCCAGCGCCCCGACGGGCCCCCGCGACGCCCCGACGGGCCCGCGCAGCCGTACCCGCCGGCCAGCGCCGTCATCGCCGCGTACCTGCCGAACGAGGCCGCGACCATCGTCGACACCGTCGAGTCGTTCCTGCGCCTGGAGTACCCCGGCGAGCTGGAGATCGTGCTCGCCTACAACACGCCGCACCCGCTGCCGGTGGAGGACACCCTGCGCGCGATGGCGCGCCGCGACCCGCGCCTGGTCCTGCTCCCGGTGTCCGGCAGCACCTCCAAGGCCCAGAACGTCAACGCCGCCGTGACCCGAATACGCGGCGAGATGGTCGGCATCTTCGACGCCGACCACCACCCGGCCCCCAAGTCCTTCCAGCACGCCTGGCACTGGCTCTCCAACGGCTACGACGTCGTCCAGGGCCACTGCGTGGTCCGCAACGGCGACAGCTCCTGGGTGGCCAGGATGGTCGCGGTGGAGTTCGAGTCGATCTACGCGGTGAGCCACCCGGGCCGCACCCGGCTGTACGGATTCGGGGTCTTCGGCGGCTCGAACGGCTTCTGGCGCACCGATCTGCTCGCCCGCACCCGGATGCACGGATCGATGCTCACCGAGGACATCGACTCCACCATGCGCGCGCTGGCCGAGGGCGCCCGGTTCACCGTCGACCGCACGCTCATCTCCCGCGAACTGGCCCCCACCACCGTCAAGCAGCTGTGGAACCAGCGGTCCCGCTGGGCGCAGGGATGGCTCCAGGTCTCCCTCAAGCACCTGTGGCGGGCCCTGCGTTCGCCGGTGTTCACCGCGCGCCAGAAGCTGGGGATGTTCGTCCTGCTCGGCTGGCGCGAGGCGCAACCGTGGCTGACGCTCCAGATGCTGCCGATCCTGCTGTACTCGGTGTGGAAGGAGGGCGGGCCGCAGAACATGGACTGGGCGGTGCCCGTGTGCCTGCTGGCCACGCTGGTCACGCTGTCCGCCGGGGTGGTGCAGGCCGCGTTCGCCCGGCGGCTGGCCGTACCCGAACTGCGCAGGAAGCGCGGCTGGTTCTGGCGGTACCTGCTGGTGTCGACGTTCTTCTACAGCCACTTCAAGAACATGCTGGCGCGGCACGCCTGCCTCAAGGAGGCGCTGGGGGAGCGGCAGTGGCGGGTCACCCCGCGCGCGGCGAAGGCGGGGGACGGCGCGTGAGCACCACCACCACTGCCACCGCCAGGACCACGGCGACGGCCACCGAGGCCACCACCGCGCAGGGCAAGGGCCTGCCGCCGGAGGGCGCTCCCGCCCGCAGCCGGGCCCGGGAGATCGAGGGCTACCGCGGGCTCGCCGCGCTGAGTACGGTCCTCTTCCACGTATGGCAGCAGTACTTCCGGTACGACGCGGACGGTGCCCACCCACCGGTGGACAACCACTTCCTCGGCTCGCTGATCTCCCTTGAGGTCATCGACCTGTTCTTCGTGCTGTCCGCCTACCTGCTGGCCCTGTCCTACGCGCGCGCGGCCATCGACGGGGGAACGACCCGGCCCGCCCGCTCGTTCCTGTACCGGCGGGTCGTCCGCATCGTGCCGCTGTACTTCCTGGCCGTCATGGTCGTCTGGTCGATCCGCAATCCGACCCTTCCCGGAAACTGGTCGGACCTGTTCGAGCACCTGACGTTCACCCACGTCTGGGACCGGGAGCAGATCTTCTACACCATCGGCCCGACCTGGTCGCTGTCCCTGGAGATCATGTTCTACTTCGCGCTCGTGGTGCTCGGACCGCTGGCGGTACGCGCCTGCCGGCGGCTGGAGCGGCGCGCCGCCCGGGTGGCCGTGTGCGCCGCGGGCTGCCTGCTGCTGTACGTCGGGCCGCTGGTGTGGATCGCCGTCGCGCGCTACGGGTTCGAGGTGCCGCACACCGACTGGCCCGTGTACTTCGGCCCGCAGGCCCGGTTCGGCGGGTTCGCGGCGGGCATGGGCCTGGCCGTCCTGGTGACCGCCCTGAAGGACCGGGCCCGGGTGGGCACGGGTGCGGCCTGGACGCTGCGGCTGACGGCCGTCGCGGGCGCGTACGGCCTGTCGCTGCTGACCACCGACCCGGAGAACGCCGCGTCGACGTTCTTCCACCCGGCCGCGTCCCTGCTGTGGGCGGTCCTGCTGTTCAGCACGGTCCACGTACGCCGACCGGAGCGCAGGCGCGGGATGCTGACCTCCCGCTGGCTCACCGGCGTCGGGCTGGTCAGCTACAGCCTGTTCATCTGGCACGAGCCGGTCATGCTCGAACTCGACAGGGCCGGACTGCTCCCGGCGAGCCAGGCGGGCTATCCGCTGGCCACGCTGATCGTGCTGCTGGTGGCGCTGCCCGTGGCGGGCTTGAGCTACTGGGTGGTGGAGTACCCGACCGGCATGCTCGGCAAGCTCAAGGACTACCGCGGCAGGCCGCGCGACTTCTACGCGGAGGCGAAACCGGCGCGGTGACGGAGAGGGGCCGGTCCGGACACCTGCCCGGACCGGCCCCTTCCGCCCGCAATGGCAGACAAGATGGGCGCATGAGACACATAGGCAAGCTTCTGCCACTGCTCCTGCTGCCCCTGGCGCTGACCGCCTGTGGGACGGAGACGAGCGCCGCGGCCGCCGACGGGTTCGACCGCGCGGAACTGGAGGCCCGCGCGAGGGCGCTGGGCACCGAGCTGGACATGGTGTACGTCACCGACATCCCCGGCTACAAGGTCGCGCCCCAGTCCGTCGGCGTCATCGGCGACCACGGCTTCGGCAGCTTCTACGTCGACTCCGGCAGCGGGCGGATCGAGCTGCGGGTGGACGAGCGCAGGGGCGCGCCCACCGGCGAGCGGGACGGCGAGAGCTGGTACAGCGCGGAAGGGGGGACCCATGAGTACGTGCGCGAGGACGGCGGGCGGGTCATCAGCCTCTCCGCCGACCAGGACGACGTCACCCGCGACACCCTCCGCAAGGCCGTCGAGCAGGCGCATCAGGCCGACGACGACGAGCTGGCCGAGGTCCTGCCCCCGGTGCGGAACGGCGGCGGGCAGGGCGGCACCGAGCGCGGCGACCTGCCGGCGACGGGCGACGGCGCGCCGCAGGACCCGCCGGGGTTCACCGAGGGCACGAGCGGCTGACCCGCGGGCGGCCGGACCGGTGTCGGAAGCGCGGCCGCCGCCGGTCAGGTGACCTTCACCCAGTCCAGGCTCCGCTCCACGGCCCGCTTCCACCCCTCGTACCCCTCCGCACGCCGCTCCTCGCTCCACTGCGGCTGCCACCGCTTCGACTCCTGCCAGTGGGACCGCAGTTCATCGGTGTCCTGCCAGAATCCGGTGGCCAGCCCGGCGGCGTAGGCGGCGCCCAGCGCGGTGGTCTCGGGGACCACGGGACGGCTGACCGGCACCCCCAGGACGTCGGCCTGGATCTGCATGCACAGGTCGTTGGCCGTCACTCCGCCGTCCACCTTCAGGACGTCCAGGTGCACGCCGGAGTCCCGCTCCATGGCCTCCACCACGTCCCGGCTCTGGTAGCAGATCGCCTCCAGGGTGGCCCGCGCGAGGTGGGCGCCGGTGTTGTAGCGGGCCAGGCCCACGATCGCGCCACGGGCGTCGGACCGCCAGTACGGGGCGAACAGCCCGGAGAAGGCGGGCACGAAGTACATGCCGCCGTTGTCCTCGACCGAACCGGCCAGCCGCTCGCTCTCCGCCGCGTCGTTGATGATCTTCAGCTGGTCCCTGAGCCACTGCACGGCGGCGCCGGTGACGGCGATGGAGCCCTCCAGGGCGTAGACGGCGGGACTGCCGTCGAACTGGTACGCCACGGTCGTCAGCAGCCCGTACCGGGAACGGACCAGCTCGGTGCCGGTGTTGAGGACGAGGAAGTTCCCGGTGCCGTAGGTGTTCTTCGCCTCGCCGGGGGCGAAGCAGACCTGTCCGACGGTCGCCGCCTGCTGGTCGCCCAGGACGCCCGCGATGGGGATGGCGGCGCGCAGCGGCCGGGAGGTGCGGGCCTGGCCGAAGGCGTCGGGGTGGGCGGACGGGTGGATGGCGGGCAGCATCGCGTGCGGGATCCCGAAGAGGCCGAGCAGTTCGTCGTCCCAGTCCAGGGTCTCCAGGTCCATCAGCATGGTGCGGCTGGCGTTCGTCACGTCCGTGGCGTGCACGCCGCCGTCCGGGCCACCGGTGAGGTTCCACAGCACCCACGCGTCGGTGTTGCCGAAGAGCGCGTGGCCGCGCTCGGCGGCCTCGCGGAGGCCGTCCACGTTCTCCAGCAGCCACTGGATCTTGCCGCCGGAGAAGTAGGTGGCGGGCGGCAGCCCGGTCTTGCGGCGGATGACGTCCCCGTACCCGTCGCGTTCGAGGGCGGCGGCGATGCGGTCGGTGCGGGTGTCCTGCCAGACGATGGCGTTGTGGTACGGGCGGCCGGTCCTGGGGTCCCAGACGACGGTCGTCTCCCGCTGGTTGGTGATGCCGATCGCCGCCAGGTCGGCGGCGGACAGGTCGCAGTCGCGCATGGCGTTCTGCATCACCGTGTTCGTGCGCTCCCAGATCTCCACCGGATCGTGCTCGACCCAGCCGGAGCGGGGCAGGATCTGGCGGTGTTCGAGCTGGTGCCGGGCGACCTCGCTGCCGTCGTGGTCGAAGATCATGAACCGGGTGCTGGTGGTGCCCTGGTCCACCGCGCCGACGAAGTCGGGCATCGCTGCTCCCTCCGCTCCCTGGGGTCTCGTGCTCGGGCTTCGTCGAGGCGGGGGCCTCGGGCTTCGTCGAGGCTGCGGCCTCAGGATTCGTCGAGGCGGGGCGTCTCGCCCACTTCCTGCTGCCGGGGCACCGGGAGGTACCGACTGACGACGGCCTTGTAGAACGCGGCGCCGACGACTCCGCCGACCAACGGGCCGACGATGGGCACCCAGAAGTACAGATCGCCGTCCTGATCTCGCCAGGCCTCGCCGTACCCGGTGATGAAGCTGGCCAGCCGGGGCCCGAAGTCGCGGGCGGGGTTGATGGCGTACCCGGCGTCGGCGCCCCACGCCATGCCGATCGCCACGACGATGAGCCCGATGACGAACGGGGCGAGGTTGGCGGTCGGGGCCGTGTTGGCCACGTCGGTGACGGCGAAGACCAGCAGCACGAGGATCGCGGTCCCGATCACCTGGTCGCGCAGGGCGCCCCACTCGCTGACGGGCAGCACCCCGTTGCCGGGCAGGGTGGAGAAGACCCCCTGAGTGGCGATGGTGTGCCCCGGGTCGGCGGCGGCCAGGGCCTCGGTGTAGTTCCACCGCACCAGCAGCGCGGCGACGAAGGCGCCGGCGGTCTGCGCCACGGCGTAGGGCGCCACCTTGCGCCAGGGGAACCCCTTGAACGCCGCGAGGGCGAGGGTGACCGCCGGGTTGATGTGGGCGCCGCTGAGCCGGGCGGCGACGTAGATTCCGAGAGTGACGCCGAGCCCCCAGGCCCAGGCGATGCTGTCGTGGTCGCCCAGCCCGCCGTCGGTCAGCGCCCCACCGGCCACCACTTGGGCGACCACGCCGCAGCCGAAGAGGATGAGCACCATCGTCCCGGCGAACTCCGCGGCCAGTTCCCCGACCAGCCCCGAGCGCCGCGCCCGCGTCTTGTCAGCCATGTCCACCATCGTGTGGCGACAGTTCGTGGACCGCGCGCGGTGTACGACCGTACGGGGAGGCGTACGGCCGTACGGGGGCACGTGGTCCCGGCCCCCTTCCGGCCCGCCTTACCACGGCTGATGCCGTGACGACCGAACTTTCGTCATGGCATAAGCCAGACTGACGATGATTTATGCGTATCCATCAGATGAAATGCCCTTGCTGTAGTACGGTCTCACCTCCTCGGCCCACTTCCTTGGCCCACCTCCTCGCCCTCGCCAGTCCACCGGATGGGACCCCCCTCTGTGACCACGCCCCCGATCCAGCCGGTCCGATCGCCTCGGCTCACCTCCCCTCGGTTCACCTCCCCTCGGTTCACGTCGCCTCGGCTCACCACGCCTCGGCTCACCTCGGCCCGGTTCATCTCCTGCCACAGCGTGCTGGATCTGGACGCGCGCCATCCGCTCGCCCAACGCGCCGTTGTCGACCCCCGCCTCATGCACCGCACGGTCATGTCCGGCTTCTACGGCTGGGCCGAACCGGACGGCCCCGACCCCCGCGCCCAGATGGGCATCCTCACCGCCTGGGCCCTCGACCCGCGCACGAACACGGTGCGCGTCGTCGTCCAGTCCCGCGTACAGCCGGACTGGACGTCCCTCCCCAGTCGGGCGCTGGCCAGGGAGGCCACCCTGCTGCCCGTCGACATGCGCGTGCACCGGGGCGACGTCCTCTCCTTCCGCACGGTCGTCAGCCCGGTCCGCGACCGGGAGCTGTGGCAGGACACCCCGCAGGGCCGCCGCCCGACCCGCCTCCGGGTCGCGGACACCACCGCGAGGTACGCCCGCGAGTGGTTCGCCGAGCGCCTCCAGCCCGCCTGCGGCGCCCCCGTCGGCCGCGACGGCGTCCGCCGGATCGGCGCCACCGGCGACCCCTTGGCCATGACGGTCCGTATGCTCCCGAAGCTCACCCTCGGCGACTGCCACCGCGGCAGGGCACTCGCCCGCGCCGAGATCCGCGGCACCCTCACGGTCACCGACCCCGCGGCCTTCACCCACGCCCTGGAGGCGGGCATCGGCCCGGGACGGGCGTACGGGGCGGGACTGCTGCTCGTACGGCGGCGGGACGGGGCGCCGGGTGCGCACGGCGCGCTGGCGTGAGGGAGAAGAGCCGGTCCCGGAGTGAAGAGAGAAGGGCCGGTCCCGAAGTGACAGGGAGAAGGCTCAGTCCCGGAGTGAAGGGCTCACGCCCGGAGTGAGCGGAGCGTCTCCGCACGGCGGACGCGGGCCGCCAGGTCGCGGTCGAGTTCGGCGATGGCGCGGGCGGGGCTCGGTTCTCCGGTGAGCTCGGCGGCGCGGACGCGGTCCAGGCGGAAGCCGCGTCCGGCGCGGCGGCTGCGGCACCAGCCGATCAGGTACCAGGAACCCTCGGCGGCGAGCAGTCCGCCCGGCTCGACCTCGCGTTCGCTCTCCTGGCCGTCCGCGTCGACGTACCGGATCCACAGCACCTTCCCCTCCGCCACGGCCCGTTCGACGGCGGTCAGCGCGCCGGGCGCGGTCCGCGAGGGCAGTACGTGGATCAGCCCGGTGAGCGCGCGGACCTCCTCGGCGGTGGACTCGCCGAGAGCGGCGGCGAGTTTGCGCATCGCGCTCCGGCCGGCGGCCGAGAACGGGGTGGTGTCCTCGGCGCCGGCGAGCGCGGTGGCCACGGCGAGTGCCTCGGCGGCCGTGAGGTTGACCGGCGGCAGGCTGGTCCTGCGGTCGATGAACCAACCGCCCCGCCGCCCGGCCTCGGCCCGTACGGGCACCCCGCTCTCCAAGAGGGCCTGGAGGTCGCGCTGGACGGTGCGCCGGGACACCTCGAACCTGGCCGCGAGCCAGCCGACGGTACGGGGGCGGGGCGCGACGGCCCGGAGCTCTTCGACCAGGGCGTAGAGGCGTTCGGTGCGATTCATGACGGCGTAAGGCTAACGGCGTAAAGCTAGGCGAGGGCCCTCCGCAGGAACGCTTCCTGGGCGGCCAGTTCGCGGCGGGCGACGGTGGTCGGGGCGAGCGTGAAGCCGTGCCACCCCTCCGCGACGATCTCCAGCTCGACGGGGTTCCCGGCGGCCCGCCAGCGGGCGGCCATGAACAGGGTGTCGTCGAGTACGGGATCGGCGGTGCCGACGGTGAACCGGGCCAGGGGGAGTCCGCCGAGGTCGGCATGGAGCGGGGAGATGTCCGGATCCAGGCGCTCGGCGGGGCCGAGGCCCGGCAGCAACTGCTCGCGGAACCACGTGAGAATCGGCCTGTTGATGAGCAGGTTGCGGTCGCCCGCGCGCCGCGCGCTGGGAGTTCCCAAGGCCAAATCGTAGGAGCCGAAAGAGAGTTGGGCGGCAAGGAACCTGTCGGCCGGCGCGACCGCGTGCCGGTCGCGCAACCGCAGCAGCGTGGTGACGGACAGTCGGGCGCCGTGCGACTCCCCGCCGATCAGCAGCCGCTCGGTGCCGAACTCGGCGCCGGCCCGGTCCAGCAGCCACAGGGCGGCCTGCTCGGCGTCGTCGGCGCCCGCCGGATAGGGGTGCTCGGGGGCCAGCCGGTACTCGACACTGACCACGGCGACCCCCACGTGGTGCGCCAGGTCGCGCAGCCGGACGTCCTGCCCGTCGGCGGAGCCGATCACCCCTCCGCCGCCGTGGAAGTGCAGGAACACCCCGCCCGGCTGACGGTCCTCGGGCGGGGTGAGGACCCGCAGCCGCACGCGGTGACCGGACGGCGCGGTGACCGTACGCCAGGCGGCCTCCGGAAGCAGCGCGACAGCCGGGAACCCGCCACCGCCCGCCCGACGCAGGGCCCGGGCTGCCGGAGGGTCGTCCTGCACGTGCAGCGGGATCTCGCGGTCGAGCAGCCGCTCCAGGTGGTCGTTGGCGGCCCGGGTCTCGGCCAACTCGGCGGGGTCGAGCCCGGTGGTGGCGATGGAGTGGGCGGCGGGTGCGGCGTATGCGGTGGATTCGGCGGGCGAAGTGGGTGCGGTGGATTCAGTGGACGCGGTGGATTCGGTGGAGTGCGCGGTGTTCATGCGACCACGGTCGTGCGGGCCCGCGACACCGTGATGTCACCGTTCTGCCGTGAACTGGACCACACGGTGCCCGGGGCGGGCTCCCTGACCGCGTATGGCAAGGTATGCCGACGACTCGCGCCGACCGGCCTCGCAAGGGAGTCCGGCCCGCGGCTGCTTCCCGGGTACGGGCCCCGCAGCGGCGCCCGGGGAGCCGGACCGCCGCATGCCGGACGGGGGCATCCCGGCCCGGTCCACGCCCGATCTTCCAGGAGTACCCGTGAACGGAAAGCGCCGAAGACTGCTGCTGGCCACCGTCGACCCCATGCTCGAGCCCGGGGAGCAGGTCGAGGTGGCGACCATAGTGAACCTGAGTTCCGTCTCCGTACGCCGGACGGCGGCGTTCGCGGCAGCCTCGGCGATCATGAGCGCCGGTGCGATGGCAGTGATCCCGGCGCCGACCCCCATGTACCTGGCGATGACCGACCGTCGCCTCTTCATCTTCCGGGCGAACCCGACGTTCGCCCGCCCGGAGGAGCTCCTGATGACGATTCCGCGCACCGGTCTCGTCCGCTCGGAGATCAAGGAGCGCCTGCTCAACTCGTCCTTCGTCGTCTCCTCGCCGGACAGCGACCAGGGTCTGAAGATCATCTTCCCCCTGATCGGCCGCAAGGACCGAGACGCGGTAGCGGCCGCCCTGCCCCTGGCCGCCTGACAGCCCCCGCCCGGGGCACCGGCACGCCACGGGAACCCGCCGAACCCACGGCAGCCACCACCTCTGATGACGCGTCCGCACACGCACACGCACCGCACACGCAAACGACGCTGTCGCCCCTACGGAAGCCGCCGCACCAGGAGGTAGGACCGCCGGCTGGCGTGCTCGAGGCCGGGGTGCGGTGCTCGGTCGAGTCGTGCGGCGAGGGTGAGGCCCGCGCGCGCGAGGGCTGCCGTTTCGGCGGCCGGGTCGAGGAAGCGGAAGGTGAGGTCGACGGGGCGGTCCCACCATTCGGTGAGGTGTCTGGCCTGCCCGGAACGGGTGTCGGTGTCGCTGGTGTGGAAGGCGATGAGGGCGTGGCCGCCGGGGCGCAGTACGCGGGCGAACTCGGTGTAGGCAGCGGCCCGTTCGTCCTGGTCGAGATGGATCACCGCGTACCAGCACAGGATCCCGCCCGCCGCGTGGGAACGGATCGGCAGCGCGGTCATGTCCGCCGCGGCGAACGGCAGAGCGGTGGCGCGGCGCGCGACGGCGCACATGGCCGGCGACAGGTCGACACCGAGAGTCCGGGCTCCGTGGCGGGCCAGGTGGGCCGTCGCGTGCCCCGGGCCGCAGCCGACGTCCACGATGGGCCCGCCGGGGGCCAGTTCGACGAAGGCGTCCAGCAGGGCGCGGTCGAGGGGTTTGCCGTCGAGTTCGTCGCCGATCTCGGTGGCGTAGCGCTCGGCCACCGCGTCGTAGCTGCGGCGCGTTGCGGCGGACGCCGCGGCGTCCGAAGGAGGGGCGGTCATACGTGGCTCCAGGCGGTGATGACGATACGGCCGCCGGGCCGGCAGGACCGTACGAGTTCGTTCGTTGCCGCGGCGGGATCGGCCGTGTACATGGCGCTGAAGACCGACAGTACGCGGTCGAAGGCGCGGTCGGCGGCGGGGAGTTGTTCGGCGAGGACAGTTCATGGTCGTCCGGACTGATTCCGCCGTCCCGGCTGATCACGTCATCCGGGCTGATTCCGCCTGACCGGGACGGTCGCGACCGGCCCGGTCAGGCGGCATCGGTGCGCGCCGCGGTGACCGCCACCGTCGCGTAACGCATCGTGAAGCTTCCCCCCATCGCGTCGATGGCGGCCCCAACGCCCTCCAGCACCTCCGCCAGCTTGTCCGGCGGGAGTTGGGTGAGGGCGCCCTGCGTGGGCATCTGGTCCAGCCAAGCGTCCCGCGTGTAGGACTGCTCCCAGTCGAATCGCCACTGCTCCGGATCGCTGAACCCGGTCACCGCTCGGATCCCGCCGGAGGCGTTGGTGAACATCGCCTGGTACGCGTCCAGGGCTTGCTTCGTCGGCTGGAGGTCGAACGGCGAGTCGGGCATCGCCCGCCGGTGGGCCGCGGCGAAGGCTTCCGCCACGTCGGACGGAAGCTGGAACACGTGCCAGAAGGCCGCCAGTCGGCCACCGGGCCGCAGCACCTGTGCCGCTTTGGCCGCGCCGGTGACGGGGTCGACCCAGTGCCAGGCGGTCCCGGCGATGACCGCGTCGAATGTCCGGCCGGCGGCCTCCCAGGCTTCGAACGTCGCCACCTGGACCTCGACCCCGCTGCGGCGTGCGAATGCGGCCATTCGCGCGTCGGGCTCGACGCCGAGCACCCGGCAGCCCGCGGCCTGGAACTGCCGGGCTGCTATGCCGGTGCCGCAACCGACGTCGAGGACATCGGGCCCGGGACTGGCCGCGACGATCCGATCCACCAGCGCGGCGGGGTAGCGGGGCCGGGTCCGGTCGTAGCGGTGTGGTTCCCAGCCGAACGACTCCGCCACCCGTCGATGCCGATGAGGCTCGTACTCGGAAGCATGTGACTGCTCCGGAGGTAAAGTGGGCATGTGCCCACCGTAAGTGGGCGTACGCCCACTCGTCAACGGGTCGGGGCCCGGCCAGGAAAGAGGGATGCAAGGTGCCGACAGGGGTGGCCATCCGCGACCCACGACAGCAGCTGTTCGACGCCGCCGAGTGCGTCCTGCTGCGGGATGGGCCGAGCGCGCTGACCAGCCGGGCGGTCACCACGGAGGCAGGCTGTGCCAAGGGCGTCCTGCACCGGCACTTCGCCGACTTCGACGGCTTCCTCGCCGAGCTCGTGCTGGACCGCATCGGCCGGATCGACGGCCAGGCCGCCGCCCTGCGCGACTCCGCCGGGACCGGCACCGTCACCGACAACCTCACCGGCGCGCTGACGGACCTGTTCGGCACGGTCGCGGTGGCCATCGTCGGCCTCGTCACCTCCCGGGACAACCTGCGCACCCGGCTGCGCGAGGCGATTCCGACCGGCGTCCCGATCCTCACGGAAGCCACGGCCATGATCGCCTCGTACCTGACCGCCGAGCGCGAACTGGGTCGCGTCGCGACGGATGCCGACGTCGACACGCTCGCCCCCACCCTGATCGGGGCCGCTCACCTGCTCTTCGCCGACCGGAAGGGCGCCCCGCCCGAGTCCGAAGCCGTCCGCAAGGTCGTGGCCACGGTCATCTCCGGCGCCGTATGAAACCGCCGTGGCGGAGCGGCGGCGTGTCAGGGCGAAGCCGCGATAACCGGCTCTCGGGTCGCGCCCGACGGGCCGGCCCGGTGGCCCAGTTTGGGCGTGCCCGCGTCCGCGGTGATGTAACGAGCGGTAGGTACAGTGAGGGCATGAGTAAGAAGGAGGCGCTGACGCGGGCCGCGGCCGAGCTGCTGTGGGAGCGGGGGTACACGGGCACGAGCCCGGCCATGATCTTGGAGCGCGCGCAGGCGGGGCAGGGGAGTATGTACCACCACTTCTCCGGCAAGGCGGAGCTCGCTGTCGCGGGCATGGCTTACATGAGCGATCAGCTCCGCTCCCGTACGGAGGAAGTCCTGTCAGGGGAGGGGTCGGCCGCCGCTCGCGTCAACGCCTTCCTCGATCTGGAACGCGACCCGCTCGCAGGCTGTCGCATGGGGCGATTGGCGCAGGACTACGAGGTCGTCGCCGACGACGGCCTTCGCGTGACCATGGCGGACTTCTTCACGTGGCTCAGTGAGCGCCTGTCCGCGGTACTCGCGGAGGGTGTGCGCGCAGGTGAGTTCCGGCCCGACACCGACCCCGACGTGATGGCGTCACTGATCATGGCGTCGGTCCAGGGGGGCTATGTCCTGGCCCGTGCCCATCAAGACCCTGCGGCGTTTCGCCGGGCCGTCGACGGTGCGAAGCAGGTCGTTGCGAGTCTCGTGGTCGACCCCAACCGGGGATGACAGAGCGTTACCGACCTGTTTCCCCGGGCCACCGGTGCCGTGACCTGCGGTGCCGTCCGGGCGGGGCGGGATGCGCGTCCGAGCGAAGAGGACACAGGCGGCAGCGGCTGCCCCGGCCGCGGTCAGAGCCCACCAGGCGGCGATGGGGTGCACATCAGTGACTCCATGCCCTCCTCCCGCAGTTGGAGGCGGCACTGCGTCCCGAATCGGACGATGACACGTTCCGCGTGGGCTTCGCATGGGGGTTTCCCACGGGGTGGCCACAGGAGGTCATCGCACACTTCGAGGGGGAAACCGGCGCATCGGTGCAGGTTCACCGGCATGACGCGAAGCTCGCAGGGGTGGACCGCGGTGCCGCCGACATCGCGATTTTAAGGGGACGGCTGACGGCTGCGGATATGGAAGTCGTCACGCTATTGCACGAGCGGCGGGTCGCAGCGGTCTCCACACGTTCCGAACTCGCCGCGCGACACGAGCTGCGCTTGCGGAGACGAAGGCCGAGATCGACTGATCAGCTGTTGCCGTCGGTTCTGCTGGCGCCGGACGGATGACGTAGGGCCCGGCCGGGCGGTGGAGGCCGTTGGGAGGGCCACCGCAGGATCATCAACGGGATCCTGTACCGGCAGCGCACGGGGGTGCCGTGGCGAGATCTGGTGAGCGGTTCGGTAAGTGGAAGACCGTGTACGAGCGGCACAGACGATGGTCGGCGGACGGCGCCTGGGACAAGATCTTCGCGGCAGTCCTGGCCGACGCCGACGTGGAAGGCCGTATCGACTGGTCCATGGTGTCCGTGGACTCCACCTCCTGCCGCGCCCACCAGCACGCAGTCGGAGCGCGCAGGCAACCCCCACGGGTACCGTGACCGTCGCAGCGATCCGGCTCTGGCTTCGGGGGTAGATCCATTATCCCCGTGCGGGGAGGCGTATGTCACCGTTCTCCGGAATGATCTTTACGCCCGATTTGCACCTCTAGGCTTGCGAGCGGACACAAAGCACGGATCCGACCTGGGAGTTGAAAGTGGCGCACGACGTTGCCGCGCTGACGGTGGAACTCACGGACATGGCTGCGGCCGATCACCAGTCCGCAGTCCGCGCGAACAGCGACGACCCCGCCGAGCAGTTGGCCTGGCGGCGGCTGGCCGCCCGGCACGGTGACCGGCTCGGCGAGATCATGGACGAGTACGGCTGGCCGACGGCGGAACTCGTCGGCGAGGAGGCCGCACGCGCTGCATGGCTGATCGCCCAGCACGCCGACCGGCAGCTCGACGTCCAGCGTCGTGCCCTCCAGTTGATGCAGCAGGCGGTGTCGGCAGGCTCGGCCGGCCCCCGCGAGCTGGCCTTCCTGCGCGACCGCACGCTGGTCAATGAGGGCCGTAAGCAGGTCTACGGCACTCAGATCGCCGGCGTGAAGAACGGGGCGCCGGTTCCGTGGCCCTGCGAAGAGTCCGAGCGCTTGGACGGACTCCGCGCGGAAGTCGGCATCGAGCCCTTCGACGAGTACGTTGCCAAGTTCTCCATGGCCTGACGCCCCGTTCCCCATCGTGTCCGGTGGATTACTGCCCGGGCTTACCCGGCGCGCAATGATCCGCCGGACAGGTCCTGGCCGGCATGGCGCGGCGCATCTTGGCCTCCACCGCGGCCGGGTGGCGTTCTTGGGTGACTCCGGCCATGGCCGCGACGGTTTCCTGACCGGCTCGCCGGGTGGGAGGTTCCCGGCCAGGATCCGTTCCACGGCCGCCCGGATGGCGGCCTTGGAGCCGCCGTCTCACAGCTCAGCCAGAGGGACAGCCCTTACTCCTCATGCGACGAGGTAAAGCTTCATAGGATTCCTGCACCGCACGATCGGCCTAAAGTCTCCCAAATCGCCCACATCGCGTTCCCAGGATGCTCCCATCGAGCGCACAAAGGACCCTCCGTGGCGTCAACGGAGGGTCCATGTGGCCCTGACCTGGTGTTTCTCTGTGCCCCCTGCCCCCGGCGGGATTCGAACCTGCGACACCCGCTTTGGGAGTGGGATCGAATCCCCGCCGGGGGATGCTCGGCTGTGCCGGGTGGTGCTGCCCCTGCTGGTCAGCGCCGCCCGGCCTGCCGCCTGGCCATGCCTCCTGCCAGTGGATGCCGCTCCGTCCGTTCACGCATCGTGCCCGCAGATCGGCCCAGGCGGGCCGTCCCTGCCGGTCATGCATCGAAGGGGAGGTCGCCGGCCGGATCTGTACAGGTCAGCGCGTGGCGACCGTGCACCGGCGACGCACGTACACCGCCGCGCCGGCGGCCGCTGCCAGGGCCGCGGCCCCGGTGGCGGCTACAGGCTGCCAGGATGTCCCGGCCGCTGGCCTCGCGGACGGGGCGGCCGCCTGAGAGGGCTGGTCCTCGACCAGGCCGGGGTACCCGCCGGCCAGGCCCTTGCGGTCGTATTCCGAGCCGGGCAGTTTGTCACCGTAACGAGCGGAGACCAGCTTCTGGTAGGCGGCGAGGGTGATGGCGCGCTTTCCGCCGAGGCCGGTGGTCGCCGCCTTGTTGAGCGGTTCGATCATGCCTTCGGCGGTGATGCGGTACCAGGCGTGGATCTGCGGCTCGGTGAAGGTGCGGACCTTGGGGGTGCCGCGTTCGGCCAGGCCGACCTCGACGTCCCCGTCTCGGATGCCGGCCAGCTCCCAGCCCTCGGCGCCGACGTTCTTCGTGCCGCTTCCCGCGGCAGCGGCGTTCCCCCGGGGCGCGAGCAGTACGGCGGCCTGGTGGCCGTCGGAGGCGGTCACCCGGGAGGCCAGATAGGAGAGCCGCAGCGCGGTCTGCGGGGTCGTCTTGGTCTTGCCGGCCACGAACTCGGGGCTGATCTCGAACATCGGCACCGGGTCCTTGAGCTCGAACCGGGGTGGCGCGCCGGCTGTGGCGGGGTCCTTCCCGGGGGTGGCGAGGGTGCCGCCGTCCGCGTTGGCAGCGCTGCCGGGCTGCCGGGTCGCGACCAGGAACCGGGAGACGGTGTCTCGGAGCTGGTCGCTGCGGAGGGTCTGCTGGGCGGATTGGTAGCCCGCGATGCCGTCGCCCTCCGCGGCCTCTGCGGAAACGTTTCCGCTGAGGGTGGCGGCGAGCGCGGTCGCGGCGAGGACGGCTGCCCGGACGGCTGCGCGCTTGGTGCGTCGCATGGTCTGCATGGTCGGTCTTCTCCTCAGCCCTGGATGCCGATGCGGGAGTGGGTCCACTGGAACGAGTTGTTGTTCACGTAGGTGGAGTAGTTCCACCAGGTGTAGGTCTGGGTGGTCTGCCAGGGGTCACCGACCGCGATCATGTTGCTGGTGCTGTCGTAGCCGTAGATGACGTTCATGTGGCCGCCCCCGCTGCGCCAGCCGAACCGAACGGCGAACGGCCGGCCTGCGGCGATCTCGGCGTTCGACTCGCTGAACGAGGCGTTGCGGTTCAGGCTGCGGCCACTGCTGCTCAGCCCCAGCCTGGCCAGGCCACCTGCCATGTCCTCCAGCGTCGCGGGCTGGTTGTTGCAGTCCACCCAGCCGCTCTGGGCGGCGAGTTGGCAGAACCGCTCCTGGCTGACATCGCGGCCCCAGAACTTGGCGATGGTCACGCCGGAGGCGTCCCAGCACCACTGGCTCCTGACCTGCTTCTGCATATCGATCTTGAGCGTCTTGGAGTTCGTGCCGGGGTTGGGCTGGGTGGGTTTCGGGTTCGGGTTCGAGCCGCAGACCGGCAGGGCGGTGGTGTTCTCGTCGATGAACGCGTCGGCGATGTAATACGAGCCGGTGTAGATCCAACGCGGGTTGTTCTCCACGGTGTCCCCGTTGGTCCGGCAGGACATCTGGATCTTGTCGCCGGCCTTCGAGGAGCCGTTGACCTGGGCCGAGAGGGACGGCTTGGCCCGGTGGTTGATGGTCTTGTAATTGCCCTGCCCGCCGATGACCGTGCCGCTGACCTCATCGGCTTGGGCGAGGGCGCTGAAGCCGTACAGCAAGCCGCCGGAGAGTGCCGCGGTGATCGCGGCTATCAGCGCCTTCTTGCGGCGGGGCGTGCGACGTTTGTGCATCATGCTCCTTGAAGTGGGGGGCTCGCCTGCCCGGCAACCCGGTCGTCCGGGCTACGGGGGCAGGTCTCCAGGGGACGCGGCTGCGGCCCCCGGTTCGGCGTCGCTCGGTGGCTGACGGTCAGTCAGCAATAGGCCGAGCGAGGATGGTTGCTCGCCGGAGCGGCGGCGCGGGGGACGGTCCGAAAGGGCGGGGCCGATGGGGAGGTCAGGGGGCCGTCGTCGCACTCGCCCGCGGCGCGTGCCCGCAGGCCGGTGCGCGGCGTGCCGTCCGGAGGATCGGCCCCGAGGCAACCGCCTGGGCTGCCCCGTCCCGCCTGGGCTCGGGTGGTCGAAGCGTTACCCGACGAGACGAGGACCGGCCCTGCGGTCCGCACGCCTGTGAAGACCGCTGCGTCCGGCGGCATACGGGTGTTGTGCCGCTGCTTGACCACTTCTCCCGCGACCGGGCATATCGGCCCCGCTTTCCTTGAGTGGAATGGGTGCCGGGAATCCTGCCAGAGAGATAGCGAGATTTGGACGCCGTTGATTTGCCTGCAAAGATGTCACTCATTCAACTATCAAGAGTGAAGTGGAGTGATAGAGCGTCAAGTTCCTTAAGTCACTGAGAAGTTGGCCACCGTGAAATCGTTGGTCCAGGCCATCTCGGTAGCCCGACAAGGTCGGGCCTTTGCATAAGTTTTGCCGTTCGCGGGCGTCATTAGACGCTCCGTCAAATAGCTAAAATTGCCTAGAGTGCATGCTGCGTGACTCAACATCACATTCCAATGGGAGAATCGCCTCACGTTTTACATGAATTGGGGCGAGCGTGAAGAACGGCGCGAAGAAGGCCGAGGCGGACGCCGGTTGCAGTGGCGAGAGCTGCCGACGGCCTGGGCGATCGATGGGCGAGTGGGAGGCCGGATGGGCGACTCGCGATGCAGGCGGCCATCGCTGAGATGGAGCCCTACCGCCGCATTGCGGGTCCGGCTACGCGGCAGCGCGTCCGCTCCACGCTGCGGGCCGCGCTGAACGCCGCGATCGCTCAGCAGCTGATCACCTTCAACCCGGCAACCCACGTCGAGCCGGAGGCGCGTAGGCGCCCCAAGGCGCTCGTGTGGACCGAGGGGCGCATCCTTGACTGGAAGCGCACTGGCGAGAAGCCCTCGCCGGTGATGGTCTGGACGCCGGAGCACACCGGCCTCTTCCTCGACCACGTCGCGGAGGGCCGGCTCTACGCGCTGTTCCGGCTGATCGCCTTCCGCGGACTGCGACGGGGTGAGGCGTGCGGCAGAAGTGGACCGACACCCACCTTGACCGGCCGCGTCTTCACCAAGGGGAACGGCGAGCTGTTCCACCCCGCCGACGTCACGCGGCGGTTCGTCGAGCTGTACGAGGAGATCGGTCTCCCGCCGGTCCGACTCCACGACCTGCGGCACGGCGCCGCGACCCTGGCTCACGCGGCAGGGGCCGATCTGAAGGACATCCAGGAGATGCTGGGCCGCTCCTCGATCACCATCACGGCCGACACGTACACGAGCCTGCTGCCCGAGGCCGACCTCGCGATCGCCGAGGCGGCGGCCCGCCTCGTACCGCATACCCGCATGCCACGGGATGCCGCCGTATCCGCAGCAGCACCTGCGGCTGGTGAGACATCCGCTCACGCACCGCTCACGCAAACGGCCCCGGACGAGGGGTCCGAGGCCGAGTAAGACCCCTCCCTGAGGGAGAAACCCCAGGTCGGAGCGGTAATGCGTGGTGCCCCGGCAGGATTCGAACCTGCGACACCCGCTTTAGGAGTTTTCCCTGGACGGGGCTGTGACCTGCGGAAACGTCGGCTGCTGGGTGTCTGACCTGGGAAAACACCTCTCCGTAGTTCTCACGTGTTCACGGGGTTTCCCGTCCTCATGTGTGCCGAATGTGTTCCGCAGGGATGCCTTCCCGGCAAGCCGTCAATTGCCCAGGTTGCGGGCTGGAGGCAGTGTTTGTTTGGGCGGTCCGACGGGTCATGCCCAGGTCTGACGCTGCAGTTCAGCTCCTGCTCCGACGCCTGCCGGCCACGGCATGGTCGTCAGCATGACGAACAATCCGACGACATCCATGGCCACCCCGGGACGTCCGCCCGGCTACTCACATCCATCTGCTAGAACGCGGTGCAGCGTGACCAGTTCCGATCGTGCCGGAGAGTAGTCCACCTCAAACTCTCTGCTCCTCACGCCGCAGAACGTCGGGTTCGCCGGCCTTCGCTCCTCTGCTGCGTCAGCCATCTTCACGAACCCCCGCTGGGGCGCACCACACCAAGGAACCCTCTCAGCGTGTGCTTGCCGTGCCACAGGGCCTGTGCTGCGTTGAGGATCAGGCCCTTCAAGGACTCCTCTCGGTGTGCAGTGGCCGAGAGCCAAGGTTCGGTTCACAACGGTGGCCCTTTGGTCAGGGACGACGGCTCGACCGCTTCCGGCCTTCCCGTGCGCCGTTGATACCGCCGGGAAAAATCGTGGACCGAGGCACCCGATGTGCCACCGGACGACGATGTAGGAGGTGTCTGGTCCGAAAACAAGGACGGTGGTCGCAGAGTGCTGCATTCGGTGAGTCCCGGCGAGGCGGTCGCAGCCGTCTCCAGCTTGGCTGGGCTGATGGCGTTGGTGATCAGGAGGGCAGGGAGAACCGCGTTGGCCCGCGAACACAGACGGGCCTTGTGCGACCTGGCCACAGTTGCAGCCCGTGCGGGCTTGCCTGCTCGAGTGAGCCACCGAGCGGGTGCGGCCGAATGGTCCATCACGATCGGCCACGAGGGCCCTCTGCCGGTCTCACCGGTACAGGTGCCGGATCTCTCCGGTGGTGACCGGGCACGGTGAGTCAGACGCAGCCCGAAGCGACAGCGCCGACACCGCGAAGTGAGGAGGGCCCACAGGAAGAGATGCGGGTCTTCTACATCATGAACCACCCTAGATTGATCCGGTTCGTCACCCGCCGGGTCGGACTCCGTAAGGACGCCGAGGACGTATGCCAGGACATTTGGAGAATGTTTTTCGTCAAGTACGACGAATTTGCGGCGCACAAGGAGCCGACCCGGATGCTCTACCGGATTGCCCAGTGCCGGATCGCTGACTTCTGGAGGCGTCGCGGAAACATTCAGGAGGATCTAATGACTGCTGACGTCCTTGATGCCTCGATCGGTGGGACTCCTTGGGCAGTGCAGTTTACGGAGGGCGTCGAACGGCGCCTCGACGTCAGTCGCGCAGTGGCTGCCTTACCGCCCCGGCAGCGCGAAGCCCTTCTCCTCCACCATGTTGACGCTCTAACGGTATGCGAGACGGCGGGTCTTATGGGCATCAGCGAGAACACCGTAAAGAAACTGTTGAAGAACGCCCTTTCAGCACTACGGACGACCACACCGCTGGACGGTTACGGTGCGACGATGACAAGGCGGGAGGAGCGCAGGTGACCGCGGATGACCAGCAGAACGGCCTTGACATGACACAGGACGAGCTGGATAGCGGATTCCGCTCCGTGGTGGACGGTTTGACCCGGATGACGCCGCGAGAGACGGATGCCCTACGGATCCAGGTCGAATGCGTCGAACTCGCTTATGACGCATACACGCTGGGGCTTGAGTACCTTTCGCTAGGTGTCCGACACAAGGCGAGACAGTGGCTGGAGGTCGCCGCGCGATACGACGTCACCGACGCACAGCGTGTCGTCCGCGAGGAACTGCCACCGCGCGAACAGGGAGCAAACGAGGACGCCGCACTCGCGGACCGGCCTGACACGGGCCTGGCCACTTCCCGAGCGCCTAGCGCTGCCGCCCAGGCTGCAGCTCAGGCCAATCCGCACGCCGACGGGAGGGCGGCCTCGTTGGCGTCGACCGGCAGTGGGACGGCCGCGCATGAAGAGAGCAGTAAAGCCTCCGTGTCTCGTAGCGCATTTGAGTCCACGCGTGACCACGACCTCTCACTGGCCACCCCTGTGGGCATCTCTCTCCTGGAAGGCGCTGGACCCACCGCCGCGAGGATCAAGCTCGGGTCACGACTGCGCCACCTGCGGGTGGAGCGGCAGATGCCACAGGGCACCGTGAGTACTGGCACTGGTTGGTCCACCGCCAAGCTGTCTCGGATCGAAAGAGGCATGACCTCTCTTCGTGAGCATGACATCGTAGGTCTGCTCGACCTGTATGGAGTGGCGGACCCGGGAGAAAGGGAAGCGTACCTGGAACTGGTGAGGCAATCACATCGGACACCATGGTGGCACGCATTCTCCGATGTCCTGCCAAATTGGTTCCCAAGGCTGCTGGACTTGGAATCCGCAGCCAGCAGAATTCGGACCTACGACACTCAAGTGATCCCAGGTCTCCTGCAGACCCCTGAATATGCCGAGGCCGTTACCCGCACTGCACTGCCGCTTGCGTCAGCGCGGGAGGTCGACCGGCGGGTCGAACTGAGAATGAAACGGCAACAGCTGCTGACAGATCTCGACGCCCCCAAGGTGTGGGCGGTACTCGACGAAGCGACGCTACACCGCGTAGTCGGGGGGCGCCGGGTAATGAAGGATCAGCTGGAGCGGCTCACCAAGATCTCCGAACTGCCGAACGTCATCGTGCAAGTGGTGCCGTTCGAGGCAAAGTGGAACTTTGCGGTCGGTGGCGCACTCACCATTCTCGGGTTTTGCGACAGCGATCTGCCCGACATTGTTCATCGTGAACAACTCTCGGGGGCCGTGTACATCGACGAACGCCGTGAAGTTGAATACTATGTGGCTGCCATGGACAGACTTGCTACAGTGGCCGAGACTCCGAAGAATACGTTGAGCTACGTCGATGCCCTCATCGAGGGCCGTGCCAAGACGGAAGTTACAAGTGGCGTCAAAAACGAGGGTAATTCGAGTCTAGATACCTGCGCGGAAGAGACACCGCTTGCGGAAGTACTGGATTGGCCAGGCATCAGAAGTGATTCGCCAGCCAGCACTGTCATCTCCCTGCACGAGTGGATGGCCAGAACCAGTTGACTGCTCGCCACGCGTGCGGAGAGTCCCAGACCAGGTCGTGACTGACGGCCCGCGCTGCCGCTCCCGGTGTCCACGCCAGTTGTGTGTGTCGCCGCTCTCCCATTTCTCGTCGCGTGCCCGCAGCACACAGCGGACGGTCACCTGACCCTGGTGTGAGCTGGTGCCGCCAACTACTTGGATCGGATCGTTGTGCGCTCACCCCGCCGCCGGGAGCGGCATCCTCAGAGGGCTGGTGGCGATGACGGTCGCTGCCCTCCGATGACGGGATCTCCGCACGTCGGTACGAGCATGGCTACGCCGGCGAGTCCGACGCCTGTATCGGGCTCGCGCGAGGTCTGGAAGCGGACCGGGGAAGAAGCCCTCTCCGGTGATGGTCTGGACGCCAGAGCACACTGGCCTTTTCCCCGATCACGTCGCGGAGGGCCGTCTGTACGCGCTGTTCCACCTGATCACGTTTCGCTGGCCGCGACGGGGTGAGGCGTGCGGGCAGAAGTGGACCGACACTAACCTCGGGGCCGGGCTCATTACCGTTGCCAAGCAGCTCGTTGTGGACGGCTGGGAGGTGTACGAAACGACCCCAAGACGGACGCGGGCGCGCGGACCATCGCGCTGGACTCCGACACGGTTCCGGGCCCTCAAGCGACATCGTGCCAAGCAGGACAAGGACCGCGAGGAGTGGGGGAGCGCCTGGGTGGAGACCGGACGCGTCTTCACTCGCGAGAACGGCGAGCTGCTCCACCCCGCCAACGTCACACGGCGGTTCGTCGAGCTGTACGAAGAGATCGGTCTCCCGCCGGATCGGCTCCACGACCTGCGCCACGGTGCCGCAACGCTGGCCCTCGCGGCCGGGCCGCCCTGAAGGACATCTAGGAGATGCTCGGCCACTCCTCGATCACCATCATGGCCGAGACCTAACACGAGACTTCTGCCCGACGCTACCTCGCGATCGCCGAGGCCGCGGTGCGCCTTGTACCGCGCGCCCGCAGGCCACGGGATGCCGCCGAGTCCACGGCAGCCACCGGCTCTGGCGACGCATCCACTCACGCACCGCGCACGCAAACGGCCCCGGACGAGAAGTCCGAGGCCGAGTAGAACCCCTCCCTGGGGGAGAAACTCCAGGTCAGAGCGGTAACGTGTTGTGACCCCGGCAGGATTCGAACCTGCGACACCCGCTTTAGGAGTGGGATCGAATCCCTGCCGGGTGGTACCTGGCTGTGCCGCGTGGCGCTGTTTTGCCTAATCAGCGCCACGCGGCAGGCCGCTAGATCCATCCTGTGATAGCTCCTCCCGCACCGTCCGCTCACGCATCGCTCACGCACAAGTGCGGGCTCGACGGGTGCTGCCGCCCAGGTCATGCTGCAGCCGCGGCACCCTGGAGAGAGGGGACTGGCTGTCGGCCTACCTGTGGTCAACGGTGGGCGGGGAGCGTGTGTGCGTTTGGAGGTGGCCGTGATGATCTACAACAGCGGACGGCCCGAGGATCTACCCCCCGAAGTACGGCCGGAACCGTACCTGTCTGTGCTCAAATCGGCTCCCACTGCCTGGGTGACGATCCTCGGCTTCTCTTCTGGCGATCGCGACTGGGGTGTCGGCTGCTACCTAATCCGGCCAGATGCCATGGATCAGGCACTGCAGGACTACACCTGGAACGACGGGGATATCGGGAGCTCATGGTGGACCACCGGTCCGGGCGCCATGCACTTCGAAGAAGGGCTGGTGGACCCAGAGACCGAAGCAGAGTTCTTTGCGCAGCGCCGCGATCATCATGGGCTTGCAGAGCCTACGGTCGAGTTCACCCCATCCTTCCTTTGGTACTTCGACGCGATTCCAAGATCGGCGGGCTCCTGGTACTACCTGGATGACGCTGGGCGCGATCACGAGCTCGTCCGGTCCCGGCAGGTCGAGGCCGAGTTGCATATCGAGGTGGCTGCAATGCCGCTGCGTCGATACCTAGCGATCCGCAAGCGGATCTTGGTCGTTCAACACAACCGTGTCGACTGGTTGGATGCCGTCCTCGACCCCCAGATTGACGCGGTGGAGCGGACGTCTGAGCGCCACTTCGCCTGCTACAGCGGCAGCCTCTCCATGACGGAGCACCCTGGCTTTGTGCGCCTATGCGGCAAGTACGTCGTGCTGCCGGTTAACGCATCGCCTGAGCAGCTCGCGCGCCCGCACCCCAGGCAGGAGCGCTTCCCTGAATTCATCATCGACAGAGACCCCGACACGGGTGAAGAAGTCACGGCTACCTGCGATCCAAGTAGGCTAAGTAGTCACTTCACTAATCGCGGGACGCCGCATTACCTGACCAGGGTCTACTTTCGTCGCCAGGTCTTGTCGCATTACGGAAGTGAGCCCTCGCGTTATCGGATCGAACATGGCTATCTGAGCTGCCTGCGGTTGTGGGGCCTGCCGATCGGCAGTAACGCAGAGGATCTTGTTGAGGTCTACCTTGGCGACCTTGGTAGTCGCCTTCCCAGCGAGGAACGCGACCACTGGAGAGGTTTCAACGTCCCCCCGCGAGGAGGTAAGGACGAAACCCGATACCGCAGAGACATCCTTGGCGAATGGGGAGTCGGCCCATATGAGCCTCTACAGGAGCTCTATGAGGCCCGCGAGCGCTTCAGCAATGCTATGACGCAGTTCTTGGGGAGTCCGGTCTACAGGGAGTGGCATGTCTCCGATAGGATCGACTTCCAGGGACTGCACCGGCCCTTCACCAGCGAGCAAGGCGAAGCTGACAAACTGACGATGATCCTTGCGAAGGGCGTTGTGGATTACCTCGATGTCAAATTGCTAAGGCAGCTTCCGGGGGTAACCGAACGGTCGATGGCGTCATTGAACTGCTTGGACGCATGGGTCAAGTCCACCAGCGGCGATCCCAACGTTCTTGTGGAGCCTCTGCGTGTCCTGCAGCGTCTGCGTTCCGCGGGCGCCGCCCACGCCCGCGGAACGAACTGGGACGCCACTCTGGCTAGTGCGGGCCTGGCGGGTCTGAAGCCAGACGAGCAGTTCCTTGAGGTCCTCAGCCGAACCGCTGGTGCCTTACGCGCCCTCGCGGATCACGCCTGCGCACAACATGGCCTCACCACGTAAGTCATTACTTGGTTATGAGCTCAGCGGCTGTCACCATGTGAGCTGTTCTGGGGCATCGTGGCGCGGGCTTGGCACAGTGCACTGCGAGTGGGGACAGCCCTTAGTGTGGCACGGTCACTGCCAATAGTCTGCCGTCCCCGAGATGAAGCCAGCCCCGGCCAGGAGCGGTAGGGCTGCCGATAATGGAGTCTCCGGTCTTGATGCCGATCCAATCGCCGGCGTGCGGATTCTGGGGGGACAGCAGGAGGCCGCGGTGGGCTTTCTTCGCCTCGCTCAGCCAGCGGTAGCCTCCCCGGAGCTTGCCTTCATCGCCGCCCAGGACCAGCGCCGTACCCTCGTCGAAGCCGTGCTGCAATAGGTTCTTCAGCAGGCGCCAGGCATCACATTCGCTCAAGATCTCCGCGTCGTCCATCACGATAGCGACCGGTTCCTCAGTAGACGCCTCCGACAAAACTTCGTCGAGCTTGTGCCCGATGTTGTCCTCCACGAAGCAGGCCATCACACCGTCCCGGTCGGCCAATTCCCGCAAGGGTGACGGCCTGGGCGTGGCCAGCACGAGCCGGGTGCCGGCTGCGAGAAGAGAGCGCGCGATGTTTACCAGTGCCGTGGAGCGACCCGACCTGGCCGACCCGGCCACAACGAATGCCGGAGCCGTGCCGCGGGCCAGATCAGGGCCGTACGCGGTCATGCCGTCGCCTCCGACACCGGCGAGCGCCCACAACCTCGATGCGGCCGGGTCACGCATCGTCCACGCCTCATCGAAGCTGATGCTGGACGGCAACGCGGCAGAGCGTATCTGCACCTCCGATGCATCACGGGCCGCGTCCCAAAGGCCGAGCAGCAGGACGTGATCCTCTGGCGTCAGGCGCGCCATGTGCGAGAACGCAACGAGCGCCTCACGCTCGGGCAGCTCGTCATGGGTGTACCAGCGGATCCATGCATCCGCGGAGACACCCGTCTGCTCCTCCAAGTCGGTGAAGGACCACTTCTGCTTCAGCCTGTGTTGGTCTAGAACGCGATGCAGCGTGACCAGTTCCGATCGCGCCGGAGAGTAGTCCACCTCGAACTCTCTGCTCTTCACGCCGTAGAACGTCGCGTTCGCCGGCCTTCGCTCCTCCGCTGCGTCAGCCATCTTCACGAACCCCTCGCTGCGGCGCACCACACCAAGGAACACTCTCAGCGCGTCCTTGTCGTGCCACAGGGCCTGCGCTGCGTTGAGGATCAGGCCCTTCAAGGACTCCTCCGCGTAGTTGAACTGCGCAGTGGCCTGGTCGGCGTCGGCAGGAGTCTCGGCGCTGGCCGGTGGCCCTTCTGCTGCCTGCCCGCTTGTTTCCTTGTCGTCCTGCGACCACTTCCACAGGTCCTCGAAAAGGTCAGCCGCGTCACCATCGCAGTCGGCTGCGGTATCTGCCGGAGGGTGTACTGAGGCTTGCATCACCGTTTCCCTGACGACCTGCTTCCACAGGCTCTTGAAACGGTCGACTTCGCCGTCAACGTCGTTGCGTCGAGCAACTTCGGCTAGGGCGCTGACGATGGCCTCAAGGCGGCCCCAAGGCGGGAGATCCGGCTTCTGAAAGGTGTCCAGCACTGCCTGGTGGTTCACGATCCAGTAGTCCTGTGCATCCTTCCCGACGCGATCGCGAATAGTCCGGGCTGACGGGAGCCCCGCGTCCAGTCTCAGATCGTGGAGCTCATCGTTCAGCTTCTTCAGGTCAGGCTGGTCGGACAGCTCCGGCCTCTTCCACGGCTGGGCGACCACTATCTCTGCCCCTCCCGGTTGTTCCGTGTCAGATCCTGTAAACCAGACGCCCCGACGCCTGAACACACGATCGCCCGAGGCCGTCGCACACCGTCAGACGATAGCTGTTCTTGGCTGATGTCGTCAGTGATCGTCTTGGGGCCGTCAAGGCTGACCATGTGGCGTCCACGCTGGTGCACAACCCAGTTGGCAGCACACGGAAAGCAGGTCCTCATGGAAGAGATCAGCGTGCGCCTCGTAGTCCTCCTGCTGGTCGGCGCCCTCGTCGGCGCCCTGACCCTGCATGCCCCCAAACTCGGGGCTGCCGTAGTGGGAGCTGTCACGGTGGTGGCCATACTCGCCCAGCTCATGGCCCGCGAATGACTCCGGATCGCCCAATCGCATGTTGCCCCACCCAGACTCGTGATGCGTTGAAGATTCAGGGAGCCCCGCTCGAAGAGAACCCCCCTCCTGATCAAGCGCACCCCACACCCGACCTCGCCTCGAAGGCGGTGGTCATTCAGCCGGGCACACAGCGACAGTCAGAGGCCAGCGACGGTGAGCAGGGCGAGGGAACGGGAGACCGGGCCCAAGAGGTCGGAGAGCGGTGCGATGCCGTCGGCGGGGGGCGCACTTCCAGCTGGAGGTGTGGGCCGTCGAGGTGGAGACGGAAGTCGAAGAACAGGCAGTGCTGCGCTCGGCATTGGCGCTCTTGTTGGAGATCTAGCGCATCGAGGCTCGAGCCTCTGACCCGCAGCCCGCCTAGTAGTGCTTTGTCGGGTGTCGCTGACCTGCGACGATACGGCGGGGTCAGGTAGTGGGTCTGCTCGGCGACCGCGCCGTTCGCCGCAGGTCGCAGGCGTGCCCCGAGGCCGTCGATCGCCGGGTTCACGGTCAACGTCCCGGACCCGACAAAGCACTACTAGTCGACGCTTCGGCGACAACGCTGCGGTGCACAACTGCCTCGCCTTCCTGCGGTGGTGAGGGAGCCACCGGGATCGAACCGATCAGCCCTACGTCCTTGCATGAAAATGGCGACTCATGGGGATTATGCCGGAGTTTTTCAAATGTGTGATTGGAGTTGCTTCTTCTTTCGGTCGCGGGCAAACCCGACGAAGCTAATAATCAAAAATTTGATGCCAAGCGAGGGCACGATGACTCCGGCCACGATCCAAGTTGTTCCCCACCAGCCGCGATCCCCGTCAGGGTCCATTATCGGAATCCAGAGGAAGTTGCCCGCGATTAGAGAGAGCCATTTGCCGGTTTCTCTGGGGACTCGCCCAGCCCTAAACTCGAAGAATATGGTCAAGCCCATGAGAAGCATGAAGGAGTAAAGGCCGAGAACCCACGGGACTGGGCTAATGTCCGCAGATCCTTCAACGAAGCGGATTTGGCGGGGCCACTCCCATAGCATGATCAAGGCCAAGGCTTGCAAGGGAAGGGACCGCCGCAGGTCTCTTAAGATGACGTGAAGGCGTTCCTCGTGGCGAAGGGCGAAGTCCGCCATGCTCTCGTAGAGGGGGTTGGGTGCTGTCTGAGGGTCCAGCCCTCGTCTGGCGCGCACGGCTTCGGTGAGCGCCTCTTCCTGACTCGCCGCACGAATGCGCATCCTGGAATCGCCGGCGTAGGTTGAAATTTCTGCGTAAAACTCGTGAACCGTGTCTGCGTTGAGCCGTGAGGTCTTTGCTACTTGAATCCAGCCAGGGCTTTCGTCTACGGATCGTAACTGTTCGGTGAGATTGATCCAGAACAGTTCTCTCTTTTTCATGTCGTAAACGACGCCAATGATGGGGATGCGGCTCTGTCGCCAATCTTCGAAGTGGTCCTCTACGGGTATCGCATATCCATTGACCCGCTTGTACTTCTTGCCGCTTTTTACCTGAATGGCAATCCAGTATCCCGTTCTCTTGCCGCCGCGCGTGAAGTTAACGATCATGTCTTCACCGTGATCGTTCCCTCCGTCGATCTCCTGAACGATGTGATCGTTTTCCTCAAGGAGTGCGCGCAGGGCGTTGACGCCTGCCCTCTCAATCCGGCGGCTAGAACGAACGGTTGACACTGTCCCCCTCGAAATCAGTGACCGTCAGGATACTGGCAGGCTCTGACAACGTGTGCTGATCGCGGCCACCTTGGGGTTGAGCCTGGTCTTGTGGGTTGGGAGGTACGGGCGAAACCCGTGCTTGGTGCTCAGTGTCAGCGGTGTGTCAGCGTCCCCCACGGCTTGGTCGCCACGTTTGCTCCTCGCCGCGCGGGATGAGCCGGCTGGCTGCGCAGCTGCCGTTCTAGCCGAAGGACAGCTCGCGGAAGGCGTTGCGAAGGTCCGTCAGGGGCTGGCGGTCGCGGGTGTAGTAGAGCTTGTTGGTCAGCAGCACCGCCCACCGTCGGCGTCTGGGGCAGACCCACATGCCGGTGCCGGTGAAGCCGTAGTGGACCCAGACGTCGTCGGCAGGAGCGGTTCCGGGGGCGGGGTGCCAGAACAGGCCACGTGCGGGCTCCAGGGTGCCGGTCTGGATGGTCAGCGACTCCGTGGTCCAGGCCGGGCCGAACCCGGCCCGCCCTGGGGCCGCGGCGGTGTCCAGCATGTAGCGCAGGAAGACTGTGAGGTCGTCGAGGACGGTGAAGGCGCCGGCGATGCCGCACACTCCGCCCAGGAGTCGGGCGGAGAAGTCGTGGGCATTGCCCTTGAGATGGGTGTCGGTGTCCTGGTCGAGCTCGGTTGGCGCGCACCGGGCGGCGATCTCGGCGGGCAGTGGTCCGAAGCAAGTGGAGTTCATGCCCAGCGGCTGCCAGGTTCGTTCCGTGGCGAGCCGGTCGAGGCTCTGAGCGGAGAGGTGTTCGGCGAGGTAGCCCAGGATGAGGGCGGCCCGGTCGGTGTACTCGACGGCCTCGCCAGGGTGGCGGTGCAGGGCTTCGTGGAGGACGCCGTCGCGGATGTCCTGTGGGTCGGTGCCGTACAGGTTCTTGAGCTGGGCCCGCAGTGGGACGCCAGCGGTGTGGGTCAGGAGGTGGCGGGCGGTCACTGCTCCGAGCGGGTGACCTTCGACCTCGGGCCAGAGGGTGCCGAGTGGGGAGTCGAGATCGAGTTTGCCTTCCTCCCAAAGGGCACCGATGGAGGACCACACGGCGAGGATCTTGGTGAGGCTGGCGGCGTCGAAGACGGTGTCGGGCCGCATCGGTACGTCCGGCTCGTCGGGGTCGAGGACGCCGATGGTGCTGTGGGCGCGCGTGGCCGCGGCGTCGCCGACGGCCCACACGGCGCCGGGGTAGACCTTGTTGCGGACGCCCTCACTCAGGAGCTGTTCGATGCAGTCGGTGCGGTACGTCATGGTCTCCCTGTTCGCCGTGGGCATCCCGCTGGGTCAGCGTAGTGACGCGGGCGGGACGCGCGGGGCAATGGCGTGTCTGGCATCGGCCGTGGCACAGGCGTTCTCGTTGCCACGCTGCTGCTCGCACCGTGCTGGACCTAGCAGCCGACGCTGTTAGGCGCAGCGCTCTGACCAGGCATCTGGTGGTCTAGCAGCCGCACTGGCCAGATGTGTGAGCGTGTTTCAGGTGAGCTGGTGGCCGAGGTCGGCCAGGGCCTGGGCCGTCGCCGGGAGGGGGTAGCGGGCGGCGTTCGCGTAGCCCGCTTGTCGTAGGGCTGGTAGTAGGCCGGGGGTGGTCCGCAGGCGGTCGAGGTCGCGGGTGAGAGCGGCGGGGTGGGTGAAGTCGGTAGCCATGCCGGAGGCGGCGAGGGCTTCGCTGAGGCCAGGCACGGGTTGGTAGAGGACGGGCAATCCGCAGGCTTGGGCTTCCAGCGCGACCAGGCCCATGGCCTCCAGGGTGGTGGACGGCATGACCAGCGCGTCGTGTTCGGTGAACGCCTTCCACAGTTGGGGACGGCGGAGCCAGCCGAGGTAACGGGCCCTCACACCTGCCCGCTGCAGCAGCGGGGCCAGGCCATGGAACTGGGATCTGGGGGCGGCAATGCTCAGCTCGACGCCTCGGACGGGGACCAGGCTCTTGACCAGGGCCTCCACGCCCTTCTCGGCGGTCAGACGACCCGCGTACAGCAGGCGCAGGTGGCTAGTGGACGTGCGGGCAGGCCGAGGTGGTGGGTCGGTGATCAGGTGGTCGGGGATGCCCCAGGGGATGTGGGCGATTTTCCGGTGGTCCACCTGTGGGGCGAGTTTGAGGAGGTGGTCGGCCATCGCACTGGTGGGTACCACGATGGCGTGGGCGGCCCTGGCGGTCTCCCGCAGGACCTGGAGCTGGTTGCGGTGGACTCCTGCGAAGAGCAGGTCCGTGCCGTGGACCAGGGCGATCCTGGGGTGTGCGGGCAGGGCTCGGAGCAGGGCGGGGGTGGCGCCGAAGGCGAGGTGCTGCAGGTGCAGGACGCCTATCTGGGACGGGTCGATCGCGGACGCGAGAGCTTCGCGTAGGGCTGCGACGTAGCGGTCGAAGGCGGGGCCCTCCAGGCACTTCCCGGCCACGGGCAGCAGGTCGAGGCCGGCTCGGGGGCGGCGTGTGGAACCGGGCGGGGTGAGCATGAATGCCCGTGCGGGGATGAGGGGCCTGTCGCCGGTGTAGAGGTCGAGGAAGAGTTCGACGCTGCCGCCGGGGCTCCCGGCGGGCAGGTCGAGGAAGGTGGCGGCCAGCGGTCCGGTGGCCGGGCGGACAAGGGGGCTCACAGCGCTCCTCGGGAGATCTCTTCGTAGAGGCGGGAGATGTCGATGCCGCTGGTGGCCGCGTACTTGGCGCGTTGCTGCTGATAGCTGGCCGGGGTGCCGAAGGCGGTGAGGAAGATCAGCTTGCCGAAGGTCATGCCCGGGTAGATGCGGGCGGGCTTGGTGGCGCGGATCTCCAGGGTCCAGCGGATGGCGTGGCCTTGGTGGCCGAGCGGGGCGGAGACGTGGACCCAGATGCCGAGTGAGCCGGTGGCACGGTCGCCGTTGAGCATCTGCGCGTACGTCTCGGAGCCGGTCTTCTCCAGCGTGACGCCGAGGTAGAGCACGCCCGGCTTCAGCACCAGGCCGGATGTGGGGATGGTCTGCTCGGTGAATGCAGTCGGGGCGGCGGCGTCCAGGTCGCTGTCGCAGATGCGGATCGTGTCCCCGAGGCGCCAGTCGTAGGCGTTCGGGGAGAGGCGGGTGGGGTCGTACGGGTCGATGGTGATCTCGTCGGCCTGGATGGCGGCGGCGATCGCGGGGCCGGTAAGGATCACGAGGCGACCGCCGGGATGCGGGCCGTGTCCTGCCAGTAGTGGGAGGGCTGCGGGCCTGTGGCGGCCTGGTACTTGCCGCGGTAGAGCGTGATGGAACCGGTGGAGACGAAGAACATGATCTGCCCGATCTTCATGCCGGCGTACACCCGCAGCGGCCGGATCGGTGTGAGCATCAGCGTCCACTGCCCGTGAAAGCCGATGTCGCCGATAGGGGCGGTGATCTCGACGAAAAGTCCCAGTCGGCCGACGGAGGAGCGGCCGAACAACAGCGGTACGAACGTGTCGGAGCCGACCTGTTCGAGGGTGTGGCCGAGGTAGAGCTCGCCGGGCTGGAGCACGTACCCGTGCTCGTCGATCTCGACCACCTGTGTGGGGTTCGGCTGGTGGGCGTCGATGACCGCTGCGGTGTACGTCAGCAGCGTGGGGCCGAGGCGGACGTTGTAGCTGTTGGGGTTGACCTGCTCGGGCTCGAAGGGGGTGATCGTTAAGCGTCCGTCGTGGGCGGCGGCGGTGATCTCGGGGCCGGTGAGGATCATCGGGCGGTCTCTCCCTTCTCTTCGGGCAGTGGGGTGGCGATGGTGCGGCGCACGGCCTGGCCGAGCCGGAGCCCGGCCTGGCGGGTGCGTCCGCCGAGGTAGGTGTCGGCGAGGTAGCCGGTGGTCAGCACGGAGCGGATTCCCGCTGGCAGTGGCCGGGGTGCGATGGCCAGGGGGCCGACCTGTTCGGTCAGGCGCGTGAGCAGGCCGTCCAGGTCCTTCGTGTAGGTGTCGGGGAGGAAGGCGTGGACGAGCTGGTTGTCGAAGGGCTCGATGGCCAGCAGGTCCCCAAGCGTGAGCCGGTCACCGAGGTAGGTGGGCCGCAGGGCGGTCTCGTTGAGAACGACCGCGTCGGCCCCGAACCCGGTGTGGAGCCGTTCGGCGATTTCCTGCAGTAGGTGGTGCCGATCCAATTCGGTGTCCCGGTACGGCGCGTTCACCGTGCCGAGGGTGGCGGCGAGCATCCGGCCGATGAAGGCGATCTTCTCCTGCAGTACGGCGAGGTCCTCGGGGGCCACGGATGGGGTGGGGAAGGCGCAGGTGCGGGCGGCCCAGCCGGTGCCGACGGGCTCGGCGGTGGCGTAGCCGATGCCGAGCTCACGGCCTTTGACCACCAGGGTGTCGCCGACGTGGACGGGTCCGTAGGTGTCGCTGTGGCAGTGCCCGGAGAAGATGACGTCTGTGAACGGGCAGGCCGCGGCCAGCTTCAGGTCCTCGTCGAAGCCGGAGTGGGACAGCACTATCCAGGCGTCGGTCCGGTGATGGTGCTCCAGCATCAGCTCGCGCAGAGCCTGAGCCGGGTCGGTGACGTGGTGGCCCGCGCGCTGGTCAGCAGGGATCGCGTTGAATGCTTGCGGGCCGATCGCCGCGGTGACGGCGACTCGCCGGCCGCCGATGCGCTCGATGCGTACGCGGTCGAAGAGGGGCTCGCCATCGTCGTCGATCGTGTTCGCGCATACGGTCATCACGCGCAGATCCGGTTCGAAGTAGTGCGGCCAGCCGTGGTTTCCCGGGGCGAGCAGGTCGTACAGGCTGGTGAGGATTTCGCGTTCGATCTGGCCCTTGCCGAAGCGGTAGAAGCCGCTGCCTTCGAAGAAGTCGCCGCAATCGACGATCAGGCTGTCGGCCCTGGCGGTGTGGAGGTGGGCGAGCATCGGCGCGCCCGTGTCGAAGGCGGAGTGGACATCGGTCGTGGCCGTGATCCGGAGGAGTTCTCGGCTCATGGGGTGACCTCGCAGATGTCGGCGCCGAGGGCGTGGAGTTTGGTGGGCAGGTCGGCGTGGCCGCGGCGGAGCTGGTCGAGGCCGCCGAGGGTGGTGACGCCGCGGGCGGTGAGGCCAGCGATGAGCAGGGCGGAGCCCGTGCGGATGTCGGTGGCCTCCACCCCGGCGCCAGTCAGCCGCTGCGGACCGGTGAGGTGGCATTCGGTGGGCGACAGCTCGTGGATCTCGGAACCCAAGCGGGCGAGCTGGGGCAGCAGGTTGCTGTGGCGACCGGGATTGATGGCGTCGGCGAACAGATGCTTGCCGGTGTACCCCAGGGCCAGCGCCATCAGTGGCGGTTCGAAGTCGGCGTCCAGGCCCTCCGGGGAGAGGGACGCGATGGCTCGCAGCGATCGGCCGGTCGGCTCGGCGTCGCGGGCCTGGACGGTGAGAGCACCGCCCTCCACGCCGGCGGGGACACCGATCCACTGCAAGGCATTGATCAGAGGAGCGACGTCGTCGCCGCGTACGCCGAAGATGTGCGCGCTGCCGCCGGTCGCAGCGACCGCGCAGGCCAGGGTTCCGGCTTCGACCTTGTCGCCGGGCACCCTCCAGACGATGGTCTCCGCCGAGACGGAGGCGGCCGGCTCGAGCGCCAGGACGGTCTCGCTGGCCCGGCACTCCCATCCTGCTGCCTGCAGTGCTTCAACGACGCTGAGCACCTCGGGCGAGAGGTTGGGCCTCCCGAGGCGTAGAGACCGTCCAGCCACGACGGCGCGCAGGAGGGCGGCGATGGTCGCCCCGCGGGACCGGAAGGGCAGCACCAGGGACACGGTTCCGGTCCGGCTGGCGGCTGCCTCGACGAGGTATCCGTTGTCGTCGATGGTCGTGCGGTCGCCGAAGCTCTCGTAGACCTTGAAGTGCAATTCCATCCCACGTTCGCCGATCCGGCAGCCGCCCGGCCACGGCAGCCAGGCGCGGCCGTATGCGCCCAGCAGAGCCGGTACGAGGTAGTACGAGGCCCGGATACGAGCGGCGACCTCGGGATCCTGGCCCGGCTGGGGTTTGTCGCTCGGCAGGATCACCGTGGTGTGCGGATCTCTGATCGGGCGGGCCGCGTGCCAGCCAGCCTGCTGGAGCAGGGTGAGCATCGTCTCGACGTCCGTGTTCGCTGGGACGTTTCCCAGATGCACCGGGCGGTGCAGGGCCGCAGCGGCGGCCAGCAGGGGCAAAGCCGCGTTCTTGGACCCGTCGACGGTGATGGAACCGGCAAGGGGACTGCCGGGTCGGACGGCGACCACTTCGGCGGCGACTGGCGGAACTCGTACAGCTGTCAACAGTCAACTCCTCTGCATTGGAAGGCGCGGTGGGGCGGGAGCGGGGCGCTGACCTTGAACTGGGCCCAGCAGCGCTTGCCGGACGGCGTCGGATCGAATCCGTGGCGATCGGCGAGTGCGGCGATGAGGAACAGGCCCCGTCCGCCTTCCTTCTCCGTATCCGGCAGGCCGACCCGCGGGACGTTGGGGCTGGCGTCGGTCACCTCGATCAGCAGACCGTCGCTGTTCAGGCGGGCGGTGGCCACGATTGGACCGTCGTTCGTGTGCCGTACCGCGTTGGTGATCAGCTCTGCGGCCACCAGCTCCGCCGAGTCCAGGAGCTCCGGGTCGAGGAGGGCGCCCCAGGCCCGTATCCCGGCAGCGAGCTGCTGCCGTGCGGATGCGGCAGCGGCTCGTGTGCCCGCGACGGGAAAACAGATCTGGTGCACTTCCATGAGCGGCCTCCTGGATCGGTGCGGCCACTCCACGCAACCGCTCCAGGGGCAACCGGAACCAGGCCGTGTGCCAGGGCTGCATCACTTATGCAGGAGCTGCATCACGGTCAATTGCCAGTCGATTACGCTCGGTCGAGCAGGCAGGATCGGCGACGGCAGGAGGAGCCGTGGCACAGATGGCCGAAGCGCAGAGCGAAGCGAGACGGATCGGCGAAGTGATCCGTCAGGCACGCGTGTTACAGCGGCGCTCGCAGAGGGACGTCGCCGCCGCACTGGGGTATCACCAGTCGAAGGTGAGCCGCCTGGAGAGCGGCAGGGGCACGGAGGACGTGCGCGTGCTGCGCGAGATCGCACAGGTACTGGAGATTCCGCCGCAATGTCTCGGCCTCGCCGCCGCCCCCGACGCCAGCCCCGCCGACCCCGGAACCGAGGACATGCACCGCCGTACCTTCCTTGCCGTGAGCGCCGCCGCGCTCGCGGCTCCGCCGCCGTCGACCGCAGCACATCACGAGCTGGTCCGGGTCCTGCTGCCAGGCACGAGCCCTGCGGCCACCGGGCAAGCCTTGGCCATCGACGAGCTGCGGGAGCGGGCACGGGCCGTACGCCGGATGTTCTGCATGTGCGACTACGCGGAACTGGAGCAGACCCTGCCGGGTCTCATCGCCGATCTGCGCCAGGCCGCCGGTGGCTCATCCGGCTCGGCGGAGGCGTCCGGGTTGCTCGCGACCGCGTACCAGACGTCGGTGAGCCTGTTGCTGAAGCTAGCCGATCAGGGCAACGCCTGGCTCGCGGCTGGTCGGGCCATGGCCGAGGCGGAGAGGTCCGGGGATCCTGTCGTCCTCGCCGCCAGTGTCCGCGTTCACGCCCACGTGCTCGTGCGGGAGAAGCACACCGCCCAGGCCGTGAACATCATCCGCCACACCGCCGACCAGCTCACAGGCTCCTACGACCAGCGCTCGCCCCGGTACCTGGCAGCGGTCGGTCTGCTGTTGCTCCGCGGGGCGACCGCCGCCAGCAGAGACGGTGACCGCGACACCACCCAGGACTTCCTCACCGAGGCCAAGGAGGTGGCTCGCTACGTCGCCTTCGACCGGCCTGACGCCTGGGCGAACTTCAGCCCCACCAATGTCGCCCTGCACGAGGTCAGCGCGGCCGTCTCCTTCGGCGACGCGGGCATCGCCCTGGAGACCGCCCGTCCCCTCATGCGCCGCCACATCCCCGTACCCGAGCGCCGTGCTGCCCTGTGGGTCGAAACTGCCCGCGCCTACAGCCAGCAGGGCCGCCTCGCCGACGGATACCAGGCCCTGCGCATCGCTGAGAGCTGCGCGGCACAGGACATCCGCCGCCCTGCCGTCCGGGAACTGGTCGCCGACATGGCCGCCCGCGACCGCCGCCGTACCCTGCCGGAACTGCACCACTTCAGCCGACAGCTGGGAGTCCCCGCGTGAGTGATCAGCCCGACCAGCAGAGCAAGAAGCCGTTCCTGTACGTCGTCGTGTGCGCGGCCGGGATCGCTGGCGACGTCGGCAAGCTGATCACGGCCGCTCAGGAGGCGAACTGGGACGTCGGTGTAATCGCCACCCCGCAGGGCCTCGGCTTCATAGACGCGACAGCCGTCGAGGCACAGACCGGCTACCCGATCCGCTCGGCCTGGCGTTCCCCAGGTGATCCGCGTCCGCTGCCGCCCGCCGACGCCATCGCGGTGGCCCCGGCTACCTTCAACACGATCAACAAATGGGCCGCGGGGATCTCCGACACCCTGGTGCTGGGCATCCTGTGCGAGGCGTACGGCTTTGGTATCCCCACCGCGGTCCTGCCCTACCTGAACTCTGCCCAGGCCGCCCATCCCGCGTACCGGCAGAGCCTGGAACGGCTGCGCGAGATGGGCGTCCTGGTCGGCTCGTACGAGCCGCACCGGCCGAAGGCCGGCGGCGGGGCGGACCGCTTCCGGTGGGATGAGGCGCTGGAGCTGCTCACGCCCAAGCTGTCCGCCCCGGCCTGATCAGCGGCGCCGTGCCTGCGGCGGCTGTGGGGGCAGGGCAGCCGCTGCCGTGTGCGCCGGAGCAGTGGGGTGCTGCGCGGTGCTGCGGGCCTGGGCGCGGGGCCGGGTGCGTGGCGTTGGCCGAGGCGCTGGATGCGCCAGGTCAGCGCGCGGGCGGGGTTGCGTGCGTCGTCCAGGGGGCGCTGGCTGAGGGCCTGGTCGAGGATGGTGGCCGCGTTGTGCCCTGCCTTCTCTGCCTCCGCGAGCACTGCGGCGAGGGCACCCCAGGCGGAGTCCTTGAGGATGCGCTCGGCGTACTCGGGGACGGCCTGCCGGATGTGCTGGGCGAAGCGGTGCTTGGCCTGTGGGGTGGGCGCGCGGTGGGCGAGGGCGTCCAGTACCGGTCCGGCGATCTGCGCGTACGCGGTCTGCAGGTGGAGGAGGGTCTGTTCGGCCGCTGCCTCCTGTTGGGCGTGCTGGCGGGTGCGGTGCCAGTGCCTGGCGAAGGCCACTGCGGTGAGCGCGGCGTCGATCAGCATCGCCAGGCCGGACCCGTCGCCTCCTGGGGAGGGGGTGCGCCAGATTGCCTGGACGCTGCGGCGCAGGACGCGGGCGCTGTCGTGGTCGGCGGTGATGCGGGAGCGGGTGGCGCGCTCGAATGCTGCGGAGGCTCGTTCCAGTTCGGCCTTCATCGCGGTCGGTGCGGTGAGTGGCAGCAGGTCCAGGGTGGCGCCGAGTGCGGCGAGCTGTCCTTGGGCGGCGTGGTCGTCGCCGTGGGTGAGGTGGTGGGGGATGCGTTCGGTGGCGGCGGTGGCCTGGTGCCACGGATTGCTCTGCGGGATAGCGGCGGGCTCGGGGCTGGTGTCGGTGAGGCGCTTTCGGATCTTGGGCAGGGAGAGGTCGCCTGCGAGGGTGGAGCCCGCGTACCAGATGGGTTCGCCTTGCTTGTTGACGTCGCCGGGCAGGGCGACGCTGTAGCCGGTCACGTCGCCGGACGGCTCGGTCTTCGGGCGTACGCTCACGCCGGTCGCCTCCAGGAACGCGAAGAACTCGGTTTCGCTGGAGGCGGCGGCCACGGCGCGGCGTACGCGCATGCGCAGGATCTCGCGGGATGCGGCGTCCTGGCCCAGGCGCTTGGCTTTGAAGTGTTCCTTGCTGGTGGGGCGTTTGGCGGCGGTGCCGTCGCCGGGCTTGAGCCGCCTTAGCCCGTAGTCGATTTCGATCTTGCGGGCCTCGCGCTGGACGGCGCGCTGGTCGTAGTCGCGGCGGGGGCGGCGGCCGTCTTGGCGGACGAGGGTGGCGGCGATGTGGATGTGGTCGTCGGCGTGGCGGACGGCGACCCAGCGGCAGGCTTCCTCGTCCCCGGCCGGGGCGATGCCGGCGGCGGCCACGATGCGGCGGGCGATGTCGGCCCACTGGGCGTCGGTGAGGATCGGGTCCTCGGGTGCGGCGCGGACGGGGCAGTGCCAGACGGTGTACTTGGGGGCTTTGTCGCCCAGCATCTTCACGGGCTGGTCGAGCTGTGCGGCGAGCTGGGCCTCTACGTCCTTTGGATCGCGGTGGGGGCTGTGGCCAGGGTCGGGGGCGAAGCCGTTCCACGACGCCACCAGGTGCGGGTCGGTGTGTTCGTTGGCCCGGCCGGGGCCGAAGAGGTAGCCGATCGTGCGGCGGATGGCCTTCGGGCCCTTGCCAAGGATGATCTTCGGTATCACCTGCTCACCGCCCCTCAGTGACCTGGGCGACGGCGGCATCCAGCTCGGCGATGGATGCCTCGACGCGGTCCAGGAGTCGTTGGACGGTGTCGTGGTGGGGCCAGGCGCCGTCCTTGTTGAGGTGCCAGGTGAGCTGGTTGAGGTTGCTGCCGATCTTGCCGAGCTGTCCGTTGGCGGCCATCAGCGCCTTCACCATGGCGCGGTAGTCGGCGACCGCGGCGGTGGGATCGTCGGCGCGGGCGGCAGCGAGGGAGCATTCGGCGACGTAGCCGCCCGCTGCCATCTTGCTCAGGGCAGCGGCGTTCTTGACGAGGGCGAACTCGTCGTCGTTGTAGCGGGGATGGAAGCGGTGCTCGCGAAGCTGCTTGTCACGCAGACGGCGACGCTGCACGGGCTTCTGCGGCACGTTCGACGACGGCTTGCTGGTCCCCGTCTCGGTCGGCCCCCCAGGGCCGGCCGACTCCGGTGCCCCCTCGGCGCCGGATGCCTCCGCCTCCTTGAGGGCGGGGGCCGGGTAAGGACTCCTTACCCGACAACTTGCTGCGCGGTTGTCTGGGGTGGTGGGCGTCTCCAGCCGGGAAGAGGGGAGTTCGTGGTGCGGGTGGTGCATTAGGGGTTGATGTCTCCGTTGCATGGGGGGTGGGCCTGCATGAGTGGTGCACGCACGCCAGGACGGACGCGTGGGTGATGCGAGCTATGGGGACCGTCCCCGGGAAGATGCCGCCTGAGCGCGAGGGCCTGTTAGGGGCGTACCGGTGGTACCGGAAGTACTTCCGGTACCACCGGAAGGTCGTGGTCCTCAGGCTTAGCTGGTGCTCTTGCCGAGGTCGGGCCCGTTTTCGAACTCGGCTTCCAGGGCGTCGACGACGTTCTTGAGACGTGCGTTGCTGGCCTTGAGGCCACGGTTCTCCCGGATCTCTTCGACGATGGCCTTGCGGGAGACCTCTCCCATCCGGGCGACCACGGTGCGTCCGATGGCCAGCAGTTCCTCGTGCGTGGCGTCGGGTGGGCGGCCGGTGCGCCGCGGCGTCGCACCGGCTTGTTCCGGGAGCGGCGGGACTGGGTCGGTGGTCTCCTGCTCCGGGCTGGAATCTTCCCGGGCTCCGTCCCCTGACCGCCTGCCCTCGTCGGCTTCTCGGCTGTGCGCGTCAGCCGAACTCGTGGCAGCGGTGAGGTCGGTCCAGGGGGAGGGGAGATCGATGGTGGCCAGGGCCTTGGCGTGGCGGCGGGCGGCGAGCTGGTGCAGCAGCTCCTGGCGCTGGCGTGGGTCGCTGCCCACCTGGGCCCGTGCGACGGCTCGCGACAGCCGCCGGGCGGCGCGTCGCCCGCGCCAGCTGCCCCGCTGTTTCGGGGAGCGTTCTGAGTGGCGGGCAGCGAGGGCGACGGCCTGGCGGGTGGCACGGTCGCGGGTGATCTGAGCGGCGTCCCGGTCGCGTTCGGCGAGCCCGAGGCGGGAGAGCGCGCGTTCGCGGATCTCCCGGCCAGCCCTGGCAATGAGGCTGTGGGACGTGGCCTCGGGTCGGCGGTGCCGCAGTTCGATGCCCATGGCCTGGTGCCAGAGCAATGCGGCCATGACCGGGCCGACGAAGGCACGTACCGTGCCGCCGACCGGCCCGGATTCTGCGTACGCGGGCAGGATCTGCACCGCGGTGATGGCCCAGGTCAGGATGGCGGGCAGGCCGGGGGCCTGCCGAGGGCCGTGGAGGTTCTGCCGGGCCAGCAGGGCGGTGGCGAACAGGGCGAACTCAGCGGCGGCGAACATCGCGGCGCGCTCGACGGTGCTCCCCATGTCCAGGTAGTCGGCGGCGAACCGCCAGCTTGTGTCCGCGCTGTAGGCGGTGCAGCCGATCGCAGCCAGGGATGCAACCCACACGGCGGGTGTGCCCGCTCGGCGTTCGATTCGGCCGCGGTGGGTGTGCTGCTGGATCAGCCGCCGGGCCAGGAGGGCGCCGCCCAGGACGACAGCAGCAACGGCGGAAAGGACGACGGGGGTGGAGGGGAGAGGTGGTGCGGCGAGAGGCAAAGGCACTCCGGGGTGATGGCAGGTGGCCTGGCGCGGCGGGAGGCGTGGGCAGAGAGGTGCTGACTTGTCGCACCCGTCGCATGCCTGGTCAGAGCAGGTACGGGGGCCCGGCGTGATACAGGAGGACCCGTCACGGCTGCACGACCCGTCACTGGGATGACCTGGGATGCGACGCGTGCGACGAGTCTTTACGGGTGGACCCCCGACCCGTGACGGGTGGTCTCGTCAGCGTTGCCGGGAGCCGGCTCCTCGGGGCAGTAGCGGGCCCAGGCATCGGTGAACTGCAGGCGCGTGAAGCCCCTGGCCTGCCGTCCACCCTCGAAACGGAGAACGGCCGCCTGAATGCCGAAGTCCTTCAGCATGATCCCCAAGTAGCGTGGGGTCAGGCCCGCGTTGCGGTACTCCGCCCATGGAGCCTCCTGGTCCTTGAGGAGCTCCTCCAGCAGGTCCCGCGTACGCATGATGTCGGGATCGTCGTAGCGCGCGAAGACCCGGCGGATGTCCCGCAGCAGGCGAGTCTTCAAGTTCGACTCGTCGTCCTGGCCCACCTCTGCCGCGCACATGGCCACGCATGCTTCGCGGGCCCGCTCCGGCCAAGTGCCGCCTGCGAGTTCGGCGACGACCACCAGCGGCTCCCAAGTGTCAGCCGCCCTGTCCTGTACTGGCATCGGGGGCACCAGGTCGGCGGCGGTGTCGAGCAGCGGGCGAAGCCACGCGGTGAGCCGGTCTCGCAGTTCGTGCAGGGCGGGAATGTCGCGTCGGGAGCGGAACTGCTCCACCCGCTCCCCACTCTTGCGGCGCTGCATGCGGATCACCACTGCCCGGTCCATCACCGTGTCCGGCAGATCGCCGATCCCGGCGAGCGCAGCCATGGCGAAGGTGGGGAACGCCTGCGGCTTGTGCTCCGGACCCGAGATCCGCAGGGCGGGCCGGTTGCGCTGATGCCCGGCATTCAGCAGGCCGCGCAGCTCCTCGTTCTTCTCGGCCGCCTTGATGCTGCCGAAGATGGTGTCGGCCTCGTCCACCAGCAGGGTGGGCGGGTCGTCGCCGATGGCGCGGAAGACTACCGCGGGACTGGTATTCACGGTGATCAGCGGATCGTGCACGGTCTCCGTGATCACATCCAGCAGGCGGGACTTGCCGCAACGCTTCGCCGGTCCGACCACCGCCAGGCGGGGCGCGTGCTGCAGTGCGGGCTGCACGTGACTGGCCGCCACCCACAGTGTGACGGCGGTCAGTGCCTCGCCGCTGGGCAGGATCACGTACCGGGCGATGGCTTCCCGCAGCTCATCCAGCAGTGCGGCGCCCTCTGTGGCCTGCGACGGCTCCTCGTCCTCGGCGGACGAGCTATCGGGCGTCGCGGGGGATCCCTGGCCTGGGACGGCGACAGGCGGCCAGGTGGGCGTCGGGGATGCGGTGGGGGTGGTGGAGGACGTAGGTTCGTCCACAGGCGTTCCTCCCTGGTGGGCCGGACGGGCAAGGCCCGGCCCACCGGATCGATCATTCGCGGGCGATGGGGCAGGGACCGTGCGGCTCTCGGCGGTGGCTCGCCGAGAGCCGTTTCGCTGTCCTTGAAAGGGCGGCGTCAGACCGCGAGGTCGTAAGCGGACTGGCCGGTCACCCAGGCGTCCACCTCGGACCAGCGGTAGCGCAGATGACGGCCGACCTTGTAAACGTTGGGGCCGATCCCCCGGTACTTCCACTGGTAGAGGGTCTTCACCGGCACCCCGAGGTACGCGGCGACTTCCGCAGGGGTGGCCAGCGGGCCACGCTGGGCAGCCGCAGCGGCGGCAGGTGCGTTGGCACTACGGGGAGAGGTCTTCGGCACAGGGCTCCTTTTCGGTCTTGAACAACGGGCCTGGACAACACAGCCACACCATCCAGGGGAAAGTCCAGAGTTGGTTCTGAAACTCTGTACTACTTCTCTCGGCGTGGCCGGGGAGGCCAAAACAGTAAGGGCGGATCCCCGGTTGCCGAAATCGCTCCCGCGGAAGCCGAAATTTTCTGCGGCGAAGCGGCCGGCAGAGGGGTCGGAATCCGATACCTCAGCAGCTCAGAGACAGTGCAGAGTGGTCTGGGGCGATGCGGCTAGCGCGCTGGACGCTATGGTTGATACCTGCGCAAAACGCCCATCTTGAAAACGTTTAGGGAAGGTAGCACGGTGCCCGCGCCGAAACGATTCGCGATGTACCGGAATTCGATGAGACGAACGCCACTTCGCCCCCGGGCGACTTTTCTAGAGTTTAAGAACTAACTCTTGCCATAACGCCAGGCTGCAAGTTACAGCTAACTGTCATGGCAACCAGACCTGTCGAAATAGGCCCTGCCGGCCTCCACACCGCCCGCGCCATCGAGCACATACGCCTCGTGCGCGGCCTGACCCAGCACCAGCTCGCCGCCCGCTGCACCGCACTGGGCCGCCCGATGACCAACACCGCCCTCAGTCGCACCGAACGCGCCCGCCGCCGCTGCGACGTAGACGACCTTGTCGCCATCGCCAGCGCGCTCGGCGTGCCTCCCACGACCCTGCTCCTGCCGCTCCCGTCGGTGTCCAGTGATGACCGGAGGGGGTGCTAGTTGGCGCGGGTCTGGATTGAGGACCGCATAGGGCACGCGGCGTACGTACGGGCCGTGGCGGAAGCCAAGCGGGCAGGGCGTACGCCACCCGGGCGCTACCGCGTGCGCTGGTACGACCCCGACGGCAAGCCGAAGATGAAGACCTTCGCCCGCAAGGTCGACGCCGAGGCGGAGCGGACGAGGATGGAGTCCCGTCTCAACGACGGCTCCTACCGTGATCCCGCAGCCGCCCGCGTGAAGTTCGCAGAGGTGGCGGAGTCCTGGCTGGCCGCGCAGATCCATCTCAAGCGCTCGACCCGGAGCCGCTATCGCGGCGTTCTCGACGTCCACGTGATCCCCAAGTGGGGCACCACCCCGCTGGACCGCATCCATTTCGAGGACATCGCCGAGTGGCTCGCAGACCTGCTGTCCGGTGAGGCGACCGGCGGCAGGAAACTCAGCCCACGATCGGTGCGCAAGGCGTACGTCGTCCTCAGCCGCGTTCTCGGCTACGCGGTCAAGGCTCGTCGTCTGGCGGTCAACCCGGCTGTCGGCGTTCCCCTGCCGAAGGCGACGCCGGCCGACCACGTGTACCTCGACGACATGCAGGTCGACACGCTGGCCAACGCGTCGGGCGCCTACAGGGTGTTCATACTGCTGCTGGCCTACACCGGCCTGCGCTGGGGCGAGGGGTCCGCGCTGAAGGTGGGCCGCGTTGACCTCGACGCCTGCCGGGCCCACATCGTCGAGGCGTACGCCGAGGACAACGGCAAGCTCTACCTCGACACGCCCAAGAACCATGAGCGCCGGTCCGTACCGATCCCGCGGTTCCTGGCCGAGGAGTTGAAGCCCCACGTCCAGGGGCGGGGAGATGAGGAATTGCTCTTCACCGCCCCACAGGGCGGACCGCTGCGGGCCCGCAACTTCCGTCAGCGGTTCTTCGCGCCGGCGGTCGTGAAGGCTGGACTGGGGCATCACAAGGTCACCCCGCACAAGCTGCGGCATACCGCGGCCTCGCTCGCCATCGCCAGTGGCGCGGACGTCAACGTCGTACAGACGATGCTGGGCCACAAGTCCGCGACGCTGACCCTCGATACGTACGGGCACCTCTTTCCGGACCGCCTGGACGAGGTCTCGAAGAAGATGCACAAGCGCCGGTCCAAGCAGCTGGCCAAGGCGAAGGCCAAGCTGGAGAAGGCGGAGAAGAAGACCCGCAGGGCCGCTGAGGCGGTGGCCGCCCTGGAGGAAGATGCCGCGTGATGTGTGCCTGATCCGTGCCGGGGAGCCGCAACCGAAGGGGCCGCCCCACCACGCTGATGCGGTGGGGCGGCCCCTTGCGTCTCCCTCGGATCAGGTCAGCCGCGCGGTCGGTGGTTTTCCTGCCAGGCTCGGTCGATCGCAGCAGCGGTCGCGTCCCCGGCCAGCTGCTCGATCTCCTCGGGTACCTCCCGCTCGTCGAGCACGAAGAGTCGGCCACCGACGAGGTGCGTGGTCGTCTTCCAGCCGAGACGGCGCCCCGCTTCCCGAGCGGCACGCCGGACGTCCTTGAGCTCGCCCATCTCGCCAAGATCGTCGTCGCTCAGGATCAGCTGCCCGTAGTAGCCCTGGTACTCGGGCTTGAGGGCGGTCCGCATCACCGACTCAAGCTGGTCGACCAGCTTCTCGTACCAGCGCTGGGCCAGCTCGTCCTTCATGGGCATCGCGCACAGCTCCCCACCCTCTGCCCGCAGCCGCATGTGTGCCATATGTGTGCTGCGAGTACGAAGGCCCTCCCGTCCGACGGACGGAAGGGCCTCTGACCAGGTGTTTCTCTGTGCCCCCGGCAGGATTCGAACCTGCGACACCCGCTTTAGGAGAGCGGTGCTCTATCCCCTGAGCTACGGAGGCGGGGGCTTGTAGAAAACCTTGTCGAAAACCCGGGTAGTGGATCTTCATTGAGGTCGGCAAGCCCGCTGGTCAGCGTGGTGTGAGGGCCGCGTGGTGGGTGGCCCCTGCGCCGGTGTGGCTGACCAGGGACAGAGTAGCGGATGTGGCTTTGGTTGGGGTGTCCGAGTGGGGATCGGCGGGTGGCTGTCGGCGCTGACCTGGTGGTTTCTTGCTTGAGTGCGCGGGTCTTCGGTGAGCTGGCCGAGTCGCAGCTCGGACTCGGGCTGTCGCGGTCCGTTTGTCAGAGCTCTGGGTGTTGGCTGTTGGCTGAGGGCGGGGCCGCGCGCCGGGGCGGGGGAAGGGGGGCGTGGTCTCGACCAGCTTGCGCCCTAGAAGCTGGCCTTGATGGAGCCATGACAAAATGGAGATGCCTCGGGTGAGTTCCGGTTTCTGAAGCCTGGAAGGCTCATGAAGACCTTGGCCTGTCTTCGGGATGGTTGCCCTACCCTCGATGCACGAAGCGTGTCCAGGCAAGCGCGAAGAGGTGTCCATGGAACCGATAGCGCCGGAACTGCTGATGGCTCTCGCGAGCGGCACCGCCGGTGCCGCCGGGCAGCAGATATGGACGTCCCTGCGCGATCTGGTCCGGCGGCGGACGGACGCAGAACCCGGCGGCGAGGGCGAGTTGACCGCTCTCGCCGCCGCGGTCGGCAGTGTGGAACGCGTCGCGCGCGCCGAGCGGTTGGCGCAGGTGCTGGCCGAGTGGGCTCGGCAGGACTCCGCGTTCGCCGATGCGCTGCGGGCCTGGCGGCAGGATGCCGTCGACGCGATGCGGACCGGGCCCGGTGACGTGCACAACGAGGTCTCCGGCGGCCGGCAGGAGACCGTCATTCTGGCCCGCGACATCCACGGCGACATCAACCTCGGCGGCCACGGCGGATAGGCGCCAGGTGACGGGGCACGGGAAGCCCTCGGGGGACACGCACAACATCACCAGCGGTGGACAGCAGGGCTTCCTCATCCAGGCGCGCGACATTGTGAACCTGTACGTCCAGCCGCACGTGGCGGTGGGGGTACGGGGGCTGGTCGCGGGCTTCGGGCTGTATCTCCTCGCGGTACGACCCGAGTTGCCGCTGCCTCGCGGCTACGATCCGGGTCCGGTGCGGCTCGGCTGGCTGCTGCTGGCCCTGGCCGTGGCGTCCGCCGTTGCCGCACGGGTGCTGGCCGCGCGGCGCAGGCGGCGTGACCGGGCCTGGCAGTCGCCGGAGCACCTCCAGCGGGTGGCCGACGGTCTCGCCGAGGTGCTGCGGCGGCAGTACGCCCGCGACGAGCGGCTGATGCACATCGCGGAACCCCACCCCATCGAGGTGGAGTGGACGCCCGCGGGGGACACGCCGCACGCCTCCATCTCCGAGTACTTCGAAGGCACCCCCGACCGGCGGCTCATCGTCCTCGGCGGTGCGGGCGCGGGCAAGACGGTGCTGGCCCTGCGGCTCGCCTCCGAACTGCTGGACGCACGCGCCCCGGACTCTTCGCGACCCGTCCCCCTGGTGGTCTCCCTCGCGTCCTGGAACCCGCGCCGGGGACTGGCCCAGTGGCTGGCCCGGCAGCTGGCCGCCGACTGTCCCCAGGTGTGCACGCCCGTGCCCGGGGCCCGCCCTTACGACGTCGCCCTCCACCTCCTGCGCTCCACCGACCACGTCCTGCTGGTCCTCGACGGATTCGACGAACTGCCCTCTGCACGCCGCAAGGACGCCCTGCGCCAGCTCGGCGAGAGCCTGCGGGGAAGGCCGTTCGTCCTCACCAGCCGTGAGGACGAGTACCGGGAGCACGCACCCGACCCGAGCGTGTTCTCCCGCACGGAGATCGTCCTCCAGAGCCTCACGGTCGACGCCGTGGGCACGTATCTCAACCCCTCGGGGTCGGGCCGCTCCCCCTGGGCACCGGTCCTGGATCGGCTGCGCGACGCGCACGACGTGTCCGCCGAGACGGTGCGGCTGCGCGAGGTGCTGCGTGTGCCGCTCATGGCCGGACTGGCCCGGGTCGCCTACGGCTGGGACGGCAACGATCCCCGGGAGCTGCTGTCCCGGGGCCGGTTCACCGAAGAGGGTGTGCTGGAACGGCACTTGTACGACGCCTTCCTCGACACCGCCTACAGCGCCTCCCACGACATACGCGCCGAACACGGCGGCTGGCAGCCCGGCGACGCACGCCGGTGGGTGGGCTTCCTCGCGGCCCGGATGAAGGCCGCCAACGAGCAGGACTTCGCGTGGTGGCGGCTGCAGGAGGAGATGCCCTGGCCGGTGCGGGGACTGTGTCTGGCGCCCGCGTATCTGCTGCTGGTCCTGATGGTGGCGTGGACCGGCGTGGGAGCCGCGTGGTGGGGTGCGTGGCTCCCGGTGTGGGCCGCGTTCGCGCTGGTCTGCCTGCTCACGCTCTACGGCTTCGCCGCCGACCCCGACGACGAGCGCCCCTCCCCGTGGCGGCTCGCCCGGCCCACGGGAACGCGGGTGCGCGCGGCGCTGCGGGCATGGAAGGCGCGGGTGCTGGCCGTGGCCTCCGTGCTCGCCGCCGGGGCCGTCGTCCCCGCGGCCGTGGCCCTCGGGTGGGGGGCGGCGGGCTGGTGTGTGCTCGTCATCGGGGTCCAGCTGCAACGGGTCGTGACCGCCGTGTGGCGGTTCGCCGATCCGGCGGTGGGTCTGTCCCCGCGAGAGGTGCTCCGGGCCGACCGGCGCGTGGTGCTCACCCTGGGCTGGCTCGCGCCGCTGAGGCTCGGAAAGGGTGAGCCGGGGGCTGAGCCGGGGGTCTCGTGGTTTCCGCTGGCCCTGCCCCCGTTGGTGTTCGCCGCCTGGCAGTGGACCGACCGCGGCCCGCACGTCGCGACCCCACGCGACTGGGCGTTCGCCGTGGCCGCCACCCTGCTCGCCGTGTGGTTGTACGCCGCCGGGTTCTCGGCCTGGGGCCGGTACAACGTGGCCCGCGTCTGGCTCGCGGTCACGGGCCGACTCCCCTGGCGCCTCACGGCATTCCTCGAGGACGCGCACGCCAGGGGGGTGCTGCGGCAGGCCGGGGGCGTGTACCGGTTCCGGCACGTCGAGCTGCGGGACCGCCTGGCGGAGGCCTACGACACCGGTGAGCCCCAAGTCCGTACTCCGATGCGGGCACCGTTCGCGTCCTCGGCCTCCCTGTCCGGTGGCCTGGCGCTGTTTGTCCTCTTCTTCAGCGCCGTGTCCGCCGAGCCGCCGCCGGACCCGGTCGCCTTCGCGCCCGAGGCGTGTTCGCTGCTGAGCGACCACGAGATGCGGCAGGTCATGACCGACGGCACGAAGTCGGGCCGTACGAAGAAGCACGTCGTCACGCTGCCGGGCCTGTGGCCGACCGTACCGGGCAGCAATGTGTGCGTCGCCTCCGAACAGTCCCCGTTCGCGCCGGACGTGGAGATCGGGATCGCCGCCGTGGGCTGGAGGTCGGACAAGGAGGTCAACGGAGTCCGATACGCCGCAGAGCAGTTCCGCACCATCGGGAAGCGGCCCCTCGCGAGGGGGGAGCGGCGGCTGGCAGGGCTCGGTGACGAGGCTGCCGAACTCGTCAAGAAGGACTGGTACGGGATGTCGGCCATGGAGGCCGAGCCCTGGCAGGCGATGGTGCGGGTACGGGTCGGCAACGCGCTGTTCGTCGTCACGTACGCCGAGGAGTTCGCCGGCCGGGAGCGCACCAGGGAGATCGCGGAGATCCTGATGCGTGACTTCCTGCGGCGCGCGGGCCTGGACGACGACTCCGATGGCGGGGGCGGGACGGGGACGCTGACAGCGAGTCGGCGCCGACTGGCCGATGTTCCGCGCGCCGAGGTCCCGAAGCAGGGCACTCGGCTGGCCAAGTACACCCAGGTCCCGGGACAGTCTGTGTACGGGGCGACGTGGAAGGAGAGGGAGCGATCGTACGTGTGGGCAAGCCGGCGCCTGCCGTTCGCCTTCCGTGCGCCCAAGCAGTTGTTCTGCCTCACCGGCGGCGAGGGCGATCTCCTCACGTACGAGTGTGAGCGCATCACCACGGCGGCGGCTGGACTGGCGCCCGACATCATGATCCGGATTGCGTCCAACCTCGGCTGCGGGGCCTCCTGCAACGAAAGAGACGCCGACGCCTACGTGCGAGCTCTCCTGAAGTATGGCGACCCACGGTGGACTGGCGTCCCATCGTCCCCCGAGCGCGGTACGACCGACTACGCGCAGGAGACCAGGACCGTGGGCAGGGAGCGGCGCTACGCCATGTATCTGCGCCGGAGTGTGGTCTGGCACAGCGAGGGCAGGCAGCGGACCTGGAGGCTGTGGGTGAAGGTGGACGTGCCGGAGAAGGACAGGGACCTGGCCCAGAAGGTGGTGAATGACATCTTCACCCAGTCCGGCGGGCGGGGCCGGCCCCGCCCGTCAACTGAAGACGCTCAATGAGCCCTGGGCCAGGCCGAAGGGTCGGGCCGCACGAGGAGGTCCTGGCCGCCTCCGCCCCGCGGAGGCGGGGGAGAAGGCCGCCGGGGGCCCAGCGCTGTCCGGTCGGCATGGAAACCGGCAGCACCGGGCCGCCCGGCGGCGGCTCTGGGGGGGAGAGAGGGGAGGGGCTTGTGCGTTGTGGCCCGCCCCCGCCCGGGTCAGGCCCCGCGTACCTCCCCCGCGAACCGTGCGATCGGGTTCTCCAGGGTCCCTACGAGCTGGAGAGCGCCCGCCGGGTCCGACAGGTCGACCATCTGCTCGTTGTTCCTGAGCTGGAGGCGGTTCAGGCAGGACAGGGCGAAGGTTTCCGTGAACATGTCGTACTGCCGGAACTTCTCCGCCAGGTGCGGGACCGACCTCTCGTAGTCCGCCACGCATGCGGCGACCGTGCGCCAGAAGGCGTCCTCCGGCAGGGTGCCGTCGTCTGCCAGGGTGGCGCCCAGGAAGCGGAAGAAGCAGTCGAAGACGTCCGTGAAGATCGACAGGAGCTTCTTGTCCTCGGGGACGTCGGCGCGGATGCGCTGGACCGCCGGGGGGAGGGCCGCGTCCGGGTCCATGACCGCGATCTCCTCGGCGATGTCCTTGAAGATCGCCCGTTGGACCGTCCCCGTCTCGTCCAGGGCCAGGATCACGTTCTCGCCGTGCGGCATGAAGACCAGGTCGTACGCGTAGAAGCTGTGCAGCAGCGGGGTCAGGTAGGCGTGCAGGTAGCGGCGCAGCCAGTCCTCCGGGGCCAGGCCGGAGCGGCGGATCAGGGCCGCCGCCAGGGAGCGGCCCTCGGCGTCGGTGTGCAGGAGGGACGCCATCGTCGCCAGGCGCTCGCCCGGCTCCAGGGCCGGGACCGGGCTCTCCCGCCACAGCGCGGCCAGCATCTTGCGGTACGGGGAGTAGCGGTCGGTCGCGGCCTCGTACCTGCCGTGGCGGTAGCCGATCGCCGCCCGCTCGCGGATGATCGTCAGGCCCGTGGCGCCGAACACCTCGTCGGAGGCGATCAAGGCCGCCAGCCAGTCGTTGATCGCCGGGGTCGCCTCCATGTACGCCGCCGACAGGCCCCGCATGAAGCCCATGTTGAGGACGGACAGCGCCGTCTTGACGTAGTGCTTGGACGGGGCGGTGGTGTTGAAGAAGGTACGGATGGACTGCTGCGCCAGGTAGGCGTCCGTTCCCGTGCCCAGGTAGACCAGGCGGCGCTCGGCCAGCTCCGCCGCGAACGTCACCGACATCTTGTTCCACCACTGCCACGGGTGGACCGGGATGTAGAGGTAGTCCGCCGCGTTCAGGCCCAGGTCGGTCAGGGTCTTCGCGAAGCCGTCCAGCACCTCCTGGCCCAGTTCCGCGCGCATCAGGCCCTCGTAGTCCAGGTCCGCGGCGCAGGTGAACGTGGCGTGGTCGCGGTGCCCGGCCAGCCAGACCAGCCGGACCTCGGACGCGGCCTCCGGGGCGTACGCGTGGTACTCGTGCACCCCGAAGCCCAGCCGCCCGTTGTTGGCGACGAAGCACGGGTGGCCCTCGGTCATGCCCGTCTCGATCGCCTGGAAGTCGGCCCCGGCCAGCTCGGCGGCGCTCACCGGCTCCTTGGCGAGCTTGTACGCCGAACCGGCGAGCGTGGAGCTGATCTCCTCCAGATAGACCGGAAGGATCCGGTCGGTGAGACCCAGCGTGCCTCGTAGCTCGATGAAGAATTCGAGGGCGTCCAGGGGGAGTTCGGTGCCGTCCCGGTGGCGGGTGATGGTCTCCGGCGCCACCTGCCAGTGGTCCAGGGCACGCCGCCGCGCCCGGAAGCGGTACTCCGTCGCGGCGTCGTCGCTCCGCACCACCCACGAGCCGTCGGGCTGCGGTTCCGGGTTCAGCAGGCGCTCGTGCGCGAACTCCGCCAGCGCCTTGCGGACCAGCTGCCTGCCCGCCCGGGCCCACAGCTCCGGGGTCAGGTGCGCCACCGCGCCCCGCGCGTCCGTCTGCGGGGGGGTAGCGGGGGTCGTACCGGAGGTCGTTCCAGAGGTCAGGCCGGAGGTCGTTCCAGAGGTCAGGCCGGAGGTCGTTCCAGAGGTCAGGCCGGGGGTCGTTCCAGAGGTCATGCCGGGGGTCATACCGTTGCTCCTTGCGTGGCCATGAACTGCTCGCGCGTGCAGACGCTCAGCAGCGCCTCTTTCTCCGGCTTCACGATCGGACCGACCACCTCGAAGCCGACCGCGGCGTTCAGCGCGTGCACCGCCGTGTTGCCGATGTCGGGCTCGACCACGACGCGCCGGGCGGCCGGATCGGCGAGGACGAAATCCATCACGGTCGTGATCACGGCACGGGTGAATCCATGCAGCGGGGTGTCGGTCGGCGCGCACAGGAAGTGCATGCCGACGTCTCCCTCCAGCGGTTCGTACAGGCCGACCAGTTCCACGTGCTTCGGGTCGTATCGCTCCACGAGGAACGCCGGGCGGCCCTGGTGCAGCCCCAGGTACGCGTCGTGGTGCGGGTGGTCGGCGATCCTGCGGTACTCCCGCGCCACGTCCGCCACGTCCGCGTCCAGCATCATCCAGTACGCCGACTTGGGGTGGGTCAGCCAGCCGTGCAGCAGCTCCGCGTCCGCCACCGGGTCCAGCGTACGTACGGCGAACTCGCCCAGCCTTGCGTCCGTGCGGGTGAAGATCCGGGTGGAGGGAGTCTCGCTCATGCCGTGATGCCCTCCGGCGCGGCGAACTCCTGGAACGCGATGGACTTCTCCACCGGATAGTGCTCCCGGCCCAGCAGCTCCCGGATGATGCACACGTTGCGGTACGGGCCCATGCCCAGGTCGGGCGAGGTGACGCTGTGCGCGTGCGCCGCGCCGTTCTGCAGGAAGACCCGCGGCCGGTGGTGTCGATGCTGTAGTTGCGGGCCACGTCGAAGCGGCCGCGGCTGTCCCAGCGCAGCCGGTCGCGGACCGGCTCCAGGAACGCCGGTACCCGGTAGCGGTAGCCGGTCGCGAGCACCAGGCCCTGCGTGGCGAGGGAGAAGTCGCGCTCCTGCTCGTGCTGGCGCAGGCTCAGGGTGTACGTGCCGCTCTCCGCGTCGTACGCGGCGCTCGCCAGCTCGGTGTTCGTCATCAGCCGGGTCGGCACCGGCCCATGCACGCTCTTCTCATAAAGAAGGTCGAAGATGCTGTTGATCAGATCCGCGTTGATGCCCTTGAACAGGCCCTTCTGCTCGGACTCCAGGCGGTAGCGGGTCGCTTCCGGCAGGGCGTGGAAGTAGTCCACGTACTCCGGCGACGTCATCTCCAGCGTCAGCTTGGTGTATTCGAGCGGGAAGAAGCGCGGGGAGCGCGTGACCCAGTTCAGGCGGTAGCCGTGCGCGTCGATGTCCTGGAGCAGGTCGTAGTAGATCTCGGCGGCGCTCTGGCCGCTGCCGACGATCGTGATGCTGTCCTTGGCCTGGAGCGCGGCCTTCTCCCCGAGATACCGGGAGTTGTGGAACAGGTCCCCGCCGAGGCCGTCGCACGCCTCGGGTATGTACGGGGGCGTGCCGGTGCCCAGGACCAGGCGCCGGGCGCGGTGGACGTGCCGTTCGCCGGTCGCCGCCTGGACGCCGTGGACGAGGTAGAGGCCGGCGGCCTCGTCGTAGGTCACCTCGGTGACCTCGTGGCCGAAGCGGACATTGCGCAGCCGGGAGGCGGCCCAGCGGCAGTAGTCGTTGTACTCCGTACGCAGCGGATAGAAGATCTCGCGGATGTAGAAGGGGTACAGCCGCCCGTTCTCCTTCAGGTAGTTGAGGAAGGAGTACGGGGAGGTGGGGTCGGCCAACGTGACCAGGTCGGCCATGAACGGCGTCTGGAGGTGGCTGCTGCTCAGCAGCATGTCCGGGTGCCAGTCGAAGCTGGGCTTGCGCTCCAGGAAGAGCCCGTCGAGTTCGTCGATCGGCTCGGTCAGGCAGGCGAGGCCCAGGTTGAAGGGGCCGAGCCCGATCGCGATGAAGTCATGGGTGGTGGGCGTGGTCACGTGCGGTTCTCCGTCGGGGTGGTTCGTCAGCCGGCGCGGCGGGCGGGCTCGGGGGAGGCGTGCTCGGCGGCGCGCTCGGCCGGTTCCTGCTCCAGGTGGCGGCCGGAGTGCTCGTCCTCGTAGCGGCCGGTGTGCTCGGCGGTGTTCTCGTTGAGATAGCGGCCGGTGTGCTCGGCGGGGCGCCGGCGGGTGTGCTGGGCGGCGTTCTCGTTGAGGTAGCGGCCCGCGTGTTCGGCGAGCAGATCGAGGACGTGCGCGATGTCGTCCAGCGAGGTCTCCGGGTTCAGCAGGGTGAATTTCAGGTAGTGGGCCCCGTCGACCTTGGTGCCCGCGACGACCGCGGCGCCGGAGGCCGCCAGGGCCTCGCGGGCGTACAGGTTCGCCTGGTCGGCCAGCGCACGGGCCGGGCCGCTCGGGGGCAGGTAGCGGAAGACGAGCGTGCTCAGCTGGGGCTTGACCACGACCTCGAAGCGCGGGTCCTGGTCCAGCAGCTCCCAGCCGCCGGCCGCCCGGTCGACCACCTCGTCGAAGAGGTCGCCGATCGCGTCCGCGCCCATGACGCGCAGCGTCATCCAGAGCTTGAGCGCGTCGAAGCGGCGGGTGGTCTGGAGGGACTTGTCGACCTGGTTGGGGATGCGCTGCTCGACCATCCGCGCCGGGTTGAGGTAGTCGGCGTGGTACGTGACGTGGCGCAGCGTGGCCGCGTCCCGGACCAGAACGGCGCTCGAACTGACCGGCTGGAAGAAGGACTTGTGGTAGTCGACCGTCACCGAGTCGGCGCGCTCGATGCCGTCGAGCAGATGGCGCCGGGTACGGGAGGCGAGCAGCCCGCAGCCGTACGCGGCGTCGACGTGGAACCAGGTCTCGGCCCACGCGCACAGGTCGGCGATGCGCGGCAGCGGGTCGATGGAACCGAAGTCGGTGGTGCCCGCGGTGGCGACGACGGCCATCACGATCAGTCCGTCGCGGCGGCACCGGTCCAGCTCGCGGGCGAGCGCGGCGGGCCGCATCCGCCGTTCGCGGTCGGTCTCCACGGCGATGACGGCGTCCGGGCCGAGCCCCAGCTGTTTCGCGGACTTCCGCACGCTGAAGTGGCTCGCCTCGGAGGCGAGGACGCGCAGTCGCGGAAGGATCTCGTGCCGGGCGGGGGGCTCGGAGGCGTCATCCGCCGTACGGGCGCGGTCCACCGCGCGGGCGCACGCCTCCTCGCGGGCGAGCAGCAGGGCCTGGAAGTTGGACTGGGTTCCGCCGCTGGTGAAGACGCCGTCCGCGGCCGGGCCGAGCCCGATGCGGTCGGCGGTCCAGTCGATCAGCCGCCGCTCGATGAGGGTGCCGCCCGCGCTCTGGTCCCAGGTGTCGAGGGAGGAGTTGACGGCGGACAGGACCGCCTCGCCGAGCAGCGCGGGGATCACCACGGGGCAGTTGAGGTGGGCCAGGTAGCGCGGGTGGTGGAAGTAGACGGCGTCCCGGAGATAGACGTCCTCCAGCTCGTCCAGGGCGGCGGCCGCGCTGCCCAGCGGCTGGTCGAGGTCGATGCCGGCGACGCGGGGGGTCAGCTCGGCGGGGGTGACGCCGGTGAACGGGCGGCCGGTGCCGGCGACGGTGTCGGCGACCAGCGCGGCACCGTCGGCCAGGACGCGCCGGTAGCGCTCCGCCGTACGGTCGTTGAACAGGTGTGACCTGCTGTCCGTCGCGCTGGGTACGGGGCCTGTCGAGGCGTCCTCAGCGGTCTGCGCGAGGAGACTCACGGTCGGTCCTTTCTGATTTCGGGCATGGGGATGCCCGGGCGCGGGCGTGGCGGCGCCCTGGTGTGGGGTGAGTGAGGCGGGGGCCCTGGAAAAGGCATGGCGGTGCCGTGGTGGGGGGCGTGGGCACGGCAGCGCCGGGAGGCCAGGGGTGCCTGTGGGGAGGAAGAGGTGGGGGGCTGGTGGTTCGGGGAGCCGGCCGTCCGTCGGTACGGGGTCAGTCGTCTGTCGGTCCGAGGTCAGTTGTCCGTCGGTACGGGGTCAGCCGTTCAGGTCCGTCGGTACGGGGTCGGTCGTCCGTCGGTATGGGGTCAGTCGTCCGTCGGAGGTCAGTCGTCCGCGGGCGCGGTGCCCGACACGGCCTCCTCGACGAGTTGCTCCTCGGTGGCGCCCCGGCGCCAGTAGCCCGTGAACATCACGCGCGTGCGGTCGAAGCCGCGGTCGCCGGTGAGGTGGCGGCGCAGCGCCCGTACGGTGCCGGACTCGCCGGCGATCCACGCGTACGGCGTCCCCTCGGGCAGGTCCGTGCCGCGGACCGCGTCCAGGACCAGGCCGTCGCGCCGGCCGGTCGCCCGGTCGCGTACCAGCCAGGTGATCTCGGCGGTGGCCGGGGTGGGCAGCTGCTGGATGTCCTCGGCGTGCGGGACCTCGATCCACGCGCGCGCGGGGGTGCCCTCCGGCAGCGCTTCGAGGATCCCCGCGACGGCGGGCAGCGCGGTCTCGTCTCCGGTGATCAGCACCCAGTCGGTGTCGGCCGGCGGGCGGAAGTCCACGCCGCCGTTGTCGGCGACGACCGGGCCGAGCAGGATGGCGCGGTCGCCGGGTTCGGCCCGGGCGGCCCAGCGGGAGGCCGGTCCGCCGGCCTCGGCCGCCGCCGGACCCGCGCCGTGCAGCGCGAAGTCGACGTCGACCTCGTCCGGGTCGCGGCGCTGCGCGCGCACGGTGTACGAGCGCATGATGCCGCGCTCGTCGGGGTCCATAGCCCGGTACTCCGCGAACCAGTTCTCACCGGCCTCCGTGGGGACCAGCGGCACGTCCTGGTGGGGGTGCGGAAGGAAGAGTTTGAACCGCTGGTCGCGGCCGCCGGAGACGAACTCGGCCAGCTCCGGGCCACCGAACGTGATCCGGACCATGGAGCGGCCCAGGAGCCGCGTCCGTACGACGTGGACGTCGAAGAAGCGGAAGGGAAGCGCCGGGGCTGCTTCGGCGGCCTCCGCGGCTTCGGTGCCCTCTGCGGCTTCGGCGGCTGCTGCCGCTTCGGTGGCGGCTTCGGTGGTGGCTTCTGCTGTGGTCATGAGAGAGGCCTCTTCCTTTCACGTGCCGGGGGTGAGGGCCCGGGGCCCGCGGGAACCGGGTGGTCCGGGCCGGCGGACGGGGAAGTGTCCGCCGGCCCGGCCGGTCAGCGGACCTTCTTGGCGTCCTGGATGGCCTTGGTCAGGGACTCGATGAGCGGGGCGGCACCGGCGTAGCTGAAGCGCGGCTCGCTGCTCCACGAGGCGATCTGTCCGGCCTTGACGGCGGGCAGCTGCTTCCACGTGGGCTTGGAGGCGAGGTCCTTGGGCTGCAGCGTCCCGGTGCGGTTGTCGAGGAGGAGCAGGTCGGCGTCGTACTGGTCAGCGTTCTCCCAGCTCAGGGACTGGAAGTAGCCGTTCTCGTCCAGCTTTTCGGGGACCACGAAGTCCACGCCGAGCTCGCGGAAGTAGATGAGGTCGGCATTGACCTTGGGGTTGGAGACGTAGAACAGGTCGGGGTTGGCGGAGCACGCCATGACCCTGATCCGGCTGGACTTGGCGGTCTTGCGCAGCGTCTCGGCGGCCTTCTCGAAGCGGGCCTTGGCGTCGGTGACCTTCTTGGCCTTGAGGTCGGCGCCGAGGGACTCGGCCAGTTCGGCGTAGCGCTTGATGGGCTCCAGCATCGAGACCCGGGCGGTGCTGATGGCGAGGGTGTCGGCCAGGCTGAAGATCTTCTTCTTGCTGGCCTCGGGGACGTAGAACAGGGCGCCCGGGTCGTACATGTTGCTGATGAGCAGCTGGGGTTCGAGGCCGACGTACTCCTCGATGCTGAACTTGTCGTACTCGTTGCCCAGGATCTTCACCCGGTTGACGTCCACGTCGCCGGCCATCGGGTCCGGCTTGCCGTTCGGGAGCTTGGTCGGGCCGAAGACGCCGACGATCTGGTCGTCGATGCCGAAGTCGTGCAGGGCGGCGGCCACGGGGGTGTAGGCGACGATCCGCTGCGGGGTGCCGTCCAGGCGCACCGTCTTCTTGCGGTCGTCGGTGAAGGACCAGGCGCCGCCCTTGCCGCTGTCCGAACCGCCGCCGGACTTCGAGCCCTTGTCGTCGCCGCAGGCGGTGACCAGGGCGCCGAGGCCGACGGCGCCGCCCGCGGCGAGCAGGCCGCGGCGGGAGAGGGAGAGGGCTCTGGAGGGGCGCATGGCGGGAGTCTTTCGTTCGATGCGGACGCGGGGACGGCCGCTGGACCAAGTTCGAGGTTAGGTTAGCCTAACCAACTTGGTTGTCCAGTGGCGGGGGCCCCTCCCGCCGTGACTCCGCTGCGCGACTCCGCTGCGCGACCCGCCGGGAATCAGCCCCCGAACTGCCAGATGACCGACTGATCGGCCGTCACCAGGGCGGCGAGTACGAGGAGGTCGGCCGCGCCCAGCGTGATGCCGAGCAGGGCCCGGCCGCGGCGCCCGGTGCCGCGGGCCAGCGCGAGGCCGCCGAGGATGATCGCGCACGGCCCGAAGACCAGGTTGAACAGCAGAAGGCCGATCAGGCCCATGACGAACGAGGCGACGGCCATGCCGTCGGCGTCGGTGCGGCGCCAGGCGGCCGGACTCGTGGTGCTCATCGGTCAGCTCCTTTTCTGCGCGGTCTGCGTGGCGGTCTGCGCGTTCGGTGCGGTCCGCGCGTTCTGTGCGAGCCGTTCGCGGAGGAAGAAGACGAGCAGCCAGGTGCCGATGACGGCCGAGGCCGCGAGGAACACCGGGAGCGGGGTGTGTGCCGCCGCGCCCAGGAGGATTCCCATCAGGAGGAGAGCTGCGACGAGGAAGATCATGTGCGGCCTTTCTCGGATGCGGATGGCCTGCGTGTTTCGGTTGAGTGAACAGTTGGGATGACAACTGTTCACTGACATCTCCATCCTACGCTGGCCAAAGTGAGAGAACGGTTGTTTACTGAATGACATGAGTCACACGCTCGGGGTCCGGCAGGCCCAGAAACAGAAGACCCGGCAGGCACTCCTCGATGCAGCCCTGCGACTCCTGGAGGACCAGAGCCTGAGCAGCCTGGGGCTGCGCGAGGTGACCCGCGTCGTGGGCGTCGCCCCGGCCGCCTTCTACCGGCACTTCCGGGACATGGCCGACCTCGGCGTCGCGCTGGTGGAGGAGGCACTCGGCAGCCTGCACGGCATGGTGCGCGCCATACTCGCCGAGCAGAACGGGGACGACGAGCGGATCGACGCCACGGTGGCGGTCGTCGCCGAGCACGTACGCCACCACTCCGCCCACGTCCGTTTCATCGCCCGCGAACGGCACGGCGGCGTACGCCCGGTGCGGGAGGCCATCGCGGCGCAGCTCGGCAGGTTCGCCGACGAGGTCGCGGAGGTGTTCGCCGGCCCGCTGGTCGCCGAGGGCTGGAGCGCCGAGGACGTCCAGATGCTCGCGGAGCTGTACGTCGACCACATGGTGATGACGGCGACGGCGTTCCTGGAGGCGGGGGCGAGGCGGAGGCCGAGCGGCGGATCGCGCGGGTCGCCCGGCGGCAGCTGCGCCTGATCAGCCTCGGCCGCCGTCATTGGGCCGAGGTGTGAGCGGAACCCTCACCGGCGGCGTGTGTCAGACGGATACCGACAGCGTGTGTCATGCGGACACCGGCGGCGCGTGTCATGCGGGCATCGGCGGCGCGCGTCATGCGGGCACCGGCGGCGTGTGTCATGCGGAGCGCGTGACCTTCACCCGGTAGCCGCCGCCCGCGTCCTGTCCCGTCACGGTGATCCGGAGCCCGTGTTCGCGGTCGTCCAGGTGCCCACCTGAGCGGTACGCGGCGTCGCTCAGCTCCGGGTGCACGTTCGGCTGCCGGGTGCAGCCGCCGCTGTCCGGCGTGGCGTCCATGACGGTGATCGGGCCCTCGCCCGAGTCGGCCCGGGTGTCCAGCCGGGAGATCAGGACGCCCGGCCGGCAGACGCCCTCGTCGTTCCCCTCGTTCGTACGGACCTCGATCGCGTAGCCCGCGGAGTCCGATGCGGGGACGAAGACCAGCTTGGTGCCGCCGCCGGGGCGCCCGAGCGGGCTGATGGCGTAGGTCGAGTCACCCGGCCGGGCGGCGCACTCCACCTGATCCTCGGTCAGCCAGCCGAGCTTCCACTTGTGCCAGGCGAACACGTCGTTGCCCGCGCCCCAGTCCTCGCTCATCACGTCCCAGTGACCGGCGTGGTCCGCGCCCTGCGCCGTATAGAGGTCGGGGAGGCCGAAGGTGTGGCCGTTCTCGTGCGGCAGGACGCGGTAGCCGTTGGCGGCGAAGGAGCCGGTGCCGTCGTCCTGGCGGCTGTAGATGAAGGAGACGTTGGCGAGTGGGACGCCGTCGGCGCGGGGCGCCTCCCGGTTCCCGGCGAAGGTCACCGACAGGACCGTGTGCGCGGCGGGCGGTCCGGCATTGGGCGTGATCAGCACGTTGACCAGGTCGTAGCGGCGGAAGTCGACCAGCGGGTCGGCGGCCCGCGCGATGTCGCGGAGCAGCTTGCGGTAGCCGGGCTCGAAGGTGCTGCCGCGCTCGATGCCGTATGAGCGGAAGGTGTGCGGCATCCGTAGCCAGCGGTCGACCGGTGCCGCCGGCCGGTAGTCCAGCCGGCCGTAGGAACCGCGGGCGAACCACTGCGCGGTCCGCGGGAAGAACTCCGCGAAGCGCTGCCGCGCCGTCCCCTCACCCGGCGTGTCGGGGAAGTCGATCATGAGGGTGAGGGCGTGGACGGTGCCGGTGCTGCGGCTGTAGCCCGGCGCGGTGGGCATGCCCTCCGACATCCGGGTGTCCGGTCCGGGGGCGAGTGTGCACGACAGGCCGTCGTCGGGGGTGGCGGACCCCGGCAGGGCGGGGGCGCGGGCGGCCGGCGGTCCGGCCCGTGCGCCGTTGGAAGCCGCAGGCGCGCAGACGGCCAGGACGAGGGTGGCGGTGGCGGCGAGCGCGGTGCGGCGGGCGGATATCCGGCCCCGGGGGTTCCGGGGCCGACGTATTCGCCGGCGGCGTATTCGCGGGCCTCGTGGGCGTTGGTTCCTCATTGCCGACCACGGTGCGGGCGGCGGGGAGGCGGTGCCCGTGCGGCGCGGCCGAACGGGTGGCGATCCCGGCCCATGCGGGGGACGTCCCGGCCGGGAAGGTGTGAAACCCCGCGCCACGCGATCGTGATGCACGTCACACGGCCGCCGTGAAATATCCGGGGATGGTCTCCCCGTTTAGACAAGTGTTCGGCGAAACGGGGAATCGCTCCCCGGAAGCCGGACACCGCGACAAGACAGACGAGATATGCGTGACGGCCGGATGCCCGAAGCATCCGGGCATCCGCATACGAACGTGGGGGAAGGAGTGCCGCTCGTGGCCGCCAGCACCACCGGGAACGCCGCACAGGGTGTTGCCGGAAGCGCCGCCGAGGCAGCGGGAACCGGCAAGGCTGCCAAGGCCGCCGCCGACAGGAACGCCGCCCGGGTCGCCGCCAAGACGGCCGCCGCCGCGACCGCCAAGGCGGGTGCCAAGGCCGCGCAGCCCCGGCTGCGCGCGGACGCGCTGCGCAACCGGGAGCGGATCATCGCGGCCGCCCGCGAGGTGCTCGTCGAGTACGGGGCGGAGGTCCCCCTCGATGAAATCGCTCGACGAGCGGGCGTCGGGAATGCCACGATCTATCGGCACTTCGCGGACCGTCGCGAGTTGATCCACCATGTCACCCTCTCGGTCATGGGCCGCATCGCGGACCAGGCCGAGGCGGCCCGAGCTGAGGAGAGCGATGCCTTCCAGGCGCTGCGGCGTTTCGTGCACGCGGCGGCGGACGAGCGCATCGGAGCCCTGTGCCCGCTCCTCTCCGACGGGATCGACAGAGAGCACCCCGACCATGTAGCCGCCAAGGGGCGGCTCGAGGCCGCCATCGAGGCGCTCATGCGGAGCGCGCGCGACACCGGCCAGCTGCGCACCGACATCGACGTCGGTGACCTGATGGTCGCCCTGACCCAGCTCACCAGACCGCTGCCGGGTTGGGGGTCCCGCCTGGGGGCACCTCCCGGACGAAGTCCGGGGGAGGAGCCTGGGGGCGGCTGTATGAACTTCGACCGATTCGTGCACCGGCATCTCCAGCTGTTCCTGGACGGCCTGATGACGCCGGCGCGCTCCGAACTCTCCGGCTCCGCCGCGACCTTGGAGGACCTGCGACGCCAGCAGTCATGACCGGATCCGGGCGATCCGTCCCGTAGCCCGCCCGCCCTCGCGTTCCAGACTTACCGTCCCGTTTTCACTCTCCGCACCGCTAGGTAGGCCCACCCATGCCTGAAACGGCTCCCCAACTCGACCCGCGGCGCTGGAAAGCGCTGATATTCATCGCCCTGGCCCAGCTCATGGTCGTGCTCGACGCGACGATCGTGAACATCGCGTTGCCCCACGCCCAGGACGCCCTCGACATATCCGAGGCCAGCAAGCAGTGGGTCATCACCGCTTACGCGCTCGCCTTTGGTGGCCTGCTGCTCTTCGGCGGCCGGCTCGCCGACCTGTGGGGCCGCAAGCAGACCTTCATCGTCGGTCTGGCCGGCTTCGCCGCCGCCTCCGCGCTCGGTGGCGCCGCGGTGAACCCCGCTATGCTCTTCGGCTCCCGCGCCCTCCAGGGCGTGTTCGGCGCGATGCTCGCCCCGGCCGCGCTCTCGCTGCTCGCGGTGATGTTCACCGACACCAAGGAGCGCGCCAAGGCGTTCGGCATCTTCGGTGCCATCGCCGGTGGTGGCGGCGCCGTGGGCCTCATCCTCGGCGGTGTCCTCACCCAGTACATGAACTGGCGCTGGACCTTCTTCGTCAACATCCCGTTCGCGGTCATCGCGGCTGCCGGCGCCATCCTCGTCATTCGCGAGCCCTCGGAGAGCCGTAACCCCGCCAAGCTCGACATCCCCGGCGTCATCCTGGCCACCACCGGCCTGGTCGCCCTGGTGTACGGCTTCACCCGCGCGGCCGAGGAGGGCTGGTCCGACGGCCTCACCATCGGCATGTTCGTCGCCTCCGGTCTGCTGCTGATCGCCTTCGTGTTCGTCGAGTCCACGGTCAAGGCCCCGCTGCTGCCGCTGCGCGTGGTCACCGAGCGGAACCGCGGCGGCGCCTACGCGTCGCTGGGTCTGGCGATCATCGGCATGTTCGGCCTGTTCCTGTTCCTGACCTTCTACCTGCAGAACCTTCGGGGCTACAGCCCGGTCAAGACCGGTCTGGCCTTCCTCCCGATGATCGTGGGCATGATCATCGGCTCGACCCAGATCGGTACCCGGCTGATGACCCGGGTCGCGCCGCGACTGCTGATGGCGCCGGGCTTCCTGGCCGCCGCCGTCGGCATGCTGATGCTGACCCAGATCGACCTCGACACCTCCTACCCCGCGCTGATCCTCCCGGCGTTCCTGATCATGGGCCTCGGTATGGGTACGGCGTTCATGCCGGCCATGAGCCTGGCCACACACGGGGTGCAGCCGCAGGACGCGGGCGTCGCCTCGGCCATGGTCAACACCTCGCAGCAGGTGGGCGGCGCCATCGGCACCGCGCTGCTCAGCACCATCGCGACCAGCGCCACCACCGCGTACGCCAGCTCGCACAAGGGCGCCGTCGAGGCCGCGTTCGGCAAGTCGCCCGCGGACGGCGCCAAGGCGGCCGAGCTGATGCAGGCCCAGGCGATGGTGCACGGCTTCTCGGTCGCCATCTGGTGGGCGGTCGGCATCCTGCTGTTCGCCGCGGCGGTCGTGGTGGTCTTCATCAACGCCGGGCGGCCGGACCTCGGTCAGACCGTCGCCGGCTCCGGTGACGGTGAGGGGCAGGACGCGCCGATCCCGGTGATGGCGCACTGACCGGCCTCCGGCACTCCGGAGGGAGAGCGACGGGACGGCCCCGGCCCCGCGATGCGCGGAGCCGGGGCCGTCCCGTTCGTCGTCCGTGTGCGGTGGAGGTGCCGAGCGGGCCGGTCGGACGGGCCGGCCGGACGGTCAGCGCAGCCAGGGCAGATCCGCGCCCTCCGGTTGCAGCCCCTCGGCCACGATGGCGCAGATCTCGCCGAGTCGGGCGACCTGCTCCGGGGTCAGCCGGTCGAATATCGCCGAGCGCACCGCGGCGACATGCCCGGGCGCGGTCTGCCGCAGCACCTCGTACCCCTCGTCCGTGAGCACCGCGTTCTGACCGCGTCTGTCGGACGCGCAGTCCTCCCGGCGCACCCAGCCGTTTCTCTCCAGCCGGGCGATGGCATGCGACAGCCGGGAGCGGGTGATCTTCGTCTGCTGGGCGAGGACGGTCATCCGCAGTCGCCGACGCGGCGCCTCCGAGAGCTGGATCAGCAGCGCGTAATAGATGTGCGGCATGCCCGCGTCCCGCTGCAGCTGACGGTCGAGATGGTCCTCGAGCAGTGTGGTGGCGTGCAGATAGGCCCGCCAGGTGCGCTGCTCCTCATCGCTGAGCCAGCGGGGCTGATCTGCGGGGTCGGTCTTCTTGGCTTCCACAGTGCCAGTGTACGGACGGCTTCTTGAAGATTAAACAATTGGTCGATATGGTGGGCCTCGGTGAGCTTGAGAGTTCAAGTAACTGATCGGAGAGCCGCTCCATGTCCTCCTCCACCGCCCCCGCTCCGACGTCAGGCCGTATGCCCGCGCTCTACCTCAGCCACGGCGCCCCGCCGCTCGCCGACGACCCCGTCTGGCCGGGCCAGCTCTCCGCCTGGTCGGCCGCTCTGCCCCGGCCCACGGCCATCCTGATGATCTCCGCGCACTGGGAGGAGGCGCCGCTGGCCATCGGCGCCACCCGCACCGTGCCACTCGTCCACGACTTCTGGGGCTTCCCCGAGCACTACTACCAGGTGCGGTACGCCGCGCCCGGCGCCCCCGAACTCGCCGAGCGGGTGACCAAGTCCCTCCGCGCGGCGGGCACGCCGGTGCAGGACATCCCGGACCGCGGCCTCGATCACGGCGCGTACGTACCGCTCGTCGAGATGTTCCCGGCCGCCGATATCCCCGTACTCCAGGTGTCCATGCCCACGCTCGACCCCCAGCGCCTGATGGCCATCGGTCGCAAGCTCGCACCGCTCAGGGACGAGGGCGTGCTCATCGTGGGCAGCGGCTTCTTCACCCACAACCTGGCCGCCCTCCGGCAGTCCGGAGGCGGGGTGCCGAGCTGGTCGGCCGAGTTCGACGACTGGGGGCGGCGGGCGCTGGACGGCGGCGACGTCGACGCCCTGCTCGACTTCACGCAGGCCGCCCCGGCCGGACGGCTCGCCCACCCGCGCACCGAGCACTTCGCGCCGCTGTTCGTCACGCTCGGCGCCGCCGAGAACGACCTCGGCAGCCAGCGGTCGGTGATCGACGGCTACTGGATGGGGCTGGCGAAGCGGTCGGTCCAGTTCGGCTGAGGGCCTGAGGGCCTGAGGCCCGGACGGACCGGGCGGAGGAGAGGCCGTCAGCGCAGGGGAGTGATCAACGCGCAGGCGCGCGTCACGGCCGCCGACGCCGCCGACGCCGCCGGGGAGCCGGTCGCGCGGGCGACATCGAGCGCGCTGTCCGCCAGCTTGATCGCGTGCTCGTCGCCGTGCTCGACCGCCCGCGCGAATGCCTCGGCCAGACCGCCCCCCTCGTGCTCCCCGAACTCCCCGTCCGCGTACTCCCCGTACTCCCCGTCCGCCCTGTTCGGCGGCCCGGGAGCGTACGCCGCGTACTCCTCGTCCCTCTCGCCCGGCGGTCCGGGAGCGTACGCCGCCGTCACCGCCGCGCTCGCCGCCCACGCCGCACCCAGGCTCGGCACCCACAGCGCGCGCGGCAGCGCGGGGAGCGTGCGCAGAACGGCGTTCGGAGCCGTCACGGCATGCACGAGCATGATCGGTTCCGCCTCGGCCTGGGCCGCGTAGCGGTGCGTGGCCGCCGCCACCAGCGCGGCCAGCCCCTCACGCGCGTCCTCGGGCCCGGTCGGCGGCCGCAGCGCGGCGGTGGCGGCGGTCCACGCGGGCAGCGCCTCCAACTGCGCCAACCGGTCGGGCAGCCCGCCTTCCTGGACGGGCACGGCCGGTACGGACCACAGCGCCGTCCCCGGGGCCGCCGATCCCGCCGGGGCGGCGGCCCCGGGCAGCGGGTGGTGCCGGGCCGCCCAGTAGCCGAGGCCGTGGGCCAGCTCGGTACGGCGCGGGGCGGTCTCGCCGTATCGCAGCAAGGTCCGTACGGCGTGACCGACCCGGATCACCGGGTGCGTGGAACCGCCCGCGATCCCCGGCAGCAGCCGCGGCCACCACTCGATGAGCACATCCCGCCAGGGACGCTCGGCGATGGTGCGCGTGAAGTAGCCGATCCAGTCCCCTGCGCGGCGCGGATCGCCCAGCGCGGAGCGCCAGGTGGCGTTGGTGACGGGGACGCCCGTGGCGGCGGGGAAGTCCTCCAGCTTGCGGGCGTACAGATCCAGCCAGCGGTGCACGCGCTCGCTGTGGCCGTGCGCCGTCAGCGCCTCGACGGCCATCGGGGCGTGGTTGGTGAGCCGCCCCAGCCGTTCCGGGCCCCGGGAGTGCAGTCTTTCCAGTGCCTCGTCCAGCGCACCGGTCGCGGTGCGCTCTCGGTCCCGTCCCCGTACTTGTCCCTGTTCCTGTTCCTGCCGCTGTTCCTGTCCTTGCTGCTGCGGTGGGGTCATGGGCCGACGCTAGGCGTGGCCCCCGGCCGGGAGAACGGGCCGGGGGCCGAACCTGGCGGGCCCTGCGGCCTAGGACCGCGGTCGCGGCACCGGAAGGTGCGCGGGATTACGGCCGCGTGCCGCCCGGCTGCTCCGGAGATTCCGGCAGGGCGCGGGACGACGAATCCGGAGGGGCGGATTTCGAGGGTTCCAGGGCGCCTTTGGCCGCGGGTTGCGCCGGGCCGACCGGGGTCCCCATCAGCACGATCGGGGGGATCGACGCGGAGGCGACAGCGTCCGTCCTGCGGGACGGCTCATGCGTGTGGAAGAGGTAGAAGGCGATCCCGCCCATGATCGTGCCGAAGATGAGCCCCTTCAGCGAGGCCGCCAGGGTCGTCGCTCCCATGGAGCCGTATCCGTAGCCCACCGCCGCGCCGAACACGGACCCGTACGCCACGGCCTTGAGCTCCGTGATGGCCTTGGGACTCCGCTGGAGTGCGCCGACAAGCTGGCAGAGCCCGGCCATCACGGCGGCTGCCAGCAGGCCGTGCACCTCCGCCCATCCCATGGACGTGCCGTGCTTGTGCTCCAGCCAGCCGATCCAGGCGCCGAAGGCCATCCCGAAGGTGGCCGGAAGCGCGCCCGCGGTCGGGAGATGGAAGCGGAAGCGGTGAGACGGAGCGGCGGCGTGCGCGTTCATGGCAGGCTCCTTCCTCCGGGTGCCCTGGCCGACAGGCCGGGTGCCCTGACCAACAGGTCACACCCGTCCGCCCGCGACGGCAACTCGATCAGCCGAGCCTCTGGGGCGGCCGGGCGCCTCTGCGCGGCCCGGCCGACATCGGCGCCCCAGGCAACCAGGAGCGGGCGCGAGCCGTCTTCACCGGTGGGAGAGCGGCCACGGACGGCGCCTTCCCCACCGGGTCTGACCTGCACGTCCAGGACCCGCACCGCTGCGCGCCCCGGGTGCGGCGGGGCAGGGTACTGCATGATCACGAAAACAGGTGGGTGGCGAGGGAATTCTGTCCGGATTCCAGTCGTTGTTTCCATCGAACGGGGCACCCGTAAGGCGTTCCGTCCACTGTCCAGCGACCGACTCACCGCAAGGGAGCACCACGCATGGCAACCCGTGCCGTCGCCCGTCGTCAGGCCAGCACCAGCGGTGCTGACGGGGGCAGCAGTGTTCGCGCCGCGAGCGGGGAGATCGCCGATCGCGACCTGGTCGGTATGTATCTCGACGAGATAGCCCGCACCCCGCTTCTGGACGCGGCGCGGGAGGTCGAGCTGTCCCAGGTCATCGAGTCCGGGGTCTACGCCCAGCAGATCCTGGACGGCGAGATCAGCGACTCCGACGCTGCTGCAGGCGCGAGCCGCGAGGAGCTGGAGGCGATAGCCGCCGAAGGCGCCCGCGCGAAGGACATCTTCATCCGTTCCAACCTGCGTCTGGTGGTGGCGGTCGCACGCCGCTACCCGCGCAGCGGGCTTCCGCTGCTCGACCTGATCCAGGAGGGCAACGCCGGTCTGGTCCGCGCGGTCGAGAAGTTCGACTACGCCAAGGGTTTCAAGTTCTCCACGTACGCCACGTGGTGGATCCGTCAGGCCATCACCCGCTCGATCGCCGACCAGTCCCGCACCATCCGGCTTCCCGTCCACCTGGTGGAGGAGCTCGGCAGGATCCGCCGGGTGCAGCGCGAGTTCAACCGCGAGCACGGACGCGAGCCCGAGCACGCGGAGATCGCCGCTGAGCTGGGGAGCAGCACGGAGCGCGTCTCCGACGTGCTCGACTGGGCACGGGACCCGGTCAGCCTCAACATGTCGGTGGACGACGAGGGCGAGACCCAGTTCGGCGACCTGCTGGAGGACACCTCGGCGGTCTCGCCCGAGCAGTCCGTGCTGACGCTGCTGCGCAGCGAGGGGCTGGAGAACCTCATCGGACGGCTTGACGACCGCACCGCGTCGATCATCAAGGCCCGTTACGGGATCAGCGACGGGCGCGAGCGGACTCTGACCGAGGTCGGCAAGGAGCACGGCCTGACCCGCGAGCGGATCCGGCAGATCGAGAAGCACGCACTGCTGGAGCTGAAGAAGATGGCGCGCGACACCGGCTTCGACGCCGCCGCCTGACGGAGGCCGCTCCGTCACCCAAAGACGAGCCCCGGCGCAACTCCCCCCCAGCGCCGGGGCTCCCACACTGCCACCTACCTCTCCCTCTCCTGCTGTTACCTCTGCCGCTGTCGCCGCTCAGGCCGCGAAGCCGCCGTCGACCGCTATGGAGGCCCCGGTGATGTACCGGCCGCCGTCGCCCGCCAGGTGTGCGACGGTCGCCGCGACCTCCCACGGCTGTCCGTAGCGGCCGAGCGCGGTGAGGCCGCTCTGCATGGCGGCGCTCTCGCCGTCGGCCGGGTTCATGTCGGTGTCGATCGGCCCGGGGTGGACCAGGTTGACGTTGATGCCGCGCGGGCCGAGCTCGCGGGCGAGCGCCTTGGTCAGGCCGGTCAGCGCGCTCTTGCTCATCGCATACAGGGAGCCGCCGGGGAACGTGACGCGCTCGGCCATGCAACTGCCGATGCCGATGACGCGGCCGCCCTCGGGCAGCAGCCCGGCCGCGGCCTGGGCCGCCAGGAACGGGGCGCGGACATTGACCGCCAGGACGCGGTCGACATCCTCCAGCGACAGATCGCCGACCGGGCCCATCACTCCGGTGCCCGCGTTGTTGACCAGGATGTCCAGCCGTCCGAACTCCGCCGCGGCACCGGCCACGGCGGCCCGCACCGCCTCCGGGTCGGAGCTGTCCGCACGTACGGACCACGCGCGGCGGCCCAGGGCCTTGATGCCGTCGACGACTTTCGCCGCCGCGTCGGCATCGCTGTGATACGTCAGCGCGACGTCGGCGCCGTCCTGGGCGAGGCGCAGGGCCACCGCCGCGCCGATACCGCGGCTGCCGCCGGTGACCAGCGCCGCCTTGCCGTCCAGTGCTGCCATGTTCGTTCGCCTCTCGATTGCGAAGACCGGGGACATGACTCGATCTTGGAGCGGCGCGGGTGGGGAATCCGGCGGCATTCGGACGTCGCGTTGAAGGGGCGTGGGGCGTCACGTGGCGGCGTGAGGCGTCCCGTTGGGCGACGTCCAGTTTCACGTTGGACGGTGACCGCGTCCGGGCGGGACCGGACAGCCGGGATACAGGTCGCGGTACGACGGGAAGACCCCGCCGGGCCCGTCCACGCCCCCGGCGGCCAGCACCGCGTCCACCACGGCGCGGGTGAGGACGTCCGGGCCCGCCGCCAGCACCTCGTCCAGGGCCGCCGCGATCCGGTGCACCTCGAACTCCGGCGCGCCCGTGTTCCCCGCGCCCTCCGGCAGCAGCGGACGGGTGGTCGTCGACAGGGCGAACACGATGTCCCCGTCCGACAGCAGGTGCACCGGCCGAACGGCGCGCGCGAGACCGTCGTGCGCCGTGCCCGCGAGCTTCTGCGCCTGGGCGCGGGTGAGCGCGGCGTCGGTGGCGACCACTGCCAGGGTGCTGTTGTACGACGGAGTCGCGGTGGCGGCCAGGCGGCGCAGCGACTCGGCCCGTGCCTCCTCCAGGCGGCGCAGCGCCTCGGCGTGCGCGGCGGCGTCCGGGCGATAGGGGAGCCCCCTCCCCCCGCCCCCTCCCCTCCCCCCGCCCCGCCCCCGTACCCCGGGCCCCAGCCCCACGCGTACGCCTGGCCGTACAGCGTGCCCGTCAGCGGGTCCAGCACCGATCCCGCCGCGTTCACCGCGACCAGTGCCGCCACCGTGGTGCCGGACGGCAGCACCACGCTCGCCGACCCGACTCCGCCCTTGAGGCCGCCCGCCACCGCGCCCGTGCCCGCCCCGACTCCGCCGCGCGCGACCGGCGCGCCCGGCTCCGTATCGGCGGCGGCCTGGGCGGCGGCCCGGCCCAGGGCGGCGTCCGGCCGGGCCCGCCAGTCACCGCCTCGGCCCAGGTCGAACAGGACGGCGGTGGGGACCACCGGGACGACCTGCGCCGGGTGCGGGCCGACCCGGAAGCCGCGCCCCTGGTCCTCCAGCCAGCCGGCCACTCCGGACGCCGCGTCCAGCCCGAACGAGCTGCCGCCGGTCAGGACGACGGCGTCGATGCGCGGCACCAGGTTCCGGGGATCCAGGGCGTCGGTCTCGCGGGTGCCGGGCGCGCCGCCCCGCACGTCGACCGCGGCGATCACGCCGCCGTGCGGCGCCAGCACCACCGTGGTGCCGGTCAGCCAGCCGCCGCCGACGCGCTGCACGTGCCCGACGCGCAGCCCCGGGACGTCGGTCAGCGCGTCCCGGGCCCCGGGGCGGGGCCCTGACGGTGCACCGGGCGGTGGTTCAGGCTGCGCACCGGGTGGTGGTTCCGGCTGTGTGCCGGGTGGTGGTTCCGGCGGCGTATCGGGCGGTCTCTCCGGCCGCCCGCCGGGCCGCGCGCTGTCAGGCATGGGCCCGCTGCTGCCGGGCGGTGATGGTGACACCGACGGCGACGGTGGCCGCGCACACCAGCCCGGCGGCCGGTACCGCCGCGTCCCCCGCCCAGGTGCAGGCCAGTACGGCTGTGGACGCGACCGGCAGTGTCAGCTGGCCGGCCCCCCGTTTGAAGTGGCGGGCGTGCAGCAGCCACACGGTGAACAGGAAGAGCGCGCTGGGCACCGTGACGGCGGCGGACGCGGCGGCCGTCGAGATGTGCGCCTTGCCGACCGACTGCTCCACGGCGACCTCGATCCCCGCGCCGATCGCCGCGGCGGAGCCGAAGACGAGATAGTGGCCGTAACCCCACGCGAACGCCTGCCTGTTGGACGCCAGGTGTTCGTGGATCGGCACCGCGAAGTAGATCCACCAGGCCGCGAACACGATCAGCAGTCCGCCGCCGGCGATCGGCAGCAGGTCGCTCAGCTCCTCCGAGTCCTCCACCGCCGACTGCACCGCTACCGTCGCGGCCGCGACGGTCTCGCCCAGGACGATGATGGTGAACAGCCCGTACCGCTCCGCGATGTGATGCCGGTGCCACGCCGTCCGGTAGGACCGCTCGGCCAACGGGGGAACGGCCAACTCGGCCAGCGCCATGACCAGGAACGCCCACGGCCTGCCGCCCTCCGGCAGCACCAGCAGCCCGAGCCAGCCGACCTGGCAGACCGCCACCCCCAGCGCGTACCGGACGGCCGTGCGGCGCTCGTCGCCGGTGCTGCCTGACGCGGCCCGCAGCCAGTGGGTGACCATGGCCAGCCGCATCACCAGATAGCCGAACCACACCACCGCGAAGTCATGGTCCTCGAAGGCCCGCTCGACCCCGGCCGCGAGGATCAGCACCCCCGCGATCTGGATCAGCGTGACGACCCGGTAGGGCACGTCGTCGGTGTCGTAGGCCGAGGCGAACCACGAGAAGTTCATCCAGGCCCACCACACGGCGAAGAAGACCATGGCATAGCCCGCGATCCCGCTGCCCGTGTGCGCCTCGGCCACCGAGTGCACCAGCTGGGCCCCCGCCTGGGCGACGGCGACGACGAAGCACAGATCGAAGAAGAGCTCCAGCGGGGTGGCCGCCCGATGGCGCTCCTCCCGGTCCCGTGCCGTCATCTGGCGCAGCGGCGGGGCGGGCCGGGCATGCCCGGCGCCGAGGGGCTGATCGTCACTCATCGGCCTACGTCCCTGTGTGCCTGCCGTTCGGGCGGCCGACGGCGTGGGCCGGGCTGCCGTCACGGTATGGAATCGAGAGATATGCCAGCTCTGGTGAAAATGATCGGGTATCCGGCTGTTCGGCGCGACGTATATCCGACGTTGAGCGGACGTTGATCGCCGTGGACCAGGCTCTGCGGCATGCAGACTGACCCCGTCCGCCGGACGTTGACCGTGGCCCCTCCCGCTCGGACGGAAGGGGCGCAGACACTCGCCGCCGCCGCCCGGCAGGCCGCGCGGGTCGCACTCCGCTGGATCAGCGAGCCGGACTGCACCGAGGAGCTGACGCACGACGAGCTGTTGGACCAGGCGGCTCGGGCGGCGGCTGCTCTGACCCGGCTCGGGGTGCGGGCCGGGGACCGGGTGGCGGTGCATCTGCCACTCGTCCCCGAGTCCATCATCGCCACCCTCGCCTGCGGCCAGATGGACGCCGTGCGCTCCAGCCTGCCGGTCGGGCTCCAGGCACACGAACTGCGTGAGCGGCTGGGCGCGTTGGATGCCGCCGTGGTGATCACCGCGGACGCCGACCACGTGGCCGGTGAGTTGCGGCCGATGAAGCCGGTCATGGACCGCGCCCTGGCCGGTTGCCCCGGCGTACGGAACGTCCTCGTCGTGCACCGGGCCGCCCGCCCGGTGGCGTGGCGGCCGGGCCGGGACCTGTGGTGGCACGAGGCGCTGCGCTGAGCCGGAGCGGTCGTACCCTGGGGGTATGAGTACCGCCCCCGCCTCTGGACCGCGCGATCCGGCCGCCGCGCTGATCTTCGATGATCCTCTCGCGCAACAGTCCTCGGATGATACGGACCAGGGATGGGGAGAGCGGGCCCCCGGCGGCGCCGATGGCGCCGCCGACCTCAGTCGCTTCCTGGACGAGAAGCCGCCCCACCACCTGTAGAGCCGGAGTCGGAACCAGGGCCGGAAGGTCCGGGGCCCGTGCCGCGCTGTGCGATCAGTGCGTCGCGGATCTCCCGGAGCAGCGCGATCTCCTCGGCCTCCGCCTCGGCGTGTGCCTCCTCCGCCTTCTCCTCCTTGGCGGCCTTGCGCGCCAGGTAGCGCGACATCGGCAGCACCATCAGGAAGTACACGACGGCCGCGGTGATCAGGAAGGTGAGCACCGCGCTGAGCACCGTGCCCCACAGGATCGGGACGCCGCTGATGACGTCCCCGGCCGCGTTGGTCTTGCAGGTGCCCTTGATGCAGGAGCGGTACCTCTCCAGGTCCTTGGTGCCGAAGGCGCCGATGACAGGATTGATCACGCCCTTCACCAGGCTGTTCACCACAGAGGTGAACGCGGCACCGATCACGACCGCGACGGCCAGATCGATCACGTTGCCGCGCATCAGGAAGGTCTTGAAGCCTTCCAGGACGTTCTTCTTCTCGCCGGCCAACCCGCTGCCTCTTTCTCTCCACGCCCCGATCGGAACAACTCGTTCCGGAGCGTAAGGCAGGGTAGAGCGGCGCTCGGCGGCGGTGCAGCCACTCCAAGGGAACGCGAAGTGACGATTCGATGATCCGACTCACCACAACGATCCGACTCACCACAACGTCACCGCCAGCCGGGAGGTGACCGAAGCGCCGGCCAGCGCCGTCGCGGTCGTCCGCGGCACCGTCAGCACGACCAGAGCGCCGTCGCTGCCGCCCGTCGCCTCGTCGTCCAGGGTCACCTCGCCCGCCGCGCTCCGCGGACTTCCGGGCACCTTCGCGACCCGGGCGCCCCGCGCGATCACGGTCGCCTTCGAGCCCGCCGCCGCCAGCACGTCCACCCGGTCCCCGGGACGCAGCAGCCGTGCCGCCGCCGCGTCCGCGATCCGGACCGGCGCCGCGACCACGTCGCCCGGCCGTCGCTCGGGGCGCGGTCGGCGCGGCCCGGACGGGTCGCCCACCGCGACCTGGCGGCCCGGTGCCGCCCCGGAGGCTGTGACGCGTTCGGCACCGTCCCGTGCGGCTCCGTCGCCCCGCGGGGCCGCGACCGCCAGCGCGGCGGCGGCCACTGCCAGGACGGCGGCGGCCACCGGCGCGCGCCGTCCCCGCACCGCCCGTCGCAGCCGGTGCCGATGCCGCCCCTGAGCAGGCACCCGTACCGGCCCGAACCCCGGAATGTCGCGGACCGGGGGAGCGGAGCGGGCGGGCGGGGGCACAGGCGTGTGAGAAGCGGGCGGAGTGACGTGAGGAGAGGGAGCGGCGAGAGGAGGCCGGGAGGAGGTCGGAGGCATGGCGATCACCGCCTGTCGGGAGGGGCCGAAGCCGTTGTCGGTCCCTCCACGGTGCCCGCCCCCGCACGATCCCGCTGGGGCCTGTGCACTACCCGCCGGTTGTGGACAACTCCGCCACCCGCGCGGGCGCCGCGCCGGAGAGCTGACCGCGCGGGTTGTCCGGCCAGATTGACCGCCACCCGAGGCGTCGCGCCGGAGCGGACCGCCGCCCGTGGACCGCGGACCGGCGCCCGCGGGTCACGCCGCCGCCCACGGGCCACGCCGCCCCGCCGACTACGGCAGGTCGATCCCCAGGTCCCAGCCGTCGTGCGCCGTCGTGCACAGGCAGTTCCGCCCGCCCGTCTCCGGGAGTGCGCGGACGGTGTCGAACAGCACCTCGCGCAGCCGTCCCACGTTCTGCGAGAACACCCGCATGACCTCCGAGTGGGACACGCCCTCACCCGCTTCCGTGCCCGCGTCCAGGTCCGTGACCAGGGCCAGCGACGTGTAGCAGAGCTCGAGTTCGCGGGCGAGCACCGCCTCGGGGTGGCCCGTCATGCCGACCACCGACCAGCCCTGCGCCGCGTGCCACTTCGACTCCGCGCGGGAGGAGAAGCGCGGTCCCTCGATCACGACCATCGTGCCGCCGTCCACCGGCTCCCAGGCGCGGCCGTGTGCCGCCGCCACTGCCGCCTGCCGCCCGGCCGGGCAGTACGGATCGGCGAAGGCCACGTGCACCACGTTCGGGACCTTGCCGTCGGGCAGCGCCTCCCCGTCGAAGAAGGTCTGCGTACGCGACTTCGTACGGTCCACGATCTGGTCGGGTACGAGGAGCGTGCCCGGTCCGTACTCGGCCCGCAGGCCGCCGACCGCGCACGGCCCGAGCACCTGCCGCACACCCAGCGACCGCAGAGCCCACATGTTGGCGCGGTAGTTGATCCGGTGCGGCGGGAGGTGGTGCTTGCGCCCGTGCCGGGGCAGGAAGGCGACCCGGCGCCCGGCGATCTCGCCGAGGAACAGGGAGTCGCTGGGCGGCCCGTACGGGGTCTCGACCGTGATCTCCGTCACGTCGTCGAGGAACGAGTAGAACCCCGATCCACCGATGACGCCTATGTCCGCCTGCGTGCTGCTCGTCTCGACCATGCCCGTCACCCTAGCGGCCGTGCCCGTAGGCCCTTTGGCCGTGTCCGTACGTCCTTCGGACGCGCCCGCACGCACTTCGGCCCCCGCCCGTCGCGCGACGCGACAGGCGGGGGCCGAGAGGTGGACAGGGAGGTCAGGCCGCCGAGGAGGCGCTGCCCGCCGACGAGGACGAGGTCGACGGAGCGGACGACGACGAACCGTTCGAGGAGGAGGCCGAGGACGACGAGCCGCTGTCGCTCTTCGACGAGCTCGCCGCGGGCTTGGCCGGGGTACTGCTGGACGACGCGCCACGGCTGTCGTTCCGGTAGAACCCGGATCCCTTGAACACGATGCCGACCGCGGAGAACACCTTCTTCAGGCGTCCCTTGCAGCTCGGGCACTCGGTGAGCGCATCGTCGGTGAACTTCTGCACGGCCTCGAGGCCCTCACCGCACTCGGTGCACTGGTACTGGTAGGTCGGCACTTGCTCCTCCTGGCACTCTCACTCGATGAGTGCTAACGACGCTCCATAGTGCAGTATTCCGGCCTGTCAGTCCACCGAGACGGTCACACGGTGACCGACCCCACGTGCGGCCACCCGCCCCGACGACGCCGGGACCAGCCGCCCGCGCAGGGCAACCAGGGTCACCAATGCGAGGCCGGTTCCGGCCAGCGGAATCAGGAATCCGGCACTCGGACCGAACCCGTCCGCCAGCTGACCGGCCGCGGTCGCCGCGGCCGCCTGGCCCAGCGCCACCGCACCGGTCAGCCAGGTGAACGCCTCCGTACGGGCGTGCGCCGGGACCAGCGACTCCACCAGCGTGTAGCCGGTGATCAGCGCCGGGGCGATGCACAGGCCGACCAGCAGGCCGAGCGCGCCCAGCAGCGGCACCGCGTGCGCGGCCCACAGCGGGGCGGTGGCCAGCGTCAGCAGCGGGTAGGCGGTCAGCAGCCGCCACTGCGGGCTGCGCCGCCACTGGATGGCGCCGCAGGCGACACCGGCCAGCATGTTGCCCGCCGCGAAGATCCCGTACAGCACGCCGTTGAGGCCGGGCTGGCCCAGGTCCTCGGTGAAGGCCGTGAGCGAGACCTGCATGCCGCCGAAGACCGCGCCGATGCCCAGGAACACCGCCGCCAGGACCCGTACGCCGGGAACCGACAGCGCCGAGCGGCCGGACTCCGCCGCCGCGACGGCGTCCGCCCCGGACCCCGCACGGGCGGCCCCGCCCCGGTGCGGCTGGGGCTGCGTGGCGCGCTGCGCGGCGAACAGCAGTCCGCCGACGACCGTCAGCGCCGCCTCGGTGATCAGCCCGGCCGCGGGATGGATCCCGGCGCACAGCGCCGTTGCCAGCACCGGCCCGATCACGAAGGTGAACTCGTCGGTGACCGATTCGAAGGCCGCCGCCGTCGTCATCAGCGGCGAGGCGTCCCGCCCGTCCGGCGAGGAGCCCCCGAGCTTCGCCGCCCACCGGGCGCGCACCATGGGGCCGATCTGCGGCACGGACGCACCGGCCGGCACGGCCGCGGCGAACAGCGCCCACAGCGGGGCGTCCAGCAGGGCCAGCGCCGTCAGCAGCGAGATCGCCGACGCGTGGATCAGCACGCCCGGCAGCAGCACGGCGGCCTGCCCGAAGCGGTCGGCCAGCTTGCCGCTCTGCGGCGCGCACAGGGCCATGGAGACACCGGCGGTCGCGGAGACCGCGCCGGCGGTGCCGAACGAACCGGTGGTGTGCTCCACCAGCAGCACGATGCCGATGGTGAGCATCGCGAAGGGCTGGCGGGCCAGGAAGCCGGGGACCAGGAACGTCCACGCGCCGCGGGTACGCAGCAGCTGTCCGTATCCGGGACGCTTCCCGGAGGACTGAGGGGACTGGGTGGTGCCGTCTCGCTTGGTGACCGTGGATGCCACGGCCGGGCCTTTCTGCCGTCTGGTAGCGCACTCGAACCGGGATTGCCGCGGAGCGCGCCGAGAGCCGTCCTCTCGCGCGGGACCGTGGTAGATGCCGGGACGGTCGCCCTCAGATCGGGGACCGCGGCCGCCGTGCGGTCGCGCCAGCTCTGCGTCAGACAGAGTTGGGTTGGTTATTGCCCGAATATGCTACCTGATATGACCGGCGGCCCCGCCCGTCAGCTCCCTGGCTCACCGCGTACGGCTACGACTGCGCGCCGTCCGTTCCCAGCCAGCCCGCCAGCTTGCCGCCCTTGCCGACCGCGCGGAGCCGCCGCTCCGCCGCGTCCCGCACCGGATCGGTCGCCACCACCAGCAGCTCGTCGCCGCGCCGCAGCACCGTCGACGGCAGCGGTACGAAGCTCGTGCCGTCCCGGACCACCAGCGTGACCGCCGCCCCCGGAGGCAGCCGCAGCTCGCTCACCTCGACGCCGTGCATCTTCGACTCCGGCGGGATCGTCACCGACAGCAGGTGCCCGCGCAGCCGCTCCAGGGGGGCCGACTCGATGCCGAGGTCGGCCGCCGCGTCCTCGGTGCCGAGCCGCAGCCGCCTGGCCAGCCACGGCAGCGTCGGCCCCTGAACCAGCGTGTACACGATCACCAGCAGGAAGACGATGTTGAAGACCCGGCGGCTGTCGGGCACCGACCCCACCACCGGGATGGTGGCGAGCACGATCGGCACCGCGCCGCGCAGCCCGGCCCAGGACAGCAGCGCCTGCTCCCGCCACGAAATACGGAACGGGGCCAGGCTCAGCAGCACCGACACCGGCCGGGCCGCCACGGTCAGCGCCAGCCCGACGATGAGCGCGGGCCATATGTCGTCCGCCAGCTCGTGCGGGGTCACCAGCAGGCCGAGCAGCACGAACATCCCGATCTGGGCGATCCAGCCCAGCCCCTCGGCGAACCCGCGGGTGGCCGGCCAGTGCGGCAGCCGCGCGTTGCCCAGGACCAGCGAGGCGAGGTAGACGGCGAGGAAGCCGGAGCCGTGCGCCAGCGCGCCGCCCGCGTAGGCCGCGACGGCGATGGCCATGACCGCGATCGGGTACAGGCCGGAGGCGGGCAGCGCCACATGCCGCAGGCCGTACGCCCCGAGCAGGCCGACGGCGAGTCCGACCGCGGCGCCGATCGCCAGCTCCAGGGCGATCTCGCCGAGCAGCACGTACCAGTGGTCGATGGGCCCGTGTGCGGAGAAGGCCACCACCAGGATCACCACGGGGGCGTCGTTGAACCCCGACTCCGCCTCCAGGGCGCCGGTCAGCCGCGACGGCAGCGGAACCCTGCGCAGCACCGAGAAGACCGCCGCCGCGTCCGTCGAGGACACCACCGCCCCGATGATCAGCGCCTGCCGCCACTCCAGCCCGACGAGGAAGTGCGCCGCGGCCGCGGTGACCCCCACGCTCACCGCGACGCCCACGGTGGCGAGCATGGCGGCCATCGGCAAGGCCGGTTTGATCTCCCGCCATTTGGTGCCGAGGCCGCCTTCCGCGAGGATCACCACGAGCGCGGCGTAGCCGAGGACCTGGGTCAGCCGGGCGTCGTCGAACGTGACGCCGATGCCGTCCTGGCCTATCGCGACGCCGATGCCGAGGTAGATGAGCAGCGTTGGGAGCCCGCTGCGCGTGGAGACCCGCACCGCCACCACGGCGACGAGGAGGACCAGCGAGGAGATCAGCAGGAGTTCATTGAGGTGGTGGACAGTCAGGGGCCGACCCTTTCACGCGATTTCGGCCGGAATGCTCCCTCCGGCCGACCGGAATTTCATTGCCTTGCCTAACATTTTACGGGTTCTTGACGCCGGCCTCCCCGGGCGGCGTCAAGTGCCGCCGGTAACGACACCGCGTAAGGGCGACCTGGGCGCTGCGCCTATGGTTGCTCCAGCACTCCAGGACCACCCTGCCCCTCGAAGGACAGCGATGCCCGCCAACGAAAACGGCCCTTCTCGTAAAAAGAAGGGCCGACGTGCCCGCCTGATCGTGATCGCAGTCGTGCTGCTGCTCGTCGCGGGCGTCGGATACGGCACGTACTGGAGCATCAGCACGGTACGCGCCTCGTTCCCCGAGACCACCGGATCCATCCAGCTCAAGGGGCTGTCAGGGCCGGTCCAGGTCAAGCGGGACGGCAGCGGCATCCCGCAGATCTACGCCGACACCCCGGAAGACCTCTTCCGCGCCCAGGGCTACGTCCAGGCGCAGGACCGCTTCTGGGAGATGGACGTGCGCCGCCACATGACGGCGGGGCGCCTGTCGGAGATGTTCGGCGAGGACCAGGTGGAGACCGACGCCTTCCTGCGCACACTGGGCTGGCGGCGGGTGGCGCAGCAGGAGTACGACACCAAGCTGTCGCCGCAGACGAAGAAGTACCTCGAGGCGTACTCCGACGGGGTCAACGCCTACCTCAAGGACCACCACGGCAAGGAGCTGTCGGTGGAGTACGCGGCCCTGGACTTCGTCAACGACTACCGGCCGCAGGAATGGACCCCGGTCGACTCGGTGGCCTGGCTCAAGGCCATGGCCTGGGACCTGCGCGGCAACGTGCAGGAGGAGATCGACCGCGCGCTGGCCGCCAGCCGCCTGTCTCCCGAGCAGATCGAGGACCTGTACCCGCCCTATCCGTACGAGCGCAACAAGCCGATCGTCGACGGCGGCGCGGTGAACGCGGTCACCGACGCCTTCGACCCCAAGGGCACGGCCACCCCGGCCACCGGCCAGGGGACGCAGAACCCCGGAGGCCAGGGCGCGACCACGCCGCCCGCGGGCCAGGGAAGCACCCAGGGAGCCACCGGTCAGGGCGCGCAGGGCACCACCGGGCAGGGCGCCCAGGGGTCCGGCGGCCAGGGTCTGCGCAGCCAGCTCACCTCGCTGTCCAAGACCCTGGAGGACATCCCGGCGCTGCTCGGGCCGAACGGAAGCGGCATCGGCTCCAACTCGTGGGTCGTCTCCGGCAAGCACACGACCACCCGTAAGCCGCTGCTCGCCAACGACCCGCACCTCGCCCCGCAGCTGCCCTCCGTCTGGTACCAGATGGGCCTGCACTGCAACCGGGTCGACGAGCGCTGCCCGTACGACGTGGCGGGGTTCACCTTCTCCGGCATGCCCGGTGTCGTCATCGGCCACAACAAGGACATCGCCTGGGGCATGACCAACCTCGGCGCCGACGTCTCGGACCTGTACCTGGAGAAGGTCACCGACGGCACGTACCTCTTCGACGGCAAGCAGGAGGCGTTCCAGGCCCGCAAGGAGACCATCAAGGTCGCGGGCGGCAAGAGCCGCACCATCACGGTCCGCAGCACCCGCAACGGGCCGCTGGTCTCCGACCGCGACGACGCGCTGGACGGCGAGTTCGACGAGGTCGGCGAGAACGCGCCGGTCGGCAACGTCGCACCCGACCGCGGCGCCGGCTACGCGGTGTCCCTGCGCTGGACCGCGCTGGCCCCTCCAACACCATGGACGCGGTCTTCGGGCTCAACGCGGCCAAGAACTTCCAGGACTTCCGCAAGGCCGCGCGCGACTTCGCGGTGCCGTCGCAGAACCTGATCTACGCCGACAAGGACGACAACATCGGCTACCAGGCGCCCGGCCAGATCCCGATCCGGGGCAAGGGCGTCGACGGCCGCTACCCGGCCCCCGGCTGGGACAAGGACTACCAGTGGAAGGGCTTCATCAAGCAGTCCGCCCTGCCCTGGGAGTACAACCCCAAGCGCGGCTACATCGTCACCGCCAACCAGGCCGTGGTGAACCAGAAGAAGTACCCCTACCTCCTCACCGGCGACTGGGGATACGGCGCGCGCAGCCAGCGGATCACCGACCTGATCGAGTCGAAGATCAAGGACGGCGGCAAGATCTCGATGGACGACATGCAGTCCCTGCAGATGGACAACAGCAGCGAGATCGCCAAGCTGCTGACGCCCTACCTGCGCAAGATCGACATCAAGGACGGCTACGTCCGCGAGGCGCAGGAGCTGCTGGAGGGCTGGGACTACACCCAGGACTCCGACTCGGCCGCGGCCGCGTACTTCAACGCCGTCTGGCGCAACACCCTGATGCTGGCCTTCGGCAACAAGCTGCCCAAGGAGCTGCGGATGGAGGGGCAGTGCCTGCGGGTGCGGCCCGCCGACGACTCCGGGCCGGTCGAGGACCTCGACGGCAACACCCGGCTGGTGCGCGAGTGCGGCGAGCGCGACTCCTCCACCGCCCAGCCCGACGGCGGCGACCGCTGGTTCGAGGTGGTTCGCAAGCTCCTCAAGGACCCCAAGAACGAGTGGTGGAAGACCTCGGGGACGAAGGCCGAGCCCGGCGCCACCAACCGGGACGAGCTGCTCGCCAAGGCCATGAAGGACGCCCGGTACGAGCTCACCGCCAAGCTCGGCAAGGACATCGACGGCTGGAGCTGGGGACGTCTGCACCGGCTGACGCTGAAGAACCAGACCCTCGGCAAGGAGGGCCCCGGCTATGTGCAGTTCCTGCTCAACCGCGGCCCCTGGAACCTCGGCGGCGGCGAGGCCGCGGTCAACGCCACGGGCTGGAACGCGGCCGGCGGCTACGGTGTCTCCTGGGTCCCCTCGATGCGGATGGTGGTCAACCTCCAGGACCTGGACAAGTCGCGCTGGATCAACCTCACCGGGGCCTCCGGGCACGCCTACCACGAGCACTACACCGACCAGACGGACAAGTGGGCCAAGGGCGAGATGCTGGACTGGGTGTTCAGCGAGAAGGCCGTGGAGGAGTCGACCGACGACGAACTGGCCCTCACGCCGTGAGCTGACCGCGGCCTGATGCCTGTGGCCGAGCCCCGCCGGACCGCGCCTCGCCGCGCGGTCCGGCGGGGCTCACGCCGTTTCCGGGGCCGTACGTGGACCTGCGCGCGGCGCGCGACTCCGAGGCGCCCCGGCTCCAGTCCGTACGCGTCCTCAGCCCGTGCGGCCGAAGCGGTGCACGCCCGACGGCGTCACCGCGGCCTGCACCGGGCGGTCGTGCGCCTCGCCCGGCACCTCGTCCAGCACCTCGCCGTCGTACAGCAGCACCACCAGCGCCGGGGCGGCGCCCGCCGCGTCGAGCCGGGCCAGCACCCGGTCGTAACTGCCGCCACCGCGGCCCAGCCGCACCCCGTGCCGGTCGACCGCGAGGCCCGGCAGCAGCACGGTCCGTGCGGCCAGCACCGCCTCGGGGCCCAGCCGCTCGCCGTCCGGCTCCAGCAGCCCCCGCCCCGCGCGGACCAGATGGCCCGCGCCCTCGTACGCGCTCCAGTCCAGATCGTTGTCGGGGAGCAGCACCGGCAGCAGTACCCGGACGCCCCGCGCGCGCAGCGCGTCCAGCAGCGCGCGGGTGCCCGGTTCCCGGCCCACGGACACGTACGCCGCCACCGTCCCCGCCGCGGCCAGCTCCGGCAGCTCCAGCGCGTGCCGTGCCAGCGCCGCCCCGGCCGCCGCGATGTCATCCGCCGTAAACCGGGATCTCACGTCCAGGAGACGTCGCCGCAACGCGGCCTTACTACCGTCCGATGTGATCAACGCGCGTTCAAACCTCTTTTCTCAGGTCATATTCACCGAATCCTCATCATTCGCCCAAAGGCACCCGATAAGGTTCGTGACATGACTCAATCGCGTACTCGGATCAGCAAGGCTGTCATCCCTGCCGCAGGACTCGGCACCCGGTTCCTCCCGGCGACGAAGGCCACTCCCAAGGAGATGCTGCCAGTCGTCGACAAGCCGGCGATCCAGTACGTCGTGGAAGAGGCCGTCACCGCCGGACTGTCGGACGTCCTGATGATCACGGGCCGCAACAAGCGGCCCCTGGAGGACCACTTCGACCGCAACTACGAGCTCGAGGAGCTCCTGACCCGCAAGGGAGACGAGACCCGTCTCGCCCGCGTGCAGGAGTCCAGCGACCTCGCGACGATGCACTACGTCCGGCAGGGTGACCCGCGCGGCCTCGGCCACGCCGTACTGTGCGCCGAGCCGCACGTCGGCGACCAGCCCTTCGCCGTCCTGCTCGGCGACGACCTCATCGACGCCCGCGACCAGCTGCTCAGCCGCATGGTGGAGGTGCAGGAGCAGCAGGGCGGCAGCGTGATCGCCCTCATGGAGGTCGACCCCGCCCAGATCCACCTCTACGGCTGCGCCGCGGTGAAGACCACCGCCGAAGAGGACGTCGTCCAGGTGACCGGGCTGGTGGAGAAGCCCGAGCCGGCCGACGCGCCCAGCAACTACGCCGTGATCGGCCGCTACGTCCTGGACCCGGCCGTCTTCGGCGTGCTGCGCGAGACCAAGCCCGGCCGGGGCGGCGAGATCCAGCTCACCGACGCCCTCCAGGCGCTGGCCACCGACACGACCCTCGGCGGCCCCGTGCACGGTGTCGTCTTCAAGGGCCGCCGCTACGACACCGGCGACCGCGGCGACTATCTGCGTGCCATTGTCAGACTCGCGTGCGAACGTGAAGACCTGGGCCCGGACTTCCGGGCCTGGCTCCGCAGTTACGTCACCGAGGAGATGTAGCACTTTGAGCAGCACCGCAGCACAGGCCGCCGCCGACCAGTGCCCGGACGGCCCGGAGGCCGTGAGCGGCGCCCCGGACCCGGAGCGCGCTCCCGACTCCGACCGCCTGTGGTCGGTGGCCGAGCACCTCGGCGACATCATCGGGAAGATCCGCCCGCTGGAGCCGATCGAGCTGCGGTTGCTGGAGGCCCAGGGCTGCGTGCTGGTGGAGGACGTCACGGTGTCCGTGGCCCTCCCGCCCTTCGACAACAGCTCCATGGACGGTTATGCGGTGCGTACGGCCGACGTGGCGGCCGCGACGCCGGAGTCACCCGCGGCCCTGACCGTCATCGGCGACGTGGCGGCGGGCAGCGGCGAGCTGCCCGCCGTCGGGCCGGGCGAGGCCGCCCGGATCATGACCGGCGCCCCGCTGCCTCCGGGCGCCGAGGCCGTGGTGCCCGTGGAGTGGACCGACGGCGGCACCGGAGCGGGCCCCGCGGCGGCCATGCGCGCGCACAGCGCGGCCCCCGAGGGCGCCGGCGGCCAGGTCCTGGTCTACCGCCCGGCCGAGCCGCGGGCGCACGTCCGCGCGCGCGGCAGCGACGTCCGGGCCGGGGAGCTGGCGCTGCCCGCGGGCACCGTGCTCGGCCCGCAGCAGATCGCGCTGCTGGCCGCCATCGGGCGGGCCACCGTCACGGTCCGGCCGCGGCCGCGCGTCGTCGTGCTGTCCACCGGCAGCGAGCTGGTCCCGCCCGGGGAGCCGCTGGGCCCCGGCCGGATCCACGACTCCAACAGCTTCCAGCTCACCGCGGCGGCCCGGGACGCCGGCGCCATCGCCTACCGGGTCGGCGCGGTCGCCGACGACGCGGCCACGCTGCGCGCCACCGTCGAGGACCAGCTGATCCGCGCCGACGCCATCGTCACCAGCGGCGGCGTCAGCGTCGGCGCGTACGACGTGGTCAAGGAGGCGCTGGGGGAGGAGGTGGAGTTCCGCAAGGTCGCCATGCAGCCCGGCAAGCCCCAGGGCTTCGGCCGGATCGGGCCCGACGGCGTCCCGCTGCTCGCCCTCCCCGGCAACCCGGTCAGCGCCTACGTCTCCTTCGAGCTGTTCGTGCGGCCCGTCATCCGCACGCTCATGGGACTGCCGTCGGTGTACCGCGCCACCTGCCGGGCGGTGTGCCCCGAGGGCGTCGCCTCCTCCCCGGCGGGCAGGCGGCAGTTCCTGCGCGGCCGGTTCGAGGCCTCCGTGGTGGCCGGGGAGCCGGGCACCGTCACCCCTGTGGGCGGCGCCGGATCGCATCTGGTCAAGGCGCTCGCGCACGCCAACGCGCTGATTGTGGTCCCCGAGGACGCCACCGAGGTGGCTCCCGGCGGCGAGGTGGACGTGCTCCTGCTCACGTAGACCGCCGCGTCGGCGGGTACGGTGTCGTCCCACAGGAGTCGTCTGGCGCGGGCACGCTCCGCCCCGCGCGCCACCCGGCCCGGAGCGGGAGAACGATGAGCAGCGCCCAGGACCACCTCACCCACCTCGACGCGGAAGGCGCGGCCCGTATGGTCGACGTCTCGGCCAAGGACGTCACCGCGCGCACCGCCCGCGCCAGCGGCCGCGTGCTCGTCTCACCGCGCGTCGTGGAGCTGCTGCGGGGCGAGGGCCTGCCCAAGGGCGACGCCCTCGCCACGGCCCGGATCGCGGGCATCATGGGCGCCAAGCGCACCCCCGACCTCGTACCGCTGTGCCACCCGCTGGCGGTCTCGGGCGTGAAGGTCGACCTGGCCGTCGCCGACGACGCGGTGGAGATCACGGCCACCGTGAAGACGACCGACCGCACGGGGGTGGAGATGGAGGCGCTGACCGCGGTCAGCGTCGCCGCGCTCACCGTGGTGGACATGGTCAAGGCCGTCGACAAGGCCGCGGTGATCACGGACGTACGGGTCGAGGAGAAGACCGGCGGCAAGTCCGGCGACTGGAGTCGGGCGTGACCGCGCCGGGCCCGACCGGGTACCGCGCCCTGGTGGTCACCGCCTCCAACCGGGCGTCCGCCGGGGTGTACGCCGACAAGGGCGGCCCGCTGATCGCCGACGGGCTCGCCGGACTCGGCTTCGCGGTCGACGGTCCGCGCGTCGTGCCGGACGGCGACCCGGTGGAGGCGGCCCTGCGGGAGGCGGTGGCCGCCGCGTACGACGTGGTGGTCACCACCGGCGGCACCGGGATCTCGCCCACCGACCGCACCCCCGAGGCGACCCGCCGCGTCCTGGACCGGGAGATCCCCGGCATCGCCGAGGCGATCCGCGCCGAGGGGCTCGCCAAGGTCCCCACCGCGGCGCTCTCCCGCGGCCTGGCCGGTGTCGCCGGCACCACCTTGATCGTGAACCTGCCCGGCTCCACGGGCGGGGTCCGCGACGGGCTCGCCGTTCTGGGGCGGCTGCTCGTCCACGCCGTCGAGCAGGTCCGCGGCGGCGACCACCCCAGACCCGACGGCCCGTCCGGGAGCCCCAGCTGAACGCCCCTTGGCCGGTGCGACTGGTGGACGGTGAGACGGCCCTCCGCCCCATAAGGCTGCGCGACCAGCGGGAATGGCGCGAGGTCAACCAGCGCAACCGGGAGTGGCTGCGCCCTTGGGAGGCGACCATCCCGCCCGCTCCGCCGGGCGGCCCGGTCACCCGCCGACCCACCTACCGGCAGATGGTCCGCCATCTGCGCTCCGAGGCGCACGCCGGGCGCATGCTGCCGTTCGTCATCGAGTACCAGGGGCGGCTGGCCGGACAGCTGACGGTCGCCGGGATCACCTGGGGATCGATGTGCTCGGGCCATGTCGGCTACTGGGTGGACGAGGCCGTCGCGGGCCGTGGTGTGATGCCGACCGCCGTGGCGCTCGCGGTCGATCACTGCTTCCACATGGTCGGGCTGCACCGGATCGAGGTGTGCATCCGCCCGGAGAACACGCCGAGTCGCCGGGTGGTGGAGAAACTCGGATTCCGGGAGGAGGGCATGCGGCCCCGTTATCTCCACATCGACGGTGCCTGGCGCGACCACCTGGTCTTCGCGCTGACGGCGGAGGAGGTGCCGGAGGGGCTGCTGGCCCGGTGGCATCGCACGAGACCCGGCACCCCGCAGAAATAAGATGCCTGTTCGAATAAGGCCATCGATTCCGCACAATTACTGTCTGCTCATCTCAACAATCACAAAAAATGTTCGGGATATCAGCCAGATCGTGCGACACACCGCGCCAATTGGCCGATTGCCTCACGCGAACCCCTCTACCGTGTGAGCGTGAGCAGCAGTGGCCTCATCTACGCAGTCATCGTCGGGGCCTGGGCCGCCTACCTGGTGCCCATGTGGCTCCGTAGGCAGGACGAGCTCAACGAGGCTCGTCCGACGGAACGCTTCAGTACCGCCATCCGGCTCCTGTCCGGCCGCGCGGCGATGGAGCGCCGTTACGCCAAGGACCTGGAGGCGCGCGACGCGGAGGTGCCGCAGACCGGGGCGCACGCCGCCGACGTGGCGGGCGTGGCCGACCCGGACGCCGAGACCGATCTGGTCGACGTCCGGGCCTTCGTCGACCCCGCGGCCGGCCTGGAACCGGCGGGCGAGGCGGACCGGGACCAGGAGCCGGACCCGGCGTCCGACCTGGCGCCCACCCGTGCGGCTTCCCGCCCCCCCGGACCCTCGATGCTGGAGCGCACCCGGCGCGCGAAGGTCCTCGCACGCCGTCGGCGGACCACGGTCGTGCTCTTCCTGGCGTTCACCGTGGGCGCGGTGGTCGCGGCCGTCGGCGGCCTGGCCTTCCTGTGGGCGCCGGGCATCCCCGCCGTCCTGCTGAGCGCGTACATCGTTCATCTACGCGCGCAGGAGCGCCGCCGCTTCACGTTCACGATGGACCAGCGGCGCGCCGAGCTGGCCGCGCAGCGCCTGCGTGAACGCCGCACGCGGCCCCGGGCGTCCGCCGGTTCCGGTGACACGGACCCCTCCGGCCGCGGCTTGGGGGCGGCCGGAGGCGAGCTGCCCGACTACCCCACCCAGGGCGGCCTCGAGCACCGCGACCCCGTGACGGGCGGCGGCGCGCGCCCCGACCACACGGCGGGCGGCGCGGCAGGCACCGAAAGAGGTGCCGGTGGCTCCCGCCCGGTCGGCGGCGCGGGTGCCCACCGCGACCACGGCGGCGCGAGTGCCCACCGCGACCACGGCGGCGCGGGCGGGCACCGCGACTACGGCGTCGCGGGCGTCCACCGCGATCATGGCGGCGCGGGCGCCCATCCCGACCGCGCCGGCGCGGCCCTCCGCTCCGACCGTGCGGGCACGGGCGTCGGGTCCGACCGCGGCGGCTCCGGCGTCCGGCCCGACCGCTCCGGCATCCGCCCCGACCGGGCGCCCCGCGCCGAGCGCCACGCGCCGGACCGGGACCCGGCCGCGGCCGCGGGCCCGGGGCCGGAGCAGGCCGTCTCCGCGCACACCGCGGACCGCCGGGCGCTGGTCGAGCAGACCGACCACGCGGAGTGGGTGGACCAGCAGCGGGAACGCGAGCGCGGCCCGGCGGCCGGCGAGAGCTGGGAACCGGTACCGGTCCCGCTGCCCACGTACGTCACCGCCCCGGTCGCCCCGCGCGCCTCGGGCAGCGTGGACCTGGACGCCCCGGACGCCTGGAGCTCCGCCCGCTCCTCCGCGGCGGGCCCCACAGCGGACCCGGAAGCGCCCCAGGACCCCACCCTCGCCCCGCCCACCCCGCCCCGCCGCACCCGCGACCGCGGCCGTACGCCCCTCTTCGACCAGTACGCCGACGACGGCCGCCCCCGCGCCGCGAACGAGTGAGCCGCCGCGGCGGGCGACCGCGGCGACGGCGAGGAGCGGACCGCGGCGGGTACCGGGGAACGGATTTCCAAGCACCCGGATGGGGATGCTAGAGTTTCACTCGTTGCAAGGGCCTGTGGCGCAGACTGGTAGCGCACCTCGTTCGCATCGAGGGGGTCAGGGGTTCAAATCCCCTCAGGTCCACAACAAGGGCCGTTTGGCGATTCAGGTCGTCAACGGTTGACGAAATCCCGTCCAGTTCATTGAACTGGACGGGATTTCTTGTTTTTCAGGCTCGGGAGGGGGCTTTATGGAAGCCGAGGTGGCGGCGCTGGCGGCGTCGGGGGCGACGACGCTGGTCGGGCTGATGGTGTCGGACGCGTGGGCGCAGGGGCGGGAGCGGCTGGTGCGTTTCTTCGGCCGCGGTGACGGAGAGGACTCCGCCGAGGAAGAGCTCCGGGCGTCCCGGGAAGAGCTGGTGGCGGCGTGTGAGGCGGGCGACGAGGAGGCCGCCGCCGATATCGAGGCCGGGTGGCGGCAGCGGCTGCGCCGAGTGCTGCGCGCGGACCCCGAAGCCGCGGCGGAGTTGCGGAGCCTGCTGGCGGAGCTGGACCCGGAGCCGGAACGGCAGTCGACGGCGTCGGTCCACAACAGCATCAGCGGGGGCGTGCAGCACGGGCCGGTCTTCCAGGGGCACTCGTTCTCCGGGATCACGTTCCACGGCTCGGGGACGGTCCCGCCCGAGCGGGGTGCCGGGGGCGCGAGGGCCGAGTGATCTCACGGACCGTCGGTCGTCGAGCCTGGCTGTCGTCCAGTCTGTCGGTCGTCGAGTCTGTCGGGCGTCGAGCGGTCTCCCCGATACCGTTGCCGGAACACAAAGTTGGGGGTGGGCTGTGGTGGAGCCGTTCACGACGTCGGCGGTGCTCTCGGCGATCGGCACCGTGACCTCCGGTGCCCTGTCGGGGGCCGGCGGGGAGATGGGGCGGCGTGGTTCGGAGGCGCTGGCCGGGATGGTGCGGCGGGTACGGCGCGGTCCCACCGCCCCGGACGACGGGGCGTCTTCCGGCGCCGACGAGGACCAAGGGGCGTCTTCCGGGGCCGACGAGGACCAGCAGGCCGTGCTGCCCATCGCCGAAGAGGAGCAGCGGGAGCTGACCCGGTGGCTCCTGGATCGTGCCCGTAACTCGCCCGGATTCGCCGGGGAGTTGGCGGCGTGGCTGCGCGAGGTCGCGTGGCTGGAGCCGCGGGTCCCTGCCGCCGTCGCGCTCGGCGCGTCCTGCCCGCAGGCGCTGACGCCGGCCAGTGCCACGTTCACCGATCGCGAGCACCTGATGGCGCAGATCGCCGAACTGCTGGAGGCCGGGGACAGGCCCGTCGGCGTACCGCTGGTCGTCGTCCTCGTGGGGCCCGGCGGCATCGGCAAGACCGCCGCCGCCGTGCAGTGCGGGCATCTGCTCAAGGAGCGGTTCCCGCATGGCCAGCTCTTCGTGGATCTTAAGGGCGATACGCCGGCGGAGGCGCTGTCGCCGTCCGACGCGCTCGTCGGGTTTCTCGACCAGCTCGGCGTACCGGCCGACAGGATCCCGGCGGACCAGCAGCGGCAGGAGGCCCTGTTCCGCGCCTGCGTGGCCGAGCGGCGCATGCTCGTGCTGCTCGACAACGCCCACTCCGCGGCCCAGGTCGGACCGCTGCTGCCGGCGGCGTCCGGATCGTTGGTCATCGTCACCAGCCGGCACCGGCTCGACCGGCTCGCGGCCGATCCGGGGGCGCGGATCATCAAGGTCGGTCCGCTCAGCACCGCGGACTCCGTGCGCCTGCTGACCCGCATCGCGGGCGCCGACCGCGTGGCCGGAAGCGAGTCGGAGGTTCGGGCGGTCGCCGAGCGGTGCGACGGATACCCCCTCGCGCTCTGCGCGGTGGGCTCCCAGGTCGCGGTACGGAGACACCTCATGTGGGAGGCGGTCGACCGGCGGCTCGCCGAGCGGGCGCGCCGCCGGGATCAGGAGGCTGAGGCTGTGGACGAACGGTCGCCCGGGGGCGCGGTGCAGCTCGCGACCGACGCCACGTACGGGGAGTTGACCCTCCCAGCGGCCCGGCTCTACCGGATGCTGGGTGTGCGGGCGTGGCCGGAGATCACCGTCGGGATGGCGGCGCGCGCCGTCGACGTCGACGAGGACGAGGCACGTGCGCTCCTCGAAGAGCTCGCCGGCGTGCACCTGCTCGAAGAAGTCGCCGCCGAGCGCTACCGGTTCCATGACCTGGTGCGCGGCCACGCCCGGCAACGCGCCCTGGCGGAGGAGCGGCCCGCGAACATCGCGCGCGCCGTCGGCCGCATGGCCACCGGGTACCTGCGCTTCGCGGCGGCCGCCGATTTCCGCGTCATTCCCTCGCGTTGGCGGCTCGGGCCCGCCTACCGCGGGCTGGTCCTGCCGGAGGGCCGGGCCCGGGACGACGGCCGGGCCGCCCTGGCGGAGCTGCGGCGCGAGCGCGAGAACCTCGCCGCGGCCGTGCGGGCGGCCGAGGAATACGGCTTCGACGATCTGGTCTGGCAGTTGTGCGAGGCCATGTGGGGCCTGCATCTGCGGCTCGGCTTCCACCATCAGTGGGTCGAGACGCATGAGGCGGGGGTCCGGGCCGCGCGCAGCCGCGTGGCGGACGGGTTCGGCGACCGGCGCGCCGTGGCCCGGATGCTGGTCCAGCTCGCCTTCGCCTACATGGGGCTCGGCCGCTCGGAGGATGCCGAGGACGCCCTGGTCGGCGCCGCGCACGAGGACGAGGCAGCACGGCACCACCGCGGCCAGGCGACGGCGGTCGAGGCGATGGGGCTGCTGCGCCTGAGGCAGTGGCGCTACCCCGAGGCGGAGCGGTGCTTCCGGGAGGCCCAGGAGATCCTGCGGCGCATCGGTCCCGGAGACGACGGGGAGCGGGACGTCCCGCGCGCCCTGGCGATCCTCGAGCACCACATCGGCCGTGCCCTGCGCGGCCGGAGGCGCTACGCCGAGGCGGTACGGCAACTGAACGGCGCGCTCAGCGCGTTCCGCGCCCTTGACGAGCCGGACCTGTACAACGAGGGCCGCGTCTATATGAGTCTGGGCGAGACGCATCTGGACGCCGGGGGAGACGGTGACGTCGAGCTCGCGCGCGTCTGCCTCGACAAGGCCATCGCGACCATGGGGGACGAGGGCGCCGAGGTGCAGCACGCCGACGCCGCGGAGATGCGGGCCCGCTGTGCCGGGCGGATGGGCGACCCGGCGGCCGAGGCCGAGGACCTGCGTACCGCCGCCGCCTTGTACGAGAAGGCCGGTGACGAGGCGGGCGCCGCCCGGGTCCGGGCTCGGCTGGCGGAGCTCGTGGAGCCGGCGGAGCCTGGGCAGCCCGGGGAGGGCTAACCCGGTGCCGAGGTGAGGGGTTCGACGGCGATCCGGTGCCGTGCCGTCCCGGTGACCACGACCATCCCGGAAGCCGTCTCGTCGAGGGTCTTGCCCCGTCCCAGCCAGGCGAAGAGCGCGGACGCGTAGGCGGCGGGGTCGCACAGGTCGGCCCGGCCGTCCCCGTCCCGGGCGGCGGTCAGCCGCACCAGATCCCCGTCGCGGGTCCGCGCGGTGCACCGGTCCGGTCCGCTCACGTACACCGCGAGCCCGCAGTACGGGTGACGGGCGAGGACGTCGGCGGCCCAGGCCGCGGGCGGGCCGACCCGCGGATCGTCCTCGGCGGCGTACCGCACGATCACGTCGGCGACGCTCAGCCGCCCGCTGTCCCGGGTGTCCTCGTGCACCACCGTGTGGGCGCCGTCGGCGTCGGGGTCCTCGGGCTCGTGCGCGGCGTCGGTGTAGCGCGTGACGGCGATCTCCGGCGGGTCGGCGCCGAGCAGCCGCGTCAGCACGCGCACCGGCGCGGTGCGCTCCGCGGGCTCGTACGGCGGCAGCGGCAGCCGGTCGAGCAGCGCCGGATGGCCCTCCGGCTCGGGGATGCCGACGAGGTCGTAGAAGAGGCGGCGCAGCAGCGCGGCCGACCGGCCGGGCGAGGAGGTGGTCTGCGCGGCCAGTTCGGCGTAGCGGCGCGGGTCGTGCCGGTCGATGACGTGGTCGAGTTGCGCCCGCAGGCTGCCGTGCGGGCGCAGTCTCGGCGCGGTCCGGCCGAGCGCGGCGACGGGCGACCCGGGGTCGAGATCGCCGTCCGGGAACGCGCCGAGCAGGACCGGGACGCCCGCGGACGCGGCGTAGAACGTGACGCTGCCGTGATCGCCGAGGACGCAGTCCGCCGCGATCAGGGCCTGCCGCCAGCCTTCGAGCGGATCGATCAGGGTGAGCCCGGCGCGGCGGGCCCGGTCCAGCCACGCGCGGACCTGGCCGGGGCCGTGCCCGTACCAGATGTTGGGGTGCAGGACGGCCACCGTGCGGTACTCGTCGGCGGGCAGCTCGGCCGCGAGCCGCGACAGCAGCCAGGGCAGGACATCCTCTCCGCCGCCGCTGTCAGCCGCGTGCGACCCGCCTTCGTCGCCGAAGAGGGCACGCGGCGACCAGGTCGAGCTGACGACGATCAGCCGCTGGCCGGACGCGACGCCGAGCGCCCGTCGGAACCGCTCGCGGTGGGGCAGGGCGTCGAGTACGCGGTCGTAGCAGGGGTCCCCGGCGAGCACCGCCGTCGGGGCGGCTTCGGGGCACGCGTCGCGCAGCCGCTCCAATTGCTCGGGATGGGACAGGACCGTGGCGGAGGCGAGTGGGCGCCCGTCGTGCAGAAGCCATTCGGGCGAGAGCCCGAAGACGGGAGCTTGCCGCTTGCCGCTTGCCGCTTGCCGCTTGCCGCTTGGTGTCCGGTGTCCGGTGTCCGGTGTCCGGTGTCCGGTGTCCGGTGTCCGGTGTCCGGTGTCGCGAGCCTTTTATTGTAGCCAATACCGTGCGACAGGACGGCCAACTTCCCCTGTATACAGTCCAGTTCGCCGCCGTAGCTGGCCGATATCGCCAGGTCGACGGGGATCTCCTTCGCCTGCTCCCAGGGGAGTACCGGCAGGCCCGCCGACGCCAGCAGTTCGGGGACCCCGGCCAGGTAGGGGGAGGATCCCGTGCACGTCGCGAGCAGTTGCACGCGCAGGTCGCCGTCGAAGAGGGGAAGGACGTCGAGCAGCCGGGTCGCGGACGTGACGTTGTGCACGACGAGGAGTACGTGTCGGGAGCCGGCCCGTGTGGCCCACCGTTCCGCGTCGCGGCCGACCGGAACTCTCAGCCGCACCACGTCCGTTGCCTCGCCCGTCACCCTGGCGCATCTCCCCGTTGCCGAGCGCCGTCCGCGTCGGCGGCGCTGCGCGCGATGCTACCTGGCGGCCCATCGCGCAGCGTCCCGGCCGCCGCGGCCGCCGGGACGCTGACGGGTCAGTCCCTGACCACCGTGTTGCGCGACAGGCCGGTCGGCCAGGCGAACGCGCCGCCGAAGTTGGACTCGACGTCGGCCTTCTCCGCCGCGTCCGGGTACGGGTTCGTGCACGAGACCCCGGCGGTGGAGCCGGACATCAGGCTGGAGCAGGGGCCGGGCTTGATGTCGGGCAGGCCCAGGATGTGACCGAGTTCGTGCGACGAGATGCGGATGGTGTTGTAGCCCTGGTTCACGGCCTGCCGCCCGATGTAGACCGTGCCGTTGCCCAGCGACGTGGGCACGGCGCGCGGCCAGCCGTTGTCCGCGATGATCCGTATGTTGGCGCGCTGCCCGGCCGTGGCGGGCCGCAGTTCGACGCTGTCGACGCTCTCGTTCCAGATCGCTGCGCCCCGGTCCACCGCGGCCTTGAACTCCGCGGACGCGCCGGCGTCGTACGTCAGCACCCGGGGCGCGGGGGCGCGCTCCGGGTCGGTGCCGGTGCCGGGGGCGGCGGTGGCCTGGCCGGCGGCCACCAGGGCGAGGGCCGCCGTGAGGGCGGGGGCGAAGCCGCGTGCGAGCGTGCGGACGGGCATGGTCGGCCTCCTTGTGGGGGAAGGTGAGGCGTGGGCATGACAAATGCTTCGCCCGTCTCACTGCCCACACGGCCCGCACCCCAACCGTCGGAGGGGCTGCCGGACGCGCCTATCGGGCCACCGGCGGCTCCAACGCGCCACCGGCGGACCTGTCCGCCGCCGGTCGCAGTGGCTTGCCCATGCAGTGGGCGAGCTCCGAGCAGCGGTAGAGGCCGAACTTCTTCACCGGGACATAGCCGCTCGACGCATACAGCGCGATGGCCTCCGGCTGCTTGCTGCCGGTCTCCAGCACCATCCGGATCCGGCCCGCGGCTCGCGCGCTCTCCTCCAGCTCGGCCAGGATCCGCCGGGCCAGCCCGCGGCCGCGTGCCCACGGCACCACGTACATCCGCTTCAGCTCGGCGTCCCCGTCCTCGTTGCCCTCGTCGTTCTCGTCCTGGCAGCGCCAGCCGCCGGAGGCGATCGGGCGGCCCTGCTCGTCGTAGATCAGCAGGTACAGCCCGTTCGGCGGCGCGAAGTCCGCGGGGTGCATCGGGGTCCGATCGCCCCCGTCGCCGTACCGCTCGTCGTACTCCAGCTGCACCTCCGCGTCGAGCGCGACGGCGTCCGGGTGGTCGTAGGGGACAGGGCGAATCTCCATCCGCGGAATCGTACGGGCGTGCCACCCGGCGGCGCGAGGCAGGACCGGATGTCGGTATCGTGCCGGAATGCTCACCGTGACTTCCGTGAACGTGAACGGGCTCCGCGCCGCCGCCAAGAAGGGCTTCCTGCCCTGGCTGGCGGCGACCTCGGCCGACGTCGTGTGCCTCCAGGAGGTGCGGGCCGAGCCGCAGCAGCTGCCCGAGGAGGTCCGTGAGCCCGCGGGCTGGCACACGGTGCACGCACCGGCGCAGGCCAAGGGGCGGGCCGGGGTGTCCCTGTACACGCGGCACGAGCCGGACGCGGTCCGGATCGGCTTCGGGTCGGCGGAGTTCGACGGCAGCGGCCGCTACGCGGAGGCCGACCTGCCCGGGGTCACGGTCGCCAGCCTGTATCTCCCGTCCGGCGAGGTGGGCACCGAGCGGCAGGACGAGAAGCTGCGCTTCATGGCCGAGTTCCTGCCCTATCTGAAGGAACTGCGTGAGCGCGCGGCGGCGGACGGGCGCGAGGTGCTGGTGTGCGGCGACTGGAACATCGCGCACCAGGAGGCCGACCTGAAGAACTGGAAGGCCAACCGCAAGAGCGCCGGGTTCCTGCCGGAGGAGCGGGAGTGGCTGACGCGCGTCTTCGACGAGGCGGCGTACGTGGACGTGGTGCGCGCCCTGCACCCGGGCGTCGCGGGGCCGTACTCCTGGTGGTCCTACCGGGGCAGGGCGTTCGACAACGATTCGGGCTGGCGCATCGACTACCACGTGGCGACCGCCGGGCTGGCGGAGCGCGCGGTGAAGGCGGTCGTGGAGCGGGCGGCCGGCCATGACCAGCGCTGGTCGGACCACGCGCCGGTGACCGTCACGTACGAGCGTCGCTGACCGTCACATACGGGCGCCGGTGACCGTCACGTACGAGCACCACTGACCGGCACGTACGTCGTCAATCGGCGGGTCCGCTGGAGCCGCCCTGCTCGCGCTGCTCGCCCTCGGCGGCCTCGTCGCTCAGCCAGGCCCGCAGTTCGGCGCGGATGCGGCGGTCCATCGCCATGGACAGTTCCGCGTCCACCACGCTCTTGGTCAGCGGCCGCAGCCGCTCGACGGTGTCGGTGACGCGGGCCACCTCCGACGCGTCCGGCGGGTTCCCGTCGGCCGCGCGCCGCAGGGCGTCGGCCAGGACGTGGGTGCGGATGAGCTCGGTGAAGGAGCCCGCTATCGCGTCGACGTGGGCGCGCAGCTCCCGGCCGGCGGCCAGTACGGCCGCCAGCGGGACGCCCTTGTCGACCAGGGTGCTGGAGGCGTCCAGCAGGCGGCGGCTGACATGGACGAAGTCGTCGCCGTCGACCGCGAGGTAGCCGAGGTCGAGGGAGGCGGTGAGGTTCTCCGGGGTGACCTCGCCCGCGAAGTAGTCGGCGAGCTCCTCGGGCGCCAGCCGGACCGGGGTCTCCTCGGACCACGGGACGGCGAGGGTGTTCTCCAGGCCGAGCACCTCGCCGACGCCCCGGCCGCTCTCGAACGCGGTGAGCAGGTCGGCGATGCCGCCCAGGGTGTGGCCCCGCTCCAGCAGCCCGGCGATGGTGCGCAGCCGGGCCAGATGGTGGTCGTTGTACCAGGCGATCCGGCCCTCGCGGCGCGGGGGCGGGATGAGTTTGCGTTCCCGGTAGAAGCGCAGGGTGCGGACGGTGATGCCGGCCTCCTTGGCCAGCTCCGCCATCCGGTATTCGCGCCCCTGTTCGCTCTTCACCACAGCAGCCAGCCTATGCGCGGCGACGTCCTGTGCGCGGCAAAAGCCGCTACCTACGTGCGGCGACGGCCTGCGCCTCGGCGCGGCGAAAGCCTGCGCCTCGGTGCGGCCTCGGTGCGGCGAAAGCCTCCGCGCAACTTCCGCCGTACGGCCCCTACCGCTCGGTAGATCCCTGTCCTACGCTGCAACTGTGCCAGTGATTACTGGCGCGATTACGCTGTTGACGGCTTCAACGACTCGGGAGGCGGAGCCATGGCGGGGCTGACGCGTGAGCACGTACGGGTGGCGGTGATCGGTTCCGGATTCGGCGGCCTGGGCGCCGCCGTACGGCTCCGCCGCGAGGGCGTCACCGACTTCGTGGTGCTGGAGAGGGCCGGCTCCGTCGGCGGCACCTGGCGGGACAACACCTATCCGGGGTGCGCCTGCGACGTCCCCTCCCACCTGTACTCGTTCTCCTTCGCGCCCAACCCCCGGTGGCCGCGGAACTTCTCCGGGCAGCCGCACATCCGCGCCTACCTGGAGCACGTCACCGACACCTTCGGACTCCGCCCGCACATCCGCTTCGACTCCGAGGTCCGGGCCCTGCGCTGGGACACCGGCGCGCTGCGCTGGGAGATCGACACCGCCCGGGGGGCGCTCACCGCCGACCTGGTGGTCGCCGCCGCCGGTCCGCTGTCCGACCCCAAGGTCCCGGACATCCAGGGCCTGGACACCTTCCCCGGCAAGGTCTTCCACTCCGCCCGCTGGGACCACGACTACGACCTGCGCGGCAAGCGGGTCGCGGTGGTCGGCACCGGCGCCTCCGCGATCCAGATCGTCCCGGCCATCCAGCCCCAGGTGGCCAGGCTCACCCTCTTCCAGCGGACCCCGCCGTGGGTGTTGCCCCGCGTGGACCGCGACATCAGCGGTGCGGAGAAGTGGCTGCACGACAAGGTCCCGGCGACCCGGGCGCTGCGCCGCGGGGTGCTGTGGGGCCTGCGGGAGCTCCAGGTCGGCGCGTTCACCAAGCGGCCGGACCAGCTCGGCCTGGTGGAGAGGTTCGCCCTGCGGCATCTGAAACGGGCCGTCAAGGACCCGGCGCTGCGGGCCAGGCTGACGCCCTCCTACCGCATCGGCTGCAAGCGCATCCTGCTGTCCAACGACTACTACCCGGCGCTCGCCCGCCCCACCACCGACGTCATCGCCTCCGGGCTGAGCGAGGTGCGCGGCTCCACGCTCGTCGCGGCCGACGGCACGCGGGCCGAGGTCGACGCGATCATCTTCGGCACCGGCTTCCACGTCACCGACATGCCGATAGCCCAACGGGTCACCGGGGCGGACGGGATCACGCTCGCGGAGGCGTGGCGGGACGGCATGGCCGCGCTGCGCGGCGCCAGCGCGGCGGGCTTCCCCAACTTCATGACGATCATCGGGCCCAACACCGGACTGGGGAACAGCTCGATGATCCTCATGATCGAGTCCCAGCTGAACTACCTGGCCGACTACGTCAGGCAGCTCGACCTGCTGGACGACGGGGAGGGCAGGGTCGCGCTGGACGCCCGGCCCTCGGCGGTGCGCGCCTACAACGACCGGCTCCAGGAGCGGTTGCGGCACACCGTATGGAACACCGGCTGCACGAGCTGGTACCTGGACGCAAACGGCCGCAACACCACCGCCTGGCCCGGCACCACCGGCGAGTTCCGCAGGATCACCCGGCGGGTGGACCTGGCCGAGTACGAGGTGCTGCGCGTCCCGGCCCCCCGGCGGGCGCCGGAGTCATCCCCGCCCGGTCCCGCCGCCGTACCCGCCCAGTCCCAGGGTTCGTCGGAGGTGGCGGCATGAGCGGGCGCCCCGCACGGCGGCTGTCCGGGCCGTACGCGCCCCCGGTCCCGGTCCGCGAACTGACCGTCACCTCCGCCGACGGCGCCCGGCTGTACGCGCAGGCGCACGGCCCGGACGGCGCGCCCGCCGTCGTCCTCGCGCACGGCTGGACCTGCTCCACCGCCTTCTGGGCGCCGGTGGTCCACCGGTTGGCGGAGGACCACCGGGTGATCGTCTACGACCAGCGCGGGCACGGCCGCAGCCCGGCCGCCCGCCCCGGCGGATGCGGCACCGGCGCTCTCGCCGACGACCTGGTGGCGGTCCTGGAGACGACCCTCGCCGACGGGGAGCGGGCCGTGCTCGCCGGGCACTCCATGGGCGGCATGGCCCTGATGGCCGCCGCCGACCGGCCGAGGGTGCGGGCGCACGCCGCCGCCGCGCTGCTGTGCAGCACCGGCAGCTCCGCGCTGATCGCGCGCGCCGAGGTGCTGCCGCTGCCCGCGGGTCGGGTCCGCACGTTGTTGACCCGTACGCTCCTCGGCTCACGGGCCCCGCTCGGCCCCGTCACGCCGTTCGCCAAGGCCGTGCTGCGGTACGCCACCATGGGCCGCGGCGCGGCGCCGGTGATGATCGAGGCGGGCGCGCGGATCGTGCACGCCTGCCCGCGCCGGGTGCGCGCCGACTGGGGCGCGGTCCTCGCCGAACTCGACCTCGACGCCGGGGTGGCGAACATGACGATGCCGACCGCGGTGCTCCAGGGCACCGTCGACCGGCTCACGCCCATCGGGCACGCGCGGCGCATCGCGGCCCGGCTGCCCGAGTGCGTGGGCCTGACCGAACTGCACGGGCTGGGCCACATGACGCCGTTGGAAGACCCGGTCGCGGTCGCCGACCGGATCCGGGAGCTCGTCACGGCGTATGTCACGGCGCGGCCCGCCGGGCCGGCGGGCGAACCGGGAGACGGGCTGACGGACGGACCGACAGACGGATCGACGGACAGACCGACGGACGCCCCGGCGGACGCATCGAACGACGACGCGAAGGAGCGGACTGCATGAGCGCACGCAGAGGCCTGGAGGGCCAGGTGGCCGTCGTCACCGGCGCGGCACGGGGTGTCGGCGAGCTGCTGGCCCGCAAGCTCTCGGCGCGCGGCGCCAGGATCGCCCTGGTCGGCCTGGAGCCCGAGGCGCTCAAGGAGGTCTCGCAGCGGCTGCACACCGAGTCCGCGTACTGGCACGCCGATGTCACCGACCACACGGCCATGGCCCGCGTCGCCAAGGAGGTCGAGGCGCACTTCGGCCAGGTGGACGTCGTCGTCGCCAACGCCGGGGTCGCCACGGGTGGCCCGTTCATCGACTCCGACCCGCAGTCCTGGCGCCGGGTGATCGAGGTCAACCTGATCGGCGGCGCGGTCACCGGCCGGGCCTTCCTGCCCGCCCTCGTCGCCTCCCGCGGCTACTTCCTGCAGATCGCCTCCCTCGCCGCGATCACCCCGGCCCCGATGATGAGCGCGTACTGCGCCTCCAAGTCGGGCGTGGAGGCGTTCGCGCACTGCCTGCGCGCCGAAGTGGGCCACACGGGCGTACGCGTCGGGGTCGGCTATCTGAGCTGGACCGACACCGACATGGTGCGCGGCGCGGACCAGCACGAGGTGATGCGCGAGCTGCGGCAGCAGGCGCCCTGGCCGACCAACCGCACCTACCCGCTCGGCCCGGCGGTCGACCGGCTCGTCGCGGGCATCGAGCGGCGCTCGCCGCACGTGTACGCGCAGTGGTGGCTGCGCGGCATGCAGTCGGTGCGCGGGTACCTGCCGGCGGTCATAGCGCTGGGCGGCCGGCGGCAGATGCGGCGCTTCGCACCGCGGCTGGGCGAGGTGTCCACCGGACTGGTCGGCGCGGGCGGCATGGCCGACGAGCAGGCGCGTACGGCCGACGAGCAGGCAGGAACGGGCGACGAGCAGGCGTGTACGCCGAGTGGCTGACCGAAATGCGGAGTGTGTCCGGTCGTGCCAGGCTAAGGGAGGCCCTACCCCGATCACCCGATGAGGAGCGACCCTGATGGGCATGAAGGACAAGGCGCAGCAGGCCGGGCAGAAGGCGAAGGAAGCCGGCGAGCAGGCCAAGCGGCGCGCCCAGCAGACCAAGGACGAGTCGCGCCAGCGGGGTCAGCAGGTGCGGGAGGACATGGAGGAGCGCGGCCAGCAGTCGCGGCAGGGGCAGGACCCGCACCAGGAGGAGCTCGACATCTGAGCGGGCCTTTCGGCACAGGGGCCGTGGTGACACCGGCCGCCTGACGCGCATCCCCTTGCGCGTGGAAAGGGGGCGCACCTCGGAGCGCGAGGGTGCGCCCCCTTTCACCCGTCCGGTCGCTCTTTTGCCTGCCTGTTCTTCCGCGTGCCGGAAGTCGACGTCCGCCGGTCATCCCCCGTTGCCGGTCATCCTCCGGGGCTGGTCATCCTCCGTTGCGGGGCGGCAGCTTCGGGCGGCGCCGGTCGGGGACGGCGGAGTAGTCCGGCGGCTCGGCGGCGCCGTGCCGGTCCAGCAGGTCCAGTGCGACCCGTACCGCGTCGTCCATCTGCCGGTGCCGGCCCTCCGCCCAGTCCAGCGGGGTGCGCTCGACCTCGATGTCCGGCTCGACGCCGTGGTTCTCCACACCCCAGCCGTACGCGTCGAACCACGCCGCGTTCATCGGCACCGTGATGGACGTACCGTCGATCAGCCGGTGCCGGCCGGTCATCCCGACCACCCCGCCCCAGGTGCGCAGCCCCACCACCGGGCCGATGCCCAGCACCCGGAACGCGGCGGTGATCATGTCGCCGTCGGAGGAGGTCATCTCGTCCGCGATGGCGACGATCGGGCCGCGCGGCGCGTTGCTGGTGTACGACACCGGCTGGGCGTTGCGGGTGAGGTCCCAGCCCATGACGGTCCGGGTCAGCTTCTCCACCACCAGCTCGCTGATGTTGCCGCCCGCGTTGCCGCGTACGTCCACGATCAGGGCGGGCAGCGACATCTCCCGGCGCAGGTCACGGTTGAACTGGGCCCAACCCGAGCCGCCCATGTCGGGGATGTGCAGATAGCCGCACTTGCCGCCGCTCAACTCCCGGACGACCTCGCGCCGCTTGGCCACCCAGTACTGGTAGCGCAGCGGCCGGTCGTCGATCAGCGGGACGATGGCGACGCGGCGCGGATGGCCCGCCTGCTCGAAGGTCAGCTCCACCGTCGTCCCGCCCGCCGCGGCCAGCAGCGGATACGGGCCGGTCACCGGGTCCACCGGCCGTCCGTCGACGTGGCTGAGGATCGCGTCCTCCCGGATGCCGGCACCGGCCAGCGGGGAGCGGGCGCGCGAGTCGGAGGACTCGCCGGGCAGGATCCGGGCCACGGACCAGGCGCCCTCCTTGGTCCGTACGAAGTTGGCGCCGAGCAGGCCCATGGGCCGCTGGTAGTGGCGGGGGCCCTCGTTGCGGCGGGCCACGCCGACGTACGCGTGCGAGGTGCCGAGTTCGCCGAGCACCTCGCGCAGCAGGTCGGCGAACTCGTCGGGGGAGGCGACCCGTTCCACGAGCGGGCGGTACTGGTCCAGCACGCCGTCCCAGTCGACGCCGCCCATGCCCGGTTCCCAGAAGTACGCGCGCACGATCCGGCCCGCCTCGTCGTACGCCTGCCGCCACTCCGCGGCCGGGTCGACCTCGTGCAGGATGCGCCGCATGTCGATGTAGACGGTGGAGTCGGAGTCGCCGGACTCGGTGGCGGGCACGGCCCGCAGCTCTCCCTCGTCGTTGGCCACCAGCCGGGTCCCGTCGCCGCTGACCGCGAACCAGTCGATGTCGCTGGTGAGTTCGGTGCGCTTGGCCTTGACCAGGTCGAAGTGCTCCAGGGTGGGACGCCCCGAGGTCTCGGCGGGGTTGGCGAACGTCTCGCCGAGCGCGCCGGAGATCGGCCAACGCAACCAGACCAGGCCGCCGCCGCTGACGGGGTGCAGCGCGGAGTACTTGGAGGCGGCGACCGGGAACACCGTCACCCGGCTCTCCAGCCCCTCCACCTCGACCGTCACATGCCCCTCCACGGGCCCTTCGCCCTCCCCCTCGGCCTCCACCGCCGGGGCGCCCCAGTCGTCGGGGTCGAGGCCGCCCGCCGCCGGGCGGCCCTCGGGGGAGAGCGCGAACGGCGAGGGGGTGGCCGAGGACAGCGGAACCAGATACGGGCGGCAGCCCAGCGGGAAGGACAGGTCGCCGGTGTGCACGTCGTAGACGGGGTCGAAGCCGCGCCAGGAGAGGAAGGCGAGGTAGCGGCCGTCGCGGGTGAACACCGGCTGCTCGTCCTCGAACCGCCCGTTGGTCACGTCCACGATCGTCCGGTCCTTGAGCCGCGCGATCTTGATCTGCCGCAGCGAGCGCCCGATACCGGGGTGCGACCAGGCCAGCCACCCGGAGTCGGGCGAGAACGCGAGATCGCGGACGGGGCCGTTGGCGGACCGGATCAACTCGGTGACGCCGTCGCCGCCGTTGCCGCCTTCGGTGGCGGGCGCCCCTGCCGGGGACGCCCCCGGCTCGGATGCGGCCGGCTCAGACGTGGCTGGTTCGGGTGCGGCTGCTTGGGGAGCGGCTGGTTCGGGCGCCCCGGCCTCGGGAGTGCCTGGTTCCGGAGCGCCCGGTTCCGGGGCCTCCGGCCCCGGCGTTCCCGGTTCGGGGGCGGCCGGGCCGGATGGGGCCGGGGTGGGCTCGGGGGATGGTTGCTCTTCCTCCTCGTCGACCGCGACCAGCAGCAGCCGTCCGTCGTCGGCCGCGACCGCCAGCCGCCGCCCGTCCGGGGACGCCACCAGCTCGTGGACGCGCCCGAGCCGGCCGACGGCCAGCCGCCGGGGCTCCCGGGGGCCGCTCGCCCGCGGCAGGTACGCGATCTCGATGGCGTCCTCGCCCGCCGCGTCCGTGACGTAGGCGACGCGGCCGCTCGCGCCCAGCATCTCCGGCAGCCGGATCCGTACGCCCGGGGTGTCGACGAGGGCCCTGGCCGGGCCGTCGCGGTGGGTCAGCCAGTAGAGGCTGCCGCGTACGCAGACCGCGCTGGCGCGGCCCGTGGCGTCCACCGACAGCGAGTCGACGTTCCCGGCGGCGGGGACCTGGTAGGTCCGCCGGCCGGCGCGCGGGCCGCCGAGGGCGATGTCCAGGCGGCGCGGGACGCCGTCCGGGCTCAGGTCGTCGACCAGCCACAGCTCCCCGGCGCACTGGTAGACCACCCGCGAGCCGTCGCCGGCGGCGTGGCGGGCGTAGAAGTCGTCGTGGTCGCTGTGTCGGCGCAGGTCGGAGCCGTCCGGCAGGCAGGAGTAGAGGTTGCCGACGCCCTCGTGGTCGGAGAGGAAGGCGATCCGGTCGCCGACGAACATCGGCGCGTCCAGGTGCCCGTGCAGATCCGGCAGCAGCCGGGTGCCGTGCAGCCACATCCGGCCCATCGCGCCGCCCCGGTAGCGCTTCCAGGACGCCGGCTCGTGCGGCGGCTTGCCGGTCAGCAGCAGGGTCTTGTGCTCGCCGTCGACGTCCGCGACGGCGATGTCGGAGACCGGGCCCCAGGGGAGCCGCCCGCCGGGGCTGCCGTCGGTGGCCACCTTGTAGGCCCAGGAGAAGTACGAGAACGGTTGGGCGTGCGAGCTGACCGCGAGGATGTGGGAGACGCCGTTCTCCGGCGGAGTCCAGCCGCAGACACGGGCGTCGGTGCTGCCCCAGTAGGTCAGGCGACGGGCCTGGCCGCCCTCGACGGGGACGAGGTGGATCTCGGGGTCGAGGCTCCGCCATGTCGTGAACGCGATCTGCGAGCCGTCGGGGGAGAAGCGGGGATGACCCACGCGCGTGCGGTCGACGGTCAGCCGCCAGGCCCGTCCCGAGACCGCCCCGGAGGCGGCGAGCGGCGCCACCCACAGATCGTCCTCGGCCGCGAAGCAGAGCAGGTCGCCATGGAGATGAGGGAACCGCAGATAAGCGCTCACACAGCCCATGCTTTCGGGCCGCGCTGCCCACGGCAACTCGTTCTGTGACACAGAACACCATCGAAACGAGGCCGTTTCGATGGCGCGATGTCGTACGCTTGAACGGTACGAAACCGTTTCGTTCGGAAGAGGAGGTGTGCGATGTCGACGGACACGGCGGCCGCGATGCCCCGCTCGCGCCGCAGCCGACTCACCCCCGAACGGGAAGACGAGCTGTACGAGGCCGTCGTCGATCTCCTCACCGAGGTCGGCTACGACAGCCTGACGATGGACGCCGTCGCCGCTCGTACGCACTCCAGCAAGGCGACACTCTATCGACAGTGGAAAAGCAAGCCGCAGTTGGTGGTCACCGCGCTGCGGAAGACCCAGCCCGTCTGCCTCGAGGACATCGACACCGGCTCCCTCCGCGGCGACCTGCGCCAGATGGTGCTCGCCAGCGGCCCGGAGCGGACGGAGATGGAGGCGGCCCTGATGCGCGGGCTCGCGCACGCCGCCCACGAGAACCCGGATCTTCAGCAGGCGCTGCGGGAGCTGTTGATCCTTCCCGAGATCGCAGCCTTGGACATGCTGCTCAAGCGCGCCGTCGACCGCGGTGAGGTCGCCGCGGACTCCCCCGCCCTGAGCTATGTGCCGCACATGATGTGCGGCGCCTTCGTAGCCCGGCCGCTGATCGACGACGCGCCGCCGAGCCCCGACTACCTCCTGACCTACATCGACGCCGTGGTCCTCCCCGCCCTCGGCGCCTGATACCCCCCGCGGCGCCCGACGTCCCCAAGTGGTGCCCGGTGACAACCGAATAGAACAAGGTGACAACCGAATAGAACAACACGCACAACGACGCCACCCGGGTACGCCGCTCTCGTCGCACGGGCCGGTCCTCCGCATTGCCATTCCGATTCGACGGGAGCACCTCTCCTCGTGGCCACGTTCCTCTATAAACTCGGCCGTTTCGCCTTCAGAAGGCGTGGCCTTGTCGCCCTCTTCTGGGTGGCGTTGCTGGCGATAGCCGGGGTGGGCGCCAGTACGGCGACCCCGCCCGGAAACGATGAGTTCTCCGTCCCGGGTACCGAGGCCCAGAAGGCCTTCGACCTGCTGGACGAGCGGATGCCCGACAGCAATGCCGACGGCGCCACCGCCCGCATCGTCTTCCGCGCCCCGCAGAACGAGAAGATGACCGACGCGGACCACAAGGCCGTGGTCGCCAAGGTCATCGCGGAGCTCAAGAAGAGCTCGGACGACATCGCCTCGGTCGGCGACCCGTACACGTCCGGCGCCGTCAGCAAGGACGGCTCCACCGCATACATCCTGACCAGCTACAAGGTCAACGCGATGGAGCTGGAGAAGGAGTCGAAGGAGGCGCTCAAGGAGGCGGGCAAGGACGCCCGCCACTCGGGCCTGAAGGTCGAGATCGGCGGTGACGCGCTGGAGGAGATGCCCGAGACCGGCGCCACCGAGATCATCGGCATCGTCATCTCCGCGATCGTCCTCGCCATCACCTTCGGTTCGCTGCTCGCCGCCGGTATGCCGCTGCTGACCGCCATCATCGGCGTCGCCATCGGCCTGTCCTCGATCACCGCGCTCGCCAGCACCCTCGGTCTGTCGGGCACCACCTCGACGCTCGCGATGATGATCGGCCTCGCGGTCGGCATCGACTACGCGCTGTTCATCGTCTCTCGGTACCGCGCCGAACTGGCCGAGGGCCGCGAGCGGGAGGAAGCGGCCGGACGCGCCGTGGGCACCGCGGGCTCCGCGGTCGTCTTCGCCGGTCTCACCGTCGTCATCGCGCTGGTCGGCCTCTCCGTGGTCAACATCCCGGTGCTGACCAAGATGGGCATGGCCGCGGCGGGCACGGTGGTCATCGCCGTCCTCATCGCCATCAGCCTCATCCCGGCGCTGCTGGGCTTCGTGGGCAAGCGGGTCTTCGGACGCAAGGCCCGCAAGCGGATGGCGGAGGGCGGCACGGCCGCCAAGTCGGACAAGCCGAACATGGGCGTCCGCTGGGCGCGCGGCATCCTGCGCCGCCCGGTGCTCGTGCTGGTGATCGGTGTGCTCGGTCTGGGCGCCGCCGCCGTCCCGGCGGCCAAGCTGGAGCTCGGCCTGCCCGACGACGGCTACCAGCCGACGTCCAGCACCAAGCGCCAGGCGTACGACATGATCACCGAGGGCTTCGGCCCCGGCTTCAACGGTCCGCTGATGCTCGTCTTCGACGGCAAGGGCAGCGACAACGCCAAGGCCGGTGCCGAGCAGGCCCGTAAGACGATCCAGGGCATCAAGGGCGCGGCCGCGGTCACCGAGCCGCAGTTCAACAAGGCCGGTGACACCGCCACCCTGACGGTGATCTCCAAGTACAAGCCGAGCAGCACCGAGACCGAGGACCTGGTCGCGGACATCCGGGACGCGGCGGACAAGATCAAGGCCGACACCGGCGGCGAGGTCCTGGTCACCGGCGTCACGGCCATGAACATCGACATCTCCAAGAAGCTCAACGACGCGCTGCTGCCGTACCTCGCGCTCGTGGTGGGCCTGGCGTTCCTGCTCCTGATGATCGTCTTCCGCTCGGTGCTGGTGCCGTTGAAGGCGGCCCTGGGCTTCCTGCTCTCGGTGGTCGCGGCGCTCGGCGCGGTGGTCGCGGTCTTCCAGTGGGGCTGGCTGGGCAGCCTGTTCGGGGTCGAGGAGACCGGCCCGATCATGAGCATGATGCCGATCTTCATGATCGGTGTGGTGTTCGGCCTCGCGATGGACTACGAGGTCTTCCTCGTGACCCGGATGCGGGAGGCGTTCGTGCACGGCGAGCGGCCGGGCGACGCCATCGTCACCGGCTTCCGGCACGGGGCGCGGGTGGTCACCGCGGCCGCGGTCATCATGATCGCCGTCTTCTCCGGCTTCATCGGCTCCTCGGAGCAGATGGTCAAGATGATCGGCTTTGGTCTCGCCATCGCCGTCTTCTTCGATGCCTTCATCGTCCGTATGACCATCGTTCCGGCGGTCCTGGCGCTGCTCGGCAAGTCCGCCTGGTGGCTGCCGAAGTGGCTGGACAAGGCCCTGCCGAACGTGGACGTCGAGGGCGAGGGGCTGCAGAAGCAGCTGACCGCGGACGGCCCGGCCCCCGGGACCAGGACCCCGACGCGCAGCTGACCCGGGTCTGATCCCGAATCCCGGCACGCGGCTCCGGTCCGACTCCGGGGCCGGTGCACGGCACGTATGACGGCGGCCTCCCGCGCATGGCGCGCGGGAGGCCGCCGTCGGCGTACAGGGGGCCGACGGTCCTAGACGGGGGTGTGCTCCTGCCGGGCTTCCGCCTCCTCCAGCAAGCGGGTGGCGAGCCGGTCCAGCGCCCGGTCCAGACGGGCCCGGTCGGCGGGGTCGGCGGCGCTCCAGTCCTCCAGCCGTTCGCCCAGCCACGACCGCCAGGCGGCGCTGAGCCGGTCGATCTCCGCCTGTCCGCTCGGTGTCAGCGAGAGCCGGCCGTCGTCCCGCACGGTGTAGCCCTTCGCCGAGGTCTGGGCGAAGGCCGGTTCCAGGACCTCCGGCGGCATCCGGTGGGCGGCGGCGATCTCGCTCAACCGCGCCCCGCCGCGCAGCCGGGTCCGCCAGTGGACCTGGCCCAGCGCCCACGCGTCGGCCGGGCTGAGTGGGCTGCCCGAGTCTGCGAGCAGCCGGCGGCCCACCGGGCCTTCGGCGTGCCGCATCACGCCCGCTACCGCGCGTTCCAGCTGCCGCTCGGCATCGGCCGAGTCCGGGGCGGAGAAGCCCTCGCCCATGTCGGCGGCCCCGGCCCGGGCGCTGTCGCGCAGTGGCACCTCTTTCAGCAGCCAGGCGATCAGGAAGCCCACGGCGGCGACCGGCACCACCCACTGGAAGACGAAGTCGATGGAGTCGGCGTAGGCGCGCACGATCGGGGCGGCGAGGTCGTCCGGCAGCGCCTTGAGCGTCTGCGGGTTCTCGGCCGCGCCGGGCGGGACACCGGGCGAGTCGGCGAGCGCGGCGCGCAGGTTGGGGTCCAGTTCGCCGCTGTACAGGGTGCCGAAGATGGCGGTGCCGAAGGCACTGCCGAGGGTACGGAAGAAGGTCACCCCCGAGGTCGCCGAGCCCAGTTCGTGGTACGGGACGGTGTTCTGCACGGCGATGGTGAGCACCTGCATGGCCAGGCCGATGCCCAGGCCCAGGACGAACATGTACAGCGACTCCAGCCAGACGCCGGTGCTCGGGCCCATCGTGGACATCAGATACAGGCCGAGCGTCATGACGGCGGTGCCCGCGATCGGGAACATCCGGTACCGGCCGGTGCGGCTGATGACCACGCCCGACAGCATCGACGTCCCCAGCAGGCCGACGATCATCGGCAGCGTCCGCAGGCCCGAGGTGGTCGCCGAGGATCCGTCCACGAACTGCAGATACGTCGGCAGATAGGTGAGCGCGCCGAGCATCGAGAAGCCGACGATGAAGCTGAGCGCGGAGCAGACGGCGAAGACGGGGGTGCGGAAGAGGTGCATGGGGAGCATGGGCTCCTTGGCCCGCAGCTCCACCAGGACGAACGCGGTGAGCAGCAGCACCGCCGCCGCGAACAGCCCGATGATCACCGCCGAGCCCCACGCGTACTGGGTGCCGCCCCACTCCAGGCCGAGGACCAGCGCGGAGGAGCCCGCGGCCACCAGCACGATGCCCAGATAGTCGATGACCGGCCGGACCGCCGCCCGGACGGCCGGGATCGTCCGCGCCGCCATCACGATCATGGCGAGGGCGACCGGGATGTTGACGTAGAAGCACCAGCGCCAGGACGCGTGGTCGGTGAAGACCCCGCCGAGCGTCGGCCCGACGACCGTCGTGACGCCGAAGACCGCGCCCAGCGCGCCCTGGTACCGACCCCGCTCCCGCAGCGGGATGACGTCCGCGATCAGCGCCATGGCGGTGACCATGAGCCCGCCACCGCCGATGCCCTGGATGGCGCGGGCGACGATCAGCAGCAGCATGCTGTTCGCCGCGCCCGCCATGATCGAGCCGAGGACGAAGACCACCGCGCTCAGCTGGAAGACCACTTTCCGGCCGAAGAGGTCGCCGAACTTGCCGACCAGCACCGTGGAGACGGTCTCGGCCAGCAGATAGGCGGTGACCACCCACGCCATGTGCCCGCCGCCGCCCAGATCGGCCACGATCGTCGGCAGCGCCGTGGAGACGATCGTCTGGTCCAGGGCGGCCAGCATCATGCCGAGCACGATCGTGGTGAAGACCAGGTTGGTGTGGCGCCTGCTCAGCGTCGGCACGGTGGGGAACGACGCGGGGGACTCGTCCGTGGCCGTGGTCATTGCGCGTCGTACCTCCCGCCGGGCGCGGGCCGTCGTTCCCTCCCAGGATTCGGCCGGACGCCGCGGCCCGCCACCGGAGGCCACCGCGGCCGGGCGCGGTGGCCTGCGGGGGCGCGCGTGGTCGGGTGGGCGCCGGGTGCGGGCCCCATGGGCCGCATCCCGCCTGTCAACCGCTCTTGCAAACGGTTTGCATTTGGCCACATCATCAGACGGTTGTCGCCAGGTAGGGCAGTCAGCACAGACAGAACAGGCAGGAGCGGAGCCCCGCATGCATGTCCCCGACGGATTCATCAACGCCCCGGTCTCGGTGGCGGCCGGCGCGGTCGCCGCCGCCGCCGTCGCGGTGAGCCTGCGCGGCGCCCGAAGGGAGTTCGCGGGCGCCGGTGTCGCTGACTCCGGATCCCGGGACTCCGGCTCCGCTGACTCCGGGTACGCGGACTCCGGGTACGCCGGGGGAGGGGGCGCCGAGCGCACAGCGCCGCTGGCCGGCCTGGTCGCCGCGTTCATCTTCGCCGTACAGATGCTGAACTTCCCCATCGGCGCGGGCACCAGCGGACATCTGCTCGGCGGGGCGCTCGCCGCGATCCTCGTCGGCCCGTACACCGGTGTGCTGTGCGTGTCCGTGGTGCTGCTGATGCAGGGCGTGCTCTTCGCGGACGGCGGGCTCACGGCGCTGGGCGTCAACGTCACCGACATGGCCGTGGTCACCACGCTCGTGGCCTACGGCGTGTTCCGGGTGCTGGTGACGGTGCTGCCGCGCGGCAGGCGCGCGGTCACCGTCGCGTCCTTCGCCGCCGCGCTGGTCTCCGTACCGGCCGCCGCCGCGGCCTTCACCGGCCTGTACGCCCTCGGCGGCACGGCGGACGTCCCGATCGGCAAGGTCTTCACCGCCATGGTCGGCGTGCACGTACTGATCGGCATCGGCGAGGCGGCGATCACGGCCCTGACGGTCGGCGCGGTGATCGCGGTACGCCCGGACCTGGTCCACGGTGCCCGGGGCCTGACCCACCGCCTGGAACTGCGCACCGTGGCCGTACGGACGCCGGTGACGTCGGTGGCACCTGCGACGCCGACCGAGGCGGGCAGGCCCGGGCCTGCGCAGGGCGAAGCGACGTCCGCGCGGGACGCGGACGCCCCGGCCGAGGGCGAGGCCGGAAGCGCCACCGGGTCCGCAGGTGGGGCCCCCGCCGCGGTGGACGCGGGCACCGCGCCGGGGGCGCATCCCGGGCGAGGCGTCGCGGCGGCCGAACCCGCCGCGGTGGACGCGCGGCGGGACGACCTCGCGGGGGCCCCGGTGGCCGACGACGAGTCCGCCGCCCCCGCGCCGGGAGGTGGCCGTCGGGGGAACCGGAAGGTCTGGTTCGCCGGGCTGGCCGCCGCGTTGGTCTGCGCCGGCGGCATCAGTTACTACGCCTCCGCCGACCCCGACGGCCTGGAGAAGGTCGCCCAGGACAAGGGCATCGACGCGAAGGCCGAGGAGCACGCCGCCAAGGACTCGCCGCTCGCCGACTACGGCGTCAAGGACGTCTCCGACGCGCGGCTCTCCGGCGGCCTGGCCGGAGTGATCGGCGTCGGCGCCACGCTCCTCGTCGGCTCCGGCCTCTTCGTCCTCGTACGCCGCCGCGAGTCCGGCACCGGCAGCGGCCCGGCCGACACCCACGCCCACGCCGACCGCGACCCCCGCAGCGGCGCCGCGGACAGCGGCCTCGTGCGCGACCGCGACTCCGAGGTCGTCTGACGTGGGTGCCGGGCACGCGCACAAGCTCTACCGGCACGGGCACTCGCCCGTGCACACCCTCCCCCCGCACTGCAAGATCGCGGCCGTCTTCTGCTTCGTGCTGGCCGTCGTCGCCACGCCCCGCGAGGCGTTCTGGGCTTTCGGGCTGTACGCGCTGCTGCTGGCGGCCGTCGCCTTCGCGGCGCGGGTACCGGCACCGTTCCTGCTGCGCCGCATGCTGATCGAGATCCCTTTCGTGGCGTTCGCGCTGCTCATGCCGTTCGTCGCCGAAGGCCCCCGGGTGCACGCGCTCGGCCTGTCGCTGAGCGAGTCCGGGCTGTGGAGCGCCTGGAACATCCTCGCCAAGGGCACCCTGGGCGTCGCCGCGTCCGCCCTGCTGGCCGCCACTACCGAACTGCGCGCGCTGCTGCTCGGACTCCAGCGGCTGCGGATGCCGCCGCTGCTCGTCCAGATCGCGTCGTTCATGATCCGGTACGGGGACGTGATCGGCGACGAGATGCGCCGGATGCGGATCGCCCGCGAGTCACGCGGCTTCACGGCGCGCGGGGTGCGCCACTGGGGCGTACTCGCCAAGTCCGCCGGGGCGCTGTTCATCCGCTCCTACGAGCGCGGCGAACGCGTCCACCTGGCGATGGTCAGCCGCGGTTACACCGGCACCATGCCGGTGATCGACGATGTGACGGCGACCCGCGCCCAGTGGTGTCACGCCGCTGCCCTTCCGCTGGCCGCGCTCGCGGTCTGCCTGACCGGATGGACCCTGTCATGACCACCCCGCCCTCCCACCCCTCCCTTCAGGTATCGGGCCTGGCCTTCGCCTATCCCGACGGGCACCAGGCCCTGTACGGAGTGGACCTGACCATCGCCAAGGGCGAGCGGGTCGCCCTCCTCGGCCCCAACGGCGCGGGCAAGACCACCCTCGTCCTGCACCTCAACGGCATCCTCGGCGGCGGCGCGGGCAGCGTGACCGTCGCCGGGCTGCCGGTCGGCAAGCGGCATCTGGCCGAGATCCGCCGCCGCGTCGGCATCGTCTTCCAGGACCCGGACGACCAGCTGTTCATGCCCACCGTCCGCGAGGACGTGGCGTTCGGACCGGCCGCCGCCGGGCTGCGCGGCCCGGAGCTGGAGGACCGGGTCCGGCGGGCCCTGGAGCGGGTCGGCATGGACGGGTTCGCCGACCGGCCCCCGCACCACCTCTCCTTCGGGCAGCGGCGCCGGGTGGCCGTGGCCACCGTTCTGGCCATGGAACCGGAGATCCTGGTCCTGGACGAGCCGTCCTCCAACCTCGACCCCGCCTCCCGCCGCGAACTCGCGGACATCCTGCGGTCCCTGGACGTCACCGTGCTGATGGTCACCCACGACCTGCCGTACGCGCTGGAGCTGTGCCCGCGCTCGGTGGTGCTCAGCGGCGGAGTGATCGCCGCCGACGGCCGCACCCGCGACCTGCTGTGCGACGTGGACCTGATGCGGGAGCACCGGCTGGAGCTGCCCTTCGGCTTCGACCCGCGCTCGGTGCCCGCCCCGGCGTAGCGCGACCGCTCGGTGCCCGCCCCTGCCTGGCCGACCGCTGGTACCCGCCCCGGCATAAGCCCCCGTGCGGCCGCGTTGCACCATGGCAGGGCACGCCGGCAGTCGGCACGCAGAGCACGCACAGCACGCACGGCAGGAGTACGCAGCAGTGGTGGACGTCCAGGGCACGGTGGCGGACGGCTTCGAACCGGTCCGGGACGCCTTCGCCGAGAACTTCGCGCGGCGCGGCGAGCGCGGCGCCGCGCTCGCCCTCTATCTGCACGGCCGCAAGGTCGTCGACATCTGGGGCGGCACCAAGGACGCCGACGGCGACGAGCCGTGGACCCGCGACACGGCCCAGGTCGTGCGCTCGGTCACCAAGGGCGTCGCGGCCGCCGTCCCGCTGCTGCTCCACCAGCGCGGCCAGCTGGACCTCGACGCCCGCGTCGGCACGTACTGGCCGGAGTTCAAAGCGAACGGCAAGGAGCGGGTGCTGGTGCGGCACCTGCTGGCGCACCGCGCCGGGGTGCCCGTGCTCGACACCCCGCTCACCCCCGGCGAGGCCGTCGACGGGGTCTCCGGGCCGCGCGCCGTCGCCGCCCAGCGACCCGCGTGGGAGCCCGGCACCGCGCACGGCTACCACGCCCAGACGTACAGCTGGACCATCGGCGAGCTGGTCCGCCGCGTCACCGGCCGCACCCTGGGCCGCTGGGTCGCGGAGGAGATAGCCCGCCCGCTCGGGCTGGGTCTGTGGATCGGCCTGCCGGAGGCCGAGCGCGGCCGCGTCGGCCGGATCGCATCGATCGAGCCTCCCGCCGCGCCCGCCGCCCAGGGCAGCCTGCGGCTCCGCCCCAAGCGGTCGGTCGCCGAGGCGTACCAGGACCCCGAGTCGCTGACCCGGCGGGCCTTCGCCGCGATCACCCCGATGCCGGACGAGAACGACCCCGCCTACCGGGCCGCCGAACTCGCCGCGTCCGGCGGCGTCGCCACCGCCGACGGCCTGGCCCGGTTCTATGCCGCGCTCATCGGCCCCGTCCCGTTCGGCCGCCGGCTCTTCGCGCCCGCGACGCTCACCCTGGCCCGTACCGAGGAGGCCGCGGGGCCGGACCGGGTCCTGGTCGTGGGCACCCGCTTCGGCCTCGGCTACATGCTGCACGGCCCCGCCTCCCCGCTGCTGGGCCCCGGCTCCTTCGGCCACCCCGGCCGCGGCGGCTCCCTCGCCTTCGCCGACCCCGAGACCGGCATCGGCTTCGGCTACGTCACCAACGGCATGCAGCGCGGCGTGACGGCCGATCCCCGGGCGCAGGCGCTGGTACGGGCGGTCCGGAAGGTCGTCGCGGAATAGGCGGGCGCCCCCGGCCGCTGGCGTGCGCGCGCCGCGCATCGGCGTGACGATGGTGGAGAGGCGGATACGCACGAGGCGGTGGACCACCATGAGCAAGAACTGGAACGTGCAGATGAGCATCACGGAGTTGGACCGCGTCACCATGTGCGAGGCCCGGCTGACCGGCAAGAACGGCGTGACGCTGGTGGGCGAGGGCTCGGCGCGGGCCAACCCGGCCGACGAGAACGTGCCGGCCATCGGCGATGAACTCGCCGCGGCACGTGCGCTGTCGGACCTGGCGCACCAACTGCTGCACACCGCTGTCATGGACATCGAAGCGCACACGCACGAGACGGTGCGCGGCCTGGAGGTGTGACAACCGGGGGGACCAGAGGTAGGGGGCCGGGGGCGGCCGAGACCCGGCGCCGAGACCCGGCCCGGCAGCGTCAGCCCGCGCGCAGCATCAGCCCGATGCCCAGCACCATCAGGCCCGCCGCCACGAGCCTCGGCCCTCCGAAGCGCTCCTTGAACAGCAACGTCCCGATGGCCGCGCCGACGATGATGGACGACTCGCGCAGGGCGGCGATCGGCGCGAGCGGCGCCCGCGTCTGCGCCCACAGCACGAGCGCGTAGGCCGAGATCGACATGGCGGCGCCGAGCAGGCCGCGCGCGGCGTGCGGGCGCAAGCGCGCCCACAGCCGGTTCCGGTGGCGGGCGTACGCGTACGCCGGGATCAGCGTCCCTTGCAGGACCATCAACCACGCGATGTAGCCCACCGGGGTGCCCGACTCCCGTACGCCCACCCCGTCGACCACCGTGTACGCGGCGATGGACAGCCCCGTCGCGACCGCGGCCAGCAGGGCGGGCCAGTGCGGCCGGGAGCCCGAGCCGCGGATGCCCCACAGCGCGACGCCGACGAGCCCCGCGGACGCGACCGCCACCCCGGCGGTCTGCGCGCCGGCCGGGGTCTCGCCGACGAACGCCGCGGCGAGCACGGTCACCACCAGCGGAGCCGTACCGCGCGCGATCGGATACATCTGCCCGAAGTCGCCGAGGCTGAACGACCGCATCAGCAGCGCCTGGTAGCCGACGTGCAGGATCGCCGACGCGATCAGATACGGCCACGCCCCGGCGCTCGGCACCGGGCTGAAGCAGACGAGCACCGCCGCCATGGCCGTGGCGCCCCCGGCGATCAGGGTGAAGGCGACGAGCTGGTCCTTGATGGTGTGCGCGAGGGCGTTCCAACTCGCGTGCGTCACGGCGGCCAGCAGGACCGCCGCCACTATGAGGGGGGTCACGCGGCGCGCTCGGCGGAAGCGGAAGCGGAGGCGCAAGCGGAAGCGGCAGGGATCACGGGGCACCACGCTAGCGGTAGGTGTACTGGCCACGCGATGTGATGTCGGCCCGCCCGCGGCAAACGGCCGGAATACACCACTCCCCGCCCCTAGGCGCCCGTCGGCCCTACGCGCCCGCCGCCCCCCTGTGCGCCCGCCGACCCTGTGCGCCCGCCGACCCCTCCGCTGTGCGCCGAGCCCTCCGCGTGCGGGTCGACGCCGAGCCGGGTCAGGAACGCGGCGGCGGCCGGCGACGGGCGGTGCCGGCTCCACACCAGGCGCTCCACGCGCCCGGGAGCGTCCCGCACCGGCACCACGGCCAGGCCCGGCAACTCGGCCGCGTACGCGGCGGGCAGCATGCCGATCCCCAGCCCGTTGCGCACCAGCCGGGCCAGGAACTCCACGCCGGACACCTCGAACGCCACCTCGCGCCGCAGACCCGCCGCGGCGAACGCCTCCTCCGACTGGGCGCGGGCCGCCGAGCCCGCGGCGAAGTCGACGAACACCTCCTCGGACAGCCTCCGCAGGTCCACCGTCGCGCCCGGTCCGCCCGCCCGCGCCAGCGGGTGGCCGGGAGCGACCACGGCGACCAGTTCCCCCCGCGCCAGCTCGTGGTCCCGTACGCCCTGGGCCCGGAAGCCGGGCAGCACGCCGAGGAACGCGGCGTCCAGCGCACCGGCGCGGACCTGTTCGAGCAGGTTCTCGCTCGACCCCGCGCGCAGGCTGATCCGCACCTGGGGATGGCGATGGCGGTACTCCCGCAGCACTTGCGCGAGGTCGACGGCGGTCACGGTCGGGATGGCCCCGATCGTCAGCCGCCCCCGGATCTCCCCGGCGGCCGCCGCCACCTCCGCGCGGGCCCGGTCCGCGGCGTCGAGGGCCTGGCGGGCGGCGGGCAGGAATGCCTCACCGGCCGGGGTCAGCCGCACCCGGCGGCTGGTGTGCTCGAACAGCCGCGCCCCCAACTCCTTCTCCAGCCGGGCGATCTGATGGCTCAGCGCCGACTGGACGACACGGCAGCGCTCGGCGGCCCGGGTGAAGTTCGCCGTCTCCGCCACCGCGACGACGTAGCGCATCTGCTGGAGATCCACAGATCCATCGTGATCCACGATCGATCCGATGACAAACATGTGTTGGACTCATGGTCGACCGCCCTGCGAGGCTGAGGTGACGGCGGCAGCCGCCCCCACCACCACCTCAAGGAGACCCGCCATGCGCGTGATCGACTTCGACCACCTCGTCCTGAACGTCGCCGACATCGAGCGCTCCCTGGCCTTCTACTGCGGCCCGCTCGGGCTGGAGCCGGTCCGCGTCGACCAGTGGCGCGCGGGCGAGGTGCCCTTCCCCTCGGTGCGCGTGAGCCCGACGACCATCATCGACCTGATCCAGGGCCCGGACAGCGCGCCGGCCGCCTCCAACGTCGACCACATCTGCCTGGTCGTCGAGCCGCTGGACTGGCAAGAGGTCATCGACTCGGGCGTCTTCACCGTCCTCGACGGCCCCGGCGAGCGCTTCGGCGCCCGCGGCACCGCGCTGTCCCTCTACGTGCGCGACCCGGACGGCAACACCGTCGAACTGCGCTGGTACCCGCAGGACTCCTGAGCGCGCGTGGGGGCCACGAGGGCGCCCCCCACGCGCGCGGGACGAGCCGGGATCAGCCCGCCCTGAGCACCTGCGCCACGATCGGTCCCGCCGAGTCGCCGCCATGGCCGCCCGCCGGGACCACGGCCGCCGCCGCGAGGTCGCCGCGGTAGGCCGTGAACCAGCCGTTCGGCTTCTCCTGGCCGTCGACCTCCGCCGAGCCCGTCTTCGCCCCGATGTCGCCGGGGACGCCCGCCATCGCCTGCGCCGCCGTGCCCGACATGGCCGTCAGCCGCATCAGGTCGCGCAGTTGCTTCGACGTGGCCGGCTTCAGCGACCGCGGCGCCTTGGCGAGCGTACGGCCGTCGAGCGACGGGGAGACGAGGTACGGCTGCCGGAAGACGCCGGTACGGGCGGTCGCCGCCACCGACGCCATGTTCAGCGGGTTCATCCGCACCCCGCCCTGGCCGATCAGCGACGCCGCCTTCGGGGCGTCCTTCTGCACCGGCACCGCGCCGTCGAACGTCGGCACCCCCGCCTGCCAGTTGAGGCCGATGCCGAAGACCTCCCGCGCCTCCTTGGTGAGGGCGTCGTCGGACAGCTTCGGCGCCTGGCTGATGAAGGCGGTGTTGCAGGACCGGGCGAAGCTCTGCTCGAAGGTCCCGCCCTTGATCTCGAACTTCTTGTCGTTCTGGAACTTCCAGCCGCCGTAACTGAAGTACTTGGGGCACGGGTGCGGCTTGCCGTACCGCGCGAGGCCCTTGTCGATCAGCAGCGCCGAGGAGATGACCTTCATCGTGGAGCCGGGCGCGTAGGACCCCTGGAGGGCCGCGTTGAAGCCGTTCGCGGGGGAGTTGGCGATCGCCAGGATCTCGCCCGTGCTCGGCTTCACCGCCACCACCGACGCCTTGGCGCGCTTGTTGACCGCCTGCTCGGCGACGGTCTGGAGACCGGCGTCGAGCGTGGTCTTCAGCGTGCCCGGGGTGCCCTTGGAGAGCACCTTGAGGGTCTCGTCGGGCCGCGCCTTTCCGCCCTTGCCCTTCGCGCGCGCGACCCAGGTCTCCACGCCCGCCTTGCCGCCCGCCTTCTTGCCGTACCGCTCGCGCAGGCCCGCCAGCACGGACTTGAGCGCCGGGTGGTCGGCGGCCCGCAGCTCCTTGCCGTTGCGGTCCAGCGCCTTGATGGGCGGCGCCTCGGCGGGGCCGGTCTTCAGCGCGTCGCCGGGGCCGAGCTTCGGATGCACCACCGAGGGCCGCCACTTCACCACGGGCCGCCCGCTGACCTCCTCGCGTACCACCTCGAGTGCGGAGGAGTACGCCAGCGGGGCCCGCTGTCCGGCGTACGAGATCTGGGCGTTGACCGTGAACGGCACGGACGCGCCGGTGCCGCGGCCCGCCTTGAGCGCCAGCCTCGCCACATGGGCGTCCCTGCGGAAGGAGGCGAGCGCGGCGGTGGCGCCCTCGGTGTCGTCGGTCAGGCCCGCGGCCTTCGCCGTGTCGCCCGCCGCCCACGCGGCGAGGAAGTCACCAGCGGTCGCCTTCACCTCGGCCGCGCTCGGCGGACCGGTCCTGACCTGCTCCGCGGCCGGCTTCTCGTCCGCCCCACCGGTGTCCTTCGACCCGGACGCGGCCGAGCCGCCCCCGCACCCGGCGGTCCCGATGAGCACGGCGAACACTCCGCCGACGACCGCGGCCCTGGCGCCACTCCGCATGCGAGAACCCCCACAGTTCCTCAAAGCCCTTCATCACCTGACGAAGGGCGCGGTGCGCGCACCCTACCGAGAAACACCCCGGCGGTCAGATCCGGCACTCGGATCAGATCCAGGTATCCAGCCACATCCGGCCGCGCCAGTCCTCGACCGGGATCGTCTGACCTGTGTAGATCGGGAAGAAGTAGATGAAGTTCCACAGGATGAGCAGCACCAGGGTGCCCGCGCCGACCGCGCCCACCGCCCGCCGGGTCTCCGTGGCCCCCGGCGGTCCGAGCAGCGCGCCGACCAGCATCGCCACCGCCAGGCACAGGAACGGGACGAACACCACCGCGTAGAAGTTGAAGATCGTGCGGTCCTGGTACAGGAACCACGGCAGATACCCGGCCGCGACCCCGCACAGGATCGCCCCGGCCCGCCAGTCGCGCCGCAGCGCCCAGCGGAAGAGCAGGTACACCAGCGCGCAGCACGCCGCCCACCACAGCAGCGGGGTGCCCAGCGCCAGCACCTCGCGGGCGCACTTCTCCGTCTCGCTCGCCGGGCAGCCCGACTCGCCCGGCTTCGGCGACTCGTAGAAGTAGGAGACCGGGCGGGACTGCACCAGCCAGCTCCACGGGTTGGACTGGTAGATGTGCGGGTCGTCCAGGCCCACGTGGAACTTGTAGACCTCGGTCTCGTAGTGCCACAGGCTGCGCAGCGGGTTGAGCAGCCAGGCGAACGGGCCGTTGTCGCTGTAGCCGCCGCCGCCCGGCTTCGGGGACTCCGCCCAGTGCCGGAAGTAGCCGCTGTGCTGCCATCCCTTCTGGTCCGAGTAGGTGCCGCTGTTGGCGAACCAGCCGGTCCAGGAGGCGATGTACACCGCGATCGCCACCGGCACGGTGGACGCGAACGCCCACGGCAGGTCCCGCCGGGCCACGGCCCGGTACGTGTGCCGGGCGCCCGCCACGCGCCGGGCGCCGACGTCCCACGCCACGGTCATCAGGCCGAACGCGGCCAGCACGTACAGGCCGTTCCACTTCGTCGCGCAGGCCAGGCCCAGGCAGACGCCGGCCCCGATCCGCCACGGCCGCAAGCCCAGCCGCAGCCGTTCGGCGACCGCCGCGTCCGGGCGCGCGTACCCGTCCGGGCCCACCGGCAGCGCGTCCGCCAGCCGGGCCCGCGCCGTGTCGCGGTCGACCAGCAGGCAGCCGAAGGCGGCGACGATGAAGAACATCAGCACCAGGTCGAGCAGCGCGGTGCGGCTCATCACGAAGTGCAGGCCGTCCACGGCGAGCAGCACCCCGGCCACGCAGCCCAGGAACGTCGAGCGGAACAGCCGCCGTCCGATCCGGCAGATCATCAGCACCGACAGGGTGCCGAGCAGGGCGACCATGAAGCGCCAGCCGAAGGGCTCCATGCCGAAGAGCTTCTCGCCGATGCCGATGACCCACTTGCCGACCGGCGGATGCACCACGTACGCGGGCGAGTCGCTGGTCGGAATCGTGCCGTCCAGGATCCGGTCGTTGGCGTCCTTGGGCCAGTTGGTCTCGTAGCCGAACTCCAGCAGCGACCAGGCGTCCTTGGCGTAGTACGTCTCGTCGAATATCACGTCGTCCGGGCTGCCCAGGCGCCAGAAGCGCAGCAGCCCGGCGAAGAGCGCGACGAGCAGCGGGCCGATCCAGCCGATCCACCGCGCCATCCGGGCCGCCGCGGCGGGGCCGACGCCGAGCAGGGCGAACAGCCGCACGTCGGGCTCCGCGTACGGCGGCACCAGCCGGTCGCGGACGTCGGTGTGCGGCCGCCCGACATAGCCGAAGCGGCGCAGCCGGCGCTGCCAGGGAGGCGGTGCGGCGGCGGGTCGGCCGCGCTGGGCCCGGGGCGCGGTGTCACTGGTCACCGCGCCATCGTAGGGAACGCGCCTGTGCCGGCGCCCCGCACGGCCCGCGGCCGCCCGTCCGGGTGGCGGGCGGACGCCGCGGCCCTGGGAGGATGGAGGCGTGACAGGAACGCTCGTACTGGCAGGCACCCCCATCGGCGAGATCGCGGACGCGCCCCCGCGGCTGGCCGCGGAACTCGCGGCGGCGGACGTGATCGCCGCCGAGGACACCCGGCGGCTGCGGCGCCTGACCCAGGCGCTCCAGGTGCAGCCGGCCGGGCGGGTCGTCTCGTACTTCGAGGGCAACGAGTCCGCCCGCACCCCCGAGCTGGTCGAGGCCCTGGCCGGCGGCGCGCGGGTGCTGCTGGTCACCGACGCGGGCATGCCGTCGGTGTCCGACCCCGGCTACCGGCTGGTGGCCGCCGCCGTCGAGCGGGACATCCCGGTCACGGCCGTGCCCGGCCCGTCCGCCGTGCTCACCGCGCTCGCTGTCTCCGGGCTGCCGGTGGACCGCTTCTGCTTCGAGGGCTTTCTGCCGCGCAAGGCGGGCGAGCGGCTGGGGCGGCTGCGCGAGGTGGCCGACGAGCGCCGCACGCTCGTGTACTTCGAGGCCCCGCACCGGCTGGACGCCACGCTCGCCGCGATGGCGGAGGCATTCGGCGCCGACCGGCGCGCCGCCGTGTGCCGCGAGCTGACCAAGACGTACGAGGAGGTCCGGCGCGGCCCGCTGGCCGAGCTGGCGGCGTGGGCGGCCGAGGGCGTACGCGGCGAGATCACGATCGTCGTCGAGGGCGCCCCCGAGCGGGCCGCGCCCGCCCTGGACGCCGCCGAGCTGGCCCGTCGGGTCGCGGTCCGCGAGGAGGCCGGGGAGCGCCGCAAGGAGGCGATCGCCGTGGTGGCGCAGGAGGCCGGGCTGCCCAAGCGCGAGGTGTTCGACGCGGTGGTGGCGGCGAAGAACGCACCGTGAGCGAGCATGCGTTCGACAGCCCCACGAGGAGGTAAAGCGACTATCGTGAAAGGCAAAGCTTAGGCCGCGCACCCCGGGCGTTTCGGCATCACGCCGCCAAATCTGCCCCAAGGAGCGGGCAGGGCTGCTGCGGTCCCGTCGGGAAAGGCGTCCACTGGAGGTGGGACGTTCAATCCCGGACGACTTGTCCTGCGGACAAGAGGAGCTGCTGCCATGAGCGAGACCACGCGTACCCCGGCGCCGCGAGCGGTGCCCACCGAACCGTCCACACCACGCTGCCCCCGACGGCCCGCGAGGTCGTCCATGAGGCGTACGCCTTCGCCTGCATGCGCTGCGGGCACGGCTGGGAGCAGGCGTACGAGATAGAGCACCACGTGGACGCGGAGGGCCGCCCCTTCGTGGTGTACCTGGCCGGGGGCAAGCGCGTGCCGTCCCCGCTGACCCGCCCCAACTGCACCAACTGCGGCGGCCACGTCGTCCGGATCATGCGGTCGGGCCAGGTCAGGTCGTTCGCCGGGCGGGACCGCCAGCCGCCGGCCGGGCCGCTGGTGCCGGCCCAGGACCTGGTGACCACGGAGGCGAGCGCCGACGCCCCCGCCGCGACGGGCCGCCACTGGCACCTGTCGGACCTGCTGCACCCGTTCCGCAACCGCCACCGCGAATGAGCCGCCGCGGGCGCGGTCCCTAGAATCGCGCCCATGAGCTCGAACGACACCCCGCCACCGCTCCCGGAGCCGCTCCGGGTGCCGGTGGCGGACTCGCACACCCACCTCGACATGCAAGCCGGAACGGTCGAGGAGGCCCTGGCCAAGGCCGCCTCCGTCGGCGTGACGACCGTCGTCCAGGTGGGGTGCGACGTCGCGGGCTCGCGCTGGGCGGCGGAAACGGCCGCCGCCTGGGAGAACGTGTGGGCCGCGGTGGCCCTGCATCCCAACGAGGCGCCCCGGATCGTGCACGGGGACCCGGCGGGCACGCCCCGGCAGGGGCCGCGCGAGCCGGGCGGCGAGGCCGCCCTGGACGCCGCCCTCGCCGAGATCGACGCCCTCGCCGCGCTGCCGCACGTACGCGCCGTCGGCGAGACCGGTCTGGACTTCTTCCGCACCGGCCCGGAGGGCGTGGCCGCGCAGGAGCTCTCCTTCCGCCGCCACATCGACATCGCCAAGCGGCACGGCAAGGCCCTGGTCATCCACGACCGGGAGGCCCACGACGACGTGCTGCGCGTGCTGGCGGAGGAGGGCGCGCCCGACGCCGTGGTCTTCCACTGCTACTCCGGCGACGCCGCGATGGCCCGAATCTGCGCCGACCGCGGCTACTACATGTCCTTCGCGGGCAACGTGACGTTCAAAAACGCCCAGCCGCTGCGCGACGCGCTCGCCGCCGCCCCGCCGGAGCTGGTCCTGGTCGAGACGGACGCGCCGTTCCTGACCCCGGCCCCGTTCCGGGGGCGGCCCAACGCGCCGTATCTCATCCCGGTCACGCTGCGGGCGATGGCCGAGCTGAAGGGGATGGAGGAGGACGCGCTCGCCGCGGCGGTCGCGCGGAACACGGCGCGCGCGTTCGGATACGAGGCCGCCGCCCCTGCGTAGCGACGGTGCCATCGGACAGACGTATCAACGGTGGCGTTAACCCAGCGTAGTGACAGCACTTTGGAGCGTCACCCCGCGTGCCGCTAGAGTCCCGGCCCCCAGTACCGCCCGGACCCCGTGGAGTGTCGTCTTGAGAGAGCCGCAGACCGGCCAGGCGTGGGCCAGCCCCGCGCGGGACGGCAGACGGGCGGGCGGCGGCGGTCGCCACGCCGCCCCCGTGGCCCGCTGCGCAGCGCGCGGCGCCCATGCCGCCGGGCGGCGCCAGCCGCCCGGCCGCCTGCTGCCCCAGGCCCTGGTCGTCGCCGCGCTCGCGGGCGGCACCTCCGCCTTCGTCACGCAGGACAGGGCCGTCACGCTGGACGTCGACGGCACCAGGCGGACCCTGCACACCTACGCCGACGACGTCGCCGAGCTGCTGACGGAGGAGGGCCTCGCGGTCGGCGCGCACGACGTCGTCGAACCGGGTCCGGCCCGGCCGCTCGCCGGCGGTGACGAGGTCGTCCTGCGCCACGGCCGCCCGCTCACCCTCACCCTCGACGGCGAGCGCCGCCGCGTGTGGACCACGGCCCGCACCGTGGCGGAGGCGCTGGACGAGCTCGGCGTCCGGGTGGCCGGCGCGTATCTGTCGCTCCCGCGGGAGACGCCCGTGCCCCGCCACGGCCTGACGTTCGCCGTCCGCACCGCCCGGCGCGTCACCTTCATGGCGGACGGGCGCGAGCACACCGTCGTGACCAACGCGGCCACCGTCCGGGACGCGGTCCGGGAGGCGGGGCTGACCCTGCACGGCGAGGACACCACCTCCGTACCCGGCGACAGCTTTCCCCGCGACGGGCAGACCGTCTCGGTCCTGCGGATCACCGGAACCACCGAGTACCGCGAGGTCGCCGTGCCGTTCCGCACCGTGCGGCGGCCGGACCCGACGGTCTTCCGGGGCACCGAGGTGGTGACGCGCACCGGCGCGCCGGGTGTCGAGCGGATCGCGTACGAGGTGCGGACGGTCAACGGCGTACGGCAGCGGCCCCGCCGCACCGGGACCGAGACGCTGCGGTCCCCCGTGGACCGGGTCGTGCGGTTCGGCACCCGCCCGCTGCCGACCTCGGTCGCGGGCGCCGACGGGCTGGACTGGGACGCGATGGCCCGCTGCGAGTCGGGCGGCCGCCCCGACGCGGTCGACGCGTCGGGCACGTACGGCGGGTTGTACCAGCTCGACGCGCACACCTGGCGCGACCTGGGCGGGCAGGGCCGCCCGCAGGACGCGCCCGCGGCCGAGCAGACGTACCGGGCCAAGAAGCTGTACGTGCAGCGGGGGGCGAGCCCCTGGCCGGGTTGCGGCCGTAAACTTCACCGGTGAGCTCCGCCGATCCGCACCCCCACGGCCCCGACGTCCTGCTGGGCGCCGCCGACATCCGCCAGCTGGCCGCGACGCTGGGCGTACGCCCCACCAAGCAGCGCGGCCAGAACTTCGTCATCGACGCCAACACCGTCCGCCGGATCGTCCGGACCGCGGACGTGCGGCCCGACGACGTCGTCGTCGAGGTCGGGCCGGGCCTCGGCTCGCTGACGCTGGCACTGCTGGAGGCCGCGGACCGGGTGATCGCCGTGGAGATCGACGACGTGCTGGCGGCCGCGCTGCCCGGCACGGTCGCGGCCCGGCTGCCCGAGCGCGCCGACCGCTTCGCGCTGGTGCACACCGACGCCATGCACGTGGCTGAACTGCCCGGCCCGCCGCCGACCGCGCTGGTGGCCAACCTGCCGTACAACGTCGCGGTGCCCGTGCTGCTGCACATGCTGGCGACGTTCCCGACCATCGACCGCACGCTGGTGATGGTGCAGTCGGAGGTCGCCGACCGGCTGGCCGCCCGCCCCGGTTCGAAGGTGTACGGCGTGCCGTCGGTGAAGGCCGCCTGGTACGCCGAGGTCAAGCGCGCGGGCGCGATCGGCCGCAATGTCTTCTGGCCCGCCCCGAACGTCGACTCCGGCCTCGTCTCGCTCGTCCGCCGCACCGAGCCGCTGCCGACGACCGCCACGAAGGAGCAGGTCTTCGCGGTCGTCGACGCGGCGTTCGCCCAGCGCCGCAAGACCCTGCGCGCCGCCCTCGCGGGCTGGGCGGGCTCGGCCGCGGCGGCCGAGACGGTCCTGGTCGCCGCGGGCATCTCGCCGCAGGCGCGCGGCGAGGCCCTGGACGTCGAGCAGTTCGCGGCGATCGCCGAGGCGAGGCAGAAGATCCAGGGAGCGGGAGTATGACGGCGCACGAGCGGATGGCCCGCGCGGCGGGCCGGGAGGGCACTGTCCCCGTGGACGGCGGCGAGCCGCGTGCACCGCATGGTGCGGACGTCGCCACCGCGGCCTGCGGCGGCGCGGGCACCTCTGGGCCCCTGGGCGCGGAGACCGGCGTGCGCGCGGGAACGTCCCGCGGCGGCACCGGAGGTTGCTGTGGCGGGGCGGATGCCGAAGCCGGCCACGCGCCGCGCGTTGGCGCCGTCGGCGCCTCGCCGGCGGAGGATCCGGCCGGCGCCGCCCCCACCGGGGCACCGGTCCCGGCGGCCGCCGCCGATGCGGGCGCGGCCCGCGCCTCGGGCGCGCCCCGGCGCGGCTCCGCCGCGGGCGTCACCGTCCGCGTGCCCGCCAAGGTCAACGTGCAGCTCGCGGTCGGCGCGCCGCGTGCCGACGGCTTCCACGACCTGGCCAACGTCTTCCTCGCGGTCGACCTCTACGACGAGGTCACCGTCACCCCCGCCGACGCGCTGCGCGTGACCGTCTCCGGACCCGACGCCCACCTGGTCCCCCTGGACCGTACGAACCTGGCCGCGCGCGCCGCCGAGCTGCTCGCCGCCCGCCACGGGGTGGCGGACAGCGGCGTCCACATCCACATCGCCAAGGACATCCCCGTCGCGGGCGGCATGGCGGGCGGCAGCGCCGACGGCGCCGGGGCGCTGCTGGCCTGCGACGCGCTGTGGGGTACGGGGGCGACCCGCGCCGAACTCCTCGACATCTGCGCCGAACTGGGCAGCGACGTACCGTTCAGCCTGGTCGGCGGGGCGGCCCTGGGCCGGGGCCGGGGCGAGCTGCTCACCCCGCTCGACGTCGGCGGCACCTTCCACTGGGTCTTCGCGCTCGCCGACGGCGGGCTGTCCACCCCGGCCGTCTACCGCGAGTGCGACCGGCTCCGCGCCGACGCGGACGTACCGGAGCCGGAGCCGTCCCCGGTGCTCCTGGAGGCGCTGCGCATCGGCGACGCCGACGCGCTGGCCGCCGCCATGGCCAACGACCTCCAGCCCGCGGCCGTCTCGCTGCGCCCCGCGCTCGCCGACACCCTCCGTGCGGGCACCGATGCCGGAGCCTTCGCCGCCCTGGTCTCCGGCTCCGGGCCTACCACGGCCTTCCTCGCGGCGGACGCCGACGCGGCCGAGCACATCGCGGCGGCCCTGCGCGCCTCCGGCACCTGCCGGACGGCGCGGGTGGCCGCCTCACCCGCCCCGGGGGCAACGGTCGTCGCGCGTTAGCGGTGCTCCGTGGCCTGTGGCGGGCTGCTCCCGGCCCGGCCCCCTACCGGCTGCGGTGATGTGCGGCTCCGCCGCGTGGGGGTTTGCCCCGGGCCCCAGGGTTCAGGGTGTAACCCCTGGTTTCGGGAAGGGGCGGAGTGGGGGGCTCGTCACCTCCCGCGGTTCTCCGAGCCCGGCCCGGCGAGCATCACCCGGTGAGCCACCTCACCGCGCCCCTCCGTGCTCCAGGCCGTCGATCGCGGCCAGCAGCCGCCGGGCGTTCTCAGGGCTGCGGAGAAGGTAAGCGGTCTCCTTCAAGGACTCGTACTCGTCAAGTGCGACGATCACCACGGGTTCGCGCCCACCGCGCGTCACCACGACCTCTTCGCGGTCGTTGACCACCGCGTCGAGGGTTTCGGCGTAGTTCGCCAGCGATTCGCCGAAGGACATCGTCCGCATGCCGCCTCCCAGAGTGATGCGAGAGCAACCTTACGTACACGGGGGTGTGGGAGGCAGCCTCCTGCGGCGCCGTACCCTGGGAAGCTGATCGGCCCCCAGTAGCAGGAGTGAGATGGCCACCAACCTCGTCAATCTGGAAGCCGTCAGCAAGGTGTACGGCACGCGCGCCCTGCTCGACGGCGTCTCCCTCGGCGTCAGCGAGGGCGACCGGATCGGCGTCGTCGGCCGCAACGGTGACGGCAAGACCACGCTCATCCGGATCCTCGCCAAGCTGGAGTCCGCCGACGACGGGCGCGTCACGCACGCCGGGCACCTGCGGCTCGGGGTGCTGACCCAGCACGACTCGCTCGACCCGGCCGCCACCGTCCGGCACGAGGTCATCGGCGACCTCGCCGACCACGAGTGGGCGGGCAACGCCAAGGTCCGCGACGTGCTCACCGGGCTGTTCGGCGGGCTGGACCTGCCCGCCTTCCCGCAGGGGCTGGACACCGTCATCGGCCCGCTCTCCGGCGGCGAGCGCCGCCGTATCGCGCTCGCCAAGCTGCTCATCGCCGAGCAGGACCTGATCGTCCTCGACGAGCCCACCAACCACCTGGACGTGGAGGGCATCTCCTGGCTGGCCGGGCACCTGAGGGCGCGCCGCTCGGCGCTGGTGGTCGTCACGCACGACCGCTGGTTCCTGGACCAGGTCTGCACCCGCATGTGGGACGTGCAGCGCGGCGCGGTCCACGAGTACGAGGGCGGCTACAGCGACTACGTGTTCGCCCGCGCCGAGCGGGAGCGCATCGCGGCCACGGAGGAGGTCAAGCGGCAGAACCTGATGCGCAAGGAGCTGGCCTGGCTGCGGCGCGGGGCGCCGGCCCGTACCAGCAAGCCGCGGTTCCGTATCGAGGCGGCCAACGAGCTGATCGCGGACGTGCCGCCGCCGCGGGACACCGCGGAGCTGATGAAGTTCGCCAATTCCCGCCTCGGCAAGACCGTGTTCGACCTGGAGGGCGTGACCGTCCAGGCCGGGCCCAAGACGCTGCTGAAGCATCTGACCTGGCAGCTCGGCCCCGGCGACCGGATCGGCCTGGTCGGCATCAACGGCGCGGGCAAGACCTCCCTGCTGCGGGCGATGGCCCAGGCGGCCCGTACGGAGGGCGAGGAGCAGCCCGCGGCCGGTCGCGTCGTGGTCGGGAAGACCGTCAAGCTGGCCTACCTCTCCCAGGAGGTCGCCGAACTCGACCGCGACTGGCGGGTGCTGGAGGCGGTGGAGCGGGTACGGCAGCGGGTGGACCTCGGCAAGGGCCGGGAGATGTCCGCCTCCCAGCTGTGCGAGAAGTTCGGCTTCACCAAGGAGAAGCAGTGGACGCCGGTCGGCGACCTGTCCGGCGGCGAGCGGCGGCGGCTGCAGATCCTGCGGCTGCTGATGGACGAGCCGAACGTGCTGTTCCTGGACGAGCCGACGAACGACCTGGACATCGAGACGCTGACGCAGCTGGAGGACCTGCTCGACGGGTGGCCCGGCTCGCTCGTGGTGATCAGCCACGACCGGTACTTCATCGAGCGCACCACCGACCGGGTCTTCGCGCTGCTCGGCGACGCCACGCTGCGGATGCTGCCGCGCGGGCTCGACGAGTACCTGGAGCGGCGCCGGACGATGGAGGAGGCGGCCGAGGCGAAGGTGCTCGCCTCCGTCGCCCCCGAGAAGCAGAAGCCCGCGGGCGACACACGCGCCGCGAAGAAGGAACTGCAGCGCATCGAGCGGCGGCTCGACAAGATCGGCGAGCAGGAGGCGAAGCTGCACGAGCAGATCGCCGAACACGCGACCGACTTCGAGAAGGTCGCGGGACTGGACGCGACCCTGCGCGAACTGGCGGGGGAGCGCGAGGAACTGGAGACGCGCTGGCTGGAGCTGGCCGAGGACGTGTGAGCCTCCGCGCTCGGCCGACCGCCGCGCATGAGGGCGCCCGACCCCGCGGTCGGCCGGATCGCCCCTGACCCCGAGTCAGCAGGTCGCGGCCACGTCACGGCCCGGTCTCAGCTGCTTTATAGGGTTGAGACCGGTCCCTGCCGTGTCCGCGTCGAGTGATACAAAGAACTCCCGCTAGCCAGCCCTTGACTGACGGGCAGCATGTCCGATTCGCTCCTTCCCAGAGGGATTTGACCTCCGGGATCGCGGGGGAGGCCGGTCGGCGCATGGGTCCGTGCGAGAAGGAAATCCCGATGTCACAGCCGCCCCAGCCGCCCAATCAGCCGCCGACGGGCGGCTTCGGCGCGCCTCAGGACCCTCCGCCCGCAGGAGCGCCGACCCCCGGTTTCGGCGCTCCGCAGCCGTCGTACGGCTATCCGCAGCAGCCCCCGGGCACGCCGCCGCCGGGATACGGCTACCCGCAGCAGCCGCAGCAGCCCGGCTACCCGCAGGCGCCCGGGCAGCCGCCGCAGACCCCGCCGCCGCCCGGCCCCCGGGCGCTCCGACCCCGCCGCCGCCCGGTCCGCCCGGGGCGCCGGCCACGCCGCCGCCCGCCCCGCCGCAGACCCCGCCGCCGGGAGCCGGCGGCTACGGCTACCCGGGGCAGCCTGCCGGCGGGCAGCCCGGAGCACCCGCGCACGCCCAGCCCACCCAGGTGGCGATGCCCGCGCAGCCGTACGGCACCGGTCAGCAGCAGCCCTACGGGACGTACCCCACGCAGCCCCAGCCGCAGATGCCCGGCGGCGGTCCGGGTGACGGTGGCGCCGGTGGCGGCGGGAAGTCCAAGCAGCGTCTGATGATCATCGTGAGCGCGGTCGTCGCGGTCGCCCTGATCGCCGCCGCCGGGATCTTCTTCCTCACCAAGAAGGACGACTCCGAGGACGACCCCAAGCCGAAGCCCACGGCGAGCGGCACCCAGGGCGGCGGCACCGGCGGCAAGGACGTCTTCAAGGAGCAGCCGGCGCCCCAGCCCATCGACGCCAAGGCCCTCGTCAAGGTCCCGATGCCGAAGACCAAGAAGGGCGAGCTCGTCCGCATCGACGGCATCTGGGCCACCGACAAGGTGTTCGCCAAGGCCAGCGCCTACGCGATCGTCGGCTACCCGGCGAACGGCGGCAGCAAGGCTCTGTGGACCCGTCCGCTCGACGGCGAGATGTGCTGGGCCTCGCCGCACGTCAATGACAAGGGCCAGACCGCGATCGTCTTCAAGGAGGCCAAGCCCACCAAGAAGGAGGAGTACCCGGGCTGCACCGAGGTCGGCCTGCTCGACCTGAATTCCGGGAAGCTCGTCTGGCAGAAGCACGCCAACGGCTCGACCGGGAAGGCGACGTTCAACGAGGTGACCATCTCCGGTGACACCGTGGCGGCCGGCAGCCGCTACGACGGCGGTGGCTGGGCCTGGTCGACCAGCGGCGACGAGCTGTGGGCGCCGAGGGGGTCCGACGAATGCGAGGACCAGGGCTACGCCGGCGACGGCAAGAAGCTCGTGCGGGTCAGGATGTGCGGTGCGACCGACACCCCTCAGGTGAAGGTCGAGCGGATCGACCCGAAGACCGGTGAGACGCAGTCGGAGTACACGGTCCCGCAGGGCATCGATGATGTGCATGTCGCGTCCGTGGACCCGCTCGTCATCGGGGTCGAGGCGGGCGAGTCGAAGAGCAATGGCGCCTCTGACTTCTTCGTGCTGAACGACAGCGAGAAGACCGCCACGCTGCGCTCCAAGATCTCCACGGAGAACGGCAAGTACTCCGTGGGGTGCGGCTCCTATGTCGAGGACTGCCACGGGGTCGCGGTCAGCCGCCAGACGGACAAGCTGTTCATGGCCACGGAGAAGCGCTACTCCTCCTCCGGCCCGAGCAACGAGGTGGTGGCCTTCAGCCTTGAGTCCGGCAAGGCCGTCGGCAAGGCCGACGGGGTTCCCGAGGTCGAGCTCACCCCGCTGATGACGGACGAGAACGGCTATGTGATCGCCCTCCAGCAGGCCGCCTTCGACAGGGGCGGCGTGGTCCTGCGTATCGACCCGAAGTCGTACGACAAGGCCGTGCTGATGAACCTCCCGCTGGAGTCGGCCGCCTTGCAGCGGCGGTACGCCATCCTGGGCGACAACGAGCTCGCGTACGTCAACGGGCGCCTGTTCATGGGCGAGTCCAGGGTGCTCGACCCCGACGGGGAGACCCCCCTGGCCGTGGGCTTCGGCGGCTGATCCGCCTCCGGCGCCCACCCCGGCGCCACCCGCGCGACGCGGCCCCGCCCGTACCACCGTGTACGGGCGGGGCCGCTGCCGTACGTGGCGCCGACGGCGGGGATTCCGCCAATCCGGGGGCTTCTCCGCGGTATCGGGGACGGGGCGTCGAACAAGCGTGTAACTTCCGGTGAGGGGGGAGCTCATGGCTGTGCGACTCATGGTGGTCGACGACCACCGCCTGCTCGCCGAGGCGCTCGCCTCGGCACTCCGGCTGCGCGGGCACCGGGTGCTCGCCGCCGCCGCGCCGAGCGCCGGAGCCGCCGAGCTGGTGGTGAGCCGGGCGCCCGAGGTGTGCCTGCTGGGTACCTCGACGCCCGCCGAGCCCGGGGTCTTCGAGCCGGTGCGGCGGATCAAGGCGGAGCGGCCGCAGGTCGCGGTCGTGGTGCTCGGGCCGGTGCCCAGCCCGCGGGGTATCGCCGCGGCGTTCGCCGCCGGGGCGTCGGGATACGTCCGCCAGGACGAGCGGATCGACGGCGTGGAGCGCGCGATGATCAAGGCGCGCGCGGGAGAGGCCGCGGTGGCGCCGCAGCTGCTGCAAGGGGCCTTCGCCGAGCTGCTCAACCCGGCCGCCCAGCCGGACGACGAGGGTGCCCGGCTGCTCCAGATGCTCACCCCGCGCGAGGTGGAGGTGCTGGTGCGGGTGGCGGAGGGGGAGGACACCCGGCGGATCGCCGCGGGCATGGGCATCGCGCCGAGCACGGCCCGTACGCATGTCCAGCGCGTGCTGATGAAGCTGGGCGTGGGCTCGCGGCTGGAGGCGGCCGCGCTGGCGGCCCGTACCGGGCTCCTGGACCGGGCGGCCGGCTCCTCGCCCTCGGCGCCCTCAGTCCCTTCCGGGCAGGACTGACGCCGGGGGCTCCGACGCCGGGGGCTCCGCCGGGCTGGGCCAGGACCAGGCCAGGAAGAACGCGCCCAGGGCCAGTATGCCGACGCCCGTCCACAGGTTGATGTTCATGTCCTCGGCCTTCTTCAGGTCGGCGTCGGAGGCGGTGATCCCGGCGATGGTGACGATGACGCCGTAGACGACGAACAGGCCGCCGATGACGCGGCGTACGTCGAAGAGCCGGGCCGCGGTCGCGGACTCGCGCTCCAGCTCCTCGACTTCGTGCTGGTACTCGTACTCGCTCATGTGGCACACACCTCAGAAGGAGAAGGGGGCGGGTGGAGAAAGGGGCAGAGGGGTCAGAAGGAGAAGGGGACGTAGGCGAGGTCACTGCCGACGGCGAAGCAGATGCCGAGGAGGGTGTGGTCGAGCCCGTTGGTGCTCAGGCGCAGGCCGGCTGCCAGAGAGTGCATGCGCGAGAAGCTATCCGAATTGTGATGGTATGCCCGGTTAATGGGCGCGCCATTGACGGAGGTGTTGAGTTGTGATTTGTTGTGTTCGTTTATGTGAAGCGGCAGTGTGAGGAGCTGACGCGGTGAAGAAGACGGCGACCCGGCTCGCGGACGGACGCGAGCTGATCTACTACGACGCGCGCGACGACGCCGTACGCGACGCCGTCGACCGGCGCCCGCTCGACCCCACCGTCACCACCTCCGAGATCCGCCACGACCGCCTGCTCGGCGACCGCGTGGCCATCGCCTCGCACCGGCAGGGGCGTACGTACCACCCGCCCGCCGACCAGTGCCCGCTGTGCCCCTCCCGGCCCGGTGGGCCCAGCGAGATCCCCGCCGCCGACTACGACGTCGTGGTCTTCGAGAACCGCTTCCCCTCCCTGGCCGGGGACCTGGGGCGGTGCGAGGTCGTGTGCTTCACCTCCGACCACGACGCCTCCTTCGCCGACCTCACCGAGGACCGGGCCGCGCTCGTCCTGGAGGCATGGACGGACCGGACCGCCGAACTGGCCGGGTTCCCCGGCGTGGAGCAGGTGTTCTGCTTCGAGAACCGGGGCGCGGAGATCGGCGTGACGCTCGGCCACCCGCACGGCCAGATCTACGGCTACCCCTTCGCCACCCCCCGTACGGAGACGATGCTGCGCTCGCTCGCCGGGCACCGGGAGCGCACCGGCGGCCGCAACCTCTTCGACGACGTCGTCGCCGAGGAGCGGGCCGACGGGCGGCGGATCGTGGCCGAGGGGGAGCACTGGACTGCCTTCGTGCCGTACGCCGCGCACTGGCCCTACGAGGTGCACCTCTACCCCCGGCGGCGGGTGCCGGACCTGCGCGGTCTCGACGCGGCCGCGCGCACAGAGTTCCCACAGCTCTATCTGGAACTGTTGCGGCGCTTCGACCGGATCTTCGGGCCCGGCCAGCCTCCGACGCCGTACATCGCCGGCTGGCACCAGGCGCCGTTCCGCCACCCCGAGCGCGCGGAATTCGCGCTCCACCTTGAGCTCTTCACCATCCGCCGCACTGCCGGAAAGCTGAAGTTTCTCGCGGGTTCCGAATCCGGCATGAATGTGTTCATCAACGATGTGCCGCCGGAGGCCGCGGCCCGACGACTGCGAGAGGTGACGAGCGAATGAGTCAGAAGTACCTGGTGACGGGTGGTGCGGGGTACGTCGGCAGCGTGGTCGCCGCCCACCTGCTGGAGGCGGGCCACGAGGTCACCGTGCTCGACGACCTGTCCACGGGGCACCGGGCGGGGGTGCCGGCGGGCGCCGAGTTCATCGAGGGCCGGATCCAGGACGCCGCCAAGTGGCTCGACCGCTCCTACGCCGGTGTCCTGCACTTCGCGGCCTTCTCGCAGGTCGGCGAGTCCGTCGTCGACCCGGCCAAGTACTGGGTGAACAACGTCGGCGGCACCATGGAACTGCTCGCGGCCATGCGGGACGCGGGGGTGCGCACCCTGGTCTTCTCCTCCACCGCCGCCACCTACGGCGAGCCCGCCACCACCCCGATCACCGAGGACGCCGCGACCGCGCCGACCAATCCGTACGGGGCCTCGAAGCTCGCCGTCGACCACATGATCACCGGCGAGTGCGCCGCGCACGGGCTGGCGGCGGTCTCGCTGCGCTACTTCAACGTCGCCGGGGCCCACCGGGCCGCGGACGGCACCACCTACGGCGAGCGGCACGACCCCGAGTCGCACCTGATCCCGCTGGTCCTCCAGGTCGCGCAGGGCAGGCGCGAGGCGGTCTCCGTCTTCGGCGACGACTACCCGACCCACGACGGCACGTGCGTCCGCGACTACATCCACGTCGCCGACCTCGCCGAGGCCCATCTGCTGGCCCTGGACAAGGCCGCCGGCGGCGAGCACCTGATCTGCAACCTCGGCAACGGCAACGGCTTCTCGGTCCGCGAGGTGATCGAGACCGTGCGCGAGGTCACCGGGCACCCGATCCCCGAGGTCGCGGCCCCGCGCCGGGGCGGCGACCCGGCCGTGCTGGTGGCCTCCGCCGAGCGCGCCAGGCAGCGGCTCGGCTGGCGGCCCAGTCGCGCCGACCTCGCCGGGATCGTGGCGGACGCGTGGGAGTTCGCCCAGCGCAAGGAGACCGCATGACCGAGGAGACCGCATGACCGACCCCGTCGAGCACGGCCCCGGCCGCACCGCCGCCGCCTTCCAGGAGGTGTACGGGGCCGTGCCCGCGGGCGTCTGGGCGGCGCCCGGCCGGATCAACCTGATCGGCGAGCACACGGACTACAACGACGGCTTCGTGATGCCGCTGGCCCTGCCGCACACCACGCTCGCCGCCGCCGCGCCGCGCGCGGACGGCGTGCTGCGGCTGCACTCCGGTGCCGTGCCGGGCTCGGTGGTCGAACTGCGGGTCGCCGAGCTGGACCCGGCCGCAGTCGGCCGGGCCGGCGGAGACCGCGGAGGCTGGGCGGCGTACCCGGCCGGGGTGGTGTGGGCGCTGAAGGACGCCGGACTGGCCGTGGGCGGGCTGGACCTGCACCTCGACAGCACCGTGCCCACCGGCGCCGGGCTCTCCTCCTCCGCCGCGCTGGAGGTCGCCACGGCCGCCGCGCTGAACGAGTTGTACGGGCTCGGACTCGATTCCCGGTCGATCGCGCGGCTGTGCCAGCGCGCGGAGAACGCCTTCGTGGGCGTGCCCTGCGGGATCATGGACCAGACCGCGTCCGCCTGCTGCACCGCCGGGCACGCCCTCTTCCTCGACACCCGCGACCTGCGGATGCGGCAGGTCCCGTTCGACCCGGCGGCCGAGGGCCTGCGGCTGCTGGTGATCGACACCCGGGTCAGGCACGAGCTGGGGGACGGCGCGTACGCTCAGCGGCGCGCCTCCTGTGAGGCGGGCGCGCGGGCGCTCGGGGTACGCGCCCTGCGTGATGTCCCGTACGCGCATCTGAATTCCGTGGTCGCGGAGCTGGCCGACGACCCCGTCACGCTGCGCCGCGTGCGGCACGTGGTGACCGAGATCCGACGGGTCGAAGAGGTCGTCGAGTGTCTGGACGCGGGTGCCGTCCGGGCCATCGGGCCGCTGCTGACCGCCGGGCACGCCTCCTGCCGGGACGACTTCGAGATCTCGTGCCCGGAGCTGGACCTGGCCGTCGAGGCGGCGACCGCGGCGGGGGCGCTGGGCGCCCGGATGACGGGCGGCGGCTTCGGCGGCTCGGCGATCGCACTGGTGGCGGAGGCGGCCGTGGAGCGGGTCTCCACGGCCGTGGACCGGGCCTTCGCGGCGGCCGGTTACCGACCCCCGCGGCTCTTCCCCGCGCTGCCCTCCGAAGGAGCCCGCCGTCTGCTGTGAGCCGGCGCGGCGGGCCGCCGCCGCACCGGCCGGGCGAGCGCCCTCCACGATCGAATTCCGTCAATCTTGATTGACCGGTGCCGTGATGCGGAACACTAACCCCACCGTGCACGGGCGAGGCGGGGCACTTTCGCCGTTTCGCTTCTGGGGCCGCACCCCGCCCGTACGCTCGGTATCCGACATGCGGCTCCCGCCGCGTGGCGTGCGCCGGTGGGGGCCGGCGCTGATCAGGGGGCGAGGTTCTTCCGCTCCGCATCCGGTGCCGCTGGGGGGCGACTGTGACACGTATCCGGGTATTGGTGGTGGACGATCACCGCATCTTCGCCGAGTCCCTGGCCGCCGCCCTCGCGGCGGAGCAGGACGTGGACGTGGCGGCGGCGGGCAGCGGGCCCGCCGCGCTGCGCTGTCTGGAGCGCGGCGCCGCCGAGGGGCGCCGCTTCGACGTCACGCTGGTGGACGCCGATCTGGGCGCGGCGCCGGCCCCGCCTCCCAACGGGGCCTTCCCCGGCGCGGGTGCCCCCGAGGCGCCCCCGCTCCGCGCCCGGCGGGCGCGCTGGCCGCGAGCCCGCCCGCAGCGGATGGGATCGCCCTGGTCAGCGCGGTGCGCTCGGCGCATCCCGGGGCGCGCGCGGTGGTCCTCGCCGAGCGCGACGATCCCCGCCGCGCCGCGGCGGCGCTCCAGGCCGGGGCCTGCGGCTGGGTCGCCAAGGACTGCTCGCTCTCCCGGCTGCTCGCGGTCATCCGCGGGGTGCTGCGCGACGAGACGCATCTGCCGCCCGCCCTGCTCACCGGCGTGCTGCGGGAGCTGACCGCGGCCCGCAAGCACCGCACCGAGAGCGAGCGGCTGGTGGAGTCGCTGACCCCGCGCGAGCGCGAGGTGCTGCGCTGCATGGTGGCGGGGCTGGGCCGCAAGGCGGTCGCCGAGCGGCTCTACCTCTCCCCGCACACCGTCCGTACGCACATGCAGAACGTGCTCGGCAAGCTCGGGGTGCACTCCACGCTGGCCGCCGTCGCGCTGGCCCGCCGGGCGGGCGTCGGGCCCGTGGATCTGGACTCAGCCGGGGATGTTGTCGAACGGGGCGGTCAGCTGGCGTAGCAGGCCGGCCAGGTCGGCCCGCTGGGCCTGGGTCAGTTCGCCCAGGATCGCCCGTTCCTGGGCGAGCAGTCCGGCCAGCGCCTGGTCGGCGCGGTCGCGCCCCTCGGGGGTGAGCCGGACCAGCACGCCGCGCCGGTCGCTCGGGTCGGGCAGCCGCTCCACAAGGCCCTTTTTCGCCAGTCTGTCGATGCGGTTGGTCATGGTGCCCGAGGTGACCAGTGTCTGGGTGAGCAACTGCCCTGGTGAGAGCTGGTACGGAGCCCCCGCGCGGCGCAGCGAGGTGAGGACGTCGAACTCCCAGGGCTCCAGGTTGTGCTCGGCGAACGCGAGTCGGCGGGCCCGGTCGAGGTGGCGGGCGAGCCTGCTGACCCGGCTCAGCACTTCCAGCGGCTCCACGTCGAGGTCAGGGCGCTCGCGGCGCCATGCTGCGACCAGCCGATCGACCTCGTCCTCCATGGAGATCAGTGTAGTAGGTCTGTCGACATGAAGTCTCTTGAGCTGAAGTCTCTTGACGTCAAGAGATAGAACCCGTGATGGTGGGCATCGAAGCGGGAGCACAGCTCCACCCCGGATCTATCGCACTTCGCTAGGGGGCTCGACCCATGGACGCAACTCCCCATTGGGATCCGCACCAATACCTACGCCACGCCACCCACCGGACCCGCCCGTTCCACGATCTACTGGCCCGCGTACCCCGGCTGCCCGCCGCCGACCGCCCCGCCCGGATCGCGGACCTCGGGTGCGGCCCCGGCAATGTCACCGCCCTGCTCGCCGACCGCTGGTCCGACGCCCTGATCACCGGGTTCGACAACTCCGCCGAGATGCTGGCGGAGGCCGGCACCCGCGCGGGGCGCACCCCCGGCGGCGGGCGGCTGGACTTCCGGTTCGCCGACGCCGCGCACTGGGTGCCGGACGAGACGTACGACCTGATCGTCTCCAACGCCGCGCTCCAGTGGGTGCCGCGCCACGCCGACTCCTTCGCCGCGTGGGTGGACGCCCTGGTCCCCGGCGGCACCTTCGCCTTCCAGGTCCCCGGCAACTTCACCTCCCCCAGCCACGCCCTGCTCGGCGAGCTGTGCGACAGCCCCCAGTGGCGGGACCGGCTCGACGGCCATGGCCGCCGCTTCGTCCACATCCTCACCCCGGTCGACTACCTGGAGCGGCTCTCGGCGCTCGGCTGCGCGGTGGACGCGTGGGAGACCACGTACGTCCAACTGCTGGAGGGGGAGGACCCGGTCCTGGACTGGGTCAAGGGCACCGCCCTGCGCCCGGTCCTCACCGCGCTGCGCGACGACCCGGAGGCGACCGAGGAGTTCCTCGCCGAATACCGGGACCTGCTGCGCAAGGCGTATCCCAGCGGCCCTTACGGCACGCCCTTCCCGTTCCGGCGGATCTTCGTCGTGGCCCGCAGAGAGAGCGCGTGAAGAGAACACGGCTGACCGGAGCACCGGACGGGCCCCGAGCCCGTCCGGCACTCCGGTCAGCTGCGGCGGTGGCCGACCAGGCGCGGCTTCGGCTCCAGGCCGTCGAGACCGTGCCAGGCCAGGTTCACCAGGTGCGCCGCCACCTCGGCCTTCTTGGGCTTGCGCACGTCCAGCCACCACTGGCCGGTCAGCGCGACCATGCCCACCAGCGCCTGCGCGTACAGCGGCGCCAGCTTCGCGTCGAAGCCGCGGGCCTTGAACTCCAGGCCCAGGATGTCCTCGACCTGGGTGGCGATGTCACTGATCAGTGAGGCGAAGGTGCCGGTGGACTGGGCGACGGGGGAGTCCCGGACCAGGATCCGGAACCCGTCGGTGTACTCGTCGATGTAGTCCAGCAGCGCGAACGCCGCCTGCTCCAGCAGCTCCCGCGGATGGCCCGCGGTCAGCGCCCCCGTGACCATGTCCAGCAGCTGCCGCATCTCGCGGTCGACGACCACCGCGTACAGCCCCTCCTTGCCGCCGAAGTGCTCGTACACCACCGGCTTGGAGACCCCGGCCTTGGCCGCGATCTCCTCTACCGAGGTGCCCTCGAAACCGCGCTCGGCGAACAGGGTCCGACCGATGTCCAGCAGCTGCTCACGGCGCTCCTTGCCGGTCATCCGCACCCGGCGGGCGCGCCGGCCCCCCGCGGCCGCGGACCGGTCCCGCTGCTTGCCGTTGCTTCTGCCGTTCTCGATCGCCACGTCGTCCATCATGCCTCCCCCACCTGGGGGAACCCCCATGCGGTGTCCTCAACTGCGCCGGGCGTCGATACGGGCCTCGCTGGGCCACCGCACGTCGTACGCCCAGCCCGCCTTCTCGAACCAGCGGATGATCCGGGCGCTGGAGTCCAGCTGCCCCTTCAGCACGCCGTGGCGCGCGCAGGTCGGGTCGGCGTGGTGGAGGTTGTGCCACGACTCGCCGCACGAGAGCACCGCCAGCCACCAGACATTTCCGGACTTGTCGCGCGACTTGAACGGGCGCTTGCCGACCGCGTGGCAGATCGAGTTGATCGACCAGGTGACATGGTGCAGCAGCGCCACCCGTACGAGTGAACCCCAGAAGAACGCGGTGACCGCGCCCTGCCAGGACCAGGTCACCAGGCCGCCGATCACGGGCGGGATCATCAGCGAGACCACCGTCCACAGCACGAACTGCCGGGAGACCCGCCGGATCGCGCCGTCCTTGATCAGATCCGGCGCGTACTTGTGCTGCGGGGTCTGCTCCTCGTCGAACATCCAGCCGATGTGCGCCCACCACAGCCCCTTCATCAGGGCCGGGACCGTCTCTCCGAACCGCCACGGCGAGTGCGGGTCGCCCTCGGCGTCGGAGAACTTGTGGTGCTTGCGGTGGTCGGCCACCCAGCGCACCAGCGGCCCCTCGACCGCCAGCGACCCGGCGATGGCCAGCGCGATCCGCAGCGGCCGCTTCGCCTTGAACGAGCCATGGGTGAAGTAGCGGTGGAAGCCGATCGTGATGCCGTGGCAGCCGATGTAGTACATGGCGACCATCAGGCCCAGGTCCAGCCAGCTGACGCCCCAGCCCCAGGCGAGGGGGACCGCCGCGACCAGCGCGACGAAGGGGACGACGATGAACAGCAGCAGGGCGATCTGCTCGACGGACCGCTTGCTGTCGCCGCCGAGAGTGGCGGAGCCAAGCGGGGTCTCCTGCGCCTTCGGCGCGTCCTCGACGACGTCGGGGCTTGCAGTCATGGATTCCCTCAGAGGGCTCGGGGGAGGGCTACGGTTCCGTAACCTACGGCGACGTAAGTATGGCAGGGCTCGGAGGCCGGGCAAGAGGGCTGTGCCATTCGCGCGCCGCCCGCCACCTATCCTTGGGGGCGTCGGACAGCGCGGTCCGCACCCCGCCAGATGTGCTCATCCCCTGCAAGGAGCCGCACCTGTGAGCAGTGCCGACAACACCAACGCCGCCCTGCGCGCCGATATCCGCCGGCTGGGCGACCTGCTCGGTGAGACCCTGGTCCGCCAGGAGGGACCCGAGCTGCTCGACCTCGTCGAGCGGGTCCGCGCACTCACCCGTACGGATGGCGAGGCCGCCGCAGGACTGCTCGGCTCGACCGACCTGGAGACCGCGGCCAAGCTGGTGCGCGCCTTCTCCACCTACTTCCACCTCGCCAACGTCACCGAACAGGTGCACCGCGGGCGGGAGCTGCGCGCCCGGCGGGCCGCCGAGGGCGGCCTCCTCTCCCGCACCGCCGACCAGCTCAAGGACGCCGACCCCGAGCACCTGCGGCAGACCGTCGAGCACCTGAACGTACGGCCGGTCTTCACCGCCCACCCCACCGAGGCCGCCCGCCGCAGCGTGCTGAACAAGCTGCGCCGGATCGCCGCCCTGCTGGACGGGCTCGCCGCGGGCGACGACGCCCGCCGTACCCACCGGCGGCTCGCGGAGAACATCGACCTGCTGTGGCAGACCGACGAACTGCGCGTCGCCCGGCCCGAGCCCGCCGACGAGGCCCGCAACGCGATCTACTACCTGGACGAGCTGCACCTGGGCGCCGTCGGCGACGTCCTGGAGGACCTCAGCGCCGAACTGGAGCGCGTCGGGGTCCCGCTGCCCGCCGGCACCCGCCCGCTGACCTTCGGCACCTGGATCGGCGGCGACCGCGACGGCAACCCCAACGTCACCCCCGAGGTGACCTGGGAGGTGCTGATCCTCCAGCACGAGCACGGCATCACCGACGCCCTGGAGGCCGTCGACGACCTGCGCGCCGCCCTGTCCAACTCCATCCGCAACAGCGGCGCCACCGAGGAACTGCTCTCCTCCCTCCAGCGCGACCTGGAGCTGCTGCCGGAGATCAGCCCGCGCTACAAGCGCCTCAACGCCGAGGAGCCGTACCGCCTCAAGGCCACCTGCGTACGGCAGAAGCTGATCAACACCCGCGAGCGGCTGGCGAACGGCACCCCGCACCAGGTGGGCCGCGACTACCTCGGCAGCGGCGAACTCCTGGCCGACCTCATCCTCATCCAGCAGTCGCTGCGCGCCCACCGGGGCGAGCTGATCGCCGACGGCCGTGTCGAGCGGACCATCCGCACACTGGCCGCCTTCGGCCTGCAACTGGCCACGATGGACGTGCGCGAGCACGCCGACGCCCACCACCACGCGCTCGGCCAGCTCTTCGACCGGCTCGGCGAGGAGTCCTGGCGGTACGCCGACATGCCGCGCGACTACCGCAGCAGGCTGCTCGCCAAGGAACTGCGCTCGCGCCGCCCCCTCGCGCCGTCCCCCGCGCCGCTGGACGCCGCCGGAGCCAAGACCCTCGGCGTCTTCCACACCATCAAGGAGGCCTTCGAACGCTTCGGCCCCGAGGTCGTGGAGTCGTACATCATCTCCATGTGCCAGGGCGCGGACGACGTCTTCGCGGCCGCCGTGCTCGCCCGCGAGGCGGGCCTGATCGACCTGCACGCCGGCTGGGCGAAGATCGGCATCGTGCCGCTGCTGGAGACCACGGACGAGCTGCGGATCGCGGACCGGCTGCTGGACGAGATGCTCTCCGACCCCTCCTACCGGCGGCTGGTCGCCCTGCGCGGCGACGTCCAGGAGGTCATGCTCGGGTACAGCGACTCGTCGAAGTTCGGCGGCATCACCACCAGCCAGTGGGAGATCCACCGCGCCCAGCGGCTGCTGCGCGACGTCGCGCACCGGCACGGGGTGCGGCTGCGGCTCTTCCACGGCCGCGGCGGCACCGTCGGCCGCGGCGGCGGCCCCACGCACGACGCGATCCTGGCCCAGCCGTGGGGCACCCTCGACGGCGAGATCAAGGTCACCGAGCAGGGCGAGGTCATCTCCGACAAGTACCTGGTCCCGGCGCTGGCGCGGGAGAACCTGGAACTGACCGTCGCCGCCACCCTCCAGGCGTCCGCGCTGCACACCGCGCCGCGCCAGTCCGACGAGGCGCTGGCCCGCTGGGACGCGGCGATGGAGACGGTCTCCGAGGCCGCGCACGCCGCGTACCGGCGGCTGGTCGAGGACCCGGACCTGCCCGCGTACTTCTTCGCCGCCACCCCGGTGGACCAGCTCGCCGAGCTGCACCTGGGCTCCCGGCCGTCCCGCCGCCCGGACTCGGGCGCGGGCCTGGACGGGCTGCGGGCCATCCCGTGGGTCTTCGGCTGGACCCAGTCGCGGCAGATCGTGCCGGGCTGGTTCGGCGTCGGCTCGGGGCTGAAGGCGGCGCGCGAGGCCGGACTCGACGGGGTGCTGGACGAGATGCACCAGCACTGGCACTTCTTCCGGAACTTCCTGTCCAACGTGGAGATGACGCTCGCCAAGACCGATCTGCGGATCGCGCGGCACTACGTGGAGACGCTGGTGCCGGAGCACCTGCGGCACGTCTTCGACGTGATCGAGGCGGAGCACGCGCTGACGGTGCGCGAGGTGCTGCGCGTCACGGGCGAGGCGGAGCTGCTGGACGCCAACCCGGTGCTCCAGCAGACGCTGCGGGTACGGGACGCCTACCTCGACCCGATCTCGTACCTCCAGGTCGCCCTGCTGGACCGGCAGCGCGGCGCGCTCGAGCGCGGCGAGGAGCCGGACCCGCTGCTGGCCCGGACCCTGCTGCTGACGGTGAACGGCGTGGCGGCGGGCCTGCGCAACACGGGGTGACCTCCCGGTCGGGGCCGTGGTGTTCTGCCCGTGGGGGCGCTCCTTGCGGAGCGCCCCCACGGGCAGAAGGTGTTTTTCGGGGGCTGCGCCCCGGATCAGCTGCGGGACATGCGGCGGACGAGGAGGCCGCCGCCGACGAGCAGGGCCGCGGCCGTGCCGCCGATGACCCAGATGGCGGAACCGGCGCCGGTCTCGGCGAGGTTGCCGTCCTGCGCCGTGGCGTCCTCGGACTTGGCGGAGACGGACGGCGACGCGCCGGGGGCGGCCGCGGAGCCCGACTCGGACGGGGTCGCCGGGGTGGACGGGGTCGCGGACGCGGACGGGGTCGCGGACGCCGACGGGGCGGTGGTCGTGCCGTCCTCGTCCTTGCCCTCGCAGTCGGTCCAGAAGACCTTGTGCTTGGCCCTGCCGTGCTCGCCGTCGAAGTTCCAGATCAGCTTGTAGTGGCCGTCCGGCAGGGAGAGGTCCGCTGAGCGGCCGTGCCCCTTGTCGTCCAGCGCGATCGCGCCGGACTTGGCCTCGGCGCCCTTCGTACCGGTGGGCGGCATCTCGACGATCTTCCAGTCGGCCTGCTGGCGGCCGTCGAAGCCGAAGGCGTCGAGGTAGAAGGTGCACACATGGGGCTCGTTCTTGCGGAGCTCCTCGCCGGTCGCGGCGTCGTGGATCTTCACGGTGCCGTTGTCGCCGGGCGGGGTCGCGTACGCGGTGGGCGTGAGCAGCAGGGAAGCCGCTGCGGCCGAGACCGCACACGCCACGGGGAGAGTGCGCATGGGGGATACCAACTTCGGTGTCTACGGGGAAGTCGGGGGGTGGCGGCTCAGCTTCCTGGCAGTCCGGCCGCTGGTCAACAGGCTTTGCTGCGCATGCGCGGCATTGCGGGGTAGTTGTCCCGATAACCCCGGGTAACGATCCGGTGAATGCGCCATTCCGCATGCCCGCGCGGGGCGTTTCGGGGCGGGCTGCGGACAGCCGCGGCGGCTACAGCGTCCGCAGCGGATAGCCGCGGCGGCTACAGCGTCGCGAACGAGGCGACCAGCAGCGCCCCTCCCGCGACGGCCATCCCCCACCCGGTGCGCCGCATCCGCAAGCCCCCGGCCAGCACCACCGCCGCCAGCAGCAGCGAGCCGCCGAAGGGGACCCAGGCGTGCAGCACGCCCGCCGCCCCGGTCCGTACGGCCTGGTCGGTGCCGGGCTTGACCACCACCGCCAGCCGGTCGCCCGCGCCGTCCGCGACCGCCGCGTCGACCCGCATCGCGGCGCGCGGCTCCCCGGAGTGCCCGGCCGGCGCGAAGGACCCGGTGCACCACTCGTCCCCGCACGAGCGGACCGTGAGCGTGCCCCGCTCGCGGCCCTTGGTCAGCATGGCGTGCTGCGCCGTACCCCAGGAGGCCCACACGCCCGCGGCGACGATGAGGAGGGCGAACAGCGCCACGGCCGCGTTCCTGGCGAGCAGCAGCAGTCCGTACGCGCTCTCGCCCATGCGTCGCGTACGGCTGCGTCTGAGGGGAAGGGCCCCGGTGCTGGAAGGCATGGCCGCGATCCTTGGCCATGGACGAGGGCCGGGTCAACCTTGGCAGGACGGTTCGGCGGGCCCTGCGCGGCTTGTCTGACCTGGTCGGATTTCAGGAGTTGTACGTGCTCTGGGCGCGTTCGAGGCCGTCCACGATCAGCGTCTCCACGGCGTCCGCCGCGCGGTCCACGAAGTAGTCCAGCTCTTTGCGCTCGGTGCCGGAGAAGTCCTTGAGGACGAACGCCGCGACGTCCATCCGGCCCGGCGGCCGCCCGATCCCGAACCGTACGCGGAAGTAGTCGGGCCCCAGCGACTTGGTGATCGACTTGAGCCCGTTGTGCCCGTTGTCGCCGCCGCCCAGCTTCAGGCGCAGCGCGCCGTAGTCGATGTCCAGTTCGTCATGGACCGCGATGATCTGGTCGACCGGCACCTTGTAGAAGTCGCGCAGCGCCGTGGTCGGCCCCCCGGACAGGTTCATGAACGACGTCGGCTTGGCGACGACGACCCGGCGGCTCGCGGGGCCCGGCGGGCCGACCCGCCCCTCCACCACCTGCGCGCGCGCCTTGTGCGCCTTGAATCGGCCGCTCATCCGCTCCGCGAGCAGGTCGGCCACCATGAAGCCCACGTTGTGGCGGTTGGCGGCGTACTCAGGGCCGGGGTTGCCCAGTCCCACGACCAGCCACGGGCTCGCGGTGTCGCTCATCTGCTGCTCTCCTGTGCGGGTGCCGCCTGTACGGGTGCCGCCGCCCCGCTCCGGTGAGCGGGACGGCGGCAGAGAAGGGTTTCCGGGCCGGGCCCCCCAAGGAGGGGCAGGCTCCGGAAGTCGGGGCAGGGCCCCGGAGGCTCAGGCCTCGGCGCCCTCGGCCTCGCCCTCGCCGGCCTCCGCGGGGGCCTCGGCCTGGGCGGCGACGACCTGGAGCACGACGGCGTCCTCATCGACGGCCAGGGTGGAGCCCTTGGGCAGCTCGATGTCCTTGGCGAGCACCGAGTGACCGGCGTCCAGGCCCGCGATGGAGACGGTGACGGCCTCCGGGATGTGGGTGGCCTCGGCCTCGATCGGCAGCGCGTTGAGGATGTGCTCCAGCAGGTTGCCACCCGGGGCCAGCTCGCCCTCGGTGTGGACCGGAACCTCGACGGTGACCTTCTCGCCGCGCTTGACCAGCAGCAGGTCGACGTGCTCGATGAAGCCCTTCAGCGGGTCGCGCTGCACGGCCTTGGGGATGACGAGCTCGTTCTTGCCCTCGATGTCGAGGCCGATGAGCACGTTCGGGGTCTTCAGCGCGAGCATCAGGGCGTGGCCCGGCAGGTTCACGTGGACCGGGGCGGCGCCGTGGCCGTAGATGACGGCGGGAACCTTCTGCTCCCGGCGGGCGCGGCGCGCGGCGCCCTTGCCGAACTCGTTGCGGATCTCAGCGGAGATCTTGACCTCAGCCATGAGCACTCCTCGTAGTCGAAAACCGATCTGGTGGGCGTCACCCGGCCCACGACAGACCTGCTACGAAGAGCGCGTCGATAACGGACGAGCTGTGCGGACACAGCCTCCCTCGCCGAGCAACTCACCGATTCTATCCCACCCGCTTGTCAACACCGCCACGCGCGGCTGAGGCCACCCCGTTCCCGGGGTGGCCTCAGTGGGACCTCGCTGCCGTAAGCCGGACACGGGCCGGCCTTACTCGTCGAACAGGCTCGTGACCGAGCCGTCCTCGAAGACCTCGCGCACCGCGCGCGCGATCGTCGGGGCCATCGACAGCACCGTGACCTTGTCCAGCTCGATCTCGTTGGGGGTCGGCAGCGTGTTGGTGAACACGAACTCGCTGACCTTGGAGTTCTTCAGGCGGTCGGCGGCCGGGCCGGACAGCACACCGTGCGTGGCCGTCACGATGACGTCCGCGGCGCCGTTGGCGAACAGCGCGTCGGCCGCGGCGCAGATGGTGCCACCGGTGTCGATCATGTCGTCGACCAGGACGCAGACCCGGCCCTCCACATCGCCGACGACCTCGTGGACGGTCACCTGGTTGGCCACGTCCGGGTCACGCCGCTTGTGCACGATCGCCAGCGGCGCGCCGAGCCGGTCGCACCAGCGGTCGGCCACGCGGACGCGGCCCGCGTCCGGGGAGACGATGGTGAGCTTGGAGCGGTCGACCTTGGCGCCCACGTAGTCGGCGAGGACCGGCAGCGCGAACAGGTGGTCGACCGGGCCGTCGAAGAAGCCCTGGATCTGGTCGGTGTGCAGGTCGACCGTGAGGATGCGGTCGGCGCCCGCGGTCTTGAGCAGGTCCGCGATCAGGCGGGCCGAGATGGGCTCGCGGCCGCGGTGCTTCTTGTCCTGGCGGGCGTAGCCGTAGAACGGGACGATCACGGTGATGCTGCGCGCCGAGGCCCGCTTGAGCGCATCGATCATGATCAGCTGTTCCATGATCCACTGATTGATCGGCGTCGTGTGGCTCTGGATCACGAAGCAGTCCGCGCCACGCGCGGACTCCTGGAAGCGGACGTAGATCTCGCCGTTGGCGAAGTCGAATGCCTTGGTCGGGACCAAGCTGACGCCCAACTGGTGGGCGACCTCCTCGGCCAGCTCGGGGTGGGCGCGGCCGGAGAAGAGCATCAGCTTCTTCTCGCCGGTCGTCTTGATCCCGGTCACAGCACAGTCTCCTTGAGTATCACTTCATGTGCTATTGATGCGCTTCTTTACGGTAACGCCCCGCACGGCGCACCCGCGCACGGTCACTGCGCGCCGTCGCCCTCCTGGCGAGCGGCCTGGGCGGCCTGCGCGGCGGCGCTGCCGGGGCGCTTGCGGGCCACCCAGCCCTCGATGTTCCGCTGCTGGCCTCGGGCGACAGCGAGCGAACCCGGGGGCACGTCCTTGGTGATGACCGAGCCGGCGGCGGTGTAGGCGCCGTCCCCGATCGTGACAGGAGCCACAAACATGTTGTCCGAGCCGGTCTTGCAGTGGGAGCCGACCGTGGTGTGGTGCTTGGCCTCGCCGTCGTAGTTCACGAAGACGCTCGCGGCACCGATGTTGGTGTACTCGCCGATGGTCGCGTCGCCCACGTAGGACAGGTGCGGCACCTTGGTGCCCTCGCCGATCTCGGCGTTCTTCATCTCCACGTACGTACCCGCCTTGGCCTTGGCGCCGAGCTTGGTGCCGGGGCGCAGGTACGCGTACGGGCCGACGGAGGCGCCCGGGCCGACCACGGCGCTGTCGGCGACGGTGAAGCCGACGGTGGCGCCCTCGCCGACGGTGGTGTCGGTGAGCCGGGAGTTCGGGCCGACCTCGGCCCCGGTGGCGACGTGGGTGGCGCCCAGCAGCTGGGTGCCCGGGTGCACCAGCGCGTCCGCCTCGAAGGTGACGGTGACGTCCACCCAGGTGGTGGCCGGGTCCACGACGGTCACCCCGGCCAGCATGGCCTGGTGCAGCAGCCTCTCGTTGAGCATTCGGCGGGCCTCGGCGAGCTGGACCCGGTTGTTGATCCCGACGATCTCGCGGTGGTCGGCGGCGACGGAGGCGCCGACCCGGTGTCCGGCCTCGCGCAGGATGCCCAGCACGTCGGTGAGGTACTCCTCACCCTGGCTGTTGTCGGTGCGCACCTTGCCGAGCGCGTCGGTGAGCAGCTGTGCGTCGAAGGCGAAGACCCCGGAGTTGATCTCGCGGATCGCGCGCTCGGCCTCGGTGGCGTCCTTGTGCTCCACGATCGCGGTCACGGCGCCGTCCGCGCCGCGCACGATCCGGCCGTAGCCGGTGGCGTCGGGGACCTCGGCGGTCAGGACGGTCACGGCGTTGCCGTCGGCGGCGTGGGTGCCGGCGAGCGTCTTGAGGGTCTCGCCGGTGAGCAGCGGGGTGTCGCCGCAGACGACGACCACGGTCCCGTCGAGGGCCACGCCGGCGGCGCTCAGCTCCTCCAGGCCCATCCGGACCGCGTGCCCGGTGCCGTTCTGCTCGGCCTGGACGGCCGTGCGCACGCCGGGGTCGGCCTCGGCGAGGTGGGCGGCGACCTGCTCGCGGGCGTGTCCGACGACCACGACGAGGTGCTCGGGGTCCAGGGCGCGCGCGGCCGCGACCACATGTCCGACGAGGGACCGGCCGCAGATGGGGTGCAGGACCTTGGGGGTCGCCGACTTCATGCGGGTGCCCTCACCCGCTGCGAGGACGACGACGGCTGCCGGGCGGTTGGCGCTCACGGGTGGTGCCCTTCGGCTTCGGGGGTGGACACCCGCAGGATACCGGGGCGTTCCTCGGCGGAAACGAGGACGGGTCCCGACCTGGTGGTCAGGACCCGATGAATGGGGCGACGTGGACAGCTCCCCTGCAAGGATTCGAACCTTGACAAACGGCACCAAAAACCGCTGTGCTGCCTGATTACACCACAGGGGATTGCAAATTTAGCCAAACCGGACAATTGACCTTGTTGCCGGGATGGCCATGCCTACTATGCCGTACCTCAGGCCCCGGATGCGACGCCCCCGGCCCGTGCCCCTGGTCCATGCCGCGTCCCACGCCCGGAGCGCAGCCGTGCGTGTCCGTCCGCGCACGCTCCGCGCGCCCCGGAAAACCGGTGGCGACCGGCCGTACATTGGTGCGTATGAGCGGAACGGGGGAAGCCGTCGAGGAGGGCATGCCTGCTGGCAGGCCCGGGGGGCTGTGGTGGTGGCCACGGCGAAGAAGTGTCGTCCTCGACGTCGCGCTGGCACTGATATCGGCGGCCGAATGCGGCGGCGAAGGCGTCCTCTTCGCGCGCGACGCACGGCTGCCCGTGGCGTTCGGGGTGGTGCTCGGCGTCCTGGTCGGCGCGTCGCTGGTGCTGCGGCGGCGCTGGCCGATCGCGGTCGTCCTGGTCTCGGTCGCCGTCACCGCCGCCGAGATGGGCCTGCTGCTGACCGTCGTGGGCCTGTACACCCTCGCCGCGTCCGACATCCCGCGCCGCATCACGGCCGTACTCGCCGGAATGTCCTTCGTCGCCGCCTTGATCGTCACGATGGTCACGCTCAACCGGGACATGGAGGGCGACTGGAACCAGCAGTGGATGTGGGTGGCCCCGCTCGTCGCGGTGATGGCCATCGGCGTCACCGCCCCGCCCATCCTCCTGGGGCTGTACGTCGGCGCCCGGCGGCGCCTGGTGGAGAGCCTGCGCGAGCGCGCGGACGGCCTGGAGCGCGAACTGTCCCTGCTCGCCGAGCGCGCCGAGGAGCGCGCCGAATGGGCCCGCAACGAGGAGCGCACCCGCATAGCGCGGGAGATGCACGACGTCGTGGCGCACCGGGTGAGCCTGATGGTGGTGCACGCGGCGGCCCTCCAGGCGGTGGCGCTCAAGGACCCCGAGAAGGCCGCGAAGAACGCCGGGCTCGTCGGCGACATGGGCCGCCAGGCCCTCACCGAGCTGCGCACCATGCTGGGTGTGCTGCGCTCCGAGGACAGCGTGTCCGGCGCCGCGGTCACCCGCCCGGCCGGGCCCGCGCCGCTGGCGTCGGTGGCGGCGGCCGCCTCCGCGGCCGCGGACGAGGCCGCCGGCGGGCCGAGCCTGGCGGAGCTGGAGGCGCTGGTCGGGCAGTCGCGTACGGCGGGGATGACCGTCGAGCTGTCGGTGGAGGGGGAGGAGCGGCGGTACGCGCCGCGCGTGGAGCAGACCGCGTACCGGGTGGTCCAGGAGGCGCTGACCAACGTGCACAAGCACGCACCCGGCGCCACGGCCCGGGTCCGGCTCGCCCGCCGGGACGCGGAGGTCGCGGTCCTGGTGGAGAACGGGCCGTCGGACCGGTGCGCTGCGGACGCGGACCTGCCCAGCGGCGGAAACGGCCTGATCGGGATGCGGGAACGGGTGGCGACGCTGGGCGGCGGCTTCGTCTCGGGCCCGACGGACACCGGCGGCTTCCGGGTCTCGGCGGTGATACCGAACCGCGAGCCGACGGCCTGAGCCGCGGGGGCCGGGGAGTCCCGGCTACGGGAGGGCGGGGCCGGGGAGAGCCCCTGTACCGCCGGGGCGGCCCCGGCAGATGGACAGGCCCCGGCTGATGGTCAGGCCCCGGCCGATGGACAGGCCCCGGCCCACGGTCAGGCCCCGGACCTGGACAGTCGCTGCGGCAGTAAACCGGTGATCAGCGTGGCCAGCGCCGCGTCCAGGTCCGCGCCCAGGAACCAGTCCCCGGTGTGGTCGAGGCTGTAGACCCGACCCTCCGCGTCGATCGTCAGCAGCGCCTGCCCGTGCGCCTCCTCGCCCAGCGGAGCGACCTCCGTGCCCAGCGCCCGGCCCAGGTCCGCGAGCGTACGGGACAGGTGCAGGCCGCTCATCGGGTCGATCCGGAACGGGGTCGGCGCGATCTGCCGCCCCGCGCCGGGCGGCTGCACCTCCAGCCCGCCGAACTCCGCCCACGCCTCGACGGCCGCGGGGAAGACGCGGTGCCGGTGGCCGCCCGGGGACTCGTGGGCGCGCAGCGTGTCCGCCCACACCTCGGCCTGCCGGATGTCCCAGCGGCCGGGCTGCCAGCCCGCCTCGCGCAGGGTGGCGTCGACGGCGACGGAGAAGCGGGTCGCCGCCGTACGGTCGAAAGCGCGCATCGATCAGCCCTTGTCCGTGCCGGCCGTGCCGGTCTCGGGGGCGCCGACGCTGCGTACACCGAAGTGGGCCAGGAGCGCCGAGCAGGACCGGCAGGGCTGAGCGTAGCCGCCGTGCCGGGGGTCGCCCTCCTCCCGGATGTGCCGTGCGGTGATCTTCGCCTGCTTCAGCGCCCGCCGCGCCTCGCTGTTGGTCAGCGGCTTGCGCGAGGCGCGCTTGCTCCGGGCGCCCTCCACGCCGGTCAGATGGCGGGAGAGCAGGACGGCCTCCGGGCAGCGGCCGGTGAACCGCTCGCGCTGGGCGGTGCCGAGCGTGTCGAAGAAGTCCTGGACGAGCGGGTGGAGCGCGGGCGGCTGGTCGGCCTTGCTCGCGGTGCAGGTGAGTGTCTCGCCGCGGACCGTGAGCGCGGCGGCGACCGCGGGCAGGATGCCGTCGCGGCGGTGCAGCAGCGCGGGCGGCCCGTCCGCGGTGTCGGCGCCCCAGCTCAGCCGGGGATCACCGGCCGCGGGTGCCGTGGCGCCACGACCCTCCGTAGTCTTCATGGCGGTCTTTCCCTCCCTGCGCAATCCGCGCGCAATCCCCCTGTTGCGGGGGTCAGCCTGCCAAATGGGGCGGGTGTGGCGGAAGTCAGGTGTCAACCGGGCGCGTCGCGGGCGGTGTGATGTCACTGTGGGTGCCGGGGCGGGGTCGGCTGTTGCGGCACCGCATAGGCTGTCGGTCAGTAGCCAGCAGCAGCAGGGGGCAACCGCCATGACGACAGGTCGGCTCGGGCAGCATGCCGCGCCACCGAACACGGCCTACGCCGGGCAGGTCGTGCACTTCCCGGACCCGGTTCGGGCGGCCCGTCACCCCAGAGGTGTACGGGTGGACGAAAGCGGCTTTCCGGACTTCTCTCCCTATGCGCGGGCGGCTGCCGAAATCGCCGAGCCGCCCGAGGGGTTCGGCGTCGACGAACTGCGGCTGACGGACTTCGTCTCCGCCAACGCCGCGCTGCACAGCGCCGGCCACGAGCTGTGGGACGGGCTGTCGTCGGTCGCCACCCCGCACGGTTGGACCTGGCACCACGTCGCCGGCACGCGCCGCATGGAGCTGATCCCCGCCGAGGTGAAGGCGCTTCTGCGGCACCACGGCGGGCTCGCCACGGCCAACGTCGACCAGGACAAGCGCGGCACACGCCCGCTCCAGGAGACCCGGCCGGTGCACTTCGGGCTGCCCAAGCGCGGCATATCGGTCACCGAGGAGCAGGTGCTGGGCGTCGAGGAGGACCTCGGCTACCGGCTTCCGGAGGCGTACCGCTCGTTCCTCAAGGCGGCGGGCGGCTGCGCGCCGGTGGGCGCCGCGCTCGACGCCGAGCTGGGGCTCCTGGTCGACCAGCCCTTCTTCACGGTGCGGGAGGAGGCGGCGGTCAACGACCTCGTGTACGTCAACAAGTGCCTCCGGGACCACTTCACCAAGGACTACCTGGGCGTCGGGTTCGTCCAGGGCGGCGTGATCGCGGTCAAGGTGAAGGGCGACGCGATCGGCTCCGTCTGGTTCTGTGCCTATGACGACGCGCGCGACCAGGACGGCTGGACGGTCCAGGACCGGGTCGAGCGGCTGATGCTGCCCTGTGGCGACGACTTCGACGCCTTCCTGCTGCGGCTCGCGGGCAACCCGCCGGAGCTGGAGACCGTGGCGCATCTGATGGTGGACGGCGGCTTCGCGTACGCCGTCCCGGTGGAGGGGTGAGCGCGATGGTGACGTTCGCGCAGGCGCAGGAGCGCGCGGAGCTGTGGGTCAACGCCGGCGTGCCGGGCTACCAGCAGCGCGAGGTCCGGGTGCGGGAGTTCGGCCTGGGCTTCGTCGCCTGGGCCGAGGACCGCGAGGGCGGGCCGGTCTCCGGCGCGGCGACCGAGGGCGCGCGCCTGGTCATCGCCCGCGACAGCGGGGAGACCACGCTGTGGCCGGGGCTGCCGGTCGGCGAGGTCATCCGCCGGTACGAGGAGGCGTACGGGACGGTCCAGGAGGATCCGGCCGAGACGCCCGCGCCGCAGCGCATCGACCTCAACGCGACGTCCTTCCTGCTCACGCCGCCGGAGTGGCTCCAGGAGGCGGCGGACGCGATGGGCATCCCGGACCGGCGCCAGGGGGCGTCGGGCGGTACGTCGGGTGGTGGGGGTACGTCGGGTGGTTCCGCCGGTGGCTCGCCGGATGGGGCGATAGCCGGCGCGCCCGGTGGCTCGCCGGGCGGGGCGATAGCCGGTGCGTCTGATTCATCCGGCGCGTCTGGTGCATCCGGTGCATCCGGTGCGTTTGGTACGAAGAGCGGCTTCGGGGCGTCCGCGGGAGCGGGCGAACCGTCCGACGCCGTGCCCGGCGGCGGCTCGTGGGGCGACGGCTCCGCGGGGGGCGCGGGCACAGGAACAGGCACGTCCGCCGCTGGTCCGCACGCCGGGCCGGAGGAGCCGGTCGACGCCGTGATGCGGGATGCCATGGCGCGGGACGGCCGGGCCGCGGGTGACGCGTCGTCCGGGGCCGGGGCCGGCGGTCCGTGGGCTCCGCCGGCATCCGGTGAGTCCGGGGGTGGCGCGGCGGGCGCGTCCGCAGGTGCGCCGTCTTTCGGCAACGCGGCGGCCGGTGGCCCCGCTGCCGGGGCGTCGTCCGGGGCCGGCGGTCCGTGGGCTCCGCCGGGTCCGGCGGGGGCCGGTGCGTCCGGTGCGGGTGCGCCCAGCGGCGGTACGCCCTGGGCCGACACCAACCCGGGTGACGACGACGGCCGCTCGGTCGTCCCGCCCGCCACCGTCTTCGCCCCGCCGCTCGCGGGCTCCGACGACGAGGACACGCCCGTGCCGGGCGTGCGGCCCGACGCCAAGACCGAACTGATGTCGGCGGGCAGCGCTCTGCCGCGCACCGCCATCGCCCCGGCGATCGATCTGCCGGGGCATGGCGCGGCCGACATCGCCGCCGCGCCCACCAGCAAGGCCGTGCCGGGCGGTGCTCCGGTGCCGCCGCCGGGCGCTCCGGGCGCTCCGGGTGCTCCGGGTGTTCCAGGTGCTCCGGGTGTCCCGGCCGCTCCTGGCGCTCCGGGGGCCCCTGGCGTACCGCCCGTTCCCGGTGCTCCGGGTGTCCCCGGCGCTCCGGGTGCGGGGCCGGGCACGCCTCCGCCGCCGTCGGGGCCCGGCGCCCCGGGTGCGCCCGCGGGTGGCTACGTACCGACTCAGCTGATGTCCGCGCTCGACTCGGAGAGCCTGGGTGGCGCCGCGGGAGCGGCGGGACCTGGTGCGCCGGGTGCGCCCGGCGCCGGTGGTGCGAACACGCCGCCGCCCGGTCCGCCCGGCGCCCCCGGCGGAGTGCACGTCGCCGCGACGATGCTCGCCGGGCCCGGTCAGCCGGGGCAGGCCGGCCCGCCGCCGGGTGCGCCCGGTGCCCCTGGGGTCCCCGCGGCTCCCGGTGCGCCCGGTGCTCCGGGTGTGCCCGGTGCTCCGGGTGTGCCCGGTCCGCCTGGTGTCCCCGGTGCCCCTGGTGTTCCCGGTGTTCCCGGTGTTCCCGGTCAGAACGGTCCGCAGCCGCCCGGCCCGCCCGGTGCCCCTGGTGCGCCCGGGGCTCCCGGCGCGCCTGGGCAGCCCACCCCGCCGCCTGGCGCACCGGGTGCTCCCGGCGCTCCTGGGACGCCCGGGGGCGGTGCCCATCACGCCGCCACGATGCTCGCCGGTCCGCCGGGTGTGCCTGGTGCTCCGGGTATGCCCGGTGCGCCGGGGCAGCCGGGCCCGCTGCCGCCCGGTGCTGCTGGTGCGCCTGGTGCGCCTGGTGTTCCCGGGGCCCCCGCGGCTCCGGGTGCCCCCGGTGCGCCGACCGGTCCGCACACGCCGCCGCTCGTACCGCCGGGCACGCCGCCGCCCGGTGGCGTGCACGCCGCCGCGACCATGCTCGCGGGTGGGCCCGGTCAGCCGCCGCAGATGCCGGGTGCCCCCGGGATGCCCGGTCAGCCCGGACCGGTTCCCCCCGGTGCTCCCGGCGCGCCCGGTGCTCCCGGCATGGTGCCGCCGCCCGGCTCGGGTCCGTACGGCTATCCGCAGGCCCCCACCGGCCTGCCGACGGTCGGCCCCGGCTACATGGCCGTCCTCCGCTACCGCGCGCAGGACGGCTCCGAGCAGCAGCTCATCCGCCGCTCCGCGCCCGGCACCCCGCACCCCGAGTGGCAGATCCTCCACGAGCTGCGCGCGATGAACGTCCCGCCGCAGCAGGTGCTGGAGCTGCACACCGAGCTGGAGTCCTGCGACCTGCCCGGCGGTTACTGCGCCCGCATGATCCGCGAGAACTGGCCGCAGGTGCGGATCAGCCACACCGCCGCGTACGGCCGCGACCACGCCACCCGCCAGCAGGGCGTACGGCACCTGATCGAGCATCAGGGGGAGCTGCACCAGGTGGCCGACGGCCCCGCCCGCCCGGCACCCAACCGGGTGCCGCTGCCGCACCCCAGCCAGGTGCAGCGGGTGCCACCGGCGCCGCCGGAGGGCCTGGCGCAGGAGCTGGCCGGCGCGTTCGGACCGCAGGGCGTCTTCCGCTTCGACCAGCGCGCGGTGTCCCGCATGGGCGTACCCGACGCGGTCGCGCAGACGCTGGTCTGGGCCGGTCTGCCCCTGGACTTCGGCCCGTTCTTCTGGGCGCAGGCGCAGCCGGGGCGCCCGATCCCGACGCTGGCCGAGCTGGCGGCGGAACGCGGGGTGCAGCCCGCCTCGGACGCCGGTTCGTACCTCGTCATGGGCAACGACTTCGGCCGCCAGCTGTGTGTGCAGTACGGCACGGCGCACATCGTGGCCGTGCCCGTGGAGGCCGGGCCCGGCGGGGCGCCGGTGCCGCCGCAGTTCGTGAACACCGGACTTCCGGAGTTCGTCCGCTGCATGGCGCTGCTCGGGCGGATGTGGCGGCTGCGGTACGGGCTGACGCCCGAGCAGGCGGGCCGCTGGACCGTCGACTTCCAGGCCCAGCTCGCCGCCCTCGACCCGGCCGCGCTGTCCGCCCCCGACAACTGGTGGGCGGTCCTGCTGGAACAGATGTGGGACGGGCTGCTCTGACGGCCGCCCCTCACGCCCTGCTCTGACAGGGTGGAACTGAACGCGCGTACGGCGCCCGACCGGAGGATCTGGTCGGGCGCCTTCCCTTTGCCCTGTACCGCCCCGAACAGCCGGATTCCGGTTTCTCTCCTCCAGTAATCCTCGAGTAACTCATCTTCGACCCGGAAGTTAAGCGGAGTGTCGCGTTATGGGCGATTAACTCCGATCCACCAAGATGTGCGCCGGGAGCGCGTTGCCCGCCGTACCAAAGGGGTCTGAAGGATGAGTCCGTCGGTGTCACGTCATGGCTTCTCCGCCGTCGGTCGGGGCGGTCGCGGCTACCACCCCGACCAGGTCGACCGCACGTTCGCGGAGCTGTCGCGGGAGCGCGACGCGGCGTGGGAGCGGGCCGCCCGGCTGACCGTCCTCGCCAACGAGATGGCCGCCGAGGCCAAGCGGCTGCGCGAGACCGTCGCCCAACTCGCCCCTCAGACGTACGAGACCCTCAGCGACCGCGCCCAGCTGCTCCTGGCCATGACGGAGGAGGAGGCGTGCAGCCTGCGGGCCTGCGCCCACGAGGCCGCCCGCGAGAGCGCCGCCGCGGCCCGCACCGCGGCGGACGAGGTGCAGCGCGCCGCCCGCGAGGAGGCCGACCGGGCACGGATCGAGGCCGAGAACCTGGAGCGGTGCACCCTCGACGCGGCGGAGGCCGCCGCCAACGAACTGCGGACAGTTGCCCGGCAGGAGGCCAAGGAGACGCACAGCGCCGCACTCGCCGACCTGCGGGAGATCCGGGACCGCGCGGCCGCCCTCCTCGCCCGGCAGGAGGCCCAGCACGCCGAGCGCTGGGAGGCGGCGATGGGCGAACTCGCCGATCAGGACATCGAGGCGGAGGCCCGGCTCGCCGAGCGTGAGAAGTGCGTACGCGGCATGCTGGCGGAGGCCGAGCGGACGTACGCGGAGGCGGAAGAGGCCGCCCGCCACCTGCGGGAGGAGGCCGAGGCGCGGGGCGCGGAGATCCTCGCGCAGGCGCGGGCGCGCCAGCAGCGCGTGGTGCAGGAGACGGACCGCACGCTGCGCGACCACGCGGCGCGCCGCGAGGAGCTCAAGTCGCACCTGGAGCATGTGCGCAACAGCCTGGCGGCGGTCACGGGCAGGGTGGTGCCGTCCACGGAGCCCGAGGCGGCCACGCCGCCGGGCGACGACGAACCGGCGCCGGACGCGACGGGGCGCGTCCCGGGCCCCTCGTCGGGACCCGACGACTGACCGTTCCCGCTGACCGTCCCCTTCGGTCAGCGCGCAAGTCCCGGGCCGGCAAAGCCCGTCAGGTCTGCTCCGACCAGTTCCGCTCCTCCCGGTGCTCGCGCGCGTCCTGCTCGGCCCGCTCGGCCCGCGCGTCCTGCTCGGCCCGCGCGTCCTGCTCGGCCCGCGCGTCCTGCTCGTTCCGTTCGGTCTGCTCCTCCTGCTCGTCCCGCTCCGCGAACTCCTCCCGTACCGGGAACCGCCGCGGAGCCACCAGCACCAGGACCGCCAGCGCCAGCACCGCGGCCCCCGCCGCTCCCACGTACACATGGTCGACGACCGTGTCGACGCCCCGTCGCAGATAGTCCGCCGCCTGGTCCGACAGCGTCCCCGGGTGCTCCAGCGCGTGCGACACCGTGTCGAGGTCGGCGGGCAGCCCGGGCCGGATGTCCGCCGGTGCGTCGTCCAGCCGCGCGGCCAGCGTCGCGTTGGCCACGGCGCCGAACAGCGCCGCCCCCACGCTCTGGCCGACCTGGCGGCAGAAGAGTATCGACGCCGTCGCCGTGCCGCGCTCGGACCAGCCCACGGACGACTGGACGCCGACGATCAGCGGCAGTTGGAACAGGCCGAGGGCGGCGCCGAGCAGCAGCATCAGCAGCGCGGGCTGCCAGGCGGCGCCCGGGTAGGGCAGGAAGGGGAAGGCGGCCAGGATCAGCGCGGCGAGGCCGATCCCGATGATCGCGCTCTGGCGGAAGCCGATCCGGTTGTAGACGCGGTTGCTGAACGCCGCGCTGATGGGCCAGCTCAGCGACATCACCGACAGCACGAACCCGGCGGCGATCGGACCGAGCCCCAGCACCGACTGCGCGTACGTCGGCAGGAACACGGTCGGTGCGATCATCAGCAACCCCAGCGCACCGAGCGCGAGGTTGACCGCCGCGATCGTCCGGCGCCGCCACACCCAGCCCGGAATGATCGGCTCCGCGGCCCGGCGCTCGATCACCACGGTCACCGCGGCGCACACCCCGGCCCCGGCCAGCAGCGCCAGCGACGGCGCGGACAGCCAGGGCCAGGCCACGCCGCCCTGCACCAGCGCGGTCAGCAACAGGCCGCCGGTCGCGAAGATGGCCAGCGCGCCCGACCAGTCGACCCGCGGCGGTGGCGCTCCCTTCCGGTCCGGCCGGGCGGGCTCGTGCAGGTGACGGGTGATCAGCCACAGCGCGACGGCACCGACCGGCAGGTTGATCAGGAAGATCCAGCGCCAGTCCGCGTACCCGGCGAGCAGGCCGCCGACGGCCGGGCCGAGTACGGAGGACAGCGCCCACACCGAGGAGAGCCGGGCCTGGATCTTCGGGCGCTCCTTGAGCGGGTACAGGTCGGCGGCGATGGTCTGCACGGTGCCCTGCAGGGCACCTCCGCCCAGGCCCTGGACGATCCGGAAGGCGATCAGGGACGCCATGTTCCAGGCACCCGCGCACAGCAGCGAACCGGCCAGGAAGAGCGCTATCCCGGTGATCAGTACGGGCTTGCGGCCGAAGGTGTCGGAGAGCTTCCCGTACACCGGGAGGGTGACGGTGACGGCCAGCAGGTAGCCGGAGAACAGCCACGAGAAGACCGAGAAGCCGCCGAGGTCGCCGACGATCTGCGGGACGGCGGTGGAGATGATCGTCGCGTCGAGGGCGGCAAGCGCCATCCCCAGCATGAGGGCCGCGACGACCGGGCGGCGCTGGTCGGGGCCGGGCGGCGGTGCGGAGGGTGGCCGGGGGCGATCGGGTCGCGGATCCGCGTTCGTCGGCCGTCCCGATGCGCCGCTCACCGTGGCCTTCCCCTCCGTCGAACTTTCGTGTATCGCCCACCATTCCACGCGGGGCCGGGGGAAGGAACCCTGAGCCCGGCCGGTCCGGTACCCCCGTACCCCTAGGGGAGACAGGGGAGTTCCTCCTACTCGCGGTTCGTACCGGCGGAGGATGAGGCGGCCGGAGCCCGCTCCTAGGGTTGTCATGTCCGACTACGGACGGCAGGGCCACCAGGGGTGGGGCTAACCCCAGGGTGAAAACGGTGCCCTGCACCATCGTGGCGACCCCCTCCCGTGAAGCAGTCTTCTGGGAGCGATCGAAGTACGCGGATCGCCGTGCGCATACCCATCGAGGAGAGGTCATCGTGACTACGGCTGTATCGATTCCCAGGACCGGGGGCAGTGGAGGACATACGGCTGTCGCCGCCCGAGCGCGCCAGGTCGTGAAGGCGTACGGCTCGGGTGAGACCCGGGTCGTGGCGCTGGACCGGGTCGACGTGGACATCGCGCGGGGGCGGTTCACCGCGATCATGGGCCCGTCCGGCTCCGGCAAGTCGACGCTGATGCACTGCCTCGCCGGCCTCGACACCGTCACCTCGGGCCAGATCCATATAGACGAGACCGAGATCACCGGGCTGAAGGACAAGAAGCTCACCAGGCTGCGCCGGGACCGCATCGGCTTCATCTTCCAGGCGTTCAACCTGCTGCCCACGCTCAGCGCGATCGAGAACATCACCCTGCCCATGGACATCGCCGGCCGGAAGCCGGACCGTGCGTGGCTGGACCGGGTGGTGGACACCGTCGGTCTGGCCGGGCGGCTCAAGCACCGGCCGAACCAGCTCTCCGGCGGGCAGCAGCAGCGCGTCGCCGTGGCCCGAGCGCTCGCGGCCCGCCCCGCGATCATCTTCGGTGACGAGCCGACCGGAAACCTGGACTCGCGGGCCGGTGCCGAGGTGCTCGGCTTCCTGCGGGCCTCGGTGGACGAGCTGGGCCAGACCATCGTGATGGTCACCCACGACCCGGTCGCCGCCTCCTACGCCGACCGCGTGCTGTACCTGGCCGACGGCCGGATCGTCGACGAGATGCACCAGCCCACCGCCGACCAGGTCCTGGACCGCATGAAGCATTTCGACGCCCGGGGGCGTGTGTCGTGATCGTCCTCAAGACCTCCCTGCGCAGCTTCTTCGCGCACAAGGGGCGCATGGCGCTCTCCGCCGTCGCCGTCCTGCTGTCGGTGGCGTTCGTGTGCGGCACGCTCGTGTTCACCGACACCACCAACGCCACGTTCGACAAGCTCTTCGCGGCGACCGCGCCCGATGTCACCGTCGCCCCGGAGAACGCGCCCAAACCCGACGAGGTCCAGAAGACCAGGAAGCCGCCGACGCTGCCCGCCTCGCGGATCGCCGAGCTGCGGTCGGTCAAGGGCGTCAAGACGGTCACCGGCGAGACCTCCAGCAACGCGGTCACCGTCGTCGACAAGGACAACGAGAAGATCGGCTCGACCGGCGGCGCCCCGACGATCGCCAGCAACTGGGACCGCAACGAGCTCCGGGCGGTGGAGCTGACCTCCGGTCACGCGCCGCGCGGCCCCACCGAGGCGTTGGTGGACGCCGACACCGCCAAGAAGAAGAAGCTGGAGATCGGCGATGAGCTGCGGGTCATCGCCATCCCTGGCGACTTCCGCGTGCGGATCGTCGGCATCGCCACCTTCAAGGTGACCAACCCCGGTGCCACCATGATCTGGCTGGACGACGCCACCGCGCAGGAGCGGGTGCTGGGCGTCCCGGACGGCTACACCAGCTTCGGGCTCACCGCCCAGCCCGGCGTCAGCAACGACGAGCTGAAGAAGGCCGTCATCGCCAAGATCGGCACCGGCTTCAAGGTGCAGACCAAGGCCGAGGCGACCGACGAGGCCCGCGAGAGCATCGGCGACTTCCTCAACATCATGAAGTACGCGATGCTCGGCTTCGCCGGGATCGCCGTGCTCGTCGGCATCTTCCTCATCGTCAACACCTTCTCGATGCTGGTGGCCCAGCGGACCCGCGAGATCGGCCTGATGCGCGCCATCGGCGCGAGCCGCAGGCAGATCAACCGGTCCGTGCTCATCGAGGCGCTGCTCCTGGGCGTCGTCGGCTCGGCGCTCGGCGTCCTCGGTGGCATCGGGGTGGCCGTCGGCCTGATGAAGCTGATGGGCGGTGCGGGTCTCAACCTCAGCACCGACGAGCTGACGGTGAAGACCGCCACCCCGGTCGTCGGTCTGACCATCGGCATCGTCGTCACGGTGATCGCCGCCTACATCCCCGCCCGCCGGGCCGGGAAGATCTCCCCGATGGCCGCCCTGCGGGAGGCCGGTACCCCGGCGGACGCCCGCGCCGGCCGGATCCGGGCCGCGATCGGCCTACTGCTGACGGCGGGCGGCGCCGCGGCCCTGGTGATGGCCGCGGGCGCCGACAAGGCGGCGGACGGCTCGATGTTCCTGGCCCTCGGGGTGCTGCTGTCCCTCATCGGCTTCATCGTCATCGGTCCGCTGCTGGCCGGATTCCTGGTCCGGGTGGTCTCCGCGGTGGTGCTGCGGGCCTTTGGCCCGGTCGGCCGGATGGCCGAGCGCAACGCGCTGCGCAACCCGCGCCGTACGGGCGCCACCGGCTCCGCGCTGATGATCGGCCTCGCGCTGGTCGCCTGCCTGTCGGTGGTCGGCTCCTCGATGGTCGCCTCGGCCAGCGACGAGCTCGACAAGTCGGTCGGCGCGGACTTCATCGTCCAGGCCGACAACAACCAGTCGATCACCGCGAAGATCGCGAAGACGGTGCACCGCGTCCACGGCCTGGAGCATGTCACGGACCTCAAGACGTTCGACGACGTCCGGATCGCCACCCCGGACGGCAAGACCGTCAAGCAGGAGCTGCAGGTCGCCCAGGCCACCTTTGCCGAGGACCTGCGCACGCCCGTCGTGTCGGGTGAACTGGCCGGCGCCTTCGGCCGGGACGCCATATCGGTGCCCGAGGGCTTCGCCAAGGACCACAAGGTCAAGCCGGGCGACACACTGAGGGTGACCATCCCGGGCGGCAGGACCGGCACGTTCACCGTCGCCGCCGTCACCTCCGAGGATGTCTCCCTCAACAAGGGCGCGTTCTACATAGGCATCAAGACCGCCGAGAAGTACGTCCCGGCCGACCTGATGCCGACCAACGACATGATGTTCGCCGTCGCCAAGGACGGCCAGGACGACGCCGCGTACGAGTCGCTCAAGAAGGCGCTGAAGCAGTATCCGGGGATCGAGGTCCGCAACCAGGCCGACTACAAGAAGCTCATGGAGGACGAGGTCGGGCAGCTGCTCGACCTGATCTACGGCCTGCTGGCGCTGGCGATCATCGTCGCCGTCCTCGGTGTGGTGAACACGCTCGCCCTGTCGGTGGTCGAACGGACCCGGGAGATCGGTCTGATGCGCGCCATCGGTCTCTCCCGCCGCCAGATGCGGCGCATGATCCGCCTGGAGTCGGTGGTGATCGCCATCTTCGGCGCCCTGCTGGGCCTGGGCCTGGGCATGGCCTGGGGTGCCACCGCGCAGAAGCTGCTGGCGCTGGAGGGGCTCAAGGTCCTTGAGATCCCGTGGCCGACGATCGGCACGGTCTTCCTCGGCTCGGCCGTGGTCGGCCTGCTCGCCGCCCTCGCCCCGGCCTTCCGGGCGGGCCGGATGAACGTTCTCAAGGCCATCGCCACGGATTAACGGATTCCGTTTTCGGTCTGCCAGTCCGGCGCATCGCGGGGGGATGCGCCGGACTGGCATTAACGTGCCAAGCGGGTTGGCCCATTCCATGCTGTGCGATAGCGTCTCGAACGCGCTCGGATTTCGGGGGACGACAAGCACGGGTCATTTCGTTGAAGATGCCCGTTTCCCCCGACCGGGTCGCCATCGACCACCGGGATGACTTACCCGGTAGGCAGAGGGGAAATCGCTTCGTGAAGAAATTCGGCATGTCTCTTGCCGGCGCCGCGCTCACCGGTGCCGTGGCCATTTCGCTCGCCACTCCGGCGCTGGCCGAGACCGCGGACGCGGACCGCGCCGCGACGACGGCCACCACCACCGTGTCGGCCGAGGCCGCCGCGGGCCAGTCGGCGACCAGGGCGTACTCCCGGGAGCAGAAGCTCAAGCGGCTGAAGCATCTGACGTCCGCGAGCCAGGACGCTGGTGGTGACTACGCGGTGGACCGGGAGAACTGGCGGCTGCACAACAGGAACCCGTACGGCTTCAACTGGAAGAACGACGGGTGCACCGGCGTATCGGATGACCCGGGTGGTTTCCATTTCGGTTTCGCGTGTGCGCGGCACGATTTCGGCTACCGCAACTACAAGAAGCTGAACGCGTTCAGCAGGGCGAACAAGAAGCATGTCGATAACACGTTCCTGTACGACATGAACTGGACCTGCGACCACCAGTGGGGCCCGTACACCCAGACCCAGCGGAAGCTGTGCCGGAAGACCGCCAAGAAGTACTACGACGCGGTGGTGGCCCTCGGCCATCTGTGATCCACACCCGGCCCCGGTGCGCCCCGGCGCACCGGGGCCGGGGGCGCCCGGCCGTACCCGGCGGCCGGGCGCGGGTGTCGGTGGGGCGTCGTAGGCTGGGGAAAAACCCGGCCCGTTGCCACGTGTCGGGCGATTCGCGTTGTCCACCCGCACACCTGCGTACACCTGGACGGGAACTGCCTCATGAGCCTGCACGGTCTGCTCGACGCGGGTCTGGAAGACCCCGCGCTCGCCGAGGCGGTCCAGGCCGCCGCCGACGGCAACCGGATGCATGTCGACCTGGTCGGGCCGCCCGCCGCGCGGCCCTTCGCCGTCGCGGCACTGGCGCGGTCCGCCGGGCGGCCCGTGCTGGCCGTGACCGCCACCGGCCGGGAGGCCGAGGACCTGGCCGCCGCGCTGCGCTCGCTGATGCCGCCGGGGCGGGAGGACTCCGTCGTGGAGTACCCGTCCTGGGAGACCCTGCCGCACGAGCGGCTCTCGCCGCGCTCGGACACCGTCGGGCGGCGGCTGGCCGTGCTGCGCCGGCTCGCGCACCCCAGCGCCGACGACCCCGCCGCGGGCCCCGTCTCCGTCGTGGTCGCGCCCGTACGGTCCGTCCTCCAGCCGCAGGTCAAGGGGCTCGGCGAGCTGGAGCCGGTCAGTCTGCGCACCGGGCAGACCGCCGATCTGGAGCAGATCGTGGACGGGCTCGCGGCCGCGGCCTACTCCCGGGTCGAACTGGTCGAGAAGCGCGGTGAGTTCGCCGTACGGGGCGGGATTCTGGACGTGTTCCCGCCGACCGAGGAGCATCCGCTCCGGGTCGAGTTCTGGGGCGACGACGTCGAGGAGATCCGGTACTTCAAGGTCGCCGACCAGCGGTCCCTGGAGGTCGCCGAGCACGGCCTGTGGGCGCCGCCCTGCCGCGAGCTGCTGCTGACCGACCAGGTGCGGCAGCGGGCCGCCGCGCTCGCCGAGGCCCACCCGGAGCTGGCCGAGCTGCTCGGCAAGATCGCCGAGGGGATCGCCGTGGAGGGCATGGAGTCCCTCGCCCCGGTCCTCGTCGACGACATGGAGCTGCTGCTGGACGTCCTCCCGCACGGGTCCATGGCCGTCGTCTGCGACCCGGAGCGGGTGCGCACCCGGGCCGCGGACCTCGTCGCCACCTCGCAGGAGTTCCTGCAGGCGTCCTGGGCCGCGTCCGCCGGCGGCGGCGAGGCGCCGATCGACGTCGGCGCGGCCTCGCTGTGGGGCATCGCCGACGTCCGCGACCGCGCCCGCGAGCTCGGCATGATGTGGTGGTCCGTCAGCCCCTTCGCCGCCGACGAGACCCTGACATATGCCGCTGACGCGGCGGGGGCGGGGACACCCTCAAGCTGGGCATGCACGCCCCCGAGTCCTACCGCGGCGACACCGCCCGCGCGCTCGCCGACACCAAGGGCTGGCTCGCCGACGGCTGGCGCATCGTCTACGTCACCGAGGGCCACGGCCCCGCCGCCCGTACCGCCGAGGTGCTCGGCAACGAGGGCATCCCCGCCCGGCTGGAGGCCGACCTCGCCGGGGTCTCCGCCTCCGTCGTCCACGTCGCCTGCGGCTCCATCGACTACGGCTTCGTCGACCCGGTCCGCAAGCTGGCCGTCCTCACCGAGACCGACCTGTCCGGGCAGAAGGCCGCGGGCAAGGACGCGGCCCGGATGCCGGCCCGCCGCCGCAAGACCATCGACCCGCTCACCCTCCAGGCGGGCGACTACATCGTCCACGAGCAGCACGGCGTCGGCCGCTACATCGAGATGGTGCAGCGCACCGTGCAGGGCGCCACCCGCGAGTACCTGCTGGTGGAGTACGCCCCCGCCAAGCGCGGCCAGCCCGGCGACCGCCTCTACATCCCCACCGACCAGCTGGAGCAGGTCACCAAGTACGTGGGCGGCGAGGCCCCGACCCTGCACCGGCTCGGCGGCGCCGACTGGACCAAGACCAAGGCCCGCGCCAAGAAGGCCGTCAAGGAGATCGCCGCCGACCTGATCAAGCTGTACTCGGCGCGGATGGCCGCCCCCGGCCACGCCTTCGGCGCCGACACCCCCTGGCAGCGGGAGCTGGAGGACGCCTTCCCGTACGCGGAGACCCCCGACCAGCTCACCACCATCGCCGAGGTCAAGGAGGACATGGAGAAGACGGTCCCCATGGACCGGCTGATCTGCGGCGACGTCGGATACGGAAAGACCGAGATCGCGGTGCGGGCGGCCTTCAAGGCCGTGCAGGACGGCAAGCAGGCCGCGGTCCTGGTGCCGACCACGCTCCTCGTCCAGCAGCACTACGGCACCTTCTCCGAGCGCTATTCCCAGTTCCCCGTCGTGGTCAAGGCGCTGTCGCGGTTCCAGACCGACACCGAGGCCAAGGCGGTCCTGGAGGGCCTGCGGGACGGCTCCGTCGACGTCGTCATCGGCACCCACCGCCTGTTCTCCTCCGAGACCAAGTTCAAGGACCTGGGCCTGGTCATCGTCGACGAGGAGCAGCGGTTCGGCGTCGAGCACAAGGAGCAGCTGAAGAAGCTCCGCGCCAACGTGGACGTCCTGACGATGTCCGCGACGCCGATCCCCCGCACGCTGGAGATGGCGGTCACCGGCATCCGCGAGATGTCCACGATCACCACCCCGCCCGAGGAGCGGCACCCGGTACTGACCTTCGTCGGCCCGTACGAGCAGAAGCAGATCGGCGCCGCCATCCGCCGCGAACTCCTCCGCGAGGGCCAGGTCTTCTACATCCACAACCGGGTGGAGTCCATCGACCGGGCCGCCGCCCGGCTGCGCGAGATCGTCCCCGAGGCGCGCATCGCCACCGCCCACGGCCAGATGTCCGAGAGCGCCCTGGAGCAGGTCGTGGTCGACTTCTGGGAGAAGAAGTTCGACGTCCTGGTCTCCACCACCATCGTGGAGTCCGGCATCGACATCTCCAACGCCAACACCCTCGTCGTCGAGCGCGGCGACAACTTCGGCCTCTCCCAGCTGCACCAGCTGCGCGGCCGGGTCGGCCGCGGCCGCGAGCGCGGCTACGCCTACTTCCTCTACCCGCCGGAGAAGCCGCTCACCGAGACCGCGCACGAGCGGCTGGCCACCATCGCCCAGCACACCGAGATGGGCGCCGGCATGTACGTGGCGATGAAGGACCTGGAGATCCGCGGTGCGGGCAACCTGCTCGGCGGCGAGCAGTCCGGCCACATCGCGGGCGTCGGCTTCGACCTGTACGTCCGCATGGTCGGCGAGGCCGTCGCCGACTACCGCGCGTCCCTGGAGGGCGGCGCGGAGGAGGAACCGCCGCTGGAGGTGAAGATCGAACTGCCGGTGGACGCGCACGTCCCGCACGACTACGCCCCCGGCGAGCGGCTGCGTCTCCAGGCCTACCGGGCCATCGCCTCCGCCAACAACGAGCAGGACATCGCGGCGGTCCGCGAGGAGCTCACCGACCGCTACGGCAAGCTCCCCGAGCCCGTGGAGAACCTGCTCCTGGTCGCCGGGCTGCGGCTGCTGGCCCGCGCCTGCGGCGTCACCGACATCACCCTCCAGGGCTCCAACGTCCGCTTCGGCCCGGTGGAACTGCGCGAGTCCCAGGAGCTGCGGCTCAAGCGGCTCCACCCGCGGTCGGTGCTCAAGCCCGCCACCCAGCAGGTGCTGGTGCCGCGCCCGACGACGGCGCGGGTCGGCGGCAAGCCGGTGGTGGGGCGCGAACTGCTCGCCTGGACGGGGGAGTTCCTGACGACGATCCTGGGCTCGTAGCTCACCGCGTGCCGTCGGCCAGCCTGGTGGCGGCCGCCACCAGGTCCTCCTCCCTCCACTGGCGCCGCCAGGGGTATTCGGTGGGGGTCGGCGAACGGTAGGCGGCCAGCAGCGCGGCGGCGCGGTCCAGGTCGCACGCGCCGCGCCCGAGCAGTTCACGGGTCACGACCAGCGCCGGCTCCGCCTGTACACGCGCTTCGAGCAGGTGCTCGTGGACGGCGTCCGGACCCGAGCCGCCCGGCAGGCCGCGGCACTCCCGCGTCAGCGGTGCGAGCCAGGCGGCGTACCGCTGATACCGCGCGGACTCGCCGCTGCCGTCGTCCAGCGCGTAGACCGGGGCGAGCGCCGTGACCAGGCGGTCGACCAGGGCGGTCGGGGGCGCGTCGCGCGTGCTCCGCGCCGGGCCCGCCAGCCCCGGGTACTCCTTGGCGAACTCGAACCACTCCGTGCGCGACAGGGAGTGGACGATGTCCTCCGGCAGCACCGGGTTGCGGTCGTAGAAGCCGTCGTCCACCCCGCGGAAGACGGCTCGCAGCAGATCGAAGGAGAGCCCGGCCGCCCCGGACTCGGCCAGCAGCACGGCGTCGTACAGGTCCTTGCCCTCGGGGAAGATGTCGGTGGCCAGCCACATGATCTTCCAGGCGAGGGAGAGTTCCGGGGTCACGGCGCGCAGCCGCGCCGGATCGCCCGCCCCGTCGGAGCGGGGGATCGCGGTGTGCACGGTGGGCGCCGGCAGCGGCTCGTTGAAGACGAAGTCCAGTTGCACGGTGCCCCCGGGCAGCCCCTCGGCCCGCCACGGCAGCACCAGACGGCGGCCCGGCACCCGGTCGTACGTCCAGATCTCGTCGCCGGCCGCGCCCCGTGAGTCCAGCCGGACCGGGCCGCCGCCGCGCCGCGCGGCGAGGTCGGCGCCGCGGGCGATGGATGCCAGCATCCGGTCGGTACGGTCGTCCGCCAGTCGCCAGGTCGCGGGCTCCACGACGAAGTCGAGGTCGCCGGGCTCGCGTGCCGCCTCCCCGAACCACGCGCGCAGGAGCACACTGCCGCGCAGTACGAGATGGTCGGCCCACTCGGAGTCCGCGACGGCGGCGAGCACCAGGTCCAGCGCCCGGCGGCGGGCCGCGTACCAGCGCCCACTGGTCTCCGCGTCCGCGAACTCCGGCTCGCCCAGCCGCATCGCCTTGCGGTAATGGGTCATGGACGGGTCGAACACGGGGCGTTGTACGACGTCGTCGTCGCCGCCCGCGACCGGGCGCAGCGTGGCCGGAAGGCTGAGGGCGGCGCGCGTCGCCTCGTCCGGCTCCTCCTGCGGCACGGTCTCGTCCGCGCCCCACGGGCCCCAGCCGAACGTCCGCCACGCGGACACCTGCGCCTCGGATTCCGACGACTCCATCGATGTCATGCCGTTCCCTCGTGTTCGCGTATCCAGCCCTGGTCCAGTGACTCCGCACTGTCGTACACCACGAACTCACGTTCCACCGAGGCGATTTCGCACGGGAGGCCGTCCAGTGCCGCGGTCAGTTCGTCCAGGCGGCGCCCCGCCGTGTCACGGCCGACGCGTCGGCAGCGCTGGGTGACGAAGCGTTCCGCTCGCCCGTCGGCCCGTGTCCGGCGGGCGTTACGGGAGAGATGGGCGGCGTGCCGGTCGGCGAGCGCGGCCAGGCCGGTGGTGTCCGCGCCTGGGTCGAGGACGAGCTTGACGTGGTGCTCGAAGTAGTAGTGCGGCCCGAGCGCCACGGCCTCCGCGTCGTGCGCGGGCACTCCGTCGGCCCAGGGCGCGGCCTCCACCTTCGTCCGCAGGACGGGGAACCCGGCGCCCCGCAGCCCCGCCGCGGCCGCGTCGGCGGCGCCGCGCGCGGCCGCGAGGGTCCCCTCGGCGCGCAGGGTGAGCATGGGCTGGGCGGGTGTGCGGCCGCGGTCGAGCACGATGTACGCGTACTTCCAGGCGCGTTCGGCCGCGTACCGGGCGAGGTCGCCGCCGTGGCCGCGGGCGGCGACGGTCAGATGGATCTCGAACTCGCCCGCGAAGGGCGGCAGAGCAGGGAGGGGAAGGTGTCCGGACACGGCCGGAATGATCTCAGGGGTACGCCGAGGCGGCGGAGGCCGGGCCCGGGGCCCGGCCGCGGCACCGGTCGTCGCGGCCGGACCGGGGCGGTGCGCGCCCGGAGGGCGCTTGTGGCGGGCCGTGGGGCCAGGCTCACCGGCCCGCCACCCGGCCCGGGCCAGGGCCGGCCCCCCGCTCCGGCCCTGACCCCGGCTCCGAGAGGTAGGGGAAGTCGGGGCGCGGCACCCCCGTGGCCGCGCCCGCGTCCAACCCCAGCTTGACGGGGACGCCGAGTATCAGCTCGAACATCACCTCGGGGACGCTGTCGGTGAGACCGCGTCCGTTCCGCCCGTCGACCGCGAACCGGGCCTGCGTGCCGACCTCGTAGCGCAGCACGTCCGGCAGCAGCAGGTCGCGGACGTGGGTGGCGTACGCGTACGGGTCGGGAACCGCACCCGCGGCGGCCGCCGCCCGCTCGGTGGCCCGGACGATCCCCGGCCCGTACCGCGCCTGGTCCTCCGCCGGTTCGGTGGCGTTGAAGTCGATGTCCCGCTCGGGGTCTTCGAGCTCGAAGAGGGTGTTGAGCAGCGGGTTTCCACAACGGTTGATCGGCCGCCAGCCGCCCGCGTCGGTGGCCAGCACCGACACCGCCCAGAACCCGATCCGGCTCCCGGCGCCACCCAGCGCCTCGTCCGGCACCTCCAGCACGATCGACTGCACGTCGGTGTCGGCGAACGCGTTCCTGGCCCGCGCCGGATCGAAGCCCGACAGGTCCGGCGCCGTGCCCCGCGCTATCGCGGTCTTCACGGCCGTGACGACCGTGCCCTCGATCCAGAACGGGTCCCCGGCCCGGCCCGCCCACGCGCGCAGCCCCGCCGCGTTCTCCGGGTCCTCCGCGACCTCCCCGGTGGTGCCGCTGAGCAGCGGGGTGCCCGTCGCGAACCGGTCGCGGGCGTCAGCCCCGTCCAGCCGGCGCAGCTCCCAGCGCTGCGGGCCGTAGGCGGTGTACGCGGAGAAGGTGAAGCGGAAGGTGATGTCCTCGACGGCGTCGCCGTCGGTGTCCACCTTGATCTCGTAGAGGCTCTCGTCGTCGTGGAAACCGCCGTCCCCCGACAGCGGATTGACGTTGACGACGAAGACGGTGCCCCGCGTGCCACGGAACAGGTAGGTGTCGCTGATGTCCAGCCGGGGGTCCTGGCGAGCGAGGATCGAGTCGTGGTGGTGACTCATCAGCGGTCCTGTTCTGCCGGCGGCGGAAGGGGGGACTGGGGAGACGAGGAGAGACGGGGGGCTGGGGTGTCGGGCGCTCCCGGCGGGCCGGCCAGTCGCGGCCGTACGAGAAGGGGGGGATCCGCACGGCACTCAGGGAGGTTGCGAGGTCGACTTCGGTGCGGTCCGCCGGGGGCGTGCCCATGACGCTATGCGGGCGGCGACGGCGCGGCGAGGAACACTGTGCACAGTGACGCCCGTTCCCGGTTGCGCTTCGAACCGTGACGCCGTCGGGGGCGCGGTTTCGCCCGGACCCGGCCCCGGCCCCGGATCCGCGGACTCCGCCGTCACAGCCGCCGCAACGCCCGCATCGCCAGCCACAGCTCGTACTTCGCGCTCGGCGCGCGCAGCAGCGATCGCCCCAGCGCCTCCTCCGCCCTGGCCAGCCGCTTGCGCGCGCCGGGCAGCGAGATCCCCAGGTCGGCGGCGGTCGCGGGAAGCCGGGCGTCGGCGCGCAGCCAGGCCAGTACGGTCTCGGGACCGGCGGTCACGTTGGCCTGTTCCAAAGGCCGCAGCTGCACCTGTGCCCAGACCCGGGCGGCGGTGGTGTCCAGCACCGTACGCAAGTCGGCCGGGCCGTCCGCGGTGGCCGGCGGATGCCACTGCGCGGTGGCGTGCAGTTGGAGGGCGAGCCAGGCCGCGGACTGATCGGCCAGACCGCGGCCCACTTCCAGGCCCAGCAGTTCCTCCAGAAGCCGGACCCGGGCGGCGAGCGTGTTGCGATGGATCTTCAGATGGCGGCTGGCGGCGCCGCCGAAGCTGAGCCAGGAGCCGAGCGTGCCGAGCAGTTCCTGCGGGCCAGGATCGGCCCGGCGCGGCGGCGCGTACCGCAGGCACGGGCCCAGCAGCTCCGCCGCCCACACCCGCCCTTCGGGCGTGGACAGCACGCTGATGTCGGTGTGCCGGCCGAAACTCGCGCAGCCCTCGGGGGCGCTGCGCGCCACGGCCAGCGCGTGGAAGGCCTGCTCGTAGCCGATCGGGGTGTCGCGCAGCGCGACCTCCGCGCTCACTCCGACCCGGCAGCCGGGGATGTGCCGGGTGATCAGCCGGTCCAGCTGCGGCTCGTCCGGCGTTTCCGCGCTGTCGGCGGGCACCAGCGCGATCAGGTGGTTGGGGCGGACCGGGCAAGGGACGATCCAGGCTTTGCCGCGCGACGTGCGGGCGATGCGTACCGCGATCTCGCGCCGCCGGTTGCCCGGGCACTCGACCACGTACACCCGGTTGAGGGGAGGCAGTGCCGGGCCCAGCGCCCCGGCGACCCGCTGTGCGGCGGGCACGCTGCCCACCATGAGCAGGTGCAGGACGGCCTCGCGGCTGTGCGCCTCGGCGAACTCCACGCGGCGCCGGTTGCGTTCGGCCTCCTCCACGCGCCAGCACAGGGCGAGGGCGCGCGAGGCGTCGGAGAGCAGCACGCTCAGGTGCCTCGGCTCCCGCGCGGCACCGGCGACGGCCAGGAACGGGGCCTGGTCCGCCGCGTCCTCGAGGCCGAGGGAGACGAGATGGAGGGTGGCCGCCCGGCCGTCGCCGTCGCTGCCGCCGTCGCCGAGCACGGCCGACGGCGTACCGCGACGGTGCAGCCCGACCGCGGCGACGGCGGCGTGGCCGAGCGCGCCCGGGTCCGTCCCTCCGGCCGTGACCAGCACCTCTCCACCGGTCCCGACCAGCCCGACGGCGGCGCCGCTGCGCGCTGCCAGCCAGTCGAGGATCGGCCGCACGGCCCGGCGCTCGGCGGCCAACCGGGCCAGCGCGAGCACGTCGTCGACGCGGCCGGTGCGGGTCTCCGTAGGCGCTGATCCCATGTCGCTCAAGGTTAGTGCGTGGTGGGTGCGCGGGGCGGCGGGCGCAAGGGGCGGTCCGGGGAGGGGGGTTGGCATGACGTGGGAGGTAATCGCCGTCCGGCCGGGGCGTGCGTACGGTCGGCACGGAGGCCGCTCGTCGGCCGGTCGGCGTCATGGCCATCGCCAACTGGCCCCGTCCGGCCTGACCTGGCCTCGTCCCGCCCCCCCCCGTCACCGCCACCGGTCTTGAAGGAGCCCACTCATGCCCGCCATGCCCGCCGTGCCCGCCATGCCCGCCTACGGATTCGCGCATCTCCGCAGCCGCCGCCCGCACGCCGACATCCTCACGTACCTGGAGCGCATCCAGGCGACCTTGGACCCCTTCGAGGGGAGGTTCGTCATCCACGGCCCGCCCGCGGAGGTCGTCGAGGGGGAATGGCCGGGGAGCATGGTGCTGATCGAGTTCCCCGGCCTGGCGGCGGCCCGCGCCTGGTACGACTCTCCCGCGTACCAGGAGATCCTGCCGCTGCGCACGGACCACATCGAGGGCGATGTCGTGCTCATCGAAGGCGTGGGGCCGGACTACGACCCGTGCGAGCGGGCGCGGAAGCTCGCCGAGGAGGCGGCGCGGCCCGGGGGCGGGGCGTAGTACCCGGTCGGGGCGCAACTGCGGGGCGGCAAGGCAGGGTTGCGCAGGTCGGAACCGGTCGTGTTCCATACGGCGTGGTCCGCGCGTCCCGTGAGCCGAGGGGGAGGAACTCACCGTGTCGGCGTGTGCTCCTCCCGCTGCCGCCGTGCGCGCGTACGCGTACGTGTACGCGTCGGCGGTGAAGCGCAGGGTGCTGATCCTTCTGCTGCTGGGCGGCGTTCTGGTCTTGGCCGCGGCGCTGGCCGGCGAGGCGCGTGCGGCTGAGCCCCCGGGAACCGAAGCCGTGCCGACGTCCGCGCGGCCCGCGCCGGACGGCGCCCCGGCAGCGGACACCGGCCCGCCGGGCCCGGCGGCGGGGGACACGGGGCGGCCGAGCCCGGAGCGGACGGCCGCGGAGCGCGTCGAACGGGTGGCCGCGGCGAGCCCCGCGCGGTCAGCGGCGGCCCGTCCGGCGGTGCCGCCGACCCGCCCCGCCCTGTCGCCGAACCCCGCCCTGCCGCCACCGCACTCAGCCGCGCTGCCGCACTCAGCCGCGCCGTCGCTCCCTGCCGCACCGGGGAGTCCCGCGCCGCCGCGCCCTGCCGTGCCGCCCCCCTCTCCGCGCCTGCCCGCTGTCCCCGCCGCTTCCGTGTTCCTGCCGTCGGAGCCCGGCCTCGGGAAGCTGCCGGAGGCATCCGCGCCGGAGCCTGTGCCGTCCCCGCCGCCCGGCGTGCCCGGCATCCCCGACGTCCCCACCCTCCCCGACCTGCCTGCGCTGTCAGCACCTCACGCCGCGGGCGGTGGCGCCGGAGCCCAACCGCCGCGCGGCACCCGGACGTCGGGCCCGCACGGCCATTCCGACGCCGGTGGCCCACCCGCAGCCGCCGGTGACGCCTCCCGGCACGCTGCCGCCGCCCGCCGTGCCGATTCACCGCCGCTTTCCCCTCCGTATACCGCCGCCGGGCCGCTGCGCCGTACGTACGGGTGCGAGGGGGGCCGGACGGCGGCGCTCCGCTCCGGTGCTGAGGGGGTCTCCCGGGCGGCGCCGCTCCCGCTCCGCGCCCCGCCGGGCGGGCCGCTCCTGCCGCTTCCCCGGCCCTTGCCATTGCCGCTGCCACTGCCGCTCGCACCGGCCGGCCACGTCTCCGTAGGGCAGGGCGGGGGCGAACAGACCAAGCGGTTCGTGGGCGTGCTGACCGGGCCCGATCGCCCCCTCCCCGCACCCCCGCCCGCCGACGGCCGACCGGAGCACACGGCCTCCCCGCTGCTGACACGTCCGCGCGACGTCGTCGAACTACCGGGCTGACGCGGCCGCGTGGGCCACGCGCCCTCGCGTCACCACCACGCGTCCGCGCGTCGCACGGGCACCCCCGCGGCCACCGGCCCCCGCGCCCCCGGCGCAGCCGCACCCGCCCCTGGCGCAGCCGCCCCCGCGTCGCACGCGCCCCGCGTTCTGCCAGATCGTCACAGAAACTCGTCGGAGAGAGCAGCGGATGTTCATCTGCCGTGGGAATTCCACGCACCCCCTGGTTTGCCGGGAGTGGTCGTGAAGAAGTCGGACAAGGAAATCATCGAGATCCTGGTGGCGTACGACACCACCGAATGCGTGCATTCCGCCGCGCGGCTGGCGGGCTGCGATCCGAAGACCGTACGCCGCTATGTGGCCGCCCGGGACGCGGGCCGCCCGGTGATCGGACCGTCCCGCCGTTCGCGCGAAATCGACGCGCATGTGGAGAAGATCGAGGAATGGGTGGACCGTTCCGAAGGGCATATCAGTGCGGCCCGGGCGTATGAGCGCCTGGTGAGAATGGGATATGCCGGAAGTGAACGCACGGCCCGGCGGGTGGTGGCCGAGGCCAAGGCCCGCTGGCGGGCGGGCGACCGCCGCACCTACCGGCCGTGGATAGCGGAGCCGGGGCTGTGGCTCCAGTACGACTGGGGCGAGGGGCCGGTGGTGCCCGGACCGCGCGGGGAGCGGCGCCGGACGGTCCTGTTCAGCGCCTGGCTCGCCTGGTCGCGGTTCCGCGTCGTCATCCCGTGCCAGGACCGCGGCCTGCCCACCCTGGTCTGCTGCCTGGACACCACCCTGCGCGCCCTGGGCGGCGCGCCGACGTATCTGCTCGCGCGGCCGCACACCGACGGGCGCATCCGGTATCCGGACCTGGTCGCCGTCGGCGCCCACTACGGCCTTCAGGTCCGCGTCTGCGCCCCGTACACCGGGGAACCGGACGGCGGCGGCCGGGCCGGTGAGGTGCGGATAGCCCCGGCCGACCTGGTGCCGGTGGCGGCTGAGCTGCGCCGGGAGTATCTGTCCTTCGGTGAACTCCGCGAGACCTGCGGGAAGTTCTGCGAGTGGTCCAACAGCCGGCAGGGCGAGTGGGCCGGCGGCCGGCGCGCGGACGGGGGAGGGGAGGCCCGGTACGAGGGAGCGGGCGGTACCCCGTACGACCGCCTGGCCGTGGAGCGCGAGCGGCTCCACGCGCTGCCCACCGCCCCGTACACCGCGGGTCTCGGCCGCACGGCCACGGTCGGCGCGGGCGGCACCGTCACCTACGACCGGCGGAGCTACGCCGTTCCGCGCGCGCTCGCGGGCTCCCGGGTGTGGGTGCGTGCCGAGCGCGGTGAACTGGTGGTCGTCGCCGATCTTGCCGGACTGACCGAGGTGGCCCGGCACCGCATTCCGTTCCGGGTCTACGGGGAGCCGGGGAGGCCGGGTCCTCGCAGGGACCGGAGAGCGGTGGCGACCGGAGGACCTTGGCGACCGGAGAACCGTGGCGACCGGCGGACCGCAGGGACATCAGGTGACCGCTGACGCGGAATTCCCGTGGCCGCTGGAGCGGAATCCGGGATGACCACATCGGGGCCTGGCGCCGGCGGGGGCGCCAGGCCCCGATGCAAAGCCGCTGGAAAAACCCTGCCTCCGGCGTCGAGCGCGCGGATGCCGCATTCGGAATGAGTCGTTCAGGGCGTTGTGCGCGATCCCGGATTCCTTGACGCGGGAAATCGCTGATCGACAGGGTTGGGGCCGCCCGGCGACGGTCGCCGGAAAACGAATGGGAGAATCATGAACATTAAGCGACGTGGTGCTCGCCTGTTCGGTGCCATCGCCCTCGGTGTGGTGCCGCTGGCCCTCGCCACGCCGGCTTCGGCGGCGAGCCACACGGCCACGCTCACCGTCGGCCCCGTGATCCTGCCGTCCGTCCCGGTCCAGGTGTGCCTGGACTCGACCTGCACCCCGAGCACGCCGCTGGTGAACGTGACCCTCAAGGCGGAGGCCACCACGGACACCGCGGTCGTCCTGCCCACCCTGACCAAGTCGCAGTGCCCGAGCGGTCAGCTGGGCGCCGCCCTGACCATCACCAGCACCGACGCCCAGGCCACGGCCTCGGTCAAGGTGACCGCGACCGGCCTCGGCACCGACGGCCAGCAGAAGACGGTCGTGGTCGGCCCGAAGACCGTGAGCGTCGGCGCGCCCGGCGTCGTCGCCTCCGCCTGCACGACGAACTGACCCTGCCCCCTGCTCCCTGGTCCCACTCCCCGGCCCCGGCGGGCCCGGCACACACCGTGCCGGGCCCGCCGGTCCTGGTCCGCGGCCGGTCCCGGCCCGTTGGCCCCGCTCCGTCAGCCGGTCCGTACGGAAAGGCCTCGACTCAGGGCCGGGCGGCGGCCAGCACCACCAGGAGCGGGACGACCCGCTCCGGCGGCACCTCGTAGTGCTCCGGCTCGGCGGCGTGCAGCCAGCCGGTGGCGGCCAGTTGGCGCAGATGGTGGTGGATCTCGCCGGCGTCGCCGAGGCCGTCGAGCTCGGTGAGCTCGGCCACGGTCCGGCGCCCGCCGACGATCTCGCGGAGCAGCCGCATCCGTACGGCATGCCCCAGCGCCGCGAAGACGTCAGCGGCCTCCGACCAGTCCTGGTCGAGCAGTTCGCCGGTCGGCAGCCCGTACTGCCACTCGTACTCCTCGCCCGTCGGCACCCGCACGGCCCCGGTGAACAGCACCCCGCCGTCGGACTCGCCGTGCCGTGCGAGCTGCTCCTTGAGCCCCTCGAGCGCCCAGAAGGCGTCCTCGCCCGCCGCGCCACCCCTGGGCTCGCCACGCTGGGCGTCCTCCATCGCCGCGACCCGGCGTTCCAGTTCGACGACGCGCTTCTCAAGATCCATGCCCTGAGTCTACGTATGGCGTAACGCTGAAGAGCCGCAACTCCCCTCACGCAGTCGTCGGTTCCCCGGTGCCGCTAGCGCTCGCCTGCGCCGAGCTGCCGGAGCACGCCGCGGATGTCGTAGTTCCACCAGCCCTCGGCGATCCTGCCGTCCTTGAATCGGTAGACCGTCATGCCGTCCGCCTTGACCTGCCGGCCCGTGGGCGCGATGCCCATGAACTCGCCCTGGTGCCTGGCGGTCCAGGTCCACCGGGTCATCACCCGGTCTCCCTCGGCCAGTTGGTCCTCGATCGTGAAGGTGAAGTCGAAGGCCGACCGCCACATCTCGATCTCCCGGCGCATGCCGTCGGCCCCGACCGTGTCCTCTTCATTGAAGGGATCGTGATCGTGGTAGTCGCGGGCGAACACGTCGCCGACCGCGTCGAGGTTGCCGCGCGTGGCGATCTCATCGAACATGCGGCGGGCGGTCGCCTTGTTCAGCTGCTCGTCCCGCACCACGTCGAGGTTGGTGAACGTGGGCGGGGCCTCGCAGAGCGCCACCATCTCCTCGAAGATCCGGTTCGTCTCGGGCATCTCCGAGTTCCGCATCGCCTCCTCGTACGACGGGAACTCGACGATCTCGACGAGGTGCTTGGCCTTGTCCCGGTCCTTGCCCACCACCGAGTGGGTGGCCGTCCGCCTGCCCTTCGTCTGCTCGACCCAGGTGTCCATGAGCCGGTTCAGGTCGTCCAGCTTGTCGGTCTTGCAGTCGATGATCTGGACGAAAGTCATCGCGCACCTCCCTGGTAATTCGCGATATTCATCCCTTTCATCCAGCGTAGGCCGCTGCCGGCTCCCCGCGTCGAGCCGCGACCTCGCGACGGCCACGCCTGCCTGGGATCACCCCTCGGCCTTGGCCACGCCCACCGGGCAGCTCACGCCCGTGCCGCCGATGCCGCAGTAGCCCGCCGGGTTCTTGTCCAGGTACTGCTGGTGGTACGGCTCCGCCGGGTAGAACGGGCCTGCCGGGAGGATCTCCGTGGTGATCGTGCCGTACCCCGAGGCCGTCAGGACCGACTGGTAGGCCGCGCGGGAGGACTCGGCCTGCCGCTGCTGCTCCTCGGAGTGGGTGTAGACCGCCGAGCGGTACTGGGTGCCGACATCGTTGCCCTGGCGGAAGCCCTGGGTGGGGTCGTGGGACTCCCAGAAGAGCTTCAGCAGCGCTGCGTAGGACGTGGTCGACGGGTCGTACACGACGCGGACGGCCTCCGTGTGGCCGGTCAGGCCGCTGCAGACCTCCTCGTAGGCGGGATGCGGGGTGTGCCCGCCCTGGTAGCCGACGAGGGTCGTCCACACGCCCGGGGCCTGCCAGAACTTCCGCTCCGCGCCCCAGAAGCAGCCCAGGCCGAAGTCCGCGACGGCCAGACCCTCCGGGTACGGACCGGCCAGCGGGTTGCCGAGGACCGTGTGGCGGGCGGGGACGGGGAACTCCGGTTCGGCGCGGCCCGTCAGCGCCTCCTCGGGGGAGGGGAGGTGGTTCTTGTGCCGGTTGAACAGCATCTCGTGGCTCCTCGGGACGGTGGGCTCGGGCGCGGTGGACTCGGCGGTGGCTCTGGGTGGCGACTCTCGGGTCTTCACACAACGCCTTGTTGACGTGCCGCATTCCGGCCCCGGTCAGCGCGGTAGCCCCGCGGTCCGGTCGGTGCGGCGGCCGTGCGGCCCCGGTCAGCGCGGCGGCTGCGCGGCCGTCAGTGCGGCAGCTGCGCCGGCGTGCCGCCGTTGCCCTCCCAGCCCGCCACCGCCAGCGCCCGGTACACCACGTACTCCGCCGCCGGGTCCGCGCCGTACGACCACGGGATCGCGCCCACGTGCCCGTCCACCCGCCGCAGCTGCTCCATCGCCTCCGCGTACCGCTCCGCCCGGACCAGGAACCACACCAGCAGGTGGCGGACGTGCGGCAGCACCGGGTGGTCGGCGGGGGCGTGCAGGGCCGCGAACCGCGCGCCTTCGATCGCCCGCGTGATCACCTCGCTCTGATACAGCGAGCGCACCAGCTGCACCTCCGGCAGGTGCTCGAAGACCGCGAACAGCGGCAGCGCGGGCAGCAGGCTCCCCTTGGGCGCGGAGGCGGCCGCCGACTGCGCGAAGGCGTCGGCCTGGTCCTGCGAACCGTGCCACTTCTCGCACCAGTAGAGCAGCGCGGCCAGATGCGCGCCCATGTGGTGCGGCGCGCGCTCGGTGACCTTGGCCCACAGCTCCTCGAAGTCCGCCTGCCGGTAGGCCAGGCCGCGTGCCACGCCGAGTTCGACGATGTACGGAACGGGGTCGCCGGGGGCCAGCAATGCCGCCTCGGCGCAGACCGTACGCGCCTCCTCCATGATCATGCGGAAGTCCTCGGACGACGGGTCGCGCAGCGCCTGCATCACCAGGAACGCCGCGTGCACCGCCGCCCCGCCCGGGTCCTTGGGCGCCTCCACCCGCCAGGTGCGCAGCCACATCCCGCCCTGGCCGGGGGAGACCGCCAGCTCGTGCGCCGCCGCCCCGGCCAGCGTCTGCACCCGCTGCCAGCGCAGCTCCGAGGCGGATTCGGTGAGGGCCAGCAGCCGGGCCGCGGGCTGCCACTCCCTGGTGCGCTGGATCTCCTCCAGGGCGTCGGCCAGCTCCGGGTCGGGTCCCGGCAGCCGCACGTCGAGCCGCTCGCGCGGCACGAACCCGTACGCGGTGGGATCACCGGCGCGCAGTGCGCCCCGCATCGCCTCGCCGCCCGCGCGCCTGCGCAGCACCATGGGCACGACAAGGACACCGCCGACCATGACGATGCCGATGAGGATGACGAGCATTTCCATGACCTTGTTCCCGACCTTGTCCCCGTGAGACTCCACGACGGCCCCATGAAGCATGACGTCCTCATGAAGTCTCGCGTGCCATGTCCCGTGTTTCCCTACAGCCTATGCACGCTGCCATCGGCCGGGACCCGCGCCGGGCATTACGCTCGGGCCCATGACCCACGAGGACTCTCACCAGCAGGGCGCGTCCCAGCCCTCGCACCACAGCTTCGAGACGCTGGCCATTCACGCGGGACAGGAGGCCGACCCGCTCACCGGCGCCGTCGTCCCCCCGATCTACCAGGTTTCCACCTACAAGCAGGACGGTGTGGGCGGGCTGCGCGGCGGCTACGAGTACAGCCGCTCCGCCAACCCCACCCGCACCGCGCTGGAGGAGAACCTGGCGGCCCTGGAAGGCGGCCGCCGCGGCCTCGCCTTCGCGTCCGGGCTCGCGGCGGAGGACTGCCTGCTGCGCACCCTCCTGGCCCCCGGCGACCACGTCGTCATCCCGAACGACGCCTACGGCGGCACGTTCCGGCTCTTCGCCAAGGTGGTCGAGCGCTGGGGCGTGGAGTGGTCGGTCGCGAACACCTCCGACCCGGCGTCGGTACGGGACGCGCTGCGCCCGCGCACCAAGGTGATCTGGGTCGAGACGCCCTCCAACCCGCTGCTCGGCATCACCGACATCGCCGCCGTCGCCGACATCGCGCGGTCCGCCGGGGCCCGCCTCGTCGTCGACAACACCTTCGCCAGCCCCTACCTCCAGCAGCCGCTGGCGCTGGGCGCGGACGTCGTCGTGCACTCCCTGACGAAGTACATGGGCGGCCACTCGGACGTGGTCGGCGGCGCGCTGGTCACCGCGGACGAGGCGCTGGGCGAGCAGCTCGCGTACCACCAGAACGCGATGGGCGCGGTCGCCGGGCCCTTCGACTCCTGGATCGTGCTGCGCGGCATCAAGACCCTGTCCGTCCGCATGGACCGGCACAGCGAGAACGCGACCCGCATCGCGGACATGCTGACCCGCCATCCCAAGGTCACCAAGGTCCTCTACCCGGGTCTGCCGGAGCACCCGGGCCACGAGATCGCGGCCAAGCAGATGCGGTCCTTCGGCGGCATGGTGTCCTTCCAGGTCGCCGGCGGTGAGGCGGCGGCGGTCGAGGTCTGCAACCGCGCCCGGCTCTTCACCCTCGGCGAGTCCCTGGGCGGCGTCGAGTCCCTCATCGAGCACCCGGGCCGCATGACCCACGCCTCGGCCGCCGGCTCGGCCCTGGAGGTCCCCGCGGACCTGGTCCGCATCTCGGTCGGCATCGAGAACGTCGACGACCTCCTGGCGGACCTGGCGCAGGCGCTGGGCTAGCCGGTGCGTCCTCGAACGCCGGGCGGGGCGGCGATCACGCCCGCCCGGCATTCGAGGACCGCCGGGCGCGGTCGTACGAGTCCTCCCCTCGCAGCCGTTCCCGGTCCCGGGGAACGGTCAGCCCGCGGGGGCGGGCTGCACCAGGGAGTTGTGCACGGCCGACAGCGCGGTGTTGAAACGGGTGAGCAGATCGCAGAAGACGTCCCGCTCCTCCGCCGTCCACTCCTCGGTCACCATGGCCATCAGCGCCCGCCGGGAGGACCGCACCTCCTCCAGCCGCGCCCTGCCCCGCGGCGACAGCTGGAGTACGACCGCGCGCCCGTCCTCGGGGTGCGAGGTGCGCTTGACCATGCCGGAGTCGACCAGCGGCGCGACCTGACGGGTCACCGTCGAGGAGTCGATGCCCATTCCCGCCGCCAGCGCCTTGACGCCCATCGGACCTTCCTGGTCAAGCCGGTTGAGCAGCAGGTACGCGGCGCGGTCCATGGAGTTGCGGGCCTGCCCTATGCCGCCGAGGCGGGTCTGTTCGGCGCGTCGGGCGAACAGCGCGACCTGGTGCTGCAACGCGTCGAGTACCGTCGTGTCGAGGACGTTCGGTTCGAGTGAGTTCGGGTCGAGTGCGTTCGTATCGAGTCGAGTCGTCATGTCCGATGAGGTGGGCATGGCCTGGGGCTCACTTCGTGCGGTGGTCTGTGGGATGGGGCACAGAGTACGCCGCCGCGGCCTTCCCCGTACCCGAGGTTCACAAACCTGCGTCACGACGGCAGCAAGCTGCCGCTCTCCGGCCTCCCATCGGTGACGGTCCCGCCTCCCACCGGCGACGGTTCGCCTCCCACCAGCGTCGGTCCCGCCTCCCACCGGCGACGGTTCGCCTCCCACCAGCGTCGGTCCCGCCTCCCACAGTGACGGTCCCGCGTCCCACCAGCCACGGGACAGAACTGCGAGACTTGGTACATGGCTGTACGACCTGGTGACGGGGCAGCCGTCGCCGCCGCCTCCGGGGTCACGCTCGACGACGTCCGCGCGGCGCAGAAGATCCTCTCCGGGGTCTCCCGGGTGACCGCCCTGGAAGGCAGCCGCTTCCTCACCGGCCTGCTCGGCTCACCGGTGCACCTCAAGTGCGAGAACCTCCAGCGGACCGGCTCGTTCAAGGTGCGCGGCGGCTACGTGCGGATCGCCGGGCTGACCCCGCGGGAGCGGGCGGCCGGGGTGGTCGCGGCCAGCGCCGGCAACCACGCGCAGGGCGTGGCGCTCGCGGCGTCCCTGCTCCATGTGCGCTCCACGGTGTTCATGCCGGTGGCCGCCCCGCTGCCGAAGGTCGCCGCGACCCGGGAGTACGGCGCCGAGGTGCGGCTGCACGGCCAGGTGGTGGACGAGACGCTGCGCGCGGCGCAGGAGTACGCGCGGCGGACCGGGGCGGTCTTCATCCACCCGTTCGACCACCCCGACATCATCGCGGGCCAGGGCACCGTCGGGCTGGAGATCCTGGAGCAGTGCCCGGAGGTGCGCACGATCGTCGTCGGCATCGGCGGCGGCGGGCTCGCGGCCGGGATCGCCGTCGCGGTGAAGGCGCTGCGGCCCGATGTCCGGATCGTGGGGGTGCAGGCGGAGGGCGCCGCCGCCTACCCGCCGTCGCTGGCCGCCGGGCGGCCGGTGTCGATCGAGGCGCCGGCGACCATGGCGGACGGCATCAAGGTGGGGCGGCCCGGCGAGGTCCCGTTCGCGATCATCGCGGAGCTGCTCGACGAGGTGCGGACCGTCTCCGAGGACGCGCTCTCCAGCGCGCTGCTGCTCTGTCTGGAGCGGGCCAAGCTGGTGGTGGAGCCCGCCGGGGCCAGCCCGGTGGCCGCGCTGCTGTCCGACCCCGGTGCCTACGAGGGGCCGGTGGTCGCCGTGCTGTCGGGCGGCAACGTCGACCCGCTGCTGCTCCAGCGCATCCTGCGGCACGGCATGGCCGCGGCGGGCCGCTATCTGTCGCTGACGCTGCGGCTGACCGACCGGCCGGGCGCGCTCGCGACGCTGCTGGGGGTGCTGACGCGGGTGGACGCCAACGTCGTCGACGTGAGCCATGTCCGTACGGATCCGCGGCTCGGGCTCACCGAGGTGGAGGTGGAGCTGCACCTGGAGACCAAGGGGCCGGAGCACTGCGCCGAGGTCTCGGCGGCGCTGCGCGAGGCGGGCTACATCGTGATGCCGTAGCCGGTCCCCTGCTGGTTTCATTTTTCTGGGGCAGCCCCGCCCCGGACCCCGATTCCCCGATTCCCCGATTCCCACGTTCCCTGGGGGAACCCCATGGCAGGAGTCATCTACGCCGAGGGTCTGGTGAAGACCTTCGGCGAGGTCAGGGCTCTGGACGGCGTCGATCTCGACGTGCCCGAAGGAACCGTCCTCGGGCTGCTCGGCCCCAACGGAGCAGGCAAGACCACGGCCGTACGGGTGCTGACGACGCTGCTGCGTCCCGACAGCGGGCGGGCGGTCGTGGCGGGCGTGGACGTGCTCCGGCACCCGAACGACGTACGCCGCGCGATCGGGCTGTCCGGCCAGTTCGCGGCGGTCGACGAGTACCTGACCGGCCGGGAGAACCTCCGGATGGTCGGCCAGCTCTACCAGATGAGCGCGCGGGACGCGAAGGCGCGCGCCGCCGAGCTGCTGGACCGCTTCTCCCTCGCGGACGCGGCCGACCGCACCGCCAAGACGTACTCCGGCGGCATGCGCCGCCGCCTCGACCTCGCCGCGGCGCTGGTCGTCAGCCCGCCCGTGATGTTCATGGACGAGCCGACGACCGGGCTCGACCCGCGCAACCGGCAGGCGCTGTGGGACGTCATCCAGGAGCTGGTGGCGCAGGGCACCACCCTGCTGCTGACCACCCAGTATCTGGAGGAGGCCGACCGGCTCGCCGACGACATCGCGGTCGTCGACCACGGGCGGGTCATCGCGCGCGGCACGGCCGACCAGCTCAAGGCCCGGGTCGGCGGTGAGCGCGTCGAGGTCGTGGTGCACGAGCGCGAGCACATCGCCACCGCCGAGGCGGTGCTGCGGGCCCTCGGCAAGGGCGAGACCAGCGTGCGGGAGCACACCCGGCAGGTGACCGTCCCCGTCACCGGCGGCGCCAGGCTGCTGGCCGAGGTGATCCGTGAGCTGGACGCCCGCGGTGTCGAGATCGACGACATCGGACTGCGCCGCCCCACGCTGGATGACGTGTTCATCGCGCTCACCGGGCACGGCGCCGAAGCGGAGGCTGGACGGTGACAGTGGAAGACAAGGCGAACAAGGCGGGCGAGAAGGACAGGGCGGCGCGGGCCGTCGCCGCCCCGGCCCCGCGGCCGCGCGGAGGGCGGCCGCTCCAGGGCGTACGCGACAGCCTGGTGATCGCCCGGCGCAATCTGATCCGCATGGTCAGGATCCCCGAAGTGGTGATCTTCGGGCTGATCCAGCCGATCATGTTCGTGGTGCTGTTCTCCTACGTCTTCGGCGGCTCCATCGACGTCGGCGGCAGCACCGATCCGGCGAGGTACCGCGAGTTCCTGATGGCGGGCATCTTCGCGCAGACCGTCACCTTCGCCACGGCGGGCGCGGGCGCCGGGATCGCCGAGGACATGCACCGGGGCCTGATCGACCGGTTCCGGTCGCTCCCGATGGCGCGCGGCGCGGTCCTCACCGGCCGGACCCTCGCCGACCTGGTGCAGACGGCGCTCACGCTGGTGGTGCTGGCGATCGTGGCGGTCATCGTGAGCTGGCGGATCCACGAAGGGTTCCCCAAGGCACTGGCCGGGTTCGGGCTGCTGCTCCTCCTCGGCTACGCGTTCTCCTGGATCGGCGCGCTGATCGGGCTGACGGTGCGGAGCCCGGAGGCGGCCACCTCCGGCGGGCTGATCTGGCTCTTTCCCCTGACGTTCATCTCGAACGCCTTCGTCCCGTCCGGCAACATGCCGACCGTGCTGCGGCACATCGCCGAATGGAATCCGTTCAGCACCACCGTGCAGGCGTGCCGGGAGCTCTTCGGGAACCTCCCGCCGGGGTACCGGGTGCCGGACGCCTGGCCCATGCAGCACCCGGCGGCGGCGTCGGCGCTGTGGTCCCTGCTGATCCTGGTGGTCTTCCGGACACTGGCCGTACGCAAGTACCGCTCGGCGGCCGGGTGAGGCCGCGGGGCGACGCGTAAGGCGGCTGGGCAGGGCCGCCGGGCAGGGCCCGCGGCCGGACACGCACGGAACCCCCGGCATCCCGTGCCGGGGGTTCCGCGACGCGTGTGGCGGGGCCGCTCAGCCCTGGTAGGGCTTGGCCTCCAGGATGCGCACCGAGGCGATCTTGCCGTTCGGCAGCTCGTACTCGGCGTCCTGGCCGACCTTCTTGCCGTTCACGCCCGAGCCCAGCGGGGACTGCGGCGAGTAGGTCTCGATGTCCGAGCTCGCGTACTCGCGGGAGGCCAGCAGGAAGGTCAGAGTGTCGTCTTCGTCGCCGTCGAAGGCGATGGTGACGACCATGCCGGGCGCGACCACACCGGTGGCTGCCGGGGCCTCGCCGACCTTCGCGTGCTCCAGGAGCTGGGTCAGCTGGCGCACACGGAGCTCCTGCTTGCCCTGCTCCTCCTTGGCGGCGTGGTACCCGCCGTTCTCCCGCAGGTCACCTTCCTCGCGAGCCGCCGCGATCTTCGTGGCGATCTCGGTACGTGCGGGACCCGACAGGTACTCCAGCTCGGCCTTGAGCTGGTCGTACGCCTCCTGGGTCAGCCAGGTGACGTTCTCGCTGGTCTGGGTCACAGGTGCTCCTCGTCGGTACTGGACTACGTACTGGGAATACAAATGAACGCCCTACTCAGAAGGGTGCGCCTTCAAAGCCGGGCGAAACCACGAGCCTAACAATTCCGGGCGCAAAGCGGGAGGAGCGTGGCGTATCGAATGCGTATGCCGCGCCTCCGGGCACACCCGCGCCCAGCCCCGCCCCTCGGACGGTGGCCCAGCCCCTGCCCCTGAGGGCGGCGGCCTAGCCGCGCGGCTTGCAGCCGACCAGCTTGGCGGTGGTCGCCCGCTCGGTCGTGCGGAGGGTGACGACCTCGTCGACCTGGTCGCGCCGCTGGTCGAAGAGGAAGTCCTTGCGCCCCACCTCGGCGCCGCTCTCGGCCAGCGACCGCAGCGTGCACACGCCGGTCGCGTCCTTGTCCTTGCGGACCTCCAGGTGGACCTCGATGGCCTCGTCGGAGACCACCTTGAAGCCGATCACCCGGCCGCTGACGTCCTGGTCGGAGATGTAGGAGTAGCCGAACCACGCGACGACACCGAGCAGGCCCGCGCCGAGCACGGCGCCGACGATCTTCAGCTTGCGGTCGGCGCGCTCGTCAGCGGACCGGCCGTAGCGGCCGTCCGGCACGCCAGCCCGTACCGTCGACATGATCGTCCTTCCCTGTCGGGGGCCAGGAATTTTTCGCCCCTGATCTGGGTCACTATAGAAGCCGCCCAGCCGGCACCCGATTGCCGCCCCGCGTCGACGTCCCGGGGCGACACCTGTTGAACGCGACGAATCACGAGGATCGAGCCTTGACTGAGCAGCTGCGTCTCATGGCCGTGCACGCCCACCCCGACGACGAGTCGAGCAAGGGCGCGGCCACCATGGCGAAGTACGTGTCCGAGGGGGTGGACGTACTGGTCGCGACCTGCACGGGTGGTGAGCGTGGCTCCATCCTGAACCCCAAGCTCCAGGGGGACGCCTACATCGAGGAGAACATCCACGAGGTACGCGCCAAGGAGATGGACGAGGCGCGCGAGATCCTCGGCGTCAAGCAGGAGTGGCTGGGCTTCGTGGACTCCGGGCTGCCCGAGGGCGACCCTCTGCCGCCGCTGCCCGAGGGCTGCTTCGCGCTCCAGGACGTCGACGAGGCCGCGGGGGAGCTGGTGAAGCTCATCCGCGCGTTCCGGCCGCACGTGATCACCACGTACGACGAGAACGGCGGCTATCCGCACCCGGACCACATCATGACCCACAAGATCTCGATGGTGGCCTTCGACGCCGCGGGGGACCCGGAGAAGTACCCCGGCACCGGCGAGCCGTGGCAGCCGTTGAAGCTCTACTACAACCAGGGCTTCAACCGGCCGCGCACGCTCGCCCTGCACGAGGCACTGCTGGCGCGCGGCCTGGAGTCGCCGTACGGGGAGTGGCTGGAGCGCTGGAAGTCCTTCCAGAAGCGCGAGCGCACCCTGACCACCTACGTCCCGTGCGCGGACTTCTTCGAGATCCGCGACAAGGCGCTGATCGCCCACCGCACGCAGATCGACCCCGACGGCGGCTGGTTCCGGGTCCCGATGGACGTCCAGAAGGAGGTCTGGCCGACCGAGGAGTACGAGCTGGCGAAGTCGCTCGTGGACACCTCCCTCCCCGAGGACGACCTCTTCGCGGGCATCCGCAACAATTGAGCCCATGATGAGCGCCACCAGCTCCCTCGCCCTGACGCACGCGTCCACCGCCGTCGAGCTCGCCAAAGAGCTGGACAAGAACAAGGTGACGCCGGGCGTCCTGGGCTTCCTCGTGTTCGCGGCGATCGGCCTCGCCGTGTGGATGCTGATGAAGTCCATGAACAAGCACATGAAGAAGGTCGACTTCGAGGAGGAGCCGGAGCCGCAGGCGGCCCAGGCCGCCGCGAAGGGCGCCCGGCGCCCGACCACGGGCTGACCAGCCGCCCCACCCACGTACCCCCTGGCCTGGCGGGTACGGGGCGTGGGGCGATGGGTACGTGGCGTGGGGCGCACACCCCGCGGCGCGCCCCGACCCGCGCCAGAAAACGCGCCCGCGCGGCGATTGGCGGCGATCCGCGACCCCCCGCGTGCGGGAGGATGGACCCATGCCGAACCGTCTGGCGCACGAGACGTCCCCGTACCTCCTCCAGCACGCGGACAACCCGGTCGACTGGTGGCCGTGGGTCCCCGAGGCGTTCGCCGAGGCCCGGCGCCGGGGCGTGCCCGTGCTGCTCAGCGTCGGCTACAGCAGTTGCCACTGGTGCCACGTCATGGCGCACGAGTCCTTCGAGGACGAGAAGACGGCCGCGTATCTCAACGCGCACTTCGTCCCGGTCAAGGTCGACCGCGAGGAGCGGCCGGACGTCGACGCCGTCTACATGGAGGCGGTGCAGGCGGCGACGGGGCACGGCGGCTGGCCGATGACGGTCTTCCTCACCCCCGACGCCGAACCCTTCTACTTCGGCACCTACTTCCCGCCCGAGCCCCGGTCCGGCATCCCGTCGTTCCCGCAGGTGCTGGAGGGCGTGACGGCGGCGTGGACCGACCGGCGCGAGGAGGTCGCCGAGGTCGCCGGGCGGATCGTCCGCGACCTGGCCGAGCGCTCGCTGCCGTACGGCGCGCCGAACCCGCCGGGACCCGACGACACGCATGCCGCGCTGATGGGCCTGACCCGCGAATTCGACGCGGTGCGGGGCGGGTTCGGCGGCGCGCCGAAGTTCCCGCCGTCCATGGTGCTGGAGTTCCTGCTGCGCCACCACGCCCGCACCGGCTCGGCGGGCGCGCTGCAGATGGTGCAGGCCACCTGCGAGGCGATGGCGCGCGGCGGCATCTACGACCAACTCGGCGGGGGCTTCGCCCGGTACGCGGTGGACGCCACCTGGACGGTGCCGCACTTCGAGAAGATGCTGTACGACAACGCCCAGCTGTGCCGGGTCTACGCCCACCTGTGGCGGGCCACCGGCTCGGACCTGGCGCGCCGGATCGCGCTGGGCACCGCCGACTTCATGGTCCGCGAACTGCTCACGGCCCAGGGCGGCTTCGCCTCCGCGCTGGACGCCGACAGCGACGACGGCACGGGCCGGCACGCCGAGGGCGCGTACTACGTGTGGACGCCGGAGCAGCTGCGTGAGGTCCTGGGCGAGGAGGACGCCGCGTTCGCCGCGCGTCACTTCGGGGTGACCGAGGAGGGCACGTTCGAGAAGGGCGCCTCGGTGCTCCAGCTCCCCGACACCGAGCAGCTGGTGGACGCCGACCGTGTCGCCTCCGTCACCTGGCGGCTGCTGGCCGCCCGCGGCGAGCGCCCGCGGCCGGGCCGCGACGACAAGATCGTCGCCGCGTGGAACGGTCTGGCGATCGCCGCGCTGGCCGAGGCCGGCGCGTACTTCGACCGCCCGGACCTGGTGCGGGCCGCCACCGCCACGGCCGACCTGCTGGTCCGGGTCCACCTGGACGAGCACGGGCGGCTGGCGCGCACCTCGCTGGACGGTGCCGCGGGCGCCCACGCGGGCGTGCTGGAGGACTACGCCGACGTCGCCGAGGGGTTCCTGGCCCTGGCGTCGGTCACCGGCGAGGGCGTGTGGGTGGACTTCGCGGGCCTGCTGCTGGACACCGTGCTGCGGCACTTCGCCTCCGGGGACGGCACGCTGTACGACACCGCCGACGACGCGGAGGCCCTGATCCGCCGCCCCCAGGACCCGACGGACAACACCGCCCCGTCGGGTTGGACGGCGGCGGCCGGGGCGCTGCTGTCGTACGCCGCCGTCACCGGCAGCACCCGCCACCGGGACGCGGCCGAACGGGCGCTCGGCGTGGTCACGGCGCTGGGACCGCGGGTGCCGCGGTTCATCGGCTGGGGGCTGGCGGTGGTGGAGGCCGCGCTCGACGGGCCGCGCGAGGTGGCCGTCGTCGGACCGGACGGCGACCCGGCCACCCGCGCGCTGCACCAGGCCGCGTTGCTGGGCACCGCCCCGGGCGCGGTGGTCGCGGTCGGCGCGCCCGGCTCCGACGAGGTGCCGCTGCTGCGGAACCGGCCGCTGTTCCAGGGCCGCCCGGCGGCGTACGTGTGCCGCAACTTCACCTGCGACGCCCCGACGGCCGACCCCAAGGTGCTGGCGGCGGCGGTCCGGGGCGCGGGTGCCGACGTGCCTCAGGCGTGAGCCCGGGGCGCCGGTCGTGCTCAGCCGTGCTGGTAGGCCACCAGCGAGATGCCGACGTAGTGCACGACGAAGGCGGCCAGGGTGAACGAGTGGAAGACCTCGTGGAAGCCGAACCAGCGCGGTGACGGGTTCGGCCGCTTCGTTCCGTAGATCACCGCGCCCACGCTGTAGAGCAGCCCGCCGACGATGATCAGCGTCAGCACCGCGATGCCGCCGGTGCGCATGAAGTCGGGCAGGAAGAAGATCGCCGCCCAGCCGAGCGCGATGTAGCACGGGGTGTACAGCCAGCGGGGGGCGCCCACCCAGAAGACCCGGAAGGCGATCCCGGCGAGGGCCCCCGCCCACACCAGCCACAGCAGCAGCTCCTGCTTGCCGTCCGGCAGGAGCAGCAGCGTGAACGGCGTGTAGGTGCCCGCGATGATCAGGAAGATGTTCGCGTGGTCCAGCCGGCGCAGCACGGCCGTGGCGCGCGGGCCCCAGTCGCCGCGGTGGTAGAGGGCGCTCACCCCGAACAGCGCGCAGGCGGTGAGGGTGAAGATCGCGCACGCGATGCGGCCGCGGGGGCTGTCGGCGAGCGCGGTCAGGATCACCCCCGCGATCAGTGCGGTGGGGAACATGCCGGCGTGCAGCCAGCCGCGCAGTCTCGGCTTCAGCGGGAGCGGCGAAGCGGTGGAGCCCTGGGGGCGACTCCCGGCGGCAGCGCCGGGAGAGGGGAGGGCGGTGGCGGCGGCGTCGGGCGCGGCGGCGGTCATGCGCTCATGCTACCTACGCATCCGCGACCTACCTACGCGACCGTAGGTTACGCCCAGGTATCGAGTGGTGATCCTCACGAGGGGGCCCTCTGGACAGATCGGCGAACTGGCCGGATGATCAAATGAGCGCGGTCGGCACCGGATGAGCTGTGCATCCGGGTCGCAGCCCCCAAGGGGTAGCTGTCTCCAAAGCGGATATAAGGCAGATATCCGCCATAACCCTCGACCTAAACGCCGGGCAGCGCGGTTCCGGCGGAACGGAGCGATCGTGGCGCGCAGTAATGCGGCTCCCCTCACCACCCCGACCACCCCTCCCACCCGTCATCAGGAGCTGATCTCCTGGGTCGATGAGATCGCCGCACTCACCGAGCCGGACCGGATCGTGTGGTGCGACGGTTCGGAGGCGGAGTACGACCGCCTCGCCCAGGAACTCGTCGAGAAGGGCACCTTCAAACGGCTCGACCCGATCAAGCGGCCGAACTCCTACTACGCCGCCTCCGACCCCACGGACGTGGCGCGGGTGGAGGACCGGACCTTCATCTGCTCCGAGAAGGAGGAGGACGCCGGTCCCACCAACCACTGGAAGGACCCCGCCGAGATGCGGGAGATCTTCGTGGGTGAGAAGGGCGTCTTCCGCGGCTCCATGCGGGGCCGCACCATGTACGTCGTCCCCTTCTGCATGGGTCCGCTCGGCTCGCCGCTGTCCGCGATCGGCGTCGAGATCACCGATTCGGCCTACGTCGCCGTCTCCATGCGCACGATGACCCGGATGGGTCAGGCCGTCCTGGACGAGCTCGGGGAGGAGGGCTTCTTCGTCAAGGCCGTGCACAGCCTCGGCGCCCCGCTCGCCGAGGGCGAGGCCGACGTGCCCTGGCCGTGCAACTCCACCAAGTACATCTCGCACTTCCCCGAGACCCGCGAGATCTGGTCGTACGGCTCCGGCTACGGCGGCAACGCGCTGCTCGGCAAGAAGTGCTACGCCCTGCGCATCGCCTCCGTCATGGCCCGTGACGAGGGCTGGCTGGCCGAGCACATGCTCATCCTCAAGCTCACCCCGCCGCAGGGCGAGGCCACGTACGTGGCCGCCGCGTTCCCGTCCGCCTGCGGCAAGACCAACCTCGCCATGCTGGAGCCCACGATCTCCGGCTGGACGGTGGAGACCATCGGCGACGACATCGCCTGGATGCGGTTCGGCGAGGACGGCCGGCTCTACGCGATCAACCCCGAGGCGGGCTTCTTCGGCGTCGCGCCCGGCACCGGCGAGCACACCAACGCCAACGCGATGAAGACGATGTGGGGCAACTCCGTCTTCACCAACGTGGCACTCACCGACGACGGCGACGTGTGGTGGGAGGGCAAGACCGAGGAGCCGCCCGCCCACCTGATCGACTGGAAGGGCAACGACTGGACCCCGGAGTCCGGGACCCCGGCCGCCCACCCCAACGCCCGCTTCACCGTCCCGGCCGGCCAGTGCCCGATCATCGCGCCGGAGTGGGAGGACCCCAAGGGTGTGCCGATCTCGGCGATCCTCTTCGGCGGCCGCCGCGCCACCGCCGTTCCGCTGGTGACCGAGTCCTTCACCTGGCAGCACGGCGTCTTCCTCGGGGCCAACGTCGCCTCCGAGAAGACCGCCGCCGCCGAGGGCAAGGTCGGCGAGCTGCGCCGCGACCCGTTCGCCATGCTGCCCTTCTGCGGCTACAACATGGGCGACTACATGGGTCACTGGCTCAAGGTCGGCCGGAACGCGGACCCCGCCAAGCTGCCCAAGATCTACTACGTCAACTGGTTCCGGAAGAACGACGCGGGTCAGTTCGTCTGGCCCGGCTTCGGTGAGAACAGCCGCGTCCTGAAGTGGATCGTCGAGCGCCTCGCCGGCAAGGCCGAGGGTGTCGAGACCCCGATCGGCGTGCTGCCCGCGAAGGGCGCTCTGGACACCGCGGGCCTGGGCCTGTCCGACTCCGAGCTGGACTTCCTGCTCACCGTCGACAAGGACGTGTGGCGCGAGGAGGCGGCGCTCGTGCCCGAGCACCTCAACACCTTCGGAGACCACACGCCGAAGGAACTGTGGGACGAGTACCGCGCGCTGGTCGAGCGCCTGGGCTGATCCCGCTCAGCGGCAACGCTGACGCAAGACAGGCCCCGGCCTGGTGTCTACAGGTCCCCGACCAAGCGACCATGGGCGGCACCGGGCCGGGGCCGAGCACTCTCCCCGGCCGGACGGGGCTCAGGCCTCGATCCCCAGGGCGGCCGCGTGGGCGGCCATCCGCTCCGCCGCCAGCGCCGCACCGGCCGCGTCGTCGCACGACGTGGCCACCACCAGCGCGTTCCCGGCGAGGGCGTGCGCCCGCTGGTGCAACTGGCCGACCCGGGCCGCGATCCGGCTCGGGTCGCCGGTCACGGTGGGCGCGGCCCGCAGCGGGGCCCGCCCGTCGCGCAGCCGCGTGACCTGGTCGGCCAGGCGCTGCGCGGCGTCGTCCAGGCCCGCGGCCTCCGGCGCCAGGGCGCGCAGTTCGTCGGTGATGGTCAGCAGGGCGGTCAGATGCCCGGCGAGCCGGATCTCCAGCTCCTCCCGGCGCGAGCGGTGCGGGATGTCGTGCTCGTCGCGGTCGTGCGCGGCCATGCTGTGGACCGATTTGGTGCGGATCGGTTCGTACATGGGATGGCCTCCTCACAAGCTCAGAAGGCCATCCTAACTTAGACCCTGTCTAAAGTTGTCTTGCTTACAGAAGTCATACCGGCTTACGGCTGGCTGTAACCGTCCAGGAACGTGCCGATGCGGTGCACCGCGTCCGCCAGGTCCTCCTTCACCGGGAGGGTGACGATCCGGAAGTGGTCCGGCTCCGGCCAGTTGAAGCCCGTACCCTGCACGATCATGATCTTCTCGGCGCGCAGCAGGTCGAGCACCATCTGCCGGTCGTCCTTGATCTTGAAGACCTTGGGGTCGAGCCGGGGGAAGGCGTACAGCGCGCCCTTGGGCTTCACGCACGTCACGCCGGGGATCTGCGTCAGCAGCTCGTAGGCGGTGTCGCGCTGCTCGAGCAGCCGGCCGCCCGGCAGTACGAGTTCGTTGATCGACTGCCGGCCGCCGAGCGCCGTGGCCACCGCGTGCTGCGCCGGCATGTTGGCGCACAGCCGCATGTTGGCCAGGATCGTCAGCCCCTCCAGATAGCTGCTGGCGTGCGCCTTGGGGCCGCAGACCGCGAGCCAGCCGCTGCGGTAGCCCGCGATCCGGTACGCCTTGGACAGCCCGTTGAACGTCAGGGTCAGCAGGTCCGGGGCGATGGCCGCGGTCGGGGTGTGCGTCGCGCCGTCGTAGAGGATCTTGTCGTAGATCTCGTCGGAGCAGACGATCAGGTTGTGCCGGCGGGCGATCTCGGTGATGCCGCGCAGCAGCTCGTCGCTGTAGACCGCGCCCGTCGGGTTGTTCGGGTTGATGACGACGATCGCCTTGGTGCGGTCGGTGACCTTGCGCTCGATGTCGGCGAGGTCCGGCAGCCAGTCCGCCTGCTCGTCGCAGCGGTAGTGCACGGCGGTGCCGCCCGCGAGCGAGACCGACGCCGTCCACAGGGGGTAGTCCGGCGCCGGCACCAGCACCTCGTCGCCGTCGTCCAGCAGCGCCTGCATCGCCATCTGGATCAGCTCCGAGACGCCATTGCCGAGGTAGACGTCCTCGACGTCCAGCTCGATGCCCTTGGTCTGGTAGTGCTGCATCACCGCGCGCCGGGCGGACAGCAGCCCCTTGGCATCGCCGTAGCCGTGCGCGTCGCCGAGCGAGCGCAGCATGTCCTCCAGGATCTCCGGCGGGCACTCGAAGCCGAACGGAGCGGGGTTGCCCGTGTTGAGCTTCAGAATGCGATGACCCGCCGCCTCCAGCCGCATCGCCTCCTCAAGCACCGGACCCCGGATCTCGTAGCAGACATTGGCGAGCTTCGTGGACTGGATCACCTGCATGTCGGCCACCTTACGGGGCGTGACGGGGCCCGTGGGGTGTTTTCACCCACGTTCGCCCACGTCGGGGGCGCGCGGGTCGGGCGCACCGGCGCGGGTCAGCCGTCCGGTGCGCGCCGCACCGACCGTCCGGCGACGACATCCGTGCGGCGCCCGTCTTCCATCACAAAGCGCCCGCCGATGAGTACATGCGGAATGCCGGTCGGGAGGGCGCGCGGGGCTTCGAAAGTGGATCCGGCGGCGACGGATTCCGGGTCGAAGAGCACGAGATCGGCGCGGTAGCCCTCCGCGACCAGCCCCCGGTCCGGCAGCCGAAGCCGGGCCGCAGGCCGCGATGTGAGGTGTGCCACGCACTCCTCCAGGCCGAGGACGCCGAGCTCGCGCACGTACCGTCCGAGATAGCGCGGGAACGTACCGTAGGCGCGCGGATGCGGCTTGAGGCCGTGCAGGATCCCGTCGCTGCCGCCGGTGTGCGCCGGATGCCGCATGATCGCCTGCACGTTCTCCTCGTGCCCGACGTGCTGCAGGATCGTGGGCCCGAGCCGGTCCTCGATCAGCAGTCGGCGGGCGGTCGCGAAGGGCGCCTCGCCGCGCTCCCGGGCGGCCGCGGCGAGGGTCTTCCCGACGTGCCCGGCCAGCGCCGGGCGGCAGACCCCGGAGATCTCGACGGTGCCCCAGTCGACGGGCACGCCGTGGCAGCCGTCCGCGCCCTCGACCTCCATGGCGTGCCGGATCCGCGCGGCGGTCGCGTCGTCCCGCAGCCGCGCCAGCATCGCCTCCGGACCGCCCTCGGCGGCCCAGCTGGGCAGCAGCGCCGCGAGCGTGGTGCAGCCCGGGAGATACGGATAGGTGTCCAGGGTGAGGTCGACGCCGCCGGCGAGGGCGGCGTCGAGCAGCGCGAGGAGTTGCGGCGCGCGCCCTTCGTTGACGTCGAAGTTCAAGGTGGCGTGGGCCAGGTGCAGCGCGCACCCCGCCTCCCGGGCGACCGCCACCATCTGCGCGTACGCGTCCAGGGCGCCCGCGCCGTAACTGCGGTGATGCGGACAGTAGTAGCCGCCGTAAGCCGCGACGACCCGGCACAGCTCGACCAGTTCGGCGTCGGGCGCGTACATGCCGGGCGGGTAGGTGAGCCCGGAGGAGAGCCCGACGGCGCCCTGCTCCAGCCCCTGGGCGACGAGCGCCTGCATGTGACGTGTCTCGGCCGGGGTGGCGACCCGGTCCTCCCACCCCATGGCGAGCATCCGGACGGTCCCCTGCGGGACGAGGTACGCGGCGTTGACGGCGATGCCCTGCCGGTCGAGCCGGTCCAGATACCCGCCGACCGTCCGCCAGTCGACGTCGACGTCCGAGCCGTCCCCGTTCCACCCGGCGATGGCGGCACACGTGTCACCCAACGTCCGCTCGTCGACGGGCGCGTACGACAGCCCGTCCTGGCCGATGACGTCGAGGGTGACGCCCTGGGCGACCTTGGCGGAGAGATCGGGATCGCGGAGCAGGGCGAGGTCGCTGTGGGCGTGCATGTCGATGAAGCCGGGGGCGAGGGCGAGGCCGTCGGCGTCGAGAGTGCGGGGCGCGCCGGGGCGTGGTCCGCCGTCGCCCTCCCGGGTGATGACGGCGATCCGGCCGTCGCGGATGCCGACATCGGCGCGGCAGGAGCGGGCACCGGTGCCGTCGATGACGCGGGCGTCACGGATGACAAGGTCCATGGGCATCGCTCCTCGCGTGAGTCCTTCCCACGGACGGAGGGAAGCTCACGTCTTCGCCTGTGGAGGACATCCCGTGACCTAGATGGTGGCTACGGTCGGCTCGGGGCGGCACGGAAAGTGCGGCCGCCCAACCCAACGAAGGTCCTCTCACGAAGTTCTCTCACGAAGGACGGATCGTCATGGCTGACAACAGCACCAACGGCCTGCTGGGCAAGATCGCCGGCCCCGCCATCTGGGCGCCGGACGGCCGGAAGCTGGCCGAGTTCTACGCCGCGGCGCTGGGGGCTGAGGTGGGGGACGCCTACGCGGACGAGACGGGCGCCGAGGTGGCCTTCCCGGTCCCGGTGGGGGACGCCACGTACTTCTTCTCCACGGCGAAGTCGTTCAAGGCCCCGGACTGGCCGGCGGCGGAGCTGCCGTTCCATTTGGACCTGACCTTCGCGGACGCCGCGGCGGCGGAGCAGCGCCTGCTGGAACTAGGCGCAACCAAACCGGAGTTCCAGCCGGGCGGGGACCACTGGACGATCCTTCTCGACCCCTCGGGCCAGCCCTTCTGTATCAGCCAGTCCAGTTGACCACGTCCAGCTCCGCTCCCGGCGACGTCGGGCTTCCCCTGCCCGCCCACCCCGGCGCCGGGGCCCGGTCACCCGGTCGCAAAAGCCCCTAGCCGCTGATGTTGAGCGCCGTTCCGTACAGTCGGTGCGCCTTGAGCCGTATGACCACCCGACGCTCGTCGACCAGCTGCTTCAAGAACGCCTCTTCGTCCTCCGGCTTCGCGGCTTCCGGAATCATCCCGAGCAACTCCCGCCCGACCGCGTCACCCGGAACAGTCGTGATCTCCGAGACCTCCGCCTCGCCCTCGGCAACAGCGAACGACCACACATCACCACCGGACACATGCAGGGCCGCGCGCGGGTCACGCCGCAGGTGCTTGAGCTTGACGCGGTCAGCCGTCGTGGAGAACCGGACGACGCGCGTGTCGGGGTCCCAGTTGTAGAGCATGGTGGTCAGGTGGGGATGGCCACTGCTCTTGTTGGTGGCGAGGATGCCGAACTGTTGCGAGCCCAGCAGGTCGGAGAGGGCTTTGTCGGACAGGGGGCGGGGTGAGGGACCTTGAGTCATGGCGCGTGCAACTCCCCGCACACGACCGTGCATTCCCCGCCCGTCAAGAGCTGGACCCGAGCACCGGGGTGGGAAGACGGTGGCGGTACCTCCCGCCTCCGCCCCGGCGCCCGCTGACGACCGGCCCTGCGGCGCGCAGATCTAGCTGTAAGAAGATGCTTCGTGAGCCAGCCGCTCGGCGAGGGCGGCCTCCGGTCGGTCTCTCGAACCGCCCTCTCAGTGCTTCAGGGACTGCTGAGGGGAGGCGCTGTCATCGATCTCGCCTGTAGTGGCATCCACATACACCCGGCCGTTCTCATTGCCCAGCGCGTAGGGGATCAGCCACTGGGCGCGCCACTCGCCGCCGCGTCGCACTGCTAGCAGTTCCCCGCGGCCGATCTTGGCAGTACCGCCCTCGGAGCGGGCAGCGCGGACCGTGTCCGCTGCGTCGGCCGCCCGTACGCGCACGGGCGGGAGGTCAGATGGGTCGTTGACGTGACGGGCGAGGAGTTGGGAGATCCGGCCTGCCCGGTTGACTTGGATGTCCAGTCGCATGGGCATGAGCACACCGTCCACACGCCTGCGCCAACTGGCGATCCAGCCCAGCTCCGCTTCGTCCCCGACAGGATATACCTCGGCCTCGGCGTCGCGGAGCCCCCAAGGGAAAGCTTGCCGCGCGTACTTGGTGGCGATCGCCAGGGCGCCGTCGGCGTTCGACGGCTTGTCGGTCACTCCGGGCACCTGATAGCTGTTACTTCCAGTGGTGCTGGTGAGTTCGAGCTCCACCGAAAGTTGCTCAGTGTCCGGCCAGCTCAGCTCGGCGGACCCGTGGTTCATTGCTATGAGTAGCCGGTCGCTCCCACCGTAGGTACCGGGCATCTTCTGGACGTTGACGATCTTGTAGCGATCACCGAAGGCGCCCCGGATCGCCTCCCTGGCCGCCGTCTTCTCCTTGCCGTCGGCGAGCTGGATGCTGGTGGCGTCCACCGCGAGTGGAGTGATCCACGCAATCCAGGCCACGCTGGCTGCGGCGAGCGCGGCCCCGTACGCGATCATCGTGCTGCGGAATCCAGCTCGGTAGGGCGGCACCGCCTGCCGCCCGACCCACAGCAGGACCCATGCTGCGCACACGCCGATGGCGATGCCCAGGGCGTTCATCTCCAGGTCGCTGCTGTCGCAGTTCCTGCCGACCCCGGGGACCAGTGCCTGACAGAGCTCGGTCGTCACCGACAACAGCACGCCGCCCACCAGCACCGGCAACCAGGCCCGCAGGGCGAGCACGCCGAAGAAGCCGATGGGAGCGAACAGAGCGAGATTGAGCAGACCCTGTTCTGTTGCGAAGGGCTCGGCCAAGTCCCGGTTGACCACGCATTCCTGCCTCGGGCTGCCCCCGTCGGTGAAGAGCAGAGTCAAGGAGACTTCGGCAGTGGCAGCGGCCGCCAATGCGGCGGAGGCCCAGGCGCGGCCGTCGAGCCGCCTGACGAGGACAAAGCAGATGGCTGAAATGAGAAGAGTCAGAAGCGAGGCTGCGATGAGGAAATGCACCTCGCCATCGAATATCGCGTGGAACATGGAGTCCGTACCCGATCGGCTGCTATGAAGATGACGTGTCCCGCCGCTGCACACACGGCGCAGCGGCGGGACAGGGAATTAATCGCAGGTTGCGATCGGGGTTTGGAACGTGCCCTGACCGTCCACCTTCAGCAGTCCGATAGTGGGTGAGTAGCATCCGCTGTGACTCGTGAGGATGCAGGGGGTCCTAGTGGCAACCGCGCTACATGCACATTGCGTTCCCCCTGCCTGTGCGTCGAACCAATCTCCCCAGATGGCCGTTCGACGCACAGGCGTGATCTTAGAACGTGTAGTGATCAATTGGCAACGTATTGTCGACTTCTGAGTCAACTGGCGTGTTTTGAGCCTCAGTTACTTCCCAGGGCGACTCGCCCCTCTGAGAATCTGAGATTCCGTTCGCAGCCGTGGGACGGTGGTGGCATGACCAGTCACCATCGCCTCACCCCGACCGTCGGCTATCCGGTCCGCTGGCGTGTGTGTCTACGCCGGTTCGTGCAATTGCCAGGGGTGTTCCAGCTGACAACGTGGGCCGATCATTCGCTGCCTCTCGTCCGGGGGCGTCTGAGCTGGATCTTCGACAGTCCCGCACGAATGCGCTGACGCGGCTTACTCGTGGGTCGTCGAGGTCAGGCCCAACATCATGAGAACCGGCGCTCCGCAAGGCGCGTCATCGCTGGTGCCTCGGCGCGGGTTCCGTCTGCACCGGGGCATCTGTTCGCTTCGACCTCTCACTACAGCAGCCGCTTTGGATGTGCAGCGGCGGAATGTGCGATTCATGGCCTTGAAGTTCCGCGGCGTTGTCTTCCGCTACAACCGGAAGACGACCGTGCTCGACGAGTTCGACCTGGGCATCGACAGTCCGGCAACCGTGCTGCTCGGCCCCAACGGGGCGGGCAAGTCCACGCTGTTGGCGCTGGCCGCGTCCCAACTCAAGCCCAGTGGCGGCACCGTCACCTGGAGGGACCGCGACCCCGCGCGTCGCCGGAATCTCACGGCGTACCGCAAGGCGGTGGCCTGGCTGCCCCAGCAGATCACGCCCATGCCAGGGCTGACCGTACGCGAGCAGGTCGCCTACGCCGGCTGGCTCAAGGGTATGAACCGCGCCGATGCCTGGAACGCGTCCGCCTCCGCCCTCGCTCGCGTCGGCCTGGGCAAGCTCGCCGAACGCCGCAGCCACCAGGTCTCGGGCGGCCAGCTGCGTCGCATGGGAATCGCCGGAGCGCTCACTCATCGCAGCGAGCTGATCCTCATGGATGAGCCGACCGCCGGTCTCGACCCCACCCAGCGCAAGGTCTTCCGTACCTTGCTCGAAGAGCTCGCCGATGACGTCCATGTCATCGTCTCCACCCACCAGACGGAAGACCTCGCAGAGCTCTACCAGCACGTTGTCGTATTGGACCGGGGTACCGTCCGCTTCCAGGGCACCACCGGCCAGTTCCACGCCTTGACCGACAACGCCCAGGGGCCCCGTGAACGCGCGGAAGCGGCCTATGCCCAACTCGTGGGCGAGGAGGTCTGAGCTGTGCTGCTGCGCACTGTTCTCCGCCTGTCGTCGGCGACTCGTGTTCTGCCCTTCCTGGTGGGGTTCATCGCCTTCGCCCTCGGTGGCGACATGACCGAATGGGCCACCCCTCACTACTGGCTCTCCGTGACGGGAAGCGCCACCAATGCTCTCGGCTTCGCCGGTGCCGCTTGTGCCGGGGCGGCAGCCTGGGAAGGCGGTCGGCTGCGGCGCGCACAGATCTTCGATCTGACAGCCGTCCGCTCGCCGCTGGCCATTGCTCTCCCACTCCTGCTGCCTGTGTTCGCGATGGGCGTGGCCGGTATGGGGGCGGCCCTTGCGGTCACGGCGGCCGCCGCCGACGTCGGCCTTGGGGTGCCGCATCTGGGGATCCTGGCTGTCGAAGCCGTGCTGCTGGCGGCCAACACCCTGGTCGGTTACCTCCTGGGTCGGCTGCTGGCTCCTGTCCTCGCGGTCCCGGTCGCGTTGATCATCAGCTTCGTCGCCATCGCGTTCCCGGTCTCCTGGGACATCCTGTGGGCGCGCCACCTGGTCGGCGGTGGGCTCATCGACTGCTGCGATGTCGACCAGAGCCTGGATGTGCGGGCGCTGGTGAGCGCGGGAGTGTTCGGCACGGCTGTCTGCCTGGCCGCCCTGGTGCTCATTCACTACCGCAAGACCGTCCCCGCCCTGGTCACAGCCATGGCGCTGACCGCCGGGGGATTCGCGGGCGGCGCGGCGGCCGCCCGCGGCATGGGGGCCGATCCCGTGGTGTCCAGGCCGACCAGTGAGCTCGTCTGTGACGACGGTCAACCGCGGATCTGCTTGTGGCCCGAGACGGACGGCCAAGCGGCCATGATCCGCACCGAGGCGCGCAAGGCCGCCGACAGGCTCCGTCAGGTCGGCGTCACGGTCCCCGCCACGCTGACCATGGCCGACCGGCCCGGGGCCGACGAGTCCAAACTTGCCATCGGGGCTGATACCGACGCCGACGATGTCCGTATCGGCGTGGTGGCGGGACTGGTCCCGCAGGCGCCCGCATGTGCGGAAGAGGGCGAGCCCTACCCGGCCGAGATCGCTTCCGGTCCCGTCGGCGCCTGGCTCTCCCTGACCGCCGGCGCTTCACCCCGCGTCGTCGCCAACCGGGTGATACCACCGGAGCTCGCCCTCGCCCAGCACGTCCTCAAACAGCCCCGGCACGCACAGCTCGACTGGTACAAGCGCAATGCCAAGGCCATGGGTGTCTGCAACGTGCGGCCTCAGTTGCGCATCGGCGGGAGTCAGTCGTGATCTGGTGGTGCAAGGCCCGCGCGGTTCCCCTACTGGTCGTGTCCGTCGTCGGGACCAACGCCCTCGGCCTGCTCATGGGGAACGCGGAGCTGCCCATGCCGGTCCTGACCGGCCGGTCCGGGCGCTTCCTCGTCGGCCACCTCATCACGCTGCTGCCCGCGGTCATGCTCCTGTACGGCATGGGGCGCGGCGACCTGCGCGCCGAGAGCGTCGCCTGTCGGCCCGTGCGGGCTTCGGACGCGGTTCTTGGCTTGGCCGTCGCCATCGGTGGTGCGGCGGTTGCGGGCTTGAATTACGCCATCGGGAGCGGCGCCATATCCCTGGTGCTGGGCCGGAACATCGCCGCGTACGTCGGCCTGGGGCTGCTCCTCCTCCCGCTCCTCGGCCACCGTCTTGCGGCAGTCGTGCTCGCCGCGGTGCCTTTGGTGTGCGCGGTAACCGGCTGGGGGCCAGGGGGCAAAGCTGAGCCGTGGGCATGGATCCTGCACCCCGCCGACTCCCCGGTGGCCTCCGTCATCACCGCGGTCGTTCTCTTCGCGGGACTGTCGCTCACCGTCGCCATGCGACCCTCCTCGCGAGCGATCGCCTGGGGCGTTTGACGTGACTCCTTGTGTGCCGGTGCCGGTGCCGGTGCCAGTGCCCCGGGGGCCGCGTAGCCGTCCCGGGGCACCTCGCGCCGGCGCGTGTCAGCTACCGCCGCAGTACTGGTCCTCCTTGCCGATCGCCCGGTACATGCAGTCGGACGTCTCGAGCAGTTGCAGCACCGCGTCGCGGTTGCGGTCGGTCTCCCGCTCGATGACCTCGTCGGGCGGGTAGAAGCCGCCGCCGCCGAAGGACGACGGGTACATCTCGAAGGTGTACGCGAAGATCTTCTGGTCGCCCCAGAGCCAGTCGTCGATCGACCCGTCGGTGACGTACAGGTCGCTGGACTGCTCGGGGGTGTAGCCGTTGCTCGCGGCCATGTCCTTGCCGACCGTGGCGAACACGTCGTGGTCGTCCTGCGTCAGGCCGGGCGCGGTGTCCGCCGTGGTGTAGCCGTAGGGCCACAGCACCAGTTCGCTGTAGGTGTGGAAGTCGATGGCGGACTTGATCTGCTGCTTGCCGCCCACCACGCGGCTGCGCGCGAAGTCGGCGACGACCTTCACCTCGGGGGCGGACTCGGCGGACTTGCCGCGGTAGGTCTCGGAGCTCGGGCTGCCCGAGGAGCCGCCGCAGCAGCCCCACTTGAAGTCCCAGTTGCGGTTCGGGTCGGTGCCGACGGCCGAGGAGCCGGAGTTGGGCTGCCGGTTCTTGCGCCAACTGCGGTACGAGCCGGACGCGATGTCGTACTCGCCGCCGTCCGGGTTGACGTCCGGGACGATCCAGATCTCGCGCCCGTTGACCGCGTTGGTGATCCGGGAGTCGGTGCCGTAGTCCTGGGTGAACTCGCGGATCAGGTAGAGCGCCATCTCCACGGTGAGGTGCTCACGGGCGTGCTGGTGGTGGGTGAACAGCACCTCGGGCTCGGCCTCGTCCGTGCCGACCTTGTCGCTGATCTTGACGGCGATGATGTCCCGGCCCTGGTAGGACTTGCCGATGACGCGCTTGCTGATGATGTCCGGATACTTGGCGATGGCCGCGTTGATCTCGGCGTTCATCTCCGCGTAGTTGTGGTACTTGGCGTCCGACGAAGGGAAGTCGAACGGCTTCGCGTCCTTGCCGCCCGTACGGGACGGGGGGCCGGGCAGCGGGGTCAGGTCGTAGCCGAGCCCGCGCAGCGCCTCCGCCTGGGCGGGGGCGGCGGTGACCACCAGCGAGCGGGCGTCCACCTCGTCGATGGACACACCGGTGGCGGCGATCAGGTTGCGCTGCGCGATCGTGGTCCGGGCCGCCACCTCGTACTGCCGCTGGGGCTCGTCGGCCGTGGCGGCGGTCGTCCGCGTACGGGCGGGGCTGTCGGCGGAGTCCGGGTCGGCGGCCTGGGCGGCCACCGGCGCGCCGAGCGCGAGGGCGAGCACGGCCGCGAGGGAGACGGCCCGTCTACCGGATATGCGACGTCGCATGGGTTCTCCTGATGGGGGGTGAAGGTGCTCCTGTGTGGGGTGTGAGGTGTGGGGTGTGTGAGGTGCTCCTGCGGTGAAGACATCGCGACTTCGCCAAAGTGTTCGGCCATGGGCATGACATGGTCAAGGGGGTACGGGCGGCCTGAGGTGGTCGGAATGCGCCAACTTCCGTCCGTCTTCCGTGCGGTCCGCGGGCGTGGATGCGCGGAGCGGACGGGAGCGGACAGGAGCGGACGGAGAGCGGACATGGCGGCGCCCCGTGGCATGTCGCCACGGGGCGCCTGACGAGAACTCGGCGGTTCGTCAGCCCGCCGAGGGGCTACCGGCCTGGCTCAGCCCGCCGTGCAGTACTCGTCCTCCTTGCCGATGGCCCGGTACATGCAGTCCGCGTTGTCCAGCAGCTTCAGCACGGCCTCCCGGTTCCGGCTGGTCTCCTTCCCGATCACCTCGTCGGGCGGGTAGAACCCGTCCGAGCCGTTCTCGCCCGGGTACATCTCGAAGGTGTAGGCGAAGATCTTCTGGTCGCCCCAGAGCCAGTCGTCGATCGCGCCGTCCGTGACGTACAGCTCGCTCGACTGCTCCGGCGTGTAGCCGTTGCTCGCGGCCATGTCCTTGCCGACCGTGGCGAACACGTCGTGGTCGTCCTGCGTCATGCCCTCGCCGGTCTCGTCGTGAGTCCAGCCGAACGGCCACAGCACCAGCTCGCTGTAGGTGTGGAAGTCGATGGCGGCCTTGATCTGCTGCTTTCCGCCGACGATCCGGCTGCGGACGAAGTCGGCGACGACCTTGGTCTCCGGAGCGGACTCGGCGGACGGGCCGCGGTACGTCTCCGAGGCCGGGTCGGTGTCGGAGCCGCCGCAGCAGCCCCACTTGTATGCCCAGTTGCGGTTCAGGTCGGTGCCGACCTCCTGCGAGCCCTCGTTGGGCTGCCGGTTCTTGCGCCACATCTGGTACTCGCCGGTGGAGATGTCGAACTCTCCGCCGTCCGGGTTGACGTCGGGGACGATCCAGATCTCGCGGCCGTCGACCGCCTTGGTGATCCGGTCGTCGGAGCCGTACTTGTCGCCGAACTCCTTGACCAGGTAGAGCGCCATCTCCACGGTGAGGTGCTCGCGGGCGTGCTGGTGGTGCGTGAACAGCACCTCCGGCTCGTCCTCGTCCTTGCCGGCGTTGTCGCTGATCTTCACGGCGACGATGTCGCGGCCCTCGTGGGACTTCCCGATGACCTGCTTGCTCATGATTTTCGGGTGCTTGGCGACGGCGGCGTCGATCTCCGCCGTGGCCTCCTTGTAGTTGTGGTAGCCGGAGTCGTCGGACGGGAAGTCCTTGACGCCCGCCTTCTTCGGCCCGCCCCGCTTCGGCGGGCCGGGCAACTCCTTGACCCGGTAGCCGAGTCCGCGGACCGCGGCGAGCTGCTCGGCGTCCGCGGTGACCACGACGGAGTGGTCGCGGACGGCGTCGACGGAGGCGCCGGTCGACGCGATCGCGGTGCGGGCGGCGGGGGTGTCCGGCCCGGTGACCTCGTACTGGCGCGGGGTCGGCGTGCTGGACGCCGTGCCGCTCGGGGTGTGGGGGGAGTCCTGGGCCTGGGCCGCGATGGGCACGGCGAGTGCCAGCGCCAGGACGGTGGCGGCGACGGCGGTGGTCCGCCGGCCGCGTATGCGCAGTCGCATGGTCAAGTCTCCTGGTTCCAGTGCGACGGGTGGGGGGTTGGGCGCCCATGGTTCGGGGTGGACGCCTGCGTCCATCGTTGGGGCCGGGCATGGACATGGTCAAGTGCCGTCGTACGGGCCCTGGATGGCCGACCGATCCGCCGGCGGCTGTTTCCGGCCACGGTGACCATTGCCTTCCGCCACGTGCTGCCGTGACAATGCGCACGTCAAATCCGAAAGCAACTTCGGTATGGAGGAACCCCCCACATGAAGACGTCCTTCATAGGCACGCTCTCGGCCGTGGCGCTGAGCGGCGTCACCGTCCTCGGGCTCGCCGTGTCGTCCGCCTCGGCGGCCGATGCCGGGGCCGGGACGGCCAAGAAGAAGCCGGCGGCCGTGAACTTCGAGGGCACCGTCGCGCTGAGCAACTGCTCCGGCTCGGTCGTGAAGATGCCGAACTCCACCGACCAGGACCCCGCCCTGGTCATGTCCAACGGCCACTGCCTGGAGACCGGCTTCCCCGGCCCCGGCGAGGTCGTCGTCGACCAGCCGTCCAGCCGCAGCTTCACCCTGCTGGACGCCGACAGCAACGACGCGGGCACGGTGCACGCCACCAAGGTCTCGTACGCGACGATGACGGACACCGACGTCTCGCTGTACGAGGTGGACGCCACCTACGCCGACATCCAGGAGAAGTTCGGCGTCAAGGCGCTGGAGCTCTCGGCCGAGCGGCCCGCCCAGGGCGCGGCCATCAGCGTGGTGTCCGGCTACTGGAAGAAGATCTACAGCTGCGACGTGGACGGCTTCGTGCACGAGCTGCGCGAGGGCGAGTGGACGTGGAAGGACTCCGTCCGCTACACCCCCGACTGCAAGACGATCGGCGGCACCTCGGGCTCGCCCGTCGTGGACGAGGCCACCGGCAAGGTCGTCGCCGTGAACAACACGGGCAACGAGAGCGGGGAGCGGTGCACGGACAACAACCCGTGCGAGGTCGATGAGAACGGCAACGTGACCGTCCGCAAGGGCATCAACTACGCCCAGCAGACGTACCAGATCACCAAGTGCGTCGCGGCCGGAAACAAGATCGACCTGAGCCTGGAGGGATGCACTCTGCCCAAGCCGTGACCGGACCGGTGGCCTGATGGTGCCTGGCCCCATCGCGACGGATGGGGTCAGGCACCGCCGCGGGCACTCGACGGATGGGGCCAGGCACCGCCGCAGGCCGCAGGCCGCGGGCGGCCGCCGGCTACGGCAGCCCGTGCACGTGCTCGCCCACGCTCCGCGCGAAGGCGTTCCCGTTCGCCGCGTCCCAGTTGGTCGACCAGGTCATCGCCCCGCGCAGCCCCGGGTACGTCCTCGACGGCTTGAACGAGCCGCAGCCGCTGCCCTTGGTCAGACAGTCCAGCGCGGCGTTGACGACGTCCGGGTCGACGTACCCGCTGCCCGCCGCCCGGGTCGAGGCGGGCACCCCGATGCCGACCTGCGAGGGGTCGAGGCCGCCTTCGAGCTGGATGCACGCCAGCGCGGTGAGGAAGTCGACCGAGCCCTGGGAGTACACCTTGCCGTCGCAGCCGAGCATCGAGCCGCTGTTGTAGTACTGCATGTTGACGACGGTGAGGAAGTCCTTGATGTTCAGCGCCGTCTTGAAGTACTCGTTCGACGGGGACTGCATGTCGATGGTCTGCGGTGCCATCGTCACCACGACGTCGGCCTTGCGGTCGTGGACCGCCTTGAGCGCCTGGGTCATGTAGGTGGAGTTCAGCCCGTTCTCCAGGTCGATGTCGACGCCGTCGAACCCGTACTCGTCCATCAGGCCGGTGACGGAGTCCGCGAGCGCCGTCGCCGAGGCGGCGTCGTTGACGGACACCGCGCCCCTCTCGCCGCCGACGGAGATGACGACGGACTTGCCCGCCGCCTGCTTGGCCTTGATGTCGGCCTTGAACTGGTCCACGGTGTAGCCGCCGAGCCCGGCCGAGTCCAGGTTGAAGGTGACCGCGCCGGGGGTTCCGGTGGCGTCCGCGAAGGCCACCGCGATGATGTCGTACGCCTCCGGCACGTCGCTCAGCTTCTGCACCGTGGCGCCGTTGTCGAAGTTCTGCCAGTAGCCGGTGACCGCGTGCGCGGGCACGGCGGCGGCCCGATCGGCGGCGGGCGCCGAGCCGGATGCCGCACTGGACGCCGAGCCGGACGCGGGCTCATCGGCCGCGTCGGCGCTGCCGGCGGCGATCAGCCCGGACGCCGCCAGGGCCGCGGCTGCCAGTGCGCCGAACAGGTTCCTGCGATGCCGGTTCCCGCGGTGTATGCGTGATCGTGCGCGTACCACGACTGCCTCCGTGTGGGGGTGGTGGGGGAAGGTGGTGTGCTGCGGTGCGCGCTCGGGGCCCTGAGCTTGCCGTACAAGGTGGTCCAGACCAATGCCCTTGTCAACCCTCGGGCGCGTCCGGCCGGGGTCTGGGTCGGAGCGTCAATTACGGATAAAGTGCTGCTGCCTGGGGGCATCTCCCAGGCATGACTGGGGGAACAGTGCAGTAGCGACCTGCGGCCGCCGAGCTCCCCGGCGCCGAAGCGAACGGGGTAGCCGAGTGCCCACCGCGATAGCCGTGACCAGCCGCGAGCTGGTCCTTCCGCCACCCGACGGCCAGACCCCGTCCGCCGTCGTGCTCCCCTCCCCGCAGGACAAGCCGCTCGACGGCTGCCTGGCCGCCGCCCAGTCCCTCCTGGACCGGCAGGGCTATCTGGTCGTGCCGTACGCGGGCGCCACCCCGCCCCCGGCCATCCGGCGCCTGCGCACCGTACGGGCCCTGCTGGAGAGCGACCGGATCGCGCTGCTGCCGCTCGATCTGCCGCCGCTCGGCGTCGCCGTGCTGGCCCGTCAGCTCCGCAGGCTCTCGGTGTGCGACCTCAGCCCCGGCGTGCTGGCCAGCGCCGCCCGGCTGCTGGCGCACTACATCCACGCGGGCGCGCAGCTCGCCAGCGTCGCCCGGCTCGACCGGGTCCCCGTCGGCCTGGGCTCGCACGTCCGCTCCTGGCTGCCCGGCACGCGGTTCGGGGTGCTCGCGCATCCCACCCCGCGGCTGGTCAAGGTCGGCGGCGGCGACGACACGCCGCCCGCCCCTGGCTACGCGGTCCACTTCACCGTGGCCCGCGGCCACCAGCACACCGGCGACTGGGTCACCGGCACCCTGGCGTCCGCCTGGCGGGCGCAGGGTGTCCAGGAGGTGCCGCTGCCCCCGGAGTCCGCGCGCTGGTGGGGCACCGGCAGGCTGACCGAGTTCGCCGCCGAGATCCCCGACCTCTCCGTCCTGTACCAGCTCGTGACGTCGGTACGGCGCCAGGAGTGCCACTGGTGCGGACTGGAACTCATCGGCGACCGCTGCGCGTTCTGCTCCTCCCCGGTGCCGTCCGCCGCGGCCCCCCGCGCGCTCGCCGCCGCTCCGTCCGCCCTCGCCTCCGCACCGCCCGCACGACCCGCTCTGACCAGCCGGCCGTCATAGTCCGCCAGAACCCGCCTGAACCAGCCCAAGTCCACCCGAGTCCGCCCCGAACGAGGTTGCCCGTCCATGAATGTTCGCCAGCGCCGCGGAGTCATCCTGCTGCTCCTGTCGGTCCTGTGTGCCGCCGGCGCGTTCGCCGGAGTGCTCTCGGTCATCGACGACGTCGAGTCCAAGGTCGGCCCCGAGACCACGGCGTACGAACTCAGGACGGACGTACCGGCCTACCGGACCCTGGACGCGGGGCAGTTCCGGAAGGTCTCCATGCCCGAGCGATGGCTGCCGAAGACCGCCGTCACCGATCTGGCCGACGTCCGCGGCAAGATAGCCGTCACCCCGCTGCGCGCGGGCTCGCTGCTCCAGTCGGACATGATCGTGGACCGGCCCGCGATCGCCCCCGGCCAGCAGGAGATCGCCATCATGATCGACGCCTCCACCGGCGTCGCCGGCAAGATCACCCCCGGCGCGCGGGTCAACATCTACGCCACCTTCGAGGGCCGGGCGGAGGGCGAGAAGTCCGTCTCGAAGCTGATCGTCGCCGACGCCAAGGTCATCGACGTCGGCAAGCTCACCGCCCTGGAACCGGACGAGGACGACCGGCGGCGGGTCGGCGAGGCCGTGCCGATCACGTTCGCCCTCGACACCCGCGACGCCCAGCGCGTGGCGTACGCGGAGTCCTTCGCCGCGCACGTGCGGCTGGCCCTCGTCGCGCCCGGCGGCGGCACCGCCGTCGCCCCGAAGGACCGCACGTACACCCTCGACGGCGACAAGTGAAGGCGGGGGACACGGTGACCATCAGAACCCTCCCCGCCGTCGGCGACCCGGACGCCGCCCGCGCGGTCGGCGGGCTGCTCGGACAACTGCCCGGCGTCGAACCGCTCGCCCCCGTCGGCGACTCCGCCCGGCTGCTGGACGCCCTCGCCGGGCTCGCCGCCGCCTCCGTCGCGGAGCTGCCCGAGGTCGTCCTCGTCCACGAACGCATCGGCTCCACGCCCGCGCTGGAGCTGATCCGCGAGGTCGCGCTGCGCTTCCCGGCCGTCGGCGTGGTGCTGATGACCGGCGACGCCGGGCCCGCGCTGTACGCCGCCGCGATGGACGCCGGGGCCCGTGGGGTCGCCGCGCTGCCGCTGACGTACGACGAACTGGCCGCCCGCGTCCAGGCCGCCGCCCAGTGGGCGACCGGGGTACGGCGCCATCTCGGCGGCCACGGGAGCCACGGGGGCTACGGCGGCGAGGGGCCCGCGGCCGGGCCCGGCGGCCATCTGCTCGCCGTCACCGGCGCCAAGGGCGGCGTCGGCACGACCGTCACGGCGGTGCAACTCGCGCTGGCCGCGTGCGCCGCCGGGCGGACCGTGGCGCTGGTCGACATGGACCTCCAGTCCGGCGACGTCGCCTCCTACCTCGACGTCCAGTTCCGCCGGTCCATCGCCGACCTGGCGCAGGTCGGCGACATCACCCCCCGGGTCCTCCAGGAGGCCGTGTTCAGCCACGACACCGGGCTCGGGCTGCTGCTCGCGCCCGGCGACGGTGAGCGCGGCGAGGAGGTGACGGACGGCGCGGCCCGGCAGATCCTCGGCGCGCTGCGCGGCCGCTTCGAGATCGTGGTCGTGGACTGCGGTACGCAGATCACCTCGGCGGGCGCGGCCGTCATCGAGACCGCCGACACCGCGCTGCTGGTGACCACCCCGGACGTGGTGGCGGTGCGCGCCGCCAAGCGGATGGTCCGGCTCTGGGACCGGCTCCAGATCCGCAAGGCCGACCAGACCGTGACCGTGGTCAACCGGCACACGCGCGGCGCCGAGATCCAGCCGCAGCTCGTGGCGCGGGCCACCGGCACGCGGGCGGCCCGTACCGCCGTACCCGCCGCGTTCAAGGACCTGCAACCGGCCGTCGACTCGGGCCGGATGCAGGACCTCGAAGCCAAGTCGGCGGTCCGCCAGGCCCTGTGGACGCTGGCCGGGGAACTGGGCCTGGCCGAGCCCACCGACGACGGCGGCCGCCGGGCCGCACACCGGGGCGCAGGCCCGGCGGGCGCGGGCGACCGCGTGCTCCCGGGCCTGCCGGGGCTGCGCCGCCGCCGCGCCCTGCCGGCGGGGCGGGACGCGGGTACGGGCACGGGCACGGGTACGGATTGGGGTTCGGGTTCGGGTTCGGGTTCGGGTTCGGGGATGCTGCGGGGTCGGGCGGGGGCCGGGCCGAGAGCAGGGGGACAGGGAACGGGAAGGGGCCGGCGACCGGGGGGCCGGGCACGGTACAGGGCACGGGAACAGGAGCGGGCGCAGGCCCGGTCCCGGTCCCGGGAGCGGGCCCAGGCGCTGGTCAAGGCGCGGGCATGAGCACGAGGCCAGGCGCTGGTCAAGGCGCGGGCATGAACACGGGGCCAGGCGCGGGCATGAGCACGGGGCCAGGCGCTGGTCAAGGCGCGGGGTCAGGCACGGGGCCGGGCACTGGCCAAGGCGGCGGCCAAGGCGCCGCTCCGGGCGCCGGTCCGGGCACGGACACAGGCACCGGGCCGGACACCGGGCCCGGTGCGCTCACCGAGGTGCCCACGACACGGGTCGGCCGCCGCCGCGGCGGCGACCGCGGCCAGGTCACCGTCGAGTTCGTCGGCATGCTCCCGCTGATCCTGACCGTGCTCGCCCTCGTCTGGCAGTTCGTCCTGGTCGGCTATACGTTCTCGCTGGCGGGCCACGCAGCCGACCGGGGAGCGCGCGCCGGGGCCGCCGCCGACGGTGGCGCGGCCGAGTGCCAGGCCGCCGCGACCGAGGACCTGCCCAGCGCCTGGCACGGCACCGCCTCCTGTGGCCCGTCCGGCGCCGGCCTGTGGAAGGCGAAGGTCACGGTGAAGGTCCCCGTCCTCGTCCCCGGCGCCGTCGACTTCCCATGGAGCGTGACGGGCACCGCGGGCGCGGTGGAGGAGGCGCGGGACCGGTGAACACGCAAGGGCGGAGCGCGGACCTGGCGCGAGTGCCGCGCCCGGAACCGGCCCGCGCGACAGACCTCGCCGCGCCTGCGGCGGACCCGCTCCGGAGTCCAGGGGCGGAGCCCCTGGTTGCGGGGACGGGCGGGGTGGGGGAAGCAGGCCCGGCGCGGGGCACCTGCGGCACTCGCCGCACCCGGCGCCCCCGGTCCGACCGCGGCATCGTCTCCATCGAGTTCATCGGCTTCCTGCCGATCCTGCTCGCCGTCGCGCTCGGCGCCGTGCAGTTGGGACTCGCCGCGTACGCCGCTCAGCAAGCCGGTACCGGGGCCCGGGCGGCGGCTCGTACGGCGTCGTCGGACGAGGCGGCGGCCAGCCCGGAGGGGGCGGGGCGGGCGGCGATCAGCGGGTGGCTCGCCGACGAGGCGTCTTTCCGCGTCAGCGAAGGCGGCGACGAGGCCCGCGTCACCGCGCGCGTGAAGATCCCCTCGGTCATCCCGGGCCTGGACTTCGGCACCGCCCAGCGCACCGCCGTCATGCCGCGCACGCCCGACACGAACGACGCGTCCACCCCGTCGAACGGAACGGTCGACGGCTACGCCCACAACAGCCGCGCCAACGGCTCGGACCCGGAGCCGGGCCCGGCCCTCGAACGGAGCCGCCCATGAGCCTCCGTGCGCGGATCGCCGCGCCCGAGTCCCCGGCCGAGGGCCGTCAGGACGGCCACCTGGTCGCCGTCTACCGCACCAAGCTGCTGGAGGAGATCGACCTCGCCGAGATGTCCTCGCTGGCTGCCGCCGAGCGGCGCACCCGGCTGGAGCGCGTCCTCGGCCACATCATCAGCCGCGAGGGCCCGGTGCTGTCCACCGCCGAGCGCGACCGGCTCATCCGTCGGGTCGTGGACGAGGCGCTGGGCCTCGGCGTCCTCGAACCGCTCCTCGAAGACGCCTCCATCACCGAGATCATGGTCAACGGGCCGGACCAGATCTTCGTGGAGCGGGCGGGCCGCGTCGAGCTGGTGCCCGTGCGCTTCGCGTCCGAGGAGCAGCTGATGCAGACCATCGAACGCATCGTCTCCACCGTCAACCGGCGGGTGGACGAGTCGAATCCGATGGTGGACGCCCGGCTGCCCAGCGGCGAGCGCGTCAACGTCATCATCCCGCCGCTCTCCCTGACCGGCGCCACCCTCACCATCCGCCGCTTCCCGCGCGCCTACACGCTCGGCGAGCTGATCGGGATGGGCACGCTCGACGAGCAGATGACGCTGCTGCTGGCCGCGCTGGTGCGGGCCAAGTTCAACGTCCTGGTCTCCGGGCCCACCGGCTCCGGCAAGACCACCCTGCTCAACGCCCTGTCGGGGCTCATCCCCGAGGGGGAGCGGATCATCACCGTCGAGGACGCCGCCGAACTCCAGCTCCAGCAGGCCCACGTGGTCCGGCTGGAGTCCCGGCCGCCCAACGTCGAGGGCAAGGGGCGGATCACCATCCGCGACCTCGTACGCAACTCGCTGCGCATGCGGCCGGACCGCATCATCGTCGGCGAGGTGCGCGGCGGCGAGACCCTCGACATGCTCCAGGCCATGTCCACCGGCCACGACGGGTCGTTGGCCACCGTGCACGCCAACAGCGCCGAGGACGCGCTGATGCGGCTGCAGACGCTGGCCTCCATGTCCGAGGTCGCCGTGCCGTACGAGGCGCTGCGCGACCAGATCAACAGCGCCGTCGACTGCGTCGTCCAGCTCGCCCGGCACGCCGACGGCTCCCGCAAGGTGAGCGAGATCGCGCTGCTCGACAGCCACGGCCACGAGGAGTACCGGATCACCACCGTCTGCCGTTTCGAGACCCAGCCGATCGGCGCCGACCGGGTCGTACACGGCCGTTTCGGGCACTTCCCGCTCTCCGAACGGGCCGCGACCCGGCTGCGCCTGGCGGGCGAGCCCGTCCCGCCCGCCTTCGGCGTCGCCGCCTCCCCGGCCCAGCTGACCACCCGCGGCACCGGGACCGACCGCCGGGGGCCCGTATGACCGACGTCGCGCTCCTCACCCTGGGCGGCACCGTGCTGTGCGGCGCGCTGGCCGTCGCCGGAGTCCAGCTGTACGCCTCCGGGCGCGCCCAGCGCCAGGCCCTCGTCGACCGGCTGTCCGACACCGGCCCGGCCCCGGCCGCACCGGCGCGCCGCTTCGCCGGCCTGGACCGGTGGCTGCGCGGCACCGGGCCCGGCCGGCGGCTGGCGCGGCGGCTGGCCGCCACCGGGCTCGACCTGACTCCCGGGGAGTTCGTCGCGTACACCGCGCTGGCCGCCGCCGGGCTGTGGCTGGTCGCCGCCGCCGCGCTCGCGGCCTTCTTCGGCCCGATCGCCGCGGTCGTGACCGTCTGGTCGGCGTTCGCCTACCTCAACTGGCAGCGGCAGAAGCGGATCGAGAGGTTCATCAACCAGCTTCCGGAGCTGTCCCGCATCCTCGCCAACGCCACCCAGGCCGGGCTCGCGCTGCGTACCGCCCTGGGCATGGCGGCCGACGAGATGGAGGCCCCGGCGGGCGAGGAGCTGGCCAAGGTCGCCGCCAAGCTCGCCGTCGGCCACTCCGTCGACGACGCGCTGGGCGAGCTCGCCGAGCGGCTGCCCTCCCGCGAACTCGTCGTCCTCGTCACCACCTTGGTGCTGTCCAACCGCGCGGGCGGCACCGTCGTCTCCTCGCTGCGCAACCTCACCCAGACCCTGGAGGAGCGCAAGGAGACCCGCCGCGAGGTCCGCACCCAGCTCTCCCAGGTCACCGTCACCGCCTACGTCGTCCCGCTGATGGGTGTGGGCACCCTGCTGCTGATGGACAAGATCGCGCCCGGCTCCATCGAGCGCATGACGTCGGACTTCTGGGGCCAGGCGGCGGTGGTCGTGGCCTTCGCGCTGTACGGGCTGGGGTTCTTCCTCATCCGCCGGCTGTCGAAGATCGATGTGTAGGGGCAGGGGGACGACGGACCGATGACGGGACTGGGCTTCCTTCTCGCGCTGGCCATGGGCCTGTCCGTGGCGGGCATCGCCTACGGCGTCGCGCTGTGCCGCAGCGAGGCCAAGCTGCCGCCCGACCTCGCGGTCGCCCTGGAGGTCGGCGCGACCCGCACCACCGCCGTCGGCTCGGCGCTGGACCGGCTGGGCATGCGCTGGGCCCCGCTGGTGCTGCGGCTGATGGGCGACAAGCGGGTGGCCAGGGTCCGCCGCCGGATCGACCTCGCGGGCAACCCCGGCGGCCTGACCGTGGACCGCTACGCCGCGCGCCGCGCGGTGTACGGGGTGCTGGGCTTCGGCGGCGCGGTGGTGATGCTGACGGAGGGCCAGCTGCTGCTGGCGGTCCTGATGGTCGCCTTCGGGCTGTTCTGGATCGAGGTGGGCATCTGGGCGGCGGTCCGCGAACGGAAGGACGCGATCGAGCGGACGCTGCCCGACTTCCTCGACGTGCTCGCGGTCGTGGTCAGCGCGGGCCTGAGCTTCCGGCAGGCGCTGGACCGGGTCGCCGAGCGGTACGAGGGGCCGTGGGCGGACGAACTGCGTATCACCCTCCGCCAGATGGACATGGGCGTCAGCCGCCGCCAGGCCTTCGAGGAACTGCGCAAGCGCAACGACTCCGAACAGGTCGCCCAGTTCGTCACGGCCCTCCAGCAGGGCGAGGAGCTGGGCGCGCCGATCGTCGACACGCTCATCGCCATCGCGAACGACATGCGCCGTACGGACGCGCAGAACGCGCGGCGCCGGGCGGCCCGCGCCGTACCGAAGGCGACGATGGTCATCACCACCTTCATGGTGCCGGGGACGATGGTCCTCCTCGTCGCGGGCTTCTTCCTCGGCTCCGGCACCGACTTCGGCTCTGTTACGGGAGAATGACGCACATCACGGGGGCCATCACGGGGAACGTCACGGGGAACATCACGGGGGGGTTGACGCACCACCCGGTACGAGAGGAGACCCCACGATGCCGGAGAACTCCCAGCACATCTCCGCGCACCACGACCAGCTCGGCACGACGGCGGCGGTCCCGAAAGCGTTGCCGTCGGAGCAAGAGTCTTCGCGTATGCAACGAGGTGTGGCACAGTCGACCTCGCGCCACCCCGTGTCCCCGGAGCCGGGCGGCTCCGGGGAGCGGTCGGCCGCCGCGGGGAGGGGGTGAGAGAGGTGCGGGCACGCCGGGGGCCCTGTTCCGCCACTGGTGTTTCGTCGTACGTTTCTCGTGCCGCGAGCGGCGCCACGGGGGTTGAACAGCCGGCCCGGAGGGGGACGGCAACCCATGAAGGGGAACACGATGGGAAAGCGCGTTGTGGGGAACGACCGGGGACAGACCTCGATCGAGTACCTGGGCATCATCGCCGTGGTGGTGGCGATCATTCTGGTGCTGACGACGACGGACTTCGGCACCGCGATCGCGGACGCGATCACCGACCAGATCACCAAGATCACGGGCTGACCCCGCGGGTGAAAGCGCACCATCGGCACGGCGACGCGGGGCAGGCGTTCCCCATCTACATCACGGCGGTGGCCGGACTGCTCTTCCTCGCCCTCGTCTTCTTCGCGGTCGGGCAGGCCGGTGCCGCCCGCAACGGCGGGCAGACGGCCGCCGACGCCGCCGCGCTCGCGGCGGCCCAGAACTACCGCGACCAGCTCCGGACAAGCCTCCAGAAGGCCATCGGGTCCGGCGGCCGGGACTGGAGCGACATCCTGGCCGGCCGAGGGGTCCGGGCGGACGGCGCGTGCGACGACGCGCGGTGGTTCGCGGGCCGGAACGACGCGGACGTGACCGCGTGCCGACCGGGCTACCTGCCGGCGTCCTTCACCGTGACCGTCAGGACCCGGCACACCGTCGGCAAGTCCGTGGTCCCCGGTACGGAGCGCAGGCACGCGACGGCGAAGGCCAAGGCGGTGGTCGAACCGCGCTGTGCGCCCAGCGGCCCGGTGACGCTCCCGACCCCGGAGGAGAGCGAGGACGGGAAGGCCCCCAGCAAGAAGGACAAGGGCAAGGGCGACGGGGGAAACGGCAAGGGCGAGGACGGCGGGGCAAGGGCGAGGACAAGGACGAGGAGAAGCCGCAGGTCGGCCTCAGGTGCGACGGCCGCGACCTGACCATCGACCCCGCGCGGCCCGACGCCTTCCCGGAGGCGAGGGACCTGTTCCGGGTCAGCCTCGCCGACTGACCAGCGATCGACAAGCAGCGAAGGACAGCCATTTGATGAGCGTGCGGCGCGGGACGAGGGCCTGGACGGGCACGGCTGCGGCGTTACTCGCGGCCTGCATGGCGTTCGCCACGGCCGGCTGCGGCGGCGGGGACGGGGACGGTGACGAGGCGGGCACGGAGACGCCGCGGCCGTCCGCCGACGCCACGGGACATCAGGATCACCGGCCCAGTGAGCGACCGGCCGAGACGCCGGACCGGACGCCGGGGGACGAGTCGAGCGAGGTGATCGGCGAGGCCGAGGGGCCGGACGGCATCGTGCTGTCGATCCGGTCGGCCACGCGTGACGACGGCGGCTTCGTCACCGTCAGCGGTGCGGTGGCCAACAACGGCGACCGCACCTTCAACGCCTCCCGGTGGCGCTCCAGCGAGACGGACGTCAAGTCCCGGTCCTCGATCTCGGGCGCCTCCCTGGTGGACCAGCGGGGCAAGAAGCGCTACCTGATCCTGCGGGACACGGACGGCGAATGCCTGTGTACGACGGGTCTGGCCAATCTCAGGCCGGGCGAGAGCCGCCCCGTCTTCGCGCAGTTCCCGTCACCGCCCGCCGATGTCACGCGCGTCGACTTCCAGTTGCCCACCATGCCGTCCATCAGCATCGAGATCGCCGGGTGAGCGGGGCATGACCAGGACCCAGGCCCTGACCGGGAGCCGCGCACGCCGCGGGACGGCCGCGTCTGCCGTCGTGTCCGCCGTCGTCTCCGCCGCGCTCGTCACCGCCGTGCCCGCCCCCGCCCGCGCGGACAACGGCCCCGGCGCGCCCGCGGACACCACACCCCCGGTGCGGATCGACGCCCGCGACCCCGATCTGCGACTGGCGGAGGACGCGACCCTCGCGCCCGGACGGGTCCTCGACATCAAGTCCGTCGTCGAGACGGACGACGGCGAGGAGCGCCGCGAGGACACCAACGCGAAGGTGAAGTTCGCCCTCCAGGCCGAGGTGCTCTTCGACAAGGACAGCGCCGGGCTCAGCGGCGAGGCCACCGCGCGGATCGCGGCGATCGCCGACGAGATCAAGCGGCAGGGCGCCACGAACGTCCGGGTCTTCGGCTTCACCGACAGCCTGGGCTCCTCGGCCCACGGCGACACGCTCTCGAAGAAGCGCGCCGACGCCGTACAGCGGCAGCTCGCCAAGGGCCTTGACGCCACGGTGCGTTACGAGATCCGCGGCTACGGGGAGCTGTACCCGATCGCGGACAACTCCACCGAGCAGGGCCGCACGAAGAACCGCCGGGTCGAGGTGAGCTTCGCCCGCGGCGCGTGAACCGCGGTACGTGGACCGATGAAGGGTGCCGCGGGCTGATCCAGGATTCGGCATCGAAGGATTCTGTATCGATCGATCCAAAACATGGTACGGTCACGACATGGCCCGACCGAGGATGTTCGACGAGGAGCGGGCGGTCGACGCCGCGCTGGAGGCGTTCTGGGCCGCCGGGTACGAGGCGACGTCGACGCAGGACCTGTGCGACGCCACCGGCCTGGGGCGCAGCAGCGTCTACAACACCTTCAAGAGCAAGCATGACCTCTTCCGGCGCGCCCTGGCCCGCTACATGGAGCGCAGGAACGCGTGGCTGTCCGACCTGCTGGAGAGCGAGCTGCCCCTGCGGGAGAAGGTCCGCACCCTGCTGTACGCCGTCGTCGACGAGGAGTGCGGGGAGGGAGCGGACCCCTGGGCCGCCGCCGGGCGCGGCTGCCTGGTCGTCAACACCGCGGTGGAGCTGTCCGACCGGGACCCGGAGATCGCGGAGCAGCTGCGCCGCGACTACCAGGTCCGGTTCACGGCGCTGCGGGCGGCGTTCGAGTCCGCGCGGCGGGACGGCGACCTCGTGTCCGGCGGGGATCCGGGCGCGCTCGCCCACTTCGTCATCGCGAGCGTCGGCGGGATGCGCGTGTCGGCGCGGGCCGGCGCCGGGCGCGCCGAGCTGACCGCCATCGCGGACACGGCGGTGGCAGCGCTCTAGGCCGCTCGCCCGTCCTGTAGGGCCCTGACCCTCCTGCCGGGAGGGCGGCCTCCGCGCGCCCACGTTATGTACTGCTCGTTTCAAAACTTGTGCACTGCCCGTTTCAACACTTGTGAGGGATCGATCCGTGCCAGTCGCCGTCTACATACTCGGCCTGGGCATCTTCGCCCAGGGCACCTCCGAGTTCATGCTCTCCGGGCTGCTGCCCTCGCTCGCCGACGACCTCGGCGTCTCCGTCCCCGACGCCGGGCTCCTGATCTCCGCCTTCGCCGTCGGGATGATCGTCGGGGCCCCGCTGCTGGCCGTCGCCACCCTGCGCTGGCCGCGCCGTACCGCCCTGGTGGTGTTCGAGGCGGTGTTCGCCGCGGGCCACGTGGTCGCCGCGCTCGCGCCCGGGTACGGGGTGCTCCTCGCCACCCGCGTGGTCAGCGCGATCGCGTACGCGGGGTTCTGGGCGGTGGCCGCCGTCACGGCCGTGAGCCTGGCGCCCGCAGGCGCCAAGGGGCGGGCCATGGCCGTCGTCTCCAGCGGGCTGAGCGCGGCCACCGTCGTCGGCGTGCCCGCCGGCACGTTCCTGGGCCAACACGCCGGATGGCGCGCGGCGTTCTGGGCCGTGGCCGCGCTGACCGTCCTGAGCCTGACCGCCGTCCTGGCCGTGCTGCCGGGCGGGCGGGGCACCGAGGCGGCGCCGCCCGCCCTGGGCCGCGAACTGGGCGCACTGCGCCGGGGGCGGCTGTGGCTGGCGTTCGGGACCACCGCGCTGAGCTTCGGCGCGGTGATGGCCTCCTTCGGCTACCTCGGCGCGCTGCTGGAGGAGACGAGCGGCATCGCGGAGGGCTGGGTGCCCGCCGTGCTCTCGCTCTTCGGCCTCGGCGCGTTCGCCGGACTGTCCGTCGGCGGGCGGATGGTGGACGCGCGCCCGTACCTCACCCATGTCATCGGGCTCAGCGGCCTGGTCGCGGTCTCCGCGGCGCTCGGACTCACCGCGACCAGCGCGCCGACGGCCGTCACCCTGGTGTTCCTCCTGGGCTTGGCCGGCTTCCTCACCCAGCCCGCGCTCGCTGCACGCGTGTTCACCATCGCGGGCGACGCCCCGACGCTGGCCGGGGCGCTCAACACCTCGGCCTTCAACGTCGGGATCACGGCCGCGCCCCTGCTCGGCGGCCTGGCCATCGGCACGGGCCGCGACTACGCCTCGGTGGCCTGGGTCGGCGCCGGACTCGCCGCGTTGGCACTGGTGGCCGTCGCGCTCGCGGCCCGGCTGGACGGGAGGGCGGTGTCGACGGCGGACGGCGGGGCGGTGTCGGCGGTGGACGGCGGGGTGGTCTCGACAGTGGCCGGCAGCGCCGACTCGGCGGTGGACGGCGAGGCCGGTTGGACGGAGACGCGTACGCCCGGCCGCACCCCCCAGCGCTCCAAGGCGCCCGCCTCGGCCTCCAGTACGTGACGCGAGCGCGGCCTGGGCAGGCCGAGCCGACCGGGGCGCATGGTCTGTACGGCCGTCACGGTCATCCGGCGGTCGAGATAGGCGACGTCGATGGCGAACCGCATGCCGAAGGTGTGGACGCCGCTCGCGGGGGTGAGGAGCAGCGCGCCGTCGAGCCGGTCACGGCCGAGCAGACCGCGACGGCGCGCCCGGCGGGACCCGGCGACCTCCAACGCAACCCGCACCCCTGCCCGACCCGGTATCCACAGCACCGCCGCGCCGTCCTGCCACCGTCTCATTCCGCCCCCACTCCTGCTCGACCACGCCCGGTGGATCATTCCTCTAATACCACCCTTCCCGAAGTCGGGGCTCTGACCCGAACCCCGGGGGCTGTGGGAAGGGGCGGAGCAGGGGAGGGGAGCACGCTTCCGTAGGCTCGGGCCGTGCATCCCACGCTGATCCTCGCCGCCGCCCTGTACGGAGCCGCCGCCGGGCTGCTCGTGCCGCGGCCCCTGCACCGGTTCGCGGTCCAGCCCGGTGAGCCCTGGCGCGGTACCTGCCCCGGCGGTCACGTGATCACCGGACCCGCGGGCGGCTGGTTCGGGCTCGCCAGCTGCCGCGCCTGTCCCGCCGACGCGCGCAGCTACGGCGTGGCAGCCGCGTGGACCGCAGGCGCCGCCGCGCTCGTGTGCGGCGGGCTCGCCGCCGCCGTCGGGCCCCGCCCCGAACTGGGCGTATGGCTGCTGCTCGTACCGCTCAGCCTGCTGCTCGCCGGGGTCGACCGAGCGGTGAACCGGCTGCCCGACGTACTGACCCTGCCGATGGCCGGCGGCGCCGCGGTGCTGCTGGGCCTGGCCGCGCTGCTGCCGCACAGCGCGGGGTCCTGGCGCCGCGCGCTGCTCGGTGGAGCGGTGCTCGGCGGCGCCTATCTGCTGCTGTTCCTGATCAGTCCCAGCGGCATGGGGTTCGGCGACGTCAAGCTGGCGCCGACTCTGGGTACCGCCCTGGGGTGGTACGGATGGGACGTGCTCTTCCTCGGCGCCTTCGCCGGTCTGCTGCTCGGCTCCTTCTACGGTGTAAGCCTTGTGCTGACGCGGCGAGCGGGCCGTAAGACGGCCATGGCGTTCGGGCCTTTCATGATCATCGGGGCCGGTGCGGGACTGCTTCTCGGGGGTCTGGGAGCCGCCTGACGTCAGCCCGCGGCGCGCGGTCACCCCTGTCGGTGCACACGGCACTCTTTATGAAGGGTTATGGTGGAAGCCCCCCCTCGGGCCGGTCCGTATCCCCCCACGGACCGGCCCGCTTTATTGCGCGGGAACCCTCTGCCTGGCGGAAAAGGTGCCCTAGACTGCCGGGCTGTCACGGCGTGACACGGTCGAGTGGCCGGAAACGATCTGGGGGAGAGAGCCATGGCATCGGGGGGATGGGGGCCGGGACCCGGCCCCGGACAGCCTGGCGGCAACGGGCCGGGCGGGCAGGGCTGGGGCGATCCGTACGGCCCGCCGCCCCCGGCGCCCCGGCCCGCGCCCCGGCGCCGCAGCCCGCTGCGGCACATACCCCTCGTCAACATCGCCGCCGCCGTCATGCGCTCCGCGCACCGCGTCGCCACCCGGCTCTTCGTCCAGGACGGCGACGGCCGGATCGCGGACCGCACCGTGGAGCGGGTCCAGGTGGCCCGCACTGTGCTCGGCGTTCTCGCCGGCCTCGCGCTGATCTACGTCTACGGCGTGGAGGAGGACCGCTGGAAGAACGCGGCGGACGACAGCTTCGGCAACATGATCATGACCCCGGTCCTGCTGATCTGCACCGGACCGCTGGTCATTCTCGGATTCATCCTCTACGCGCCGCCCCACCTCCGGCCGCGGCTCCGCTCCCGGCTCGGCGCCCCGCTGAAGGCGGTCGGCTGGTATCTGCTGGCCATAGTCGTCTTCGGTACCGTCGTCTACCTGGCGGGCCAGACCGGACTCTTCAAGGGCCTGGACGGCTGGCAGGCCGGGCTGGCGGCGGTCGTGGTGCTGGTCGTGGTGGTGTGGGGGCTGCCCTTCCTCCTCCTGGCGTCGCTGTACTCCGCCCGCAGCGCCTTCAACACCGCCCACGTCCACCCGATGCTGCCCGCTGTGGTCACCGGCGTCCTGGTGTGGGCGCTCGCGATCTTCAACCTGGCCGTCAAAGGCATGCCGGAGGGTCCGCCGCCGGTCCAGCTCAGCTCCCTGCTCGGCGGCCCGCTCTCGGTGACCGCCGTCTCGCTGTGGGAGCTGCACCGGATGCGGACCCGGTTCGGCGTCACCGTCCGCGGCTGAGTCTCAGCCTCAGCCGCGGCGGGCCCAGATGTTCACACCCTCCGTCGTCGTCGCGAACGCGTCGATCTCCGCCAGCTCCTCGCCGGTCAGCTCCGGACCACCCAGCGCGGCCACGTTCGCCTCCAGCTGGGCCACGCTGGACGCGCCGATCAGTGCCGAGGTCATCCGCTCGTCGCGCAGCACCCAGGTGAGCGCGAGCTGGGCCAGCGACTGGCCGCGCCGCCGCGCGATCTCGTTCAGGCCGCGCAGTCGCCGCACGTTCTCGTCCGTCAGCAGCCCCGGGTCCAGCGACTTGCCCTGCGCCGCGCGCGAACCGGCCGGCACGCCGTCGAGGTACTTGTCGGTCAGCAGGCCCTGGGCCAGCGGCGCGAACGCGATGCACCCCATGCCCTGCGCCTGGAGCGTGTCCAGCAGCGCGTCGTCCTCGATCCAGCGGTTGAGCATCGAGTACGACGGCTGGTGGATCAGCGCGGGCACGCCCATCTCCCGCAGCAGCCGGGCCGCCTCGCGGGTCTGGCTCGCCTTGTACGAGGAGACGCCCACGTACAGCGCCTTGCCCTGCTGGACGGCGGACGCGAGCGCGCCCATCGTCTCCTCCAGTGGCGTGTGCGGATCGAAGCGGTGCGAGTAGAAGATGTCCACGTAGTCCACGCCCATCCGCTTCAGCGAGGCGTCGAGGGAGGACAGCAGGTACTTCCGCGAGCCCCACTCCCCGTAGGGGCCCGGGTGCATCAGATAGCCGGCCTTGGTGGAAATCACCATTTCGTCCCGATACGGGCGGAAATCCTGCGCGAGGAGCGTGCCGAAGTTCAGCTCGGCGGAGCCGGGCGGCGGGCCGTAGTTGTTGGCCAGATCGAAGTGGGTCACGCCCAGGTCGAAGGCGCGGCGCAGGATGGCGCGCTGCGAGGTCAGGGTGCGGTCGTCGCCGAAGTTGTGCCACAGGCCGAGCGAGATCGCGGGCAGCTTCAGACCGCTGCGCCCGCTGCGCCGGTACGGCATGCTGTCGTAGCGGGCGGCGGCGGCCTGGTAGGGGGAGGTCGTGTCGTTCACGGCGGAATCCTGTTCGAGTGGCTGTCGTAGGGACGCTATAACGTCGCGACGTCAGGGGTTCGCCACCGCGCCCGCCCCCGCAGTAGGGTGTCGCCCTTGGGGCGACCGCCATGGTGAGGCACGGAGGGGCTGGAAGACGTGAAGTTGCGCGACCTGGTGTACGGGCTCTACGCGCGCCGGGTGGAGGGCCGCCTCGACCACGACCAGGTGCCCAAGCACATCGGCGTCATCCTCGACGGAAACCGCCGCTGGGCGCGGGCCGACGGCCGCACCCTGGAGCAGGGCCACCAGGCCGGCGCCGACAAGATCCACGACCTGCTGGGCTGGTGCGCGGAGACGGACGTCGAGGTCGTCACCCTCTGGATGCTGTCCACCGACAACCTCAACCGGCCGGAGGAGCAGCTCAACCCGCTGCTGGGCATCATCGAGGACACGGTCCGGAACCTGGCGGCGGACGGCCGCTGGCGCGTGCACCACGTCGGCACGATGGACCTGCTGCCCGACCACACCCAGCGGGTGCTCAAGGAAGCCGAGCAGGCGACCGACCACATAGGCGGCATATTGGTCAACGTGGCCGTGGGCTACGGCGGTCGGCAGGAGATCGCCGACGCCGTGCGGTCCCTGCTGCTGGACCACGCGCACAAGGGCACCACCTTCGAGGAGCTCGCCGAGATCGTCGACATCGACCTGATCTCCGAGCACCTCTACACCCGCGGCCAGCCCGACCCCGACCTGGTCATCCGTACCAGCGGTGAACAGCGCCTGTCCGGCTTCATGCTGTGGCAGAGCGCGCATTCCGAGTACTACTTCTGCGAGGTCTTCTGGCCCGCGTTCCGCAAGGTCGACTTCCTGCGCGCGCTGCGCGACTACGCGGCCCGGCACCGGCGGTACGGCAACTAGCGCCTCCCTTACGCGGAGTTCGGTCCCGGTTAACCGAAAAGACTCCTCGTGTCCCCCCTTGGGATACCTTGAACGGGCTGGATTTTCACACGCGTCATATGCCAGTGCATGGCGGCGAGCGTTCGAGGGAATACCCCCGTCAGGTCGAGGCCCGCATGCACGGTCCACTGGGCGTCGAACTGCCAGCGGGCGGCATGGGGCCGTCCGCCCGGGAGGCCCTTTGCAGACGTCGCGACAGTGCGGATCGTGCGGATGCGCGGAGGGCCGGTGCCCGGCCCTCGTAGGGCCAAGGCCCGGTCCATTCCCCCGCGACGTCGTCGCGCACCTCTCCCGAGGGGGTCCGTCCACCCGTGGTGACCAGCACGAAGCGCCGTGAGCACGACCGGCGCACCTATGTCCTCGACACCAGCGTCCTGCTGGCCGACCCGAACGCCATGGTCCGCTTCGACGAGCACGAGGTCGTGCTCCCGGTCGTCGTGGTCACGGAGCTGGAGGCCAAGAGGCACCACCCGGAGCTGGGCTACTTCGCCCGGCAGGCCCTGCGCCTGCTGGACGAGTACCGCGTCCGCTTCGGCCGCCTCGACGCCCCCATCCCGATCGGCGATCTCGGCGGCACCCTGCGCGTCGAGCTCAACCACTCCGACCCGGGCGTCCTTCCCGCGGCCTTCCTGAACCATGGCGGCCGCCCGGGGGACAACGACTCGCGGATCCTCGCGGTGGCCAGAAACCTCCAGGCCGAGGGGTACGACGTCACGGTCGTCTCCAAGGACCTGCCCCTGCGCATCAAGGCGTCCTCGGTGGGGCTGCTCGCCGAGGAGTACCGCGCGGAGCTGGCCGTCACCGACTCCGGCTGGACCGGCATGGCCGAACTGGCGGTCACCGCCGACCAGGTGGACGACCTCTTCGCGACCGAGACCGGGTTGGTCCCCGAGGCGGCCGGACTGCCCGTGCACACCGGCCTGGTGCTCCAGTCCGAGCGCGGCAAGGCGCTCGGCCGGGTCACCGCCGACGGGCAGGTGCGGCTGGTGCGCGGTGACCGGGAGGCGTTCGGCATCCACGGGCGCAGCGCGGAGCAGCGCATCGCGCTGGACCTGCTGCTGGATCCGGACATCGGGATCGTGTCGATGGGCGGCCGGGCCGGCACGGGCAAGTCGGCGCTCGCGCTCTGCGCCGGTCTCGAGGCCGTACTGGAGCGGCGGCAGCACCGCAAGGTGATGATCTTCCGCCCGCTGTACGCGGTCGGCGGCCAGGAACTGGGCTATCTGCCGGGCACCGAGGCCGAGAAGATGAGCCCGTGGGCGCAGGCGGTCTTCGACACCCTCTCCGCGGTCACCACGGCGGACGTCATCGAGGAGGTGGTGGGCCGCGGCATGCTGGAGGTGCTGCCGCTCACCCACATCCGCGGTCGTTCGCTGCACGACGCGTTCGTGATCGTCGACGAGGCGCAGTCACTCGAACGCAACGTGCTGCTGACTGTTCTGTCCCGTATCGGGGCCAATTCCCGTGTCGTACTGACTCATGACGTCGCCCAGCGCGACAACCTCAGGGTCGGCCGGTACGACGGAGTGGTGGCGGTGGTCGAGAAGTTGAAGGGGCACCCCCTCTTCGCGCACGTCACGCTCAACCGCTCCGAGCGCTCGCCGATCGCGGCGCTGGTGACCGAAATGCTGGAGGACGCCCACATCTGAGGCAGTTGGAGACGGTAGGCGCCGCGCGGAGGGCCAAGTAGCTTAGCCGCGCGGCGCCTTGCTGCGCCGAACTTTCCGGAAACCCGCTGGCGTAAACGGGGTGTGAGCTTTCCCACGCAGCGGAGAATTGCCTCAGGGCGTCGCCATCCGGCAGGGTGTGGGTCCTGTCAGGCCCCGCATACGGCACTTCCACACCTCCAGGGGTGCGGAACCACAGCAGAACCAGAACTGAACAGAGTTCGCCGTATGCCGCCCGAGCACCATGCGGACCTCCCTGAGGGAGGGCCCACCGGGCCCGTGCTTTCTGTGACTGACCGCCCCCGACGCTCCATCCGGGGGACCGGAACAAGAGGAAGCCAGCGCCAGGGGCACGATTGCGTCCGCGAGGTCACCTAAGCGGGCGACGCTGGAAGGAAACCGTGTGAGCCGGATTTCGGTCCGGGGATTCGCAGTGGCCTCGGCCACCGCGGTCACCACTGTCGGCGCCGTTGTCGGTGTCGCCGCGGGCGGCGAGCAGAGCTCGTCCGACCCGGTCGAGGCGACCGCCGCCGACGCGTCACTCCTCGCTGAGATACCCACCGGGCAGCAGGCCCAGGTGCAGACCTCCCTGGCACAGCAGGCGGACATCCAGTCCACCGCCGCCGACACCGAGGCGCGGAAGTCCGCCGAGGAGTCCGCGCGCAAGCAGGCCGCGGAGGACGCCAAGGCGAAGAAGGAGGCCGCCGACAAGGAGGCCGCCGAGAAGCTCGCCAAGGAGCGCGAGAAGAAGAAGGCGGAGGAGGCCGCGAGCCGCTCCGCGACCCGTGACGCCGACAGCTTCACGCCGCAAACTTCGTACACCGTCGCCGAGGTCCAGGCCATGGCCCGGCAGATGGTTCCCGGCGACCAGTTCCAGTGCTTCAGCAACATAGTGAATCACGAGAGCAGCTGGAACTACCGGGCCTCCAACCCCTCGTCGGGGGCTTACGGCCTGGTGCAGGCGCTGCCCGGCTCCAAGATGGCATCCGCCGGAGCCGACTGGCAGACCAACCCGGCCACCCAGATCAAGTGGGGCCTGAACTACATGAACGAGCGCTACGGCAGCCCGTGTGGCGCCTGGGGCTTCTGGCAGGCCAACAACTGGTACTAGGCCAGGCCCACAGCAGACTTCGCGAAGCCCCCGACCCTTTTCGGCCGGGGGCTTCGTGTGTCCTCCGGTAACGTTTCTCCGACGGCCGAGGGGGATGGGGGTAGGGGAAGAGAAATGTCCAGATTGCCAAGGTTGGTCGGCAGGCTGGGGGCGGTCTCACACGGCTCGCCGAACGCCTCGACCGCAAGGGCGACGCGACGGGCGGTGACGGCGGCCCGGCGTCCGGCCGGGTGGGACCGGCGGCTCCCGCGCCCGCGGCGGCCGACGGGGCGACCGGGCCCGGCGCGGCGACCGCCGCCGTGCCCGCGACCGCCGTACCCTCCGCCGTGCCCGCGACCGCTATGCCTTCCGCTGTTCCCGCGGCCACCGTGTCCGCGGCCGCCGCCGGTCCGGCGACGGCCCCTACGGACGACTCGCCGGACCGCCGCCCGCCCGCGCAGGTCCCGGTGCCGTCCGGCTACGCCCCGGCCGTCGCCGCCAAGCCCGACCCGGTCTCCTCCGTGCCCTGGGGGATAAGGGTCGCCGCCGAAGCCGGCTGGCGGCTGCTGGTGCTGGCGGGCACCGTCTACGTCCTGATGCGCGTCATCAGCTCGGTCGAGCTGGTCGTGCTCTCCTTCACCATCGCCCTGCTCATCACGGCGCTGCTGGAGCCCTCCGTCACCCGGCTGCGCCACCTCGGCGTACCGCGCGGCGTGGCCACCGCCATCGTCTTCGTCTCCGGCTTCGTCGTCATGGGACTGGTCTGCTGGTTCGTGGTCTGGCAGGTCATGGAGAACATCGACGACCTGTCCAAACAGGTCCAGGACGGCATCGACGAGCTGCGCCTCTGGCTGCTCAACAGCCCGTTCCACGTGACCGACAAGCAGATCAACGAGATCGCCAAGAACCTGCGCGAGGCGATCGGCGCCAACACCGAGGAGATCACCACCGCGGGCCTGGAGGGCGTCACCGTCATCGTCGAGGTGATGACGGGCATCCTGCTGGCGATGTTCAGCACGCTGTTCCTGCTGTACGACGGGCCGAAGATCTGGAACTGGACGCTCAAGCTGGTCCCCGCCGCGGCCCGCGAGGGCGTCGCGGGCGCGGGCCCGCGCGCCTGGGCCACGCTGACCGCCTATGTGCGGGGCACGGTGATAGTGGCGCTCATCGACGCCACCTTCATCGGCGTCGGCATCTACTTCCTCGACGTGCCGATGGCGGTCCCGCTGGCCGTCTTCATCTTCCTGTTCGCCTTCATCCCGCTCGTCGGCGCCGTGATCTCCGGTGCGCTGGCGGTGGTCGTCGCGCTGGTCACCCAGGATGTCTTCACCGCGGCGATGGTGCTCATCGTGGTGCTCGCCGTCCAGCAGATCGAGGGCCACATCCTCCAGCCCTTCATCCTGGGCCGCGCGGTGAGCGTGCATCCGCTGGCGGTCGTGCTCTCCGTCGCGGCGGGCTCGCTGATCGGCGGCATCGGCGGCGCGGTGGTGGCCGTCCCGCTGGTCGCGGTCACCAACACGGTGGTCGGCTACCTGCGCGCGTACACCAGGGAAGCGGCGATGAACGCCGTACCGGCGCAGCAGGGGGCGCCGGCGATGGAAGCCGTGCCCGGCCCCTCCGTGCCCGGCCCGGCCGTGCCGGAACCATCCGTGCCGGAGCCCTCCGTGGCGGAACCGTCCGCACCGGCCCCGGCCCCGTCCCCGGACGTCCCGCAGGGCTGACGCGCGCGCCGCACAGCAACGACAAGGGCCCCGCGAGGCGCAATGCCTCGCGGGGCCCTCGGTCCGTACGGAGCGTACGGGGCGACCGCCGGTACTACTCGGCCAGGACGGCCTCGGCGTCCAGGGTCGCGCCGACCGCCTGCAGTACCGCGGCGATCTTGAACGCTTCCTGGACCGTCTCGCGGCTCACGTCGGCCTTGCGCAGCACCTGCTCGTGCGAGTCCAGGCACAGGCCGCAGCCGTTGATCGCGGAGACCGCGAGCGACCACAGCTCGAAGTCGACCTTCTCCACGCCCGGGTTGCCGATGACGTTCATCCGCAGGCCCGCGCGCAGGTTGCCGTACTCCGGGTCCGACAGCAGGTGCCGGGTCCGGTAGTAGACGTTGTTCATCGCCATGATGGCGGCGGCGGCCTTGGCCGCGGTGTACGCCTCGGGCTTGAGGTTGGCCTTGGCCTCGGGCTCCAGCTCGCGCAGCACGCGCGGCGAGCGGGTGGCGATGGCGCAGGCCAGCACCGTGCCCCACAGCTGCTGCTGCGTAAGGAGCCCTGTGTTCTCGGCGTTTCCGATCACCGAACCGAGGTTCAGCTTCAGGTCCTTGGCGTAGTCCGGCAGCGCGGACTTCAGCTCATCGAGAGCCATGCTCACTCACCGGCCAGCAGCTTGACCGGGTCGAGGGTGTCCTCGCCCTTGCTCCAGTTGCACGGGCACAGCTCGTCGGTCTGCAGGGCGTCGAGGACCCGCAGGACCTCCTTGGGGTTACGGCCCACGGAACCGGCGGTCACCATGGCGAACTGGATCTCGTTGTTCGGGTCCACGATGAAGACGGCGCGCTGCGCGTAGCCGTCCTCGCCCTCGACGCCGCAGGCCTGCATCAGCTCGTGCTTGGCGTCGGCCAGCATCGGGAAGGGCAGGTCACGCAGGTCGGCGTGGTCCTTGCGCCAGGCGTGGTGGACGAACTCCGAGTCGCCGGAGACGCCGAGGATCTGGGCGTCGCGGTCGGCGAACTCGTCGTTCAGCTTGCCGAAGGCGGCGATCTCGGTGGGGCACACGAAGGTGAAGTCCTTCGGCCAGAAGAAGACCACGCGCCACTTGCCCTCGTAGGTCTTCTGGTCGATCTGCGCGAACGCGTTGTCCGCGTCGAGGCTGACGCAGGCGGTCAGGTCGTACTCGGGGAACTTGTCACCGACAGTGAGCACGCGGTCTCCTAGCAGCGTAGAAAGTCCCTCTTGCGGACTTTCCGGTGGGGTTGGACGTCGACCACCCTGCCACAGGAGCCATTGATCAGTGAAATAGCTAGACTTGGTGATGTTGATCGGAGGTGGTTATCAGTGGCTCAGAATCATGGAGCCGGGGGAGCCGCGGGGAAACCGCGGATGCCCAGCCTGTCCCAGTTGCGGGCGTTCGTCGCCGTCGCCGAGCACCTGCACTTCCGCGACGCGGCCGCCGCGATCGGCATGAGCCAGCCCGCGCTCTCCGGAGCCGTCTCCGCGCTGGAGGACGCGCTCGGGGTGCAGCTACTGGAGCGTACGACGCGCAAGGTGCTGCTCAGTGCGGCGGGGGAGCGGCTGGCGGCCCGGGCGCGCACGGTCCTGGAGGCCGTGGGCGACTTCATGGAGCAGGCCGAGGCGGCGCGCGCCCCCTTCACCGGCGTGCTGCGGCTCGGCGTCATCCCCACCGTCGCCCCGTATCTGCTGCCCACCGTGCTGCGGCTGGTGCACGACAGCTATCCCGACCTCGACCTCCAGGTGCACGAGGAGCAGACCTCCCAACTGCTGGACGGCCTCGCCCAGGGGCGGCTGGACCTGCTGCTCCTCGCGATGCCGCTGGGTGCGCCGGGCGTCACCGAACTCCCGCTCTTCGACGAGGACTTCGTGCTGGTCATGCCCAAGGACCACTGGCTGGGCGGGCGCGGCGACATACCGCGCGACGCGCTCAAGACGCTGGATCTGCTGCTGCTGGACGAGGGGCACTGCCTGCGCGACCAGGCGCTGGACATCTGCCGGGAGGTGGGCCGTACGGAGGGCGCCCGCGGCACCACCAGCGCGGCCGGGCTGTCCACCCTGGTCCAGCTGGTCGCCGGCGGGCTCGGGGTGACGCTGCTGCCGCGTACGGCGGTGCCTGTCGAGACGGGCCGCAGCGCGGAGCTCACCACGGGGTACTTCAGCCATCCGGCGCCGTCGCGGCGGATCGGCCTGGCGATGCGGACGGGGGCGGCGCGGGCGGAGGAGTTCCGGGCGTTCGCCGACGCGCTGCGGGGGGCGCTGAAGCCGCTGCCGGTGCGCTTCGCCTGCTAGCAGCCCGTCTCCGGTGGTCTTCCGCCGGCCCCGCCTGACGAAGGGGCGGGGCCGGGGAGCGACTCACTCCGTGCGGAGGCCGTCCGGGCGCATCATGCGCCACAGCGGCGGCAGGCTCACCAGCGTCACCAGGGCGATGACCCCGGCGCCGAAGCCCGTCATCGTGGCCAGGCTCGACCAGTCCACGGTCACCGGCCTCTCGACCATCTTGAGCAGGATGGCGCCGAGCGCGAGCCCGCCCGCCACCGAGACCGCCAGGCCGATGACGACCGGTACCGCCGTCTGCCACAGCACGGACCAGCTGAGCGTGGAGCGCCGCGTGCCGAAGGCCACCAGGACGGACAGCAGGCGCTTGCGCTCCCGCAGTTGCTCGAGGGTGGACACGATCATGCTGGCACCGATCAGGAGCAGCGTCGCCGTCGCGCCGATGAACAGACCGTTGCGGATCACGGAGAACTCGCGGTTCTCCGCCGTGCCGACGATCGCGTACCCGTCCATCTTCCCGTCCACGGCGGCATCGGTGTTGCGCGCGTACTCGACCGCGTCCTTGGTGTCCGGGTCGAGCTCCAGCATCGTGGTCACGTACGGGTCGTCGAGCTCGGAGACCTTGACGGCGCCCGGCGTGGCCAGGATGCCGTTGCGCATCAGGCCCGCCGGGTCGTGCCTGAGGCCCACCACGCGGGCGGATTCGGGGATGGTCCACAGCTTCCGCTTGCCGCTCGGGGTCCGTCTCCGCCCTCGCTGAGGAGGTTGACCCGGGCGCCGGGGACGGCGAAGGACCGCTCGTCCTCCGGGGCGTCGGACTCGTCGGTGAGGAAGACGTCGCCGTCCTTGCAGTCGCGCACCTGGGCGATCTCGCGCAGCGTGGGGCAGTCGCCGACCGTGAGGTTCTCGCTCGGGACGTCGTAGGCGACCTTGGCCTTGCTGGTGGGGTCGGAGACGTACGACTCGACGACTCCGATGACGTCGCGGACCCCCTTGGTCGCGCGGAACCTCTCGATCACCTGCTGGGCGCGTTCGGCGTCGTGCACGGTGGTGGCGGACTGGAACTGGGCGCGGGCCGGGTCCTGCCCGGTGTCCTCGGTGTTCTCGGCCTGCACGCTGGAGAACAGCATCTGCAGCGCGATGGCTCCCGCGACGGCCACGGTGATGCCGCTGACCGCCCGCGCGGCCGTGCCGCTGCTGAGCTGGAGACGCCGGGTGGCGAGCTGCCAGGGGACCGGACCGCCGCGGAAGCGCTCGACGGCCGCCTCGACCAGCCAGGGCAGCAGCGCGGTGGTGCCGGCGAGCAGCAGCACCGCACCGGCGGCGACCTGGTAGTTCTCCATGTCGGTGCTCGCGCCGAAGCCGCCGCCGGTCATCGGCAGCAGCAGTGCCAGGCCGCCGATCGGCAGGACCAGCCGCCACCACAGCCGGCGCCTGCGGGGGCGGGTGTGCCGTACGACTCCGAGCGGTTCGATGACGACGCCGCGCATCGCGAACAGGGTGATGACCACGGCGGTGGTCGGGACGGCCAGCGCGATCAGCGCGGCGAGCGGCCCCGACGGCGTGATGTCGGAGGGGAAGACGCTGACGTCCCATAGCGAGACCTCGCCGGCGAGCTGCCGTAGGCCGAGGAACAGGGCGCCGCCGACCGCGAGGCCGAGCAGCGCGCCGAACAGCGCCTCACCGGCGGCGATCCGGCGCGTCATGTGGCCGTCGGCGCCCACCAGGCGCAGCGCGGCGAGCCGCCGGTCCCGGCGTTCGCCGCCGAAGCGCACGGCGGTGGCGATGAAGATGGCCACCGGCAGCAGCAGCACCACGCAGCCGATGACGATGAGGAGGACCAGGCCCGGGTCGAGCTCCTCGGACATGAGGTCCATGCCCCAGTGGTCGATCCGGCTTCCGGCGCCGGGTTTGTCGCCGGGCTCGCCGCCCGCGTAGAACCACAGCTCCTGCGGGCCCGCCAGGCCCTGGTCGCCGATGGTCCCGACCACCCGGTCCTGGAACCGCTCCCGCAGCAGGCGCGCGCCGTCGGAGTCGAGCAGTTCCTTGAGGGCCGGTGAGACCACCATCTCACCGGGGCGCGGCAGGGCGGACAGGCCCGGCGGGGCGGGAGCCTCGTCGCCCTCGGGCCATATCCGCATGCCTGATATCTCGGTGCCGTGGAAGGACGTGCCGACAGGGTGGACCAACAAGGTGCCGGTGCCGCGCTTGACGTCCCCCGGCGGGATGGCGGCGCGGCCGTCGCCGCGGGAGTCGCGCGCGGAGAGCATGTTCGGCACGGACGTCGCGATCAGCAGCAGGGCGACGCCGAGTCCGACGCCGACCGCGGTCAGGATCGTCCTGGCCCAGCCCTCCCGGCCGCCGGTCACCGCGAACCGGGCGCCCATGGCGAGGTCGGCGGCCCAGCGGGCGGCGCCGATCCGGCCGTCCTGGCCGTCGGACCGGGCGGGGGCGGCCACCGGGCCGGGGTCGGTGCGGGTCATCCGACGCCCGCCATGTCCCGCGCCTTGCCGTCCCGTACGACGACCTCGCGGTCGGAGTACGCGGCCACCCGGGGCTCGTGGGTGACGAGGACGACGGCGGCCTGCGTGTCGCGGGCCGCGTCGGTGAGCAGCTGCATCACCCGCTCGCCGTTGAGGGAGTCCAGCGCCCCGGTGGGCTCGTCGGCGAACAGCACCCGCGGGCCGGTGACCAGCGAGCGGGCGACGGCGACCCGCTGACCCTGGCCGCCGGAGACCTCGCCGGGCCGCTTGTCCGCGACGCCGTCGACCTCCAGGCGCTCCAGCCACGCGGCCGCGCGGGCCTCGGCCTCCTTCCGCTTGAGGCCGGTCAGCCGCAGCGGCAGGGCGACGTTCTCCCGGCAGGTGAGCTCCGGCACGAGCTGGCCGAACTGGAAGACGAAGCCGAACTCGCCGCGGCGCAGCGCGCTGCGCTCGGCGTCGGACATCGTCGACAGCTCACGGCCGCCGTAGCGGACGCTGCCCGCGTCGGGCCGGACGATGCCGGCCAGGCAGTGCAGCAGCGTGGACTTGCCGGAGCCGGAGGGGCCCATGACGGCGACGACCTCGCCCGCGTGGATGGAGAAGTCCGCGCCGTCGAGGGCGGGCGTGGGGCCGTAGGACTTGTGCAGTCCCGCGGCGGTCAGGAGGGATCCGTCGGGGGTCATGCGCGCACTTCCTTCGCGAGCTGGTCGAGGCGGGCCGCGGTCAGCTCCAGCCAGCGCAGGTCCGCCTCCAGATGGAACAGCGCGTGGTCGCATATGAGCTGGTCGGCGAGGTCGCCGGACCGCTTGCGCTGGGTGAGGTCGCGCATCAGCCGCAGATGCGTGGCGCGCTGTACGTCGAGCAGGTCGGCGGCGTCGCGGCCGGTGAGCAGGGCCAGCACGACCTTGGTGTAGAGGGTGGACTGGAGGTAGGGCTCAGGACTCTCGGGCTGCATGAGCCACCGTTCGACGTCCGTGATCCCGGCGTCGGTGATGGCGTAGCGCTTGCGCTCGGGTCCACCACCGTGCTCGATGCCGTCGACCTCGACGAGGCCGTTCTTCAGCAGCCGGGACATGGTCGAGTAGACCTGTCCGTAGTGCAGGGGGCGGTCGTGCCCGAAGCGCTCGTCGAACGCCCGCTTGAGGTCGTATCCGTGGCGCGGGCCCGCTTCCAGCAGCCCGAGCAGGGTGTGGCCGATTGACATGCGGGGACTCTACACCACGCGTATACGTCATGTGTATAGACGGAGGGGATAGATCGTTTACGCAGGTCAGGCGGCTGGGGGAGGCAGGATGAAGGCCCTCCCGCCGGTGCGGCGGGAGGGCCGGGCTGCTCACTCGGTGAACTCGGTGGACTCGGCGGAAGGCGGCCCGGTGGAGCGGTGCTCGGGCGATGGCTGCTCGCCGGGGGGTTCGTCCGCCGGGGCGGGGGGCTCGTCCGTCGGGGCGCGCGGCGGACGGCCCCGGCGCGGCATCGGGCCCGCGTTCCCCGGCAGTCGGCCCGCCTCCGCGAGCGCCCGGCGCAGCAGGAACTCGATCTGCGCGTTGGCGCTGCGCAGCTCGTCGTCCGCCCAGCGCGTGAGCGCGTCGTGTACGGCGGGGTCGAGGCGTAACAGCACCTGCTTGCGCTGCCGCTGCCGGGCCCGGGGGCGCTCGTCCGTCATGGGCTGTCCGTCACTGGTAGAGGGTGCCCGCGTTGATGACCGGCTGCGGAGCCCGGTCGCCGCACAGCACCACCATCAGATTGCTGACCATGGCCGCCTTACGCTCCTCGTCCAGCTCGACGATCCCGTCTTCGGCGATCCGGGCGAGCGCCTGCTCGACCATGCCGACCGCGCCCTCCACGATCTCCCGGCGGGCCGCGACGACCGCGCCCGCCTGCTGCCGCTGGAGCATCGCCGAGGCGATCTCCGGAGCGTACGCGAGGTGGGTGAAGCGCGACTCGATGATGCGTACACCGGTGGCGGCGACCCGCTCCTGGAGCTCGGCGACGAGCTTGACGGTGATCTCTTCGGCGTCGCCGCGCAGCGACAGTCCGTCCTCCTCGTGGGCGTCGTACGGGTACGCGATGGCGATGTGCCGGACGGCCGCCTCGGTCTGGGTGCCGACGAACTCCACGAAGTCGTCCACCGCGAACATGGCCTTGGCGGTGTCCGCGACCTCCCACACCACCACGGCGGCCAGCTCGACCGGGTTGCCGTAGGCGTCGTTGACCTTCAGGACCTCGGTCTCGTGGGTGCGGACGCGCAGCGATATGTCCTCGCGGCTGGTGAACGGGTTGACCCAGCGCAGGCCCTCGGTGCGGAGCGTGCCCCGGTAGCGGCCGAAGAGCTGGACGACCTTGGCCTCGCCGGGCGCGAGGGTGTTCAGTCCGCACATCAGGGTGAAGGCGGTGAGGATCGCCACGACCCCGGCGGTGATGAGTGCCGCGTCCACCGCTCCGGCGAGGGACGTGGACGCGGCCACGACGATGGCCAGGACGCCGGCGGCCAGGCCGAGCAGGCCGGCCAGCAGGGCGAGGCCGCCGCTCGTGCTGGCCGCGGGCCGCTCCTGCACCGGCGGTTCCTGCGTTCCGTGCGATTCCTGCGAAGCGTCGATGTCAGGCATGGGGTCCCCCGTTGGGTCGGTCTGCTGAACTAGCAAAGTGATATCACTTTAACCCGTGGCACAACCTCCCGCGGCCCCCGTACGTCAGTTCCCATGGAGCGGGGTGTGGATTGTCACGTCCGGAAAAGCCTTGATCCGTAGCTATTTGCCAGGACTTGCGGGTTAGCTTCATGAGCTGGCTTGGGGGATGACGAGACTGGAGCGACAGGAGCGATGGGCCGAGCGGACGAGCGGCGAGCGCGGAAGAAGAGCGCACGCGTCGCCAAGAGAGCGGCGAAGAGCAAGAAGGCCGGCATACGCCGGTTCTTCACCTGGAAGAAGCTGCTCGCCTACTTCCTGTCGGTGTGCGTCCTGATCATCGGCGCCTTCATCGCGCTGTACCTGATGGTGGAAGTGCCCAACCCCAACAAGCAGGCCGAGGCGCAGAGCAACATCTACACCTACAGCGACGGCACCGTCCTGGCCCGCACCGGCGACGTCAACCGGGAGAACGTGCCGCTGTCGAAGATCCCCAAGGCCGTCCAGCACACGTTCGTCGCGGCCGAGAACAAGGACTTCTACACCGACTCCGGCGTCTCGGTCTCCGGCACCGCCCGCGGCATCCTCAACACCCTGCTCGGCAAGGGCAAGCAGGGCGGCTCCACCATCACCCAGCAGTACGTCAAGAACTACTACCTCAGCCAGGAGCAGACGGTCTCCCGGAAGCTGAGGGAGCTGGTGATCTCGCTCAAGGTGGACAAGAAGATGTCCAAGGACGAGATCCTCGAGGGGTACGTCAACACCAGCTACTACGGCCGCGGCGCGTTCGGCATCCAGGCGGCGGCCCGCGCGTACTACGGCGTCGACGTCGAGAAGCTGTCCGTCAAGCAGGGCGCCTACCTCGCGGCGCTGCTCCAGGCCCCCAGCAGCTACGACTGGCAGAACGCGGGCCCCAACGGCAAGCGGCTGGTCAAGGCGCGCTGGAACTACGTGCTGGACAACATGGTCGAGAAGGAATGGCTGAGCGCGGACGAGCGCAAGGACATGCGCTTCCCCGTCCCGAAGGAGCCGAAGGCGACCCCCGGCGTGGCGGGCCAGGCCGGCTATCTGGTCGAGGCCGCCAAGAAGGAGCTGGTCAGCTCCGGGGCCGTCTCCGAGCGGGAGCTGGAGGCGGGCGGCTGGACCATCAAGCTCAACATCGACAAGGATCGGCAGAAGGCCCTGGAGACGGCGGTCAAGCAGAAGCTGACCGACGACCTGGACCCCAAGGCCCGCAAGGTGGACAAGCACGCGCAGGCGGGCGCCGCCTCGGTGGACCCCAAGACCGGCGCGGTCGTCGCGATGTACGGCGGCGCGGGCTGGCCCGAGCACTACCGGAACAACGCGACCCGCGCGGACTACCAGCCCGCCTCCACCTTCAAGCCGCTGATCCTGGCGGCCGCCCTGCAGAACGAGTCCACCACGCAGGACGGCGCCTCGATCCGGGCGAACAGCATCTACGACGGCACCAACAAGCGGCCCGTGGTCGGCAGCACGACCGCCTACGCGCCGCCCAACGAGGACCAGAAGAGCTACGGGCCCATCACCGTCCAGGAGGCGATGAACAACTCGGTCAACTCCGTCTTCGCGCAGATGGCCGTGGACGTCGGGCTGGACAAGGTCAAGAAGACCGCCGTCGACCTGGGCATGAACGCGGACGCGGGCGGCTTCGGCGAGCACCCCTCGATGTCGCTGGGCGTGATGGGCGCCAGCCCGCTGGACATGGCCGGGGTGTACGCCACCCTCGACAACCACGGAGAGAAGGTCACCCCCCGGCTGGTGAAGTCGGCGGAGAAGGGCGACAGTGAGCGCGCCGACCTGCCGGACCCGATCGGCGACGAGGTGATCAGCCGCGAGGCGGCCGACTCGGTCACCTCCGTGCTGACGGGCGTGGTCGACGACGGCACCGGCCGGGCCGTGCGGCAGACCGGCCAGGACGTCGCGGGCAAGACCGGCACCTCCGACGACAACAAGTCGGCCTGGTTCGTGGGCTACACCCCGGATCTGGTCACCGCGGTCGGCCTGTTCGGCGAGGGCGACAAGGGCAAGCAGGTCTCGCTGAGCGGCACCGGTGGCGGTGGCCGCCTCAACGGCGGCGACTACCCGGCCGAGATATGGGCCGCGTACATGAACGCGGCGCTGAGCGGTGACGCCACGTCGAAGTTCGACCTGGACACGGACATGGGCGCGGCGGTCGCCCCGCCGCCGAAGCCGACGCCGACCCGTACGCGGGAGTCCCACTCGCCGACGCCGAGCCCGAGCCCGACCAGCCAGTCGCCGAGCCCGACCCCGACGCCGAGCGGCAGCCCGTCGCCGACCCCGACGCCGACGCCGACCGGCAGCCCGTCGCCGACGCCGACCACCCCGACGCGACCGCCGAGCCCGACGTGGTCGCCGGACCCGGACGACGGCCTGCAGGACCGCTTCGGCGGCCAGTAGCGGGCGGGGCCGGGGGAAGAGACCGTAGCGGGCGGGGCCGGGGGAAAAGACCGTAGCGGGAGGGCCAGGGGAAGCTACCCCGGCCCTCCCGCCGCGCTCAGCCGCCGTTCACGCGTTCGGCGATGCGGTCGCCGGTCTCCTTGTCGATGTTGCGCCAGTACTGGATCGCGCGGTCCAGGACGGCGCGGCTCACGCCCTGGAGCAGGTGCCCGGAGACGTTCCCCACCAGCCGGGTCCGCGCCGCGTCGTCCAGCACGTGGCGGACCATCGTGCCCGGCTGGCCCCAGTCGTCGTCCTCGCGGTGCAGCCGGTACGCCTCGCGCACCATCTCGCCGGCCGCCTGCCAGCCCGCCGGGTCGCCGAAGCGGGCGGTGTCGGCCGCGGGGCCGCCGTGGGAGTTCGGGGCGTACACCGCGCCGGTGCGGGCCGGCTCGTAGCGCATCGCGCCGTCCTTGCTGTACGACCGCACCGGGGAGTGCGGCCGGTTCGGCGGCAGCTGCGCGTAGTTGGGGCCGATCCGGTACCGGTGGGTGTCGGGGTACGAGAACAGCCGGCCGAGCAGCATCTTGTCGGGGGACGGGCCGATGCCCGGCACCAGGTTCGACGGCTCGAACGCGGCCTGCTCGATGTGGACGAAGAAATCGTCCGGGTTCCTGTTCAGCGTCATCCGCCCGACCTCGATCAGCGGGTAGTCGCCGTGCGGCCACACCTTGGTCAGGTCGAACGGGTTGAAGCGGTAGTCCGGGGCGTCCTCGAACGGCATGACCTGCACGTACATCGTCCACGAGGGGGCGTTGCCGGAGGCGATGGCCTCGTACAGGTCGCGCCGGTGCCTGTCGGCGTCCTCGCCCGCCAGCCGGTCCGCCTCCTCCTGGGGGAGGAAGTCGATGCCCTGGTCGGTCTTGATGTGGTACTTGATCCAGAACCGCTCGCCGCCGCCGTTGACCCACAGGTACGTGTGCGAGCCGTAGCCGTTCATAGTGCGCCAGGTCTTCGGGATGCCGCGGTCGCCCATCAGCCAGGTGACCATGTGCGCGGACTCCGGCGAGAGGGTCCAGAAGTCCCACTGCATGTCGTTGTCGCGCAGCCCGGTGGCCGGGTGGCGCTTCTGCGAGCGGATGAAGTCCTGGAACTTCTGCGGGTCGCGCACGAAGAAGACGGGGGTGTTGTTGCCGACCAGGTCGTAGTTGCCGTAGTCGGTGTAGAACTTCAGCGCGAAGCCGCGCGGGTCCCGCCAGGTGTCCGGACTGCCCTGCTCGCCCGCCACGGTGGAGAAGCGGGCCAGCATCTCGGTGCGCCTGCCGAGCTGGAAGAGATCGGCCTTGGTGAACTGGCTGACGTCGTTGGTCACCTCGAAGAAGCCGTACGCGCCACCGCCCTTGGCGTGCACCACGCGCTCGGGGACCCGTTCCCGGTTGAACTGGGCCATCTTCTCGATCAGGTAGTGGTCCTGGAGAAGGATGGGACCGTTGGGGCCGATGGTGAGCGAGTGCTCATCGCTCTCGACCGGGATTCCGGCGTTGTTGGTGGTGTAGGGGACGTCCGATACGGAGTCGGCCATGGCGAGCGCCTCCCGGGCGGTGGGATGGAGTTCGTTTTGTCCAACAATGAGTGAACTCCGCCCCTGCCCGCGCGGCAACCTCAACCGGCGCCTGAGAACACCGCGGCAACCTCACGACACCGAGGGCATCCCCAACTCGAACCACACCACCTTCCCCGTGCTCAGCCGGGTCGCACCCCACCGCCGCGCCAGCCGGTTGACCAGGTACAGCCCGCGCCCGCCCTCGTCGGACGGCCGGGCCTGGCGCAGCCGGGGCAGCTGCGGGACGTCGTCCCCCACCTCGCAGCGCAGCACGTCCGTCCGCAGCAGCCGCAGCGTGATCGGCCGCTCCGCGTACCGCACCGCGTTCGTCACCACCTCGCTGACCAGCAGCTCCACCGAGTCCGTGAGCTCGCTCAGGCCCCAGCGGTCCAGTGCCCGGCGGGCCAGCCGCCGCGCCTGGCCGGCCGTCTGCGCCTTCGGGTCCAGATACCAGTACGCGACGTCGCTCGGCGCGATCCCCTCGAACCGGGCCGCCAGCAGCGCCACGTCGTCGTCCCGGTCACCGGGGCCGAGCATGTCCAGCACCTCGTCGCACAGCGGCTCCAGCGGCGGCGGGTTGGGGCCGGTGAGCCGGGCGGTCGCCGTCAGCCGCTCCCGCAGCTGCTCGATCCCGGTCCACACGTCCCGCATCCGGGACTCCACCAGGCCGTCGGTGTACAGCAGCAGCGTCGCGCCCGCCGGGGCGTCCAGCTCCACCGCCTCGAAGTCCACCCCGCCGACGCCGATCGGCGCGCCCGGCGGCACCCGCAGCACCTCGGCGCGGCCGCCGCGGTGCAGCAGTACCGGCGGCGGATGGCCGGCGTTGGCCACGACGATGCGATGGGCCACCGGGTCGTAGACGGCGTACAGGCAGGTCGCCATCCGGTCGGTGCCCAGCCGCTGCGCCTGCTCGTCCAGGTGGTGCAGCACCTCCTGCGGCGGCAGGTCGAGCCCGGCCAGGGTCTGCGCGGTGGTACGGAGCTGCCCCATGATCGCGGCCGACGTCATCGAGTGCCCCATGACGTCGCCGACCACCAGGGCGACCCGGTTGCCGGGCAGCGGGATCGCGTCGTACCAGTCGCCGCCGACGCGCGCCGTCTCGGCGGCGGGCAGGTAGCGGCTGGCCAGCCGCACCCCGGTGGGCTGCGGCAGTGAGTCCGGCAGCATGGTGCGCTGCAACTCGTCGGCGATGTACACCTCGCGGCCGTACAGCACCGCCTTGTCCACGCCGAGCGCGGTGTGGGTGGCGAGCTGCGCGGCGACCAGCAGGTCGTCCGGCTCGAAGGGCGGGCGGTCCGGGCGCCGTACGAAGATGGCGGCGCCGATGACGCGCCGGCGCCCGCGCAGCGGCGCCAGGACGGTCCGCTGCCCGGTCGCCACGGTCCGGCCGTCGCCCAGCAGCTCCGGCAGGGCGTCCCGGGCGGCGGGGGAGTCCCCGAACACCGGCCGCACCCCGCGCAGCACCTCCGCCAGCGGCCCGCCCGGCTCCACCTCGCACAGCTCGTTGGCGGGCCCGCCCGCCATCACCGGCGACAGGTCCGGCTGCGCGGGCAGCAGCGGCAGCCGCACCCCGTCGGTGTCCGGCTCTTCGGGGATCCGGTCGGTACGCCGCAGCCGCAGCACGACGGGGCCGACCGGCCGCTCGTCGCCGACGGGCAGCGGGTCGCGCAGATAGACGAGGATCGCGTCGGCGAACGTGGGCACGGTGGCCCGGCACAGGCCGAGCACGATCTCGTCGAGGTCGATCCCGCGCGCGATCCGGCGGGTCGCGGCTCCGACGAACCGCAGCCGGTCCCCGCCCCGGTCACGCGGGACGGGCACCGCGCCGCCGCCCGGCGGCGGCGCGGCCGGTGAACCGTGGGGCCGGCCGGGGGCCGTGCCGCGCGGGGCGGGCACGCCGCCGTCTTGGGCCAGGGGCATGGTGCTCGTGCTCGCATCGTCGGGGCCACCGGGCGTTGTCCCGCGCTGGGCGGGCATCCCGCCGCCGGACGGCGGTACGGTGCGCGAGCTGTCGGGCCCGCCGGGGGCCGTGTCGGCTCCGGAGCGCGGGGTCGGCATTCCGCCGCCGCCGGGCGGTGGCATGGTCGGTGAACCCTCGGGCTGGCCGGGGGCCGTGTCGGCTCCGGCGCGCGGGTCGCCATGCGTGGCGGTATCCGCGTGCGCTCCGTGCTCCTCGCGGCCGTGGAGCCCTTCGTCGCCCTCGGGCCTGCTCCGTCCTTCGCGTCCGTCGTGTCCTTCGGGGCGGGGGCCTGCCCCACCCGCGGCGCGGGCCCCGCCGCACGCCTCGCAGACGGTGCCACCCGGGCGGCGTGCGGCACCGCTCTCGTCACCCGTACGGGGACTGACGGCCCCGGCGCGCCGTTCCTCAGAGGTGTGGTCGGCCGCCCCGCCGTGGCCTCCGGCGTGGTGACCGTCGGGCGCGCCTGCCCCTGCGCCGTGTTCCCCGGCGGCGTCCGGCGTGCCCTTCGCGCCGGTGATGGCGGCGGCTGCCTCGGCGTCGCGCCCGCTGGGGCCGGACGGCCCCGCGGCGGCGTCCGGCATCCGGGCGCCTTGGCCCTGGGCGTTCCCGCGCGCGCCGGTGGCTGCCCGCGCCCCTCGGCCGCGGGGGGTACGGGCGGCGCCGCCAGTGGTACGAGGAGCGGCCTCGCCGTGCTCGTCGGCGGCACCGCCGACGGCGTCGTCGCCCGCCTCACCCGGGCGCGGGACCCGACGGGCGCGGCGGGAGCCGCCGCTGCGGGCCGGGGCGTCCCCGGGGGCGTCCGGCGTCGGCTCGGGGCGTCGTCGGGCGGGCGCGGTGCCCGGTCGGCCGGACCGTCGCCGCCGCGGCGGCGGGTGGGGTCCTCCGCGGTCTCCGCGTCCCCGGTGTCGTCGGTCATCTCGCCGTGCCCCTGTCCCGCCGCCCGTGCGGCGGCCTCGCGGTCCGTGCCTCCTCCGGCTGCGGCTGGCAGGCCCCCCGGCCGGGGCGCACGGGTGGCGTGGCCGCGCCGGTCCGTACCACCCGCCGTGCCGCGGCTGCCGCCGCCGGTCTCGTCCGGGTGTCCGCTCGGCGTCGCGCCGGTCCTGGCGCCGGACGCCGGGTATCGCTCGTCGGCGTCGTCGCCCGCTGCCGCGCCGTCGCCCCACGTCGCCCGGTCGCCCCACGTCGCCTGGTTGTCCCACGCCGCACGCCCGTCCGGCGCCGCACGCCCGTCCGGCGCCGCACGCCCGTCTCGTGCGGCACGCTCGTCCCGCGCCGCACGCCCGTCCCGCGCGGCGGCGTCCCGCCGCGGACCTCCGGCCACAGGGGCGCGTTCCGGGGCCCGCGCAGGCTCGTCGCCCGCGGCGGCAGGTTCAGGGCGGCGCATCCGGTCGTCACCTGCGGCGGCACGCTCACGGGTCCACGCCTGCTCGATGCCCGTGGCAACGGTTTCAGGGCGCCCCATGCGCTCATCGCCCGCGGCGGCACGCTCGGAAGCCCGCATCCGCTCATCGCCCGCGGCGGCGCGCCTACGGGTCCGGGGCCGCTCGTCGCCCGAGGCACCGCGCTCCGGGGCCCGCGTCCGTTCGCCACCCGCCGCGGGGCCCTCCGGGGCCCAGTCCCGCTCGCCCTGCGGGGTGCTGTGCTCCCGCCGGGGTGCCGGCGACGGTGCCGGCACCGGCGCCGGGCTCGCCGACGCGGGCGCCGCCGGTGCGGGCGCCGCCGGCGCGGCCGGGCCGGGGCGAGGCGTGGCCTCGTGGGGGCCCGGGCAGGCCGCTGCAGCGCACCGCGCGGGTCCGGGACCGCGCCGTGCGCTTCGTCGTACCTCGCGGCACTCGGGCTGTCCGAGGCGCGCGAGGTCGCGGCAGGTGCGGCGGCCTGCCGTTCATTCGGGGGAGTCGAGTGCTCCGTCACGCGTGGGTTTCCATCCGTCCGGGGCTGTGCGCCCTTCTCGCTCGGGCGCACGCTGTGTCAGGCACGTCGTCGGCAATGCAGGAAGAGCTGGATCTCCGGCGGTACGTCCGTACTCGCCGGGGCGTACGCGTGCGATTCCTCCCCGGTCACCTCGAAGCCCGCGTCACCGACGACCTGCCGCAGTTCGTCCCGCAGGTAACCGGATACCCGGATCGTGTTGCCCAGGAACGGGATCGCGAAGTCGTCCACGTCGGCTTCCACCATCGCGAGTCCCAACAGCCCCTCAGGTCTCAGCAGCCCGTGCAGTGTCCGCAGCGCGTGCGGAATCTCCGCCCGAGGCAGCATCAGCAGCGAGAAGAACGCGGCGATTCCGTCGAAGCGCCCGAGGTCGTGCGCCCCGCCGGGGCCGTACCCGCCACCGGGGCGCAGATCGGCCAGGTCCGCCCGGTGGAAGGCGGCGCCCGGGTTGTTCTCCCGGGCCAGCGTCAGCATGCCGGGGGAGATGTCGATCCCGACGACCTCGTGGCCGGCGTCCGTGAGCTGACGGACCGTGGGCAGCCCGGTGCCGCAGCCGACATCGAGCACCCGGGAGCCGGGCGCGAGGGACTCGGCCAGCCAGCGGCCGACCGCGACCTGGCCCTCCTTGTGCGGGAAAGCCTCGTCGTAGCGGTCGCCGATGGCGTCGAACGCCTCCGCCTGACCGGCTCGGTCCAGCGCGAGCCGCCCGTAGCCGTCGTACCCCTCGTACCCCGTGTACGCCCGGCCGTCGCCGGAGGCGGAGCCGCCGCCGTCGTCGTCATAGTCGCCGTCACCACTCACGACTGAGCCCCTCCTGTGACCGTGCGTCAAATGATCCGCAACGCCCGTGAGTTGTGCCTGATGTCTCTTTTCCTGTCTGCGCAGCCTTCTGGATGACGATCCTACGTTTGAAACACAGGGGCGCAGCAAGAGGTTCATGCCCCCGTTCACGACCTCATGTGCGCCGGCGTGCGATCCCAGTCGGCGGGAAGCGACGGAACGGACCAGCGCGGGTCCGGCCGCCAGTCCTCCCAGCCCTCCCGGAACGGCCTCCCCCAGGAGTCGATCAGGTCGACGGCGGCCCGGCCCGCGGCCCGGACCCGCTCCGCCTGCTCCGGGGCCATCAGGCCCGCCCGCTGCGCGGCCGCGAACTCGTCCTCGTCCTTCCATTCCCAGCCGCGGTCCGGGTAGACCGCGATGTCCAGGAAGTGGTCCTCCGAGTCGATGCCCCCGCTCCAGCGCAGGCGCGGCTCCTCAAGGTTCACGTACCAGTTCTTGAAGCGCCAGCCCGGCTCCCAGAACAGCCAGACCGACCACGGCTCGCCGGGCCGGGCCAGCTTGAGCACGCCGGTGCCCAGCCAGCGGCACGGCACGGTGGTGCGCGGCTTGGTGTAGCGGGTGGACAGCGGCTCGCGGTGCACCCACGTACCGTCGGCGAGCTGCGGTTTCACACAGGGAGTGCCGGGCGCCAGCCACACGGCGAGCAGATCGGCGGTGTCCTGGACGACGGTGACCGGACGGCAGATGTGGATCCGGTCGGTGGCGTTGCCGCGGTAGCGCCACAGGATGTGCTCCCCCGGCGCCCAGGATCTGCCGCCGCCGCCCGCCGTGTCCGTCGTCTCCACCGTGTCCGCTGTCATGCGCAGATCTTAGGTGCGCCCACCTCGCCGCGCCGTGACGCAAACCGCAGATCCGGGTATCCGGGAGGTTACGGGTATCTCCAGGGCTACGGGGATCTCCCGGGCTACGGGCGGGTCATGCACAGCGGCTACGGGCGGGTCATGCACAGCGGTTACGGGCGGGTCATGCGCTGCGGTTACGGGCGGGTCATCCGCTGCGGTTACGGGTGGGTCATCCGCAGCACGTCCAGCGCCTCGTCCAGTTGCTCCCGCGTGAGCAGGCCGCGGTCGACGTAACCCGACTCGAGAACCACCTGGCGGATGGTCTTCCGCTCGGCCAGGGACTTCTTGGCGACCTTCGCCGCCTCCTCGTACCCGATGTAGCGGTTGAGCGGGGTGACGACCGACGGCGAGGACTCGGCGTACTCCCGGGCGCGCTCGGCGTCGGCCGTGATCCCGTCCACCGTACGGTCGGCGAGCAGCCGCGCGGCGTTCGCCAGCAGCCTGACCGACTCCAGCACGTTCTTGGCCAGCACCGGCAGCATCACGTTGAGCTCGAAGTTGCCGGAGGCGCCGGCCCAGGCGACCGTGGCGTCGTTCCCGACCACCTGCGCGGCGACCATCAGCACCGCCTCCGGGATCACCGGGTTGACCTTGCCCGGCATGATCGACGAGCCGGGCTGGAGGTCGGGGAGGGCGATCTCGGCCAGCCCGGTGCGCGGGCCCGAGGCCATCCAGCGCAGATCGTTGCAGATCTTCGTCAGTCCGACCGCGATGGTGCGCAGCTGGCCCGAGGTCTCCACCAGCCCGTCGCGGGCGCCCTGCGCCTCGAAGTGGTCGCGGGCCTCGGTGAGCGGCAGCCCGGTGGCGCGGGCGACCTCGGCGATCACCGCGGCGGAGAAGCCCGGCGGGGTGTTGATGCCGGTGCCGACGGCGGTGCCGCCCAGCGGGAGCTCGGCGAGCCGGGGCAGCGCCGCCCGCAGCCGCTCCACCCCGTACCGCACCTGGGCCGCGTATCCGCCGAATTCCTGACCGAGCGTCACCGGCGTGGCGTCCATCAGGTGCGTACGGCCCGACTTCACCACGTCCGCGAACTCGGCGGCCTTGCGCTCCAGCGCCTCGGCCAGGTGCTCCAGGGCCGGGACCAGGTCGCGGGTGACGGCGGCGGTGGCGGCGATGTGGATGGAGGACGGGAAGACGTCGTTGGAGGACTGACTGGCGTTCACATGGTCGTTGGGATGCACCTCGCGGCCCAGGCGCTCGGTGGCGAGCGTGGCGATGACCTCGTTGGCGTTCATGTTGGAGGACGTGCCGGAGCCGGTCTGGAAGACGTCGACGGGGAAATGGTCGTCCCAGCGGCCCTCGGCGACCTCGGCGGCCGCCTCCCGCACCGCCTCCGCCACGTCCTTGTCGAGCACGCCCAGCTCGGCGTTGACCGCGGCGGCGGCCGCCTTGATCCGGGCCAGTGCCTCGATGTGCGCCCGCTCCAGACGCTGCCCGCTGACGGGGAAGTTCTCCACCGCGCGCTGGGTCTGCGCCCGCCACCTGGCGTCGGCGGGCACCCGCACCTCGCCCATCGAGTCGTGCTCGATCCGGTACCGGCTGCCGCCGTCCTCGTTCTTGGTCATCGTCACCGACCTCCTCAAAAAGCTGAGCACTTGTCTTGTCCGACGTATTCCCAACCACCGCTACCTGCCAGTAAATACCCGGGGTAACACCGATACCGGGAAGGCAGCACCATGCATCGGACACGACACAGCGTGCGCTCCACCCTGGTGGCCGTCGCGGCCTGCGCGGTGGCCTTCGGCGGCGCCTACGCGGCGCCCCAGGCCGCCGCCGACGACACCCCCGCCCCCCGTGCCACCGCCACCGCCCCCACCCCCCTCCCGCCCGAGCTGGAGAAGATCCGCGCCGCGGAGGCGACGAAGCTTTACGGAGACCCGGCCGAGCGCCCCCTCGACCAGCGCAGGACGTCCCTCGTCTCCCTCGGCGACAGCGAGATCTCCGGCGAGGGCGTGGGCACCTACGAACCCGGCACCAACGGCCCCGACAACTGGTGCCACCGCTCGCCCGACGCCGCCGTCCACCGCACCGGCATCCCGGCCGACGTCACGTACAACGTCGCCTGCTCCGGCGCGTACACCGGGAACATCCGGATCGGCGGCGGCAAGCAGTACCCGGACGAGCTGGTGCAGAGCGACAACCTCGCCGTCAAGGCCCGCAACACGAAGATCAAGATGGTGCTGCTGGTCGCGGGCGCCAACGACGACCTCCAGTTCGGCCCGGTCATGACCGACTGCGTGGTGCGCTGGTTCACCCTCCAGGGCGCGTGCGAACCCAAGTACGCGCCCGGCTGGCAGGCCCGCGTCGACGCGCTGGTGCCCAAGGTCGAGGCGACCGTACGGGACCTGCGCACCGTGATGCGCGGCGCCGGATACGCCGACGGGGACTACAAGCTGGTCGTCATGGGCTACCCGAGCCCCATCGGCCCCGACTTCGAGGACAACCCGGACTACCCCGGCAAGCTGCCGGGCGGCTGCACCGGCTACACCTCCGACAGCGCCTGGGGCCGCAACACCGCCGTCCCGGCCTTCGAGCGCGGCATGCGGCAGGCGGCACGGAACACGGGCGCGATCTACCTCGACAACTCCCGGCTCTTCCACGGGCACGAGGTGTGCAGCGACAACACCTTCGCCCGCGGCCTGTACGTGGACGTCGCCAACCCCTTCCCGCCGAACGAGAACTCCGTCCGCCAGTCCTTCCACCCCAACGCCCGCGGCCACGCCGCCTTCGCCTCCTGCCTCACGCAGCTGTACAACTCCGGCCTGCGGGAGGCGAGCTGCGCGGATGCCGCCTCCAGCGGCAAGCCCGTGCTCTTCGCGGGCGCCTGGGACGACAAGTACCGGCCACTGCGCAACGAGGCGACGGGCAGCTGCGTGGACGCGACGGCGGCGTCCAGCCGCAACGGCACGGCGGTGGGCGGCTGGGACTGCCACGGCGGCCGCAACCAGGGCTGGTGGTACGACCCGGCCCGCGGCTCCCTGCACACGGAGCTGAGCCAGGACCGGTGCGTGGACGTGCCGGAGGGCACGTACACGGCGGGCGCGGCGGTGGTCCTGTGGGACTGCCACGGCGGTACGAACCAGAGGTTCACCCGCGTCTCCGGGACTCTCCGCCCAGCCGCGGCGCAGGACCTGTGCCTGACGCTGGCGTCGGCGAAGGACCGGTTGCGGTTGCAGAAGTGCGACGGCGGGACGGCCCAGCGCTTCGCGTAGCCGGTAGCCGGTAGCCGGTAGCCGGTAGCCGGTAGCCGGTAGCCGGTAGCCGGTAGTGGTACGGCTGCGCCGCGATACGGGTTCCGCCCTGGGCCAAGTGGGGGTCCGGGGCGGAGCCATGCGGGGAACATGGCGCCACCTCGCACCACCTGGCGCCGAGTGGCGCCGCCTGGCGCCGGGTGGTGTCACCTGGCGCCGTCCAGTGCCGACCGGCGCGATGGGATGCTCCTGAGGGCGCAAAGGGTGCGCATGGCGCCACGAGGGCTCCATCGCCCTCCTCGCGTTTCCGCAGGTCAGGGCGGCTTTCCGTAGGTCCGCCCGGCAGGGGGTGCCACTCCGGCTTGCATGTGACACCGTTGTGGTGCCATGATGAGGTCATGGACCTCGCCCCGTATGTCGACACTCTCCGCCGTGAACTCACGGTGGCCGCCGCAGCCGGTGGGGACGATGCCCGCGAGCTGGCCGACCGGCTCACCGCTCCCCTGGAGTCGGTGACCCGTCTGACCATGCTCGACGTGCTCTCCGCCGCGATGGACGAGCTCACCCGTGAGCTCGCCCCCGGTTCGGTCGAGGTTCGGCTGCGCGGGCTCAACCCCGACTTCGTGCTGACGCTGCCGCCCGCCGAGAGCGGCGCCCCCGCGGAGCCGACCGCGCCCGTCGAACCGCTCACCGCTCCCGCCGAAGGTGACGAGGGTGGCACCGCCCGCGTCAATCTGCGTCTGCCGGCCTCCCTCAAGGCCCGCGTCGAGGAGGCCGCGAGCCGCGAGGGCCTGTCGGTCAACGCGTGGCTGGTGCGGGCCGCCTCGGCCGCGGTCGGCAGTGGCACGCGGCCGCGTACGACGGGGAAGACCCAGACCGTCGGACAGAGCATGACGGGCTGGGTGCGCTAGCCGCGCCCCCGCCCGCACCACTTCACCCACACCACGTCCCACCAGCGGGGACGCCCCAAAGACTCAAGAGGACGGGACAGCCATGCCTTCTTTCGACACTCCCGAACCGATCTCGGTCACCGCCCACGTGGAGGCCGGTTCCATCCAGTTCACCGCGAGCAAGCGCCTCGACACCGTCGTCCAGGTGCGGCCCCGCGACCCGAAGAAGGACCTGGACGTGCGGACGGCCGAGCAGACCGAGGTCGGTTACGCGAGCGGCGTGCTGACCGTCAGGACGCCCAAGTCCAGCCTGTTCGGCCGCTCCGGCATCGTCGACGTGGCGGTCGAACTGCCCGCGGGCTCGCGCATCGACATGACCGGCGCCTGGACCCAGGTGCTCGGTGAGGGCTGGCTCGGCGAGGTCAACGTGAAGACCTCGTCCGGCGACGTCCGCCTCGAGACCACCGGCCCGCTGCGCCTGGAGGCGTCGCACGGCTCGGTCACCGTGGACCGGGTCGAGGGCAGGGCCGAGATCACCACCAGCACCGGCAGCCTGCGCGTCGGCTTCGTCGACGGCCCCGCCGTCCTGAAGAACTCGCACGGCACCACGACTGTCGGCGCCGCGACCGGCGAGCTGCGGGTGAGCGGCGCCAACGGCGACATCGACATCGCGCGCGCCGAGGACTCGGTCACCGCCACCACCGCCCACGGCACCGTGCGCGTGAACGAGGTGGCCCGCGGCACCGTTCAGCTGGAGACCTCCTACGGCGCCATCGAGGTCGGCATCCGCGAGGGCACCGCCGCCTGGCTCGACGTCAACTCCGGCTCCGGCCAGGTGCGCAACGCGCTCCCCGCGTCCGAGGCCCCAGAGGATGCCGCGGACACCGTCGAGGTCCGCGCCCGCACCCGGTACGGCAACATCGACATCCTCCGCGCCCGGGTCTGAACGGCCCCCTCCCCCGCACCAACCGCAACCCCCTGATTCCCCTGCCACTCCAGCCTTCGAACGGGAGGGCCCCATGCCTTCTTCTGTCATGCCCACGCCCAGGCGGGGTGACGGTCAGACCCCGCCCGCCGCCATCTCCGCCGTCGGCCTGCGCAAGTCCTACGGCGACAAGCGCGTCCTCGACGGGATCGACCTGCACATCCCGGCAGGCACCGTCTTCGCGCTGCTCGGCCCGAACGGCGCCGGCAAGACCACGGCCGTCAAGATCCTCTCCACGCTCATCTCCGCCGACGCCGGCGAGATCCACGTCAGCGGCCACGACCTGGCCGCCGACCCGCAGGCGGTACGCGCGGCGATCGGTGTCACCGGGCAGTTCTCCGCCGTCGACGGGTTGATCACCGGCGAGGAGAACATGCTCCTCATGGCGGACCTGCAGCACCTGTCCAAGCGCGAGGGGCGGCGGGTCGCCGCCGAGCTGCTGGAGCGCTTCGACCTGGTGGAGGCGTCGAAGAAGCCCGCCTCCACCTACTCCGGCGGCATGAAGCGCCGCCTCGACATCGCCATGACGCTGGTCGGCAACCCGCGGATCATCTTCCTCGACGAGCCGACCACCGGCCTCGACCCCCGCTCCCGCCACAACATGTGGCGCATCATCCGCGAGCTGGTCACGGACGGCGTCACCGTCTTCCTCACCACCCAGTACCTGGACGAGGCCGACGAGCTCGCCGACCGCATCGCCGTGCTCAACAACGGCAAGCTCGCGGCCGAAGGCACCGCCGAGGAGCTCAAGCGGCTCATCCCCGGCGGGCACGTCCGGCTCCGCTTCTCCGACCCGGCGGCATACCAGTCGGCCGCCTCCGCGCTGCGCGAGGCCACCCGGGACGACGAGGCGCTGGCGCTGCAGATCCCCAGCGACGGCAGCCAGCGCGAGCTGCGCTCCATCCTCGACTGGCTGGACTCCGCCGACATCGAGGCGGACGAGCTGACCGTGCACACCCCCGACCTCGACGACGTGTTCTTCGCCCTGACCGGCAGCACCGGCGTCCCCAGCCAGTCCAAGGAGACCGTCCGATGAGCTCCTTCTCCCTCACCCTGCGCGACTCGTCCACGATGGTGCGCCGCAACCTCCTCCACGCTCGGCGCTACCCGTCGCTGACGTTGAACCTGCTGCTCACCCCGATCATGCTGCTGCTGGTCTTCGTCTACATCTTCGGCGACACGATGAGCGCGGGCATCGGCGGTGCTCCGGACCGCTCCGACTACGTCGCCTACATCGTCCCGGGCCTGCTGCCGATGACCATCGCCAGCACCGTGGTCGGGACCGCGGTGTCCGTCTCCAACGACATGAGCGAGGGCATCATCGCCCGCTTCCGCACGATGGCGATCCACCGCCCTTCGGTGCTCATCGGGCACGTCGTCGGCAGCCTGCTGCAGTCGATCATGAGCGTGGTCCTCGTGGGCGCGGTCGCCGTGGCCATCGGCTTCCGGTCCACGGACGCGACCGCTCTGGAGTGGCTGGCGGCGTTCGGGTTGGTCACGATGTTCGCCCTGGCGCTCACCTGGATCGCCGTCGGCATGGGCCTGATCAGCCCGAACGCCGAGGCCGCCAGCAACAACGCGATGCCGCTGATCCTGCTGCCGATGTTCTCCAGCGCCTTCGTCCCGGTCGACTCCATGCCCGGCTGGTTCCAGCCGATCGCCGAATACCAGCCGTTCACGCCGGTCATCGAGACCCTGCGCGGGCTGCTGCTCGGCAGTGAGATCGGCAACGACGGGTGGATCGCCGTCGTCTGGTGTGTGGGCCTGACCGCGCTCGGCTACTTCTGGTCGACCTCGACGTTCAACCGCGACCCGAAGTAATCGCCATATCAGCGCGGGGGCTGCCTCCCGCGACTCGACCCGCCCCAGGGCGGCGTACTCCGACACCACGTCGGCGTACGCCGCCCGTTGGCGTTCTCGGCGACGAATTCCAATGCCTCGTTGCGCCCTCGTGACGTTGGCGGTCGAGTTCCTACGGTCCTACGCTGGCGTCAGCATTCCAGGGGCGCTGTGGACGCCGGGTGTCCTGTCGACAGGACGACACCGATCGGCAGTTGAGCACGAACCCATTCGATGACGAGGACGGCCGCTTCTACGTGGTGATAAACGACGAGGAGCAGAACTCCCTGTGGCCGGCGTTCGCCGAGGTGCCCGCAGGATGGCGGGTGGTCTTCGGTGAGGCGGCCAGGGCCGAGTGCCTGGAGTACGTTGAGCAGAACTGGACCGATCTGCGCCCCAGGAGCCTGCGGGAGGCCATGGCGGCGAACTGACGTCGCTCAGATTTCCCCGGGGAGTGGAACCGTAAACGCAGGCACCTAAAAGCTCCTCAAGTAGCCTGGCAATAGCATTTATGGCGGACCGGGCTTTGCTTCATGCGATATGACGCGGCACGTCGGCTCAGACGCGGAACGCGTCCACGTAGCGGCGCGGGTCGCGCCGCAGGTCCGTCTCCCAGCGGTCCCGGCACTGCTCGGCGAACGTCCTCCCCGTCGCCAGCACCTCGTCCAGCGGATCCAGGTAGAACACCACCTTCCGCGGCTCCAGACCGGCGGCCACCCGGGCCAGCAGTCCGGCCCGGGCCAGCCGGACCAGCTCCGCCGCGAGCTCGTGGACGCGCTCGCCGCCGAGCATGGTGCGCAGTCCCTCGGCCGGCAGCTCCGCCATCGCCGCGCTGTGCTCCGCCACGCTGTAGTCCCGCAGCAGCTCCCAGGCCGCCTCCCGCGACGGCGGGTGGTACGCGAGCCCCACCCACAGCGCCGGTACGGCCGCGACGTACGGGAACGGCGGGCCGTCCCCGGCGCGCAGCTCCAGGGTCCGGCGCACCCTGACCACCGTCCAGATCTGCGACATGTGGCAGACCCAGTGGCCGTACGTCGGCAGAGAACCGTCGTCGAAGCCGTGCCGCAGGATCGTGCCGAAGGGCCGGTCGGGCGCGGGCCGGAACGTGCCGCCGGGGTCCGGGTAGTAGATCATGGGGACCCCGAGCGCCCAGTCGATGACGTCGTCGGCGCTCACGTCGCCGCGCAGCGCGGGCGGCAGGACGCCGCTGCGGCGCGGATCCATCCGCAGCCAGCCGTGCGACCGGTGCGACAGCAGCCCGTTCGACCGGCCTTCCTTGAGCGGCGAGTTGACGAGCAGCGCGGAGACCACGGACGACGCGGCCACCAGCATGCGCAGCTTCCGGCCGAAGTCCTCCTCGGAGAGATAGTCCAGGTGCACCTGCGCGGACAGCGACATCGCCATCGTCTGCGGCCCCCGCTGCCCGGCTCGCCGATGCGGGCGAAGAACTCCCGCATGACCGCCCCGCGGACCTTCGGCACCCAGGGGGCGGTCTCGACCCGGTCGAAGGGGAGCAGGGCGCCGGGCATCAGCGCGAGCCCGAAGCGGCCCGCGAGCTCCGCCAGCCGCTCCAGCATGCCGTGCATGTCGTCCACGGCCGCGGCCAGCCCGTCGACCGGGACGGACGAGTACTCCAGCTGGCCGCCGTGCTCCAGCGTGATCTGCGCCCCGTTCGCCAGCTCCACACCGGTCAGCAGCCCGGCGTCGTACAGGCGTTCCCCGCCCCACTCGGCGAGCACCGCCTCCAGAACGGCCTTGACCCCGTTCCTCCCCTCGTACGGGGCGGCGAGCCCGGTCTCCGGATCGACCACGCCGCTCTCGATCTCCAGCCCGATCCGCTCGGAGCCGGTCACCGACGGGGTGAACAGGGACCTGAGGTCATCGCGCCGCAGCCGGGCGCCATTCACGGTCTTGTCAGCCATGTGTACGCCCCTCGCGACGTCGTCGCCCACCAGCCTGACGCGGTGCGCCGCCGCGGGCCACTTGGCGGCACCCGTTGGGAGGCATCGGGGAGGCATCGACGAGAACCGGGCGGAAAAGGCCCGACAAAAAGCAAAGGCAAGGAGGTCACCCACTCCTTGCCACTCTCAACTTATAGCGCACCGGGGGCTTGCGGCAAGGCCCCGGGCATGCCGCAGAATCTCCGGCCTAAGCCATCTCCGGCCTGAGCCGGAATCGCGAAAAACGGGGGTTGCACAGTGCGTGTGGTGTTGTCGACGTATGGGTCGCGCGGGGACGTCCAGCCGATGGCGGGGCTCGCGGTGCGGTTGCGGGACCTCGGCGCGGAGGTGCGGGTGTGCGCGCCGGCGGACGAGGAGTTCGCGGAGCTGCTGGCAGGTGTCGGCGTGGAGCTGGTGCCCTTCGGCCCGTCGGCGCGCGCGCTCATGAAGGCGGCGCCGCAACTGTCCGCGGCGGACCTGCCCCGGCGCGCGGCCGAGCTGATCGCCGGACTGCTGGACGTGGTCGTCCCGGCGGCGCAGGGGTGCGACGTGGTCGTGGCGACCGGTGCGACGCCGGCCGCGGCCGGCGCGCGGACGGTGGCCGAGAAGCTGGGCGTCCCGTCCGTGTCCGTGACCTTCCAACAGCTCACCCTGCCGTCGCCGCGGCGACGGCCGCTGGAGTATCCGGGCCGGCCGTTGCCGGCGGACGTGACCGACAATCGGGTGCTGTGGGACCTGGACGCCCGGACCATCAACGCCCTGTTCGGCGAGGCGCTCAACGCCAACCGGGCGTCGATCGGCCTGCCCCCGGTGGACGACGTCCGCGCCCACGTCCTCGGCGACCGGCCGTGGCTGGCCACGGACCCGGTCCTGGACCCGTGGCAGGGGACGGCGGAGCTCGACGTCGTGCAGACCGGCGCGTGGATCCTGCCGGACGAACGCCCGCTGCCGGCAGAGCTGGTGGCGTTCCTGGACGCAGGTGAGCCGCCGGTGTACGTGGGCTTCGGCAGCATGCCCCTGCACGCCTCGCCGGATGCCGCCCGGGCGGCCGTCGACGCCGTGCGCGCGCAGGGCCGCCGCGTACTCGTCGCCCGCGGCTGGGCCGACCTGGCCCTGATCGACGACCACGACGACTGCTTCGCCGTCGGCGAGGTCAACCAGCAGGCACTGTTCGGCCGGGTGGCCGCCGTCGTGCACCACGGCGGCGCGGGCACCACGACGACGGCCGCCCGGGCCGGTGCGCCCCAGGTGGTGGTGCCCCAGGTGGCGGACCAGCCGTACTGGGCGGGCCGGGTGGCCGACCTGGGCATCGGCGCGGCACACGACGGGCCGACGCCGACCTTCGCGTCCCTGTCGGCCGCGCTCAAAACGGCCCTGACCCCCGAGACCCGCGCGCGAGCGGCCGCCGTGGCGGACACGGTTCGCAGCGACGGGGCGACGGTGGCCGCGAGGCTGCTGCTCGACGCGATCAGCGGAGAAAGGCCGCCGGCCTCCGCGTGAACCACGCGGGATCACCGACACCACGCAGGATCACCGACCACCACCTGCCGCGCGCCATGGTCGCAAGCGACCTCACATCGGAGCTGATGACGTGACCCCCCTGACCACCAGCGTGTTCGACCTTCCCGACCACCTTTCCCCCAAGGCCGACCCGACGCTGATCGCCGGCGACGAGCGGCACTTCGCGGCCATCGCGGAGAGCCTTGAGCAGACGATCGCCGATGTGTCCGCCCAACTCGACGCCGAGCGCAGGGCGCCCGGTGGCACGGGCCGGCAGGCGATGGACCGGGATGTGGAGATCCACCGGCTGACCGCTCGCCTGCGCGCACTGCGGCGCTTCGGCCTGGACCTGTGCCTCGGGCACATGGTCAGCGCGGACGACCCCGAGCCCGTGTACGTCGGACGACTCGGCCTCACCGACAGCGCGGGCCGTCGGCTGCTGATCGACTGGCGCTCCCCGGCGGCCGAGCCGTTCTTCGGAGCCACCCACGCCAACCCGATGGGTCTGGCGAGCCGCCGCAGGTACCGCTGGACCCGCGGCCGGATCAGCGACTACTGGGACGAGGTGTTCACCTCGGACGGGTTCGCCGGGCACGCCGCGCTCGACGACCAGTCCGCCTTCATCGCCAGCCTGGGCGGCAACCGGTCGGAACGGATGCGAGACGTGCTCGGCACCATCCAGGCCGACCAGGACGCCATCATCCGCGCGGGTTCCCGCGGCGCTCTCGTCGTCGACGGCGGTCCGGGCACGGGGAAGACCGTCGTCGCCCTGCACCGCTCCGCCTACCTCCTCTACTCCGACCCTCGCCTCGGTCACCGCCGGGGCGGCGTGCTGTTCGTCGGTCCCCACCGGCCCTACCTGTCCTACGTCGCCGACGTCCTGCCCAGCCTCGGAGAGGAGGGCGTGCAGACCTGCACCCTGCGGGACCTCGTTGCCGAGGGAGCCGCGGCGGCGATCGAGACCGACCCGGACGTGGCCCGCCTGAAGTCGTCCGCGAACCTGGTGAAGGCGATCGAGACGGCCGTCAGGTTCTACGAGGAGCCGCCCACCGAGGGGATGACGGTCACGACCGACTGGTCCGACATCCGGCTGAGCGCCGACGACTGGGCCGAGGCGTTCGACGCAGCGGAACCAGGTACTCCGCACAACGAGGCGCGCGAGCAGATCTGGGAGGCACTGGTCGCGATCCTGATGGACAAGCACGACGGCGATGACGTATCGCCCGACCTCTTCCGCAGATCGCTGCTGCACGACGAGGAGCTGACCACGACCCTCAACCGCGCGTGGCCGCTGCTCGAAGCGGCCGACCTCGTCGGAGACCTGTGGTCGGTACCCGCCTACCTGCGGATGTGCGCCCCCTGGCTCAGCCCCGACGAGGTGCGCAAGCTCCAGCGCAAGGAAGTCCCCCAGGCCTGGACGGTGTCCGACCTGCCGCTCCTGGACGCGGCGCGGCAGCGGCTCGGCGACCCGGAGGCGGCCCGGCGCAAGCGCCGGCACAAGGCCGTCCTCGCCGCCCAGCGCGAGCGCATGGCGCAGGTCGTCGACAACCTGATCGAGGCCGCGGCCGACTCCGGCGCCGACGGTGACGACGGCGAAGGCCTGGTGACGATGCTGCGCGGCCAGGACGCCCAGGTCAGCCTGGTCGACGAGTCCGAACTGGCCACCGTCGAACCCGACCTGCTCGCGGGCCCGTTCGCGCACATCGTCGTCGACGAGGCCCAGGAACTCACCGACGCGGAGTGGCAGATGCTGCTGCTCCGCTGCCCGTCCCGGAGCTTCACCATCGTCGGGGACCGCGCCCAGGCCAGGCACGGGTTCACGGAGTCGTGGCGGGAACGGCTGGAGCGGGTCGGGCTCGACCGGATCAACCTGGCCTCCCTGAGCATCAACTACCGGACGCCGGAAGAGATCATGGCGAAGGCCGAGCCGGTCATCCGAGCCGTGCTTCCCGACGCCAACGTGCCGACCTCCATCCGCAGCGGCGGCGTCCCCGTCGTCCACGGATCCACTGCGGATCTGACCTCGATCCTCGACACCTGGCTCGCCGCCCACGCCGACGGGACCGCCTGCGTCATCGGCGACCCCACGTTCCGGCCGACGTCCCGCGTCCGGTCGCTGTCCCCGGAGCTGTCGAAGGGGCTGGAGTTCGACCTGGTCGTCCTCGTCGACCCGGAGGCGTTCGGCGAGGGGATCGAAGGAGCGGTCGACCGCTATGTCGCGATGACCCGGGCCACTCAGCGACTCGTCATTCTCACGAGCTCCTGACGACGGCCTGACGTAGCCCCAACTGACGTAGCCCTACTGACGTAGAGCCTGCCGACCGAGCTCCTACCGAAGTAGGTACCTAGGGTGCTAGCATCCTAATCATGGCCGCCGAGAGACAGGTAAAGCAGTTCAACGTCTACCTGCCCGTCGACCTCGTCCGCGAGGTCAAGCATCACGCTGTCGACACTGAGCGGTCACTCTCCGCGATCGTCGAGATGGCCCTGACCGAGTACCTCCAGCGCGTCGCAACCGCTGGGAAGGAAGGCATGCAGCATGACGACTGACGGCATCGAGGGTTTCCTCGTCGAGACCCGCAACTACGGTGCGACCGCCGCGTTCTGGAAGTCGCTCGGCTTCGAGAGCGTGCTGGAGACCGACCACGGCTCCGGACGCTGGTCCCATCCTGCCGGCGGGCCCTACGTGTTCATCGTCGAGCAGCACGAACGCGAGCTCGCCACCCACCCCGTGCTCAAGGTGGCCGACGCCGAGGCCTTCGCGCCCGCCCGCGCACCGGAGTTCGCCCAGCCGTTCACGCCGACGCACTGGGGTGTCCGGCAGGCGCTGGTCCACGACCCCGACGGGCGGATCGTCGCTCTCGAGGCCCCACTCCACGACGGCAACGACAGCAGCGACGGCACATGACGGAAACGACGGCAATGACGGCAACGAGCGCAACGACGTTACGGAAGGACACCGCCATGGCTGAGGGACAGCTCCTCTCCGACCAGCACGAACCCGACCACACCGCTGTGCGCGTCGCCCTGTGGCGCGCCCTTCACGTCCAGGCCGACGCCCCGCCCCACGTACTCGACGACGAGATCGGGCTGAAGCTCGCCGACCCCGGGCAGAACTGGCGTGAGCGCGGCGACATGACCATGCCGGGCATCAGCGGCGTCCGCGCCTCCATGGCCGCCCGCGCCCGCTTCATCGAGGACCTGGTCGCCGAACGCGCCGACGCCGGGGCGGCGCAGTACGTCATCCTCGGCGCGGGCCTGGACACCTTCGCCCAGCGGCGCCCCGAACTCGCCTCCCGCCTCAGCGTTTTCGAGGTCGACCAGCCGGGCACGCAGGCGTGGAAGCGGCAGCGCCTGGCCGAACTCGGCTACGACATCCCGTCCTGGCTGACCCTGGTGCCCGTCGACTTCGAGGGCGGCGACTCCTGGTGGGAGCGGCTGACCGCCGCCGGATTCGATCCGCACAAGCCCACGGTGGTCGCGTCGACCGGCGTCAGCATGTACCTCACACACGAAGCCAACACCGCGACGCTGCGCCAGGCCGCCGCGCTCGCACCCGGCTCCGTGTTCGCCACGACGTTCCTGCTGCCGCTCGACATGCTCGACCCGGACGAGCGGCGGGTCCAGGAGTTCTCGATGCGCAACGCCGCCGCGTCGGGCACCCCGTTCATCAGCCTGTACGCGCCTGACGAGATGCGGCAGGCAGCCCTGGAGGCGGGGTTCACGAAGGCCGCGCACATATCCCCCGACGACCTGGCCGCTCGGTACTTCGCCGATCGCCACGACGGCCTGCGCCCGCCCAGGGCCGAACAGTTCCTCGTCGCCGAGCTGTAGCCGCCCGACGACGACCCGCGCTCTCTGCCATGGTGGGCGGGTGTTCACCTGCGACTTCTTCACCGTCCACCGGCTGGAGCCGCACGCGCTCGCCGCCGCGCTGGCCACCGTCCTGAACGTGCCGGTCGAGTCGGTGGACGTGGCCGACAAGTACGACGACGTCCGGGACGACCGCGACTGGGACGCCCCTGTCCTGTGCGACTACCACGTCCTGCCCGACGGCGACCTGGCCGTCGTCCTCGACGTCTCCGTACAGGGATCAGTCGCCTCCGACCTCACGGAGCAGACCCTCTGCGACCGGCTCGCGGCGGCGTCGGGGACCACGGTCGTCTATCCGGCCGAGTGGTTCCCACCGAGCGCGTACTGGGCGGCCACACCCGAGGGCCTGGTGACGCGGTGCCGTGTCGACGCGTCGGACGACGAGGAACCGTCGTACGTGGTCGACGCGGTAGAGCAGCCGGTGCCGCACCTGCTGAAGGCCCGGGTGGAACCGCTGCCCGAGGGCCGCCGCGAGCGCCGGAACGCCGCGCAGGGCCTGGCAGGCACCACCCCGGCCAGGCTGCTCGGCCTGTACCACTGTCCCCTGGACGGCGACGGGACAGCGGCGGCGTCGCTGGAGGCGGTGGAGATCGTGCCGGGCGACGCCGATACCGACGCCGACTCCGTCGTGTTCACCTCGTGGACCGACTGGACGCTGCGCGTCGGGCCCGGCACCTGGCCCAAGGTGCCGTACTGGTGCCACCCGCCCGCCCGGTGGCAGTACCGGGACCTGCTGCCGAGCATCGGCTCGCAGGCCGAGCCCGGCGCCTGCCTGGCGGTGGAGGAGCTCACCGACGAGGTGGGCGAGGCACACGGGGCGGTCCTACGGTTCGCGCGGGGCTCGCTGGCGATCACCGTCGGCGAAGCCGTCACCGTGTCATGGACCGAGGATTCGCAGGCCGTCGGCGGCGGCGGGGGACAGCATCGTGTCCCGTAGCCCGGCACGGGACAGCCACGCCACGGCTGAGGTGCTCTCGTCGGCGGCGGTGACGGTCGGGGTGCCGGGCGCGAGGTCGACGGCGTAGAACAGCGCCACGAGGTGCGTGCTGACGCCGAGGCGGTGCGCGGTGTACGACCTCGCGTCGAGCAGCCGGGCGCTGAGGAGTCCCAGCCCGGTCTCCTCACGCAACTCCCGCGCCAGGGCCTCCACGGGCTGCTCACCGGGGTCGATCCCCCCACCGGGCAGATGCCAGAGCCCCGGCTCGAACACGGGGGAGGAGTCCGCAAGCCGGGTGAGCAGGACCCGGTCCTCGTCGGTGGCGAGCGCGTACGCGGAGACGCGGGTCTGGGTGCGGGTGCGGACGCTCATGGAGCCACCTCGTTGAGCCACTTCCGCGCCTCGGCGAGGTTGCCGGCGGTGCCGACAACCCGGTACGCGAAGCCGTCCCACTCCTCCAGGACCCGCGGCTCATCCGGCCGGAGATGGCTGGCGCCACGATGCACAGTCTGGTGACGCCGGTACTGGTCCATCGGCGGACGTCGCCGCTTGCCGTATGCGGCGAGCGGGTCGTCGGCGTCGACGCGGGGAATGGCGCGCGACGGCTGGTTCGGTGGCTCAGGACGCGAGTGTTTGCCCATGCGCTCGATCGTGTCACGCCGCGATCGCCGTCGGGCGGGCGGCGGCAAGTTCCCACGCCCTGCCCTGTACGTCCTTCACTGCGGAGGTCTCGTACGGACGTGCAGCCGCCAGCAGCGTGTTGAGCCGGGATGCGACGAGCGTCGAGTCGACGCGACCCGCTTCGTCAAGCGCTCGCTGGGCCGCGGCCGCGCCCCGCTCCGGCTCGCCCTCGTCGAACAGTGCGGCGGCAAGCCCGAGGCGGTCCATCACCTGCACGCGGTCGTACCCGTGCTTGCGGAGCCGCAGCGCGTCCTCGAAGTGCATGCTGGCGGATCGGCGACCGCTGTCGAGCCCTGTCAGGTCTCGGGCGGAGACCGCTCGGGCGCCGGCGTGCTCGGCGGCGTCGAAGTAGCTCACCCACTCGGGGACATCGTCGCCGAGTCCGTCCGCCAGCACCTCGTCGGCGGTGCCGAGATGCGTCTCTGCCTGGCGCGGGTCGCCGAGGGCCGCGTGTACCCGTCCGGTCTGCGACGCGACCAGCGCCCGTGTCGCGGGCATTGTGGCCTTCTTGGCGGCGACGCCGAGGAGCCCGAGGGCATCCCGGGGGCGCCCAAGGTAGATCATCTGGTGGGACATCCGGGTGACGATCTCCACGCCGCGGTCGAGCTGCCCGGCCTCCCCGGCTGCGTACGTGCCGTAGCTCCAGTACCGCTGTGCGGCGGGGTACCGGCCGCAGTCGTGGCTGACCCATCCGGCCAGTGCCGCCAGGTCGGCGGTCGCCGCGAACACGCGCGTGCGGAGGCTCCCGGGGACGCCGTCCTGAATGCGGCGGGCAACCTCGGCGAGCTGGGCGACGATCGCCGCTCGATACAGGCCGCCGCCCTTGGATGCGTCGGCTTTGGTGAAGAAGCCCGTGACTTCCTCCAGGGCGGTGACGGTGTCAGCGTCGAAGCCCTTGCGCCCGTTGTTGAGGGCGCGGGCGGTGCCGCCGAGCATCCGCTCGGCAGCGAGGATGAGCGGGGCGCCAACAGCAAGTTTGAGGGCATCGCGGCGGTTCACGAACAGATCCATCTGCGTCCATCCGGCCAGGGCCTGAGCGGCTGCCTCTGTCAGTAAGGGGAGCTGAATGCCATCCAGGAACAGACCATTGCTCGTCAAGCCGAGATCACCGGGAGTGAGCGGCTGGCCGACTGCCTCGGAAAGGACCTCTGCGAGCAGAGCAGGCACCGGCGGGCGTGGCCGCTCGCCCTCGATCCATCGCCTGACGCGGGTCGTGTCCGGCGTGATCTGCTTGTGGCCTTGAGCTTTGCCCGCCACGGCGATGCGCCGGGCGATCTCCCCGTGGGACAGCCCCGTCACCGCGATCCACAGCGCTAGGTGCGGATTGCCGGATCCACTGGCCATTGCTGTCTCATCCTCCCCGCCATCGGTTGCGGAGCGTGGCATTTCCGCCACGGTTCGCGACCTCTACGGTACTGGTCAAGGCCCTTGCGGGGGACCGATTCTTCCTCAGGAGGGAGCTGACCGGCTTCCTTTCATCGAGAGGGGTGAAAGCATGGTGACTCCGACCGCTCAGGCACCGTGGGCGATGCGGCTGGTGACCAACCGGCTGCCAGCCAGCCCGCCGTCGTACGCCCAGGTGGTGTTGGACGGGCCGACGCAGACTGCCTGCTACACCGACGCCGTCGGGCAGCCCGTTGAGATGGGCCAGCACGGCACGTCCAAGACGACCGGCACCGCGTCTGTCTCCGGGGGCAGCGACGGGCAGAGCCCGCAGTCGCAGACGCAGGACGACAACACCACCGACTACGAGTCGGACTGACCGATGGCCTCCACCGTCCTCGTCGTCACCGCGTTGGAAGACCTCACCGCGGACTGGGTCATCGCCGCGCTGAACGAGCGTGAGGTGCCTGTCGTGCGCGCAGACCCGGCCGACATCGGGCCGGGCCTGACCTTCGCCGCCCGCATCGACGCGGGCTCGCCCGCCTGGGGCGGGCAACTGCGGACGGCGAGCCGGGAGGTGGAGGTGGGAGAGTTGGCGGCGGTCTACTACCGCCGCCCGACCCCGTACGCCGCCGCGTTCGAGCACTTGCCTCAGCAACAGCGGGACTTCGCGGCCGCCGAGGCGAGGCACGGGCTCGGCGGCGTCCTGAACAACCTGCACGCCGCGCTGTACGTAAACCACCCGGCTGCCGTCACCCGGGCCGACTTCAAGCCCGCCCAGCTTCAGCGGTTCGTCGAACTCGGTCTTCAGATTCCGCCAACACTGGTCACCAACGACGTAGAAGCAGCCCGGAAGTTCGCCGCCGAGCACGAGCACGTGATCTACAAGACGTTCCGGGGACTGCCGCGGTGCGAGGACGGGCACACCGGAGCGATCTGGGCCCAGCGTGTGGACCCCTGCACTTTCAACGACGCGCTCGCGGTGACCGCGCACCTGTTCCAAGCTGAGATCCCCAAGACCGGCGACGTACGTGTAACCGTGGTCGGCCGCCGTGTCTTCGCCCAGCAGATTGCCGCCCCGGACGGCGCGCTCGACTGGCGCCGGGGCGACTGGGACGACCTCATTCACGCCCCGATCGCCGTCCCCACCCCGGTCGAGAACGCGCTGCACCGCTACTTGGCCTCGTTCGGCCTGGTCTTCGGCTGCTTCGACTTCGCCCTCATCGGCGACGGAGAGGCCCCTGATGACTGGTGGGCGATCGAGTGCAATCCGAATGGACAGTGGGGCTGGCTCCCGGACGCCCCGGCCATCACCGAGGCATTCGCCGACATCCTGAGCATGGAAGGAGGTGGCAGGCCATGACGCCCGCCGACCTTGAGTCAGATGCCGCGCGGCTGCGCGAGACGATGACGAGGTCCCTCGCTGAGGCCGGTGTCCTCGCCGATCCGGCCTGGCGGCAGGCAGTGGAGCAGGTGCCGCGTCACCGGTTCGTTCCCGGCTTCTACCTACCAGCAGACGAGCGCGACGCCCATGGCCTGACGGTGTGGGAGCCGGTCACTGCCGAGCTCGACCACGGCCGGTGGCTGGCTGCCGCCTACTCCGACACCACGATCATCACGCAGTTCGACGGCGATGAACCCAACTGGAAGCAGCCCGCCGTACGACACGGCGGGGCGCCCACCTCGTCGTCCACGCTGCCGTCTTTGATCGTACGGATGTGGGCGGACGCGGACGTGCGCGAAGGGCACACGGTGCTGGAGATCGGCACAGGGACGGGCTACTCGACCGCGCTCGCCTGCGAACGGCTCGGCTCCGTCGGCGTCACCTCCATCGAGGTGGACCCGCACCGGATGGAAACAGCCGCAAGCTCGCTGTACGCCTGCGGCTACACCCCGACCCTGGCAGTGGCGGACGGGCTGTACGGGTACTGGCCCGAAGCAAAGTTCGACCGGACCGTGGCAGCTTGCTCCTTCCGAGCAGTTCCTCCAGCCCTGATCGACCAGACCCAGCCGGGTGGGAAGATCCTGCTCACCCTGTCGGGCTGGCTCTACGGGTACGCCCGTGTTCTGCTCACCGTGGCTGAGGACGGCACCGCCGAGGGCCCGCTGCTCCCCGGCACGGTCTCCTTCATGTCCGCGCGCAGCCATGCGGCGCCGGCGTTCGGCAATCCCGTCCACTGGGCCGCATGCCTGCCCGAGAGGTCGCGTACGGCCCGGCACAGCCCCGAACGGATCACCTCCGCGACCGAGGACGCGTTCCACTTGCGGTTCCTCGCCCAATGCGCTGTCCCAGACACACAGATGACAGAAGTCGGCGACGTTGTGCACCTGGTCGACGTGGTCACTGGCTCTGCCGCGACTCTCACCCCAGGTGACAGCGGATGGGTGGTGCGCGAGGGGGGCTCGGTAGAGCTCTGGGATCGCATCGAGCGCGTCTTGGACGCCTACGACGCGGCTGACCGTCCGGGACCGGAGACCTTCATCCTGCGTGTGGACGAAGACGGGCAGTACCTGCGGCACCCGCAGATGGCCGGATTGCCCCTGCCGAGGCCCTGACGTGGCCCGCCCTGCTCGGACTCCTGGCCCCTGATGGGCCGGGCACCCTTTCGATCGTGGCCCGCGCCCCTGCTGAGAGTGGCGCCCCCGCGACTGTCCCTGATGAGGGACACATGGCAACTCAAGAGACCCCGGCGGCCGATGCGACCGGCCCCGGGGCGTGGCCACCAGCTGAATCACCAAGGAGCTGATGACGCATGGACACTATCGCCCGCTGCCTCGCCAGCGTAAGCCGGTTCCTCGCCTTCCGCCCCGTGGGGCGGCACCGCGCCGCCCGGACGGGCGTCGCCCACACCTGCCCAGGTCCCCGCGTCATCCTCGTATGGCCGTGGGACCCGCCCCAGCACCCCACGCCTCGCCACCGCCGCAACCATGTCCCACCCATTGACGGCGACACCCTCGCCCTGGTGCGTCCGTACGTGGCCCGGTGAGCGACATGGACCTGGAAGCACAAGAGCCACGCGAGCGGCTGCTCACCCTGCGCGTCGACCGGGTCTCCAGCGACGGCCGGGTGACCGAGAAGCGCCCGCCGGTGGAGTTCAGGCCCGGCGACTACCTGCCCGCCCTGATGTCCCACGTGTACCCGCCCTGTGCGTGTCCCCGCTGTCCCCGTCACCGGGACCAGTAGCGGCGGCCCCCTGGTCCCACCGGCTCAAGACGTGCAGTCAGGCGGCGTTCCACCAGCGCCTGTTCGACTTCCGGAGGGTCTCCGGGTCCGTCGTTCGCGCGTGGGCGCGCAGCAGGCGGAGGAGTGAGCCGAAGGCGGGGGTGACGGGGCGGGCGGCGGGCCAGGCGAGCACCGCCGTGCACGGGGGCAGGTCGGTGACGGGGACGAAGCGGACGCCGGGCCGGGGCATGAGGGCGAGGGTGCTTTCGGTGATGAAGCGGGTGCCGTGCCCCAGGCTGGCCAGGGAGACGCAGTCCTCCAGGGTGGTCGCCATGTGGTCGGTGTACCGCACAGGGGTGCCGTCGGGGCGCGGGTCCGCGGCCCAGAACTCGCGGTATTCCCGCCGCACGTGGGGCGAGAAGCCGATGACGGGCAGGTCGGCCAGGTCGGCGAGGGTCACCGACTCCCTCTCCGCCAGCGGATGGGTGCCGGGAATGCAGGCGAACCGCGGTTCGGTGCCCAGCCGCAGCGTCGCGAAGTCCGCGGGCATGGGCCCGTAGCAGATGACCGCGTCGAGCTCGCCGTCCAGTGGCGCCGTCACCTGCTCGACGTTGTCGACGGCGCGCCACTCGACCTCCGGGCCCGAGTGGCGCGCGCGCAGGTCGTCGAGGAGTATCCGCAGGGCGGGAAGCGCGGTGATGTAGGAACCGAGTACCACTCGGTCAGAAGGCGTGCGTGTCGCCGCCGCGGCGGCGACACGCAGGTCGTCGGCGGCGTCCACCACGGCACGTACGTGGGTCAGCAGCGCCTGACCGGCCGCCGTCAGCTCGACCCGCCGCGTGGACCGGTCCACGAGGGGCACGCCCAGGTGCTCCTCAAGGGCGCGGATCTGCCGGCTGAACGCGGGCTGGCTGATGAACAGCCGTTTCGCCGCGCGGCCGAAGTGCAGCTCCTCCGCCAGCACGAGCAGCAGACGCAGCTGATGCGTGCTCGGATCGGTCGCCATGGTGCCCCCTGTCCGGACGGCCGGTCAGCCGCCCAACCCCCATGCAGGTGAGGGTATCAATCGCTTTTCTCACCGCATCAATGAGATCTTCCCTATTCCCCCGCGCCCCCGCCAGGATGAATTGCGGCGCTCAGGGATTGGGCGCGCTGAACAGACTTCAATCGATTTTCTGGCAGGGGGCAATTGTGTCTCGAATCAAAAGGAATGTCGCCGCTGTGGGGCTGACCACGGCGCTGCTGTCCGGCGTGGGGGGCGCGGCAGCAGGCGCCGCGAACGCCGCGCCTGCCTCGCAGTCGCGGGCGACGGTCGTCCCGGCGAGCTGGCACCACGTACACACGTACACGACTCAGAGCAAGTGCGTCACGGAAGGTCATGCCGCCGACGTGCCGTGGAACTGCAAGCCGAACAATCACGGCGGCTGGCGGCTGTACCTCTACTACTAAGCGCTGGATTCCGAAATCCGACCCGGGTGTTGTGGGGAGTCGGACCGCCACGGCCCGCACCGGGTGGTGCGGGCCGTGGCGGGGGCGTTTTCCTGGCCTGCCGCAGTGTCAGCGGGCAGGCGTTTCGCAGTACTCGGCGTTCAGGACGGGGAGGCCGGTCTCCACTCCCCAGTTGCTGTTGTAGTTGAAGGCGAGTTGGTGGCGGCCGTCCTCAGTGGTGGAGGCCAGAGTGACCGACCCCATTGCGCCTCCGTCGTGGTACCACACGGTGGTGCCGCAGCTGAGCGTGAACCGTTCGATGCCGAGCCCGTAGGACGAGCCCGGGAAATCGGGGTTGTCGACGGTGGTCTTCATCGCCTTCAACTGCCGCGGCGGCAGCAGCTTCCCGCGCATCAGGGCCCTGTAGAAGCGGTTCAGATCGTCTGCGCTGGAGATGATGTCGCCGTCGCCCCAGCCCTGTGACCCGTTCATCTCGGTGACGTCGTCGATGCGGTCCGGTGCCGACAGGAACAGTTTGGCGTAGCCGCGGCTGCTCGGCTGGGGCAGGCGGACGCTGGTGCCGGGGTTGGACGTCGCCTTGAGCCCCAGGGGCTTGATGATGCGGTCGCGGACCTCCTTCTCGTACGGCTTGCCACCGATCTTCTCGACGATCAGCGCGGCCAGGATGTCGTTGGTGTGGGAGAACGCGTGCCTGGCACCGGGCTTGAACAGCGGCTCGTGGGACAGGGCCACCTTCACGCGCTTCTCGGGCGTCACGGTGTCGTACCGGTGCTGGAGGTAGCCGTCGCCCAGGAAGTACGTCTCGACGTACTCCTTGTCGGCGAGGTAGTCGAACAGGCCGCTGGTGTGGTTCAGAAGCTGCCGTACGGTGATCTGGCTGCCGTCGTTGCCGTTGCCCGTCACCACGCCGGGCAGATGGCGCTCCACGGTGTCGTCGAGACTGAGTCTCTTCTCCGCCTCCATCTGGAGGAGAACGGTCGCCACGAAGGTGTTGGTGATGCTGCCGACGCGGAACCGGTCGTTCTTGCCGCGCGGCGCACCCGTCTTCAGGTCGCCCACGCCCGATGCCGACTTCCAGACACCCTTGGCGTCGCGTGCCTGGGCGGTGACGCCGGGGACACCGGCCTTCACGGCCGCGTCGATCGCGGCCTGCGTCGCCTGGTGGTCGACCGCCTTGGAAGCCGTGTCCCGCGACGCCTGGGCGGGCCCCGTGAAGGCGGTGGCCGCCATCGCGAACGCCGCCAAACCGACCACGCCGGCCTTTGAGCTCTTCCGTATCGTCATTCCCCGCTCCTGGAAGTCGTCTGCACTTGGCTGAATCCGTACTCGTGCGGTTCGTCGGCGGCAGCGTATGGCACCAGTGGTGCGTGTGGGGCTTTTGTGCAGCAAGACCGCGGACGATGACGGGTCGTCACGCTTGCCGCCGCCGGGGCGCGCCGGTGCCCACAGGGACAGCAGAAGCAGCCACCGCGGGCTGAGTTGCGACGAGTTGGGACGACCAAGGCCAGTGACCGGTACGCCGGGTCGGCGGCGCGCCACCGCAGACCTTCTTGATGTCCTGTCCGACGGGACTTGCGGGTCTCGGCGCCGGGACCCTGGACGCCGCTGAACATAAGCGGCAACTCGGCTTATTTCACAGGCGACTTGAGCCAGTCGTCCCGGTCCAGGACGTACTCCACCTCTCCGTGCTCGGAGCCGTCGATCGCCTCCGGCCAGTCCTGGAAGTACGTCCGCAGATACCTCAGGCCCGCCTTCTCCATCACGCGCCGCGACCCGGCGTTGACCGCCATGGTGTTCGCGGTCACGCGCCGTACGCCCAGCTCCGTGAAGCCCTTGCGGATCAGGGCGCGGGAGCCTTCCGTGGCGTAGCCGCGGCCCCACGCGGCCTTGTGGAGCCGGTAGCCGAGTTCGACCACCTCGCCGCCGCGGTCGTCCACCGGCCGGAACTCGAACCACCCCAGCCATGCCCCCGTACTCCGCTCCTCGGCGGCCCAGAAACCGGGTTCGCCGGTGCGGGGGTGGACGTGGAGCAACCGCGGCAGCGACCGGGTGCTCAGGGTCTCGCGGGGGACCGGGCGGCCGCCGTTGAGGTAGCGCATGACGTCGGGGTCGTTGTCGAGGCCGACGAGCAGCTCCAGGTCGTCCTCGGTGAACCGGCGCAGCCGCAGCCGCGCGGTCTCAAGGAAGGTGCGCATCGGCCGATCGTCGCGGGCGGGGGAATGCGCGGCCAGTGAATATCGGCGGCGGTCTGCCCGACCAGCGATGATCGGGCGGCGGTCTGCCCGGCCGGCGATGATCGGCGGTGGTCTGCCTGGTCGGCGTTTATCGGGCGGGTGCCGCGGCCTGCCTGCGGGAACGGGTCCCGGAGGCCGCGGCACGAGGCCGCGGCACCGCGGGGCGCGCCCGCGCCTCACGGCGCGGGCGCGCGGACTCAGCTGCCCTGGCGGACCGGGATGTTCGTGACGAACGGCTGGGACGGGCCCGGGTCGGTGAAGAAGTCGTCGCCCTTGTCGTCCACCACGATGAACGCCGGGAAGTCCTCCACCTCGATCTTCCAGACCGCCTCCATGCCCAGCTCCTCGTACTCGAGGACCTCGACCTTCTTGATGCAGTCCTGGGCCAGGCGGGCCGCCGGGCCGCCGATCGAACCGAGGTAGAAGCCGCCGTGCGCGGCGCACGCGTCCGTCACCTGCTTGCTCCGGTTGCCCTTGGCGAGCATGACCTTGGAGCCGCCCGCGGCCTGGAACTGCTCGACGTAGGAGTCCATGCGGCCGGCCGTCGTCGGGCCGAAGGAGCCGGAGGCGAAGCCCTCGGGGGTCTTGGCCGGGCCCGCGTAATAGACCGGGTGGTTCCGCAGGTACTCCGGCATCTCCTCGCCCGCGTCCAGCCGCTCCTTGATCTTCGCGTGTGCGATGTCGCGGGCGACGACGAGCGTGCCGGTGAGGGAGAGGCGGGTCTTGACCGGGTGCTTGGTCAGCTCCGCGAGGATGTCGTCCATCGGCTGGTTGAGGTCGATGCCGACGGCGTCCAGGTCGGGACCCGCGCCCTTGGTCAGCTCCTCGTCCGTGGTCTCCGGCAGGAAGCGCGCCGGGTCGGTCTCCAACTGCTCCAGGAAGACGCCCTCGGCGGTGATCTTCGCGACGGCCTGGCGGTCGGCGGAGCAGGAGACGGCGATGGCGACCGGGCAGGACGCGCCGTGCCGCGGCAGGCGGACCACGCGCACGTCGTGGCAGAAGTACTTGCCGCCGAACTGCGCGCCGATGCCGATCTTCTGCGTCAGCTCGAAGACCTTCTCCTCCAGCTCCTTGTCGCGGAAGCCGTGGCCGAGCGGGGAGCCCTCCTCCGGCAGCTCGTCCAGGTAGTGCGCGGAGGCGTACTTGGCCGTCTTGAGCGCGTACTCGGCGGACGTGCCGCCGACGACGATCGCCAGGTGGTACGGCGGGCAGGCGGCCGTGCCCAGGGAGCGGATCTTCTCCTCCAGGAACTTCATCATGCTCGCCTCGTTGAGCACGGCCTTCGTCTCCTGGAAGAGGAAGGACTTGTTGGCCGAACCGCCGCCCTTGGCCATGAACAGGAACTTGTAGGCGCCGCCGTCGGTCGCGTACAGCTCGATCTGCGCGGGCAGGTTCGAGCCGGTGTTCTTCTCGTCCCACATGGTCAGCGGCGCCATCTGCGAGTAGCGCAGGTTCAGCTCGGTGTACGCGTCGTAGATGCCGCGGGAGAGGGCTTCCTCGTCGCCGCCCGCGGTGAGGACGTTCTGGCCGCGCTTGCCCATCACGATCGCGGTGCCCGTGTCCTGGCACATCGGCAGCACGCCCGCCGCCGCGATGTTCGCGTTCTTGAGCAGGTCGAGGGCGACGAACTTGTCGTTGGCGGAGGCCTCGGGGTCCTCGATGATCTTGCGGAGCTGGGCGAGGTGCGCGGGCCGCAGGTAGTGCGAGATGTCGTGCATCGCCTCGGCCGCCAGCTTCCGCAGCGCCTCCGGCTCCACCTTGAGGAAGGTGCGCCCGTCGGCCTCGAAGGTGCTCACGCCCTCGGAGGTCACCAGGCGGTACGGCGTGGTGTCCTCACCCAGAGGCAGCAGATCCGTATAGGCAAACTCTGGCATTGCGGCCATTCCCTTACTCGGCAGACGGCTACGCGGCTGGCGTCTTCGACAGCGCGTCCACCAGCGTAGAGCGCGGTGGCCGGGCCGTACTTGTGAGGTAAGGCTCAGTTCGCGGCCTCGGCCTCGGCGTCGGCGTCGGTGTCGGTGTCGGCTCGCGGCGCTGGCGTCGGCTCCGCCATCGACTCCGGCTCAGCCATCGACTCCGGCTCCGCCATCGACCGCCTTCCGCCCTATCGCGATCTATCGCGTTTCGCTACGCTGACCGCGTGGACGAGCAGAAGCCGGCACCTTTCACGAAGTCCCTGAGCGAGCCCGTCGCGGAGGTCGACCTCCGCGCCTCCGACGCCGACCGCGACCGCATCGCCGACATCCTCCGCGAGGCGCTCGCCGAGGGGCGGATCGACCCGGAGGAGCACGCCGAGCGGATCGACGCGGTCTACCGCGCCAGGACCCGCGGCGAACTGGAGCCCCTGATACGGGACTTGCCCGCGGCGGCGGTGGTGGCGTCGTCGGCCGGCTCCGGCCCGGGCTCCGGCGTCTCCGTCGGGTACGACACCGCCCAGTCGTCGTCCGGCCCCGCGCGTACCGGTCCTGCCTCGGAGAGCCTCGTGGCGGTGTTCGGCGGCTCGGTACGGCAGGGCCGCTGGCGGGTCAGGCCCCGGACGAACGCCTTCGCGTTGTTCGGTGGCGTCGAGATCGACCTGACCCAGGCGATATTCGAACAGCAGGAGATCGTCGTCAACGCCACCGCGGTCTTCGGCGGGGTGGAGATCAAGGTCCCGGAGAACGTCACGGTGCGCGGTGGGGGCACCGGGATCTTCGGCGGCTTCGACGCGGCGTCGGGCGAGGCCGAGGACCCGGCGGCACCGGTGATCGTCATCACCGGCTTCGCCCTGTTCGGGGGCGTGCAGGTGTATCGGATACGCGGCAAGCGCCTGAAAAACCTCCGGGCCGGGTGACAGCGCTCTTGCGTCCCGGCGGAACGCGCCGTAAGGCCGAGGCCACGGTGTGCATAAGCACACGCACAGCGGGTAAGGCTTGGTGCATCGTCTCTGTACGGCTGATGGGGGTGTCAAGGGGCCGTACCTCATGAGGCGGGCAAGGGTGTCCACCGGAGCCGTCGTCAGGAGTAGACCGTGCTGCAACCGCATCAGCCCCTGCAGGACGCCGCATCGCCCCCGCAGCGCATCTCCGCTCGGGACCAGGCCGGCCCCTGGCATTCAGAGGCGGTGTGCCGCCGGGACGAGGCCGGGCTGTTCTTCGCCCCGTCCAAGGAGCCCACGGCGGCGCGGCTGGCGCGGGAAGAGGCCGCGAAGCGGGTCTGCGCCCGCTGCCCGGTGATGATCGAGTGCCGTGAGCACGCGCTGCTCCAGCCCGAGCCGTACGGGGTGTGGGGCGGGCTGACCGCGGCCGAGCGCCGCGTGGTGCTGGCCCGCCGCCGACGCCGCGAGGCGGAGCTCCAGCGCTCGGTACGGGTCGCCGCGGCGGGCTGACCGCCGCGGGGCGGCGCGGCGCGGGACGGCGTGGCCCGCGGGCGGGTCGCGCGGGGCGGTGTGGTCGCGCGGGTTGCGCGGGTGCGGTGACCTCGACCGGGGATTCACCCCCCCCCCGGCGTTCGCCGACGCGGGGCCGCGGGGGCGCGGCGACCTCTGCCGGAGCGGTGCCGTGGCTTGCCGCCGGACATGTGGGCGGCGTGGCCGCCGCCGAGGGCATGGGCGGCGTGATGACACAGCCGAACGCGTGGGTTGCGTGGCCGCCGCTGAAGACGTGGGCTGCGTGGCGCCGCCGGGACCGAGGACGCGACGGTGTGACCGTCGTTGAACGCGCGGCCGTGTGAAGCCGCCGGACAAGTGGGCTCCGTGGCCGTCGCCGGAGACGTGCGGGCGGCGCGATGCCGCTGGACACGTGGGCTGCCGGCTCGCTGCCGAGGGCGCGCGGGCGGCGTGGCCGCCGCCGACGACCGGAAACGGGCCGGGCCCCGCGAGCGAGGCGGGGCCCGGCCCGTTGCCGTTGGTCGGGTGCGTGCGCCGGGCGGCGCGCCGTCGTCTGGGTCGTCTGTGGCGGGTCGTTGGGCGTGGGCTTCTCTCCCCTGACCCGCCCCTTCCCACAACTGGGGCTCCGCCCCGGACCCCGGTCCTCAATCGCCGGACAGGCTGGGCCGCACCGATGCGCGGCGCGCGGCGGAGTGCCGCGTGGCCGACCCCCTCGTTGTTGTCGGCGGTGCGCGGTCACGTCGCGGTCCGGGGAGAGCCGGGGGGAGCCGGACAACCCGGCCACCTGGCGGTCCGTACCCGCCGTTCCGCACCTCGCCGGGCCGCACGGCCGTAACAGGAGTGACGTCCGATCGGCGGCCCGACGGCGGGGCCGCCGCCACATCGGCCGGACCGCCGAACCTGGACTGGCGCCGTGGCCACCGGCCGACAGCGACGTCACGCCACCGGCACGGCGGTCAGCCTGACGGATGGCGAGGCCGCCCCAGCCGACGGGCGGTCGCCACGGTGTCGCCGTAGTCACCAGGCACGTCGCGGTCCGGCCGTGCCGCTTGCACGGCCGCTGGCACCGGCACGGCCGGTGCCAGCGGCGCGGCGATCAGCCGTGGCCTCGGCCGTCACCACGAGGAGGTCCCGCCGTGACGCGGCCTCGGCGGTCACCAGCGCGTCGGCTCCGCCGCGAGGTGACCCCGCCCGGCCGCCACCACGCGCCGGTCCTGCCGCGAAGCAGCCTCCGTGGTCACCGCGCGTACCGCGGTCGGCCGCGGCGCGGCGCCACCACGAGCCGGCCGCGCCGCGACATGGCCTTTCGGCGGTCACCATGTGCGCGATCCCGCCGCGCAGCGGCCCCCGTGGCCTCGGCGCTCACCAACAAGCTGGCCCCGCCGTGACGCGGCCTCGGCGCTGACCAACGAGCCGGCCCCGCCGCGACGTGGCCCCGGCGGCCACCCGTGTGCGACCCCGCCGCGCCGCGGCCCCCGCGGTCACCCCGCGTGCGACCCGGCCGCGCAGCGGCCCCCGGCCTCAGCGGGCGCGGTCGAAGTCCACCGACGCGTACGCCCGCAGCTTCGACAGCCGGTGCGTGGAGTCGATCTGCCGGATCGTGCCGGACTTGGACCGCATGACCAGCGACTGCGTGGTCGCGGTCTCCGCGCGGTAGCGCACGCCGCGCAGCAGGTCGCCGTCGGTGATGCCCGTGGCGACGAAGAAGACGTTGTCCCCGCGGACCAGGTCGTCCGTGCCCAGGACCCGGTCCAGGTCGTGGCCCGCGTCGAGGGCGCGCCGGCGCTCCTCGTCGTCCTTGGGCCACAGCCGGGTCTGGATCGTGCCGCCCAGGCACTTGATGGCACAGGCCGCGATGATGCCCTCCGGCGTGCCGCCGATACCCATCAGCAGGTCCACGCCGGTGCCCTCGCGGGCCGCCATGATCGCACCGGCCACGTCGCCGTCGGAGATGAACTTGATACGGGCGCCGGTCTCCCGGATCTCCTTGACGATGCCCTCGTGCCGGGGGCGGTCGAGGATGACGACCGTGACGTCCTCGGGGCTGGAGTTCTTCGCTTTCGCGACCCTTCGGACGTTCACGCCCACCGGCGCGGTGATGTCGACGAACTCGGCGGCCTCGGGACCGGTGACGAGCTTCTCCATGTAGAAGACCGCGGACGGGTCGAACATCGAGCCGCGCTCGGCGACGGCCATCACGGAGACGGCGTTGGCCATGCCCTTGGCGGTGAGGGTGGTGCCGTCCACCGGGTCCACGGCCACGTCGCACTCCGGGCCGGTCCCGTCGCCCACGCGCTCGCCGTTGTAGAGCATGGGCGCGTTGTCCTTCTCGCCCTCGCCGATGACCACGACGCCGTTCATCGAGACGGTGTGGATGAGCGAGCGCATGGCCTTGACGGCGGCGCCGTCCGCACCGTTCTTGTCACCGCGCCCCACCCAGCGGCCCGAGGCCATGGCGCCGGCCTCGGTGACCCGGACGAGCTCCAGGGCCAGGTTGCGGTCGGGGGCCTCGGGGCTGACTTCGAGGGGAGAGGGCAGAGCGTGCTCGGTCATCGGAGCGCACCTTTCTGTACGGCGACGGCCGGAATGAGGGTGCTCATGACTTTATCCGTTCATGGTGAATGTGAGCAGGGCGCCCCACGCATGAGCGGAACGTGAGCGGAACCTTGACACCCGCCGGGCCCGTTGCCGGGCGCATCCGGCCATAGGGGACCATAGGCGGGTGGCAGATATGCGTGACAGGAAGCCGAAGACGGCGCGCGGGCTGGTGCAGTCCCTGGCGGTGGTCGTCGGAGTCGCCGGGGTCATCTACGCCTTCACCGCGTACGACGAGGACAAAGACCCGATCAAGACGGTCGACTACAGCGTGGAGCTCGCGACGACGCGCCGCGCCGCCCCGTACCCGGTCGCGGCCCCGCAGCCGGGACGCCTGCCCGACGGCTGGCGCGCGACGTCGGTGTCGTACGAGCCCCAGAGCAAGGTGGGCGCGGCCTGGCACCTGGGCTTCCTCGACCAGGACAAGCAGTACGTGGCCGTCGAGCAGAGCGACGGCCGGCCGGCGACCTTCATCGACGAGGTGACCCAGGAAGCGCGCGCGACGGAGAAGACGCAGCGCATCGGCGGCGAGACCTGGCACCGGTACGCGGGCCCGAAATACGACGCGCTCGTGCACAAGGGCAAGGGCGTGACCACGGTGGTCACCGGCACCGCCTCGTTCGCGCAGCTGACGAAGATGGCCGCCGCGCTGCAGACCGAGAAGGGCTGAGCGCGGCGGCCGGAGGGGGACGGGGTCCTGCGGGGGATGTCGGACCCCGTCTTCCGGGGCCCTGCGGGGTACGGGGCCTCGGAAGGGCCACCGCATGGGGGCTGCGGGGCCGATCGGGGGTCGGGTCAGACCGTGGTGACGACCTGGTCGTAGGCGAGCCGCGGGGAGCGCGGGTACCAGGCGTTCTCACCCGGCTTGCCGATGTTCACGACCATCAGCGGGGTGTGGTCGTCGTCCAGGAACTCCTTCTGGACGCCGGCGGGGTCGAAGCCCGTCATCGGGCCGGCGGCGAGCCCCGCGGCGCGCACGCCGAGGATGAAGTACGCCGCCTGGAGCGAGCCGTTGAGCGCCGCGGACTGCTCGCGGGCGCCGCGCTCGGCGAAGAAGACGTCCTTGGCCTGCGGGAAGTGCGGGAAGAGCGCGGGCAGCTCGTCGTGGAACTCGTTGTCCGCGGCGAGGATCGCGACCAGCGGCGCGGTACGGGTCTTCTCCTGGTTGCCCTCGGCCATGTGCGGGACCAGACGCTCGCGGGCCTCCTCGGAGCGGACGAGGACGATCCGCAGCGGCGACTGGTTGAACGCGGTCGGCGCGTACTTCACCAGGTCGTAGATCGCCTGGACCTGGTCCTCGGTGACCGGCTCGGCGGTGAAGGTGTTGGCGGTGCGGGCCTCACGGAAGAGCAGGTCCTGGGTGGCTGCGTCGAGGGCGAGAGTCATGGCGAACCTTCTGGGTGCGGACGGGTTGTTCTGCCATCAACTACCGTACACCTCATGTATTAAGTTTCAACTAAATGCGGGGCGGAGTGCTCCTCATCACAGTGCGTGCTCACGATGCGTGCTCACAGTGCGTGCTCACGGTGCGTGCTCGGGTCAGGCGTCCTCTGCCTCGCCGTCGGCGGCAGGGGCGCCGTCCGGGCGGGCCAGGGCCGCGTCGAGGCGGGCGCGGGCGCCGTCGAGCCAGCGGCGGCAGACCCGGGCGAGCTCCTCGCCGCGCTCCCACAGCGCCAGCGACTCCTCCAACGTCGTGCCGCCCGCCTCCAGGCGGCGTACCACCTCGACCAGCTCGTCGCGCGCCTGCTCGTACCCCAGGGTGGACTCCGCGGTCATACCGTCCCGGTCCCCGTCCGTTGTCGACATGCCCCACACCCTATGCGGGGTCACTGACAGCGGCCCGGACCGTGAACTCGCCTTCGGCGACCCGTGCCCGGAGCCGTTCGTCCGCCGCGACCTCGGCGGGGTCGCGGACCACCGACCCGTTCGCGTGCTGGAGCACCGCGTACCCCCGGCGCAGCGTCGCCGCCGGGGACAGGGCCAGTACCCGGGCACGGGTGTGCTCCAGCTCCGAGTCGGCCCGGTCCAGCAGGTGCCCCAGGGTGCGGTGGCCGCGCTCGATCAGCGCGTCGACCTGCTCCGCGCGCTCCTCCACCATGCGGTGCGGCCGCTGTATGCACGGCCGGGCCAGCGCCGCGGCCAGCCCGTGCTCCTCGCGGTCCAGGAAGCCGCCCACCGCCCGCAGCGCGCGCTCGCGCAGCTGCTGGATACGGGACAGCTCCTCGCCCACGTCCGGGACGATCTTCTTGGCCGCGTCGGTGGGGGTGGAGGCGCGCAGGTCCGCCACCAGGTCCAGCAGCGGCGAGTCCGGCTCGTGGCCGATCGCGGAGACCACGGGGGTGGCGCAGGCGGCCACGGCCCGCACCAGCTGCTCATCGGAGAACGGCAGCAGGTCCTCCACACTGCCGCCGCCGCGCGCCACCACGATCACGTCGACCTCCGGCAGCGCGTCCAGCTCCCGGACCGCCGCCACGACCTGCGGCACCGCGTGCACGCCCTGCACGGCGACGTTGCGCACCTCGAAGCGGACGGCGGGCCAGCGCAGCCGGGCGTTCTCCAGGACGTCCCGCTCCGCGGCCGAGGCGCGGCCGCAGACCAGGCCGATGAGCTGCGGCAGGAACGGCAGCCGCTTCTTCCGGTCGGCCGCGAAGAGCCCCTCGGCCCCCAGCGACCGCTTGAGCAGCTCCAGCCGGGCCAGCAGCTCGCCGACGCCCACCGGGCGGATCTCGGCGGCGCGGAGCGACAGCTGGCCACGCGGCGCGTACCACTCCGGCTTGGCCTGCACCACGACGCGCGCGCCCTCGGAGACGACGTCCGCCACCTTGTCGAAGACCGAGCGGAAGCAGGTGACGGACAACGAGATGTCGTAACTGGGGTCGCGCAGGGTCAGGAACACCACCCCGGCGCCGGGCCGCCGGGACAGCTGGGTGATCTGCCCTTCGACCCAGACCGCCCCGAGCCGGTCGATCCAGCCGCCGATGAGCCGGGAGACCTCGCCGACCGGGATCGGGGACTCCGCCGAGGTGTCGAGTGCCATGCGCCGAGCGTATCGGCCGCCACTGACAGGGGATCCGGTCGGCGTGCGAGGCGCTGGATGTATCCGGTCGGCGTGCGGCCGCGTACGTATCCGTCAGCGCGTGACCCGCGGAGGGATCCGCTCAGCGCGGGAGCCGTGCACGTATCCGGCTGGCGCGCGAGGCGCGTGTGTGTCCGGTCGGCGCGCGGGGCGCGTACGCATCCGCTCGGCGCGCGACGCGTGTGCGAATCCGCTCAGCGCGCGGCCCGCGTCGAGAGCTCGCGTTGCGCCAGCAGTACGGCCAGCCCCATTGCGCACCAGACCAGCCCGGCCACCTGCGCCACCCCCGCCGCCCGCGCGATCACGGCGACCGAGATCCCCATGCCCAGCAACGGCACCACCAGATGCCGCAGCGGATGCCGGACCGTGTGCCGTGCGTCCGCATGCCGTGCGTCCGCATGCCGTGCGTCCGCATGCCGTGCGTCCGTATGCCGTGCGTCCGTATGCCCGCGGATCCAGAACCAGCCGATCACCGACGCGTGCAGCAGCGTGAAGGCCGTCAGCGCCCCGATGTCCACCACCGACACCAGCCGGTCCAGGCCGTCGTCGCGCCGCGCCGCCCACACCGCCGCCACGAGCGTCAGCGCGCCCGAGCCGAGCAGCGCCCGGCGCGGCACCCCGCTGTGGGCGTCCACCTTCGCCAGCGTCGCCGGCAGCCGCCGGTCGCGGGACATCGCGAACACCAGCCGCGCGGCCGCCGCCTGCCCGGCCAGGGCAGCGAACGCCGCGCCGATCGCCTTGCTCACCGCCACCAGGTCGCGCAGCCAGTCCCCGACGGCCGCGGCCACCATGTCGTAGAAGGCGGACCCCTGCCGCGCCGGATCGCGTGCCAGCTCCGCCGCCGGGACCGGCGACAGCAGCGCCGCCAGGTACGTCTGCGCGACGAACAGCACCCCAGCCACCACCAGGCAGGTCAGCACCGCCCGGGCGACCTGTGCCGAGCTGCCCGCACGCCGTCCGCCGCCGCCCGGCGCCGGAAGCGCTGCACGCCCCTCCGGCGCCGGAAGCGCCGCGTGCCCCTCCGGTGCCCGAAGCGCCGCACGTCCCTTCCGCTCGTCCTCCGCGTCCTCCGCCTCCTCCGCGAAGGACGCGATGGCGTCGAAGCCCAGATACGACAGCACCGCCACCGACACCGCGGTGAGTACCGCCCCCATGGAGAACGACCCCTGCGCGGTGAACGGCGAGACCCAGTCGCGGCGTGCCCCGTGCACCGCCAGCCGCTCCAGGGCCACCGCCACGAACACCACCAGCACCGCGATCTCCATCGCCAGCACCAGGAAGCCGACCCGCGCGGCGGCCCGTACGCCCCACAGGTTCAGCCCCGTGGTGACCACGACGGCGACGGCCGTCCACACCCACCGGTCCACCTCCGGAACCAGCGCCTCCATCGCGATGCCCGAGAACAGATACGCGACCGCCGGGATCAGCAGGTAGTCGAGCAGCGCCATCCACCCGGCGACGAACCCCGCGCCCTCGCCGAGACCCAGCTGCGCGTAGGTGAACACCGACCCCGCCTGCGGGGCGACCCGCACCATTTGGGCGTAACTGAAGGCGGTGAGCGCCATCGCGGCCGTCGCCACGACGTAGACGAGCGCGACCGCGCCGCGCGAGGTGGCGTCGAGGGTGCCGAAGACGCCGACCGGGGCCATCGGGGCGATGAAGAGCAGACCGTAGACGACGAGGTCGCGGAAGGTGAGCGTGCGCCGCAGCCCGCCGCCACCGGAGCGATCGCCCCCGGCTCCGCCCCTACGGCCACTGCCACCGGAGCGTTCGCCCCCGACACCGTCCCTACGGCCACTGCCACCGGCGCGTTCGCCCCCGACACCGCCCCCACGATCACTGGCGCCGCCACGGCCTGAGTCGGCGCGGTCGTCGCCGCCGGCGCCGTCGCCGCGCCGCACCGCCATCCGGCCTCCTCGTAGCGCTCGGCCCCAGTCTGGGCCAATGTCCCGCGCTTTCCGGGCTGCGCCACGGCCTTACGATGGGGGGCATGACTGCAACGCCTTCCCGCCGGGTCCTGCTCGCCGCCCCCCGGGGCTACTGCGCGGGCGTGGACCGTGCCGTGATCGCCGTCGAGAAGGCCCTGGAGCAGTACGGCGCGCCGATCTACGTGCGCCACGAGATCGTCCACAACAAGTACGTCGTGCAGACCCTGGAGCGGAAGGGCGCGATCTTCGTCGAGCAGACGTCGGAGGTCCCCGAGGGGTCGATCGTGATGTTCTCCGCGCACGGCGTGGCGCCCGTGGTCCACGAGGAGGCCAAGGCCGGCAAGCTCGCCACCATCGACGCGACCTGCCCCCTGGTCACCAAGGTCCACAAGGAGGCCGTGCGGTACGCGAACGAGGACTACGACATCCTCCTGATCGGCCACGAGGGCCACGAGGAGGTCATCGGCACGTCGGGCGAGGCGCCGGACCACATCCAGTTGGTCGACGGCCCCGGCGACGTCGCCAAGGTCGAGGTCCGCGACCCGTCCAAGATCGTCTGGCTCTCCCAGACCACGCTCTCCGTCGACGAGACGATGGAGACGGTCGACGCGCTGAAGCAGAAGTTCCCGCTCCTCGTCTCGCCGCCGAGCGACGACATCTGCTACGCGACGCAGAACCGCCAGCAGGCGGTGAAGCAGATGGGCGCCGAGTCCGACCTGGTGATCGTGGTCGGCTCGCGCAACTCCTCGAACTCCAAGCGCCTGGTCGAGGTCGCCAAGCTCGCGGGCGCACGCGAGGCGTACCTGGTGGACTTTGCCTCCGAGATCGACGAGGCCTGGCTGGAGGGCGTGGCGACGGTCGGCGTCACCTCCGGCGCGTCCGTCCCCGAGGTGCTGGTCGAGCAGGTCCTGGAGTGGCTGGCGCAGCGCGGCTTCGAGGACGTCGAGATCGTGAAGACGGCCGAGGAGTCCATCACCTTCTCGCTGCCCAAGGAGCTGCGCCGGGACCTGCGCGCGGAGGCGGCGGCCGCGGCGGCTGACGCCGACGAGGACTGACGCGGCGGTTGACCCCGACGGGGACTGGCACGGCGGCTGACGCCGACGAGGACTGACACGGTCGGCTGACCCCGGCGAGGCATGACGCGGAGGACTGAGGATGCCTGACGCGGCGCGTCGCGACCGCGGCGGCTCCCCGGCGGACCGCCCGTTCCCGCCGGTTGACGGGTGCGCCCGACCGTACCGCCCTAGCCTGGCGGCATGAGTCTGACGAACGTCTTCGGCGTGGACATCGGCGGATCGGGCATCAAGGGCGCCCCGGTCGACCTGGAGCGCGGCGACCTCGCCGACGAGCGCTTCAAGGTGCTGACCCCGCAGCCCGCGACGCCGGACGCGGTCGCGGATCGCGTCCGGGAGGTCGCGGAGCACTTCGGCTGGGCGGGCCGCCCGGTCGGGGTCACGTTCCCCGGTGTGGTGACCGACGGTACGACGCGGACGGCCGCCAACGTCGACAAGGGTTGGATCGGCGTCGACGCGGCCGGGCTGCTGAGCGACCGGATCGGCTCACCCGTCACCGTGGTGAACGACGCGGACGCGGCCGGGTACGCGGAGATGACCTTCGGCGCGGGCCGGGGCCGTACCGGCACGGTCGTCCTGCTCACCTTCGGCACCGGCATCGGCAGCGCGGTCTTCACCGGCGGACGGCTGGTCCCCAACACCGAGCTGGGCCATCTCGAACTCGACGGGCACGAGGCGGAGAAGCGCGCCTCGACGAAGGCCAAGGAGGACCGCGACCTCAGCTGGCAGCAGTGGGCGCGGCGGGTGGGGAAGTACCTGGCGCACGTGGAGATGCTGCTGTCGCCCGAGCTGTTCGTGATCGGGGGCGGGGTGAGCCGCAAGGCGGAGAAGTTCCTGCCGCTGATCGAGGGCGTCAGGGCCGAGATCGTCCCCGCTCAGCTGCAGAACAACGCGGGGATCGTGGGGGCGGGGATGGCTGCTGCCGCCGCTGCTCATGGCGTCGCCGCAGCTGCTGTCGGCGATTGACCAGCGCGACCCGGCGTACGAGGACGATCACGGCGGTCAGCAGCGTTCCGGCGTAGAGCCAGCCCGCGCTCAGAGACAGCGAGGTGAACACGCCCATCGCCTGGCCGCCGAGCCCGTCCCCGCTGTCGTTGGCCGGGAAGAGCCCGAGCAGGAAGGCGATCGGCGTGCCGACCGGGGCGGTGAGCAGGTCCGCGGGCCGCACCCACAGCCCGCAGGCGGCGCAGGTCAGGAGGTAGAGCACGCCGTACATACCGGCGGAGCCGGAGAACAGCGCGTCCAGACAGCCCGCGGCGAGCATGGCCACCGCGGCGAGCAGCCCGGTGCCGAATCCGGTCAGTCGCGGTCTGGGCATGCGAACACGCAGGGCGAGCGCCCAGGAGGCCGGGCCGGTGGCGGCTACGGTGCCGTCGGCGGCGGGGCGGGGCGGCGGGGCCGCCGTGCGGCGGGGCGGACGCGTGCTGTGTGGCTCCACCCCACCAACCTAGGCGGCCCGAGGCAAGGAGCAGACCCATGGACACGCTGTTTGACTCACCTTGGCGGCGTGTTCGAACGATTGTCGGAGAATAAGGAGAGAGCACCGGAGGGGCGACCAGGAAGGCGGCCCGGGCGGCCGCGACTGCGGCCGGGGAGGTGACCCGGGCGGAACGGGCGGCCGCGACCGCGGCCAGGGAGGCGGCCCGGGCGGGACGAGCTGGCTGATCGCGACCAGGGAGGCGGCCCGAGGAACGCGGCCCGGGGTGGTGTGCGCCCCGGCCCCGTAAACTGGGGGACCGGCCCTGCCCGGGCCCGGTCCTTTACCCCTCATCCGTTACGGGAAGTCGCCACGTGTCGCTCACGATCGGAATCGTCGGTCTGCCGAATGTCGGTAAGTCGACCCTGTTCAACGCCCTGACCAAGAACGACGTCCTGGCGGCCAACTACCCGTTCGCCACCATCGAGCCGAACGTCGGCGTCGTCGGCGTGCCCGACCCGCGCCTGGACAAGCTCGCCGAGATCTTCACCTCGCAGCGCAAGCTCCCCGCCACGGTCGACTTCGTCGACATCGCGGGCATCGTGCGCGGTGCGAGCGAGGGCGAGGGCCTGGGGAACAAGTTCCTGGCGAACATCCGCGAGTCCGACGCGATCTGCCAGGTCATCCGGGCCTTCAAGGACGAGAACGTCGTCCACGTCGACGGCAAGGTCTCGCCGAAGGACGACATCGAGACGATCAACACCGAGCTGATCCTCGCCGACCTCCAGACCATCGAGAAGGTCCTGCCGCGCCTGGCCAAGGAGGCGCGCATCAAGAAGGACGTCCAGCCCAAGGTCAAGGCCGTCGAGGAGGTCAAGGCCATCCTGGAGGAGGGCCGCACCCTCTTCTCGGCGGGCATCGTCCAGGGCACGGAGCAGGCCGCGATCCTGCACGACCTGCACCTGCTCACCACCAAGCCGTTCCTCTACGTCTTCAACGTCGACGAGGACGAGCTGACGGACGACGCCTTCAAGGACGAGCAGCGCGCCCTGGTCGCCCCGGCCGAGGCGATCTTCCTGAACGCCAAGCTGGAGGCCGACCTCGCCGAGCTGGACGACGAGGAGGCCCTGGAGCTCCTCCAGTCCGTCGGCCAGGACGAACCGGGCCTGGCCACCCTCGCCCGCGTCGGCTTCGACACCCTGGGCCTCCAGACGTACCTCACGGCAGGCCCGAAGGAGGCCCGCGCCTGGACGATCAAGAAGGGCGCGACGGCCCCCGAGGCGGCCGGTGTGATCCACACCGACTTCCAGAAGGGCTTCATCAAGGCCGAGGTGATCTCCTTCGGCGACCTGGTCGAGACCGGCTCGGTCGCCGACGCCCGCGCGGCGGGCAAGGCTCGCATGGAGGGCAAGGAGTACGTGATGCAGGACGGCGACGTGGTGGAGTTCCGCTTCAACGTGTAGCGGGTGACCTGCCACCACATCGCTGATCTGGCAAGCGTTCAGGTCAGAAGGGGTCCACTCTCCTGGGAGTGGACCCCTAGCTCTTTCCCGTGCTGGTTCGGTGCTGGGATAGCTGATCGCCCATCAGCCGCTTCCCTCCCCCTGGGGGCGCCGAGAGTGGTACGTTATTAGGTACCACTTGATGGAGGAGTCGAGTCATGTCCATAACCGCGAGTGAAGCCCGCAAGGAACTCTTTCCTCTGATCAAGAAGGTCAACGAGAACCACGAGGCCATCGAGATCGTCTCGAAGCACGGCAACGCCGTGCTTGTCTCGGCTGAGGACTACGCTGCGCTGCGCGAGGGCTCGTACTTGCTGCGCTCGCCGGCGAACGCCCGGCGGCTGCTCAAGGCGTACGAGAATGCCCTGTCCCACATCAACGTGTCGGAGCGTGAGCTGATCGATCCGGACTCGGCGGACGCTGGTGCGGGTGCCGCGTGAGGCTTGTCTTCGAGGATCAGGGCTGGGAGGACTACACGTCCTGGCTCAAGAACGACCGCAAGATGCTCGCTCGGATCAACAAGCTCATCGAGGACGTCAGGCGTGATCCCTTCTCGGGAATCGGCAAGCCTGAGCCGCTGAAGTACCACTTGCCGGGGGCTTGGTCGCGACGGATCGACGACGAGCACCGCCTCGTCTACTTGGTGACCAATAAGGAGATCGTCATCCTCGCAGCCCGGTACCACTACTGATCGGTGAGTGTGCGGTGTGTGCTGGGATGCCCCTCCTCTGCCGCGATTACCTCGTCGAAACCTCCGTTTCCGCAGGTGGAATCTCTGCGTTCGACGTTCCGCTTCACTGTGTAGCTGAGTTCCGGTCCAACTTCGGTGTGAAGAAATGGGGAGTCGCTGAATGGCTGATGTCACCTTTCTGAGTCAGGCTGAACCGGTCGATGAGTACGGCCGTGCTCTTTACGCGGTATCGCGATCAATCCTGAGGGCTCACTTCGATGAATTGTCGCAAGCGGACCTCGAAGACCTCAATTGCGATCGGGTGGACGTCACATTTCGACAGCTCGCTAAGCTTGCTCGCCTCCACCGCGACAAGGGGTCGCGTGGAGATGGGTTTGAGTGGGCCGTTCACGAGGCGATTGTCGGCGGTGAACCACGCGTTGTCGATCTGGTCGGCGAAGCACTCAAGAAGGTGAGCCCTAGGTCATTCGCCAACTTGGACAGACCGACGTCCTTGATGTTCGGGCACGAGCGTGCACGTCATCTCGGGTTCACTGATGCTGTTGTCAACAACGCCAGTGGTGATGCGGTGTTGCTGCCTGACGGATCAGGTCGGCCATTTGCATTTGGATCCTGGGTGCCGATCGCTGCTCGCGGTGTCGCCGCCGAGCCTGAGCTTCGGGAACGGATCAAGAAAGTATGGAAGACCGATCTGTTCCTGAGTAGCGCAGAGAAGGCGCGGTTTGCTGCCGCGACTATCAAGAGTAATTGGCATCAACTTGAAGACGGTAACGGGCTCCGAGTGGCGATTGTTCCTCAGGCGCTAGACCTTCCGGCGGGGTATCAGAGGTGGCAGAGTCTCCACCTGGTTGCACTACCGGACCCGGACGGCTTCATGGGCTTGTTCAACGATGCATATGAGGCAGTTGCTGAAGCGGTTCTGACGGTTGGCAGGCACGATCGTGCGCCCTACTACTACAAGCCGAGCGCGAAGGCGCAGAAGATCCAGGCGCAACTGGAGAAGTACGGGAAGGTGAAGGTGGTCGACATACTTGACGCCCTGAACGAAGCGGCGCAGCAGAATCTGATTACTGTCGACCGAAAGCTCATGTCGGTGGAAGCGCCTATGTGGCTCAATATCAATGAAAAGCGCACGCCCATCATTGCACCGAGACCTTCGTTCGAGAAGCTCGACTGATCTCGGAGAGGGGGCCGGTCTCCAACTCGGTTAGCTTGGCCGGGATGCGCAGCGCCGTGTCGCGAGGGTTCTTCCGCAGCTCGGCCTGTGCTTCCGTTCGGAAGACGGTCCGGTACTTACGCACCGCGCGCCAGCGTCTCCCTCATTAACTCGCACCGTGCTGGATCGGTGCTGGATGAGGACTTCGGAATCCGCGTTTTCGCAGGTGGGAGCTCTGTGCTGACTGTTCCGCTTCAACGTGTAGCGGGTGACTCACCGCTACTTCCCTGTTCTGGCAAACGTGCAGATCAGGAGGGGTCCGACTCTTCGGAGTCGGGCCCCTGGTTTTTCCCGTGCCGGCCTGGTCCGCTACCGGTACTTCGGCAATCCTGGAGTCCGCGAGGCCGTCGGCGGCGCCGTGGACGTCCGCGAGCTCACGCTGTCCTGGCCGCACACACCGTTCGGCCCCGTCGGCGAGGTGATCGAGGCGTCCGGCACCGAGGACGAGCTGATCAAGGCACCTGCCCCGCCTGAAGCTGGTGTGCGTCAGCCCCGGCGGCCCCGTCAACGCCGACCTGGAAGCGGCGACCCGGCACGGCGTCGCCGTCTGCTACGCGCCTGGTCGCAACGCCGTCGCGACCGCCGAACGCACCCTCACGCTGCTCCTCGCCGCTGCGCGCGGTGTGCGACGCCCTGGACGGCGGGCAGTTGTCGGGGGCGGGCTTCGACGTATACCCGCACGAGCCGGTCCCGGCCGACTCCCGCCTCCTGACCGCCCCGGGCATCGTCATGACCCCGCACATCGCGGGCGCCGGCCAGGAAGTCGCCCACAAGGCGGGCCGTGTGCCCAGCCCCACAGAGTAAGGCGTGGTCGATGGCGTGTGGTGTCTCGCCGGCGGGACACCGCACGCCATCGCCGTCATGGGGACAGGGACATGACAGCCAACGTACAGTCGCACGGCCATTCGGTGTGATGGAGGTGGAAATTCCACTTCCGATGTGATGGGAGGTGATTGCTGTGAGCGAGGTACTGAAGAACATCGGGACCGAGGATGTCTACGAGCCGCCGCTGCTCGTCGAGGCGGGCGAGTACGCCGAGGCGACCCAGGGCAGCATCGGCAGGTTCCCCGAAGTGTCGTTCAACTGGTGGCCATTCTGAGCTGCTCGTTGGGTGTAGGCCCCCGACCGTTGTGGTCGGGGGCCTACACCCCCACACCATCACCCACCCTGCTTGGAGAAGTTGATGGGCGTCACGTTGGCCCCCTGGTTCGTTGTCCTTCCTGACCAGGATCTGTCCCCGGATCTTCTCGATCGTCTGCGGAACCTGTCAGGACCGGACTCGTCCCAGGTCGTCCCGCACCCCTCGGGCCGGCCCTGGCTGGTCGGCCGATGGTCAGACGACGAGATGACCGTCTGCGCTGTGGGTGAGGTACGGCTGGCCGTAGCCGGGATCTGTTCCCTGAACGCCGCCGAACTCGCCTCACGTGCCGGGAGGATTCGCGCCACCGCGGACATCGAGGCGGCCCTGTCGGGCGCCCACGGCTCTTTCCACGTGTCGGCGTCCGTGGCAGGCAGGTCCTATGTCCGTGGAAGCTTCTCGGGGAAGCGGCGGGTGTACCGGGCCCAGGTCGACGGCGTCACGGTGTGTGCCGATCGTGCCCATGTCCTGGCCCGGCTGACCGGTGCCGAGGTGGACACCGCGCAGCTGGCGCTGCGGCTCGCGGGTGTCACTGTCCCGCATCCGCTCGCTGACAGTGCGTCGTGGTGTGGAGTGGGTGCCGTACCGCCCGCGGAGGCTGTGGAGTTGAAGCCGGGGGGTGGTGCGCGCGCCCTGCGGTGGTGGCGGGCGCCCGCGGCTGAGCTGCCGCTGCGGGAGGCGGCGGCCGGGCTGAGGGAGGCGCTGCGGCGGGCGGTCGCGCTGCGCGTCCGGCCGGGGGACGTGGTGGCCGCGGACCTGTCCGGTGGCATGGACTCGACCTCGCTGTGTTTCCTGGCGGCCGAGGCGGGGGCCCGGCTTGTGACCATGACCCTGCACTGGAGCGCGCCCACCAACGAGGACCGCGCCTACGCCACCCTGGCCGCCCAACGCCTGCCCCTCGTCGAGCAGCTGGTGTTTCCGGCCGGAGATCTGCCTGCCTGCTTCGCCGGGCTCGACGAGCGTGTGGACCCGGGCGACGGGCCGTCGCTGGTGAAGCGCGACCGGCTGATACAGCAGCACTTGGCTGAGGAGATGCGTTCGCGCGGAACCCGGCTGCGGCTGTCGGGACACGGTGGAGATCATGTCGTCCAGCCGCCCGCAGCCTATGTGCATGGGCTGCTGCGCCGCTCCCCAGTGGCCGGTCTGCGGCACGTGGCCGGGCTCCGCGCGCGCTATCGTCAGCCACTCGGGACGACCGTGGCGGCGTTGCTCGACCGCCGCTCGTACGCCTCCTGGCTCGCCCATGCCGCGGGGCAGGACCTGCGCACGCCCGCGCCGATGATGGACTTCGGCTGGGGCGTGCGCCCGCAGCTTCCGCCCTGGGCGAGCGACCAGGCGGTGGAGCTGTCCCGCGAGCAGCTGCGTGCGGCGGTCCGGGACGCCGTCGAACCGCTGCATCGCGAGCGCGGTCGGCACGCCTGGATCGCCGCCGTGCAGCAGGCGGGGCTGGGCGACGTGCACATCAGCCGCGACGCGGCGTTCGCGGGACTGCCCCAGCACACACCGTTCTGTGACGACGCCGTGGTCGAGGCGGCGCTCGCCGCCCGCCCGCACGAGGCCGCGAGCCCCTGGTCGTACAAGCCGCTGCTCGCCGCCGCCATGGGCGGCCTGGTGCCCGAGCCCATCCTGCGCCGGACGACCAAGGACCACTGCATGCCGGAATGGCAGGAGGGCGTGCGTCGGCAGCGACGCACCCTTGCCGCCTGGGCCGACGACTCCCGTCTCGTGGCGGCGGGCGTGGCCGACGAGGCGGAGCTGCGCCGGGCACTGCTCTCGCCCGGACTGCTGTCCGGCGGCGTGAGCGAACTGGAGGCCACACTGGCCGCGGAGGCGTGGCTGCGCGACGTGGAACATCAGGAAACCCTGAACCACTCGAGGGAGATGAACGATGCACCGACTGCACGCTGATGTGAGCGCCTGCGCCACGGACGACGGCATGGTCCTTCTCGACGAACGCGACGGGCGCTACTGGCAGTTGAACGGCACCGGCGCCCTCGTCGTCCAGGCCCTGCTGGACGGCGCCACGCCGGAGCAGATCGCCGAACGGCTCGCGGCCACCCGCCCGGTGACCCGGGAGCAGGCGATCGCCGACGTCACGGCGGTGGTCGGACACCTCACCCGGGAAAGGCTGGTTTCCTCGTCGTGAGCCAGATTCTGGACACCGGTGGCATCCGGCCGACGCTCGGCTCCCGGATCGCCGTCCGCACCGCCGTCGTCGCCGCCCGGCTCCTCGCCCGACAGCCACCGCGCCGGATCCGAGCAGTCCTGGGCCGGGTGCGGCGAGGGGCCCGGCCCGCGACGTACGAGGAGGCCCTGCGGGCGCGGCAGGAGGTGACGACCGTCAGCACCCTGTGCGCGGGCCGCTACTGCCTCCCGCGCTCGCTGGCCACCACCCTGCTGTGCCGCATGCGGGGACATTGGCCCACCTGGTGCAGCGGGGTGCGCACCACGCCCTTCGGGGCCCACGCCTGGGTGGAGGCCGAGGGCAGACCCGTGGGCGAGCCCGACGACACCGTCACCTACCGGGCGATGATCAAGGTGTCGGCGCAGGAACGGACCTGACCGGAGGTCCCGGCGAGCGGACCGCGGGTCAGTCCCGCGCGTCCACGTACCCCAGCCGCCGGTTCATGGAGATGGCGCTCGCGTTGGCGGGGTGGTGGAACGTGCGGACCCGCTTCGCCCCGCACTCCCTGACGAAGCGCATCCCGTAGGCCTTCATGGCGATCGAGATGCCACGTCCCCGGTGGGGCGCCCGCACCCCGGTCATCTCGTTGAACAGGAAGTCGTCGTGCCGTGACGTCGCCGCGAGCCCGACCCAGGTGTCGCCGTCCAGCGCGATCACGACGCCCCGCGGGTCGTAGGAGGGGACGGCGAAACGGCGCTCGACGAACTCCTCGTACGTGAAGAACTCGCCGCGCTCGGGGATGTCGGCGGAGCACTCCTTGTTCAGCTCGTACAGCGCGCGGCGGTGCTCCGGCGTGTCCCCGAGGTCGGCCAGCGTGGTCAGCCGGATGCCGGCGGACCGGCACCGCGTCACGTATTCCTCGAAGACGTCCGCGTCGTACGAGGCCACGTCGAGTTCGAGCTTCACCCACTGGTCGTCGGTCATGTCGGCCATTCTCACCCTTCGCGGGTGGTCAGGCTCCGTAGCGCCTGGCCGACTCGTTCTCCTGGGCGAGCCGCCGCAGCGACAGCAGTACGGGCTCGAGGAGCACGGTGAGGACCACCGCGCGTTCGGCCCGATCGAGTGGGTCGTCCGTGTCCTGGAGCTGGTCGAGGTCGAGGGTCGCGGTGCGCCGGGCCAGTTCCGCGTAGGGGAGGAGGGTCTGCCAGTCGACGTCCACGCCCAGGGAGCGCAGGGTCGTCAGGGTCTCGGCGATGACCTGCTTGGCGGGGGCGTGGTCGGAGACCTGCCAGTCGACCGCCTTCACCAGCTCGTCCACTTCGTCGACCGCCGTCCTGCTCGGCTTCGCGGCGGCTTTGTCGACCGGCCGCGCGCCCAGGACGATGCCGAGCATCTGGTGCATGTCCGAGACGTGCGCGGAGACGCCGGCGAGAACCTCCTTGGCCCCGCTCACCGAGAGCCCGCGCACGCCCACCAGGGCGCGGATCAGGCGGAGGCGGCGCAGGTGGAGCTCGCTGTAGTCGGCCTGGTTGACGGCGGTGGCCTCGCCTTGGGGCAGGAGGCCCTCCCGTAGGTAGTACTTGATCGTCGCGACCGGCACCCCGCTGCTCCGGCTCAGCTCAGACATTCGCACGGTTGTCCGCTCCCCACTGGATATGGATAGCTTCACAGTCTACTGTGGATAGTGACACTCTCCACTATCGGCAGAGAGGGCAGTACTGTGCCGACACTTCCCTGGACAGCTCCGAATCCGGCCACTCCCGGGACACGGGCCCTGGTCATGGCATCCCGTTTCGAGGTGCGGTCCCCGCGCGACGTGCCGCGCTTCCTCCTGAAGTCGTTCAGCGCCTGGGGGCAGGTGCGGAAGGCGCCGGGGGCGCTCGGCGCCTCGCTCATCGCGCAGCCGATGAAGCGCACCTTCTACACGCTCTCCGCCTGGGAGAGCCGTGACGCGCTCTACGCCTACGCCCGCGCCGAACCGCACCGCAGCATCATGACCGGCCTGCGCTCGACCTGCCGGTCGTCGACCTTCGACTTCTGGGACGTGCCCGTCGAAGAGCTCCCCCTCAGCTGGGACGACGCCAGGCGCCGGCTGCGCGCCAAGCGCGCCGCGGACGAGGCCGAGCGGAGGACCGATTCTGCATGACCACGCCGAAATCCGCGGGTGAGGCACCTGCGCAGGCCCCCGGGGAGCACACCGTCCCCCTGTGGCTGACCATCGTCGCGTGCAGCGTCCCGATGTTCATGGTGGCGCTCGACAATCTGGTGGTCTCCACGGCGCTGCGCACCCTCGCCGTCGACCTCGAGGCGTCCACGTCCGACCTCCAGTGGTTCGTCAACGCCTACGTCCTGACCTTCGCCTGCCTCCTGCTCACCGCCGCCGGACTCGGCGACCGCTTCGGGCGGCGCAAGGTCTTCGTCCTCGGCATCGTCGTCTTCACCGCCTCGTCCATCGCGTGCGGCCTCGCCGAGACCACCGGCCAGCTCATCGCGGGGCGCACCCTCCAGGGCTTCGGGGCCGCGGCCGTCATGCCGCTGTCCCTGACGCTGCTCGCGGCGGCCGTCCCCGAGCGCAAGCGCGGCCTGGCGCTCGGCCTCTGGTCCGGCATCAGCGGGCTGGCCGTGGCGGGCGGGCCGGTGGTGGGCGGCGCCGTGGTCGACGGCCTGGACTGGCAGTGGATCTTCTGGGTCAACGTGCCCGTCGGCGTGGTCGCCGTACCACTGGCGCTGTGGGTGCTCAAGGAGAGCTCGGTGCCCGACACCCGGCTCGACGTGCCCGGCATGGTGCTCGCCACCGGCGCGCTCGTCGGCATCGTCTGGGCCATCGTCAACGGCGGGCAGGACGGCTGGACGTCGGGCCGCATCCTGGCCATGTTCGGCGCGGGCGCGCTCCTGCTCCTGCTGTTCATCCTGTGGGAGCGCCGCGCCCCGAGCCCCCTGCTGCCGCTCGGCTTCTACCGGGTCCGGGCCTTCGTCCTGAGCAACATCGTCTCGGCGACCATGTACTTCGGGGTCTTCGGCTCGATCTTCCTGCTCTCGCAGTACCTCCAGATCGCCCCGGCGCGCACCCCGCTGCACGCGGGTGTGCTGACCCTGGCCTGGACGCTGATGCCCATGGTGACAGCGCCGCTCGCCGGCCTGATCACCGACCGGGTCGGCGGCGGCCGCCTCATGGCCCTCGGCCTCTTCCTCCAGGCCGTCGGTCTCGCCTGGATCAACCTGGTGGCCACCGACGACACCCCGTACTCCAAGCTCGTCATCGCCATGATCCTCGGCGGTACGGGCATGGGCTTCGCCTTCGCGCCCACCGCGGCGGTCGTGCTGGGCTCGGTCCCCCGGGAGCATCAGGGCAAGGCATCCGGCGCCAACACCACGGTCCGCGAGATCGGCGGCGCCCTCGGCATCGCCGTCCTGAGCACGGTCTTCGCCGACAGCGGCAACGACCGCAGCCCCAGGCATTCGTCGACGGGCTGCACCCCGCGGTCTGGGTCGGCGTGGGAGTGGTGCTCTTCGGCGCCCTCTGCGGTCTGTTCATCTCCCGCCCTCCGCGGGCGGGCGACGACGCCGGTCCCGCCGGCACCGCCGGGGATTCCCGTACCGAGGAACCGGTCGGGGCCTGACCCGAGGGTCCGGCCAGAGCCTGCGCCGAGGGGCCGGCAAGGACGCTTGCCCCGGGAAACCGGCCAGGGCCTGCCCCGGGGCCCCTCGGGCCTGACGCCACAACCGCCGGCGCGCCGTTCACCCGTCGGTGGCACATCCTGGTGGAGAGGACTCGTATGCGTCCGTCCCGGGAGGGCGCGGCATGGGTGGCATGGGTGAGGACACGCCGGGGCCGGGGGAGGCCCGGCCGACGGCCGATGGCCCGGGCGGCGGCGGTGCGGAGGACCGGCTGCCGCGCCGCCTCGCGTTCGAAGAGGCCCTCGCCACGCCACTGACCGACGCCGTACGCGCCGCGGGCGGCTACGGCGGCGGGGTCTACCTCCGGTCACGCGACCGCAGAACGCTCGTGCTCGCCATGGTCGCCGGGGTGCCCAGCTCGGTGATCAGGAACTGGTGGCGGCTCCCGGTCAGCGGCGCGCTGCCCGCCCCCGAGGCGTACCGCTCCGGGCGGCCCGTCCACCTCGCGGACGAAGGCGAGACCATGCGCCGCTTCCCGCAGCTGTCGGTCGGGATGCCGTACCGGTTCGCCTCCCACTGCCAGCCCGTACGCGTCGGCGACGAGGTCGTCGGCATCCTGTACGTGCTGTGGGCGGCCGGGAAGGCCCCCGCGCCCGAGGCCCTTGACGGCCCTGATGGCTCCGGCGGACCCGATGGCTCGGGCGGACCCGTCCGTTCCGCCGCCGAGGACATGGGGCGGTCCCTGGCCGCGCTGGCGGCGCGGGGCAGGCGGGTGGAGTACGAGGACGACCCGATCAGCGTGCGGCTGCCCGCCGAGGTCGCCGGGGTGCGGGTGGGGCTGATCGACTGGGACCTCGACTCCGGCGCGTTCGTCGCCGACGACGAGGCCTGCGCCGTCCTCGGCGTCGATCCCGGCGACTTCGGGGGCACGATCGCCGACCTGGAGCGCCGGGTCTGCCCGGACGACCTGTACGAACTGCGGGCCGCCGAGCAGGATCTGGAGGAGCGGGGGTGGGTGCGCGGCCGCACGTTCCGGGTCCGGGACACCAGCGCCGAGCCTGACGAGACGCCTGCTGGCGCCTATGCCGATTCCGCGGGCGGCGAGGACGTCCGGTACCGGCCCGTCGAACTGTGGGCCCGATCGGTGCGGCTGCCCTTGCCCGCGCCTGGGGCTTCGCCCGCGCCTGAGCCTGGGCCGCCGCCTTCCCCCGCGCAGTCGCCGTCTTCGCCCCCGCAGCCCTCTTCGCCTGCACCCCCGGCTGAGGGCAGGGCCGGGGCCGGGGCCGGCCGACCACCGTCCGTGTCGGGCGGTGCCCCGGCGCGTGGCAGCTCACCGTCCGTGTCGGGCGGTGCCCCGGCGCGTGGCAGCTCACCGTCCGCGTCAGGTGGTGCCCCGGCCCGTGGCAGCTCACCGTCCGCGGACACGCTCCCGCCCGTCCACGGCCCGCCGCCGTCCGGCCCGGCCGCCGGGCCGCCCGTCCACGGCCCGCCGCCGTCCGGCCCGGCCGCCGGGCCGCCCGTCCACGGCCCGCCGCCGTCCGGTCCGGCCGCCGGGCCACCCATCCACGGCCCGCCGCCATCCGCCCCCGCCGCCGGGCCGCGCCGCCTCGTCGGTGTCGTCGTCGACGCCGTCTCCGGGACCACCGCCGCCGAAGCCGCCGAGCGGCTGCCCGACGGGGTCTTCTCCCTCGACCAGGACGGCCGCCTCACCTACGCCAACCACCGCGCCGAGGAGCTGCTGCGCACTCCCCGCGCCCAACTGCTCGGCCGGTACCCGTGGCACATGATGCCCTGGCTGTCCGACCCGGAGTACGAGGACCGCTACCGGGCGGCGATGCTCTCCCAGGAGCCCACCTCCTTCATCGTCCGCCATCCGGCCGGGGAGTGGCTGGGCTTCGTGCTCTACCCCGATGTGCACGGGCTGACCGGCCGGGTCTTCCCCAGCAAGCCGCCCCCGCGGCACGCGCGGCCCGGCAGGCGCCCTGAACCCGTGCCGCGGGCGGCGATGCCCCATGCCGTCGCGGTGACCCGGCCCGGCGCCCTCTACCAGGTCGTCCACATGGCCAGCGTGCTCACCGAGGCCGTCACCGTGCGCGAGGTCTGCCGGGCCGTCGCCGACCACCTCATGCCCATGATCGGCGGCTACGAGCTGGCCCTGTACCTGGTGCGGGACAAGCGGATGCACCTGGCCTGGGAGTCCGGTTACCCGGAGGGCTTCCTCGACCGGTTCGAGGGCGTCGGCCTCGACCAGCGGCTGCCCGGCGTCGAGACGATGACCACCGGAGTGCCGATCTTCTTCGAGTCGCCCCGGCAGCTGGCCCACGCCTACCCCGGCATCGCGATGGACCCGATGCGGGCCTGGGCCTTCCTGCCGCTGATCGCCTCCGGCCAGGCCGTCGGCTCCTGCATCCTCGGCTTCGAGGCGCCGCGCGTCTTCACCGCCGACGAGCGCGCCACGCTGACCGCGCTGGCCGGGCTGGTCGCCCAGGCGCTGGAGCGCGCCCGGCTGTACGACGCCGAGTTCGCCCTCGCCCGCGGCCTCCAGGACGCGCTGCTGCCGCACCGGCTGCCGCCGGTTCCCGGGCTGCGGACGGCCGGGCGCTATCTGCCGGGTACTCAGGGCATGGAGATCGGCGGCGACTGGTACGACGTCATCGAGTCGGCGCGCGGCGTCGCCCTGGTCATCGGGGACGTGGAGGGCCACAGCGTCGCCGCGGCCGCCGTCATGGGCCAGCTGCGCAGCGCCGTGATCGCCCTGGCGCCCACCGCGGCGGGCCCCGGCGAGGTCGTCAGCCGGACGAACCGGCTGCTGATGGACCTGGACGCGGGCCTCTGCGCCACCTGCTGCTACATCGAGCTGGACCCGAGAACGGGCACCGGCCTGGGCGTACGCGCCGGCCACCCGCCACCCGTGCTGCGCCGCCCCGACGGGCGCACGGAGGTACTGGACCTGGCCGGCGGCACCATGCTCGGCGTGGTCCCGCTGGGCGACTACCCGGTGACCCCGGTGACGCTGCCGCGCGGCGCGGTCCTGGCGCTGTACACCGACGGGCTCGTCGAGCAGCCGGGACAGGACATCGACGCGGGGATCGCGGCGCTGGGCGAGAGCCTGGCCCGTACGTCGACCGATTCGCTGGAGTCCATGGCGGACGACGTCATCCAGGTGGCCCGGCGCACGGAGGACCGACCGGACGACGTGGCGCTGCTGCTGACCATGTACGCCGGACTGTGACCGGACTATGAGGGGCCGCCGCCCCTCACTTCCCGGGGACCAGGCGGTCGAGTTCGAGCCCGATCGCGAAGGGCACGTCGCGCTTCAGAGCACCCCGATAGATCCCGGACGGGGCGTACCGGCAGGTCGGGCGATCCAGCTCGTAGACGTGGACGACCGGCCGGCCGTGCTCTTCCTCGACACACCAGTAGTGCCCGATGCCTGCCTCCGCGTACTTGCGCAGCTTGACCGTGCGGTCGCGGTGGGCGGACTCGGGCGAGACGACCTCGACGACGAGGAGCACATCGCCCGGTGCGTACCAGGTGCGATCCGGCTCGTAGGGGGCCGTCGTCACCAACAGGTCCGGCTCGGGACGATTGCGGTCGTCCAGGCGGATGGTCATCTCCCGTTCGACCTCGATGCCGTCCGGCGCCTGCTCCATGAGCGCGAGGGTCAGGGCGGTGACGAGACGGCCGTGCCAAGACCGCTGCGGCGACATCATGAAGACAAGTGCTCCGTCGATCAGCTCAGTGTGGCGGGGCGCGTCGGGAAGATGATCCAGGTCCTCCGCGAGCCACCCCTCAGCGCGGGGCGGGCGCATCCAGTCGGGTAGGGCGGCCATGTCGCCAACGGTAGCGAGTCGTCGAGCGCTGGGCCACGCGCTCGGGGCCGGTGGTGCGGCACGGTCGGCCGTGCTCGTCATCCAGGGGGCGCGGCCGCCGTGGCGTGGGCAGGGGCCGCAGTCCCGATCTGCATGCGGACCTGGCGGTATCGCGGCGATGTGGGATCCTCCAGAGCCGTGGCGGTCTTGGAGGCGTTGTCCTTGATGCCGCCTGCCAGGGAGAGCATGCTCTTGCCGGCCGGCGGAACGAAAGTCCGCTTGCCCACGATGCCGTCCCAGACGGCGGGGACACGGGCCCAGCAGACATCTGACAGCAGGGAGATGATCTCCGATGCGCTGCGCCGGGGTTCGGCCGCCCAGGGCATGGAGCGGTGTGCCACGACGCCCAACGCGGCGAGCATGGCCGGGGCCGCGATGACCGTCGACGTACGCATGTCGAACTGCCCGGCGAAGGCCCCGAAGAGCGCAGTGCTGACCTCGGCCACAGCCAGCCGCGCCGCCTTTTCTGTACAACCATCGGGTGGCTCGTTGACGGGCCCGCTCGTCTTGGCGATCCCGGCACGGCCGAACAACGCGGTCACCACGAACGCACGCAGCGACGACAGCGTCATCCACTCGGTGTCGCTGTCCCCAAGCTGGCGCTTGGTCTCCGAAACGAGCCTCCGCAGCGGGACGTCCTCGCCATGGACCGAGCGGGGGATCACGACGTCGTCCAGGAGCCACTGCGCGATGTTGGTCGCGATGCTGCTGGAGTCGTTGCGCAACGCCACATTCTTGTTGGGGACGACGCCCAGCAGGTTCCGGTCGTGGAAGATCTGCCGTGCCGCGACCACATCGATGCCGTTGTAGATCTCGACGCTCACGACGCGATGGTTGACCTGGGCCTTCGCCAGTCCGTACGCCGCCGGGTCCTCCAGGAGGAGCAGGTGGGCCAGGTGCTGGGTCTCGGCGTCGACCAGAATGCCGGTCGTGCCGTAGGGGACGTAGGCGAGCAGGACGTCCCCGAACGGGCTCCTGGCGCGCACCACGTCCATCTCGCCCGGGAGCCACAGGGCGAACGGCGGGGTGGCCCAGCACTCACCGCGCTCGCCCTTCAGGCTCGCGGCGATGTAACCGGCGCAGGCCCGGGCGTTGTCCTTCTTCTTCGTCCCCTTGATGGTCCGCTGGATCTCGTTCCGCAGTTCGGCCTGGGTGCGCTGCTCCTCCGAGAGGTACCTCAGCTCCTTGACCGCCTCGGCCTGGCGCGGATCGGGTACGAGGCTGTGCAGCTGGTCCCATCGCATGGCGGCGATGTAGCGCATCGGCGCCACCGGCGTGACCCGTAACGCGTGGCCGCGCGACGGATCGAGCTGGTCGACGTACTCCGGCCCATGCGGGTCGTGCATTCCGGTTCCTCTCGGCTGAGCTGCGGGCGGTCGGGACTGCGGGGGCTCCGCACTGTAGCCGGTGGGGGGACCGTGAAGACGTCAAACAGCGTGACCGCCGGGCTTTATATATGTGCGGTCGTCCTCATGTCCCATGAGGACGACCGCACATATCGAAAAGTTGTCAACCAGGCGTGGGGCATGCAGAGTTGGGGCCCACCGGCACGTGCGGCGAACTGGAGGGGGCGTCCGGGTGAGCGTCGGCGGTTCGGGCATTCCGCGTCTTCAAGAGCTGACGTACGTCGAGGTGGCCGCGCGGAGCGTGGCCGCGGGCGCCAGCTTCGAGGAGATCCGGTACGCCCTGGTCGACCGGGCCGCGGCGGTGGCCCGGGACAACGACATGGACGGCTCCTTCGACGAGCGGAAATGGGAGAAGGTCCGAGCCGACAACAAGCGGTACGTGCACAACACGGTCGACGTGCTCAAGGAGCTCATGCGCCTCGGCTGGGTCGACCGGGCCATGCTGCCCTCGGGTCCGCGCTCCGCGTGGGCCCACGCGCATGTGACCTTCCGGCTCACCGACAGCGGCCGGCGGTGGGTCGATCTCGTCTCGGCCGACCGCCGGGCCGGGTACAACAGCCTCGTGGGTGCTCTTGTCGAGGCGCACCCGCAGTTCGAGGGGTACCTGCGGCTCGTGGGCGCGCGGCCCGACTCGTCGACCAGCCACCTGACCGTGCCGCTGCTCAAGTTCGACAGCGCGTCGCACGGCACGTTGCGGGAGTTCCTGGGCGCCTTCGTCGACTACGCGGTGGGCGCGGCCGAGCAGGGCACACTCGGCTGGGCGGCGTCGCGCTCGGAGATCGACGAAGGGGTGCGCACGTATGTCAGCGCATCCGCGAAGCGACTGCAGGCGCGCCAGCGGACGATGAACCGGAAGCAGTTCGTCCTCACCTGCGAAGAGGCCATGGTGCGCGTCGCCTTCCACGCGGCGGGCTGCAGGCTCGACTACATCAGCCATGAGTTGCTGCGGCGTTGGACCCGCTTCCTGGGCTTGGCCAACTTCAGCTACTACGCACCCGGCCCCCCGGCGTTGCGGTTCTGGGCGACGGGGACGGTGGTCGGCCGAGGGGCCGATGTCGCCATCCGGCGCAAGGTCGGGGTGGACGCCCGGCGAGCGGCCCTCGACGCCCTGTGGCAGGTGTGGCGCGAGCAGCGCGCCGACGCCGGGGGAGGGATGTATCTCCCGGTGTGGCGGCTGAGAGCCGCCATCTGCTGGCAACAGCGCCTCACCGACTCGGAGTTCGACGAGGCCATCATCGAGGCGCTGGCCGGCATGCATCCCAACCTCGGTCTGCGCATTCATCTGGACCAGGCGTCGCTCCGCGTCGCACCGGCCTCCACCAGGCCGCTCGTGATCCCGGTGGCCGGCGGGCCCCCGCGCGTGTTCAACGTCATCAGCGTCGCTCCGACACACTCAGCCGAGGAGACTGCCCCCCATGACACCCCGGAAGGCCGGAACGGTCTGGCTGAAGAAGCACTGGAACCTGCGCCACAACCCGTTCCCCAGTACCGGCATCGCCCGGCTCGGCGGCAGCGACCCCAGAGAGAACGGCCTGCTCTACGAGCCGGACGTCAACGCGGACACGTTGCAGGAGGCCATCGACAAGTTCGTGCTCGGCACGGCCTTCTCCGGGCTGAAGTTCGGATACCTGTGGTCCACGGACGGCGGACACGGCGGACACGGCGGCTCGGACGCCCGCGGCTTCGGCAAGTCGGTGCTGATGCAGCACCTGACGGGGATCCTCAACACGGACTTCGGGTGCACCGCCTACGCCGCCAGCGGCCTGGACGAGGAGGACGCGGCGGAGGCGCCCATCTGCGGACTGCTCACCAGCTTCGACACGGCGCAGATCCGCTCGCTGAACGCGGCCCTGTTCTCCGCCGTGGAGTACGCGACGGACTTCCGGGTGAACGGCGACGACCTGTCGCTGGCCCAGCGGCTGAGGGCCGCGCTCGTCGAACGGGTCGGCAGTGACGACGTCGCGACCCTGGTGAAGGTCGTCGCCGACGTCCACAGGTCGCTGCGCGGACGCACGCTGGGCCCGCCCGACGGAAAGCTGATCGAGGCACTCTGCAGTGAGGACGCCTGGCAGGCGGCGGACTACCTGGACCAGGTGAAACCCGCTTCGCGGACCCGGAACGGGGCCGTCTATCTGGCCTCCTTCCTTCTCTTCGCCTCGGCGGCCGGGATGCGTCACGTGCTGCTCTGCTGTGACCAGTTGGAGGATCTGGCGAGCAAGACCACCGCACGGTCCAAGCGGGATCTGGAGATCGAGCGATTCCGGGACATCATCCTGGAGACGCTCCCCATGGCTGACATGCTCAGTGTCGTGGTCACCATGCATCCACGGGCGGCGCTCACCATCGGCACGGCGTGGGACCTCGCCGATCTGCCGACGTTCGAGATCACCGAGACCAACAAGCACCGCACGGTGGTGCTGCCCGGGCTGCGGAGCGTGGAAGCCGCGACCAAGCTCGTCGAGACCTACCTCGGAGCCGCTGTGAAGCATGGCGCGGACCGGGAACCCGGTGATCTCGCCCCCTTCACGAAGGAGGCGGTGGCGGCGCTGTTCAGTAGGTCCAGCCGCAAGCCGCGCGATGTGCTCCGCAAGGCGAACGGACTGGTCGAAGCCGCGTCCGCCGACAATCTGGACGTCATCGACGAGGCCGCCGTCGACCGGTATCTGGACGCGTTGGGACCCGACTTCGAGGACGGGTCGGTGCCCGGAACCGCGGGCGGTGCCGCTTCCCTCGACTGGAGCCAGGGATGACCTTCTCGAGTACGTCCAAGCCAAGGTGAGCTGGGGGCAGAGAAGTGGACCCGGGCGAACCGGCGCGCTGCGGAGCCTGCGACGCGCCACTGGCGGAATGGGAAGGCGGCCACTGCGGATGCCGAGGGCCGAGTCTGCGGCGGCAGCCGGAGGTCCTCTATGCGGCGGCCTGCTCGGTCCCCCACCCTGTCCGCGTCCGCGACCTGGTGCGGCTGGCGGAACTCGACCACGGCCTGCGGGTGGGTGCTTCCTCCGCCAACGCGGCGGTCGCTGCGGACCGGCGCTTCTGCTGGGCGGGACAGGGCATCTACGGACTCCAGCGCCATGGGCCGCTGCCCGGACCACGGAGCCTGGAAGGCGTCAGCCGGCTGGTGCTGACGGCCGCCGGCACCCCCTCACCGCGCACGCCCTGCACTACTGCCTGCAGACGCTCGGCTACCGGTACGCCTTCGGATCGCTGGCCAACGCCATCAGGCAGTCGCCGTGGATCGAGCGGTGCCCCGACGGGCTGTGGTCGCATCCGGTGGGCGAAGCCGCCGAGCGCTCGCTGCTCGACGAGGTGCCGGCGGTCCCGCCGCGGCGGGAGGCGGCCTGGGCGTGGCTGCGTGGCCGGCTCGCCGACCAGGTGGGAGCAGCGCTTCGCCGCCGAGACGACCGCCTCTACACCATCGGAGAACGCCGGAGCCTCGGTTTGGCATGGGGCGACCAGCCTCCCTGTGGGGGTGACGGACCGCCCGGCTACCGGGGGTGCGGCGTCGTCCGACCCTGCTACGGCTTCGCCCGGCCGGGCTACGGCTTCTCCGGCTTCCCGTCGCCGTACAGCCACGTGTCGAACAGCTTCCCCAGGTCCTTGCCCGACTTCTTCTCGCACAGCTCGATGAACTGCTTGGTGTCGGCGACGCCGTGCCGGTGGTCCTTGGTCCAGGCGCGCACGATGCCGAAGAAGGTGTCGTCGCCCACGGCCCGGCGCAGCTTGTGCAGGACCATCGCCGCGCGCCCGTAGACCGGGGCGTCCAGGACGCGGTCGGCGCTCGGCGGGTTGCCGGGCGGGAAGTCCCAGATGCCCTCGCTCTCGTCGTCGTCGCCGTTCCAGAAGTCCTCGAAGGTCTCGTCGGTGGTGCGCTTGCCGTGGTCCTCCTCCCACAGCCACTCCGCGTACGTGGCGAAGCCCTCGTTCAGCCACACGTCCTTCCAGGTGCGCGGCGTGACGGAGTTGCCGAACCACTGGTGCGCGAACTCGTGCACCATCAGCTGCTTGTCCGGTGCCCGGTCGAAGAACGGCTTGGTCTGGGTCTCCAGGGCGTACTCGATCTCGGGCGCGTGGTCGATGATCACCCCGGTCGTGGCGAAGGGGTACGGGCCGAAGCGCTTGCTCTGCCAGTCGAGGAGCTCGCTGACGAACGCGTTCACGTCGGCGCTGTCGTCGAGCTCGTCGTAGTCGATGGCGTTGTACTGGCGGATCCCGGTGTCCGTCGTGGTCTCGGTGAACTCGAAGGACCCCACGGCGACGGTGGCCAGATAGCTGGCCATCGGCTCGGGGGACTGCCACTCGAACGTCTCCCGCTTGCCCGTCTTCTCGTGGCTCTTCAAGTCGCCGTTGGAGACGGCGGTGTAGCCCTTGGGGACGGTGACGTCGATGTCGTAGGCGGCCTTGTCGGACGGGTGGTGGTTGCCGGGGAACCACGCCATCGAGCCGTTGGGCTGGCCCAGGGCCACCGCCCCGTCGCCGTCCTTCGTCTCGATCCAGCCCTCCATCGAACCGTCCGGGTCGGCGATCGTCTTCGGCGAGCCGTCGTAGCGGACGGTGGTCTTGAAGATACGGCCCTTGGACAGGGACGACTCGGGGGTGACCGTCAGCTCGGTGCCGCTGCGGGAGAACTTCGCGGGATTTCCGTCCACGGTCGTCTCGCGCACCCGCAGCCCGGCGAAGTCGAGGTTGAACGAGCTGATCGGGCCGGTGGCGCGGGCGGTGATCTCGGCGGTGGCCTTCAGACGGTTGCCCTCGGGCTCGTAGTCCAGGGTGAGGCCGTAGTGCGTGACGTCGTAGCCGCCGTTGCCCTGCTGGGGGAAGAGCGGGTCGCCGATGCCGGCGGCACCGGCCTTGGCGGCGGAGCCGTCCTCGGTGGAGTCGGAACCGCTGGTGCAGGCGGCGCAGGTGACGAGCAGCAGCGCGCCGGTCAGGGCCCGCAGGGATGAACGACGGGGCACGTACGGCGCTCCTCGGCTCGGACTCGGTGTCAGGTCGGTGGTCGGCCGCCTGCTTCGGAAGGGTTCCGCCTCGGACGAGTGTCCGCTTCGGACGCGTGTCCGCTTCGGGCGGTTGACCGTTCGGGCCCAATTCAACTGGGGGTGCCCGTCCGTTGTCGAACTGCTATGCCCTTGAAACGGCTCACGCCCCAAATAAACCTCTCTGAGCTGCGGTTCACCACTTCCGGTGATGCTTTGGCCCTTAGTTGCGGGCGCCAACCCACGGTTGCCAAGCTGTTGCTCACTGTCAACCTCAGGGAGAGAACGTGGCCTTCGGTGACCAACCCGCCTATCTCCGCGTCGCCGACGACCTCCGGCAGAAGATCGTCGGCGGCGAGCTCCCGCCGCACACCCGCCTCCCCTCGCAGGCCCGCATCCGCGAGGTGTACGGGGTCTCCGACACCGTCGCCCTGGAGGCCCGCAAGGTGCTGATGGCCGAGGGGCTGGTGGAGGGCCGTTCCGGCTCCGGCACGTACGTGCGCGCGCAGCCCGAGCCGCGTCGGCTGGTGCGCAGCGGCTTCCGCGCCCCCGGCGGCTCGACGCCGTTCCGGCAGGAGCAGGCCGACGAGCAGATGCACGGCACCTGGGAGTCCAGCAGCGAGCGGGAGGCGGCGGGGCGGCCGGTCGCCGACCGGCTGGACATCGCCCCCGGTGACGAGGTGATGCGTACGCGGTACGTGCTCCGGTCGGCGGGCGAGGTGGTGCTGCTGTCCACCTCCTGGGAGCCGCTGGCGCTCACCGGGCGGACGCCGGTGATGCTGCCCGAGGAGGGCCCGCTGGCCGGTCGCGGGGTGGTCGAGCGGATGGCGGCCATCGGGCTGACCGTGGACAACGTCGCGGAGGAGGTCGGCGCCCGGCCGGGGCTCGCCGAGGAGACGCTGGCGCTCGGCGGCGTGCCGGGCCACGGCGTGCTCGTCATCTCCCGCACCTTCTTCGCCGGCGGCCGCCCGGTCGAGACCGCGGACGTGGTCACGCTCTCCGACCGCTACCGCGTCGCGTACCGCCTGCCGGTGAAGTGACCGTCCGGGGTCCGCCCGTCACTGAACGGCGGGCATCCGTCCGGAAAACGGAGTCCGGGCGGCCCGCGTGGTGTTGCAAACCTCACAGAACACCCGTGGAAGCCCGATTATCGGAATCCGATCTTCCCAATCGCTCGTACGATGGCGCGGTTTGTGTCCGGTCACGGGGGAGCGAAGGGAGTGCCAGGAACCTTGAGCACGGAGCAGGATTCCCACTCTAATTACCGAAGGTCACTTGGCACGGTGGCCCTCACCGCTGTCGGCCTCGGGTCGATCATCGGTTCCGGCTGGCTCTTCGGTGCCGAACGGGCAGCTGCCCTGGCCGGTCCCGCCGCCATCTTCTCGTGGGTGATCGGCGCCGTGGTGGCACTGACCATCGCCCTGACCTACACCGAGCTGGGCTCGATGTTCCCCAAGGCCGGCGGCATGGTGCGGTACGGCCAGTACTCGCACGGCTCGCTCGCGGGCTACCTCGCCGCCTGGGCCAACTGGATCGCGATCGTCTCGGTGATCCCCGGCGAGGCCACCGCCTCCATCCAGTACATGAGCTCCTGGGACTTCGCCTGGTGCAAGGAGCTGTACGACGGGAAGGAGCTGACCGGCACCGGACTCGCGCTCGCGTCCGTGCTGCTGCTCTTCTACTTCTTCCTGAACTGGTTCGCGATCACCCTGTTCGCCAAGACCAACACCGCGATCACGGTCTTCAAGGTCGTGGTGCCGGTGCTGACGGCGGGCGCGCTGATGATGGCGCACTTCGACACCTCCAACGTCACCGACCACGGCGGCTTCACGCCGAACGGCTGGAGCGCGGTCTTCAGCGCCGTCGCGGTGGCCGGCATCGTCTGGGCGTTCAACGGCTTCCAGTCCCCGCTCAACATGGCCGCCGAGGCGCGCAACCCCGGCAAGTCCATGCCCAAGGCCGTCATCGGCTCGATCCTCATCGCCCTGGTCATCTACCTGGCGCTGCAGATCGCCTTCCTGATGGCCGTCCCCGCCGGGGACCTGGCCGACGGCGGCTGGAAGGGGCTGGGCTACAACTCCCCGCTCGCCGACCTGGCCATGGCCTGGGGCCTGAACTGGCTGGCCATCCTGCTCTACGCGGACGCCTTCGTCTCCCCGTCCGGCACCGGCATGATCTACGCGGCCACCACCTCGCGCATGATCCACGGTGTCCAGGAGAACGGCCACCTCCCCGGCGTCTTCGGCAAGGTCGACGCCAAGACCGGTGTGCCGCGCCCCGCGCTGCTGCTCAACCTGGGCATCTCCTTCATCTTCCTGGCCGTCTTCCGCGGCTGGGGCTCCATCGCCGAGATCGTCGGCGTCGCGACCGTCATCTCGTACATCACCGGCCCGGTGGCCGTGATGGCGATGCGGCGGCTGGCCCCGGGCCTGCCGCGGCCGGTGAAGCTGCGCGCCATGCCGGTGATCGCGCCGATCGCGATGATCTTCGGCTCGCTGGTCATGTACTGGGCCCGCTGGCCGCTCACCGGCAAGGTCATCTTCATCATGGCGATCGGTCTGCCGGTCTGGGCCTGGTACGAGCTGCGCAAGCCGTGGGCCGAGCTCAAGCCGCACCTGACGGCGGGCGCCTGGATGGTCGCCTACCTGCTGGTGATGGCCTTCACCTCGTGGGCCGGCGGCAAGGAGTTCGGCGGCAAGGGGTACCTGGCCGAGGGCTGGGACATCCTGGTCGTCTCCCTCATCGCGCTGGCCTTCTACTACTGGGGCGTGGCGAGCGCCTGGCGCAACCCCTCGCTGGTGCAGGTGGAGAAGGAGCTGGCGGCCGAGGCCGACCGGCAGGCCGAGTCCGCCGAGGAAGAGGGCCGGGAGAAGGCCGTCAGCGCGGTCTGACACCGGTCGCGGCCGGGGCATCCGTCCCGGCCGCTTCCCGGCTCCGGCCGGGCAGGATGGCCGGATGAGTGCCTCTTCGTGAAAAGTCGTATCCGCTGCGTGAAGGTAGGGCGTACGCTCAGGCATATGCGTATCGGGGTTTCCAGCAGGAGGTCCTGGGGGCGTACGCCGGAGCGTGCGACACAGCGGAGGGGACAGAGCGATGAGTGACAGCGGTGCCGTCCTGCCATGGCTCGTCATCCGCCAGGATGACCAAGGCAACCGCTATCGCGTGGGGCGCTATGCGACCCGGAGCGAGGCCGAGGAGGTCGCCGGCCGGCTGGCCGACCACGGACACAAGCAGTTGTACGTGGTCGAGCGCACGGCGGCCACCGGATCGGGGGCCTGACGCCTGCCGTATCGTGCCCGCATGACGGAGCGCGTGGTGGTGGGCGGAGCGGTGTTCGACCAGGGGCGGCTGCTGGCCGCCCGGCGCAGCGCGCCCCCGGAGCTGGCCGGCCGCTGGGAGCTGCCCGGCGGCAAGGCCGAGCCCGGTGAGACGCCCGCCCAGACACTCGTGCGCGAGCTGCGCGAGGAGCTGGGCATCGAGGTGGAGCCGCTGGAACCGCTGCCGGGCCAGTGGCCGCTCAAGCCCGGCTACGTCCTCCACGTGTGGACGGCGGCGCTGCGCACCGGCGTGCCGCGCCCGCTGGAGGACCACGACGAGGTGCGCTGGCTCGCGCCGGAGGCCGTCGACGAGGTCGACTGGCTGGACGAGGACCGGCCCGCGGTCGCCGAGGCGGTGCGCCGTCTCGTGAGCGGTGGTGCGCGGCACGAGGCTGCGCCGAATGTGTCACCGCGCTCCGGCCGGGACGATAGTAGGCCCTGAATATCGGGTATGTGAGGATTAACCTCCCCGAAGCCGGACAATCACGGCGGGGTCTGTGCCTACGGTCTGGGAAGTGGTCGGCGTGAACGACAGTCCATCAGGCGTGGCCGCGGACGCCGATTCCGCCGAATGGAGCTTCGCCGCCGAACCGGGCGCCGTACGCACTGCCCGCACTCTGGTCCGTGACGCATTGCACACCTGGGGCCTCCAGGCCGTCAGCGATGTGACGGTCCTGCTCGTCAGTGAGCTGGTCACCAACTCCCTGCGCTACGCCACCGGGCCCATCGGCGTCCGCATGCGCTGCCGCCGCGCCGTCGACGGCGCCGTGCTGGTGGTGGAGGTCTCCGACCCCGTGGAGGACCCGCCGCGCGAGCGGGTCGCCACCCCCGACGACGAGGGCGGCCGCGGTCTGCAACTGGTCGCCCGCAGCTCCCGCCGCTGGGGGACGCGACGCGGCAAGGCAGGCAAAACGGTGTGGTTCGAGCTCGCTCTCCCTGGTGAGGAGATTGTCGAAGGGTGAGCTATTGCCGGGAAGTGATTGCAGAACACGGCACCCAACGTGTGGGATGAGACCGTGCTGTGATCGTGAAGGGCGTGCTCCGGATAGCCGAGGTGCAGGATACTCAGCTGTCTGAGGCCGGTCCGAGACCTGAGCCGGAGGGGACGGGCGCGTGAGCGAGAAGCCAGCGGGGGCGCAGATGCCCGAGGACGCCGTAGTCACGCCGATGTGGCAGAGCAGCCCGCCCGGATCGATCTACGACTACATCCGGGTGGCGTCCTTCGGTCTCGGCCCGGACGGCCGCATCGCGCAGTGGAGCGAACGGGCCGCGGAACTCGTGGGGCTGACGGCGCGCCAGGCGATCGGCAGGGACCCCGTCGAGGCGTTCGTCCCGCCCGAACTGCGCGACACCGGACACCGCAAGGTCGCCGAGATCCTGGACGGCCGGGAGTGGACCGGCCTGGTGCCCTACTGCGCCCCGGACGGCCGCGGCCCCGGATACAGTCTGGCCGAGATCTATGTGATGCCCTCCCGGACCGAGGACGGCGAGCGGTCCGCGCTGTGCATCGCGGTGGACGTCAGCGCGCTGCGCCGCCTGGAGACCGACCTCGCCGCGTCACAGGCCGTTTTCGGTCAATCTCCCCTCGGCTTCTTCTTCTGCGGCACGGACCTGCGGATGCTGCGCGTCAACGAGCGGTTCGCGACCGTCTTCGGCCGTCCCGCCGACGCGTACCGCGGCATGCGCCCGGAGGACCTGCTGCCGGCCTCCGAGGCCGAGCGGCTGAGCGCCGCGATCCGCCAAGTCCTGGACACCGGGCAGTCGGTGACGGACATGCCGCTCGTCGGCAACGTCCCCGCCAACCCCGAGCGCCGCCGCTGGGCCATCTCCCTGTACCGCCTGCACAGCGGGTCCGGTCGCCCCATCGGCGTCGCGGGACTCGCCACCGACGTCACCGGCCGCCGCCGCGCCGAGCTGGAGGCCGCCGGCGTACGGCGCAACCTGGCGCTGCTGAACGAGGCCGGGGCGCGAATAGGCACGTCGCTGGACCTGGAGACCACCGCCCGCGAGCTGCTGGACGTGGCCGTGCCGCAGTTCTGCGACCTGGCCTCGGTCGACCTGTACCAGGGCCTGCTCACCGGCGAGGACGCGGGCCCCGGGCTGCTGCGGTCCCGGCGGGACGCTCCGCCGCGCGGGAGCGCGGCGGAGGAGCCCGGCGGAGGCAGCGCCGAACTGCGCCGGGTCGCCTTCGCCAGCGCCGTCTCCGACGGGCCCGTCGCGATCTTCGACCCGTGCCGCCCGGCCGGGGCCGACGACGCCACCAAGCCCGTCCAGGTCGGCGAGGTGCACCGCTACCCGCTCAACTCGCCGTGCGCCGGGGCCCTGCGCACCGCCCAGGTACGGGTCGTCGGGGGCCGGGACGCCGCGGAGGGGCCGGAGCTGGGCGCGGTGCTCCAGTCCACCCTGGTGGTGCCGATGGTCGCCCGCGACACGGTCGTCGGCCTGGTCCAGTTCTCCCGCACCAAGGGCAGCGAGCCGTTCGGCGAGCGGGACACCGCGCTCGCCGTCGAACTGGCCGCCCGCGCCGCCGTCTGCATCGACAACGCCCGGCTCTACCGCCGCGAGCACGAGCGCGCCCTGATCCTCCAGCGCAGCCTGCTGCCGCCGGGCGACCCCGAGGCCGCCGGACTCGACATCGCCTGCCGCTACCTGCCCGGCAACGAGGCCACCGAGGTCGGCGGCGACTGGTTCGACGTGATCGAGCTGCCGGGCCACCGCACCGCCCTGGTCGTCGGCGACGTGATGGGCCGCGGCCTGCGCGCCGCCGTCGCCATGGGCGAACTGCGCACCGCGGTACGGACCCTGGCCCTGCTCGACCTGGAGCCCGCCGAGGTGCTCTCCGCCCTGGACGAGATCGCCCGGGGCCTCGGTACGCCCGGCGGCTCCCGCGTGGACGGCCGCCCCGCCCACCGCGCCCCGCGCGCCGGGCGCGGCGCGCAGCGCCCCGAGGCCGCCGCCTCGGACCTCTCCGAGGTCTACCTGGCCACCTGCGTGTACGCCGTCTACGATCCGGTCACCCGGCGCTGCACCTTCGCCAACGCCGGCCATCTGCCACCGGTGCTGGTCGAACCCGGCGCGTCCGCCGAGCTGCTGGACGTACCCCCCGGCATGCCGCTGGGCGTCGGCGGCGAGCCGTTCGAGGAGATCGAGGTCGAGCTGCCCGACGGCGCCCTCCTCGCGCTGTACACCGACGGCCTCGTCGAGTCCCGCGACCACGCCCTGGACGAGGGGCTCCAGGCGTTCCGCACGGCGCTGACCGGCACCGCCCCGGTCCAGACCGCGCCCGGCGGCTCCCAGGGCCCGCTGGAGGACCTCTGCGACCGCGTCCTCGACACGCTGAACACCCACCACGGCGAGGACGACATCGCCCTGCTCATGGCCCGCGTCCAGGGCCTGCCCGCCGAGTCCGTCGGCGACTGGCGGCTGCCCAGCGAACCCCGCTCCGTCGGCCGCGCCCGCGAACTGGCCCGCGACCAACTGGAGTCCTGGGGCCTGGACGACCTGGTGGACACCACCGAACTCCTGGTCAGCGAGCTGGTCACCAACGCCCTGCGGTACGGCGAGGGAGAGATCCGGCTGCGCCTGCTGCTGGACCGCAGCCTGGTCTGCGAGGTGTGGGACGGCGGCCTGGTCCAGCCCCGCCGCCGCCGCGCCCGCGACACCGACGAGGGCGGCCGCGGCCTCCAGCTCGTCGGCCTGCTCAGCGCCGCCTGGGGCAGCCGCCGGACCCCGCGGGGCAAGACGGTGTGGTTCGAACTGGGGCTGCCGGACGGCGAGTCACCGGGAACGGACTCGGTGGAGGCGCTGCTCAGCCTGTTCTGACACGGGCGGGCCGGGGGCCGCGGTGGAGCCCCCGGCCCCGGTCACCGCGAATCCCGGCGGCGGAGCCCGGTCACGGTGCGCCGCGGCGGCGGATCTTGTCGCCCAGCCAGACCAGCGGGTCGTACTTGCGGTCCACCGCCCGCTCCTTGAGCGGGATCAGCGCGTTGTCCGTGATCCGGATGTGTTCCGGGCACACCTCGGTGCAGCACTTGGTGATGTTGCAGTAGCCCAGGCCGTGCTCCTCCTGCGCGCCACGCTTGCGGTCCAGGCCGGACTCGGCCGCCGCGTCCAGGGGGTGCATGTCCAGCTCGGCGATCCGCATCAGGAAGCGGGGCCCGGCGAACGCCGGCTTGTTGTCCTCGAAGTCCCGCACCACATGGCAGGTGTCCTGGCACAGGAAGCACTCGATGCACTTGCGGAACTCCTGCGAGCGCCCCACGTCCTCCTGCGCCATCCGGTACTCGCCCGGACCGAGGTCCGGCGGCGGCACGAACGACGGCACCTCGCGGGCCTTGGCGTAGTTGAACGACACGTCCGTCACCAGGTCCCGGACCACCGGGAAGGCCCGCAGCGGCGTGATGGTGACGGTCTCGTCGCGGGCGAACACCGACATCCGGGTCATGCACAGCAGCCGCGGCCGGCCGTTGATCTCGGCGCTGCACGAACCGCACTTGCCCGCCTTGCAGTTCCACCGCACCGCCAGGTCCGGGGCCTGGGTCGCCTGGAGCCGGTGGACGATGTCCAGGACCACCTCGCCCTCGTGCACCTCGACCCGGAAGTCCGCCAGGTCCCCGCCGTCGGCGTCGCCGCGCCACACCCGGAAGTGGGCCTCGTATCCAGGGGAAGTCGGCTCGCTCACTGGCTCAGCTCCTCGTCCGTCAGGTACTTCACCAGCTCTTCCTTCTCGAACAGGGCCAGCAGGTCGGGGCGGATGGGCGGGGCCGTGGCCCGGGTGAGCCGGATCCGGCTCGGCCGTGCGTCCGCCGCGAGGTCCGCCGAGGGGTCGGCGAGCCGGCATTCCAGGACGATCGGGCGCCACTGCCGGTCCATCTGCGGGCAGTCGTCGCGGGTGTGCCCGCCGCGGCTCTCGGTGCGCTCCAGCGCCGCGCGCGCCACGCACTCGCTGACCAGCAGCATGTTCCGCAGATCGATCGCCAGGTGCCAGCCGGGGTTGAACTGGCGGTGTCCTTCGACCCCGGCGCGGCGCGCCCGTACCCGCAGGTCGGCGAGGCGGCGCAGCGCCTCCTCCATCTCCTCGGCCCGCCGGATGATGCCGACCAGGTCGTTCATCGACTGCTGGAGCTCCTGGTGGAGCGTGTACGGGTTCTCCGCGGGCTGGTCGGCGTCGCCGCCGGTCCCCGCGCCGAACGGGCGCAGTGCCTCGGCGCCCGCCCGCTCCACCTCCGCCTCGTCGGGCACGGGCCGGGCGCCCGCCGCCGTCCGGGCGGCGTACTGGGCCGCGTGCAGCCCGGCGCGCCGACCGAAGACCAGCAGGTCGGACAGGGAGTTCCCGCCGAGCCGGTTGGAGCCGTGCATGCCGCCGGCGACCTCGCCCGCGGCGAAGAGTCCGGGGACGCCGACCGCGGCCGCGGTGTCCGGCTCGACCTGCACGCCGCCCATGACGTAGTGGCAGGTCGGGCCGACCTCCATCGGCTCGGCGGTGATGTCGACGTCCGCCAGTTCCTTGAACTGGTGGTGCATGGACGGCAGCTTCCGCTTGATCACCTCGGCGGGCAGCCGGGTGGACACATCGAGGAAGACGCCGCCGTGCGGGGAGCCGCGGCCCGCCTTCACCTCGGCGTTGATGGCGCGGGCGACCTCGTCGCGGGGCAGCAGCTCGGGCGGGCGGCGGGCCTGGTCCGGATGCTCGTACCAGCGGTCGCCCTCGTCCTCGGTCTCGGCGTACTTCTCCTTGAAGACGTCCGGGATGTAGTCGAACATGAACCGCTTGCCGTCGCTGTTGCGCAGCACGCCGCCGTCGCCGCGGACGGACTCGGTGACGAGGATGCCCTTCACCGACGGGGGCCAGACCATGCCGGTGGGGTGGAACTGCACGAACTCCATGTTGATCAGCGACGCCCCGGCGAGCAGCGCCAGCGCGTGCCCGTCCCCGGTGTACTCCCAGGAGTTGGAGGTCACCTTGAAGGACTTGCCGATGCCGCCGGTGGCCAGCACCACGGCCGGGGCCTCGATGACGAAGAAGCGCCCGGACTCGCGCTCGTACCCGAAGACACCGGCGACCGCGCCGCCGGACTTGAGCACCCGGGTGACGGTGCACTCCTGGAAGACCTTGAGCCGGGCCTCGTAGTCGCCCAGCTCGGCGAAGTCCTGCTGCTGGAGAGAGACGATCTTCTGCTGGAGGGTGCGGATCAGCTCCAGCCCGGTGCGGTCCCCGACGTGCGCCAGCCGCGGGTACTCGTGGCCGCCGAAGTTCCGCTGGGAGATCCTCCCGTCCGGGGTGCGGTCGAACAGCGCGCCCCAGGTCTCCAGCTCCCAGACCCGGTCGGGTGCCTCCTGCGCGTGCAGCTCGGCCATCCGCCAGTTGTTGAGGAACTTGCCCCCGCGCATGGTGTCGCGGAAGTGGACCTGCCAGTTGTCGTTGCTGTTGACGTTGCCCATGCTGGCCGCGATGCCGCCCTCGGCCATCACCGTATGGGCCTTGCCGAACAGCGACTTGCAGATGACGGCGCAGCGCAGGCCCTGCTCGCGGGCCTCGATGGCGGCGCGCAGGCCGGCGCCGCCCGCGCCGATCACCACGACGTCCCATGCCTGCCGGTCGACTCGCGTCATCAGAAGAACCTCGGATCGTCGAAGGCACCGGTGGCCAGGAGGTAGACGTAGAAGTCGGCGAGGGCGACGCTGACCAGGGAGAACCAGGCCAGCTTCGCGTGCCGGGCGTTGAGCGCGCCGACCCAGCCCCACAGCCGGTAGCGCACCGGGTGCTTGGAGAAGTGCTTGAGCCGTCCGCCGACGATGTGCCGGCAGGAGTGGCAGGAGAGGGTGTACGCCCAGATCAGGGCGATGTTGACGACGAAGACCACGGTGCCGAGGCCCATGTGGCCCCAGCCGTAGGTCTCGTCCCGGAAGGCGAGCACCGTGTCGTACGTGAGGATCCCGGCGACCAGCAGCGCCGCGTAGAAGAAGTAGCGGTGGCTGTTCTGCAGGATCAGCGGGAAGCGGGTCTCGCCGGTGTAGCGGGCGCGCGGCTCGGGCACGGCGCAGGCGGGTGGCGAGGACCAGAAGCCGCGGTAGTAGGCCTTGCGGTAGTAGTAGCAGGTCAGCCGGAAGCCGAGCGGGAAGATCAGGATCAGCAGCGCGGGGGACAGGCCCCACCAGCTGCCGAAGACGTCCCAGTTGGGGCCGGAGCGCATCGGCTCGCAGCGGTCGGCCAGGCAGGGGGAGTAGAACGGCGAGACGTACGGCGCCGCGTAGTAGTCGGCGTCGGCGAAGGCCCGCCAGGTGGAGTAGACGATGAACGCGAGCAGTCCGGCGGCGGTGCCGGCGGGCGCCAGCCACCAGCGGTCGGTGCGCAGATGGCGGGCGGGGATGGCGGCACGCGTCGGATCGTGCACGCCATGTGATCGCGGATGGGCTCGGGGGTCGGTACCAGTGGCCAAGGCGGACTCCGCGGTGGTGTGAGGAGGAGGGCCGGGGCTGGGGCGGAGCCCCAGTCACAGAAGAGAACTGGGGTCCGGCTCCGGCGTTACGGGGCGCGCCGGTCCCGCGCGCCCAGCCCCTCGTCGTCCGCGTCCGCCCACAGCGCGCTGTCGTACGGCGTGTCGGGGATCGTCAGCAGCTCCCGGCGCGGCTTCTCGGCGGGCGCGGACTCGCGCAGCAGGGCGAGGCTCTCCCGCAGATGGTGGCTGTCGGAGCGGATCCGCTTGATATCCAGACCGCCGCCGACCTGCTGCTCCAGTCGGACGATCGCGCGGTCCAGGTCGTCGAGGCAGCGCTGAGCTGCCGTCAAGTCGTCGGTTACGGACATGGCTTGCCCTCACTTCTGCGGTAGCGCTTCTGCGGTTGCGGGCGGCGACGCTCATGCGACAGAGAGTGTCGCGCGGTGCCGTGGGGTTGGGAAGGGGATCTGTCGCGATTGCGGCAAGCACCGGACGGTACGCGCCGCCACGCGCCGGGGCGCGCGCGCCGAAGCCGGTTTCGTCCGTACGGAAGCCAGATTGGTCCGTCCAGGTGGCCTCGGTTCCGTCGCCGCCGTGTCGGCGTGCCGCCGGGTGAGCCATCGCTTTCAGTGTGGGGGCAGTATATGCGATCAGCGGCAAAAGTGGACAAAAGCGCACAAGTGTGTCATCGCGCACCCGGAGGTACGACCCATGCCCAACGCCACGCGACGCCGTACCGCGCTGCTCGCCGTGGGGGTGCTGCTCCCGGTGCCCGTACTCGCCGGATGCGGAGCCGACGAGCCCGACGCCAAGCCGGTGGCCGCCGTCCGGGACGTCGCGCCGGCCCCGCGCGCCAAGCTGCGCGACGGGGGGACGCTGCGCTGGGCGCTGGACGCCGCGCCCGCCACCTTCAACGCCTTCCAGGCCGACGCCGACGCCGGGACCGAGCGGATCACGGGCGCCGTGCTGCCCTCGCTGTTCACGCTCGACGGCCAGGGCAGGCCGCACCGCAACCCCGACTACCTGCGCTCCGCCGAGATCGTCCGGCGGGCGCCGAAGCAGGTCGTGGTCTACCGGCTGAACCCCGACGCGGTCTGGAGCGACGGCCGCCGGATCGGCGTGGCGGACTTCACCGCCCAGTGGAAGGCCCTGCGCGGCGCCGACAACCGGTTCTGGACCGCGCGCAACGCCGGGTACGACCGCATCGCGAAGATCGAGGCGGGCGGGAAGGAGGGCGAGGTCAAGGTCACCTTCGCCAAGCCGTACGCCGACTGGGCCTCGCTGTTCACCCCGCTGTACCCGCGCTCGGTCATGGGCAGCCCCACCGGCTTCAACGACCGGGCCCGCAAGGAGCTCAAGGTCACCGCCGGACCGTTCCGGATCCGGACCAAGGCCGCGAAGGCCGTCACCCTCGACCGGAACCCGCGCTGGTGGGGTGACCGGGCCCGGCTGGACCGCATCGCCTTCCAGGCCGTCCCGCGCGACCGGCGCGCCGCCGCCCTCGCCGCAGGCCGGCTGGACCTGGCCGAGACCGACGCGGCCACCGCCGCCCGGATCCTGGAGGCGGGCGGCGCAGGGGACCAGGACTCCGGCCGGAAGTCCGCGGCCGCGCTGCGCGCCTGGGCCGGGCGGAACGGCTCCCCGAGCATGCGCGCCGAGTACGCCAAGGAGCGCGACGAGCTCGCGGCGCTGCGCAGGCTGACCGTACGCAAGGCGCTGGAGCCCGCGTACACCCAGCTCGCCCTCAACGGCACCGAAGGGCCGCTCGCCGACGAGCGCGTCCGCCGCGCCGTGGCGGGCGCCATCGACCGCGAGAAACTGGCGAAGGCGGTGCTGGCGCCCCTGGGCCTGCCCCCGAGCCGCTCGGCAGCCATCTGCTGATGCGGACGCAGACCGGCTACCGCGACGGCAGCGGCGCCTTGGGCGACCGGAACCCGCAGGCCGCGCAGGCGGCACTCGCCGAGGCGGGCTGGCAGGAGGGCGGCACGAAGCCGATCCCGGACGCGGAACGCCGCCGGCAGGCGAAGTCGGAGGCCAAGCGGGAGGCGAAGCCGGAGGCCGGGCAGCAGGCCGGAGCGGAAGCGAAGCATGAGGCCGGGCAGGAGGCCGGGCAGCGGCAGGAAGCCGGCCGGGCTCCGGAAACCGGGCGGCACCCGGCAGCCGGGCCGCACGCGGAGGCCAAGCACCGCCCCGCCGCCGGACAGGGCCCGGACTCCGACGCGGCCCGCGAGCGCACCGGGCAGGCGGGTCCGCGGGAGACCCCCGTCCGCATCAAGAACGGCAAGCCGCTGACCCTGCGCTTCGTCCTGCCCGACGGCCCCGGTTCGGCCCCGCTGCGCGCCGTCGGCGACCGCATCGCGCGGATGCTGGCGGAGATCGGCGTCGGCACGGAGATCGTCAAGGTCCGGAACGCCAGCTACTTCAGCGACCACATCGCCGCCGGCGAGTTCGACCTGGCCCTGTACTCCTGGCCCGCCACCGCGTTCCCGGCCACCGACGCCCGCCCCGTCTACGCCAAGCCGCAGCCCGCGGCCGACGGCTCCCTGGTGGTGGAGCAGAACTACAGCCGGGTCGGTACGGACCAGATCGACCAGCTCTTCGAGAAGGCGGCCGCCGAGCTGGACGAGGGCGCGGCGCGCGGCCTCGTCGGCAGCGCGGACGCCAGGATCTGGGCGGCGGCGGGCTCCATCCCGCTCTACCAGCGCCCCGAGCTGGTCGCGGCGAAGAAGTCCCTGGCCAACGCGGGCGCCTTCGGCTTCGGAACCCCCCGCTACCAGGACATCGGCTTCCGCAAGTAGCCCCTCGCAGCCGTCCCTCGTAGCCGTCTTCATGGCCCCTGACCAGCGCAGACGGGGAACGGCGGACCGGCAGGTCACCGAGGTCACATCCGCCGGGCGAACCACTCGCCCGGCGGCCCCGTACCATGGGGTGAGGCCGTGGCGTGTCCAGCCCGGCAGGGCCCGCGTACGAGGCAACGTACGCGCAAGCCGTCCACTATCCCGGGAGAAGCGCCGCTCGTATGCCCACGCGCCACGACATCCGCAATGTCGCCATCGTCGCCCACGTCGACCACGGCAAGACGACCATCGTCGACGCCATGCTCAAGCAGGCCGGTGCCTTCGCCGCCCACCAGCTGGAGTCCGTCGACGACCGCGTCATGGACTCCAACGACCTGGAGCGTGAGAAGGGCATCACGATCCTCGCCAAGAACACGGCGGTGAAGTACCACCCCAAGGACGGCGGGGACCCGATCACGATCAACATCATCGACACCCCCGGCCACGCCGACTTCGGCGGCGAGGTCGAGCGCGGTCTGTCGATGGTCGACGCGGTCGTGCTGCTCGTCGACGCCTCCGAGGGCCCGCTGCCGCAGACCCGCTTCGTGCTCCGCAAGGCCCTGCAGGCCCGGATGCCGGTCATCTTGTGCATCAACAAGACCGACCGCCCGGACTCGCGTATCGACGAGGTCGTCAACGAGACGTACGACCTCTTCCTCGACCTGGACGCGGACGAGGAGCAGATCGAGTTCCCGATCGTCTACGCCTGCGGCCGCGACGGCATCGCCTCGCTCACCAAGCCGGAGGACGGCACGGTTCCGGGCGACTCGACCGACCTGGAGCCGTTCTTCTCCACCATCCTGGAGCACGTGCCGGCCCCGACGTACGAGGAGGACGCGCCGCTCCAGGCCCACGTCACCAACCTCGACGCCGACAACTTCCTCGGCCGCATCGCGCTGCTCCGCGTCGAGCAGGGCGAGCTCAAGAAGGGCCAGACGGTCGCGTGGATCAAGCGCGACGGCTCGGTCCAGAGCGTCCGCATCTCCGAGCTGATGATGACCGAGGCGCTCACCCGCAAGCCGGCCGAGAAGGCCGGTCCGGGCGACATCTGCGCGGTCGCCGGCATCCCGGACATCATGATCGGCGAGACGCTGGCCGACCCGGAGAACCCGGTCCCGCTGCCGCTGATCACCGTCGACGAGCCGGCCATCTCGATGACCATCGGTACGAACACCTCCCCGCTGGTCGGCCGCGGCGGCACCGGCAAGGGCGCGGACGCCAAGGCCGCGGTCAAGGACCGCAAGGTCACCGCGCGCCAGGTCAAGGACCGTCTGGACCGCGAGCTGATCGGTAACGTCTCGCTGCGCGTCCTGGACACCGAGCGCCCCGACGCCTGGGAGGTGCAGGGCCGCGGCGAGCTGGCCCTGGCGATCCTGGTCGAGACGATGCGCCGGGAGGGCTACGAGCTCACCGTCGGCAAGCCGCAGGTCGTCACCAAGGACGTCGACGGCAAGGTCTACGAGCCGGTCGAGCGCATGACCATCGACGTGCCCGAGGAGCACATGGGCGCCGTCACGCAGCTCATGGGTGTCCGCAAGGGCCGCATGGACAACATGTCGAACCACGGCTCCGGCTGGGTCCGCATGGAGTTCGTCGTCCCGTCCCGCGGCCTCATCGGCTTCCGCACGGAGTTCCTGACCAGCACCCGCGGCACGGGTATCGCCCACTCCATCCACGAGGGCCACGAGCCCTGGTTCGGCACCCTGACGACCCGTAACAACGGCTCGCTCGTCGCCGACCGTTCCGGCGCCGTCACCGCCTTCGCGATGACCAACCTGCAGGAGCGCGGCGTGCTCTTCGTGGAGCCGGGCACCGAGGTGTACGAGGGCATGATCGTCGGTGAGAACTCGCGCGCCGACGACATGGACGTGAACATCACCAAGGAGAAGAAGCTGACGAACATGCGGTCCTCGACCGCTGACGTCGCCGAATCGATCGTCCCGCCGCGCAAGCTGTCGCTGGAGCAGTCCCTCGAGTTCTGCCGTGACGACGAGTGCGTCGAGGTCACCCCGGAGGCGGTCCGCATCCGCAAGGTGAACCTGGACCAGCGGGAGCGGGCGCGCGCCGCCTCGCGGGCGAAGCACGGCTGATGCCTTAAGTCGGCGAGGCGCCGCCTGACCTTGCCTCGCCGGCCTGCTACGTAGCGCGACGGCCCGGACTTCTCCGATTCCAGCGGAGGGTCCGGGCCTTCGTCATGTCAGGAAACTGCCAGTCAATCGGATATTCACGAACGACCGTCCGCATACCGGCGAGCCGCATCCGGATGATGCGTTAACAGTCCGTTTCGCGTGCGTCTGTCTGGGGCGGCTTTGTCCGGATATCGACGCTCCGCGCGTAGATGATGTGACCAAAGCGAGACTCTTTAAGTGTGGTTTATGGGCCTGAGGTGCTCAATCATGGGGTCCATTGAGCTCGGGTCAATGGGTCACGCGCTGTGGGGAGCGCTGGCCTACGAGCGAACTCGGGGGGTACCTGGTCTTCGCCGCTGTCAGGGGTGTCAGCGTGTTGCCCGGTGCCTCCTTCTCGTAGTGACAGTGACTCCTGAGGAGGCAAACCCATGCGCGGTGCCAAGAGCGCCAAGTGGGTCGCGATGGCTGCGGTTGTGGCGCTGGCCGCGACCGCTTGTGGCGGCGACGACAGCGGCAGCGGAAACAGCGACGCGGACATCAACAAGGGCACGGCGAACCCGGAGGGGATCGTCAAGGCCCAGCTGAGCGAGCCGCAGCACCCGCTGCAGCCGGCCAACGCCAAGGAAAGCCAGGGCTCCCGTGTCCTGCGCACCATCTTCGCGGGTCTGGTCGACTACGAGCCCAACAGCCCTGACGCCAAGCTGGTGAACGTCAACGCGGAGTCGGTCACGCCGAACAAGGACTCCTCGGTCTGGACGGTCAAGCTCAAGAAGGGCTGGAAGTTCCACGACGGCACCCCGGTCACCGCCAAGTCCTACGTGGACTCCTGGAACTGGTCGGCCAACGTCAAGAACGCCCAGACCAACTCCAGCTGGTTCTCCGACATCAAGGGCTACGAGGACGTCCACCCGGAGAAGGGTGACCCGAAGTCCGACAAGATGTCCGGCCTGAAGGTCGTCAACGACAACGAGTTCACGATCACGCTCAACAGCTCGGTGTCGTACTTCGCGTACAAGCTGGCCTACGACGTGTGGGCGCCGCTGCCGGCGGGCTTCTTCAAGGACCCCAAGGGCTACGGTGAGAAGCCGGTCGGAAACGGTCCCTACGAGTTCAAGTCGTGGGACCACAACAAGCGGCTCGAGGTCCGCAAGTTCGACGGCTACCAGGGTCCGAACAAGGCCAAGAACGGCGGCATCGACTTCATCAACTACACGAAGGCCGAAGCCGCCTACGCCGACCTGCGCTCGAACAACGTGGACTGGATCGAGCTGGTCCCGTCGACCTCGCTCGCCAACTACAAGCAGGACCTCGGCGCCCGCGCCATCGACCAGGAGTACTCCGCGGTCCAGTCGATCGTCCCGGCCTTCTACACCAAGCAGTGGAAGGACATCGACCCCAAGGTCATCCAGGGCCTGTCGATGGCGATCAACCGTGAGGTCATCACCAAGACCGTGCTGCACGGCTCCCGCACCCCGGCGGACAGCTTCGTCGCCCGCGGCGTGCTGGGCCACAAGGCCGGCGCCCTCGGCGACATCGTCAAGTACGACCCGGCCAAGGCCAAGGAGCTCATCAAGCAGGGCGGCGGCGTCCCGGAGAACAAGATCTCCATCCAGTACAACGCCGACCTGGACCACAAGCCGTGGGTCGACGCCGTCTGCAACAGCATCAAGCAGGCCGTGAACGTGGACTGCGTCGGCGACCCGAAGCCGACCTTCCAGGCCGACCTCGACGCCCGTGACAAGCACCAGGTCAAGTCCATGTACCGCGGTGGCTGGGTGCTCGACTACCCGGTCAACTCCAACTTCATGCGTGACCTGTACGGCTCCAAGGCCGCCGGTAACACCAGCGGTTACGCCAACGAGAAGTTCGACGAGCTCGCGGCCAAGGCCGACAAGGCTCCCACGCTCGACGAGACGGTGAAGCTCTACCAGGAGGCGGAGCAGATCCTGGTCAAGGACATGCCGGCCATCCCGCTCTGGTACTACAAGGTCAACAGCGGTCAGTCCACCAAGATCCTCGGGAAGATCCCGTACGGTCAGGACGGCGACCCGATCTTCGACCAGGTCCAGGTGAAGAAGTAAGCATCGGGACAGCTTGCCGGTGCCGCCGTTCCGGACAACGGACGGCGGCACCGGCTCGCGGGCGTAGGTCCGTACCGCCGCGCGCCCACCCTTGATGCGCGGATCGTACGCAGGCCGCCGCCGCCCCCAACGGCATGGAGGCATGATGGGGCGCTACGTCGTCAGGCGACTGCTCCAGATGATCCCGGTGTTCATCGGGACCACTCTGTTGATTTTCCTCATGGTCAATATTCTCCCCGGCGATCCCATCAAGGCGATGTGGGGAGACAAGGCGCCGGACCCGGCCACGGTCGCGAGGCTGCGCCACGAATACGGGCTCGACCAACCCGTGCTGCAGCAGTATTGGGACTACATGGTCCGACTCTTCCAGGGCGATTTCGGTAAGACCTTCGGTGGCCGCCCGGTCATCGAGGAGATCAACCAGGCGTTCCCGACCACCCTGCGGCTGACCGGGGTCGCGCTCGCCATCGAGATCGTCGTCGGCATCGGCCTGGGTGCCTGGGCCGGGCTCAAGGCGGGCAAGGCCGTCGACACCGGCGTGCTGGTCTTCACGCTCATCGTCATCTCGATCCCGGTGTTCGTCCTCGGCTACCTCGCCCAGTTCCTCTTCGCCGACGAACTCGGCTGGGTGTCGCCGAACGTCCAGGACTCCACGGACTTCAGTCAGTTGCTGGTGCCGGGCTTTGTGCTGGCCCTGCTCTCCATGGCGTACGTGGCACGGCTGACCCGTACCACTTTCGCGGAGAACCTGCGGGCCGACTACATGCGCACCGCGCTCGCCAAGGGCCTGCCGCGCCGCCGCATCGTCGGCGTCCACCTGCTGCGGAACTCGCTCATTCCGGTGATCACTTTCCTCGGCGCCGACCTCGGCAGCCTGCTGGGCGGCGCGGTCGTCACCGAGGGCATCTTCAACGTCAAGGGTGTGGGCTACGTCCTCTACCGGGCGCTCCAGGGCAAGGAGGGCACCACGATCGTCGGTGTCGTCACGATCCTTGTCCTCATCATCCTGGTGATCAACCTGCTCATCGACCTGCTGTACGCGGTCCTGGACCCGAGGATCCGGTATGCATAGCCACACTGGGGCAAACCCGCAGAGCGCGAGCAACGCCGCTGTGGCGGAGTCGAAGACACCCAAGCCTGTCGCCACCGGCCCCGTCACGGGCGGGAAGAAGGAGCGTCCGGAGAAGGTCCGCTCCCTGTGGGGCGACGCCTGGTACGACCTGCGCCACCGGCCGATGTTCTGGATCTCGGCGGCGCTGCTGGCACTGCTGCTGACGATCGCGGCGTTCCCCGGCCTGTTCACCGACGCCGACCCCACCAAGGGCGATCTGACCAACCACTTCCTGACGAAGCCGGAGCTGTCGCACTTCTTCCAGGCCGACTGGTTCGGCTATGACGGGCAGGGCCGATCCATCTACTCCCGGGTCATCTACGGCACCCGGGCCTCGATCCTCGTCGGCGTCGGCGTGACCGTGGTGGTCACCCTCTTCGGCGGACTGGTCGGCATGCTCGCCGGGTACTTCGGCGGCTGGTTCGACGCGGTCCTCTCCCGGATCACGGACATCTTCTTCGGCATTCCGTTCCTGCTCGGCACCATGGTGGCGCTCAACGCCTTCACGGAGCGCAAGGTGTACACGGTGGTGCTGGCCCTGGCCTTCCTCGGCTGGACCTCCATCGCCCGCGTGACGCGCAGCTCCGTCATCACCGCCAAGCAGGCGGACTATGTGACGGCGGCCCGCGCACTGGGTGCCGGCACCGGCCGGATCCTGTGGCGCCACGTCCTGCCCAACGCGATCGCGCCCACCATCGTGGTGGCGACCATCGCGCTGGGTGCGTACATCTCGGCCGAAGCCACCCTGTCCTACCTGGGCATGGGCCTGGCGGCGCCGACGATCTCCTGGGGTATCGACATCTCCGATGCCCAGACGGCGATCCGCGACAACCCGCACGTCCTGATGTTCCCGGCCGGAATGCTGAGCCTCACCGTGTTCGCGTTCATCATGCTCGGCGACGCCGTCCGCGACGCCCTCGACCCGAAGCTGCGCTGAGGAGGGCGTTAAGTGACCACCATCGAGAAGACCAAGTCGGTCCCGGCGCCGCGCTCCGGCGACGACGGCGGCACCCCGCTGCTGGAAGTCCGCGATCTGCACGTGGAGTTCCACACCCGCGACGGCGTTGCCAAGGCCGTCAACGGCGTCAACTACGACGTCAGCGCCGGTGAGACGCTCGCCGTCCTCGGCGAGTCGGGCTCCGGCAAGTCGGTGACCGCGCAGGCGATCATGGGCATCCTGGACATGCCGCCCGGCAGGATCCCGCAGGGCCAGATCCTCTACCGCGGCCAGGACATGCTCACCATGAGCAACGAGGAGCGGCGGAAGATCCGCGGCCGGAAGATCGCGATGATCTTCCAGGACGCGCTGTCCGCCCTCAACCCGGTGCTCTCCGTCGGCTACCAGCTCGGCGAGATGTTCCGCGTCCACCAGGGCCTCTCCAAGAAGGAGGCCAAGGCCAAGGCCATCGAGCTGATGGACCGGGTGCGTATCCCGGCGGCGAAGGAGCGGGTGGGGGACTATCCGCACCAGTTCTCGGGCGGTATGCGGCAGCGGATCATGATCGCCATGGCGATGGCGCTGGAGCCGGACCTGATCATCGCCGACGAGCCGACCACGGCCCTTGACGTGACGGTCCAGGCCCAGGTGATGGACCTCCTCGCGGAGCTCCAGCGCGAGTTCAACATGGGCTTGATCCTGATCACCCACGACCTGGGCGTGGTGGCCGACGTCGCGGACAAGATCGCGGTGATGTACGCGGGCCGGATCGTGGAGACCGCCCCGGTGCACGAGCTGTACAAGCGGCCCGCGCACCCGTACACCCGCGGCCTGCTCGACTCCATCCCGCGCCTGGACCAGAAGGGCCAGGAGCTGTACGCGATCAAGGGCCTGCCGCCCAACCTGCTCAAGATCCCGTCGGGCTGCGCGTTCAACCCGCGCTGCCCCAAGGCCCAGGACATCTGCTTTACCGATGTGCCGGTCCTGCACGCGGTCACCGAGCAGGACGGCACCGAGCTGCCGGGCCGCGGCAGCGCGTGCCACCTTTGGAAGGAGACGATCCATGGCTGACGAGAACAAGAGCATGAAGGCCGTGGAGGACGCGACTCCGAACGTGACCAAGGTCGAGGAGGTGGCGGCGGCCACCACCGAGGAGGCGGTCGCGGCGATCGAGGCGCCCGTCGAACGCGGTGAGCCGATCCTCCAGGTCCGCAATCTGGTCAAGCACTTCCCGCTGACCCAGGGCATCCTCTTCAAGCGGCAGGTCGGCGCGGTCAAGGCCGTCGACGGGGTCTCCTTCGACCTGTACCAGGGCGAGACCCTGGGCATCGTGGGCGAGTCCGGCTGCGGCAAGTCCACCGTCGCCAAGCTGCTGATGACGCTGGAGAAGGCCACCGCCGGTGAGGTCTTCTACAAGGGCCAGGACATCACCAGGCTGTCCGGGCGCGCGTTGAAGGCGGTCCGCCGCAACATTCAGATGGTGTTCCAGGACCCGTACACGTCGCTGAACCCGCGGATGACGGTGGGCGACATCATCGGGGAGCCGTTCGAGATCCACCCGGAGGTGGCTCCGAAGGGCGACCGGCGCCGCAAGGTCCAGGACCTCCTGGACGTGGTCGGCCTGAACCCGGAGTACATCAACCGGTACCCGCACCAGTTCTCGGGCGGCCAGCGGCAGCGGATCGGTATCGCGCGCGGCCTGGCGCTGAACCCGGAGATCATCATCTGCGACGAGCCGGTCTCGGCCCTGGACGTGTCGGTCCAGGCCCAGGTCATCAACCTGATGGAGAAGCTGCAGGACGAGTTCAACCTCTCCTACCTCTTCATCGCCCACGACCTGTCCATCGTCCGGCACATCTCGGACCGCGTCGGCGTCATGTACCTCGGCAAGATGGCCGAGATCGGCACCGACGTCGAGATCTACGACCACCCGACGCACCCCTACACCCAGGCGCTGCTGTCGGCGGTCCCGGTCCCGGACCCGGACTCCCGCGAGGGCCGCGAGCGGATCATCCTCTCCGGCGACGTCCCCAGCCCCGCCAACCCGCCGTCGGGCTGCCGCTTCCGCACCCGCTGCTGGAAGGCGGAGGACAAGTGCGCCAAGGAGACGCCGCTGCTGGCGATACCCGAGCGCTTCCAGGGCACGGACTCGCTGGCGGCGCACGAGTCGGCGTGCCACTTCGCGGAGGAAAAGGACGTCGTCCACGCGTGACGCTGCCCCCCTGAGGGTTAGCCGAACGAGGGCGCCCCGTCCCATGGTGACCATGGGACGGGGCGCCCTCTGCGTTGTGCCCGATCAGCCCGCTGGGGTGTCCGGCCAGTGCTGAACGCGGATGATGAAGATCGTCGACAGCCGGCGATGCTCCTGATACCAGACGATCAGTCTGCCTTCCGCGTGGTCGAGGAGCCGCGAGACTCCCGATTCGTGGAGCGGCGGATCGCCGAGGTACTTCACCGAGGCCGCGTCGGCGAGGCGTTGCGCGAGTCGCTCCACGTCGTGCTTGATCTGAGGGTCCAGACCGCCGACGACATTCTCAGCGTCGGGCAGGTACTCCCACGTCCAGTCGTTCACTCCGCGACCTCGCGGCGGGCCGCGTCCAGCAGCTCCCCGATCTCGGCGGCGGCGCTTCGGGCGGCTTCGCGGCTCTCGGCCTCGGCGACTGCCCGCTCCAGCTCTTGCAGTCGCTCAGCCCGTCGGGGAAAGCGCCGCAGCGCCACGAAGACCCCCAGCGATGCAGAAAGGTGTGCATCGGAACGGTGCTGTCGGTCTGAACAGCTTCCTGCCAAGCATCGTGAAACTCGGCTTCGAAGCGCACGGACGCGCTCAGATCCAGGGTGCGAACGGCGACTCTCAGCGCCTGTTCCGTCAGCGGCGGCATGGGGAACAGCGGCTCGTCGTCGTGCTGGGAGTGCTCTATGGGCTGGGTGCTCACGACGCTGTCTCCTCTGGCGTGTGCTGTACGTAGTCCACAGGCGGTCATGGCCGCTGAACGATGACCAGTCTGCCGCACGGCCTCACTCCGCCGGGTGCGGCTTGGCCGACATGGTGAACCAGACGGCCTTGCCGTTGGGGTACCGGTCGATGCCCCAGTCGTCGGCGCACGTTTCCACCAGCGTCAGCCCGCGTCCGCTCTCGTCGCCGTCCCGGGCCGCGCGCGGCTCCGGCAGCCCGGGTCCGGTGTCCCATACGGCGACACGGAGGTCGGGTGGCTCGGGCTCCCACTCCATGCTGATGTACGCGTGGGTCGTGGCGCTGCGGTACGCGTTGGTCGCCAGCTCGGAGACGAGCAGTTCGGCGGTGTCGGTGATGCAGGTGAGGCGTGCAGCCTTGAGGATGCTGCGGATGGTGGCTCTGACGACGCCGATCGCGCGGGGTCGTGGGGGATGAACAGTCCGTAGGACCAGGCTTCTTCGGGCATGCGCATGTGGCAGCCTCCAGTGAGTACCTTATGTGACTGGTGCCGCACCCAAGGTAGCGAGTAGCGTTGCTTATTAACAACCTATTGCCGCGAAAGAGGAGGGGGACTATGGGGCTCCGGGCCAATCCCACGTATCGTCAGCGCCGCTTTGGGGCGGAGGTTCGAAAGATGCGCGAACGTGCGGGGCTTGGCGTCGGCGAGAGCGCTGCGGTGATGGGCATGCAGCAGGCTCACATCAGCAGCGTCGAGGCTGGGCGTACCAGCCTGTCGCCGGAGCGACTACGAACTCTCGCCGCCGCCGGAGGTAGTGAAGACGCCACCTATATCGACGCGCTCATCGAGTTGGGACAGGCGAAGGGCAAGGGGTGGTGGAGCGCATACCGGGGCCAGATCAGGCCGTCGCTGCTTGACATCGCCGAACTTGAGGCAGGAGCGGAGCGCATTGTGAGTTACGAGTCGACGTTCGTCCCCGTTCTGCTCCAGACTCAGGCGTACGCGACAGCTGCCTTCCGGCGCGGCTACGCTCGCGTGTCACCCGAAGAGCAAGACCTTGACATCGAGTTCCGCATGCGGCGGCAGGACGCCCTCACCGGTGAGAATCCGCCCCGGTTCCACGCGATCATCCACGAAGCCGCGCTCCACGTGACCTTGGGAAACCCAGAGGTCATGCGCGATCAGCTGTTGCGGCTGATCGAGGCGTCCAGGCTGCCGAACGTGACGATTCAGATTCTGCCGTTCGACGGCCCGTTGCCGTTCGGCACGCCCTTCACGCTGGTTGAGCCAACAGTGCCTGAACTTGGCACCGTCAGTGTGCCTCACATCGAGCAGTCGCTGAACCTTGGTGACGAGGACTCACTGGCCCGGTACAACGAATGGTTCGCTAGCCTGAGCGAAACGGCCTTGCCTCCGGTGGATGCCGCCGTCCAGCCTGAGGCGCACCTGACGAAGGACTCGCTGGGGCTGCTCCAGCGGCTCCTGTACCCCTTGCTCTAGGAAGGCGCGGATGTCTCAGTTCACCTGGCAGAAGTCCAGTTTCAGCGAACCGGGGTCCGACCAGTGCGTCGAGGTCGCCGCCGGTCCCACCGGTACGACCCACCTCCGCGAGAGCGACGACCCCGCCATCGTCATCCGAACCAACCCCGCCGCCCTCCGCGCGCTCATGCGCGCCGTCAAGCGCGGGGAGTTCGACCACCTCGCCGGGTGACGTGGCGGCGGTTCGGCCGTTACCCGAGTGCCACCGCCTCCATGACCGCTGCGGCCAAGCGGTGGTTCTCCGGGGCGCCGCCGCCTCCGCCGACGGCGAAGCGGCGGCGCGTGTAGCTGTACGCGACGCCGCTGCCCGGATCGGCGAAGGACTGGGCGCCGACCGCGCCGCTGTGGCCGAAGGCGTCCGCGCCCAGGAACGGGTACCGCACGCCCTGTGCCTCGAAGCCGAGCGCGAAGTGGTCCCGCTCGCCGGTGACCAGGTCGGTGCCCGGGGTCTGGACCTTGGCGAACTCGGCGATGGTGTCGGGCCGCAGCAGCGGGGCCCTTCCGCCCACCTCGCTGATGGCCGCCGCGTACATCGCGGCCAATCCGCGCGCGTTCCCCACGCCGCCGGAGGAGGTGGGGCCGAGCGCCCGGACCGCACGGGTGTTGGCGAACTCCACCAGGTCGGTGGGCGGGGTGGCGTTGAGGTTGAAGGCTATCCCGGTGAGGCTGCCCGGGGCGGGCGCGGAGGCCGCGAGCCCGGCCTGCTGCTCCGGCGTGGGACGCATCGGCAGCACGTCCACATAGCGGGGCTCCAGCGCCTCGGGCAGGCCCAGGTGGAAGTCCAGCCCGTACGGCGCCCGGATCCGCTCCTCGTACAGCTCCTGGATCGACCGTCCGGTGGCCCGGCGCACCACCTCGCCGGTGAGGGCGCCGATCACGAAGGCGTGGTAGCCGTATGCCGTGCCCGGTCGCCAGAACGGACGCTGGCCCGCGAGCCGTTCGGCGAGCAGCCGGTCGTCGGCCAGCTCGGCCGCGCTGAACCCGCCGTCCACCCCGATCACGCCGGAGCGGTGCGCGAGCAGGTCCCGCAAGGTCACCTCGTCCTTCCCCTCGGCGGCGAACTCCGGCCAGTAGGCGGCGACGGTCCGGTCCAGGTCGAGCACACCGTCCTGCACCAGCAGCGCCACGACCAGGTGCGCCGCGCCCTTGGCGGAGGAGTAGAGGCCGTGCAGCGAGTCGCCCGACACGCCGTCCCCGCCCCACAGGTCGACCACCTGCCGACCGTTCACATACGCCGCGAGCTGGGCACCGGGCTCCGTCCCCGCGGCCGCCTCCTCGGCGAGCACCGCCGCGAACTCCTCGCGCACCCCTTCGAACCCCGCCGCGACGGTGCCCTGCACACCGGTCTCGTTCGACATCCCCACCCCCGTGGTCGTTCGCCGTACGCCCGTCCCAACGCGCGCGACGCCACGGGCATTCCCGGCCGTCTTCCGGCGCTCACGCCGCCACAGGCAGCCTCTCGGCCGCGCGACGACGCTTGCCATAGGCGATGGTCAGCGCGGCCAGCAACGGCCCCCACAGGATGAGCGGCGCGTAGCAGAAATAGAACCAAGCCGCCTCCCAGCCCCCGGCCTGGCCCGGGGAGTCGGCCGGTAGGTCGTCCCCCGGATCGTCGTGCCCCTGATCTCGGACGCGATAGCCAGGAGAGTGAACAGGAGCGTGAGGATCGTGGCCCCGATGGCGGCCGGGATGACCGCCGCTTTCGTCGCGACCCGGCGGCCGCCCAGGAACGGAACCCAGCGCGGGAACACCTCGCCCCACCGCGCGATCAGGCCGATCGCGGTGAACGCGAGGCATTCGGACAGGATCGACAGCCAGACGACGTACGCCCGCTCACCGAGCCCGATGCCGTCGTCGAACGCGGCCGGGAACCGCCAGATGCTGGACGGAAGGACGGGGGAACGGCACGGTGTAGGCGACGAGTTGCATCCGTCGGGACACTCCGGCAACGGGCTCGTGGGCCGCCCGCCACGCGGCCCGGAGCCGTCCGGGGCGGGTGGCGGCAGTGGGTTCTGCGACGTGCGGGAGCGGCTGCATGTGCGGTCCTCGGCTTCGGTGGTCTGGCGGCTGGCCCCGTCCGGTGATGACCATCGCAGGGAACGGTGCCGCCGGGCATCGCTCCGCGGGCTGAACCCGGATCGCCGTACGGCTGATGTTGCGGTGCGACCGAAGGATGACGGCAGGGCGCCGCGGTCACCGATCGGTGACTTCGATCACCTCGGCGGATCAGGCGTACCCGCGGCCTGTCAAGATGCGGCATGACCAACCAACAGCCCGAAACCCCCCGCCCGTTGCTGCGCCGACCCGAAGACGGCGAACTCATCGACGTGGCGGGAGTGGCGCACTTCTTCCGGCTGACCGCCGAGCACACCGAGGGCCGCTTCTCCTTCGAGGAGTTCACCCTGGCACCCGGCATCGTCGGCGCGCGACCGCACATCCACCACGCCCATGACGAGTACTTCTACGTCCTGGAAGGCGAGTTGACCCTGCACGACGGCGACGGGGAGGTGACGGTGGGCCCCGGGAACCTGATGTCCGCCGTGCGCGGGACGCCGCACGGCTTCCGTAACGCCGGTACCGAGACGGTCCGCGCCCTGTGCCTCTACACCCCCGCCGGCTACGAGGGCTACTTCCGCGAGGTGCACGCCGCCGTCGCCGCCGGTGCCGAGGTGACGGACGAACTCCTCGCCGAGTTCCGCGGGCGTTTCCAGACCACGTCGCACGAGACCACGTCGCATGAGGCCACTTCGCACGAGACCACTTCGGAGGAGGCCGCCTCGCACGGCTGACGGAACGGCCGACAGGCCTACCTCCCGGCGGCGGGGCGCGCATGCCGCCATCCGGGCCCCGCGCCGCTCGTTCGGGCGAACCGCACTCCACGCATACGGGCGGTTTATTGGCCGAATACGTGCAAATGGGCGGGTCGGAAAGACGGCTTCCGTCATTGTTTGGGTGTCATCTGGGTCTCTGCCGGAGCTTCGACCCTGAGGAGGCACTCCATGCGCGCAGGCACGCGTACAGCCGAGCGGGCCACGCCTACGGCTACGCGTACGGCCACGCCCACGGCGCGTACGGCCACGCGCACCCGCGCCCCGCGCGCCATGTGGGCCGCCTGCGCCGTGGCGGTGGTCGCCCTCGCGGCCGCGGCCTGCGGGGGCGGTGCCAGCGCGGGCGCCGGGGACGGGATCGTCCGCTCCTCGTGGGGCGACCCGCAGAACCCGCTGGAGCCGGCCAACACCAACGAGGTCCAGGGCGGCAAGGTCCTCGACATGGTCTTCCGCGGGCTCAAGCGGTACGACCCGAAGACCGGCGCGGCCCAGGACATGCTCGCCGAGAAGATCGAGACCACCGATCAGCAGAACTACACCGTCACCATCAAGGACGGCTGGACGTTCAGCAACGGCGAGAAGGTCACGGCCAAGTCCTTCGTGGACGCCTGGAACTACGGCGCGAACATCGACAACAAGCAGAAGAACGCCTACTTCTTCGAGTACATCAAGGGGTACGACAAGGTCCACCCGACCCAGGGCCGACCGACCGCGAAGACGCTTGAGGGACTCGCGGTCAAGGACGACCGGACCTTCACGGTCGCGCTCAAGCAGAAGTTCTCGACCTGGCCGGAGACCCTCGGCTACAACGCGTTCGCGCCGCTGCCCCGGGCGTTCTTCACCGACCACGCCGCGTGGGTGAGGAAGCCCGTCGGCAACGGCCCGTACCAGGTCGACTCGTACACCCGTGGCTCGGTGATGAAGCTCCGCAGGTGGGACGGGTACCACGGCCCCGACAAGGCCCGGAACAACGGCGTCGACCTGCGTGTCTACACCGACAACAACACCGCCTACACCGACCTCCAGTCCGGCAACCTCGACCTGGCGGACGACATCCCCGCCGCCCAGCTGAAGAACGTGCGCAGCGACCTGGGCGACCGCTACATCAACCAGCCGGCGGGCATCATCCAGACCCTGGCCTTCCCGTTCTACGACAGGAAATGGAGCGGGCCGGACTCCGCCAAGCTGCGCACGGGCATCTCCCGGGCCATCAACCGCAAGCAGATCACCGAGCAGATCTTCGAGAAGACCCGCACCCCCGCCACCGACTGGACCTCCCCCGTCCTGGGCGACGACGGCGGCTACAGGTCCGGGCTGTGCGGCGGCGCCTGCGCCTACGACCCCAAGGCAGCCAAGAAGCTGATCGCCGAGGCCGGCGGCCTGCCCGGCGGCAGGATGACGATCACGTACAACTCCGACAGCGGCTCCCACAAGGACTGGGTCGACGCGGTCTGCAACAGCATCAACAACGCGCTCGGCAAGGACAACGCCTGTGTCGGCAACCCGGTCGGCACCTTCGCGGACTACCGCAACCAGATCTCCGACCGGCGGATGAAGGGCCCCTTCCGGGCCGGCTGGCAGATGGACTATCCGCTGATCCAGAACTTCCTCCAGCCGCTGTACTACACCAACGCCTCGTCGAACGACGGGCACTGGAGCGACAGGACGTTCGACGACCTGGTGGACAGGGCGAACGCGGAATCCGACCCGGCCAAGGCGGTGACCGGCTTCCAGGATGCGGAGAAGGTCCTCGCCCGGCAGATGGCCGCCGTCCCGCTGTGGTACCAGAACGGCAGCGCGGGCTACTCCGAGCGGCTCAGCGACGTCGCGCTGAACCAGTTCAGCGTCCCCGTCTACGACAAGATCAAGGTCAGCTGACCGCATGGGCCGCTATGTGATCCGGCGGCTGCTCCAGATGATCCCGGTCTTCATCGGGAGCACCTTCCTGATCTTCTTCATGGTGTACGCCCTGGGGGACCCGGTCGCCGCGCTCTTCGGCGACCGGGCCCCCGACCCGGCCACCGCCGCCCGGATCCGCAAGGAGCTGTACCTCGACGAGCCCCTGTGGCGGCAGTACGGGCACTACATGGGGCTGATCTTCCAGGGCGACTTCGGCACCGCCTTCAACGGCGAGCCCGTCACCGAGCTGATGCGGACCTCGTTCCCCGTCACCCTCCGGCTCACGATCGTCGCGGTCCTCTTCGAGATCGCCGTGGGCATCACCCTCGGCGTCTTCAGCGGAATGCGCCGCGGCCGCGCCCTGGACACCTCCGTCCTGCTGCTCACCCTGGTGGTCGTCTCCATCCCGACCTTCGTCAGCGGCTACGTGCTCCAGTACCTGTTCGGGGTCAAGTGGGACTGGGTGAACCCGTCCGTCTCCCCCGAGGCGCCCTTCGACGAGCTCCTGCTGCCGGGCATCGTGCTGGGGCTGACCTCGCTCGCGTACACCGCCCGCCTCACCCGTACCTCCGTCGCCGAGAACACCCGCGCCGACTACGTGCGCACCGCGCTCGCCAAGGGCCTGCCGCGCCACCGGATCGTCACCCGGCACCTGCTGCGCAACTCCCTCATCCCGGTGGTCACCTACATCGGCACCGACATCGGCGCGCTGATGGGCGGCGCCATCGTCACCGAGCGGATCTTCAACATCCACGGTGTGGGATTCCAGCTCTACCAGGGCATCCTGCGGCAGAACTCGCCGACGGTCGTCGGCTTCGTCACCATCCTGGTGATCGTCTTCCTGATGGCGAACCTCCTCGTCGACCTCCTGTACGCCGTGCTCGACCCGAGGATCCGCTATGTCTGAGCGTCCGTACGACGACCACGAGGCCGTCGCCCCGACCGGGGCGGCAGCGCCGACCTGGCCACCGGGGAAGCGGAGACGCTGGACCGCGGCCTGGCCCGCGCCCACGGCTCCGCCCTCGCCCACGGCCCGGCCCGCGCCCCAGGCCCGGAACGGGCCATCCAGGACCCGGAACCGGCCATCCAGGACCCGGAACGGGCCGTCCAGGACCCGGAACGGGCCAATCAGGGTCCGGAACCGGCCGCCAAGGCGCGCAGCTTGTGGTCCGACGCCTGGCACGACCTGATCCGCAACCCCGTCTTCGACATCGCCGCCCTCATCATCGTCTTCCTGATCGTCATCGCCATCTGGCCGGAGGCCATCGCCGGCGGCAACCCGACCAAGTGCGACCTGGGCAAGGCCCAGGAGGGCTCCCAGCCCGGCCACCCCTTCGGCTTCGACACCCAGGGCTGCGACGTCTACACCCGCGTGGTCTACGGCGCCCGCGCCTCCATCCAGGTCGGCATCTTCGCCACCGCGGGCGCGGCGGCCCTCGGCAGCGTGCTCGGCGGCCTCGCCGGCTTCTTCGGCGGCTGGTGGGACGCCCTGCTCTCGCGCATCGCCGACGTCTTCTTCGGCATCCCGATCGTCCTCGGCGGCCTGGTCTTCCTCTCCGTGGTCACCAGCGGCTCGGTCTGGCCGGTCGTCGGGTTCATCGTGCTGCTCGGCTGGCCGCAGATCTCCCGTATCGCCCGCGGCTCGGTCGTCACCGCCAAGCAGAACGACTACGTCCAGGCCGCCCGCGCGCTCGGCGCCGGCAACACCCGGATGCTGCTGCGGCACATCGCGCCCAACGCCGTCGCCCCCGTCGTCGTGGTCGCCACCATCGCGCTCGGCACGTACATCGCGCTGGAGGCGACCTTGTCCTTCCTCGGCGTCGGACTGAAACCGCCCACCGTCTCCTGGGGGATCGACATCTCCTCGGCCTCCACCCACATCCGCAACGCCCCGCACATGCTGCTGTGGCCGGCGGGCGCGCTGAGCGTCACGGTGCTGGCGTTCATCATGCTCGGCGACGCGGTGCGCGACGCCCTCGACCCCAAGCTGCGCTGAGGAGGCGGCAGATGACCACGTCTCCGGAATCCGCGCAGGGCCGGGGCACGCTGCTGGAGGTGCAGGACCTACGGGTGGAGTTCCGCACCCGCGACGGCGTGGCGAAGGCCGTCAACGGCGTGACGTACAGCGTCGACGCGGGCGAGACCCTCGCGGTGCTGGGCGAGTCCGGCTCCGGCAAGTCCGTGACCGCGCAGGCCGTCATGGGCATCCTGGACTCCCCGCCCGGCTCCGTCACCGGCGGCCGGATCCTCTTCCAGGGCCGGGACCTGCTCCGCGCCTCCGCCGACGAGCGCCGCAAGGTGCGCGGCGCGAAGATGGCGATGATCTTCCAGGACGCGCTGTCCGCCCTCAACCCGGTGATGCCGGTCGGCGCCCAGCTGGCCGAGATGTTCCAGGTGCACCGGGGCCTGGGCCGCAAGGAGTCGCGTGTCAGGGCAGTCGAGCTGATGGACCGCGTCCGTATGCCGGCGGCGAAGGAGCGGGTGGGGGACTATCCGCACCAGTTCTCGGGCGGTATGCGGCAGCGCATCATGATCGCCATGGCGATGGCGCTGGAGCCGGACCTGATCATCGCCGACGAGCCGACCACGGCCCTGGACGTGACGGTCCAGGCGCAGGTGATGGACCTCCTCGCGGAGCTCCAGCGCGAGTTCAACATGGGCTTGATCCTGATCACCCACGACCTGGGCGTGGTGGCCGACGTCGCGGACAAGATCGCGGTGATGTACGCGGGCCGGATCGTGGAGACCGCCCCGGTGCACGAGCTGTACAAGCGGCCCGCGCACCCGTACACCCGCGGCCTGCTCGACTCCATCCCGCGCGTCGACCAGAAGGGCCATGACCTCTACGCGATCAAGGGCCTGCCGCCCAACCTCATGGCCATCCCGCCCGGCTGCCCCTTCAACCCGCGCTGCCCGCGCGCCCAGGACGTCTGCCGTACGGACCGCCCGCCGCTCTACCCGGTGGCGGAGGACGACGGCACGGAACTGCCCGGCCGGACCAGTGCCTGCCACTTCTGGAAGGACGAACTCCATGCGCGGTGAGGCGATCTTGGAGGTCCGCGACCTGGCCAAGCTCTACCCGCTCACGCAGGGCATCGTGTTCAAGCGGCAGGTCGGCGCGGTACGGGCGGTCGACACGGTCTCCTTTGACCTCGCCCGCGGCGAGACGCTCGGCATCGTGGGCGAATCGGGCTGCGGAAAGTCGACGGTGGCGAAGACGCTGGTGCACCTGGAGGAGCCGACGGCGGGCACGATCCGCTACAAGGGCGAGGACATCACGAGACTGTCGGGCAAGGCATTGAAGGCGGTTCGCCGCAACATCCAGATGGTGTTCCAGGACCCGTACACGTCGCTGAACCCGCGGATGACGGTGGGCGACATCATCGGCGAGCCGTACGAGATCCACTCGGAGGTGGCCCCGAAGGGCGACCGGCGCCGCAAGGTCCAGGACCTCCTGGACGTGGTCGGCCTCAACCCCGAGTACATCAACCGCTATCCGCACCAGTTCTCGGGCGGCCAGCGGCAGCGGATCGGTATCGCGCGCGGCCTGGCGCTGAACCCGGAGATCATCATCTGCGACGAGCCGGTCTCGGCCCTGGACGTCTCGGTCCAGGCCCAGGTCATCAACCTGATGGAGAAACTCCAGAACGAATTCGACCTCTCCTACGTCTTCATCGCGCACGACCTGTCGGTGGTCCGGCACATCTCGGACCGGGTCGCGGTGATGTACCTGGGCCGCTTCGCCGAGATCGGCACGGACACCCAGATCTACGAGCACCCCACCCACCCCTACACCCAGGCCCTCCTCTCCGCGGTCCCGGTCCCGGACCCGACCGCCCGCGACCACCGCGAACGCATCCTGCTGACAGGCGACGTCCCGAGCCCGGCCAACCCCCCGTCGGGCTGCCGCTTCCGCACCCGCTGCTGGAAGGCCCAGCCGAAGTGCGCGGCGGAGGTCCCGCTACTGGCGGTCCCGGAGTGGCTGCGAGGGGAGGGCCCGGCGGCGCATCCGTCGGCGTGCCATTTCGCGGAGGAGCGGGGGGTGGTGCCGGCGGGGGCGACGAGCCGGGCGCCGGGCAGAGCCGCGTGTAGGCGGACCACCGCGTATACAGCGGTTCGTGTATATCGATATAGGTCGACGCACATATCGAGGGGGGTCCCTGTGAGCCGCACCGTTATCGACCTCGATGACGAGGCCCTGGAGGCAGCCGCCCGAGAGCTCGGAACCACAACGAAACGTGACACTGTCAACACGGCGCTACGGGAGATCACGGCCCGCTATCGGCGGCTGCGCGCTCTGGAGGAATCCCGTCAACTGGTTGCCGACGGAGCCCTGGACATCGACATCTTCCTGGACAAGAGGAAGTACCGCGGCGGTGTAAGCCAGGCGGAGCCCGCTGTCGACTCGGGAGCCGATGAGTGACCGTCGCCGACTACCTCGGCCGGTCTCACGCTGCTCCACTACGACCGGGACTTCGAGACGATCGCCAGGCAGACGGGGCAGCCGATCCGCATGATCGGCCTGCGGTCGTAGGCGGCTCTTCCGCTTCGGCGCAGGAGTCACCCGATGCCGTTCAGGGCTGAGACGGCGCAGCCGAGCAAACTGATGGAGCCGATGATCGTCACCAGGACCCACCTGGGAACATCTCGCCTAGTAACGGGAGCGGGCTCAGGAGCCCGCTCCGGCAGCGGCGAGGCGGAAGTGGAGGAACTGGTGAGGCGCTCTGTCTGCATGGCAGGAAGCTATGACGCCAGGCGCGAGTGGGACATCCGTTCGGTAGCGGGGAACGGGTAAGTACGGATGCTCAGGCGCCGGGGAACTCGCCACGCCTGATGGCCGATATGAACGACGACCAGCTGTCGGCGGAGAAGACGAGCGCCGGGCCGTGGGGGTCCTTGCTGTCGCGGACGGGGACGACGCCGTGGGCGTGGGTGAGGTCGCGGGAGAACTCGACGCATTGCCCGCCGCTGCCGTCGCTGTAGGACGACTTGACCCACACGGCGGCGGCGAGATCTACGTCGGCTCTCATGCTCAGTACTCCTTCAGCATGGTCTTGATCAGGGCTACTGACTCAGCCGGGGACAATGCGTGTGCTCTGAGCAGATCGTAGTCATCCTCGGCGGCGGCGACCGTCTCGGCGAGGTCGTGCATCCTTCCCCCTACCCGAGTCTCCGTGTACAGCACCGATGGGGAGTCCGTGAAGCGCAGCACAGTGAAGGGCTTCATGTGAGGGGTCGGAGCACCGACCGAGAATGGCATCACCTGAAGCCCGATGTGCGGCGACGCGGCTGCCGTTAGCAGGTACTCAAGCTGCTCGGCCATGACCTCAGCACCACCCACGACCGTCCGCAGACAGGCTTCGTGGAGGATGGCCCACAGCAGCGGCGGAGTGCCGCGCTCGAACACCTCACGCCGCCGCAGGCGCGCGGCCACCTTGCCCTCGATCGCCTCTGCGCTGGCCCTGGGGTTGGACACACGGAAGATGGACCGCGCATAGCCCTCCGTCTGCAGAAGGCCCATCACGACGTCTGCCGAGTAGTCGAGAATGCGCCATGCCTTCCGCTCCAGCTCCAGGTACGGAGCGAACCACGACGGATGGTCGCCGTCATCGATCCTCCGTAGCAACCCGGCGAATAACTCCCCAGTCCCGAAACCGGTGTCGCAGCCCTTGGCGAACTTCTCACTGGGCTTGTTCGGCAGCTTTCCGGCCTCAACCCGGCTGACGTACGCCTCGGAGTAGCCCGTCGCTCTGCCCAGGTGCTTCTGCGTGAGCTTGCGTGCGAGACGTACCTGCTTGACGTCGCGCCCGAAGCGCTGGAGGGGGTTCAAGTGCTGGGTTGGGGTGGTCTCGTCCAACGCTGTGACCTCCGGTGATGTGGTCCCGGCCAGCATCAACGGCAGCCAACCGAGTTGCTGGCTGTCGTTTAAGTAGCCCTATTCTATGCCGAGTTGCGTTGCTCTGGTGACTAAATGACTACGCCCGGTACTCACCCGAGGCGATCAGGCACCAGACAGGAGGCCCCGTTGGACTCACAGAAGGGCGCCCAGAGCCCACCGTTCCAACTCGGCGACCGCGTACGCGGCATGTCGTACGTCGCTCCGGACCGACTCCGATGGGAGCGGCCCGAACCGTTCGAAGGCGTCGTGGTCCAGATCGGCAGCGGCTGGGCTGGAGTCGACGCGGACCACGCGTACGTCTGGTCGCGTCTCGACGACCACACCGAACACAAGTCGCTGGTGACCGAGACGGAACTGGTACAGCGAGCAGAGACGGAGGAGCGCCACGATGGACCACGCCATCATCAAGGGCGCTGAGTGGGTCCTGATCCCGGAAACCGGCGAAGGCGCCCCGGAAGCGATCTACGGCGCGCAATGCATCCCATGTGGTCGAGAACGCTGGTCGGACAACGACCCGCGGCCGGTCGGCGTCTGGGCCATCGACCACACCCGCACAGACCCCACGCACTGCCAGTACCTCATGACCACCCACAAGCACTGGCGCGTCGCCCCGAACCCCTCCAGCCAGGCGACGCCCGTACCTCCCACCCCACCCCGAGCCACACCGCAGCCCCGTCGCACATGCCACGCCCGCCCACGCCCCCGGCTGACGGGCCTCAAACGCATCACCACCAAGGCGGCCCGCTTCGTGGGCCTGGCCTGCCTCGTCGCACTGTCCGTCGCTTGCGGCTTCGCCGCCGGGGTGCTGATCGCCACGGCCTGAGCGCGGCCCGCCTGGGAGTCTGACTGGCCTCGCCGACCTGAGTACGCGTACTCAGGCACATGCTCAAAGTCCCTCTATATGCTCACCGTTGTTTTGCCGTCGCGGATCACGGGAGGGGCTGAGGTGAGCGAGGTCCTGGCGAAATTTGGGATGAATCTGGCGAGTGCGGAGGAGAAGGGCGGCGGCGGTTCGGACGGCCTGAAGACCAGCAAGACCGCTTGGACGACGGCAGGGAAGGCGGTCGGCACGCTCGCGACGAACGTCAGGACGGCTAAGAAGAAGCTGACGGAGGAGCAGAAGGGGGTCGGTGCGAAGGATCCGAGCGGCGCTAGCGGGGTGAAGAGCGCGGTGGCCCAGCGGGATGTCTGTGACAGCTGGAAGCTGTATCTGAACGGTGTGGCTGGCCGATGCGCTGCGCTTGAGACGAAGCTCAAGCTTGCGGGCACTACGCTCGCTGGGTCCGATGAGGATGCTGCGAGCGCATTCTACAACTTGGACAAGAACTATAGGGACACCCCGGCTGTCGGTGGCAAGGGCAAGGGGTGATCCGACGCCATGGATTTCAAGACGCTGAAGGCGCTCAATCCAGCTGAGTTCGAGAGCGCGGCCGACGGCTACCGGTCGGTCAGCAACATGGCGCAGCACGCCGCGGAGGCCCTGGAGCGCCAGATCACCGCCAACATGCGGAAGGATCTCAAGGGGGAGGCTCGGGAAGCGGCCTTGGGGCAGCTGTCCGGGCTGTCGAAGAACTTCCACTACACCCAGGTCCAGTGCGGAGCGATCAGCACGGCACTAAACGGGCTGGCCCACGATCTGCGGGAGGCGAAGACCAAGCTCAATAAGGCGGTGCAGGACGCTGAGGACGAGGGGTTCACGGTGAACGCCGACGGATCGGTCAGCTATCCGGCGGCAGACGACAAGGACGGCAAGAAGCAGCCGGGCGGCTCGGTCACCGGTTACGCCATTGACAAAAGCGAAAGCCAGACCGCAGTCGATGATGTGGCCAAGAAGAATCCGGCCAAGTCCATCGCCGATCAAGCAGCAAACATCGACCCCAACCCGAAGGCCGCTCGGGCTCAGCCGATCGCTCACCGCATCGCCCAGGCCGTCTGGGAAGCAACGGAAGTCGACGGCCTCTGGGCCCCGCAGCTGCGGCGGCTCAAGGCCGACGATGACATGGTCGTCTCCGAGGACGACTGGATCGATGCGAAGAAGGACACGGAAGGCGTCCGCAAGGCCGCGAAGGACTACTTGGACGACATCAAGATCCCGTCCAAGGACAGCGATCCGGCGTCAAACGCCAAGTGGTGGAAGGGTCTTTCCCCTGACGAGAGAGACGCCCTGATCTCTCTGCGTCCCGCCAGCCTGGGTGCGCTCGACGGGCTTCCTGCCGGAGTGCGCGACGAGGCGAACCGCACCGTCCTGGCTGAGGCTCGTGCCGAGTATCAGAAGGAGTTGAGCGCGATCCCCGAGGCGCCGGAAAAGTACCATTGGGCAGGTAGGGACTATTCAAAGTATGAGATCACGGATGATTGGAGGAAATGGAACGATAAGTACGGGGACAGAAAGAAACGGCTAGAAAATGCGATCGATGGCATGGGTCACATTCAGAATCGCTTCGACAGGACGGGAGAGAAAGGCTTGCCTGAGGCGTATCTGCTCGGTTTCGATCCCTTTGCTAATCATGACGGAAAGGTGATTATCGCCAACGGGAACCCGGACGTCGCTGACCACACCGCGGTGTATGTACCTGGCTCGAAGACGCTACTGGGTAACATCAACGATGAGATGGAGAAAAGTGAAGTGTTGTGGCGGGAGAGCACTTCTCTTGCCCCCAACCAGTCGGTGTCAACGATAACGTGGTTTGATTATGACTCCCCGCGCTCAGCGAAGCCGTTTGAGGCCGGGGACGGTCTCTACCCCGAAGCAAGTTCCAACTCGCAGGCAGCGGAAGGTGCACCTAGTCTCCGACAGTTCCTCGATGGCAATGTGGCGGCTCAACAGGCGGCCACGGGAGACAAGGCGCATAACACTCTCCTAGGTCATAGTTACGGCACCACGCTCATGGGGAACGCGGCTGATTATAGTCCTGACTATCACGATTCTTGGACCGATCCCCTGCCAGTAGATGATGTGGTTACGGTAGCCAGCCCCGGTTTTCGGGCTAAGAGCCCGGGTGACGTGGGGCTCGACCCTCATCACTTCTGGGCCATGGCGTCTCCGGATGATCCTGTCCCGCTTGGGGGTCGAGTGGCTGGGCTCGGCGAGGACGGGATTGTTCCTACCGACCGGGAATTCGGCGCCAATATCATGATGGTGGATACGAAGGGGCATGGTGACTACTGGGATTACAAAGGAAACGAGCCTTCGGTTAGTCTGACAAACCAAGCAAACGTCATTGTGGGTGCCTATGATGACGTTAAACTTATCGCGGAGGCGCCGTGATGGCGGCACCCAAGGTGATGAGGATCCAGTCTGGGTTGGCGCTACTGTGCGCCCTGGTGATGGGATGTTCCTCCGTGAACGAAGATTCGAGCGAACTTGATTATGAGCCCAAGAGTCGCAGCAGCCGAGAAGTTGAAGAGGAAGTAGGCTCACTGTCGAGTAGGCTTTTGGATATGACGCAAATCAAGGGCAAAGTGACTGACCTCGCACCCATGGCGAGTTCCTGCGGTGTGAGTGATCGCGATGCGGACATGTATCGCAGCGTTAGGCATCCTTGGTCGATTTATGGCGTCGAAAATAGTGTTCTTCAGAAGGGGATGGAAAAACTCGTTGATCGGCTGCCGAAGGAGGGGTGGCGCATAGTGAAAAATGGCCCTGACGCAAGCAAGAATCGGAATCAGGAGATCTTGGCGGTTCATCTGAAAACGCGTATCCAAACGCAAGTCACGTGGAAGAAGGGGCTCGACGGCCGTCAGCCGCTTATTGCGTTCGCTGTGTACTCCCGTTGCTTCCGCGATCCTGGGCACTCTTACTAGACTTCGTGAGCGTCGGATCTTCGGGGAAGTGGCAGGCCGTCAAGTGTTCCTCCGTGTTGCCGTCGGTCCGTACCAGCGGGGGCTCTTCCCGGGCGCATCTCTCCTGCGCCTTCCAGCAGCGCGTGCGGAAGCGGCAGCCCGACGGTGGGTTGATGGGGGAGGGGACGTCGCCTGACAGGCGGATGCGTTCGCGGCGGGCGGGGGCCGCGGTGTCCCTGCCGTTCTCGTCCGCCTCCTCGTCCGCGTCCAATACCGCGTCCGCCTCCGGGACCGCCGACAGCAGTGCGTGCGTGTACGGGTGCCTCGGGCGGCCGTAGATCGACTCTCGGTCGCCCACCTCCACGATCTTGCCCAGGTACATGACCGCCACCCGCTGCGAGAAGTGCCGTACCACCGCCAGGTCATGGGCGATGAACAGGAACGCGATGCCCAGGTCGCGCTGGAGGTTCTGGAGGAGGTTGACGACCTGGGCCTGGATGGAGACGTCCAGGGCCGAGACCGGTTCGTCCGCCACGATCAGCTTCGGTTCCAGTGCCAGGGCTCTGGCCACGCCGATGCGCTGGCGCTGGCCGCCCGAGAACTCGTGTGGGAAGCGGTTGTAGTGCTCCGGGTTGAGGCCGACCGTCTCAAGCAACTCGCGGACCCGGCGTTCCCGGCCTCCCCGCGGACGGATGTCGTTGATTTCCATCGGGCCCGAGATGATCCGGCCCACCGTCTGGCGAGGGTTCAAGGACGAGTACGGGTCCTGGAAGATCATCTGGATCTGGGAGCGGATCGGGGCGAGCGCGCGGCGGTCCGCGTGGGTGATGTCCTCGCCCCGGTACGTGATGCGGCCCCTCGTCGGCTCCAGCAGGCGCGTCAGCAGGCGGCCCGTCGTCGACTTGCCGCAGCCCGACTCGCCCACCAGACCGAAGCTCTCGCCCTCGCGGACGGTCAGGTCGATGCCGTCGACCGCCTGCACCGCGCCCACCCGCCGTCGGAACGGGAAGCCACCCATCACCGGGAAGTGCTTCGTCAGACCTTCCGCTACCAGGAGGGCCTTGGCTCGTTCGTCCGTGGTCCGTTCGTCCGTGGTCCGTTCGCTCTTCGTCATGTCGTCCTCCGCAGCACCTGCCGTGACTCGGCGCTCAAGTGGCACGCCGCTCCCCGCCCCGTCGGCAGTTCCGGGCGTTCCCTCGCGCAGCGGTCCTTGCCCGCCACGGCCGTGTGCGCGCACCTCGGGTGGAACGGGCAGCCCCCCGGCGGATCCAGCAGACTCGGCGGGGCGCCCGGGATGGGGGTGAGCGGGCGGTCGACCGCCGAGGTCAGGCGGGGCATCGAGGACAGCAGGCCCCAGGTGTAGGGGTGCTGGGGGGCCCGCAGCACCTCGCGGACCGTACCGCGCTCCACGGCCCGTCCCGCGTACATCACCAGCAGGTCGTCCGCCGTGTTGGCGACCACGCCCAGGTCGTGCGTGATCAGGATGATCGCCGAGCCGTACTCCTGCTGGAGGTCCTTGAGCAGGTCCAGGATCTGTGCCTGGACGGTGACGTCCAGGGCCGTCGTCGGCTCGTCCGCGATGAGCAGGTCCGGGTTGCAGATCAGGGACATGGCGATCATCGCGCGCTGCCGCATGCCGCCGGAGAACTGGTGCGGGTAGTCGTCCACCCGCAGCCGCGCGTTGGGGATGCCGACCTTCTCCAGCATCTCCGCCGCCCGCTGCCGCGCCTCGCGCCGCGAGGCCCCGGTGTGCTTGCGGAACGGCTCGGCGATCTGCCGGCCGATGGTGTAGTACGGCGAGAGGGCGGTCAGCGAGTCCTGGAAGATCATCGCCATCGTGTTGCCGCGCAGCCTCTCCAGCGTGCGCTCCGGCGCGCCGGTCAGTTCCTGCCCGTCCAGCAGGATCTCGCCGCGGATGGTGGTGTGCCGCGGGTCGTGCAGGCCCAGTACGGCCAGGTTGGTCACCGATTTGCCGGAGCCGGACTCGCCGACGATGCCGAGCGTGCGGCCGCGCGCCAGGTCGAAGGAGAGGCCGTCGACCGCCTTCACCGTGCCGTCCTCGGTGGCGAAGTGGACGTACAGGTCGCGTACGGACAGGAACGCGTCGCCGGCGTGGGGTGCCGGGGTGGCCCCGGCTTGGTCATGGTGGGCACGTCGTACTCCTGGTCTCCTCAGCGCCCTCAGGCGAGACGCACCCGCGGGTCGATCGCCGCGTACAGCGCGTCCACGATGATGTTGGCGATCACGATCGCCGTGCAGCTGAAGAGCATCACGCCCATCAGCATCGGCAGGTCCTTCTCCGTCACGGAGTCCACCGCGAGTCGGCCCAGGCCGTGCAGGGTGAACGTGAACTCCGTGACCATCGCGCCGCCGAACAGCGACCCCAGGTCGATGCCGACGATGGTGACGATGGGGGCCATGGCGCCGCGCCAGGCGTAGCGGAAGAAGACCGTGCGGGAGGACATGCCCTTGGCGCGGGCGGTGCGGACGTGGTCCTCGCCCAGCTGCTCGATCATCTGCGAGCGCGTCATACGGCTGTAGTTGGCGATGAAGATGATCGACATGACCAGCCAGGGCAGCAGCATGCCGCCGGCCCACTTCGCCGGGTTCTCCGAGATGGGTACGTACTCCGGGCGGTCGACCAGGTCCCAGGTGTCGACCAGGAGCCACAGCGCGATCGTGCCCACGAAGTAGATCTGGAGCGAGTTGCCGATCAGGGACAGCGAGCTGAGGAACTTGTCGGCGAACGTGCCGCGCCGGGCCGCCGCGACCATGCCGATCGTGATGCCGACGACGAGGAACACGACGGTGCCGCCGAACGCGAGGGAGAGGGTGGTCGGGTAGCGGTCGAGCAGGGTCTCCCACACCGGCTGGTTGTCGCGGAAGGAGTAGCCCAGACAGGGGGCCGAGCAGTGGCCGATGTCGAAGTCGCGGCCCGCGAAGATGCCCACGAGGTAGTGCCAGTACTGGACCGGCACCGGCTCGTCGAGCCCCAGGTTCTTGTTGATGATCTCCAGCGCCTCGGGTCCGCAGTTCTTGCCGCAGGCCAGCTGCGCCGGTTCGGAGGGCAGCGCGAAGAAGAGGAAGAAGGTGACCGCGCTGATCAGCCAGATGATGACGAGCGCGCCGAGCGAGCGGCGTACAAGGAATCGGAGCATGCGTCGCGGATCTTCCGGTACGGGCGCCGTGGGCGACAGGGCGGATCGGGAGGGTGGTGGGCCCGCCGCCCGCCGCCGGTCCTACGGCGGCGGGCAGCGGCCGGGGAAGGCAGATGCGGGCGACGCCTACTTCACGTAGACGCCCGTCGGGTCCGCCGTCCCGTACACGGAGTGGTACTTCACCCCGCCGATCCCCGAACCCCAGATCGTCCACTGCCGGTTGTAGAAGATCGGCACGGCCGGGACCTGCTCGGTGAGGATCCTGTCGGCCAGGGCCACCCACTCGGCCGACGCCATCTTCACATCCGTGATCTTGTTGATGCGGTCGATCTCCTTGTCCACATCGGCGTCGCGCAGATGCCAGTAGTTCTCACCGCCGTCGCTGACGTCGCGCCCGTCGAACAGCGGTGGTACGACCGTCGAGCCGACCGGCCAGTCGGCGCCCCACGAGGCCCGGTAGATGTCGAACCGGTTGTCGATCTTGGAGATCTCGGTGGCGTAGTTGTTGGAGTCGATCTCCTTCTTCTCCACCGAGAACCCGGCCTTCTCCAGCGCCTGGGTGACGACCACGGAGATCTTCTGGTACTCCGTCGAGTTGTTGTAGGCGTAGACGATCTCCTGCCCCTCCTTGCCCGCCTCCTTCAGCAGCTTCTTCGCCGTCGCGATGTCTCCGGCCGGGAACTTCTTCTTGTTGAACGGGTCGGTGTCCTTCCAGCCGGCCAGCGACGGGGCGAGCAGGTTGCCCGCGACCTGGCCGGCCCGCGGCCCGCCGAGCTGGCCGAGGATCTGGCTGTTGGGCAGCGCGTAGGCCAGCGCCTGGCGGACCTTCTTGTCCTTGATCCGGTCCATGTTGATGGCCATGTAGTCGACGTACGGCTGCACCTCGTTGAAGGTGCGCTGCTTGGCCGAGCTGCTCTTGATGACTGACGGGCCGGCCTCGATCGTCACCGCGTTGGTGAACGACATCGCCTGCTTGTCGCTGCCCCGTTCGGCCAGCAGCCGCCGCGCCGAGTCCGGCTCCTGGACCCCGAAGCGGATGTCGAACCTCTCGGGGTACTGGTGGCGCACCGCGTCCGTCTTCGGGTCCCAGTGGGCGTTGCGCACGAGCGTCAGCTGCTTGCCCGCCTTGAGCGTCCCGACCTTGTACGGGCCGGAGGCGACGGGGTGGGTGTCGTACTTCTCGCCGGTGTCCTTCTTCCCGTCGGACGGCACGGCACCGATGTTCGGCATGGCGACCGCGTACGGGGTGTCCGCGTGCGGCTCCTTGAAGTGGAAGACGATCGTCTTGTCGTCGGGCGTGTCCAGGACGCTCTTCGGCAGGTGGTCGCCCTTGTACGGGCCGTCCGGCAGCGCCTTGCGGAAGGACTGGCCCTCGCCCGAGAGCCACTGCGGGATGTACTGCGGCCCGTCGGTCGCCCACTTCGCGTACAGCCGCTCCACGCTCTGCCGTACGTCGGCGGAGGTGATCGCCGAGCCGTCCTCGAACTTGAGGTTGTCCTTGAGGGTGTACGTCCAGGTGCGGCCGCCGTCGGAGGACTTCCCGGTGTCCGTGGCGAGGTCGCCGACGACCTTGACCCGGCCGTCGGCGTCGACCTTGTACGTGGTTAACGAGCGGTTGTACAGCAGCTGGGCGGTCAGCTGGTCGGCGTAGTAGATCTGCGCCGGGTCCAGGTGGGTGAAGGCGTCGCGCTGGAGCACGTTGACCGTGCCGCCCTCCTTGGCGCCGGGCAGCGGGGCGGCGGGACCGGTGGAGTCGGCCGCGGTGCCCAGCGAGTAGTTCTCCGCCCGGCTCTTGTCGGGCTTGCCGCTCGGGTCGTCCCCCGTGTCGCCGCCGCCTCCGCCGCTGCTGCACGCGGAGAGGACGAGGGCCCCGGTCGCCAGGGCCGCGGCGGTCAGCCGCGCCCGGTGTCTGAGAGATGACGTCATGGTCGTGTGCACCTGCCTAGCGCTTCGTCTTCGGATCGAACGCGTCCCGGACCGAGTCCCCCAGCAGGTTGAAGGCGACCACGAAGACCACCATGGCGATGCCGGGGAAGAACATGTAGGTGATGTCGTTCTGGTAGTGGCGGGCGCCGGTGGCGAACATCCGGCCCCAGTCGGGCGTCGGCTCGACGATGCCCACGCCGAGGAAGGACAGCGCGGCCTCGACCGTCACGAAGTTCGGCAGCATCAGCGTCGACTGGACCAGGATCGGCGTCCACAGGTTGGGCAGCAGTTCCTTGCGGATGATCCGCCACGGCGAGGCGCCGGTGACCTTCGCGGCCTCGACGAACTCGCGTGTCCGCAGGCTCAGGACCTGGCCGCGCAGCAGCCGGGCCAGGCCCATCCAGCCCAGCACCCACATCACCAGGATGAGGGTGACGACCCGCAGCGCGGTCGGGGTCTCCTTCTCCGGGCTCACGAACAGCGCGTACACCACGGGGGTGAAGGCGACGAACGACAACTGGGCGGGGAAGGCCAGCAGCAGATCGATGAAGCGGCCCAGGAAGTAGTCGGTCTTGCCGCCGACGTACCCGGCGGTGACGCCGACGACGATGCCGGTGATCACGCACAGCACCGTCACGGCGGTGGCGATCAGCAGCGAGGTGCGGATGCCGTACAGCAGCTGGGTGAGCACGTCCCGGCCGAGCTGCGGTTCGAGGCCGAACCAGAACTCGCCGTCGATGCCGCCGTTCGGCTTGACGGGATAGTAGAACTCGTTGAGCAGGCCGGGCCGGTCGAGTCCGTAGGTGGTGTACGGGTCCTTGCCGTACAGCGCCGAGACGAGCGGGGCCAGCACTGCCAGGGCGAAGAAGAACAGCACCACATAGGCCGAGACGACACCGGTCCGGTCCCGTTTGAAGCGGCGCCACATCAGCTGCCCGGGCGAGCGCCCCGCGGTGCCCGCAGCCTGGGTGGTGCCCGCGGCTTCCGTGGGTCCCGCGGTCTGGGATGGACTCTTCATCGAATTGCGCGCCCCCCGACTGTCCGCTGCCTGCCGTCTGCTGCCTGGCTCGACCTGCTGCCTGCTCGACCGTCTGCTCGCGTCATCCGCCGGATCATCGCCCCGGGTTGAGCGGACTGTCGCAATGCTCGCGAGCCCCAGTCAAGGGGTGGGGGAGGGCGGATACGGCCCCGCCCGGCTTCTTGAGCGAACGTTGAGCAGATCGACGTCAGGGCGTGCTTGACGTGGGTGCGGGCGGGGCGGCGAACCGTGATGAAGGGCCATCAACCGCGTTAACACGCAGGCAACTTCGCTGTCGCGATACCGATATACGGACGCGCCACGCTGTGCAGCGTACGGCCGTGCGGGTGCCGTAGACCGGCCGGGGTGGCGCCATGCCGCCCCGGCCGGTCGCTCGTTCGTCTGCGGTCCGGCTGGTCGCTCGTTCGTTCGTCCTTCTGTCCCGCCGGTCGCTCGTCCGTCCCGACTTTCACACTTCTTGCACCGGAACCGTTCCCACCGGTCCCCGGCGGGGGATACGTACCGTCATGGGGCAGGGATGGATTCTCACGCGCGGGACGCGTGTCTTCGGGGCGCTCGTGTGCGCCGTGTTCGGCCTGGTCTCGCTCGCGTGGATCATCCGGGACCTGGGTGACGCCGACGAGAGCAGCCACCTGTGGTGGACGTGGGCCGGGCTGCCGTACCGCGCGTCCAGCGGCGTCTTCGGTTCGTCCCTCATCGACCTCGTCATGCTGGTCCTCTGCGTCTTCGCCGGGGTCGCCGCGCTGCGCTCCTCGGCCGCCGCGGGGGCCCTCGCCGGCGTCGCCCTCGTCTCCATCGCGTACCGCCTGCCGAGCCTGTGGAACCTCAGCGCGGACTGGATGCAGGGCGTACCGGACGGCCTCAAGACGAAGGCGCAGCTGAGCACCTGGGCCGGGGTGCTGCTCGGCGTCGCCCTGCTGCTGGCCCTCGCCGTCGGCCGGCGCCCGGCCGGGGCCGGTGACGACCACGGGTACGGGTACGGCCAGGGGTACGGCGACGGGTACGGCCAGGGATATGGCCAGGGGTACGGCGGCATGGCGGGGCTCCGGCAGCCGCCCGAGCGCCCCGGCTCCGGCGCCGCCGCCACCGCTGCCCTGTTCCTCGGGGCCGTCGCGGCCATCGCCTGCGCCTGGCAGCTCTACTGGGCCGAGAAGCTGGAATGGGAGATGTACAAGCGCCTGCTGAGCGGCGAGCGCGCGCTCAACACGCTGCTCGCGCCGCCCAGCGCCTGGTCGGCCTGGGCGACGGCGGCGCTGGCGCTGCTCGCCGCCGTCGCCGCGGGCGCGCGCACGGCGTACGCGCGGCCGCTGGGGATGACGGTGGGACTGCTGGTGCTCGCCATGGGGGCCAGCGACGTCTCCCGGTTCACCAAGCTGGACGTCATGGAGCACTGGGACGAGCTGCCCACCGCGGGACAGCTCACCGTCCTCACCGCCTTCTTCGAGCTGGCAGCCGGGCTGGTCGTGCTGGTGGTCCTGGCAGGGCGGGGGACGCAGCCGGGCGGGCCGCGGCCCGGGGCCGGCTGGGCCGGGCCCGCGGCCGGCTGGGCGCCGCCGGTGTCCTCGCCGCCGCCCGTGTCACCGCCCCCGTCCACGCCACCGCCGCCGTCCGCGCCGCCGCCCGGCTGGTAGACATGCCGTTACCGGTCCATCCCCAGCGACCGCTTGAGGAAGTCGACCTGGAGCAGGAGCAGATTCTCCGCCACCTGCTCCTGCGGCGTCATGTGCGTGACCCCGGACAGCGGCAGCACCTCGTGCGGGCGGCCCGCCGCCAACAGGGCCGAGGACAGCCGCAGGCTGTGCGCCACCACCACGTTGTCGTCCGCCAGCCCGTGGACGATCAGCATCGGCCGGTGCGGCTCGGCGGCGCCCGACAGCCCCTCGTCCGTGACGAGCGAGTTCTCCGCGTACACCTTCGGCTGCTCGTCCGGGAGCCCGAGATACCGCTCCGTGTAATGGGTGTCGTACAGCCGCAGGTCCGTGACCGGGGCGCCCACGACGGCCGCGTGGAAGACGTCCGGGCGGCGCAGCACCGCCATGCCCGCCAGGAAACCGCCGTAGGACCAGCCTCGGATCGCCACCCGGCCGAGGTCCAGCGGATGGCTGCCGGCCAGCGCCTGCAACGCCTCCACCTGGTCGTCCAGGGTCAGGGTGAGGCGGTCCCGGATCGCCTTCTCCCAGTCCGGGGAGCGGCCGGGGGTGCCGCGGCCGTCGGCGACGATCACCGCGAATCCGTGGTTGGCGAACCACTGGGAGGTCAGATGGGCGTTGTGCGCGGCCACGACGCGCTGTCCGTGCGGCCCGCCGTACGGGTCCATCAGCACCGGCAGCGGACCGTCCTCCTCGCGGTAGCCCTCGGGCAGCAGCACCGCGCACGGAATGCGGTGCGGACCCGCGCAGACCAGCCGCGGGCGGGCGGTGATCACGGGCTGCTCGGCGTACGAGTCGATGGCGCCCAGCCAGTTCTCCACCGGATGCCCGTCGTCGTCCCAGTCCGGCCGGAACACGTCGACGCTGACGCCGGGCCGTTCCAGCGAGGTGTGGGAGTGCGCGATCACGTCCGTACCGCGTGCGGCGGAGTGCACCGCGGGGAAGGGCCGCTCGCCGACCTGCTCCAGACCGAGCCGGCCGCTGCCGCCACGGAACCACGCGCGGTAGACGACGATCTCGCCCGGCCGCTCCGGGTCCTCCCCGGGGGTGTCGGGCGACGCGGAGAACAGCACGTCGTCCTCGCCGATGTCGAGCACGCCGCGGACGTGCAGGGCGCCGGTCGTGAGCCTCCGGTCGCCGACCATCAGCACCCGGGCCCCGCCCTCGTCCGCGATCCGGACCAGCCTGCCGTCCGGCGTCCACGCGGGCACGCCGGGGAAGAGATCCAGCCACACCGGGTCCTCGTCGGCGTGCACGGTGGTGGTCTGCCCGGTGTCGGTGTCCACGGTCAGATACAGCTGGCTGCGCTGGTCCCGGGCCTGGACGAGCAGCAGCGGCGGCCCGTACGAGGACCAGTGCACGCGCGCCAGGTACGGGAAGCGCGCCCGGTCCCACACCACCTCGGTACGGGAGCCGTCCAGACCCAGCAGGAACAGCGTGACCTCGGCGTTCGGCGTGCCCGCCGCCGGGTAGGCGACCTCGGCGGGCGGCTGTTCCGGCCGGGCAGGGTCGGCGATCCACCAGCGCCGCACCGGGGCGTCGTCGACCCGGGCCACCAGCAGCGCGTCGCCGTCCGGCGACCACCAGAAGCCGCGGGTGCGGTCCATCTCCTCGGCGGCGATGAATTCGGCCAATCCGTAGCCGACGGTCTCCGACTCCGGCTCGGCCAGCGCGCGGTCCCCGGTCCCGTCGGCGTTCACCACGCGCAGCGCGCCTGCCGCCGCGTACGCGATCCGTTCGCCGCCGGGGGAGGGGCGCGGGTCCACCACCGGGCCCGGCACGGGCAGTTCGCGGGCCGCGCCGGTGCGCAGGTCGGCGGCGAACAACCGCCCCGAGAGGGCGAAGGACGCCGACTCCACGGCCTTGTCGGTCGCGTAGCCGACCACGCCCGCGGCCCCTTCGCGACTGCGCTCGCGGCGTGCCCGCTCCTCGGCGGACAGTTCCTCGTCGGCGCCGCCGAGCAGCGCGATCGGGTCCGCCGCCGGGTACTCGCGCCCGTCCGCGAGGTCGAGCACCCACAGCAGGTTCGCCCGGTCGGTGCCGCCACGCGAGCGCAGGAACACCGCACGGGAGTCGTCGGGGGACACGGTGACAGCGCGGGGCGCGCCCAGCGTGAACCGCTGGGTCCGCGCGTGCTGTCGGGGGAAGGAGAGCTGTCCGGTCATATGCCGAGACTACGGCTCGCGGGCGCGCGGCCGCGGGAACTCCGGGTGGACCGCCCGCGGCCTGCACGGCACGTCCGACACCCCGTCAACTTGCAAGTGCGAACAGGCATGCGCCCCTGTCATGCTCCCGTGCACCGATTCATGCCGACGGCCACAAAGTTATGATCCACTGCGCATACTGGGTAAGACCTACGTGGCATCTATATGTTGACCATTCAGACTCGCGCGTCCCGTACCTGGAGGTGAGCCGCTGTGGCACTTTCGATTTCGGCGGCAGTGCTGCTGCTGATCATCGTCTTCTTGCTGGTCAAGAAGTCCGGGTTGAAATCCGGGCATGCCATCGTCTGCGTGCTGCTGGGGTTCTACCTCGCCAGCTCGTCGATGGCACCGGCAATCGATGATCTGACCACCAACGTGGCGGACATGATCGGGGACGTCGAGCTCTGAGCCGCCGGGCGCGGAACGCTCACCTGGCCTCCGCCCGCGCACGCGGGCTCGTAGGCTGTGCTCATGACCGTCCTTCCCGCCCGCCGTCTGCTCCTGGTGCACGCCCACCCGGACGACGAGTCGATCAACAACGGCGCCACCATGGCCCGGTACGCGGCCAGTGGCGCCCACATCACGCTGGTGACCTGCACCCTCGGTGAAGAAGGCGAGGTCATCCCGGCGGACTTGGCGCACCTGGCCGCCGACCGCGACGGGGGTCTGGGCGCGTACCGCAGCGGGGAGCTCGCCGCCGCGATGAAGGAGCTCGGCGTCAGCGACCACCGGCTCCTCGGCGGCCCGGGGCGCTTCCGCGACTCCGGCATGATGGGCGCGCCGCAGAACAACCTCCCGGACGCCTTCTGGCAGGCCGACGTGGACGAGGCGGCGGCGTATCTGGTCGAGATCATCCGCGAGGTGCGCCCGCAGGTCATGGTGACCTACGACCCGCACGGCGGATACGGCCATCCGGACCACATCCAGGCGCACCGGGTCGCGATGCGCGCCGCGGACCTCGCCGCGGAGCGGGCGTACCGCCGGGACCTCGGCGAGCCGCACGAGATCGCCAGGATCTACTGGAACTGCGTCCCCCGCCCGGTCGCCGAAGAGGGCTTCGCCCGGCTGCGCGCGCTCGGCGCGGACCTGCCCTTCCCGGGCATCGGAGCGCCGGAGGACGTGCCGGGGCTCGTCACGGAGGCCGAGGTGACGGCCGTCGTGGACGGCACGGCGTACGCGGGGGCGAAGGCGGCGGCGATGCGCGCCCACGCCACCCAGATCGACGTCCGCGAGCCGTTCTTCGCGCTGTCCAACGGGCTGGGCCAGCCGCTGCTGGCCACCGAGTACTACCGCCTGGCGCGCGGCGCGTCGGCCGCGGCCGACGCGACCGACCTGTTCGCGGGGGTGACGGAGTGACGGCGGGCAGGGGCGACGCGCCGAAGCGCGCACGAGCGGAGTCCGGTGCCGGTTCGCGGCCCGGATCGGGCGGCGCGGGCGCCGGGTCCGGTGCGCGGGCCGGTGCGCGCGGGGGCGGGGAGGGGGCCGAGCCCACCGCTGCGCCGGGCGGTGCGGCCCTGGTCCTGCGGGTCGCGGGCTATCTGCTGCTCGCCGTGCTGGGCGTGCTGGTGGCCGTGGCGGGCGCGCTGGTCCAAGGCGGCTGGTTCCCCGGCGGATTGCTGCTCGCGCTGGCCGGCCAGGTGGGGTTGTGCTACGGCGGGTTGAAGGCCACCGACACCCGGCTGGGCGGGGCGGTGCCCGCCGCGTCCTGGGCGGCCGTCGTCCTGCTGCTCACCGCCACCCGGCCGGAAGGCGACTTCGCCTTCGCTGCCGGATTCGGGTCGTATGTCTTCCTGCTGGGCGGGATGTTCAGCGGTGTGATGTGCGCCACGCTGCCGAAGGTGACGCAACCGGGCAGGCTCGCTGCCCGACTTGCCAAGTGACGCGACGATTTCGGCGTAACGTCCCCGAGAAGCGGGGCGCCGTGCGGCGAACCCGCAGGTTCTGGTGATCCGGCGGTCGCCGCATGCGCGTCCGCGGTGCCCAGTATGGTGGTGCGCGCCGCCGAGCCTCCCCTCGCCTACGGCATGGGGAACCCCATCGCGCGAAAGAGACGGGCGGCGGAGCTAACTGGGAGAACCTGCATTGAGCCGTGAATCTGACAGTTCGTCCTCCGGGCCCCGGGGGCGCGGCGGTTCCGCGTACCCGTCCGGTACCCCGCCGTACGGATCCCGCCAGTATCCGTCGCCGAACCCGACGCAGGAGGGCTCGTACGACCGCGGCGACGACGCCGAGGCGCGCGACGCGGCCGAGCCGGAGGAGCCCAAGACCGAGACCACCCTGACCACGCGGATCCGGATCAACATCCCCGGCTCGCGTCCCATCCCGCCGGTCGTCATGCGGACGCCGGTCGGTGACGACGGCGCCGCGGCCGGTGCGGGTGAGGACGAGGAGCACTCGGGCGGCGCCGCGACCGGACCGGACGCGACGGCGGCGATGGCTGCGGTGCCCGGCGCCGGCCAGGACCCCGCCGCGACCGCCGCGTCGGCTTCCCGGCAGGCGTCCGGCGCCCACGAGGCGAAGGAGCCGGAGAAGACCAGCGACTGGTTCGCGCCGCGCAAGCAGGCCCGCGCCACTCCTGCGGCGCCGTCGGCGCCGCAGGGCGCCACGGGCGCGCCCGCGTCGCCGACCGGTCCCGCGGCGTCCGCCGACGGGCCGCGCCCCGGCTCGTCCGCGCCGGGAGCCGGTGCGCCGCTGTCCGGCTCCCCGCTGTCCTCCGACCCTTCGGGGCCCGAGACCACGCAGGCGTTCCCCGCGCCCACGCCGCCCGGTCAGGGCCAGGACGCGGACACACCGTATTTCTCCGACTTTTCTGACTTCTCCGGCTTCGCCGTCGACGATCCGACGCCGACCGGGCCCACGGCCATCACCCCGGACCTCGGCCCCGAGGATCCGCTCACCGCGGCCGGGCAGAACCCGCTGAACCGGTTCCCCTCCGCCCCCTCGGGGCGGCCCGGCCCGTCCGGGCCGACCACCGGCCCGGTCGGCGGCGACATGGCGGTGCCGCCGGTGCCGTCGCCCGGCGCGGGGGCCGTCACGTCCACGCCGCCGGACGGCACGCCGCTGTTCGATCCACTCGGCGCGCACCCGGCCACGCCGTCGGACGGTACGCCGCTGTTCGATCCACTCGGCGCACACTCGGCCACGCCGCCCGACGGCACGCCGCTGTTCGACGGACTCGGCGGGCAGCCGCCGACGCCGCCGGGCGGTGCGTCGCTGCCCGGCGGGCTCGGCGCCACGACCGGCGGCGGCCAGCCGCCCGCCGGGCCCACCGTCGGCTCCGACCTGTTCCGTGACCCCGAGCCCGCGCCGGGCGGCGGGGCGCCCGGGCACGTCTCCGGTGAGACGCTGATCAGCGGCATCCCCGTCGTACCGCCGTCCGAGAACCGTCCGGTGACGCCGTTCCCGGGCTTCGCGAGCGACTCCGGCGCGACCCCCGCCCCCGGCGGCGACAGCACTCCGCCGAGCCCCCCGGCCCCGGCGGCCTCCTCCGCCAAGCCCGCGAAGAAGAAGGGCCGCAACAAGCTGGTCCTGCTCGGGGCGGCGCTGGTGGGCGCGGTCGGTGTCGCGTACGCGGCGGGCCTGGTGATGAACCACGCGGACGTGCCCAACGGCACCACCGTCCTCGGCATCGACATCGGCGGCACCTCCAAGCAGGAGGCGATCGACAAGCTCGACGCGGGCCTCGGCAAGCGCGCCCAGGCCCCGCTCAAGGTCTCGGTCGACGGCGACCAGCACGAGCTCAAGCCGTCCGTGGCGGGCCTCGCCCTCGACACGGAGCAGACGGTCCGCGACGTCTCCGGCCGCGACTACAACCCCGTCAACGTGATCGGCTCCCTCTTCGGCGGCACCCGCACCGCCGGGGACCCCGTGGTCGTCGACGAGGAGAAGCTGTCGGACGCGCTGGAGCGGCTGGCGGGCGAGTCGGGCACGGCCCGCGAGGGCACGATCACGTTCGCACCGGGCAAGGTCGAGGCCGTCTACGGCAAGCCGGGCAAGGGCCTGGACGTCGACGCGGCCGTCAAGGCGGTCTCCGAGGCGTACCGCGAGCGCGCCGAGACCGGTGCGAACAAGGCCGTCACCCTTCCGGTGGTCACCAAGCAGCCGAAGATCGGCAAGGCCGAGGTCGACCGGATGATGAAGGAGTTCGCCGAGCCCGCGATGTCGGGCCTCGTCACCATCAAGGCGGGCGGCAAGTCCATCGACTTCGGCCCGGCCCGCTCGCTGCCGAAGATCCTCTCCGTCACGGTGGTCGAGGACCCGCAGGGCAAGGGCTACAAGCTCCAGGAGAGCTACGACCTGGAGGCGGTCAAGGAGCTCTACGGCAACATCTTCGACGGCGTGCTCATCGAGCGGGCCCAGGGCGGCAAGACCCCGGTCCAGCCGACGGACGTCGTGGGGGCCCTGCGCAGCGTGATCCTGGAGAAGGACCCGGCCAAGCGGATCGCCGAGATCCCGCTGAGCCCCAGCTGATCCGCGATTCCGGCTGATCCGCCGTCCCGGCTGATCCGCGGTCCTGGCTGACCGCTGTCGCCGGCAGACCCGCCGCCCCGGGTGCCGTACGGAAACCGTATGGCACGCGGGGCGGCTCAGTTCAGCATCGCCCGTGCCGCCCGTGCCTGCCGCCGCATCGTCTCGGCGGCGTTCGGCTCCATCGCCGCGACCACGTCCGCGTATTCCTCCAGCTCCTTCGCGCCGCCCACGAAGTCGCCGCGCTGCACCAGCAGTTGCGCCCGCTCGTAGCGGAGCCGGGCCGGATGGCTCGGCAGCAGCAGGGAGAGCTCGACGGCCCACAACTGGACGTCGCTGCGCTCGGGGCGCGCCGCGGCCCAGGCGCGAATGTTGTTCAGCACCCGCAGCACGATCTCCAGGGGTGTGGCCGGGGCCATCATCGCCGCGTTCATGGAGGCGCCCGTCGCGCCCGCGACCAGCAGCGCCGCGTCGTCGTCGGACAGCAGCCGCCCGCCGTCGAAGGGGTCGGCCAGCACGTGTTCCCCGTACGGATCGCCGAAGCCGACCACGAAGTGACCGGGCAGTGCCACGCCGTACACCGGCGCGCCCGCCCGCCGGGCCACCTCGATCCACACCACGGACAGCAGGATCGGCAGGCCGCGGCGGTGCCGCAGCACCTCTTGCAGGAGCGAGGACTCCAGCCGCCGGTAGTCGGCCGGCGTGCCGTGGAAGCCGTGGCGCTCGCCCAGCAGCGCGGCGACCGCGGCGGCCCAGCCGGCAGGCCCACCGGGGTCGAAGGGCAGCAGCCCCGCGAGCCGGTCGAGCTCGATCTGAGCCGCGTCGACCGCGTCGCCGTCGAGCTCCGGATCCGCTTCCGCGCCCACCAGCAGGCACAGCAGAGCCAGGTCGGGGCGCTCCTCGCGGGCTGCCTCGGCGAAGCGCCGCCGCCGGTCCCGGGTGTGCTGTCCGTCTGGTGTCCTTGGCGATCCTGGCATCCGTGACTTACCTGTACGTTCCGCTGCTTACGTGTACGTCCGCTGCTTACCAGCACATGCGCTGCTTACCTGTGTACGCCCGCGCATCTACTGACCTGTACGACCGTGCGTCTCCCCGCGCTCGGGGGCGCGCCAATGGTGGTAGTGGTGGTGCGTGGTGAAGCCCATGCCGTCGTAGAGCGCGCGGGCACCGTCATTGTCCGTCTCCACCTGGAGGTACGCAGCCGAAGCACCCTCCTCCAGGGCATGCCGGGCGAGCGCCGCCATCACGGCCGAGGCCAGGCCCTGGCGGCGCCGCGCCGGGTCCACCTCCACGGCGGTGAAGCCCGCCCACCGCCCGTCGACCGCGCACCGCCCGATGGCCGCGGGCGGCTCGCCTTCCCCGCCCGGGACGGTGGCGAACCACACCGAGGGCCCTGCGCCGACCACCGCGCGCGCCTCGGAGCCGGGGCGCCGGGAGCTTCGCTGGTAGCGGGCGAACCACTGGTCATCCGGCCTACGGGACACCGTCACGCCCTCGACGTCGGCGGCCAGGTCCGCGATCGGCGCGAGCGGGGCGATCCGTATCTCCACGGAGACCTCGCGGACCCAGCCGCGCCGCTCCAGCTCGGCGGCCAGCCGCTCCTGCGTTCCCTCGGCCCCCGTGCTGAGCTGCACGTACGCCGGCAGACCGCGCTCGGCGTACCAGGCGGTGACCCGCTCCAGCGCGGCGTCCAGGGGCAGGCCGGGGTCGCCGAGCGCGAGCGCCGAGTTGGCCCGCCGGGTGAAGCCCGCGGCCGCGCGCAGCAGCCAGTCGCCCAGCGGGGCGCTCTCCAGCGGGGGCCAGGCCCGGGCCGCGACCCGGTCCAGCTCCGCCGCGCTCGCCGCCGGTCCGCGGCGCCGGGCCGGGGCGACGGGCACGATCTTGCCCGCGACCAGCGCGGATTCCGGAATGCGGACGGTTTCGCCGGACCGCCGTGTGATCTGGAGCACGCCGTCTGCCCAGGATGTGAGCACGCCGACGGTGTCGGTGAATCTCTCGGTACCGTCCCCGGCATCGCGCCACCGCCGCACGGACACGCGTTTCCCCACGTCAGAGGCGGTGATCGTGACCTCAAGACGTCCGCCGGTGGTGAAATCCACTGGTTCTCAGCCCCTCATGTTCGTCTCGTGCGCGAGAACGGAGATACTAGGGGCGGGCATCGACGACGCCGCGCTCCCGCGCGCCACGCGGCGGAACCACCCATCGGTCCGCCAGCCCTATCAAGGAGGAACGACAGCGTGACCTACGTCATCGCGCAGCCTTGTGTCGACGTCAAGGACAAGGCCTGCATCGAGGAGTGCCCCGTCGACTGCATCTACGAGGGTTCCCGGTCTTTGTACATCCACCCGGACGAATGCGTCGACTGCGGTGCCTGTGAGCCGGTCTGCCCGGTGGAAGCGATTTTCTACGAGGACGACACTCCCGAGGAGTGGAAGGACTACTACAAGGCGAACGTCGAGTTCTTCGACGAGCTCGGTTCGCCCGGTGGCGCCTCGAAGCTCGGCTTGATCGAACGGGACCACCCCTTCATCGCCGCGCTTCCGCCGCAGGGCTAGGCAACGGCCCCCGCGCACGCGCTGCGCCTCGGTCCCGTATGGCCCCGTCCGCCGTACGGGACCGACGCGTTTCGCCGTGCGACATGCCCGTACGACCTGCCCGTACGACCTGTACGAGAAAGAGAAGGCTCCGTGTCCGCAGTCTCTTCGCGTCTCCCCGTCTTCCCCTGGGACAAGCTCGAACCGTACAAGGCGACCGCCGCGGCGCATCCGGACGGCATCGTGGACCTGTCGGTGGGCACGCCCGTCGACCCGGTCCCCGAGCTGATCCGCGCGGCGCTGGCCGGAGCGGCCGACAGCCCGGGCTATCCGACGGTGTGGGGCACCCCGGCGCTCCGGGACGCGCTCACCGGCTGGGTCGAGCGACGGCTGGGCGCCACCGGCGTGGCGCACACCCAGGTGCTGCCGGTGGTCGGCTCCAAGGAACTGGTCGCGTCGCTGCCGACCCAGCTGGGCCTGGGGCCGGGCGACCGGGTCGCCTTCCCGCGGCTGGCCTACCCGACGTACGAGGTGGGGGCGCGCCTGGCGGGCGCCGAGCCTGTCCCGTACGACGAGACAGCCGAGCTGGACCCGGCCGGACTCAAGCTGCTGTGGTTGAACTCCCCGTCCAACCCCACCGGCCGGGTGCTGGACAAGGACGAGCTGCGGGCGGCGGTCGCCTGGGCCCGCGCGCACGGCGTCCTGCTGGTCAGCGACGAGTGCTACCTGGAGCTGGGCTGGGAGGCCGAGCCGGTCTCCGTGCTGCATCCCGAGGTGTGCGGCGGCAGCTTCGAGGGGCTGGTCGCGGTGCACTCGCTGTCCAAGCGCTCCAACCTGGCGGGCTATCGGTCGGCGTTCCTCGCCGGTGACGCGTCGGTGCTGGGCGAGCTGCTGACGCTCCGCAAGCACGGCGGGATGATGGTGCCCGCCCCGGTGCAGGCCGCCACGATCGCGGCGCTGGGCGACGACGCCCACGTGGCCGAGCAGCGCGAGCGCTACGCCAGCCGCCGGTCGCGGCTGCGCGCGGCGCTGGAGGGCCACGGCTTCCGGATCGAGCACAGTGAGGCGTCGCTGTACCTGTGGGCGACGCGCGACGAGCCGTGCTGGGAGACCGTGGGCGCGCTGGCCGAGCTGGGCATCCTGGTGGCGCCCGGTGACTTCTACGGGGAGGCAGGGGCCCGGCACGTCCGGGTGGCGTTCACGGCCACCGACGAACGGGTGGCGGCGGGGGCCGCGCGCCTGGCGGGCTGACCGCCGGGCAGGCTGACTGACCGGCGCCCGCCTGCGCGAAGGCGTCCGGGACCGCGCGAATGGGCCCGGGGCCGCGCGAGGCGCCCGGACTGGGCGAAGGGCCCGGGACCGCGCGAAGGGGCCCGGGGAGCATCGGCTCCCCGGGCCCCTCCGCGTTCTCGCGTGTGGCGCGGCAGCAGGTCAGCCGCTGATGGTCGGCACCCGGACCGGAACCTTGACCGGCAGCAGTCCTTCCGCGGCGTGGCCGGTGGACAGCTTCTTCTTGCCGACGGTCTTGGCCGCCTTCTTGCTGATGTGCTTGGCGGCCTTGCCGGTGGCCTTGCCCGCGGCCGGCACGCCGTTCCCGAAGGTGCGGCGGCCCACCTCGCTCGCCGCGTACGTGACCTTGTTGGTGGTGTTCTCGGCGGCGACGCCGACATTGGAGGTGTCGACCGCGCTCATCCCGGCCGGCGCGGGGGCCTGCGGCGTCACCGGGGTGGCGTTCGCGGCACCGGCGGCGACCATGGGAGCGGCGCCCGCGGCGACCAGCAGAGCGGCACGGGCGAGCCGGCGGGTGAGGGGGAGGGACATGATGCTCCTTCGCGGAGGGACGTTGGCATGTTGCGATGTCCGGCGGCCGGACGCAGTGAATACCGCGTGAACCGCGCGAAGGTTGCGGTGGGCGAAGGTAAAGAATTGTTAATGCATCAGATAATCGGCGGCGCCGGGAAATGGCGATCTGATAATCGGTGCTCGAATCGGGGAAGCGCCGTACTATTGCGCGACGGAGATGCGCACTTCGGCCCCGGAAATGCCCTCGGCGGTCCGCCAGCCCTTTCCGGATTCCGCGGCGGACCATACGCGGCCGCGATACGAGACGCGTTCGATACGCAACCCGTCCGAGTGGGCCACGGCCCAGTGCGCCAGCTCCCAGCCGCGCCGGTCGGGGTTCCCGCCGCCGGCGTCCGGCACCGCCGGTACCGGCAGCACCACGTCGCGGCCGCCGCCTGCGTGCTCCCCGCCGCCCGCGGGCCCCGCCCCGTCCGGCAGCACCTCGGGGCCGAATTCCCGCACCAGCCGCGCCCGTACCCGGGCCACGTCACCGGCTTTTCCGTCGTCCGGCGGCCCCGGGCAGGTGAACGCGCCCGCCGTACGCCCGGTGAGCACATCGGTCAGCACCGCCGCGTCGGTCTCGTGCTTCGCGTAAGCCTGCGGATATCCACTGCGCTGCACCCGTTGCGCGGCCACCGTCAACGGCAGCCGGGAATAGCCGGGCACCCGCACCAGATGGTCATAGAACGCCCCGGTGGAATAGACCGGATCGAGGATCTGCCGCGCGCTGCCCCAACCCTGCGACGGCCGTTGCTGGAACAGCCCCAGCGAATCCCGGTCACCGCGCCGGATGTTGCGCAGCCCCGACTCCTGCATCGCCGTGGCCAGCGCTATCGTCACCGCGCGCTCAGGCAGCCCGCGGGCGGAGGCCACCGCCGCGATCGTGGCGGCGTTCACGCCCTGTTCGGGGTCCAGCGCCACACTCGCGCCGTCCGTGCGCGCCACGCAGCGCGGCGGGCCGGAACCGCCGGTCTCCAGGTGCGCCACCAGGTACCCGGCCAGCGCCAGCAGCACCGCGCACGCGATGCCCGCGCGCAGGCGCCGGGCGCGGCTGGAGAGGATGGCAGGTGGCACGCGCACACGTTACTTGAGGGGCCCGGAGCCCCGACGGGCTAGGGTCGGGGTCATGGACCACCGCGCACTCGACCTGTCCCTGGACGCCGCCGCGCTCACCGCCCGGCTCGTCGACTTCCCCTCGGTCAGCGGAGACGAGAAGGCCCTCGCCGACGCCGTCGAGCAGGCCCTGCGCGCCCTGCCGCATCTGACCGTCGACCGCGACGGAGACGCCGTCGTGGCCCGTACGAACCTCGGGCGGGCGGAGCGCGTCGTCCTGGCCGGACACATCGACACCGTGCCGATCGCCGACAACGTGCCTTCTCGGCTGGACGATGACGGCATCCTGTGGGGCTGCGGCACCTCGGACATGAAGTCCGGGGTGGCCGTGCAGCTGCGCGTCGCCGCGACCGTCCCCGAGCCCAACCGCGACCTCACGTTCGTCTTCTACGACCACGAGGAGGTCGCCGCCGAGCTCAACGGGCTCAAGCGGCTGGCCGAGCGGCACCCCGAGTGGCTCGCCGCCGACTTCGCCGTCCTGCTGGAGCCCACCGACGGGAAGGTCGAGGGCGGCTGCAAGGGCACCCTGCGGGTCCAGGTGGAGACGACCGGCCGACGCGCACACTCCGCACGTGACTGGCTGGGCGAGAACGCCATCCACAAGGCCGCGCCGATCCTCGACCGGCTCGCCGCGTACGAGCCGCGCCAGGCGGAGATCGACGGGCTGCGCTACCGCGAGTGCCTCAACGCCGTACGCATCGAAGGCGGGCACGCGGGCAACGTCATCCCCGACTCCTGTGCGGTGACGGTGAACTTCCGCTTCGCCCCGGACCGTTCCGAGGAGGCGGCGCTCGCACATGTGAGGGAGGTCTTCGACGGCTTCGAGGTGCGGCTCACCGACAGCGCGTCCGGCGCCCTGCCCGGCCTCTCCCACCCGGCCGCCGTCGCCTTCGTCGAGGCCGTCGGCGCCGAACTCGCGGCCAAGGACGGCTGGACGGACGTCGCCCGCTTCTCGGCGCTCGGCGTGCCCGCGATCAACTACGGGCCCGGCGACCCCAAGCTGGCCCACACCCGCGAGGAGCACGTCTCGGTGGCGGCGGTGCTGGAGGCCGAGGAGCGGCTGCGGAACTGGCTCACCCGCTAGCGCGTCGCCCCGGTCCCTGGCAGGGACCTTGTCCCGGGCCCTGGTCAGGCGGCCCGTCCGGCAGTTCAGTGGCGAGACCACGGGAATTCCGTTGCCCGTCGCCCACCTGGGCCTACGCTGACCCAAAGATCCTTCCCCGCCCCGGCGGGCGGGGGAGGCCGACGCGGAGGGAGCACATCATGGGCAACGCGGAGGACGAGCAGGCGCTGCACGAACAGCGGCTGGGCCCGGTCGTGCGCCGACGCGAGCAGGTACGTCCCGGCACCACCGACCAGCGGCTGCTGGACACCCAGCCGGGGGCGGCCTGGGTGCACGAGGACCCGTTCCGGGTGCTGCGCATCCAGTCGGAGTTCGTGGAGGGCTTCGGCGCCCTGGCCGAACTGGGCCGGGCCGTCAGCGTCTTCGGCTCCGCCCGTACGGTCCGCGACACGCCGGAGTACGAGGCGGGGGTGCGCATCGGCCGCGGCCTGGCCGAGGCGGGCTTCGCGGTGATCACCGGCGGCGGGCCCGGCGCGATGGAGGCCGCGAACAAGGGCGCGTGCGAGGCGGGCGGCGTCTCGGTCGGGCTCGGCATCGAGCTGCCCTTCGAGCAGGGCCTCAACCCCTACGTCGACATCGGCGTGAACTTCCGCTACTTCTTCGTCCGCAAGACGATGTTCGTGAAGTACGCCCAGGGCTTCGTGGTGCTGCCGGGCGGACTCGGGACGCTGGACGAGCTGTTCGAGGCGCTGACCCTCGTGCAGACCAAGAAGGTCACCCGGTTCCCGATCGTCCTGTTCGGCTCCGCCTACTGGCAGGGGCTGGTGGGCTGGCTGCGGGAGAGCCTGGTGGCCGAGGGCAAGGCGTCCCCGGCCGACCTGGAGCTGTTCCACCTCACCGACGACGTCGACGAGGCGGTCGCGCTGATGACCAAGGAGATCGGTATCTGAGGGCCGACCGGTCCGGTGCCACGCCGGTCCCCGGCGTTACGCCAGTCCCCGGCGGGCGACCGCCGGGGGCCGGTGCCCCGCGATCGACGACACCATGTCCAGCACCTGCCGGGTCTCGGCCACCTCGTGCACCCGGTACACCCGGGCGCCCAGCCACGCCGACACCGCGGTCGTCGCCAGCGTCCCCAGCAGCCGCTCCTTCACCGGCTTGTCCAGCGTCTCGCCGACGAAGTCCTTGTTGGACAGCGAGACCAGCACCGGCCAGCCGGTCGCCGCCATCTCGCCCAGCCGCCGAGTCGCCTCCAGCGAGTGCCGGGTGTTCTTCCCGAAGTCGTGGCCGGGGTCGATGAGGATGGCGTCCCGCCGCACCCCCAGCTCCGCCGCCCGCTCCGCCAGCCCCACGGTGACCCGCAGGATGTCGGCCATCACGTCCTCGTACACGGTCCGGTGCGGCCGGGTCCGCGGGCGCACCCCGCCCGCGTGCGTGCACACCAGACCGGCGCCGTACCGGGCGGCGACCTCGGCCAGCTTCGGGTCCACCCCGCCCCAGGCGTCGTTCAGCAGGTCCGCGCCCGCCTCGCAGACCGCCTCGCCGACCTCGTGCCGCCAGGTGTCGACGCTGATCACCACGTCCGGATACCGCCTGCGCACCTCGGCCACGAAGCCGACCGTGCGCCGTGCCTCCTCCTCGGCCGACACCTCCTCCCCGGGGCCGGCCTTCACCCCGCCGATGTCGATGATGGCAGCGCCCTGTGACACCGCCTGCTCGACGCGGGCCAGCGCCGGCTCGTCCCGGAACGTCGCACCCTGGTCGTAGAAGGAGTCCGGCGTCCGGTTCACGATCGCCATGATCACCTGCTCGTGCTCCGCGAACTCCCGCCGTCCCAGCCGCAGCATCCTGACTCCCTCTCCTGTGGTCCGTCAGCGACCTTAGCCGTCTTGTGCACAGCGCCCGTGTTATCCACAGGGCTCGTGGTGAGCGGGGCGGGGCATGGCACGATCAGGACGGACGGATGCCGCACGCACCCCGGGAGAAGATCGTCGTGTTCTGGTTTTTGCTCATCGCGCTCGTCGCGGTGGTGGGCGCGGTCACGCTCGCCGTCATCGGCGGTACGGAACGCGGCCCGCTGCCGGAGGCCCCGCAGGACCGGCTCGACGCCCCGCTGCCCGCCGACCGGCCGCTGGCTCGGGCCGACATCGAGGCGCTGCGGCTGCCCATGACCCTGCGTGGGTACCGCATGGCGGACGTGGACGACGTGCTCGGCCGGGTCGGCGCGGAACTGGCCGAGCGCGACGCGCGGATCGCCGAACTGGAGGCGTCGCTGGCCGGCGCGCAGGCGGCCCGGCAGTCGGCGGCCCGGCACGCGGCGACGCCCCCGCCGATGCCCCCGACGCCGCCGGCGGGACCCGCGGCGTCGAACGGCTCCGCGGCTCCGGCTGAATCGGCCATTCCGGATGAGGACGAGGACGAGGGGGAGGGCGCGTGAGCGGCAAGGGTGTGGCGCTGGGCGCGGACGGGCTGGCGCGGTGTCCCTGGGGCCTGGAGGCGGAGTCCCTGGCGGACTACCGGGCGTACCACGACACCGAGTGGGGACGCCCGGTGCACGGCGACGACGCGCTGTACGAGCGGATGTGCCTGGAGGCGTTCCAGTCCGGACTGTCCTGGCTGACGATCCTGCGCCGTCGCGAGGGCTTCCGCGCGGCCTTCGCCGGATTCGAGATCGCCAAGGTCGCCGCCTTCACCGACGCGGACGCCGAACGCCTCCTGGCCGACCCCGGCATCATCCGCAACCGCGCCAAGATAGCCGCCGCGATCGGCAACGCCCGGGTGGCGGCCGAACTGGCCCCGGGCGAACTCGACGCGCTGATCTGGTCGTACGCCCCGGACGCGGACGGCCGCCCGGCACCGAGCACCTCCGCCGACGTGCCGGCGACCACACCGGAGTCGACCGCGCTCGCCCGCGACCTCAAGAAGCGCGGCTTCCGCTTCGTCGGCCCGACGACGGCGTACGCACTGATGCAGGCGTGCGGCCTGGTGAACGACCACCTGGCCGCCTGCCACGCGCGCGGCGGGGCCTGAGTTTCCCTGCCCTGCGCAGCCCAGCCCAGACCCCGCCCCGCCCCGGGGCGGGGTCTTGGGTGGAAGCCCGGGGAAGGAGCAGGCCCTACCGGCCCAGGAACGTCGGCTTCTGCTTCTTCACGAACGCCTCGACCGCGATCCGGTGGTCCTCCGACGCCCCCGCCCGCACCTGGAGCTCGTCCTCCTTGGCCAGCGACTCGGCCAGCCCGTGGCCCGCGGAGAACGCCAGCGACTCCTTGATCGCCGCGTAGGCCGCCGTCGGGCCCTGCGCCAGCCGCCTGGCGACCGCCAGTGCCTCGTTCGCCAGCTCCGCCGCGGGCACCACCCGGCTCACCATGCCCAGCTCCAGTGCCTCCTCGGCGCTGACGTTCCGCGGGAAGAGCAGCAGGTCGGCCGCGCGACCGGGGCCGATCAGGCGCTGGAGAGTCCACGACACCCCGGAGTCGGCGGTGAGCGCGACACCCGCGAACGAGGTGTTGAACTTCGCGGTGTCGGCGGCGATCCGGTAGTCGGCGGCGAACGCGAAGCCCGCCCCGGCGCCGGCCGCGGCCCCGTTGACGGCGGCGACCACCGGCTTCGGCATGGTCGCGATGGCTTCCGTGATCGGGTTGTAGTGCTCCTTGACCGTGCTCATGACCTGACCGCCGTCGCCGCGCTCGGCCGCCTCGGCGAGGAGCCCGATGTGCTCCTTGAGGTCCTGGCCCACGCAGAACGCCCGCCCGTTGCCCGTCAGCAGCACGGCCCGTACGGCGGGGTCGTCCGCCGCCTGCCGCAGAGCGTCCCGCAATGCCACCTTGAGCTCGATGTTCAGGGCGTTCATGGCGTCGGGGCGGTTCAGCGTGAGCGTCGCCAGTCCGTCGGTCAGTTCGTACAGCACGGTGTCGGCCATGGGCGTTGGGTCCTCTCCGTCGCGTCGTCAGCGCTCAGCATGCCGGAGATCACCGGGGCCCGACATGTGACCTGCGTCAAAGAAGCCGACCCGGCGATCGGGTGCGGTGGGGGCGGAGTATCGCAGGCCGCTCCCCGAATTGGGTGGTTTTGCGGGAACGCGTCGCGCAGCGGTCGCGGCCCGATGTTGGTCTTTGGGTCATGCCATGCGGGATAATGACGAAGAAGCAATGTGTTCGATGCCGGTGACACGGTGCCTCCATGGGGCCGTCGGCGGACGATGAGCTGGTTTCAGGAAGGGGAACGAGCATGGCGGCCATGAAGCCGCGGACGGGCGATGGCCCGCTCGAGGTGACCAAGGAGGGGCGGGGCATCGTCATGCGCGTTCCGCTCGAAGGCGGCGGTCGACTCGTCGTCGAGCTGACCCCGGATGAGGCCGACGCGCTCGGCGATGCCCTCAAGAAGGTCGTCGGCTGACGGAGCCGGCCCACACCCACCGTGCGCTGCCCCGGCAGCCGGTTCGCACCAGCGGACCGGTTGCCGGGGCAGCGACGCTAGGGGCGGGGTCAGCCGGGCCAGGGGCGGGGTCAGCCGCGTTTCACCGCGCAGAGCAGACCGTCCCCCACCGGCAGCAGCGAGGACTGGAGCACGGTGCTCTCCCGTACGGTGCGCAGCAACTCGCGCAGCCGGAGCACCTCGGCGGGCTGGATCGCGGAGTCCACGGTGCGCCCGTCGGCGAAGACGCCCTCGAAGCAGACCAGCCCGCCCGGCCGCAGCAGCCGCAACGATTCGGCGAGGTAGTCCAGGCACTCCAGCCGGTCCCCGTCGCAGAAGACGAGGTCGTAACCGCCGTCGGCCAGGCGCGGCAGGACGTCGAGCGCGCGGCCGGGGATGAAACGGGCGCGGTTCCCGGCGAAGCCCGCGGCCCGGAACGCCTGCCGGGCGAACTGCTGCCGCTCCGGCTCGGTGTCCACGGTCGTCAGCACCCCGTCCGGCCGCATGCCGTGCAGCAGGTGGATTCCGGAGACGCCGGTTCCGGTCCCGATCTCGGCGACGGCCTTGGCGTCCGCCGCCGCGGCGAGCAGCCGCAGCGCCGCGCCGGTGCCGGACGACACCGAGCGCAGTCCCACCTCACGGGCCCGGTCGCGGGCCCAGCGCAGGGCTGCGTCCTCGGCGACGAACGCATCGGCGAACGCCCAGCTCGTCTGCCGGTTGCCGGTAATGGCCCTCTCCTGTCCCCGTAGTTGACGCAACCGTGACTGTATCCGCTGCGCGCGGGAACCCGCAGATGGGATCAGGCGTTGGAGAAGGACGGGGGGATGAGATGGACCAAGACCAAATGCAGGTCAAAAATGCTTATCCGGAGCTAACGGGCGAGGTGGATATGGTAGGGGCTCTACTGGACACCACCAGAGCCGACAGGGGAGGTGCGGCTGCGCCCGGTGGCCGGAGAGTGCTGAGGCGCTTTCGCAGGTCGGCGGTCGAGCCGAGATCCGTGACCGACACCGCTGACCACGCCCACTCCGCCGAGTCCGTTACCACCGCGACCTTTGCCACCGACGCGGATGCCGCGGGTTGGACCCCTCCCACCTGGGAGGAGATCGTCAGCATGCACAGTGCCCGGGTCTACCGCCTCGCATACCGCCTCACCGGCAACCAGCATGACGCCGAGGACCTCACCCAGGAGGTCTTCGTCCGGGTCTTCCGCTCGCTGTCGACCTACACCCCGGGCACGTTCGAGGGCTGGCTGCACCGCATCACCACCAACCTCTTCCTCGACATGGTCCGCCGCCGCCAGCGGATCCGCTTCGACGCGCTGGGCGAGGACGCGGCGGAGCGGCTGCCGAGCCGGGAGCCCTCTCCGCAGCAGCACTTCAACGACACCCACTTCGACGCCGATGTGCAGCAGGCCCTGGACACCCTCGCGCCGGAGTTCCGCGCGGCCGTCGTGCTGTGCGACATCGAGGGGCTGTCGTACGAGGAGATCGCCGCGACCCTCGGGGTGAAGCTGGGCACCGTGCGCAGCCGCATCCACCGCGGCCGCTCGCACCTGCGCAAGGCGCTCAAGCACCGCTCGCCCGTGGCCCGCGCGGAGCAGCGCGCCGCCGCCTCGGTGTCCCTCGGTGCCTCCGGCGCCGGGCTCAGTGGGGAGGTCGGAATCGCGTGACCCGATCAGGCGGTCCGTCCCCCGCCGAGCAGCATCTCGGCGACCGCCTCTCGGCTCTTGTCGACGGCGAACTGGGACATGATGCGCGCGAGCGAGTCCTCGCGCACCTGGCGACCTGTCCGCGGTGCAAGGCGGAAGCCGACGCCCAGCGGCAGGTGAAGAACGTCTTCACGCGGACGGCCGCGCCCCCGCCCTCGGAGGACCTGCTGGCGAGGCTGCACGGCCTGCCCGGCATCGTGCTCGACGGGGACGACCAGCAGGACGGAGGCGGTCCGGACGGGCGCGACGGCCCGTTCGGCGGCGGCACGGGAGGCTTTGGCACGGGAGGTTTCGGCACGCGGCAGGAGTCGCTGGCCTTTCTGCCCACGCCGCCCCGCGAGCGGGGTTTCCGCATCCATGAGGTGGCGCGTCCCGCGGTGCGCGGCCGGCGCTTCGCGTTCGCGGCCGCGGGGGCCGTGTCCCTCGCCGCCTTCGCGCTCGGCGGCACGCTGGTGCTGGACACCGGATCCGATCCCTCCCGCAGCCGCGCGCAGGGCGCGCGCAGCGCGGTCACTCCGGCCGCGGCGAAGGCGGGCGGCATGACGGCGGCGCTCGGGATACGCGAGAACACCCGCCGTGAGGTGGGCCTGCGCAGTCCGGGCGACGCGGACAGCCGCTCGGGCAGGCTCGCGACGTCCGACGACGCCAGGGCGGCCGCGGCCTCCGCGACGCCGTCGGCGCCCCCGTCCGGGACACCGGTGGCGGAGGCTGCCGCCACCCCGCTGTACGCGGCCCCGCGGCTGTCCTCGCACGGCATGCTGCCGCCCGTGGTCCAGCCGGTACTCGCGGCGACCCGGGAGCTGTGGCCGCTGTCAACGGCCGAGTGACGCGGCGTGTCCCGCCGGTCCGGTGCCGGCGGGACACTGCGCGAGGAGCGGCGGACCTGGTTGAATCGCTTCGGGCGGCGTGCCCCGATGGCGGGGACGGCTGCTGAGATACCGCGCAGTCCGCGCCGTGCCGCGGGGAACTCTGGGGAGATCATGAACGAGGGGAAGGCCCCGGGCCCAAGCCGAAATGGTGGAGCCGCCCGGCGGCGCGCTCCGCACAGCAACCGGCGCCCGCCGAACCGGCACCGGATCCCTCACGCGCCGACTCCACCCACCCGGAGCGGCCCGATGCCGCGGACAGCGGTGCCCATGGCGCCGGTGGCGCCGCTCCGGAGGACACCGTGGCCGCCGGTGACGGCATCGCGCATGACACTGCTGCCGCCCCGGGTGCGGAAGGCGGCGCCGAGCGGCGTACGGCCACGGTTCGCGCGGTGGACGTCGCGGACGCCGCATTGGACGCGGCAGCCGCGTCCGACGCGGGACCCGGCAGCCGGTCGGAGCCGGTGTCCGCTGCCGATGGCGCGGAGGCGGTCGGTGCGGGGCAGGACCCCGGACCGGCAGGCGAGCCCGAGGACGCTGTTCCGGCCGGCGAGGGACGGCCGCTCGTGGCAGGCGGCGAGGGCGGTGTGACGCCCGCGCATGGGACGTCGACGGGCGTGACGCCTGCGCATGGGACGTCGACGGGCGTGACGCCTGCGCATGGGACGTCGACGGGCGTGACGCCTGCGCATGGGACGTCGACGGGCGTGACGCCTGCGCACGGGACGTCGACGGGCGTGACGCCTGCGCACGGGACCCCGACCGACGTGACGCCCGCGCACGCGACCGCGACCGGTGTGACGCCCGCGTACGAGGCCTCGCCCGATGCCTCCCACCCGCACGCGACCCCGGCCGAAGGCCCGCACGCGCACGCGACCCCGGCCGATGCCCCCTCCGTGAAACCGCTGCACGACCCCGATCCGTACGGCACCCCGCCGTACGGCGGCCCCGGGCCGTGGGCGCCCGCGCCGCCCGTGCAGCGGCCGGTGGCGACGCCCGCGCACGGTACGCACCTGCCCCCCGCCCCCCACCAGCCGCCGGCCGCACCGCAGCACCCCGGTGTGACCCCGGCCCACGGCACCCCGCTGCCGCCCACCGCCGGGGTGACGCCCGCGCACGGGACCCAGCTGCCGCCGGTCGCGCCCGCCGTCACCGAGCAGCCTGCCCCCGCCGCGCCCACCGCGCCCGCCACTCCGCGTGGCCAGTGGCTGCAGTACGACCCGTGGGGCGCCCCGCGCGCGGCGGCGCCGGCCGGGCCGCAGCGGACGTCCTCGCGTCGCCGGGCCCCGCTCGTGGTCGGCGCTCTGCTGATCGCGCTGCTCGCGGGCGGTATCGGCGGCGGCATCGGCGCCTATCTGGAGCGCGAGGGCGGCATCATCGGCGACGACGTGGAACTGTCGCAGCCCCCGGCCGAGCAGCAGCCGCGCGACAAGGACAGCGTGGCCGGCATCGCCGCCCGCGCGCTGCCCGGCGTGGTGACCATCCATGTCAGCGGCGGCTCGGAGCAGGGCACCGGCACCGGCTTCGTCCTCGACGGCCGCGGCCACATCCTCACCAACAACCACGTCGTCGAGCCCGCCGGTTCGGGCGGCGGCATATCGGTCACGTTCAACGGCGGCGAGACGGCCCGAGCCCACGTCGTCGGCCGGGACAGCGGTTACGACCTCGCGGTCGTCAAGGTCGACAACGTCTCCGGGCTCAAGCCCCTGCCGCTCGGCAACTCCGACTCGGTGCGGGTCGGCGACCCGGTCGTGGCCATCGGCGCCCCGTACGACCTGGCGGGCACCGTCACCTCCGGCATCATCAGCGCCAAGGAGCGCCCGATCACCGCGGGCGGCCAGGAGGAGGACGGCAGCGACGTCAGCTACGTCGACGCCCTGCAGACCGACGCCCCGATAAACCCCGGCAACTCCGGCGGCCCGCTGATGGACTCCAAGGCGCGCGTGATCGGCATCAACAGCGCCATCCGCGCCGCCGACGACGGCGCCGGGCTCGACGGCGGCCAGGGAGGCAGCATCGGGCTGGGCTTCGCCATACCCATCAACCAGGGCAAGCGGGTCGCCGAAGAGCTGATCAACACCGGCAGGGCCACCCACCCCGTGATCGGTGTGACGCTCGACATGGGCTTCACCGGTGACGGCGCGCGGGTCAACACCAAGGGGGCCGACGGCAGCCCTCCGGTGGCCCCGGGCGGCCCGGGCGACGAGGCCGGGATCAAGCCGCGCGATGTGATCACCGAGGTGGACGGGGTGCGGGTGCACAGCGGCCAGGAGCTGATCGTCAAGATCCGCAGCCACCGGCCGGGCGACCGGCTCCGGCTGACGCTGGAGCGGGACGGCGCCGAGCGGACCGTGTCGCTCACCCTCGGCACGGCTGACCGCGGGTGATGCCTCCGACCGCCGCCCCGGGGCACAAGCGGGCTCCGTGGCCCGTGTCCGCCCCGGGGTTGTCCGCCCCGGGGTCCCGGCTGTCTCCCGCCTCGCCCCCGGAGGCAGGTACCGTGTTCACTGGCCTGACCCGCCGGCCTCGGACGTCTCAAGGAGCTGCAAGGTGTTCTTCGACATAGGACCCCTAGAGCTGATCGCGCTCATCGTCCTCGCCGTGCTCGTCTTCGGCCCGGAGAAGCTGCCCAAGGTCATCCAGGACATCTCCGGCTTCATCCGCAAGGTGCGCGAGTTCTCCGACAGCGCCAAGCAGGACATCCGCTCCGAGCTCGGCCCGGAGTTCAAGGACTTCGAGTTCGAGGACCTCAATCCGAAGACGTTCGCGCGCAAGCACATCCTCGACAAGGACGAGCTGGGCCTGAAGGAGATCCGCAACGGCTTCGACCTTCGCAAGGAGATGGCCGACGTCGCCGACGCGGTCAACGGCCGGGACCACGACTCCGCGCAGGGCTCGGCGTCCGGCTCCACCACGAGCGGCTCCGGGACCACGGGCTCCGGCAGCACGGGCTCCGGGACCTCCGGCTCGGGCTCGGCCGGCGGCTCCGACCTGCTCCGTAAGCGTGACACCCCGGCGGCCGAGCACCCGCCGTTCGACTCCGACGCCACCTGAGTCGATTCGACCCACCTGGGTCCCCGTATGCCCGAGGTACTCGTCCCGTATGGCTATCCTCCCATTGTCCAGGGTGAGGTCGCCTGAGGGGGCGGGCCGCCCACGATCAGGGCAACGAGGAGGCTCCGCGCAGATGGAGACGACGAGTCGGACAGGGGTACAGGAGGCGGTGGCGAGTACACCCGGTACATCCGCCCTGCCATCCGCGTCGGCCGCGCACGGGATGCCCGCGGAGGCCCGGCGCAGGATCGACGGCTATCTCATGGCCGCGTTCCCGTGGTACGGCCTCGACGAGGCATTCACCGGTCCGCGCTGGCTGATGCAGGCCGTCGCGAGTGCGGACGGCACCGTCGAGCACGGCTCGACCGGCCACGGCGACGAGCCGTCCTACCGCGTCGAGACGGACAGCGAGGCACCCGGCAAGCAGCGCTTCGCGGTGGTCGTGACCGTCGCCAGCCGCCCGCTGCGGCGCAGCGCCGACGGCACCGGACACCTGGAGGCCACCTCGGTCTCCTCCGCCGCCTGGCTGGCCGGCTCCGGCCTGCTGTCATGCACCTGGCCGTCACGTATGGAGCATGCCCTGCGCCAGGAATGGCTGGACCAGCAGACCGCGATCGCGTGGGAGCTGGCCGACGAGGTCGGCGGCGAGGGCTGGTCGCAGCTGTCCCTGCCGGTCGACGGCGTCCCCGCCGACTTCCACTACCGCGAGTCGGAGTACGGGTGGGTGCTGGCCGGCTCCGCCAGCGAAGGGGTGCATCTGGGGGCGTACGGACGCGGCATGAGCGCCTACGGCCTGGGTTTCTCCGTGGTCAAGGACATCGCCACCTACCAGTGAGCCCGCGCCGCATGGACATGTGAGCCCATGCGCGCGGACACGGGTGCGGACACGGGTAAGGGGCGGCCTCCCAGGGAGACCGCCCCTTACCCGTGTCCCACATGTGTGAGCCCTGAGGACCTCAGAACTTGTTGCGCGGGGTGATGCCCAGCGACATGCCCGACAGGCCCCGCTGCCGCCCGCCCAGCTTGCCCGCGATCGCGCGCAGCGCGCTGCCGGCCGGCGAGTCCGGGTCGGTGATCACGACCGGCTTGCCCTCGTCGCCGCCCTCGCGCAGCCGTACGTCGATGGGGATGCTGCCCAGCACCGGGACGGTGGTGCCGGTGGTCCGGGTCAGCCCGTCGGCGACCAGCTGACCGCCGCCCGTGCCGAACACGTCCACCATCTCGTCGCAGTGCGGGCACGGCAGCCCGGACATGTTCTCCACGACGCCGACGATCTTCTGATGGGTCTGCACGGCGATCGAACCGGCCCGCTCGGCGACCTCGGCCGCCGCCTGCTGCGGCGTGGTGACCACCAGGATCTCGGCGTTCGGCACGAGCTGCGCCACCGAGATCGCGATGTCGCCGGTGCCCGGCGGCAGGTCCAGCAGCAGCACGTCCAGGTCGCCCCAGTACACGTCCGCCAGGAACTGCTGGAGCGCGCGGTGCAGCATCGGCCCGCGCCACACCACCGGGGCGTTGCCCGGGGTGAACATCCCGATCGAGATGACCTTCACCCCGTTCGCCGACGGCGGCATGATCATGTTCTCGACCTGGGTCGGCCGGCCGTCCGCGCCCAGCATGCGCGGCACCGAGTGGCCGTAGATGTCGGCGTCCACGACGCCGACCTTGAGCCCGTCCGCCGCCATCGCCGCGGCCAGGTTGACCGTCACCGACGACTTGCCGACGCCGCCCTTGCCGGACGCCACCGCGTACACCCGGGTCAGCGAGCCGGGCTTGGCGAACGGCACCTCGCGCTCGGCCTGCCCGCCGCGCAGCGAGGCGGCCAGCTCACGCCGCTGCTCGTCGCTCATCACGTCCAGGTCGACGGCCACGCGGGTGACTCCGGGGACCTTCGCCACGGCCTCCGACACGTTATTGGTGATCGTCTCCCGCATCGGGCAGCCCGAGACGGTCAGATAGACCACCACCGCGACCGCGCCGTCCGCCGCGATCTCCACCGATTTGACCATGCCGAGATCGGTGATCGGCTTGTGGATCTCCGGGTCGTTCACCGTGGCGAGCGCGGCGCGCACCGCGTCCTCGGACGGGGCCGCGGCGGGGGTGGGATCGGTGGTGTCGGTAGCCATGCCCCGATGGTACGGCGCTCACCGTACGAGTCGGTAAGGCTTCAGCGGTCGCCTTCCTCACTCTCCGGACTCCCGGCCCGGAGCCTCCTGGCGCCCGGCCCGGGCCGCCGCCTCCCGCAGCTCCATCCGCCTGACCAGTTCCTCGAACTCCGAGCGCAGCCAGTCCCGGGTGGCGACCTCGCCCAGACCCATGCGCAGCGCCGCGACCTCGCGCGTCAGGTATTCGGTGTCGGCGATGCTGCGCTCGTTCTGCTTGCGGTCCTGCTCGACGGCGACGCGGTCGCGGTCGGCCTGCCGGTACTGGGACAGCAGGATCAGCGGAGCCGCGTACGAGGCCTGCAACGACAGCATCAGCGTCAGGAAGATGAACGGGAACTCGTCGAACCGCAGCCGGTCCGGAGCCGCGACGTTCCACGTCACCCACACGAAGACGAAGACCGTCATCCAGGCGATGAACCGGCCGGTGCCCAGAAACCGGGCGATGTGCTCCGACGCCTTGCCGAACGCCTCCGGGTCCCATCGGGGCAGCCGCGCGCGGCGCGGCTCCTTGGGCCGGGAGAGCCGGCTCACCTCATCGGCCACCGGCGGTCCCCTCCACGTCCGGCACATCCGCACTGTGCAGTTCCCGCTCCCGCCAGTCCTGCGGCAGCAGATGGTCCAGTACGTCGTCGACGGTCACCGCGCCCAGCAGCGATCCGCTCTCGTCCACGACCGGCGCGGCCACCATGTTGTACGTGGCCAGATAGCTGGTGATCAGGGGCAGCGGGGCATCCGGCGGCAGCGGTCGCAGATCGGTGTCGACCAGCGAGCTGACCAGGGTGAAGGGCGGGTCGCGCAGCAGCCGCTGGAAGTGCACCAGGCCCAGGTACCGGCCCGTCGGCGTCTCGTCCGGCGCCCGGCACACGTACACCTGCGCGGCCAGAGCGGGCGACAGGTCGCGGTTGCGCACCAGCGCCAGCGCGTCCGCGACCGTCGCGTCCGGCAGCAGCACGATCGGCTCGGTGGTCATCAGGCCGCCCGCCGTGCGCTCCTCGTACGCCATGAGCCGCCGCATGTCGGCCGCCTCGCGGGGCCGCATCAGCCCCAGCAGCCGTTCCTTGTCCGCTTCCGGCAGCTCCGACAGCAGGTCGGCGGCGTCGTCCGGGTCCATGGCCTCCAGCACGTCGGCGGCGCGCTCCTCCTTGAGCTTGCCGAGGATCTCCACCTGGTCGTCGTCGGGCAGCTCCTCCAGGACGTCCGCCAGCCGGTCGTCGTCGAGGGCCGCGGCCACCTCCGCGCGCCGCTTGGCGGACAGGTGGTGCAGCACGTTGGCCAGGTCCGCGGGGCGCAGCTGCTCGAAGGTGGCCAGCAGGTTCTCCGCGCCCTGCCCGTGCTCCTGGAGCGAGAAGCCGGTGACGGCCGACCACTCGACGGTCAGGGTCTCCCCGCGGCGCCGCAGTGCGCCGCCCTTGCCGCGCCGTACGAAGACCTTGTCGATCTCCCAGTCGCGGCGGGCGGGCAGCTGCACCATCGCCACGTCGAGAACGGTCACGTCCTCGCCCGTCTCCACCAGCCGCACCCGCCGGTCGAGCAGTTCGCCGAGCACCAGCGTCTCGGTCGGGCGCTGCTCGAAGCGCCGCATGTTGACCACGCCGGTGGTGATGACCTGGCCGGACTCCACCCCCGTCACCCGGGTCATGGGCAGGAAGATCCGTCGTCGGCTGACCAGCTCGACCACCAGGCCGAGGACGCGCGGCGGGCGGCCGCCCAGGCGCAGCATCGCGACGAGATCGCGGACCCGGCCCACCAGGTCGCCGTTCGGGTCGAAGACGGAGACACCCGCGAGATGGGACACGAAGACCCTGGAACCGCCCGCACCCACGCGCACACCTCCCAGGCCCGGCATATCAGCCCAATCCGGATTCAGGCTAACGCGCCCCGGCCTGCCCCGCCGTCGCACGCACAGCTGCCCGCCTGCCTGCGGGTACGCGTCCCCGGCACGGGTACGCTGCCCACTGCACCGGCATCAGGAGGCAGAGCAGACGTGCGCATCCGGAACGCCGCTCTCGTGGGAGCGATGTGCGTGGGGCTGACCGCGACGCTCGCGGGCTGCGGCGGCGAGAAGAAGGACCCCGACGCCGGCACCAACGGCGTGGGGAAGCTCCCGGCCACGAAGATCGAGGCCAAGGCCCGCAGCGCGGCGAACGGCGCCGAGGCGGTGCACCTGTCCGGCACCCTCGTCACCAAGGGGCAGTCCTACAAGCTCGACATGCGCCTCAAGGGCGACGGCGGCACCGGCCAGGTCTCCACCAAGGACGGCACCTTCGAGCTGCTGCGCGTGGGCAAGGACCTCTACCTCAAGGCCGGCGCCGACTTCTGGTCCCGGCAGGAGGGTTCCAGGACCGACCAGGCCGCCGCCGACAAGCTGGGGGACCGGTACGTGAAGGTGCCGGTCGGCGACCCCTCCTACAAGCAGCTCGGCGGCTTCACCGACAAGGGCGTGCTGCTCGACGGGCTGCTGGCGCTGCACGGCGAGCTCGCCACCGGCGACCGCGGCGAGCTCGGCGGCGTCCGTACGATCCGGATCCTCGGCGCGGAGGGCTCGGGCGGCTCGCTCGACGTCTCCCTGGAGGGCACTCCCTACCCGCTGCGGCTCCAGCGGGCGGGCGGCGCGGGCGTCATCCAGCTCACGGACTGGAACAAGGACTTCGCCCTCGCCGCACCGGACAAGGACGACATCGTCGACTACGGGCGGCAGCTGCCGTCGCGGGCCTAGTCCTGCCGGGCGTCCTGCTCCGCGTCCTTCTTCGCGGCGCGGCGCCGCCGCGCCAGCAGCTTGGGCAGGGCGGCGGGCATCGGGCGGCGGGTGATCGCGGGCGTCGGCAGCGGGGCCGCGGCCAGTGAGCCGTCCGGCAGCGCCTCGACGGGGACGGGCGCCGGCTCCAGCCGCAGCACCCGGCACTCCCGCGCCCACCGCTCGGCGATCCGCTCGGCGTCCGGCGCGTTCAGCCGCTTGCCCTTGAGCTCATCGACGGCCGCGGTCCACGCCTCGCCGCCCGCGGTCGGCTCGGTCACCCGGGCCTGCCACGCCACCAGCCGACCGCCCTTGTCCTTGCTGCGTACGGTCACGGTGGCGGTGCCGCCGTCGGTCAGGCCGAGCCCCTCCAACGGCTGCTCGCCCGGGCCGCCGACCAACCAGGCCGCGCCGTCGTGCCAGACATGCCACAGCGAGCGCTCCGCGCCGACGGGGCCCCGCACCCAGATCAGGGCGGACTTCTTCGTGGCCTCCTCGATGAGGGCGCGGTCCATCAGCGTCTGTGTCATGGCCTCACCTTAGGCCCGGGCCGCGGGTCCGTCCCCACCCGCCCGCCGTCCCGTGCGCCCACCGTGCGCCCGCCGTCCGCCGTCCCGCCCGCCGGTCCGCGGTTCCGTGGCCCTACCACGCGCTTTACGCTGATGGGGTGCCCACCGCTCGTACCGCCGCCGGAAACGCCGACCGTGCCACGGCCCCGGACCGGATATCCGCGCCGGTCGCCGCCGCCGGACACGCCGCCGTCCCCCTCGACGTCCTGCTCCTCGCCGTCGCCATCGCCGGCGTCTCGCTGTCGGCCCCGCTGATCGCCGCGACCGCCGCCCCCGCGCTCGCCATCGCGTTCTGGCGCAACGCCATGGCGGTCGGCGCGCTCACCCCGCTGGTCCTGCTCCGCCCCCGGCACCGCGCGGAGCTCGCCGCCATGGGCCGCAAGGCCCTGCTGCTGTCGACCGCCGCGGGCGCGCTGCTCGCGCTGCACTTCGGGGTGTGGCTGCCGAGCCTGCACATGACCTCCGTCGCCTCCTCGACCGCGCTGGTCACCACCACCCCGATCTGGACGGCGCTGCTGCTGCGGCTGCTCGGGCACCGGCCGCCCGCCCTGGCCTGGGCGGGCATGGCGGTCGCCTTCCTCGGCGTGGTGATCCTCACCGGCGTGGACCTGTCCCTGTCGCCGCGCGCGCTCGCCGGTGACGCCCTCGCGCTGGCGGGCGGCGTGGCGGGCGCCGGCTATGTGGTGCTCGGCGCGCAGGTGCGGCGGACGGTGAGCACCACCGCGTACACCTTCGTCTGCTACACCGTCACCGCCGTACTGCTGCTCGGCACCTGCCTGCTCTCGGGCGCCTCGCTCGGCGGCTACGACGGGCAGACCTGGGCCAAGCTGGCGCTGCTCACGCTCACCGCCCAGCTGCTCGGCCACTCGCTCATCAACCGCGTGGTGAAGGGGCTCGGCCCGTCGGTGACCTCGACCGCGATCCTCCTGGAGACGCCGGGCGCGGCCCTGATCGCCGCGCTCTGGCTCGGCCAGACGCCGCCGCCGGTCGCCTACCCGGCGCTGCTGGTGATCCTGGCCGGGCTGGCGCTGGTGATCCTGGCCGACCGGCTCGGCAGGCGGAGCCCGACCACCCCTACAGCCACCCGTTCCGCTTGAAGCTGCGGTGGATGACGAAGCAGGCCCCGACGATCGCCACCATCACCGTCGGGTAGCCGTACTTCCACTTCAGCTCGGGCATGTGCTCGAAGTTCATGCCGTAGACGCCGCAGATCATGGTCGGTACGGCGACGATCGCCGCCCACGCCGTGATTTTGCGCATGTCCTCGTTCTGCGCGACGGTGGCCTGCGCCAGGTTCGCCTGGAGGATGGAGTTGAGCAGGTCGTCGAAGGCCAGCACCTGCTCGTTGACCCGGACCAGGTGGTCCGCGACATCCCGGAAGTACTTCTGGATGTCCGGGTCCACCAGCCGCATCGGCCGCTCGCTCAGCAACTGCATCGGCCGCAGCAGCGGGGAGACCGCCCGCTTGAACTCCAGCACCTCGCGCTTGAGCTGGTAGATGCGCCCGGCGTCGCCGCCGCGCCGCGCCCCACGGGCGGATCCGCCGGACCCGCTCGATCCGCTCGTCGCCGAGAAGACGTCGATCTCCACCTCGTCGATGTCGTCCTGGACGGCGTCGGCGACCGCGAGATAGCCGTCGACGACCTGGTCGGCGATGGCGTGCAGCACCGCGGAGGGGCCCTTGGCCAGCAGCTCCGGGTCGTCCTGGAGCCGGTGCCGCAGGGCGCGCAGCGAGCCCTGGCCGCCGTGCCGCACGGTCACGATGAAGTCCCGGCCGGTGAAGCACATGACCTCGCCGGTCTCCACGACCTCGCTGGTGGCGGTGAGTTCGGCGTGCTCGACGTAGTGGATCGTCTTGAAGACGGTGAAGAGGGTGTCGTCGTACCGCTCCAGCTTGGGCCGCTGGTGGGCGTGGACGGCGTCCTCGACCGCGAGCGGGTGCAGCCCGAACTCCCGGGCGATACCGGCGAACTCACGCTCCGTCGGCTCGTGCAGGCCGATCCACGCGAAGCCGCCCTCCGCGCGCACCCGGGCCATCGCCTCGGACGGGCCGAGATGGTCGCTGACCCGCTTGCCCTCGCGGTACACGGCGCAGTCGACGATCGCGCTCGACACGGACGGGTCGCGGGTGGAGTCGTAGGTGGTCGGGGCGTGACCGCGGCGCAGGGTGGGACGGACGGCGGCGCGCAGGTCGCGGATCATCGACATGGCGGGCTCCTTCACGGGCCGGCCGTCAGCGGGGGCACCGGGGGCGCAGCGCGACCCGGAAGGTGGACGTACGAAACTCCGGCGGTCCGTACGCCCGCAAAGCGGGCAGCGCTCCTCCGCGGCGCGCACTGACGGAAGATCGCAGAAAAACGGGGCAAGACGAGACGAAGACGCTCCACCGTCATGTGCTGCGGACGCCAGGAGACCTCACGTGTTTCACTGCGTGGCAGTGGGGTACGGAGGAATTCAGATCACCAGGAGAAGCGTCCGAACAGGAACGGGAGAGCTGTCGGTACTGCACGGTCGACTAGGATCCACCGCAGCCCCACCTCCTCCGGCCGGTCCCCGTTGAGGGACGACGTAACTCCCTGGGCAGGCGCCAAGGCTATCAGTCGGCAGAACCGTTACGGCGCCGCTTTGCCTGTTCGATACACATGAGGTCCGGCACATGCGGGGAGCCGGGGGAGTCCTCGGGGCGCGCAGTAGGGTCGGGCGCATGTCCGATGTACTTGAGCTGGTCCAGGCCCGGTTGTACGCCGCGCTGGGCGAGCCCGACGCCCGCGCCGCCGTCACCTTCCTCGGTACGGACCGTATCGAGGTGCTCCGTTTCGTCTCCGAGGACACAGGCGGAGGCGGGGACATCGTGCGGTACGCCACGCTCGGTATGTCGGACCGTCCGATGACGGACCCCACGGCCGTACTCGCCGACCCGGTGCGCGGCCCGCGCGCCGAACTGGTGCTGTCGGTGCGCGCCGGCCGCGCCGACACCGACAAGGTCCTCCGCCCGATGGCCGTCCTCGCCGCCTCCCCGCAGGTGGAGGGCATCGTCGTGGCCCCCGGCGCGTCCCTGGACGTGGGCGAGCCGCTGTGGCCGGGGGCGCCGTTCAGCTCCGTGCTCGTCGCGGAACCGGGCGGTCTCGTCGAGGACCTGACGCTCGATGAGCCGATGGACCCGGTCCGCTTCCTGCCGCTGCTGCCCATGACGCCGAACGAGGCGGCCTGGAAGCGGGTGCACGGGGCGAAGGAGCTCCAGGAGCGGTGGCTGCGGCACGGTACGGACCTGCGGGACCCGCTGCGCTCGGGCGTCCCGCTCGCGGACTGACGTCGGACTCGCGCGGACTGATGTCGGACTGACGGCCGGACCGGCAAAGAGACTGACTCCGGACGGGTGATCGTCCTTGACGCGGCGACGCGCGGAGAGGACCGTGGAGCCCTATGAGGGGCGAACCCAGTTGCCCGAAGTGCGGTGGCCGGGTGCGGGCGCCCGGTCTCTTCGCCGACACCTGGCAGTGCGACGTGCACGGCACCGTGCACCCCCTGCAGCCGGTCGTCCCGCCGAGCGTCGAAGCACTCGCGGTCGTGGTCAAGCGTGCCCAGGTGCCGGTATGGATGCCCTGGCCGCTGCCGGTCGGCTGGCTGTTCACCGGCGTGGCGTACGCGGGGGACGACCGCAGCGGCGGCCGCGCCACCGTCGTCGCCTGCTCGGGGCCCGGCCCGCTCGGCGGCCCCGGGGAGCTGCTGCTCGTCGCGGAGGAACTGGGCGTGGGCCTCGGCGCGCGGTTCGCCGGGCTCCCCGGTCCCGACCCCGGGCCCGGGATGAACGTGGACAGGCCGCCGCAGGTCAAAGTGGTGGCCGCCGGGCGGCCGACGCCGCTGTGGCTGGTCGGGGGCGTCCCCGACGACCGGGCGGTCTTCGCGGGCGAGGCGCGCGGGCTGTGGCTGTGGGCGATCGTCTGGCCCGAGCAGTCGGGCCTGCTGATGTACGACGAGCTGGTGCTGGCGGATCTGCGGGACGCCGGTGCGGAGACGGACGTGGTGCCGTGCGGGGCGCTGTCGCCCCGGCTGCTCTCATGACGCTCGACGCGGTCGATCCCGTGACTCTCGCGCCGCTGATGTCGTGACTCTCGCGCGGCTGATCTCGTAGCTCTCGCTGTGGCCGGGCCCGGGGCACTCGGCCCCGGCCGCCCGCTCTCACTCCGCCGACCCGTTGATCCGTTCGGGTGAGGTCGCCGAGCCCGGTACAGTGGGGCGGTCCCCTTTGTCCCTCCGTCGCAGCTTGGAGTCACGTCGTGCGTATCGACCTGCACACCCACTCCACTGCCTCGGACGGTACGGACACCCCCGCCGAGCTGGTGCGCAACGCCGCCGCCGCGGGACTGGACGTCGTCGCGCTCACCGACCACGACACGGTCGGCGGGCACGCCGAGGCGCTGCGGGCGCTGCCGTCCGGCCTGACCCTGGTCACCGGCGCCGAGCTGTCGTGCCGCCTGGACGGTGTGAGCCTGCACATGCTGGCGTACCTCTTCGACCCGGCCGAGCCGGAGCTGGCGCGGGAGCGCGAGCTGGTGCGCGACGACCGGGTGCCGCGCGCGAAGGCGATGGTCGGCAAGCTGCGCGACCTCGGCGTGCCCGTCACCTGGGACCAGGTCGCGCGCATCGCGGCCGACGGCGCCGTCGGACGGCCGCACGTCGCCACCGCGCTGGTCGAGCTGGGCGTCGTCGAGACCGTCTCCGACGCCTTCACCGACGAGTGGATCGGCACCGGCGGCCGTGCGGACGTGCGCAAGCACGAACTCGACCCGTTCGAGGCGATCCGGCTGATCAAGGGTGCGGGCGGCGTGGCCGTCTTCGCGCACCCGCTCGCCGTCAAGCGCGGCCAGTGCGTACCCGAGCGCGCGATCGCCGAACTGGCCGCCGCCGGTCTGGACGGCATCGAGGTGGACCACATGGACCACGACGCGCCGACCCGCGCCCGGCTCCGCGGCCTCGCCGCCGACCTGGGCCTGCTCACCACGGGCTCCAGCGACTACCACGGCAGCCGCAAGACCTGTCGGCTCGGGGAGTACACCACCGACCCCGAGGTCTACGGCGAGATCACGCGCCGTGCCACCGGCGCGTTCCCGGTCCCGGGCACGGGCGGTCACCCCCGCCCGTAACGCCTGCAACGCCCGCAACCGGTCCGCGGCCGACCCGCGCCGTTCAGGTGGCGGTCACCTCGCCTCCGCCTGCCTCCCGCACCCTTCACTCACCCTCACCGCCCTCCGCTCGACCCTTCTCCCCGCAAGGCCACACTGTGTTCGATGCCGCCGTTTTCGGATCCCTCTTTCTCACCCTTTTCGTGATCATGGACCCTCCGGGGATCACTCCGATCTTCCTCGGCCTCACCGCGGGCCGGCCGCTGAAGGTGCAGCGCCGGATGGCGTGGCAGGCGGTCGCGGTCGCCTTCGGCGTGATCACCGTGTTCGGCATCCTGGGCCAGCAGATCCTGGACTACCTGCACGTCTCCGTACCGGCGCTGATGATCGCGGGCGGGCTGCTGCTCCTGCTCATCGCGCTGGACCTGCTGACCGGCAAGACCGATGAGCCGAAGCAGACCAAGGACGTCAACGTCGCGCTCGTACCGCTGGGCATGCCGCTGCTGGCGGGGCCCGGCGCCATCGTCTCGGTGATCCTCGCGGTGCAGCACGCGGACGGGATCGGCGGTCAGGTCTCCGTGTGGGGCGCGATCGCCGCGATGCACGTCGTGCTGTGGCTGACCATGCGGTACTCGCTGCTGATCATCCGCGTGATCAAGGACGGCGGCGTGGTGCTGGTGACCCGGCTCGCGGGCATGATGCTGTCGGCGATCGCCGTCCAGCAGATCATCAACGGCGTCACCCAGGTCATCCGCGGCGGCTGACCGTTCCGTAGCCGACCGTCTCGTATACGACAGCGCCCCCGCGCGGACCGGCGACCGGTCCGCGCGGGGGCGCTTGCGTACGTCAGGCGTTACGAGGCCGAGGCGTCGGCCGGGCGGATATAGATGCGCTGGCCGACGGCGGCGGCCTGCTGCACGATCCGGTTGACGGAGGCGGCGTCCACGACGGTGCTGTCGACGGCGGTGCCGTCCACGTCGTTGAGGCGCATGATCTCGAAGCGCACAGGCTTCTCCCTTCGTCTGATCCTCCTGAGGAGAACTGATGGTGGTCGCGCGCGGCCACGTCGCCGCGCGTTCCCTATGTGAAGAACGGACTACACACCGAAAACATTCCCTACGCTAAAGAAATTTTTTCACAGGCTAATGAACGCGTGGTAACAGCCACGGTTGTGCCCCACCCGCGCGGGCCCGGACAATGAGGGCCGTATGAACGACGTCATTCCCTCGGACCTCAGCTCGATCAGCGCGGCGATCGAGCGCACCAACGAGCTCCTGCGCCGGGTGCTCGCCGAGGTCGCGACCACGCCGTCCACCCACGCGATCTTCGTGGACGCCGGGTACGTGTACGCCGCCGCCGGCCGGCTGGTCGCCGGGACGGAGGACCGCAGGGCCTTCGAGCTGGACGCCGAAGGGATCATCGAGGCGTTCATCGACAAGGCGCGGACGATCTTCCCGGACAGCAGGCTGCTGCGCGTGTACTGGTACGACGGGGCCCGCCGCCGGATCCACACCTCCGAGCAGCAGCGCATCGCCGAACTGCCCGACGTCAAGGTGCGGCTGGGCAACCTCAACGCCAACAACCAGCAGAAGGGCGTCGACTCGCTCATCCGCGGCGACCTGGAGTCCCTCGCTCGGCACCGGGCCATCGGCGACGCCGTCCTCCTCGGCGGCGACGAGGACCTGGTCAGCGCCGTCGAGGCGGCGCAGGGCTACGGCGCGCGGGTGCACCTGTGGGGCATCGAGGCGATCGAGGGCCGCAACCAGGCCGAGGCGCTGCTGTGGGAGGTCGACAGCCAGCGCACCTTCGACCTGGACTTCTGCAAGCCGTACGTGTCGCGCCGTACGGACCTCTACGAGCCCTTCGGCGACAGCCAGCCGGGCGGCGGGCCGGTGCCCGGCCGCGACGACGTGCGGTTCGTCGGCGCCCAGGTCGCCGCGCAGTGGCTCGCCGCCCGCGGCCGCGCCGCCCTGGCCGAGCTGCTGCCCGGCCACCCCTACCTGCCGGGCTCGGTCGACCAGGAGCTGCTCAACGAGGCGGAGGCGCTCCTGCGGCTGTCGCTGCGCGCGCACGCCGACCTGCGGCGCGCGCTGCGCGACGGCTTCTGGGAGCACTTGCAGGCGCAGTACTGACGCGTCGGCATGGGCCGTGGCGCGGCGGCGCGTACCGTTTCGACTGCGTACTGCTTGGCCGCGTACTGATTCGGCTACGTGCTCCTTGGCTGCGTGCCGCTTCTGCTGCCGTGCCGCTTCGGCTACGCGTCGCCGACGTCCTGCCAGAAGGCGGCGAGCGCCTCGGCGGTTGCGGTCGGCTGCTCGGCGTTGGGGGAGTGCCCGGCGCCCGCGATCACCGTGCGGCGGGCGGCGAGCCGCTCCGCCATCGCGTCGATCAGGGGCACCGGCCAGGCGTAGTCGACCTCGCCGGACAGGACGTGCTTGGGCAGCGGCACCGCCGCCAGTTCCGCCACCCGGTCCGGCTCGCCGGTCAACTGCCGCCCGGTGGCGATGAGTTGCTCGCGCACGGTGCCCAGCCAGCGCCGGTGCAGGAACTCCCGCACCTCGGGCGGCGCGCCCGTCTCGGGCGCCTCCGGCGGGTCGAGCGCCCGCATCGCCTGCCAGACGGACTCCATGTCGAGCATGGCGAGCGCGTCCAGGAGCTGCCTCGTACGGGTCTGCTGGGACGCGGAGACGGCCGCCGGGCCGGAGCTCATGATGGTCACGGACGCGAACGGGTCCGGCGTGCGCAGCACCGCGGCCCGCACGATCAGCCCGCCCAGCGAATGCCCCAGCACATGGATCCGGCGACCGCGGTCCTCGCCACTGAGGGCGATGGCCTGCGCCAGCACGTCACGGGCCAGTTCGTCCTGCGCGTACGCGGCCTCGTCGGGCGGTCCCTCGGTCTCGTACTGCCCGCGCCCGTCCGCCGCGACGACGCGGAACCCGGCGGCAGCCAGCGGCTCCAGCAGCGCGATGAAGTCTTCCTTGCTTCCGGTGAACCCGGGCACGAGCAGCGCGGTCCCGCGCGGAGGCGCCGCGTCGGGGCGCGCGTCGTGCACGGCGAAGGTGCCGCGCGCGGTGCGGAGGCTGCTGGGGCGGGCGCACGGGGGAGGGTGAGGGTCGGCGGCGTGCTCATGCCCTGAGGCTACGGCCCGGCCGCCGCTTTCCTTCCCCAACCCGCCCCCTACGCCCTCCCCCAGCGGCCGCGCTGGGGGAGGGAAAGGCTCCCGGCGGCGCCGCGCTCCGTGCAATGGCGAGGGCCCGGACGCCTCGCGGCGTCCGGGCCCTCTGCCGGTCACGGTCCGGATCAGCTCTCCGGCGTGGCCTCCGCGGCCGGAGCCGTCGCGCGCGTGCGCCGACGACGGACCGGCTTCGCCTCGGCGCCGTCGGCGGCCTCGACCGGAGCGGCGGCCGCCTCGGGGGCGGTCGCCGCGGCCTTGCGGGTGCGGCGGCGGGGTGCGGCGGGTGCCTCGGCGGTCTCGGCCGTGCCGTCGGCCGTGTCGGCCACCGCCTTGCGGGTGCGGCGGCGCGGCTTGGCCGGGGCCTCCTCCGCCTGAGCGGCGTCCGTCGTGCCCTCGGCGGTGTCCACCGCGGCCTCAGGCGCGGCCGCCGCGGTCTTGCGGGTGCGGCGGCGCGGTGCGGCGGGTGCCTCGGCGGCGTCGACCGCGGCTTCCGCCGTGTCGGCCACCGCCTTGCGGGTGCGGCGGCGCGGCTTCGCCGGGGCCTCCTCCGCAGGGGCGGACTCCGTACCCTCCGCCGTGTCCACGGCCGCCTCGGGGGCGGTCGCGGCGGCCTTGCGGGTGCGTCGGCGGGGCTTGGCCGGGGCCTCCTCCGCCGGAGCGGTCTCCGTCGTGCCCTCGGCGGTGTCCACCGCGGCCTCCGCCGCCTTGGCGGCGGTGCTGCGCGTGCGGCGGCGGCGCGGCTTGGCCGGGGCCTCGGCCGTGTCCACCGTCTCCACCGCGGCCTCGGCGGCCGGTGCCGTCGCGGCAGGCGCCTCCGGCGCCTCGTCCGTCGTCGACCGCTCCGTGCTCTCGGCCGTCTCGACGGCCTGCGCGGCCGCCGACGCGCCACTGCGCGTACGGCGCCGACGGCGCGGCTGGCGCGGCTCGGCGGCGGACGCGGAGTCCGCCGCCTCGGTGCCCTCGGCTGTCGCCACGGCCTCCGTCGCCGCGTTCGCATCGTCCAGGGCCATGCCGCCGCGCGTGCGGCGCCGCTGGCGCGGCGTACGCGTGCGCTTGGGGCGGTCCTCGGCGGCCGGCTCGTCGGCGCGGCCCCCGCGGCCGCGGCCGCCGCGGCCGCCCCGGCCGGTCTCGCCGAGGTCCTCGATCTCCTCGGCGGCCAGCCCGGCCCGGGTGCGCTCGGCGCGCGGCAGGACACCCTTGGTGCCCTCGGGGATGCCCAGCAGCTCGTACAGGTGCGGGGACGTGGAGTACGTCTCCTCGGGCGCGTTGAACGACAGGTCCAGCGCCTTGTTGATCAGCTGCCAGCGCGGGATGTCGTCCCAGTCGACCAGCGTGATGGCCGTGCCCGACGCGCCCGCGCGACCGGTGCGGCCGATGCGGTGCAGGTAGGTCTTCTCGTCCTCGGGCGACTGGTAATTGATGACGTGCGTCACACCTTCGACGTCGATGCCGCGCGCGGCCACGTCGGTGCAGACCAGCACGTCGACCTTGCCGTTGCGGAACGCCCGCAGCGCCTGCTCGCGCGCGCCCTGGCCGAGGTCGCCGTGGACCGCGCCCGACGCGAAGCCGCGACGGGCGAGCTGATCGGCGATGTCGGCGGCGGTCCGCTTCGTACGGCAGAAGATCATCGCCAGTCCGCGGCCCTCGGCCTGCAGGATGCGGGCGACCATCTCCGGCTTGTCCATGGAGTGCGCGCGGAAGACGTGCTGTGTGATGTTGGCCACGGTCGCGCCCTCGTCGTCCGGCGCGGTGGCGCGGATGTGCGTGGGCTGCGACATGTAGCGGCGGGCCAGGTTGATCACCGCGCCCGGCATGGTCGCCGAGAACAGCATCGTCTGGCGCTTCGCCGGAAGCATGTTGATGATCTTCTCGACGTCGGGGAGGAAGCCGAGGTCGAGCATCTCGTCGGCCTCGTCGAGGACGAGCGCCTTGACGGACGACAGGCTCAGCTTCTTCTGGCCAGCGAGGTCGAGCAGTCGGCCCGGGGTGCCGACGATCACGTCGACGCCCTTCTTCAGGGCCTCGACCTGCGGCTCGTAGGCGCGGCCGCCGTAGATCGGCAGGACGCGGACGTTACGCACCTTGCCGGCGGTGAGCAGGTCGTTGGTGACCTGCTGGCACAGCTCGCGGGTGGGGACGACGACCAGCGCCTGCGGGGCGTCGGTCAGCTGCTCGGGCTTGGCCCGGCCTGCCTCGACGTCCGCGGGGACGGTGACGCGCTCCAGCAGCGGGAGGCCGAAGCCCAGCGTCTTGCCGGTGCCGGTCTTGGCCTGGCCGATGACGTCGGTGCCGGCGAGGGCGACCGGGAGCGTCATCTCCTGGATGGGGAAGGGGTTGATGATGCCGACGGCTTCCAGGGCCTCGGCGGTCTCGGGAAGGATTCCGAGTTCACGGAAGGTAGTGGACAGGATGCTTGCCTCTTCTGTGAGACGCGACATGAGGCGACGAAGGGGGTCGCGTACCGCGCCGGGTAGTGCGCCGGCCATGGGGAGGCCGGACGGCGCGGGACCACTGCCTTCGCTCTGGCACTCATGCCGCGAGCGGGTCCCTCCTGCTGTGCGTACGTCTGCATACGCGCCGCACGGAGGGCGGTCGGTTTGGAGCCGATCGGGCCACCGACCGGGCATCCGCATTCGTGGAACAACCCGCCGATACTCGACGGGCGCCATATCACTGTACCCCGGATGCGCGCATGTGTGACCGGGTGACCGAACGCACGGCTGATCGGGGAGTCGCTGACCAGGGACTTCCTTGAGGCCGAGAGCGGACTATTGTGCGCTCCATGGAGACGCCTGAGACGCCAGAGAAGACCCCCGCCGACACCGAGCAGCCCGCCGCGGAGGAGGCCACCGGCATCGCCGCCCAGGACTGGGCCCAGGCATCGGCGGACCCGCAGTACCGGGCCGCCGTGGTGGACCTCCTGGGCGCCCTTGCCTACGGCGAGCTGGCCGCCTTCGAGCGGCTCGCGGAGGACGCCAAGCTGGCGCCGACGCTCGACGACAAGGCCGAGCTGGCGAAGATGGCGTCGGCCGAGTTCCACCACTTCGAGCAGCTGCGGAACCGGCTGGCGGCGATCGGCGAGGAGCCGACCACGGCCATGCAGCCCTTCGCCGCGGCGCTGGACGAGTTCCACCGCCAGACCGCGCCGTCCGACTGGCTGGAGGGCCTGGTCAAGGCGTACGTCGGCGACTCGATCGCCAGCGACTTCTACCGCGAGGTGGCGGTCCGGCTGGACGCGGACACCCGCGCCCTCGTCCTCCAGGTGCTCGACGACACCGGCCACGCGACCTTCGCCGTGGAGAAGGTGCGGGCCGCGATCGAGTCCGAGCCGCGGGTCGGCGGCCGGCTGGCCCTGTGGGCGCGCCGTCTGATGGGCGAGGCGCTCTCCCAGGCCCAGCGGGTGGTCGCCGACCGCGACGCGCTGTCCACCATGCTGGTGGGCGGGGTGGCGGCCGGCTTCGACCTCGCCGAGGTCGGCCGGATGTTCTCGCGGATCACCGAGGCGCACACCAAGCGGATGGCCGCGCTGGGCCTGGCGGCGTGACGCCCGGCGCCTGCCCGGCCCGCGCGGCCCGGCAGGCGCGACAGCGCGCCCGCCCGGCCGCATGCCCGTGACCGGACCCGGTCAGGCGGTGGCCGATCGGCGCACCGCGGTGGCCGCGTGGCGGGGCCGGCGAGGCCGCACCAGCAGGGACAGCATCGCCACCGTGAAGACGAGCGCGGTCAGCAGCGTGGCCGCGGCATGGCCGGAGCCCAGCACGGCGTGCGCCGGAAACGTGCCCAGCAGGGCGGCGACCGGGCCGGTGGACAGCACCAGGGACCTGGCCGGGAGCCGCCGCTGTGGCCAGCAGCGCGCCACCGTGTACGCGAGGGCGAAGCCGATCAGTGCCGAGCCGAGCGCTTCCCAGACCACGATCATGGTGCGTCCCTCCGTTTGAGCGGACCGACCGGCTCCCGCGCGCCGGTCGCAGCCGTCCTACCCCCGCTCCGGCGCGGGCAACCACGGACACCTCCGCGCGGCGCGGGCACATGCCGGACGGTCCGCCATACGGAGGACACGGACCTACGGCAGGGCCGGGACACGACGGCGGCGGGGCCCCGTTCTCCACGGGACCCCGCCGCCGTGCCGCGACAGTGCGACGCGCCCTACAGCGCGCTGAAGCCGACCTTGCGGACGGTCGGCTCGCCGATCTCGACGTACGCGAGCCGGTCGGCCGGGACCAGGACCTTGCGGCCACGGTCGTCCACCAGGCTCAGCAGCTCCGCCTTGCCGGTGAGCGCGTCGGCCACCGCGCGCTCGACCTCCTCGGCAGACTGCGCGCTCTCCAAGGTGATCTCGCGGGGCGCGTGCTGCACGCCGATCTTGACCTCCACGGCTTTGTCCCTCCGACGGTCAGTTGAGGTGCGCGGCCAGCCGCGCCGTACGCAGCACACACTAGCCCGGCGCGGCCGGGCGCCGAGCCGTGCGGGCACACGCCCGCAGCGAACACGCCGCCGGGTCAGCGCGGCTCGCCGCCGGTCAGTGGGTCTCGCTGCCGTGCAGCGGGAAACCGGCGATGCCGCGCCAGGCGAGCGAGGTGAGCAGCTGGACCGCCGTGTCGCGCGGGACCGCGCTCTCGCTGGAGAGCCAGTAGCGCGCCACGACCTGGGACACCCCGCCCAGGCCCACCGCGAGCAGCATCGACTCGTCCTTGGACAGGCCGGTGTCCTCCGCGATGACCTCGCTGATCGCCTCGGCACACTGCAACGACACCCGGTCCACGCGCTCGCGCACCGCGGGCTCGTTGGTCAGGTCGGACTCGAAGACGAGCCGGAAGGCGCCGCCCTCGTCCTCCACGTACGCGAAGTACGCGTCCATGGTCGCCGCGACCCGCTGCTTGTTCTCCGTCGTCGACGCCAGCGCGGTGCGCACGGCCTGGAGCAGCGCCTCGCAGTGCTGGTCCAGCAGGGCCAGATAGAGGTCCAGCTTGCCGGGGAAGTGCTGGTAGAGAACGGGCTTGCTGACGCCCGCGCGCTCGGCGATGTCGTCCATCGCCGCCGCGTGGTAGCCCTGGGCCACGAAGACCTCCTGGGCCGCGCCCAGGAGCTGGTTGCGTCGGGCTCGGCGCGGAAGGCGCGTGCCTCGCGGACGCACCTCGGTCTGCTCGATGGCTGTCACGCCGCCTCCCATGGATTATTCCGTGCACGGTGTTCGCCGCGGACGCCATCGTACTTTTGGGTAACTGTGACGCGCGCGTCCGTGCGGAGGATTTCACGGATCGGACACTGTAGGAAGCCGACAAAAGGTGCAGGTCACCGGTACTCGTCCTCATTCTGCTCGACCACGCGGGCCTGGTCGGCGCGGTCGGCTTCGGTGGCGGAGTCGAGGTCGGTGCCGGTCATCGGGTCGTCGCGGTGCGGGGAGAGTTCGGTGTGCTGTTCGGCGGCGTCGGCCACCGGCGCCTCCATGTCGCGCTCGGCGGCGTCCGCGTCGCCCTCGAAGGAGTCGGGCTCGTTGGGGTCGGCAGTCATGTGGCTCCGCCCTTTCCAGGTGGTTTCCAAGGAATCGCCCTATGTGTACGAGCGTAGGAGACGGGGCTTCCGGGCGCTATGCGTTCTGTGACGGCGAACACACGATCGCGAGCGTGATCGTCTCGTAACATTGCCCGCATGTCTTCGACCGAGTCGCCGGGTGCCCGCATCCTCCCCATGGTGCCGCCGGTGCGGCCCGCCGACGTCGGCGCGGGCGAGAAGGTGCGCACGGAGAGCCTGCCGGGCCTCAGCCTGACCGTGCGGTCCCGCCCGCCCGCCCGTGAGGGGCTGCCCCCGGCGCTGTGCGTGCACGGGCTCGGCGGCTCCTCGCTGAACTGGTCCGCGCTCATGGGTGCGCTCGCCGGGCGGGTGGACAGCGAGGCCCTGGACCTGCCCGGCTTCGGCGACTCGCCGCCGCCGGACGACGGCGACTACTCGATCACCGGCCAGGCGCGGACCGTGATCCGCTTCCTCGACGCGGGCGATCGCGGCCCGGTCCATCTGGTCGGCAACTCCATGGGCGGCTCGATCGCCGTACGGGTGGCGGCGCTCCGCCCGGACCTGGTACGCACCCTCACCCTGATCTCGCCCGCGCTGCCGGAGCTGCGGCCGCAGCGCTCGGCGCTGCCGACGGGCCTGCTGGCGGTGCCCGGCGCGGCCCGCCTCTTCGTCCGCATGACCAGCGGCTGGTCCATCGAGCAGCGGACCCGGGCGGTGCTGGCGCTGAACTACGGCGACCCGTCGCGGGTGGCGCCGGAGGTGTTCGCCGCGGCCGTCGCGGAGCAGGAGCGGCGGGCCCACCTGCCGTACTTCTGGGACGCCATGGCCCGTTCCGCGCGCGGCATCGTCGACTCCTACACCCTCAGCGGCCAGCACTCGCTGTGGCGCCAGGCGGAGCGGGTGCTCGCCCCCACGCTGCTCGTCTACGGCATGCGGGACCAGCTCGTCTCGCACCGGATGGCGCTCCGGGCCGCCAGGACCTTCCGTGACGCGCGGCTGCTGAGTCTGGTGGACTCCGGACACGTATCGATGATGGAGTACCCGGACGAGGTGGCCCGCGCCTTCACGGACCTCCTCGGTGAAGACGACGGAAGCGGTGCGGCTCGTGGGTAAACACAGCGCACGGGGGAGCAGGGAGCGTCCCGCCGGGAAAGCCGACCGGGAGAAACCGGCCGGTGCGGCCGGGGCGGGACGGCCTGCCGATGGGCGGCCCGTCGATGGACAGTCTGTCGCCGGACGGTCCGCCGAGGGACAGCCTGTCGCCGGACAGCCCGCCGCCGGACCGTCCTCCGCCGGGAGCGAGCCGTACGCCGCCGGTCCGCAGTCGGCCGCGTCCTACGAGCAGGGGTACGACCCCGGCCGCTACCCGGTCGGCCCGTACGACACGGGTGAGTACCGGATAGGGCCGTACGACACGGGGGAGTACCCGGTCGGCCCCTACGACACCGGCGCGTACCCGGCCGGACCTTATGGCCCCTATGGCACGGGGTACGACACCGGGCAGTTCGCGCCCGTCTACGACACCGGTGAGCTGCGCCTCGGACCGTACGGCACGGGGTGCGACACCGGCGCGTACCCGGCCGTCCAGGACACCGGCGCGTTCTCTACGGACCCCTACGACACGGGCGGCCACCACGTGCCGCAGGCCCGCAGCGGGCACCCGGAGCACCGCGAACCGGGCGGCGGCTGGGGCGCCTTGGGCGGCGGCGTGGCCGGCGCGGCAGCTCAGCCGGCTCAGGCGGCTCAGGGGACACCCGCGGCCGCTCGCACGGTGACGGAGCCGCGCACGGAGGTCCCGCGGACCGCCGTGCCGGGGGTACGGGTGCCCGGCCCGCGCAAGGAGTACGTGGAGGCGTTCGACGCCCTCGACGCCCGCGATACCCGCGACGCGGCTCCGCGCGGCGATGTGCGCGGCTCCGGCGCGGCCGGTGCCACACCGGAGGCGGCCCCCGCGGCGGGCAGCGCGTCCGAGCCGGCGCCCGCCTCCGACGGCGCGAAGAACGGCGGCCCCGAAGGCCCCTCAGGCGGTGCCAAGGGCGGCGGCACGGGCCGCCGGGTGCGGCGCGCCGGGTCCGCGGGCCCGGCGAAGGCGGGCCGTGGCCGCAAGCTCACCGGCGTCGCCGCGGCCGCCGTGACCACCGTGCTGGCGGTCGTGGTGACCGGGCAGGTGACCGGCGGCACGAAGAAGAGCGACTCCGCCTCGTCCCAGCCCACCGGCGGTACCGCGGACCGGGGCGACCGCGCCTCGCGCGACCAGAGCCGCCCCACCCCCACCCGTACGCCGCCCGCGCTCCGTACGTACGCCCAGAAGATGGCGGCGAAGTACCCGCTGGACGCGCGCCTCCAGGCGTCCGGCGCGTTCACCACGATAGGCGGCGGGGACGAGGCGCCGGGCCGCGGCGAGGTGGTGCGCTACCGCGTCGACGTGGAGAAGGGGCTGCCGCTGGACGGCGAGCTGTTCGCCGAGGCGGTGCACAAGACCCTCAACGACGACCGGAGCTGGAGCCACGGCGGCACCCGCCGCTTCGAGCGCGTCTCCTCCGGCGACGTCCGCTTCGTGATCAGCCTGGCGAGCCCGGGGACCACGGCCAAGTGGTGCCTGAAGTCCGGTCTGGACACCACGGAGGACAACGTCTCGTGCGACTCCGCCGCGACCAAGCGCGTCATGATCAACGCCTACCGGTGGGCGCAGGGCGCGCAGACCTTCGGTGACGACAAGCTGCACGCCTACCGCCAGATGCTCATCAACCACGAGGTGGGCCACCGGCTCGGGCACAACCACGAGGGGTGCTCCAAGCAGGGCGCGCTCGCCCCGGTGATGATGCAGCAGACGAAGTTCCTGGAGACGGACGGCGCGACCTGCCGCCCCAACGCCTGGCCGTACCCCGAGTCCTGACCCCATGGGCGGGGACCCGGCCTGCACGTTTCTGCCACGCGCCCGTATGGCGGGACGGCGGGTCTCGGTGAATGAGACACCTTTGCCAGGTGGCGAAAATTCGTTCAGTCTTCTGCGCATGCCGTCCCGCCACGCCTTCGACATCGCCGCCTTCGAGCTGGCGCTGATCGGCGTGGCCGGACACGCGGTCGCCGACGTCCACTGTCGCTGAGACCCGCCCTTCTCCCCGCGTACTCCCGCGCTCTTCTCGCCGCGCGTTCCTCTTTGCCCGTCCGCCGGGGCGGCTGTCGTCTCAGACTGCGCTCGCGTCTGCTTCCCGCCGCCTTCCGCGGGCCCTTCCCGCTGTGAAAGGCATTCCGTCATGCGTCAACTGCCCCTTATCTCACGCCGTGTCGCCGCGGCCGCCGTCGGTGTCGTGCTGGTCGCGGGTGCCGCGGCCTGCGGCCCCGAGGGCAACAGCGGCGACGCCAAGAGCGGCGGCGCGGGCGGCAAGCCGCAGAAGGGCGGCACGCTGACCGTCCTCAACTCCCAGCCGCAGGAGGACTTCGACCCGGCCCGGCTGTACACCTCCGGTGGCGGAAACGTCCCCTCGCTCGTCTTCCGCACGCTGACCACCCGCAACCGCGAGAACGGCGAGGCGGGCGCGAAGGTCGTCCCCGACCTGGCCACCGACCTGGGCAAGCCCAGCAAGAACGCCACCGTATGGACGTACACGCTGAAAGAAGGGCTGACGTACGAGGACGGCACCAAGATCACCAGCGCCGACATCAAGTACGGCATCGAGCGCTCCTTCGCCGCCGAGCTCTCCGGCGGCGCGCCGTACCTGCGCGACTGGCTCGTCGGCGGCGAGGACTACGAGGGCCCGTACAAGGGCGGCAAGGGCCTGGACTCGATCGAGACGCCGGACGACCGGACCATCGTCTTTCATCTGAAGAAGCCCGAGGGCGAGTTCCCCTATCTGGCGACGCAGACCCAGTTCGCGCCGGTGCCGAAGGCGAAGGACAAGGGCACCAAGTACGAGGAGCACCCGGTCTCCTCCGGCCCGTACAAGGTCGTGCAGAACACCGGCGACGGCGAGCGCCTGGTACTGGAGCGCAATCCGCACTGGTCGGAGAAGACCGACAAGGAGCGGCACGCCTACCCGGACCGGATCGACGTGAAGTCGGGCCTCGACTCGGCGGTCATCAACCAGCGGCTGTCCACCGGCTCCGGCGCCGACGCCGCCGCCGTCACCACCGACACCAACCTCGGCCCGGCCGAGCTCGCCCAGGTCGGCAGCGACAAGGAGCTCGCCGGGCGGGTCGGCACCGGCCACTTCGGCTACACCAACTACCTGGCGTTCAACCCGAAGGTGAAGCCCTTCGACAACCCCAAGGTGCGCCAGGCCATCGCCTACGCCGTCAACCGCACCAGCGTCGTCAACGCCGCGGGCGGCTCCTCGCTGGCCGAGCCCGCGACCACCTACCTGCCGAACCAGAAGTCCTTCGGCCACACGCCGTACGACCACTTCCCGGCGGGGAGGACGGGCAACCCGGAGAAGGCGAAGGAGCTGCTGAAGCAGGCCGGTTACGACGACGGGCTCACGATCACGCTCACGCACTCCACCGCCAAGGACTTCGAGACCAGCCCCGAGATCGCCAGCGCCATCCAGGACGGTCTGAAGAAGGCCGGGATCACGGTCAGGCTCCAGGGCCTGGAGGACAACGACTACAAGGAGAAGGTCCACAGCGTGAAGGACGAGCCGGGGCTCTTCCTCGCCCACTGGGGCGCGGACTGGCCGTCCGGCGGGCCGTTCCTCGCGCCGATCTTCGACGGACGGCAGATCGTCAAGGACGGCTACAACTTCAACAGCGCGCAGCTGGACGAGAAGTCGGTCAACGACGAGATCGACGCGATCAACAAGCTGACCGACCTGGACGCCGCCGCCAAGCGGTGGGGCGCGCTCGACAAGAAGATCGGCGAACAGGCGCTGACGGTGCCGCTGTTCCACCCGGTCTACAAGCGGGTCTTCGGCAAGGACGTCAAGAACGTCGTGATCAGCGACTGGACCGGTGTGCTCGACATCTCGCAGGTCGCGGTCAAGTGACGGTAGAGGCGATCAAGGGTGCCGAGGCGGGGGCGGCCGCGGGAGTCGCCGCGCCCGCCTCCGGCGCCCGCCAGGTGTGGCGGCGGCTGCGCGCGCGGCCGTCCGCCGTCGTGGCCGCGGCCGTGCTGGCGCTGCTCACGCTGCTCGCGCTCGCGGCCCCGCTGCTGGCCGACCTCGTGGGGCAGGACCCGAACACGTACCACGACGATCTCGTCGACTCGGCGCGCGGCGGCGTGCCGCTCGGCTCGTTCGGCGGGGTCGGCGGCGACCACTGGCTGGGGGTCGAGCCGGGCACCGGCCGGGACCTGTTCGTCCGGCTGCTGTACGGGGCGCGCGTCTCGCTGCTCGTCGCCATCGGCGCGACCGCCGTGCAGGTGCTGCTCGGGGTCGGCCTCGGGCTGGCCGCCGGGCTCGGCGGCCGCTTCGCGGACACGCTGCTCAGCCGGGTCGGCGACGTGATGGTGTCGCTGCCCATGCTGGTCTTCGCGATCGCGCTGACCGCCGTCGTACCGACCGACTTCCCACGGCCGCTGCTGCTCATCGTCGTCATCGGACTGCTGGACTGGGTCGGCATCTCGCGCGTCGTACGGGCCCAGACGCTGGCCCTGAAGAAGCTCGACTTCGTCGCGGCGGCGCGGCTGGGCGGCTCCGGGCCGTGGCGGATCGCGCGGCGCGAGCTGCTGCCGTCGCTGGCCGCGCCCGTCATCACGTACGCGGCCCTGCGGGTGCCGATCAACATGACCTTCGAGGCGGCCATGTCCTTCCTGGGCGTCGGCGTCAAGCCGCCCACGCCGTCCTGGGGGCAGATGCTGTCCTCGGCCACGACGTGGTTCCGCGCGGACCCCATGTACGTCCTGCTGCCGGCGTCGATGCTCTTCGTCTCGGTGCTGGCCTTCACGGTGCTCGGGGACGGGCTGCGGGCGGCGCTTGACCCGCGGGAGGCGTCGCGGCTGGGCGTGGGCCGGGCCCGTACGCGCACGCGTACCCGTCTCCAGACCTGTCTCCGTGCCCGCACCCGCACCGGCACCCGTGTCCGTGTCCGTGTCCGGAAGGGGGCCCGGAAGTGACGGGCTACATCCTGCGGCGGGTGGGCGGTGCGTTCCTCGTCCTGCTCGTGCTGACGGTCGTCGTCTACGCGTTCTTCTACCTCGCCCCCGGCGACCCGGCCCGGCTCGCCTGCGGCCAGCGCTGCAACCCGCAGCAGATCGCCCAGGTGCGGGAGCAACTCGCCCTCGACGACCCCGTTCACGTCCAGTACTGGCACTTCCTGCAGGGCCTGGTCGCCGGGCACGACTACTCCACCGGCACCGGTGTCCTGCACTGCGACGCGCCCTGCTTCGGCCTGTCGTACCGCAACGACCAGCAGGTCACCGAGCTGATCACGCAGCGGGTGCCGGTCACCGCCTCGCTGGCGTTCGGCGCCATGGCGCTGTGGCTGCTGCTCGGCGTCGGCACCGGGCTGCTGGCGGCCCTGCGGCGCGGCGGCGTCACCGAACGGGTGCTGACCGCGGTCACCCTCGCCGGGACCGCCACCCCCGTGTTCATCATCGGGCTGCTGCTGCTCATGGTGTTCTGCGCGCAGTTGCAGTGGCTGCCGTTCCCGACGTACGTACCGCTGGCCGAGGACCCCGAGCAGTGGGCGTGGAACATGCTGCTGCCATGGACCGCGCTGGCGCTCATCGAGTCGGCCAAATATGCGCGCATGACGCGCAGTTCCGTGCTGGAAACGCTCGCGGAGGACCACATCCGCACGTTCAGGGCGTACGGAGTCGGGGAGCGGGCGCTCGTCGGACGGCACGCGCTGCGCGGCGCCCTTCCGCCGGTCATCGCCCTCACCGCGATCGACCTCGGGACCATGTTCGGCAACGCGGTCCTGACCGAGACGCTCTTCGGGCTGCCGGGCCTCGGCCAGCTGCTGGTCCAGTCCGTACGGGTCATCGACCTGCCGGTGATCGTCGGCGTGGTGCTGGTCACCGGCGCCGCCGTGGTGCTGGCCAACATCGTCGCGGACATCCTGTACGCCGTCACCGACCGAAGGGTGGCCCTGACATGAGCGATCTGGCGACCGGCCCGCTGCGCGGTGCGCAGGTGGGGCCCGCGGGTGGCGCGAAGGAGAGTCCGTCCGGTGGCCCGAAGGCGGGGCCGCTCGGTGCCCCGCCGAGCGGTTCGCCGAAGGGGCCGGTCAGCACCCCGCTCGTGGAGGTGCGGGACCTGTCCGTCACCTTCCCGGCCGCCCAGGGCGCGGACGTGACGGCCGTCGACGGCCTCTCCTTCGACCTGGCCGCCGGACAGGCCCTCGGCCTCGTCGGCGAGTCCGGCTCCGGCAAGAGCACCGCCGCCTACGGGCTGCTGGACCTGCACCGGGGCACGGGGGCCCGGGTCACCGGGACCGTGCGGGTGGCGGGGCAGGACGTCCTCACCGCCGACGACGCCGCCCTGCGGCGGCTGCGCGGCGGCGTGGCGGCGATGGTCTTCCAGGACCCACTGTCCTCGCTCGACCCCTATATGGCGATCGGCGACCAGATCGCCGAGGTCTACCGCGTGCACCACCGGGGCGCCTCGCGGCGCGCGGCACGGGCGCGGGCCGTCGAGGTGCTCGACCGCGTCGGCATCGCGGACGCGGCGCGCCGCGCCCGGTCCCGGCCGCACGAGTTCAGCGGCGGCATGCGGCAACGGGCGCTCATCGCCATGGCGCTGGCACTGCGGCCGCGCCTCCTGGTGGCGGACGAGCCGACGACGGCGCTGGACGTGACGGTCCAGGCGCAGATCCTCGGCCTGCTGCGGGAGCTGCGCGCCGAGACGGGCATGGGGCTGATCCTGGTCACGCACGACCTGGCGGTGGCGTCGGCGAACGTGGACGAGCTGCTGGTGATGCGGAACGGGCGCGCGGTCGAACGCGGTCCGGTACGGACGGTGCTGGACAGCCCCGCCGAAACGTACACGCGTGATCTGCTGGCGGCGATCCCGCGCGTGGACGCGTCGCGCCGCACGGCGGGGGCGGTGGTCGGGGCGGGAGCGGCCACGGCCGATGACGTGCCGCTTGATGACGTGCCGCTCGGGGAGGCGCCGGCGGGCGGTGTGCCGTCCGGGTATGGCCGGTCCGGCGATGCCCTGCCCGGTGATGGCCCGTCCGGCGATGGTCGTTGCGGTGACGGCCCGTCCGGCGATGGCCCGTCCGGTGGCGGCCGGTCCGGCGATGGCTCGTCCGGTGACGTCCTGCTCCAGGCCACGGGCCTGCGGCGGGTCTTCGGCAGGCGCGCCTCCGCCTTCACCGCCGTCGACGACGTCTCGCTGACCATCCGGCGCGGCGAGACGCTCGGCGTCGTCGGGGAGTCCGGCAGCGGCAAGACCACCCTCGGCCGGATGCTCGTCCGCCTCCTGGAGCCCAGCGCGGGCGAACTGCGCTACCAGGGGCGGGACATCGGTGCGCTGCCCGAGCGCGCCCTGCGCCCCTTCCGCAGCGAGCTGCAGATGGTGTTCCAGGACCCGGTCTCCTCGCTCAACCCGCGCCGCGGCATCGGCGAGTCCATCGCCGACCCGCTGCGTGCCGCCGGGAGGCTGGACGACGCCCGGATCGTCGCGCGCGTACGGGAACTGCTGGAGCGGGTCGGGCTCGACCCCGACTGGTACCACCGCTATCCGCACGAGTTCAGCGGCGGGCAGAGGCAGCGCGTCGGCATCGCGCGGGCGCTCGCGCCCGAGCCCCGGCTGATCGTCTGCGACGAACCGGTGTCCGCACTGGACGTCACCACCCAGGCGCACGTGGTCGCGCTGCTCGGCGAGTTGCAACGCGAACTCGGACTGGCGCTGGTGTTCATCGCGCACGACCTCGCGGTGGTCCGTCAGGTCAGCGACCGGGTGGCCGTCATGAAGGCGGGCAGGATCGTCGAGGAGGGGCCCGCCGACCAGGTCTACGACGACCCGCAACACCCCTACACGCAGGGGCTGCTGGCGGCCGTCCCGGCGCTGGGCGGACGGCGGCCGTAGCGGAGGACGTGATGGCGTCGACGCACTGACGACACACGGGCTGACCAAACTAACGCCCATGCGCCGGGAAAGTCACGGGTGTTCACCCCTTTTGGTGGCGCGACGGACAACCGTCCGTCGCGCCACCGTCGTACGCGCATAACGTGCTTCCGCTGCTGCCGTGAGGTGGCCGCCGACAGGGAGGATCGGGGGTGCACAGGTGCGCGTGGGACTGCTCACCGAGGGTGGGTATCCGTATGCGTCCGGTCAGGCCAGGCTCTGGTGCGACCGGCTCGTCCACGGGCTCGCCCAGCACGAGTTCGAGATCTACGCCCTGAGCCGGAGCGCGCGCCAGCACGCCGAAGAGGCCCGCGGCTGGGCCGGGCTGCCGCCGCAGGTGCGGAGCGTGCGTACGGCCGCGCTGTGGGGGGAGCCGCCGAGACCGCGGGCGAGCGGGTGCGCTGGGTGCGCCGGGCGTACCCGACGCACGCGGGCCGCCGCCTCCGCCACGTACGGCCGCCGTGAACGGGCGCGGTTCGCCGAGCACTTCGGGGACCTGGCGTCGGGGATCAGCGCACCGGCCGGACCCGCCGGACCCGCCGGAATTGCCGGAACCGGTGGCCGCGGGGATCAGGCGGACCGTTTCGCCAGCGGCCTCTACGGACTGGCCGCCCTCGCCCGCGAGCACGGCGGACTCCCCGCGGCCCTGCGCTCCGAACACGCCGTGCGCGCCCTGGAGCGCGCCTGCCACACGCCCGGCGCACTGCGCGGCGCGTACCAGGCGCGGGTCGCCGACCTGCTGGCCGTCGCGGAACGGCTGGAGCGCCTGCTGCGCCCGCTCTCGCTCGACTGGTACGGAGTGGGGCACGGCGGCGAGGGTGGCGGCGGCGGATGCGCCACTGCGGGCGGCTACGGCTATGCGGGCGGCTGCGGACACGTGTACGGGGGCCCGTGCGGTGGGGCGTGCGGGGGTGTGCAACGCGGCGCGTGCGGGGGCTCGTACGGCAGCGCGTACGGGGATGCGTACGGGGGCGGCCTGGCTGCCGTCGACCTGTGCCACGCGACCTCGGGCGGCCCCGCCGCCCTGCCGGGCCTGCTGGCCAAACGCTTCTTCGGTACCCCACTGCTGGTCACCGAGTACGGCGCACGGCTACGGGAGCACTACCTCACGTACGCCGCCGCGCCCCTTTCCACGCCGGTGCGCGCGCTCATGGCCTCCTTCCACCGGCAACTGGCCGCCGAGGTCTACGCCCAGGCCGCCCTCATCACCCCCGGCAACACACACACCCGACGCTGGCAGGAGCGCTGCGGCGCCGACCGCGACCGCTTGCGCACCGTCTACCCCGGCATGGACGCGAGCCGCTTCACCGAGGTGGGGGAGGACGGGGAGAGCGCCGCCGCCGCGGAGGGCGGGACGGATGCGGCCGACGGCGGGCGGACGCTGCTGTGGACGGGCCGGATCGAGCCGGGCAAGGACCTCATCGGACTGCTCCACGCCTTCGCGCACGTCCGGCGCACCGAGCCGGCGGCCCGGCTGCGCATCGTGCACACCCGGACGGGGTTCGCGGGCCCCGCGGCCGCCCGGGAGGCGCGCGACTACGCCGCCCAGTGCCGCGCGCTGGCGGCCCAGCTCTTCCCCGACGAGGCCGCGGACGCCGTCACCCCGGGGGAGAACCCGGTGTCCTTCGAGGAACTCGGGGCGCCCGAGGCGCCGGACCTGCCGGAGGTCTACGCGACGGCCGGTGTGGTGCTGTCGTCCAGCGTGGTCGAGGGATTCCCGGTCGGGCTCGTCGAGGCCATGTTCTGCGGGCGGGCCACGGTGTCGACGGACGTCGGGGCGGTGTGCGAGGTCATCGGCGGTACGGGGCTCGTCGTCCCCCCGCGCAATCCTCGGGCGCTCGCGGACGCGTGCCTCGCGCTGTTGCGCGACCCCGGGCGCCGCGCACGCCTGGGCGCCGCCGCTCGCGCCCGCGCACTCGAACTCTTCACCGTCGAGCAGAACATCGCCGCCTTCGGTGACATCTATCTGGAGCTGATGTCGCACTGCCCGGTGCGGCGCGAGGAGGTCGGCGCGGACGGCGCGCCGCTGCCGTTCGCCCGGCCGGCGGAGGCGCATGTGCCCGGCCGCTGGACGGCGGCCACCCCGAGCCGGCGCCTCCCGGGGCGCACCCCGGCCGACCAGACCCATACGGACCACCACACCCCGAGCTGGGCCGCGGCCGCCGACCGCCTGGCACGGCCGCCGGCCCGCACCCGCACCCGCGCGGCGCTCGGCTCCGGGCGCCCTGAGGAGCGCACATGACGACTCCGTACTCCCACCGGCCCCCGCCCCCCGCGAGCCCGCCGAACCCCCCGAATCCGTCGGCCCCCCGAATCCGTCGAACCCGCCGTACCGTTCTGCGCCCCCCGCTCCTCCCGCGTCTGACGCGGGGGGCGGTGCCGGGACCGGGCCGGGGAGGCAGACGTGGGACACGCTCAAGGCCGTCGGACGCGAGCTTGCGGGCACGCCCGACGTACCGCTGGCGGCACGACCCGAGCGGGACCGGGAGCGGGCGGCCCGACCGACGGAGGACCAGCCGCACAGGGACCGCGCGGGCGCCGCCCGCAAGGCTCGGAGACCGGCGTGGGCCCGTCAGCCGCACGACGAGGCAGCACCCGCCGACTCGGCGTCTGCGCCCGCCCGTGCGGAGTCTGCGCGGCACGGCGCGGCCACGCCCGCAGAGACCCCGTCGTCCGGCCACGTTCGGCGGCCGGACGACGGCCGAACGCAGTGGACGGCGCATGCCCGGACCCGGCAGGGGGCTGCGGCCGACGAGGAGCGCGTGCTGGCCGGCCCGGGCCATGCGCACGCGCGCGCCGAGGCGGGCGGCGACGCGGGGGCCTCCTCATTACGGGAAGGGGCCCTGTACGGCCCGTCGGCGTCCGACTTCCGGGCCTGCGACCCGACTGCGGTGTCGGGTTCCGCGTCGTTAGCCGCCGCCGGCCAGGGTCCGGCCTTGTCCTCCTCATCGGCGGAGAACGACGGCCGGGACCCCGCCCCTGCCACCGCACCTATGGGAGGCCCCGGCGCGGGGCACGACGGCGATGGGTGCTCCAGTGGGGGACGCCCCAGCGAAGGTCGCACCGGCCAGGGAGCCAACGGCGGGGGTCGTCCCGGCGCAGGAGGCCACCGCGAAGGACGCCCCGGCGAAGGGCCTGACGGGGGGCGTGCGCGGTCGCTGCGGACCAAGGCCGCCGACCCCGTGCGCGTGCTCATGCAGCGGCATGGGGAGCTGTGCGCACGGGCCGTCGATCCGCTGGAGATCGCCGCCGGGCTGGAGGCGCACGGCGTGACCGACCGCACCGCCGCCCGTTTCCGGCACCGGGACGTGTTCTCCCTCGCCGAGGAGCTGTACGCCCGCGTGCCGCGCGCCGAGGAGTACGCCGCCCGAGGGCGCCTCACGCCCGCGCCCGAGCCGGCGCCCCCGGCCCCTCGTGCGCCCGCGCGCATCGGGGCGCGGGCGGGAGCCCTCGCGCTCTGTCTCACGCCCGGCGCACTCTGCGCGGCCACGGTCGCCGCCGTCCACAGCACCGACGCGCAGACCGCGCACGCCGCGCGATGGGGCATCGGCGGGGGCGGCGCCGCGCTGGTGGCCGTCGCCCTCGCGCTCTGCCTGCGACGCGGCCCCCTGCGCGGCCATGGCCCTGTCCGCGTCACCGGCCTGCTGTGCACCGCCTGGCTCGTCGCCTACGCCCTCTTCGGCGGACCGCTCCTCGCGGAGGCGCTGCACGGCGGGCCCGGCACGCGGTGGCCCCCCGCCGTGCCCGCGCCCGCCTCCGACGCCGCGCCGACCGCCGTCGGGCTGGCCCTGGCCGTCCTTCCCGCCCTGTGGTGCGCGCGCTGGTTCGCCGTCCGCGTACGGCGCAGGCTCGTCACGGCCCACACTCTGGAGGAGTTCGCGGGCCGCGTGCGGCCGCTGCTCGCCGGGACCGCCGGGCTCTTCCTCTGCGCGCTGCCACCGCTGTTCGCCGCCGCCCGGCTGGCCTTCCCCGGCCCGGCCTACGGCGCCGCGCCGATGGCCGCCGCGGTCGCCCTGAGCGGACTGCTGTTCCTGGCCCGGTTGCTCGCGGCCCACGGCCGTGCCACCGCCGCCGTCATCGGCCCCGCCGCCGCCTGTGCCGTCGAGGTGGCGTCCCTGTGCACCGTGTTCGCCGCCCGACTGCCCGGTTGCGGGGCGCTCCGGGACCCGGTGGAGTGCGCGGTCACCGCGTACGGTCCGGCCGCCGTCCCCGCGGTCGCCTGCGCGCTCGCCGCCCTGGGCCTGCTGGGGCACGCGCTCGTCGTCCTGGGCCGGGCCTCGTCCTACAGCGCTCCGCCCCGGGGCACTGCGCCCGATGCCGCGGCGTACGGCGTCTCCACCCGCAATGCCGCGCCGTATGACGTCCCCGCCCGCAATGCCGCAGCGTACGACGACCCCGCCCCCGGTGCCGCGCCGTACCACGTCCTGGCCCCCGGCGCCGCGCCGTACGACATCCCCTCGTACGGCGGCCCGCCCAACGGCGCCGCGCCTTCCGCCGCCCCCGCGCCCCGCGCCCCCGGCCACCGGGCTCCGGGCCGGCCCGGCCGGCTCTGGACGGCGCCGCCGCCCATCCGCCCCGCCCCCGAGGCGCCGTCGTAACGCGCCGTACGCGGGCCCCCGGCGCCCCCCCCGGTGCCCCCCGCACCCCCGGACCCCGTACCTCCGACCGTCCGAACCGACTGACCGATCCGCCCGCCAGGCCCCGGCCGACCACCCGCCCCGCCGACACCCACCCACCCCTCCGCGAACTCACGAGGAGCAACGAAGATGACCGTCCATCCCTCCGGCCCCCTCCGGCCGTCCTTCCGGAACGTGCCGTCCTTCCGGAACGCCGCCGGCGCCCGCCCAGCTGTGGGAGCGTGACCGATGAGGGTTCTGCTTCTCGGATCCGGCGGATACCTCGGCCGTTACGTCGCCGAACACCTGCTCGCCGACCCGTCGGTCCAGCTCACCGCCCTCGGTCGGGGCGATGACGCCGACGTCCGGTTCGACCTGTCCACCGGCAGCCCCGGCGCGCTCACCCGCTTCCTGGACGCCGTCCACCCCGGCGTCGTCATCAACTGCGCCGGCGCGACGCGCGGCGGCGCCCGCGAGCTGACCCGGCACAACACCGTCGCCGTCGCCACGGTCTGCGAGGCGATGCGCCGCAGCGGCTGCGCGGCCCGACTGGTGCAGATCGGCTGCGCCTCCGAGTACGGGCCCTCGCAGCCCGGCTCCTCCACGGCGGAGGACGCCGTGCCGCGACCCGGAGGCCCGTACGGGGTGAGCAAGCTGGCCGCCACCGAGCTGGTCCTCGGCTCCGGCCTGGACGCCATCGTGCTGCGCGTGTTCTCGCCGGTCGGGCCCGGCACCCCGGCCGGCTCCCCGCTCGGCCGGCTCGCCGACGCCATGCGCCGCGCCATGCAGTCCGGCGACGGCGAGCTCAAGCTCAGCGGGCTCGGCGTCCAGCGCGACTTCGTGGACGTACGGGACGTGGCGCGGGCGGTGCACGCCGCCTCGCTCTCCGCCGCGCAGGGCGTGGTCAACATCGGCAGCGGACGCGCCGTGCGGCTGCGCGACGCCGCCGCCGTCCTCGCCCGGGTCGCCGGGTTCGGCGGCTCTCTTAATGAAGTCGACGTCCCGGCCGCCCGGCAGCCCCTCGCGCAGGCCGTGGGGACCACCGCCACCGCCACCACCTCCGCCATCGCCGCCACCGCGCACGCCGAGCAGTCCGGCGGCGCGGCCCCGGCCGTGTCCCCGTACCCCGACGGCTGCGGCGCCTGGCAGCAGGCCGACGTCCGCACCGCCCGCGACCGGCTCGGCTGGCGGCCGCGGATCGCCCTGGAGGAATCGCTCGCCGACATCTGGATGGAGGCGGCATGTCGCATCTGATCTCCGCCGGGCCCCGCGCCGACGCCGCGCCGACCGCCGCCCGCCTGGGCTTCGGCGTCCCCGGATACGCCCACCCCCTGGTGGCCCCCACCGAGTGGGCCGAGCTGACCCGCGCCGACCTCCCCCTCCACTGGGCCGTGCTGAACGTCGCACGCGGGCCCGGCGCCCGGCCCGACCCGTACTGCCTCGCCGCCACCGCACGGCTGCGCGAGGCGGGCGGCCGCGTCCTGGGCCACCTGGACCTCCGGGCCTGCACCCGGCTCCTGGGCGAACTCCTCGCCGACGCCCACCGCTATCTCGACTGGTACGGAGTCGAGGGCTTCTACCTCGACCACTGCCCCACGTACCGCCCCGACCTTCCCGAGGTCCGCCGGGTGGCCACCGCCCTGCGCGCGCTGCGGAGCGGCGCGTACCTGGTGTTCGGGCACGGCACGCACCCGGACCCGGGCTATGGGGAACTGGCCGACCAACTGGTGACCTTCCGCGGCACCTGGGCCGACTACCGCTGGTCCCAGGCGGCGGAGTGGACCGCCGGCCACCCGCCGGAGCGCTTCTGCCATCTGGTGCACGGCGTGCCCCGCCCCCATCTGGACGAGGCGCTGCGCATCGCCCGCTGGCAGGGCGCGGGCACGATCTACTTCACCGACCGCACCGCCGCGCCCGGCCAGGACGCCGGCGCCGCGGACCCCTGGGAGGCGCTGCCCGGCTACTGGGACGAAATCGTCTCGCGGATCGGACCTGGTGTCTCGGAATGAGAAGGGCCGTGGCAGTGTTACGGAAGGAACAACCCACGCTCCCACCTCTTACGGAGTCCCCGTGTCGCTGCCACCCCTGGTCGAGCCGGCTGCCGAGCTCACCGTCGACGAGGTCCGCAGGTACTCGCGCCATCTGATCATCCCGGATGTCGCGATGGACGGACAGAAGCGGCTGAAGAACGCCAAGGTGCTCTGTGTGGGCGCCGGCGGCCTCGGCTCGCCCGCCCTGATGTACCTCGCCGCGGCCGGTGTCGGCACCCTGGGCATCGTGGAGTTCGACGAGGTCGACGAGTCGAACCTGCAGCGCCAGATCATCCACAGCCAGGCGGACATCGGCCGGTCCAAGGCGGAGTCCGCCAAGGACACCGTCCTCGGCATCAACCCGTACGTGAACGTCGTGCTGCACGAGGGCCGCCTCGAGGCGGACAACGTGATGGAGATCTTCTCCCAGTACGACCTGATCGTGGACGGCACGGACAACTTCGCCACCCGCTATCTGGTCAACGACGCGTGCGTGCTGCTGAACAAGCCGTACGTCTGGGGTTCGATCTACCGCTTCGACGGCCAGGCGTCGGTCTTCTGGAGCGAGCACGGCCCCTGCTACCGCTGCCTGTACCCGGAGCCCCCGCCGCCGGGCATGGTGCCGTCCTGCGCCGAGGGCGGCGTGCTCGGCGTGCTGTGCGCCTCCATCGGGTCGATCCAGGTGACCGAGGCCATCAAGGTGCTGACCGGCACCGGTGAGCCGCTGGTCGGCCGCCTGATGATCTACGACGCCCTGGAGATGACCTACCGGCAGGTCAAGGTCCGCAAGGACCCGAACTGCGCGGTCTGCGGCCCGAACCCGACCGTCACCGAGCTGATCGACTACGAGGCGTTCTGCGGCGTGGTGTCGGAGGAGGCCCAGGAGGCCGCCCTCGGCTCCACGATCACTCCCAAGCAGCTCAAGGAGTGGATCGACGGCGGCGAGAGCATCGACATCATCGATGTCCGCGAGCCGAACGAGTACGAGATCGTCTCGATCCCCGGCGCCCGGCTGATCCCGAAGAACGAGTTCCTGATGGGCGGCGCCCTTCAGGACCTGCCACAGGACAAGAGGATCGTCCTGCATTGCAAGACGGGCGTCCGCTCGGCGGAGGTCCTGGCCGTGCTGAAGTCCGCGGGCTTCGCGGACGCCGTCCACGTGGGCGGCGGAGTGATCGGCTGGGTCAACCAGATCGAGCCGGAGAAGCCGGTCTACTGACCGAGAGCTGACGGAAGGGGCAGGACCGCGTCGCAGCGGCCCTGCCCCTTCGCGTTACGCGCGCAGGTCCTTACGAGCAGGTCGTGCCGCTCGCGGGAACCTTGCCCTCCAGCAGGTAGGCGTCGACGGCCTGCTTCAGGCAGCTGTTGCCGCTGTTGTAGCCGCCGTGGCCCTCGCCCTTCAAAGTGACCTCGATGCCCACGCCGTCGCCCAGCTCCTTGGCCATCTTCCGCGCGCCCTCGTACGGGGTCGCCGGGTCGCCGGTGTTGCCGATGACGAGGATCGGGGCCGAGCCCTTCGCGCTGACCTCCGGGTGCTCGGTCTTGCCTGCGGCGGGCCAGCCGGTGCAACTGGTCATGCCCCAGGCCATGGACTCGCCGAAGACCGGCGACGCCTTGCGGAACTCCGGCAGCTTCGCCCGCACGTCCTCGACCGTGTACCGCTGCTTGTCGTCGACGCAGTTGATGGCGCGGTTGGCCGCCTGGATGTTGGCGTACCGGCCCTGGTCGTCACGGCTGAGGTAGGAGTCGGCCAGGAGGAGCAGCGTGTTGCCCTTGCCCGCCCGCATCGCCTCGTTCAGCGCGATCGTCAGGTACTGCCAGGCTTCCTTGTCGTAGAGCGCGGCCCCTATGCCGGTGAGCGCCAGCTCCTGGGTGAGCTTGCGCCCGTCCTCGGTCTCCAGCGGCTTCTTGTCCAGCTTGTTCAGCAGCGCGACGATCTTCTGGCTGCCCGCGGCGCCCCCCTTGCCGGTCGGGCAGAGCCGACCCTGCTTGGCGCAGTCCTTCATGTAGTTCTCGAGCGCCAGCTGGAAGCCCTTGGCCTGGGCGATGGAGCCCGTGACCGGGTCCTCGGTCGGGTCGACGACCGCGTCCAGCACCGAGCGGCCCACGTTCTTCGGGTAGAGGTGGGCGTAGACGCCGCCCAGCTCCGTGCCGTAGGAGATGCCGAAGTAGTACAGCTTCTTGTCGCCGAGGACCTGGCGCATCAGGTCCATGTCTCGGGCGGCGCTGACCGTGTCGACGTAGGGCAGCACCTTGCCGGAGTTCTTCCGGCAGGCGTCGTCGTACTTCTTGGTGGCGGCGGTCAGCGCCGTCACCTCGGCGTCGTCGTCCGGTGAGCCGTCGACCGTCGTGTAGTACGTGTCGAGTTCCTTGTCGCCCAGGCAGCGCACGCCCGAGCTCTCGCCCACGCCGCGCGGGTCGAAGCTCACCAGGTCGTAGCGCGAGCGCAGGGTGTCGTACTCCTCGGCGAAGCCGGGGAGCCCGGTGATGCCGGAGCCGCCGGGACCGCCGAAGTTGAAGACGAGGGAGCCGATCCGCTTGCCCTTGTCCTTGGCCTGGGCGCGGGTCAGGGCGACGTCGATGGTGTCCCCGTCCGGCTTGGCGTAGTCCAGCGGGGCCTTGAGGGTGGCGCACTGCCAGTCGCCGCCCGGCGCCTCGCCGCCGCCTTGCGCCGAGGTCGGGGCCGCGCACTCCTTCCAGTCCAGCTTCTGCTGGGTGAGGGCGGCGGGCAGGCCGCCCGCGGGGGCCGAGGAGGAGGGGTCGGACGCGCTGTCCTTGTCGTCGTCCCCGCCGCAGCCGGTGAGGGCGGCGAGCGCGAGCACGAGGGCTGCGGAGACCAGGGCTCTGGATCGCGTGGTCCGTATGGAACTCGGCATTTTTACAGTGCCTCTTTGCGTGTGAGGTGGGTGAAGGACAGCCAACCCGGCAGTACCGGCAGCCAGAATGTCATCAGCCGGAAGAGGAACACCGCCGGGGTCGCGGTCTCGTACGGCAGGCCCGCGAAGGTCAGACCGGTGATCAGCGCCGCCTCGACCGCGCCGACACCGCCCGGGGTGGGCGCCGCCGACCCCAGCGCGTTGCCCGCGAGGAACACCACGGCGATGCTCGCGTAGCTCAGATCGCCGCCGAACGCCCTGATCGACGCGTCCAGGCACATCACGAAGGCGGCCGTGAGCAGCAGCATCCCGCCGATGCCCGCCACCAGCTTCTGGGGCCGCTGGAGGACGTCCAGCATGCGCGGGACGACACCGGCGAACAGCGAACGCACGCGAGTGGAAACGAACTTCCGCATTGCGGGGATCGCCGTCACCACCAGCGCCAGTACGGCGGCCGTCAGCAGCCCGGCGATCACGGTGCGGGACGGCGAGAGCGTCGGGGTGCGCTCGGTCCCGGTGATGTAGCCGAAGGTCATCAGCAGGATGATGTGGCTGGCCAGGCCGAAGAGCTGGGAGGCGCCCACACTCGCCACCGCCAGACCCGGCCGCACCCCCGCGCGTTGGAGGAAGCGGGTGTTGAGCGCCACGCCGCCGACCGCCGCGGGCGCCACCAGCTTGGCGAACGAGGCGGCGACCTGCGCCAGCACCGTCCGCCCGAACGGCACTTTCTCCGGGACGAACCCCAGCAGGCTGATCGCCGCGGCCACATAGGTGAGCGCGGAGAAGACGAGCGCGATCGCCACCCAGAAGTAGTTCGCGCCGCTGATCACCGTGCTCAGCTGGATGTGGGTGAACTGGGACAGCAGGAAGTACGCGGCGAAGGCACCGGCACAGAAGGTCACCAGCGTGCGCGGCTTGATGCGCTCCAGGCGCACCGGCTCTATGGGCGCCTGCGGCCGCTTGAGCAGCACCTGCTGCCGGATCCGGGAGAGCAGGTCCTCCTCGCGGGCCTCCTCCAGCGCCTCGTCGATCGCGCGCTTCTCGGCCTCCTTCTGCGCCTTCACCGCCTGCTTCTCGGCCTTGGCCGCCTTGCGGTCGCTGACCTGGCCGGGCCGGCCGGTCCCGGTCTCCGGCTCCCGCGCCGCCTCGGCGTCCACCGCCTCGCGGGCCTCCTTGGCGGCCTTCCTGGCGCGGGACGCCTCCAGGACCGCCTCGCGCTGGCGCTGCGCGCGCTCCCGCGCCAGCTGGCGCAGCGTCGCACGGGTGCCGCGGTTGAGGGCGAGTGGCTGCAGCAGCGGAAGCGCGTCGGCGACCGTGTCCGGGCCGAGGACGTCCACGGCGGCGGCCACCGAACGCTCCGGGCCGACCCGCAGCGCGAGCGTGGTGAGCAGCTGCGCGATGTCCATCCGCAGGACCAGGTCGCCCGCCGCGATCTCGCCGCCGCGCAGGTCGGTGAGGATCACCCTGCCGGAACGATCCACCAGGAGCGCGTCGCCGTCCAGCCTGCGATGGGCGATCCGACGCGACTGGAGCGCCTTGACCTGGTGCCAGGCGCTCGCCAGCAGCTCGTCGGTGACCTCCTCGTCCGGCAGGGAGTTCAGCGAGCGGCCGCCGATGTGCTCGTAGACCAGCATCACGGCGTCCGGGCCCAGCTCGGAGGTGGCGATCAGTTTGGGCGCCGCGGCGCCGGCGGCGATCGCCGCGTACGCCAGCAGCGCCTCCTGCTCCAGCGCCTGGCGCAGCGACTGGAGGCTGCGGGGCTGGGTGATGCTGCGCAGCGCGAGCCGCTGCCACAGGCGGTAGAAGAAGCCGCGGGCCTGCTGCTCGCGGTCCACGACCGTCACGTCCAGCGGCGGGCCGTCCTCCAGCGTGACCAGATACCGGCGGCCGCGGTCACTCTGCGCTGCGGCGGCGCCGTCGGTGTCGTACGGCTCGGCGTCCTCGGAGCGCATCGCGCTGACGGGCTTGAAGCCGACGCGGCGCAGCCCGGCGAGGAGGTGCTGCCCAGTGGGCCGCACATTCGGGGAGCCGACCGCGTACAGCGTGCCGTAGGCCACCGTCCAGCCGATCAGCACGGTGATGACGATGGCGAACGGCGTCGTGTAGCCGCCGATGAGCACCGCGAAGGCGTCCAGCAGCAGCACGCACCACATGGCCACCCGCCAGCGCGGCCTGCGGGCCATGCCGACGGCGGTCATATAGGCGATGACCGGGGCCAGATAGCCGTGCACGGGATCGCTGAACGTGCCGCCCGGCGACTCCTGGGTGAGCGCCTCGCGGATCGAGTCGGGAGCGCCCTCGGCGACCCACAGGTCGGTGGCAAGGGAGACGCCGTGGGCGAGTACGGCGGCGAGTACGCCGTCCGCGATCCGCAGCCCGTCGCGTTTGACCAGCCGTTCGACGGCGAAGGCCACCGGCAGGATGAGCACCGCGACGCTGGCGCCGAGACCCGTCAGGTCGATCAGCAGCGCGGGCGCCTGCTCGGTGCCCTCGCCGATGTCCTTCTCCAGGCCGCTGGTGGTGCCGTGCGCGAAGGCGGAGATGGCCAGGACGATGCCGATGCCGAGGATGCCGAGCAGCAGCCGCAGCAGGTCGGAGGGGCGGTGGACGCGGGCGGGGAGCAGCGGCTCGTCGCCGGAGACCCGGCCGATCCGCGGGTCGGGGCCCTCGCCGGAGATGGCGTGGCTGCCGTGCGGGCGGTGGTCGGGGTGTGTGTCGTCGTGCGTGTCGCCGTGCTCGCCGGCGGGCTCGCCACCGTCGTCGTCGTCGGCCTCGGCCGGAGGCGGGTCCTGGGGCGCGGGCGGGTCCTGGGATTCGGGGGCGGACTTGGTCAGCGGGGTCCGTGGGGCGCGCGGCAGCACGTCAGGGGCGCGGGCCTCGTCCGGAGGCTGCGCACCTTGCTGCACGTCTGTTTCTTCTTGATCTCGTATCACCAGTCACCGCCCGGAAGATGGTGGCATGACCGGGCTGAGGAGGAGGGCATCAGGGGGTGTCTCGGGGCCGTGAAATTCGGATCGTACGGACTGTAGCCGGTCGTCGTACAGAGGGTGACCGAATTCGGGGCCGACCGCTGACGCCGTTTCCCCGGGCGTTGTCGGTGGCGTACGGCAAGATGGGCCGGATGAGTCCGGAGAGCGAGGAAGCGGGGGCCGCGGACGCTCCCCCGGTCGGCGGTGCCGGGGCACCCGACGACGCCGGGGGATCGCCCCTGCCCGAGTACGCGGAGCGGGTCCTGGAGGTCGCCGAACTGATTCCGCCCGGCCGGGTGATGACGTACGGGGACGTCGCCGAATGGCTGGGCGAGGGCGGCCCCCGACAGGTCGGGCGCGTCATGGCGCTCTACGGAGGGGCCGTGCCCTGGTGGCGCGTGGTCCGCGCGGACGGCCGCCTGCTGCCCGGCCACGAAGTCCGCGCCCTGGGGCACTACCAGGAGGAGGGCACGCCGCTGCGGGCGGCGGCGCGCGGCGCCCACGGCCACATACCGCGCCTCGATCTGGCCGCGGCCCGCTGGGACGGCGGCGTCGACGGAGACATCCCTCACACCTGACAGCTTCCGTGACCGGACGGCTTCGCGTCCGCCTCCGGCCCCGCGGGCCGTCCGCGCGGCGGACCGCCGCCGCACAGGAGGGCGCGGCCGACCGGCCCCCGCCCGCACTGGCGTAGCGTCGGGGGAGCCCTGTGCCGCCCGCGGCACGCCGACCGGCCTCACCGCCCGGCCACCACCCGGCGGATCCGGTCGTACCGGACACGGCTGTGCCGCATGCGGCCGTTCGAAACCCAGCACACCCACCAGGACCGGCGATCCACGTGAGCTCCTCCTCCTCGTCCCTTGCGCGGCAGCGGCAGGCGCGGCAGCCGTCCACGGGTACGTACCGTCTGGTACGTACCCGCCCGGGGCCGGTCACCCCTCCTGTCCTGGACGCCCGGCAACGTGCCGTGGTCGACCATGCGGACGGGCCGCTCCTGGTGCTCGCCGGACCGGGCACCGGCAAGACCACCACGCTGGTGGAGGCGGTCGCCGAGCGCGTACGGCGGGGCGCCGACCCCGATCGACTGCTGGTGCTGACGTTCAGCCGCAAGGCGGCGGTCGACCTGCGCGATCGGATGGCGGCGCGTCTGGGGGCGCACGCGCCCCCCAGGCCACTACCTTCCACTCCTACTCCTACGCCCTGGTCCGCGCCCACCAGGACGCCGACCTCTTCGCCGATCCGCTGCGGCTGCTGTCCGGTCCGGAGCAGGACGTCGTCGTCAGGGAACTCCTCGCGGGCCAGACCGAGCTCGCCCGCGAGGGCCGGGCCACCGCCCACTGGCCGGACGAACTGCGTGCCTGCCTGACCACGCGGGGCTTCGCCGACGAGGTGCGCGCGGTCCTCGCGCGCAGCCGCGAACTGGGCCTGGGCCCCGACGCCCTCGGCGCCTTCGCCGCCAGGACCGGGCGGCCCGACTGGGGCGCCGCCGCGGCCTTCCTCGCCGAGTACCTCGACGTCCTCGACGCCCAGGGCGTCCTCGACTACGCCGAACTGGTGCACCGGGCGGTGCTGCTCGCCGAGCGCCCGCACGTCGCGGCGGAGCTGGCCGGGGCCTACGACGCGGTCTTCGTCGACGAGTACCAGGACACGGACGTGGCACAGGTGCGGCTGCTGCACGCGCTGTCGGGCACCCGGGAGCCCGGACGCGGCGGGCCTTCGGCCGGAGGCGATGCCGGACGGCGGACGGGCCGCACGCTCGTCGTCTTCGGCGACCCCGACCAGTCGATCTACGCCTTCCGCGGCGCCGACGTGGGCGGCATCCTCGACTTCCCGCACGCCTTCCCGCGCACCGACGGCACACCGGCGCCCGTGGCCGTCCTCGGCACGTCCCGGCGCTCGGGCGCCGCCCTGCTGGCCGCCACCCGGCTGATCGCCCAGCGGATGCCGCTGACCAGGCTTCCGGCGGACGCGGTCCGCGCGCACCGCGACCTGGCTGCCGCGCGGCCCGGCGGCCGGGTCGAGGCGTACACGTACCCGACGGCCGGGGCGGAGCTGGACAACATCGCCGACGTCCTGCGCCGCGCCCACCTGGAGGACGGGGTGCCATGGCGCGACATGGCCGTCCTGGTACGCGCCGGAGGCCGCTCGCTGCCGGGCGTGCGCCGCGCGCTGACGGCCGCGGGCGTACCGGTGGACGTGGACGGCGACGACATCCCCCTCCGGAACGAACCGGCGGTGGCCCCGCTGCTCACGGCCCTGCGCGTGGCGGCGACGGCGGCCCTGCGGGACACGGCGGGGACCGGACCGGTCGGCGCGTTTCCCGAGGACGGCGCCGATGAGCCGGGGCCCGCGTCGGCGGAGGGCGATCAGGAGGGCGGGCATGGCGTCGGGGCGCCGGGGCCTGCGTCGGTGGAAGACGATCACGAAGGCGCCGATGGCGCGGGCGTCCCAGAAGGCGGCCACGGCACCGGAACCGAGGGATCCGCGTCGGCAGGCGGCGCGTCCGGCATGGACGCCGAGACCGCGCTCGCCCTGCTCACCTCCCCGCTCGGCGGCATGGACGCCGCCGACCTGCGCCGCCTCGGCCGTGCCCTGCGCGAAGAGGAGCGCGCCGCCGGGGCCGCCGTGCCGCGCCCGTCCGACGTCCTGCTCGCCGAAGCGCTCGCCGAACCCGAGCGGCTGGTCGCCCACGACGCCTCCTACGCGCGCGCGGCGCGGCAACTCGGCCTGCTGCTGCGCCGCGCGCGCACGCTGCTCGCCGACGGCGGCACCGCCGAGCAGGCGCTGTGGGAGCTGTGGGACGGCACCCGCTGGCCGCAGCGTCTGCGGCAGGCCGCGCACCGCGGCGGCGCCGCCGGCCGCAACGCCGACCGCGACCTGGACGCCGTATGCGCGCTCTTCGAGACCGCCGCCCGCGCCGAGGAGCGGACCGGCGGCCGCGGCGCGCTCAACTTCCTGGAGGAGCTCGACGCCCAGGACATCGCCGCCGACACCCTCTCCGGCCGCGCCGTCCGCCCCGACGCCGTACGCCTGATGACCGCGCACCGTGCCAAGGGCCTCCAGTGGCGGTTGGTGGTGGTCGCGGGCGTGCAGGAAGGGCTCTGGCCCGACCTGCGGCGGCGCGGTTCGCTGCTCGAAGCCGACCGCATCGGCCGGGACGGGCTGGCCGAGCCGCTGTCCCAGGGCGCGCTGCTCGCCGAGGAGCGGCGGCTGTTCTACGTCGCGGCCACCCGGGCCCGCGAACGCCTGGTCGCCACCGCCGTCAAGGCCGCCGCCGAGGACGGCGACCAGCCCTCCCGTTTCCTCGCCGAACTGGGCGTCGAGCCCGTCGACGTCACCCACCGCCCGCGCCGCCCGCTGTCCGTCGCCGCGCTCGTCGCCGAGCTGCGCGCCACCACCGTCGACCCGGACGCCTCGGACGCGCTGCGGGACGCCGCCGCCCGGCGGCTGGCCCGGCTCGCGGCGCTGCGCGACGACGGCCAGCCGCTCGTCCCGGCGGCCCACCCCTCCCGCTGGTGGGGCCTGGACGAGCCGACGCACGGCGCGGCCCCGCTGCGCGACCGCGACCGGCCCGTCGCGCTGTCCGGCAGCGCACTGGACCAGCTGGTGAACACCTGCTCCCTCCAGTGGTTCCTGGGCCGGGAGGTCAAGGCCGACGAGCCCGCGACCGCCGCCCAGGGGTTCGGCAACGTCGTGCACGTACTGGCCGACGAGGTGGCCTCCGGGCGCACCCCGGCCGATCTGGCCGTCCTCATGGAGCGACTGGACTCCGTATGGGAGGCCCTCGCCTTCGACGCGCCGTGGAAGTCACGGCAGGAGAAGGAGAACGCGCGGGCGGCGCTGGAGCGGTTCCTGCGCTGGCACGTCATGGAGCGCGGCGGCCGCACCCCCGTCGCCACGGAGCACGACTTCGACGTCACGTTGGAGGCCGGCGCCCACCAGGTGCGGATCCGCGGCAGCATGGACCGGGTCGAGCGGGACGACGCCGGACACGCGTACGTCGTCGACTTCAAGACTGGCAGGCAGCCCGTCGCCCGGGATGCCGTGGCCCGGCATCCGCAGCTCGCGGTCTACCAGCTCGCCGTCCGCGAGGGCGCGGTGGACGACCTCTTCGACGGCGCCCGCCCCCAGCCGGGCGGCGCCGAACTCGTCCAGCTCCGGCAGGCCGCCGCCAAGAAGGACGGCGGCGAGGCCGTGCCCAAGGTGCAGGCCCAGGAGCCGCTGAGCGGGGAGTGGGTCGGCGAGTTGCTCGCCGACGCGGCGGGCCGCGTCCTGGACGAGCGTTTCACCCCGACCACGGGCGACCACTGCGGTCGCTGCGCGTTCCGGCACGCGTGCAGCGCGCGGCCCGAGGGCCGCCACGTCGTGGAGTAGCCCCCGGCCCCCACTTATCCACAGACGCCCCCTTATCCACAGGCGCCCCTCGCTGTCGGCGGCTGCGGCTAGCCTCTTTCGGGTGTCACCACGCCTCACGGACCCCGAGCAGCTCAAGGAGCTCCTCGGCATCCCGTTCACCCCGGAGCAGACGGCCTGCATCACCGCGCCGCCCGCCCCGCAGGTGATCGTGGCCGGAGCCGGCTCCGGCAAGACGACGGTGATGGCCGCGCGGGTCGTGTGGCTGGTGGGCACCGGCCAGGTCGAGCCCGCGCGGGTGCTGGGCCTGACCTTCACCAACAAGGCCGCCGGAGAGCTGGCGGAACGGGTGCGAAAGGCCCTGGTCAAGGCCGGTGTCACCGATCCCGATCCGTCCCCCGCCGACTCCGGCCGGGCTCCCGACTCCGGCCGGGTCCCCGCCGACTCCGGCCAGGCTCGTGCCGACTCCGGCCAGGCTCGTGCCGACTCCGGCCAGGCCCTCGCCGACCCCGAGCAGGCCCCGGGCGAACCCCGGATCTCCACCTACCACGCCTTCGCCGGACAGCTGCTGAAGGACCACGGACTGCGCGTCGGTCTCGAACCGACCGCCCGGCTGCTCGCCGACGCCACCCGCTTCCAGCTCGCCGCCCAGGTGCTGCGCACCGCCCCCGGCCCGTATCCGGCGCTCACCCGGCCCTTCGCCGACCTCGTCACCGACCTGCTCGCCCTGGACGGGGAGCTCGCCGAGCACCTGGTGCCCGCCGAGCGGCTGCGGGAGTACGACACCGAGCTGCTGGCCGCGCTCGACGGCGTCAAGCTCACCAACGAGGCGCTGCGCAAGGCGCCCGAGGCCGCCCGCGCCCGCCTGGAGCTGCTCTCCCTCGTCGAGTCCTACCGCGCCGAGAAGCGCCGCCGGGACTTGCTGGACTTCGGCGACCAGATCGCGCTGTCCGCCACCCTCGCCCGCACCCGGCCGGAGGTCGGCCGGATGCTGCGCGAGGAGTTCACGGTCGTGCTGCTGGACGAGTACCAGGACACCTCCGTCGCCCAGCGGCTGCTGCTGTCCGGCCTCTTCGGCGACGGCACCGGGCATGCCGTCACCGCGGTCGGCGACCCCTGCCAGGCCATCTACGGCTGGCGCGGCGCCTCCGTGGCGAACCTGGACGACTTCCCCGAGCACTTCCGGCACTCCGACGGCCGCCCCGCGCGGCGCTTCGCCCTCAGTGAGAACCGGCGCAGCGGCGGTCGTCTCCTCGCCCTCGCCAACACCCTGGCCGCGCCGCTGCGCGCCCTCCACGAGGGCGTCGAGGCGCTGCGCCCCGCCCCCGGCGCAGAGCAGCAGGGGCTGGTGCGCTGCGCCCTGCTGCCCACCCACGCGGAGGAGCTCGCCTGGCTCGCCGACTCCCTCGCCCATCTGGTGCGCACCGGCACTCCGCCGGGCGAGATCGCGGTCCTGTGCCGCACCGCCACGGACTTCGCCGAGATCCAGGGCGCCCTGGTGGCGCGGGACGTCCCGGTGGAGGTGGTCGGCCTGTCCGGGCTGCTGCACCTGCCGGAGGTCGCCGATCTCGTCGCCGTGTGCGAGGTGCTCCAGGACCCGTCCGCCAACGCCGCGCTCGTACGGCTGCTGACCGGCCCGCGCTGGCGCATCGGCCCCCGCGACCTGGCCCTGCTCGGCCGCCGCGCCCGCCTGCTCGTACGGACCGGACACGGCGACGACGCCGGGGCGGACCCCGACCGGCGGCTCGCCGAGGCGGTCGAGGGCGTGGACCCGGCCGAGGTCGTCTCTCTCGCGGACGCCCTCGACACGTTCCTCAGCCCTGGAGGACCGGTAGGCGAGGGCGGGGGAGCGGGCGACGACGGGCTGCCCTTCTCGACCGAGGCGCGGGTGCGCTTCGCCCGGCTCGCCGCCGAGCTCCGCGACCTGCGCCGCTGCCTCGCCGATCCGCTCATGGACGTGCTCCACCGGGTGCTCGCGGTCACCGGTCTCGAGGTCGAGCTGTCGGCCTCGCCGCACGCGCTGGCCGCCCGCCGCCGCGAGACGCTGCACAACTTCCTGGACGTCGCCGCCGACTTCGCCGCCCTGGACGGCGAGTCCACGCTGCTGGCCTTCCTCGGCTTCCTGCGCACCGCCGCTCAGTACGAGAAGGGCCTGGACAACGCCCTCCCCGGGGGCGAGAACACCGTCAAGGTGCTCACCGCCCACAAGTCCAAGGGCCTGGAGTGGGACGTGGTGGCGGTCCCCGGCCTGGTCGCCAGGCAGTTCCCCAGCGAGCAGGCACGGGAGTCCTGGACGGGACACGCGAAGGTGCTGCCGCACGCCCTGCGCGGTGACGCCGCGACCCTCCCGGACGTCGACGCCTGGCACAGCAAGGGCATGGCGGCCTTCAAGGACGCCATGAAGGAGCACCAGCGCACCGAGGAACTGCGTCTGGGGTACGTCACCTTCACCCGCCCCCGCTCCCTGCTGCTCGGCTCCGGCCACTGGTGGGGACCTACCCAGAAGAAGCCGCGCGGACCGTCGGCGTTCCTCGAGGCGCTGCGCGCGCACTGCGAGGCGGGCGCGGACCACGGCGAGGTCGAGGCGTGGGCGGAGCCGCCGGGCGAGGACGAGGAGAACCCGGCCCTGCGCGCCGCCGTGGCCACCGACCGGGTGTGGCCGCTGCCCCTGGACCCGGACGCGCTGGCCAGGCGCCGCCGCGCGGCGGATGCGGTTCTGAGCCACCTGGACCGCCTTGACCGTGCGGTGCGGGCTCCCCAGCGGCAGGAGGACGCGTGGCCCGAGCCACCCGAGGACCCGGACTGGCCCCCGCCGCCGGACGACGATCTGTATGACGGTGTTCCTCCGGAGTCTGGGGCGGAGCCCCGGCCCCCGCGCCCCGGCGGCGGCCCCTCCGTGCCCGCGCCCAGGCGGCCGCAGCACGAGGCCCGGCGGCCGGAAGACGACGAGCCCCTGGTGCCCGAGGAGGCCAGGCTGGCGGCCTCCTGGGACCGGGACCTCGACGCCCTGGCCGGTGAGCTGCGGCGCGCCCGCGCGACCGTACGCGAGGTCCCCATACCGCCCGTGCTGAGCGCCACACAGCTGCTGCGGCTCGCCGCCGACCCGGACGGCTTCGCGGAGGAGCTGGCCCGCCCCATGCCCCGGCCGCCGCAGCCCGCCGCGCGCCGTGGCACGCGCTTCCACGCGTGGGTGGAGTCGCGTTTCGAGGAACTGCCGCTGCCCCTGCTCGGGCCCGACGAGCTGCCGGGCGGCGCGGACGACGAACCGGAGATCGCGGACGAGCGGGACCTGGCGGAGCTGAAGGAGGCGTTCGCCCGCACCCCGTACGCCAAGCGCACGCCGTACCGCGTCGAGGCGCCGTTCCAGCTCGTCCTGGCGGGCCGCACGATCCGCGGCCGGATCGACGCGGTCTACCGGGAGCGGGGCACCGACGGGGACACGTACGAGATCGTCGACTGGAAGACCGGCCGGTCGCACGACGCCGACCCGCTCCAGCTCGCGGTCTACCGCCTCGCCTGGGCCGAGCGGCACGGGCTGCCGCTCTCCGCGGTGACGGCCGCGTTCCTGTACGTCCGCGACGGCGAGGTCGTCCGCCCCACCGACCTCCCGGACCGGCCGGCCCTCGAGCGCATCCTCACCGGCGAGGACCCCCCTCCCGGGACCGGGTCACCGGGGACCTCGGAGCGTCTCGCGCCGCCGGGCCGATAGGCTCGTCCCCATGAGCAACACCCCGGACACCGTGGTCCGCGCCTTCGTCGACGGCCACCGCGCCGCCTTCCTCGACGACCTCGCCGAGTGGCTGCGCATCCCTTCCGTGTCGGCCGACCCCGGCCGCGCCGAGGACGTCCGGCGCAGTGCCCAGTGGCTCGCGGACAAACTGGCGGAGACCGGTTTCCCCATCGTGGAAGTGTGGGACACCCCCGGCGCACCGGCCGTCTTCGCCGAGTGGCCGTCCGGTGACCCCGGCGCGCCGACCGTGCTGGTCTACGGACACCACGACGTGCAGCCCGCCGCCCGCGAGGACGGCTGGCACACCGACCCCTTCGAACCCGTCGTCTCCGACGGCAGGCTGTACGCGCGCGGCGCCGCCGACGACAAGGGCCAGGTGTTCTTCCACACCCTCGGCATCCGGGCGCACCTGGCCGCCACCGGCCGCACCGCCCCCGCCGTCAACGTCAAGCTGCTCGTCGAGGGCGAGGAGGAGTCCGGCTCGCCGAACTTCCCCGCGCTGGTGAGCGCCCGCGCCGACCGCCTCGCGTGCGACGCGGTGATCGTCTCCGACACCGGCATGTGGTCGGCGGACACCCCGACGGTCTGCACAGGAATGCGCGGTCTCACCGACTGCCAGATCGACCTGTACGGCCCGGACCAGGACATCCACTCCGGCTCCTTCGGCGGCGCGGTCCCCAACCCGGCCATGGAGGCCGCCCGGCTGGCCGCCGCGCTGCACGACGCCGACCGCCGGGTGGCGATCCCCGGCTTCTACGACGGCGTGGAAGAGCTCACCGAGGCCGAGCGCGAGCTCTTCGCCGAGCTGCCCTTCGACGAGTCGGCCTGGCTGCGTACGGCCCACTCGCACGCCACGCTGGGCGAGGCCGGGCACACCACGCTGGAGCGCGTCTGGGCCCGGCCGACCGCCGAGGTCAACGGCATCGGCGGCGGCTACCAGGGCCCCGGCGGCAAGACGATCGTCCCGTCCGCCGCGCAGCTGAAGCTGTCGTTCCGGCTGGTCGCGGGCCAGGACGCGGACGCCGTCCAGAAGTCGGTGCGGGCCTGGGTGGCCGAGCGCCTCCCGGCCGGCATCCGCCACGAGATCACCTTCTGGGGCGCGACCCGCCCCTGCCTCACGCCGCTGGACCACCCGGCGCTCCAGTCCGTCGTACGGGCCATGGGACGCGCCTTCGGGCAGAAGATCCGCTTCACGCGCGAGGGGGGTTCGGGACCGGCCGCCGACCTGCGGGACGTGCTCGGGGTGCCGGTGCTGTTCCTGGGGATCTCCGTGCCGTCCGACGGCTGGCACGCGCCCAACGAGAAGGTCGAGCTGGACCTGCTGATGAAGGGCGTCGAGACGACCGCCTATCTGTGGGGCGACCTCGCGGAGAGCTGGCGCCCCGCACCGGCGGACTAGCCGGCGCCGCCGCGCGCCCAGCCGCCCGAGCCGTCACGCGGAGCCCGAGCCCGTGCCGTTACGCAGAACCCGAACCCGTGTCGTTACGCAACAGCCGAAGTCGCCGTCGTAGGGGGAGTTGGAAGCAGCCGTGACCACCTGGACCGATCAACGCGCCGCCCGGCCGATCGCGCTCACCGCCGAGAGCGGCATCGACCGCGCCGCGCACCACCGACTGGACGAGGCGTGGCTCGCCGCGGCGTGGAGCCACCCCACGACGCGGGTGTTCGTGGTCTCCGGCGGGCAGGCCCTGATCGACGACGCCCCGGACGGCCGCACCGAGCTGGTGATGACCCCGGCGTTCGAGGCCCCGCCCACCGAGACCCACCGCTACTTCCTCGGCACGGACGAGGGCGGCGTGCGCTACTTCGCGCTCCAGAAGGACGCGCTGCCGGGCCGGATGGACCAGTCGGCGCGCCCGGCCGGGCTGCGGGAGGCGGGCGCGCTGCTGTCGGAGCGGGACGCCGGGCTGCTGGCGCACGCTGTGGCGCTGGAGAACTGGCAGCGCATGCACCGCTTCTGCTCGCGCTGCGGCGAGCGCACGGTCATCGCGGCGGCCGGGCACATCAGGCGCTGCCCGGCGTGCGGCGCCGAGCACTACCCGCGCACCGACCCGGCCGTGATCATGCTGGTGACCGACGACCGGGACCGGGCGCTGCTCGGGCGGCAGGTGCACTGGCCGGAGGGGCGCTTCTCCACCCTGGCGGGCTTCGTGGAGCCGGGGGAGTCGATCGAGCAGGCCGTGGTCCGCGAGGTCGCGGAGGAGGCGGGCGTGACGGTCGGGTCGGTGGAGTACGTGGCGAGCCAGCCGTGGCCCTTCCCGTCCAGCCTGATGCTGGGCTTCATGGCCCGTGCCACCTCCTCGCGGATCCAGGTGGACGGCGAGGAGATCCACGAGGCGCGCTGGTTCTCCCGGGACGAGCTGCGGGCCGCGTTCGAGTCCGGAGAGGTGCTGCCTCCGTCCGGGATCTCCATCGCGGCCCGCCTGGTGGAGATGTGGTACGGCGAGCCACTGCCGCAGGGCTGATCAGCCGATCTTGGCCTTGACCTGCGCCAGAGAGGGGTTGGTCAGCGTGGAACCGTCGGCGAAGAGCACCGTCGGCACCGTCTGGTTGCCGCCGTTCGCCTTCTCCACGAACGCCGCCGACTCCGGGTCCTGCTCGATGTTGATCTCCGTGTACGCGATCCCCTCGCGGTCCATCTGGCTCTTCAGGCGGCGGCAGTAGCCGCACCAGGTGGTGCTGTACATCGTCACAGTGCCCTGCATCGGTTTTGGCTCCTTGGGTCAGGCGGGGGGCTTGCCATGGTTTCAGTGGTCCAACGCGCACTGGCCCCTGGCCATTCCCGGCAGCGGGCGGAGCGCATCGGCAGGCGGATAAGTATGACCGGCGGTGCCTGCCTGTGGATGAGCGGGACCGGCCGCCGCCGGGGACCTGGCAGCATGGCGGGGTGACAGCAGCAACGCCTTCCACCCTCTTCCCAGGGGCCGCACCGAGCGAGTACGCGGCTCCGCCGGGGGATGCCGACGCGGTGCTCGACGGGCTGGACCCCGAGCAGCGCGAGGTGGCCCTGGCCCTGCACGGGCCGGTGTGTGTGCTGGCCGGAGCGGGCACGGGCAAGACCCGCGCGATCACCCACCGGATCGCCTACGGGGTGCGCGCGGGCATCCTCCAGCCCGCGAGCGTGCTCGCCGTCACCTTCACCAACCGCGCCGCGGGCGAGATGCGCGGCCGGCTGCGGCAGCTGGGCGCGGGCGGGGTCCAGGCGCGCACCTTCCACTCCGCCGCGCTGCGCCAGCTCCAGTACTTCTGGCCGAAGGCGGTCGGCGGCGACCTGCCGCGGCTGGTCGAGCGCAAGGTCCAGGTCGTCTCGGAGGCCGCCGCGCGTGCCCGCATCCGCCTGGACCGCAACGAGCTGCGGGATGTCACCGGCGAGATCGAATGGGCCAAGGTCACCCAGACCGTGCCCGAGGACTACCCGGCGGCCGCCGCGAAGGCGGGCCGGGAGGCCCCGCGCGACGCCGCCGAGATCGCCCGCGTCTACGCGGGGTACGAACAGCTCAAGCGCGACCGGGGCGTGATCGACTTCGAGGATGTGCTGCTGCTCACCGTCGGCGTGCTCCAGGAGCGGCCGGACATCGCCGACCAGGTGCGCCGCCAGTACCAGCACTTCGTGGTCGACGAGTACCAGGACGTCAGCCCGCTCCAGCAGCGGCTGCTGGAGCTGTGGCTCGGCGACCGGGACAGCCTGTGCGTGGTCGGTGACGCCAGCCAGACCATCTACTCGTTCACCGGCGCCACCCCCGACCATCTGCTGGACTTCCGCACCCGCCACCCCGGGGCGACCGTGGTCAAGCTGGTCCGCGACTACCGGTCCACCCCCCAGGTCGTGCACCTGGCCAACGGCCTGCTCGCCCAGGCCAGCGGCCGCGCCGCCGACCACCGGCTGGAGCTGGTGTCCCAGCGGCCCGCGGGCCCCGACCCGGTCTACACCGAGTACGGGGACGAGCCCGCCGAGGCCGAGGGCACCGCACGCCGGATCCGCCGACTGATCGACTCCGGGGTGCGGCCGAGCGAGATCGCGGTGCTCTACCGGGTCAACGCCCAGTCCGAGCTGTACGAGCAGGCGCTCGCCGACGCCGGGGTGCCCTACCAGCTGCGCGGCGCCGAGCGGTTCTTCGAGCGGCCCGAGGTGCGTGAGGCGGGGCTGCTGCTGCGCGGCGCGGCCCGCGCCGGGGGCAGCGACCCGGCGCTGCTGGACGCGGATATCCCCTCCCAGGTCCGTGCCGTGCTCGGCACGCGCGGCTGGACGCCGGAGCCCCCGGCCGGATCGGGGGCGGTGCGGGACCGCTGGGAGTCCCTGGCGGCCCTTGTGCGGCTCGCTGAGGACTTCGTGCGGGCCAGGCCGGACGCCACGCTCGGCGACCTCGTCGCGGAGCTGGACGAGCGCGCGAGCGCCCAGCACGCCCCGACCCTGGAGGGTGTGACGCTCGCCTCACTGCACGCCGCCAAGGGCCTGGAGTGGGACGCCGTCTTCCTGGTCGGCCTGACCGAGGGCATGATGCCGATCACCTACGCCAGGACGGACCGGCAGATCGAGGAGGAGCGGCGGCTGCTCTACGTCGGCGTGACCCGGGCACGCGTCCACCTCACGCTCTCCTGGTCGCTCAGCCGGGCCCCCGGCGGCCGTGCGGGACGCAAGCCCAGCCGCTTCCTCAAGGGACTGCGGCCGGGGTCCGCCGCCACCGGCTCGGCCTATCGGCCCGCCCTCGCCGGGGAGAGCGCCGGCGGTGTCGAGCGGGGTGCCGGCCGGGTGCGCAGGCGGCGGACCCCGGCGCACTGCCGGGTGTGCGGCCGGACGCTGACCGACGCGGGTGAGATCAAGCTCATGCGCTGCGAGGACTGCCCGTCCGAACTGGACGAGGGGCTGTACGAGCGACTGCGCGACTGGCGGGCGGAGCGCGCCAGGGAACTGGGCCAGCCCACCTACTGCGTCTTCACCGACAAGACGCTGCTCGCGATTGCCGAGGCCGTTCCGGGAACCGCACCGGAGCTTTCCGGCATCTCTGGAGTAGGAAGGCGCAAGCTCGACGCGTTCGGTGCCGAGGTTCTGGCACTGTGCGCCGGGGCGGACCCCGTACGGGACCCGCTGGGCGATCTTTCCGAGGGCGGTCGCGACACCCCCGGAAAGTCGTTGGAAAAATAGTTTGCGCCCGCGGAGGGCATAGTCATAGCCTTCCGAGCACGGAGACAACGGGCCTTCCAAAGTCTGCTGGATCCGTGTCGTACAGCCACGCGCGGACTGGTTCCGACCAGTCCCTGAGACGCCGAGAGGAGGCGAGGACAGTGATCAGCTTCATCAAGACCACCAAAATGACCGATCGCTCGGTCGTCTTCGCCTGCCCGCTCGGCTCTTCCCTGCTTCTTCAGGGCACCGGTCTGTCCGGATCCCTGGAAGCGCGCATCAGCGAGCGACCGACCAAGGCACCTGAGGTAGCGGCAGTGGCGCAGGCGAATGCCTATGCCTTTGCGACGGCGGCCAATGGTGCCGGTTTCCAGACGACGCAGCAGCACCACCACCCCATGTGGGCCTTCCGCGGGCTCGAACCCTGGAGTCATCCAGCCTGATCCACGATCAGGTCGGCACCTTCCAGGGCCGCGGAACCCACACCGGGATCCGCGGCCCTTTTGATTTGCCCCGGCGGGGCCAGGAGACCCCGACCCCCGCCTACCAGCCGGAACGAAGAGACGAGGAACACACACCGTGCAACTCAAGGCGCACACCCCGTCCGTATCGACCGACCTGATCCCCCCGCCCGACCTCTCGGAGGACTCCTTGACCCCGCCCGCGACCACGCTGACCGAGCTCGACGACGCCATCGAGAACCTCGGCGTAGCCGTACCGTGCCGCTCCTACGACCCGGAGGTCTTCTTCGCCGAGTCGCCGGCCGACGTCGAGTACGCCAAGTCCCTGTGCCAGACCTGTCCGCTGCGCGAGGCATGCCTGGCCGGAGCCAAGGACCGTCGTGAGCCCTGGGGCGTCTGGGGCGGCGAGCTGTTCGTCCAGGGGGTCGTCGTCGCCCGCAAGCGGCCGCGTGGCCGCCCGCGCAAGAACCCGGTCGCCGCATGATCACCGCCGGAACGATCGACCGACCCTCGACGCACGACCCCAAGAAGCAGGACCCGACCATGACGCCGTCCGCCAACGAGCCGGCCCCCTTCACCACCGCCCGTAACGCCGGTGCGACCGAGTCGCGCCAGAACAGGACCCGAGAAATGCAACTCATCCCAGAAGCCCTGGCCCGTGCCCATATGCGTGAACGACTGCACGAGGCGGAGTCTCAACGCGCAGCCGTCCGGCTCGCCGCCGCCCGCCGGATGCAGCGCCGGGCCGAGCGCGCCTCGCTCCGCGCCCGCCGAGCGCTGGCCATGGCGGTCATGCACTGACCCTGGCCGCCCCGCACACACCCACCCACACCCCGAGGGCCGGTTCACACGACCGGCCCTCGGGCGTACCACCCTCCCCCGAAGGGGGTGACGAGGGCGCGTTAGCCATCCGTGCGTGACCGTCGGAGATATCGTCTCCAGGTGGACCAGAACACGCATGACGCCGTGCAGTTGGAGTCCGAGACCGTCACCTGCGCCCGCTGCGGCGCGGTCGCCGAGGGTATGCCGCTGAACTGGACCTGCTCCGTCGAGAACCGCCGGCGCTGCTACTTCTGCGTCGATTGCGCGCGCGACAACATCCGGGCCATCGAGAGCCGTCTCGACTCCTCCTGGTGGTAGGGAGCGTCCCCCTCGCGGCAGGTGGCAGGCCCGGCCCGCACACGCGGGCGGGCGGCCGGGCCCCGCATCGTCGCGGCCCGCTGCGGGGCCCGGCCGCCGCCCCTCAGACCGGAGTCTCCTCCGTCTCCGTCTCCGCCTCTGCCTCCACTTCCGCGTCCTCCGCGGGCAGGAACCCCGGCACCCAGTCCTCCAGTTCGGCACGCAGCGCCACCGTCGCACCCAGTTGAGCCAACACGCCGATCGTGCTCAGGCACACCCGGTGGATGAGCAGGTAGGACGGCGGCAGATTGATCTGGTTGCCCAGTTCGTACAGCGGCGACTTGCGGTCCGCGACCCGAGCCGCCTGCCCGCGCAGCCACGTGCGGGTGAACTCGAACTCCTCCACCTGCGCCGGCTCGATCATCGGCTGCAGATAGGTGAGCAGGGCCTCCGGGTCCAGCTCGATCGACGGCTTGACGAATCCCTCCTCACGCATCAAGGCGTACACGCCCTCGGCGTCGCCTTCCAGAGTCATCCGCAGGGCGATCCCGATCTCCGCGGGCAGCCCGTCCGGCAGCCGGTCCACCGTCCCGAAGTCCAGCACCCCGAGCTTCCACTTCTCCGCCGGCCCCTCCGGGGCCTCCGAGGTGACCAGCCGGAAGTTTCCCGGGTGCGGGTCGGCGTGCAGCAGTCCCGTACGGGAGGCGCCGGAGAAGAGGAAGCGGGTCAGCAACTGACCGGCCCGGTCCCGCTCCTCGGGGGTGCCCCCGGCTATCACCTCGGACAGCGGAATGCCCTCCAGCCATTCGGTGACCAGCACCTTCTCGGCCTGGTGCACCACAGCGGGCACCACCACATCGGGGTCGTCGGCGAACTCCTCCGCGTGCGCCTGCTGGGAGCGCGCCTCCAGTTCGTAGTCCAGCTCCTCCGCGACCCGATCGCGCAGCTCCGCGATCAGCGGTTTGACGTCCAGCCCCGGCACCAGCGGCGCCAGCACCTTGGCGAAGCGGCTCAGTTGGTTCAGGTCCGACAGCAGGGCCTCGCCCGCCCCCGGGTACTGCACCTTCACCGCGACCTCACGGCCGTCGTGCCATACCGCGCGGTGCACCTGGCCGATCGAGGCCGCGGCCGCCGGCTTCTCGTCGAACTCCTGGAACAGCTCGCGCCAGTCCGGGCCCAGCCGCTCCGCCAGCGCCGACCGGACGGTGTGGGCGGGCATCGGCGGCGCCGCTTCCTGCAGTTTGGTCAGGGCCGCGCGATACGGCTTGGCGATCTCCTCCGGCAGCGCGGACTCGAAGACGGACATCGCCTGCCCGAGCTTCATCGCACCGCCTTTCAACTCCCCGAGCACCTTGAACAGCTGCTCCGCCGTGCGCTGTTGCAGCTCGCGGGCGACGATCTCGGCCGGACGCCCCCCGATCCGCTTGCCGAGTCCCCACGTCGCACGTCCGGCGAACCCCAACGGCAGCGCGGCCAACTTGGCGGTACGTGTGATCGCCTTGCGCGGAAGATCAGACATGCGCCCCTCCAACTTCCTACAGCTGAGCCGTCCCCGGGAGGTGCCCCCCGGACCCCCGTCGCCCACTCAGCGGACGCCGGTCACCCGGCCATTGTTGCGTGCGACGTCTGCGCTGCTGAGGCATATCCCTCATCCGCACTACCCCCGGCCCCGCAGCCGCAGTTCCGGTGCGGCCGGATGGATCGCGCGTGCCAGGTCAGAGCGGGCAGCACCAGCTCCAGGCGCGACCCCGCGGTGGGCGGCAGCTGCCCGTCGAGGAAGCTGAGCGCATGGGCCGCGGTGACGCCTGCGACCACGGTGGCCAGCGCCGTGTCGCAGGCGGGCACCGCCGGACGGCGTCCGGAGCGCCACTGCGCGAGCAGCCGCCCCCAGTACGGCTCCCGCTCGGCGCGGTCGGCCGCGACGCATCCCGCGCAGGGAGTGACGCCCGGCACCACGAGCGGCCCCACGACCCCGGTGGCCTCGATCACTCCCGCGTACAGATGAGGAGCCCCGGAGCCGAGCAACTGCTCTACTTCCGCCGGCTCGGGAGCGTAGGCCGCCAGACCGTCGCGCGGCGCGATCACCGTCAGCGCCAGGCCCGGTTCGGCCGCCGCCGGAGTCCCACCCGATCGCCGACGGGCCTGCGCCGCGGGTGCCGCCCGCCGCACCAGACGCCGCGCCGCCACGTCCCGGCGCTCGCCGACCTGGTCCGCCGCCAGCCCGGCGGGCGTGACGTCCCACGGCTCGACACAGCCGCCGTCCAGCACCTCGACCCGGCCGACCCCCGCCGCCGACAGCAGCGCGGCGACCGCCGCCCCGACCCTGCCCGCGCCCCGGACGTGCACGCGCATCGACCGCCGTGCGCCCAGCACCCGCATCGCGGCCCCCGGCACGGGATGCAGCACCGACGCGGCCGCCAGGTCCGGCCGGAGCCGGTCCAACGCGCCGCGCGCCGTCCGCAGCGCGGTGCCCGGCTCGCCGCCCCCGGTCGGATCGTCCAGCAGCCCGGCCGCGCCCAGCCGGTCCACCAGTGCGTCGGCCCGGCTCTCCGGCAGCCCCAGCGCCTGCGCCTCCCGCCGGAGCAGCGGCAGGTCGCGCGTCCCGTCGAGCAGCTCCAGAAAGGTGCCGGTGGCGGTGTCCATCGGGCCCATGACCACCGCGTGTGCCGCGGTGACCCCGAACTGCACGGTGTCCCTGTTCCGCCAGCCGCGCCGCAGCGCGGGCTTGAGCATCGGATGCATGCCGCCCCCTGTTCCGCGGTCACACCGCCGGCGCGGTGCGATCCGGCTTCAGCTTGCGCCGGATCCGGAACCGCCGCGGAAAGTTGTCCACAGGCATGGGGAATAGTCGTACAAGTCAGGAACGCCGTGCAGCGGTTCGCCTGCCACCGGCGTGCGGGGCGGGACTTCGCCCGCCCCCAGCCGGTAACGTCGAGGCGTGTCCGCCGACCCCCTGCACAGTGCCGCGAAGCCCCAGCGCAACGCCCCGAGTACGCAGCCGCAAGGCTCCGGGCCCCGCGCGGTCGAGGTCCGCAGGAGCAGCCGCCGACGCAGAACCGTCTCCGCCTATCGCGAGGGCGACCGCACCATCGTCCTCATCCCGGCCCGGATGTCCGAGGCCGAGGAGCGCCGCTGGGTGACCGTGATGCTCGACAAGCTCGCGGCGCAGGAGAGCAAACGGATGCTCGGCGACACGGAGCTGGCCGCCCGGGCCGCCTCGCTGTCCGATCAGTACCTGGAGGGACGGGCCCGGCCCTCCACCGTGCGCTGGGTGACCAACCAGAACACCCGCTGGGGCTCGTGCACCCCCGCCGAGGGCAGCATCCGGCTCTCCCACCGGCTCCAGGGCATGCCCGAGTACGTCGTCGACTACGTACTCCTCCATGAACTCGCCCACCTGCTGGTCCCCGGCCACGGCCCGCGCTTCTGGCGGCTGCTGGACGCCTATCCGCGCACCGAGCGCGCACGCGGCTACCTGGAGGGCGTGGTGGCGGCCGACCGGCTGCCGCACCTGCCCACCGCCCGGCGGGAATGACCGGCCCGCTCCGGACCCGGGAACCGGGCGGCACCGCCCCGGCGTCGCTCAAAGTCGGCGCCAGCGGTTAGCCTGGCGCGCAATGCACTCTCCGGTTCCGGGATGGGGGACGGTCGTTACGTATGGCCAGGGAATTCCAGCGCGGCCACAAGGCCAAGATCAGTGACCTGACAGCCGGGAGGGACCTGTACGTCGGTGTGCAGATCGCTGGGCCCGGCCTGTCCTTCGACATCAGCTGCTTCGGGCTCGACGCGAGCGAGCGGCTGTCGGACGACCGCTACTTCGTCTTCTACAACCAGCCCAAATCGCCCGAGGAAGCGATCCAGCAGCTTGGTCCGCAGGCGGGGGACACCGAGTCCTTCCGCGTGATGCTCGACACCATCCCGCAGCACATCCACCGGCTGTCCTTCACCGCGACTCTCGACGGCGCCGGCCAGATGTCGCAGATAGGCCCCGGCTACATCCGGGTCGTGGCGGGCGGCGAGGAGGTCGTGCGCTACGCCTTCACCGGTGCGGAGTTCAGCACCGAGCGGGCCGTGATGCTCGGCGACTTCTACCTCAAGGACGTATGGCGGTTCGCCGCCATCGGGCAGGGCTTCGACGGCGGCCTCGACGCGCTGCTGCGGAACTTCGGCGGCGAGGTCGCCGAGGACGAGCCCGCGCCCGCCCCGGCCCAGAACGCCGCACCGGGATTCGCGCCCCCCGGCCAGCCCGCACCCGCGCCCGGCTTCGCCGCCCCGGCCGCCGCGCCGCCCGCCCCCGACTTCGGTCCGCCGCAGGGCGCGACACCGCCTCCGGCCCCCGCCCCGCAGCCGTCCGCCGCGCAGGGCTTCGCGCCCCCGCCCGGCAGCACCCCGCCGCCGGCCGCCCCCGTCGCGCCGCAGATGCACGCCGCGCCGACGATCGCCGCGCCGATCACCCCGCCCGGCGGTGCGGTCCCGCCGCCCGGACCCGCCGGAGCGCCCGGCCAGTACCCCGGTCAGCAGCCGCAGCCTCCCTTCGGCGCGGGATCGCAGCAGGCGGCTCCGTACGCCCAGCCCGGGCAGTACCCGGGCCAGCAGCCGCCGCCCGGCCAGCCTGCACCGTACCCCGGCCAGGCCGGCCAGCCGGGCCAGTTCCCCGGCGCGCCCGGGCAGTTCCCGCCCCAGCCGGGGCAGTTCCCCGGGCAGCCCGGTCCGTACGGACAGCCCGGCCAGCCGCAGGGAGCACCGCCCCAGGGCGGCGTGGCCCCCGGCGTCCAGGCAGCTCTCGCCAAGTACCGCGAGGCGCCCACCGGCCAGCGCTGGACGCCGCAGAACCCCAAGCTGATCCGCGTCGACCTCGGCATCGGCGGCCAGCCCGTGCTCGCCCGCCAGGGCACCATGGTGCTCTACCAGGGCAAGGTCGACTTCGGTTACAAGGGCGCGGGCTTCCGCGGCCGGATCGTCGGCAACGCCACCGGCCAGGAGATGCAGCTCATGCGCTGCTCCGGCCAGGGCCAGGTGTTCCTCGCCGAGAACGCTGCCGAGGTCCACCCGATCGAACTCCAGGGTGACGCGGTCTGCGTCTCCGCGGAGAACGTCCTGGCCTTCGACGAGTCGCTGCAGCACGAGGTGCGCCGTATCGAAGGGCACGGCATCCCCGGGGGCGCGCTGTTCACCATGCAGTTCCAGGGCACCGGCACCGTCGTGGTCAAGACCCAGGGCACGCCGGTCGTGCTGCCGGTCACCCCGACCACGTTCGCCGACAGCAACGCCATCGTCGCCTGGTCCGCCGGATCCCAGGTGATCATCTCCAGCCAGGTGCGGCTGCGCCGCGCCGCCTACCCCGGCCACAGCGGGGAGACCGTGAACCTCCAGTTCCGCGGCGCGCCCGGCAACTTCATCGTCGTCCAGCCCTACGAGGTGTGAGGGGACCGTCATGGACCAGCAACTGATCGCGGGCCACGCCGCGACCCCGGTCTCCGCCCGTATGGAGAACCACGGCAGCAGCATGCTCAAGGTCGCCATGCAAAGCGGCCAGGACCTCTTCGCGCGCACCGGTTCGATGGTCGCGTACGAGGGCTTCGTCCAGTACGAGCCGAACCCGCCCGCCGTCCGCCAGATGGCCTCCCAGTGGCTGACCGGGGAGGGCGCACCGCTGATGAAGTGCAGCGGCGACGGGGTGCTCTACCTCGCCGACTACGGTGCGGACGTCGTCTGCGTCAACCTCAACGGCGACTCCCTGTCGGTCAACGGGACCAACCTCCTCGCCTTCGACGCGCACCTCCAGTGGGGCGTGCAGCGCGTCAAGGGCATGGCCAAGTTCGCCGGGCAGGGCCTGTTCAACGTGGGCGTCTCCGGCACCGGCTGGGTCGCGCTGACCTCCCGGGGCGCCCCGATCGTCGTCGACTGCGGCCGCGGTGAGGACGAGACGTACGTGGACCCGGACGCGCTCGTCGCGTGGTCCACCAACCTCAAGATGAAGGGCAAGCGCAGCTTCAAGGCCTCATCGATGATCGGCCGGGGCAGCGGCGAGGCGTACCAGCTGGGCTTCTCCGGGCAGGGCTTCGTCGTCGTACAGCCCAGCGAGGACAGTACCGACCGGCTCCGGGCCCGGGGCTGAGGGGGAGCGAACACACCATGCAGAGCCCGCTTTTCGGCCACACCGAGAACCAGAGCCAGGACCGCTACACGCTGCAGAACCCCCAGCTGCTCAGGGTCGCCCTCACCGGCCACGACGACGTCCTCGCCCGTAAGGGCACGATGGTCGCCTACCAGGGGCTGATCGAGTTCGACGGCGAGTACCAGACCCAGGGGCAGCGGCGCGCCCGCGCCAACACCGGCGAGGGCCTGGACCTGATGCGCTGCTCGGGCCAGGGCAGCATCTACTTCGCCAATCTGGCGCAGTACGTCCATGTGGTGGACGTGGACCACGACGGCCTCACCGTCGACGCCTCCTACGTCCTCGCGCTCGACTCCACCCTGCACTGGGAGGTGATCGCGGTCGACAGCCAGTACGGCATCTCCGGCTCCGGCAAGTACAACCTCAACATCTCCGGGCAGGGCAAGGTCGCGCTGATGACCTCGGGGCAGCCCCTGATGCTCCAGGTCACCCCGGACAAGTACGTCAACGCCGACGCCGACGCGATCGTCGCCTGGTCGTCCTCGCTGCGCGTCCAGATGCAGGCGCAGACGCACTCCTCCGGCGTGTGGCGGCGGCGCGGCAACACCGGCGAGGGCTGGGAGCTGAGCTTCCTCGGCCAGGGCTACGCCCTCGTCCAGCCCAGCGAGCAGCTGCCGCCGCAGAACGCGGTCGTCGGCCAGGGCATGGCCGCCCAGTTCGGCATGGGCCAGCAGGGGGCCCGGGGCCAGAACCAGGGCAACATCTGGAACAACTGACGCCGTGCGGGCGGGCGCGGGGATGCCCGCGCCCGTCTCACAGCAGCGCGCGGGTACGGTCCACCAGACGGCGGACCGACTCGTCCGCCACCTCCGCCACCTCGTCGTAACCGAACCAGCGCAGGTCCAAGGACTCGTCGCTGATCGCCGCGACGGCGTCCTCGGGTGCCACGGCCGCGTACTGCACGTCCAGGTGCCAGGCGCAGGGCGTGTGGTGCCGGTCGAGGCGCACCGGGCCGCCGGGCAGCAGCGTCAGGCCCGCGATCCCGGACTCCTCGGTGGCCTCACGCAGCGCGGCGTCCGCGATGCGGGCGTCTCCCGGCTCGCAGTGGCCGCCCATCTGGAGCCACATCCGCAGCTTCCCGTGCAGCGTGAGCAGCACCCGGCCGTGTGTCGGGTCGACCACCAGCGCACTGGCGGTGAGGTGGCCGTCGCGGCTGGACCGCCACATGCCGTCCGGGTACGCCGCCAGATGCCGCAGATACGCGGTGCGCAGCTCTTCCTGTTCAGGCGTCGGCGCGGGCCACTGATCCAGCACCCGCGCCGCGTCGTCGTGCAGGCTCACCGGTCGCCGTCGCCCTCGTCGTCCCGCTTGGTGAGGTCGGGCTTGTCCGTGGCGGCGCCGCCCGCCGCCTCGCCGAGCATCTTGTCCAGCTCGGAGAAGTCGAGCTGCTCGCGGTGGACGAACCCGTCCGGGTCGTCGAGGTCAGCGGCCGTGGGCAGCATGTCCGGGTGCTCCCAGAGCCCGTCGCGGCCCTCCAGACCGCGTGCGTCGGTCAGCGAGGCCCACAGCCTGGAGGCGTCCCGCAGCCGCCGCGGCCGCAGCTCCAGACCGATGAGGGTGGCGAAGGTCTGCTCCGCGGGCCCGCCGGTGGCCCGGCGCCGCCGCAGCGCCTCGCGCAGCGCGTCCGCCGACGGCAGGTGCGGGGCGGCGGCCGCGTGCACGACGGCGTCCACCCAGCCCTCCACCAGGGCCAGAGCGGTCTCCAGCCGGGCCAGCGCCGCCTTCTGCTCGGGTGTGTCCTCCGGCTGGAACATGCCCTGCTGGAGCGCTTCCTGGAGCTGCTCGGGGTGGGTCGGGTCCAGGTGGCCGACCGCGTCCTCCAGCTTGGCGGTGTCGACCTTGATGCCGCGGGCGTACCCCTCGACGGCGCCGAACAGATGCGAGCGCAGCCACGGGACGTGGGCGAACAGTCGCTGGTGGGCGGCCTCCCGCAGCGCCAGGTACAGCCGGACCTCGCTCTCGGGCACGCCGAGCCCGGAGCCGAAGGCGGCGATGTTGACCGGCAGCAGCGCGGCCTTGCCGGCCGGGCCGAGCGGCAGCCCGATGTCCGTGGAGCCGACGACCTCCCCGGCCAGGACACCCAGCGCCTGCCCGATCTGGGAGCCGAACATCGCGCCGCCCATGGAGCGCATCATGCCCAGCAGCGGGCCCGCCATGGCCTGCATCTCCTCGGGCAGGACGTCGCCCATGGCCGTCCCCACCCGCTCCGCGACCGGGTCCACCAGGTCCTTCCACACCGGCAGGGTGGCCTCGACCCACTCGGCACGGCTCCACGCCACCGCCGCGCCCGAGCCGGACGGCAGGGAGGTCACGCCGTCCAGCCACAGGTCGGCCAGGCGCACGGCCTCCTCGACCGCGGCGCGCTCGGCCGGACCGACGCTCGCGTCCTTGCCACCGTCGGCGGTTCCCCCGGCGACGGTCTTCCGGGCGATGTCCTTGGCCATGTCCCAGTTCACCGGGCCGCCCTCGTAGGACAGCATCTGGCCCAGCTGCTGGAAGGCGGCGCCGAGATCGCTCGGGTTCAGCGAGCCGAACATCGCGGCGAAGGGGTTGTCCGCGCCTCCCATGCCGCCGCCGAACCCGAACGGATTCGCGGGGCCCTCATTGCCGCCCTGGCCGCCCTTCTTCTTGCCGTTGTCGCCGTCCTCCGGCTCCTCCGGCGGAAGGCCGAATCCGAATGGGGTGTCACTCACGGGTTTCCTCGGCTCGTAGGGCCGCCGGCGTCTGCACCGGCGGCGAATGCCCGACATCACCACCCAGCGTAGACACCTCGGCCGTTTCCGGGCTCGGTGCTCCGCCGGTCCGTGGGCTGCGGCAGGATGGACGTCACCTCGTACGTACACGTCGTACGCGTACGTACTGATGACAACCGCTGGAGACGCCCGGTGAGTTCCCCAGAGTCAGAAGTTCGCGCAGCGCGAAACGAGACGGCCCGTACCGCCAGACGCCCTGTCGTGGCGGTCACCGGCGCCGCGTCCGGTGTCGGTGCGCTGCTGACGCGGAGACTCGTCGAATCCGACGAGATCAAGCAGGTCGTGGCGCTCGACGAGCGGCGCGGTGAGGTCGCCGAGGCGCATTGGCACGTGCTGGACGTCCGCGACCCGGCCATCGCCGACAAGCTGCGCGGCGCGGACGTGGTGGTGCACCTCGCGATCGACCTCGATCTGGGTACGGACCCGGCCGCACGCACCGCGTACAACGTGCGCGGCACCCAGACCGTGCTGACCGCCGCCGCGGCGGCCGGGGTGCACCGGGTCGTGCTGTGCACCTCCGCGATGGTCTACGGCGCGCTGCCGGACAACGATGTTCCGCTGGCCGAGGACGCGGAGCTGCGCGCCACCGCCGAGGCCACCGGAGTCGGCGACCTGCTGGAGATCGAGCACCTGGGGCGGCGGGCGCCCCGTGCCCACCCCGGGCTGAACATCACCGTGCTGCGCCCCGCCGTGCTGGTCGGCGGCACCGACACCGCGCTCACCCGCTACTTTGAGTCCCCCCGGCTGCTCGTGGTCGCCGGATCCCGCCCCACCTGGCAGTTCTGCCACGTGGAGGACCTGGTCAGCGCGCTGGAGTACGCGGCGCTGGAGAAGGTCGAGGGGGAGCTGGCGGTCGGCTGCGACGGCTGGCTCGAGCAGGAGGAGGTCGAGGAGCTGTCCGGCATCCGGCGCATGGAGCTGCCGTCGGCCGTCGCCCTCGGAGCCGCCTCCCGGCTGCACCGGCTCGGCCTGACCCCGTCGCCGGCCGGCGACCTGGCCTACACGATGCACCCGTGGGCGGTCAGCGGCAGCGGACTGCACGCCGCGGGCTGGCGTCCCGCGTGGACGAACGAGGAGGTGCTGGCCGAGCTGCTGGAGGAGGTCGCCGGTCGGCACACCGTCGCGGGCCGCCGGCTCGGCCGCAAGGACGCCACGGCCGCGGGCGCCGCGGGTGCGACCGTCGCCCTGCTGGGCACCGCCGCCCTGGTCCGCCGCGCCCGCAAGGCGCGCCGCCGCATCTGACCGCGCACCGGCGGCCGGATCCGCACGACCGGCCGCCGGAGGTATTCGGAAGTCGATTTCCGCAATACGGTATTCCGTATCCGAGGTGGGTGCGGCACGATGGACCCCATGGCACGCACGTACGAGCACCCGGGTGAGCAGGCGGTGGCCGACCCGATCCGTCTCCTCGCGATCCGCGACACCGCCCTGTCGGTGGACGAGGTGTTCGGGGCCGTCGGTGACGACTCGGCGGGCGGGACGGCGCTCTTCGTCGGGACCGTACGCGACCACGACGGCGGTGCCGACGTCGCCGCGCTCGGCTACTCCGCCCACCCCACCGCCGAGGCCGAGCTGCGCCGCGTCGCGGAGAAGGTCGCGGCCGACTTCCCGGTGCGCGCGATGGCCGCCGTCCACCGCGTCGGGGACCTGGCGATCGGGGACCTGGCCGTCGTCGTCGCCGTCTCCTGCCCGCACCGTGCCGAGGCCTTCGAGGCCTGCCGCCGCCTGATCGACGACCTCAAGCGCGAGGTGCCGATCTGGAAGCACCAGAAGTTCGCGGACGGCACCGAGGACTGGGTCGGCGCCTGCTGACCACCGCCCTGGCCGGGCGGCTCCCCCGATGGCCGTGCATCGGTTGCGTAACCCCCACCCTGCGGTGAGCGTTGATCAGGCGGACGGTTAATCTGCTCATCTGTCAGTTGCGGTTGCACAAGGGGTCGGGAGGCCGCTGTGGGTGCGCTTCTCTGGTTGCTCATTCCGGTTGTCGCCGCGGTGATGGCCGTGCTGTACGCGGGCTGGGCCACGCGTAACCGTAAGAGCGGGGATGTCGCCGAGCTGGCCGGGTACGCCCGGTTCCGTGAGGCGATGGAGCGGACTCATTCCGGTTCCGACGCCGCCTGATCCGCCCCGGCCGGGTCCATCGGACGGCGTACCCATGCGCACCCGCCAACGCGGGCGCCGGGCGGAGCGCTGGTCCGGATGGCCCCGGCGGTGGACAGGTGGACCCGTCCCGTACTGTCGTTCCATGCCACGCCGCACCGCGACGATGCTCGCCTCACTCATGACGCTGATCGCGCTGCTCTGCGCGGGGTTGCTCATCCCCGTGCCGTACGCCGAGATGTCACCCGGGCCCACGTACAACACGCTGGGCGAGCACAACGGCGAGCAGGTGCTGCAGGTCAGCGGGCACGACACTTACAAGGCCAGCGGGCACCTGAACATGACCACCGTCCGCGTCACGGGGTCCGAGTACCGGATGAACCTCTTCGAGGCGATGCACGGCTGGCTGGCGGACGACGAGATCGTCGTCCCGCACGACACCCTCTACCCGGACGACAAGACCGCGGAAGAGGTCACCCAGGAGAACGCCGAGGAGTTCAGCCAGTCCCAGGAGAGCGCCAAGGTCGCCGCGCTGAGGCACCTGAAGATCCCGGTCCGCTCCTTCACCGTGGTCGGGACCGTCCGCAAGGGCGCCCCCGCCGAGGGCAAGCTGCACGCGGGCGATGTGATCAAGAAGGTCGACGGCTCGCCGGTGCGCTCGCCCGACGAGGTGGGCAAGCTGGTCACCCGGCACAAGCCCGGCGAGAAGGTCGTCTTCTCGGTCGTCCCGGCCAAGGAGGCCGCGCTGGCGGAGAAGAGCGGCAAGGAACCCCAGTACACCGTGCCGGTGACCATCACCACCGCGAAGGCGGGTCCCCGCGAGAACCGCGCCATCGTGGGCATCGAGGCGGCGACCGACTACCTCTTCCCGTTCCGGATGAACATCAGGCTGGCGGATGTCGGCGGGCCGAGCGCGGGCCTGATGTTCACGCTCGGCCTGATCGACAAGCTGACTCCGGGCCCTCTGACCGGCGGGAAGTTCGTCGCGGGCACCGGCACCATCAACAACGAGGGCCTGGTCGGCCCCATCGGCGGCATCCAGATGAAGACCATCGGCGCGCGCAAGAAGGGCGCCGAGTACTTCCTCACCCCGAAGGAGAACTGCGCGACCGCCGCCAAGGACGTGCCCGGCGGTCTCACCCTCGTCAAGGTCCACACCCTCGACGACGCGGTGAAGGCCCTCGACGCCATCCGCGCGGGCAAGACCTCCGAGCTGCCCCGCTGCACCAAGGGCTGAGCCCGACCGCGGTCCGCGCCCGCGGGGACCGGCCAGTCCCCGCAGGGCCTGGCCACTGGTCCCCTCAGGCCGCGGTCAGTCGGCGAACGTCGAGGAGAGCGCCTCGGCCAGCCCCGGCACCAGGTCGGGGCCGGTCAGCACCTCGGTGGGGGAGTCCTTCTCCCTCAGCCGCACCGCGGACTCGCGCGCCCCGTCCCGGAGCACCGCGACGGTCATCCGCACCTCCTGGCGCTCCGGGTGCTCGGCGATCCAGCGGGCGAGCCGCCGCTCGTTCATGCCCTTCGGGACGGACGCCTCGGCGGACGGCGGCAGCATCAGCCGCTCCACGGTCAGGGCGCAGCCGACGACCGCGTCCGGCCAGGCGATGGTGCCGAGGAACTCGTCCAGCGGCGTGCCCGCGGGCAGCTCGTCCTGCTCGATGGGGGTCAGGGAAGGGCCGGGGGAGTCGGTGCCGCCGGCGTCGAGCCCGAGCTGGGCGGCCAGAGCGGGCTCCTGGGCCCGCAGCCGGGCGGTGTCGACGAGGGCGAAGAGCCGGGCCGGCTGGTCCCAGCCCAGACCGGAGGCGTACTCGTCGATCTCCAGTACGGCTCGGGTCAGCGGGTTCGCGGCCATCGGGGTCGCCGCCGCGGAGGGGTCGACGGGCTCTTGGGGGTGGGGAAGGTTGGACATGCTCAATATCGTGCCCTGATCGGACCCCAAAGCGGGAACTGAGTAAAGCCTGAGTAAGTTGCATCAGTGGGCCCTACGATCGCGGGGCCCGCAATAACGACAGCGAACTTCGAGGTGCGCACCTTGGCTTTCCAGATGCCGGACCGCGGCGGAGGCCCGACAGGGCCACGGATCAGAGTCGGCCGACCTTCGCGGCGGGTCCGGACCCTGCTGATGACCCTGGGCGTGCTGGCGGCGCTGGCCATGCTCTTCGTCATGTTCGCGGGGTTCTGGACCGACTGGCTGTGGTACCGCTCGGTCGGTTACTCCTCGGTCTTCACCAAGACCCTGACCACCAAGATCGGGCTGTTCGCCGTCTTCGGCCTGCTGATGGCCGCTGCCGTCGGCTTCAACATCTGGCTGGCGCACCGGCTGCGGCCGCCGCTCAGCGCGATGTCGCTGGAGCAGCAGAGCCTGGACCGCTACCGGATGGCCATCGCCCCGTACAAGGTCTGGCTGCTGGTCGCGGTGACCGCGCTCGTCGGGCTGATCGCGGGCGCCTCCGCCTCCAGCCAGTGGCGCACCTGGCTGCTGTACGTCAACGGCGTGAAGTTCGGCGAGAAGGACCCGCAGTTCCACAAGGACGTGTCCTTCTTCGCGTTCGACCTCCCCTGGTACCGCTTCCTGCTGAGCTTCGGCTTCGCGGCCACGGTGCTGTCCCTGATCGCCGCGGTGCTCGTGCACTACCTGTACGGGGGCCTGCGCATCACCAGCCCCGGGGCCCGGGCGACCGGGGCGGCCACCAGCCACCTCTCGGTGCTGATGGGCGTCTTCGTCGCTCTCAAGGCGGTCGCGTACTGGCTCGACCGGTACGGCCTGGCGGTGAAGTCCAGCGACTTCAAGGCGACCGACAACTGGGTCGGTCTGCGCAACGTCGACGCCAACGCCTACCTGCCGGCGAAGACGATCCTGTTCTGCATCGCGGTCATCTGCGCGCTGCTGTTCTTCGCCACGCTGTGGCGCCGCACCTGGCAGCTGCCCGTCATCGGCTTCGGCCTGATGGTGCTCTCGGCGGTCCTCATCGGCGGCCTCTACCCGGCCATCGTCCAGAAGTTCCAGGTCCAGCCCAACGAGCAGGCCAAGGAAGCGCCGTACATCAAGAAGAACATCGAGGCCACACGCAAGGCGTACGGCATCGATGCCGCGGAGATCACCGACTACAAGGGCCGGGGGACCACCAAGGACCCCGCCAAGCTGCGCGACGCCGCGACCTCGGCGGCCAACTACCGGCTGCTCGACCCGAACATCGTCTCGCCGACCTTCCAGCAGGTCGAGCAGAAGAAGAAGTACTACCAGTTCCCCGCCACCCTGGACGTGGACCGCTACAACGGCCGGGACACCGTGGTGGGTCTGCGTGAGCTCAACATCGAGGGCATCCCGAAGCGGAACTGGATCAACGACCACTTCACGTACACCCACGGCTACGGCGCGATCTCCGCGGAGGGCACCTCCACGACGGACAACGGGGCGCCGAAGTTCACCTCACGGGGCCTGCCGGCCAGGGGCGACGTCCTCGGCGACCACCAGCAGCGGATCTACTACGGCGAGAAGACCGACCAGTACTCGATCGTCGGCGGTCCGCAGAAGGAACTCGACTACGAGGCGACGGGCGAGAAGACCACCAGTTTCAAGGGCAAGGGCGGGGTCTCGCTCGACAACCCGATCAACCGCGCCGCGTACGCGGTGGCCTTCAGCGAGCCGCAGTTCCTGTACTCGGGAGCCATCGGCAAGGGATCGAAGATCCTTTACAACCGCACGCCCAAGGAGCGCGTCGAAGCGGTCGCCCCGTGGCTGACCATCGACGGCGACGCCTATCCGTCGGTGGTCAACGGCCGGATCCAGTGGATCGTCGACGCCTACACCACCAGCAACGGCTATCCGTACGCGTCGCGGACGGCCCTGGGCGACACCACCGAGGACTCGCTGACCGACGGGCAGCGCGAGGTCGTCGCGCAGGAGAACAAGGTCAACTACATCCGCAACTCGGTCAAGGCGACCGTCGACGCCTACGACGGCACCGTCAAGCTCTACGAGTGGGACACCAAGGACCCGGTCCTGAAGACCTGGAAGAAGGCGTTCCCGGGGACTGTGAAGTCCAAGGACGAGATCCCCGACGAGCTGATGGAGCACTTCCGCTACCCGCAGGACCTGTTCAAGGTGCAGCGCGAACTGCTCACCCGCTACCACGTCACCGACGCCAAGCAGTTCTACAGCGGTAGTGACGCCTGGCAGGTGCCGGACGACCCGACGACCAAGAACGGCATCGCGGTCCCGCCGTACTACCTGAACATGAAGATGCCGGGAGCGGAGGGCCAGCGCTTCTCGCTGACCACCACCTTCACTCCCAACGGGCGCCCGAACCTCGGCGCGTTCATGGCGGTCGATGCCGACGCGAACAGCAAGGACTACGGCACGATAAGGCTGTTGAGAGTCACCTCCGAGGTCGACGGCCCGCAGCAGGTGCAGAACAAGCTCAACAGCTCGAACGACGTGGCCACCTTCGTCCGGGACCTGAAGGGCGCCGACTCGGACATCCAGTACGGCAACCTGCTGACGGTGCCCCTCGAAGGCGGGCTGCTGTACATCGAGCCGGTGTACGCCCAGGGCCGTAACGGGCAGTATCCGCTGATGAAACGGGTGGCCGCGTCCTACAACGGCAAGACGGTCTTCGAGGCCAGCCTGGACAAAGCGCTCGCCGCCGTCTTCAGTGAGGACGGCGCCACCCTGCCGCCCAAGGAGGAGCCACCGGGCGAGAAGCCCGAGCCGCCGACGAGCAAGGACCCGACGGTCCAAGAGGCGTTGAAGGACGCCCAGGAGGCGTTCGACGCGGGCCAGAAGGCGCTGCAGGGCGAGGACGGTCCGGACTGGGGCGCGTACGACAAGGCCCAGGACGACCTCAAGAAGGCGCTGCAGCGCGCTGCCGACGCGGAGCAGAAGGCATCCGAAGGGAAGCAGGACCAGCAGGACCAGAAGCCGGACGACAAGGCCAGGAGAGAGAACACCTGAGCGGAGAGCCGATCGGGCCCGTCCCGCGCCGTGATACGGTAAAAACACAACGGCGCGGGGTGGAGCAGCTCGGTAGCTCGCTGGGCTCATAACCCAGAGGTCGCAGGTTCAAATCCTGTCCCCGCTACTGAACGACGAGGCCCGGATCCTCAAGGATCCGGGCCTTAGTCGTGTGTCCTCCACCAGTCTGCGGGGTTTTCGCGTTTGACTTATCTCTCTGTGGGCATGTCGACAAAACGCTGAAGTGACCTCACTGGCTGCGATATACCAGATGTACGCGGGTTGCGGGTGGTGCGACGATGGAAAACATGGGGGACAGGGCAAGTCTGTTGGAGACAGGGCAGCTTGTGCAGACGCACGACGACGCCGAAGAGGAGACGCGGCACCGCCGCGCCGCCGAGGCTGGCGACCCCGCTTCCATGAGTGCTCTCGGCTCCCTGCTGCTGCGCCGCGGCGACCTCGACGGCGCCGAGCCGTACTTGAGGGCCGCCACCGCGTCCGGTGACCGTGCCGCCGCCAACAACCTCGGAGTCCTGCTGCACCAGCGCGGTTACTCCGACGAGGCAGCGGACTGGTGGCGGACCGCCGCGGTCGCCGGTTCGGCGGCCGCCGCGCACGCGCTCGGCCGGTACCACCGCGAGCGGGGCGACGAGCCCGCCGCCGAGTACTGGCTGCGCCAGTCCGCCGAGTCCGGGCACGCGCTCGGCGCGTACGCCCTCGCGGATCTTCTGGAGCACCGCAGCGACATCGGTGCCGAACGCTGGTTCCGGGCGGCCGCCGAGCGCGGTCACCGCGAGGCCGCGTACCGCCTGGCCCGGATCCTCGACCAGCGGGAGGGCGACCCGGAGCGCGGCAGGACCGGCACCGGCGCGAGCGCGCCGGGCAGCACCGGCCCGGGCGGAACGGGCGGTGGGAGGACGGGCGGCGGCGGAACGGGCGCGGGGAGGACCGAGGGCGACAGGACCGGCACCGGTTCGGTCGGTACCGGCACCGGTACCGGTGGCCGCGGGAGGCGGTCCGAGGCCGAGCAGTGGTACCGCCAGGCCGCCGCGCGCGGCCACCGGCGCGCCGCCCTGCACCTCGGCACGCTCCTTGAGGAGCGCGGCGAGACCCAGGAGGCCGGCCGCTGGTACCTGATGTCCGCCAAGGACGGCGAGACCCGCGCCGCCTGCGCGCTGGGCTTCCTGCTGCGGGACGCGGGCGACGCCGAGAGCGCCGCCGTGTGGTGGCATCGCGCCGCCCAGGACGGCGACGGCAACGCCGCCAACGCGCTGGGCGCGCTGCACGCCGACCGGGGCGAGACGCAGACCGCCGAGCGCTGGTACCGGGCCGCCCTGGACGCCGGTGACCACAACGGCGCGTACAACCTCGGGCTGCTCTGCGCCGAGCAGGGGCGCGAGGCACAGGCCGAGCAGTGGTACCGCCGCGCCGCCTACTCCGGGCACCGAGAGGCGGCCAACGCGCTCGCGGTGCTGCTGCTCCAGCGCGGCGACGCCGCCGGCGCCGAGCCGTGGTTCTCCAAGGCCGCCGAGGCGGGCAGCGTGGACGCCGCCTTCAACCTCGGCATCCTGCACGCCGGACGCGGTGAGGACGCGCTCGCGCACCAGTGGTACGAGCGCGCGGCGGCCGCCGGGCACACCGAGGCCGCGCTCCAGGTCGCCATCGTCCTGCTGCGGGACGGGGACGACCGGGGCGCCGAGCGCCACCTGCGCTGCGCCGCGGGGGCGGCAGCGCGGAGGCGGCGTTCCGGTTGGGCGCCCTGCTCGACCGGCCGCAGTCCGGGGCGGCCCCCGGCCGGTCCGCGGGCCCGTCGGCGCGACGCTCCAGCGCGCCGCCCGTCGCCAAGGACGCGGCCAAGGGTGCGTCCACGGGCGCGGTCGAGGACGGGACCGAGGACGGCGGCAAGGGCCGGGCCAGGGACGGCGGCAGGGGCGGCGCCAAGGGCACGGCCAAGGACACGGCCAAGGGCCGGGACGCCGCCTGCGCGACCCGCCCCGAGTACGAGGAGTGGTACGAGCTCGCCGCCCGCAGGGGCCACCGGCGGGCCCAGGTGCGCGTCGGCATGCTCGCGTCCGCCAGGGGCGACGTCGTCGAGGCCGCGCGCTGGTACCGCATGGCCGCCGAGGCGGGCAGCAGCAACGGCGCGTTCAACCTCGGCCTGCTGCTCGCCCGCGAGGGCAGCGAGCCGGAGGCCTCCCTGTGGTGGGCCCGCGCGGCGGAGGCCGGACACGGCCGTGCGGCGCTGCGGCTCGCGCTGCTCGCGGCCCGCCGGGGACACCTGGCGGAGGCGCAGCAGTGGTGCGGCCGCGCGGTCGAGCTGGGCCCGGCGGAAGTCGCGGAGCGGGCGGCGCGGCTGCGGGACGCCCTCCAGCAGGAACTCACGGCCTGACGGCCGAGCCCAGGACGCGGCCGGGCCCCGGCCCGCTCCGGAGGGTGGCTCCGGACACGATTTGCGCTGGTCGTCGGCTCAGGGTTAAAGTTAGGGCACACCGACGCGGGGTGGAGCAGCTCGGTAGCTCGCTGGGCTCATAACCCAGAGGTCGCAGGTTCAAATCCTGTCCCCGCTACGAGAACGAAGGGCCCGGATCCTCAGGATCCGGGCCCTTCGTCATGAGCGGTCATGAGCGCCACCGGGGGCCCGACCGGGCCCCCGGTGATCAGCCCGCGCAGTTCGGGCACACGCCGCGGTAGGTGACCTCGACGGCCGAGACCGTGAAGCCGAACCGCTCCTCGGTGGGCAGGTCGGCGAGCGGATCGCCGGACGGGTGCACATCGCGGATCGTGCCGCACCGGGAGCACACCAGGTGCTGGTGGGCGTGGTGCGCGTTCGGGTCGTACCGCTTGGCGCGCCCGTCCGTGCTGACCTCGATCACTTCCCCCAGCGAGACCAGCTCGCCGAGCGTGTTGTACACGGTCGCGCGGGAGATCTCCGGCAGGCGGTCGACCGCCCGCGCGTGAACCTCGTCGGCGGTGTAGTGCACGTGGTCCCCGTCGAGGACCTCGGCGACGACACGCCGTTGGGCGGTCAGCCGCCAGCCACGTCCACGGAGCCGTTCCAGCAGGTCACTCATGCCATTCACCTATCAGTCAGATAAGGCCAGCGTACCAGCGACCTGTCCATGGCCGGATCACGTACGACTTTCAAAGTCATCTTGACTTAGACGTTGTCCAATGTAGGATCGAGCTCGGCTGTAGGCCACGGGACAGGACCAGACGCAGGAGGCGCACGTGACCGCATCGGAGAACACCGGACCGCTGACGACGGAAGCGGGCGCACCGGTCGGGGACAACCAGAACAGCGAGACCGCGGGCGTCGGCGGGCCGGTCCTGGTCCAGGACCAGCACCTGCTGGAGAAGCTGGCCCACTTCAACCGCGAGCGCATACCGGAGCGGATCGTCCACGCGCGCGGCGCCGGCGCCTACGGCACCTTCACCGTGACCGCGGACGTCACCAAGTACACCCACGCGACGTTCCTGTCCGAGGTCGGCAAGCAGACCGAGACCTTCCTGCGCTTCTCGACCGTGGCGGGCAGCCTCGGCTCCGCCGACGCGGTGCGCGACCCCCGGGGCTTCGCGCTGAAGTTCTACACCGAAGACGGCAACTACGACCTCGTCGGCAACAACACCCCGGTGTTCTTCATCAAGGACGCCATCAAGTTCCCCGACTTCATCCACACCCAGAAGCGCGACCCGTACACCGGCTCGCAGGAGGCGGACAACGTCTGGGACTTCTGGGGCCTGTCGCCCGAGTCGACGCACCAGGTGACCTGGCTCTTCGGTGACCGCGGCATCCCCGCCACGTACCGCCACATGAACGGCTACGGCTCGCACACCTACCAGTGGAGCAACGAGGCGGGCGAGGTCTTCTGGGTCAAGTACCACTTCAAGACCGACCAGGGCATCGATAACCTCACGCAGGAAGAGGCGAACAAGCTCGCGGGCGAGGACCCCGACAGCCACCAGCGCGACCTGCGCGAGGCGATCGAGCGCGGCGAGTTCCCGACCTGGACCGTCCAGGTGCAGATCATGCCGGCGGCGGACGCGGCGAACTACCGCTTCAACCCGTTCGACCTCACCAAGGTGTGGCCGCACGAGGACTACCCGCCGATCGAGATCGGCAAGCTGGAGCTCAACCGCAACCCCCGGAACATCTTCGCCGAGGTCGAGCAGTCGATCTTCTCGCCGGCGCACTTCGTGCCCGGTATCGGCCCGTCCCCGGACAAGATGCTCCAGGGCCGCCTCTTCGCGTACGGCGACGCGCACCGCTACCGCGTCGGCATCAACGCCGACCACCTGCCGGTGAACCGGCCGCACGCCACCGAGGCGCGCACCCACGGACGGGACGGCCTGCTGTACGACGGCCGGCACGGCGGCGCGAAGAACTACGAGCCGAACAGCTTCGGCGGCCCGGCGCAGACCGGCAGGCCGCTGTGGCAGCCGGTCGCGGTGACCGGCGCGACCGGTGACCACGCCGCCCCCTCGCACGCCGAGGACGACGACTTCGTCCAGGCGGGCAACCTCTACCGCCTGATGTCGGAGGACGAGAAGGAGCGCCTGATCGCGAACCTCGCCGGGTTCATCGCGCAGGTGTCGCGCGACGACATCGCGCAGCGCGCGATCGAGAACTTCCGCATGGCGGACGCGGACTACGGCAAGCGGCTGGAGGCCGCGGTCCAGGCCCTGCGCGGCTGAGGAGGCTTGCCGTACGACCGGAGAGGCCGGACGCCGTTGGGCTCCGGCCTCTCCGTGTGCTCCCAGCTCCCGTGTGTGCTCCCGGCCCTGGTCGGGCGGCCGGGAACGTCAGGCCGTCACCACGTCCGCGGTCGTACGTGCCGGGACCCAGGCCCGGATGATGTCTCTGACCGACACCACCCCCACCGGTCCGCGGTCGTCGCAGACGATCAGATGGCGGAAGCCGCCGCGCACCATCGCGGCGGCGGCGTCCTCCAGGCCGCACTCCGGCGCGGCGAAGACCACGTCGGTGGTGGTGTGGGCCTGGGCGGTCTCCTGGTCCGGATCCTGGCCGGCGCCCAGGGAGTTGAGGATGTCGCGTTCGGTGAGGATGCCCAGACCGCAGTGGTCCGGGTCGAGGACGACGGCCGAGCCGACGCGGCGCGCGGCCATCAGCCGGGCTGCCTGGCGGAGCGTGTGCGCCGGGCCGATGGTGAGGATCACTGTGCTCATGGCGTCTCGGACGAGCATGGACATGGGTGGAGCCACCTCCTTGGCGGCCCTTCACGCCGGGATCCGGCGACGCCGGGCAGCCCTGTGAAGGGATTCACAAGTTCACAAGCGGGTGGATTCTCATGTTCACACGCGGTCGTGAGCACGACAAGGGGGCGCGTGAGGCCCGACGGCGCGTACGGTCGCAGCATGACGGCCCGTCAGGTGAGCCGGTCGGGCCGCGCTCAGGTTTCAGCTCAGGTGGCTTCAGCCCAGGTAGCTCAGCAGCTCCTCGTGCAACAGGCCGTTGGAGGCCGCCGCGTTCCCGCTGTGCGGGCCGGGCCGCCCGTCCAGGCCGGTGAAACTGCCCCCCGCCTCCTGGACGACGATCGCGCAGGCCGCCATGTCCCACAGCGACAGCTCCGGCTCGGCGCAGATGTCCACCGCGCCCTCCGCGACCATCATGTACGACCAGAAGTCGCCGTAGGCCCGGGTCCGCCAGCAGGCCCGCGTCAGGTCGAGGAAGGCGTTCAGCCTGCCCCGCTCCTCCCAGCCGCTCAGCGAGGAGTACGCGAACGACGCGTCGGCGAGCTTGCCCACCTGCGAGACGCGCAGCCGGGTCGCCGACGACAGGCTCCGCCCGGTGTAGGCGCCGAGCCCCTCCGCCGCCCACCAGCGGCGCCCCAGCGCCGGGGCCGACACCACGCCCACGACCGGCCGGTCGCCACCCTCGCCGCGCTCCATCAGCGCGATGAGCGTGGCCCACACCGGCACCCCGCGGACGTAGTTCTTGGTGCCGTCGATCGGATCCACGATCCAGCGGCGCGGGCCCGAGCCCTCGCTGCCGAACTCCTCGCCGAGCACGGCGTCGCGTGGCCGGGCACGCTGGAGCTGGCTGCGGATCAACTCCTCGGCGGCCTTGTCGGCCTCGCTCACCGGGGTCATGTCGGGTTTGGTCTCGACCTTGAGGTCCAGAGCCTTGAACCGCTCCATGGTCGTGGCATCGGCGGAGTCGGCCAGTACATGCGCCAGACGCAGATCATCGTGGTAATCGGCCATGGCCGAACAGTATCCACAGCGCCCCGCCGCAATCACACGGCCAGGGCCGTTCCGCCGCCTACTGTCGCCCGCAGGAGCTATTGACACTCCCTGGCGGCCCGTCAATTCTGGCTCGAGGCCCGCCCAAAACGGGCGGATCGGCCAGGGAGGCGATATGCCCGCAGCGCGCGAAGCCTTGTTGGACGCGGCCTTCACGGCGCTCGTCGGCCGACCCTGGGCCGGGGTACGGATGGTTGACGTGGCCGCGGCCGCCGGGGTCTCCCGGCAGACTCTCTACAACGAGTTCGGCAGCAAGGAGGGGCTGGCCCGTGCCCTGGTGCGGCGCGAGGCCGACGCCTACCTGACCGGCATCGAGGCGGCGCTCGCCGGGCCGGGTGGCGCCGACCCCCGGGAGCGGCTGACGGCGGCGGCGCAGTGGACCGTACGGGCCGCTGACGCCAACCCGCTGCTGCGCGCGGCCCTCACCGGCTGCTGGACCGAGCGCCTCCCGTCGCCCGAGCACCTCGGCCCGCTGCCCGCCCAGCGGCCGGGCGCCGGCCCCGACCCGCTGCCCTCTCCCGGCGAGTTGCTCGGCCGGGTGCGCGACCGCGCGGTGACCCTGCTGGAGCGCGACTGGCCGGCGGAGGAAGCCGCGGCCCTGGGCCGTGCCTGCGAGACCGCGACCCGGCTCGCGCTGTCCTGTGTGGTCGCGCCCACCGGGGCGGAGGACGTGGCCCGCCTGGTCCGCGGAGTCCTGCCGCCGGAGGGCCCGGTGCCGGCGGGACCGCGGGGATCGCGGGTCCGGCCGGGATCGCGGGCCACCGGCGCGGAGCTCAATGGGCGGCGCCGGAGAGCTGCAGGCCGATGACCCCGGCGATCACCAGGGAGATCGAGACGAGCTTGAGCGTGGAGACCGTCTCCCCGAGGAAGGCCATCCCGTAGATCGCGGTCCCGGCCGCGCCGATGCCGGTCCACACCGCGTACGCGGGCCCCACCTCCAGTTTCCGCAGCGCGAGCGTCAGCAGCCCGAAGCTGCCGAGCGCGAAGACACAGAAGGAGACCGTCGGCCAGAGCCGGGTGAAGCCATGGGAGAGTTTGAGCCCGACGGCGAAGCCCGTCTCCAGCAGCCCGGCGACCACGACGAGCAGCCACGCCATCTGTATGCCTCCCGCTCGGTGCGCTGTGCCGACCCGGCCCCCCCGGCCCGGTGCGGTTCCTTCTACCTCCGCCGGCGGAGCGCAAAACGTGGTCGGCGGGGCGCCGGGCCGGCCGCGTCAGTCGCCCTCGCGCCGCTCGCGCGTGGCCATCAGCCGGCGCAGCGAGTACAGCCGGGCCGGTTCGGCGTGGCCGTCCGCCACCCACTGGTCCAGCGCGCAGTCCTTCTCATCGTGGCTGCAGGCGCGCGGGCACTCCGCCGTCCCCGGCTCCAGATCGGGGAAGGCGCGGATGACGCGGGAGGGGTCGATGTGGTTCAGCCCGAAGGAGCGCACGCCGGGGGTGTCGATCACCCAGCCGGTGCCATCAGGCAGCGGCAGCGCCAGCGCGGAGGTGGTGGTGTGCCGACCGCGCCCGGTGACCGCGTTCACCACCCCGGTGGCCCGCATGCGGTCCGGTACCAGTGCGTTGACCAGCGTCGTCTTGCCCACGCCGGAGTGCCCGACGAAGGCGGTGACGCGGTCCGCCAGCCGCTCGCGCACCCGGTCCGCGGCGCCGCCGTCGGCCAGCTCCTCCCTGCTGGTGACCACGTACCGCACACCGAGCGGCGCGTACGTCTCCAGCAGCGTGTCGGGCGGGGCGAGGTCGCACTTGGTGAGCACCAGCAGCGGCTCCAGACCGGCGTCGTAGGCGGCGACCAGGCAGCGGTCGATCAGCCGCGGGCGCGGCTCGGGGTCGGCGAGCGCGGTGACGATCGCGAGCTGGTCGGCGTTGGCCACGACCACCCGCTCGTACGGATCGTCGTCGTCGGCGGTGCGGCGCAGTACGGAGGAGCGCGTCTCGACCCGGACGATCCGGGCGAGGGTGTCCTTGGCCCCCGACAGATCGCCCACCACCGCGACCCGGTCCCCGACTGCCACGGCCTTGCGGCCCAGCTCGCGGGCCTTCATCGCGGTGATCGTGCGGTCCTCGACGAGGCAGGTGATCCGGCCCCGGTCGACGGTGAGGACGAAGCCCTCGGCGGCGTCCTCGTGCTTGGGGCGGATGTTCGTCCGGGGCCGGTTGCCCTTGCGGTTGGGGCGGACCCGGACGTCGTCCTCGTCGGTGTGCTTGCCGTAACGGCGCATCGGGTGCTTCTCAGCCTCTCGGCGCCGTGGTCGCCCCGGCCGGTTGTCCGGACCGGCCGAGCATGCCTGACCACAGTCCGGGGAAGTCGGGCAGCGTCTTCGCTGTGGTGTCCACGTTCTCCACCTGGACGCCGTCGACCACCAGGCCGAGGACGGCGGCGGCGGTGGCCAGCCGGTGGTCCTCGTACGTGTGGAAGACGCCGCCGTGCAGCGGGCGCGGGCGGATCCGCAGTCCGTCCTCGGTCTCGGTGACGTCGCCGCCGAGCTCGTTGATCTCCTTGGCGAGGGCCGCGAGCCGGTCGGTCTCGTGCAGCCGCAGGTGCGCGATGCCGCGCAGGACGGACTCGGAGTCGGCCAGCGCGGCGACCGCCGCGATCACCGGGGTCAGCTCGCCGACCTCGTGCAGATCGGCGTCGATGCCGGTGATCCGGCCGGTGCCGGTGAAGGTCAGGCCCCGCTCGGTCAGCTCGCAGGAACCGCCCATGTCGGTGAAGATCCGCCGCAGCGCGTCGCCCGGCTGGGTGGTGTGCTCCGGCCAGTCCGGGATCGTCACCCGGCCGCCGGTGACCAGCGCGGCGGCCAGGAACGGCGCCGCGTTCGACAGATCCGGCTCCACGACCAGGTCCCGGCCCAGCAGCGCGCTGGGCGCCACCCGCCACACGTTGGGTTCGCCGCCGGACTCGGGGGTGTCCACGGCCGCGCCCGCGCTGCGCAGCATCTCGACCGTCATCCGGATGTGCGGCAGGGAGGGCAGCGCGGCGCCGACGTGGCGTACCTCGATGCCCTGGTTGAAGCGCGGCGCGGACAGCAGCAGCGCGCTCACGAACTGGGAGGACGAGGAGGCGTCGATGGTGACCCGCCCGCCGTCCAGCGCTCCGCTGCCGTGGACGGTCATCGGCAGGCAGCCGCGCCCGTCGTCGTCGATACGGGTGCCCAGCGCGCGCAGGGCGTCGATCACGCCGTGCAGCGGGCGCTCGTGCGAGCGCGGGTCGCCGTCGAAGCGGACGGGGCCGTCGGCCAGCGCCGCGACCGGCGGCAGGAAGCGCATCACGGTGCCGGCGTTGCCCACGTCGACCGTGGCCGGGCCGTGCGGTCCGGCCGGGATCACGCGCCACGCCTCGCCGCCGCCGGAGGGGCCTCCCGCGCCGAAGGCGCTGTGCGACACGGTCTCCTCGATGCCGACGCCCATGGAGCGGAGGGCCTCGGCCATCAGCAGGGTGTCGCGCGAGCGCAGCGGGCGGCGCAGCCAGCCGGGTTCGGCGGCCAGCGCGGCGAGCACCAGTCCGCGGTTGGTGACCGACTTCGAGCCGGGCACGGTGACGGTCGCGTCGACCGCTCCGTGCGCGAGCGGAGCGGGCCAGAGGGCGTCGTGAGCGACGGGAGAAGTCTCAGTGCCGGTCATGGCCATCACTTTAGTGGCTTGCTCAGTGTGTGAATCTTGATCAAAAGTGGCGAAACTCAGTCGAAACACTGCACTGCTAAGGAACGGGTGGCCGGGGGCGGGCGCCTACAGGCCCAGCAGCCAGCTGCCGCCGCCGATCAGCGAGCACAGCGAAACGGTGTGGAAGAGCAGCAGCCAGGCGACGGCGGGCACGTTGGTGAGCCGGGCCAGCTGGTCCGGATCGGAGTCCCCGGCGTGCCCGTAGCGGCGCTTGCGCTGGAGCTCGAAGGGCGGGCGTACGCCACCCAGGAGGAGGAACCACACCACGACGTAGGCGAAGGCGGCCTGCACCTGCGGCTCGGTCAGCCAGGAGACGAGGAAGAAGGCCGCCCCGGCTATGAGGACCGTCAGCATCCCGTACGCGTTGCGGATCATCACCAGCATCGCGACGAGCAGCGCGGTCGCCCCCCACAGCAGCGCGGTGATGTGGTTCGCGGCCAGCAGCCAGGCTCCGCCGAGACCGAGCAGCGACGGGGCGGTGTAGCCCGCGGCAGCGGTCAGAATCATGCCCAAACCGGTCGGCTTGCCGCGCGAAACGGTCAGGCCCGAGGTGTCCGAGTGCAGCCGGATGCCGTCCAGCCGGCGGCCGCTGAGCAGCGCCACGAGACCGTGACCGCCCTCGTGGGCGATGGTGATCGCGTTTCGGGCGATCACCCAGGTCGTCCGGTAGACGACCACGGCGAGGGCGACGACTCCGGCGGAGACCACCAGCCAGCGGGAGGGGTCCGGCTGGCTGCCGACGACGCGGTCCCACAGCTCGGCGGCGTTCGTGGTGTCCATAGGCGGGCGGCTCCTCGGTTCCGTATCCCCGTGTTCCGTCATTCCGGTCCTGGGCCCGGATCTCCGACGTGCGGATCTCCGCGCCACGGGGGCCGGGCGTCGTGGCAGTGTTGCACCCATGTGCGGTCGATACGCAGCGAGCCGGAGGCCGGAGGATCTCGTCGGGCTCTTCGATGTCCGGAAATGGGAGCCCAAGGAGGCCCTGGAGCCGGACTGGAACGTCGCCCCGACGAAAAACGTGTACGCGGTGCTCGAGCGCCCCCTGAAAGACGCCGACGACCCGCGTCCGGTTCGCCAGCTGCGCGCACTGACCTGGGGGCTGGTGCCGTCCTGGGCCAAGTCACCCGACGTCGGCGTGAAGATGATCAACGCACGGGCCGAGACGGTGCACGAGAAGCCGTCGTTCCGGCGCCCCTTCCTGACCCGGCGCTGCCTGGTGCCCGCCGACGGCTACTACGAGTGGGTCACCGGCGCCGGCGAGCGGCAGTTGGAGGAGCAGGGCAGGCGGAAGCGGGCCCGCAAGCAGCCGTACTTCGTCACCCCGGTGGACGGCTCGGTGATGGCCCTGGCCGGAATCTACGACTTCTGGCGGGACCGGACGCTGCCGGACGACCATCCGCGTGCCTGGTGGGTGACGTGCAGCGTGATAACGACCGAGGCGGAGAAGGAACCCTTCGCCGGAGCCGGCTCCGGATCGGGGGGCGCCGAGGAGCGGGGACCGCGCGCGCTCGCCGACATCCATCCGCGGATGCCGCTCGTGCTCACCCCGGATCGCTGGGCGGCCTGGCTGGACCCGGCCCGCACCGATCCGGCGGACCTGCGGGAGCTGCTGGTCCCGCCGCCCGCGGAGCTGCTGCGGGCGTACCCCGTCGGCACCGGCGTCAGTGACGTGCGCAACAACGGCCCGGAGCTCGTGGCGGAGCTGGACGCGCCCGAGGTGGACACGCTCTTCTAGTCCCATGAGCACACGGAGTCCCATGAGTACACGCTCGAAGAGCGCCGGGTCCGGGAGCGGGACCGTTCCGCGCGGCGGGACCGTTCCGCGTAGCGAGACCGTTCCGACCCCTGTGGGGGACGCCCGCGTCACCTGGCACGACGCCCGCCGGGCCCGCGCCGTACTCGCCGTGAGCCATGGCGCCGGCGGCGGCATCGAGGCCCGGGACCTGCGGGCGCTCGCCGCCGCCCTGCCGCCGCGCGGGATCACCGTCGCCCTCGTCGAGCAGCCCTGGCGGGTCGCGGGCAAGAAGGTCGCGCCGGCGCCCCGGACCCTGGACGCCGGATGGACGGCACTGTGGCCCGCGCTGACCGCACCCGGCCTGCCCGTCGTCGCGGGCGGGCGCAGCGCCGGGGCGCGGGTGGCCTGCCGTACGGGCCGGGAGCTCGGGGCGCGCGCCGTCCTCGCCCTGTCCTTTCCCCTCCACCCACCGGGGAAGCCGGAGAAGTCGCGCGCGGAGGAGCTGACGGAGGCCGGCCTGCCGACGCTGGTCGTCCAGGGCGGACGGGACCCCTTCGGGCGTCCCGAGGAGTTCCCGTCCCCGCTCCCGGCCGGGACCGAGCTGGTGGAGGTGGCGTACGGCGACCACGGTTTCGCCGTCCCGAAGTCGGCCGGCACCACGCAGGACGAGGCCCTCGCGGCCCTGACCGCGGCGGTGGCGGATTGGCTGGAGCGGATCACCGCCTGACCGCCGGCGTCACGCGGTGGGAAACGGGGCGAGATCCGGGAATGCGACGCGGGTAGCGCGTGTTGGACCGGGCGTCGGAATGTCGATGCATGGTTCGTCACAGGCAGTCGCACGAGGAGAGGGAGTCCCCCGCATGGGTTCGCTTGCTTGCCCGGCCCGTCCGCAGCCCGCCGACCTCGACTGGTCGCAGCTGAAGGTCGAGCCTGCCGCCGAAATAGAAGCGGCGAGCGGACCGGATGGTCGTCTATTCTCCGATTCGAGCGGGTCCGCATCCGGTCCTGCCACAGTGTTGGAGGAGGTGGGTCAGGTCACTGGGACCGACGCGGGGGCCGACGGCACGCACGAGGGACCGGTCGAGGGACGGGCCGCGGAGACGGACGCCGAGCGCAACGCGCGCTTCGAGCGGGACGCGCTGACCTTCCTCGACCAGATGTACTCCGCCGCACTGCGCATGACACGCAACCCGGCCGATGCCGAGGATCTGGTGCAGGAGACGTACGCCAAGGCGTACGCGTCCTTCCACCAGTTCCGTGAGGGCACCAACCTCAAGGCGTGGCTGTACCGCATTCTGACCAACACGTTCATCAACTCGTACCGCAAGAAGCAGCGTGAGCCGCAGCGCAGTGCCGCCGAGGAGATCGAGGACTGGCAGCTGGCGCGCGCCGAGTCGCACATGTCGACCGGGCTGCGCTCCGCGGAGTCCCAGGCGCTCGACCACCTCCCCGACTCCGACGTGAAGGAAGCCCTCCAGGCGATCCCCGAGGAATTCCGCATCGCGGTCTATCTCGCGGATGTCGAAGGGTTTGCGTACAAGGAGATCGCCGACATCATGGGTACCCCATCGGTACGGTGATGTCCCGTCTGCACCGTGGGCGGCGCCAGCTGCGCGGTCTGCTGGAGGACTACGCCCGTGGACGCGGGCTCGTCCCGGCGGGCGCGGGCGCTGCGGCGGACGAAGGGCACGATCGGAAAGGCTCGGACTCATGAGCTGCGGAGAGCCGCACGAGACGGACTGCTCCGAGGTTCTCGACCACCTCTACGAGTTCCTCGACCACGAGATGCCCGACGGTGACTGCGCCAAGTTCGAGACGCACATCGACGAGTGCTCGCCCTGCCTGGAGAAGTACGGCCTGGAACAGGCCGTGAAGAAGCTCGTCAAGCGGTGCTGCGGCCATGACGACGTCCCCCGCGACCTGCGGTCGAAGGTCATGGGCCGGATCGAGCTGATCCGCTCCGGGCAGGTCGATGCCGAGGTGGACCTGCGCAGCGCGCTGCACGGTGAGTGCGGCGAGCCGGACCGGCCGACCACGGCCCAGGCCGATCGGCCGACCACAGCCGAGGCGGATCTGCCCACCGCCGCCCAGGACTGAACCCCGATCTCACCCGAAGGTGTGCATTAGACGGGCTCATACGGCCTAATCCTCCGATGCGCCCGCCTTGCTCCTCGCACGGCAATATCCTCCCCATCCTGACGGCGTGGCCTGAACGGATGGGAGGAGGGCGCCATGCGGGCACTTCCCCCGGGGGCGTGCGCCTATATCCTGTGCGCCGCCCTTTCGGCGGCGGTCTGCGCCGCCCCCGCCGTGGCTCCGGACGCCGCGACGCCCTGGGCCACCGTGCTGCCGGTCGCCGCGCTCTACACCGCCGTGTGCGTCGGCCCCTCCGCCGAGTGGGGCACCCCGGTGCTGCTCGCCGGGGCCATGCTGCTGCCGCCGCCCGCCGCCGCCCTCGTCGCCGTACCCGGCGGGCTCGCGGGTCCGGCCGAGCCGCGGGCGGCGGGCGCGCGCCGGGTCTGGCATGCCGCGCAGCTCGCCCTCGCCTCCGCCGCCGCCTCCTGGGCGTTCGGGCCGGGCTTCGCGTCCGTGTCCGGGGCGGCGGACGGCCCGCGGGCGGTCGCGGGTGCGGACCTGCCGTACGTGCTGCTGCCCGCCGCGGTCGCCGCGCTCGTCTTCTGCCTGGTGCGCGTCGCCCTGGAGGGGGGCATCCTGGTCACCGCCGAGCACCATGGGCCGAGCACGGCCTGGCGCGGGCCGCTGGCGCGCTCGCTCGCACCGCACCTGGTCCACGGCTCGGCCGGGCTCACGATGGCGCTGCTGTGGCGCAGTTGCTACGGGCCGACCGCCGCGCTCCTGGTGCTGCTGCCGATGTGCGTCTCGGCGTCCGTCTTCGCGCTCTACCACCGCAAACGCGCCGCCCACCAGGCCACCATCCGGGCCCTCGTCCAGGCGGTCGACATCAAGGACCGCTACACCCGCGGCCACAGCGAACGGGTCGGCCGCGCCTCGGTGATGATCGCCCGCGAGCTCGGCATGGGCGGCGAGCGGCTGGAGGCGCTGCGGATCGCGGGCATCCTGCACGACGTCGGCAAGCTCGGCGTCCCCACCCGGCTGCTGCGCAAGGACGGCCCGCTGACCGCCGACGAGCGCCGGATCATCGAACTCCATCCGGAATACGGACACGAGATGGTGCGCGGAATCGGTTTCCTGGAGGAGGCGCGGACGGCGATCCTCCACCACCACGAGCGGCTGGACGGCAGCGGCTATCCGTACGGGCTCGCGGGGCGGGACATCCCCGAGTTCGCCCGGGTGGTGGCCGTCGCGGACGCGTTCGACGCCATGACCTCGACGCGTACGTACAGCAGGGCCCGCCCGGTGCCGTGGGCGGTGGAGGAACTGCAGCGCTGCGCCGGCACGCAGTTCGACCCGCGAATGGTGCGGGCGCTGGCGAGCGCGTTGGACCGGCACGGCTGGCACGCCGCCGTCACAGCGGACGCGCCGGAGCTCGCGCCGGGCGCGCAGGAGGCGCGCGGAAACGTCCCGCCAACCCGCCCGGACCCCGCCGCCCCCTGCCGCCCCCACCCCGCAGGACGTCGTCGCCCCAGGCCGCGGCACGGGCGCGGGCCACCGAGGAGGCCGCTCGTGAGCGGCGACCGGCGGCATGGAGGCGGAGGGGGCGGCACGCCCGAGGGCCCGGGAGGCGGCCGCATCGCCGAGTACGGCGCCGACGGCGCGGGCGGCGGCGCGACTGGAGGCGCGCCGGGGCGACCCGCTGTCACCGCGGGCCGCGGCACCGGTGCCGCCGTGACCGCGCCGGGCGCGGCCGCGGCACCGAGCAGCGCGCCCGCCGGTCCCGGCCCGGTCACCGATCTCGGTGCTGACCCCGGCTCTGGTGTGGCCACCGACCTCGGCGCGGCCACCGGCCCCGGCGCGGGACTCGGTCCCGCCTCGGGGACCGATGTCGACACCGGCCTCGGCGCGGCCACCGGCCTCGGCGCGGCCACCGGCCTCGGCGCGGCCACCGGCCCCGGCGCGGGGCACGGTCCCGCCTCGGGGATCGATCTCGACACCGGCCCCGGCCTGGCCACCGGCTCCGGCCTGACCACCGGTCCCGGCGCGGGGCACGGTCCCGCCTACGGGACCGATCTCGACACCGCCCCGGGCCTGGCCACCGGCCCCGGCCCGGCCACCGCCACCGGCCCCGATACGGCCCCCGGCTCTGATACGCCCTCGGCCACCGCCCCCCGTCCCGCCGGGGCTGACGGCTCCGGGCCGGGAGGGAGCGGTCGCCACCGAGCACCCGCGGAACCAGCCGCCGGGGCGGCGACGGCGGACACCTCGTGCGACCCGCTCACTCCCCGGCACGCCCGCCGCTGCTCGGCGACCGAGCCCGTGCCGCCCGCGCGCGTCCCCCGCGCGCCCCGCGCGCCCCGTACCGGGACGTACGCCGTGGGCGCGGTGTACGGCGCGGCCGGGGCGCTCACCCTGTTCGCGCTCGGGTGGACCCACTGGCACGGCGTCCGGGAACCCGGAGTCGCGCTCGCCTTCGGCGCGCTCATCGCCGTCGGCGAGGCGCTGCGCTGGGACGACGGTCCGGCCGCGCGCGGCCGCGCGGCCGGGTACGCCCCCGTCCGCGAGCGGGGCGGCGGGGCGGGCGGTGAGCGGGGGCCCGGCGCGCGGGAGCCCGCGCCCGTCGCCGCCGCGGGCGCTCTCGCCTACGCCCTGCTGGGGCGGCTCGGCGGCGAGCCCGTCAGCCACGGGGCGCTCCAGGTCGTCGCGGTCGCGGTCGCCGCCGGGCTGGTCGGCCTGACCCCGCGGGTGGCCCTCGGCCATCCGCCCCGGTTCGACCACCACGCGCGCCGGGTCCTCACCGTCGCCTTCGCCGCCATCTGCTTCCAACCGCTGTACGGCGACGGCAGATTGTCCCAGTGGTGCGGCGACGGCCCTGCCCATGTCCTCTGTCTGCTCGTGCTGCTCGGGCTCACCGCGTTGTGCGACGCCGTGCTGGCCGCCGCGCTCGCCCACGCGCGCACCGGCTGGCCGTACGCGCCGCTGCTCCGCGACGAGCTGTGCGCGCTGGCCTGCGTGGGGTCGGCGGTCTGCGCGACGGGGGTGGTGACGGCGCTGGCCGTGGCCGTCGCCGGGCTGTGGGCGCTGCCGGTGGTGTGCGTGCCGCTGCTGCTGACCCAGCACGCCCTGCGCCGCTACACCGACGTACGTGCCACCTACCGGCAGACCATCGCCTCGCTCGCGCGCTCGACCGAGATCGCGGGGTACACGCCCGCCGGTCACGCCCGCCGGGTCGCGGCGCTGAGCGGCGCGGTCGGCCGGGAGCTGGGGTTGTCCCGCCGTGAACTGACCGTGCTCGAACACGCGGCCCTCATGCACGACATCGGGCAGCTCTCCCTGATCGACCCGGTGCCGTCCGGCGCCACGGAGCAGCTGCCCGCCGCCGAGCAGCGGCGGATCGCCCTGCTGGGCGGCGCCGTCGTCCGGCAGACCGGGGCGCCCGCGCAGGTCGCGCAGATCGTCGAACAGCAGGCGGACCCGTACCGGGAGCAACCGCTGACCGCCCGGATCGTACGGGTGGCCAACGCCTACGCCGAGCTGGCGCAGGCCCCGGCCGACGCGGCGGACGGCCCGCTGCGCGCCGTGGAGCGGTTGCGGCTGGCCACGGCCCGCGACTTCGATCCGGCGGTGGTCGCGGCGCTCGGCCGGGTGCTCGCACGGTCCGGATCCACCAGGTGAGACACCGTGCGGGGGCCGCCGGGCACGGCAGAACCCATGGGTAATGAGCCGTGGCTCGAACCGGCATGGTTGGATGCGAAGTATGGGGAGTGGGGCGGCTCGCCAGTGGCAAGGAGGTGTGGTGGGGCACCGTTCCCCGGGGCGAATCTTGAGGGGCCGGGCTGAGATGTCCGCGAATCTGTGGCAGGTTGTCGTCAGGGGAGGCGACGCCGTCCGGCTCAAGGCATCTGGTGCGGGACAACGGAGAAACCGGCAGGCGGGAATCGTGAAGATCTTCGGCAAGGTACGGCACCGGCCCTCCGCCTCGTGGCGGCAGGCCACCGACCGTGCGTTCACACTCATCGGCGACGGCCGGTACGAGGACGCCGGTGCGCTGCTGACCCGGGCCGCCGACATGGAGCCGTGGCTGTCCGAGTCGTGGTTCAACCTGGCGTTGCTGCACAAGTTCCGGCACGACTGGGAGCAGGCGCGCGCCGCGGGCCTGCGCGCCGTCACCCTGCTGGACCGGGAGACCGGCGCCCCGGACTGGTGGAACGTGGGCATCGCCGCGACCGCCCTGCAGGACTGGCCGCTGGCCCGCCGTGCCTGGCAGGCGTACGGGCTCAAGGTGCCCGGCAAGCAGGACACCGGCGCGGCCGTCGGCGAGCCGGTGGGCATGGAGCTGGGCAGCGCGGCGGTCCGGCTGTCGCCGGAGGGCGAGGCCGAGGTGGTGTGGGGCCGGCGGCTGGACCCGGCCCGTATCGAGGTGCTGAGCATTCCGCTGCCGTCGTCCGGGCGGCGCTGGGGCGAGGTCGTGCTGCACGACGGCGTCCCGCACGGCGAGCGGACGACGACGGGCGCGGACGGCACCGTGCGGGCCTACCCGGTCTTCGACGAGATCGAGCTGTGGGCGCCGTCCCCGGTGCCGACCTGGGTGGTGCTGCTGGAGGCGGCCACGGAGGCGGACCGGGACGCGCTGGAGCGGCTGGCGGCGGACGCGGGCTTCGCGGCCGAGGACTGGTCCTCGTCGGTGCGGCTGCTGTGCCGCTCCTGTTCGGAGAGCCGGATGCCCAGTGACGAGGGCGACGGGGAGCACCTGGACCCGCACGACCACAGCGAGCCGGGCCATCCGGGACCGCTGGGGCACCGCACCGCGGGCTCGGGGTCGCTGTGGGTGCCCGAGCGGGAGTGCGGGATCGCGGCCCCGGCCGGGCTGGTGCGGGGGCTGCTGGACGGCTGGGTCGCGGACAGCCCCGACACCCGTGAGTGGCGGGACCTGGAAGAGGTCTGCTGACGTCCCGGGCATCCGGGCCGCGCCGTACTCTGTAGGGCGACGGTTGACGGTTTGAGGAAGGCGTGCGGCGGACCATGGCACAGCAGGACACGGATCAGCGGGCGGACGACGAGTTCATCGACGACACGGTGGACGCGGAGGAGCGCGAGCTGGCGTATCGCGAGCGCGGCACCGCCCGTCCGATCACGGTCGTCGGCAACCCGGTGCTGCACCAGGAGTGTGCGGACGTCACCGAGTTCGGCGACGAGCTCGCGGCGCTGATCGACGACATGTTCGCCAGCCAGCGGGCGGCGGAGGGCGTGGGTCTGGCCGCCAACCAGATCGGCGTGGGCCTGAAGGTGTTCGTCTACGACTGCCCGGACGACGAGGGCGTGCGCCACGTCGGCGTGGTGTGCAACCCGGTGCTCGAGGAGGTCCCGGCCGAGCGCCGCCTCCTGGACGACTCCAACGAGGGCTGCCTGTCCGTGCCCGGCGCCTACGCCCCGCTGGCCCGCCCCGACTACGCGGTGGTGCGCGGGCAGGACGCCGAGGGCAAGCCGATCGTGGTCCAGGGCACGGGCTACTTCGCGCGGTGCCTGCAGCACGAGACCGACCACCTCTACGGCCGGCTGTACATCGACCGGCTCTCCAAGCGGGAGCGCAAGGACGCGCTGCAGCAGATGGCGGAGCGTACGCCGCGTTACGAGGTCGTCCCGAACGACTGACGCGGCGTGTCCACATCGGACGCCGACGATTCACCCGCAGGGGGCGGAGGGGTTCACCCGTTCCGCCCCCTTACGTATCAGCGAATGTTGACATGATCATGACGTATCCGGAGAGTGGGCGCGGCAGGGTAGTGCACGAAGCGGTCGGGGGCACCTGCTGGGCCGCCGATCGGGGACCGACACGGCGGGCATAGCGACGTGAAACGGGCTTGTTGCTACTGCTAGTGTGCGCGTACTCGCAATGAGTAATCAGACCCCCCGTGCACATGTCAGAAGGGCCAAGGGTTTCCATGCGCAAGCTCCAACAGGCCGCGATCGTCGTCGCGGCGGTCGGCAGTCTGGTCACCGTAGGCGCCGGTACCAGTTACGCCGACGCTCCCCCCGGTGGGTACAACGGCGCCGGTCAGCAGTTCCAGCCGCAGGGTCAGCCGCAGGCCGCGCCGCTCCCGGCGCCCGCTCCGCAGGCCGCGCCGCTTCCGGCGCCCGCCCCGCAGCCGGCACCCGCGCTCGCTCCGCAGGCCGCGCCGCTCCCGGCGCCCGCCCCGCAGCCCGCCGGCCAGCCGGCCGCCCAGCCGCAGCCGGCGCCCGCCCCGCAGGCACCGGCGCCTCAGGCGCCCGCCCCGCAGCCGGCCGCCCAGCCGCAGCCCGACACCCAGGCCGTCCAGGGGCAGGCTTCCCCGACCGAGCTGGGTTACGAGCACCACAGCGGCTACGAGCACCACAGCGGCTACAAGCACAACACCGGCTACTACCAGCAGCAGGGCGGCCACCACCACGACGGTGGTCACGGTCAGCAGGGCGGTCACCACCAGGGCGGCCACCACCAGCAGGGTGGTCACCACCAGCAGCAGGGCGGCCACCACGAGCACAAGGACCAGCGTCCGGTGAACAACTACGTGTTCCACCCGGAGCAGGAGTGCAGCCCGCAGACGGTCGTTCAGACCAACATCCCGATCGGGGTGTTCTCGCCGGCTGACACGAAGGGCTTCACCTGCCTCCAGCCCAACACCGCGTTCAACAAGTTCCACGGCTGAGGTCCGCCTCACGCCGACGCTCGCAGCGGGCCCCCTGGGGATCGGTCTCCAGGGGGCCCGCTGGCGTGCGTTACGCCCATCCGGGGCGTGTCGTCGCGCCTCTGATCGGGCGTCACCTACCAACTGCCCGGTGTTCGGCCGGGGTTCCCGGGTGCCGCCCATAATTATTCCGCAAATCAGCGCGTCGTCGGACAAAATGGGATGTTCTTCCATTAACCTCCGTAACTGTACGAAGTTGGTCCAAAACGGACCGCATCGCGCTCAAACAAACGGAGAAGAAATGCGCAAGCTTCAGAAGGCTGCCGTGGTGGTAGCCATGCTCGGCAGCGTCGGCTTCGTTGGCGCCGGCACTGCCGCGGCCGGCGGCCACGGCCCGGACATCGACGTCAAGCAGCACAGCTCCTGCAAGTCGCACGACCTCAACGTGAACGTGCTGGGTGGCATCAACATCCTCGGCAACCTCCTGGGCAACCTGTTCGCCGAGGGCGAGAACGGCAACGCGTACGCCAAGACGGGCACGAGCCAGGACTGCAGCAACCACGCTCTGGGGCACTGAGCATCGCGCCCAGCAGGTGAGTAGGTAAGTGACATGGGTCCCGGCGTCCGAGCCACAAGCCCGGCGCCGGGACCCATCTCTGATGTTCTGCCAGTCCGGCCATCGATCACAAAGGATGACTCATGGTCAGTTGGAAGAAGGTGGCACTGGTCGCCGCGGTATTCGCGGGTCTGACGACGACATACGCGGGCGCGGCACAGGGCGCCCCAGGCGCCGCCTGCGAGCGGGACGACAGCGGCAACGTCGTCTGCAACGACAAGACGGACTACCGCAGCAAGGACGGCAAGTACCACGTCCGCCAAGTCCAGTCATGTGTGACCGGACTCCTGTGGGGGAAGCTGCCCCGGCCTACGGATCTGCTCTTCGACTGGGTGCAGTACGAGGAGCACCCGAAGCCGCAAGAGAAGGCGCGTGTGGACTGCTCCAACCACGCACCGAGAGACGACAGGGAGCGCTGAGCCATCGTCGCGGGCGCTCTTCTCACATAGTGGATGGCCGGAGCCGGGTGGGGACCCGGTCCGGCCATCGGCCGCTGCCTGTCAGAACTCGTCGTCGAACGAGACCGAGCCCTCGACGGCGACCTGGTAGGCCGAGGCGCGCCGCTCGAAGAAGTTGGTCAGCTCCTGGACGTTCTGCAGCTCCATGAAGGAGAAGGGGTTCTCCGAGCCGTAGCGGACCGGCAGTCCGAGGCGGACCAGCCGCTGGTCGGCCACGCACTGCAGGTACTCGCGCATGGAGGCGGTGTTCATGCCCGGCAGGCCGTCCCCGCACAGGTCGCGGGCGAACTGCAGCTCGGCCTCGACGGCCTCCTCCAGCATCGCGGTGACCTGCTTGCCCATCTCCTCGTCGAAGAGGTCCGGCTCCTCCTCGCGGACGGTGTCCACGACCTGGAAGGCGAAGTCCATGTGCATGGACTCGTCCCGGAAGACCCAGTTGGTGCCGGTGGCCAGGCCGTGCAGCAGGCCGCGCGACCGGAACCAGTACACGTACGCGAAGGCGCCGTAGAAGAACAGGCCCTCGATGCACGCCGCGAAGCAGATCAGGTTCAGCAGGAAGCGGCGCCGGTCCGCCTTGGACTCCAGCCGGTCCAGCTTCTCGACCTCGTTGATCCACTTGAAGCAGAACTGGGCCTTCTCCCGGATGGACGGGATGTTCTCCACCGCGTCGAAGGCGGCGGCGCGGTCGTCCGGGTCGGGCAGGTAGGTGTCCAGCAGCGTCAGATAGAACTGGACGTGCACGGCCTCCTCGAAGAGCTGCCGCGACAGGTACAGCCGCGCCTCGGGGAGTTGATGTGCTTGTACAGCGTGAGCACGAGGTTGTTCGCCACGATCGAGTCACCGGTGGCGAAGAACGCGACCAGGCGCCCGATCAGGTGCTGCTCGCCCGGCGAGAGCTTGGCGAGGTCGGCCACGTCGGAGTGGAGGTCGACCTCCTCCACGGTCCAGGTGTTCTTGATCGCGTCACGGTAGCGGTCGTAGAAGTCCGGGTACCGCATCGGTCGCAGGGTGAGTTCGAAGCCCGGGTCCAGGAGGTTCTTGGGCTTTGCAGGGGTCGTCATTACTGGCAGGCCTCGCAGGACTCGGGGTTTTCCAGGGAGCAGGCGATCGCCTCGGCGTCGGGCGTGGCCTGCTGGGCGGGGATCGGGGCGGCCGCGGTGGCCCCGTTGGCGCGCGCGGACTGAGCGATCCGGGTCGCCGGGCGCGAGCGCAGGTAGTACGTCGTCTTGATCCCCTGCTTCCAGGCGTACGCGTACATCGAGCTGAGCTTGCCGATGGTGGGCGACGCCATGAAGAGGTTGAGCGACTGGCTCTGGTCGAGGTACGGGGTGCGCGCGGCGGCCATGTCGATCAGCGCGCGCTGCGGGACCTCCCACGCCGTGCGGTACAGGTCGCGGATCTCCTGCGGCACCCAGCCGAAGTCCTGGACCGAGCCGTTGGACTCGCGCAGCGCCTCGCGGGTCTGCGCGTCCCACACGCCGAGCTGCTTGAGGTCGTCCACCAGGTAGGAGTTGACCTGGAGGAACTCACCGCTGAGCGTCTCGCGCTTGAAGAGGTTGGAGACCTGCGGCTCGATGCACTCGTAGACGCCCGCGATGGACGCGATGGTGGCCGTCGGCGCGATGGCCAGCAGCAGCGAGTTCCGCATGCCGGACTTCGACATCCGCGTACGGAGCGCCTCCCACCGCTCGGGCCACGTCATCTGCGCGCCGGCGTAGTGGTCGGGGTGCAGGACGCCGCGTGCGGTGCGGGTCGCGGACCAGGCCGGGTGCGGCCCGTGCCGCTCGGCGAGGTCGCAGGACGCCTCGTAGGCCGCGAGCATGATGCGCTCGGAGATCTTGGTGGACAGCGCCTTGGCCTCGGCAGAGTCGAAGGGCAGCCGCAGCCGGAAGAACACGTCCTGCAGGCCCATCAGGCCCAGGCCGACCGGCCGCCAGCGGGAGTTGGAGGCCCCGGCCTCTTCCGTGGGGTAGAAGTTGATGTCCACCACGCGGTCGAGGAAGGTGACGGCGGTACGGACCGTGCGGTCCAGCTTCTCCCAGTCCATGTCGCCGTCCGCGCCCAGGTGCGCGGCCAGGTTGACCGAGCCCAGGTTGCACACGGCCGTCTCGCCGTCGTCCGTGACCTCGAGGATCTCGGTGCACAGGTTGGAGGAGTGGACGACCTTGCCGGGCTCGGCGGTCTGGTTCGCGGTGCGGTTGGCGGCGTCCTTGAACGTCATCCAGCCGTTGCCGGTCTGCGCGAGGGTGCGCATCATCCGCGCGTACAGCTGCCGGGCGGGGACGGTCTTGATGGCCTTGCCCTCGGCCTCGGCCTTGCGGTACGCGGCGTCGAACCGCTCGCCCCACAGGTCGACCAGCTCGGGCGTGTCGGACGGCGAGAACAGCGACCAGTCGGCGTCGGCCTCGACCCGGCGCATGAACTCGTCCGGGATCCAGTGCGCGATGTTGAGGTTGTGGGTGCGGCGGGCTTCCTCACCGGTGTTGTCCCGCAGCTCCAGGAACTCCTCGATGTCCGCGTGCCAGGTCTCCAGGTACACGCAGGCCGCGCCCTTGCGTCGGCCGCCCTGGTTGACGGCGGCGACGGAGGCGTCCAGGGTCCGCAGGAACGGCACGATGCCGTTGGAGTGCCCGTTGGTGCCGCGGATCAGCGACCCGCGGGCGCGGATGCGCGAGTACGACAGGCCGATGCCGCCGGCGTGCTTCGACAGCCGCGCCACCTGGTGGTAGCGGTTGTAGATCGAGTCCAGCTCGTCCAGCGGCGAGTCCAGCAGATAGCAGGACGACATCTGCGGGTGGCGGGTGCCGGAGTTGAACAGGGTGGGGGAGCTCGGCAGGTACGACAGCGTGCTGGTGAGCCGGTACAGCTCGCAGACGTCCGCCAGCGCCCGGTCGGACAGGTCCTCGGCCAGCCCGCAGGCCACGCGCAGCAGGAAGTGCTGCGGGGTCTCGACCACCTGACGGGTGATGGGGTGGCGCAGCAGGTAACGGCTGTGCAGGGTGCGCAGGCCGAAGTAGCCGAAGCGGTCGTCGGCGCCGTCGGCCAGCGTCTTGTCGACCAGGGTGTCCAGCCGGGCGGCGTGCGTCCGCACGAAGGCGGCCGTGGAGTCGGCGATCAGGCCCTCGCGGTGGCCCACCTCGACGGAGGCGGAGAAGGAGACCGCGCCCTGCCCGGCCGCCTCCTCGGCGATGGCGAGGGTCAGCAGCCGGGCGGCGAGCCGGGAGTACTCCGGCTCCTCCGCGATCAGGCCGGCGGCGGCCTCGGTGGCCAGGGCCCGCAACTCCGCCTCGTCCGACCCGGCGTGCCGGCCGCGCAGCGCGGCGGCGGCGACCTTGCCGGGGTCGGTGGCGGGAAGATCCGCGGTGAGATCGGTCAGGGTACGCAACAGGGCGGTTCCGGGCGCGTCGGCGGCGGCCGCGGAGTCCTTGGAGTCCTGGGCCGCTGAAACCGGATCGGCGGGCGCGATGGTCACGGAAGTGCTCTCCCTCGCTCGGCTGGGGGGCCAGGAGGGGTGGTGCGCGATGGTCGCGTACGGGCGTGCCGCACCGGAGCAGGGCATGCCGCGCAGCGTCCACCGGCCCAACCCGCGAGGCCCGGACGTGTTCGAGGCCGTCGGCAGGTAGTCGGACTTCACGCGCACGCAAAAACACACACGTACACCGTTGCGGGACAGTTCCGGATTCGCACCGGATTCCCCTGCGGCGACAGCGAGGATGAGCATACATCTTGTGTTGACTGCCGCACGCGCCACCACATGTTGTGTCACTCGGTTTGAGCTTTCGCACGAATGTGCTATATCGGGAGGCTGTTGGCGGCGTGCGCCGGCATGCGGAAGGGGCGCGGCGAGAGCGCCACGCCCCTGTCCTCCACGCTACCGCGCGGCCGTGCGCCGCGCGCCGTCAGTGTCCGCCCGGCGCCTTCACGGCCGCCCCGGCCGCCTCCACGGGCCGCTCGGCCCTGACGCCCGGGTCGCCCGCGTCCGCCCTGTAGTCCTCCGGGGAGGTCTCGTCGATGCCGTCGGGCGCCTTCAGCGCCCGCAGGACGACGGTCAGGGCGACCGTGACGGCGACGTTCAGGACGAAGGCGGTCAGACCGATGTAGCCGATCTCACCAATGCCGGGGATCTCCTTCTGGCTGCCGCCGAAGTGCTTCTGGGTGGGGCTCGCCACGCCGTACGCCGCGACCGTGCCGTAGACCATGCCGACCGCCCAGCCCGCGAGCAGCGCCCAGCGGTGGAACCAGCGGGTGAACAGACCGCCCACCAGCGCCGGGAAGGTCTGGAGGATCCAGATACCGCCCAGCAGCTGGAAGTTGATCGCCACCGTCTTGTCCATGGTCAGGACGAAGGCCAGCGCGCCCACCTTGACCAGCAGGGACACCAGCTTGGAGACCTTCGTCTCCTGCTCCGGCGTCGCGTCGGGCTTGAGGAAGTCCTTGTAGATGTTGCGGGTGAACAGGTTCGCCGCGGCGATCGACATGATCGCGGCCGGCACCAGCGCGCCGATGCCGATCGCGGCGAACGCCACGCCCGCGAACCAGTCCGGGAACATGTCCTCGAAGAGCTGCGGGATGGCCAGCTGCCCGTTGTCCACCTTCACGCCCGCCGCGATCGCCATGAAGCCCAGCAGCGCCAGCAGCCCGAGCATCAGCGAGTACAGCGGCAGGATGGTGGTGTTGCGGCGGATCACCTCGCGGCTGCGGCTGGACAGCGTCGCGGTGATGGAGTGCGGGTACATGAACAGCGCCAGCGCGGAGCCGAGTGCCAGCGTCGCGTACGCCCATTGCGAGGCCTCCGGTGGCGTCAGCGCGCCGCGCGGCTTCCCTGTCGCCTCGTTCGTCTGCGAGAACGCATCCCCGGCCTTGGCGAAGATGTCGTCGAAGCCGCCCAACTTGATCGGGATGTAGATGATCGCCACCACGATGACGATGTAGATCAGGGTGTCCTTCACGAACGCGATCAGCGCCGGGGCGCGCAGCCCGGAGGAGTAGGTGTACGCCGCGAGCACGCCGAAGGCGATGAGCAGCGGCAGGTCCTTGATGAACCAGTTGGTGTCCTCGCCGCCGCCGACGCCCATCACGTCCAGCACCGCCTGGATGCCGACGAGTTGCAGCGCGATGTAGGGCATCGTGGCGAGGATGCCGGTGACCGCGACGGCCAGCGACAGGCCCTTGGAGCCGAAGCGGCCGCGGACGAAGTCGGAGGTGGTGACGTACCCGTGCTTGTGGGACACCGACCACAGGCGGGGCAGGAAGGTGAAGATCAGCGGGTAGACGAGGATCGTGTACGGGACGGCGAAGAAGCCGGCCGCGCCCGCCGCGTAGACCGCGGCCGGTACCGCGACGAAGGTGTACGCGGTGTACAGGTCGCCGCCCAGCAGGAACCAGGTGACCCAGGTGCCGAAGCTGCGGCCGCCGAGACCCCACTCGTCGAGGTTGTTGGCGTTCTCGGCCGCCCGCCATCGCGCGGCCATGAAGCCCATGACGGTGACGGCCAGGAAGAAGAAGATGAAGACGGCGAGCGCCACGCCGTTCACGCCGTCGTTCACTTCGCCGCACCCCCCTCGCGGGACGCGCTCAGCGCCCGCTTCTCACGGCGGACCAGGACGTACGCGATCGCCGTCAGCCCGGTCGAGATCAGCACCCACAGCATCTGGTACCAGTAGAAGAACGGGATCCCGAACGCCTTGGGGTCGACCTTCGCGTACGAGCCGACCCACAGCATCGCGACGAACGGCGCGACCAGGCAGAGACCGATCACCACACGCGCGGGTGTGACGACCGGTCTGGTGCCGTTCGTTCCGGGTGTTTCGGGCATGGCGGCTCCGTCCCCTTGGCTTGATCACCTGCGGTAATGCGCACGAAATCTAAGCCAGCGGTATGGTGCCCGTCACTACCCGTCCGTATATCGGTATGACAAATACCGGCCAGCCGCCGCGGCCGGGTTCCGGCTGAGGTTGTCAGTCGGCTGCGGGCCGCTGCAGTCGTGCCACGCTGTGCTGTCCCGGGGCGGTGACATCAGCGGCTCCGCCGCGGGCCCCCGGACCCCCAGCCGGGTTCCGGCCGGGGCCGTCAGTCACCCGCGGGCCGCTGCAGTCGTGCCACGAACTTGTAGCGGTCGCCGCGGTAGACCGAGCGCACCCACTCCACCGGCTCGCCGTTGGTGTCCAGCGAGTGCCGGGACAGCATCAGCATCGGCAGCCCCACGTCCGTGCCCAGCAGCCCCGCCTCGCGCGGGGTGGCCAGCGAGGTCTCGATGGTCTCCTCCGCCTCGGCCAGGCGGACGTCGTACACCTCGGCCAGCGCGGTGTACAGCGACGCGTACTTCACCAGGCTGCGCCGCAGCGCGGGGAAGCGCTTGGCCGACAGATGCGTGGTCTCGATCGCCATCGGCTCGCCGCTGGCCAGCCGCAACCGCTCGATGCGCAGCACCCGGCCGCCCGTGGTGATGTCCAGCAGTTCGGCGAGCCGGTCGTCGGCGGTCACGTAGCCGATGTCGAGCAGCTGCGAGGTGGGCTCCAGACCCTGGGCCTTCATGTCCTCCGTGTACGAGGTCAGTTGCAGGGCCTGGGAGACCTTGGGCTTGGCGACGAAGGTGCCCTTGCCCTGGATCCGCTCCAGCCGCCCCTCGACCACCAGCTCCTGGAGCGCCTGGCGCACCGTCGTACGGGAGGTGTCGAACTCGGCGGCGAGCGTGCGCTCCGGGGGCACCGCGGTGCCGGGCGGCAGGGTCTCGGTCATCTCCAGCAGATGCCGCTTGAGCCGGTAGTACTTGGGCACGCGTGCGGTGCGCGTCCCGCCGGTCCCGCTGCCGGTCTCGGCCGGAGACCCGGCCGTATCCCCGTCGGTCTCCATGACGCGCCTTCCCGCCTCCTGTCCTGCTGCCGTCACCGGCTCCTCCGTCTTCAGCGGCTCACATCGTGGCACGGCCAGGCGGCCCCTCGGCTCGGATGTCGTGTGATGTCGGTCCTGTAACGGAGCCGACAGCGACTCTTATACACCCTTGACACCCCTAAAGGTCTAGGCCAAGCTGCGGGCGCTGGTCTAAACCATTAAAGACCACATCCAGTCCTGTTGAGGAGTGTGCGGTGAAGCGTGGGCTCATAGCGGCGACCGGTGTCGCGGCAATGCTGGTGAGCGTCGCGGCCTGTGGGTCCGGCGACGGCGACAACAAGTCGGGGGCGGACGGCTTCAAGGGGGAGACGCTCACCGTCTGGGCGATGGACGGCTCCACTCCCGACGGCTGGACCAAGGACGTCAAGGCCGAGTTCGAGAAGAAGACCGGCGCCAAGCTGAAGATCGAGACGCAGCAGTGGAACGGCATCCAGCAGAAGATCACCACCGCGCTGTCGGAGTCCGACCCGCCGGACGTCCTGGAGATCGGTAACACCCAGACCCCCGCGTACGCCGAGACCGGCGGCCTGGCCGACCTGTCCGACCTCAAGAAGACCATCGGCGCCGACTGGACCGCGTCGCTGAACCAGTCCGCGGTCTACGACGGCAAGCAGTACGCCGCCCCGTGGTACGCCGCCAACCGCGTCGTCCTCTACAACAAGAAGATCTGGGCCGAGGCGGGGATCAAGGAGACGCCGAAGACCCGCACCGAGTTCTTCAAGGCGCTGGACACGATCGAGAAGAAGACCGACGCCGAGCCGATCTACCTGCCCGGCCAGAACTGGTACTTCTTCGACGGCCTGACCATCGGCAGCGGCGCCGAACTGGTGAAGAAGGACGGCGACACGTGGGTCTCCAACCTCGCCGACCCCAAGGTCGGCAAGGCCATGGACATCTACAAGCAGTACCAGTCCTTCAGCAAGGCCCCCAAGGACAAGGACGAGGCCACCCCGCAGCAGGGCGAGGTCTTCGCCAAGGGCAACACGGGCGCCTTCATCGGCATGGGCTGGGAAGCCGGTGTGGCGATCAAGGCCAACCCGAAGATCGAGAAGGAGATCGGCTACTTCACCATCCCGGGGGAGACCGCGGGCAAGCCGGAGGGCGTCTTCCTCGGCGGCTCCAACCTCGCCGTCGCCGCGGGCAGCCAGAAGCAGGAACTGGCCAAGGAGTTCCTGAAGATCGCGCTGTCCGACAGGTTCGAGAGCCAGTTGGCCAAGGAGGCCGGCGTCATCCCGAACAAGGAGTCCCTGCAGACCGCGCTCAAGGGCAACGCCGCCGCCGAGGCCGCCGCCCCGGCCGTCAAGGCCGGCGGCACCACCCCGCTGATCCCCGAGTGGGCCGCGGTGGAGAACGCGCCGAACCCCGTCAAGACCTATATGACCGCCGTGCTGAACGGTACGTCGCACGCTGACGCCGCCGAGTCGGTCGAGGACGAGCTGAACGAGCGCCTCAGCCAGGAGCGGTAACCCCATGGCAAGCACGTCTGCGCAAGCCCGACGGGCGGACACCGCCCCGAAGGCCGGCGCACCCGCGGGCGCGGGGCCCGCCAAGGGCCCCGCCCGCGGGCGCCCCCGGCCCACCGGCACCGCCCCCTATCTGCTGCTCCTGCCCGCGATCGCCGCCACGCTGGTGTTCCTGGGCTGGCCCCTGGTGAAGAACGGCATGCTGTCGTTCCAGAACCTGAACATGAAGCAGCTCATCCAGCACCTCACCGAGTGGAACGGCACCGAGAACTACCGCGAGGCGCTGACCAGCGACGAGTTCTGGCGGGTCACCGGCCGTTCGGTGGTCTTCACCGGTGTCAACGTCGTCCTCATCATGGTGCTCGGCACGCTGATCGGACTGCTGCTGGCCAGACTCGGCAAGCGGATGCGGCTCCTGCTCTCGGTCGGGCTGGTGCTCGCCTGGGCGATGCCCGTCATCGCCGCCACCACCGTCTACCAGTGGCTGTTCGCCCAGCGCTTCGGCGTCGTCAACTGGGTGCTCGACAGGCTCGGCTGGCACTCGATGGCCGACTACAACTGGACCGGCAGCCAGTCCTCCACCTTCTTCGTGATCACCCTGCTGATCGTCTGGCAGTCGATCCCCTTCGTGGCGATCAACCTCTACGCCGCGACGACCACCATCCCTCAGGAGCTGTACGAGGCCGCGGCCCTGGACGGTGCCGGGACCTGGAAGTCCTTCACCTCGGTGACCTTCCCGTTCCTCAAGCCCTTCCTGCTCGCCACCACCTTCCTCGAGGTCATCTGGGTTTTCAAGGCGTTCCCGCAGGTCTTTGTGATCAACGAAGGCGGCCCGAACCACCTCACCGAGACCCTCCCCGTCTACGCCTTCGTCGAGGGCTTCGGCAACCAGCACTACGGCATGGGCGCCGCGATCTCGGTGCTCACCATCGTGATCCTGCTCGGACTGACCGCCTACTACCTGCGCACCGTGCTCAAGCAAGAGGAGGACGAGCTGTGAAGCGCTCAGCGCTGGGGAGGATCTGGCCGGGCGCCACGGCCGTCGTCCTCTTCGTCGTCTTCGCGTTCCCGGTCTACTGGATGCTCAGCACGGCCTTCAAGCCGACGTCGGACATCGTCACCGAGGACCCGGTGTGGTTCCCGGCCAGCCCGACCCTGGAGCACTTCCACACGGCCCTGGAGGCCGAGAACTTCTGGACCCTGGTCGGCAACTCCCTGACCGTCACCGTGGCGGCCGTCGGGCTCTCCCTGGTCATCGCGCTGCTGGCCTCGTTCGCCCTGGCCCGCATGCGCTTCAAGGGCCGCCGCGGCTTCATCCTGACGTTCATGATCGCCCAGATGGCCCCCTGGGAGGTCATGGTCATCGCGATCTACATGATCGTCCGGGATGGCGACATGCTCAACAGCCTGGTCCCGCTGACCCTCTTCTATATGGTCATGGTGCTCCCCTTCACCGTCCTCACCCTGCGCGGCTTCGTCGCCGCGGTGCCCAGGGAACTGGAGGAGGCCGCCATGGTCGACGGCTGCACCCGGCCGCAGGCGTTCATCAAGGTGATCTTCCCGCTGCTGGCCCCCGGGCTGATGGCCACCTCGCTGTTCGGCTTCATCACCGCGTGGAACGAGTTCCCGCTGGTCCTCATCCTCAACAAGGACGCCGAGGCGCAGACCCTGCCGCTGTGGCTGTCGAAGTTCCAGACGGCCTTCGGCGACGACTGGGGTGCCACGATGGCCGCGGCCTCACTCTTCGCACTGCCGATCCTCCTCCTCTTCCTGTTCCTGCAACGCAAGGCGGTCGGAGGTCTCACCTCCGGCGCGGTGAAGGGATGACCGATCCTCATGACGACGCTCGCGCGTGCCTCCGACACCCTCACCCGGGACGCCCTCGCCGTCCTGCAACCCGGCTTCACCGGCACCACCGCCCCTGACTGGCTGCTGCGCCGACTCGGCGAGGGGCTCGTCTCGGTCGGGCTGTTCGGCCGCAACATCGCCTCGCCCGACCAACTCGCCGACCTCACCGCGCAGCTGCGGGCCGAGCGCGCCGACCTCCTGGTCGCGATCGACGAGGAGGGCGGCGACGTCACCCGGCTGGAGGTGCGCACCGGTTCCTCCTTCCCCGGCAACCTCGCCCTCGGCGCGGTCGACGACACCGCGCTGACCCGCTCCGTCGCCCGCGAGCTGGGCCGCCGGCTCGCCGCCTGCGGGGTGAACCTCAACTGGGCACCGTCCGCCGACGTCAACTCCAACCCCCGCAACCCGGTCATCGGCGTCCGCTCCTTCGGCGCCGACCCCGAACTCGTCGCCCGGCACACCGCCGCCTACATCGAGGGTCTCCAGGGCGCCGGGGTCGCCGCCTGCACCAAGCACTTCCCCGGCCACGGCGACACCGCCGTCGACTCCCACCACGACCTGCCGCGGATCGACGCGGACCTGACGACCCTCGCGGCGCGCGAACTGGTGCCCTTCCGGGCCGCCGTCGCCGCCCGCACCAAGGCGGTGATGAGCGCCCACATCCTGCTGCCCGCGCTGGATCCGGAGCTGCCCGCCACCCTCAGCCCGGCCGCCCTGCACGGCCTGCTGCGCCGTCCCGTCGCCGACGGCGGCCTCGGCTTCGACGGCCTGATCGTCACCGACGGCATGGAGATGCAGGCGATCTCCGCCACCTACGGCATCGAGCGCGGCAGCGTCCTGGCGATCGCCGCCGGCGCCGACGCCATCTGCGTCGGCGGCGGTCTTGCCGACGAGGACACCGTGCTGCGGCTGCGGGACGCCCTCGTCGCCGCGGTACGCGACGGACGACTCCCCCAGGAGCGGCTGGCCGACGCCGCCGCACGGGTACGCGCCCTGGCCCAGTGGGCGCGCCACCCCGCCGGGGCGGGCGCGGCGGTGGGGACCGCGCCCGCCCCCGAGGTGGGGCTCGAAGCCGCCCGCCGCGCGCTGCGGGTGATGGCGGCTCGGGAACCGTACGCACCGCTGACCGCCCCCGCGCACGTCGCCGCGTTCACCCCGGTCGCGAACATCGCCGTCGGCGACGAGACGCCGTGGGGCGTGGCCGCCGAACTCACCCGGCTGCTGCCCGGCACCACGACCGACACCTACGGCCGGCAGGCGGCGGACCGCGACGGCGTGCTCGCGCTGACCGCCCGGGTGCTCGCCGCGGCGGCGGACCGCAGGATCGTCGCCGTGGTGCGCGACGTCCACCGCCACCCGTGGATGGCCGACGCCCTGAACGCGCTGCTCGCCGCCCGCCCGGACACGGTCGTGGTCGAGATGGGCGTGCCCCAGGCGCCGCCGACCGGGGCCCTCCACATCGCGACCCACGGCGCTGCCCGCGTCTGCGGACGCGCCGCCGCGGAGGTCATCGCGGGCGTGCACGCGTAGTCGGCGGGCAGCGAGGGCGGCACCCGCTGGGCTGTGCGCTGGGTGACCGCGCATCGGCACCGCGGGGCCCCGCCCAGGGCGGGGGCTGGTTCTACAGCCCCTGCCAGGCCGGCTTCGCCGCGTACGTGGCGCGGAAGTACCCGGCGAGCTTCAGCTTGGAGGCGGCCGCCTCGTCCACGACGACCGTGGCGTGCGGGTGCAGCTGGAGCGCCGAGGCCGGGCAGACCGCGGCGACCGGACCCTCGACGGACTGGGCCACGGCCTCCGCCTTGCCCTCGCCCGTGGCGAGCAGCACCAGGTGGCGGGCGTCGAGGATCGTGCCGATGCCCTGGGTGATGACGTGGTGCGGCACCTGGTCGATGTCGTCGTCGAAGAAGCGGGCGTTGTCGACGCGGGTCTGCTGGGTCAGCGTCTTGATCCGGGTGCGGGAGGCGAGCGACGAGCAGGGCTCGTTGAAACCTATGTGGCCGTCGGTGCCGATGCCCAGCAGCTGAAGGTCCACGCCGCCCGCCTCGGCCAGCGCCCGGTCGTACGCCTCGCAGGCCCCCTGGACGTCCGCCGCGGTGCCGTCCGGGCCGAGGAAGGCATCCTCGGTCAGGCCCAGCGGTTCCACGACCTCGCGCAGCACGGTCGACCGGTAGGACTCGGGGTGTCCTGCGGGCAGGCCGACGTACTCGTCGAGCTGGCATATCCGGGCCCGGGAGACGTCCACGCCGCCGCCTCGGACCTTGGCCGCCAGGGCCTCGTAGACGGGCAGGGGAGTCGAGCCGGTGGCGACACCGAGCAGGGCGTCGGGCTTGCGGCGAACCAGGGCGGCCATGGCCTCCGCGATGAGCTCTCCGCCAGCCTTGGCGTCCGGGACGATGACAACTTCCACGTTGGCCTGCCGTTCTGGAAGAGGAGCATGTGGTTTAGACCAATCTAGCAGCTTTCCACCGGCCGACGGGCGGCTACAGCAGGACGCCTCCGGTGGCGTCGATCCACTGGCCGGTGACCCAGCGGCTGTCCGGAGAGGCCAGGAAGGCCGCGACGTCGGCTATGTCCTCGGGCTGCCCGACTCGGCCCAGTGGGGAAGCCGCCGCCGTCGCGGCCAGGGAGTCCGGGTTCCCGCGCAGCCAGCCCGCGTTCATGTCGGTGTCCACCGCGCCCGGCGCCACCGCGTTGACCGTGATGCCGCGGGGGCCCAGTTCCTTCGCGAGGTGCGTGGTGAAGGCGTCGATGGCGCCCTTGGTCATCGAATAGGCGATCAGCTCGGGCTTCGCGCCGCCCCGGGTCAGCACGGTCGAGACGCTGATGATCCGCCCGCCGTCCCGCAGCCGCCGCAGCCCGTGCTGGGTGACGAAGAACGGCGCCTTGGTGTTGACCGCGAAGACCTTGTCGAAGTCCTCCGGGGTGAGGGTGCCGACCGGCTCCCGCTCGCCCGTGATCCCGGCGTTGTTCACCAGGATGTCCAGCCCGTCGGCCCGCTCGTCGAAGGCCGCCCACAGTGCCTCCGCGTCCCCGGGCGCCCCCAGCTCGGCGCGGATCGCGAACGCCTCGCCGCCCGCAGCCCCGATCGCCTCGACCGTCTCCTTCGCCGCCGTCTCGTCCCGTCCGTAGTGCACGGCCACCCGCGCGCCGTCCCGGCCCAAGCGCTCTGCGATCGCCCGCCCGATACCCCTGCTGCCGCCCGTGACCAGTGCGGTCTTGCCCGTGAGCACGCCCATGGCCGCGCCCTCCCCTTTTTCTGTAGGAGTCGATACGGAAAGAACGTAACACATTTCCTAGCGTCCGCTATAGAATCCTTCCCATGGATGCCACGAACGAGCGAACGGGCGAGCGGGGAGGCGGGGATCTCTCCACGCCCTCAGGCCGCAAGGGGAGGGGCAGGCCCCGCTCCTTCGACCGCGACGCGGCGCTCAAGGCCGCGACGCTGGAGTTCTGGGAGCGCGGCTACGAGGCGGTGTCCATCGCCGACCTCACCCGCGTCATGCACATCAAGGCGCCCAGCCTGTACGCGGCGTTCGGCGACAAGAAGACGCTCTTCGAGGAGGCCGTCGAGGCCTATGTCCGGGACTTCGGCGGCTTCATCGGGCGCGCTCTGGAAGAGGAGCCGACCGCGCGCCGCGGTGTCGCGAGACTGCTGCGCGAGGCCGCGGGCTGGCACACGCTGCCCGGCCACCCCCGCGGCTGCATGGTCATCACGGCGGCGGTCAACTGCACCGCCCAGTCGGCCGACGTCCTCCAGGGCTTGATGGAGCGGCGGAACGAGGGCACGGAGAGGATCGAGCGCCGGATCCGGGCGGACGTCGCCTCCGGCGAGCTGCCCGCCGGTACCGACACGCACGCCCTCGCCGTCTACAGCCAGGCCGTTCTGCAGGGCATGTCCCAGCAGGCCCGCGACGGCGCGGGCCGGGCGACGCTGGAGGCGGTGGCGGAGATCGCGATGGGGGCCTGGCCGCAAGAGGACCGTCTGTGACGGACGCTGCCGTGAAAGACCCGCGGGGGACCTTGCCGTAGAAGACCCGTGGGGGACCCTGCCCTGAAAGACCCGCTGGGGATCCTGCCGTAAAAGACCCGCGGGCCGCGGCGCCAGAGCGGGACCCTCAACCCGCCCGGCACCGCAGCCCGGAGTTGCATCGGCCGACCGGGTCGGCCGATCGGAGGCCCCGGCGCCGTCAGGGCAGAGAGCGCCGTGTACCTCGATCCGCCCTCCTGTGCGGGGAAGGCGGAGGTCTTGCGGAGAGCCGGGAGTCATGGGCGCTCCCGGGAGATTGCGCCGTCAACATTGTGGACTAGACCACTCGCGTCTGTCCATCGTTGTCTCTAGAAAGGGTAAACCCGCTCCAGAAAGAGTAAACCCACTGCGCCGGTAGGCTCGCAGTGTGCCCTCCATGAACGACCTCGTACGCCAGCACACGGCGCTGGGCGACTCCGACCTCGAATGGCTCCACCTGCTGGTATCGGAGTGGCAGCTGCTCTCCGACCTCTCCTTCGCCGACCTCGTCCTGTGGGTCCCCACCCGCGACGGCACCCGCTACGTCTCCGTCGCCCAGATGCGGCCCAACACCGGCCCCACCTCCTACCAGGACGACATGGTGGGACATCTCGTACCGCGCGGCCGCCGCCCCATGCTCGACGCCGCCCTGGACGAGGGGCGGATCGTCCGCGAGGGAGACCCGGAGTGGCGCGAGGAGGTCCCCGTACGCGTCGAGTCCATCCCCGTCCGCAGGGAGGGCCGGGTGCTCGGCGTCATCGCCCGCAACACCAACCTCCTGACCGTCCGCACCCCCAGCCGGCTGGAGCTCACCTATCTCCAGAGCGCTTCCGACCTCGCCCAGATGATCGCCGTCGGGGCCTTCCCGTTCCCGGGCCAGCAGGTCGACATGGACGCCTCGCCGCGTGCCGGCGACGGACTCATCCGGCTGGACGCGGACGGCGTGGTGCAGTACGCCAGCCCCAACGCGCTGTCCGCCTACCACCGGCTCGGCCTCGCCGCCGACCTCGTCGGGCACCACCTCGGCCAGGCCACCGCCGAACTCGCCCCGGCCCGCGGACCCGTGGATGAGGCGCTGGTCAAGCTCGCCAGCGGCTGGGCGCCGCGCGAGTTCGAGGTCGAGGGCGACGACGGCGTGATCCAGCTGCGCGCCATCCCGCTCAAGCCCAAGGGCGCCCACATCGGTTCGCTGGTCCTGCTGCGGGACGTCACCGAACTGCGCCGCCGCGAGCGTGAGCTGATCACCAAGGACGCGACCATCCGGGAGATCCACCACCGGGTGAAGAACAACCTCCAGACCGTCGCCGCCCTGCTGCGCCTCCAGGCTCGCCGGATGGACTCGGACCAGGGGAGGGAAGCGCTCAACGAGGCGGTCCGGAGAGTCGGTTCGATCGCGATCGTCCACGAGACGCTGTCCCAGAACCTCGACGAGCGCGTCGAGTTCGACGACATCGCCGACCGCGTGCTGGCCATGGTCGCGGAGATCTCCCCGGGCCGGGTGGCCGGCCGCCGCACCGGCCGCTTCGGCATCCTGGACGCCGAGGTCGCCACCCCGCTGTCCATGGTCCTCACCGAGGTGCTCCAGAACGCCCTGGAGCATGGCTTCGGGCCGGGGGAGCAAGGCAGCGTCGAGGTGTCCGCGGTGCGCAGCGAAGGCGTCGCGGCGGATGCCGCCGGGCGTGGCCCGCGCGGCGAAGGCCGCCGCGCGGAGGGCCGGCTGATGGTCACCGTGCAGGACGACGGCCGCGGTCTGCCGGAGGACTTCGACCCGCACCGCGCCGGCAATCTCGGCTTGCAGATCGTACGGACGCTGGTGGAGGGAGAGCTGGGCGGGACCTTCGACATGGTCCCCGCGCCCGGGCGCGGCACCCGGGTCGTCCTCGACATCCCGGTCCGCACCGGCAAGCGCTGAACCGGTCACGGGGGAACGGCCCGGAAACGGCCCGGAAACGTCCCGGCACGGCACTGAGCCCCGGTCCGTACGGCTTCCGCGTACGGACCGGGGCTCAAAGCTCACGGTATGGGGGCATCCCCAGGGGCGAAGCTCCGGGGAGCATCGGGGTACTGCGCGCTGCGGCTCGGGGGCCGAGGGGCTGCGGTCAGGCGCTGGCGTTGCGCGCCCGGTTGCGAGCGGCGCGGCGCTTCATCGCACGGCGCTCGTCCTCGCTGAGGCCACCCCAGACACCGGAGTCCTGGCCGGACTCCAGCGCCCACTGCAGGCACTGCTCCATGACGGGGCAGCGGCGGCAGACGGCCTTGGCTTCCTCGATCTGCAGCAGCGCAGGACCGGTGTTGCCGATGGGGAAGAACAGCTCGGGGTCTTCCTCGCGGCAAACGGCGTTGTGACGCCAGTCCATGGCTGCTCCATCTCCTCGTGTTGCATGTACGTTGCTTGTGAATGTGAACGCTTTCACGAATCCCTCCGCAAGGGAAGGGCCGTCGCCCAGTTTGGGGCTGGTGCGGTCCCGTGGAATGAGGAGGGGGTTCGGGCTCTCAAGGGGGCTTCGTGCGGCCGTCCCGATCGCCATGAAGAGACTCGCAAACCTCGGCGGCGGATACAACCCCTTCCGGAAAGTTTTTTTTGATTCCTTGGTGTCGTCTCGGTCACAGCCGTACTTCCATGGGGTGGAGAGCAGGCTAAACGTTCGACTGGAAGGAGTTTCGGCCCTGCCACTCACACAATCACACGCAGTGCACGGCGAACACCTGTGAACGTCACGCTCGTACGCAGTCCCAGGTGGTCGCCGTCCATCTGGAAGGGGAGTGGCGCCTGCGATTGCAAGGTGAAGTCCGTCAGGTCGTGCTCGGAGACCACATGCTTGCCGTGCGGGCCGCGCTCCGGGGTGGAGGTCAGCAGCTGAGTGCCGTACCGGGCCATCGCCGCCGTCGACAGTTTGGTGAATCCCAGCACGTCAAGGGCGGTGTCGAAGGACGCCTGCGGCGAGGCGTAGACCGGCCGGTTCCCCAGGAAGGTCCACGGGGAGGTGTTGCAGACTATCGACAGGACCAGGTCCTCGACCGGCTCGGCCTCCGGCCGGGCGAGCGTGATCGCGCCCTGTCGCCGGTGCGGCTCCTTGAAGAACTGCCGAGCGGCCTGCCGCAGGTACAGCGCGTGGGTCGACCGCTTGCCGCGCTCCCGCTGCTGCTCGACCCGGCCGATCACCCCCGCGTCGAACCCGAAGCCCGCGCAGAAGGTGAACCAGCGAGGCGGCACCGCCTCGTCGACGGTGCCCGGGGTGCCGGCGGCCACCCCCAGGCCCACGGTCCGCTCGCTGCCCTGCCGCAGCGCGTCCAGCAGCGCGCCGGTCGCCTCGACGGCGTCGTTGGGCAGCCCGAGGGCGCGCGCGAAGACATTGGTGGACCCGCCGGGGACCACGGCGAGGCCGGGCAACTGCTCCGGGGCGGGGCCGCTGTGCAGCAGGCCGTTGACCACCTCGTTGACGGTGCCGTCGCCCCCGAGCGCGACGACCAGTTCGTACGCGCCGGTCTCCGCCGCTCGCCGGCCCAGGTCGCGGGCGTGCCCGCGGTACTCGGTGGTGGCGACCTCCAGCTTCAGATCGCTGGCGAGCGCGTGGATCAGTACGTCCCGGGTGCGGGCACTGGTGGTGGTTGCTGCCGGATTGACCACGAGAAGCGCGCGCATGCCGCAGAGCCTACCTACTTGGCGGTACCCGTCCATCCCCCGGGGCGCCCCGGGGGCCGGGCGCGCGGCTACCCTGCTGGGGTGAGCAGTAAGAAGTCCGCCTCCGCCAAGTCGTCCGCCGCGAAGCGGGCCGCCGCCAAGGGGTCTGCCGCCAAGCGGTCCGCCACCGACCAGCCGGCGGCCAAGCGGCCCGCCGCCAAGCGGTCGGCGCCGGCCGCCGCGCCGGCGGCCGCCCCCGCCGCCTCCGACCCGTCCGGGCCCCGCCCGGCCCGGCTGACCGCCGCGGCGGTGCTCGCCGCGGTCGAGGGCGCGGTGCTCTTCGGATTCGGGATCTATCTGCTGATCATGGGATTGGTGGGCGATCCGGACAGCCCGCGGCAGGCGGAGATGCTCGCGGTGACGGTGCTGGCGCTCGCCGTGCTGCCGACCGCCGCGGCGCGCGGGCTGTGGCGGCGCCGCAGCTGGAGCCGCGGCCCGGCGATGATCACGCAGCTGATGGCGCTGCCGGTGGCCTGGACCCTCGTACAGAACGGTGGCGCGCTGATCGCGATCGGGGTGGCCATCGCGGCCGTGGCCTTCGCCGTGCTGGGACTGCTGATCAACCCGACGGCCACGGAGGCGCTGGGCATCGGCCCGCGCGAGGCGTAGCCGCCTTCGGCGGCGTATCGCCTCGTGTCCCCTCGTGGGCACACCGCTGGGCTGTCGGCACGCGCTGCCGCGCGTCCGCCCCGTGCGGATCGCTCGGCGGGCGGGTGGGCGCGTACGGCTCGGTTCACCCGCCGGGCAACGGCAGCGTCGTGACGTCTCCTCGACGTCCGGTCGTGACGTCTACTCCTCGACCAGGAGCCTCTCCCTCAGCTGCGCGAGCGTACGGGCCAGTAGCCGGGAGACGTGCATCTGCGAGATGCCCACCTCCTGGGCGATCTGCGACTGGGTCATGTTCCCGAAAAACCGCAGCAGCAGGATCTTCTTCTCCCGCGGCGGCAGGTCCTCCAGCAGCGGCTTGAGCGACTCGCGGTACTCGACGCCCTCCAGCGCCTCGTCCTCCGCGCCGAGGGTGTCCGCGACCGCCGGGGACTCGTCGTCGGTGTCGGGCACGTCCAGCGACAGCGTGCTGTACGCGTTGGCCGACTCCAGGCCCTCCAGCACCTCCTCCTCGGAGATGCTCAGGTGCTGGGCCAGTTCGTGCACGGTGGGCGCGCGGCCGTGCCGCTGGGACAGCTCCGCGGTGGCCGTGGTGAGGGACAGCCGCAGCTCCTGGAGCCTGCGCGGGACCCGGACCGCCCAGCCCTTGTCGCGGAAGTGCCGCTTGATCTCCCCGACGACGGTGGGCGTCGCGTAGGTGGAGAACTCCACCCCGCGGTCCGGGTCGAACCGGTCCACGGACTTGATCAGGCCGATGGTGGCGACCTGCGTCAGGTCGTCGAGCGGCTCGCCGCGGTTGCGGAAGCGCCGCGCCAGGTGCTCCACCAGCGGCAGATGCATCCGGACGAGGTGGTTCCGCAGCTCGGCCCGCTCGTCGGAGCCCTCGGGCAGCCCACGCAGCTCGACGAACAGCGCCCGCGCACCGCTGCGGTCGTGCGGGTCGTGCTGCTGCCGCGTGTCCTGCTGGTGCTGATCCATGTGGTCCGCCCGCTCTGGTCGGTCGCCAGCCGCTTCCGGGTCCGCGGGATGCGGCCGGGCGGGCTGGGGCGGGATGGCCGGGGTACGCACTCCCCGCGATGATGCAGTGCTCACGGAGCCCCCCTTTCCGTCACGGCTGTCCGGGGCCGGCGCCGCGCTTCTTGTGCAGGCTGATGCTGACCGTACGGTCCTCGGCGACCGTCGAGTCGACCTCGCCGGCCAGCGCGGAGAGCACCGTCCAGGCGAAGGTGTCGCGCTCAGGAGCGCGGCCGTCGGTGGTGGGTGCCGAAACGGTCACCCGCAGTGCGTCCTCGACCAGACGGAAGACGCAGCTGAGCACACTGCCGGGGACGGCCTGCTGAAGCAGGATCGCGCAGGCCTCGTCCACCGCGATGCGCAGATCCTCGATCTCGTCGAGGGTGAAGTCCAAGCGGGCTGCGAGCCCTGCGGTCGCCGTCCGCAGCACCGACAGATAGGCCCCCGCTGCGGGCAGCCGAACTTCCACGAAGTCCTGGTTCCCGGGCTCGCCTGCGATCTGGGACACCCTCACCTCCAAGGTGGCAGAGCTGGGTAGAGCTGAGCTGATACGAGCACCGACCGCGCCTCCGGGAGGGGGCGCGGACCGGTGCGGAGCACGTGGTCCGGCTGCGACGCTACCGCGATCCGCGGCCCGGTGTCGCCCGGTCGGAGGACGGCCCCCGTGTGGGCTACACCGAAACGCGGTCACGTTACGTCACTTATGGTAAGCCCATGTATACGTACAGTGGCTAGGGGTTGGGCGGGTTCAATTCGAGAACCTCAGGTGAGCCGCCGGTCCGCATAGCACCAGCGCCAGCTCTCGCCCGGTTCCAGGGTCCGCACCAGCGGATGGCCGGTCTCCGTGAAGTGCCGGGCCGCGTGCCGGTGCGGCGAGGAGTCGCAGCAGCCCACATGTCCGCAGTGCAGGCACAGCCGCAGTTGCACCGGATGGCTGCCGATCGCCAGGCAGTCCGGGCAGGTGTCGGTCAGCGGGTCCGGCTCGAGGCGCGGGAGGTCGAGAACATGCGGACACTCGCTCATGATGGCCAGGTTAACCCGGTCGACCCGGCCAAACGCTCGCCACCGGCCTGGAGATGACCGCCACGACGGACGGGAGACGGGCCGGAGCCGATGGACGTGACTCCCCTTCTGATACTGGTCGCGGCGAGCGCCGCGGTCGCGGGCGCGGCCCGCCGGACCGCCGCCGTGCCGGGGCCGCTGCTGCTGGTCGCCGCGGGCCTCGGCGCCTCCTACGTGCCCGGCGTCCCCGACTACACGCTGGACCCGCACATCGTCCTGCCGCTCCTGCTCCCGCCCCTGCTGCACAGTGCGGCGCTGGGCAGCTCGTATCTGGACCTGCGCGCCAACCTGCGGCCGGTGGCGCTGCTGTCGGTCGGCTACGTGCTCTTCGCGACGCTCGCGGTCGGCTGGATCGCCTACCTGGTGGTGCCGGATCTGCCGCTGACCGCCGCCCTGGTACTGGGTGCGATCATCGCCCCGCCGGACGCCGTCGCCGCCACCGCCATCGCCCGCCGGGTGGGGCTGCCCAGCCGCATGACAACCGTCCTCCAGGGCGAGTCGCTGGTCAACGACGCGACCGCGATCACCGCGTACAAGGTGGCGCTGGCCGCCGCCGTCGGCGAAGGGGCCACCTGGGCGGGCGCCGTGGGCGAGTTCGCGCTCGCCGCCGTGGGCGGCCTCGGGACAGGGCTGGCCCTGATGGTGCCGCTGCACTGGCTGCGCACCCGGCTGCGCGACCCGCTGCTGCAGAACACCCTGTCGCTGCTCATCCCGTTCGTCGCCTACACCGCGGCCGAGGAGATCGGCGCCTCCGGGGTGCTCGCCGTCGTGGTCGTCGCCCTCTACCTCGGCCATCGTTCCTGGCAGGTCGACTACGCCACCCGGATCCAGGAGGCGGCGGTGTGGCGGATGGTCACCTTCGTCCTGGAGTCGGTGGTGTTCGCGCTGATCGGCCTCCAGCTGCCGGTCGTGCTGCGTGGACTGGGCGACTACGGGGCGGGAGAGGCCGCCTGGTACGCGGTCGCGGTCCTCCTCGCCGTCATCGTCATGCGCTTCGTCTGGGTGCTGCCCGCCGGCTTCCTCCCCGGGGTGCTCACGCCCCGCGCCGGCGACCGCGGGCCCGTCCCCGGCAGGGCCGTGACCGTGATCGTCGGCTGGGCCGGGATGCGGGGCGTGGTGTCGCTGGCCATCGCCTTTTCCGTACCGGAGACCGTGCACGGCGGCGGCGACTTCCCCGCCCGCAACCTGATCCTCTTCCTGGCCTTCACCACCGTCATCGGCACCCTCTGCGTCCAGGGCCTCACCCTGGCGCCGTTGACCCGGCTGCTGCGGCTCCCCGGCCGCGACCGGCAGGCCGAGACGCTCCAGGAGGCGCAGGTCCAGTACGAGGCGTCCGAGGCGGCCGGGGCGCGGCTGGACCAGTTGCTCGCCGACGACCGCAACGCCCTGCCCCAGCCGCTTGCCGACCGGCTGCGCACCGTAGTGGAGCGGCGGCGCAACGCCATCTGGGAGCGGCTCGGGGCGGTCAACGAGACCACCGGGGAGTCGGTCGACGACACCTACCGCAGGCTGCTGAGGGAGCTGATCGCCGCCGAGCGCGAGGTGTTCGTGAGGCTTCGCGACGAGCGGCGGATCGACGACGAGATGCTGCGCAGGCTCCAGCGCCGGCTGGATCTGGAGGAGGCGGCGGTGTACCGGGAGGCGGCCCAGTAGCCCCTCCGCCCGGGGCCTCGGCCTCACACTCCGCCGGTGATCACCGCCGCCACCGTGCTGCCGGGCGCGAACGCGCCCTCCTCGGCCAGCACTGTGAGTCCGTAGAGCATCTTGGCGACATAGAGACGTTCCAGCGGCAGGCCGTGGCGGTCCGCGAAGTCCTGGGCGAAGGCGTCGAGCGCGGGCGTGCTCCGGGCGTACCCGCCGCAGTGGAACCGGTCGTCCAGCCGCCAGTCCCCGGCACGCCCGCCGAACGCGGCCTCCTGGAGCCGCTCGACCTCCGCCCCGAGGAAGCCGCCCTTGAGAACCGGGAACCCGATGGCGCGCTGCCCGGGGCCGAGCCCGGCGGCCAGCCCCGCCAGCGTGCCGCCCGTGCCGCAGGCCACCGCCGCCACGTCCGCCCGCCCGCGCAGCTCACGGCCCAGGTCGGCGCAGCCGTGCACGGCGGCCGCGTTGCTGCCGCCCTCGGGGACCGGGAAGAAGGCGCCGAACCGCTCGCGCAGCTCCTCCAGCAGCGCCGGGTCCGACCGGCGGCGGTACGTGCCGCGGCTGACGAAGTGCAGCCGCATGCCGTCGGCGGCGCAGCGCGCGAGCGACGGGTTCAGCGGACGGTCGGCCAGCTCCTCGCCCCGTACGACACCGACGGTGGCGAGCCCGAGCAGCCGCCCCGCCGCGGCGGTGGCGCGCAGATGGTTGGAGTACGCGCCGCCGAAGGTGAGCAGAGTGCTCGGGCCGTCCGCCGCGGCGGCGTGCAGGTTCGGCACGAGCTTGCGCCATTTGTTGCCCGGTATCTCGGGGTGGATGAGATCGTCCCGCTTGAGCAGCAGGCGCACGCCGCGGCGCGCGAAGCGGCCGTCCGCGATCTCCTGGAGCGGGGACGGCAGCCGCGGCCGCAGCATGCCGATCGGATCGGGGGCGGGACGATCGGGGGCGGGAAGGGTCACCCGCCCATTGTCCTGCGTGCCGTGCGAGCCGGGGGCGACGGTCCCTCCGCGCTACCGCGCCCCCGGCCGGGGCGTGCCGACCAGGTCACGCCACCACGTGGTCGCACCACCACCTGGTCACACCGCTGCGTGAGCCGGTCTACTTGAGGTGGTCGCGCACGCGCTCACGCATGGCGTTCATCGTGAAGCCGCGCGGGTCGACCTTGCCCGGCTGCCATTCGAGATGGCCGATGACCGAGCGCTCGGTCCACTTGTGGAAGCGGCAGACGGCGGCCGCGGCCTTCGCGATCGCCGCCAGCTGGGCCTCCGGCCACGGGTCCTCGCCGTCGCCCAGGTTCTCGCACTCGAAGCCGTAGAAGTGCCGGTTGCCGTCCGTGTTGGCCTCGTTGTCGGGCGGCAGCGCCTTCTCGGCGATGACGGCGCGCAGTACGTCGTCGTCCCCGCGCCCCGCGTGGTTGGCGCGCCCGTAGCCGACGAGATGCACCGTGCCGTCCTTGGCGATCACCCCGTGGCACAGCGGGCCGGGCAGCTCCGGCCAGCCGTCGTAGCAGATCTTCACGGTCCGTTCGGTGCCGCTGGTCACGGTGTGGTGGATCATCACGCCGTGCATCGGCCCCCACGGACCCATGTGGTTTCTGTTGTGCTCTCTCCAGTCGCCGACCTCCACCACGCGCAGGCCCTCGTCCTTGAGGGCCCGGAGGAAGCGTTCCGCGGACATGGGTGTGGCCATGGCCGCCTCCGTTCGGTCGGTTCGGCGGACGCCCGTCGCGTACCGCCTGGTCACCCACCTTGTACCCGAAAAACGCGCTCTGTGACGACCTGTTCGGATCCTGTGACGAGCGTGTTCGGTTATCGTGCGAGCTGATCCGGCCGACGACGTCCAGGAGAAGCACGGCACGATGGACTACCAGGCAGTTCTCGACGAGGTCGCGGCCGCGGTGGCGCCGCAGGTCGGGCGCGGGCAGGTGGCCCGGTACATTCCGGCGCTCGCCGCCGTGGACCCGGGTCGGTTCGGGATCGCGCTCGCGGCCGTCGACGGGACCGTGGTCGGGACCGGTGACTGGGAGGTCCCGTTCTCCATACAGAGCATCTCCAAGGCGTTCAGCCTCGCGCTGGTGCTCGCCCAGGACGGCGAGAGCATCTGGCGGCGCGTGGGGCGCGAGCCGTCGGGCAACCCGTTCAACTCGCTGGTGCAGCTGGAGCACGAGAACGGCATCCCGCGCAATCCGTTCATCAACGCGGGCGCGCTGGTCGTCACCGACCGGCTGCAGTCGATGACCGGGGACGCCAGCACCACGATGCTGGACTTCCTGCGCGCCGAGAGCGGCAATCCGGAGCTGTCCTTCGACGCCGCCGTCGCCGCCTCCGAGACCGAACACGGGGACCGCAACGCGGCTCTGGCGCACTTCATGGCGAGCTACGGCAACCTCGACAACCCCGTCCCCACGGTGCTGGAGCACTACTTCTGGCAGTGCTCGATCGAGATGAGCTGCCGCGATCTGGCGCTGGCGGGCGGCTTCCTGGCCCGGCACGGGCTGGCGGCGGACGGTTCCCGGCTGCTGTCGCGGCGCGAGGCGAAGCGGATCAACGCGGTGATGCTCACCTGCGGTACGTACGACGCGGCGGGCGACTTCGCGTACCGGGTCGGACTGCCCGGCAAGAGCGGGGTCGGCGGCGGCATCGTCGCGGTGATCCCGGGCCGCTGCACGCTGTGCGTATGGAGCCCCGGCCTGGACGCGCGCGGCAACTCGGTGGCGGGGGTCGCGGCGCTCGACCACTTCACCACGATCACCGGGTGGTCGGTGTTCTGACCCCCGCTTCCGGCCCCGGTGACGCGCGCGGTGGCGGCGCGCCGCCCGGCGGGCGCATGGTGGTGACAGGAGGTGTACCGCCATGCGGCACGAGATGCGCGCTGAGTACGAGGAGGGCAGCTCGGGGCGGGTGGCAGGCGCGCCGGTCAAGAGCTGGCACATGGTGCGGGAGATGGGGACGGCCACGCTCTGCGGGCGCGAGCTCGCCCCCGACGCGCAGACCCTGCCCGCAGAGGACTGGGGCAGCGCCGGCACGCTGTGCTGCCGCGCCTGCGACGCCGTCTATCTGCGCGAGTGTGATGCCGTCTATCTGCACGAGGTCCCGTGACGGGTCCGCTGTCCGGATCTCCCTTGGGGGGACAGCTCCCGCGCGTCACGGGCAGCGGACGACCTGCCCCGCGTACGACAGATTGCCGCCGAAGCCGAACAGCAGCACCGGGGCGCCCGACGCGATCTCGCCGCGCTCCACCAGCTTGGACAGCGCGAGCGGGATGCTGGCCGCCGAGGTGTTGCCGGACTCCACGACGTCGCGGGCGATGACGGCGTTGACCGCGCCGAGCTTGCGCGCCACCGGCTCGATGATCCGCAGGTTCGCCTGGTGCAGGACGACGGCGGCCAGCTCCTCCGGCGCCACACCCGCGCGTTCGCACACCTGCCGGGTGATCGGCGGGAGCTGGGTGGTGGCCCAGCGGTAGACGGCCTGCCCCTCCTGGGCGAACCGCGGGGTGTGCCCTCGATCCGGACCGCGCGGCCCATCTCCGGCACCGACCCCCACACCACGGGCCCGATCCCCGCCCGGTCGCCCGCGCCTTCGGGGGCGTCCTCCGCGACCACCACGGCGGCGCCCGCGCCGTCGCCCAGCAGGACGCACGTCGAGCGGTCGGACCAGTCGGCGACCTCGGTGAACTTCTCCGCGCCGATCACCAGCGCGCGGGTCGCGGAGCCGGCCCGTATCGCGTGGTCGGCGGTGGCCAGGGCGTGGGTGAAGCCCGCGCAGACGACGTTGAGGTCCATGGTGGCGGGGCTGCCCAGGCCGAGCCGGGCGGCGACGCGGGCGGCCATGTTGGGGCTGCGGTCCAGGGCCGTGGAGGTGGCCACCAGGACGAGGTCGATGTCGGCGGGGCTGAGTCCGCTGTTCGCGAGCGCCTTGGCGGCGGCCTCGGCGGCCATCTCGTCCACGGTCTCGTCGGGGCGGGCGATGTGCCGGGTACGGATGCCCACGCGGCTGCGGATCCACTCGTCGCTGGTGTCGACGATCGCCGCGAGGTCGTCGTTGGTGAGCACCTTCGTGGGCTGGTAGTGGCCCAGAGACAGTATGCGCGAGCCGGTCATCGGGCCGTCCCCCTTCCGTGGCGTCACTCCAGTCTTGGGCCCCCGCGGCCCGCCGGGTGGGCAGGTATCCACCAACGTTGCGCCGGAAGATCTGGAGCTTTCACCCTTCCGGACTCGCCGGTAGGGAACCGCGAGCGACCGCGGCGCCGTCGCGGCGCCACCCCGCGCCGCGGGCGCCGGTCCGGCAGGTGGCCACGGCACGTCACCGGCCGCGGGGAGATCACGCGACCGGGTGGTCAATCAACGGGGGTGTGTCTTCACTCGAACGAGGGCTCTTCCGCTGTCGAAAATGGTTTCTGCAGAGCCGGGCGCGGTAATCGGTCCCTACGCTCGCCTGCACGCCATTCCCCTCCCCATGTGAGACCGCGATGCAACAGGCCGCGCGACGGGCCGCCCCCGTGTCGTATGCCCGGACGTACTCGACCGGCGCGTGCGCCGTCGTCGAGTGCCACGGCGAGGTGGACCTCGACGGTGCGCTGGAGATCGGCCCGCCGCTGGACGCGGCCACCGGAGGCACCGCCCCCGTGGTCGTCGTCGACCTGACCCCGGTCACCTTCCTGGACTGCTCCGGCCTGGCCCTGCTGTGCCGCGCGCACCGCCGCACGCGCGAGCGCGCGGCGCGGCTGCGCGTGGTGTGCGCGGACCGGACGGTGCTGCGTACGTTCCGGGCGTGCGGGCTGACCGAGGTGCTGGATCCGCAGCCCACGCTGGGGGCGGCCCTCGACGGGGAGGCGTCGCGTACGGACGGATGACCGACGGATGACGCGCGGAGGCCCGCCGTCTGACGCACGGAGGCCCGCCGTCCCCGGTGGGGACGACGGGCCGCGTGGCGGGGGGTGGGTTCCGGATGACTCGGGTCGGTGTGCCGGACGGGCCGGCCGGTCAGCCCGGCCGGGGTCGCGTCACGTAGCGGAGCGGAAGCCCGCCTTGCCGAACGCGGCCTTGTCGAACGCCGCCGGGTCGACCGAGGTCAGGCCGTTGGCCCACAGCTGCTCGACGCGGCTGATCTCGTTCGCGTCCGGCTGCGGGTTGGTGCAGGACGGGCCGGGGCCGCCGCCGGACATCAGCTCGCTGCACGGGCCCTCGTAGTGGTCCGGCAGGCCGAGGACGTGCCCGGTCTCGTGGGCGGTGACCCGGGTCGAGTCGTACTCCTGGTTCTGGGCGTAGTCGAGGAAGATGTAGCCCTTGCCGTGGCCGTCGGTGCTCGCGTAGGAGCCGCGCGGGTCGTCGCCCTCGCGGTACTCGAAGTCCGCGTTGCCGCCTTCGACCAGCTCCACGTTGTCGACGGAGGCGTTCCATATCTCGGCGCTGCGGGCTATCTGCGCCTTGAAGGTGGGCGCGGCGCCGGCGTCGTAGGTGACGGTGACGCTCGCGGCGCCGGTCTTCTTCTGCTTGGCCTTGGCCGACTTCAGGACGGCCTCGAAGAACGCCTTGGCGTCGGCCCGGTCGGCCGAGTCCGAGACGTAGGCCGACGTGGCGGCGGAGCGCGCGGGCTGGTCGGCGGTGGCCGCGGAGGCCGGTACGGCGGACAGCGCTGCCGTCAGACCGAGACCGACGGTGGCAGCGAGCGCCAACTTGGGGAAACTCATGTGGGGGGCTCCTCATCGTCCGTGGGATCCCCGGGGCGCGGTGATGTGGGGATGCGCCCCAGGGACCTTGGGATGAACTGTTGGTGCCGCAGAGTCTTGGCGAGATCCGGCGCCGTGCGGAGATGCCAACCGGCGATAGCGCGGTCCTATAACCCGACCGCAAGAACGCGAAAGTTCGGCACGTTCGGGTGGTTTAAAGCTCTGGTGTGGCGTGTCAAGACGCCGTTATGCTCGCGCCGTGGAGCTCGAAGTCAGGCATCTTCGTGCGCTGTGCGCCATCGCCGACCACGGCAGCGTACGCAAGGCCGCGCGGCAACTGGGCATGACCCAGCCCTCCCTGACCACGCAGCTCCGCCGGATCGAGAACGCCATCGGCGGTGAGCTCTTCTCCCGCGACCCCACCGGCAGCACCCTCACGCCGCTCGGCCGTTCCGTGCTCTCCCGGGCGCGGCCCATCGTCGCCGAGATGAACGCCCTGATCGCCGAGGCGCGAACGGCGGCGGGCCGCGCGGCCGACGCGCGGCTGCGGATCGGCAGCACCGGCAGCCGCGCGGTGCCGGGCTGGCTGCGCCGGCTGCGGATCCGGTTCCCCGCCGCCGACCCCACCATCCGTACGGACGCCTCGCCGAACACGCTGTTGCAGATGGTCGCCGCGCACCAGCTCGACGTCGTCTTCGTGCACGAGGTCGAGGGCTCTCCGCTGCGCGTTCCCGAGGGGGTGGAGCAGCGCGTACTCGTGGCGCGCGAACCGCAGTTCGTCGCCCTGCCCGAGACCCATCCGGCCGCGCGCCGACCGGTGGTGGCACTGGCCGACCTGGCCGCCGACCAGTGGATGGTCGACCCGGCCGTGGACGGGGAGGCCGCGGGCGTACGCCGGATGCTCGCCGCCGCCGGACTGGAGCCGCAGGTGGTCTACGGCGACTATCTGACCGCGGTCGACCTGGTGGCCGCAGGGGAGGTCGTCACCCCCTGCCAGCCCACCTCCCGCTCCCGTCCCGGCATGACCGTCCGCCCCCTGGAGGGCGACCCGTTGACGGTCCGTCTCCTCCTCGCCGCCCGCCCCGGCGCCGCCGCGCCGCTGGGCCTCGACGAGGTGTACGAGGACCTCGCGGCCGCCTACCGCGAGATCGCGTGGGCCAGCCCCGCGTACCGCGAGTGGCTGGTTCGCAACGACACCCCTCCACCGCTCCTCCAGGCCCGGGGCCGGGTGCCGGTGGCCTGAGCCGGGGGCGTTTCCGGTCGTGCCGGGCCGCCGGCCTCACGGCGGGCGCGTCAGCGCTTCGGCGTGACGCCCAACGACCGGATGAGCTGGGTCAGTTCCTCGTGGAAGAGCTTGTCCGGGCTGAGGGTCTGGGTGGCGAGGTGGCCGTAGACCTCCAGTGACACCAGGCCGTGCAGGTGGCTCCAGACGCGCAGGGCCAGGGCGACGCCGGCCGGGGGCAGGTCGGGGAAGGCCGGGCGGACCTTGTCGAGCAGGCCGGCGTCGAAGTCGGACCACTGGAAGTCGCTGCCCTCATAGAGGTGTTCGGCGTGCGGCCAGGCGGCGGCCGCGAGCGCGGTGAGGCCGGTGCAGACCCGGCGGGCGGCATCCGGGGCGGCCCCGCCCTCGGGTGGGCGGTAGCCGGGAACCGGGTCGCCGTAGACGAGGCGGAATCCCTCGGGGTTGGCCAGCGCCCAGTCCCGGAACGCGCCGGCCCACGCCTGGATCCGGGCGGCGGCGTCCCCGGCGGGGGCGGCGGCCCAGGCGGCGTCCACGGTGTCGGCCAGCGCGGTGTACACGTCGTTGACGAGCGTGGTGACCAGCTCGTCGCGGGTGGCGAAGTAGCCGTAGATGGCGTTGGCGGTCATGCCCATCTCGCGGGCGATGGCCCGCAGCGTGATCGCATCCGGCCCGCCCGAGGCCATCAGGCGGAGTGCGACCTCTTTGATCTCGGCCGCCGTCTCGGCCCGCAGCCGCTCGCGGCGCCCCCTGGTGCTTCCCATGGCGGCACTCTACAGCGTCACATTGCTGATTGCCGTATCTAAACTTCACGCCGTATAGTTTCGCAACGCCGTGAACACGGCTGTGGGAAACCAGGGGAACAAGGGGAGAGCCATGCACATCGGAGTCATCGGAGCCGGCGGCACCATCGGCAGCCGCGTCGTCGCCGAGGCCCTCGGCCGCGGGCACCAGGTCACCGCGTTCAGCCGGAACGCCGCCGGGATCGCCGAGGAGCGGGAGAACGTCACCTGGAAGAGCGTCGACGTTCTCGACGCCGACAGCGTCGCCGCGGTCCTGCCCGGCCTGGACGTGCTGATCAGCGGGTACCAGCCGGGCAACGCGTCCACGGACATGGCGGACACGGTCGCCCGCTCGATCGCCGATCCCACGGTCTACGCCACCGCCGCGCGGGCCCTTCTGAAGGCGCTGGAGAGCCACCCGAGGACCCGGCTGATCGTGATCGGCGGCGCGGGCAGCCTGGAGGTCGAGCCCGGACTCGTCCACGCCGACTCCGACGCGCACCTGCACGAGAGCCTGGACGCGCTCGGACTGCCGAGGGAGTACGCCGTCGCGGTGCGCGGCCACCGGGACGCCCTCGACGTGCTGCGCGCCTCCAACCGGCTGTGGACCTATTTCAGTCCGGCGGAGAACATCGCGCCGGGCGAGCGCACGGGCCGCTTCCGGATCGGCGGCGACCAGCCGGTCCTCGACGCCGACGGGCGCAGCCGGATCTCCGTGGAGGACGCCGCCGTAGCCCTCGTCGACGAGGCCGAGCTGCCCCGCTTCGTCCAGCGCCGCTTCACGATCGGCTACTGAACGGCCGTCGGGTCAGCAAACTCGGCAATGGGCAGCAAGAGTCAGTAAGAGTCAGCAAAAAGACCGCACCCGGGGCCCTATGGGGCGCCGGGTGCGGTCGAGGCGGGCGGAGAGGCCGGTCAGGCCTGCTTCGTCTCCCAGAAGATCTTGTCGATCTGGGCGATGTAGTCCAGCGCCTTCTGGCCGGTGGCCGGGTCGTTCGAGGCCTTGGCCGCGCTCAGCGCCTTGAGGGTGTCGTTGATGAGCTCGTGCAGCTCCGGGTACTTCTGGAAGTGCGGGGGCTTGAAGTAGTCGCTCCACAGCACCGACACGTGGTGCTTGGCGAGCTCCGCGCGCTGCTCCTTGATGGCGAGGGCGCGGGTGCGGAAGTCCTGGTCCTCGTTGGCCTGGTACTTCTCCTGGATGGCCTTGACCGACTCGGCCTCGATCCGGGCCTGGGCCGGGTCGTAGACGCCGCAGGGAAGGTCGCAGTGGGCGCTGACCTTTACCTTGGGGGCGAACAGGCGGGAGAGCATAGAGCTGTCCTTCCTCGTGATCGTCTTCTCGGGTGCGAGATTACTCGGTGCGGGAAGGCTTTTCTCGGGGACCCCGGGGGCTAGGTCAAAAGTCCAGTGCCGGCCTGGGGCCAGTGGAGGATCGGACCGGAGGTGCCGGATGCAGGAGCAGGTGCGCGATCGCGGGCCGGAGCGGGGCCGTGAGCGTCAGGGGCTGCTGCGGATAGGGCTGGCGGAGGTCTACAACCCGTCGATGGTGCCCACCCTCGGTCCCGGTGACCGGCTCGTGGTCCGGTACGGCGCGGCCGTGCGGCCGGGTGACGTGGTGGTGCTGCGGCACCCGTTCCGGCAGGACCTGCTGATCGTCAAGCGGGTGGTGGAGCGGCGCGACGGCGGCTGGTGGGTGCGGGGCGACAACCCGTACGTGGTGAACGACAGCCGGGAGTTCGGCGTGGTGCCGGATGAGCTGGTGGTCGGCCGGGCCTGGATCCGGCTGCGGCCGCCGCCCGGGTCCGTGCCCGGCGCTCAGCGCTCCGTGGCCGGCGTGCTGTCCTGGGCGGCGTCGGCCGTGCGGCCGCTGTCGTCCGGGCGCTCCCGGCGCCGGTCGCGGCCCGACTGATCGGCGTCCAGGCGCTTGCGGGCGCGGTAGGCCGCCACGTTCGCCCGGGTGGCACAGCGGTCGGAGCAGTACCGCCTGGAGCGATTTGTCGATGTGTCGAGATACGCGTTGCGGCAGGGCGGCGCCTCGCAGATGCCCAGGCGGTCGGCGCCGAGCTCGGTGAGCTGGAAGGCCAGGCCCATGGAGGCCGTGGCGGCGTAACCGGCGCTCGCGTTGGCCGCGTAGTCGGCGATGTGCATGTGCCAGTGCGGGCGGCCGTCCTCGTCGCGGAGCTCGTGTCCGGAGATCTGCGGGCTCACCGGGAACTCCAGGAGCAGCGCGTTCAGTAGGTCCACGGCCCGTACCTCGTCGCCCTCGGCCGCCGCCTCGAAGACCGCGCGCAGCCGGGTGCGGACGGCGCGCAGCCGGGTGACGTCGGCGTCGGCCGCCCGGCGGGCCGCCTGCCCGCCCGCGGCGAAGAGCTCGCGTACGGCCTCCACGGAGGTGAGGGTGTCCGCGCCGCGTGCGGGTTGCTCGCTGTTCACCAGGCGCACGGCGAGATCGGAGTAATAGGCCAGTTCCACTTGTGGTCCTTACGGGGGCGGAATAGGGTCGGTAATGCCTGATGGAGCTACGAGGGTATTACGACTCGGAGGTGTGCAATGGCGGAAACCCTTGCCGTGGACTGGGGCGCCTGGCAGCGGAGCTGGGACCGGCAGCAGGAGTGGTACCTGCCGGACCGCGAGGAGCGGTTCCGGGTCATGCTGGACGCGGTGGAGGCCGTGGTCGGCCCGCGGCCGCGGGTGCTCGACCTGGCCTGCGGTACGGGCAGCATCTCCGACCGGCTGCTGAGCCGGTTCCCCGAGGCGACCAGCACCGGTGTGGACCTGGACCCGGCGCTGCTGACCATCGCGCGGGGCCACTTCGCGGGCGAGCCGCGCGTCGAGTTCGTCACGGCCGACCTGCGGGACCCCGACTGGACCGCCCGGCTCCCGCACCGCGACTACGACGCCGTGCTCACCGCGACCGCCCTGCACTGGCTGAGCGCCGATGAACTGCGCGTGCTGTACGGACAGCTCGCCGGCGTGGTCCGGGACGGCGGAATCCTCGTCAACGCCGACCACATGCCGGACGAGAGCAGCCCGCGGCTGAACGCGGCCGACCGCGCGTACCGGCACGCCCGCCAGGAACGGGCCAAGCGGGACGGGGCACAGGACTGGGCGGACTGGTGGCGCACCGCGGCCCAGGACCCGGTGCTCGCGGACGTGGTCGCCGAGCGCTTCGGCATCTTCGGCAACCCGGCCGAGGGGGACCACGGCGAGGACAAGGTCCACCCCGCCGCCTGGCACCTGGACACGCTGCGCGCCGCCGGCTTCGGCGAGGTGCGCACCGCCTGGTGCTCGCTCACCGACGCGGCGGTGCTGGCGCTGAAGTAATCGGCTCCTCGGCCGAGGCCATCGCCGACGTGATCGCCGAAGGGATCGCGTCAGCACGCGCGAGCGGGCGGTACGGGGTGTGCGCACTCCGTACCGCCCGCTCGTCATCGCCTCAGCGCGCCCCCGAGCCTCACAGCACCTTCGACAGGAACGCCTTCGTCCGCTCGTGCTGCGGGTTGGTCAGCACCTCACGCGGGTGGCCGGACTCGACGACCACGCCGTCGTCCATGAAGACGATCGAGTCGCCGACCTCGCGGGCGAAGCCCATCTCGTGGGTGACCACGACCATCGTCATGCCCTCCTCGGCCAGGTCGCGCATGACGTCGAGGACGTCGCCGACCAGCTCCGGGTCGAGCGCCGAGGTGGGCTCGTCGAAGAGCATCAGCTTGGGCTCCATGGCCAGGGCCCGCGCGATGGCGACGCGCTGCTGCTGGCCGCCGGAGAGCTGGGAGGGGTAGTTGCCCGCCTTGTCGGCCAGCCCCACCCGGTCCAGCAGCTTCAGCGCGCGCTCCCGCGCGACCGCCTTGGCCTCGCCCTTGACCTGGACGGGCGCCTCCATGACGTTCTCCACCGCGGTCATGTGCGGGAAGAGGTTGAAGCGCTGGAAGACCATGCCGATGTCGCGGCGCTTGGCGGCGACCTCGCGGTCCCGCAGCTCGTAGAGCTTGTTGCCCTGCTGCCGGTAGCCGACCAGCTCGCCGTCCACGTACAGCCGCCCGGAGTTGATCTTCTCCAGGTGGTTGATACAGCGGAGGAAGGTGGACTTGCCGGAGCCGGACGGCCCGATCAGGCAGAACACCTCACGGGGCGCGACCTCCAGGTCGATTCCCTTGAGGACCTGGACGGCGCCGAAGGACTTGTGGACGCCTTCGGCCTTCACCATGGGGGTCATGCGGTGCCTCCCTTGGGGCGGCCGATCGAGATCAGGTTGGCGCGGATCCGTTGCAGCACCGTCGGCGGCAGGCTCCGGCTGGAGCCCCGCGCGTAGTACCGCTCGAGGTAGTACTGGCCGACGCTCAGCACCGAGGTCAGGATCAGGTACCAGGTGGCGGCCAGGAAGAGCATCTCGGCCGGGGCGCCGGAGTTCTGGCCGATCTCCTGGGCGCCCTGCAGCAGGTCCCAGTACTGCACGGCGAACACCAGCGAGCTGGTCTTGAGCATGTTGATGAACTCGTTGCCGGTCGGCGGCACGATCACCCGCATCGCCTGCGGCAGCACGACCCGGCGCAGCGTCTTGGCGTGGCTCATGCCCAGCGCGTGCGCCGCCTCGGTCTGCCCCTCGTCGACGGCCTGGAGGCCGGCGCGGCAGATCTCCGCCATGTACGCGGCCTCGTTCAGGCCGAGACCCAGCAGGGCGGCCAGGAACGGGGTCATGAAGTCCGACCACTCGTCCTGGTAGATCGGCCCCAGGTTGATGTACTCGAAGATCAGGCCCAGGTTGAACCACAGCACCAGCTGTACGTACACCGGGGTGCCGCGGAAGAACCAGATGTAGCCCCAGGCCACGGACTGGGTCACCGGGTTCTTCGACAGCCGCATCACCGCGAGGATGATGCCGAGGACCACGCCGAGCACCATCGAGGCGATGGTGATCCATACGGTCTTGCCGACGCCCTTGAGGACCTCGTCGTCGAAGAAGTTGTCCGGGATGGCGCCCCAGTTCACCTTGCCCTGGGAGAACGCGTAGACCAGCATCCCCAGCAGGGCGACGATCACGACGGCGGCGACCCACCGCCCGTAGTGCCGGACCGGGATGGCCTTCATGTCCTCGGGCGCGGCCGACGGCGGCGGAGCGTCCCCGGAACCCCGCTTGTCGATGTCAACAGTCACGAATGATGCCTTTCAGTGCGAGCGACGAGCGGACGGGATCACTTGCCACCGTTGACGATGGCCTGGTCCACCGCGCCGTCCTCGGCGCCCCACTTCTCGAGGATCTTCTGGTACTCGCCGGTCCGGATGACCGCGTCGAGCGCGGCCTTGAGGGCGTCCCGCAGCTGGGTGTTCTTCTTGCCGACCGCGATGCCGTAGGGAGCGGCGTCGACCTGGTCGCCCACCAACTGGAAGTCCTCGCCGCCGCCGGAGGTGCGGACCGCGTAGGCCGCGACCGGGAAGTCGCTGGACGCGGCGTCGGCGCCGCCGCCCTTCAGCCGGACCTGGGCCTCGGTGTCCTTGGCGAACGCCTCGATCTCGATCTTGCCCTTGTCACCGCACTCCTTCGACTGGGCCTTGGCCAGGTCGTGCGAGACGGTGGCGCGCTGGACGGCGATCTTCTTGCCGCACAGGTCGTCCCAGGTCGTGATCCCCTGGTCGTCGCCCTTACGCGTGTAGATCGAGACACCGGCGGTCAGGTAGTCGACGAAGTCGACGCCTTCGCCGACCTTCTTGCCGCTGTCCGGGTCGACACCCTCCTGGCGGCCCTTGTTGTCCGTCATGGCGGACATCGCGATGTCGAACCGCTTCGACTTGAGGCCGGTGATCAGGCCGTCGAAGTCGCCGTTGCTGAACTTCATCTTCACGCCGAGGTGCTTGCCCATCGCGTCGGCGAGGTCGATGTCGAGGCCGATGACCCGGCCGCTCTTGCGGAACTCGACCGGCGGGTAGCTGATGTCGGAGCCGACCTCGATCACCTTGCTGGACTGGATCTCCTTCGGCAGCAGGCCGAAGAGCGGGGCGCCCGAGGTGCTGTTGTTGGAGATCTTGTCCCGCTGGTCCCCGCATCCTGACAACAGGAGGGATCCCGTGACCGCGATCGCGGCAACGGCGGCCAGGCGTGACCTGGCCGCGCCTGCGCGGCGGGTGGTGCTTGCGGTCATTCTTCGTCCTCCTGCGGGTAAGGGGGTAGGGCTTGGCATGTGTGGGGGGTCGGGGCACACACCTTCGGATGTCGCGACCTTGTGTGGTTGGGGAATCCTGCCATCTGGACGGGCTCGAACGGACGGGTAGCTATGTCAAAATCGGATAACGGGTGACCCCCGTCGCGCACCAGGCCGGAACCCCAGCCGGACCGTACGGCAAGAAGTGGAATGAAACGTTCCGCGTGTGCGCATTGTCTCAGTACGTGGACGCCTGACCGCGGATGTGCCACTTCCACGCCGCTTCGCCGTGAACGCGAAGTTTCTGTACGGCACCGCGACGGAACTCACTCGTCCCCGGAAGTGCTCTTCCGGTAGAACAGACGGTTACACCCCTCACCCGGGGCTCAGGGCGCGTGTGCGGCGCGCCCGGCGTACGTGCTCACTCCCCGCATGGCAGGAATCTGTCGGCGGGGAAGCGGACGCGGTGCCCGCCCGTTCCCTAACCGGGAGCGGCTACCCTCACCAGAAATTCGACAAAGGGGTCAAAACGTGTCAGCGGAGATCGTGAATCCTCGCAACGACAGTGCCAGCGGCAGCGCCGCGGAGAAGGCCGGCGGTGACGAGGACGAGTTCTTCGACCCGGCCTTCGCGCTGCATCGCGGCGGCAAGATGGCGGTCCAGGCGACCGTGCCGGTGCGGGACAAGGACGACCTGTCCCTCGCGTACACGCCGGGCGTCGCCAAGGTGTGCAGCGCCATCGCCGAGCAGCCCGAGCTCGTCCACGACTACACCTGGAAGTCCCAGGTCGTCGCCGTCGTGACGGACGGCAGCGCGGTGCTCGGACTCGGCGACATCGGGCCGGAGGCATCCCTGCCCGTGATGGAGGGCAAGGCGATCCTCTTCAAGCAGTTCGGCGGCGTGGACGCGGTGCCGATCGCCCTCGACTGCCGGGACGCCGACGAGATCGTCGAGACCGTCGCCCGGCTCGCGCCGTCCTTCGGCGGCGTCAACCTGGAGGACATCTCCGCCCCCCGCTGCTTCGAGATCGAGCGCAAGCTCCAGGAGCGCGTGGACATCCCGATCTTCCACGACGACCAGCACGGCACCGCCGTCGTCACCCTCGCCGCCCTGCGCAACGCGGCGACGCTGACCGGCCGCGACCTCGGCTCGCTGCGCGCCGTGATCTCCGGCGCGGGTGCCGCCGGGGTGGCCATCGCCAAGATCCTCGTCGGGGCGGGCATCGGAGACGTCGCGGTCTGCGACCGCAAGGGCATCGTCTCCGCCGACCGCGAGGACCTCACCGACGTCAAGCGCGAGCTCGCGGGCTTCACCAACAAGGCCGGACTGACCGGCTCCCTGGAGAGCGCCCTGGACGGCGCGGACGTCTTCATCGGCGTCAGCGGCGGTACGGTCCCGGAGCCCGCCGTCGCCCGCATGGCGCCCGGCGCGTTCATCTTCGCCATGGCCAACCCGACCCCGGAGATCCACCCGGACGTCGCCCACAAGTACGCGGCCGTCGTCGCCACCGGCCGCAGCGACTACCCGAACCAGATCAACAACGTGCTCGCCTTCCCCGGCATCTTCGCCGGCGCCCTCCAGGTCCGGGCCTCCCGGATCACCGAGGGCATGAAGCTCGCCGCCGCCGAGGCGCTGGCCGCCGTCGTCGCCGACGAGTTGAGCGCGGACAAGGTCATCCCGTCGCCGTTCGACGAGCGGGTCGCCCCGGCGGTGACCGCGGCGGTCGCGGCGGCCGCGCGCGCGGAGGGCGTCGCGCGGCGCTGAGGCGCCGGGGCTTCGCCCCGGACGCCGCCCGCGTCACCTCACGTACGGCCACCCGAAGGCGGTACGGGCCACCCGCGGCCCGTACCGCCTTCGGCTTGCCGCCCGTACGGCACGCCGCCACACCCCGTACGCCCCGCATTCAGCGGAGTCCGATGTCATACGCAACGCCGCGCCCTGCCGAGGGCGCAGCCGTCACCCCTGTCCCGACCAGACACGGAGCAGCGTATGAGCCTGGATCGCCGCAACCTCCTCAAAGCCGCGGCGGCAGCCGGGGCGTTGAACGTCCTGTGGCCGCTCAGCGCGGGGCTGAGCCCCGCTCAGGCACGCGAGGCCGCCGAACAGCTCGGAGCCTCCTGGGACGCCGCGCCCTTCACCCTCGGCGTGGCCTCCGGCGACCCGCTGCCCGACAGCGTCGTGCTGTGGACCCGGCTGGCCCCCGAACCCCTCGCCGTCGAGCAGCCGCTGCCCGAGTCCGTGGACGTCGACTGGGTGGTGGCCCGCGACCGCGAGCTGCGCCAGGTGGTCGCCCGCGGGACCGCGGCGGCCACCGCCGCGCTCGGCCACAGCGTCCATGTGACCGTCCCGGGGCTGGAGCCCGACCGCCGCTACTGGTACGCCTTCCGGGCGCTGGGCAAGCGCAGCCGGGTGGGCCGCACCCGGACCGCCCCGGCGGGCCGGGTCGCACGCGTCCGCTTCGCCTCCGCCAACTGCCAGGCGTTCCACGACGGTTACTACCCCGCCTACCGGGGCATCGCCCGCGAGGACATCGCGTTCGTCGTCCACCTCGGCGACTACATCTACGAGCACGGCCAGGTCGGCGGCCAGGCACTGCGCGACCACGAGGGCCCCGAGGTCTTCACGCTCCCCGAGTACCGGCGCCGCCACGCCCTCTACAAGAGCGACCCCGCGCTGCGTGAGGCGCACGCCGCCCACCCCTGGTTCCTCACCTGGGACGACCACGAGGTCGTCAACGACTACAGCGGCACTCGCGGCGGCCCCTTCGTCAAGCGGCGCGCCGCCGCGTACCAGGCGTGGTACGAGCACATGCCCCACCGCGACCCCGCCGCCTCCCCGGAGGGCACCGCGCTGCCCGCCGAGCCCCGCATCCACCGGGTCCGCCACTGGGGCGACCTGCTGGAGCTGACCGTGCTCGACCTGCGGCAGTTCCGGTCCGAGCAGAACCTGCCGGACGGCACCATCCTCGGCGCCGAGCAGCGTGCCTGGCTCGGCCGGGGCATCGACCGGGCGCCGGACGCCTGGCACTGCTGGGTCAACTCGATCATGCTCAGCCAGCTGCGCGGCAGGCCGGGCGGCGGGTACATGTTCACGGACCAGTGGGACGGCTTCCTGACGGAGCGCAAGGACGTGCTCGACCAGGTGCGGCGCAGCGGCCTGGAGGACCTCGTCGTCATCACCGGCGACTGGCACTCCGCCTTCGTGGACGACATACGCCCGGACTTCGACGACCCGGACGGGCCGGTCATCGGTACCGAGTTCACCGCGCACTCCGTCACCTCGGGTGCGTACTCGGCGGACTGGAACGCCGCCAACGGCCCGCTGATGGGCCGGGCCAACCCGCACCTGCAGTACTTCGAGGGCAACCGCTACGGCTACGACGTCTACGAGGTGACGCCGGAGCGCTGGACCACGCATATGCGGGTGGTCGGCGACCGCCGCGACCCGGCCTCCCCGGTGACCACGCTGACCCGCTTCCATGTGGACCGGGGCCGGGCGGGCGCGTACGAGGACGAGGCGACGAAGGGGTCTCCGGCGCAGTACCGAAGGGACTGAGGGCGGAAGGGGGGACGCGGCGCGGCGACAAGGGAAGGGCGAGGGGACACGGAAAGGGGACGCGGCGCGTGTCACATGGTCCTGTGGTTCCGCCGCGTCCCCGCCGCGTCCTATGGTCGGGATCATGTTCGCTGCCTACGCCGCACGTATCGACCCCGACCAGCCACTCAACGGCCTCGAACTGGGCGAACGCCCCGAGCCGGCCGTGCGCCCCGGCTGGACGACCGTCACCGTCAAGGCGGCCTCCCTCAACCACCACGACCTGTGGTCGCTGCGCGGGGTCGGCCTGGGCGAGGAGTCGCTGCCGATGATCCTGGGCTGCGACGCGGCCGGGATCGACGAGGACGGCAACGAGGTCGTCCTCCACTCCGTCATCGGGCAGACCGGTCACGGTGTGGGCCCGGACGAGCCGCGCTCCATCCTGACCGAGCGCTACCAGGGCACGTTCGCCGAGCGGGTCGCCGTACCCACCTGGAACCTGCTGCCCAAGCCCAAGGAGCTGTCGTTCGAGGAGGCGGCCTGCCTGCCGACGGCATGGCTGACCGCCTACCGCATGCTCTTCACCAACGCCTCGGTCCGGCCCGGCGACAGCGTCCTGGTGCAGGGCGCGGGCGGCGGCGTGGCCACGGCCGCGATCGTCCTGGGCGCCGCCGCCGGACTGCGCGTCCTCGCCACCAGCCGCGACGAGGCCAAGCGCAAGCGCGCGCTGGACCTCGGCGCCGAGGGCGCGTACGCACCGGGGGAGCGGCTGCCGCGCCGGGTCGACGCGGTGATCGAGACCGTGGGCGCCGCGACCTGGTCCCACTCGGTGAAGTCGCTCAAGCCCGGCGGCACGCTGGTCATCTCGGGCGCCACCTCCGGCCCGAACCCCAAGGCGACCGAGCTGAACCGCATCTTCTTCCTGGAGTTGAAGGTCATCGGCTCGACCATGGGCACCAAGGAGGAACTGGAGGACCTGCTGAGCTTCTGCGCGGCGCGCGGCGTGCGGCCGGTCATCGACTCGGTGCTGCCGCTGGACCGGGCGCGCGAGGGCTTCGAGAAGATGGCGGGCGGCGAGCAGTTCGGCAAGGTCGTCCTGACGGTGTGACCGCGCGGCCTATCCCTGCTGCGGGGCCTGTCGGTCGTGCGGGGTGAAGCTCCGCAGCAGGTGGTAGCGCCGGACCGTGGTGCCCAGGAAGCCGGGGAACTCCAGCACCTTCTCCCAGGCGGGTGAGGGCGCGCCGGCGACCGCCGCGAAGGACTCGTCGTACACCTCCTCGCTGGTCCACTCCGCGTAGTTGAACACCCGGTCCTCGGCGGAGCTCAGATGCGCCTCGCCGTCGGCGAGCAGATGGAAGTGGGCGCCCAGCAGCCCGCAGTCGGGGCTGGACGTGGCGGTCAGCGCCTCGATGACGGTGTCGACCCACTCCCGCCGACGGCCGGACGCCTCGGCGTCGAAGCGGATGTCGACGGTGACGATGGCACCGGGCGCCTCGGCGGCCCGCCGGGCGGGGTCCGGGACGTGGCTCCGGTACAGCTGGTAGCTGTTGATACCCACGCGCTTGATGCCGGGGACAGCGGTGTCGATCTCGTCGTTCCGCTCCTGCCGGTGGTTGCGCACGAAGTCGAAGTACGCCTCCTCGCTGGTCCACTGGGAGTAGTGCATCAAGGTGTCGCCGTCGGTACCCGCGTAGACGCTGTACGACAGCAGGTTCCGATCCGGCCACGGCCGCCCCTCCCACGTGGCCGCGATGGCGTCGACCGTCGCCCGCTGCCGCTCGGGCGTGCCGACACTCCAGGTACTGAACAGGGCGGCGCCGACATCGGGTCGGGCCGGGTCGGGGTGCTGGTGGTCGCTGACGTGGGTCGCGGGCGCGGACATGGACGTCTCCTCGGGATCGTGACCGCCGGGCCGCTCCGGCCCGGCGATCACGATCCTCATACTTCACCTTTGCTTTAAGTCAAGACGGCTGGAGAGGTCCGGCCGGGATTGTCAGTGCCTGGTGCCAGACTCGCTGAACATGAGTCACGATGTGCGGCTGAGGGATGTCGAAGAAGCTGATCTGGAGTTGTTCTTCCAGTACGAACACGATGCTGAGGCGGTGCGACGATCGAGGTTCACTCCCCGGGACCGGGAGAGCTTCATGAACCACTGGGCCACGAAGGTCCTCGGGGACCCCGCCAATTTCGTCCAGACCGTCACCGTGGACGGCGAGGCGGCGGGCAACGTGGTGGCCTGGTGGGACCGGGACCGGCGCTTCATCGGGTACTGGTTCGGCCGGCGCTTCTGGGGCCGAGGCATCGGCACTCAGGCCCTGACGCTCTTCCTGCGACGCGAGAAGGCCCGCCCGCTCTACGCCGACCCCTTCGCCGGGAACACCGGCTCGGTGCGGCTACTGGAGAAACACGGCTTCCGGCGCACCGAGACCGTCTGGGATGGCGAGCACGAGCACACGGTGCTCGTGCTCCACGAGGACAGCTGACGGGGCGCCGTCGTGTGTCAGATAGTGCTCACACCGACTGGGCGACCGTCCGGGCTGCTGGGCGTTGCCATGGCATCGCCGAAGGTCGTCACGAGGCCTTCTATGCGTTGGGGGCGTTGACGGGAGGACGGTGAACCTCCAGGACGATCGCCGTTCCGGCCACAGATCGATCCTCGTGCATGGTGATTACTTGGCCGGGCTGAAGGTGCTGCCATCGTGAGGGGACGAGAGGCGCGAGTCGCACCGGGGATCGTCCGCCCGGCTCCAGGAGGGGCGTGAACTCCACCCAGAGCCGGGCGATGTCGAGGGTTGGTTCGCCGGTCGGGATTCGATTTCCGATGCTCCACATCGGTCGCAGGACGCCAGCTCCGGAGATAGGGGTTCGCCGTCGGGCTTCAGCCGCCGACCGGAGGGTCAGGTCAGCTCGGATGATTCCGTTGCGGGTCTCGTAACAGCGCCAATGACACCAGGCCGCACTGTTCTCCAGATGCATCTGCTCTGCGGCGGCAGCCAGAGTTTCCCAGAAGCTCAGCGGAAGCGGGTGGACGTCACCGAGCTCCTCCAACAGTCCGAGGGCCACCTCCCACTCGTCGTGGGTGAGGTAGTCCCAGACGTCGTTTACCGTGATGTCGCTCTCGGTGGCGATCTCCTCGGGGATCAACAGGGAAGCGGCTTCCAGCAGCTTGGGGACATCCATGCCCTGATTCTGAACCAGCTGTCTCGGAGGCTGCGTCGGGGATGCTCGTGGCAGACTCCACGGATGCTGATACCTCGCGGGCGGCCTCGTGTGCGGGCGATAGACGACAGGGAGTTGGCCGCGCTGCTCGCGGACAGGGCGCTCTGGGAGATTCGCATCCTGGCCGTCCACGCGAGGCGGCAGGCCGAAGAGGACTCATCTGCCGAGGCTGTCGAGAAGATCAACAACTGGGCCGACTTCCGCCACGCGATGCTGGGGATCTCCAAGCCGCACCGTTGGCGCCCCTCGCGCGGCACTCCCAGCAGGCGGGAGCAGGTGATGCTGGATCGGCCAATGAGCTATAGATGGAACGTCAGCAGTCCCGAGAGACGTGCATGGATCGTCCGGCAAATCGACAGCGCCGGCTTCCGCTGGACGCCCCCGCCTCCGCTCCCAATGCCCCGTAAAGGTGCGCCGGCCCTCAGCATGTGGCAGCAGCTCGGCTTGCTGAGGGGCTGGACGGTGAAGACGCCTCCCGGCCGTCAACGGCTGCCCCGTCAGGCACGCATCCTCAAGGCGCTGGACCGCGAAGCGATCTTCGCCCTCTACGAGGAAGCGGGGCGTCTTCGTCTCGGCCTGGGCAAGGACAGCCCATGGCTCCACGCTCACCTCGACTCCGACGCCCCGCACTTCCTGTTCCCTGATCCCGCTCATTACTACTGGCCTGATTCGGGCGCGGGTCGCCCATGGTGGCAGTGCAGTGTGCTCCTGCGTATGGTCGACGGCGAGCAGGTAGGCGGCAGCCTCGCCGTGATGCCCGAGACGTTCACGGCCCTGCCCTCGACGGTGCCTCGCCTCCGGCAACGCCGCTTGGCCCTTATCGCGCGCACCACCGAGCGGGACGCGTGGCTCTGGAGTCGGGACCACGAGTCGTACTGCGGCCCGGATACCTGCGGATACGCACCAACGGACGACCCCGGAGTGAAGCCATGATCTGTGGGGCTGCGGGCCCTGCGAGACTCGCCCGGAGCGAGAGGAGCAAGCCTTGGCCGTGGGATACGGGCTGATCGTGCGCTTCGAGCTGCATGACGCCGCCGCTGCAACAGCCTTTGACGCGCTGGTGGACAAGACCCTCAAGGGCATCAAGGAGAACGAGCCCGGCACGCTGGTGTACGTGAGTCATCGGGTGCCGGGGGAGCCCGATGTCCGCGTCTTCTACGAGCTCTACGCCGACCGGGAAGCCTTCGAGGAGCACGAGCGGCAGCCTCACGTGCGAGAGTTCCTTGAGGCGCGTCAGCAGTACGTGGCCCGCTTCGACGTCACCTTCCTTGAAGCTGTCGGCGGCAAGCTGAGCGGAGAGGCAGAGGGAACAGCGTGACACCACCTCGCGGGGCGTTCGGCGCCGCCGGAGTTGAAGGATCTCGCGCGCCGCGCTGATGCGATCAACTGAGCGGGGCCGGGGTGCCGTTGCCGGGTCCCACGGGGCCGAGGTCCGGTGGGGCGAGCGGTCTTCTGCAGGACCGGAGGTCAGGACCCCCCTCCCGTCCCCCCGTCGTCACCGGAATGGGCGAACCTCGCTGGTTTTGGGTCGAGTTGGGGTGAGGTGACGATAGCGTGTGCGGGAAAAGAAAACGGCCCCCGGCGGTGCTACCAACACCGGCCGAGGGCCTCACCTCCGAGGAAGAATGAGAGTCTTCCCGTGGCTGTCGCACAGCTTAGTGCCCCCGCGCGTCCGCGCGCCGACGCCGCCCCCGGCGGCGTGATCCATATCCGCCATCGCCACCAGCGCGGCTTCACGATCGTCTCCAACCACCTGGCCCTCCACCCCACCCTCAGCGACACCGCCATCTCTCTCGGCGTGCGTCTCCTCGCGCTCCCCGACGGGGTCGACATCAGCATCAAGACGCTGGCCAGACGGGTCGGTGGGGCGGGCCAGAAGCGGGTGGCCGACGCGCTCCACGAGTTGGAGGCGGAGGGCTATCTGCGGCGGGAGAGGGCGCAGTTGGAGTGCGGGCGCTGGATCACCCGAACGTGGGTGTACGACCAACCCGTCGGTCATCCGTGCCGTACCGAGCCGCCGTCTCCCATGCAGCCGCCCACCTCGCCTTCCGCCGAACCGGAGGCCGCCGTGACGGGTGACGTGAGCGGGGCGGACGACGTGGATGATCTGGACAACGTGGACATCGAACCCGGGCTGAGAGGCGCGGCGGAGGAGGTGTTGCGGGGGTTGGTCCAGCGCGTGCCCTGTCTGCTGCTCTCCGCCCGTGAAGTCCGTCGGCTCGCACCCGCCGCGGCGCTGTGGTTGCAACGGGGCGTACAGAGGAGGGAATTGGCCGCCGCGCTCACCACCGGGCTGCCGCAGCGCGTGCACCACCCCGCCGCCCTCCTCGGCAGACGGCTGATCGACAAGCTCCCCGACCCCCGGCCCGCGCCCGAGAGCTTCCCGGCGCGGCTGCGCGAGTGCGCGGGCTGCGGGCGGCCGGGGCGCGCCGGTGCGATGGTCGGGGGCAGGTGTGCGGCGTGTCGGGGGACCGGCCCGGGTGAGGGCGGCGACTGCGGCTCCGGGGTGGAGGACTACGTACGGGCGCGCGTGGCCGAGCTGCGTGAGCTCAGCCGTGGCGCGCGACCGTATCCGTCGCAGGCCGCCCCGGGGAGCCGGTCAGGCGTCGGTGATGTCGTCGCGGAGTAGTGCGGTCAGCTCCGTGGCGGTGGTCGCGAGGCGGTGGCGGGCCTCGGCCAGGGCGGCTTCGGTCACGCCGTGGTCGCGGGCGGTGTCGCGGACGTCGTCGCGGAACCGGTCCAGGAGTCGCTCCAGGTCGCGGTCGGGATCGCCGCTCGGCCGGAACTCCTCGGGCCAGGAGGGGTGCGGTTGCGCCGTGGTGCTGCGCGTGTCGGGCTGTTTGGTGAGGTCCGGGCCCTGCTGGGCCCGCGGTGGCCGCTGCTCGGACTCGCCGGTGTCCGGCGTTCGCGCGGGTTCCGCCGTCCCCGTCCTGCCTGCCGTTCCCGCCGTATCAGCCGTTCCCGCCGTGTCGTCGCCGCACGGCTCGCCCGTCCGTCCGCTCGCCCCCGTCGGCCAGGCGCGGAACAGGTCCTCGACCCAGTCCGCCGATGCCGGGCCCTGCCGGGAGATGTGGGTCATCGCGCGCGACACCTCGGACAGGCCGTCCCGTACCGCCCGCTGCCAGTCGCCCGCGCGGATGTGCTCCTGGGTCTGCTCCTGCACCCGTCGGGCGATCCGCTGGATCTCCTCGCGGGCGAACTTCTGGGCGTCCTTGGCCTGCTGGCGGGCGCGCTGGGCGTCCTGGCGGGCGCGGCGGCTCTCCTCCTTGGCGCGTCGGGCCTGCTCCCGCCACTCCTCCCGGGCGCGCCGCAGTTCCTCCTTGGCCTCGCGCCACGCGTCCCTGTCGGCGAGCGGTACGCCCCACGCGTCCGTCGGCGTGTCGGAGGTCGGGGTGCCGGGGGTCGGGGTGCCGGAGGTGCCGGGGCGGTCCGTTCCGGTGTGCGGCGTGCCCTGATTCCGCGCCCGCTGCGCCGCTTCCCGGATCTCGCGTCGCAGATCGCTGGCCGAGCCGTGTACGTCCGCCTTTATCTCGGCGGCCAGTTCGGCGACGGACTCGCGGATCTCCAGCTCCAGGTCGGCGAGTTCGCCGCTCCGGTCGGCGAGTTCGCCGCGCCCGGCGTCGGTGATGGAGTACACCTTGCGGCCGCCCTCGGTGGCGTGGGTGACCAGGCCCTCGACCTCCAGCTTGGCCAGCCGCGGGTAGACGGTGCCGGCAGACGGGGCGTACAGGCCCTGGAACCGCTCCTCCAGCAGGCGGATGATCTCGTAGCCGTGGCGCGGGGCCTCGTCGAGCAGCTTGAGCAGGTACAGGCGCAGGCGGCCGTGCGCGAAGACGGGTGGCATCAGAGGACCTTCCCTTCGCTGTCGTCGCTGTCGTCGGCGGTCCCGCCGAAGGGCTTGTCCCCAGTGCCTGCGGGGAAGGGCTTGTCCTCAGGCTCCGGGGCACGCCCGGCCTCGGTCCCGCCGCGCTCACGCTCCGGGGCGCCCTCGGCCTCGGTCCCGCCGTCGTCGGCGGCGGGCCTGCGCAGTAGTGCGATGGCGCCGGAGACGGTGGTGGCCTTCAGGCGGCCGCTTCCCGCGCCGAGTGTGCCGGTGATCCTCTTGGCGCCCCACTGGCCGCCCACCCGCAGATCGTCGAAGGCGCAGGAGAAGTTGCCGCTGGCGGTGTTGGCGTCGATCCGGGTGTCGGCCTGGTGCGGCAGTCGCACGGCGATCTCGCCGGAGACGCTGGTCAGCCGCAGGTCCGTGTCCGTGGCGGTGGGGCGAGGTCGAGCACCATGTCGCCGCTGACGGAGTCGGCGCGGACGGCGGGGCCCGCGCTGTCGACGACCGTGAGCCCGCCGGAGACGGACTGGAAGCGCAGCTCGCCGGTGACGGCCTGGGCCTCGACGTGGCCGGAGACGGTGTCGGCGCGGACCGCGCCGGTCAGCCCGACCAGGGTGAAGTCGCCGGTGACGCCGTACAGTTCGGTGCTGCCGCCGAGGCCGGAGACGACGGCGCCGGCGCCGACGACGCCCACCGAGGCGGCGGTGCCGGTCGGCACGGCCAGGGTGATGTGGGCCGTACGGTGCCAGTTCCTGCGGTTCGTGCCCCAGTGGGTCCAGTCCCTGAGGCTCCAGTCCTTGAGGCTGCGGCCCTTGCCGTTGTGCTCCTTGCCGTCGAGCAGGTTCAGCAGGCCCTGCCACGGGAGGTCGTCGTACGTGACCGACAGCGTGCCGTCCTCGTGGGTGACGGTCAGCGGCGGGCCGTCGATCCCGGACAGCTCCAGGCGGGCGGGCCCGGTGTCGGTGCCGACGATGTTGACCGTGCCGCCCACGATCCGCACCTGGAGGGTGGTGACGGGGGCGTCGAAGGTGAGTTTCCGTGGTGCGTCGAGTGACCACTCGGACCGGGCTGACATGCCAGACCTCCGCTTGGTTCGGCGAGCCGGACGCAACATATCGCGTCTCCGTACTCACGATATATCGCGGTCTGGCGAAGTCAAGCCCCGGGCGCGCCCTGGTGTGTGCCGCACACGCTTCCGGGATGTGCTCAAGGTGTGGTTTCGGGGTGGCGGAGTAGTTCATTCCGTCTCGTAAAAGTCTCCCGGGGATTTCCGCTAGAGCCCCGCTAGAGCGTTGCTAGAGGATCGTGGAGGGCAGGTGTTCGAGACTGTTACCTTCGGGATCCTTGGAATCCGTAGGGAAGGGGACAGTGGGTAATGAGAGTGGAGCCCTTGCAATTATCTGCACCGGCAAATGCAGAGGATCTCAATTGCGTGGCGGAGATGCTGTTGAGAGCTGCGCGGGGGCACCCGGCCGCGGGTATACGGTACTTCCTCGGCGGGGTCGACGGAGAATCGCACTTCCAGTCTTATCCGGAGCTGCTCGACGAGGCCCGAGCTTATCTCGCCGGGCTCCGCGGACGCGGACTGCGGCCCCGGGACAAGGTCGCCCTGCTGCTTCCGGACCAGCGGGAATTCCTGAGCGTCTTCTGGGCCTGCCTGCTCGGCGGTTTCGTGCCCTGCCCGATGGGGCCGCTCCCCGGTGACCCGGCGTGCCGGGCGGCGCAGCTCGCCCATGTCGACCGGCTTCTCGACCGGCCCCTCCTGGTCACCACCGAGCAGATGGCCGCCGAGCTCCCGGCCGTCCCGGGGCTGACGGTCGCCGTACTGGAGGGGCTGCGCGGAGCCGCGCCCGCGACCGAGTTCCACCGGGCGGCTCCCGAGGATCTGGCGCTGCTGGTGCTCACCTCCGGCTCCACCGGGAATTCCAAGGCCGTGATGCTGAGCCATGGCAATCTGCTGGCGTCCATGGCGGGAAAATCGGACAAGCAGCGGCTCACCGACGCCGACACCACCTTCAACTGGATTTCGTACGACCATGTGGCCGCGCTCCTCGAAGCGCATCTCCTGCCGCTCTATGTCGGCGCCCTGCAATTGCACGCGCAAGCGTCCGCTATTCTGGAGGATCCGCTCCGGTTCCTGCGCATCGTATCGCGCCACAAGGTCACCATGACCTTCACGCCGAATTTCCTGCTCGGCTCGCTGAATTCCGCCGCGGATCAGATCGCGGAGGAACTGGCGGCCGGCGGCGAGGGCCTTGACCTCAGCGCGCTGCGGCACATCGTCAGCGGCGGTGAGGCCAATGTCGTCGCCACCGGTGAGACCTTTCTCGCCGCTTACGCCCCCTTTGGGCTGCGGCGCTCCGCCCTGTGGCCCGCCTTCGGGATGACCGAGACCTGCGCGGGCAGCATCTACAACCGCGCGTTCCCGGAGGCCGACGCGGGGAGTGAGTTCGCCCACCTCGGCACGCCGGTGCAGGGCCTGCGGATCCGGGTCGCGGACGACGGCCACACCCCGCTGCCCGCCGGCGAGATCGGCGAGCTCCAGCTCAACGGCCCCATGATCACCAGCGGCTACTACAACAACGAGGCCGCCACCCGCGAGGCGTTCACCCCGGACGGCTGGTTCCGCAGCGGCGACCTCGGCCGGATCGACGACGACGGCCGGCTCACCCTGGTCGGCCGCAGCAAGGACAGCGTCATCGTCAACGGCGTCAACTACTTCAGCCACGAGATCGAGGCCGCGCTGGAGCAGCTGGACGACGTGGCTGGCGGCTATGTCGCGGCCTTCCCGACCCGCCGCCCCGGCAGCGACACCGAACAACTGGTGATCGCCTTCCATCCGCGGCTCGCCGATGACGACGAGGCCGGACTCCACCGTCTGCTGACCGCCGTCCGCTCCACCGTCGTGATGCTCTGGGGCTTCAGGCCCTCGCTGATCCTGCCGCTGCCGCGCGAGGAGTTCCCCAAGACCAGCCTCGGCAAGACACTGCGCCGCCGGATGCGCCAGAAGCTGGAGGCCGGCGGCTACGACGACATAGCTACGCGCGTCACCGAGCTGACCACGCGCCGGCTCGGCGGCTACACCGCCCCCGAGACCGACACCGAGCGCGTCCTCACCGAGATCTTCGCCGAGATGTTCGACGCCGCGCCGGAGGACGTCAGCGCCACCGCCAACTTCTTCGACCTCGGCGGCACCTCACTGGACATCCTGCGGCTGCGCCGCCAGGTCGACCGGCGCCTCGGGGTGCGGGACCTGCCGATCATCACGGTGCTGACCTCGCCGACCGCCCGCCGGCTCGGGGCCTGGCTGGACTCCGGCGGGGACACGCAGGCCCGCCCGTACGACCCGGTGGTGCCGCTCCAGCTCAGTGGCGACAAGACACCGCTGTTCTGCGTCCACCCCGGCGTCGGCGAGGTCCTGGTCTTCGTCAACCTCGCCAAGTACTTCGTCGGCGACCGCCCCTTCTACGCGCTGCGCGCCCGCGGCTTCAACGAGGGCGAGCGGCCCTTCGCGTCGTTCGAGGAGATGGTCCGCACCTACGTGGCGGCCATCAGGGAGCGCCGGCCGCACGGCCCGTACGCCGTGGCGGGCTACTCCTACGGCGGCGCGGTGGCCTTCGAGATCGCCAAGGCGCTGGAGGCCGAGGGCGAGCGCGTGGACTTCGTCGGCAGCTTCAACCTGCCCCCGCACATCAAGTACCGCATGGACGAACTCGACTTCGTCGAGACCGCGGTCAACCTCGCCTTCTTCCTCGACCTGGTCAACAAGAAGCAGTCCCTGGACCTGCCGGCGCAGCTGCGCGAGCTGCCCAAGGAGGAGCAGCTGGCGCGCCTCATCCGGCTCGCCCCGCAGGACCGCCTGCGGGAACTCGACCTGGACCTGGCGAAGTTCACGACGTGGGCCGAGCTGGCGAACGGGCTCACCGACCTCGGCCGCACCTACACCCCCACCGGCACCACCCGTTCCATGACGGTCTTCTACGCCACCCCGCTGCGCGGCACCAAGGAGGACTGGCTGGAGAACGAGCTGCGCAGGTGGGACGAGCACACCACGGAGCCCAACCGGTACGTCGACGTACCGGGCGAGCACTACACCCTGATGGGGCCGCGCCACGTCGCGGCCTTCCAGGCCGTTCTGCGCAGGGAACTCGACCAAGCCCTGCGCGACAGCGACAGCGACAGCGACAGCAACTGCGACGGCGACAGCGACAGCACGCACGTCAAAGAGGGGAACTAGCAGGTGGAAGGCAAGAAGATCCTGGTCACGGGCGGCACCGGGCAGGTGGCCGGGCCGGTGGCCGAGGCGCTGGCCGAACGCAACGAGGTGTGGTGCCTGGGCCGGTTCGGCACCCCGGGCGCGGAGGACGCGCTCAGGGCTCGCGGGATCACCACGTACCGCTGGGACATGGACGACCTGGACGGAGCGGCGTACGAGGGACTGCCCACCGACTTCACGCACGTGGTCCACTCCGCGGTACGACGCGGGGAGGACGGCGACTTCAACGCGGCCGTGGAGGTCAACTCCGTCGCGTGCGGGAGGCTGATGACCCACTGCCGCACCGCCGAGGCGTTCCTGTACGTCTCCACCGGCGCCCTCTACAAGCGCCGGACCCTGGACCACAAGTACACCGAGACCGACCCGGTCGACGGGGTCGCGGACTGGCTGCCCGCCTACCCGGTGGGCAAGATCGCCGCCGAGGGAACGGTCCGCGCCTTCGCGAGCGTGCTGGGCCTGCCGACCACCATCGCCCGGCTCAACATCGCCTACGGGCCCGGCGGCTACGGCGGCGTACCGATGCTCTACTTCAAGCGGATGCTCGCCGGCGAGCCGATCCCGGTGCCGGTCGAGGGCCAGAACTGGTGCTCCCTGCTGTACACCGACGACCTGGTCCGGCAGGTCCCGAAGCTCTGGGAGGCCGCCTCGGTGCCCGCCACCCTGGTCAACTGGGGCGGTGACGAGCCGGTCGGCATGACGGACTGCGTGCGCTACCTGGAGGAGCTGACCGGCGTCGAGGCCAGGCTGGTGCCCAGCGAGGTCACCCGGGAGACCTACCAGTTCGACCCGGCGCGGCGTCTGGCGCTCACCGGCCCGTGCGAGGTGCCCTGGCGCGAGGGCATCCGCCGTACCGTCGAGGCGCTGTACCCCGACCACATCAAGGGCTGAGGAACGAAGGAGAGCGAAGGACGATGGTGTCCGAGAACATCGAGGCGATACAGCGCAGTTACGCGGGTTTCCGTGACCGCGACGTGGAGGGGATCCTGTCCGGGATGCACCCGGATGTGGAGTGGGTCCATCCGGACGGGATGGCCACGTACGGCCTGGGTGGCACCAAGCTGGGGCACGCGGGGATCAAGGAGTTTCTCGCGCACGTACCGACCGTCCTGGGCGGGATGAAGCTGAACCCGCGGGAGTTCATCGAGCAGGGCGACCGCGTCGTGGTCTTCGGCACCCGCGAGGTGACCAGCCGCCGCGGCACCACGGTGACGCTGGACTTCGTCCACTCCTGGACGATGCGGAACGGCAAGGCCGTGCGGATGGAGGACATCTTCGACACCGTCGCGTTCCACGAGCTGATCGAGAGCTGATCGAGAGCTGATCGGGAGCTGAGTGAGGGCTGAGTGGGAGCTGAGCGGATCCGGCCGGGGAGGCGGGGTGGCCCGGACGGCCGCCCCGCTCCACGCCGTCCGGATCAGACGCTGGTGACGACCTCCTCGTACGCCAGCCGCGGCAGTCGGCCCATCCACGCGTCGGGGCCGGGCCTGCCGATGTTCACCACGCACAGGGCGCTGTGTCGGCCGTCGGCGAAGAACTCCTTGTCGACGCCCGCCCTGTCGAATCCGATCATGGGGCCCGCCGCGAGCCCCGCGGCCCGCACCCCGAGGATGAAGTAGCCGATCTGGATGGCGGTGTTGAACCGTGCCGACTCCTCCCGCACCGCCGGGTTCTCGTAGATCGCCCGCGGGTTCTCCATGAACGGGACCAGCTTCGGCAGTTCGTCGTGGAAGTCCAGGTCGGCGCCGAGGATCGCGACCAGCGGGGCCTTGGCGGTCTTCTCCTGGTTCCGGCCGGTCATGAGCGGCACGAGCTTGTCCCGCGCCTCCTGGGACCGCACCAGGACCACGCGCAGGGGCTGCTGGTTCATCGACGTCGGCCCGAACTTCACCAACTCGTAGATGGCCCGGACCTGCGCGTCCGTGACCGGCTCGGCGGTGAAGGTGTTGGCGGTACGGGCCTCCCGGAACAGCTGGTCCTGTGCCTCGGCCGGCAGGGTGATCAGCTCGCCGGTGCCGCTGTCCTGAGCTGCGCTCATGAACCTCTCCTCGTCAGGCTGTTGCCAATTTATTGGACTGGACGGACTAGTCCAATCCTGATGTGGAAGGCTAGGGGCGCACGGCCGCTGGGGGCAAGGCGGCCGGGAGCGGCCCGCGTTCGGCACAGCACGAGCACGGCACAGCACGCGTACGACGGGGAACGAGCACGACGCGGACCCGAGCACGACGCGGAACGAGCACCACACATCAGGCACGACACACACCGGGAGCGGGGACCGGCACGAGCGAAAGGACACGACCGACCATGCGGACGGACAGCACGGCGCGGCACGACGCGCCGGGACGCCCCGCGGGCCCCCTACCAGCAAAGCGGCAGGCCATCTTGGAAGCCGCCGTCACCGTCTTCCTGCGGGAGGGCTATATCCGCACCAGCGTGGAGGCCATCGCCGACGAGGCCCGGGTGTCGAAGCAGACCGTCTACAACCACTTCGGCGACAAGGAGACCCTGTTCGTCGCCGCCGTCGACAACGAACGGCAGCGCGTCGCGGCCGGTTTCGCGCCCGACGTCTCCCAGGACCCCGCCGCCCAGGACGACATGACGCCGCGGGCCGCGCTGATCGCCTTCGGCCACCGCGTGCTGGAGGTCCTCCTCGACGAACGCGCCTCCGCGCTGCGCCGCCTGGTGATCGCCGAGGTCGCGCGCCACCCCTCGCTGCGCCCCGCCTGCGCCGAGGGCGAACCCCAGGCACTCGTGGCGTACCTGGCCGCGATGCTGCGGCGCCGCACCGAGCGGGCGGAGCTCGACGTACCGGAGCCCGAGACCGGGGCCCGGCAGTTCGTGGCCCTGCTCGTCCAGCAGGGCCTGCACCAGTCCATGTACGGCACTCGCGCGCTCGCCGGGTCGGAGGCCGCCGCCATCTGCGAGCAGGCCGCCGACCTGTTCGTCCGCGCCTACCGCAGGTGATGTGAGGAGGTGACGCCCATGTACGTGAACGTCCTCGGACCGCTGACGCTGCGCCACGGCACCCATTCCGGGGTGCCGACGGCCATGAAGCCGCGCAAGGTCCTGTCACTGCTGCTGCTCAACGACGGCCGGGTGGTCCCGGTGCCGGCCCTCATGGCCGAGCTCTGGGGCGACGAACCGCCCCGCACCGGACTGACCACGCTCCAGACCTACATCCTCCACCTGCGCAAACTGCTCGCGCAGGTGCTCGGCGTACCGACCGCCACCGTCGCCCGGGACGTCCTGCAGACCCGGCCCGGCGGCTACGCCTTCGCCCTCCGCTCCGGCCAGCTGGACGTGCACCGGTACCGCGATCTCGTCACGCAGGGCGAGTGCGCGCTGGACGCCGGAGACGAACGCACCGCCGACGCCGCCTTCCGCCGCGCGCTCGCCGTCTGGCAGGGGCCCGCACTGGTCGACGTGGCCCACGGACGGCCGTTGCAGGCCGAGGTCGCCCGGCTGGAGCAGTCCCGGCTCACCGTCACCGAACGCAGCATCGAGACCCGGCTCCGGCTCGGCCGCCACCAGGAAGCCCTCAGCGAGCTCGCCTCCCTGGTGGTGGAGCACCGCTTCCACGAGGGCATGCACGGCCAGTACATGCTGGCCCTGCACCGGGCCGGACAGCGCACCCGCGCCCTCGCCGTCTACCAGCGGCTGCGACTGACGATGGCGGAGGAACTGGGGCTGGAGCCGTCACTGAGGCTCCAGCGTCTCCAGCAGGCCGTCCTCGCCTCCGACCCGCGCCTGGACGTGGAGACGGGGGCGGCGGGGCGGGGGCCGGTGGTGGCGTGACACGCGCCCTCCGGGGGACGGGGACGGGCTCCCCGGACCCCGGGGGGGCTGACCCGGGCTGCTCCTGGGTCAGTCCTCGTCCTCGTCGTCCAGCCGGGCCAGCCAGGTCGCCAGCCGCTCCACCGGGACCTCGAAGTCCGGGTTCAGATCGACGAAGGTCCGCAGCTGCTCGGCGAGCCACTCGAAGGTGATCTCCTCCTGGCCGCGCCGGTTCTCCAGCTCCTCGATGCCGCGGTCGGTGAAATACAAGGAGAGCTCCACAGGGAAAGTCGTTGATCGTACGCATCCAGGATAGGCGGCGGTCCACGGCGCGGGAGCGGCCGCTCACCCGAGTCGGCGCGCGGGGGCCGCTGATCAGCCGAGCCGGTTGAGCAGCCAGCCCAGGACGGCGCGGACGGCGCCGGAGACGGCAGCGGCGGCGAGGACGAGCAGCGGAGCGGGGCGGCTGTTCCGGCGTGTCAAGGTCGGCTCCTTTTCGGGGGACGAGTTCGTGAGACGGGGCCCGGACGCCGACGCGCCGGGATACGTTCACGATGTGCGGAGCGGAGGGTGTTGCGGCAGCCCGCACACGTTGCGGACGGCCACAACAGCGGAGGGGTACGGGCGCCGATGGGGGACGAGGTCGTGAGCGGCGAACTGGTGCCGGACCCGCGCGAGAACCGGCGGGTGGGGGACCTCAAACCCATCCCCGGGCAGGTGGGGCCGGAGTGCCGGGCGCTCGCGCTGAGCCTGCGCGAGCTGTTCGGCGCGGTCGGCGTCTCGCTGCGCGTCTACGCCACGCGCACACACCACGACCCGGGCACGGTGTCGCGGTACCTCAACGGCACGGTGGTGGCCCCGGCGACCTTCGTCGAGCAGCTGTTCGTCGACGCGGGCAAGGCGACGGGGCGCCCGGTGGCCGCCGAGGTGCTGGCCCATGTGCACCGCCTGCAACGCACCGCGTTGCAGGCCACCAACAGCGTCGGCTACGAGCTCCAGATGCTCCGCGACCAGCTCGCGGACGCCGACCGGGAGCGCCAGCGCGCGGAGACGGTGGCCGAGGCGCTGACCGAGGCGTTGCAGGACCGCAAGGCCCGGATCGCCGAGATGGAGGTGGACCAGCGGCGGCTGGCGGCGTCCGTCTCGATCGAGCGGGCCGAGTACGACGCCGAGCTGGCCCGGCGCGGGGCGGAGGAGCAGCGGTTACGCGGCGAACGGGACCGGCTGCGGGCGGAAGTGGCCCGCCTGCAGCAGGAGTTGGACCAGGCGCGGCGCCAGGCCGTGGCGGCGGAGCAGCGCTGCGAGGCGCTGGAGCACCAGCTGCAGACGGCGGAGGAGGCGGCGGAGCCCGGCGACCTGGCGCAGGAGCCGTACGCGGAGCTGCTGGACCGCTCGGAGGAGCTCCGGTTGGCGGCCGAGCGCCGTGCGCGGGAGCTGCAGGAGGAGTTGGAGGCGCTACGGGCGGAGCGGGCACGGGCCGCCGAGCGGGACCGGGTGCTGGTGGAGCTTTCGCGCCGCACCATGGCCGCGGCGCAGCTCGAAAGCTCCGCCGCCGGGGACGGCATCGGCGAAACCGAGCACAGCCCGGTCGTCCGGTTCCTGGGTCCGGACGCGCCCGAATTCACCGTGGTGCACGCCGCCGCGGACGCCCCCTGGGCCGAATGGATCGCCCACCGGCTGGAGGCGCACGGGCAGCAGGCCGTGCTCCGGCGCTGGTACCCGACGTCCTTCGCCTCCGCCCAGGACCTGCTGCCCAGCACGGATGGCCTGACCATCCTGCTGCTCAGCGACCCGTTCTTCGACCTCGGGACCCGGGCCGGGATCGACTGGTCGACGGTGATCTCCACGATCAGGGGTACCTACGCGCTCCGGGTCCGGGCCTGCGAGGTGGCCGGCACCACGCACCAGGCGGCGACCGCGCTCGCTCCCCTCGGCCTCGGGAGGCTGTCCGGCGAGGCCGCCACCGAGCGTGCGCTGCTGCGCCACCTGGGGCTGCCCGTCGCCCCGGGCCGGGTGCCGGGCAGCCCGGGCGGGGCCCGCTACCCGCTCGACCCGCCCGCCGTCTGGGAGGGTGTGCCGCACCGCGATCCCCACTTCAGCGGCCGGGAGGAACTGCTCACACAGCTCCGGCAGCGGTTCGGCCGGGAAAGCGGCACGGCCTCCGTATGCGCCCTGGTGGGCATGCCGGGCATCGGCAAGTCGCAGCTGGCGGCGGAGTACGCGCACCGGTTCGCCGCCCACTACGACCTGGTGTGGTGGGTGGCGGCGGACACCCGGGCCCGGGTGCGGGAAGAGCTGGCCCGGCTCGGCCTCGTCCTGGGCCGCGACGTCGGCGGCGCGTTGGAGGACCGCATCAGCGCGGCGTCCGACGCCCTTCGTGAAGGCCGTCCATACCGCCGTTGGCTGATCGTCCTGGACGGCGCCGACGACTTCACGTCGCTGGCGGACCTGCTCCCCGCGGGCACGGGAGACGTCCTGGTCACCTCGCAGAGCCGCGCCTGGGTCTCGCGCCATGACGTCGTGGACGTGCCGCTGTTCACCCGCGCGGAGAGCACCGCGTATCTCCACCGCTTCGTACGGCGCGTGGGCGCGGACGGGGCCGACGCGCTGGCGGAGGCGCTCGGCGACCTGCCGCTGCTGCTGGGCCGGGCCGCCCGCCATCTCGATGTCACCGCCCTCCCGGTGACCGACTACGTCGCCCGGTTCAGCGGTACGGAGGGGACGGGGACCCCGGCGGACACCGGGCAGATCTTCGCCCCGGCCCTGAACCGGCTCGCCGAGCGGTCCCCCCGAGCCCATGAACTTCTCTGCCTGTGTGCCATGTTCCACGACGGCACCGCCCCGCTGGACGTCCTGCGGCCCATATTCCGCGGAGTGGACTGCGACGTGCTGGTGCGCAGCGTGGTGCAGATGTCGCTGCTCTCCCGCGACACCACGCGGGAGGGCGTGCCGATCGCACGGATGCACCCCGCCCTCCGGGCAGCCGTACGGCAGCGCATCCCGGCCGAGGACCGCGAAGGGCTCACGGGCCGGATCCGCGCCGCCTTGCGGGACACCGCACCCGGCGACCACATGGAGCCCGAGTACTGGCCGTGGTACGCGGCGGTCATCCCGCAGCTGGAGGCCACGGGCGCGCTGAACCCGGCCCACAAGCCGGCCGCGGACCTGGTGCTCGAATGCCTCTCGCACCTGCACTTCCGGGGCCGGGTGCGCGAGGGACTGCGGCTGGCCGAACGGGCCGACCGGATGTGGCGATCCGAGCTCGGCGAACTCGGCAGTCCTCACCCGAAGCTCGCCGCCTTCGTCGGGCGCCACACGGCACTGCTCAGAGCTGCCGGGGAGTTCGAGCGCGCGGAACAACTGGACCGCGCGGAATTGGAGCGGCAGCGGCTGGTCCACGGTGCGGGCGCGGAAGATCTTCGCGTGATGGGGCAGCTCTCCAACGACCTGCAAGGGCTGGGCCGGTACACGGAGGCGCTCGAACTGTCCCTGGCACGGTACGAGGGCCGCCGCGAGCTGTTCGGCGAACACCATCCGGCCACCCTCAACGCCAGGCTGGGGCTGGCCGACTCCCTGCGTCTGCTCGGCCGCCACAAGGAAGCGCGGCGGCACAGCCGCGCCTGCGCCGCCGCCTTCCGGGCCCGCTCCGACCTGGGGCACCGGGTCCTGCGGCTCCTCGCCGAGCAGCGGCTGTCCCTGGACCTGCGGCTCAAGGGGGACTACACCCAGGCCCTGGACACGCAGACGCCGGTCGCGGAGGCGCTCCGCGCCTGGCTGGGGCCGGACAACCCGTACACGTTGGCAGCCGAGCACGAACTCGCGCTCTGCGAGCTGCGCTGCGATCGCGTGACCGCCGGCCTCGACCGGCTCCGGGCAGCGCACAAAGGAGCGGAGAAACTGCTGGGCCGCCACGCACCGCTCACCCTCATGGCCCTGGCCAACCGGGCGGCGGCGGAGAAGACGTACGTGGATCGGCAGGGCGCGGAACGACTGACCTTGCGGGCGGTGGACGGCTACCGCGCCGCCCTCGGGGCGGGCCACCCGTACACGGTCGGGGTGACCGCGAACCACGAGACCCCCCTGCGCCCCACCTTCGAGGCGCTGCCCTTCTGAGCACCCCGCCCCGGAAGACGCCGGAAGGCCCGGCCCCGCGCGATGCGGGGCCGGGCCTTCCGTACGCCGTATGCCGTGGCGTCAGCGGACTCAGATCTCGAAGACCTCGTTGACCAGCGCCTGCTGCTCCACCTGGTGCCGCTTGTTCGAGCCGACCGCCGGAGACGACGAGTGCGGACGCGAGACCCGCACCAGGCGCTCCGCCGGCGGCAGGTCGGCGCCCACCGACAGGTCCAGGTGGTCGATCAGGTTGAGCGCGATGAACGGCCAGGCACCCTGGTTCGCCGGCTCCTCCTGGGCCCACACGAACTTCGCCGCGTTCGGGTACTTGGCGATCTCGGCCTGGAGCTCCGCACCCGGCAGCGGGTACAGCCGCTCGAGGCGGATGATCGCGGTGTCCGTGGCGCCGCGCTTCTCGCGCTCCGCCTCCAGGTCGTAGTAGACCTTGCCGGAGGTGAAGACGATCTTGCGGACCGTCGAGGCGTCGACCTTGTCGTCACCGATGACCGGCCGGAACCCGCCCGTGGTGAACTCCTCCGCCTTCGACGCCGCGGCCTTGAGCCGGAGCATCGACTTCGGGGTGAAGACGATCAGCGGCTTGTGGTGCGGGTTGTGGACCTGCCAGCGCAGCAGGTGGAAGTAGTTCGACGGCAGGGTCGGCATGGCGACCGTCATGTTGTCCTGCGCGCACAGCTGGAGGAAGCGCTCCGGGCGGGCGGACGAGTGGTCCGGGCCCTGGCCCTCGTAGCCGTGGGGGAGGAGCAGCGTCACACCGCTGGTCTGGCCCCACTTCTGCTCGGCCGAGGAGATGAACTCGTCCACGACGGTCTGCGCGCCGTTGACGAAGTCACCGAACTGGGCCTCCCACATCACCAGCGCGTCCGGGCGGGCCAGCGAGTAGCCGTACTCGAAGCCCATCGCCGCGTACTCGCTGAGCAGCGAGTCGTAGACGTTGTAGCGGGCCTGGTCCTCGGACAGGTACAGCAGCGGGGTGTAGTCCTCGCCGGTCTCGCGGTCCACCAGCACCGCGTGGCGCTGGCCGAAGGTGCCGCGGCGGGAGTCCTGGCCGGCCAGGCGGACCGGGGTGCCCTCCATCAGCAGCGAGCCGATGGCGAGGGTCTCGCCCATGCCCCAGTCGATGGTGCCGTCCTCGACCATGGCCGCGCGGCGCTGCAGCTGCGGCAGCAGACGCGGGTGGACGGTGACCCGCTCCGGGATGTTGACCTGCGACTCGGCGATCCGCTTGACGACCTCCTGGCTGACCGCGGTCTGCACGGCCACCGGGAACTCCGGCTCGGGCTCGGGGACGTGCGCCGGGGCCGGCTGCGAGGTGACCTCGCGGACCTCGGTGAAGACCTTCTCCAGCTGGCCCTGGAAGTCCTGCAGCGCCTGCTCGGCCTCCTCCAGCGTGATGTCGCCCCGGCCGATCAGCGACTCGGTGTACAGCTTGCGCACCGAGCGCTTCTTGTCGATCAGGTCGTACATCAGCGGCTGCGTGAAGCCCGGGTTGTCGGTCTCGTTGTGGCCGCGGCGCCGGTAGCAGATCAGGTCGATGACCACGTCCTTGTTGAACGCCTGGCGGAACTCGAAGGCCAGGCGGGCAACGCGGACGACCGCCTCCGGGTCGTCGCCGTTCACGTGGAAGATCGGCGCCTCGATCATGCGCGCCACGTCGGTGGCGTACATCGAGGAGCGGGACGCGGTCGGGGCGGCGGTGAAGCCGACCTGGTTGTTGATGACGATGTGCACGGTGCCGCCGGTGCGGTAGCCGCGCAGCTGCGACATGTTCAGCGTCTCCGCGACGACGCCCTGGCCCGCGAAGGCCGCGTCGCCGTGCAGGGCGATGGGCAGGACGGTGAAGTCCGTGCCCGCCTTGCCGATGATGTCCTGCTTGGCGCGGGCGACGCCCTCCAGGACCGGGTCGACCGCCTCCAGGTGGGAGGGGTTGGCGGTCAGCGAGACCTGGATCTGCTCGCCGTCCAGGCCGGTGAAGGTGCCCTGGGCGCCCAGGTGGTACTTCACGTCGCCGGAGCCGTGCATCGACTTCGGGTCGAGGTTGCCCTCGAACTCCCGGAAGATCTGCGCGTACGACTTGCCGACGATGTTCGCCAGGACGTTGAGGCGGCCGCGGTGGGCCATGCCGATGACGACCTCGTCCAGACGGGACTCGGCGGCCGCGTCGATCACCGCGTCCAGCAGCGGGATGACGGACTCGCCGCCCTCCAGCGAGAAGCGCTTCTGGCCGACGTACTTCGTCTGCAGGAAGGTCTCGAACGCCTCCGCGGAGTTCAGCCGGCGCAGGATGCGCAGCTGCTCCTCGCGCTCCGGGCTGGCGTGCTGCCGCTCCACGCGGTCCTGGATCCACTTGCGCTGCTTCGGGTCCTGGATGTGCATGAACTCGATGCCGGTGGTGCGGCAGTACGAGTCGCGCAGCACGCCCAGGATGTCGCGCAGCTTCATCATCGACTTGCCCGCGAAGCCGCCGACGGCGAACTCGCGCTCCAGGTCCCACAGGGTGAGGCCGTGCTCGACGATGTCCAGGTCGGGGTGCTTGCGCTGGCGGTACTCCAGCGGGTCGGTGTCGGCCATGACGTGGCCGCGGACCCGGTAGGAGTGGATCAGGTCGAAGACGCGGGCGGCCTTGGTGACGTCGTCGTCGTGGCTGACGTCGATGTCCCGGAGCCAGCGGACCGGCTCGTACGGGATGCGCAGCGCCTCGAAGATGTCGTCGTAGAAGCCGTCCTCGCCGAGGAGCAGGTTGGAGACGATCCGCAGGAACTCGCCGGACGCCGCGCCCTGGATGGTGCGGTGGTCGTAGGTCGAGGTCAGCGTCATGACCTTGGAGACGCCCAGCTTGTTCAGGGTGTCCTGGGAGGTGCCCTGGAACTCGGCCGGGTACTCCATCGCGCCGACGCCCATGATCACGGACTGGCCGGGCATCAGGCGGGGCACGGAGTGCACGGTGCCGATGCCGCCCGGGTTGGTCAGCGAGACCGTGACCCCGGTGAAGTCGTCCATCGTGAGCTTGTTGGCGCGGGCGCGGCGGACGATGTCCTCGTACGCCTGCCAGAACTCGAAGAAGTTGAGCGTCTCGGCCTTCTTGATGGCCGCGACCACGAGCTGCCGGTCGCCGTTGGGCTTGACCAGGTCGATGGCCAGGCCCAGGTTGACGTGCGGCGGCTTGACCAGCGTCGGCTTGCCGTCCTTCTCCGCGAAGGACCAGTTCATCGACGGCATCGCCTTGATCGCCCGCACCATGGCGTAGCCGATGAGGTGGGTGAAGGAGACCTTCCCGCCCCGGGCGCGCTTGAGGTGGTTGTTGATGACGATGCGGTTGTCGAAGAGCAGCTTCACCGGGACCGCGCGGACGGACGTGGCCGTCGGCAGCTCCAGCGAGGCGTTCATGTTCTTCGCGACGGCCGCGGACGGACCACGCAGCGTGACGAACTCCGGGCCCGCGGGGGCGGTGGCCGGCTCGGCCGCCTTGGCGGCGGCAGGCGCGGCGGCCGCGACCGGCTTGGCGGCGGCCGGGGCCTGCGCGGCGGGCTTCGCCGGTGCGGCGGGCGCCTGCGCGGCGGGGGCGGCCGGGGCGGCGGCGGGTGCCGGCGCAGCGGGCTTCGCCGGGGCGGCCGGTGCCTGCGCGGCGGGCGCCGCGGGCGTGCCGGTCACGGCCTGCGGGGGCGCGGCCACCGCAGAGCTCGTGTCCTGGCCCGGCTTGTAGTCGGCGAAGAAGTCCCACCAGGCTCGGTCGACCGAGTTCGGGTCCTGGAGGTACTGCTGGTAGATCTCGTCGACGAGCCACTCATTGGGACCGAAGGCGTCGGCAGGGCTCTTGCCTTGCCCGTCCTGGTCGGTCGAGACGCTCGAGGTGTTGGGGGACTGTGGCGACACGGCGGCAACCGCCCTCTTCCGCTTCCTAAGGTGGTGGACAGCGGGAATAAAGGCTACGCCTCTTAGCCCCTTACGTGCAGGCCGCACAGGTCATCGTCGCGCAAGTCACATTGATCGGCGGGTTTCGGCGCATGACATGGCGGGAAACACCCGTGGTTCGGCCTGTCGGCGGGTACGTCGAGACGCGCCCACACCGCTGCGATGTGTGCTTCCGTCGTCGACCCTACGTCAACCGCGTCAAACCTGGTCCCGATCGGTACCCGGAAGGATGACCTTGATCCGGCAGCCGCGGGGTGATTCGGCCACCCCGATGCGCCCGCCGTGCAGGTCGACCGCCCAGCGGGCGATCGCCAGACCCAGCCCCGTACCGCCGTCGCCGCCGGGCCCGGTCGGCTTCGGCCCGCCCCGGTTGAACCGCTCGAAGACCCGGTAGCGCTCGGCCTCCGGGATGCCGGGTCCCTCGTCCAGCACCTCCAGCTCCAGGCTCTGCGGGCCGTCGCCGCGCCGGGCGCGGACGGTGACCCGGCCGTGGAGCGGGCTGTGCTTGACCGCGTTGTCGATCAGGTTGGCGACCACCTGGTGCAGCCGCTCGGCGTCGGCGTGGGCGGTCAGGTCGGAGGGGAAGACGTCGAGGTTGAGGTGGACGTCCTTGCGGGAGTGGGTGCCCGAACGGGAGTCGGAGGTGGCGCTGCGAGCCATGCTCGCCTCCTTGAGGATCCCGGCCAGGTACGGCCACACCTCGAAGCGCCGGGCGTGCAGCGGCACCACCCCGTTGTCCAGCCGGGACAGGTCCAGCAGCTGCTCGACCAGCCGGCCCAGCCGCTGGGTCTGGCGCAGCGCGACCCGCATCGTCTCCGGGTCGGCGTCCGAGACCCCGTCGACCACGTTCTCCAGGACGGCCCGCAGCGCCGCGATCGGGGTGCGCAGCTCGTGCGAGACGTTGGCGACCAGCTCCTTGCGGTGGGTGTCCACCGCCTCCAGGTCGGCCGCCATCCGGTTGAAGGAGGCGGCCAGGTCGCCGAACTCGTCGCGGCGCTCGGCCGCCCGCACCCGGCGGCTGTAGTCGCCCTCGGCCATCGCCTGGGTGACCTCGGTCATCTCGTCCAGCGGGGCGGACAGCCCGTGCGCGACGAACTGGGTGATCAGCAGCGAGGCGATGATCGAGAAGATGGTGATGATGCGCAGCTCGGTGTCGGAGCGCACCGCCACGAACACCAGCAGCGTGGTGATGATCACCGACCCGATGACCAGCGCGCCGAGCGCGGCCTTCACCGAACGGTACGGGTCGAGCGGCCGCAGCGCCTCCCACAGGCGGCTCCAGGCCGCCCGTCCCAGGACGGGTCGTCTCATGGCGCGGGGCACGGCATCCGCCTCATGCGGCCGGGGTCTCCAGGGCGTAGCCGACCCCGTGGACCGTGCGGATGCGCTCCGCGCCGATCTTGCGGCGCAGCGCCTTGATGTGGCTGTCGACGGTGCGGGTGCCCGAGGCGTCCGCCCAGTCCCACACCTCCGCGAGCAGCTGCTCGCGGGAGAGGACCGCGCGGGGGGTGTTCGCCAGGCACACCAGGAGGTCGAACTCGGTGGGGGTGAGGTGCACGTCGCTGCCCCGGACCCGCACCCGGCGCTGCGCGTGGTCGATCTCCAGCTCGCCCAGCCGCAGGATGCCGCTGCGCGGCGTGTGGGCGGCCAGCGCGGCCCGCTCCACCCGGCGCAGCAGCACATGGACCCGGGCCGCCAGCTCGCGCATCGAGAACGGCTTGGTCATGTAGTCGTCGGCGCCCACCCCGAGCCCGACCAGCATGTCGGTCTCGTCGTCCCGCGCCGTGAGCATCAGCACCGGGACCGGCCGTCTCGCCTGCACCCGCCGGCACACCTCCAGGCCGTCGAAGCCCGGCAGCATCACGTCGAGGACCAGCAGGTCGGGCTGCCACGCCTCGGCGGTGTCCACGGCCGAGGGGCCGTCTCCGGCGGTCTGCACCTGGAAGCCCTCGGCGCGCAGCCGGGCCGCGATGGCGTCCACGATCGTCGGGTCGTCCTCGACGACCAGTACGCGGCGCTGCGCCCCCGGCGTGGCCGCGGCGGCGCTGCCCTGGGTGGTGTGTGTCTGCTCCATACGCCCGCCCCTGCGTCGTCCTGAACCCGCGGCCCCGTGCCTGGTCATGTGCCCGGCCGCCCTTACCGACAAGCAGCGTAAAGGCACCGTACGTAGCTCGGCTACGCGCCCCGAACCGCGAAGTGGACCACGTCGGGGACACCGCGGGCAACGGGGATCTCTTCGGTCCGTACGCCGCAGAATCCGGCATTCCGGAGAGCGTCCTCGAAAGCGGACGAGGGCTGCGCCGACCAGACGGCGAGCACGCCGCCGGGGGTCAGCCGGGCGGCGCAGGCGGCCAGGCCGGCGGGGGAGTACAGGCTGCCGTTGTCCTCGGTGACGGTCCAGTCGGGGCCGTTGTCGATGTCCAGGCACAGCGCGTCGTAGGCCTCGTGGGTCCCGTGCAGGTGGGCGACGAGGTCGGTGTGCGCGATCTCCGTACGCGGATCGGCCAGCGCCCGCGCGGTGACGGCCGACAGCGGCCCGGCGCGGTGCCAGTCGATGACCGCCTGCTCGCGCTCGACGACCGTGATCCGGCTCCAGCGGGGCTCGGCGGCCGCCTCGGCGAGGGAGAAGCCGACCCCCAGGCCGCCGATCAGCAGGGCGGGGGCGGGCCGGTCGGCGGGCAGCGCGTCGAGGGCGGCGCGGACCAGCAGCCGCTCGGAGCGGCCGTCGGAGGTGTCCATGAGAAAGCACCCGTTGGCGATGATCTCGTAGACCGGCGGGTCCGTGAGCGTGGGGCCCGCGCCGCGCCGCCGCAGCACCACCTCGCCGTACGGGCCGTCGCGGCGGTCGAGGACGACCGGCTGCTCGTCGGCGGCGATGGCGATGTCGTGCAGGGGCTGCATGCGGGGCTCCATCGGTCGGGCGTGACGGGCTTGGCGCCGGAACGGTTGCGTGATGTGATGACCATCACAGCGATCATGCGCCCGTCGCACAGGTTCATGGTCGATTGTTGTTCCTGTTCAGTGTGAGGGAGGTGGCCGCGCGATGACCGGAACGTGTACGGCGGGCAGGCCGGGCGGGGACGCTCCCACGACGGCCGCGGCGCCTGCCGCGGTGCCCGATTCGGCGCCCGCCCCTGCGCCTGCCCCGGCGGGACGGGCCGCGGCGGTCGCCAGCGGCTGCGGCGGACACGTCCGCGCCGCGGGCTGGTGTACGGCGGCCGGGGGCGCGTCCCTGATCGGGGCCGAGCCTGTGGTCGCACGCCCCGTCGCGGCAGCACCTGGAGCGGCGACGCCTCCCGTGGCCGCCGCCGCGGACGGCCTCACCGCCCCCGGCGCCAGCACGCCGCAGCTCGGCGCCCCGGCCCGGGCGCCGGGCGTGCGCTCCCGGCGCGCGCGGGCCCTGCGCGTGCCCGCGTGGGCCCGGGTGCCCTTCACCCTGGGCTACGCCCTCGTGCTGATCGCCACCAGCGTCTTCGCCGGCCTCGGCGACCCCGGCACCGTGGACACCCTGCTGGCCGAGTCCAGCACCGACGTCTCCCACCTCGCCGAGCGGCCGCTGCTCGTGCTGTTCGCCAGCTGCCTCTGGGTCGCGGGCGGGCTTCTGTCGCCTTACCTCGTGCTGTTCCTGCTGGTCATCGGCTCACTGGAGCGGCGTATCGGCGGGCTGCGCACGGCCGCGGTCTTCCTGCTCGGCCACGTCATGGCGACCATGCTCACGGAGGCGTCGGTCGCCGTCTCCGTCGCCGTCGGCCACCTCCCGGGCAGCTCGCTGCGCCGGATGGACTACGGCATCAGCTACGGCCTGCTCGCCGGCGTCGCCGTGCTTGCCGGCCTGCTGCGCCCCCGCTTCCGTCTGCCGCTGCTCGCCGTCACCGGAGGGATGCTCGCGTACGCCCTGGTGCGGGGCGACGACCCGCTCACCGACTGGGGCCACGTCCTCGCGGCGCTGACCGGCCTCGCCTGCTGGCCGTACGTACGCCAGGTCCGGCAGCGCCGCGCCGCGGGCCGCTGACCGCGGCGCGTGCCGGTCAGCCGGCCGTGGCCGGCCTCCGTACCTCGCCGTGCCACTGCCACGCCGTACGCCGGGGCAGGCCGGGCAGCGCGGTGCGGCCGGTGCACCACAGCAGGGCCTGCGCCGCGCCGTGCCGGACTGCCGCGGACGGGGCCTCGGGAAAGAGGCGGTGCAGCGCCGGCGCCACCAGTTCGTCCGGCGGGGTCCAGCCCAGCCCCAGGGTGCGGGCGATGTCGTACGTGTGCATGGTCAGCTCGACCACGCCCATCGCGGCGAAGCCCGGACCGTCGGAGTGGCCCCAGGGGTGCCAGGCCCGCACGTCCGGGGCCGCCTCGCGGACAGCCGAGGCCAGCACGGTCGCCGCGATGCGGATGCCCTCCAGGCAGGCCGGGATCGGCGCGTGCTCGTCGAGCGAGGCGAAGAGGGCGATGTAGCGGTCGGTGGGGCGGGCGATGAGCAGGCCCGCGTAGCCGACCACGCCGAGCGCCATGTGGTCGAGCGTCGTACGACAGCTCCAGTCCAGGTCGCCGGCGCCGGCCGGGCGGGACCAGGCCGCCGCGGCGCCCCGCTCCAGCACGGCGGTGCACTCGGCGGCCGTCGCGGTCACCAGGGCGGGCCAGTCCGTGGCCGTCGCGCTCGTCGTGGCCGTCGCGGTGCCCATGACCGTCGCGGTGGTCATGGCGGTCGCCGCGGTCATGGCGGTCGTGGCGGTCACTTGCTCCCCTTGGCGAGCACCCGGATGACGGCCGCGTAGCTGTCGGCGCCGTGGCCGGCGTCGATGGCCTGCTCGATCTGGCCCTTGAGCAGCCGCGGCAGCGCGGTGTCCAGGCCCGCCGCCTCGCTGGCGTGCACGAAGTGCTCGATGGCCGCGCGGTGCACCTCGAGGGTGGCGTCGTCGCCGGGGTAGCTGCCGGCGTCGACCTGCGGCGCGTAGGTGGTGATGAACCCGGCGACGGCGGTCAGCCAGCGCACCGCGACCGGCGTGAACGCCTCCGCCGCGACCTCGTCCGCGGCCAGCAGCCCCGCGCCCTGCACCCAGCCGCTGAGCGCCGACCACATCAGGCCGAGCAGGGCGGTGTCGTAGAGAGAGGACAGACCGGCGTCGGCGCCGAGGTACAACGGGTCGCCGAGCGCCGAGAGCGTCGCGCGGTGCGCGTCGAAGGCGGTGCGCGGGCCGCCGTAGAAGAACATCGACTCCGGCTTGCCCACCCCCGGCGGGGTGATCATGATCGCCCCGTCGAGGTACGCGGCGCCGAGCCCGGTCGCCCAGTCCGCCGTCTCGCGGGCCAGCTCGGGCGAGCCGGAGGTGAGGTTCACCAGGACCTTGCCGGCGAGGGCGTCGCCCAGCGGGTCGAGGATCTCGTGCATCGCCGCGTAGTCGAGCACACAGACGATCACCAGCTCGCCCGCGGCGACCGCCTCGGCGGCGTCGGCGGCCTGCCGGGCGCCCTGGGCGACCAGCGCGTCGGCACGGCCCGCCGAGCGGTTCCACACGGTGACCGAGTGGCCGCCGCGGAGCAGCGCCCCGGCGAGCGCCCGGCCCATCGAGCCCAGGCCGAGGACGGAGACGGTGGTGGGGCGTGCGGGGTGTGCGGTCATGGGGGGCCTTCCGGAATCGGATGCGAGAGGTGGTGGTAACGGCCTGTGCCGACCGGCTTGTTGATCAAGCACGCACCACGTTCGCACCGCTGCCGTCGCGCGGACAGTGGCGGATATGACGGCTCTCGCAAAATTCCTGCCAGTTGCGGCATAGCCTCGCGATCATGACTTCCGTGAGCTTCACCGGCCCCGCGAGCCGCGCTGCCGCCCCTGCGAGCCCCGCCGCCTCCGCCGCTCCTGCCGACCGCATGCGTCCCGTCACCCCGGGGAGCGGCCCCGGTTCGGTGGCGATCGCCGTGATCGACGACGCCGACATCCCGGTCTGGGACCTGTACGAGCTGAGCATCCCCTGCGCCGTCTTCGGCCGCCCGCAGCCGGAGCTGGCCGACCGCTGGTACGACCTGCGGCTGTGCGGGCTGCGGCCGGGCGCCGGTCCCCTCGGGCCGGGCTTCGGCGTCGGCATCCCGTACGGCCTGGACGAGCTGGCCCGCGCCGACACCGTGATCGTCACCTCGGTGCCGGAGGCGTGCGTCACCGAGGGCGCCGAGCTGCCGGCGGAGCTGATCGACGCGCTCCGCGCGGCGGCCGCCGCCGGGGCCCGCATGGTGTCGCTGTGCAACGGCTCCTTCGCGCTGGCCGCCGCCGGCATCCTGGACGGCCGCCGGGCCACCGCCCACTGGGCGCACACCGCGGACCTGGCCCGCCGCTACCCCAAGGTGCGGGTGGACGACTCGGTGCTGTACGTGGACGACGGGGACGTGCTGACCAGCGCCGGGATGGCAGCGGGGCTCGACCTGTGCCTGCACCTGGTCCGCCGCGACCTCGGCGCGCACGTCGCCAACCAACTCGCGCGGGCGATGGTGGTGCCGGCGCACCGGCCGGGCGGTCAGGCGCAGTTCATCGACCGCTCCGTGCCCGCCTCCGATGACGACGGCCTGGCCCCGGTCCTGCAGTGGGCCAGGGAACACCTCGCCGAGCCGCTCACCGTCGAGGACCTGGCCCGGCGCGCCGCGATGAGCCCGCGCACCTTCTTCCGCCGGGTCCAGGCGGCGACCGGCAGCACGCCCCTGCAGTGGCTGCTGCACCAGCGGCTGGCCCGCGCCCAGACCCTGCTGGAGACCACCGGCCTGCCGGTCGAGCGGGTCAGCGAGCTCAGCGGGCTCGGCACGGCCGCCAATCTCCGCCGCCACTTCACGCTGCACGTCGGCGTCACCCCGACCGACTACCGGCGCGCCTTCCCGCGGACCACCGCGGGCTGATCGCTCACAGCGAACACGCCCACCGCAGGGGAACATCGGCGGCAGTCCATGCATTGAGTCGGCATAGCTCAACTTGCCTGCCGAAGGGGAGATCATGGCTTCGCTGTCCACACCGCTCACCCTGCCTGTGCTGCCGCTCGACGACGAGGTCGTGCTTCCCGGCATGGTGGTGCCCCTGGACCTGTCCGACAACGAGGTGCGCGCCGCCGTCGAGGCCGCGCAGGCCGCCGCCCGTGACGGAGGGGGTAAGCCGCGGGTGCTCCTGGTGCCCCGGATCGACGGCACGTACGCCGCGCTGGGCACGCTCGGCACGGTCGAGCAGGTGGGCCGGCTCTCCGACGGCGACCCGGGCGCACTCATCCGCGGCGTGCGCCGGGTGCGGATCGGCGCCGGCACCACCGGGCCCGGCGCCGCGCTGTGGGTGGAGGGCACCCCGGTCGAGGAGATCGTCCCCGACCCCCTTCCCGGCTCGGTCACCGAGCTGATGAACCAGTACAAGGCCCTGGCCACCAGCTGGCTGCGCAAGCGCGGCGCCTGGCAGGTCGTGGACCGCGTGCAGCAGCTCGACGACGTCGCCCAGCTCGCCGACAACTCCGGCTACTCGCCGTTCCTGACCCTCGCCCAGCGCGTCGAGCTGCTGGAGACCGCGGATCCCGTCGCCCGGCTCAAGCTCGCCGTCACCTGGCTCAGCGACCACCTCGCCGAGCAGGACGTCGCCGAGTCCATCGCCAAGGACGTCCAGGAGGGCGTGGACAAGCAGCAGCGCGAGTTCCTGCTCCGCCGCCAGCTGGAGGCCGTGCGCAAGGAACTGGCCGAGCTCAACGGCGAGCCGGAGGACGAGGCCGACGACTACCGGGCCCGGGTGGAGGCCGCCGACCTGCCCGAGAAGGTGCGGGAGGCCGCCCTCAAGGAGGTCGACAAGCTGGAGCGGGCCAGCGACCAGAGCCCGGAGGGCGGCTGGATCCGCACCTGGCTGGACACCGTGCTGGAGCTGCCCTGGAACGAGCACACCGAGGACGCGTACGACATCCAGGGCGCCAAGGCCGTCCTCGACGCCGACCACGCGGGCCTGGAGGACGTCAAGGAGCGGATCACCGAGTACCTGGCCGTGCGCAAGCGGCGCGCAGACCGGGGGCTCGGCGTGGTCGGCGGCCGCCGCGGCGGCGCCGTCCTGGCCCTCGTCGGGCCGCCCGGCGTCGGCAAGACCTCCCTCGGGGAGAGCGTGGCCCGCGCCATGGGCCGGAAGTTCGTCCGGGTGGCGCTCGGCGGCGTACGCGACGAGGCGGAGATCCGCGGCCACCGGCGCACCTACGTCGGCGCCCTGCCCGGCCGCATCGTCCGGGCGGTCAAGGAGGCCGGCTCCATGAACCCGGTCATCCTGCTCGACGAGATCGACAAGGTCGGCTCCGACTTCCGGGGCGACCCGGCCGCCGCGCTGCTGGAGGTGCTCGACCCGGCGCAGAACCACACCTTCCGGGACCACTACCTGGAGGTGGAGCTCGACCTGTCCGATGTGGTCTTCCTCGCCACCGCCAACGTGCTGGAGGCCATCCCCGAGGCGCTGCTGGACCGCATGGAACTGGTGCGCCTCGACGGCTACACCGAGGACGAGAAGGTCACCATCGCCCGCGACCACCTGCTCCCGCGCCAGCTGGAGCGGGCCGGCCTGGAGCGAGGCGAGGTGGTCGTGGACGACGCCGCGCTACGCAAGCTGGCGGGCGAATACACCCGCGAGGCGGGCGTACGGACCCTGGAGCGCGCCATCGCGCGGCTGCTGCGCAAGGTGGCCGCCCAGCACGAACTGGGCGAGCGCGAGCTGCCCTTCACCATCGGCGTGCCGGAGCTGCGCCCGCTGATCGGGCGCCCCCACCACACGCCCGAGTCCGCCCAGGACCCGGCCGAGCGGCGCACCGCCGTCCCCGGCGTGGCCACCGGGCTCGCGGTCACCGGCGCGGGCGGCGACGTCCTGTTCGTCGAGGCGTCGCTGGCCGACCCGGAGACGGGCGGCGCGGGGCTGGCCCTCACCGGCCAGCTGGGCGATGTGATGAAGGAGTCGGCGCAGATCGCGCTGTCCTTCCTCCGCTCCCACGGCGCGGAGTTGGAGCTGCCGGTGGGCGACCTCAAGGAGCGCGGCGTCCACCTGCACGTCCCGGCGGGCGCGGTCCCCAAGGACGGCCCGAGCGCGGGCATCACGATGACGACCGCGCTGGCGTCGCTGCTGTCGGGCCGCCAGGTCCGCCCGGACGTCGCCATGACCGGCGAGGTCTCGCTGACCGGCCGGGTCCTGCCGATCGGCGGCGTCAAGCAGAAGCTGCTGGCCGCGCACCGGGCCGGGATCACCACGGTGATCATCCCCAAGCGGAACGAGCCGGACCTGGACGACGTTCCGGAGGAGGTGCTGGAGAAGCTGGAGGTGCACCCGGTCTCCGACGTCCGCAAGGTCCTGGAACTGGCGCTCCAGCCCGCGACGGCCGACGCGGTGTCCGACGCGGCGGACGGCGGGCGCGTGTCGATGGCGGCGGTATAGGCGGGATGCGACGACACGCACTGACCGGGTGGGGGCGCCCGACCGGCGCCCCCACCCGCCTCACACGCCCCCGAGCGGCGCCTACTTGCACAATGTACGTGCCCTTTGACGGCGAGCCGAGCTCGACCTGTCCGTTGGAACCGTCCTTGATGATCATTCCCCAGAAGTTCTTGGTGAACTCCTCGGACAGGGCCGTGCCCTCCGGCAACTGGCCGAAGCCGAGACGCCATCGCTTCACGGCGGTTTTACCGGCCGTCATGGTGATGTCGTAGGGGTAGATCCACTTATGGGTTTTCCAGTCCTCCCAGGGATCCTGGACCAGCTTGTAGGTGACCGTGAGATTCTTCTTCTCCACGGTGAAGTTGACCTTGGCCTCCGGGGAATGCGTGGAGCCCTTCACGGCCTTGGCGGACACGGTGTGGCTGCCGAGCGGCCAGCCCTTCTCGGGAGTGAACGTCCACTTTTCGCCGACCACCGGGGGCGAGCCCAGCGTGGTGCCGCCCTCGGTGACCTCGACCTTCTCGGCGTTGAAGGCGAGGCCCTCGACAGGGGTTCTGGCGTCCACGACCGCGCCATCTCTGGCTAGAGCTCCGCCTTCTCGACCTTGGCGCCCGCCGTGCCGCTGACGGGCTGTCGGCGGTTCGTGGTGTGGGCGTCGGGTTGGGGTTCGGCGATGACCGGAATCGGCACGGGCTCGTTGTGGGCGAGGGCGGACTGGGCCTGGTCGTTCCAGGTGCCGTTGGGGCTTCCGGTCAGCGGGTATTTCGTCAGGTCGTCGATGGCGGCGCCGGCCTTGATGGGCAGTTGGTCGCCGCGTTGGTCGATCTTCGAGAAGAGCTTGGTGTCCTTGCTCGTGTTGTTGACGACGGCGCTCACCCCGTCACCGCTGTGGTCGAAGCCGTATTCGCTGAAGTTGTTCGCCGCCGCGTCGGGCGGAATGACGAGGATGTCTCTCCGGTCGCCCGATGTGTTGAATTGGGCATCGGCGTACAGGCAGAGATGGCCGCTGGGGCACTTGTCCTTTCCCTGGCCCTGGATGACCTTCGGCTTGGCGCTCTCGTTCGGCGGCACGATTGTCCCTTCGGCATATTCATGGGGTGGGTGGTTCCAGAGGAGCAGGGGGAGTCGGGGCGGGCAATCCGAGTGGGCCGTCCGGGTCGCGCCGTCCCTGGAGCGCGGGCCGCGCCGTCCTTGGCCGGTTGGGCGCGTAGCCGTCCGAGCGGCGGCAGTTGACACCCAGACAGGCCTGTCTGGTAGCTTCGCGCCACGGAAGTAGACAGACCTGTCTGGTCAATGTGCCGGCCGCACCGGCAGGACCGGCCACACCGGCAAGAGGAGAGCTTCGTGTCCACCCTGGTCGTACTCGCCCACCCCGACCTCGCCGCGTCGCGGATCAACGCCGCCCTGGCCAAGACCGCCGAGGGCGTCGAGGGCGTGACGCTCCACGATCTGTACGCCGCCTATCCCGACGGACGCATCGACGTCGCCCACGAGCAGCGGCTGCTGGTGGAGCACGACCGGATCGTGCTCCAGTTCCCCTTCTACTGGTACTCGGGCACGCCGCTGCTCAAGCAGTGGCTCGACGAGGTCTTCGCGTACGGGTTCGCGTACGGCTCGAAGGGCACCGCGCTGCACGGGAAGTCGCTGCGGGTGGCGACCTCGGCGGGCGCCCCGGAGGCCGCGTACCGGCCCGACGGGTTCAAGCGCTTCGCCGTTGCCGAGCTGCTGCGGCCCTTCGACGCCACCGCCCACTTCAGCGGCATGCCTTACGAGGAGCCCCTGGTCGTCTACGGCACCCACGAGCTCGATGACGCGGGGCTCGCCGCGCACCAGGAGCGCTACCGCGCGCTGCTGCTGGGGTCCGAGGCGGCGGAGGACCCGGCCGTGGCCGTCGCCTGAGCGCGCCCGGTCAGCCGCTCGCCCGCTGCCCGGCCCGCCGTCCCGACGCCGCCACCGGCGTCAGGCGCGGGCCGGGCACGCCTGTTCCACCAGGCCGCGCGCGGCCTCGCGGGCGGCCTGGGCGATGGCGGGCACCGGCTCGAGGGCCGCCGCCGCCATGCAGCCGTCGATGAGGACGGAGAGCTGGCACGCGAGCAGTTCCGGGTCGGTCGCCCCGGCCGCCGTGGCGAGCCCGGTCAGCCACGCGCGGACCGCCTGCTTGTGCTCGACCGTCGCGGTGTGGGGGCGGTGGCCGGGGCTGTCTCGCCGGCGGTGTTGGTGAACGCGCAGCCGCGGAAGCCGTCGCGGACGGTCGTCTCGTGCAGCGCGTCGAAGACCCCGACGAGCTGCTCGCGCGGGGCCTGACCGGCGGCCGTCGCCGCGTCCCGCAGCGCGCCGCGCCAGTGCTCGTCCGCGACCCTGAGATACGCGACGACCAGGTCGTCCTTCGAACGGAAGTGGGCGTACAGCGTCGCCTTGGCCACGCCGGACTCGGCGATGATCCGGTCGACGCCGACGGCGCGCACCCCGTGGGCGTTGAACAGCTCGGTGGCGGTGGACAGGATGCGCTCGCGGGCGGAGGGCCGGGCGGATCGCGCGCTGCTCGTGCTCATGCCCTCCAGCGTAGCGACAGAAGACAGACCTGTCCGTACGCCGGAGGGCGGAGGCTGAGAGGCTGAGTCACGGAGCGATCGGCTGTCGACGATCGGTCGGCGACGGTCAGCCGTTGGCGAGGGCCTGGAGCCGGTCGTAGGCGCCGTTGAAGCGGTTGTGGTCACCGACGATCGGGCCGCTGGAGGTGTACTGCCAGATCGTGTGGAAGGACCAGCCCGCCGGGAGCTCGCCCACGGACGAGCCGTAGCGCGGGACCCACAGCGGATTGACGCTGCCGAAGGCGGAGCTGTTGCCCGTGCAGGTCTTCCACCAGTTGGTGGACGTATAGATCACCGGGTCGCGGCCGGTGCGGGACCTGTAGGTGCTGGTGAAGTCCTTGATCCAGCTGACCATGGCGCTCTGGCTCTTGCCGTAGCAGGACGAGCCGTAGGGGTTGTACTCGATGTCGAGCGCGCCCGGCAGCGTCTTGCCGTCCCGCGACCAGCCGCCGCCGCTGCTGACGAAGTAATTGGCCTGGGTGGCGCCGCTGGAGACGTCGGGCAGCGCGAAGTGGTACGACCCGCGGATCATGCCGACGTTGTACGAACCGGTGTACTGCTGAGTGAAGTACGGGTTCTTGTACGTCGTGCCTTCCGTCGCCTTGACGTAGGCGAAGCGGACGCCGCTGCTCCACAGGCTCGACCAGGCGACGTTCCCCTGGTGGCTGCTGACGTCGACGCCTTCGACGGACGCGAGGGAGGGCGGGTCGTCCGCCAGGCCGCCGGGGGTGATGGCGCCGCCCTCGTGCTTGAGGATCTGGGAGCCCGCCCAGTGGTCGTCACCGGGGCGGGGGGAGGGGTGCCGGTCGGCGGCCGATGCCGTACCGGACAGTGCGGCGGTCATGGCGAGGAGTGCGGCGAGTGCGCAGGCGATCGCGGTCGGCGTGGGCCGGAGCGATCCGGGTCTGTGAGCAGGCATGGCGTGCCTCCGAGAGCCTCGGGGTGGGGGAGAGGGGGGGAGCACATGTCGTTGGTGTGGCCATGTCATATCGACGCTACGGGCGTAGACCGCCCCGCGATAGGGGCCCGGGTGCTGCCGTTGGTCTAATCCTGCGAAATACTGTCGGAGCTGCGGCGACGGGCGCGGCTGAAAGAAAGTTTCATCCAGATGAAAATCCGGAGAGGCGCTGACGTGCACAATACCGGGGCCGAGCCGCCCGCGAACGGGGCTTCCGACGCCGAGGGTGCGACGGGTGTGGATCAGGCGTTCCTGGCGCTCGAACGCGAATTGGCCGTCTTTCTCCGCCGGGCCCGTGCCACCTCCGGGGAAATGGCCCGCGAGATGCACCCGGACCTGGAGCCCGCGGCGTACGGGCTGCTGGTGCGGTTGGCGGACGCCGGGCGGCAGCGGGCGACGGACCTGGCGGGCTACTTCGGCGTCGGCAAGGCGACGATGAGCCGCCAACTGCGCGCCCTGGAGATGCTGGGACTGGTGACGCGGGCTCAGGATCCGGCCGACGGGCGCGCCTTCCTGGTGCAGCTGACCGACGAGGGCAGGGAGCGGTTCCGCCGGGTGCGCAGCGCCCGCCGGGCGCAGTACGCACGCCGGCTCGCGGGATGGGAGCGCGGCGAGGTCGCCGAACTGGCCCGGCTGCTGCACCGGCTGAATGGCGCGCAGGAGGCCGAGGAGTAATGCGCGCCGCTCGCGGATTTGCCGGCTCACCCGATCATTACGCCACACACATACGATAGGACCCGGGATCCCCGGCGCCTTTTCTCAGAGTTCCGCGAGAATCGCCGCCGCGTCGTCGTGCACCTTCCCGTACGGAGCCCCCGCCAGCTCGGGGTCCGCGTCCTCGGCCGCCCGTACCCGGTCGATCAGCCCCCGCGGCCCGTCCTTGCGCAGTACGGCGAACGCGTCCGTCCAGTCGCCCTCGCGGAACACCTCCACCCACCGCGTGGCCCCGTCCGTGAGCGCCGCCAGGGCGCGGACCTCCGCACGCGGGACGGCGCCGGTGACCGCCTTGGCCGCGACGGCGGGGTCGGCGGCCGCCGTGAAGAAGCCGTCCGGCGCGTTGCGCAGCGGGGCCAGCCGGTGGCCTGCTGCGCGCAGCCGGTCGATCCGGTCGTCCAGTACGGCGGTGACGGCTCCGTCGGCACCCTCGATGAGCAGGACGGAGTCGGACAGTACGAGGTACTCGACGCGGTCGTCGTCCCAGCGGGCCGCGACGACGGTGGCCTGCGGAGTGCGTGCGTGAGAAAGGTCACAGGTTTGACAATGCGCGTCGGCGGTTCGTTCGATCGCCGCCGTGAGGCATTCTGCCAGCGACATATCCCGGCGCGAACCGGACAGTTCCAGAACGGCCCCGCCGAGCCGGGCGGTGAACCATGGGACGCCATGGACGCAGCCGTCGTCGCCCTCGGGCGGAGTCACCCCGTCCAGGAGTACCAGGGCTCCACCCTGCCCCGACGCTGGTAGCGCTACTGACGCGTAGTCCTCGTTGGGTCGTTGGGGATCCCCGGGGTCGGTCGCGAGTTCGATGCGCATTCGGCCAGTCTGCCGGACCGCGGCGCGCGGCGGCCGGTTCGGAGTCTCGAACGCCGAGAGGTCCGGCGCAGAGCACCAGATGTCGGATTGCGGCCGGAATTGACGCTTCCGTGCAGTTGCGTGTGCGCATACTGCCAGGACCGGGAAGTGTTTTCCAACTGCGGGGTGGTTTCGGGCCCGTGCAGACGACAAGCGGAAGTTGATGGTCAACTTCGCAATGATGTTCACTCGTTCAGGTGGCCGGGCAAGTGTTGCGCGTCCGCCTCACAGACGTACTGGAATGGTCGGATTCCGTGCCATGGGGTGAGGTCAGGCAATTGTTGAACCGCCGTCACCTCCTGGTCTCCCAGTGGGTAGGGCGAGAAAAGATTGTGAGCACCGGTGCGGAAGAAGCGGCTTCGGGGCAGCAACAGCGAGCACAGCACACAGGGCGAAATGCGCGAGCAGGACGCCGCACGCGGCGATAGCCGCACCTCGGACGCACCTCGGCGCCGGACCGCCCGCGTCCGCAACCGGCTGGTCATCTCCGTCGCGGTCGTCGCCATCGCCATCGCCGGGGCCGGCGCCCCCGGCATCGCCGCGGCCATCGACGACACCCACGACTCGCAGCGGCTCGTCGACCTCGCCGGGACCAACCGCGAGGCCGTCGTCCTCGCCCACTCCCTCGCCGACGAACGCGACGCCATGACGGGGTTCGTGGCCGCCGGGCGCACCACCGCCTCCGGCGCCGGGGTCTCCGAGGACCAGCGGGCCCGCGTCGACCGCCAGATCACCGAGCTGCGCCCCGACGCGCCCGGCTCGGTCCGCCGACTCCTGGACTCGCTCCCCGAGCTGCGGCAGCGCGCCCTCACCGGCCATGGCTCGGCCCTGGACGTGTACCAGGACTACACCGCGACCATCCAGGCGCTCCAGGGCCTCGCCGAGACCCTGGCCCGCCGGCTGCCCGAGCGCGCCGACACCGGCAGCGCCGGCGCGCTCGCCACCCTCGGCCGCGCCACCGAGCAGGCGTCCGCCAGCCGCGGCCTGCTGCTCGGCGCGCTCACCGCCGACGGCGGCCGGTCGGCCCTGGTCGCCGCCGCGCAGCGGACGAACGTCCGCGAGCAGTCCGCCGTCGCCGACTTCAGCCAGCTCGCCCCGGCCGCCGTACGCGAGCGCTACACCAGCACCGTCAACGGCACCGAGGTCACCACCGCCGAGCGGTACCTGGGCCGGCTCACGGACAGCCCGCATCTCTCGGCCAACGACCTGCTGCTGGACAAGGGCCACGTCGAGGCGGCCCTGACCGCCCGGATCGACCGGATGCGCGGCGTGGAGTCGGCGCTGGCCACCGCGGAGGTGGCCCGGCTGGAGGAGCTGCGCGACGAGGACGTCACCGCCCTGGAGATCCGCTTCGGGCTGCTGGGCCTGTGCCTGCTGCTCGCCCTCGGCGCCGGCATCTCCGGCGCCCGGTCCATGACGCGCCCACTGGCCGTACTCCGGCTCGGTACGCAGCGGATCTCCCAGGACCCGGTGGCGCAGGAGCCGATCACCTACCGGGGCCGGAACGACGAGTTCGCGGCCACCGTCGACGGCGTCAACGAGCTCCAGCGGTCCGCGCGCCGCGCGCACGAGCGCGCCGCCAAGCTCGACACCGACCGCACCCGGCTGGTCGAAGAGCGCCGCCGACTGGCAGACGAGCGTGCCGACCTGCGCCGCGAGCGGGACGACCTGCGCGCCGAGCGGGACGACGCGCACGCCGAGCGGGACGCGGTTGCCGCCCGGCTGGAGGGCCTGCGGGCCCGGGTCCACGGCAGCTTCGTCAGCCTCGCGCTGCGCAACCTGGGCCTGATCGAGCGGCAGCTCGCCGTCATCGAGGGCCTGGAGGAGCGCGAGACGGACCCGGACCGCCTCGAGACCCTCTTCCAGCTCGACCACCTCGCCACCGGCATGCGCCGCTACAGCGAGAACCTCCTGGTGATCGCGGGCTCGGAGAACAAGGCCACGCACCAGGGGCCGGTCCCGCTGCTGGACGTGCTCCGCGCCGCCATCAGCGAGGTCGAGCGGTACGACCGGGTGCGGATCCAGTCCCTGCCGCCGCAGTCCTACGTCGCCGGGTACGCGGCCGACAGCGTCAGCCACCTGGTCGCCGAGCTGCTGGAGAACGCCACGGCCTTCTCCCCGCCCGAGGCCCCGGTCGAGGTCTCCGCCTGGCTGGTGGACAACGGCGAGCTGATGCTCTCCGTCCAGGACGAGGGCATCGGGATGACCCCCGACCGCTTCGAGGAGCTGAACAACCGGCTGGCCGAGCCGGTGCCGGACTACTGCCAGGGCCCCAACGCGGAGGACCCGCTGGGCCTGGGGCTGTACGTGGTGACCAGGCTGGCCGCCCGGCACGGCGTCCGCGTCCAGCTGCGCGAGCAGCCGCAGGGCGGCGTCGCGGCCGTGGTGATCCTGCCAGCGAACATCCTGCCGGCGTCGCCGACCGAGGCGGTGCCGGGGGAGGCCCCGGCGGCCCCGGCCCCAGCCGAGGGAACCTCCGGCGCGGGGGCCTCCGGCGTGGCCCTGGGCTTCCCCGGCCAGGCCGCCGAGGCCAACTCCCACACGCTGCCCGGCCGGGACCGCGCGGCCGCGGCCGGGTCGGTACGGGGCGGCCTCGGGCACGACGCCGAGGAGACGGCCAGGATCGGCGGCCACGCACTCCCCGACGACGGCCTCCCCCTGGCCCGCGATCCGCTGTACACGGGCGAGGCCGCCCCGGACGGGCCGGACTTCGACACGGACGAGTTGGACTTCGTCGCGGACGAGCCGGGCTTCGGCACGGACGAGCCGGACTTCGTCCCGGACATCGAGGTGGACGTCGCGCCGGGCGTGGACCCGCTGGTCGCCGCCGCCGAACGCACCATCCAGCTCGCGGCCATCCGCGGCGACCTCAAGCCGACGCGGCACCCGGACAGCGACCCGGCCCCGGGCCGGGAGGCGCACCCCGGCGACGGCCCGGCAGGCACCGGACCCCAGCAGGACGGCCCGCACCACGAGCCCACCGCCGCAACCGACGGGCCGGACACCGCCGTCGCGGCGCACGCCGATGCGCTGGACGCGTCGTACGCCGACGCCGCCCCGGCGGGCACCGATGCGCTGGACGCCGGGGGTACCTCCCACGCCCTCAAGGCTGTGGGGGAGTACGCCGACGAGGTCCTGATGGACGGCGGCGTGCCCGAGGCGCCGTACTCGGCCGGTGCCGACGAGCGGGCCGGTGCGACCCCCACCAGTGGCGGTGTGCCGCTCGGCGGTGCGCCGGCCCCCGGGCACGCGTGGGCCACCGGCACCGCACCGGAGCTCGGACCGGAGCACGGAGTGGACGGCGTGGGCGGGGCCGGTGCCGCGACGCCCGACGGGCCCACGGCCGGGCCCGCCGCCGGGTTCATGGCCGAGCCGCCCGTGTCCGACGGGACTCCCGCCAGGGGCGTCGCCTGGCGGTCGGCGCCCGCCCCCGCTGGGGGCGGCGGGGCGCCGGACGGGCCGGCGGACACCGGCCCGGTCTCCGAACGGCCGCTCACCGGCAAGGGTCTGCCCAAGCGCACCCCGAAGACGGTGTCCCGGCCCGCACCCGCCGCGCGGCACAGGGCCCGCGGCGTCGACGCCGACGAACTGCGCCGCAGGCTGGGCGGGTTCCAGCAGGGTGCGCGGGACGGCCGGCGCGACGCCGCGGCGGAGATCGTGGAACAGAGCGGCCCGCAAGGACCGACGGGGGTTCAGGAGGAGGGTGGCACTGTTGAGGAGGCACGCGATTGAACGCGCCCAGTAGTACCTATGGACTGAGTACCGAAGCCCGCAATCTGCATTGGCTGCTCGCCAATCTGGTGGAGGAGGTGCCGGGCGTCCGTTCGGTGGCTGTGGTCTCGTCCGACGGCCTGCTGCTGCTCTCCTCCGACCCCCAGGCCAGGGCGTCCGCGGTCGGCGACCCGACGGCCCAGGACGGGCCGAAAGGTTCCAGCGCCGACCTGGCCACCATCGTCTCGGGCCTGGGCAGCCTGACCCTCGGCGCCTCCCAGCTGATGGACGGCGGCGGGGTGAAGCAGACCATGGTCGCCATGGACGAGGGCAGTCTCTTCGTCATGTCGATCAGCGACGGCTCGCTGCTGGGCGTGCACGCCACCCCGGACTGCGACATGAGCGTGATCGCCTACCACATGGCGCTCTTCGTCGGCCGGGCCGGGCATGTGCTCACCCCCGAACTCCGGAGCGAACTGCGCAGATCGCTGGAGTCGGGGCAGTGACCGCGAGTCCGGGCCTGCCGATACGCGGCGCGCTCGGCCGCAAGCCGGCACGGGTGCGCCCGTATTCGCTCACCGGCGGCCGCACCCGGTTCGGCCATGTGCTGCTGGTGGAGACCTTCGTGGCCGCGCTGGACGGTCCCCCCGACGACCTTCGGGGCCGGCGGCCGGCCGGGGGCGCGGCCCGCGGGTACTGCCCGAGATCCGGGCCATCGTCCAGCTGTGCCGCCGGATGCGTTCGGTCGCCGAGATCTCCGCGCTGCTCAGGATCCCGCTGGGTGTGGTGCGGGTCCTGCTCAGCGACCTGGCGGACCAGGGAAAGATACGCGTCTACGGCACCGGGCGGGGCCCGGGGCAGCCGGACCGCGCACTGCTCGAAAGGGTGCTCGTTGGACTTCGCGGACTCTGAGGCGAACGGCACGACAACCACGACCGGCGCGGCGGTGGCCGCGGAGCCGGACGCCGAAGAGGGGCTCCAGGACTGGCAGACGGACCGTTCGCGCGCGCCGATCGCCGTCAAGATCGTCGTCGCGGGCGGCTTCGGTGTCGGCAAGACGACCCTGGTCGGCTCGGTCTCGGAGATCACTCCGCTCCGGACCGAGGCGCTGATGACGCAGGCGAGCGAGGACGTCGACGACACCGCCGCGATCCCGGGGAAGCTGACCACGACCGTCGCGATGGACTTCGGCCGGATCACCCTCGACTCCGACCTGGTGCTCTACCTGTTCGGCACACCGGGCCAGCAGCGGTTCTGGTTCATGTGGGACGACCTGGTGCGCGGGGCGATCGGCGCGGCGGTGATGGCCGACACCCGTCGGCTGGAGGACTGCTTCCCCGCGCTCGACTACTTCGAGAGTTGCGGACTGCCGTACGTCGTGGCGGTCAACCACTTCGAGGGGACGCCGCGTTACGAGGCGGAGGACGTGCGCGAGGCGCTGTCGGTGCCCGCGGACGTCCCCGTCATCGTCATGGACGCGCGCAGGCGGGACACCGTGATCGAGTCGCTGCTGGCCCTGGTGGGCCACGCTCTTGACCTCACGCCGGAGTGACGTAACGTCTGGCCCGCCCCTAGATGCGGAACTTCTCGTTCCTCTTGATGTCCTGAGCTGGAAGGCGTTGTCGTCATGCGGAAGATACTCATCGTCGGAGCCGGGCAGTCCGGTCTCCAACTCGCCCTCGGCCTCCAGGCCCGGGGCTACGAGATCACCCTGATGTCCAACCGCACGGCCGACGAGATCCGTACCGGTCGGGTGATGTCGACCCAGTGCATGTTCCCCACCGCGCTCCGGCACGAGCGGGATCTGCGGATCAACTTCTGGGAGAGCCAGGCGCCGCGGATCGAGGGGCTGGGCGTCTCCGTGGCCGGGCCGGACGGCGCCCGCGCCATCGACTGGGTGGGCCGGCTCACGGGCGGCTACGCCCAGTCCGTCGACCAGCGGCTGAAGATGGCCGGCTGGCTGGACGCCTTCACGCAGGCCGGCGGCCAGCTCGTCATCCACGGCGCCACCGTCTCCGACCTGGACTTCTTCGCGGGCCAGTACGACCTGGTGCTGGTGGCCGCGGGCAAGGGCGAACTGGTGTCGATGTTCGACCGGGACGCCGCCCGCTCCCCGTACGACAGCCCGCAGCGCGCGCTGGCCGTCTCCTATGTCCACGGGCTGGGCCCGCGCCCGGAGCACCCCGAGTTCGACGCGGTGCGCTGCAACCTGGTGCCGGGGGTCGGCGAACTGTTCATCATGCCCACCCTCACCACCTCCGGCCGCGCCGACATCCTGTTCTGGGAGGGCGTGCCCGGCGGTCCGCTCGACGTCTTCCAGGGCATCAAGGACCCGGCCGGGCACCTGGCCACGACGCTGGAGCTGATGAGGGCCTTCACGCCCTGGGAGTACGACCGGGCCACCAAGGTGGAGCTGACCGACGCGGGCGGCACCCTGGCCGGCCGCTACACCCCGACCGTACGGAACCCGATCGGCGAGCTGCCCGGCGGCGGCCTGGTGCTGGGCGTCGCGGACGTCGTCGTCGCCAACGACCCGATCACCGGGCAGGGCTCCAACTCCGCGGCCAAGTGCGCGGCCTCCTACCTCGACAGCATCGTCGAGCACGGCGACCGGCCCTTCGACGCGGACTGGATGCAGGCTGCGTTCGACCGCTACTGGGCCGCCGCCCAGCACGTCACCAAGTGGACGAACGCGATGCTGGCGCCGCCGCCGGAGCACGTGGTGGGCCTGCTCGGCGCGGCCGGTGAACTGCCGCCGGTGGCCGAGCGCTTCGCGAACGGCTTCGACGATCCGTCGGACTTCGAGGGTTTCTTCTACGAGCCGGAGAAGACGGCGGCGTACCTGGCGGAGGTCACCGCCGACCGCCCGTCCTGAGCTTGAGGGGCGAGGCCGCGGGCGGGTCCGAGGGGGCCGGGCGGGGCGTGTCCGGGTCGGGGAGCCTCTCCGGCGCGGTCTTCGCGGGCGCCGGTCTCTCGGGGGCGGGCTTCCCGGGCGCGGGCTTCGCCGGGACGGGCTTCTCGGGCGCGGGCCTGTCCGACGCCGGTTTGTCCGGCGTGGGTTGGTCGAGAGCGGGCTTCTCCGGGGTCGGCTTCTCGGGGTCCGGCCTTTGGAGCGTCGGCTTCTCGGGGTCGGGCAGGGGCTTCGCGGCGTCGTCGGGGAGGGGGCTCGCGGCGTCGTCGGGGAAGGGATTCTCGGCGCTCGGGAGGGCTGGCGCGGCATCCGGCCGCACCGCCCCCCGCAACGGGTACGTGGCCAACGGGGACGTCCGCACGCGCCCGCCCGGCCGCGGCGCCTCCACCACCGCTCCGCCGCCCGCGTACAGCGCCACGTGCGTCGCCTTGGGGTAGTAGACCACCAGGTCGCCGGGGCGCAGCTCGCTCAGCGGCACGCGCGGCAGGGTCCGCCACTGCTCCTGGCTGGTGCGCGGGATGAGGTACCCGGCCTGCCGCCACGCCTGCTGGGTCAGCCCCGAGCAGTCGAAGGCGTCGGGCCCCTCGGCGCCCCAGACGTACGGCTTGCCGATCTGCCGCATGGCGTAGCGCAGGGCCTTCGCGCCCTTTTTGGACGGCTTGCGCTCGGGCCCGGCGAGGGCCCGGGTGGCGATCAGCGCGCGTTGGGCGGCGGAGGTCTGCCGCTTCTCGCGCTTGCGCAGCGCGGCGAGTTGGTCGGTGGTCAGCGAGGCGAGCGCGCGCTCGATGTCGGCGAGCCGTTCGGTGACCTCCTCGTGCCGCTCGCGGCGCTTGTCGGCCAGATCCCGTCGCTTGTCCAGGGCCGCGTCGGCCCGCGTGGCGAGGGCGGCCGTCCGCCGCTCGCCGCGCTCCAGCCGGGCGATGACCACGGCCTGCAGGTCGGCGGCCCGGCGCAGCGCGTGGCGCTCGTAGGCGACCGTGCGCAGATCGCCGCTGAGCAGCGTGTGGACGGAGTCGGACAGGCCCCGGCGCCGCCCCGGTACTGCTGCCCGGCCAACTGCCCGGCCCGGGCCCGCTGGCCGGCGAGCGCCCGCCGGACCTCGGCGAGCCGGTGGTTCAGCCGCTCGGTCCGGGCCTGCTGCTTCTTGAGCTTCTCCTCGGTGTCGTTGTACGCCTCGGTGGCCTCCTCCGCCTTGGCGTAGAGCGTCTGGAGCCGGGTCAGCAGCTCCGCCACGGAGGGGTCGGCCGCCGCGCTCGTCGGGGGGAGGGCCACGGCGGCAGCGGCCAGGGACAGCGTGCAGACCACACGGACCGTGCGGCCGAAGCGCCGTGACACGCACACCACCTCCGGCGGGATCGCGGGGCCTCACTCAAGGGGCTCGGGAGGATCGTGACACGCATAGTCGGACTATTCGTTTATATGCGCGCGGATGGGGTGCGGGGTCACCCGTCCGGGCTGTCCGGGCGCTTCGGGCCGTCCGGGCCGCCGGTGGTGTCCGGGCCCCTCGTGGTGTCCGGGCCGTCCGGGGGGCGCGGGCCATCGGGGTCGCGCGGGCGGTCCGGCGCGCTCGGCTTGCTCCACGGCCACTTGGGGCCGCCCCACGGCTTCGCCTCCGGCGCGTACTCGTACCGCCAGCCCCGCACCAGCCCCAGCCGCTTCGACGTCGCGGCGGGTACCCGGCGGTACACGTACACCGTCGGCGGGCCGCCCTCGTCGTCCGGCACCGGGACCTCGTACGCCTTCGGAGGCTGCCCGGTCGCCCCGACCAGCACCGGCAGCACCCTGCCGTCCAGCGGGCCGCCGGTGAACAGTACGTCTTCGCTCTTCACGCCCTCAGTCTCGCGCGCCGCCGCCGGAGCCGCCCGCCCGGGTGCCCGGGGCGGCGGGGGTGGCCGCGGCGCCCGGGGCGGCGGGCGGCGCCGTCGGCGCCTGTGGCGCCTGCGGCGCGGCCGGCAGCCGGGGCGCGTCCACCAGCAGTGGCGCCAACCGGCGCACCAGCTCCCCGACCGGCCCGTCCGCCGGTTCCAGCGCGAGCGCCCGGCGTAGCACCTCGGCGGCCTGCGGTTCGGTCGCCGACGTGGCGGCCAGCAGGGCGACGAAGTGGTCGACCAGCCAGCCGCGCAGCTCAGCCGCCGGTTGCTGCTTCTGCTCGTCCAGCCAGATCAGCGAGGCGGCCTCGACCGCCGAGATCCAGGTCCGCACCATCATCCGCAGCCGGGGGCCCGGCTCGGCCACGTCCAGGTGCCGCAGGATCTGCTCGGCGGCGGCCCGCCGCACCCCGTCCACGATCGCGCTCGTACGCGAGGTCTCGGCCACGCTGCCGCCGTGCAGCAGCGCACTGAACCCGGTGTCGTGCTCGTCCACGAACGCCAGGTAGCGGTCCAGTGCGCGGGTCAGCCGCCGGCTGAGCGGACCGGTCTGCGGCTCGGCGAAGCACAGCTCCAGCTCGTCGACGGCGCTGCGCAGCGCGGCCTCGTACAACTGCTGCTTGCCGCCGGGGAAGTAGCGGTACACCAGCGGCCGGGAGGCCCCGGCGGCGGTGGCCACGTCGTCCAACGACACGTCCTCGGGCGCACGCTCGGCGAAGAGCGTGAGCGCGACGGAGATCAGCTGCGCGCGCCGCTCCTCGACACTGAGCCTGCGGTACGCGCCGCGCCGCGCGGCTGCCGGGACGCTGCCTGTCGTCATGCCAGGCAGCGTAACCGCCACCACAACGGTGGCGTGACCGGTGCATTCAGGCGCCTGCGGCACGCGTGTCCCCCCACCGGGTCGGCCTCCGGCCCGGATGTCGGCCGACGCGGGTTACGCCAGCAGCCCGGAGCTCTTCCACAGCCTGCGGCCGACGCCCCGCAGCACCCCGATGTCATCCAGGAACTCCGTGAGTCGCCGCGCGCCGGACTGCATGACCTCGCGCCGGTGCCCGCTCGCCCTGACCTGGGCCACGGCCTCCCGCCGGTCCAGGCCCACGTTCTCGTACACCTGCGGATTGACGAACGCGACGGCGAAGACCCGTGCGGCCTGGCCGGAGCTGACCCGGGTCAGCTCCGCCTCCCAGCGCGGGCAGGTGGCCATCTGGCGGCGGAGCTCCTCGCGCGCGTACCGGACATGGCGCGCCTCCTCCACCACGTGGATGCGGGTGACGCCCCGCACCAGCGGCTGGACGCGCTCGTCCGGGAACGTCAACCGCTGCATCCAGTCCAGGATCTCCTCGCCGAGCAGCGTCGCCGCGAACGAACCGGGCGTGGTCGAGACGGTCTTCAGTACGCGCGCGAGGTTGTGGTGCAGCGGCGAGACCGGGTACGTGGGCGCGCCGCCCTTCTGTATCAGCCGCGCGAACATCTTGGAGTGCCGGCACTCGTCGGCGATCTCCGTCAGCGCGTACCGCACGTGTGCGCTCGTCACGGGCCGGTCGTAGATGTGCCGTACGAGCAGCTGCATCAGGATGATCTCGAACCAGATGCCGAGCGAGGCCAGCGCGGCGGACTCGTGCCGCGCCAGGTCCAGCCGCTGCTCCTCCGACATGCGCTTCCACAGCGGGGTGTCGTACAGCGAGACCAGCTCCGGTGGCCAGAACCACTTGCCGTCCTCGAACGGGGCGTCCCAGTCCAGCTCCGTGTCGGGGTCGAAGGAGTGCTTGGCCGAGGACTCCAGCAGCCGTTCGGCCACCTGCTCGCGGTCCTTGAGCAGACCGAGCGCGTCCCGGAGCGCCGGCGGTTCGATCGTGGACGTCATGGCTGAGAACACCTCGCGGTTGGGCTGTCCGGGCCACCGATACCCGGGGTCACCCCCTTATGAGACTCTCTGTCAGCAAGCTCGTCAATCCCTTGCGCGGAATGTTGACCGTTCACACCGCGCGTGTGAGCCTGCCCGTGCCACCCGTGCGGGGACGGACCGGGATGGCAGCCAGCGAAGGAGGCGTCGGTGGGGACCGCGGAACTCTACGCACAGCAGCCCGAAGAGCCGATCTGGCAGGTGCCCGCCGCCGGGGCGGCCCGCTTCACCTGGGAGTACGACGAGCACCGCGAGCGGCTCCTGGCCCTGTACCAGAAGGGCAAGGACAAGCAGTGGGACGCGGCCAAGCGGATCGACTGGGACCTGGAGGTCGACCCGGACGATCCGCTGGGCACGCCGGACGAGTCGCTCGTCCTCCACGGCACCCCGCACTGGGCGAAGATGACGGATCGGGACAAGGCCGAGCAGCGCCGGCACTTCGCGGCCTGGCAGTTCAGCCAGTTCCTGCACGGCGAACAGGGCGCCATGGTCTGCGCCTCCCGGATCGTCGAGGCCGTCCCCGGCCTGGACGCCAAGTTCTACTCCGCCACCCAGGTCATGGACGAGGCCCGGCACGCCGAGGTCTACAGCCGCTTCCTGCACGAGAAGATCGGGATGCTCTACCCCGTCAACACCGATCTCCAGGCCCTGCTCGGCGACACCCTCCGCGACTCCCGCTGGGACATGCCCTATCTGGGCATGCAGGTGCTCATCGAGGGCCTGGCGCTCGCCGCCTTCGGCATGATCCGCGACACCACCGACAAGCCCCTGCCCAAGCAGATCCTCACGTACGTGATGCAGGACGAGGCCCGCCACGTCGCCTTCGGCCGGATGGCGCTGCGCGACTACTACCGCGAACTGTCGGACGCCGAGCGGCGCGAGCGCGAGGAGTTCGTCATCGAGGGCTGCTACCTGATGCGCGACCGGCTGCGCGGCGTCGAGGTGCTGGAGAACTTCGGCATCCCGAAGGCCGAGGCGGCGGAGTACACGGAGCGGTCGGACTTCCTGCACCTGTTCCGCAGGCTGCTGTTCAGCCGCATCGTGCCGTGCGTGAAGGACATCGGGCTGTGGGGCGAGCGCTTGCAGCGGGCGTACGTGGACATGGGCGTACTGGAGCTGGGCGACAGCAACCTGGACCTGCTGATGGCGGAGGACGAGGAGCAGGCGGAACGCCTGGACGCGGAGCGCTTCGCGGCGGAGGAGGCGGCGCGGCGGGCGGAGGTGGCGGAGACGGTGGCGGCCGGCGCCGCCGAGGATTGACCGGCTGGACCCCACGGTCGGCCGGACCCCACGGTCGGCTAGGCCAGCTGGCGTGCCCCGAGCTCGAACCACGTGCCCTTGCCCAGCCCCGGCCCGTGCTCGCAGACGCCCCACGCGTCCGCACCCCCGGAAATCAGCGCCATGCCGCGCCCGCACTCGTCGTCGGGGGACACGGTTGTCCGGCAGAGCGGGCGGCCCGGGGCCTCGTCGTGCACGAGTACGCGGAGGTAGTCGGCCTCGGCGTGCGCCGCCCACTCGGCGAAGAGGGTCACGGGCGTCGAACAGCCGCTGATCAGGCAGGCGTTGACCGCGTTGGTGACGGCCTCGGAGGTGAGTAAGAGGGCGGTGTCGGTGAGGTCGCCGCGGTCGGCGGCGAGGAGCAGGGATCGTACGGTTTCCCTGGCGGCGCGGACCCATACGGGTTCGGGCGGGAAGACGAGGGAGACGAGCATGGCGGACCTCCCGGGTTCGGGTTGCCGATTGGTGCCCCGACGCTAGGGAAAGGTTTTCCGATCCAGCAACCGTTTCGGCGTTGGTTCCCTCGACCGGGTGACGGAACGCCTATTCGGTGGCCCGTGCCGTGCTGAGGTGGGCAGACTGCGCGGAGTTACGAGGAGGAGCGCATGTCACCCAGGAGTCAGCCGAGCGAACGCCAGCGCCGACTGGGCGCCGAGCTGCGCAAGTTGCGCAACCGCGCCGGACTCTCCGGCGACCAGGCCGCCGTGATCCTCGACGCCGATCGCGCACGGATAAGCAACATCGAGGCCGGACGGATCGACGTGTCCCGGAACCGGCTCTACAAGCTGCTGCGCGAGTACGGGTGCCCGGACGGGCCGCTGTTCGACGGGCTGATGGAGATGGCGCAGGAGCTGGGCAAGGGGTGGTGGGACGAGTTCCGCGACGCGATGGGCCGCAACGCCCTTGACCTGGCAGAACTGGAGTCCCGCTCCACAGCCATTCGCATGCACCAACCGCTGTTCATCCCGGGCATGTTCCAGACGGAGGACTACGCGCGCGAGGTGATCCTGGCCACTGATGGCCAGGACCACGACCACGCCGAGCGGTGCGTGGGCTTTCGGATGGCCCGTCAGCGTGTCCTCGACGGTGACTCGCCGACGACGTACCACGCGGTGATCCACGAGGCTGCTCTACGTATCCGGGTCGGTGGGCTCACTGTCATGCGCAAGCAGCTGTTGCGGCTGATCGAAGTGGCCCGGCTTCCCAACGTGACGGTGCAGATCTTCCCCTACGAGAAGGGCGCGTACGCGGCCTTCAGCCGCCCCTTCGTGCTCTTCGAGGCCGCAACGCCGGAGCTGAACACCGTCCACCTGGAGCACCCGCTCAACTCGGTCTTTCTGGGGGATGGAGAACGCATCGACGAGTACGCCAAGATGTTCGAGAGGCTGACGGAGCTGGCGCTCGCTCCTGTCGACCCTCAGGTCACGCCGGAGTCGCATGACTCCCGTGACTCGCTCAGCCTGATCCAGCACGCGATGTACGAACTGTGAGGGAGCCCCATGTCCCCGCTTGCGTGGCGCAAGTCATCGTTCAGTACCGGCTCGCAGAGCGAGTGCGTCGAGTTGGCGCCGGGCCCCGGCGGGGCCATCCACTTCCGCGAGAGCGACGACCCCGACGTCGTCGCGGCCACCACCCCCACGACCCTCCGCACCTTCGTGCGGGCCGCCAAGGCCGGGGCATTCGACCACGTCACGTGACACGGTCGGGGCGGGTTCGCGGCAGCAGCCATACGGCCAGTATGGCCAGGGCGGCGACGACCAGGGCGCTGATGCCGCTGATGAGGTTCAGACCGTCGGTGAAGGCGGCGCGGGCGGGGTCGAGCAAGAGGTCGTGCAGTCGGCTGGGGAGGTCGTCCGCCGTGGCCATGGCGTCGGGCAGGCTTTCGCGAGCGGACTCGGCCTCCTGCGCCGGGGCCTCGCCGGGGACGGCGCCGGTCATCCGGTCGCGGTAGACGGCGGCGCCTACGGTGCCGAGGACCGCGACGCCCAGGGCGACGCCGAACTCGGTACTCGTCTCGGACATCGCGGCGGCCGAACCCGCCTTCTCGGGCGGGGCGGCCCCGACGATCAGGTCGGTGCCCAGCACGAACATGGGGCTGATGCCCAGGTAGACGATGACGAAGCCGGTCACGAGGACGGGCAGCCCGGAGACGGGGTCGACCTGGGTGAGGACCAGGTAGCCGACAGCGGAGACCGCCAGCGAGGCCCCGATGATGTACGCGGCGGGCATCGTGCGGGCGAGTGCCGGAGTCAGGGCGGACGCCAGGATGAGCGCACCGGCGGCGGGCAGCAGCCACAGCCCCGCCTCGAGTGGCGAGAGCCCCTCGACCAGTTGCGTGTACTGGGTGATGAACAGGTAGACCCCGCCCAGGGCGGCGATGCTGAGCAGCTGGATTCCCAGGGCGGCGCTGAACGCACGGTTCCTGAACAGCGTGACGTCGAGCAGGGGACTGGCCAGCCTGGACTGCCGGTGCACGAACAGCACACCGAGGACCAGGCCGCCGGTCAGGGCGGTGACGGGCAGCATCGTGAGACCGTCCTTGGCCAGCTCCTTGATGCCGTAGATGATCGGCAGGATGGCGGCGAGGGACAGCACGACGCTGGTCGGGTCCAGTCGACCGGCCTGGGTGTCGCGGTACTCGGGAAGCAGCACCGGGGCGGTCACCAGCAGCAGGATCATCACCGGCACCCCCAGCAGGAAGACCGAGCCCCACCAGAACGCCTGGAGCAGCAGCCCGCCCAGCACAGGGCCCAGCGCGACACCGGCCGAGAAGCAGGTCACCCAGACACCGATGGCCGTGCCGCGCTGCCTTGGGTCACGGAACATGTTGGTGATCAGCGCGAGGGTGGACGGCATCAGGGTCGCCCCGGCTATCCCGAGCAACGCGCGAGCCGCGATCAGCATCTGGGGGCTGGTGGCGTACGCGGCGAGCGCCGAAGCGATGCCGAACGCGGCCGCCCCGATCAACAGGAGTTTCCTGCGGCCGATCCGGTCGCCCAGCGTGCCCATGGTGACCAGGAAGCCGGCGATCATAAAGCCGTAGATGTCGGTGATCCAGAGCAGTTCGCTGCCGCTTGGCCGGAGGGCGGCGCTCAGGTGCGGGACGGCCAGGTACAGCACGGTGGCGTCCATGGCGAGCAGCAGGGTGGGGAGCGCGAGCACGGCCAGCCCGAGCCATTCTCGGGGCCCGGCCAACTGTCGGGGGAGGGTCGTGTGGAGCGTTTCCGTTGACATGCCGCGTAAGCTAAACCCTCACGTCGACGTCAGAGTCAACTCGCCTTTCGGGGAGCGTGTCATCACATGCGTATCGGGGCGTTGTCCCAGCGGACCGGAGTCAGCGAACGGGCGCTGCGGTACTACGAGGAGCAGGGGCTGCTGAATCCGCTGCGGCGGCCGAGCGGCTACCGCGAGTACACCGATGAGCATGTCCACACGGTGCGGAGCATCCGCACGCTGCTCGCCGCCGGTCTGGGCACCGCGACCATCGCCGACGTACTTCCCTGCATGGTCGACGAGGGCGGGCAACTCGCGGCCGCCTGCCCCGACCTGCTGGTCGACCTGGTCAGGGAGCGGAACCGGATCACCGCCGCCATGGACGAACTGCGGGCCGCACGCGAGATGCTGGACACCATCATCGCCGCGCCCGTCCCTCCCGAGGCGGCCCAAGCGCTGGACTGCGACGAGGAAATCGGCACTGGGGTCGGTGCACCGCGGGCCCCGTCGTCCTGAGTCACCAGCCCCCTCAGCCACCGGTCGTCGGCTACGACATCGTGTCGGCGATCACGGACGCCGCCTCCGCGATCAGTTTGTCGTCGGGTTCGGCATCCTTCCGGTTGCGGTTCGACAAGATGGCCATGACGACGGGGGCGCCGTCGGGGCGCCACACCACGGCGATGTCGTTGCGGGCGCCGTAGAAGCTGCCGGTTCCGGTCTTGTCGCCGACCGTCCAGCCCTTGGGTACCCCGGCCCTGATGAGCGTGTCTCCCGTCTTGTTGGTCCGCAGCCACGTCGTCAGCTGGGCGCGTTCGCGCTTGCCCAGGACGTCTCCGAGGACGTACGCGCGCAGATCCTTGGCCAGCGCCCGCGGCGTGGTCGTGTCCCGCTGCTCGCCCGGGATCCACCGGCTCAGTTCGGGCTCGCGGCGCTCCATGCGGGTGGTGTCGTCGCCGATCTCCTCGAGCGCGGCGTCGAGGGCTTTCGGGCCGCCGAGTGCGTCGAACAGCAGGTTGGCCGCGGCGTTGTCGCTGTAGCGGACGGCGGCCTCGCACAGTGCGCGCAGGCTCATCCCGGTCTTGACGTGCCGTTCGGTCACGGGGGAGTGGTCGATCAGGTCGTCCTTGGAGTACGTGATCACCTTGTCCATGCCGCTCAGGGAGTACTTGCGCAGCACGGCAGCTGCTTCCAACGCCTTGAACGTGGAGTTGTAGGCGAACCGCTCGCCGTCGTTGTAGGCCACCTCGCGCCCGGTGCCGGTGTCGATCGCGTAGACGCCGAGCCGCGCGTCGAACTTGCGCTCAAGTTCCTTGAATTCGCGGACGAACGGCTTCGCGGTGGACGGATGCGAGGCGCGCGGCTTCGGCGCGGCCGAGGCGTCGTCGCCGTCCTGGCCGCAGGCCGTGAGCGGGACGAGGGCGAGGGCGGCGAGCGCGCCGAGCAGGGCGCGCCGGGCACGGGTGTGCTGCATGGTCGAAACCTCCTGGTCGTGAGGGCCAGGAGCACCCTCGCCCGCGAACAGTCATGCGGTCCAATACGTTCGTGGGCTGTTTCATGCCGATTCGGCATGGGAGTCGGGGCGTGGATCTGGCATAGGGTGCGGGCTGTGGATCTGGTGGGAGCGTGTCGCGCGTTCGTGAACGTCAGTGAGCGCGGCGGTTTCACCGTCGGGGCGGCCGCGGCCGGGATGTCCCAGCCGGTGGCCAGCCGGCGCGTCGCCGCTCTGGAGGAACGCTTCGGCGAGCCGTTGTTCGAGCGCACCTCGCGGCGGGCCGTCCTCACCCCCTTCGGCCGGGACATGCTGCCGGTGGCCAGGCAGCTCGTGCGGGCGGCCGACGTGCTGCTGCACGAGGCGGAGGCCGCCAAGCGCAAGCCGTGGCGGCTCGCGGTGCCCGGCGTCTGCTCCACGGCGGGTCTCGCCCGCCTCGTCGCCGAGGCGCGCGGGCACGGCGTCACGCTCGATCTCCGCGTCGCGGCGCCCGCGCGGCGCGAGGAGCTCGTTCACGCGCAGCAGGTGCGTGCCGCCCTGCTCGCGGTGCCGCCGGACGAGGCGACGTGGTCCGTGCCGCTCGGGCTCGCCGGTGCGCAGGATCCGGGCGTGAAGCGCGTCTACCTCGAAACGCTGCGGGTCGGGCGGGCTTCCCCCGGCCCGGCCCGCCGTATCTGGATCCAACCGGAGGACGACGTGCCGCACATCCGCGACCCGCTGACGCGGCTGCGCGACGCGGTCGGGCTGCGGCCCGCCCAGGTCGTCGCCGCGGACGAGCTGACGACCGCCGCGGCGGAAGTCCTGTGCACGCGCGACCTGCTGCTGTGCTCCCCGGCGCAGGCCGCGGAACTCGCCCTGGACTGGCGGCCCCTCGGTGAGATCACGCTCAGTCGGGGGTTCGCCCTCGCCGCCGCCGCGGACGGCAATCCCCAGCACATCGCGGCGCGCCTGGGCGACGCCCTCGCGCGCTGCCTCGGCGCGGGCACCCGAGAGGGCACTCAAGGGGGCGGCCAAGCGCGCGGCCGGGCGGCCGCCGCGGGAGGGGCGGCGGGGTGAGCACCGAGGCACTGCTGAGCGACCTGCGGCGGCAACTGCACGACGGTGGCCTGCGCGGCTGCCTGCTCGTGCGGGATCTGCACACGGGGGAGGAGCTGGGGATCGAGCCGGACACCCAGCTGCCCAGTGCTTCCCTGGTCAAGGTCCCGCTGGCGCTGGCGACGGCGGAGCGCATCCGGCGGGGTGAGCTCGACGGGGCGGCGGCGCTCGACGTCAGCCCCGGGCGGATCACCACGCCCGGCCCCACCGGGCTGAGCCGGTTCCGCCACCCCGCCCGGATCGCGATCGACGACCTGCTCTACCTGAGCACCTGCGTGAGCGACGGCACGGCCGCCGACGCGCTGTTCGACCTCACCCCGCCCGCCCAGGTCGCCGACATCCTGCACGAACTCGGGCTCCGCGGCATCACCGTGCGGCACGGCATGCGCGAACTGAGCGACACCCCCGTGGAGCGCTTCGACGCCGCCCAGGCGCACCTCGCCCACGCCCTCGCCATCGACGCGGGCACCAGCGGCCGCGGACACCGGGTGCCGCAGCTCGACACCACCCGCGCCAACACCGGCAGCGCACGCGCCTGGGTCGACCTGCTCCAAGCCCTGTGGACGCCCTCGGCGATCCACCCCGACGTGGCCGAGCACGTGCGCGGCCTCATGGCCCACAACCTGATCCGGCACCGGCTCGCCCCGGACTTCAGCTCCGACGCCACCACCTGGTCCTCCAAGACCGGTACCCTGCTCAACCTCCGCCACGAGATCGGCGTCGTCGCGCACGCCGACGGCCAGGCCTTCGCCATCGCCGTGCTCACCGAGTCGCTCGTCCCGGCCAGTACCCAGCCCGGTGCCGACGCCCTCATGGCCCAGGCAGCCCGCGCCCTGCGCGACCACCTCCGGCAGCTCTAGGCGGTCTCGAAGGAGGGCCGGTCACGCGGGGCCCAGGCGGTCCTCCTTGTCGAGGAAGGGGAACCTCTCGTGGGCCTCACGCAGGGCCCGCTCGCGCGCGTACTCCGCCCCCGACTCCGCGGGTCTGTCCCAGGCTTCGGGGTGGAGGTACGTACCGCGCTCCTCCTCCGGCTTGGGCTCCGCCGCCGTGAAGGGGTTCGACCGCGCGACGCGGTCCCGGCGGACGCCGGTGACCTGCCAGGAGACCTTCACCTCGGGGCGGTCGGTGGCGATGGTGAAACGGTTGTCGCGGACCTCTTCGGAGACCATCGCCCGGGCGAAGGCGCCGATCACCGTCAGCTGGTAGCGGAAGTCCTCGTTCAGCTCCTCGAAGTACTCGGGGAGGGTGATCACGGCCGAGCCGTCCCCGTCCGTCACCGCCGTGCCGCTGTAGACGTTCAGCTGCTGGTCGGACTCGACGAAGGAATGGCGCAGGTAGCGGTTCTCCGGGTCGAGGGGGTGGTCGATCAGGAAGCCGCCGCCGGACTTGTACAGGTAGCCGCTGACGTAGACCGGGCCGCTGAAGTACCCGGCGTACCCCTCGGCCGCCTTGCCCCAGACGCCGATGGCCGCGGGTCCGTGGTTCGCCTCGCCGACCACGCCGACGCTGTCCGTGCCGGAGGCCACCCCGCACACCGCGCTGACGGCGGGGCCGTCGCGGTCGGTCACGCCCCGTACGCCGAAGACGCCATGGGACCAGCCGTTCGTGCCGGTTCCCTCGTCGCTGCCACCGATCACCCCGTGACCGCCGAAACCCCACAGGCCCACGCAGCCATCAATTTGCGGGGCGACGCCGAAGGCCCCGACCCCGTTGCCCGCGGTCGTCTCGGCCATGATCCCGATCTGGCCAGCGGCCGTCACCGCGAGCGTCTGGGACGCTGAGGACTTCAGCTCGGTCTTGTCCGCCCCGGCGTCGTTGGTCACGCCGAGCTTCATCGGTTGTCCTGAGGCCATGCCACGTCCCTCCGTGCAGAGTGGTCACGGCCATGGAACCGTGTGACACGGGCCACGTCGCGCGGGAGCGGGCTGATCGGCGTACCGCTCGTGAGCCGTTCCACAGCCCCCGAATCCGGCGTAAAACGGAACCGCGCCATGATCCCGCCCCTCTACAGGGGCATGGCACGACTGACCGACTCGCAGCGGCGCATCGCGATCGCCGTCTCCTCCGTCCTGGCGCTGATAGCCGTGATCGCCGGGACCCTCGCCCTCACCGGTGCCCGTGACGACGAACGGGCCCAGCGCGGCGGGCAGTCGAACGACCGGGCCGCAGGGGAGCGCGGCAAGGAGCGCGGCGGCTCCGACGACGCCGACGGCCGCGTGCCGCGCGACATCGTCCACGCCACCGAGTCCGGCGGCAAGGCCGTGAACATCACCATCGACGACGGGCCCGACCCGGTGTGGACCCCGCAGGTGCTGGACGTGCTGCGCACCAACGGCGTCAAGGCCACCTTCTGCATGATCGGCCCGCAGGCCCAGGCCCACCCGGACCTCGTCAAGAAGGTGGTCGCGGAGGGACACCGGCTGTGCGACCACACGGTGAGCCACGACATCACCATGGACCACAAGTCCGTCGCGTACCAGAAGAAGCAGATCCTGGATGCCAAGAAGATGATCGAGAACGCGGCGGGCGGCGCGAAGGTGCGGTACTACCGGGCGCCCGGTGGCGCCTTCACCCCCGACAGCCGCCGGATCGCCGCCGAGCACGGCATGCGGCCGCTCGGCTGGAACGTCGACACCAAGGACTTCGAGCTGCCGGGCAGCGCCGGGATCGTCGCGGCCGTCAAGAACGAGCTGGCGAACGGGCCGACCATCCTCTTCCACGACGGGGGCGGGCCGCGCGGCGAGACCGTGCAGGCACTGCGCGAGGTGCTGCCGTGGCTGAAGAGCCAGGGGTACGGGTTCAGCTTCCCGCAGATCACGGGCCCGGGGCGGTAGGCCGGTTCGCCGGAAGCGTCCTCGGGCCTGGAGCAGGCCGGTCCCCCACGGGGGAGCCGTCCTCTACGGGCGCGTGCCGCGGACCGCCGCGCGCAGCGCCGCTCCCGCCACCCGTGCCGCCGTCGTCGCCGTCGGCGTCGTCACCCCGCCGGTCTCCCGGTCGGCCGCCGGGGCCTCCACCACCACCGCCAGCGCGGCCGCGGGCAGCGGCGCGCCGTCCTTCTGCGCCCAGCCGACGAACCACGCGTACGACGGGCCACCGGCCGCCCCCGCGGCCCCCGCCGTGCCGGTCGTGCCGCCCACCGTGGCGCCGGGCACCGCGGCCGGCGCGCCCGTGCCGTCAGTGACCGCGCTGACCGTCATCCGCCTGAGCTCCGCCGCCGTCCGACGGCTGATCGGCTGGTGCGCGATGGCGTGCGGGGTGACCGCCACCGTCGCCCCGTCCCCGTCCGCCACCCGGTCCACCAGGTGCGGCCGCAGCACATCGCCGCCGCCCGCGACGGCGGCGGCGACCATCGCCATCTGGAGCGGTGTGGCGGCGACGCCCGTGTGCCCGATGGCGGACAGCCCCACCCGCCCCGGAGGCATCCGCCGGTCGAACGTGCTCGTGGCCACCGGCGACGGAACCGTCAGCCCGGCCGCGTTGAAGCCGAAGCGCTCGGCGGTGGCCGTCATCGCGGCCGGCCCGGTCCGTACGCCCAGCTCGGCGAAGACGCTGTCGCAGGAGGCGGCCAGGGCGTGGCGCAGCGAGGCGTGGGCGCACACGCCCGGCCGGTCGCGGACCATCAGGCGCGTACCCGGCAGGTGGTACGGGTTGGGGGCGGCGGTGCGCGCGTCGACGTCCGTGGCGGTGCCGTGTTCCAGCCCCGCCGCGGCCGTGACGACGTTGAACGTGGAGCCGGGCGGATACGTCCGGCTCAGGGCCCGGTTGAGCATCGGCCGGTCGGGATCGGCGGTCAGCCGCTGCCACGCGCGGGTCGTGGCCGCCCCGTTGCCCGACAGCCGGCCCGGCTCGTAGGAGGGGGTGCTGACCAGGGCGAGGATCCGCCCGGTGCCCGGTTCGAGGGCGGCGACCGCGCCCCTGCGCCGGCCCAGCGCGGTGAACGCGGCGCGCTGTACGGCGGGGTCGATGGTGGTGGCCACCGTGCCGCCGGGCTGCCGGGCCCGGGTGAGGTCGTTCCACAGCGGCAGCATCGCCAGCCGCCGATCGGTGCCGGAGAGGACGGCGTCCTCCGCGTCTTCCAGGAGCGAGGTGCCGTAGCTCTGGGAGGCGTAGCCGGTGACGGGCGCGTAGAGCGGGCCTTCGCGGTAGGTGCGCTCGTACCGCAGTCGCTGGCCGGTGTCGGTGGAGCCGGTGACCGGTACGCCGCCGACCAGGATGTCGCCGCGGGGCTGGCCGTAGCGGGCGATCGTGTGGCGGCGGTTGGCGGGGTTGCCGTCGTACTGGTCCGCTTTGAAGGCCTGGATCCGGGCGGCGTTGACCAGGGGCGCGAGCAGCAGCAGGAGGCAGAAGACGGCGGTGTGCCGGACGCAGCGGGTCACGCGGCGGCCGCCGACCGCCGGGAACGCCCGGCCCGGCCGCCCGGCCGCCCCGACGCCCCGGGCCGCCCTGTCTCCCCGGGCCGCTCGGGCTGTCCGGGCTGGCCGCGGGCGCTGTCGCTGAGCCGGACGAGCAGCGCGACGATGATCCAGTTGGTGATCACCGAGGAGCCGCCCTGGGCGAGGAACGGCATCGGCATCCCGGTCAGCGGGATCAGGCCGGTCACCCCGCCCGCGATGACGAAGACCTGGAGCGCGAGGATGGCGGCCAGACCGGCGGCGAGCAGCCTGCCGAACGGGTCGCGAAGGACGAGCGCGGTACGGAAGCCGCAGGCGATCAGCAGCGCGTACAGCAGGAACAGCGCCGTCAGGCCGGCCAGCCCCAGCTCCTCGCCGACCGTCGCCAGGATGAAGTCGGACTTCATGGCGAAGCCGATGAGGGAGGAGTGGCCCTCGCCCAGCCCCGTGCCGAGCACGCCGCCCGCGGCGAACGCGAACAGGGACTGGGCGAGCTGGTTGGCGCCGCCACCGCCGGACTCGGTGCCCGCGAACGGGTGCAGCCAGTCCCGTACCCGCTCGTTGACATGTGGTTCCACGGACGCGACGGCCACCGCACCGGCCGCCACCAGCAGCAGGCCGACCGCGATCCACCCGAGGCGGCCGGTGGCCACGTACAGCAGGACGACGAAGAGCCCGAAGAACAGGATCGAGGTGCCCAGGTCCCGCTCCAGGACCAGTACGCCCACGCTGACCAGCCAGATCGCGACGACCGGGCCGAGCACCCGGCCGGGCGGCAGCCGCAGCGGGCCGATCGTGCGGCCGAGATACGCCAGCGCGTGCCGCCCCGCCGCGAGATACGCCGCGAAGAACACCGCGAGCAGCACCTTGGCGAACTCGCCCGGCTGGAACGACAGCCCGGCGAACCGCACCCAGATCTTGGCGCCGTTGACCGCGGGGAAGAAGACCGGCACCGTGAGCAGGGCCAGGGCGGTGGCGACGCACACGTACGCGTAACGCTGGAGGGCCCGGTGGTCCCGCAGGCTCAGCACGGCGGCCATGAACAGCGCCATGCCGAGCGTGGACCAGACGAGCTGGGTCGGGGCGGCCGAGGCGCCGGGCGTGGCGAGGTCCAGCCGGTAGATGAGGACCAGCCCGAGGCCGTTGAGCAGGAAGGCGATGGGCAGGACGAGCGGGTCGGCGTACGGGGCGCGGAGCCGGACGGTGAGATGGGCGGCGAGCGCGAGCGCGCCGAGCCCGGAGCCGTAGCGGGCGGCGTCGCGCGGGAAGGCGCCGTGGACGGCGAAGCCGACGGCCATATAGCCGAACACGCAGATCAGGACGGCGCAGGCGAGGAGCGCGAGCTCCGTGCCACGGCGCTTGGGGGCCGGAGCAGCACCGGGGGAGCGGTGGCGGTCGATGCTGCGGCGGCGGTCATGGCGGGGAATGTAGCCGCTCGGCTCGGGCCGGAGCCCTCAGACGCGCGCGCCTGCCCGCGCACCGCGACCACCCGGCGGAACGGTGCCTGCGCCACGGGGTGGACGTACCGCCTCCGCGAGCGTCCGGCTGAACGTCCGTATGCGCTCGGTCTCGTGGGAGCGCCGCCACACCAGGCCCAGGACCGACTCCGGCGCGCCGGTGACCGGCACGAACGCCACATCCCTGCGCCCCTGGTGCAGCGCGGTCGGCGCGCAGCACAGCATCGTGCCCCGGTCCGCCGCGACGTAACTCAGCCCTTCCTGGAGCGTGCGCACCTCGGGGCCGCGCGGGATCGGCCGCCCGTCCGGCGTCACGGTAGGGGCCATGGCCTCCCGCCAGTACCGCGGCGCGGGTGCCGTCGGGCCGATCAGCCGGGAGTCCGCCAGCTCCTCCACGGACACCGACGCCCGTGCCGCGAACGGGTGCCGCACCGAGACGGCCAGGGTCTGCGGCTGCCGCGAGAAGGCCGGACCCGGTATCAGGTCCGGCTCGGCGACCGGCAGCAGGACGATGGCCGCGTCCACCGCGCCGGAGCGCAGCGCGCCGAACGGGTCACCCAGCGGGATCTCGACGGTCTCGACCTCGCAGCCCGGATGCCGGTCGCGGAAGTCGGCGACCACCGCCATGACGTACTCGTCCGCCGTGCCCTGGAAGCCCAGGCGCAGCGGCTCCCCGAGGCCGCGGGCGGCTGCCCGCGCGGAGTCCACCGCGCCGCGCAGGGCGCCGTACGCGGGCCGCAGCTCGGCCAGGAAGCGCTCACCGAGCGGGGTCAGCCGGACGCGGCGGCTGGTGCGGTCCAGCAGCCGGGCGCCGATCCGCCGCTCCAGCGAGCGCAGGAGCTGGCTCACCCGGCTCTGTGTCACGTACAGCCGCTCGGCCGCGCGCCCGAAGTGCAACTCCTCGCTGAGGGCGAGGAAACACTCCAGCTCGCGTATCTCCAGACCGCCGCCGCGCGCGTCGGCGCCTGCCACCCGGCCTTCCCCTGCCACCCGGCCTCCCCCTGCCTCCCCCTGAATGAAGCAACCGATCGATGAGTCTGACTCATACAAGGCTGAGCGTTTCGCCGTTGTTCCCGGACGGGGCACAGCTGTTCGCTGGAGGCATGTCCGAAGCCACGGAAACCACCCTCGCCGCGTCCTCTCCTGACGGCGCGTCACCCCAGGCCCGCACCGCCTGGCTCGCCGTCGCCACGGTCGCCGTCGGCATCTTCGCCGTCGTCACCACCGAGATGCTGCCGGTCGGTCTGCTCACCTCCATCGGCGCCGCCCTCGGGACCTCCGACGGCACGGTGGGGCTGGCCCTGACCGTGCCCGGCCTGGTCGCCGCGGTCGCCGCCCCGCTGCTGACCGTCGCCGTCGGCCGGCTGGACCGGCGACTGGTGCTGTGCGGACTGATGGGCCTGCTGGCCGCCGCCAATCTGGTCTCCGCCCTGGCCCCGGCCTTCCCCGTCCTGCTCGCCGCCCGGGTCATGGTCGGCGTCAGCATCGGCGGTGTATGGGCCATTGCGGGCGGTCTGGCCGCCCGGCTCGTGCCGGAGCGGTCCGCGGGCGCCGCCACCTCCCTGATCTTCAGCGGCGTCGCCGTCGCCTCGGTGCTCGGGGTGCCCGCCGGGACGCTGATCGGCGACCTGGCCGACTGGCGGGCGGCGTTCTGGACCGTCTGCGCGCTGGCGCTGGCCGTCACGGTCGCCATGGCCGTTCTGCTGCCCCCGCTGCCCGCCGACCGCCCGGTCCGGCTCGGCGAGGTGCCCGGTCTGTTCCGTAAAGCTCAGCTCCGGGCCGGGCTGGTCACCACCGGGCTGCTGGTGGTGGCGCACTTCGGCGCGTACACGTACGTGCGGCCGGTGCTGGAGGACGTGTCCGGCGTCGGCGCGGGCCTGATCAGCACGCTGCTGCTGGTGTACGGCGTGGCGGGTGTGGCCGGGAACTTCCTGGCCGGGTCGGCGGCGCACCGCGACCCGCGCCGGACGCTGATGGTCCTGTGCGCGCTGCTGGCGGTGGCCGAGCTGCTGGTCCCGCTCCTGGGCCGGACCACGGCCGGGGCCGCCGCGCTGCTGGTGCTGTGGGGGCTGGCGTACGGAGGCGTGTCCGTCACCACCCAGAACTGGATGCTGCGGTCCGCGCCGGAGGCGCGCGAGGCGGCCTCCGCCCTGTTCGTCGGGGTCTTCAATCTGGCCATCTCGCTCGGCGCGCTGCTGGGCGGCCGGGTCGCCGACCACATCGCCCTGTCCGGCGTGATGTGGTGCGGCGGCGCGCTGGCGGTACTGGCGCTGCTGAGTGCGGGGGTGCTGGGCCGGGCGAGGCGTGCGCGGCACGGGTGACACCCTCCGTGACGGCCGCTCACGTTCCGGCGTCCCGATCCGCCCGTATGGCGCAGACGGCGGGAGGCCGCCACCCATCGGTGGGATCATGAATGTCAGGGGACTCTTCTTCGGGGAGTGAGCCCGATGGCAGCGAGCATGTACGTGGTCTGGAGCGCGGTGGAGCCCGGGCGCGTCGTCTACGAGACGCACGCGATCGAGGCGATCACGGATGCCGCGGGCGTGCACGCGGAGGTCAAGAGCGAGACCCACGAGGTCGCGCTCCGCAGCCGGGCGCACGCGCGGTCGATCGCGGAGGCGGGAGGCTACGAGCTACGGGGCGAGGGCGAGGCGTGGGAGAGCCTCCCCGAGGAGAGCCCTCCCGAAGAGTGACGTCCACCCGGAAAGGCCGAAAGGGCTGGGGAAAATCCGACGCCCGAGGCGTCCGGCGCCGCAGGGGGGAAGTGCGGGCCGGAGGCCTCGGGCGTGGTCTGTGACGACGCGCTGGCGCTGTCTGATCGGGTTCGGCTGGTGCCGGAGGATCAGATGCTGACGCCGTGGGCGCGCAGGTAGGCCAGCGGGTCGACGTCCGAGCCGTAGCCGGCGGCGGAACGGATCTCGAAGTGCAGGTGCGGGCCGCTGCTGTTGCCGGTGGTGCCGGACAGGCCGATCTGCTCGCCGCCGGTCACGGTCTCGCCGACGGTGACCGAGAGGGACGACAGGTGGGCGTACTGGCTGTACTTGCCGTCCTCGTGGCGGATGACGACCTGGTTGCCGTAGGCGCCACCCCAGCCGGCGGAGACGACCGTGCCGGAGCCGACGGCCTTGATGCCGGTGCCGGTGGCGACGGGGAAGTCGACGCCGGTGTGGTAGCCGCTGGACCAGGCGCTGCCGGCCTGGTGGTACGGGGTGCCCATCGGGGCGTCGACCGGGGCGGTCCAGCCCGTGGCCGGGGCCTGGTGCGCCGGGGCGGCGGGCTTCGGGGCCTCGTGCGCCGGGGCGGCCGGCTTCGGGGCGGCGTGCTTCGGGGCGCGCGGCGTGGCGGCCTGCTCGGTCAGGGACAGGTCCTGGCCGGGGAAGATGAGGTTCGGGTTGTCGCCGACGACCTCGCGGTTGGCCTCGTAGACGGCCTGCCAGCCACCGTCGACGCCGTGCGTCTGGGCGATCTTGTACAGGGTGTCGCCGCTGACGACGGTGTAGTTCTGCTCCTGCGCCGGCGCGGCGGGCTTGGCGTGCTTCGGGCCGGCCTTCGGGGCCTCGGCCTTCGGAGCCTGCGCCTTCGGGGCGGCCGCGGGGCGGCCTTGGCGCCGTCGGGGGAGATCGCCGGGGCGGGGCCGCCCTGGGTCAGCCCGGCCTTGCCGGAGCACACCGGCCAGGCGCCCGGGCCCTGCTCGGCCAGGACCTTCTCGGCGATGGCGATCTGCTGGTCCTTGGTGGCCAGGTCGGCGCGCGGCGCGTACTTCGTGCCGCCGAAGGCCTCCCAGGTGGACTGCGTGAACTGCAGGCCGCCGAAGAAGCCGTTGCCGGTGTTGATGCTCCAGTTGCCGGAGCTCTCGCAGTCCGCGACCTTGTCCCAGGTGTCCACGGAGGCGGCGTTGGCCGCGGTGGCGCCAACGAAGGGAAGGGCAACGCCGGCACCGCTCGCGGCGAGCGCGAGGGAGACCTTGGCGATGCGGCCGGGGTTATAGCGACGGTGACGTCCGCGAGCAGACATAGGGGTGTTCCTCTCCTACGCCTGCGAGGTGAGCTGTCGGGTTCGGGCTGGAGTTGCCCGGCCGCGTAAGAGGGCAGCATTCACTGCCACCGCAACGCGTCTTCACCCCAAGCCGATTCGCGGGATCCGCGACTCGGCACTTACCTGGTTCCCCCGCTCCTGCCGTGATGCGTCGTCGTTTCTCCTCGGCCGGCGGCAGGATTCGGCGCTCCGGCTTCGGGTCCCCCGAGCCTCTATGGCTGCGGGAGCGGCGGCCACCGTAAGCGGAAGAAATTCACGGTCACAAGCCGCGTGACATGGGGCGATGATCCATTTCCGAATTGACACGGTATTTATGTCACGCTGCGTTTTGGATCTCTTTCGCAGTGAAATGGAGATCTTGCGCAGCGGCGTCACGGAAAAGCGCGCGGTAACCGATCTGACGCATTGCTTATGTGATGCCACGGTGGGGTCACGGGTTCATCGGTATTCCTGTGACCTCGGCCACGGAGGTCCGCTATAACGGCATGAGGCGTTAAAAGTCCGATTTGATCGATGAGTTGCGGGCCGGGCCCTGAGGTGGGGCAGGTCGCCGTCCTGTCGGCAGGACAACGCGACGCAGGCGCGCCCCGGTGGCGGTGCAACACGGCAATCGAATGGCTTGCCTGTGGCGCCATAGTGGAGCGATGATGGCGCCATGGAGCTTATGCGGTATGTCGACAACCTGCGCCAAGAGCTCTCGGTTGCCGTCGAGGCGGGTGACGAGGAAGCACGCGAACTCGCCGAACGCCTCGTGACACCGCTGTCCTCCGCAGTCCGGCTGGTTCTGCTGGACGCTCTGTCGGCCGCCGCGGACGAGATCACCCGGGACCTGGCCCCGGGGTCGGTCGAGATCCGGCTGCGCGGGCTCGACCCGACCTTCGTGGTGACACTACCCCCCACCGATCATGCGCTCGTGGATGAGGTCGAAGGGGGCTTCGAACGGTCGCACAACGGTGTGGCGCCACCGCTGTCCGCCATGGCGCCGGTATCGGCGACCGGGGAGGAGGGCGCGACGGCCCGTATCAACTTCCGGCCGCCGGAGCATCTCAAGGCCCGGATCGAGGAGGCCGCCGGCCGCGAGCAGCTGTCGGTCAACGCCTGGCTCGTCAGAGCGGTGTCCACGATGCTCGAATCCGGCGAGCGCGGCCGCCGCCCCGACCGGCGCGCCCCGTGGAGCGGTCGGCGTTACACGGGCTGGGTGAGCTGACCGTACCCTGCGCCGGGCGCCGCGGCCGTCTTGCCCGTGCTACCTGCGGGGGCGCTCGACCGGGCACCGCCGTGCTGCTCGACGCGCGGTCCACGTCGGGCATCGACAGGCCACGGCCCGGTCGCGCCTCAGCAGCGCGCCGGCGCCGGCACCGCGGGCCCCGGGGACTGTTCCCCCGGCGGTTTTCCGGGGCCCGCATCCCCTCGCCCTCAGCCCCTCAGCTCGGCATTCTGCGGCTGTTCCTGAGTGTGGTCGGAGATGTTGAGAGAGCAGCACGGAGAGGGCTGCGGGAACGAGCTCCGGGACAGGCGCTGGTAGGTGTACGCCGCGGAGACAAGTGTCATGTGGTGGTACCAGCCGGGGAAGGAGCGGCCCTCGAAGTCGAGGAGCCCGAAGTCGCTTTCCATGGCGGTGACCGCGGTGCCGGTGCACGTCCGCAAGGCGGCGAGTGAGGCAACGTTGTCCAGGCTCCGATGGGTCAGGCTGGTGATCCACATGGCGCCGGTGCGGTTGTCCGGAAGCACCTCGGTGAAGAGCCGGTAGGGATATTCGGCGGCCGGCCCCGTCCGCACCCCGGGAAGGTGGACCAGCGCGGAATGCACGCGACGTGATTGCTGTTGTCCGTCCGGCGTGCTGATCAGCACGGTCTCGGGGCTGCTGCCGGAGGAAGCGTGGTCCTTCGCACTGATCGGCCCCGGGACGTTTGAGGCGCGTTCCCCGGCGGGAAGGACCTTCAGGTGTTGCGGTACGGCAACCACGAAGTCGCGCCCCCGTTGACTGAGTCCGCGCAGGAGAAGTCCGACATCCGGATCGTCACTCATGTCGGCCACGACCGGCGCGCCGGTGGAAGCGGTTCGGGCCGTCAGCGTGTCGACGAGGTCAAGGGCGTGGGCCCACAGGGGGCGGTACTCAACAGTGTCCGGGATACGTGCGCGTTTACGTAGCTGTACGTCCTCCGTCCACGGCGCGGGCAGGAACAGGCGCCAGTCGACAGGGACTTGTACGGCGCCGATGCACAGGAACGCACCGAGCCCCCGCTGGCAGTTGAGGGTCCGGCCCGAGGAGGGGTCGAAGCAGCGGTGTACGCCGACCGACCGCTGACCGCGCTTGGGCATGACCGCGCGGCCGAGCGTCCACGCGGAGGCGGGGCCCTGCCCCTCGGTCCAGCGGGTGAGTTCGCGCATCACCGGCTCCCAGTCCCATGGGCTGAGGCTCACGAACTGGCGCAGCGACTGCATCGCGGTGGGGGACGCCGAGACGGCGTCGGCCAGGCGGCGGACGGACTTCTTGCCGGGAGTGATGAGCAGCGCCGCCAGATAGGCCTGCGCCCACCTGCGTTGGTCCGCTCGCCGCAGGTTCCCGAAGAGCCTCTCGGTGAAGTCGTTCAAGGGCACATCATGATTGCTGACGGGCACTACGTCGACCGGAGCCGTTGTGGCAAATGTGCAGGGCGCAACCATGCTGCAATCACTCCCAGACGTCCCCTGAGCGGCGGCTGCCAGTCGACGAGTCTAAAGCCTGTCCGACAATGCCAGGTCGGGGACGGTCTCCCTTCCTGGAACGACAGCCGACGAGAGTTCGGGGCCGTGGCGGTCGCCGCCATGTGTCCGGCGCCGCGCACCGTCGTCCAGCGCCGCGGCCCGCGCGGCAGTGGCCACACTTGGCTCTGGCCTGCGAGGACGTGCGGGTTGTCCGGGTCAGGTGGTCCGGTGACGCCGACTCGACCCGGGGCGATCAGCCCGCCCCACCGGCTGCCGGGTGCGGGCCGAGACGACTCGCACGAGCAGCCCGACGCGGCTCCCGGACTGCCAGCTACGAGACAGTCTCTTGCTTCACCGGGCTCGCCGTACCCCCAATGATTGGCCGCTTCCTGACAACGCGGAACCGCCACCTTTGCGGAGTCGTTCGCGCGCGACGCCCGGGGTGGCAATATAGTTGCATCAAGAAGACGTTAAGGTGCCCCGCCGATGGCTCGGGACCCTGCGGAACATGAAATTCCGCTGAGCCGGTCCACGGTCGCGTGACGAGCTATTGTTCGAACTTCGAAAAGTCGCGGCGAGCGACGGCCTCCTCCTTGAATCACCCACAGGTCCGGGCTCTACTGGAGAACCACTTCGAATCTGGATCTTCGGTCCCGGCGTGCGCACACGTCGGCGACCGACATGACGCGGGGGATGTGTGGTCGAGGTGTACGGGGGAGCGTGTTGATGAACGGATCCGCATCTGGACGGATGCCGACTGAATGCCTTCTACGCAGTCCTGATGCTTTTCAGCCATCAGGTGGCTGAAAAGCTGGACATGGCCCGATGGGGCGACCGGCTGCGACGAGTCGCCAGTACTCCGTGCCGGCCGACCGGCCGTGAGTGACTGACAGTCCCACAGTGCATCGGGGTACGCGAAGCGACCGATGCCACTGGATCCGGCCATGGCTGCCAAAAACACCATGAACTTATTCCCGTTCGGGCACGGGCTCCGCCCTGTCCGTTCGATGTACATTCACATGGAGGCATGATGACGAATCAGGCCGGCGATCTCGACGGCTCAAAGGTCGTGCTGTTCCGCCGGAACCCGGACGCGGTGGCCCGGCAGCGCAGGAGCGGCGGTGACGAACCGCGTCGTGGCGTGCTGACAACCAACGTGGGACTGCAAATCCCGGCCGGGCTGACCTTCGAGGACTGGGAGCGGGCCGGACGGCAGCTCTCTGGAATCGTGAATTCCTCTTCTTGGTGGCTCGGTGACTGGCTCGTGTACGGCAAGGACCACTACACCGACCGGTACCAGCGGGGAATCCGTGCCGCCGGGTTGCAGTACCAGACGCTGCGGAACTACGCGTGGGTCTCACGGCGGTTCGAGTTCAATCGCCGGCGCGCGGCGCTGAGCTTCCAGCACCACGCCGAGTTGGCCTCGCTGCCGGTCGACGAGCAGGAATTATGGCTGGATCGCGCCGAGCAGATGAAGTGGACCACCAAGCAGCTGCGCACAGCCATCCGCGTCGCGCGCGAGGACGACACGCGGGACGAGAAGCAGATCGAGACGACGCGGCGGCTCGCGGTGCCCGGTAGTCGTCTGCAGTGGTGGCACAAGGCAGCGGCGCAGTCGGGAATCGAATTCGAGCAGTGGGTCCTGGCGACGCTGGACAACGCTGCCGAACAAGTCCTGGACGAGGTCACGGAACAGGCCGGCATCAGCGCCTGAGCAGAGGAGACCGGCAGGGCCCGCACTCCGCCCGGAGTGCGGGCCCTCGAGGTCAGTGCGCGGGAACCGGCGCCGGCGGCGGCCCACTTGGCACCGCGCTCACGGCAGCTGGCTCATGAGCTTGGCCGTCTCGCGGTGCCGCGTGCACTCGCGCTGGCCGAACGACTGCTCCACACGGGCGCGAACCTCGGGCTTCTGCTCCTGGCTGAGCTTGAACATGCCATCAGCCCCGGTCACCGTGACCCGGAAGGCGCCCACGGCGGGCACGATCTTGCGGAAGTAGCCGAGCGACTCGGTCATGTCCCAGTCGGCGCCGAACTCACCCTCGAAGGCGCGCACGGTGGACTGCACCACGCCCAGCGTCTCCTCGATTGAGTCGATCTTCTCCACCACGCCGCGCACGTGCACCGAGGTGAAGTTCCAGGTCGGCGCGGCCGGCGTCACCTCGTACACGGTCGGCGAGACATAGGCGTGCGGCCCGGTGAATGTCAGGAGGATGACGTCGCCCGTCTCCAGCGCCTTCCAGTGCGGATTCGCCCGGTTCATGTGCCCCAGTAGCGTGGCGCCCGACAGATCGGCGCTCCATTCGCCGGTCATCTGCGGATCCGGAATCACGGGCAGATGCGTGGCAAACGGACCGCTGGAAGGGCTGCCGTTGCTGACCGCAAGGCTGAGCGGATTCTTGCGGATCAGGTCGACCATCCACGAACCGTCCGGTTCACGATACTGGGCGGGAACGAACATCCGGCATTCACCCTTTCGGTGAGCTGGCTCACGGTATGGCTCTAAGTCGTCCGACGCTACCAGTGCTTTGAGCGGCCGGATGAAAAATCCTCGACCGGTCGCTGCCGCTGTCCTGTCGGCAGGACAGCGGCCCCTCGGCGCGCGGTGTGCCGGGACCCTCTTGCAAGGTCTGCCCGGTCCCTCTAAGTTGACGTCGCGGTGTTCTCCAGCGCAATACTTCATGCGTGTCTCCCGGACCACCGGTCGAGATGTTCGAGACCATCAGCCGTGAGCTTGACAAAAGTTACCAGCATTCCCGACCAGGGTCCTTTTGGGTTACCGCAGTTGACCCATCGAAGATGCGGAAGTCCCAGTAGCAGCTACGCCAGCGGGAGAATTTTCTATGGGTACTCGTGAACCTGAGGTATACGACGTGGTGGGCATCGGGTTCGGCCCGTCCAACCTGTCGCTCGCCATCGCCCTGGAAGAACACCAGGCCAATGTCCCGGAACGTCCGATCACCGCCGCCTTCTTCGAGCGGCAGCCGTCGTTCGGCTGGCATCGCAACATGCTGCTGCCGTCGACGACCATGCAGATTTCCTTCCTGAAGGACTTGGCCACCTTCCGCAACCCGGTGTCGCGGTACAGCTTCGTGTCGTATCTGCACGCGTCGGGCCGGCTTCCGCAGTTCGTCAACAACCAGGACTTCTTCCCGACCCGCCAGGAGTTCCACCAGTACCTGGAATGGGCCGAATCGAGCCTGTCCGACCGGGTCTCCTACGGCTCGGAGGTCACCGCGATCCGGCTACCGCGGGAGGCGGGGGCCGAGGTGCCGGAGTATCTCCAGCTCGAGATCCGCAGCACTACCGGTGCGGGCACCAGGCTGGTCAACGCGCGCAACGTGGCCATCTCGACGGGACTGGTGCCGCGCATGCCGGACGGCATGGTCCGCGACGAGCGGGTCTGGCACAGCTCGGAATTCCTGGAAAAGTACAACCGGATGGACCCGGACGAGCTCAAGAGCGTGGCAGTGGTCGGCGCCGGCCAGAGCGCGGCGGAAATCACCAGGTTCCTGTACGACATGCTCCCGCATGCGCAGGTTTCCGCGATCATTCCCTCCTACGGGTATTCCGTCGCGGATGACACGCCCTTCGCCAACCAGGTCTTCGACCCCGCTGCGGTCGACGACTACTACTTCGGAACCGAGCAGACGCGGGAAGCGTTCTGGCGCTACCACAAGAACACGAACTACTCGGTGGTCGACGACGAGGTCATCAGGGACCTGCACCGACGCTCGTACGAGGAAGAGGTCCGGAACCACAAGCGCCTCCACTTCCTCAACCTGACCAGGGTCAGCGACGTCAAGCGGGCCGGGGACGTCACGCGGGTCTCCCTGCAGTCGCTGCTCGACAGCCACGTGCAGGAGCTCGACGTCGACGCGCTCGTCTTCGCCACCGGCTACGACACCATGGAGCCGACCGGCCTGCTCGGCGACCTCGACCGCCACTGCCTGCGGGACGAGGACGGACGGCACCGGGTGGAGCGCGACTACCGGCTCGTCACCACCTCGGATCTGCCCTGCGACATCTACCTCCAGGGCGGCACCGAGCACACCCACGGCCTGTCCTCGTCCCTGCTGTCGAACATCGCCATACGCAGCGGTGAGATCGCCGATGCCATCGTCGCCCGGCGCGCCGAGCGTGAATCGGGGCGCCGGATCCCCGTCGGGGCCACCGGCGAGAGCGCCTGACGGCTCACACCGTACGCAGGGCGGGCCCGGTGCTGGAGACAGCGCCGGGCCCGCCCTTGGATGGGCCCCCTCATTGATCCAGGGGCCGGACGTCACGCCTTGTCGGCCGCCATGGCGTCGCGCAGGCTCTTCGGCCGCAGGTCGGTCCAGTTCTGCTCGACGTAGTCCAGGCACTGCTGGCGGCCGTCCTCACCGAACACGACCCGCCAGCCGTCGGGAACCTCGACGAACGACGGCCACAAAGAGTGCTGTTCCTCCTCGTTCACCAGCACATAGAACCGGCCATCGGCGTCGTCGAACGGGTTGCTGCTCATCGTCACTCCAATTCAATCCGGCTGGGTTGAAACCGTGTTCTCAAACATTGCCAGATACCGCGCCGTCCTGTGGACAGGACGGTTCGGTCGGTGCTGAAATCCTTAATTGCCCGCGGTGTATTACGAGTTCCCGGGCAGTCGCGGCCGTCGGCCCTCCCGGTTAAACGGGGACCTTCCACTACAGGAGTTGCGCCATGAGCGTCACGGCAGCACAAGGATTCTCGGCCGCGGGTATCGCGGCCGGAATCAAGTCCAATGGCAGCCCGGACCTGGCCCTGGTGGTCAACCATGGTCCGAGCCGGGCCGCGGCGGGCGTCCTCACCGCCAACCGGGTGAAGGCGGCGCCCGTGGTGTGGTGCGAACGGGTCCTCAAGGGCGGCGCGGTGAGCGCCGTCGTCCTCAACTCCGGCGGCGCCAACGCCTGTACGGGACCGGAGGGCTTCCAGGACACGCGGGCCACCGCCGAGAAGGTGGCCGCGGTGGTCGACGGCCACAGCGCCGACGAGGTCGCCGTCGCGTCCACCGGGCTGATCGGCGTCCGACTGCCGATGGACAAGCTGCTCACCGGAGTCGGGAAGGCGGCGGCGGACCTGTCCGCCGGCGCGGACGCCGGCGAGAGGGCCGCGATCGCCATCAAGACCACCGACACCGTGCACAAGACCGCCGTCGTGCGGAGCCCGGCGGGCTGGACCGTCGGCGGCATGGCCAAGGGGGCGGGCATGCTCGCCCCCGGCCTGGCCACGATGCTGGTCGTCCTGACCACCGACGCGGATCTGGACAGCGAGCCCCTGGACGCGGCGCTGCGCGCGGCGACGCGTACGACGTTCGACCGGATCGACTCCGACGGCTGCATGTCCACCAACGACACCGTGCTGCTGCTGGCCTCCGGCGCCTCGGAGGTCGTCCCGGACCAGGCGGAGTTCGCCGAGGCGGTACGGGCGGTGTGCGGCGATCTCGCCCGGCAGCTCATCGGTGACGCCGAGGGCGCCTCCAAGGACATCCGCATCGAGGTCGTCAACGCGGCCACCGAGGACGACGCCGTCGAGGTCGGTCGCTCCATCGCCCGCAACAACCTGCTCAAGTGCGCCATCCACGGTGAGGACCCCAACTGGGGCCGGGTGCTCTCCGCGATCGGCACCACCTCCGCCGCCTTCGAGCCAAACCGGCTGAACGTCGCCATCAACGGCGTCCGGGTCTGCGTGAACGGGGCGATCGGCGAGAGCCGCGACGCGGTCGACATGCGCGGCAGGGAGGTCGTCATCACCGCCGACCTCGCGGCGGGCGGCGAGTCGGCCGTCTTCTGGGCCAACGACCTGACCGCCGAGTACGTCCACGAGAACAGCGCGTACTCCTCATGAGGACGAGCACGCGGGAGCACCCCGCCCTCTCCAAAGCGCGGGCCGTGAGCGAGGCGCTGCCCTGGCTCAGCCGCCATCAGGGCACCACCTGCGTCATCAAGCTCGGCGGCCACGCCATGGTCGACGAAGAACTGCTGCAGACCTTCGCCAACGACGTCGTCTTCCTCAGGCACGCCGGGCTCAAGCCGGTCGTGGTGCACGGCGGCGGCCCGCAGATCAGCGCCGAACTCGAACGGCAGGGCCTGGTCAGCGAGTTCAAGGCGGGCCTGCGGGTCACGTCCTCGCAGGCCATGGACGTCGTGCGGATGGTCCTCGCCGGACAGGTGCAGCGTGATCTGGTGGGTCGCATCAACCGACACGGCCCGCTCGCCGTCGGCATGACCGGTGAGGACGCGGGCACCATCACGGCGGTCAAGCACCGTCCCGTCGTCGACGGCGAGCCGGTCGACATCGGCCGGGTCGGCGAGATCACCGCGGTGCACACCAGCGCCATCGAGGCACTCCTTGCGGACGGTCACATTCCGGTCATCTCCTCCATCGCCCGCAGCGCCGACGACCACTACGTCTACAACGTCAACGCCGACACCGCGGCCGCCGCGGTGGCCGTCGCGCTGCGGGCCCACGCGCTGGTCGTCCTCACCGACGTCGAGGGCCTGTACGCGGACTGGCCGCACAGCGACGAGGTGATCAGCAGGCTCAGCGCCAGCGAGCTGGAGAAGCTGCTGCCGGGACTGGCCGACGGCATGGTGCCCAAGATGGCCGGCTGCCTGCACGCGGTGCGCAACGGCGTCGGCAGCGCCCGCGTGATCGACGGCCGTGTCCAGCACTCGGTGCTGCTGGAGATGTTCACCAGGGAGGAGATCGGCACGCTCGTGATGCCGGACGACGCGGCCGACGACAGGTTCTCCTACTACGAACGACTCGAAAGGGGCATCGGATGAGCGCGGCAGCACAATCCGCCGCGGCAGCGCAATCCGCCGCGGGGGCGAACGCGGAGCTCTCCCGGCGCTGGCAGTCGTCGCTGATGGACAACTACGGCACTCCCCGGGTGCCGCTGGTGCGCGGCGAGGGCGCCGTCTTCTGGGACGCGGACGGCAAGGAGTACCTGGACTTCGTCGGCGGCATCGCCGTCAACTCCCTGGGTACCGCGCACCCCGCCGTCGTACGGGCGGTCAGCGAGCAGGTCGGCCGCCTCGGCCACGTCTCGAACCTGTTCATCGCCGAGCCGCCGGTCCTGCTCGCCGAGCGGCTCCTGGCCCTGTCGGGCCGGGCCGGACGCGTCTACCTCTCCAACTCCGGTGCCGAGGCCAACGAGGCGGCCTTCAAGATCGGCAGGATGACCGGGCGGAGCCGCATGGTCGCGACGCAGGGCGCGTTCCACGGCCGCACCATGGGCTCCCTCGCACTCACCGGGCAGCCCGCCAAACGCACCCCCTTCGAGCCGCTGCCCGGCGACGTCACCCATGTGCCCTTCGGTGACGCCGCGGCCCTGGCCGCGGCCGTCACGACCGACACCGCGCTGGTGGTCATCGAGCCGATCCAGGGCGAGAACGGCGTCGTCGTACCGCCGCCCGGCTATCTGGCCGCCGCCCGGGAGATCACGCGCGCCACCGGAGCGCTGCTCGTCCTGGACGAGGTGCAGACCGGCATCGGCAGGACCGGCCACTGGTTCGAGCACCAGGCGCAGGGCGTCGAGCCGGACGTCCTCACGCTCGCCAAGGGCCTGGGCGGCGGGCTGCCGATCGGCGCGACCCTCGCCTTCGGCGAGGCCGCCGAGCTGCTGACGCCCGGCACGCACGGCACCACTTTCGGCGGCAACCCGGTCGCCTGCGCCGCGGCCCTCGCCGTACTCGACACCATCGCCGCCGACGGGCTCCTGGACCACGTCACCCGGCAGGGCGAGCGGCTGCGGCAGGGCATCGCGGCGCTTGACCACCCGCTGGTCGAGCTGGTCCGCGGAGCGGGCCTGCTGCTGGGCGTCGTCCTCACCGAGCCGCTCGCCGCCGAGGTGCAGCAGGCGGCCCAGGACGCGGGTCTGCTGGTGAACGCCGTCGCGCCGGGGGTGATCCGGCTGGCTCCGCCGCTGATCATCGGCGACGACGAGGTGGCGACGTTCCTCGACAGGCTGCCCGGTGTGCTGGACAAGGTGTCCCGGGTCGGCGGCGGTTCCTCCGCGGCCCGCTGAGGAGGCGGTCCCTCCGCGGCCCGCTGAGCCGCCGCAATCCTCGGCGGGGCCCCAGCCCACGACGTAGGTCTCCCGTTCCCGCCCGGCCGCGGCACCCGCGGGTGACCGACGCGTAGGCGGTGGTGCCGTCGTCGCTGAGCGGTGCCGCCCGGTCGGAGATCTCCTCGCGGCGGGCGCGCGCACGACGACGCGGGGTGGGGCGGCGGAGGCGGCGAAACCGGGGCGGGCGGGGCGCGGTTGGGCTACCGGCCGCTGCCCCAGCCGCCGGGCTGCGGGACCCCGGTGAGGGCGACGAAGACGTCATCGAGATCAGGGGTGTGCACCGTGAGCGCCTCGGCCTCGATGGACGCGCTGTCCAGGGCCGCCAGGACAGCCCGCAGGGTGGAAATGCCGCCGTCGCTGGGGATGCGCAGCGCCAGCGCGTCGTCGTCCCGGACGGCGGGAACGAAGAGCGCGGCGGCCGATTCGAGACTGCTCGCGTCGGCGAACCGGAGACGGATGTGGCCGCCGGGGGCGCAGCACTCCGCCTCGTGCCCCACGGATTCCCAGCGGGCCTCGGCGGCGGGGCCCAGGGCCGGAGCCGGGTCCGAGCCCGGGGCCAGGTCCGTAACCGGTCCTGGACCCGCGTCCGAGACCGGGGCCGGGGCTGGAGGCGGCGTTACCACGAACTCGGGCTCGATGCCGCGTAGTTGTACGACGACCGAGCCCGGCGCCAGGTTCTGGTTGACCTGGTCCATGGCGGCGGACAGCGCGTTCAGCAGGGTGAGCCGAGCGGCCGATTCGAGGGGGGCGGTGAGTCGGTCGGCCAACGCGCGGGCTTCGTCACCGCCGGCGTCTGCGGCGACTGCGAGCTCATACCGGAGGCTGTCGACGTACGGCGTGAGGTCCATGACGCCATTGTGGCACAGTTATGGCGCCATCGGCGAGCCATCCGGAACGAGCCGGTGAGTTGGCCGAAACACGCCTTCGCCCCGGCGGCCACCGGATCTGCCGTTGGGTCCAGCCGCCCCACCTGCTCCAGTCGGACCTCGCTCTGGTCAGATAGTCCTACTAGTCGTACCTAGGGGACTGGAGTGCCGAAGTGGCCGATGGGCGAGACTTGATCGGGCGGATAGGGAAGCTGCACCCCGCCCACCGGCGCACGGGTCAGCCTCTGCACCGCCCGTTGCTGCTCCTGTGGGCCATAGCCCAAGCGATACATGGGCGTCCGCGCGAGCAGCCTTGGTCAGTGGTCAAGGAGGCGGTGGGGCCCCTGCTCGTCGCGTTCACCGACTCCGCCAACGGGCAGCAGGATGTGCTGTATCCCTTCTGGGCTCTGCAGCGGGACAAGCTGTGGGAAGTGGCACAGTCTGACGGCCTTCCCCTGACGAGCCAGGGGCGACGCCCCAAATTGTCTGCGCTAGACCAGGCGAACCCGCTTGCCGGGCTGCCGAAGCAGGACTACGACCGTCTGGCCGAAGACCTAGAACTGGCGGCATGGGCGGTGAGCACCCTGCTCGTGCGATTCTTCACGCCCACGCCCGCACCCCTGCTCCAAGCTTTGGGCCTACAGGAGTTGATGGCTGGACAGATTTCCACCCGCTTGCGCCCCTTGCCCGGTGAGCCATACCCACATCGCAACGCCATCGCCGACGTTTATGGTGGCAATCGCGTCCTGGGGATCACTCCGCTTGCAGATGGCATCCTCACCGTCTACTCGGATGACAAGGGCCCTTACGCCGACCGGCGCATCCCGGAGACGAATTGGATTGCCTACACGGGCGACGGCCTGTCCGGCGATCAGAACCTGACCGGTGGCAATCGCGCCATGGCGGAGCACCAGAAGCAGCAGAAGGCCCTGCGCTACTGGCACAAGCCCTATAAAGGCCATTGGACGTTCGAAACCTGGGCCGTCATCGTCCAACGACGGCGACGCTGGGGACGCGGACAAGACGGCCAGCAACGTCGAGAGTTCGTTTGGATCCTCGCCCCTGTCCCCTCGCCGATGCAGGACACCTGGCCCCCGGAGGTCGTAGAAGCTCTCCGTCAGGATGACGGGCAGCTCCACGACGACTCTCTCGACGTCATCCCCATCGAGGTGGACTCAGCCTCGGAGTCGGAGCAGATCAGCGCCCGGGAGAAGCACAAGCAACTGGCGGCGGCTGCTCACCGAACAGCAGCCGGCCGAACCTGCCGATCCAGGCTCGCTCAAGTGGAGCGATACCTGCGCTCACCTGCTGCCCGCGAAGCAGTGATCATCCGCAGCGAAGGTCGCTGCGAAAACCCCGCCTGCATGGGGCACCCACTCGAGCGCACCGATGCTGACGAATCAATCCTGGAGGTTGACCATGTCAACGGCCTGGCACGTACTGGGCAGGACACCCCAGAAGTCATGATCGCGCTCTGCCCGAATTGCCACGCACTCAAGACGCGCGGTAGGAACCGGCGCACGTTGCAGAAGGAGCTGCTGGTAGTCGCTCGTCTTCGTCACCGAGCTTTCGCGATCGACGACTGAAGCGCATCATGCGCAATGGCGCCGCCTTGGCGCCATGAGGGAGTCTTACGTCCCCTGATCTGCTGACGTCGGTAGGGGGCGCCGCACGTGGCTGCACATACGCGAAGACCCCGCACTCAGCGACTTGGCTGGTGGCGGGGTCTTTTGGCACCTCATACAAGGTGCCCCCGGCAGGATTCGAACCTGCGCACACGGCTCCGGAGGCCGCTTGCGCTTCATGCGTTTCACCAGCTCAGCGCCTCAGAGGTGGCTGCCCGCCCCATGCCAGTCCACGGCTAGTCCGCGGCCTGGAGGATTGGCTGTGTGGCTCCATCCCCCCGGCGCCCTACAGGAGACTGGTGTGACTGTCAGCGGGGTGACCTAGGGTCAGGCCATGGCTACTAACGTTGAGGGGATGAACCCCGGCGATGTCCGCACGCGCACCGAGATCCGTGCAGTGTTCGGGGGGAGCCCCCAGGGAGGGATCTGTCCCTCTGAAGACATGCACAGCGTGAACCTCTACTCGGACCCGGACGTGGGCGAGCAGGCCGGATACTACGACGGCTGGCTGGCTGAAGAAGACGAGCTGGGCCCCGTCTTTGAGTACACCGGCGCCGGTAAGTCGGGTGACCAGACCTTCGACGGCGTCGCCGGCTCAGGGAACAGGGCGATTCTTCGGCACGCGGAGCAAGGCCGCGTGCTTCGCGTGTTCACACGAGTGGGCAAGGTGCCTGGTAGCGATACGAAGACGCACCGATACCTTGGGACGTTCACCCTGGACGGGATGCAGCCGTATGTGTGGCGCAGGGTTCATGGCGAGGATGGCAACGAGCGCGATGTCATCGTCTTCCGCCTGCGTCCCGAGGGTACTGTTCAACGTGCGAGCCAGGATGTGATCCCTCCCGCTGAGCACACCACGGCGGAGCTCGTGCCGTTTCAGGTTGTCACCGCGGCGATGTTCCAGTCAGACCCGGCAACAAGCGGTGAGTTGCCGATCCCCAAGCAGTCCGGGCGTAAGAGGAGTTCCACGCGCAAGGCGGCCCCCAACGCGGAGACCAGCGGCACGTTTGTGGTCCCTGAGGCATTCAGTACCAAGCTGAGTCTCCGGGCTGCGGCTGCTGCCACCATCGCCGTCCGCCGCGAGGCGGAACTGACGCAGGCATATAAGGCGCACTTGGAGTCTGCCGGACATCAGACCGGCGCCTTCCAGATCAAGGTGCAGGGTCTCACCTCAACCCTCCGCACGGACCTGTACGACGCCACGGACCACGTGCTCTACGAGGCGAAGGGCTCGAACTCCCGAGAGGATGTACGGATGGCTCTCGGGCAGATCCTGGACTACAGCCGCTATGTCAAGGCACCAGGGCAAGAAGGTGAGCCCAAGCGGGTCATCCTCTTGCCGGCCGCTCCCGCTCCCGATATATACACACTGCTCGATCGGTATGACGTTGGGGTCATCTACCGATCTGATGACGGCCGCTTCGTCGGAGAGGTCGTCCCTAAGATCGACCAGTAAGGGGAGCATTCTCTCTGTCGCCATTGCCGGAGTGGCGACAGAGGGAATGATCTACAAAATGGTTACCTTAGATGGTCCATTGCCTTGCGAAGTGCCCCAAAGGTGTCGCGCCGGAATACGGAATGAGGTCAAGCGGATTCATCCATGCATCAGAGAAATGGATGTTGAGATGCAGGGCCAGCGAGAGAAGGATGTCTTGCTCGGGCAGGGCATCGATCTGGATGAGTGATGCGCCTGCTACTGGGGATCTGAAGAGTGAGCCATTCCGCGGGTCGCCCCACTGCAGGTGTCCCTTCCCTGCAACCCACACGCTGTCTGGCCAATCGATCGGATTGCGAGTCCGGCACCAGTCCATGAGATGACTGCCGATGGTTTCCAGCTTGAGGCTGTCGAACGCAACGATCATGCCCGACGTCGGAAAATAATTGTGCGTCGCACCGTACGCTTTGGTGGAGCGTGGAATCGTTCCGGGGATCGGTCGGTATGAAGTCTTGGGGATCCTTCGCATCCGACTGATCTTGTTGCAGGCATCCGTGAGTTGAGTGCTGTCCAGCTTGGTCTTAACCTCTACCATGCCGTACACGCATTCGTTGGGGATGATCCTAAACCCGTTGAGGGTAGTGAACGGAGGCGTCCCGCGATCAATGAGGACAATGTCACATTGTGGCGATACATCTCCATTTGCGGCGATAATCTCCGCATTGTGTACCGCCTCTACGTGTGCTGGCAGATATCCGGACAGAAATTCCTGAATCAGTACCTCGCGTGACGTTCCAGCTTCGCCATTGTGGTTGAAGTTCTGCGACTGCTCAAAGTCGGCACGCATCCTCTTTGCCACTGAGCCGAGGATCTTGCCTAGTTTCTCTGTGGTCATGGATGGATCTTAGTGACGACTGATGCCTGAGAGGCTGGGAGGCGGCTTCGCCCTGAGCTTGAGAATCACCGACACCTCTGAGTCCGGTCGCGGCCTAGCCCGTAGTTCACCGATGCATCGGGTACGGCGGATGAAAACCGCTTTGGGGGGAATACCACTGCTATCTCCTATTCGTTGATAGCGCCGGCTGCTAGTGCCTGCTTCATCAGTCCGCGTGATCGATTGCATGGCGATGTTGGTCGGCGTCCTCGCCCCATCGTCCAGGCGAGTACCAAGGCTCCGATTGCGCATCTATTGTTTCCAGGGAAAACTTCACCGCAATGCGCGTGTCAAACTCTCCGACAATTTTCATGGCGCTCTTGGCGGTATGCAAGTAATCGTCGTGGGTGACTCTAAATAGATCGCCCCTCGTGAGTGAGGGGTCGTGGATCTGCATCTTGAATCGTTCGTCAATGATTCCGCGTCTATGTACAATCAAATTCCTAATTGCTACGCCGCGTTTCAGGGAAAGCCAATCCGGCTCCTCCTGGTGAATTGACAGGCCCAAGTTTTTCTCGACGTAGCGAGAGATTTCGTCCAGCCCTTCGTAGGATAGTTTCGTCACCCGCTTTTCGGCTGCCCAGGAGACGAATTCGGATAGGCTTCCATGTGAGAGTACGTCAGCTAGGGCCACCTGCTCCTTGGTCTTCAGTAGTTCTGGGCGGGCGACCATGGCTTCCGTGAGGGCATCTGACACGTAGACAAGGAAGCTGTCGACGCATCGAGTCAGGCCAAACTCGGTTCTCACTGGGATCGAATCATCGATCATCTTTCTGAGATTTCTACGTTGCTCGAAGAATTCAGGAAAAACTCCCTCTGGCCCGTCGGGTGACAAGTGTCCAAACGTATTTCCTATCGCGTCGATCATCATTTCGTAGCGCTTGAATATGGCTTCGGTTGATGCCATGTGGACGAGATCTCTTGCGTGCTGCTCGTAGAACCTTGCCGCCGATCTTGTGGTGCGCTTCGGCGTCCAGGTGAAATGATCCTTCTTCATTTTTGGCCCGTTCCAGAGATTCCGTTACTCTCTGTCTCAAGGCTACTTCGATTTGATGTGCGGTCCGCATAATCGGTGCATGACTCGTCCAAGTCGGCGGAGCGGGTTTGGCCGGTGTCCTGCCCGGTTTGGGGTCGGGCATGGTCAGGGGGCCGTACGCTGGCTCGGCAACTCGGGCAGGCTTGCCCCTGCCCGCAATGAGCACGAGTGGCCCCCTGGCCTTGCCCGACGCGGGACCCGAATCGGGGAGGTGGGGAAAGCCTTGGAGCCGACCCCCAGCCACGACGGCGCCCTCTCCTCAGCCAAGGTGATTGCTGCTGCCGCGCGGCTGGGCGGACCGGGCCGGAGCGGGGCGGAGACAGGAGCGGCGGCCCGGGGAGCCGGGCCGCGCGCGGCGAGCTTGCGAGCCGCCTTGAACCTGTAGAGAAGGTTGTAACTCAACCGTCGTGGGGCTGGTTTCGCCCCATCTTGTGCGTGGTGGGGCACGCGAACTGATACGCGCATTCAGGCAGGACCACGGCTTCGCGGTGGGCGAGAGGTAAGAAGGTCACCGGCCGGAGGATCCATTCGAGGCGGGTGTCCTCCTGGTTGACGGCGAACGTGGCCGCTTCACCGTTGGTCAGGGCGTCCTCGGCGTCCTTGTAGCCGTGCCTGACCCAGTCCCACGCCTCGTGGGCCGGTCCCCGGTCGAGTGCCGACGCGATGGTCCGGATCGTGACGCGGACCCATCGGGTGGCCTGGCCCGGGCTGTCGTGCTCGATCGAGGCGAGTAGTACGGGACGCCGCCCCGTGGACGGTGAGAGCGTCCAGCATTCGCACCAGTAGCCGGGTCGTAGACGCAGGCGGGGTTTCAGCATGCTGTGGCTCCTGCCGCGGGGGAGTGGAGTTCGGTCGTGACGGTTCGGCCGTGCTGGTTGCCGGTGATGTTGAGGCGGCACGCGAGGGTCATGACGATGCTGAGTCCGCGGCCGTGGGTGTCGTCCTTGTCGGCCTCGGTGACCTTGGGCTCGTAGGGCTGGCCGCCGGAGTCGGTGACGGAGACCGCGACCCGCTGCGGCGACAGGGACAACGTGACGTGGAAGGTGCCGGCACCTCCGCCGCTCGCCGTGTGGACGAGGGCGTTGGCGCCCAGCTCGCCGACGATCAGTTCCGCGTCGTCCGCGCACGGGTGCCCGCTGAGGATGTCGCGGGTCCAGTGACGGGCTCTGGCGACCTCTTCCAAAGAACCTGGGCACATCAGGCCCCAGACTCGCGGGCTACTCATATACTCGTCCATACAAGTTCCTCCGTGCTGGTAGGCGGCCGTGGACAGTGGTTTTGTGCTAGACGAGTCGCACGCCGTCGTGGGCGCGGACGGCCGGCGGGGATGCGCTGTCGAGTGCGTCCTGGACGCGGATCGCGTACGCCTCGTCGGCAAGCTCGGCGACCTCGTCACGGGTGACCCAGCGCAGTTCGCGGGTCTCCGCTCCAGTGGACGGGGTGCCGTCGATCGCCTCGCAGCGGAAGACCATGGAGACGATCAGGCCGGTCATGTTCTTGTAGACGCCGGTGAGGGTCGCGGGAAGCGCGATCTTGATGCCGGTCTCTTCCAGGACCTCGCGCTGCAAGGCGTCGGGGATGGTTTCCCCGCGTTCGAGCACGCCGCCCGGCGGTTCCCACTTACCGTTGTCCCGCCGCTTGATCAGCAGGGCACGGCCCGCGTCGTCGACGATGACCCCGGCGACGCTCACGGAGTGCGGGCGATCACTGCTCAAGTTCCTCTGCCCTCTCGGCTGACTAGGCTCTCACCGTAGCAACACGGGTCAGCCGCTCGTCTAGATACCTAAAGGAGTACGTACATGCCTCCTCTCGCCTCGGGCCTCCTGGGCGCGCTGGACCCGACCAGCGACCGTGCGGTCTTCCGGCAGATCGCCGACCAGCTCCGCGAAGCGATCGACAAGGGGCGCTTCCGGGAGGGCGACAAGTTGCCCTCCGAGACTGAGCTGGTGGACCACTTTGGTGTCTCGCGAATGACCGTCCGCAACGCGCTCTCGCTGCTCCAGCAGGAAGGGCTGGCCGTCTCCGAACACGGCAAGGGTGTCTTCGTCCGGCCCCGGCCGCCGGTCCGGCGTCTGGCCTCCGACCGCTTCGCCCGGCGGCACCGTGATCAAGGGAAGTCGGCGTTCACCGTGGAGGCCGAAGCCGCGGGGAGCCGTCCCGAGGTGGACAGCCTGGAGGTCAAGGAGGAGCGGCCCTCGCAGGACATCTCGGCCCGGCTCGGCTCACCGCGCAAGGTCCTGGCTCGCCGTCGCCGCTATCTGCTCGACGGGCGACCGGTCGAGTTCGCGACTTCGTACCTTCCTCTCGACATCGCGCGGGGCACCCCGATCGCCGAGCCCAACCCCGGCCCCGGCGGCATCTATGCCCGGCTGGAAGAGCTGGGCCACTGCCTGGACCACTTCGATGAGGAGATTCGAGCCCGTATGCCCTCCCCTGCGGAGGTGCGGATGCTGCGGCTGGCCTCTGGCGTCCCCGTGATCCACCTGGTCCGTACGGCCTTCGACGGGGAGGGGCGTGCGGTCGAGGTCTGCGACACGGTGATGGCGGCTGACGCGTACGTCCTCGCCTACCAACTGCCCGCTACCTGACCCCCTTGGGTGGCCGAGTCTTCTCCGGACTCGTACACACCAACAGGCATACTCGTATAGACGAGTGGCTGAGTTGTGTGTCAGAGTGGTCCTCGTTCCCGCTCGTTCGGGTTCGTCGTAGGCGTCTCGTCTAGACAACTAGCTGAGATGTGTCTTTGTGCGAGACAAGGAGAAGAAGTTGCGTTCCATCCGAGTCGACATCTCATCCGCCACGATCCTGCTGACCGAGGCGCCGGAGCCGAAGGTGAAGGACCGGCAGACCGGCGAGATCGCCAAGGACGCGGTGAGCGGTGAGGCGCTGATGAAGCTCGGCGTCGTCTACATCGACGGCGGCGAGTCCTCGCTGCTTCAGGTGACCGTGCCGGAGAGCGGGGTGACGGACGGGCTGGCCCTCGGTTCGCCGGTCACCCTGCTGGGCCTGATCGCCCGCCCGTGGGAGAGCGTCTTCAACGGGCAGCAGCGCCACGGCATCGCCTACCGCGCCGATGCCATCGCCCCGGCCGCCATGCCGGTCCCGGTGGGGGCCTGAGCCTAATGGCTGATGTGCTGACGCTGATGGAAGTGGGTGGTCCCGTCGCCGCGACGGTCGGCGGGGCCACCTACCTCCGGGCCAAGCATCCGGCCGCGTACTGGTCGACGCTCGGATTGCCGATCTCCACCATCCGGCTGCTCGGCTCGTACGGGTCCGTCATGGACTCCTGCGGGCTGACCGTTCCGCCCTCCCGGCTCCGGGCCTGGGCGACTCAGGCGCTCACGCACCGGGAGGTCCGGCCGGTGCCGCCGCGCCGGGGGCTCATCCGCCCGACCGCGACCGGGTTGCGGGTCCGGCTTCGGCTGGCGCCTGGGCAGGAACCGGCGGACCTGGCAGCCTCGGCCGAACGGCTCCGCCACGCCTGGGGCGTTCACGCCGTGTACGTCGAAGAGGTCGAGCCTGGAGTGGTCGAACTCCGGCTCGTCGGCTTCGACGTGCTGCGGAAGGTGCGGATGCCCCGCAAGACGGCTGGCGGTTTCCTCAAGGTGCCGGTGGCTCTCCGGGAGGACGCTACGCCGTTCGTCCGGGACTATCGGACCATCCCGCACCAGCTCACGCTGGGCGCGACGCTGTCGGGCAAGTCCATGTTCCTGCGCCACCTGATAGCCGGATTGGCTCAGCATCGGGTCGCGCTGGTCGGGATCGACTGCAAGCGTGGTGTGGAGCTGGCGCCCTTCGCCCCGCGGCTGTCCGCGCTGGCCACCGATCCCGCACAGGCGGCTGAGTTGCTGCCCGCGCTCATCGGGCTGATGGAAGACCGGTACGACCTGATCAAGGCCCGGCAAGGCATCGCCTCCAGCACCCCGGATGAGGAGATCACCTCGGATATCTGGGGGCTGCCGGAGGATGAACGGCCGGTGCCGGTGGTGCTGTTCGTGGACGAGGTGGCGGAACTGTTCCTCGTCGCCACCCGCAAGGATGAGGAACGGCGGGACGAGATGGTCACCCAGCTCATCCGGCTTGCTCAGCTCGGCCGTGCCGCCGGCATCTACCTGGAGGTGTGCGGACAGCGGTTCGGCGCCGAGTTGGGCAAGGGCGCCACCATGCTCCGGGCCCAGCTCACCGGCCGTGTCTGCCACCGCGTGAACGACGAAGCGTCGGCGAAGATGGCGCTCGGCGACATCGCCCCCGAAGCGGTCGGAGCGGCCTGCGCCATCGCCCCCGAAATGCCGGGGCTCGCCGTCGCCGGGGACACCTCCGGCGGCTGGTCCCGCATCCGTACGCCCTACTTGTCGCTCGGCGATGCCGCCGCCGTCTGCCGGGACACGGCTCATCTCGTCCCGGTCCTGGCCGCGCTTGAACCCTTCCGGCCTGACGCGCCCGCCGTGCCGAGCGACGCCACGCCGTCCCTGATCAAGCCGGTTCCGGTCAGCGGCTGATCCGCACTTCCCTTCGGTGGGCGCGACCGCTTCGCGCCATGTCCCTACCCCCGCCATGCCTGAATCCGGAAGGAGGCCGCCCGTGCGTGCTCAGATGGCACGCGTCGACGCGGTGTTCGTACAGGCGGTCATCGCCGCTGCCCTGTCCTTCGCCCACCTTCACGACCTTGCCTCGGCGGCCGGACAGGACGGGTGGAAGGCCTGGGCCTACCCGGTCTCGGTCGACCTGCTGCTTGTCGCGGCCTGGCGGCGCCTGCGGTCCGGCTCGTCCAAGGCCGCGGGCTGGTGCTGGTTCCTCGTTGCCTTGGCCGCCTCGCTGGGCGCGAACGTCGCCACGGCTGGACTCCTTCACCTGGACGACGTACCGGCCTGGCTGCGCATCCTCGTCGCCGGGTGGCCGGCCGTCGCTTTCCTCGGCGGAACCCTGCTCGCCCACACCAGTCTGGAACCCGAGCCCGAGCCGGACCCCGTGGCCGTACCCACCGAGCCGGAAACCGCGGTGCCGCCCGCCGACCCAGCGCCTCCTCCTCAACCTCCCGCGCCGCATGTCCCGGCCGCCCTGGTGAACCACGCCCGGAAGGTCGCTGACGAACACCTGACCCGCACCGGCTCACCCATCGACACCTCCACCCTGCGCGCTCGCCTTGGCGTCTCGGCGCCCCTGGCGGACGCCATCGCCAGCCAGCTCTGAAAGGAGATCCCGTGTCCATGCTCCGCCGCTTCCGCAACGTCGCCCGCACCGGCCCGGTCCGCGTCGGTACCGCCTACGACCAGCGCGGCCGGGAGAAGCACACCGCCGTGTGCACCGCCCCGCGCTGCGACTTCTCCAACGACTACGACACCCGCGCCGCCGCCGAACTGGCCGCCCGCACCCACCGCTGCCCCGTCCGCTGAAAGGCCCCGTCTGTGACCGTCAGCCTGCCCCTGGTCTTCGTCCTCGGAGTCATCGCCTGGGCCGCGATCAAGTTCCTCGGCGTCCGCCTGTGGGTCGCCGCCGTGATCGCCCTCTTCGGCTTCTGGCTCTCCCACACCGGCCTTGCGCCCTCCGTCGAATCCGGCACGCGGTCCGGCGTCGACGCCGTAAACGGCACACATGACTAGACGAGTAGCTGAGAGGTGATCGCCATGTTGTTCCGCCCGCAGTACCCCGAGGCTCCGACCCTGCCGTCAGCTCACGTGATCAGCTCGGCCGTTCCGGCGGCCCAGCACAGCCACGTGCCGGCCTGCACCTGCCAGCACACCGCCGCGCCCATGCCCGCCCGCCGGGTGGCGCCGTCGATCGGGCTCAGCGCCGGAACGGTCGGCGCCGTGGTGACCGTCGGCATCGTCCTGACGGCCCTGCTCGCCGCCGTCGCCATCGCGGCCGTCTCCGTCGCCCTGGCCGCCGTCGTCATGCGCTCGCTGCTCACTAGTCAGCGGGGCCACCGCCGCCGCTGACCGCATGACTGCCGGGGCGGCCTCGATACCGCCAAGCATCCGCCGCCCCGGCAGCCCAACCCCTTCACGACCGAAGCCGAAAAGGAGAAGCACCATCATTACGCGCACCACCCCGCCACCGCTGCCCGAACTCGGCACCCTGGCGGCACTCGGCATCCTGCCCGCCCTGCTCCGCCAGCTCTCCGGCCTCGGCGGCTGCACCCACCCGATCCGCCTCGACGGCCACCGCACCGAGCACCAGGTCGACCGGCAGACCGGTGAGATCGGCCGCGTCCTGCATCACCTGAATTCCGCCGACCTGCCCGCCGGTCACCTCTTGGTCCGCTGCAACAACCGCCGTGTCACTCGCTGCCCGGCCTGCGCGGAGACCTACCGGCGGGACACCTTCCACCTGATCACGGCAGGACTGCGCGGCGGCAAGGGCACGCCCGAAGAGGTCGCCACCCATCCCCGCGTCTTCGCCACCTTCACGGCCCCCAGCTTCGGCCCCGTCCACAACCGGCCCACTGGTCCGGCTGGTGTTGTCCGGCCCTGCCGCTGCGGAGTCCTCCACGACCAGGACGACGGCGTCCTTGGCACCCCACTCAACCCGGCCACCTACGACTACGAATCCGCGGTGCTCTGGAACGCACACGCCGGGCCGCTGTGGCGGCGCTTCTCCATCTACCTGCGGCGGGAGGTCGCGAAGCGGGCGGGGCTCAGCCAGCGGGCTTTCCGCCACCATGCCCGGCTGTCCTTTGCCAAGGTCGCCGAGTACCAGAAGCGCGGGGCCGTCCACTTCCACGCCGTGATCCGCCTCGACGGTCCCGGCGGTGGCGACACGGCACCCCCGGCCTGGGCGACTACCGAGCTGCTGACCGACGCCATCCGTGCCGCCGCCAAGGCACGCGTGAACGGCCCCGTGGTCGACGGCCGGACTCACACGTTCGCCTTCGGCAAGGAACTCGACGTGCGGGCCATCCGCGGGCGCCAGTTCGACAACGGCACGGAGCTGACGGAACGGGCCGTGGCCGCGTACATCGCCAAGTACGCCACCAAGGGCGCCGAGACCGCGACAGGCGCCCTCGACCGGCCGCTCCGGCTTATCGCCGAACTCGCGCAGCTCGACGTCACCGAGCACGCACGTCGCATGATCCGAACGGCCTGGGCCCTCGGTGCCCGTAAAGACCTGGAACACCTCCGGCTCCGCGCCTGGGCTCACATGCTCGGCTTCCGGGGCCACTTCTCCACCAAGTCCCGCCGCTACTCCACCACTCTCGGCGCACTGAGGAACGCGCGGGCCGAATGGCGCCGTGCCCAAGCTGCCGCACTCGCCGACTCCGGCCCTGACGACACGACGTTTGTCCTCGCCCACTGGGCCTTCGCCGGTACCGGCCTCACCCCGGCCGAGGAATGGCTGTCCGCCACCATCACCCCGCCTCTGGAACGGAAGGAGAACCGACGTGAGCGGCCGTCGCGACGAACTGATGACCGTCCCGCAAGTCCTGAGCGAACTCGGCGGAGTCTCCCGTCGGACCTTCTACCGGTGGCGCGAACTCGGGCAGGCGCCGAATGCAATCAAGCTGCCGAATGGCGAACTGCGCGTCTGGCGGAGTGACTTCACCGCCTGGTTGAACGGCCTTGGGAAGGCGGCGTGAAATCTCACGACGTTCGGATCTGGGGAATCCGCAAGCGACCCACGAAGAAGCCCTCTTACGAAGTGCGCTGGAAGGTGGGGGACGCTAAGCCGTTCCCCGAAACCTTCCGTACCAAGGCGCTTGCCGACAACTTCCGTGCCAAGCTCATGCGGGCTGCACAAAACGGCGAGGAGTTCGACACGGAGACGGGTCTTCCGGAGTCGATGGCGACGGCCGTCACGGTGTCCCTGACCTGGTACGCGTTCGCCCGCAAGTACCTCGACATGAAGTGGCCGCATGCCGCGCCCAACTCGCGCGACAGCATCAACGAGACGCTGACCCTTGTCACGACCGAACTCCTCAACGACCGTCCCGGCCGGCCGGACGATGAGACCTTGCGCCGTGCACTGCGGGGCTGGGCGTTCGTCGTTCAGTCCGAGGACGCTGAGCCGCAGCCCACTGAGATCGCGAACGCTCTGCGCTGGGTCGAGAAAGCCTCTCAGCCCCTGGCGGGGCTGAAGGACCCCGCCGCCATCCGCCGCGTCCTGGACTCGCTCAAGCTGACGCTTGAGGGGGCTCCGGCCGCCGCTGAGACGGTGCGGCGGAAGCGCTCTGTTCTCTACAACGCGCTGGGCTATGCCGTCGATCTTGGGGAGCTTCCGGAGAATCCGGTGACCACCGTGAAATGGAAGCTGCCGAAGGTCACCAAGCAGGTTGACCGCCGCGTCGTGGTGAACCCTCGGCAGGCTCGGGAACTGCTCGCTGCGGTCTCCTACGTGGGCGGCTACAAGCGGGCTCGGGGTCGTCGGCTTGTCGGGCTGTTCGCCTGCATGTACTTCGGTGGGCTGCGTCCGGCGGAGGCAGTCGGGCTGCGGCGGCAGGACTGCACGCTTCCCGAAAAGGGATGGGGTTCGCTGATCTTGGAGAAGACCCGCCCCACTGTCGGTAAGCGCTGGACCGGAACCGACTCCGTGCACGATCACCGGGGCCTCAAGAACCGGGCTGCGGACGAAACCCGCGTCGTCCCCATTCCTCCCCGCCTGGTGCGCATGCTCCGCGCTCACATCGATGAATTCGGTACGGCGAAAGACGGATGGCTTTTCGCGAATGAGCGCGGGGGAGTGGTGGCCTCCACCACGTATTGGCGGGTCTGGGACGAGGCCCGGCGCCTGGCGCTCGCGCCCGACCAGGTCGCCTCGCCGCTGGCCGGTCGGCCGTACGACCTGCGGCACGCCGCCCTGTCCACCTGGCTCAACGCCGGTGTGGACCCAACCGAGGTGGCCGAGCGGGCAGGGAACAGCGTGGAAGTGCTCCTGAGCCGCTACGCGAAGTGCCTGGACGGCCGGGAGGACATCGCCAACCGCCGCATTGCCGAACTGCTGGACGAGGACGACCAGGGCGACCAGGAGGACGACGACATCGACTGAGCCCACTCGCCCCTCACTCACGCCACAATGGACCCCCGGACCTGTCCGGGGGTCTTCGTGTTTCCGGAGGCTGACCTGCGAGAACGCGCCGGAGTCCCTGTCCACGAATAGTCCACAGGACCCGACATACGGCCGCTCACGGTGGCATCCGGCTGCACATAAGCAAAGACCCCGCACTCAGCGACTTGGCTGGTGGCGGGGTCTTTTGGCACCTCATGCAAGGTGCCCCCGGCAGGATTCGAACCTGCGCACACGGCTCCGGAGGCCGTTGCTCTATCCCCTGAGCTACGGGGGCGTTGCCGCCGTTGTTCTCTCGGCGACGGGTAGAACACTACCAGCTCCGGGAGGGTGATCAGGAACGCGTATCTCCCGCTGGGCCGGTAGGGCCGGGGCGGGAGCTCTACCGCATCGGGTGTCGGTGCGGTGGGCGGTCGGGGAAAGGTCCCTCGCACGTGGCGGAAGTGGGCAAAACCGGGACGCAGCCGCGGTGGCGCGCCTACTCTTCCAGATGTGCCTGGCTTGACCGGCCGGGTCCTTGTGGTCGACGACAACAAGGTCATCCGGCAGCTGATCAGGGTCAACCTCGAACTGGAGGGCTTCGAGGTCGTGACCGCGGCTGATGGTGCCGAGTGCCTGGAGATCGTGCACCAGGTGAGGCCTGATGTGATCACCCTCGACGCTGTGATGCCGCGGCTCGGCGGCGTGCATACGGCCGCGTTACTGCGGGCCGACGCCCGCACGTGTCATGTGCCCGTCGCGATCATCAGCGCCTGTACGCAGTTGGAGGGGCATGGCGGCCGGGCCGTCGGTGTCGATGCGTTCTTGGCGAAACCCTTCGAGCCCGCCGACCTGGTGCGGCTGGTGGAAGAGCTGATGCGGGGGCGAGGGCCCGGGCGGCCTGGTGCCAGCACGCCCGGGGACGCGGCGCCCCTGCTGGGGCCGTCCGGCTGACGACGTCCGCGCGGCCCTCGGTCGCGCCGTCCGCCCCCGCCCAGTCCGCCGTCCCGAGGAGCGAAACCGGTTCGCGTGGGCACCCCCCTCCTCCCATACGCTTGTCCCGTGACGCCCGCCCAGCTCTCCCGTACCGTGCTGCACGCCGTGCGACGTGCGGTCGAGGACGGTGCGCTGCGGGTGCCGGTGCCCGAGCGGGTGCAGGTGGAGCGGGCGCGGGCCGGTGGGTGCGGGGATTACGCCAGCAGCGTCGCGCTGAAGCTCGCCCGGCCCGCGGGGCTGCCGCCGCGGGCCGTCGCGGAGATCCTTCAAGACCGCGTGGCCGGTCTCCCCGGTATCGACCGGGTCGAGATCACCGGGGCTGGATTCCTGAATTTCACCGTGGCGCGGGCCGGGCATCGGGAGTTGGTCCAGGCCGTACGGAGCGCAGGGGTCCGGTACGGGCACGGGGCCGCGCTCGCCGGAACGCGTGTCTCCTTCGCGCCCGCCGACGAGCTCCGGGCCGACCTGCTGACCCGTACCGTCGTCCGGTTGTTGCGCTCCCAGGGCGCGCAGGCCGATGTCGCCCCTCAGCCCGAGTTTTCCCGGTCCACGCCCGGGATTCCCCAGCCCGCGCCCAAGATTCCCCAGTCCATGCCCGGGATTTCCCGGTCCACATCCGCGATTTTCCAGTCCGCGCCCGCGATGTCCCGGTCCACGAGCTCCCCGGCCCACGGAAGCGAGCGGCTCCACGTCGTGCCCGTGCCCGCCGGTGCCGGGGACCTCTTCGCGCGGCTCGGGTCCGACGCCGCCCGCTGGGCGCTGCTGCGCCCCGCCGCCCACGACGTGCCCGTGCTCGACCCCGGCACGCTGCTGGCCCAGCGGGAGGCCAACCCGCTCTTCCGCATCCGATACGCCCACGCCCGCACCCGGGCCCTGCTTCGCAACGCCCGCGACCTGGGATTCCAGCCCGAGGCGACCGGCGCGTCGGAGACCGGCACATCGGCTACCGACTCGCCCGATACGCAGAGCCTCCCCGCCCCCTACGCCGACCCCCGCGAGGCCGAGCTCATCGCCCTGCTCGCCGACCACCCCCGCGTCCTCGAAGCCGCGGCCCGGCACCGGGCGCCCGACCGGCTCGCGCGGCACCTCGAAGCCACCGCTGACGCCTTCTTCCGCTGCCACGACGCCTGCCCGCCGCTGCCGCGCGGCGAGCAGAAACCCTCGGCCGCCCACCGTGCCCGGCTGGCTCTCGCCGACGCCGCCGGGGCGGTGCTCGCCGGTGGCCTGTCCCTGCTCGGCATCAGCGCCCCTGACATTCTCTGAAGAGAGCAGAGTTACGAAATGAGCCGTTCCGCCCACCCCGCAGGGCCCCGCTACGCCGACGTCCTCCCCGAGGGTCACTACGTCGCTCCCCCCGCCGACCTCAACGCCCTCGACCCGCGCGTGTGGTCCCGTACGGTCAGCCGAGGCGAAGACGGCGCTGTCAGCGTCGGCGGGCTCGACGTACGAGTGCTCGCCGAGGAATTCGGGACCCCGGCGTACATCCTCGACGAGGACGACTTCCGCGCCCGCTGCCGGGCCTGGCGCGATGCGTTCGGCGACGAGGCCGACGTGTTCTACGCGGGCAAGGCCTTTCTCTCCCGCGCCGTCGTCCGCTGGCTGCACGAGGAGGGGCTGAACCTCGACGTCTGCTCCGCCGGTGAGCTGGCCACCGCGCTCGCGGCCGGGATGCCCGCCGAGCGCATTGCCCTGCACGGGAACAACAAGACGACGGACGAGATCCGGCGGGCCGTGGAAAGCGGTGTCGGGCGGATCGTGCTCGACTCGTTCCAGGAGATCGCCCGCGTCGCGCACATCGCCGAGCGGCTCGGCCGGCGCCAGCGCGTCCAGATCCGGGTCACCGTCGGCGTGGAAGCGCATACGCACGAGTTCATCGCCACCGCCCACGAGGATCAGAAGTTCGGGTTCTCGCTCGCCGGCGGGCAGGCCGCCGAGGCCGTGCGGCGCGCGCTCAAGCTCGACGGCCTGGAGGTCGTCGGCATCCACTCGCACATCGGCTCGCAGATCTTCGACACCTCCGGCTTCGAGGTCGCCGCGCACCGGGTCGTCGGACTGCTCGCGCAGATCCGCGACGAGCACGGCGTGCAGCTCCCCGAGATCGACCTCGGCGGCGGCCTGGGGATCGCGTACACCTCCGAGGACGACCCGCGCGAGCCGCACGAGATCGCCAGGTCGCTGCGGGCCATCGTGACCCGGGAGTGCGAGAGCGCGGACCTGGCGGTGCCGCGGCTGTCGGTGGAGCCGGGCCGCGCGATCGCCGGACCGACCACCTTGACGCTGTACGAGGTCGGCACGGTCAAGGAGCTGCCCGGGCTGCGGACGTACGTCAGCGTGGACGGCGGGATGTCCGACAACATCCGCACCGCGCTGTACGACGCCGAGTACTCCGTCGCCCTGGTCTCCCGCGGCTCGACCGCCGAGCCGATGCTGGCGCGCGTCGTCGGCAAGCACTGCGAGTCCGGCGACATCGTCGTACGCGACGCCTTCCTCCCCGCCGACCTGGCGCCCGGCGACCTGATCGCCGTGCCCGCCACCGGAGCGTACTGCCGCTCCATGGCGAGCAACTACAACCACGCGCTGCGCCCGCCGGTCGTCGCGGTGACCGGCGGCGAGGCGCGCGTGATCGTCCGGCGCGAGACGGAGGAGGACCTCCTGCGGCTCGACGTCGGGTAGGGCTGTCGGGTAGGGCCCCGGCTGCCCCCGCTGCTCGGCCGACGCCCTGCTCAGCGGGCCCTTGCAGCTCGGCCGACGCCCTGTTCAGCCACCGGTCCGTGCGGCTCTGTGCAGCCCCTTTGAAGTTCACCTGGAAGACCCTGTTTAAGATTTCTGAAAGAATCAGGGGTCAATCTCGGATACTGGACCCGGCACCGCGGGGTCTGTCCGGCGAGTGAGACTGGTGCACCACCTAGATGGATGAGAAACGAGGTCGGATGATGCGTACGCGTCCGCTGAAAGTGGCGCTGCTGGGCTGTGGAGTGGTCGGCTCAGAGGTGGCGCGCATCATGACGACGCACGCGGACGACCTCGCGGCCCGTATCGGCGCCCCGGTCGAGCTGGCCGGGGTCGCCGTCCGGCGGCCCGGCCGGGTACGGGAGGGCGTCCCCGCCGAGCTGATCACCACCGACCCCACCGCGCTGGTCAAACGCGGCGACATCGACGTCGTCGTGGAGGTCATCGGCGGAATCGAGCCCGCCCGCGGGCTCATCACGACCGCCTTCGAGCACGGCGCCAGCGTCGTCTCCGCCAACAAGGCGCTGCTCGCCGAGGACGGGGCGGCCCTGCACGCCGCCGCCGAGCAGCACGGCAGGGACCTGTACTACGAGGCGGCCGTCGCCGGAGCGATCCCGCTGGTACGGCCGCTGCGCGAGTCCCTGGCCGGGGACAAGGTCAACCGGGTGCTGGGCATCGTCAACGGCACCACCAACTTCATCCTCGACAAGATGGACACCTCCGGCGCCGGGTACTCCGAGGCGCTGGACGAGGCCACCGCCCTCGGTTACGCCGAGGCCGACCCGACCGCCGACGTCGAGGGCTTCGACGCCGCCGCCAAGGCCGCGATCCTGGCGGGCATCGCCTTCCACACCCGGGTCCGGCTGGACGACGTGCACCGCGAGGGCATCACCGAGGTCACCGCCGCGGACATCGCCTCCGCCAAGCGCATGGGCTGCACGGTCAAGCTGCTCGCCATCTGCGAGCGCGCCGCCGACGGCCAGTCGGTCACCGCCCGCGTCCACCCGGCGATGATCCCGCTGACGCACCCGCTGGCCTCGGTCCGCGAGGCGTACAACGCGGTGTTCGTGGAGGCCGACGCGGCCGGTCAGCTGATGTTCTACGGTCCGGGCGCGGGCGGCTCGCCGACCGCCTCCGCGGTCCTCGGCGACCTGGTCGCCGCCTGCCGCAACAAGCTGGCCGAGACCACCGGGCCGGGGGAGTCGGCGTACACCCGGCTGCCCGTCAGCCCCATGGGCGAGGTCGTCACGCGCTACCACATCAGCCTCGACGTCGCCGACAAGCCGGGCGTGCTGGCGCAGGTCGCCACGGTCTTCGCCGAGCACGACGTGTCCATCGACACCGTCCGGCAGCAGGGCAAGGACGGCGAGGCCTCCCTCGTCGTGGTCACCCACCGCGCCACCGACGCCGCGCTGTCGGCGACCGTGCGGGCGCTGCGCGGCCTGGACACCGTCCGCGACGTCGCCAGCATGATGCGCGTCGAAGGCGAACGAGGCGAATGAGTCTGCCCGGGAAGTCCGGTCTGCCCGGGGAGCGCGGCCCGGCCGCCTCCGAGGGCCCGTCCGGAGAGTCCGGTCCGTCCGGGGCGCACGGCCCGTCCGGGGAGTATGGGGAGTCAAAGGAAATCATGAACGCTATGGCAGATCGCCCGCGCATGGCCGGCACCCGCTGGTCCGGCTGGCGGGGCATCATCGAGGAGTACCGCGACCGTCTCCCGGTCAGCGAGACGACGCCCGTGGTCACCCTGCGCGAGGGCGGCACCCCGCTCGTTCCCGCCCAGGTGCTCTCCGAGCGCACCGGCTGCGAGGTCCACCTCAAGGTCGAGGGCGCCAACCCCACCGGGTCCTTCAAGGACCGCGGCATGACGATGGCCATCACCAAGGCGAAGGAGGCCGGTGCGCAGGCCGTCATCTGCGCCTCCACCGGCAACACCTCCGCCTCCGCCGCCGCCTACGCCGTACGGGCCGGGATGGTGTGCGCCGTCCTGGTCCCGAGGGCAAGATCGCGCTGGGCAAGATGGGCCAGGCGCTGGTCCACGGAGCCCGCATCCTCCAGGTCGACGGCAACTTCGACGACTGCCTGACGCTGGCCCGCGGGCTCTCGGAGAAGTACCCGGTGGCCCTGGTCAACTCGGTCAACCCGGCCCGTATCGAGGGGCAGAAGACCGCCTCGTTCGAGATCGTGGACATGCTCGGCGACGCGCCGGACATCCACGTGCTGCCGGTCGGCAACGCGGGCAACATCACCGCCTATTGGAAGGGCTACACGGAGTACGCCGCGGACGGCCTCGCGTCCGGCACACCGCGGATGTGGGGCTTCCAGGCGTCCGGCGCGGCGCCCATCGTGCGCGGCGAGCCGGTCAAGGACCCGCACACCATCGCGACCGCGATCCGGATCGGCAACCCGGCCTCCTGGGCGCAGGCGGAGCGGGCCCGGGACGAGTCCGGCGGCCTCATCGACGAGGTGACCGACCGTCAAATCCTCGCTGCTTACCGGCTGCTCGCCGCCCAGGAGGGCGTGTTCGTCGAGCCGGCGTCCGCCGCGAGCGTGGCGGGCCTGCTCAAGGCCGCCGAGCAGGGCAAGGTCGACCCGGGGCAGCGCATCGTCTGCACCGTCACGGGGAACGGCCTGAAGGACCCCGAGTGGGCCGTCGCGGGCGCCGGGCCGGCCACGCCGGTGCCGGTGGACGCGGACGCGGCCGCCGAGCGGCTCGGGCTGGCCTGAAAGCACGACCTGGCCTGAAAAGGAGCACAGGGCGGCGTGCGACACGCATCGTGCGCCTCCCGTGCGCCCTATGTCGCCACTGAACCATCCTTCGATAGGCTGTACTGAATCCGCCCCGACGCAGAGCAACAGCGGAGCCACGTCTGTTGACGTCTGCTGTCCTCTCTGCGCGGTGTCGTCGTGACTCCCGTCTCGGCCCCTGGCGGTGTTCCGAGCCTCTTTGAAAAATTCGCAGTCACACAAGGAGAGTCATCGAGCGATGGCCGGTCCAGCGTTCCGCGCCGCCGCCGTCCGGGTGCGCGTCCCCGCCACCAGCGCCAATCTCGGCCCCGGGTTCGACGCCCTCGGCCTGGCCCTGGGGCTCTACGACGACGTGGTGGTCCGGGTCGCCGACTCCGGCCTGCATGTCGACATCGCGGGTGAGGGCGCGGAGACTCTGCCGCGCGACGAGAGCCACCTGCTCGTACGGTCCCTGCGCACCGCTTTCGACCTGCTGGGCGGGCAGCCGCGCGGCCTGGAGGTGGTCTGCGCCAACCGCATCCCGCACGGCCGCGGCCTCGGCTCCTCCTCCGCCGCCATCTGCGCCGGGATCGTCGCGGCCCGAGCCGTGACCATAGGCGGCGCCGAGCGGCTGGACGACGCGGCGCTGCTGGAACTGGCCACCGAGATCGAGGGCCACCCCGACAACGTCGCCGCCTGCCTGCTCGGCGGCTTCACCCTCGCCTGGACGGACGCGGGCGCGGCCCGGGCGATCCGGATGGATCCGGCGCGTTCCATCGTTCCGGTGGTCTTCGTGCCGAGTAAGCCGGTGCTGACCGAGACCGCTCGCGGACTGCTGCCGCGTACCGTTCCGCATGTGGACGCGGCGGCCAACGCCGGCCGCGCGGCGCTTCTCGTGGAGGCCCTGACCAGGCGTCCTGAGCTGCTGCTCGCGGCGACGGAGGACCGCCTGCACCAGGAGTACCGGGCTCCCGCGATGCCGGAGAGCGTGGCCCTGGTGGGCAGACTGCGTGCGGACGGCGTCCCCGCGGTCATCTCCGGCGCGGGCCCCACGGTGCTCGCGCTGGTCGAGGACGGCGCGGACGGAGCGGCCGAGAAGGTCGCACTGCTGGCGGGCGAGGGGTGGGCGGCCAACCGGCTGGCCCTCGACGCCCGGGGAGCGAGTGTCCTACCGCTGACCTGACAGCCGGCGGACCCGGGGGAGACCCCGGCCGGCCGGGAGAAGCGATCGCCGGAGTTGGAGAGGGGGAATGTTTGTTGGATCCGGTAGTGTTAACCTCAAGTCTGCACTTGATGCCTCACGATGCCGAAGGGAAGCGGCCTCGGGGGTGCGGTGCTCAGTGTCCCCCTCCGGGACCACCCTTCTTCCGGGAGCCTCCTCGACTGCACCGAGCAGTGCCGAGCACGCTCCGGAACATGGCGTGACGGACCCCAATGAAAGTCTTGCCGCCGCGCCGGAACCATGAATTGATCTTTCCGCCGTACCCGGCGGACCACCGCCCCGGCCCGGTCCGCACGACTAACGACCACAGCCGGACAGCACAACCGGTCGCCGAGCCAGACAGGCCGACGCCCGCTCCAGGGAAGGACCCTTCGTGAGCGACACCACCGATCTGATGGGCGTGAACGCCGACAATTCCGTCGGTAATGCCGCCGCGCCCGCCACGGACGCTCCTGCCGCGCCTGCCAGCGGTGCTGCCACTGGTAGTGCCCCGCGGCGCCGCCGCTCTGGCACCGGCCTCGACGCCATGGTCCTGGCCGAGCTCCAGCAGCTCGCCTCCAGCCTCGGCATCAAGGGCACCGCGCGGATGCGCAAGAGCCAGCTGATCGAGGTCATCAAGGACAAGCAGGCGCAAGGCTCGGGCGGCGCCGCCGCGCCCGCCGACGCCGCCGAGGCGCCGGCCAAGCCCAAGCGCCGCGCGACCTCCAAGGCCCGTACGGGTGACGCCGACGCCACCGCCGCCAAGGCCGTGAAGTCGGACAAGGCCGCCGACCAGGCGGAGAAGGCCGCGGGCCAGCAGCAGATCGACATCCCGGGCCAGCCCGTCAGCGACGACCAGCCGGCCGGCGAGCGCCGTCGGCGCCGGGTCACCGCGCCCACCGGCAGCCCCGACACGGCCGCCGAGGCCAAGGCGGAGGCGAAGTCCGACGTCAAGGTCGACACCCGGACCGAGGCCAAGGCCGAGGCCGCGGCCGACACCGCCGAGGGCCGGGCCGCCAAGGGCGAGCGCCCGGAGCGCGGCGAGCGCGGCCAGAAGGGCGAGCGCCGTGAGCGCGGCCAGCGTGAGCGCGGTGAGCGTGAGCGCGGTGAGCGTGAGCGCGGTGAGCGTGAGCGCGGCGAGCGTGAGCGCGGCGAGCGCCGGGGCGGCAAGGGTGACGAGGGCGGCCAGCAGGGCGGCCGCCAGCAGCGCGAGGGCCGTGCCCAGGGTGGCGCGGGCCAGCAGCAGGAGGACGACGACTTCGAGGGTGGGCGCCGCGGGCGCCGCGGCCGCTACCGCGACCGTCGTGGCCGCCGCGGCCGCGACGAGTTCGCCGGCGGCGAGCCGCAGCTGGCCGACGACGACGTCCTGATCCCCGTCGCGGGCATCCTGGACATCCTCGACAACTACGCCTTCATCCGGACCTCCGGCTACCTGCCGGGCCCGAACGACGTCTACGTCTCCCTCGCCCAGGTCCGCAAGAACGGCCTGCGCAAGGGCGACCACGTCACCGGCGCGGTCCGCCAGCCCCGCGAGGGCGAGCGGCGCGAGAAGTTCAACGCGCTGGTCCGCCTGGACTCGGTCAACGGCATGGCGCCCGAAACCGGCCGCGGGCGGCCGGAGTTCGGCAAGCTGACCCCGCTGTACCCGCAGGACCGGCTGCGCCTGGAGAACGAGCCGGGCGGGCTGACCACCCGGATCATCGACCTGGTGTCGCCGATCGGCAAGGGCCAGCGCGGTCTGATCGTGGCCCCGCCGAAGACCGGCAAGACCATGATCATGCAGGCGATCGCCAACGCGATCACCCACAACAACCCCGAGTGCCACCTGATGGTCGTCCTCGTCGACGAGCGTCCGGAAGAGGTCACCGACATGCAGCGGTCGGTCAAGGGCGAGGTCATCTCCTCGACCTTCGACCGCCCGGCCGAGGACCACACCACCGTCGCCGAGCTGGCCATCGAGCGCGCCAAGCGCCTGGTGGAGCTGGGGCACGACGTGGTCGTCCTGCTGGACTCGATCACCCGTCTGGGCCGCGCGTACAACCTCGCCGCCCCGGCCTCGGGCCGCATCCTGTCCGGTGGTGTCGACTCCACCGCCCTCTACCCGCCGAAGAAGTTCTTCGGTGCGGCGCGCAACATCGAGGACGGCGGCTCGCTGACCATCCTGGCCACCGCGCTGGTCGAGACCGGCTCGCGGATGGACGAGGTGATCTTCGAGGAGTTCAAGGGCACCGGCAACATGGAGCTCAAGCTCGACCGGAAGCTCGCCGACAAGCGCATCTTCCCGGCGGTCGACGTCGACCCGTCCGGCACCCGCAAGGAGGAGATCCTCCTCGGGTCCGACGAGCTGGCCATCGTCTGGAAGCTCCGCCGGGTGCTGCACGCGCTGGACTCCCAGCAGGCCATCGAGCTGCTGCTGGACAAGATGAAGCAGACCAAGTCCAACGCCGAGTTCCTGATGCAGATCGCCAAGACCACCCCGGCCCCGGGGAACGGCGACTGATCGCGTCGAACCGCTCCTGACCAGGGCCTCGCCGTCACCGACGGCGGGGCCCTCGTCTGTCTGGGATCCTGAGATCTACGACACAGCGGTGTCCGGCCGCATCCAGCGCGGCAGGCAGCGCCCACCGCCCCGAGAGCCGCAGGTCAGAGCGGTTCGAAGGGGCCGAAAAGGGAAGGCGGCGCGGAGCGGGAGCTGGACGGCCTCTGAAACGGCCCCGAACGGCCCATATGCAACCCTGGCGCTCGGCTCGTCGTCTGTCAGGACGACGGGCAAGACGATACGAAGCGACACGATGCCTGACCGTAACGGCAGGGGGCGCCGGGGCAGCGGGAACAGAGGAGCGCATGGGCGACCAGACCAAGAGCACGCGGGGCGCGGGGGGCCGCCGCGGGAAAGGCGCCACCGGCCGACGCCGTAAGGCCCGCGGTACGCGCCGCAGGGCGCTGATGATCACCGGCTGGTCGCTGCTGGGCACGCTCGTCCTGGCCGGGGCGGGCCTGGGCTATCTGTACTTCAAGCTCAACGGCAACCTCACCAGCGTCGACATCAACAGCGCCCTGAGGGGCGACCGCCCCGAGAACGTCGACAACGGCTCCATGGACCTGCTGGTCCTCGGCTCCGACTCGCGCGCCGGCAAGAACGGCAGGTACGGCAAGGACGAGGGCACCTCCCGGTCCGACACCGCGATGGTCGTGCACGTCTACAAGGGCCACAAGAAGGCCACCGTGGTCAGCATCCCGCGCGACACCCTGGTCAAGCGCCCCGCGTGCACCAAGGACGGCGAGAAGACCCCGGCCGCGCGGCGCGCGATGTTCAACACCGCGTACGAGGTCGGCGGCCCGGCCTGCGCCGTGAAGACCGTGGAGGCCATGACCGGCATCCGCATGGACCACTACCTCGAGGTCGACTTCTCCGGCTTCAAGGACCTCGTGGACGAGCTCGGCGGCGTGGACCTGACCACCACCGAGCCGATACGGGACAAGCAGAGCCATCTGAACCTGCCGAAGGGCAAGCACAACCTCGACGGGGAGCAGGCGCTCGGCCTGGTGCGCACCCGGCACGGCGTCGGCGACGGCAGTGACCTGGGCAGGATCAAGCTCCAGCAGGCGTTCATCAAGGCCCTGATCGACCAGATCAAGGACATCGGCCTGTTCAGCAGCCCGAAGAAGCTCTACGGCCTGGCCGACACCTCCACCAAGGCGCTGACCACCGACTCCGAGCTGGGCTCCGTCGACAAGCTGCTCGGCTTCGCGGACGGGCTCAAGGGCATCGACTCCGACGACATGCGGATGATCACGCTGCCGGTGATGTACGACCCGCAGGACCCCGACCGGGTGTCGCCGATGGACTCCAAGGCCAAGCGGGTGTGGCAGGCGCTGCGCGACGACAAGGACGTCCCCAAGTCCGCGACGAAGGGCTCGGCGGGCGACGAGACCGACGCCGGCAAGGTCGTCGCGGCCGGCTGACGCGCCGCTCGGAAGGCCCTGAGGCGCCGCCCCGGGGCCCGCCGGGCAACCGCGCGGGAGCTGCGGGAATACCGGGGGCCACCCCCGGTTTTGGGGGATACGGCCAGTGCTGGCAAACTGGTACGTCGGCCCCGGTTCACGGCAGGCAAACGGCCTGTCGACCCGGTGCCCTCCCGAACCTAGGAGAAACCCTTGAAGCGCGACATCCACCCGGAGTACGTCGAGACGCAGGTCAGCTGCACCTGTGGCGCCTCGTTCACCACCCGTAGCACCGTTGCGGACGGCACCATCCGTGCCGACGTCTGCTCCGAGTGCCACCCGTTCTACACGGGCAAGCAGAAGATCCTCGACACCGGTGGCCGCGTGGCGCGGTTCGAGGCCCGCTTCGGCAAGCACGCCGGGTCCGCCAAGAAGTAGCGACCCACACCGCGCCGGTCTTCGGCCGTCCAGTTCCGGCTGGGCGACCGGACCGGCGCTTTGTCGTCCCGAGAGGCCGGTCAGTCCGGGCCCGTCCCTTCCGCCTAAGGAAACCTGATGTTCGAGGCAGTCGAAGAGCTCGTCGGCGAGCACGCCGACCTGGAGAAGCGGCTCGCCGACCCCGCCGTACACGCGGACCAGGCCAACGCCCGCAAGCTCAACAAGCGCTATGCCGAGCTGACCCCGATCGTCGGCACCTACCGCGCCTGGAAGCAGACCGGGGACGACATCGAGACCGCGCGCGAGTTCGCCCAGGACGACCCCGACTTCGCCGCCGAGGTCAAGGAGCTGGAGGCGCGCCGCGAGGAGCTCACCGACCGGCTGCGGCTGCTGCTCGTCCCCCGCGACCCCAGCGACGACAAGGACGTCATCCTGGAGATCAAGGCGGGCGCGGGCGGCGACGAGTCCGCGCTGTTCGCCGGCGACCTGCTGCGCATGTACCTGCGGTACGCCGAGCGGGTCGGCTGGAAGACCGAGATCATCGACTCCACCGATTCCGAGCTCGGCGGCTACAAGGACGTCCAGGTCGCGGTGAAGACCAAGGGCGGCAACGGAGCGACGGAGCCCGGCCAGGGTGTCTGGGCGCGGCTGAAGTACGAGGGCGGGGTGCACCGCGTCCAGCGGGTGCCCGCCACCGAGTCCCAGGGCCGCATCCACACCTCCGCCGCCGGGGTGCTCGTCACGCCGGAGGCCGAGGAGGTCGACGTCGAGATCAACATGAACGATCTGCGGATCGACGTCTACCGTTCGTCCGGCCCCGGGGGCCAGTCCGTCAACACGACCGACTCCGCGGTGCGCATCACGCACCTCCCGACCGGTGTCGTCGCCTCCTGCCAGAACGAGAAGAGCCAGCTCCAGAACAAGGAGCAGGCCCTGCGTATCCTGCGCTCGCGGCTGCTGGCCGCGGCCCAGGAGGCGGCCGAGCAGGAAGCCGCCGACGCCCGCCGCAGCCAGGTGCGCACCGTCGACCGGTCCGAGAAGATCCGCACCTACAACTTCCCGGAAAACCGGATCTCGGACCACCGGGTGGGCTTCAAGGCGTACAACTTGGACCAGGTGCTCGACGGCGAGCTGGACGCGGTGATCCAGGCGTGTGTCGACGCCGACTCCGCCGCGAAGCTGGCCGCCGCCGGCGACGGAAGCTGACCGTCCGGCCCGTCCGGCCGCGCGCGGAAGAACCACAGGAACGACGGGAGAGGACGATCGTGAACCTGCTGCTCGCAGAGGTGGCGCAGGCCACTCAGCGGCTGGCCGACGCCGGCGTGCCCTCTCCGCGTTTCGACGCAGAGGAGCTCGCCGCCTTCGTCCACGGGGTCAAGCGGGGCGAACTGCACCTGGTCGCGGACGCCGACTTCGACGCCCGCTACTGGGAAGCCATCGCCCGCCGCGAGGCCCGCGAACCGCTCCAGCACATCACCGGCCGCGCCTTCTTCCGCTATCTGGAACTCCAGGTCGGCCCCGGCGTCTTCGTGCCCCGCCCGGAGACCGAGTCGGTCGTCGGCTGGGCGATAGACGCCGTGCGCGCGATGGACGTCGTCGAACCGCTCATCGTCGACCTGTGCACCGGCTCCGGGGCCATCGCGCTGGCCCTGGCGCAGGAGGTGCCCCGGTCCCGGGTGCACGCCGTGGAGCTGGACGAGAACGCTCTCCAGTGGGCCCGGAAGAACGTCGAGGGCAGTCGCGTCGTTCTGCACCATGGCGACGCGCTGACCGCGCTGCCGGAGCTGGACGGCCAGGTCGACCTGGTCATCAGCAACCCGCCGTACATCCCGCTGACCGAGTGGGAGTACGTCGCCCCGGAGGCCCGCGACCACGACCCCGAGCTCGCGCTGTTCTCCGGGGAGGACGGCCTCGACACCATCCGAGGCATCGAGCGCACCGCCCACCGGCTGCTGCGCCCGGGTGGTGTCGTGGTCATCGAGCACGCCGACACCCAGGGCGGGCAGGTGCCGTGGATCTTCACCGAGGAACGGGGCTGGGCGGACGCGGCCGACCACCCCGACCTGAACAACCGGCCCCGCTTCGCCACCGCACGCAGGGCCATGCCGTGACCACGGCCCGAGAACACCCAATGGCCACGTATGAGGAGGACCGCTGAAATGGCACGGCGATACGACTGCAGCGACGCGACCGATCGCAAGACCGGTCTGCGCGAGGCCGCGTCCGCCGTCCGCCGGGGCGAGCTGGTCGTGCTGCCGACCGACACCGTCTACGGGGTCGGCGCGGACGCCTTCAACGCGGAGGCCGTCGGCGACCTGCTGGAGGCCAAGGGCCGCGGCCGCGGCATGCCCTCGCCGGTCCTCGTCGGCTCCCCGAACACCCTGCACGGCCTGGTCACCGACTTCTCCGAGCAGGCGTGGGAGCTGGTCGACGCGTTCTGGCCCGGCGCCCTCACCCTGGTCGCCAAGCACCAGCCGTCGCTGACCTGGGACCTCGGCGAGACCCGCGGCACCGTCGCGGTGCGGATGCCGCTGCACCCGGTCGCGATCGAGCTGCTCACGGAGTTCGGCCCCATGGCCGTCTCCAGCGCCAACCTGACCGGCCACCCGGCCCCGCAGGACTGCGACGCCGCCCAGGAGATGCTCGGCGACTCCGTCTCCGTGTACCTCGACGGCGGTCCGACCCCCGCCGACGTGCCGTCCTCGATCGTCGACGTCACCGGCAAGGTGCCGGTCCTGCTGCGCGCCGGCGCCATCTCGGCGGAGCAGCTCCGCGAGGTCGTACCCGACCTTGAGGTGGCCAATTGACAGCCCCTGAGGGGCGTGGCATAGCGGGACTGCATGGGGGCAACGCCGCCGACGGCACCTTCCGCATCCTCCACGTCAGCACCGGCAACGTCTGTCGCTCGCCCATCACCGAGCGGCTGACCAGGCATGCCCTCACCCACCGGCTGGGGAGCGCGCGCACCAGCGGCCTGATCGTGGAGAGCGCCGGCACCTGGGGGCACGAGGGCGCACCGATGGAGGCACATGCCGCCACCGTCCTGTCCGACTTCGGCGCCGACCCGCAGGGCTTCCTCGGCCGTGAGCTGCTGGACGAGCACGTCATCCGCGCCGACCTCGTCCTCACCGCGACCCGCGACCACCGCGCTCAGGTCATCTCGATGGGGCACTCGGCGGGCCTGCGGACCTTCACGCTCAAGGAGTTCACCCGGCTGGTACGGGCCATAGACCCCGCGACGCTGCCGGACCCGCAGGCCGCGGGCGGCGTGGTCGAGCGCGCCCGCGCCCTGGTGCAGGCCGCGGCGGCACTGCGCGGCTGGCTGCTGGCCCCCAGCGAGGACGCGGACGAGGTCCACGACCCGTACGGAGCCCCGATCACGTACTTCCGCAGCATCGGCGACGAGATCCACCAGGCGCTGGACCCGGTCGTCACGGCACTGACGGGCGTCCCGGCGCCGGCGTAGGCGCCACGCCGCGCACAGGGCCGGTCGCGGGCCTACATTGGGGGTGACGCCCGGTGTACCCCTCCCAAGGCTGTGAACGCGATGGCCGTCACGCCCACCACAACCGGCACCGCCGGCATCGGCGCGCTCTGGGGCGCCGACCTGGACGCGCTGCGCCGCGAGGACCCGGTCCTCGCGGACGTGCTGCTGGGCGAGCTCGACCGGCAGAGCAGCGGGCTGCAGCTGATCGCCGCCGAGAACTTCACCTCGCGGGCGGTGCTCACCGCCCTCGGCTCGCCGCTGGCCAACAAGTACGCCGAGGGCTACCCCGGCGCCCGGCACCACGGCGGCTGCGAGATCGTCGACGTGGCCGAACGGCTCGCCGTCGACCGGGCCACCGGGCTGTTCGGCGCCGGCCACGCCAACGTCCAGCCGCACTCCGGCTCTTCGGCCGTGCTCGCCGCGTACGCCGCGCTGCTGCGGCCCGGCGACACCGTGCTGGCGATGGCCCTGCCGCAGGGCGGCCACCTCACCCACGGCTCGCACGCCAACTTCTCCGGGCGCTGGTTCGACTTCGTCGGCTACGGAGTCGACCCCGCCACCGGGCTGCTCGACTACGACCGGATCCGAGAGCTGGCGCTCGAACACCGCCCCAAGGCGATCGTGTGCGGCTCGATCTCCTACCCCCGGCACCCCGACTACGCGGCATTCCGGGAGATCGCCGACGAGGTCGACGCGTACTTCATCGCGGACGCGGCGCACCCCATCGGCCTGGTCGCGGGCAAGGCGGCGCCCAACCCGGTGCCGTACGCGGACGTGGTCTGCGCCACCACCCACAAGGTGCTGCGCGGCCCGCGCGGCGGACTGATCCTGTGCGGCGCCGAGCTGGCCGAGCGCGTCGACCGGGCCGTCTTCCCGTTCACCCAGGGCGGCGCGCAGATGCACAGCGTGGCGGCCAAGGCGGTCGCCTTCGCGGAGGCGGCGGCCCCCGCCTTCACGACGTACGCGCATCAGGTGGTGGCCAACGCCCGGGTGCTCGCGCGCGCCCTGGCCGACCTGGGCCTGACCGTGACCACCGGCGGCACCGACACCCACATGATCACCTTCGACCCCGCGCCGCTGGGCCTGGACGGTCCCGCCGCCCGGGCCCGCTGCGCCGCCGCGGGCATCGTGCTGGACATCTGCGCGGTTCCGGCCCCGGAAGCGCCGGACGGCTGCGTCAAGGGCATCCGGCTGGGCACGGCCGCCGTCACCACCCAGGGCATGGCGGAGGAGCAGATGGCGCAGGTGGCGGCGCTGGTCGGGGCGGCCCTGGGGGAGGAGGCGACCGGCCCGCGGACGCGGGAGCTGCGGGCGGAGGTACGGTCGCTGACCGCCGGTTTCCCGCCATATCCGGCCGGCGGCGCCGAGGGGCGGCCCGGCTCCTGACCGCGGCCCGGGGCACGCACCACCGCCCGCGGCTGGCTACGCTGGGACAGGACCGGATCACAGGTGACCGGTCGGCTACCCGGCGTGCCCGCGGTGTCCCGGTGGGGTGCTGCGCTGCCGGGGCGGGCGCGATGGTGCCCGGCGGGGCGTGGACGGGACCGTACCGCGACCGAGCCGGTACATCCGTGTCCTAGGGTGGGGTGTCCTATGGTGTGGCCCTGGCACGCCGCGAGAGATCTGGGGATTAGGTGCGTGAATACCTGCTGACTCTGTGCGTCACGGCCGCGGTCACGTACCTGTTGACCGGGCCGGTGCGGAAGTTCGCGATCGCGGTCGGCGCCATGCCGGAGATCCGCGCGCGCGACGTGCACAGGGAGCCGACGCCGCGGCTCGGCGGTATCGCGATGTTCGGCGGACTGTGCGCGGGCCTGCTGGTCGCCGCCCACCTCACCGAGCTCAGGAAGGTCTTCGAGCTGTCCAACGAGCCGCGCGCGCTGCTGTCGGGCGCGGGGCTGATCTGGCTGCTGGGCGTCCTGGACGACAAGTGGGGCGTGGACGCCCTGGTGAAACTCGGCGGTCAGATGATCGCCGCGGGCGTGATGGTCCTCCAGGGGCTCACCATCCTGTGGATTCCGGTGCCCGGCATGGGCACGGTCTCCCTGACGCCCATGCAGGGCACCCTGCTCACCGTCGCCCTGGTCGTCATCACGATCAACGCCGTCAACTTCGTCGACGGACTGGACGGGTTGGCGTCGGGCATGGTCTGCATCGCCGCCGCCGCGTTCTTCATGTACGCGTACCGGATCTGGTTCGGGTACGGGCTGGAGTCGGCCGCGCCCGCGACGCTGTTCGCCGCCATCCTGATGGGCATGTGCCTGGGCTTCCTCCCGCACAACATGCACCCGGCGCGGATCTTCATGGGCGACTCCGGCTCGATGCTCATCGGACTGGTGCTGGCCGCGGGCGCGATCTCCATCACCGGCCAGGTGGACCCGGACGCCATGAAGCTGTTCGCCGGCTCGGAGCGGGAGGCGGTGCACGCGACCGTCCCGGTCTACATCCCGCTCCTGCTGCCGCTCACGGTGATCGCGGTGCCGATCGCCGACCTGATCCTGGCGATCGTGCGGCGCACCTGGCGCGGCCAGTCGCCGTTCGCCGCGGACCGCGGCCACCTGCACCACCGGCTGCTGGAGATCGGCCACTCGCACAGCCGCGCCGTGTGGATCATGTACTTCTGGTCGGCGCTGATCGCCTTCGGCGCCGTCGCCTTCTCGGTGAGCTCGACCAGCATGTGGATCGTCCTGGCGATCGTCGCACTGAGCGGGGTCGGCCTGGTCCTGCTCCTCCTGCCGCGCTTCACCCCGCGGGCCCCACGCTGGGCCGAGGCCTTCGTACCGCCGCGCTACCGCCGGTCGACCCGGGCCGCACAGGCGGCCGAGGCGGCGGTCGGGGCGCGCACCGGCGTGCCGGCGGACGGGCCCGACATCTCGGCTGACGTCAGCGGGAGCACCCCGAGGATCCCGGCCGGGGCCACGGCGATCGGCCGGCGCTCGCAGCTCGCCGAGCCGCCCAAGGCCGGGAAGCTCCCCTCATAAGAGAATTTCGGTGCCTGCAACAATTCGTGTAGCCGATGTGAAGTCTTGTTCACCTGGATGTCGCTGACCTCCCATTTCGCACAGGGGTAGCGTGCGCGGTTGGCCGGTTCCAGGGGGGAATTTCATGTTGCATGGCAGGTCGGTCGAGTGCGTCACAATTGACCAGCTTGTTGCGGGGGCACGCGAGGGGGCGGGGGGCTCCCTCATCATCAGGGGCGAGATCGGGGCCGGAAAGACCGCCCTGCTCGACTATGCGGCTCAGGCGGCGCCGGGCATGCGGACCCTGCGCGCCGCGGGTCACGTCCTGGAGGCCCGGCAGTCATTCGCCTTCCTCCATCTGCTGTTGCGGCCGACAGGCGGCGCCATCGACGGGCTTCCCCCCGCACAGGCTGCCGCGCTTCACGCGGCGTTCGAGACCGGCGGGCAACCGGACCATTTCGTCACCGGGCTTGCCGTCCTGTCGCTGCTGTCGGCACTCGCCGCGGAGCAGCCGCTGGTCTGCCTCATCGATGACGCCCAGTGGCTGGACGCCGAGTCGAGGGACGCGCTCGTCTTCGCCGCCCGCCGGCTGAGTACGGAACCCATCGCACTGATCATGGTGGTCCGGGACGACGGCGCTTTCCCGGTGACCGGCCTGCCGGACGTACCGTTGAAGCCGCTCGACTCCAGCGCGGCCGACGCGGTCCTCCACGACGTGGAGCCACGGCTTCCGGTACGCGTCAGAGCCCGGATCATCGCGGAGGCCGAGGGGAACGTGCTGGCCTTGCGCCGGCTCGCCGCCGCCTTGAGCCCCAGGCAGCGACGCGGGCTGCTCAACCCGTACGTCCTTCACGACGGAGCGCTCCGCACGGCCTGCCCCGCTCATGAGGAACTCCGCGCACTGCTTGACCAACAGTCCGCGGTGACGCGGTCGTTGGCGCTGCTCGTCGCCGCGGACGGCACGCACGACCTCGACCTGGTGCTGACCGCGGCTCGCGGCCTCGGCATCGGCCCACTGGACCTCGCGCACGCGGAACGGGCTGGGGTGCTCAGGGTGGCAGGCGCAACCGTCACCTTCACTCACCCGCTCATGGGCCAGGTCGTCTACCAGAGCGCGACGACCGCGGGGCGACAGGTCGCCCACACCGCACTCGCGCGGGCCGCCGAGGGGGACGAGGCCGCGCGTGCCTGGCAGTTGGCCGCCACCCCCATGAGGGAGGGCTCCGGGACGGCGGCTGAACTCCTCGCGTTTCTCGGTGCGAAGTCGCACGGCTGGGAGGCGTTCATCAGCCTTGAGCGGGCCGCCGTGCTCACCACCGAACCGGACGTGAAGGCCGTCCGGTTGGCGGCAGCCGCACGCGAGGCGATCGGTGTGGGCCTGCTGGAGGAGGCGGCGGAGCTGTCCGCCGAGGCGGGCCGCCTCTCCGGCGACCCCGTGGTGCAGTCCGGCGTCAAGCGCGGCCGAGCGGCCGTGCTCTTCGAGCGCGGTGCCGTTCAGCCCGCTGCCCGGATGCTGCTCGAGGCCGGCAGGGACAGGGCGGGACAGGACGAGTACCAAGCGCTGATCATGCTCGCGGAGGCCGTGCGCTGTGCGCACCACGCCGATGACCCCGTCCTGCTCGCCGAGGCGGCCACGGTCCTGCGGAGGATCCGGAGGTCCGCGAACGAACCCGAGGCGGAGCTCCGGGCCGCGTTGCCGGAGCTGACGGGACCGGCGGCGGAGGACTCGGTGGACGCGGCGGACCTGAGGAGCGAAGCGGTGCTTCTCGGACGCACACCCGGCGCTGTCGAACTGGAACGCCGACTGGTGGTGCCTGCCGCGTATCCGTCGCCCGCGGACGGCCGTGAGAGCCGACAACACGCGATCGAGTGGCTGGCGGAGTGCCGTGCGGGTTCCCTCACCGTGCGGTTGACACACGCCCTGCAATACGTCGGCCACCTCGAATTCTCCGCAGGGCGGTACGGAGAGGCCCGAGCGGTCTTCGAGGAAGCCCTCGACGTGGCAAGTGAGCATCGTCAACTCGCCTCCGCCGCCCATTTTCGATGCCGTCTCGCCTGGCTTGCGGCGATCGAGGGAGACCGCGATCGCTGTCTGAGCGCGGCCGAAAAGGGAGTCGCGTATGCGACGGCCAAAGGGATCGTCTCGACCTTGGTGATGGGGGAATGGGCGCGCGCACTCCTCGACCTGGGGAACGCCCGGAATGCCGAGGCGTTCGACCGGTTGGAGGACCTCGGCCGCCGTGCCTCGCCGGCAGCCGTGGTGCGGTGCGCCCCGGACCACATAGAGGCAGCCGTGCGCTGCGGACGAGCGGCCTCGGCGGAGTCCCGCGTCGCCCTGGTCGAGGACTGGGCCGCCCGCGAGCGTTCGCGCCTGGCAAGGGCCCTGGCTTCCCGATGCCAGGGGCTCATCGCCGACGGCGGCGACGCCGAGAAGCACTTCGAAGAGGCACTGTCCCACCACGAGGCAGCCGAGCAACCGTATGAGCGGGCCCGCACGGAGCTGGTCTACGGCGAATGGCTGCGCCGCGAGCGCCGACGGGCCGAGGCCGGGCGGCAGCTGAGCGCGGCCGCCGCGGCCTTCGCCGATCTCGGTGCCCGGCCCTGGGCCGCTCGGGCGGAGGCGGAGCTGGCTGCCGCGGCGGGCACGTCGCCGGACCGTAAGCCTGACCGGGAGCCGGGCCGGAAGCCGGACCGCCTGGGGTGCCTCACCCCGATGGAGCGCAGAGTCGTCGAGCTGGCCGCCGACGGCCTGAGTAACACCGAAATAGCCGAGCAGCTCTTTCTCAGCCCGCGGACCGTGGGGAACCACCTCTACCGCGCCTTCCCCAAGATGGGGATCACTTCCCGGGTCGAGCTCAAGAGCCTCGGCATATCGGGTCGGCCTGAGTAACCGACTCAATGAATAGCCCGACCTTTCTCATACGCGTGCGTGCGTGTGCGGCATCGAATTGAGTAGGGCGGAAGTCGTTTTAGCGGGCGGCGCCCTGCTAGTTTCGATCCCGCACCGCAGATATGTGCATTCGATGCATTACCAAGTTAGGGGGAACGGTTATGAAGAAGCGTCTCGCGCTGATCACCTCGGCCGCAGCGCTGTCCATTCCGCTCATGGCGGCGGTTCCGGCCCAGGCCTCTACCGTGCAGCGGGAACGCCCTGCGCCGGCCTGCATGAATGTGGACAAGACCCACACGGACCAGGGGTACAAGGCGTTCAAGGTGAAGAACGGCTGCCGGGAGGCCAAGAAGGTCAAGGGCAAGTTCAAGTGGGGTTATGACTCGTCGTGCAAGACGGTGAAGCCGGGCAAGACGGCCATGCTCACGTCGAGTCAGCCGTGGGTGGATTACGACAAGGTCGTTCAGTGCTGATCCAGCGCGACTGACCGAGAATGGTGAGCGGGCCGTCACAGACTGTGTGACGGCCCGCTCACCATTTCCGTGCATACGGGGTCAAGTGAGACGAAGAGCCTGCCTCATCTGTGCGGGGTATCGCTCGTGAGTGTGACGGGCACCACGCTGACATGGTAAAGACCTCATCAAATAGTTTGTGATACCGTTCACGAACCGGGGGCTAGAGCCGTTGGACCATAGCGCGCCGGTCCTTTGGCGCGAGGCTCGCCTCGCCCCCGGGGATACGCTCGTCAATGACGAAACGTTCGCTTCCGACCCTGAGCCGGAGAACCCCTCATGCAGTCCAATGACGCCCGGACACTCCTGCACTGCGCCGTGCCCACCGCTGCCGTCGGTGTCGTCGCTGTCGCCGTCAGCACGGTCCTCGCCGGCGGCAAGGGTGCTTTGGGGGCCGCGTTCGGCGCCGTCCTGGTGTGTGCGGTCATGATCGCCGATCTGTTCGTGCTCCAACACACGGCCAAGCGCTTCCCGCAGCTGTTCCAGATGATGGGCCTGGCGCTCTACGTGGTGCAGTTCCTGCTGATCGCGGTCGTGCTGGCCGTGTTCAAGGACACCACCTTGTTCAACACCAGGGCGTTCGCCATCTCGTTGTTGGCCGCCACCGTGGTGTGGATCGGCGCCCAGGCCCGCGCCCACCTGAAGGCCAAGATCCTTTACGTGCAGCCGGAAGCCGAGGACGAACGGAACTCCGACGGGGCCCGCAAGGCCGCGCCCGCCGGGTCTCCGTCGTGATTCGTAGGGGCGGTATAAGGGCTTCCGCGCTCACCTGCTATCGTCCGGTGCCATCTGAGGCACAGCGGGCGCAGGTAGCTGAACTCCCGAATTCCGCGGGACGGAATCGGCGGCCCGAGCCGCTGATACCCCATACGCCGCCCGGTCGCGTGCCGACCAGCCGCACCCACATCCGTAAGACCAGTCCAGTGCCGTTCCGCGGCTTCGTGCCGCGCCGACACAACGAGGTTGCCGTACCTATGCGCCACGCTGAAGGAGCTCGCGGTGAGTTCTGACAAGACGCTCGCCTTCGAGACCGATTGCCACATCTTCGATGGGTGCGGCTTCCCGGCCCCAGGGCTTCACTCGTTCACGTTCGAGCCGATGTTCACCGTCGGCGGTGTCGACTTCAACAAGCCGATGCTGCTGGCACTGCTGGGCACCGTCGCCATCGTGGTGTTCTTCTGGGCGGCCTTCGGCAAGGCGAAGGTGGTCCCGGGCAAGCTCCAGATGGTGGGTGAGGCCGGCTACGACTTCGTGCGCCGCGGCATCGTCTACGAGGCCATGGGCAAGAAGGAGGGGGAGAAGTACGTCCCCCTCATGGTCTCGCTGTTCTTCTTCATCTGGATCATGAACCTGTGGTCGATCGTTCCGGTCGCCCAGTTCCCGGTGTCCTCGATCATCGCCTTCCCGGTGGTCCTCGCCGCGATCGTCTACATCCTCTGGGTGTCCCTGACCTTCAGGAAGCACGGCTTCATCGGCGGACTGAAGAACATCAGCGGCTACGACAAGTCGCTCGGCCCGGTGCTGCCCCTGGTCATGGCCCTGGAGCTGCTCTCCAACCTGGTCGTGCGCCCGTTCACCCACGCGGTCCGACTCTTCGCCAACATGTTTGCAGGCCACGTGCTGCTGCTGATCTTCACGATCGCCAGCTGGTACCTGCTCAACGGGATCGGCATCGCCTACGCGGGTGTCTCGTTCATCATGACCATCCTGTTGACCGCCTTCGAGCTCTTCGTCCAGGCGCTGCAGGCGTATGTCTTCGTGCTGCTGGCCACGTCCTACGTCCAGGGCGCGCTCGCCGAGCACCACTGATCCTCGGCCCCTCAACTACCAGACGTCCGGCGGCCAACCCCCGCCGGTCCGTGAAAAAGAAGGAAGAAACGGCATGTCCGCTGCTCTCCAGAACCTCGCTGCCCTCGAAGGCGACATCAAGGCCCTCGGCTCCATCGGCTACGGCCTGGCCGCGATCGGCCCCGGCGTCGGCATCGGCATCATCTTCGGCAACGGCACCCAGGCGCTGGCCCGTCAGCCCGAGGCTGCCGGCCTGATCCGCGCCAACCAGATCCTGGGCTTCGTCTTCTGTGAGGCGCTTGCCCTCATCGGTCTCGTCATGCCGTTCGTCTACGGCAGCTGACACCAGCGACGACGAGCCACATCTGACGAAAGGCACTGACGTGATCGACCTGGTACAGCTGGCGAACGAGGGGGAAGCTGAAAACCCCCTCATCCCGCCGATCCCAGAGCTGGTCATCGGCCTGATCGCCTTCGCCATCGTCTTCTTCTTCCTCGCCAAGAAGCTCCTCCCGAACATCAACAAGGTTCTGGACGAGCGCCGTGCGGCGATCGAGGGCGGCATGGAGAAGGCCGAGGCCGCACAGGCCGAGGCCCAGCAGGTCCTCGAGGACTACCGCGCCCAGCTCGCCGAGGCCCGGCACGAGGCCGCGCGCCTGCGCCAGGAGGCGCAGGAGCAGGGTGCCGCGCTCATCGTCGAGATGCGTGCGGAGGGTCAGCGGCAGCGCGAGGAGATCATCGCCGCCGGCCACGCGCAGATCGAGGCCGACCGCAAGCAGGCCGCGGCGACGCTGCGCCAGGACGTGGGCAAGCTCGCCACCGACCTGGCCGGCAAGCTGGTCGGCGAGTCCCTCCAGGACGCCGCCCGGCAGAGCCGCACCATCGACCGTTTCCTCGACGAGCTTGAGGAGAAGGCCGAGGCCGCCCGATGAATGGAGCGAGCCGCGAGGCACTGGCCTCCGCACGCGAGCGCTTCGACGCGCTGACGGACAACACCGCCGTCGACGCCGTGAAGCTCGCCGAGGAGCTGGCCGCCGTCACCGCGCTGCTCGACCGTGAGGTGTCGCTGCGTCGGGTCCTCACCGACCCGGCGCAGGCCGGCGAGGCCAAGGCCGAGCTGGCCGGGCGCCTGCTCGGCAGCCAGGTGGGCGGCGAGACCGTCGATCTGGTCTCCGGCATGGTCCGGTCCCGCTGGTCGCGCTCGCGCGACCTGGTGGACGCGATCGAGGAGCTGGCCGACAGCGCCGACCTCGTCGCGGCCCAGCGGACCGACGCGCTGGACGACGTCGAGGACGAGCTGTTCCGGTTCTCCCGGATCGTCTCCGGGTCGACCGAGCTGCGCGCCGCGCTGACCGACCGCGTGGCGGGCGACCAGGCCAAGGCCGAGCTGCTGAGCCGCCTGCTGGGTGGCCGGGCCAACCCGGTGACCGAGCGGCTCGTGGTCCGGCTGGTGGCACACCCGCGGGGACGTAGCCTGGAAGCGGGCCTCACCGCCCTGTCCAAGCTGGCCGCGGAGCGCCGCGACCGGATGGTCGCCGTGGTCACCTCCGCGGTGCCGCTCAGCGACCGCCAGAAGCAGCGCCTGGGCGCCGCCCTCGCCAAGCTGTACGGCCGGCAGGTCCACCTGAACCTCGACGTGGACCCCGCGGTCCTCGGCGGAGTCGTGGTGCGGATCGGCGACGAGGTCATCAACGGCACCATCGCGGACCGTCTCGAAGAGGCGAGCCGCCGGATGGCCGGCTGAGTCAAGGCCACCAACTCAACAAGCATGTAAGCGGCCCGAGTTGGGCCGACGCAGTCCTGGGGGAAAGCCCCCAGACCCCCCAGAAACACTTCGGGCCCAACAAGGAGAGCAGGGAACCCAGATGGCGGAGCTCACGATCCGGCCGGAGGAGATCCGGGACGCGCTGGAGAACTTTGTCCAGTCGTACAAGCCGGACGCGGCCTCGCGCGAGGAGGTCGGTACGGTCAGCGTTGCCGGCGACGGCATCGCTAAGGTCGAGGGTCTTCCCTCGGCCATGGCGAACGAACTGCTGAAGTTCGAAGACGGCACGCTCGGTCTCGCCCTCAACCTCGAGGAGCGCGAGATCGGTGCGATCGTCCTCGGCGAGTTCAGCGGCATCGAGGAGGGCCAGCCGGTGCAGCGCACCGGAGAGGTCCTCTCCGTCGCCGTAGGCGAGGGCTACCTGGGTCGCGTCGTCGACCCGCTCGGCAACCCGATCGACGGCCTCGGCGAGATCGAGACCGAAGGTCGCCGCGCGCTCGAGCTGCAGGCGCCGGGCGTTATGGCCCGTAAGTCCGTTCACGAGCCGATGGAGACCGGCCTCAAGGCCGTCGACTCGATGACCCCGATCGGCCGCGGCCAGCGCCAGCTGATCATCGGTGACCGCCAGACCGGCAAGACCGCCCTGGCGATCGACACGATCATCAACCAGCGCGACAACTGGCGCACCGGCGACCCGGAGAAGCAGGTCCGCTGCATCTACGTCGCCATCGGCCAGAAGGGCTCCACCATCGCGGGCGTGCGCGCCTCGCTGGAGGAGGCCGGCGCCCTGGAGTACACGACGATCGTCGCCGCCCCGGCGTCCGACCCGGCCGGCTTCAAGTACCTCGCCCCCTACACCGGCTCGGCCATCGGCCAGCACTGGATGTACCAGGGCAAGCACGTGCTGATCGTCTTCGACGACCTGTCGAAGCAGGCCGACGCCTACCGCGCCGTCTCCCTGCTGCTGCGCCGCCCGCCGGGCCGTGAGGCCTACCCGGGTGACGTCTTCTACCTGCACTCCCGCCTGCTGGAGCGCTGCGCGAAGCTCTCCGACGAGATGGGCAAGGGCTCGATGACCGGTCTGCCGATCGTCGAGACCAAGGCGAACGACGTCTCGGCGTTCATCCCGACCAACGTCATCTCCATCACCGACGGCCAGTGCTTCCTGGAGTCGGACCTGTTCAACGCGGGCCAGCGGCCGGCGCTGAACGTCGGTATCTCCGTCTCCCGTGTGGGTGGCTCCGCCCAGCACAAGGCCATGCGCCAGGTCTCCGGCCGGCTCCGCGTGGACCTCGCCCAGTACCGCGAGCTGGAGGCGTTCGCCGCCTTCGGTTCCGACCTGGACGCGGCCTCGAAGTCGGCGCTGGAGCGCGGCAAGCGCATGGTCGAGCTGCTCAAGCAGGGCCAGTACGCCCCGTACGCCACCGAGGACCAGGTCGTCTCGATCTGGGCCGGCACCACCGGCCGGATGGACGACGTGCCGGTCGAGGACATCCGCCGCTTCGAGCGCGAGCTGCTGGACTACCTGCGCCGGGAGCACCAGGGTCTGATGACGTCGATCCGCGAGGGCGCCAAGATGTCGGACGACACGCTCCAGGCGATCGGCGACGCCATCGCCTCGTTCAAGCAGCAGTTCGAGACCTCGGACGGCAAGCTGCTGGGTGAGGGCTGAGCATGGGCGCCCAGCTTCGGGTCTACAAGCGCCGTATCAAGTCCGTCACCGCCACCAAGAAGATCACCAAGGCGATGGAGATGATCGCCGCCTCGCGCATCGTCAAGGCGCAGCGCCAGGTGGCGGCCTCCATGCCGTACGCGACTGAGCTCACCCGCGCGGTGACCGCGGTGGCGACCGGTTCCAACACGAAGCACCCGCTGACCACCGAGGTGGACAGCCCGGCCCGCGCCGCGGTGCTGCTCATCACGAGCGACCGCGGTCTGGCCGGCGGCTACTCCTCCAACGCCATCAAGGCGGCGGAGGGGCTTGCCAAGCGGCTCACCGCCGAGGGCAAGGAGGTCGACACGTACATCGTCGGCCGCAAGGGTGTCTCGTACTACGGCTTCCGCGGCCGCACGGTCGTGGACTCGTGGACCGGTTTCACCGACAGCCCGACGTACGCGGACGCCAAGAAGGTCGCGGGCCCGCTCATCGAGTCCGTGGTCAAGGAGACCGCCGAGGGCGGCGTCGACGAGCTGCACATCGTCTTCACCGAGTTCGTGTCGATGATGACGCAGACGCCGATCGACAACCGGCTGCTGCCGCTGTCCCTCGCCACGGCGGAGGCGGCGGAGGCGGGCGGCAAGGCCGAGATCCTGCCGCTGTTCGACTTCGAGCCGTCGGCGGAGGACGTCCTCGACGCCCTGCTGCCCCGGTACGTCGAGAGCCGTATCTACAACGCCCTGCTGCAGTCGGCCGCCTCCGAGCACGCCGCCCGCCGCCGGGCGATGAAGTCGGCGACCGACAACGCCGAAGAACTCATCAAGTCGCTCACGCGGCTTGCCAACGCGGCCCGCCAGGCCGACATCACCCAGGAAATCAGCGAGATCGTCGGTGGCGCGAGCGCCCTGGCCGACGCGACCGCGGGGAGTGACAAGTAATGACGACCACTGTTGAGACGGCCGCCGCCACGGGCCGCGTCGCCCGGGTCATCGGCCCGGTCGTCGACGTGGAGTTCCCCGTCGACGCGATGCCGGAGATCTACAACGCACTGCACGTCCAGGTCGCCGACCCGGCCGAGGACGGCGCGCTGAAGACGCTGACCCTCGAGGTTGCCCAGCACCTGGGTGAGGGCCTGATCCGCGCCATCTCCATGCAGCCGACCGACGGCCTGGTCCGCCAGGCCCCGGTGACCGACACCGGCAAGGGCATCACCGTGCCGGTCGGTGACTTCACCAAGGGCAAGGTGTTCAACACCCTCGGTGAGGTGCTGAACGTTCCCGAGGAGAACGGCAAGGAGGCCGAGCGCTGGACGATCCACCGCAAGGCCCCCGACTTCGACCAGCTCGAGTCGAAGACCGAGATGTTCGAGACCGGCCTGAAGGTCGTCGACCTTCTCACCCCGTACGTCAAGGGTGGAAAGATCGGTCTGTTCGGTGGCGCGGGTGTGGGCAAGACCGTCCTCATCCAGGAAATGATCATGCGTGTGGCCAAGCTGCACGAGGGCGTTTCCGTGTTCGCCGGTGTCGGCGAGCGCACCCGTGAGGGCAACGACCTCATCCAGGAGATGGAGGAGTCCGGCGTCCTCGACAAGACGGCGCTGGTCTTCGGCCAGATGGACGAGCCCCCGGGCACCCGTCTGCGCGTCGCCCTGGCCGGTCTGACCATGGCGGAGTACTTCCGCGATGTGCAGAAGCAGGACGTGCTGTTCTTCATCGACAACATCTTCCGCTTCACCCAGGCCGGTTCCGAGGTGTCCACCCTGCTCGGCCGCATGCCGTCCGCGGTGGGTTACCAGCCGAACCTGGCGGACGAGATGGGCCTCCTGCAGGAGCGCATCACCTCGACCCGTGGTCACTCGATCACCTCGATGCAGGCGATCTACGTCCCCGCGGACGACCTGACCGACCCGGCGCCGGCCACCACCTTCGCGCACCTGGACGCCACCACCGTGCTGTCGCGTCCGATCTCGGAGAAGGGCATCTACCCGGCGGTGGACCCGCTGGACTCGACGTCCCGCATCCTGGACCCGCGCTACATCACGCAGGAGCACTACGAGGCCGCCTCGCGCGTCAAGGGGATCCTGCAGAAGTACAAGGACCTCCAGGACATCATCGCCATTCTCGGTATCGACGAGCTCGGCGAAGAGGACAAGCTGGTCGTGCACCGCGCCCGTCGTGTGGAGCGCTTCCTGTCGCAGAACACCCACGCGGCGAAGCAGTTCACCGGCGTCGACGGCTCGGACGTTCCGCTGGACGAGTCCATCGCCGCGTTCAACGCGATCTGCGACGGTGAGTACGACCACTTCCCGGAGCAGGCCTTCTTCATGTGCGGTGGCCTTGAGGACCTGAAGAAGAACGCCAAGGAGCTGGGCGTCTCCTGAGCCTCGCAGCTCTCGGAGAGGGGCGGCTCGGCCCCGTCGGCGGGGTCCGTCCCCGTCCCTCTCCGTACGCCCGTTATTCTTTGACAGAACACCTGCCATACCCGGCAGGTGGAGACCCGAGGAGCCACGTTGGCTGCTGAGCTGCACGTCGAGCTGGTCGCGGCGGACCGGAGTGTCTGGTCCGGCGAGGCCACCTTGGTCATCGCGCGCACCACATCGGGTGACATCGGCGTCATGCCCGGCCACCAGCCGCTGCTCGGTGTGCTGGAGTCCGGCCCGGTGACCATCCGTACGAGCGACGGCGGTACGGTCGTCGCCGCGGTGCACGGTGGCTTCATCTCGTTCGCGGACGACAAGCTCTCGCTGCTCGCCGAGATCGCGGAGCTGTCCGACGAGATCGATGTCGAGCGCGCGGAGCGGGCATTGGAGCGAGCCAAGGGCGAGGCGAACGCCGCCGCCGAGCGCCGCGCCGAAGTCCGGCTCCGTGCGGTGGCGGTCGTGCACTGAGCCCGTCACGGACAGTACAGATCCTCAGCCGCGGATCGCGCTGGAATTCTCCAGGGTGGTCCGCGGCTGAGGCAGTGCAGGTGCGGTTTTTCCGGATGACGCGAGGAGGTCGGTGAAGATGGTTCTCGCCCTGCTCGTGAGCGGCGTGGTCGTCACGCTGGTTCTGGTGGGACTCTTCGTCTTCGGGCTGCGTCGGAGGCTGATCCAGCGGTCCGGCGGGACGTTCGACTGCAGTCTGCGGTGGAACGCGCCGGAGGACGGGGCCGAGCCCAGCGGCAAGGGCTGGGTGTACGGCGTGGCGCGCTACAGCGGTGACCGGATCGAGTGGTTCCGGGTCTTCTCCTACGCGCCCCGGCCGCGCCGGATCCTGGAGCGTGCCTCCATCGAGGTGCTGGAGCGCCGCGCCCCGCAGGGCGAGGAGGAACTGGCCCTGCTCTCCGACGCCGTCGTGCTGGCCTGTCTCCACAGCGGTACGCGCCTGGAGCTGGCGATGAGCGAGGACGCGCTGACCGGGTTCCTGGCCTGGCTGGAGGCGGCGCCGCCCGGCCAGAGAGTGAACGTGGCTTGAGCGGCCTGCAGAAACGTTGAGAGGCCGGGGAGGCGGGGGCGACACCGCCTCCCCGGCCGGTTCATGGCCGGGCTGCCGGGTGGCCTGCGCGGTCCGGCGAACGGCCCGTGCGGCCCGGTGAACGGCTAGCGCGGTCCGGCGAACGGCCCGCGCGGCTCGGTGAACGGCTAGCGCAGTCCGCTGTCGATCGCGGTGGCCAGCTCACCCTTGCCGGTGTCACCGCTGAACTCCCAGAAGAACGCGCCGCCGAGGCCCTGCTGCTTCACGTATTCCATCTTTCCGGCGATGGTGGCCGGGGTGTCGTAGCTCCACCACTGGGTGCCGCAGTGGGCGTACGCCGTTCCGGCGACCTCCCCGTTGGCGGGGCACCTGCCCTTGAGTTCCTTGTAGTCCTCGATGCCCTGTTCGTACGTGCCGGGCGCGGGGCCGGTGGCCGTGCCGCCGGGCTCCTTCTGGGTGACCCCGGTCCAGCCGCGTCCGTAGAACCCGATGCCCAGGTTCAGCTTGGCCGACGGTACGCCCTTGCCCTTGAGTTTCCGCACAGCGGCGTCGGAGTCGAAGCCCTGCTGGGGGATGCCGCTGTAGGAGGTGAGCGGCGAGTGCGGGGCGGTCGGGCCCTGGGCCGCCCAGGCGCCGAAGAAGTCGTACGTCATGACGTTGTAGAAGTCGACGTAAGCCGAGGCTCCGGCGTAGTCGGCGGCGTCGATCTTGCCGCCGGCCGAGGCGTCGGCGGTGATGGCCGCGGTGACCAGCTGCTTCCCGAACGTGGCGCGCATCGCCTGCACCATGTTCCTGAACGCCGCCGGGCCGCTGGTGTCGCAGGACAGGCCACAGGCGTTGGGGTACTCCCAGTCCAGGTCGATGCCGTCGAAGAGGCCGGCCCAGCGCGGGTCGTTGACCAGGTCGTAGCAGGACTGGGCGAACGCCGCCGGGTTCTGTGCCGCCTGACCGAAGCCACCGGACCAGGTCCAGCCGCCGAAGGACCACAGGATCTTGAGGTGCGGGTACTTCGCCTTGAGCTTCTTGAGCTGGTTGAAGTTGCCGCGCAGCGGCTGGTCCCAGGTGTCGGCGACGCCGTCGACGCTCTGGTCGGCGGTGTACGCCTTGTCGTAGGCCGCGTAGGAGTCACCGATGGCGCACTTGCCGCCCTGCACGTTGCCGAACGCGTAGTTGATGTGGGTGATCTTGGTGGCCGTGCCGGAGGTGACCAGGTTCTTCACGTGGTAGTTGCGGCCGTAGACGCCCCATTCGGTGAAGTAGCCGAGCTTGACCTTGGCGCTGGGGTTCGGGCCCGGCCCGGGATCCGGGTCGCCGGGATCCGGGTCGCCCGGATCGGGATCACCCGGGGTGGAACTGCCGTCGCAGGCCCCGCCGTTGAACTTACAGCCGGTGGGGCTGCCGCTGCCCGTGCCGTTGAAGCCGAAGGTCACGGAGGCGCCGGGGGCGAGGGAGCCGTTCCAGCTCTTGTTCCTGGCGGTCCAGTGGGTGCCGGAGCCGGTGACGTCCGCGTCCCAGGCGGAGGTGACCGTGGTGCCGGAGGGGAAGTCCCACTCGACGGTCCAGCTGCTCAGGGTCGTGGTGCCGGTGTTCTTCACCGTCCACTTGCCTTCGAAGCCGCTGCCCCAGTCGGATGCCTTGGTGTACGTGGCGGTCGCGGACTCGGCCGCTTGGGAGGGGGCTGCCGAGGCCAGGCCGAGCAGCCCGGCGAGGGGGAGGACGAGTGCGGCCAGGGCCGCGGTGGCTCTGTGCCGCGCGGGCTTGGTGCGTAGGGAGGTTCCAGATCTCACGGATGCTCCTCGTACGGGGGAAGGGGAGGTACGGGGGAACCTGCGCCGCCCGGTGAGCGTGGTGCCGTGGGGAGCTCACCGCAGTGAGGGGAGCGTAGAAAGGTCTGGACCAGCGGTCAATAGGTCTGGACCACCTGGCCGCTGTGGGAGTGCCGGACGCGCATCGCCGGACGCGGACTCCGGGCGCGGACGCCGGGCGCGCAGGCTGTACGCGTACGCCGGACGCGTACAGCGGACGTGGACGCCGGACGTGGACGCCGGGCGCGCAGGCTGTACGCGTACGCCGGACGCGTACAGCGGACGTGGACGCCGGACGTGGACGCCGGACGTGGACGCCGGACGTGGACGCCGGGCTCAGACGCCCAATTCCTGGGCCAGCACCGCCGCCTGCACCCTGCTGCGCAGCTCCAACTTGCCGAGCAGCCTGCTGACATGCGTCTTGACCGTGGCCTCCGCCATCGACAGCCGTTCGCCGATCTCCGCGTTGGACAGGCCCTGCCCCAGACAGCCGAGGACCTCCCGCTCCCGGCGGGTGAGCGCGTCCAGGACGGCCGGGTCGGGGGCGTCCGGGGCGCGTGCCGGCAGCGGCCGGGCGAACTCGGCGATCAGCCGCCGGGTCACGGACGGGGCGATCAGGCCCTCGCCGCGCGCCACCGTTCGTACCGCGTCGACCAGTTCGGCCGCTTCGCATTCCTTGAGCAGGAACCCGGCGGCCCCCGCCCGCAGCGCCCCGAAGACGTACTCGTCCAGATCGAAGGTGGTCAGCACGAGGACGTCGGCCAGCCCCTCGCCGACCACCTGGCGGGTGGCCGATACCCCGTCCAGGCGCGGCATCTGCACGTCCATCAGCACCAGGTCGGGCCGCAGCTCGCGCGCCAGCCGCACCGCCTCCTCGCCGTCGGAGGCCTCGCCGACCACCGCCACACCGTCGGCCGCGCGCAGGATGAGCACCAGCCCGGCCCGGACCGCGGTCTGGTCCTCGGCGACGAGTACCCGGATCGTCATGTGCGGTCGTCTCCTTCCTCGACGGGCAGCACGGCCCGTACCTCCCAGATCCTGCCGTCCGGCCCGGTCACGGGTCCGGCTTCGAACTCCCCGCGCAGCAGCGCCACCCGCTCCCGCATGCCGACGAGACCGGCGCCGGAGCCGGGCGCGCGGGGGCCCGGGCGGTCCCCGAACCGGGTGGTCACCCGCACCCGCAGCGGGCCGCGGCCGTCCGTGGCGCGGGCCGTCGGCCGGTCCCGCGCGGCATCCCCTTCGCGGGCCAGCTCCACCAGGACCTCGCCGGGCGCGGCGTGCTTGAGCGCGTTGGTCAGGGCCTCCTGGACGATGCGGTACGCGGCCAGTTCCACCGGGGCGGGCAGCCTCGCCGATCCTTCCGGCCGCTCGTCCCGCAGCCGGAACCGCAGCCCGCTGGCCTCGCCGGTGGTGCGGGCCTGCCGCAGCAGTGCGTCCAGGCCGTCGAGGGTGGGGGCGGCGGCCGGTTCGGTGCCGGCGCCCGCGTCCCGCAGCAGTCCGATGAGACGGCGCATCTCGGCCAGGCCCTGCACGCTGTTCTCCCGGATGACGCCGAGCGCCTCCTGGCTGGCCGCCGGATCCTTGATGGACAGCGCCGCGGTGGAGTGGATGGCGATGGCGGACAGATGGTTGGCGACCATGTCGTGCAGCTCGCGCGCCATCCTGGCGCGCTCGGCCGTCACCGCCTGGGTGCGGTCCATCTCGGCGAGCAGGGCGGTCTGTTCGGCGCGCAGCCGCGCGGCGTCGGCGGCCTCGCGGTGATTGCGGACGATCAGGCCGGTGTACGCGGGGGTGGCGGTGACGACGGCCGCGGCGACGCCGATGAGGAGCGCCTCGGGCTCCCGCAGCAGCGCCAGCGGGACGGCGGCGGCCAGGACGGAGAAGACTTCGGTGGCCCGGGGCAGGAAGCGGGCCGCGACGGGCGGCCCGTACAGCACGGCCGCGTACAGCAGATCCGTGAACATCGCGACGTTCGCGATCAGGGAACCGGCGCAGAGGTCGATTCCGAAGGCCAGGGACCCGATGGCCAGGCCCGCGCACGGAGCCGTGCGGCGCAGGAGTTCGGCGCCGGACATGAGGGCCAGCGCGACCAGCGCGAGCCACCCGGGCAGCACGGGGAGTAGCCCGGTGCTGGCCAGCCCGAGCTTCCACAGCAGCAGGCCGCCGAGCAGCCCGGCGGCGGAGATGAGCACCTCCTCCCGGCTCGGGCGGGGGAGAGGGAGCGGCGGCATGGGTCCATCACAGCATGGGGGTGGGGCGCGGGCCTCCACTCGGGGGTGGGAGCGGCGCCGGGCGGAGTACATCGAAGGATGCAGTGCGGGTTCGTCAGCGACGACGACGCGAGGGGCTGGGCGATGCGGGACCGTTGTCGGGAAGGAAGGAGACCACCGTGATCGTCGCGCTGATCGTCGCCTGTGAGGTCGGCTTCTGGGTGCTGCTCGCCGCCGGGCTGGCGCTGCGGTATCTGGCGAAGATGCCGAAGACGAGTGCCGCTGTGCTGCTGTGTGAGCCGATATTGGAGCTGGTGCTGTTCGTGGCGACCGCGGTCGACCTGAAGAACGGCGCGGAGCCCGACTGGAAGCACGGGCTCGCTGCGGTCTACATCGGCTTCACGGTGGTCATGGGCCACCGCACGATCAAGTGGGTCGACACCCGCGTCGCGCACCGTTTCGCGGGTGGTCCGCCGCCCGTCAAGAAGCCCAGGTACGGCAGTGCGCGCACGGCGTACGAATGGAAGGAAGCGGGCCGCTGGATATCGGCGGCGGGCATAGCCATCGCGCTGCTGCAAGCGGCGGTCTGGTACGTGGGCGATGGCGGGGACGTGGAGTCCCTGCGGGCGTGGCAGCACAGGATGCTCTTCGTCATCGGCATCAACGTGATCATCGCGCTGACCTACACGATATGGCCGAAGGAGGCGCCGTCCGGGACCGGGGAGAAGGAGCGATCCGGGACCGATGTGGAGGAGCGGTCCCGGACGTGGCCCAGCATGAGCAAGCGCTGATCAGCGGTTGGTCAGTGGTTGATCAGCGGTTCTCGCCCGGGACCCAGAGGACGTCCCCCAGTTCCTTGTTGGCGGTGCGCGCGAGGATGAACAGCAGGTCGGACAGACGGTTCAGGTAGGTGGCCGTGAGGGGGTTCATGACGTCCTCGTACTCGGCGAGCGCCGCCCACGTGGAGCGCTCGGCGCGCCGGACCACCGTGCATGCCTGGTGCAGCAGCGCCGCGCCGGGCGTGCCGCCGGGGAGGATGAAGCTGCGCAGCTTCTCCAGGTCGGCCAGGAACCGGTCGCAGTCCGCCTCCAGCTTGTCGATATAGCTCTGCTCGACGCGCAGCGGCGGGTACTTGGGGTTCTCCACCACCGGCGTCGACAGGTCCGCGCCGACGTCGAACAGGTCGTTCTGCACGCGGACCAGGACCGTGGTGACCTCGGCCGGCAGGTTGCCGAGGGCGATGGCCACCCCGATCGCGGCGTTCGCCTCGTTCGCGTCGGCGTACGCGGAGATCCGCAGGTCGGTCTTGGCGGTGCGGCTCATGTCACCGAGGGCGGTGGTGCCCTTGTCCCCGGTACGCGTATAGATGCGGGTGAGATTGACCATGCTCCGAGCCTACGCGCCGGTCGTCCGCCGGGCCTGACCGCCCGCGGTCTACGCCCCGGACTTCCGGAACAGCCGGGTGCCGATCGTCACGGAGACCACGGCCAGCGCGGCGGCGACCAGGGCGGCGAGCGCGACCTTCCCGTCCCCGTAGTCGCCGACGAAGGCCGCCCGTACGCCGTCGACGAGATAGCGGAACGGCACGAAGTGGGAGACGGTGTCCAGCCAGTCCGGCGCGAGCGCCATGGGCAGCAGGATCCCGGAGAGCAGCATCGCGGGCAGGTTGACGGCGTTGATGACGGGGGCGAACTCCTGCGGGGTGCTGACGCGCATGGCCAGCGCGTACGACAGCGAGGCGAGCGAGATGGTGAGCGTGCCGACGAAGAGGAAGCCGAGGAGCACGCCGAACAGCGGGGCGCGCAGCCCCATCGCGACGGCGACGAGCACCAGCAGCAGCGATTGCACGAAGAGGGCGACGACGTCCTTGAGTACCCGGCCCATCAGCAGGGCCAGCCGACTGACGGGGGTGACCTGCATCCGTTCGATGACGCCCCACTGCTTCTCGAGCAGGATGGCGAAGCCCGCGAAGGCGGCGGAGAACAGGCCGAGCTGGACGAGCAGACCGGGCACGAGTGTCTGCCACGAGTCGCCCCGCCCGCCGAGCGGCACGTCCTTCAGCAGCGGGCCGAAGAAGACGAGGAAGAGCAGGGGTTGCAGCAGCCCGAAGACGAGGCCGAGTTTGGAGCGCAGCGTCTGGCGGCCGTAGCGGCCGAAGACCAGAAGGGTGTCGGAGGCGACGTGGCGCATCGGTGGTGACTCCTGTGCGTAGGGGCCGGGGAGAGGCGGCGGGGCCGGACGGCGACGGCCGGCTCAGGCGGCGACGGCGGGTCAGACGGAGACGTGTGGGTGGGACGGCGACAGGGATCAGACGGCGACGGGGGCGGCGTCCCGTGGCGTGGTGCGGCGTCCGGTGATGGCGATGAAGGCGTCCTGGAGGCTGGCCTCGGGCGAGCCGCCGTACTCCGCCTTGAGCCGCTCGGGGGTGCCTTCGGCGACGACCCGGCCGCCGTCGACGACGACGAGCCGGTCGGCGAGCGCGTCGGCCTCGTCGAGGTAGTGGGTGGTCAGGAAGACGGTCATGCGCTGCTCGGCGCGGAGTCGGCGGATCAGCGCCCACAGGTCGGCGCGGCTGCCGGGGTCCAGCCCGGTCGTCGGCTCGTCCAGGAAGAGGATCTCGGGCCGGTGGGTGAGGCCCATGGCGATGTCCAGGCGGCGGCGCTGACCGCCGGACAGGGCGGCGCACTTGCGGTCCAGCAGCCCGGTCAGGTCGAGGTCGGCCGCCAGTTCCTCGGCACGGGCGGCGGCCTGCGCCTTGGTCAGCCGGTACAGGCGGCCCTGGGTGACCAGTTCCTCTCGTACGGAGATGTCGGGGGCGACGCCGCCGGACTGGGCGACGTACCCGATCTTCATCCGTACTCCCGCGGGGTCGCGGGCCAGGTCGTGCCCGGCGACGGTCGCGCGGCCGCCGGTGGGGGCGAGCAGCGTGGTGAGCATCCGCAAGGTGGTGGTCTTGCCCGCTCCGTTGGGGCCGAGGAAGCCGAGGATCTCGCCGCGCTCGACGGTCAGGTCGATCCCGCGGACCGCTTCGACGGGGCCGCGCTTGGTCGGGAAGGTCCGGGCGAGCCCGGAGGTGGTGATGCAGGGCTGGTTCGGCATGCGACCCACAAAAGCATAGTCATTGAAAGTTTGCAATGACTCCAAAAATAGAGTGGGGCCAGCGGACTAGCATGGGCTCATGACCGGCACCGCGCGCGCAGAAGGACTCAGGGAGCGGAAGAAGCGGCAGACCAGGCAGCGCATCGCGGACATCGCGACCGGGCTGTTCCTGGAACGCGGCTTCGAGGCGGTGACGATCGCCGAGGTCGCCGAGGCCGCCGAGGTGTCCGTCAACACCGTCTACAACTACTTCCCGGCAAAGGAGGACCTGTTCTTCGACCGGCAGGAGGAGAAGGTCCAGCACCTGTCGCGCGTCATCGAGGCGCGCGAGGCGGGGGAGTCCGCCGCCCGCGCCGTCCTGCGCGACCTGCGGACAAGCCTTGAGGAGAAGACTGCCGACGGACTGCGGCCGGAGTTCCGGCGCTTCGTCCAGGTCATCCGCGAATCGGCCGCCCTGACGGCCCGTGTGACCCTCATGCACGAGCTCATCTGCCACGCGGTGTACGACACCCTCCGGGAGGAGACCGGCGCCGGTCCGGACGACCCGCTGCCCCGGCTCATCGCCAATCAGCTCTCCTGGGTCTCCTCCGTCGTCCAGAACAGCGTGATACGGCTGGTCGCGGCCGGCCGTGACCCCGACGACGTGGCCCGGGAGGCGCTCGGCAGACTCGACCTCCTGGAGGCGATGCTGGGCGAGCTCACTCTCAACTATGCGGTGAAGAACACACCGTGACGCGCCTTACTTCCTGATGCGGCCGGGGGTGAACGGACGTTAAGGTCCGGCCAATAGCGTCGAGGAGAGGTGTGTGTCGTGGCGAAGAAGCTCGCCGTCATCGGAGCCGGACTGATGGGGTCCGGCATCGCGCAGGTCTCGGCCCAGGCCGGGTACGACGTGATCCTGCGCGACGTCACGGACGAGGCCCTCGCCCGGGGGATCGGCGGCATCGAGGCGTCGTACGAGAAGTTCGTCTCCAAGGGCAAGCTGGCCGCCGACGCCGCCGAGCAGGCCCTGGCCCGGATCACCACCACCACCGACCTGGACGCGGCCGCCGACGCGGACATCGTCGTCGAGGCCGTCTTCGAGAAGATCGAGGTCAAGCAGGAGATCTTCCGCACCCTCGACGGCCTGGTGAAGGACGAGACCGTCCTCGCGTCCAACACCTCCGCCATCCCGATCACCAAGATCGCGGCGGCCACGCAGCGCCCGGAGCGGGTCGTCGGCACCCACTTCTTCTCGCCCGTGCCGATGATGCAGCTGTGCGAGCTGGTGCGCGGCTACAAGACCAGCGACGAGACGCTCGCCGCCGCCCGCGCGTTCGCCGAGGGCGTCGGCAAGACCTGCATCGTGGTCAACCGCGATGTCGCGGGTTTCGTCACCACCCGGCTGATCTCGGCACTCGTCGTGGAGGCGGCCAAGCTCTACGAGTCGGGCGTCGCCAGCGCCGAGGACATCGACATCGCCTGCAAGCTGGGCTTCGGCCACGCCATGGGGCCGCTGGCCACCACCGACCTCACCGGCGTGGACATCCTGCTGCACGCCACCGGCAACATCTACACCGAGACCCAGGACGAGAAGTTCGCGCCGCCGGAGATCATGCGCCGGATGGTCGACGCGGGGGACATCGGCCGCAAGAGCGGGCAGGGCTTCTACCAGTACTGATATCCCCCGTTCGGGGATATCCCGGGCGGTGGGCCGCCGTTCCCGCGGCCCGTTCCCCGCTGCTCCAGCCGACCGGTCCGCGTTCCGGCGGAGGGCTCCGATCCCCGGAAGCCCCCTGTTCCAGCGGGCGGCGCCCTCACCTGATGTGACGTCAGGTGAGGGCGCCTCACCCTCACGGGTGAATTCGGTATCGGTTCGCTTACAGGCGGCAACTTTGCCGTGTGAGAGGCAGTCAGTTCTGTAGACACATAGGCGCACCAACGACCGCGTCGCAGCACATCAGGGAGCGCATATGTACATCAGGGGCGACCACGCCGAGCTGGTCGTCGGGGGCCGCCTCGACGTCCGAAGCGCGGCGGACGCCCGTACGGTCCTGCACAGGGCCGTCGACTCCGGCCGCGGCGACCTGGTGCTCGACCTTTCCGCACTGGACTCGTGGGACGCCACCGGGCTCGGCGTCATCATGGGGGCGCACCGCCGGGCCGGACGAGCGGGCCGCAGGCTCGTCCTGCGCGGGGTGCCGCCCCAGATGCAGCGCCTGCTCGTGGCCACCCGCCTGCACCGGATCCTCGCGATCGAAGGCGGCCTGGAGGCGGAGTCCCTGCCACGCGTGTGACCGCGGACCGCCCCCGGGTGACCCTGGCCCCACCCCTGGGTGACCCCGGCCTCATCCCCGGGTGACCGTGGACCCGCCTGCGGGTGATCGTGGACACCACCTCCGGTTGACGGTGGACCCGCCCGCGGGTGACCAGGAGTCCCTCGCGCGTGAGCCGGGAGTCGCGCGCGGTTGACCGCGGACTCCCGTAGAGCGGCGGGGCGCCGCCACGGCGGCCCCGGTCGCTGGATAACCTGAGACGGTCTGGGGTTCGGTTCTCCGCCGCATACCCAATGCCCTCGGCGGGCACCGGACCCGGAAACGGTCGGAGGGATACCCTTCCCACCGGCCCCGGGGGTGCTGACGGGCCGGGGAGGCAGACAGCACGCCACGCATCTGGGGGCTTGAACCATGGAGCCGACGAATATGGGACCGGACGAGCACGGGCACGACGACCCGGGCCGCGCAGGCGACGGCGGCCCCGCGCCGCTCCCGCCCCGGGACCTGTCGCCGCCACCCGGCGTCGCCCGGACCGCACGCATCGTCACCGGCGACCACGTCCTGACCGTCAACCCCGTCGACGGCAGCGAGATAGAGCCCTGCGCACCCGGGGAGCGCCCCGAGCTCCCCGGCCGCCGGGACGCCCGCGATCGGGCCGAGCTGACGCGCGCCGCCACCCCGCCGCCGCTGCTGACCCCGGCCGCCTCCGGCGCCCCCGGACCCGACGCGCCGATGCTGGAGCGGAACGAGGAGCGCGTACGCCTGGGCCGGCTGCTCTCCCGAGGCCGCTCGGTACGGGTCACCGGCCCCTCCGGTGCCGGCCGCACCGTCCTGCTGGACGCCGTCGCCGCCGACTGCGAGGACCTGGCCCCCGACGGCGTCGTACGCCTCTGCGGCCGCCACCGCACCCCGACCGACCTGCTGTACGAGCTCTACGCCGCCGTCCACGACGCCCCCGACTACCGGCCGGACCGGGACGGGCTGCTCGCGGCCGTCGCCGAGATCGGCGCCGTCGTGGTCCTGGACGACGTCGAGTTCGGCGGCACGGCGCTGGACGAGTTCCTCGACGCCACCCCCGAGTGCGCCTTCCTGATCTCCACCACTCCCGACGTCGCCGCCCCGTCCGCCGACTCCCACCTGGAGGAGCTGTTCCTCGGCGGCCTCAGCCGCACCGCCTGCCTGGAGCTGCTCGAGCACTCCGTGCAGCGGCCGCTGACGGAGGACGAGGCGAACTGGGCCGCCGACCTGTGGTTCGAGTCCGAGGGACTGCCGCTGCGCTTCGTCCAGGCCGGTGCCCTGCTGCGGCTGGGAGCACCCGCCGGGCCCGGAGAGCCCCGCGGCGGCGCCCTGCCCTCACTGGCCGACGGCGCCGCCCCCGCCGCACTGCTCGCCTCCCGGCTCGGCGAGGCGGCGCGCGACACCCTGCGGCTGGCGGTCGCCATCGGCGGCGAGGTCCCGGCCCAGGCGCACCTGCCCGCCCTGTCCGGCGACACCCACGCCGACGCGGCCGTCTCCGAGCTCGCCGCCTGCGGCCTGATCACCGCCGCCGGCCCCTGCTACCGGCTCGCGGCCGGGGTCGCGGCGCAGCTCAGCGGCGCCGGGTACGCCGACGAGGCCCCCGCGCACGCGCAGCGCCTGGCCCAGCACTACTCCTGGTGGACCGGGCACCCCTCCGTCAGCCCCGACCGGGTCGCCCGGGAGTCCGACGCGATCCTGGCCACCCTCACCGCCCTCATGGCCGGGCAGGAGGCGGGGCACTCCAGCGCCGCCGTGCTGCTGGCCCGTACGGCGGCGCCCGCGCTGGCCACCGCGCTGCACTGGAGCGCCTGGGAGCGGACCCTGCGGCACGGCCAGGCGGCCGCGCGGCTGGCGGGCGAGGTCGCCGAGCAGGCGTACTTCCACCACGAACTGGGCGTGCTCGCCCTGTGCACCGGCAACCTGGACCGGGCGCGGGCCGAGCTGGAGGCGTCCATCGGGCTGCGCGGCGTCCTCGCCGACAAGCGCGGCGCGGTCGCGGGCCGCCGGGCGCTCGCGCTGGTGGCCGACCGCACGGCCCGGCCGGTGCCGCCGGCCCCCGCGGGCGCACCCGGCGACGCGCCCACCGAGGAACTGCCGCCGACCCCCATCGCCCCCGCGGCCCCGGTCGCCCCCACGTCCGCGTATCCGGCCTCCGCGACGGAGACGACGGCCGCCACCGAGCCGCTCGGCGCCGTGCCCCCGGCGGAGTTCGGCACCGTGCCGCCGTCCGCGGCCGCCGCGGGGGGCTCCAAGAAGCGCGGCCTCGGCCTGCCGCTGGCCGCGGTGGCGGTCGGCGCCCGGCGCAACATGGTCGCGGCGGGCGCGGGCGCCCTGCTGGTCGCCGTCCTCGGCACCGTCGTCACCCTCGGCCTCACCTCGGACGACGACGAGCCGCCCGCGAACACGAACCGGCCGGACCGCTCGACCTCCCAGCCCGACGACGCGAACAACTCGGGCCTGCCGGAGGACGACACGCCCGCCGGCACCACCGGCGGCCCCCGCCCGGGCACCAGTGGCCATCCGGCGACGTCGGCGTCCCCCGGAACGCCCGGCAGCGACGGCACGAGCGGGGCGCCGACCACAGGTGCTCCCTCGACGAGCGGGGACCCGTCGTCCCCGAGCACGACCCGCCCGCCGTCGTCGTCCAAGCCGCCGTCCACGACGAAGCCGCCGTCCACGACGAAGCCCCCGACCACCACCAAGCCCCCGACGACGACCAAGCCGCCGACGACGAAGCCGCCGACGACGTCGCCGACCCCGACCCCCACCAGCACGGCCACGTCCGCACCCACGAACGGCGCCTCGACCACGGCCAGCGGTGCGGCCCCCAGTTCGGCCCCGACCGGCTCGGGCTCCCCGGCCTGACCGCCACGGCACGCGAAAAAACGCCGGACGGGCTCGTCCTCCGAGCCCGTCCGGCGCTATGAGGGCCGGGTCCGGCGCGCCCCCAGGCACGCCGCCCCGGACGCGGCCTAGAAGAGCCGCAGTTTGTCGTCCTCGATGCCGCGCAGCGCGTTGTAGTCCAGCACCACGCACCCGATCCCGCGGTCCGTCGCCAGCACCCGCGCCTGCGGCTTGATCTCCTGCGCCGCGAAGACGCCCTTCACCGGCGCCAGGTGGGGATCGCGGTTCAGCAGCTCCAGATAGCGCGTGAGCTGCTCGACGCCGTCGATCTCACCCCGCCGCTTGATCTCGACGGCGACCGTCGCCCCGTCGGCGTCCCGGCAGAGAATGTCCACGGGGCCAATGGCAGTGGCGTATTCCCGCCGAATAAGCGTCCAACCGGCGCCGAGTGTCTCGATCCGATCGGCGAGCAGTTCCTGAAGGTGCGCTTCCACGCCGTCCTTGATCAGGCCCGGATCCACCCCGAGTTCATGCGAGGAGTCGTGGAGGACTTCCTCCATGGTGATGATGAGCTTCTCGCCCGCCTTGTTCACAACCGTCCACACGGAACCGTCGCCCTCCTTGAGGGTGCACGGCGGGGACATCCAGTTCAGGGGTTTGTAGGCCCGGTCGTCCGCGTGGATCGACACACTGCCGTCGGCCTTGACGAGGATGAGGCGGGGGGCCGACGGGAGATGGGCCGTGAGACGGCCCGCGTAGTCCACGGAGCAACGGGCGATGACGAGACGCATGGTCGGCAACGCTACTCGACAGCGGGCGGTGCACGCGATTCGTCCACCGATGGTGCTGTTCGACATTGGCTGGTTGTGTGTGCATTCTCCTGGTGCCGATGCTGTGGCCGAATTACCGTTGAAGCGGGCGGTCGCCATACGGGCACGCTGCGTGAGTCGGCCGCCCGCCCATCCCTGAGACCCTGTCCCCGGGGTCGCGAGAGGAGAACCCAATGTCGCTGGACGTCTCACCGGCCCTCCTCGAACAGGCCGAGCGAGGCGAGGTCGACGAAGCGGCTTTCGTCGACTGCGTCCGGACCTCCCTGCCGTACGCGTGGGAGATGATCAGCTCTCTGGTGGCCCAGCTCAAGGTTGACGGCGGTGAGTTCGCCGACAACCAGACGCCCCCGCCGGACGAGCACGCGCGCGGTCAGCTGCTGCGGGCACTGGCGAGCGACGCGATTCGCGGTGCACTGCAGCGGCACTTCGGCGTGCGGCTCGCGTTCCAGAATTGCCACCGGGTGGCGGTGTTCCCCCTGGACGCCTCGGCCGACGAGCGCATGGCCCGGTTCACGTCCATACGAGGACAACTGCTGAACCAGTCCCCCGAACTGCGCGACTGCTGACCTACCTTGGCTGCCGCTCCGGGGTGGGAGGTGCTTTTCAAAGCAGGAGCGGCAGCAACCCACGACTGCGGCACGCCGCTTTCGCCGGCCGTGTGTGTACGAAGGCTGATGCCCGTCTGCGTACGTCGACTGACGACCGTCTGCCTACCTCGGCTGACGACCGTCCGGGTACGTCCGCTGACGACCGGCCGCGTACGTCGGCTGAAGCGCGTCGGCGTATGTCAGCTGAGCAGGGGGAGCACGTCCTGCCCGAGCCGCCGGACGTTCTCCTCGGTGGTGGCCAGATCCCCCGAGCCCTCGACCAGCAAGGCGAACCGCCGGATGCCGGTGCGCTCCGCGGTGGCCGCCAGCCGCTCCGCGCACAGCGCCGGCGACCCGACCGGGTGCAGCCCGCACAGCATCTCCGTGTACGCCTGGGGATCGCGCATCGCGCGGTGCCGGCCGTCGACGGTCGTGTGCGCGGCCAGCCCCTGGCGCAGCCAGCCCGGCATCGCCTTCGTCAGCGTCTCCGAGGCTTCGGCCGGGCTGTCCGCGATCTGCGCCACCCCGGCCGAGACGTGCTCCGCCGCCGCCACCCGGTCGGGAGCGTGCCCGGCGGCCCGCGCGCAGTCCCGCCACAGGGCGACCATGTCGGCCTTCTCCTCGTCCCCGCAGTGCATGCCCAGCAGCATCGGCAGCCCGCGCTCCGCCGCGACCCGGACAGTGCCGGGCGAGGTGCAGGCCACGACCACCGGGGGCCCGCAGTCCGGCTGCCCCTCCAGGGGCTCGTCGGAGCGGGGGACCACCGGCACCTCGCGGAAGGTGAAGCGCTCCCCGTCCGCGCCCACGCGCGGCTCCCGCAGCCAGCGCAGCAGCAGGTCCAGCGACTCGGGGAAGCCCTCCTCGTACGCCCCCAGGCCCGTACCGAAAACCTCCAGGTCCACCCACGGCCCACCGCGCCCCACGCCGAGGGTGAAGCGGCCGCCGGAGGCGAGATGCAACAGCGCCGCCTGCTCGCCGAGGGCGACGGGGTGCGCGGTGGACAGCACGCTCACGGCCGTGCCGACGCCTATCCGGCGGGTGCGTCCGAGCATCAGCGCGGCGAGGGTGGCGGCGGACGGACACACTCCGTACGGAACGAAGTGGTGCTCGGCGAGCCAGACCGCGTCCAGCCCCACCGCCTCGGCGACGTCGGCGGACCGGATCGCCCGGTGCAGCGCCTCCGCCTGGCCCTGGCCCGGGAATTGAGCGGCCAGGATGAATGCCCCAACGCGCATGTCGCTCTCTGCCTCCTCTAATGGCTCGGCGCTCCGAACGCGCACCCCCTTACTGGCAACAACGCCTGACACGTGCCAAGGGCACGGCCTCGGCAGGGAAGTTTTCAGATGATCACAGAGGGCCTGTGGATGACGCCTCCGGACCCGTGACGAACCCGCGTACGCTGGTCACAGTCCGTAGCCCAACACCCTTTCCGAGGTGCCCCATGTCACCACGCCGGAACCGCCCGCGAGGCGGTGCAACGGCCCCCGCCCACGATCCCGCGCCGCGCGACCGCCCCGGACTGGACCGGACGGAAACCTGGCAGGACGAGGAGTGGGTGGTACGGCGCGTCGCCGGTGCCGCCGCCACCAAGCACTACCGCTGCCCCGGCTGCGACCAGGAGATCCCGCCCGGCAGACCGCACGTCGTCGCCTGGCAGCAGCACTCCGGGGCGGACGACCGGCGCCACTGGCACACGGCCTGCTGGAACGCCCGAGACCGCCGGAGCGCGCGGCTCCAGCGGTCTCGTAACGCGCCGAGATATTGAGCAGTCGGGTGGCGGTGGGCGGCGCGGGGTTTACACGTCGCGCTTGTCCAGCATGGCGTACGCGGCGACCAGGGCGGCGGCTGCCATGCCCGTCATGATCCACAGAGGCTCCCAGCCGGACGGGCCGGACTCCGCGCCGCTGTCGCCGTACATCACGGCCAGCTGGATGGGAACCGAGTACTCGATCAGGAACTTCCGCATGTCCTCCAGGCTCGCGCCCTGCATGAACAGCGCCATCACCAGCGGCAGCAGCACGACGCCGATGACGGAGGTGATGGCGCCCGCCGAGTGCCGGATCAGGGCGCCGACCCCGAGCGCGAACAGCCCGAGCATCGCCATGTACAGGCTGACGCCGACCGTCGACTTGAACCACTCCTCGTCGGTGGCCGCGACCGCGCCCTGCATGTCGCCGACCATCGAGTCGGCGATGAGCGCGACCAGCGTCGTGCAGACCAGCGTCACGGCGAAGGCCACCAGGAAGAAGACGACTGCCTTGGCGGTCAGCACGCGGGACCGGTTCGGGCACGCGGTCAGCGTGGTGCGGATCATCCCGGTGCCGTACTCCGAGGAGATGACCAGCACACCGAGCGTGATGATGCACAGTGTGCCCAGCAGGACGCCGAAAAAGCCGAGCCAGAGGGTCGAGTTGCCGTCGAGGTCGAGGTTGTCGCTCGAAGCCGCCGCTGACACGGTGATGAAGCCGATGCCGATGACCAGGGCGATCATCACGCCGAGCGTCCACATCGTCGAGCGGACCGACTTGATCTTGGTCCACTCGGAGGCGAGGGCGTGCCCGAGGTGCGTCCGCTGGATCGGGATCGGCGAGACGTAGCCCGGAACGGAGCCGGTGCCCTGGGCCTGGGGCTGGGGCTGGGGCTGGGCCGGGGCGGCCGCGGCGTACGCCTGCTGGGCCTGGACCTGGGCCGGGGCCGCGCCGGGTGCGGCATACGCGTGCTGCTGCGGCGCCGGGGCCTGGGCGTGCGGCACCGCGCCCTGCGGCGGTGCCGGGGGCTGATGCTGCGGGGGGTGGGCGGGCGCCTGGGGCTGCTGCGGGGTGGTCATCGGGCGTCCTCGCTGTCGCGCTTGGTCAGATCGGCGGGGGCGGCGGCGGGCGGAGCCGGCGGGGCGGGCTGCGCCGGGGGAGCGGCGGGGGTGGGGGAGGGGGAGGGGCCCTGGCCCGGGACGGCGGGCGCGCCCACGCCCGGCTGCGCTCCCGGCCCGTACGGGCCCGGCGCCGCGGCGTACGGATTCGACTGCCGGCCTGGCAACGGGGCCCCCGCCTGCGGCGGTGGCGGCGCCGTGAACGCCCCGGGCGGCAGCGGCGCCGCCACCGGCTGGCCGGGCGGCATTCCGAACGGCTGCCCCGGCATTCCCGGCATCCCGCCCGGCACCGGCTGCTGGAGACCGGCCCGCTGGTCCGCCGTGGAGCGGTAGTCCACCGCGCCCTGCGTCATCCGCATGTACGCCTCTTCCAGCGAAGCCTGATGCGGGGACAGCTCCCACAGCCGGACGTCCGCGCCGTGCGCCAGGTCGCTGATGCGCGGCAGCGGCAGGCCGGTGACGCGCAGCGCGCCGTCCGTCTCCGGCAGCACCTGGCCGCCCGCCTCGCTCAGGACGGCGGTCAGCTTCTCGCGCTGCTGCTGCTCGCCGTCGGGCACCCGCACCCGCGCGAAGTCGGCGGAGTTGTAGGAGATGAAGTCCCTGACGCTCATGTCGGCGAGCATCTGGCCGCGGCCGATCACGATCAGGTGGTCGGCGGTGAGCGCCATCTCGCTCATCAGGTGGCTGGAGACGAAGACCGTGCGGCCCTCGGCCGCCAGCTGCTTCATCAGGTTGCGGACCCAGAGGATGCCCTCGGGGTCGAGGCCGTTGACCGGCTCGTCGAACAGCAGCACCTGCGGGTCGCCGAGCAGGGCGGCGGCGATGCCCAGCCGCTGCCCCATGCCGAGCGAGAAGCCCTTGGAGCGCTTCCTGGCGACGTTCTGCAGGCCGACGACGCCGAGTACCTCGTCCACCCGGCGCTCCGGGATGCCGGACAGCTGGGCCAGGCACAGCAGGTGCTGGCGCGCGCTGCGGCCGCCGTGCACCGCCTTGGCGTCCAGCAGCGCACCGACCTGGCGCGGCGCGTTCGGCAGCCGGCGGAACGGGTGGCCGCCGATGGTCACATGCCCCGCGGTCGGCTCGTCGAGCCCGAGGATCATGCGCATCGTCGTCGACTTGCCGGATCCGTTGGGGCCGAGGAATCCGGTCACGGCACCCGGCCGGACCTGGAACGACAGGTTGTATACGGCTGTCTTGGCGCCATAGCGCTTCGTCAGACCGACTGCCTCGATCATTCTCCGCCCTTCAACGAAATTGCAGGGCGTTCGTGCCCCCGTGCGGGTAAGGAGAATAACTGTGCGCCACCGGTTCCGTGCCTCCTCAACCGAGAGCGGACCGTGACCTGAAAGCGGACTGTGACCTGGGAGCGGACGGACCGTGACCTGGGGGCGGACGGACCGTGACCTGGGAGCGGACCCTGGTCTATCGCCCGGAGAGGCGCCGTCCCAGGGCGGCGAACGCCTCCTGCGGCAGCGCCCAGCCCTCCTCGCGGAAGATGGCCCGCCCCGCGGCGCGTACGGCCGCGTCCGCGCGCGCCCGCGCCACCCACGTCTGCGGATCGGGCCCGAGCAGCTCGCGCAGCCGCCCCGAGGCCGCGAGCAGTGCGACGAGCAGCTCGCTCTGGTCGCCGCCGCCGCGCCGCGGTGTCCCGTCGGGGCCGGTGAGCACGCCGTGCACGCCCGCGTACACGTAGGCCGCGGTCAGCGGTTCGGCGGACGGCAGCGCCATCGGGAAGTCCGCGCCCGGGAGCAGCAGGCGCCGGTAGTTGGGGTGCTCGGTGGCGTCGACGACCCTCAGTTGCTCGTCGTCGAACCAGCTGACCACCACCTCCGTCCGGGCGAGCGGGTCCGCGTACGGCGCGGCCGCGACGTACCCCGCCGCCCCGATGTGCGCCGAGACCCCGATCCCGATCCCGCGTACGGTCACCCGCGCCATCGGCAGCGTCATACCGACGCCGCGACGGGTGAACTTGCGGCGCAGCTGCGCGGGGGAGGCGTTGGAGCCCACGGCGATGACGGGGTGGCGTGCCGCCATGACCGCCGCGCCCAACCGGGTGAGGACCGCGTCCAGCGGCTCGCCGCCCCCGCGGGGGCCCTCGGCGCGGCCCCCGCCATGGCCCTCAACGCCGCCCCCGCCGTGCCCGTAGCCGCCGCCCGCGCCGTGGCCGTAGGGACCGGCGACCGGCCAGCCGCCCAGCGGCCCGCGCCGGGCCGTCAGTACCCACAGTTCGCCGCCGTGGAGCAGGGCCGGGCCGGAGACGGGACGGCCGGGGTAGGTGAGCGGCTGGTCGAGGGGCACGTCCGTGAACCCCAGGGCCTCAAGACTGCGGTCGCTCACGCGTCGCGCTCCTTCAGCAGCAGGTATCCGGCGATCAGCGCGCCCACCACCCACAGTGCCATGATCGTGAAGCCGCCCCACGGTCCGTACGGCGCGTCGTCGCCCGCCGTCACCACCTGCATGATCCTCTGGCCCGCCTGGTCGGGCAGGTAGTCGCCGATCTTCTCGGTGGCGGAGACGTTGCCCAGGATGTTGGAGACGAGGAAGAAGAAGGGCATCAGGATGGCCAGCGAGAGCAGCGGGCTGCGCAGCATGGTGGCCACGCCCATGGCGAAGACCGTGATCAGCGTCATGTAGAGCCCGCCGCCGAGGACCGCGCGCAGGACGCCGGGATCGCCCAGCGACGCCCTGAGATGGCCCAGCATCGCCTGGCCGGTGAAGAACGCCGCAAAGCTGGTGATCATGGAGACCGCGAGCGCGAGCAGCGTGGCGATCGCGATCTTGCTGAAGAGGAACGTGCCGCGCTGCGGGACCGCGGCCAGCGAGGCGCGGATCATCCCCGTGCTGTACTCGTTGGAGACCACCAGCACCCCGAAGACGATCATCGCGAGCTGGCCGAGGCCGGTCCCGGCGAAGCTGACGAAGGTCGGGTCGAAGGTGAGCCTGTCGTGTGCCGACAGGTTGTCGTAGCCGTTCTTGACCAGCGCGCTGATCAGCCCGCCGAGCGCCACGGTGATCACCACCGCGAGCCCGAGGGTCCACACCGTGGAGCGCACCGACCTGATCTTGGTCCACTCCGAGCGCAGGACCTGCGTCACCACCGGCATCCTCAAGGCCCCTTCCGCTTCCGCCAGTCGTGCCCCCAGCCCCCCGGCACCGGGACGGGCCCGGCCTCCGGCTCCGTCCCGGTCGCGGCATCGGCGGCCGCCGCGGCGGCGTGTGCGTGGTACTCGACCGACTCGGCCGTGAGCCGCATGAACGCCTCCTCCAGCGACGCCTGCTGCGGGCTCAGCTCATGCAGCGTGATCCGGTGCTCGGCGGCCAGCTCGCCGAGCCGCGCCGGATCCGCCTCGTCCACCTCGATGCTGCCGTCCGCCCCCGCCGACACCTTGTACCCGGTCGCGGAGAGCACGTCGTGCAGCCGCTCCCGGTCCGGCGAGCGCAGCCGTACGTACGCCCGGGAGTTCCGGGCGATGAAGTCGGACATGGAGGTGTCCGCGAGCAGCCTGCCCTGCCCGATGACCACCAGATGGTCGGCGGTCAGCGCCATCTCGCTCATCAGGTGGCTGGAGACGAAGACCGTGCGGCCCTGGCCCGCCAGCTGCTTCATGAGGTTGCGGATCCAGTGGATGCCTTCCGGGTCGAGGCCGTTGACCGGCTCGTCGAACAGCAGCACCCGCGGGTCGCCGAGCAGGGCGGCGGCGATGCCCAGCCGCTGCGCCATGCCGAGCGAGAAGGCATTGGTGCGCTTGCGCGCGACGGAGGTGAGGCCGACCATCTCCAGCACCTCGCCGACGCGGGCGCGCGGGATGCCGTTGCTCTGCGCGAGGCACAGCAGATGGTTGTACGCGCTGCGGCCGCCGTGCACGGCCTTCGCCTCCAGCAGCGCCCCGATGTACCGCAGCGGGTCGGTGAGCCGGCGGTAGTGCCTGCCGTCGATGAGGACGCTGCCCGCGGTCGGGTTGTCCAGCCCGAGGATCATCCGCATGGTGGTGGACTTGCCCGCGCCGTTGGGGCCGAGAAATCCGGTGATGATGCCGGGCCGGATCGTGCAGGTGAGTCCGTTCACCGCCAGCTTGTCGCCGTACCGCTTGGTCAGCCCCGCCAACTCGATCATGCAGCCACGCTAAGTGCGCCCCGCGGCCGTCGCCACCGGAGGGAATCCGTGGAGAAGTCATAAGGAAACTGGCGAGAAATCGGCGGCTAACCGGCGAAAAACGTGTGCGGCGGACCCTAAAGGCAAAGGGCCCGCCGCACACGTATGTCGGAAATCGGGTGACTACCGCCCGGACTTCACCGGCTCTGCTGGGCCGGGACACCCCGCGTCGACGACTCGTCGTCGGCCGGGGAGCCCGCCGCGGCCACCGCCGCGCCGGTCAGCGTCGCCAGCATCTCGCGGACGTTGGTCAGCTGCGCGTTGATGCTGTCGCGGCGGTTGGTGAGCGCCGCCAGCTCGCGCTCGGACTCGCTGCGCACCCGGTCCGCCTTGGCGTTGGCGTCGGCCACGATGTCCTCGGCCTGGCGCTGCGCGGTCTCCACCGTCTGGCGGGCCCGGCGCTCCGCGTCCGTCCGCAGCTTCTCGGCCTCCAGGCGCAGCTGCTCGGCGCGGTGCTCGATCTCCGCCAGCCGCTTCTCGGCCTTGGCCTGACGCGAGGCCAGGTCGCGCTCGGACTGCTCACGCCGCTTGGCGAGGTTCGTCTCGAAGTCGGCCGCCGCCTGCGCGGCCTTGGCCCGGGTCTCCTCGAACAGCGAGTCGGCTTCCTCGCGCTTGGACTGCGCGTCCTTCTGCGCCTCCGCCCGCAGCGTGGCCGCGTCGCCCTTGGCCTTCTCGACGATCCGGACGCCCTCGTCCTCGGCCTTGGACTTGCGCTCCGCCGCGAAGGACTCCGCGTCGTTGCGCACCTGCTGGGCCGCCGACTCGGCGAGCTCGCGGTGCTGCTCGGCCGCCCGGCGGGCCTCCTCGCGCAGGTCCTTGGCCTCCTCCTCCGCGAGCCGGAGGATCTTCTCGACGCGCGCGCCCAGTCCCGCGTAGGACGGCTCGGCGTCGGTGACCTGGGCCTGAGCGTTCTGCGTTTCGAGGTGCAGCTCCTCGATGCGCTTTTCCAGAGAGGTGATACGGGCCAGTGCACTGTCACGGTCGGCGACGAGCTTGGTAATGCGGTCGTCCACCTGACCGCGGTCGTATCCACGCCGCACGAGCTCGAAGCCGAAGGGGGAGGAAGTGTCGCTCATGGGGTTCCTGTCGAAAGAGACCGGTGAGGTGATAGAGGGAATCCTAGGGGGCCGACCGGCGTGTCATCGAGTCAATGCCCGTTTGATCTGGAGAATGTCCAGCCTTTTGAGTGGAGTGTCAACCGAACGCTTGTCACCCGGGAGAGGGATAGTTCCGGCGCGGGTCTGACGCGGCGACAGTGCCGACCCGCGCCGTACCGCTTCCGCGCCCCGCCATACCACCTCAGGAACCGCGAGCATAGAGCGGCCGGCGCCTAGGAACCCGACGACTTGCCGCCCGAACGGGCCGCGCCCGCCCCGGCCCCCGCCTTGACCCCGCCGTCCTTCGCCGCACCGCCGCCCTTGGCCGCGCCGCCGGCCGGTGCCTCCAGCGACCCCAGCGCCTCCAGCACGTCCTGGACCCGCGAGATCTCCGCGTTGATGTCCTCCTGGCGGCGCATCAGCACCTCCAGCTCCCGCTTGCCCTCGTCGACGAGTGCCTGCGCCTCGTCCCGGGCCTCCGCGCGCATCCGCTCCGCGTCCCGCGTGGCGTCGGCCTTCTTCTGCTCCGCCTCCTTGAGCAGCCCCTCGGCCTTCTTCACGGCGGCGATCCGCACCTTGCTGGCCTCGCTGTTGGCGTCCGAGAGCACCTTCTCGGACTTCTCCTTTGCCTCCGCCAGCTGCGCCTCGGCGGCCGCCGCCAGCTTGTCGACGCGCTCCCCGGTCGCCTTCATCTGCTCCGCCGACTCCCGGCGGGCCCGCTCGTGCAGCTCCTCGACCTCGGCCTCCACCCGGGTCCGCAGCTCCTCGGCGCGGTCCCGGATGGCCGTCGCGTCCCCGCGCGCCTCGCCGAGCATCGTGTCGGCGTCCGTACGGGCCTGCTCCACCAGAGCGGCGCCCTCGGCCGTGGCCTCCTTGACGAGCCGTTCGGCCTCCTTGCGGGCCGCGCCGACCATCGCGTCCGCCTGCTCCTCGGCGGAGGTGGCGGTCCGCAGCGCGGCCTCCTGCGCCTCCTTCGTGAGCTTGTCGGCCTCGCTTCCGGCCTTGCTGACCAGCCGGTCCGCCTGCTCGGCCGCGTCCGCGCGCCGCTTGTTGGCGTCCTGACGGGCCTTGTCGACCGTGCGCTCGGCCTCCGCCCGCGCCTCGCTTCGGACCCGCTCCGCCTCCGCGGTGGCCGCCGCCGCGGCCTTCTCCGTCTCGGCCCGGGTCCGTGTCGCGTGCTGCTGCGCCGAGTTGACCGTCTCCGCGGCCTCGGTACGCAGCCGCTCGGCCTCGGCGGTCGCCTCGGAGACCAGCCGATCGGCCTCGCCGGAAGCCTCCGAGACCAGCCGGTCGGCCTGCTCGGCCGCGTCCGCGCGCCGCTTGTTGGCGTCGTTCCGCGCCTCGACGGTCAGCCGCTCCGCCTCTTCACGGGCCTCGGTGAGGAGGCGGTCCGCCTGCTGCGCCGCCTCCGACCGGATGTTGTTGGCGTCCCCGCGCGCCTCCGCTCGGGTCCGCGACGCGTCCTGCTCGGCCGCCGCTCGCGCGTCCGTGGCCTCCGTACGCAGCTGCTGCGCCCGGGCGTTCGCGTCCGAGACCAGCCGCCGCGCCTCCGCCGTGAGCCGCTCGGCCTCCGCCGTCGCCTCGCCGACCAGGCGCTCCGCCGTCGCCGTGGCGTCGCCGACCCGCCGCTCGGCCTCCGCGGTCGCCTCACCGACGAGCCGCTCCGCCTCCGCGGTGGAGTCGGCAGCGAGCCGCTCCGCCTCCGTGGTGGCCTCGGTGATGAGCCGGTCGGCCTGCTCGGCCGCGTCCGTGCGGCGCTTGTTGGCCTCTTCGCGGGCCTCGGTACGGAGCCGGTCGGCCTCGTCCCGCAGCCGCTCCGCCTCCTCGGTCGCCTCGGAGACCAGCCGCTCCGCCTCGGAGGTGGCCTCGGTGACGAGCCGGTCGGCCTGCTCGGCCGCGTCCGCGCGCCGCTTGTTGGCGTCCTTGCGGGCCTCCGCGCGCAGCTCCTCGGCCTCCGCGAGCGCCTCCGCGACCGTGCGCTCGGCCAGCGCCTTGGCGGCCTCGGCCGACTCCCGCGCCTCGCCGCGGATCCGCGTCGCGTCCTGCGCGGCCCGCTCCCGCTCGTCGTAGGCGTCGGCGCGGACCCGGCCCGCCTCCTCCTGCGCCTCCGTACGGGTGCGCTCCGCCGCGTGCTCGGCCGCCGACCGCAGCCCGGCGATCTCCTCCTCGGCCTGCTCGTGCAGCCCCGCCACGGCGTCCCGTACCGCTTGCGCCTTCTGCTCGGCCGCGGCCACCAGCTCGGACGCCCGCTGATCGGCCTCCTCGCCCAGCCGCTGCGCCTCGGCCTGCGCCTCGGCGACCCGCTTGCGGGCCGACGCCAGCAGCTCCTCGCTCTGCTCGTGCGCCCGGTCCCGCTCCTGCTGGGCCTCGCCGCGCGCGTCCCCCAGCAGCTCCTCGGCCTCGCGGCGACGCCGGGTGGCCTCCTCCTGCGCGGCGGCCAGCGCCTCCGCGGCCTCCTCGCCCAGCCGCTCGGCTGCGGCCTTCGCCTCCGCCCGCGTCCGGTCCGCCGCCTCCTGCGCCTCGGCGCGCAGCCGCTCGGCCTCCGCGGCGACCTCGCCGCGCAGCCTGGCCGCCGCGGCCTCGCTCTCGGCCCGGGTGCCGGCGGCCTCCTCGGCCGCCTCGTTGCGCAGCCGCTCCGCCTCGGTCTCGGCCTGCTCCTGGAGGGTCCGGATCCGCTCTGCGGACTCCGCCCGCAGCCGCTCGCTCTCCTCGGCGGCCTCCTTGCGCAGCCGCTCCGCCTCGGCGCGCGCCTCGCGCAGCGCCTCCTCGGCCGCGGCGACCCGCGCTTCCGCCTCCTCGTGGCGGCGGGTCAGCTCCTCCTCGGCCTCGCTCCGCCGCTCCGCGAGCGCCGCTTCGGTCTCCTCGCGCAGCCGCTCGGCGGCGTCGGCCGCCTCGGACCGGACCGTACCCGCGTGCTCCTCGGCGGCGGACACCAGCTCCTCGGCCTCGCCGCGCGCCCGCTCCAGGGCCTCCTCGGCCTGCCGGCGCAGGCCCGAGGCCCGCTCGACGGCCTCGGTCCGCACCCGCTCGCTCTCCGCGGTGGCACCCGAACGCGTCTCCTCCGCGTCCGCCTTGGCCTTGGTCAGCAGCTCCTCGGCGGTCTTGGCCGCCTCCTCGATCTGCTGCACCGCCTCCCGGCGCGCCTCGCCCCGGATCCGCTCGCCCTCCGCGACCGCCTCGGCGCGCAACTGCTCGGCCTCGCCGCGCAGTCGGCGGGCCTCCTCCTGCAGTTCGACGGTCTTGGCGCGGTACTCCTTGGTGTCGTCCTGCGCCGCGCCCTTGAGCTGCTCCGCGGTGTCGTGCGCCTCGGCCCGCAGTCGGTCGGCCTCCGCCTCCGCCTCCCGGCGGATCCGCTCGGCCTCCTCCGCCGCCGCCTTGGTGGTGGCCTGCGCGTCCTGCGACGCCTTGGACAGCACCTCCTCGGCGCTCCGGGCGGCCTTGGCCAGCTGCGCCGCCGAGTCCTCCACGGCCTTGGCGCGCGCCGCCTCCCGGGCCTCGGCGATCTCCCGCTCCGCCTCGGCGCGCGCGTCGTCCCGCAGCGCCTGCGCCTCGGCGCGCAGCGCGTCGGCCTCCTTGGTGGCCTCGCCCACCAGCCGGGCGATCTCCGCCTTGGCGGTCCGGGTGCGCTGCTCGTTGTCCGATTCGGCGGCCGAAAGCCGCTTGGCCGCCGCGTCCTTGGCCTCGGCGAGGACCTTCTCGGCCTCGGCACGCGCCGTACGCAGCGCCTCCTCGGCCTCCTGCATGCGCCGCTCGGCGTCCCGGGTCAACTCCGCGGCCTGCTGCCGCGCCTGTTCCGACTCGGTGGTGGTGCTGGTGCGCAGCTGCTCGGCGTGGTCGGTGGCCTCCTGCGCCTGCGTGGACGCGGCGTTCAGCAGCCGCTCGGCGTCCGAGCGGGCCCGGCGCTGGATCGCCTCCGCCTCCGCGCGCGCCGCCTCCGCCTCGGCCGCGATCCGCTGCCGGGTCTGCTCGGCCAGCCGCTGCGCCTCGGCGCGGGCGGCCCCCAGCGACTGCTCGGCCTCGGCCCGCGACTCGTCCATCAGCCGACGGGCCTGCGACTCGGTGCGGGCGCGCAGTTGCTCGGCCCAGGCCACGTTCTCGTTGACGTGGCTCTCGACGGTGGCGCGGCGCTCGGCCAGCTCGCGGTCCAGCTCCTGGCGGCGGGCGACCGCCTCGGCGTGCAGCTCCGCCTCCAGCCGGGCCTGCCGCTCGGCCTGCTCCTGGAGCAGCCGCTGGGTCTGGGCACGGGCCTCGCGCAGTTCGCGCTCGGCGTCGGCGCGCAGCTGGTCGGCCTGGATCTGGGCGTTACGCAGCAGTTGCTCGGCCTGGTAGCCCAGGTCGGCGCTGTCGTAGGCGGGACGGGACATGAGCGTGCGGCGCGCCTCGTGCAGCTTGGCGCGCAGCACCTCGACCTGGTAGCCGAGGTCGTCGGCGTGCTGGACGGCCTTCTCCCGCTCCGTCTTCAGCCGCTCCATCTCGGCCTCGAACTTCGCGAGGTGGTCGTCAGGCTCGTAGCGGTCGTAGCCCCGCACTGCGCGGTCCCATCCGTCCCCTGGTCGCGTCGGCAGCCGGCTCCGTCCTGCGTGGTGGTACCCGGAGCCGGCCCTTCCGAAGAAATGGTGTCAGATCATCGGCAAAGCCTGGACCGGGCCCCGTGCATTCTCCCGTTCCCGTGACCCTGGCCGCGCCTGCACTCTACCGGCCGGGGAAGGGGAAGGTCAGTGGTCCGCTTCGGCGGGTGGTGCCGCGGTGACCAGTTCGGTGAGTACGCCGTGGCAGTCCTTGGGGTGGAGGAAGGTGATGCGGGAGCCCATCGACCCGCGTCGCGGCGCGTCGTACAGCACCCGGATGCCCTTGTCCCGGATGGCCTCGGCGTCGCCGTCGACGTCCGCGGTCCCGAAGGCGATGTGGTGGACGCCCTCGCCGTTCTTCGCCAGCCACTTGCCGATCGTGGAGTCCTCCCGGGTCGGCTCCAGGAGCTGGAGGTAGGAGGCGCCGCCGTCGTCGGTGCCGTTGATCCGCAGCATGGCCTCGCGGACCCCCTGCTCCTCGTTGACCTCGCTGTGGAACACCTCGAATCCGTACGTGGCACGGTAGAACTCGACGGTCTTGTCGAGGTCGAAGCAGGCGATCCCGATGTGGTCGATTCTCGTCAGCATGTGTTCAGTGCACCGCTCGCCGACGTGGTTACGCAACGTGCGCGCGATCACACCTACGGCCCGGTGACCGGGAGGGTACCGCTCAGTACATTGCAGGTAACCCTCGTTAACTTCCTTCTTCTCCTGAAGGGGCAGCACCATGACTCGTACGACCGGCTCCACCTCAGTGATCGTCGCGGGCGCGCGTACGCCCATGGGCCGGCTGCTGGGCAGCCTTCGCTCCTTCTCCGGGGCCGACCTCGGCGGCTTCGCCATCAAGGCGGCGCTGGACCGGGCCGGGATCGGCGGCGACCAGGTGCAGTACGTGATCATGGGGCAGGTGCTCCAGGCGGGCGCCGGGCAGATCCCCGCCCGCCAGGCCGCCGTCAAGGCCGGGATCCCGATGAGCGTCCCCGCGCTGACCATCAACAAGGTCTGCCTGTCCGGGCTCGACGCCATCGCGCTCGCCGACCAGCTGATCCGCGCCGGCGAGTTCGACGTGGTCGTCGCGGGCGGCCAGGAGTCCATGACGAACGCCCCGCACCTGCTGCCCAAGTCCCGCGAGGGCTACAAGTACGGCGCGATCGAGATGCTCGACGCCATGGCCCACGACGGCCTGACCGACTCCTTCGAGGGCATCGCCATGGGCGAGTCCACCGAGAAGCACAACACCCGGCTGGGCATCGAGCGCCCGGCGCAGGACGAGATCGCCGCGCTGTCCCACCAGCGGGCCGCCGCCGCGCAGAAGAACGGCCTGTTCGAGGCCGAGATCACGCCGGTGGAGATCCCGCAGCGCAAGGGCGAGCCGGTGCTCTTCGCCAAGGACGAGGGCATCCGCCCCGAGACCACCGCGGAGTCCCTGGGCAAGCTGCGCCCGGCGTTCGCCAAGGACGGCACGATCACCGCCGGCACCTCCTCGCAGATCTCCGACGGCGCCGCCGCGGTCGTGGTGATGAGCAAGGCCAAGGCCGAGGAGCTGGGCCTGGAGTGGATCGCCGAGATCGGCGCGCACGGCAACGTCGCGGGCCCGGACAACTCCCTCCAGTCGCAGCCGTCGAACGCGATCACCCACGCGCTGGGCAAGGAGGGCCTGGGCGTGGAGGACCTCGACCTCATCGAGATCAACGAGGCGTTCGCCGCCGTCGCCGTCCAGTCCATGAAGGACCTCGGCGTGTCCACCGAAAAGGTGAACGTCAACGGCGGCGCCATCGCCCTGGGGCACCCGATCGGCATGTCCGGCGCGCGGATCGTGCTGCACCTGGCGCTGGAGCTGAAGCGGCGCGGTGGCGGGGTGGGCGCGGCGGCGCTGTGCGGCGGCGGCGGCCAGGGCGACGCCCTGATCATCCGCGTCCCCGCCAACGGCAAGTAACCGGGCGCGGGGCGAGGTAGGCCGTACGGAACGACGGAGCGGAGTGCGCACGATGGTTGACGTCCCCCAGCTGGTGGAGCAGGCACGGCAGGGGCGGCCCCGGGCCGTGGCCCGGCTGATCTCCCTGGTGGAGGGGGCGTCGCCGCAGCTCCGCGAGGTGATGGCCGCGCTCGCCCCGCTGACCGGCAACGCGTACGTCGTCGGGCTCACCGGCTCCCCGGGAGTCGGCAAGTCCACCTCCACCTCCGCCCTGGTCACCGCCTACCGCAAGGCCGGGAAGCGAGTCGGGGTGCTGGCCGTGGACCCGTCCTCCCCCTTCTCCGGCGGCGCGCTGCTCGGCGACCGGGTCCGCATGAGCGACCACGCCTCGGACCCGGGGGTCTACATCCGCTCCATGGCCACCCGCGGCCACCTGGGCGGCCTGGCCTGGGCCGCGCCGCAGGCGATCCGGGTCCTGGACGCGGCCGGCTGCGACGTGATCCTGGTGGAGACCGTGGGCGTGGGCCAGTCGGAGGTGGAGATCGCCGCCCAGGCCGACACGTCCGTGGTGCTCCTCGCCCCCGGCATGGGCGACGGGATCCAGGCCGCCAAGGCCGGAATCCTGGAGATCGGCGACGTGTACGTGGTGAACAAGGCCGACCGGGACGGCGCCGACGCGACGGTGCGCGAGCTGAACCACATGCTGGGCCTGGGCGAGGCCCGCGCGCCGGGGGACTGGCGCCCCCCGATCGTGAAGACCGTGGCGGCGCGCGCCGAGGGCGTCGACGAACTCGTCGAGGCGCTGGAGAAGCACCGCGCCTGGATGGAGGAGCGGGGCGTCCTCGCGGAGCGGCGGCACCGGCGGGCGGCGGTCGAGGTGGAGACGATCGCGGTCACGACGCTGCGGGAGCGGATCGGCGACCTGCACGGCGACCGCCGACTGGACGCGCTGGCGGATCGGATCACGGGCGGCGAGCTGGACCCGTACGCGGCGGCGGACGAACTGGTGACGGGCCTGACGAACGGCGCGTAGCGCCTCCCGGCGAGGGGCCGTGGGGCGGCGTGCCCCGCGCCCCCGGTGGCACCTTCGCCCCCGGGGGTGGGCCGGAACGGGGTCGATCAGTCCTCGTCGTCGTGCGTGTCGTCGTCGTGGTCCGCCGGGGCGGCCGTGACCTTGCCGGTGTTCAGGTCGACCAGGAACTCCCGCTCCTTGCCGTCCTTGCCCAGGACCTCGACCTCCCAGCCCTTGTCCTTGCCGTCGTCGTCCAGGTCGACCGAGACCACCGTGCCCTGCGCGGCGGCCGCCTTCGCCGCCTCCGAGGCGTCGATCTCCGCGCCCTTGAGCGCGTCGCGGACCGCGCGGGCGTCCGCGGCGTCGTCCCGTGCGTCGTCCCGCGCGTCCTCGTGGGCGTCGTCGTCGCGGTCCGTCACGCCCACCGTCGAGGCCGTCGCCGTCGCGGCGTGGGCGTCGTCGTCCGCGACCGCGAACGCCGTGGCGGTGCCGCCGCCTATCAGGGCCAGGGCGGCGACGGCGGTGATGACGATGTTGCGCTTCATGAGTGTTCCTCCGGGTCGTTGTCGAAGGCCCTCGTCGGGCTGACGTGATCCACCATCGCGGGGCGATGCTGAAGGCAGCCTGAAGGCACCTGAAGAGCTCTTCAGGTGCGCTCTGCGATCGTTGGACCCATGCGCGTGCTGATCGTGGAGGACGAGAGGCGGCTCGCCCTGTCGCTGGCCAAGGGGCTGACGGCCGAGGGCTTCGCCGTCGACGTGGTGCACGACGGGCTCGAAGGGCTGCATCAGGCGGGCCAGAGCGCGTACGACCTCGTCATCCTCGACATCATGCTGCCCGGCATGAACGGGTACCGGGTCTGCTCGACACTGCGCGCGGCCGGAAACGACGTCCCGATCCTGATGCTGACCGCCAAGGACGGCGAGTACGACGAGGCGGAGGGGCTGGACACCGGCGCCGACGACTACCTGACCAAGCCGTTCAGCTACGTGGTCCTGCTGGCGCGGGTCCGGGCCCTGGTGCGGCGGCGCGGCCAGGGGGCCTCGCCCGTGCTGCGGGCCGGCTCCCTGACCGTCGACCGGGGCGCGCGGCGCGTGGCGCGCGACGGCGCGGCGGTGGCGCTCACCGCCAAGGAGTTCGCCGTCCTGGAGCAACTGGCGCTGCGCGCCGGGGACGTGGTGTCCAAGGCCGAGATCCTGGAGCACGTGTGGGACTTCGCGTACGAGGGCGACCCCAACATCGTCGAGGTGTACGTGAGCACTCTGCGCAGGAAACTGGGCGCCGGACTCATCGAGACCGTGCGGGGCGCCGGATACCGGCTGGTGACGCGTGCTTAAGGCGTTCGGTTCGGTACGGGCCCGGGCGGCGCTCGGTGCGACGCTGGTGGTCGCGGTCGCCCTGGTGGCCGCCGGTGTCGCGGTGCTCCAGGTGCTCCAGGGCCATCTGCGCAACCAGGCCGAGCTCAAGGCCCAGGTCGCCGCGCGCGAGGTCGCCTCGCGGCTGGCGACGGGCACGGCGTTCGACCGGCTCGACCTGGACGACGACCCGCCGGTGCAGGTCGTGGACGACCGGCGGCGGGTACGGGCCGTCAGCGACGACCTCCAGGCGCTGACCGGCACCGGGAGCACCTCCGTCAAGGTGGTCACCGTGCCGCCGGCGCCGTCCGGCGACGAAGACGACGACGATGACGACGAGGCCGAGGAACTGGGGCCGGGGAAGATCTCCACCGAGGTCCGGTTCGTCACCGGAACCGCCCGGGTCGACGGGAAGAGCGCCGACTACCGCTTCGCCGTGGTCGACGTCGCCACCCCGCGCGACGAGGAGGCCACCGTCTACGCGGGCGCCCCGCTGGCCGCCGAGCGCGGCGCCGTGCGCACCGTACGCCAGGCGATGCTGATCGGGCTGCCGCCGCTGCTCGCGGTGGTGGCCGCGGTGACCTGGCTGGTGACCCGGCGCGCCCTGCGGCCGGTGGAGGGCATCCGGCGCGAGATGGCCGCCATCACGGCGAGCACGGACCTGTCCCGGCGGGTGCCGGAGCCCGCCTCGCGGGACGAGGTGGCGCGGCTGGCCCGTACCACCAACGAGACCCTCGCCGCGCTGGAGACGTCCGTGGAGCGGCAGCGGCGCTTCGTGGCGGACGCCTCGCACGAGCTGCGCAGCCCGATCGCCAGTTTGCGCACGCAGTTGGAGGTGGGAGCCGCCCATCCGGAACTCCTGGACGTGGACGGGGCCGTGGCGGACGTGGTGCGGCTGCAGCGGCTCGCCGCCGACCTGCTGCTGCTGGCCCGGCTGGACGCGGGGGAGCGGCCGCCGCCGACGGCCCGGGTGGAGCTGGCCCGGCTGGTGCGGGAGGAGTTGGCGCAGCGTACGGGGGACCGGCTGCCGGTCACCGTGGACGCACTGGCCGAGGTGGCGGTCGCCGGGTCGCGCGGGCAACTGGCGCGGGTGCTGGGCAACCTGCTGGACAACGCGCAGCGGCACGCCGCCACCCGGGTACGGGTCTCGCTGCGGGCCGAGGGCGGCCAGGCCGTGCTCGCCGTCGCCGACGACGGCGCCGGGGTGCCCGAGGACCAGCGGGAGCGGATCTTCGAGCGGTTCGTCCGGCTGGACGAGGCGCGCACCCGCGACGATGGCGGGGCCGGGCTCGGCCTCGCCATCGCGCGGGACGTGGTGCTGCGGCACGCGGGCTCGCTCACCGTCGGCGTGGCGGCGGGCGGCGGTGCGCTCTTCGAGGCGCGGATCCCGTCCCTGTGAGCCGCGGATCCCGTCGTTCTAGGGCTGGTTGCGCTGGGACCGCAGATGTTCGGCGACGGGGCCGAGCGAGCTGCGCAGCGCCGCCAGGTCGGCCGGGTCCAGCAGGTCGATGAAGTGCCTGCGGACGGAGTCGACGTGGTGCGGGGCGACCTTGCGCATGGTCTCCCACCCGGTCTCGGTGAGTACCGCATACAGTCCGCGGCGGTCGGACTCGCAGTTCTCCCGGCGGACCAGCCCGGCGTTCTCCATCCGCGTGATCTGGTGGGAGAGCCGGCTCTTGGACTGCAGGGTGGCCGCGGCGAGGTCGCTCATCCGCATCCGGTGCTCCTGCGATTCCGAGAGGTTGACCAGGATCTCGTAGTCGTTGATGGTCAGACCGAACGGTTGCAGGTCCCGTTCGAGCTGGTACGTCAGCAGTCGGCTGACGTCCAGATGGGTGCGCCACGCACACTGTTCCTCGTCGCTGAGCCAGCGGGTGCCGTTCTCGGTCTCCATAGGATGTATTCTACCCAAAGAAGTTGAATTTCGAACCAATGGATGTGTCTGACTGGAGGTCACCCGTTCGACGTTACACTCCGCACCGCCGCGCTTACGAACCGGTACCCCCAGTGCTGCCGGTGGGCCGCTCCTCCAGCACCTGCTCGGTCGACTGGAGCAGCACCGTACCCGCCCCGACGAACTCGAACTGGTGCTCCTCACCCGAGGTTCCGCCGATGCCCGTGCGCCCGCGTACGGCACCGAGGAACCCGCGCAGATAGCGGTGATCGTAGTGATGGCAGGGCGTCGGGCAGTCCGCCCAGCCGACCAGGGCCTGCGGGTCCACGCGGATCGGCGGCTCCATGAAGACCACCGGGCCGTTGGACGCGGCGACGAACTTCCCGGTTCCGATGAGGGTGTAGAAGCCCGGCACAATCGACTGTTTGAGTGACAGCGACGACTGGAAAGCGAGCAGGTTGCCCGACCGGATGGTCAGGTTCCCGTCGTCCAGATCGTAGGAGTTGACGTCGAAGGCCCGGTCCGCCAGCACCATCTTGCCCCGGCCCTCCGCCACCACCCAGTCCGCGACGTGCAGCGGGGAGTGGAAGCTGTGCGCCACGAGCCGGTCGAGGTGCCCCATGCCGAAGCCGTGGAAGTCGATCTTCCCGTAGTAGGCGACCATCTTCCCCTTCTGGAGGAACCACTGGCCGTCCAGATCCACGCTGAAGGCGTAGGGGTTGATGTTGTCGTTGACCGGCAGCGTGTCGGCGTCATGGATGACGGGACCCAGCTGTCCCATGCCGGGGTGGACGGTCACAGCTTCTCCTCCGATGCCTGGACGTACACCGTGCCACTGCCGGACAGCTCCAGCTGGAACGCCTCACCCGAGCCGCGGCCCACCAGTTCCCGCCATCCGAGCGCGGCCGTGACCTTGCTGCGGACGTCGCCCCGGTGCGCCACGTACGCCTGCGGATCCACATGCACCGGGCGCCCGGGCACGATCGGCAGGTCGATCACCCCGCCGTGCGCCATCACCGCCGCCGAGCCGTTCCCGTCGAGCTTCGTGGTGAACAGCCCCTGTCCGGTGACCTGGCCGCGCACGATGCCCATCACCCCGCCCTGCGAGCCCATGAACATCGTGCCCTGCCGCAGCGTGCCGTCGAAGGCCAGCAGCCGGTCCGCCTCGACGTAGAGGGTCTCGCCGGTCAGCTCTATCACCTCGACGTGGTGGCCGCCGTGGCCGAACATCACCGTGCCGCTGCCCTCCACCGTCATCAGCGGGGTCGCCTCGTTCGCGAGGCGGCGGCCGATCATGCCCATCACCCCGCCCTGCCCGCCGGTGATGCTCGGCGTGAAGTGCACGTCACCGGTGTACGCGAGCATCGCGCCACGCTGGCTGAACAGCTTCTGACCCGGCATCAGCTGGCTCTGGACCATCCGCGAGTTGAGCACCGTGAACGCCATCAGAGGTCACCTCCGACGGTGTCGCGCTCGCTGGGCTGGATGTACACCAGTCCGTCGCCCTCGAAGCGGATCTGGAACGCTTCCCCGGAACTCTCGCCCATGAACGTGCGGAAGTTCACACCGGACTGGAAGTGCTGCGTGAGGTTCCCGGTGTGCGCGATGTACGCGCCCGGGTCCACCTGGAGCGGCGTCCTCGGGGTCACCCGCAGCACCACCGCCGTACCTTCGGACAGTATCGCCGCCTGTCCGCTGCCCTCGACCGTCGTGGTGAACAGCCCGTTGCCCTGGGCCGAGCCGCGCAGTCCGGTGAAGGTGGTGCCGGTGCGCAGCGCCGCGTCGGTGCACAGCAGATTGCTCGCCTCCACATACAGCTTCTCCCCCTGCAACACGACCAGGTTGATCTCGTTGGCGTTGTCGGCGAAGTAGCACGTCCCGTGCCCCTTCACCTCCATGACGGCCATCTGCTCTCCGGTGAGCCGCCGCGTCACCATCCCCCGCAGCCCCTCACCTCCGCCGGTCATCTTCTTGAAGGACATCTCGCCGTCGTACGCGACCATCGACCCCTTCTTGGCCTTGACGGAGTCGCCGGCCAGGTCGACGGCGAGGACCTTGCTCCCCTGAAGTCGAAAGTGAGCCACGGGACAGACGTTAGCCCCCCGGCAGTGATCGTTGGTGCTCCTGCGACAATGAGACGGAGCTTGTGAAGCTGAGCACAAGCTCGCTCGCTGTCCACCCCTCCCAAGCCCCGAAGGTTCCCCTCCATGGACTTCAAGACCGCCACCGCGCTCCGCCGCCTCCGCCTGGTCTCCGCGCCCGAGGCCGTGTCCTTCCTGCTGCTGCTCGTCTGCTCGGTGCTCAAGCGCACGACGGACTTCAACGCGGTGCCGGTGATGGGCGCGGTCCACGGCGTCCTGTTCATCCTGTACGTGATCTTCTGGGCCGACGCCTGGAACCGTACGAAGTGGCAGTGGAAGACCGCCGCGCTGTACTTCGTGCTCTCGGTCCTGCCCACCGGAGGCTTCTTCGCCGAGCGGATGCTCAAGCGCGAGGCCGAGGCCAGCGTGATCGCCGCGCGCGCCCGCAAGGAAGGGATCGTCAACGCCTGATCGTCGGGCGCCTGTCAGCCGGGGCGGTGCGGCTCCTCCCCGGCCGCCAGCGCGATTCCCAGCGGAGTGCGCTCGTACAGCACCTGGTGCCCCTGGCGGCGCGAGGTCAGCAGACCCGCGCCGCGCAGCACCGACAGATGCGCCGACACCGAGGAGGGCGCCAGCCCGTGCCGGTGCGCGAGCGCCGTCGTCGACGCCGGCTCCGTGAGGTCGCAGAGGATGGCCGCGCGGTTCGCGCCCAGCAGCCGTACGAGCGCGTCGGCGGCGCCGCGCGACGGTTCCCGCCACAGCCCGCCCACGCCGCGCGCCGGATAGATCACGGTCGGCTGCCAGGGCGGGGCGAAGCCGCTCACCACGTCCGGCCACACGAAGACGCTCGGCATCAGCAGCAGCCCCCGCCCGTCCAGCTCCTGCCGCGCGGGCGGGTGGCCGGGCGTACGGACGGTCAGCGTGCCGTCCGCCCACGCCAGCCCCGGATGCAGATCCGCGAACAGCCGCTCCAGGCCGCCCTCGGCCAACTGCCGCGACCGGAAGCCGATGTCGGCGTCCAGCAGGGCGCGCAGCCGGGGCCAGTCCGGGGCGAGCAGCGCCCGCCAGGCCCGCTCGGTGACGTCCGCCAGCCGCTGCACGGCCGCCGCCGGATCGTCCAGTGCGGCCCGGCCCAGCGGCGAGTCGGCCGCGCCGGGCGTGCAGGCCAGTGACTGGGCCATCTCCGCGCGGGCCGCCGCCGGATCGCCGGCCCGCATCCGCTCCAGCTCGTCCTCGAAGGACGCGTACGGCACGTCCGGCGGCGCGCCCAGGAAGTCGGGCGTGTAGCCGCCGCGCGGCGGCATGAACAGCCACAGCTCGGACAGGTCGAGACCGGCCAGGGCGCCGCGGATCCGGCGCAGCCAGGGCAGGTGGTAGCCGTGCCGCTCGCGCCGCCGCAGGGTCCGTACGGCCTCGTGGGTCTGGCACAACGGGGACACGGCGAACCGGCACCGCAGGAGGTCGTCGGCGCCGAAGCGCAGGTGCAGTGGCATGGGGCCCCATCGGTGGCCGTCGAGGTTCGGCTGGACCCGAAAGACTAGGGCGCGGTTCGCGCGCCCGGCACCCTCTCAACCATGCCGACGCCCTCCGGGCCCGTGAATCCGGGCCCCACTGACGCGCGCCCACCCGCGGAGCAGAGCAGCGACCCCGGCGAGGGGACCGGCGGCCACCCCGGCGAGGGGACCGGCTACCGGGCCGTGTTCGCCGTCAAGGAGTTCCGCGCCGTCTTCGCCGCGCACCTGATGTCGATGCTCGGCGAGGTCGTCTGCGCGATCGCGCTGTCCGTCCTCATCTACCGGCTCACCGGATCGCCGCTGATGAGCGCCCTGGCGTTCGCCCTCGCCCTGCTGCCCTACATGATCGGCGGCACACTGCTGTCCGCCGTCGCCGACCGCTACCCCGCCCGCCGCGTCCTCGTCGTCTGCGATCTGCTGAGCGCCCTCTGCACGGCCGCCATGGTGGTGCCCGGGATGCCCGTGGCGGCGCTCCTCGCGCTGCGCTGCGTGGCGGCGGCGATCTCGCCGGTGTTCAGCGGGACGCGCGCCGCGACGCTCGGCGACATCCTCGGGGAGGGCGACCTGTTCGTGCTGGGCCGGTCCGTCATCCGGATCACGGCGCAGAGCGCGCAGCTCGCCGGCTTCGCGGTGGGCGGGCTGCTGCTCACCGCCGTGGCGCCGCGCGCCGTCCTGGTGATCACCGCCGTGGCCTTCCTCGGGTCCGCCCTCGTGCTGCGCCTGGGGACCCGCCGCCGCCCGGCGCGCGAGGGGGCCGGGAGCGGCGGCGCGCTGCTGGGCGAGTCGCTGCGCGTCATCCGGTGGCTGTTCGCGCACCGCCGTATCCGCGCGCTGCTCCTGCTGAGCTGGGTCCCGCCGATGTTCGTGGTGGCTCCGGAGGCGCTGGCGACCCCGTACGCCGACGACCTGGGTCTCGGCCCTGCCGGGCTGGGACTCCTCATGATCGCCATGCCGGTCGGCGCGATCGCCAGTGAGGTCGTGGTCGGCTCGCGCCTGAGCCCGCGCGCCCGCGCCGCGCTCACCCTCCCCGTCGCCGTGTTGGCGATGCTGCCGGCCCTGGGCTACCTGTTCCGGCCGTCCCTGCCCTGGGCCCTGCTGTGCCTGCTGCTGGCCGGCTGCGGCAGCTCGTACACCCTGGGGCTGGACCAGTGGTTCATCGCGGCGGTGCCCGAGGAGGTGCGCGGGCGGGCCATGACCGTGCTGACCGCCGGGCTGATGACGACCCAGGGCCTGGGCATGGCGCTGGCGGGGGCCGCCGCCGAGTTCGCTCCCGTCCATCAGGTGGTCGCGGGCGCGGGCGTGCTCGGTACGGCGTGCGTCGTGCTCGTCGCGGCCGAGGCGCGGCGTACCGCGCGCTGAGTGCCTGCCGAACCGGTCCATTTAACGAGACTCCGCCGCCCGTTATATGGCCTCCCGATAGGGTCGAGGTGTGGCCAAGCCTCTCAGTCTGACGTTCGACCCCATCGCCCGTGCCGACGAGCTCTGGAAGCAGCGGTGGGGCGCCGTGCCGTCCATGGCCGCCATCACGTCGATCATGCGGGCCCACCAGATCCTGCTCGGCCAGGTCGACGCGGTGGTGAAGCCGTACGGACTGACGTTCGCGCGCTACGAGGCGCTGGTGCTGCTGACCTTCTCCAAGGCCGGGGAGCTGCCGATGTCCAAGATCGGCGAGCGGCTGATGGTCCACCCGACCTCCGTCACCAACACGGTGGACCGCCTGGTCCGCTCCGGCCTGGTCGACAAGCGCCCGAACCCCAACGACGGGCGCGGCACGCTCGCCTCGATCACCGACAAGGGGCGCGAGGTCGTGGAGGCGGCCACCCGCGACCTGATGGCGATGGACTTCGGCCTCGGGACGTACGGCGACGACGAGTGCGTGGAGATCTTCCGGATGCTGCGCCCGCTGCGGATCGCGGCCGAGGACTTCGAGGAGTAGCGGCGCCCACCGGCGCAGCGGCGCCCACCCGCCCGTAGATCGCGCAAAACGGACGGTTAGGCTCATCGCCATGAAGAAGAGCGTGCTGACCCGCTACCGGGTCATGGCCTACGTCACCGCCGTGATGCTGCTGGTGCTGTGCACCTGCATGATCTTCAAGTACGGCTTCGACAAGGGCGCAGACACCACGCTCGTGGTCTCCCAGGTCCACGGCGTGCTCTACATCATCTACCTGATCTTCGCCTTCGACCTCGGCTCCAAGGCGAAGTGGCCGTTCGCCAAGCTGCTGTGGGTGCTGGTCTCCGGGACCATCCCGGCCGCCGCCTTCTTCGTCGAGCGCAAGGTCGCCCGGGACGTCGAGCCGCTGATCGCGGATGCCGCCCCGGCGGTCGCCAAGGCGTAGCCCGCCGCACCCGGCCGCCGTACGAATCCACTCGTGCGGCGGCTGCCCATCGACATTTACTAGGACGTCCTAGTAAATTCGAAGCATGGACGCTGACGCGATCGAAGAGGGCCGCCGCCGCTGGCAAGCCCGGTACGACGCCTCCCGCAAGCGGGACGCGGATTTCACCACGCTCTCCGGAGATCCCGTCGAGCCCGTCTACGGACCCGCGCCGGGCGATGTGTACGAGGGCTTCGAGCGGATCGGCTGGCCCGGCGAGTACCCGTTCACCCGCGGCCTGTACGCGACCGGCTACCGGGGCCGCACCTGGACCATCCGCCAGTTCGCCGGCTTCGGCAACGCCGAGCAGACCAACGAGCGCTACAAGATGATCCTGGCCAACGGCGGCGGCGGGCTGAGCGTCGCGTTCGACATGCCGACCCTGATGGGCCGCGACTCCGACGACCCCCGCTCGCTCGGCGAGGTCGGCCACTGCGGTGTCGCCATCGACTCGGCCGCCGACATGGAGGTCCTGTTCAAGGACATCCGGCTCGGCGACGTCACCACCTCCATGACGATCTCCGGCCCGGCCGTGCCGGTCTTCTGCATGTACATCGTCGCGGCCGAGCGGCAGGGCGTCGACCCGGCCGTCCTCAACGGCACGCTGCAGACCGACATCTTCAAGGAGTACATCGCGCAGAAGGAGTGGCTCTTCCAGCCCGAGCCGCACCTGCGCCTGATCGGCGACCTGATGGAGCACTGCACGCGCGGCATCCCCGCGTACAAGCCGCTCTCGGTCTCCGGCTACCACATCCGCGAGGCGGGCGCGACGGCCGCGCAGGAGCTGGCGTACACCCTCGCCGACGGCTTCGGGTACGTCGAGCTCGGCCTCTCCCGGGGCCTGGACGTGGACACCTTCGCGCCCGGCCTGTCCTTCTTCTTCGACGCGCACCTCGACTTCTTCGAGGAGATCGCCAAGTTCCGCGCGGCCCGCCGTATCTGGGCCCGCTGGATGCGCGACGTGTACGGAGCCAGGACCGACAAGGCGCAGTGGCTGCGCTTCCACACGCAGACGGCCGGCGTCTCCCTCACCGCACAGCAGCCGTACAACAACGTCGTCCGCACGGCGGTGGAGGCCCTGTCGGCCGTGCTCGGCGGCACGAACTCGCTGCACACCAACGCCCTGGACGAGACCCTGGCCCTGCCCAGCGAGCAGGCCGCGGAGATCGCCCTGCGCACCCAGCAGGTGCTCATGGAGGAGACCGGCGTCGCCAACGTCGCCGACCCGCTGGGCGGCTCCTGGTACGTCGAGGCGCTGACCGACCGGATCGAGGCCGACGCCGAGAAGATCTTCGACCAGATCAAGGAGCGCGGTCTGCGGGCGCACCCGGACGGCCGGCACCCCATCGGCCCGATGACCAGCGGCATCCTGCGCGGCATCGAGGACGGCTGGTTCACCGGCGAGATAGCGGAATCCGCCTTCCGCTACCAGCGGGCCCTGGAGAAGGACGAGAAGCGGGTCGTCGGCGTCAACTGCCACGAGGGCTCCGTCACCGGTGACCTGGAGATCCTGCGCGTCAGCCACGAGGTCGAGCGCGAGCAGGTGCGGGTGCTCGCCGCGCGCAAGGCCGCCCGCGACGACGCGGCGGTCCGCGCCGCCCTGGACGCGATGCTGGCCGCCGCCCGCGACGGCTCGAACATGATCGAGCCGATGCTGGACGCGGTCCGCGCGGAGGCGACGCTCGGCGAGATCTGCGGGGTGCTGCGCGACGAGTGGGGCGTCTACACGGAGCCCGCGGGCTTCTGACGCCGGGTCATGGCCCGCCTGAGCCTCCTATGGGATCATGCGGGCCATGCGGCGGCCTCCGTATGACCAACGTGTCCTCGCACTGATAGAAGTCCGCGGCGGGGCGCGCGAGTGGAAGGAGGCCGAAGCGCTCTTCGCGACCCACGGCTGGCCTCTCATCGACGCGTTCCCCTGCGGGCAGGGTCCGTCCCTGGGCCTGCTGCCCGCCGACCCCTCATCGCGCCTGTACGCCGTCGAGGTGCGGCTCTACGGTGCGGCCTACCGGGCGGAGCGAGGCGCGGTCTGGCGCGTGCAGCGGGCGGCGAGGTCGGCACGGCTGACGATGTACGTGCGGCGTGCCGAGCGGCTGATCCGGGAACGGGAGCAACTGCCGGAGTGGCGGGTCCACACCACGGCCCACCGGGCCTTGGGCCCGCGACTGCGCACGCGGGTCGACCGGCGGATGGGGCGCTACGACACCGGGGCCATCACGCTGGGCACGCCCAGGGAGGCATTACGACTGTCCCGGATGGCGGTGCCGGGCGGCCCGGGCGCCCGCACCGACGTCGCCGTACGCCCGTTGGACGAGCGGTGGAGCGACCGGGGCCGGTTGGCCGACCCCAGGGAGAAGGTGACGGCCTTCCTCGCGGTGGTGTACTCCTGCCTCCTCGCCGCGGTGAGCGTGGGCACCGACCGGTTCCCCTGGGCCGTCCTGTGCGCCCTGGCGACGTGCGCGGTCATGTGGGCGGGAAGCGCTCTGCAGCGCGGCGGCCGCGACAACGCCGGTGCGGTCACCATCGTCCTCGGCGTCACCTGCTTCCTCGCCTCCATCATCGTGGTGTCGGGTGGGCGCATGCCCGAGATGACCGGCCCCGCGGCGTCGTCGACATGGGCCGTCCCCCTGATCGCCGGGGTGGGCTACGGCCTGTGGTTCATGGCCCGGCGCTGGACCTGGGGCGAGTGGGTGGCCTGGGCCGTACCGCTGGTCGTGTCGGTGGTCGTCTCCACGCTCCTGGGCGCGGGCTCCGTCCTCCACGCGCTCTATGCCGAATCCCTCTCCCTGACCGCGGACGATCTCGACGTCCCCGGGGTGTGGCAGGCCCTGTCGGCGGCCAAGCTGCTGACGTACCTGGTCCTGGTGCTGGTCGTGCCCGCCCTGTGGGGCGTCGCCAAGCATCTGCACTACGTGGGTCCGACGGAGCGGTTCAACGGCTTCTTCTACATCGTCATGCTCGTCCTGTGCGTCTCCGGCGTCTCCGCACTCGCCGCCCACTACGCCGCCAGCGGTGCGCAGGCGACCATCGCCGCCGCCAAGCAGCGCAGGCCCGCGCCCGGCTACTTCGGCGTCGAGCCCGAGTGGACCTGCGTACAGCCGACCGTCCCGGCCGCGCGGCTGCCGGGCGAGGGCGGGCGCCTCGATCCGGCGCGGCCGTATCTGCTCATGGGGGTCGCCGGCGGCAGCGCCGTACTGCTGAGCCCGGGCAGCGGGGAGCCGCTCAAGCTGCCCGCGTCCAGGGTGCGGCTCGTCCCGGCGGAGTCGGGCCGCGTCACGTGCGGGGATCGGCGGGCGTGACCCCGCCCGCCGCGGCCGCGAGCCCGTGCAGCAGAAGCGTGGTGAAGCCGCGTGACCACTCCGCGTCGACGCGCTCCCCGCTGACCAGCGCGCGGTGCACCACCGCACCCGCGATCACGTCGAAGATCAGGTCGGCGGTCCTGGCCGCCGTCGCCGGGTCCGTCTCGCGGGGCAGCTCCCCGCGGGCCTGGGCGCGTTCGCGGCCGACCAGCACCAGGTGCTTCTGGCGGTCCACGATCGCCGTGCGGATGCGGTCGCGCAGGGCCTCGTCGCGGGTGGACTCGGCGACGACCGCCATCAGCGCCGTCCGGGTCTCGGGGCGCTCCAGCAGGCTGGCGAAGCTCAGCACCACCGCTTCGATGTCGGCCTGGAGACTGCCGAGGTCGGGCAGCTCCAGGTGCTCGTCGAAGACGGCCGCCACCGCGTCCACGACCAGCTCGTTCTTGTTCGCCCAGCGGCGGTACAGCGTGGTCTTGGCGACCCCGGCGCGGGCCGCGACATCCCCCATCGACAGCTTCGACCAGCCCAGCTCCACCAGCGCGGCGCGGGTCGCGTCCAGGATGGCGCGATCGGCGTCGGCGCTGCGGGGGCGGCCGGTGCGACGGGGGACGGGCTCATGGCCGCGACGATACCCGCCAGTACGGCCACCGGCCGGGGTGAGGCAGATCACCGTCGCACCCTGGCGGGGCGCGGGCGCTTGCAGTTACGCTACGACGCGTAGCGAAAGAGTGATGACCACTGGCGCCAGGTGGGGACCGGGCGCGTTCGTTCCAAGTTTCACCATCGCGGCCCGCATTCCGGTAGGCGATGCGTACCAGAGTGTGCGGGCGTCGGGCACGCTGTTTTTTCGATCGCCGCGTGGAGGGGGGAGGATAGGGCCATGCAGCCACGGAACATGTCCATGAGTGGAGTGGTCGACCTCGCCGCGGTGAAGGCGGCCGGGGAGGCGAGGCAGAAGGCGGAGCAGGCGCGCGCCCAGGCGGCGCGTACCGGTGCCCCCGCGCCCTCCCGTCTGGTGATCGACGTCGACGAGGCGGGGTTCCAGCAGGAGATCCTCCAGCGCTCCACCGAGGTCCCGGTCGTGATCGACTTCTGGGCCGAGTGGTGCGAGCCGTGCAAGCAGCTCGGCCCGCTGCTGGAGCGGCTGGCGCAGGAGTACGCCGGCAAGTTCGTCCTCGCGAAGATCGACGTCGACGCCAACCAGATGCTCTTCCAGCAGTTCGGCGTGCAGGGCATCCCCGCGGTCTTCGCGGTGGTGGCCGGGCAGCCGATCCCGCTGTTCCAGGGGGCGGCCCCCGAAGCGCAGATCCGGCAGGTGCTGGACCAGCTGATCCAGGCCGCCGAGCAGCAGTTCGGCATCGTCGGCGCGCCGGTGGACGCGGAGGCGCAGGGCGCGGAGCCCGCGGCCGCCCAGCCCGCGTCCCCGTACGACGGCGCGCTCGCCGCCGCGCACGCGGCGCTGGACGCGGGCGACCTCGGCGGCGCGGTGCAGGCGTACAGCAACGTGCTGACCGACGACCCGGGCAACACCGAGGCCAGGCTGGGTCTGGCTCAGGCCAAGCTGCTCCAGCGGGTGCAGGGCATGGACCCGCAGGTCGTACGCAAGGCGGCGGCCGACGCCCCGGCCGACGTGGCGGCGCAGATCGCGGCCGCTGATCTGGACCTGGTGGGCGGTCATGTCGAGGACGCCTTCGGGCGGCTGGTCGACACCGTGAAGCGGACGGTGGGTGACGACCGGGAGAAGTCCCGGGTGCATCTGCTGGAGCTCTTCGAGGTGATCGGCGCCGAGGACCCCCGGGTGGTCACGGCCCGTAGCGCCCTCGCCCGCGTCCTGTTCTGATCGATCACACCGACGACGCCTGAGCGGCCGCGCTTTACCAAAACTTGGTAATCGCGGCCGCTGTTACTTGCAGTAAGTGACAGCGGGTCATTTGCCCTACCATGCTGGACATGTCCGCTTCTTTCCTCCCTCCTCCTGGCGACCCTGCGTGCCGGGCCTCAACCCTCCCGCAGCAGTCCGGTTATCCGGCCGTTACTCGCTAGTAACGAACCCCTTGTGCCCCGGGCGCGAATGCACGACGATCGGCCACGCTCGGTCCTTCCCCAAAGCTCGGCATCCGGTCGGCGCTTTCCCGGGGAGCGGGTCCCCACCGGGCAGGCCGGCGGCAGTGGCGCCGGCCTTGGACAGGGGGGTCTCTGCCAGGCCGGCAGGGCCTGTCCATGAGGTTGCGCGAGAGCGTGGCCAGTGGTTGTCGCTCGGGGTGATCGCCGGCTTTCTCGGTTCGCCTGCTTCGGTTCGCCGCAGGCATCCGGGGCGGGCGCTCTCCTTCCCGAGGACGTAGCACTTCTCCCATCCCAGGTTCGAGGTCACGCAAGGGCCCGACCGGAGATGTACGTCCGAGAAGGAGGAAAGTCATGGAGTCCGTGGCTCGTGGCGGAACCAGATGGAAGCGGTTCGCCGTCGTCATGGTGCCGAGCGTCGCTGCTACGGCCGCGATCGGAGTCGCCCTGTCCCAGGGTGTGCTCGCGGCGTCGTTCAGCGTGTCCGGCCAGCAGTTCAAGGTCACCGCGAAGCAGCTCGACGGTGAGGGCTTCGTCCAGTACGGAGCCATGGAGGCACAGCACGGCGGGAAGAACATCCCGGTCGCCGTGTCGGCGTTCAAGAGCGCCAAGATCAAGGGTCTGTGCCAGTCGGTGGTGGTCCCGGTCCCGCTCTTCGGCGATGTGTCGCTGAAGCTGAAGGCCGGCGACGGCGACAAGCCGGTCGAGGCCAAGAACCTCTACATCGACCTCGACCAGCTCGACGCGGACGCGGTGTTCCGCGACATCAACATCGGTGTGTCGGCGAACGACACGACGAAGGGTCCCGGCATCAAGAAGGGCGACCGGGTCGTCCCCGGCTCCTTCGCGCAGGAAGCCGACTCGGCGACCCTGACCGACGTCAAGCAGACCGCCTGGGCCACCAGCGCGGGTACGTTCAAGCTCTCTGGCCTCTCCATGTCGGTGGCCAAGGGCAAGCACGAGTGCTTCTGACGCGTTGAGTGCGGTGCGGTGAGGGGCAGGCGACACCCGGCCCCTCACCCGTACCCCCCTCACCCGTCGCAACGCATGAACAACTTCCGATCGACAAGATCGCCAGCCCCAGGGAGCTGTTTTCGATGAGTGCCGAGTCGCCGGGGGCGCGTGTCCGTATCAGTGGCTGGCGCCAGTCCTACCGTGAATGGCGCTGGCAGCGCCCGTTCTGGGCGGGCGCGCTGACGCTGCTGGGCGGACTGCCGATCGTGTACTTCCCCTACGCCAACCTCACCTTGGGTCAACTGACCGTCCGCATGGGCACCACCACCGGATCCGCATCGCTGATCATCGGCGTGCTGCTGATCGTGCTGGGCCTGACCATGTGGTTCCAGCCCGTCGTGCGGGTCTTCGCGGGCGTCGCGGCGATCCTGCTCGCCCTGGTCTCACTGGTCGTCTCCAACTTCGGGGGCTTCCTCCTCGGCTATCTCCTGGCGCTCTTCGGCGGCGCCATGGCCGTGGCCTGGGGCCCCGGCGAGGAGCCGAAGGCCCGGCCCGTGGAGCGAGCGGTGCCGGAGCCGGCGGGTGACGGGGTCGGCGAGGGCGCGTCGGAACCGGCGGGGGCCGGGACCGCGCCGGACCAGGAATCCAGGAATGGGAGGCACCGTGCGGGGTGAACAGGAGCGGGGAGCCGGGGAGGAGGCAGCCGGCAGCCCGCGCCGAGCGAGGACAGGACCGCGGCACGCGGCACCGAAGAAGTCGGTGCTCACCCGCCTCCAGTTGCCCGCGGGCAAGGCGATAGCCCTGGCCGCCATGCCGACGGCGGTGCTGATGGGCATGGGGCTCACCCCCCAGCTCGCCAACGCCAGCCCCCGGGGCGCGGACGGCTTCAAGCCCGGTCCCTGCGTCACCCAGTCCGACGAACCGGACCAGGGCGACCAGCAGGACAAGGCCACGAGCGACACGTCCGAGAACGACAAGCCCGGCGACGACAAGGACAAGGCCGGTACGTCCGGCGGGTCGACGGCGAAGCCGAGCGCCTCGCCGAGCCCGACGCCCACGCCGCAGAAGCCCGCACCGGAGCAGTCCGAGCCGGCGAAGCCCGACCCGGAGCCGGCGCCCACCCAGCCGTCGGAGCCGACGGAGCCCAGCACCGAACCGAGCACCGGCGAGAGCACCAACCCGCTCGACCCGCTGGGCCTCGGCGAGAAGCTGGAGGACCTGCTCGGCGGCGGGGACGACGACGAACAGCCGGCGGAGCCGAGCGCCTCGCCGAGCCCGACGCCCACGCCCACGACCAAGCCGTCCGACTCCGACGCCAAGAGCCCGGCCGACCAGGTCGACAAGGCGACGGACGACGCGGCGAAGACGGCCGAGGACGCCACCGACACGGCGAAGGACACCACCGACAAGGCCACGGAGACAGCCGACAAGGCGAAGGACACGGCCGACAAGGCCACCCCGAAGCCGTCGCCCTCCGCCTCCTCCGAACCCGGCGCCGACGGCAAGGAGGGCTACCCCTGCCCGACCTTCGACGCCGACGCGTACAACAACGCCAAGGCCGACCGGGCGGAGGCACTGCTCCCCGAGGACCCGTGGATCCTCAAGTCCAGCCGGCTGGGACTGCACGGCCTCAAGTACGACGGCATCGTCGAGGTCAAGACCCAGAGCGGGAAGGTCAAGAAGGTCCTGAAGTTCCGCGCTTCGGGCGTCGACATCGACGATCTGCACCAGCTGGTGAAGGGCCCCGGCGGTTCGACCCAGCACGTGGAGGCCCGCAAGGGCAGCCGCTCCACGATCCGGAACGGCGAGGTGACGATGTACACCGAGGAGCTGAGCGGAAAGCTGCTCGGCCTCATCCCGGTGACGTTCACTCCCAAGGCCCCGCCGCCGCTGACCCTGCCGGAGCTGTTCTTCACCGACGTGACGGTCATCCAGGCCGGCCAGTTCGGCGGCGACCTGACGGTGCCGGGCATGCACGGCTATCCGACCTACGACGACTGACGTCCCCCGACGACCCGTTCGGGAGCCGCAAGTCCCTCCTCAAGGAGGGCAAACGCCTGTGGGCGCCACCCCGGTTGGGGCGGCGCCCACAGGCGCGTGCGGCGCGCGAGCGCGAGAGCGTCAGCCCTCGTTGCCCAGGTGGTGCACCCGCACCATGTTCGTGGTGCCGGGGACACCGGGGGGCGAGCCCGCCGTGATGATCATCGTGTCGCCCTCGTTGTACCGGTTCAGCTTCAGCAGCTCCGCGTCGACCAGGTCCACCATCGCGTCCGTGGTGTCCACGAACGGCACGACGAAGGACTCCACGCCCCAGCTCAGCGTCAGCTGGTTGCGGGTGGACGCGTCGGTCGTGAAGGCCAGGATCGGCTGCTGGGTGCGGTAGCGGGACAGGCGGCGGGCGGTGTCGCCGGACTTGGTGAAGGCGATCAGCGCCTTGCCGCCCAGGAAGTCGGCGATCTCGCAGGCCGCGCGGGCCACCGAACCGCCCTGGGTACGCGGCTTCTTGCCCGGCACCAGCGGCTGGAGGCCCTTGGAGAGCAGTTCCCCTTCCGCCGCCTGGACGATCTTCGACATCGTCTTGACCGTCTCGATCGGGTACTGGCCGACCGAGGACTCCGCGGACAGCATCACCGCGTCCGCGCCGTCCAGGATCGCGTTGGCGACGTCGGACGCCTCCGCGCGCGTGGGGCGCGAGTTGGTGATCATCGACTCCATCATCTGGGTCGCGACGATCACCGGCTTGGCGTTCCGCCGGCACATCTCCACCAGGCGCTTCTGCACCATCGGGACCTTCTCCAGCGGGTACTCCACCGCCAGGTCGCCGCGGGCCACCATGACGCCGTCGAACGCCGCGACGACCTCCTCCATGTTGGCGACGGCCTGCGGCTTCTCGACCTTGGCGATCACCGGCACCCGGCGGCCGACCTCGTCCATGACCCGGTGCACGTCCCGGACGTCGGCGGCGTCCCGGACGAAGGACAGCGCGACCATGTCGCAGCCGAGCCGCAGGGCGAACTTCAGGTCCTCGATGTCCTTCTCGGACAGCGCCGGGACGTTGACCGCCGCGCCGGGCAGGTTGATGCCCTTGTGGTCGGAGATCACGCCGCCCTCGATGACGATGGTCCTGACCCGCGGACCCTCGACGTCGGTGACGCGCAGCTCCACGTTGCCGTCGTTGATCAGGACCTGGTCGCCCTTGGCGACGTCGCCGGGCAGGCCCTTGTAGGTGGTGCCGCAGATCGTCCGGTCGCCGGGGACGTCCTCGGTGGTGATGGTGAACTCGTCACCGCGCACCAGCTCCACCGGGCCGTCGGCGAAGGTCTCCAGGCGGATCTTGGGGCCCTGGAGGTCGGCGAGCACGCCCACCGCGTGGCCGGTCTCCTCGGTCGCCTTGCGGAGCCGGTGGTACCGCTCCTCGTGCTCCGGGTGGGTGCCGTGGCTCATGTTGAAACGGGCCACGTTCATGCCGGCCTCGATCAGCGTCTTCAGCTGCTCGAAGGAGTCGACGGCAGGGCCCAGGGTGCAGACGATTTTGGAACGGCGCATGAGGCAGATCCTATCCGTTTGTTTCGGGGCGGAATATTTGAGCTGTGTGAACGACCAATAACGATCAACGGTCTAGTCGTTGACCAGGGCGTACGTCTGCGTGGCGATCTCCAGCTCCTCGTCGGTCGGGACCACCGCCACGGCGACCCGGCTCGACGGCGCCGAGATCAGCCGCGCCGCGGAGCCGCGGACGGCGTTGCGCACCGCGTCCACCTCGATGCCCAGCGCGGTCAGGCCGCCCAGCGCCGCCTCCCGCACCGCCGCCGCGTTCTCGCCGACCCCGGCCGTGAAGGCGATGGCGTCCACGTGCCCGAGCACCGCGGTGTACGCGCCCACATACTTCCGCAGCCGGTGGATGTAGACGTCGAAGGCGAGCTGTGCGGCCTCGTCGCCCTCGCCCATCCGGCGGCCGATCTCCCGCATGTCGTTGTCGCCGCACAGGCCGAGCAGCCCGCTGCGCTTGTTCAGCAGGGTGTCGATCTCGTCGGTGGACATCCCGCCCACCCGCGCCAGGTGGAAGATCGCCGCCGGGTCCAGATCGCCGGAGCGGGTGCCCATGACCAGGCCCTCCAGCGGGGTCAGGCCCATCGAGGTGTCGACACACACGCCGCCGCGCACCGCGGACGCGCTCGCGCCGTTGCCCAGGTGCAGCACGATCGTGTTGACCTCGGCCGGGTCCTTGCCCAGCAGCGCCGCGGTGGCCCGCGAGACGTACGCGTGCGAGGTGCCGTGGAAGCCGTAGCGGCGCACCCCGTACCGGTCCGCGGTGTCGATGTCGATGGCGTACCGCGCGGCGGACTCCGGCATCGTCGCGTGGAAGGCGGTGTCGAAGACCGCGACCTGCGGCAGGTCCGGGCGCAGGCCCCGGGCGACCTTGATCCCGGAGATGTTCGCCGGGTTGTGCAGCGGGGCCAGCGGGACCAGCTTCTCGATCTCGGCGACCACCTCGTCGGTGATCAGCGTCGGCTCGGTGAACCGGGTGCCGCCGTGCACCACCCGGTGCCCGACCGCCGCCAGCGCGGGCGAGTCGAGCCCCAGCCCCTGCCCGGCCAGCTCGTCGGCGACCTGCTTGAGCGCGGCCTCGTGGTCCGCGACGGGGCCTTCCCCGATCCGTTCCACGATCCCGGAGGCCAGCCGCGACCCCCCGTCGGCCGCCGCCATGTCCAGCAGCTGGTACTTGAGGGAGGAGGAGCCGGAGTTGAGAACCAGTACTCGGGTGGCGTTCACGCGGAGGGTGCTTTCTGTGTCGGGTCGGCCGGGTCGGGCGTCCGGGCCTGGTCGGCGGGCGTCTGGGCCTGGATCGCGGTGATCGCGACGGTGTTGACGATGTCCTGGACGAGCGCGCCGCGCGACAGGTCGTTGACCGGCTTGCGCAGACCCTGGAGGACCGGGCCCACGGCCACCGCGCCCGCCGAGCGCTGCACCGCCTTGTAGGTGTTGTTGCCGGTATTGAGGTCCGGGAAGACCAGGACGGTTGCCTTTCCGGCGACCTCGGAGCCCGGCAGCTTGGTGGCCGCGACCGCGGCGTCCACCGCCGCGTCGTACTGGATCGGCCCCTCGACCAGCAGGTCGGGGCGGCGCTCGCGCACCAGCTCGGTCGCCCGGCGCACCTTGTCGACGTCCGCGCCGGAGCCGGAGGTGCCGGTGGAGTACGACAGCATCGCGATCCGCGGCTCCACGCCGAACTGGGCGGCGGTGCCCGCCGACTGGATGGCGATGTCCGCGAGCTGCTCGGCGCCCGGGTCCGGGTTGACCGCGCAGTCGCCGTAGACCAGCACCCGGTCCGCCAGGCACATGAAGAAGACGGAGGAGACGATCCCGGCGCCCTGCGCCGTCTTGATGATCTCGAAGGCGGGCCGGATGGTGGCGGCGGTGGAGTGCACCGCGCCGGACACCATGCCGTCGGCCAGCCCCTCCTGCACCATCAGGGTGCCGAAGTACGAGACGTCGGAGACGACGTCGTACGCCAGCTCGTAGGAGACGCCCTTGTGGGCGCGCAGCTGCGCGTACCGCTCGGCGAACCGCTCCCGCAGCGGGGACGTCTGCGGGTCGATGATCTGGACGTCGTCGATCCGCAGGCCCAGCTCCGCGGCGCGCTTGCGGATGGCCTCCTCCTCGCCCAGCAGCGTCAGGTCGCACACGTCGCGGCGCAGCAGGACGTCGGCCGCGCGCAGGACGCGCTCCTCGGTGCCCTCCGGCAGCACCACCCGGCGGCGGTCGGCGCGGGACCGCTCGATCAGCTCGTGCTCGAACATCATCGGAGTGACCCGGCTGGAGCGCGCCACGGAGATGCGGTTCGTCAGCTCCGCGGTGTCCACGTGCCGCTCGAACAGGCCCAGCGCGGTCTCCGCCTTGCGCGGCGTGCCCGCGTGCAGCTTCCCCTCCAGCGCGAACAGCTGCTCCGCGGTCGGGAAGCTCTTGCCGGGCACCGAGACCACCGGGGTGCCGGGGGCGAGCCGCGAGGCCAGCGCGAGGATGTCCGGGCCCGGCCGCTCGTCGAGGGTCAGCAGCACGCCGGCGATCGGCGGGGCCCCGGCGCTGTGCGCCGCCAGCGCGCCGATGATCAGGTCCGCGCGGTCCCCGGGGGTCACCACCAGGCAGCCGTCGGTCAGCGCGGGCAGGAAGGTCGGCAGCATGGCGCCGCCGAAGACGAAGTCCCGTACGTCCCGGGAGAGCCCGGAGCCGTCGCCGAGCAGCACCTCGGCGCCGAGGGTGCGCACCACCTGGTCGACGGTCGGCGCGGACAGCGAGGTGTCCTCGGGGAGCGCGTAGCAGGGGACCGGGAGGCGGGCGGCGAGCCGTTCGGCTATGGACTCCCGGTCGGCGGGGGCGACCCGGTTGACCACCAGGGCCACCACGTCGCAGCCCTGCGCCCGGTAGGCGCGGAAGGCGTTGCGGGCCTCGGCGCGTACCGAGTCCGCCTCCTGGTCCTGGCCGCCGACGACGGTGATCACCGAGGCGCCGAACTCGTTCGCCAGCCGGGCGTTGAGGCCCAGCTCGTCCGGGAGGCTGGTGTCGGCGTAGTCGCTGCCCAGCACCAGGACGTACTCGTAGTCGCGGGCCACCTGGTGGAAGCGCTCGACCAGCTGCGTGACCAGCTCGTCCGTGCCCCGCTCGGCCTGGAGGGTCGCCGCCTCCTGGTAGCTGATGCCGTACGCGGTCTCGGGCGCCTGGCTGAGCCGGTAGCGCGCCCGCAGCAGGTCGAAGAGCCGGTCGGGGTTGTCGTGGACCAGGGGGCGGAAGACCCCGACCCGGTCCACGTGGCGGGTCAGGAGCTCCATCACTCCCAGTTCGACGACCTGGCGGCCGTCGCCCCGGTCGATCCCGGTCACGTACACGCTGCGTGTCACGCGCGCTTCTCCGATCCCTTGACGTGTGCTGACGGTGTGACTGTGCGCATCCGGCCGGAAAAAGACCGGAAAAGGCCAGAAGAATGCCCCTGCCCCCTTGACAATACCTGCGCGCCCGGATAGGGCGCTCCCCGGGATGGGGGACGCGGCATGCCTCCACCCATGAAACAATCGGACCGGCTCACATGTACCGGTCAGCGAGCAGGAGACACAGCACGATGCGCATCGGAGTTCTCACCGCAGGCGGCGACTGCCCCGGCCTCAACGCTGTGATCCGGTCGGTCGTGCACAGAGCAGTCGCCGGCCACGGGGACGAGGTCATCGGTTTCGAGGACGGCTTCAAGGGCCTCCTGGAAGGCCGCCACCGCAAGCTGGACCTGGACGCGGTCAGCGGCATCCTGGCCCGCGGCGGCACCATCCTCGGCTCCTCGCGCCTGGAGCGTGCCCGGCTGCGCGAGGCCTGCGAGACCTCCAAGGAGCTGGCCCGCGACTACGGCATCGACGTACTGATCCCGATCGGCGGCGAGGGCACCCTGACCGCCGCGCGGATGCTCGCCGACTCCGGCCTGCCGATCGTCGGCGTGCCCAAGACCATCGACAACGACATCTCGGCCACCGACCGGACCTTCGGCTTCGACACCGCCGTCGGCGTCGCCACCGAGGCCATGGACCGGCTCAAGACCACCGCCGAGTCGCACCAGCGCGTCATGGTCGTGGAGGTCATGGGACGGCACGCGGGCTGGATCGCGCTGGAGTCCGGCATGGCGGCGGGCGCGCACGGCATCTGCCTCCCGGAGCGCCCCTTCCAGGTCGACGACCTGGTGGAGATGGTCGAGGAGCGGTTCGCGCGCGGCAAGAAGTTCGCCGTCGTCTGCGTGGCCGAGGGCGCCCACCCGGCCGAGGGCAGCATGGAGTACCAGAAGGGCGAGATCGACCAGTACGGCCATGAGCGCTTCGCCGGCATCGGCAACCGCCTCGCGGTCGAGCTGGAGCGCCGCCTGGGCAAGGAGGCCCGCCCGGTCATCCTGGGCCACGTGCAGCGCGGCGGTACCCCCACCGCCTACGACCGGGTGCTCGCCACCCGCTTCGGCTGGCACGCGGTCGAGGCGGCGCACCGCGGCGACTTCGGCATGATGACGGCGCTGCGCGGCACGGACATCGTGATGGCGCCGATCGCGGACGCGGTGGCCGAGCTCAAGACGGTGCCGGTCGCGCGGATGGACGAGGCCGAGTCGGTGTTCTGACCGGGGCTTCGCCCCGGCCCCCTTTTCACGGGAGCACCTGCTCCCAGAAGCGGTCCAGCACGCCCTCCAGGAACTCCCGTCCCGAGTCGCCCGACGCCGCGGCGCTGTCGCCCTCGCCCCAGTTGAGGGAGGCGACCATGCGGGCCTGGTACTCGCCGTGCAGTTGCTGGAGTACGGCGTCGATGCGGGTGCGCGGCAGCGGCACCACCTTCGCGACCGGGCGCGTGTACGCCTGCCAGCGGGTGGTCGCCGCGCTGCGCAGCAGGTCCGCCAGCTTCTCGTCGCGCCCGGTCAGCTCGAACTGGTCCGGCAGGGAGAGCCCCAGCACCTCGCCGAGCAGCACGTCCTGCCGCTCGTCGCCCGGCCACCGGCCCGTACGCTCCGCCTCCTGGTACGCGGGCAGGCCCATCCCGATGCGATGCGCCACGTCCTCGGGCGCCAGCCCGCGCGCCATACGGTGCTCACGCAGTGTGGTCGGCGTCGCCATCAGGTCCGCGGGCGCACACCACAGGGCCCCGGCCAGTGCCGCCAGCTCCGTCGTGCCGGGCGCGGTCTCGCCCCGCTCCCAGGAGGCCACGTCCGCCGGGGGCACCCTGAGTCCGTAGGCCGCCCACATGCCGTGGGACACGTGGGCATGCGTCATGCCCAGCGCCTCGCGCAGGCGACGGGCGGCCGGGGCGTTGAACGGCGGTGGTGGCTGGTGCACGCGCACAACGTAAGGTCGGCCGCCGGGCCGGGTACACCCTCCGATCGCCCAAGCCCGCACGTCGTACGAAGGTACGGGAACGGGGACGGGGGTGGGGCCTGGCGGAGGCAGGAACCGGGGGCCTGGGCGGAGGTACGAACGGGGCCTGGGCGGAAACCTCGCCTAGCGCGCGGCGCCCTCGACCCGGTCCCAGAAGTGGTGCACGATCCCGTCCAGGAACTCCCGCGCCTGCACCGCCGCGTTGTCCGCCACCGCGCCCCGGCTCAGCGTCGCCGCGATCCGCACCTGATAGTCCGCGTACAGGGACTTGAGTGCCCCTTCGAGCTGCGGCTTGGGCAGCGGCACCAGCTTGCCGACCTTCTTCACGTACGCCTGCCAGCGGGTGTCGACCGCCGACCGCAGCAGCTCGGCCAGGGCCGCGTCCCGCCCGGTGACCTCGAACAGGGCGCGCAGCGGAAGCCGGAGCACGTCGCCGAGCTGGGCGGCCTGGGCGTCGTTGCCCGTCCACGTGCCGGACTGCTCCATCCGCTCGTACTCCTGCGGGTCCATACTGATCCGCATCGCGACGTCGATCGGCGCGAGGCCCTGCGCCACGCGGTGCTCGCGCAGCGTGCTCGGCGACCCCAGCAGGTCGCCCGGTGAACACCACAAGGCCCCCGCCAGCGCGGTGAGTTCGGTCTCGGTGGGGAACGCCTCGCCCAGCTCCCAGGCGGCGACGGTCGCGGGGTGCACCTGGAGGCCGTACGCGGCCTGGATGCCATAGGAGACGTGGGCGTGCGTCATGCCCAGCGCCTCGCGGAGTCGGCGTGCGGCACTGGGATCAAACGACGGGGGGCGGCGCTCGGCCGTATTGGACGGGTGCACAAGCGAACCGTAGCGGCACGTCCGTACGTTTGCATGACGCGTCCGTATATCGTCCCTACATCGTCATGACCCTGCCATCAACCCTTGACCGAACCGCTGAGCGCGAATCCCCCGCCCAGCCGCCGGGCGATGAGGACATAAAGCAGCACAACCGGGGTCGAATACAGCAGGGAAAACGCCGCGAGCTGGCCGTAGGCGATCGAACCGTAGTTGCCGAAGAACGTGAAAATGCTGACCGAGGCCGGAAGCTGGTCGGGTGAGAGCAGCAGCATGAAAGGGACGAAGAAATTGCCCCACATCATGATGAAGCTGTAGATCGTCACCACCGTGATGCCCGGCCCCATCAGCGGCAGGATGACCCGCGTCAGCGTCTGGAGCCACGACGCCCCGTCCGTCCACGCGGCCTCCTCCAGCGCCACCGGGACCCCGTCCATGAAGTTCTTCAACAGCCAGACGGCGAAGGGGAGTTGCGAGGCGGCCAGGAAGAGCGCCGTGCCGTACAAGGTGTCGATGAGATCGGTCTGTACGAACAGCCCATAGACCGGCACCATGATCGCCGTGATCGGCAGGCACGTGCTGAACAGGATCGTCAGCAGGTACGGCCGCACCAGCCGGGACTGATACCGGGAGAGCGGATAGGCGGCCGGCGCCGCGCAGCCGACCGTGACCACCGCCGCGCCGCCGCACATCAGCAGGCTGTTGAGCATCGGCGTGAAGGTGATCTCGTCCGTCCACACGGCGGAGAAGTTGTCGAGGGTGGGCGAGCCGGGCGCCTCGACGCGGAGGGACGCCTCCGCGTCCACGGAGGCGAACACCAGCCACAGCAGCGGGACGAGGAAGGCGGCGGCGACGGTCAGCAGCGCGAGGTCGGCGGCCAGCCGGCGCCGCCTGCGGCGAGAGCGCCGGACGGGGCGGGCGGGACCGGCGGCGGGTAGGGACGCGGGTGAGGGTGCGGCGGGCGCCGCGGACACGGCGGGCATCCGTCCATGGAAGCGCCCGCCGTGCCGTTGGGGAAGACGGCACGCACCCGTTCGACGGGGTGGTGGCCCGGCGACCGGGCGGTCCGCTGTCCGCTATCCCAGGAAGTCGGCGGCGGCCGCCACGAATCGGGCGGGATCGTCGAGCCAGGGGAAGTGCCCGGCCCCGGGCTGCATGACGAACGCGGCGTCCGGAAACAGCTCGGCGAACTCGGCCATCGCCTCAGGCGGGGAATTCAGATCGACCTCCCCGGCGAGCAGGAGCACCGGCGAGCCGAACCGCGCGAGCGCCGCGCGGGTCGCGTCCGGCGCGAAAGCGCCTTCTGCGCCGAAGACGGCCGCGGCGTCGTTGTTCCTCTGCTCGGCCCCGGCGGCCTGATGGGCCTGAGCCGCCTCGTCCCAGCGTCCGTAGAGGAACGGCGCGATGGCCTGCCGGGAGTCCGCGCCCGCCGTGCCGGCCATGACCGCCTCCAAGGCCGCGAACGCCGCCGGGAACCACGGCTCGTCCTTGCGGAGCAGCGCCGTCTCGCGCCGGACGTCTCCGGTGACGGTGATCCCGACGGCCGCGACGCTCGGCGTGATCAGCGCGAGCCTGCCGACGCGCTGCGGATGGCGGCCGACGTACAGGGCGGCCAGGTTCGCGCCGGCGGAATGCCCGAGCAGGTCGATCCGGTCGAGGCCCAGGTGCTCGCGCAGGGCCTCCACGTCGTCGACAAGCCGGTCGCAGCGGTACGAGGCCGCGTCCCGCGGTGTCGCGGACCGGCCGGTGCCCCGCAGATCCAGCGTGATCAGCTGCCGGTGCGCGGAGAGCCCGCCGAGGTCGTCGAGGTAGGCGGACGCCTGCATCGGCCCGCCGGGCAGGCAGACCACGGGAGCGCCGTGTCCCGAGACGTGGTAGGCGAGCTCGGTCCCGTCATGCGCGGAGAAGGTAGGCATGGCGAGACCTTGTCACCGGCGTTCGGCAAGGGCAATCGGATTCCCGCCCCGCCCCCGCTCAGGCGCGGTCGGCTGACGGCCGGGGGCGCGCGCGGACCCCCGTACCGCGCGCCCCGATCGACGTCGGTGAACGTCCTTCCAGCCTGCCGGAATTCGGCCGTCGAGTCGTGAGCGCTGAGTGCACAACCGTGTTGGCGATCAGTTCACTCATCTCCGTGGAGGGCCTGCCGCCGGTGATCCTGGGGAGTTGTGCCGTAGGCGGCGCGGTAGGCGCGGCTGAAGTCGGTCGCGCGGGGGAAGCCCCAGCGGGCGGCGATGGCGTGGATGGGGGTGGCGTGCCGTGCCGGTTCGGTGAGATCGCGGCGGGCCCCCTCCAGGCGCAGGCGGCGGATCCACGCGGCGACCGTGGACTCCTCGTCCCGGAAGAGGCGGTGCAGATAGCCGGTGGAGATGTGGTGCGCGGCGGCGACGGTGGCCGGGGTGAGGCGCGGATCGTGCAGGCGCTCCCGGATGAACGACTTGATGCGCAGGACGAGGGCCCGCCGGTGGGTCTCCGGGGGGAGGCAGCCTTCGGCTTCGAGCGTGTGGGCGAAGAGCGCGGCGACCAGATCGACCAGGACCGTGCCCAGCCGGGGCCGGTCGGCGGGCTGGTACGGGGTCGTGTCCGCGATCAGCTGGGTGAGGAACCCCGCCAGCAGCGCACCCATCCCTTCCCGGCCCGACACCGGCGCCCCGACGATCCGGCCGGCCGTGTCGCGCGGCAGCGGCAGCAGGGCCTTGGGAACCTCCAGCGCGACCGTCTGGACCGGTTCCCCGCTGCTGTGGACGTCGTTCGGCAGCGAGGAGGAGTTGATGAACAGGTCGTACGGCTTGTACGCGGTCTCCCGGTGCCGCCACACGCCCGCCCCGCCCCGCGTACGACGAGCGACACGTGATACGTCTCGGGGTCGGACTGCCGGATCAGCTTCGGCGTGCGCCGGAAGACCAGCGGCTGGAACGTGGCGGACCACACCGTGACGGCACCGAGGTCCAGCACGTGCTGGGCGGCCCGGAAGTCGTCGGCGTGGTCGCTGCGCAGCTCCATGGGGGCATGGGTACGGGCCAACAGCTCGACCCAGTAGTCGAACCGGTCCGCCCGGCACACGTCCTCACTCCGGAACACCATCTCGTCCAGCATCTGTCTGTTCACCGTCTCTGAAACCGCTGATCAAAAGGGCCCCACCGGGTGATACACGGTGGAGTGGACGCCCCGGTTCCACGGAACCGGGGCCGCGAAGCGGAATCGACGGGCGGAGCAATCAGCCTCTGGACGCGGGGGGCGGTTCTGCGCCGGTATGTCTGCCGGACCGAAGGGTGGCGAGGCCGAAGGCCAGTCCTCCGGCGATGAACCAGGGGTTCCAGAGGGCCAGCGTCCAGGCCCGCTGCTCCGCGCTCACGGAGGCGTCCAGGTGCGTGGTGTCGGTCAGCAGCAGCACCTCGATACCGATGCCACGGGCCAGGAGGAGGGCGCTGACGCCCCACCCCAGCCACCTCGCCGGCAGAGCGGGAACGCCCCGGAGCCTGGACCGGGCAAGCAGCCATGCCAGCCGGGCGCCGAGGAGGCAGAGCGCACCCACACCCCACAAACCGGCTACGACGAACCACAGCGGGCGCTCGGTGGCCAGCGGACCGGCGGAGACGCTCAGCCCCACATCACCGCCGACGGCCCAGTAGAAATGCAACCCGGCGAACGCGGCCGCCCACAAGCACGCGATTCGCCCCGACAGCGTGGACGATTCCGCCCCCGTTCCCGCCGGTTCGCGTTTCACCGCCTGCCCTCAAGGGCATCGCGCCTGTCAGCGCACGAGCCGTCCGCGTGCTGTGGCACCACGATGAACGCGGTGCCCTTGGTCAGGTCGATGCTGGAGCGGGGCGGCGCACCGTCGCTCTCGTCGTCCCGCTGCAGCAGTTCCACCCGCCGCTGCTCCAGCTCTACCGTCTTGTTTCCGTTCACGACCGCCGTGAATTCATCGAAGGCCGTATTCGACAACGACCGCCCCGTGCGCCTGCGCAGCCACGGCATCAAGCCCAGCCCCGTGAACCATCGCCACACGCTCTCCACCAGGGCGAACAAGGCCAGTAGGCACGCGAGCGCCGGGAACGACATGGCCCACATCGCCACAGCTGGCCCCCCCATCATCCTCAACACAGTCGACGGTCGGGAAACGACGGACGGGTCGGCGTCGTTCCCAACAGACGTGCGGATGGGGAGCCTCCGCCAGCGCCTTGTGAGTCTTGTCCAGTCACCGGTACACCGGAGAGGATCGTGGCATGTCCAGCGACCGTCTTATGCGCATCCACAGCGCCGAGTTCCAGGCCATGGCCGAGAGGGTCCTGCGGGTCACCGAGCTCACCTCCCGCCTGAACGTCCTGCCGTTCGAGGACGAAGCGGGCAAGGCGGAACTGTTCGAACAGATCCTTGGCAGGCCGCTGCCGACGAGAGTCACGATCTATCCGCCGTTCTACACGGACCACGGCCTTCGTCTGGATCTCGCGGAGCGCGTGTTCATCAACCAGAACTGCACGTTCCTGGACTACGCCGGCATCCGGCTCGGAGAGCGCGTGATGGTCGGACCAAAGGCCACGTTCATCACCGTCGGCCACCCGGTCGATCCTGAGGAGCGACGGGGGTGGCTGAGCGGCGGGCCCATCGATGTGGCAGAGAACGTGTGGATCGGCGCCGGTGCCACGATCCTTCCTGGCGTCAGCATCGGCCGTGATGCCGTGATCGCCGCCGGCGCGGTCGTGGCCGATGACGTTCCGCCGGCAAGCCTGGTGACCGGCAGCAAGGCAACCGTGCACCGACAGTGGTGACGCCCTCGCCGGGGCCACACCGAGCCCCGGACTACGGGCGGTCATCAACTACATCGGAAGCTTGGCGCCCCTCCTCGAGACAACCTGGCAACCAGCGCGGCTACTTGTTCACGCAGTAGTTGCCGAAGGTCGGGTTGAGCAGCCCGACGACGCTGATCGTGTTCCCGCAGGCGTTCACCGGCACGTGCACCGGCACCTGGATGACGTTTCCGGACACGATGCCCGGCGAGTTCGTGGCTTTGCCATCTGCGTGGGCCCCGCCGTGTGCGAGGGCGGTGCCCGCGCCGGCGAGGGTGGCGGCGGAAGCCAGTGCCGCGGCGGCGACGGCGGTACGAGCGAGCATGTCATCTCCTACGGGTAGAGGATCGTCGGACAACCCAACTGCCCGGTCGTTCGGCAGGACACGGCACCTGCGGGTGACCTGCCGAACGAGCGCGTCATCCATCCGTGGTCGACAGGAGCGGGTAGAGGTCGGCTGCCAGGCCGCCCTCGTCGTGCGAAGTATCGGATTTCCGGAGGCCATTGAGCTATTCGCCCAGTCGGCTCATCATGCGCCCCGGCGCGGAGATCAGCGCGCCACGGACGGACAAGTTCCGCGTGTACACGCTCTCCAGGAGAATCGCCAGACTGATGTCCAGGCCATCCGCCGCGCCTTGGCAGACTCCGGAGATCGTCTGCGGATTCTTCCCGTGTGAGCATGTCATCCGGACACCGGCGCCGCTGCGCCGAAGCTCGTGGCTGCGCTTGTTCCGGTGCTCCGCATAGAGGTATTCCCGGCCCTCCGCCGCGATGCGAAGTGCCCGCCCTCGTCTGGTGAGACCCCAGGCGTTCCGGGAGAAGGAAGCCGGATTGCCGGCGACGCTCAGTTCACCTTCGGCCAGCGACGGGCGTCCGGCGTACTCGCGGCCGAAGTACGAGGTCTGCGGAAGGTGCTGCCCCGTGACGGAGGCCCGGAAATGAAGCCCCCGATAGTCGGCGCGCTCGGTGGGGTACGCCACCTCGACGGCGCCCAGGCTGCCGACCGTTCCGGACCATGTGAACACCTGGTCGCGGAGGTCGATCCGGTTCGTGCTTCCCGTGCGTTGCAGCACGAAAGAGAGTTCGCTCATGTCTGTCGTGCACATTCAGTGGCCGTAGGGCGGCTCGAAGCACCCGGTCTCCGGGAACGGGCCGTTGGTCTTCACCTCGTAGTTGGTCTTCTGCACCCACGCCGTGACGCAGGCGTCGTCGTGGACGCGAAGACCGACCTTCGCCCCCTCGGGCGTGACGTAGTGGTCGCCCTCGTAACGCTGGTTCATCCCCCGGACCGTCAGCGACCCGCCGAGCCGCTTCCCGCTCGCGCTGAATCGCTCTTCCTTGTAGCCGAGCCGGAGCAGTTCCTTGCGCACCGTCGCGGGGTCCCACTTCTTCTCTTCCCACAGCCGCTTGAGCACCGGTTCGATGCGGTCGGCTTCCTTCTGTGCGTCCTTCTCGCTGGTGGGAGACATGTCGCCCGGGTGGCGGTATGCGTTGTTCTCGTTGTGGTGCGGAGCGCCGCCCCCAGGTTCCTCGTACGGTGAGGGCCCCGCGGCGCCGGAAGCGGAGCTCTGAGGCGTACTCGTGGTGCTCTGCTCACCGCAGGCGGTGAGTGATACGGCGGAGGCCAGGAGCAGGGCCGTAACGGCGAAGGTTCGGCGCCGACCAGACATTGAAGGGCACATGGCGTGACTCTGCCATACGGGGTGTTGCGTTCACCCCGTAGCGAGTGACAACGCGACGGCGGCGCCGCACGCGAGGGACATGCCGAGGAGATAGAGCACGCCTGAGTAGGCCAGGACGCGGCGGGCCGCGAGTCGCAAGGCGGGAGGGAGGCGTGGGGTGCGCGGTGGCTTGGCGTGGGAGCGGGGGAGTCGGGGCGGTTCGTGCGTGGGCTCGGGCTCGGGGGTGGGTTCCGGGGGCTGGGTTGGGGGCGTCGGGTCGACCCGCCAGTGCCTGTGGGTGGTGACCAGGAACTGGCGGTGGGTCGGGTTCTCGCGCGTGTGAGCGATCGCCCATGCGCCGACGGGGCGGGTGTCGTCGTCGACGAGCCCGGACTCTTGCGCGCACGTGATGCACTGCGCGCCGTAGATGCCTTGAGGGGCGCCCTCGGCGGTCTCGGGGCCGAGCATCCACTCAGCGCCCTTGATGACGGTGTGGTCCATCGTGGGCTCCCTCCTCGGCTCGTTGTACGAGTTCGGTCTCGGTGATCAGCGACTTGCGTTCGGTGTGGTCCTCCAGGCGCGACCAGACGTAGGCCTGATCGGCGTCCACGCCCGCCCACCCGCTACCGACCTGGACCACGACGCCCTCGAACGGCTCGGGCCGCTCCCAGCGGAGCCGTTCCGGGTGGACGTAGGAGAGGCCGCGTACGCGGTCACCGATACGGAAGGGCACTTTGTCGTTTAAGTGTTCGGATGGCTTGTATGCAGGCATAGCTGTCCCTGGGCGCAGAGTTAGGGGTTTCGCCCTCTTCGTTCTTCGGGCTCAACTACCGTGGCGCGTAGCGGTGTTAATCCGCAAGGGAATCCAGGTGGCTTCAGCCCTCGCTGGGAAAGTGGCACATGCCTCGGCGAGCACATGGGCTGTTGCCGCGGACGCAAGGCGCGGCAGACTGAGCACAACGACCCGAGAGGCACGCACATGGCCCCACGAGCCAGGCCAACAGCACGGCGCATCGCACTTGGCCAGGAGCTCCGTCAGTTACGGAAGCAGGCCGGACTCACGCTTGAACAGGCTGTTCGCGGGCTGCCGTTCAGTGAGACCAAGCTGCAACGCGCCGAGACCGGGTTACAGGATCTGCGAACCTCCGGCGTCCTGCGCAAGCTGCTTGTTCGCTACGGCGTCACCGACGAGGACAAGGTCGAGAAGCTTCTGGCGCTCCAGCGAGAGGCGTCCAGCCAGGAGTGGTGGACGCGGCCCGCGAATCTGCTGTCATCCGGACTGGCGAGGCGCATTGCCACCGAGTCCGTCGCCCAGGAGATCCACGCGTTTCATCCGCTGCTCGTCCTGGGTCTTCTCCAGACCGAGGCATACGCTCAGGCCCTCTTCGACCTCTACAAGCCGATCGAGGAGCACACGACGGAGTTCGTGCAGGAGAACGTCGCGGCTCGGATGAAGCGGCAGGAGCCTCTGACGCGAGACGACGAGCCGCTGAAGTTCTGGGCGGTGCTTTACGAACCAGCCTTGCGCTACACCATCGGCGGTGTCGACGTGATGCGCGAGCAGTATGACGCGATCGCCAAGCTGGTGGCGCGCGACAACGTGAGAGTCCAGGTGCTCCCGCAGACGCACCGGGGGTACCTGCCCCCGCACGACTTCAGCATCATGCACCTCGGCGAAGCCCTGCCGTCGACGATTCAGGTGGACACCGCCTGGGGCAGTTCGGCGTACGCCGACAAGCCCCGCGAGGTCGGGAGGTTCACCCGGATGTTCAATGCCTTGGTGGCGTCAGCCCTGCCGCCCGAGGACACCCCGAAGTTCCTGCAACGACTAGCACGAGAGACCACGGAATGAGTACCCATACCTACAACTGGTTCAAGTCCTCCCACAGCGCCGGCAACAGTAACGACTGCGTAGAGGTCGCCAACCTCATACACACCGCCAACCGCGGCGTCGCCATCCGCGATTCCAAGAACCCCGACGGCCCCTCCCTCCTCGTCACCCCCGACGGCTGGGCCTCGTTCATCTCCTCCGTCCGGCGCGGCGAGTTCCCTACCCCGTAGGGGCCGTCCCCGCCGCCACCCGGAGGCGGGCGTGCACGATGCCCAGCGTGTCGTCGATGAGGCGGGTCGCCGACGGGCGGCTGGTGGGGATGGTGACGGGGGCGCGCGTCAGCGCGGTGCCCCGGCTCTCGACGGTGTCCATGAGGAGTTGCACGGCGGCCAGCGGGGGGCGGAGCAGAAGCTGTCCCTCCGGGGTGGCGTGGGCGAGTGCCTCGTCGGCTGCGGTCACGGCGGTCCGGGCCCGCTGGCAGGCGTGTGCCAGCAGGGCTCGGACGGCCGGGGTGTCGCGGCCGGATTCCAGATCCCTGCGGGTGACGCCGAAACGCGCCAGATCCACCTCCGGCAAGGTGAGTTTGCCTGCGCGTAGATCCGTGGCCAGGTCCGCGAGGTCGTCCACGCGCTGTACCGCGTCCACGGCCAGCCGCGCCCAAGGGCCGGGGCCGGGCATGTCGCCGCCCCCGGGGTGACAGACGGCCAGCATGAGGCGAATCACGGGCAGGCCCGCGTGGTCGACGTAGTCGTAGTAGTCCTGCTCGGTGGCGTATCCGGTGCAGCAGAGCTGCTCGGCCTGGGCCGCCAGATAGGTGTGCACGTCGTCGTGCGGAATGCCGCGCGCGGCCATCGTGTGGAGGAAGGCGCGCAGGTACGGCTCGTGGGCCCGGCCAGTGGCCAGGCCGCTGCGGACCCGGTCGGCCCACAGGCGGAACTGCCCGTGGTCGCGCTGGTGCACCGGCGCATCGACCAGGCTGTCTCCATGGGTGCCGAACAGGGCGAGGGCAAACAGGTGGGGTTGCCACCGGGCCGGCAGCAGTAGCCGGACGCACGCGTACTCGGCCGGGTGCCGTCGGGCCAACTGCCGTGCCACCTGGGTGTAGTCGTCGCGCGTCCGGTCGTCACGCAGTCCGGCGGTGTCCAGCGCGTGGTTCCACGGTGCGATCACCCCCGGCAGGCGCAGCCACGAGGGAATGCTCCGGATCGGTACGTACGGGACTCTTGTCACAAAGGGACGGTATCCGTCGGAGCCGCCTGTCACACCTCTGTGCGCAGCAGCCGCAGGTACACCGCCGAGAACAGCGCGCCCACCAGCAACAGCAGCAGTGCCACCGCCGTGCCGTAGCCGATCAGGGCCTTCATGAACGCCTGGTCGTACATGAACACCGGCAGGGTCTGGCTGCGGTTGCCGGGGCCGCCGCGCGTCATCGCCCAGATCAGGCCGAAGACGGAGAGTGTCTGGAGGGTGTTGAGCATGAGGTTGGTGCCGATGGAGCGGCGGATCATCGGCAGCGTGATGTACCACAGCCGCCGCGCGCCGCTCGCCCCGTCGACCTCCGCCGCCTCCGTGACCTCCTGGGGGATCTCGGCGAGCGCCGCCGAGTAGACGAGCATCGAGAACGCCGTGCCGCGCCAGACGTTGGCGAAGGACACGGCCAGGATGGGCATGGTGTACAGCCAGTTCTGCGACGGCAGGTGCAGCCAGTCCAGGACCGCGTTCAACGTGCCCTCGCGGCGGAAGAAGGCGTACAGCAGGAAGCCCGCGACGATCTCCGGCACCACCCAGGCCGCGATGACCACCGACCCGGTCAGTGTCCGGACCGGTCGGGACGCGCGGCGCATCAGGGCCGCCAGCACCAGCCCCAGCGTGTTCTGGCCGACGACCGCGGAGATGACGGTGAAGACGAAGGTCAGGACGACGGCGTTGCGGAAGTCCGGGTCCTGGAAGGCGCGCTGGAAGTTGTCGAAGCCGACGAAGTGGGTGGAGGAGGAGCCGGTCAGCTGCATGTCGGTGAACGCGATGTACACGCAATAGCAGATCGGCCCGCCGAGGAAGAGCAGCAGCAGGGTCGTGGCGGGGGCCAGCGGCAGCCAGCGCAGCGGGCCCCGGCGGCGTACGTCGCGCGCGGCACGGCGGCGTGCCGGGGGCGCCACCTCCGTCTCGACGGCGGCCTTTTCGGCGGTGGCCCTTTCCGCACCCGGCGCCATCGGGCCCGTTTGTTCCGCACCCGGCGTCATCGGTCCCGCTTCACGACGGCGCCGTCGGTGATGTCGCCGAGCTGGTCGGCGTAGGCGTCCGCGGCCTCCGCCGGGGACGCGTCGCCCGTCGTCACGGCCTCCATCGCCTCGCCGATCGCGGACGACACCTGCGGATAGACCGGCAGCGCGGGCCGGTAGTGGGTGTGCCGCACCAGTGCGGTGAAGAACGCGACGCCGGGCATCGAGGCGAGGTACTTCGGGTCCTCGGCGACGTCCTCGCGCACCGCGATCTGCGCGCCGACCACGTCCCACTTGACGGCGTTGGCCTTCGTCTGGAGGGTCTCGATGACCTTCCACGCCAGGTCCGGTTTGGTGGACTTGGCGGTGATCGACCAGGTCCAGCCGCCGGACATACTGACCGTGCCGGGGGCCTGGCCGTGCTGGGTGGGCATCGGTGCCCGGCCCAGGACCTTCGACCACTCGGGCCAGGGCTTGCCGCCGGTCTCGATCCAGTTCTGGCCCATCCAGGAACCGTCGAGGGCGATGGCCAGTTTTCCCTCCGGCAGCCATTCGTTCGCCACGATGGTGCCGACGTTGGCGTCGAGGGCGTCGGAGGCGTCCGGGCCCAACTTCTCGGCGAAGACGGTCCGTACGAAGCCGAGGGCGTCCTCGAAGCCCTTGCCGCCGGCGACCCACTTCTTCTCGCCGGGGTCGTACAGCGGGTTCTCGCCCGTGCCGTACAGCAGCATCTCAAAGCCCTGCATGACGGCCGCCTCGCCCGGGGCCTTGCCGGTGTAGACGTTGAGCGGGGTGACGCCGGGGACCTTCTTCCTGATGGTGCGGGCGGCCTGGAGGATCTCGTTCCAGTTCTTGGGGTGCCAGTCGGTGGGCAGTCCGGCCTTGGCGAAGACCTCCTTGTTGAACCACAGGCCGCGGGTGTCGGTGCCGTCCGGGACGCCGTAGGTCCTGCCGTCCTCCGCCTTGGCCGCGGCCTTCGCGGTGTCGACGAACTGGTCCCAGTCCCGCCACGACTTCAGGTGGTCGTCGAGCGGGCGAAGGTACCCGGCCGCGATGTCGGAGTTGATGCGGAAGGTGTCCTCGTAGACGACGTCGGGCGCGGTCTTCGCCGACCGCATCATCTGCTGGATCTTGGTGGCGTAGTCGTTCTGGGACGCCTGGATCGGGATGAGCTTGATCTTCTTGCCGGGATGGGCCTTCTCGAACTGCTTCTTGACGCCGTCGAGGAAGCGGTCCTGGAACCGGATCTTGTTGTCGGTGCTGCGGTTGTACGCGACCTTGACGGTGTCCGGATCACTCCCGGTGCCGCCGCAGGCGGTGAGCGTGGCGGCGGCGGTGGCGGTGAGGGCGGCGGCGAGGATCAGCGGGGCGGTGGGGCGCACGGGCACGACCTCCTTGGAGCCTCGGTGGGCTGCCCCGTGACGCTATGGTCGCTCTCGGTGAAAATCAATCCCCGGGGCGGCCGGTCGCGACCTGCGGCCCGCCACCGAAACACCTGAGCAGGTGTCAGCAGACGTCGCGGTACGGCACCTCCGGGATGTACGTTTTCCAGTCCGCGCGGGACAGGCCGCCGCCCGCGCGCTCGCAGACGGTGGCGGTGACGCGGTCGGGGTCGATGGCGTACGAGCGAGGGGATACGTGCTCACCGGCCACCAGCAGCGTCCGGTCGTCCTCGCTGAACGCGACGGCCTGGATGCCGTCGCCCGCGGTGGGCAGCGGGCCGCCGAGGGGGCGGCCGGAGGCGGTGTCCCACAGCCGCACGGTGCCCTGGTCTCCCGCCACGGCGAGCAGGGTGCCGTCGTGGGAGTAGGCGAGGGCGCCCGCCGACTCCTCTCCGTGGCCCAGATCCGAGTACGTGCCGGTCAGCGAGCCCAGACGCCGTGTCACGTCGCCGTCGTACACGGTCACCCGGCCGCTGCGCTCGCCCATGGCCAGCCGGTTGCCGTCGGGGCTGTAGGCGAGCGAGAGGGCCTCTATCTGTCCGACGTTGTTGTGGGTCCAGCGGCCCGACGGCAAGGCGAAGCTCATCCCGTGGGTGGTGGCGAGCCGTCGCCCGTCGGGCCGTACCGCCATCGCATCGCTCGGAGGGGTCGACCAGCCGCCTCCGCTGCCGTACTCCGGTTCGGCCCTCCGCACCGCCTTGGTGCGGCGGGCTACGTCCCACTTCTCCAGAGTGGCTCCGGGGCCCTGCCGCAAGGCGAGCAGGAAGGCGCCGTCCGAGCTGAGCGCGATCGAGTCGAGGCCGGTTGTCCGCTTCTTCTGCGAGGAGAGCACGAGGTCCGCCCGTTCACGGTTCCGGCGCAGGTCCCAGAACCTGATCCGCTCCGGGGGCAGCGGCTGCTCGCCCTGCTCCGCGCCCACCGGGTCCGCAAGGCTCAGCCTGCCGACCCCGTAGGCCAGGGTCCCCCCGTCGCCGCTGAACGCCATGTGCGCCCAGCACACCTCGTCCGGGCGGTCGCCCGTCCCGCAGTAGAGCGGCGGCAGAGCGGTCGCCCGGCCCCCACCGCCGGTGGGCCGCAGTTCGAACCGCATCCGCTCTCCGGCGCGGCGGGCCATGACGACCAGGCGTCCATCCGGGCCGATCCGGGATCCTTCGGAGGGGGCCTGGTGCCATGGGGAGGCCATGGCGTCGCCCAGGAAGAGCGTGCGAACGACGGCGGACCCGGAGCCTTCCCCCTCCCGGTACCGGATCACCCCGTGATCCGGATCCAGCCGGAGGTCCGAGACGTCCTCGCCGACCGCGCGATTCCGGTAGACCAGCTCATATGAGTCGGGGAGGATCCGCCACAGCAGGATCTTCTCGTCGTCCACTGCCGCCACGAACCGTCCGTCGCGGCTGAACCGGACCTCGCCCAGCAGGCCGTCGTGGTCCAGCCGGGGCCGTTCCCTCCCCGACCGCAGGTCCCAGCTGCGCAAGCCCTCCTCGACCGCCACCAGGCTGTGACTCCGCGGATCGAAGAGCAGCTCCGACACCCTGCCGAGGTCGTCGTCGCTGACGCCGCACAGCGCGCGCGATACCGCCGGCCTGCGGAGCGTACGCACCTCACGTCGTGCCCCGACGTCCCACACCTCCAGGGCGTTTCCCCTGCACAGTGCGACGAACCGGTCGTCCGGGCTGACGGCCGACGATGCGACATACGCGCCCTTGCGCTGGAACACCACGCGCCCCTGCCGCACATCCCACAGCCGGACCCCCTCCTCGCTCTCGAAGAGGAGCGTGCGGCCGCTGGGGGCATAAGCAACGGTCTCGTCGACGGAACGAAGACCGATGGGCGGGCCGACCGGTTTCCCGGAGGCGAGGTCGCGGATCCGCAGCCGGTCGCCCGCGGACATCACCACGTGCCGACCGTCCGGGGAGAGATCCGCCAACTGCTCCTCGCCGGTCACCCGGAAGCCGCCTGTCTGCCGGTGGGCGGCCCCGTCCCAACCCCGCACGCGGTCGGGCGCGGCCGTCACCAGCCTCCGCCCGTCGGCGCTGAGCACCAGCCGGCTGTCGGCGCCCGCTCCCGGCAGGATGAAGGCGTCCTGCTCGCGCTGCGCGACAGCGCCCAGCAGCGCCGCCCGCGCCTCCACCGTGTGGCTGATCCGCCACGCCGCCGCGCTCAGCCGCATCGCCGTCGCCGGGTCCGTGGCGCGCATGTTCTCCGCGATCGACGCGACGCGGCGGGAGGTGGCCTCCGCGCGGCGCTGGTCGCCCTCGCGGTCGGCCTGCCAGGCGACCGCGCCCGCCACCACGGCCAGGACGAGCAGCAGGGACAGCGTGCCGATCGCGGCCCGCACGCGGCGGCGCTCGCGGGTGCGGCCGCCGCGGCTCGCGGTGAGGAACGCCCGTTCAAGGGAGGTGAGGTCGCCGCGCTCCGGTTCCGAGCCGAACGCCTCCTCCGCCTCCGAGCCGAACGCCTCCTCCGCCTCCGCCAGCCGCGCCCCGCGATACAGCGCCCCCGGGTCGCGGTCCAGCTCGTCCCACGCCCGCGCGGCCTCCGTCAGCTTCCGGTGGACGCGCAGCCGTCCGCGGTCCTCCTCGATCCAGCCGCGCAGCCGCGGCCACGCCGTGATCAGCGCCTCGTGGGCGAGGTCGACGACGCCCTTGTCCACCGTGACCAACCGGGCCCGTACCAGGCGCTCCAGGACCGCCGCCGCGTCACCCGACCCGGTTGCGAGCTCCGCGCGGTCCACCGGGCGCCTGGTGTCCTGGGCGCCCTCGCCCGGGGTGATCAGCCGGAGCAGGAGGCGGCGGGCGAGGTCCGCCTGGTGCGGGGAGAGTTCGCCGTACACCCGCTCCGCCGTCGCGGCGATCGCGCCGTGGACCCCGCCCACGGCCTCGTACGCCTCCTCCGTCAGCGTCCGGCCGCGCCGCCGGCGCCAGGTCTCCAGCAGGGCGTGGGACATCAGCGGCAGACCGCCCGGTTCGTCGGCGACCTCCGCCACGATCCGGGCGGTCAGGGCCCGCTCCACGATCAGGCCCGCGGCGGCGGCCGGCCGCACGATCGCCTCGCGCAGCTCGGCCCGCCCCATCGGGCCGACGAGCAGCGTGGCGTCGCGCAGCGCGGCGGTCAGCGCGCGGTGTTCGGCGCACCGGCCGAAGAAGTCGGCCCGTACGGCGACGACGACGCGCAGCCTGCTGCCGGGGTCGCGCGCGGCGAGGAGGGCGTCGATGAACTCCGCGCGCTCCGCCGGGTCCTGGCAGAGCGTGAACACCTCCTCGAACTGGTCGACGATCAGCCAGGTGTCGCCGCCTCCGGTCCTCGGGACCAGTGCGTCGCGGTGTGTACGGGCCGGGTGCTCGCCCGGCGTGAGGACGCGGATGACGGCGGGGGGCGGCGGCGGCTCGCCGGGCGCGTCCGGCGAGCGGCCTGTTCGGTCGCCCGGCTTGCCACTGCCGCGGCCGTCCGGCCCGCCGTCACCTCTGAGCGCGGGGATCAGACCCGCCCGCAGCAGCGAGGACTTGCCGCTGCCGGAAGGACCGAAGACGGCGGCGAACCGGTTGCCGCGCGCCAGGTCCGTGACGTCGGCCACGAGCCGGTCGCGGCCGAAGAAGTGTGCGTGGTCGCCCGGTTCGAAGCGGGCCAGGCCCCGGTACGGCGGTTCGGCGGCGGCGTCGTCCTCGGCCCGCTCCCCGGCCGCGGCCTCCGCTGCCTCCGCGGCCGCCTCGCGCCAGCGCGCCTCCCAGTCGGCCCGGTCCCCGCCGCATGCCTCGACGTACGCCAGCGCCACCGGCAGCGAGGGCAGCTGCTCGCCCGCCGCGGCCTGGGACAGCGTCGTGACCGAGTACCGGGCGCGCTGCGCCATCGCCCGGTAGGTCAGGCCGCCGGCCTCCTGCCGCAGCTTCCGCAGCTCGTACGCGAAGCGCTGGACCGGCCCCGCGCTCGGATCCAGCGGACTCTCACGGCGACCCACGCGTTCCCCCACCCCCGGCTTCCCCCGCGCTTGTTCTGCCTGACGCACCCCCGACCACCAGCGCTTTCGCGATTGTTTGGTCCTCCGGAAGGGGCTGCCGAACAACCGTACAGCCGCTGGAATGGCGGAGTGGTCGCGCCGTGCGTCCCTCGCGGGGGTAAGGGCGCACGGCGTGACGCCGTGTTTCGCACGCGACCTGGGAGAGGCGCAGGAATGTCCGTCCAACTTCGCATAACAACAGCGCTCATGGCGGCCCTCTTCATCGCCTGGCCGCTCATCGTGTTCGTCCCCGGGTTCGGGCCGGAGGCGCTGCTGCTGGGCGCGGGGGTGCTGGCGGTCGCCGGGTACTACGTACGGGACTAGCAGGGCCGGGGCCGCGTTCCCCCCCGGCACCTCAGCGGCTGTCGTCCGGGCGGTAGACGCTGAGGTCGCCGTAGGCCGACAGCGCGGCGGTCACGTCGTCGGGATCACGCCGCAGTGTGCTGTCCAGGAACGCGGCGGAAACGGCGGCGGTGACACGCGGGCCCTTGGTACGGCCCAGCGACCCGACGAGGGAGGGCACCGGCGGCATGTAGAGCGGGGCGTCGGTGAAGGTGAGGTGTGCCGCACCGGGGATGGTGAGCCGGTAGCTCGTCGCGGTGCTGAGCTTCAGGACCCGGGTGAGGCGCGGGATGTAGTCCGGGTCCGTGTCGGGGCCGATGGCCTGGGTGACCGCGAGCACCGGCTGCCGGAAGGAGCGGGGGGCAGGGTCGTGCGGAAAGCCGTCCAGGTCGATGACGGCGGCGAACCGCCGGTCCTGGCGGGCTGCCTGCAAGGCGGCACCGCCGCCGAGGGAATGACCGGCGGCCGCGACGCGATCCGTGTCCAGGCGACCGGTCAAAGGGCCCGCGACCTCGCCTCGGTCGAGACGGCCCAACTGCGTCAGAACGAAGCTGAGATCGGCGGCCCGGACCCCGGTCCAGCCGGCCGCCCGCTTCTCGTCCTTGTCCGGATCACCTGTCGAGTCCACCTTCGTGTCGATCCTCCGGCCGTCGGCGAGGACGACGGCGGCGGAGTCGTACGGGTGGTCAAGTCCCACGACGACATAGCCGCGGCTGGCCAGTTCCTCCGCCCAGGCCGTGTTCTGGGTGCGCACTCCGCCCAGCCCCGGGGAGAACAGCACGACGGGGAAGCGCCCGCCTCGGTCGGCCACCGCGGCGTCGAAGACCGCCTGCGTACGGGCGCGCGGGACGCCGTCGAACAGGAAGCCCGGCACGCCGGCGTAGTCCGCGAGGGCGCCGGAGACGGTGCGCGCTTCGCGTTCCGTGCGGCCGAGGTACTGGGCCCGCCGCCCGCCCGCGGGGCTCTCCTGAGCGGGGTACCAGAACTGGACCACGACAGTGCGCCGGTCGCCGGGGTCGGACGTAGCGGCCTCGGGGCGGTCCACTGCAGCACGCTGGTGCCGACCGCGAAGTCGCCCGAGGGCTCGGGAAAGACGGGTACGGGGAAGGCCCAGGCCGCCACCGGACCCGCGGCGATCAGGCCGGCGCATGCCAACGATCCCGGCAGCGCCAGCCACCACCGGGCCCGCCGCGCGGGCCGTCCGGTACGGCGTTGCCGCAGCCAGGAGATGGCGAACGGGAGGAACGCGAGAGCCGCGCCCGTACAGACGGGCATCATCTGCCAGCGCATCCCCACCACGCTCAGCACGGTCCCGGACAGCAGGACAACCGCTCCCGCGCCGAGCGTGACGGGTCGGCGGGCGCCGGGGGGAAGCCAGCGCGCCAGCACCAGCGCGACAGCCCCCAGCTCCACGAGGAACTCGAGTGGGGACAGGTGCAGTCCCGTGGTCGTGTCGGTCACACGACCATCCTTGGGAGCGATGCGCGGTGCCGCATCGCTCCCAAGTCGCGGCCGTATGCGACCTCAGTCGCATGCCAGGGCCGCCCGCCGTCAACCTGTATGCGTACTTCTGGAGGTCTTTCGTGCCGCTGTGGCGGCGCCGTGCCCCCTGCTTACGCCTCCTGGCGTTCCGCGGCCGTGGGGCCGCTCTGCTGGGCCGGGATGCGGCGTACGCATTCGATCAGGTAGTCGCCGGTGTCCGGGTCGACGGTGACGCCGTGGGTCTCGCTGCGGAAGCCGGGGAAGCGGCGGTCGAAGGACTCCAGGGCCGCCAGGTAGCGCAGGAGGGGGCCGTCGGGGGTGCCGGTGTTCTCGCCGGGCATCAGGACGGGGATGCCGGGCGGGGTGACCGTGACCATGGCGGCGGCCACGCGGTCGGCGGCGTCGGCCAGCCGTACCCGCTCGGTGCCGCCGCGGATCAGGCGCTGGTAGCAGTGCTGGGGCGGGGTGACCGGCTCGGGCAGGTCCTGGAAGGCGGTGTCGAGCAGTTCGACCAGGCGGGCCTGGCGCAGGTGGTCGTGCATCTCCTGGCACAGCTCGCGCAGGGTCCGGCCGGTGTAGCGCCGCGGGTACTCGGCGACCAGCTCGGGCAGCACGCGCTCCAGCGGCGCGTCCTCGTCGTACAGCGCCTTGAAGTCCATCAGAGCGTCCATGAGCGTGCCCCACTTGCCCTTGGTGATCCCCATGGAGAACAGGATGAGCGTGGTGTAGCTGTCGGTCTTCTCCACCACGATGTTCCTGGTGGCCAGATAGGCGGTGAGGACGCGCGCGGGAATGCCCCAGTCGGACATCCGGCCGGTGGCGTCGATGCCGGGGCAGGTGAGGGTGACCTTGACGGGGTCGAGCAGGCAGTAGCCCTCGGTCAGGCCGGTGAAGCCGTGCCAGTCGGCGCCCGGCTCCAACTGCCAGCAGGACGGCTCCGTACGCAGGAGTTCGGCCGGGGCGTCGGCGAGGGGCAGCCGCTCGCCGGTGGCCGGGTCGGTCACGGTCTCGGGCTGCCAGACGCCGAAGAACCAGCCGGGCCGGTCACCGGCGGCCGCGATGCGCCGACCGACGCGCACGACCGTCTGGCGGAAGCGGACGGCCTCGGTCACCGCCTCGTCGATCAGCCAGCGGCCCTGCGGCCCGTCCATCATCGCGGTGGCCACGTCCAGGGAGGCGATCATCGGATACAGCGGCGAGGTGGTGCCGTGCATCATGAACGCCTCGTTGAACCGGTCGTGTTCGACCGGCGCCCGGGGCGCGGGCTTGACGTGCACCATGGCGCTCTGCGACAGCGCTGCCAGCAGCTTGTGGGTGGACTGGGTGGAGAAGACGGTGGGGCGCTCCGGGCCGGGGAAGGTGTCGGGGCCCACCGCCATGCCGTACCGCCCGGCGTAGAGCGGGTGGAAGCGGGCGTAGGCGAACCACGCCTCGTCGAAGTGCAGCCGGGGCGTGCTGGGCGCCAGCGCCCGGGCCACCTGGAGGGCGTCGTAGCACAGGCCGTCGTACGTGGAGTTGGTGAGGACCGCGTACGGGGCCTCGGGGGAGACCGCCCCGTTCGCCAGCGGATTGCGGGCGATCCGGGACGCCACCGCACCGGCCTCGATCTCCGCGGGCGGCAGGGGGCCCGCCAGCCCGTAGCCGTTGCGGGTGGGGACCAGATACACCGGCCGGGCCCCGGAGAGGACCAGACCGTGCAGGACCGACTTGTGGCAGTTGCGGTCCACCAGCGCGATCTCGTCGCGGGTGACGCTGAAATGGCCGACCATGCGGTCGCAGGTGGAGTCGCCGTGCAGGACGAAGTACGTGCGGTCGGCGCCGAAGACGCGGGCGGCGTTGCGCTCCGCCGCGCCGACCGGGCCGGTGTGCTCGAACAGCGAGCCGAGCTCCTCGACGGAGATCGACAGGTCGCTGCGGAGCAGCCGCTCCCCGAAGTAGTCGTGGAAGGCCCGGCCGACCGGGGACTTGAGGAAGGCGACGCCGCCGGAGTGGGCGGGGGTGTGCCAGGAGTACTCGTGCGCGTCGTCGAAGCGGCGCAGCGCCTTGAAGAACGGCGGCAGCAGGTCCTGCTGGTAGTCGCGGGCGGCGCCGGCGATCCGTCCGGCGATGAACGCCGCGGTGTCCTCCAGCGGCCAGATGTAGCCGATGACCGTCTCCGCCACCCACAGCGGCAGGTGGTCCAGGTCCTCGCCCGCCGTGACGAGGAAGACCGGGAGGTCCCGGAAGCGCCGGCCGGCCTGGCGCAGCACGTCGGCGCCGCCGGGCTCGCCGCCGGACTTGCAGTCCCCGTCTCCCGGGAGGCCCCAGTCCACGACGGCGGCCGCCAGGCCCGCCTCGGTACGCAGCACGGCCTGCGCGTCGTCGGCGGTGGCGGCCCAGCGCACCTCGAAGCCGCCGCTCTCCAACTCCTTGCGGATCCTGCGGAGCTGCTCGGCTCCCGCGCCTCCGCTCTCCGGGAACTCGCGTACCGCGAACAGAACCGTGCCGTCGTCTGCCATGGTGCCCCTTTGTGTGTGTCGGCGATCGGCGTCTCTCGCTGAGAGGCAACCGGACGCGCGGCGGCGGGGACGGCGGGACGGGTACGAAACCACCCCGATGAGGGAACGCGCGGGCCCCAGGGGGAACTTGGGATGTGGTCGCGGTCTCAGGTTCTGTCGTGGGACTGCCAGCGGTAGACCAGTTCCGGCCTGCCGACCTGGCCGTACTGCGGGGCCCGGTCGGCCCGGCCCGCGTCGACCAGGTACTCCAGATACCGCCGCGCGGTGATCCGCGAGATGCCGACCGTCTCGGCCGCCGCCCCCGCCGAGATCCCGTCCGGCGCCGACCGGAGGGCGCGGGTCACCGCGTCGAGCGTGGCGGGCGTCAGCCCCTTCGGCAGGGCGGCGGGCTGCGGGGCGCGCAGCGCGGCCAGGGCCCGGTCCACCTCGTCCTGCCCGCTGGCCTCGCCGGCGGTGGCCCGGAACTCCGCGTACCGCAGCAGCCGGTCCCGCAGCGTGCCGAACGTGAACGGTTTCAGGACGTACTGCACCACCCCGAGCGAGACGCCCTCGCGGACCACGGCCAGATCCCGGGCCGAGGTCACCGCGATCACGTCGGCGCTGTGGCCCGCCGCGCGCAGCGAACGGATGAGCTGGAGGCCGTGCCCGTCGGGGAGATAGAGATCCAGCAGCAGCAGGTCCACGGGCGAGCGCTCCAGAAGGCGCCGGGCCCCGCCCGCGGAGTGCGCCGTCCCGGCCACGGTGAAGCCGGGTACGCGGGACACGTAGAGCGCGTGGGCGTCTGCCGCCACGGGGTCGTCTTCGACGACGAGTACCCGGATGGCGTGCCCGTGCGCCGCGCCGCTCCCTGCCGCCCCGGTCATCTTCGCCACTCCGGGGCATCGGCGGTACGGGGCGCGCCCTTCGGCGCGGGGCGCGGGGCCGGGGTGCGGGGTTGGTCGGCCGGTGCCGGGGGTGGTTCCGCGTGGTGTCGCGTGCCGTCGTGCTCCGTGGACGGCGTGGTATCGGTGGTGCCGGCGGCGCCGGCGAGCGGATGGGCGTCGGACCGGCGCGGCGTGCCGGATGTCAGCGGCAGCCGTACGGTGAACTCCGCGCCGCCGTCCGCCGCCGGGCCCACCTCCACCGTGCCGCCGTTCCGCCGCACCGCCTGGCGGACCAGGGCGAGCCCCAGGCCGCGGCCCGCCGGGCCCGCCGCGCCCGGCACCCCTGTCGTCCCCGGCACCCTCGCCGCGCCTGGCACTCCCGTCGTCCCCCGCGCGCCCGCCGTGCCGTGCGCACCCTCCGTTGCCGCGGTCTTCGTCGTCCAGCCGCGCCGGAAGACCGCCTCGGCCGCCGCCGGGTCCACCCCGGCACCGGTGTCCGCGACGCGCAGCAGCAGTTCGCCGTCGGCCGCGCGCGCCGTGACCGTGACGAGGGGGCGGCGGACCGCGTCGCGGTGGTCGGCGGCGGCGTCGATCGCGTTGTCCACCAGGTTGCCCAGGACCGTCACCAGGTCGCGGGCCGGGAGGCCGGGCGGCAGCAGGCCGTCGTCGATCCGGCTGTCGGGGGCCAGCACCAGCTCCACGCCGCGCTCGTTGGCCTGGGCGGCCTTGCCCAGCAGCAGGGCCGCCAGGACCGGCTCGGCGACCGCGGCCACCACCTGGTCGGTGAGCGCTTGCGCCAGCTCCAGTTCCGCCGTCGCGAAGTCCACGGCCTCCTCCACCCGGCCCAGTTCGATCAGGGACACCACCGTGTGCAGCCGGTTGGCGGCCTCGTGCGCCTGGGAGCGCAGCGCCTCGGTGAACCCGCGGACCGAGTCCAGCTCCCCGGAGAGCGCTTGCAGCTCCGTGTGGTCGCGCAGGGTGACGACCGTACCCCGCTGCCCCCCGCTGCTCACCGGTGAGGTGTTGACCACCAGCACCCGCTCGGCGGTCAGGTGCAGCTCGTCCACCCGCGGCTCGGCGGCCAGCAGCGCGCCGGTCAGCGGGGCGGGCAGGCCCAGGTCGCTGATGAGCCGTCCGACGGGGTCGGTCAGGCCCAGCAACTCCCGCGCCCCGTCGTTGACCAGCGCCACCCGCCGCTGTCCGTCGAGCATCAGCAGCCCCTCCCGCACCGCGTGCAGCGTGGCCTGGTGGTAGTCGTACATCCGGCTCAGCTCGCCGGCGTTCATGCCGTGGGTGTGGTGCCGCAGGCGGCGGTTGATCACGTACGTGCCCGCCCCGCCGAGCGCGAGGGCGGCCAGTGCCACGCCCAGCAGCGTGAGCAACTGGTCCCGCAGCCGCGCGCTGATCTCGTCGACCGTGATGCCCGCGCTGACCAGCCCGGTGATCCGGCCGCCGTCGCGCACCGGGGTCACGACCCGTACCGACGGGCCGAGGGTGCCGGTGTAGGTCTCCGTGAAGGTCTCGCCGCGCAGCGCGGGGGCGGTGTGGCCGAGGAACTCCTCGCCGATCCGCTCGGGGTCCGGGTGCGTCCAGCGGATGCCCCGCGGGTCCATGATCGTGACGAACGTGACGCCGGTGCTCTTGCGTACCTGCTCCGCGTACGGCTGGAGCGCGGCGGTGGGGTCCGCGGTACGGATGGCCCGGACGACCGAGGGGGAGTCGGCGACCGCGGTCGCGGCGGCGGTCGCCTGGCGGCGCGCGGCGGTTTCGGCCTGGCTCCGGTCGGTGAGGTAGGTGAAGACCGCGCATCCGGCGACGACCACGGCGACGAGCACGACCTGCATCGCGAAGAGCTGGCCGGCCAGGCTCCGCGGCCTGCGGGGGCGCCGGGGTCTTCGAGGCCCCCGGTCGACCCGGGGCGGTGAACGCGCATGTCGCTCAGTGTGCACGCGAGTCGTTGTGTGAACGAAATGAACACAAGGGTGACCGCCGTCACAGGCGGGGTGCATAGTCACCGGGACCGTCCGGGACACGGGAGTCCGGGGCCGTCCGGGACGTGTGAGCCGCACGGACCGACCAGGATTTCAAGGAGGCAGCCGTGGCTGCGCAGACCTCGCCCGCGGGACAGCCGACGCGGCGGACCCCGCGGGACCGGACCCACTATCTGTACCTCGCCGTGATCGCCGCGGTGCTCCTCGGCGTCGCGGTGGGCTTCGCCGCGCCCGACGTCGCCGTGGAGCTCAAGCCCATCGGCAAGGGATTCGTCAATCTGATCAAGATGATGATCTCGCCGATCATCTTCTGCACGATCGTGCTCGGCGTCGGATCGGTCCGCAAGGCCGCCAAGGTCGGCGCGGTCGGCGGGCTCGCGCTCGGCTACTTCCTGCTGATGTCCACCGTCGCGCTCGCCATCGGCCTGCTCGTCGGCAACATTCTGGAGCCGGGCAGCGGGCTGCACCTGACCTCGGAGGCGGCCAAGGCCGGACAGGGCCAGGCCGAGGGCGCCAGCGAGTCCACCACGGCCTTCCTGCTCGGCATCATCCCGACCACGATGGTCTCCGCCTTCACCACGGAGAAGGTGCTCCAGACCCTGCTCGTCGCGCTGCTCGTCGGCTTCGCGCTCCAGGGGATGGGCAAGGCCGGGGAGCCGGTGCTGCGCGGCATCGGGCACATCCAGCGGCTGGTCTTCCGCGTGCTGTCGATGATCATGTGGGCCGCGCCGGTGGGTGCGTTCGGCGCCATCGCGGCGGTGGTCGGCGAGACCGGCACGGACGCGCTGAAGTCGCTGGCCGTCATCATGATCGGCTTCTACGTCACCTGCGCCCTCTTCGTCTTCCTGGTGCTCGGCACGCTCCTGCGGCTGGTCGCGGGCGTCAACATCCTGCACCTGCTCACGTACCTGGGGCGCGAGTTCCTGCTGATCGTCTCGACGTCGTCGTCGGAGTCGGCGCTGCCGCGGCTGATCGCCAAGATGGAGCACGCGGGCGTCAGCAAGCCGGTGGCCGGCATCACCGTCCCGACCGGGTACTCCTTCAACCTGGACGGCACCGCGATCTACCTGACCATGGCGTCGCTGTTCATCGCCGAGGCGATGGGCGACCCGCTCTCGATCGGCCAGCAGATCTCGCTGCTGCTGTTCATGATCGTGGCCTCCAAGGGCGCGGCGGGGGTCACCGGCGCCGGCATGGCGACCCTGGCGAGCGGCCTCCAGTCCCACCGCCCCGAACTGGTCGACGGCGTCGGCATGATCGTCGGCATCGACCGCTTCATGAGCGAGGCGCGGGCGGTGACCAACTTCGCGGGCAACGCCGTCGCCACCGTGCTGGTCGGCACCTGGACCAAGGAGATCGACAAGGACCGGATGCGGGAGGTCCTGGCGGGCCGGTTGCCGTTCGACGAGGCGACGCTGGCGGACGACGCGCACGGCGGCGGGGCGGACGGGCACGAGGGGCCGAAGGAGAACGCGCCCAAGGAGGCCGCGGGCGTCTGACGATCGACGTCCCGACCTACGGGGCGGGGGCGGTACGGGCCGGGCCGCGGGTGCCACGGTCCGTACCGCCCCCGCCCGACCCGCTGTTCAGGCCGTAGTCAGCGCGATGTCGAGCGGCGACCGCTATCGATGGGGCATGGACATCGATCAGCGGTACGCATACGAAGCGGAAGAACCGCGGCCTGAGGAGCCGGCGGCTGACGAGTCGGTGCCGGGCAAGTCGGTGCCGGACGCGTCGGCGGCCGACGAGGCGCGCATCATGCAGCTCGCCGCCGGTGGCGGCTTCGCGCGTGCCCTGGCCGTCGCCGCCAGGCTCGGCATCGCCGACATCCTGGACGGCGGGCGTCTGCCGTACCACGAGATCGCCGCACGCGGCGGCGCGGACCCGGACGTCACGCGGCGCCTGATGGAGACGCTCACGCTCTGCGGGGTGTTCGAGCGCGACGCGTGCGGCGACTACGGGCTCGCCGCCGCCTTCGCGCGACTGCGCGGCAGCCATCCGCGGTCGCTCCGGAACTTCTGCGTCCTGATGGCCGAGACCTACGACGACGCCTTCGCCGGGCTGCCGCACACCGTGGCGACCGGGGAGTCCGGCTTCGAGCGGGTCTTCGGCAAGCCCTTGTACGCGTATCTGGCGGGCGACCCCGAGGCCGAGCGGGTCTTCGACGCCGCGATGGCCGAACTCGCCCGGCCCGTGGTCGCCGAACTCGCCCGGCGCGCCGACTTCGGCACCGTACGCCGGGTGATCGACATCGGCGGCGGGGACGGCACGGTGCTGGCCGGGGTGCTCGCCGCCCACCCGTTGCTGGAGGGCGTGTGCGTGGACCGGCCCAGCGTGTGCGAGCGGGCCCGGGCGAGGCTGCGGGCGGGCGCCGGTGAGCGGCCCGCCGACGGGCGGTTGGCCTTCCGGCCCGCGGACATCTTCGCGGAGGTGCCCGCGGGTGGCGACCGCTATCTGCTGAAGAACGTCCTCCACGACTGGGACGCCGAGCGGCGGTTGCGCATCCTGACGGTGGTGCGCGAGGCGATGCTGCGCACCGAGGCGACGCGGGCGACGCCTCGGCTGCTCATCGTGGAGCCGCTCCAGGAGAGCGACGCGGACGGCGCGCACACGCTGTTCCAGATGGTGATGTGCGGGAAGGACACCGAGCTGTTCACCGGGCCGGAGATGCACAAGCTGGTGCAGACGGCGGGGTTCACGCTGCTGTCGGCGGAGCGGCTCGCGGGCGGACACCACGTCTTCGAGTGCGTGGCCGTGGCGTCCTAGGCGGGGTCCGACAGGTCGTGCGACGGGCAGACGACCGCGCCGTTGCGGCCGGTTGCGCTCAGCGGCGCAGGTCCCTGCTCCGTACGTACCGCAGTCCGCAGGCGTCCTCGTACGGGTCGCCGTCCGCGAGGATCAGGGCGCGCAGCGGCTGCATCGGGAGCCAGGTCAGGCCGAGGAGCCAGCGGCCCACGGTCTGCCAGAAGCGGGGCCGGCCCGCGTCCGCCTCGCGCACCACGCGCGTCACGAGCAGGAACTTGCCCACGGTCGTCCGGAACAGCAGGGTTCCCAGCACATGGTTGACGAACGAGACGCCGAAGACACACCCGACGTAGATCCCCAGGGTGGCCCCGATCCCCAGGGTGGCCGCGCCCTTGCCGTGCGCGAGCTGTGCGGCGAGGCTGAAACCGCCGACTATCGTGATCGCGCAGTCGATCCCGGCGAAGAGCATGCGGCGTATGTCACCGACCTCCTCGGGCACAGAGGGGGGCTGTGGGGTCGGATGCGGGTACGGGTACGGGGGCTGGGGAGCGTACGGCTGGTTCGGAGACGGGTGGCGCTGGTAATCGATCACGGAGCACCATCCTGCCGTACGCCTGTGACAGCTGAGTCTCAGATTGATGCGCGAGCGATGCCGGGACGCCCACCGCCCCGCCCGAGAGGGCGACGGGGCGGTGGGCGTCCCGGCTAGGACCGTCCGGCGGCCGGACGCGTCCACACCGCGACGTGGTCGACGAGCATCGGGTGGCCCGGATCGGTGGCGGCGCCGGGCGTCCTCGTCCCCGCGATCGCGTCGGGGAAGGCGCCGCCGACGGCGACGTTGAGGAGGATGAAATAGCCCGCGTGGCCGGTCATGTCGTTCCACGCACCGGCGTCGACCTCGTTCTGGCCGACGCGGTGGAACAACTGGTCGTCCACGTACCAGCGCAGCTCGTTCGGCGCGGTGCCCCGGTCCCACTCGAAGCGGAAGGTGTGGAACGCGGTCTGGCAGCTCGCTCCCGGGCAGGTGCGGCTGGCGCCGATGCCGTTGGTCTCGTTGCAGGGACCGCCGGGGTTCACGCCGCAGTGCAGCGTGCCCCATACGGTGTTGGCCCCGTTGACGTTCTCCATGACGTCGAACTCGCCGATGCCCGGCCAGTTCTGGTAGTTGCCGCGGTACGGCGAGCCGAGCGCCCAGAACGCCGGCCAGTAGCCGAGCGCGGCGTCCCCGGTGACGTCCGGCATCCTGATCCGGCCCTCGATGCGCAGCACACCGCCGTCGGGGGCCTTGAAGTCCGCCCGCCTGGTCTCGATGCGCGCCGAGGTCCAGTTGCCCGCCCCGTCCCGCAGCGGGGTGATGCGCAGGTTGCCCGCCCCGTCCAGGCTCACGTTGTCGGGGGAGTCGGTGTAGTTCTGTATCTCGCCGGTGCCCCAGTCGGCGGGCCCGCCGGGGTAGTTGTGCCCGGTGTCGATCTGCCAGTCGTCGGACGAGGGCAGGCTGCGGGCGGGGCCGTCGAAGTCGTCGCTCCACTGGAGGTTCCAGCCGGGGGCGGGCGGCACCTCGGCGGTGGCGGGCGCGGCCCCGAACAGCGTGGCCAGCGCGGCGGTCGCGAGGGCCGCCGCGGACAGGGCGGAGAGCAGGGCCGTGCGGCGGCGGCGCGGGGTGCGCGGCGGTGCGGATGCCGCGGTCGACGCGGAGGGTGCGGATGGTACGGCTGGTGCCTGGGTGCTTGCGTTCGTGCTCATGGGAGAACGCCTCCAGGGAGGTGTGGGGGATGCGCACGGATGCATGAGAGCGCTCTCACATGGTGGTTGCGGTGCCTGCCGGCGTCAATGGGTTGAGCTGAGGGCCTGTGAACCCGGCGTCACACGCTCTTGGGCACCGTCTTCCGAACGGCGTCGGCCAGTTCCTCCAGAGCCTGGACGTCGCCGTACTCGTCGGGAATGCTCACCTCGACGTACGCCTCGCGGTACGTGGTGGTGCAGCGGTGGCGGCCCCCCTGCGGGCTCTCCAACATCCAGTCCACGCCCCGGAACCGTCCTCCCGCCGCCCTGGCGTTGTTCATCTCCGCCGGTCGTTCGACACCGCACCGGAGGGTGATCGCGGGATCCCCCACGCCGTGGTGAACCGCGACGAGGGTTCCGTCTCCCTCCGCTTGCCACCGACCAGGGAATCGGGGACCGCGTCGAGCAGGGCGTCGCAGATCCGCGCGACGTCCGCGTCCGGAGAGGGCGCCGACACCGCCACGCCGTCGCCGGACGACGAACACGAGGACAGGCACGTCGCGGCGGCGAGCAGGAGGACGGCGAGCGGTGCGGTGCGTATGGCGTGGCGGCGGCGGTGCGGGTGCATGCGTCGACGGTATAGGTCGTGGCCGGTGGCTCCTGCCCCCTCCCCCAGCCAGGGGGAGGGGGCAGGAGCCGCTCAGGCGGGCCGGAGCCAGATCGTCGCCAGGGGCGGGAGCACCGGGGCGATGCTGGTGCGGCGGCCGTGCCAGGGGATCGGTTCCGCCTTCATGGGCTCGTCGTTGGCCACCCCGCTGCCGCCGTACGCCGCCGCGTCCGTGTTCAGCACCTCGTGCCAGGCGGCGATCCGCTCCGGCACCCCCAGCCGGTACTCGTGGCGTACCACCGGCGAGAAGTTGCTCACCGACAGCAGCGGGCCGCCCTGGGCGTCGAAGCGGAGGAAGGCGAAGACGTTGTCCTCCCACGCGTCGCCGGTCACCCAGGCGAAGCCCTCCGGCATCGTGTCCCGCTGCCAGAGCGAGGGCGTGGCGGTGTAGAGGCGGTTCAGGTCGCGGACCAGGTCCCGTACGCCCCGGTGGTCGCCCGCCGAGGCGTAGGAGTCGTCGAGCAGCCACCACTCCGGCCCGTGCTCGTGCGACCACTCCGCGCCCTGGGCGAACTCCTGGCCCATGAAGAGGAGTTGCTTGCCGGGGTGCGCCCACATGAAGCCCAGGTACGCGCGGTGGTCCGCGCGGCGCTGCCACCAGTCGCCCGGCATCTTCGACACCAGCGCCTGCTTGCCGTGCACCACCTCGTCGTGCGAGATCGGCAGGACGTAGTTCTCGCTGTACGCGTAGACCATGGAGAAGGTCATCTCGTTGTGGTGGTACTTGCGGTGCACCGGCTCGTGCGCGACGTAGCCCAGCGAGTCGTGCATCCAGCCCATGTTCCACTTCAGCCCGAAGCCGAGTCCGCCGAAGCCGCCCGCGCCGACCAGATGGGTCGGGCGCGTCACCCCGTCCCAGGCGGTGGACTCCTCGGCGATGGTGACCACGCCGGGACACCGCCGGTAGACGGTCGCGTTCATCTCCTGGAGGAAGGCGACCGCGTCCAGGTCCTCGCGGCCGCCGCGGGCGTTGGGCGTCCACTGGCCGTCCTCGCGGGAGTAGTCCAGGTAGAGCATCGAGGCCACGGCGTCCACCCGGAGCCCGTCGATGTGGAACTCCTCGCACCAGTAGACCGCGTTCGCGACCAGGAAGTTGCGTACCTCGGTGCGGCCGTAGTCGAACTCCAGCGTCCCCCAGTCGGGGTGCGCGGCGCGCTGCGGGTCGGCGTGCTCGTACAGGGAGGTCCCGTCGAACGCGGCCAGCGCCCAGTCATCCCGGGGGAAGTGCGCGGGCACCCAGTCGACGATCACGCCGATGCCCGCCTGGTGCAGCGCGTCGATCAGGAACTTCAGGTCGTCGGGGGTGCCGAGCCGGGCGGTGGGCGCGTAGAAGCCGGTGACCTGGTAGCCCCAGGAGCCGCCGAAGGGGTGCTCGGCCACCGGCATGAACTCCACATGTGTGAAGCCGAGATCCTTGACGTACGCGGGGAGCTGCTCGGCGAGCTGGCGGTAGGTCAGGCCGGGCCGCCAGGACGGCAGGTGCACCTCGTACACGGAGAACGGCGACTCGTGGATCCGGTGCTCGGTCCGGCGCTCCAGCCATGCCGCGTCCTGCCACTGGTGGTGGGAGGCGTGGACGACGGAGCCGTTGGCCGGGGGGCACTCGGTGCGCCGCGCCAGCGGGTCGGCGCGCTGGGTGTGGCCGCCGTCCGGGCGGGTGATCTCGTACTTGTACAGCGCTCCCTCGCCGACGCCGGGCAGGAACAGCTCCCACACCCCGCTGTGCCCCAGCGAGCGCATCGGGAAGGCCGTGCCGTCCCAGTAGGTGAAGTCGCCGACGACCCGGACGCCGCGGGCGTTGGGCGCCCACACGGTGAAGCGGGTGCCGGTCACCCCCTGGTGCGTCATCGGGCGCGCGCCGAGCGCCTGCCACAGCTGCTCGTGCCGGCCCTCGCTGATCAGGTGCAGGTCGAGTTCGCCGAGGGCGGGCAGGAAGCGGTACGGGTCGTGCAGCTCCAGCTCGTCGTGGTCGTAGGTGACCAGCAGCCGGTAGTCGGGGACCTCGGTCAGCGGCAGCACCCCGGCGAAGAAGCCGTCACCCTCCGAACGCAGCTGGGCCCTGAGCCCCTTGGCGGTCACGGCCACGGAGCGCGCGAACGGCCGCAGAGCGCGGAAGACCACGCCGCCGGGCACCGGGTGGGCGCCGAGGTGGCCGTGCGGGTCGTGGTGCTCGCCGGCCAGCAGCCGCCGCCGGTCGGCGGGGTCGAGGGGCGGGGCGGGGCGCACCCCGCGCTCGGCCCTGGCTTCGCTGGTCACCGCCCCGGCTCTGGCGGCCCCCGCCGCGGGCGGACGGCCGGTCAGGGGCCGCTGCCGACCGCCGTTGCTGTTTCCGTCGGTGCTGGTGCTGGTGCTGGTGCTGGTGCTGGTGCTGGTGCTGGTGCTGGTGCTGGTGCGCGGGGTGTGGGGGGCGCGCGGGGTGGGCGGCGCGGTGTACGAGGACCGGCCGCCCGCAGCCGACGGCGCGTCCGCACGCGGTGTGTCCCCGGAACCGCCGCGCAGGAAGGTGGCCGGGAGGGGTGAGGGCCGGAGCGGACCGGGCGCGGCGGCGGAGGGCTCGTGGCCGGGCACCGGCACCTCTTCGGACGGGTCGGGGGACGGCGGTCGTACGGTCACGGGTGGTCCTCCTTGCGGCCCCGCCCGGAGGCGGCGGCCTTCGTCAACGGAAGGTCGGTGAGGGGGCGCCAGGTCTGCGCGAGCAGGACCGCGCGGTCAAGACGTACGGAGGGCTGGCTACGGGTGGGAACGGGGCACGAGCCGCGCGTGGGCGCCGCGTCATCGGTCGTCCGCCGGGCGGGTGGTGCCCGACAGGCGGCGGACGGCCGACATGGGGATGGAGAGCCAGTCCGGGCGGTGCCGCGCTTCGTAGAGCACCTCGTACACCGCCTTGTCGGTCTCGTACGCGCGCAGCAGCTCCGGTTCGTCGCGCGGGTCGCGGCCGGAGACCGCCGCGTACCCGGCGCAGTACGCGGCGCGGGTGCGCCGGGCCCAGTCGTCGGCCCGTTCGGGGCCGGAGGAGTGGCCGCAACCGCAACCGGGGCCGCAACCGCACCCGGGGCCGCAGCCGTGCCCGTTTCCGAACGCGACGGCGGTTCCGGCGCCGGCCGCCTGCCTCGCCTCCGATCGGGTCTCCGTCCGCGCGCCCGCCCGGGGCGCCGAGCCCGTCGCCGCCGCTCCGTCGCCCGGCCCCGTCCAGGCCGTCCCGACGCACGCCCCCGCGGCACCCCCGGCCTCCGCGGTGCCGCTGGCCCCCCGGCGCCACCGCCGCCGGTCTCGGCGGCGGTGCGGCCGGCCACCGCCGCCGCGTAGTCGAACGAGCGCAGCATCCCCGCGATGTCCCGGACGGCCGGCTGCGGGCGGCGGCGTTCGGCCAGGGGCGGGACGGCTCGCCCTCGAAGTCGATCAGCGACCACGGCTCGCCCTCCGCCGTCCGCAGCACCTGCCCCAGGTGCAGGTCGCCGTGGATGCGCTGGGCCGCCCACGTGCGGCCCGCCCGGCCGAGCGCGGCGAGGTCCTCGAAGGCGGTGCGCAGCCGTGCGCGGTACGGGTGGAGGGCGGGGACGGCGGAGGCGGCGGCGTCCAGGCGCTCGGACATGGCCGCCGCGAGATGCTCGATCTGCGGGCGGCGCAGCACCGCGGCCGGCAGCGCGTCCGCCATCGCCAGGTGCACCTCGGCCGTGGCCCGGCCCAGCGCGTGCGCGGCGGAGCTGAAGTCCGCGCCGACGGCCAGGGCCCGCTGGGCCAGCTGCCAGCCGTCGGTGGAACCGGCCAGATACGGCTGGAGCACGCCGAGCGTGAAGGGTGACGAGCCGTCCGAGGCCGGGGCGGTCTCGAACCAGGCGGCGGGGGACGGCACCCGGGTGCAGCCGGTCCTGGCCAGTGCCAGCGGCAGTTCCAGGTCCGGGTTGACGCCGGGGCTGACCCGCCGGAAGAGCTTGAGGATGTACGTGTCCCCGAAGACCACGGAGGAGTTGGACTGCTCGGCGGTCACCAGCCGAGGGGTGAGCACCGAGGGGATCGCGGTCGAGGGTTCGCGCACGAAGAGCAGGGGGCCGAGCCGACCCGGCACCCGCAGCCGCTCCAGCAGCAGCGCGGCGAGCCGGGGGTCGTACAGCGCCTCGTAGACGGTGTGGCCGTGCAGCGGGCCGCCGTCCGGGCGGCCGATGAACGCCGGGGCGAGCGGCGGCGGCAGTGGCGCGGCCCGTACGCCCAGCAGGATCTGGTAGCAGTCGGCCGTGGGCTCGCCCGCGGGGGAGCCGGGCTGTTTGGCGCGGATGAGCAGATGGAGCAGTCCGGGGGCGGCGCCGCCCGCGGCGCACGGCAGCAGTTCGGTCGTGGAGACGAGGGTGAACCCCGTGACCGGGCGGCCCTTCCCCGCGAACCAGCGCTGCCGGGGCAGCCACTCGGTCAGCAGGGGGGCGAGTGAGGGCAGCAGCCCGCTCGGTCCGCGGGCGTCCACGCTGCTGACGGCCCGTCCGGCGGGTGACTGAGGGTGCTGTGTGCCCCGGACGAAGGGAGCTTCCGGCATGACGTCGCGTCCTTTCCCCGGGGCACCCACAGATAGCCCAAAGTGTCCCGGATTGTGGCATTAGCTGTGCGACGGCGCGGTGGGGGTACCCCCAGACGGAGTCTGGAGGGGTGCCGGGCGGTGATCGTCCGTACGGTGAATCGTTACGGCGCATCCTGGGACATACGTCGCGACGAGATGTACGGGGAACGCGACCTGCCGGGCCCGAGCGGTAGTAGGGAGGCTGCCCATGCTCCCGTGGGGAAAACGCCCGTACGCGCCCCGGATGGACGCGTACGGACGGGTGGGGCTGTGGTGCCGCTCAACCGGGCTTGGTGCTGCCGCTCAGGCGGACCGCTGCCTCACGCGGACAACTGGCCGGGCACGGCCTCGGCCTGGCGCAGCCGGAACCAGTAGAAGCCGTGGCCCGCCAGCGTCAGCAGGTACGGCAGCTCGCCGATGGCCGGGAAGCGGACGCCGCCGATCAGTTCGACCGGATGCCGTCCGTTGTAGGTCTGCAGATCCAGCTCGGTCGGCTGTGCGAAGCGGGAGAAGTTGTTCACGCACAGCACGAGGTCGTCCTTGTACTCGCGCAGGAACGCGAGCACCGCCGGGTTGCTGGACGGCAGCTCGGTGAAGCTGCCCAGGCCGAAGGCCCGGTTCTGCTTGCGGATCTCGATCATCCGGCGGGTCCAGTGCAGCAGGGACGACGGGCTGCTCATGGCCGCCTCGACGCTGGTCACCTGGTAGCCGTAGACCGGGTCCATGATGGTCGGCAAGTACAGCCGCCCCGGGTCGCAGGACGAGAAGCCCGCGTTCCGGTCCGGTGTCCACTGCATCGGGGTGCGCACCGCGTCCCGGTCGCCCAGCCAGATGTTGTCGCCCATGCCGATCTCGTCCCCGTAATAGAGGATCGGAGATCCGGGCAGGGACAGCAGCAGCGCGGTGAACAGCTCGATCTGGTTGCGGTCGTTGTCCAGCAGCGGGGCCAGCCGCCGCCGGATCCCGATGTTGGCGCGCATCCGCGGGTCCTTGGCGTACTCCGCGTACATGTAGTCGCGCTCTTCGTCGGTGACCATCTCCAGCGTCAGCTCGTCGTGGTTGCGCAGGAAGATGCCCCACTGGCAGCCGGACGGGATGGCCGGGGTCTTGGCGAGGATCTCCGAGACCGGATAGCGGGACTCGCGCCGCACCGCCATGAAGATGCGCGGCATGACCGGGAAGTGGAAGGCCATGTGGCACTCGTCGCCGCCGGACTCGAAGTCGCCGAAGTAGTCGACCACGTCCTCCGGCCACTGGTTGGCCTCGGCCAGCAGCACGGTGTCCGGGTAGTGCGCGTCGATCTCGGCCCGCACCCGCCGGAGCATCTCGTGGGTGCGCGGCAGGTTCTCGCAGTCGGTGCCCTCCTCCGCGTACAGATACGGGACCGCGTCCAGCCGGAACCCGTCGATGCCCAGGTCCAGCCAGAACCGCAGGGCCGCCAGGACCTCCTCCTGCACGGCGGGGTTCTCGAAGTTCAGATCGGGCTGGTGGGAGAAGAAGCGGTGCCAGAAGTACTGCTTGCGCACCGGGTCGAAGGTCCAGTTCGACGCCTCGGTGTCCACGAAGATGATGCGGGCGTCGGCGTACTGCTTGTCGTCGTCGGCCCAGACGTAGTAGTCGCCGTACGGGCCGTCCGGGTCGCTGCGGGACTCCTGGAACCACGGGTGCTGGTCGCTGGTGTGGTTCATGACGAAGTCGATGATCACCCGCATGCCGCGCTGGTGGGCGGCGTCCACGAACTCGACGAAGTCGGCGAGGTCCCCGAACTCCGGCAGGACCGCCGTGTAGTCGGACACGTCGTAGCCGCCGTCGCGCAGCGGCGAGGCGAAGAACGGAGGCAGCCACAGGCAGTCGACGCCCAGCCATTGGAGGTAGTCGAGCTTGGCCGTGAGTCCTTTGAGATCGCCGATGCCGTCACCGTTGCTGTCCTGGAACGAGCGCACCAGCACCTCGTAGAAGACGGCACGCTTGAACCATTCGGGATCCCGGTCCTTGGCGGGGGTGTCCTCGAAAGTGTCCTGGACGGGCTCATTGACGGTCATGGTGTGGGTGACCCTCCGATCTGTGGAGACGGTCGCAGGGACAGCACGTGCGCCGGAGCCGGCTCCCGGCTCGGGTCGAGGCGCACGTAGTTGTCCCTGCCCCAGTGATAGGTCTCGCCGGTGAGTTCGTCCCGCGCGGCGAAGGACTCGTGCCAGTCGAGGCCGAGTTCCGGCATGTCCAACGAGACCGTGGCCTCCTGGGTGTGGTGGGGGTCGAGGTTGACCACGGTCAGCACACAGTCCTCGCGCGGCCCGGCGGTGCGCTTGGAGTAGACGATGACGGAGTCGTTGTCGGCGTGGTGGAAGCGCAGGTTCCGCAGGAGCCGCAGCGCCGGGTGGCGGCGCCGGGCCCGGTTGAGCGCGGTGATCAGCGGGGCGATGGTCCGGCCCTCGCGCTCGGCCGCCGCCCAGTCGCGCGGCCTCAGCTGGTACTTCTCCGAGCCCAGGTACTCCTCCGAGCCCGGCCGCAACGGGGTGTTCTCGCACAGCTCGTACCCGGCGTAGACGCCCCAGGAGGGAGAGAGGGTGGCCGCGAGCACGGCGCGCGCCTCGAACGCGGGCCGGCCGCCTTCTTGTAGATAGGCGTGCAGGATGTCCGGGGTGTTCACGAAGAGGTTGGGCCGCATGTACGAGGCGGCGTCCCCGGTGAGCTCCCGCAGGTAGTCGGTCAGTTCCTGCTTGCCGTTGCGCCAGGTGAAGTACGTGTACGACTGCTGGAAGCCGATCGCGGCCAGGGTGTGCATCATCGCGGGCCGGGTGAACGCCTCGGCCAGGAAGACCACGTCCGGGTCGGTGCGGTTGATGTCCCCGATCACCTTCTCCCAGAACACCACCGGCTTGGTGTGCGGGTTGTCCACCCGGAAGATCCGCACCCCCCGGTCCATCCAGAACCGCAGCACCCGCTCCGTCTCCCGGACGATGCCGCGGAAGTCGGCGTCGAAGGCCACGGGATAGATGTCCTGGTACTTCTTGGGCGGGTTCTCGGCGTACGCGATGGTGCCGTCGGCGCGGTGGTGGAACCACTCCGGGTGCTTGGAGACCCACGGGTGGTCCGGCGAGCACTGGAGCGCGAAGTCCAGCGCCACCTCCATCCGCAGCCCGTGCGCCCGGGCCACGAAGCGGTCGAAGTCCTCGAAGCCGCCCAGGTCCGGGTGGATCGCGTCGTGGCCGCCCTCGGCCGAGCCGATCGCCCACGGCACGCCCACGTCGTACCGGCCCGCGGTCAGGGCGTTGTCGGGGCCCTTGCGGCAGGTGGTGCCGATGGGATGGATCGGCGGCAGGTAGACGACGTCGAAGCCCATGGCGGCGATGGCCGGAAGCCGTTCGGCGGCGGTGCGGAAGGTGCCGCTCACCGGCGGCCTGCCCTCTCTGACCACCGCGCCCTCCGAGCGCGGGAAGAACTCGTACCACGATCCGTACAGCGCGCGCTCGCGCTCCACCCGCAGCGGCATCGCGCGGGAGGCGGTGACCAGATCCCGCAGCGGATGCCGGTCGAGCGCGGTGACCACGTCGGGCGCGAGCGCCGCCGCCAGCCGGTCCGCCGCCGCCCGCTTCTCGTCGCGCAGCGCGTCGACGGCGCGCAGCACCGCGTCCCGGCCGTCGTTCTTGGGCACCCCGGAGGCGGCCCGCTCGTGCAGCAGGGCACCCTCCTCCAGGACCAGACCGGTGTCGATCCCCGCCGGGATCTTGATCCCGGCCTGGTGCCGCCAGGTGGCCACCGGATCGCTCCACGCCTCGATGGTGTAGGTCCAGTGGCCCTCCGCGCCGGGGGTGACCTCGGCGCCCCAGCGGTCGGTGCCGGGCTCCAGCTCACGCATCGGGGTCCACGGGCCCGAGCGCCCGGCCGGGTCGCGGAGGACCACATTGGCCCGGACCGCATCATGGCCTTCCCGGAACACGGTGGCGCTGACCTCGAAGGTCTCGCCGACCACCGCCTTGGCGGGGCGGCGGCCGCAGTCGATGAGCGGGCGGATGTCCAGGACGGGGATACGTCCGATCATGGGATCACCTGATTGCGGCGTCGCGGGTTGATGTTCGTTGGAGGCGTTCGTCCTTTGTAACTGCTCCACTGTGGTGCGCAGGGTCGCGCGCATGACTGCTCCTGTCCGCGTTCACTCTGGTGGGCGGATGGCATGGGCCATGGGGGGCGTCAGGAGAGAAGCCTTCCCACCGGGTACGGGGAGACAATCAGGATGCGGTGCGCTTCTGCGGGGCGTGTGGTGTACGGCGCGGGCTGTGCGCCGCGGGGCCCTGCCGGGCGGCGTCGGGGGCCGGCCGCGGGGGCGCCGCCGGTGCCGGTCGGCAGCCGTGCCCGGTGGGCTCGCGCACCGGATGCCGCACCACGGCGCGGCGAACTCGCCGCTGTTGGACCGGTGTACGGGGCCGTGCCCCGGATACCGTCGAAGGGTGAAGGCCATCCGTCGATTCACCGTACGTCCCGTCCTTCCCGAACCCCTACGACCCCTCAGCGACCTGGCGCGCAATCTGCGCTGGTCCTGGCACCCCGAGACGCGCGACCTGTTCGAGTCCGTCGACCCCGACGGCTGGCGGGCCGCCGACGGCGACCCGGTGCGGCTGCTGGGCTCCGTCCCCGCCGACCGGCTGGCCGCGCTCGCCGCCGACCCCGGCTTCCTGCGGCGGCTGTCGGCCGCCGCCGAGGACCTGTCCCGATACCTCGGCGAACCCCGCTGGTACCAGCGCCGGGAAGGCGGGCCCGCCGCCATCGCCTACTTCTCGCCCGAGTTCGGCATCACCGCCGCCCTTCCCCAGTACTCCGGCGGGCTCGGCATCCTCGCCGGGGACCACCTCAAGGCCGCCAGCGACCTGGGCGTACCCCTCATCGGCGTCGGGCTGCTGTACCGGCACGGCTACTTCCGGCAGAGCCTGTCCCGCGAGGGCTGGCAGCAGGAGCACTACCCCGTACTCGACCCGCACGAGCTGCCGCTGACCCTGCTGTGCGAGCCCGACGGCGCGCCCGCCCAGGTCGTCCTCGCGCTGCCCGGCGGGCGTCTGCTGCGCGCCCGGATCTGGCAGGTGGCGGTCGGCCGGGTGCCGCTGCTGCTGCTCGACTCCGGCGTGGAGGACAACGCGCCCGGCGAACGCGGCGTCACCGACCGGCTCTACGGCGGCGGCAGCGAGCACCGGCTGCTCCAGGAGATGCTGCTGGGCATCGGCGGGGTGCGCGCGGTGCGCGCGTACTGCCGGCTGACCGGGCACCGGGCCCCCGAGGTGTTCCACACCAACGAGGGCCACGCCGGGTTCCTCGGCCTGGAGCGGCTCCAGGAGCTGGTCGCCGCCGGAGCCGAGACCGACGCCGCGCTCGAGGCGGTCCGCGCCGGCACCGTCTTCACCACCCACACCCCGGTCCCGGCCGGGATCGACCGCTTCGACCGGCGGCTCGTCGCCCGCCACTTCGGGCCCGACGGCGAGCTGCCCGCGATCCCCGTCGAACGGATCCTGGAGCTGGGCGCGGAGACCGGGGCCGACGCCCGGCCCGACCTGTTCAACATGGCCCTCATGGGGCTGCGGCTGGCGCAGCGCGCCAACGGCGTGTCCGTCCTCCACGGGCAGGTCAGCCGGGAGCTGTTCGCGGACCTGTGGCCGGACTTCGACGCCGAGGAGGTGCCCATCACCTCCGTCACCAACGGGGTGCACGCCCCCACCTGGGTGGCGCCGGAGGTCCACCGGCTCGGCGCCGACCGGATCGGCGCGCGCCGATCCGAGCGGGCGCTGTCCGTCGGCGGCGCCGGGAGCTGGGACTTCGTCGCCGATGTCCCCGACCGCGAGATCTGGGAGCTGCGCCGGTCCCTGCGCGCCCGACTGGTCGCCGAGGTACGGGCCCGGCTGTACGCGTCGTGGCGGCAGCGCGGCGCGGGCGCCGCCGAACTCGGCTGGATCGACGGCGTACTGGACCCGGACGTGCTGACGGTGGGCTTCGCCCGCCGTGTCCCCTCCTACAAGCGGCTGACCCTCATGCTGCGCGACCGCGACCGGCTGACGGAGCTCCTGCTGCATCCCGAGCGGCCGGTGCAGATCGTCGTCGCGGGCAAGGCGCACCCCGCCGACGACGGCGGCAAGCGCCTGGTCCAGGAGCTGGTGCGGTTCGCCGACGAGCCGCACGTGCGGCACCGCGTGGTCTTCCTGCCCGACTACGGGATGGCCATGGCCCGCACGCTCTACCCCGGCTGCGACGTCTGGCTGAACAACCCGCTGCGCCCGCTGGAGGCGTGCGGCACCTCCGGGATGAAGGCCGCGCTCAACGGCTGCCTCAACCTCTCGGTGCTGGACGGCTGGTGGGACGAGTGGTACGAGCCGGACTTCGGCTGGGCGATCCCCACCGCGGACGGCGCGGACACCGACGAGGCCCGCCGCGACGACCTGGAGGCCGCGGCGCTGTACGAGCTGCTGGCCGAGCGGGTCGCGCCGCGCTTCTACGACCGGGACGCGGCCGGGCTGCCGGGCCGCTGGATCGAGATGGTCCGCCGCACGCTGGCCGGTCTCGGCCCGAAGGTGCTGGCCGGGCGGATGGTCCGGGAGTACGTGGAGCGGCTGTACGCCCCCGCGGCCCGCGCCCACCGCGCGCTGGACCCGGCGGCCGCCGGAGCGCTGGCGGCCTGGAAGGCACGGGTGCGCGAGGCGTGGCCGCGGGTCGCCGTCGACCATGTGGAGGCGGGGCGTTCGGCTCCGGCGGCCGACGGCGCGGCTCTCGCGGGCGACGGCGCGGCGGCGGAGCTGGGGACGGTGCTGCCGCTGCGGGTGGGGGTCGGTCTCGGCGGGCTGGCACCGGCCGACGTGGAGGTGCAGGTGGTCGCGGGGCGGGTCGGCGCGGACGACCGGATCATCGAGCCGGTCGTCACGCCGCTGAAGCCGGCCGGCGGCCCGGACCTGGAGGGCCGGGTGGTGTACGAGGGCCCGCTGGCCCTGGACCGCACCGGCCCGTTCGGCTACACGGTGCGGGTGCTGCCCGCGCACCCGCTGCTGGCCGACGCGGCCGAGCTGGGGCTGGTCGCCGTACCGCCCCGGACGGGCGCGGGCAGCGACGAGGCCGCCGGCGTGCTGCTGCGCTGACCGGCGGCCTCTGAGTGCTTGGGTGGGCGGTGCCGGGGGCGGCTCTGGCAGCCCCGGGCACCGCCCGGATTGTGGGGGGTGGTGCGTTGTCGTCCTAGGCGGTGTGCTTGACGTTGATGCCCGCCCAGGCGTTGTTCACGGCCTTGTACTCGGTGCTGTTGTGGCCGTACAGCGCCCTGGCCGCCTTGAGCGTCGCGTCGCGCGCGCCCTTGTAGTTGGTGGTCGAGGTCATGTACGTGGTGAGCGCCTTGTACCAGATCTTCTCGGCCTTGGCCCGGCCGATGCCCTTGACCGTGCGGCCGTCCTTCGTCGGGCTGTCGTAGGTCACGCCGCCGATGACCTTCCGCCCGCTGCCCTCGGACAGCAGGTAGAAGAAGTGGTTGGCGGGGCCGGAGGTCAGGTGCGGGTCCTCCGCGCCCATGCCGCTCTTCCAGTAGTCGAAGGACGCGCCGTCCTTGCTGGGCTTGTCCATGTAGCGCAGCGGGGTGCCGTCGCCGTTGATGTTGATCTTCTCGCCGATGAGGTAGTCGCCCGGGTCCTTGGGGTTCTTGGCGTAGAACTCCACGGCGGTGCCGAAGATGTCGGAGGTGGCCTCGTTGAGGCCGCCGGACTCGCCGCTGTAGACCAGGCCGGCGGTGGCCGAGGTCAGACCGTGGCTCATCTCGTGGCCGGCGACGTCCAGCGAGGTGAGCGGGTTGTTGTTGCCCTCACCGTCGCCGTAGGTCATGCAGAAGCAGTCGTCGTCCCAGAAGGCGTTGACGTACCCGTTGCCGAAGTGGACGCGGGAGGGGGCGGCCTTGCCGTTGTTCTTGATGCCGTTGCGGCCCAGGACCTTCTTGTAGTAGTCCCAGGTCATGGCGGCGCCGTAGTGGGCGTCGACGGCGGCGGTCTGGCCGTTGGACGGCTTGCCGTTGCCCCACTTGTCGTCGGCGTCGTAGTAGCGCCACTTCGGGATGTCGAGGTAGTCCTCCTCGCTCCCGCCGTGCTTGAGGTTGTACGTGACGTGGCCGCCGCGGGCCTTGTCCGTCAGCGTGTACCGGCCGTCGGAGCCCTTGACGGTGCCGAGCTTGACGTCGCCGTTGTGCTGGCCCGTGCCCGTGCCGGTGACGATGGCCTCGTACTCGTACAGCTTGGCGCCGGTGTCGGCGTCGGTGATGACGTGCAGCTTGGACGGGGTGCCGTCGTGCTGGAGCCCGCCGACGACGGTCTCGTAGGCCAGGACCGGCTTGCCGGTGGCGGCCCAGACCACCTTGCGCGGGGCGCCGTCGGCCTCGGCCCCCTTCGTCTCGCCGGAGGACTTCGCGATGCCCAGGGCCTTCTTCGCGGCGCCGGCCGGGGCGACGTCGGCCTTGGTGTCGGCGACCTTGATGGTGGCGCTGGTGGCCTTGGTTACCTCCTGCGTGGCGCCGTCGGCGGAGGTGTGCACGATCAGGTCGCCGCCGAGGACCGGCAGGCCGTCGTAGGTGCGCTCGTACCGGGTGTGCGTGGTGCCGTCGGCGTCCTTGACGACGTCGCGGACGACCAGCTTCTCCTTGCCGCCCAGGCGCAGTTCGTCGGCGGTGTCGGCGGTGTGGGCCTGGGCCGTGCGCAGCAGCTCGGCGCGGACCGAGGCGGAGAGGTTCAGCGTCGTGGCGCCGGACTCGGCGGTCTTGGGGGTGGCCGCATCGGCGGAGCCGGTGATCGTGGCGGCCGTGATCAGCGCGGCGGCGATGGCCGTCGCGGAGGCGGCGACGGCGGTGCGGCGGCTTCTCAGGGGCGATATGGAACCAGAGCGCACGCGGAGACTCCTGGTGACGTGGGGAGTTGGGCAGGCGGCAGCGTCACCCGAGACGGCAAGGGTGCGGCTGTGTCGCATGTGGGGGGAAGACTGCCATCAGACAAGTGTTCATGTCACGGGCGATATGACTGATTGACAGGAAGATGTCCGGTAAAGGGATTGTCAAATCCGGATAACGACGACGAGCGGTGCCCGGAAGGAGATATTCCGGACACCGCTCGTTCGGCATCACGTGCTCGCGCCACCGCCGTTCAGTCCGCCGCCCAAGGCGGTCCGCCGGCCGCGCGGAGGGGGCTTACTTGACGTTGACCCCGGCCCAGGCGGCGTCGATGCCCTTGTACTCGGCGCTGTCGGCGCCGAAGAGGTCGGTCGCGGCCTTGAGCGTCGCCTCGCGGGCGGCGTGGTAGTCCGTGGTCGACGTCATGTACGTGGTCAGGGCCTTGTACCAGATCTTCTCGACCTTCTCCCGGCCGATGCCCTCGACCGTGGAGCCGTCGGCCGTCGGGCTGTCGTACTTGACCCCGTTGATCTCCTTCTCGCCGCTGCCCTCGGAGGCGAGGTAGAAGAAGTGGTTGGCGACACCGGAGGAGTGGTGGACGTCCTCGTTGCCGACGCCGTCGTACCAGTCGTCCTTGGACGAGCCGTCCTTGCTCGGCTTGTCCATGTAGCGCAGCGGGGTGCCGTCGCCGCGGATGTCGATCTTCTCGCCGACGAGGTAGTCGCCGACGTCCTCGCCGTTCTTGGCGTTGAACTCCACCGCGGCGGCGAAGATGTCGGAGGTGGCCTCGTTCAGGCCGCCGGACTCGCCGCTGTACTCCAGGCCCGCGGTGTTCGAGGTGACGCCGTGGGTCATCTCGTGCGCCGCCACGTCGATGGAGGTCAGCGGCTTCTTGTTGCCGTCACCGTCGCCGTAGGTCATGCAGAAGCAGCTGTCGTCCCAGAAGGCGTTGACGTAGTTGTCGCCGTAGTGGACCCGGGAGTACGCGCCCTTGCCGTCGCCCTTGATGCCGTCGCGGCCGTGCACGCTCTTGTAGTAGTCCCAGGTGAGCGCGGCGCCGTAGTGGGCGTCGACGGCGGCGGTCTGCGCGTCCTCGGGCTTGCCGGTGCCCCAGGCGTCGTCCTCGTCGGTGAACAGCTCGCCCTCGCCGTTCTCGCCGTGGTCGAGGTTGGTCGTCTTGTGGCCACCGCGCTCGGCGTCGTTCAGCGTGAAGCCGCTGCCCTCCTTGCTGGTGCCCAGCTCGACCTTGCCGCCGTACTGGCTCTCGCCGCTGCCGGTCTCGATGCCCTGGTACTCGTAGAGCTTCTTGCCGGTGGTGGCGTCGGTGATGACGTGCAGCTGGTTGGGGGTGCCGTCCTTCTGCAGGCCGCCGACGACGGTCTCGTAGGCCAGCACGGGCTTGCCGGTGGCCGCCCAGATCACCTTGCGCGGGGCGCGGCTGGCCTCCGCCTTCGACGTGTCGTCGGCCTTGGCCAGCTTGACCGCGGACCGCTCGGCGGCGGCCGGCGCCAGCTTGGGCGTCGTGGAGGCGACCGTGACGGCGGCCTTGGTGGACTTGGTGACGCCGCGGACCTTGCCGGACTTGGTCTCGTGGACGATCAGGTCGCCGCCGAGCACCGGCAGGCCCTCGTACGTGCGGTTGTAGCGGGTGTGGGTCGAGCCGTCGGCGTCCTTGATGACGTCCTTGACGACCAGCTTCTCCTTGGCGCCCAGGCGCAGAGCCTTGGCGGTGTCCGCCTTGGTGGCGTTGGCGTCGCGCAGCAGCTCGACGCGCTGGGACGGGGAGAGCTTGACGGGCATGGCGCCCGTTGCGGCCTGGGATCCCTTGCCGGGCGCGGCCCCGGCGGAGCCGGTGGTCATGCCGGTGGCGATCAGCGCGGCCGCGGCGACCGCGGCGCCCGCGGCAGCGGCCGTACGGCGCTTGCGGGACGCGAATATGGGCATGCGAGAGTGCTTGCTCACGCTCAAACTCCTCAGTGCTGTGGGGGGTTGGGCCGGACGGCAGGGAAGCGCCGGCCGGCCCGAAACATGAGGTGCGGGTGCAAAGTTCGTGGGCAGACTGTCACACAAGAGGCGTACATGTCACGCGTCTTACGGGAGGACGGCCGGAAATTGTCCGCTGCCGACCATCGGGCCTCCGTATACCGGACGCCTTCCGGTAAGACGCCGGAGGGGCGAACACGGGAGGGGAGAACAGCAGGCGCCGCCCAAGGGAGTCGGGTCACCTTGGGCGGCGCCTGGGTCACAGATGGCCGGAAGGGCCTACCTGGGCCCGGAAGGGCTTAGAAGGTCAGCTTCCAGCTGTTGATGTAGCCGGTGTCGATCGAGTAGACGTCCTGGACCTTGAGCTTCCAGGTGCCGCTCGCGGCCTCCGAGGAGGCGTTGACGGTGTACGTCGCCTGGACGTTGTCGGCCGAGTCCGAGGTGCTGGAGTTCTTCAGCCGGTAGGTCGTGCCGTCCGGCGCCACCAGGTCGATGACCAGGTCACCGCGGTAGGTGTGCACGATGTCCACGGCCACCTGGAGGGTGGAGGGCGCGTTGCCGGACCGGCTGACGGTGATCGGCGAGTACACCGCGGCGCCCGCGTCCGGGATGGCGACGTCGGTGGTGCTCTCGAAGACGTTGCCGCCGCCGGTGGTGTTGACGGTCCACTTGAAGGAGGCGGTGCCGGTCTGGCGCGCGGAGTCCGTCACCGTGACCGTCACGCTGCTGGTGCCGGTGGTGGTCGGGGTGCCGGAGATCAGGCCGGTCGAGGCGTTGATCGACAGCCCGGTGGGCAGCCCGGTGGCCGCGTAGGACAGGGCGCCCGCGTTGGTGCTGGTCGCCTTGATCTGGAGGCTCGCGGCCTGGTTGACGATGGAGGTCTGGTCACCGGGCGGGGTGACCGTGACGCCGTTGGAGACGCGGGAGCCGACGTTGATGCCGGCCCAGGCGTTGGCCACGTTGTTGTACGTGGCGCTGCCCACGCCGAACAGCTCGCCCGCCGCCCACAGTGTCGCCTCGCGCGCACCCGCGTAGTTGGTGTTGGACTGCATCCGCTGGGTCAGCGCCTTGAACCAGATCTTCTCGGCGTTGGCCCGGCCGATGCCGGTGACGGGCAGTCCGTCGGAGGTCGGGCTGTTGTAGCTGACGCCGTTGATGACCTTGGCGCCGCTGCCCTCGGAGGCCAGGTAGAACCAGTGGTTGGCGGGGCCGGACGAGTAGTGGACGTCGATGCCGCCGATGCCCGAGTACCAGCTGTCCTTGGACGCGCCGTCCTTGCTGGGCTTGTCCATGTAGCGCAGCGGGGTGCCGTCGCCGTTGATGTCGATCTTCTCGCCGACGAGGTAGTCGCCGACGTCCTTGCTGTTGTTCGCGTTGAACTCCACCGCGGCGGCGAAGATGTCGGAGGTGGCCTCGTTGAGACCGCCGGACTCGCCGCTGTAGGTGAGGTCGGCCGTGGCGGAGGTGACGCCGTGCGTCATCTCGTGCGCGGCGACGTCGATGGAGGTCAGCGGGTGGGTGTTGCCCGAGCCGTCGCCGTAGGTCATGCAGAAGCAGTCGTCGGACCAGAAGGCGTTGACGTAGTTGTTGCCGTAGTGCACCCGGGAGTACGCGCCGACGCCGTCGCCGCGGATGCCCGACCGGCCGTGCACGTTCTTGTAGTAGTCCCAGGTGAGGCCCGCGCCGTAGTGCGCGTCGACGCCGGCGGTCTGGGCGTTGGACGGCGTGCCGTCGCCCCAGGTGTCGTCCGCGTCGGTGAACAGCGTGCCGGTGCCCGACGTGCCGTGCTTCAGGTCGTACGTCTTGTGGTTGCCGCGGCCGGTGTCCGTCATCGTGTACGAGGGGGCGGTGCCGATGGTCACCTGGCCGCTGTACTGGCTGTTGCCGGTGCCCTCCTTGATGCCCTGGTACTCGAAGAGCTTCGCGCCGGTGGTGGCGTCGGTGATGACGTGCAGCTCGTTGGGCGTGCCGTCCTCCTGGAGCCCGCCCACGACGGTCTCCCAGGCCAGGACGGGCGTGCCCTTGGCCGCCCAGACCACCTTCCGGGGCGCCTTGGCGGCCCGGGTGTCCTTCGAGCCCTGGGCGCGGGCACGCTTGACCGCGGCCTTCTCGGCGGTCGCGGGCGCGACCGCGGGCGTGGTGGAGGCGACCTTCACTCGGGCCTTGGTGGCCTTGGAGACGGTCTCGACCTTGCCGCTCCTGCTCTCGTCGACGACGAGGTCGCCGCCGAGCACCGGCAGGCCGGCGTAGGTGCGCTCGTAGCGCGTGTGCGTGGTGCCGTCGACGTCCTTGATGACGTCCTTGACGACCAGCCTCTCCTTGGCGCCCAGGCCCAGCGCCTTGGCGGTGTCCGCCTTGGTCGCGTTGGCCTCGCGGATCAGCTCCGCCCGCTGCGCGGGGGACAGCTTCGCGGGCAGGGCGCCGGGGTCCGCCTTGGCGATGATCGTGCCCGAGGCGGGGGTGGTGCGTGCGCCGGCGTCGTCGTCGGGCCGGGCGGACGCGGCGCCCGTGGCCGTGCCGACGGCGAGCAGGGCGGTCACGGCGACGAGTGCGCCGACCGCGGTGGCGCGCCGATGGGGGGTGGATCTATGGGGGGTGGATCTCACGCTGACTCCTTCTGCGGTGGCCGCGCTGGATACGCGGACCGGCCAACACCGGTCGGCTGGGGCGCCGTCCGGGCCGAGCGAGGCAGAACACGTGGGGGAGGTGTGCCGAGCGGCACGGGTGTGCCGAATGGCACGGGGTGTGCGCGAGGGCACGGGAGGTGCGTTGCGCAAAGACGCGGAAGATCTCCGACGCGCGGCGGCAGGCTGTGGGGGATGCTGTGCGTCGGCCGAGGGAAGAGTGCCACCCCGCACCAGTGAATGTCAGGAGCGCGACAAAAACTTGGCCGGAAACTGTTCGTTGATACAACAGTGGTGTTCGCATAACGAACCGGGGTTGTGATCACGAACTCCCCCGACGCCGCCCACGGGCTCCGTACGATCAGTCCATGACCGACATCGCCAACTCCCGCCCGGAATCCTGGGCTTCGCGCTCCGAGCCCCCGATCTCGCTCGCCGATCCGCGAGAACTGCTGGACGCGTACCTCGACTACTACCGGTCCGTGGTGCTCCGAAAGCTGGCGGGCCTCCCGGAACACGTATTGCGCCACAGCGCACTGCCCTCCGGCTGGACCCCGCTGGAGCTGCTCAAGCACCTCACGTGGGTCGAACGCCGCTGGTTCCAGTGGGGTTTCGCGGCGGAGCCGATGGCGGACGCGTGGGGCGACCGGGGCCCGGACGACCGCTGGCACGTGGCGCCCGAGGAGTCGGCCGAGGACGTGCGGGCGGACTTCCACGCGCAGTGCGCCCGGTCCCGCGAACTGGTCGCGGGCGTCCCCACCGAGCAACGCGCCCGCACCGGCGGCCGCTTCCCGACGGAGGCGGACGCGCCGACCCTGGGCTGGATCCTCTTCCACGTCCTCCAGGAGTACGCCAGGCACGCGGGGCAGCTGGACGTGGCGCGGGAACTGGCGGACGGGCGGGTGGGGGAGTAGGTGACGGCCGAGGTCGTTTGGGCAGGGCTGCCGACCTGGAGCTTCTCAGCCGGTTCGCGCCCCGGGTTCCGCCGCGCTCAGCCTCGGCGCCGTACCAGCAGGCTGCCCAGTGCGGTTCGCTGGTGCAGGACCGAGCGTCCGGTGCGGACCGTGGTGATCAGGCCCGCGCCGCGCAGGGCGCTGGCGTGGGCCGAGGCGGTGGCGTTGCTGACGCCCAGGCGCCGGGCGAGCCCGGTCGTGGTGTGCTCCTCGGCGAGCAGCAGCAGGGTCTCGAAGCGGGTGCGGCCCAGGACCTCCGCCAGCGCGTCGGCCGTGCCGTCGGCCCCGGTCGGTGTGAGGGGGAGGCCCGGGCCCGCCGGATAGGTCAGGTGCAGGGGGCGGTCGGGCAGGTCGGCGATGAGGGGGTGGCCGGTCCAGTGGAAGGTGGGGACGAGGACGACGCCGCGACCGCGCAGCGTGATGTTCCGCTCGAGGGGCGCTTTGAGCTCCCAGGTGCCCTCGTGCAGGCGGGCCCCCGGAACGAGTTCGGCGAGCGCGGCGCCGATGCCGTGCTCGGCCACGGCCAGGGCGTGGCGGGTGAACTCCGCCTGGTGCAGGTCCTGCACCAGCGGCCATACGGGGCGCAGCGCCGTCTCGAAGGCCGCGTGCTGGGCGCGGCGGAGGAGCTGCCAGGCGTCCGCGTCACCCCGGTGCAGGTCGCGGATCCAGGGCGGGGCCGGGAGCGCGTGGCGGGCGTAGACCCGCTCGAGCTCGGCGCGGACCCGGTCCGGAGGCGCGGCGCGGACGGCGTCCAGCCCCTCGGTGAGGGTGTCGCCGAACACGTCCAGGAACGCCGGGGCCTCCCCCGCCGGGACCAGATCGGCCAACGGCTCGACGGCGGCCGGCAAGGATCGCAGGAACCGCTGCCGCCAGCGGCCGAAGAGCAGCGCGTCGTGGGGGTGGGACATCTGCATGAAGGCCGTGTTCAGCGCCTGCAGCGGCGCCGGGCGGGACGCGAAACGGACGCGGGCGAAGTCCGCGGCCGTGAAATGGATCCGGATCACTACTGCCCCCGCCTGCGCCGCGCCATCGTTTCGGGCAGGGCCTGAACCATCGCCCCCGCTTCCCGTTGATACCAGCATTCGACCCGGGCCCGAGAACGCAAGGGCCGACGTCACAACGGCACAAGGGGAGAGCGATGACGGGCGAGAGGTACGGGTGGACGGAGGGTCGGCGCACGGAGGGGCAGCGGACGGAGGGTCGGCGCACGGACGGTCGGCGCATGGTGTCCCGGCGGACCGTGGCCAGGTCGGCCGCGGGGGCCGCGGCGGCCGCGGCCGCCGCCGGTCTGCTGCTCGCGGGCGGCACCGGCGCGGCACGGGCGCAGGCGGACGGCACACGGGCACGGACCGCGGACGCCGCCCGGGCGCAGGCCGCGGCCCGCTCGCGGGCGCGGTCGGCCGGCGGCGTCACCGTACGGCTGCCCGCGCCGACCGGCCGGCACCGGGTCGGGGCCACCACGCTGTATCTGGTCGACAAGGGCAGGCGGGACCCGTGGCAGCCCGCGATCCCCGTCCGGGAGGTGATGGCCACGGTGTTCTACCCGGCCCGCACCGTGCGCGGCTACCCGGTCGCGCCGCAGATCAGCGCGGGTGCCGTGCGGCTGTTCCCGCAGATCGACGTCCCCATGCGCCACCTGCCGACGGCGGGCGTGAACTGGGCCGCCACCATGACCCACGCGCACACGGACGCGCCCGCGCAGCCCGTGCGGCGACCGGTGCTGCTCTACAGCCCGGGCGGCGGCGACCCGCGCACCGTGGGCACCTCACTCGCCGAGGAACTGGCGAGCCACGGCTGGGTGGTGGTGGCCGTCGACCACCCCGGCGACGCCAGTGAGGTGGAGTTCCCGAACGAGCGGGCGGGACGGGGACAGGTCCGTGAGACCGTCTTCTTCGCACCGCCCACGCCGGAGCAGTTCCGCACGATGATCGACACCCGGGTCGCGGACCTCGCCTTCGTGCTGGACCGGCTGGCGGCGCTGGCGGCCGGCCGGAACCCGGACGCGGCGGGACGCCCCCTGCCGGAGAGCCTCGACCGTGCGCTGGATCTGCGACGCGTGGGCGTGTACGGCCACTCGGCGGGCGGCACCGCCGTGGCCGAGGCGATGTACGAGGACCGCCGCATCGGCGCGGCGGTCGACCTGGAGGGCTATCTGGACTACCCACCGGACGAGAACGGCCGGCCGGGGAGCTGTTCCCGATCGCCCGGTACGGAGTGGACCGGCCGCTCCTCCTGCTGGGAACCGACGGCTTCCGCGACGAACGGTTCGACCGCTCCTGGTCGGCCGTCCTCGCCCACCCGCGGGGCCGTGTCAGCAGGCGGCAGCTCGGCAACGCCACGCACTGGGTGTTCACCGACTACGCCGCCATCGCACCCCAGTTGCAGGCCGCCGGGCTGATGACCGCCGCCGACCGGACCGCCCTGGTCGGCGCCGCCGACCCGGCGGATTCGGTGCCCGCGGTCCGCGGCCACGTCCGCTCGTTCTTCGCCCGGCACCTGCCCGCGCACTGAGGCAGCGCGATGCGAAGCCCGCCCACCGGCGGTGTCATGCCGTGCGGTGCCGCCGGTGGTAGGACACCGTGACGGCGGCCAGCAGCGGGCCCCACAGCAGCAGCGGCGCGTAACAGGCCAGCGCGAAGGCGCGGTATCCGCCGTACGGTGCGTCGTGCTCATGCGGTACGAAGAGGATCACGACCACCTGCGACCACCACAGCAGGGTGAGGATCCCGGCACCGACCGCCGCGGGGATCACCGCGGCCATCGGGCGGACGGCTCTGCCGCCGATCACCGGAATCCACCGCGGGACCACCTCCCCCACGGCCGCACGAGGCCGAGGGTGAGGTAGGCGAGGCACTCGACGAGCGCGCTGAGGCCGAGCATGTACACCGTGCCCCAACCGGGAGAGTGGTAGTTCTCCAGCAACTCCTGCTCGCCGACCCCCAGTGGGACGCCCAGTGCCAGGGCCGCCCGCCACAGGCTGGACGGGACGGTGCTCGCCACCGCCAGGTGGGCGGCGACGCGCGCCCACCGGGGCGGGGGCGCGATGACACCGGCCGCGACGGCTGACTGGGCTTCAACGCTCATGCGCCTGAACGTATGTCGCGGTGGTGGCCCCGGCGACCCACCACAGAACGAGGCGGATCCGCCATGAGGCGGATGCTCCTCGCGAGGGGGTACTCCTCCCGAGGGGGATGCCCCTTCCCGGGGTCCTTTGGTGGGGGCCGCTCAGTGCCCCCTCGGGACAGCTCGGTGACGAGGTGGTCGAGCGCGGCGGTGGCGGTGGCCCCGGTGGTGGCGACCTCGGGCACGATGTCGGGGGCGCAGCGGCGCAGTTCGAGCCAGCCGAGGTAGGCGGCGTACGTGGTGACCGCCTGGCGTCGGGCGGGGGCGGCGGCCAGGCCCAGGTCGGCGTAGAGGTCCGTGAGGTAGGCGATCCGCCGCTCGGTGACCCGGCGCAGGACCGGGGCGACGGCCGGGTGGTCGGCGTGGGCGACGATCGCGGGCTCCAGGCCGTTGATGTGCTCCTCTCCCAGGGCGGTGGAGAACAGGGCTGCCAGCCGCTGCCGCGGATCGGCGATGTCGCCCAACTCCGCGATCGTGGCCGCGGTGTGGACCTGCTCCCACATCTCGAGCGCGGCCTTCAGGAGCGCGTCGCGGTCCGCGAAGTGCCAGTAGAAGCTGCCCCGGGTCGCCCCCAGCTCGCCCGCGAGCGCGTTGACCGACACCGCGGCGACGCCGCCGCGTGCCATCGCGCGCAGCGCCGCGGTCGACCAGTCCTGGGGGGTGAGGTGCCTTCTCGCCATGTCCGTACAGTACTGTATGGTCACTCCGTACAGGGGTGTACGGAGTGAATGGGGGAAACAGCATGAGGACGTGGGAGAAGTCGACGATGACGCGATGGATTCCCCGGCTGGTGATCGGGCTGGCCGCACTGCACTTCGCGGTCTCACTGATCGCCTCGAGCACCTTCGACGACATGGCCCGCGACGGACTGTGGAACGCCGCCCCCGGGGAACCGCTGCGCGAGTACGAGATGTGGTTCTTCCTCGCCGGGTTCGGCCTCCTGGGCCTGGGCACCCTGAGCGGCCATATCGTCCGCGAGACCGGCAGGCTCCCGGCGCAGCTGGGCTGGTACCTGCTCTCCATCGGAGTGCCGCTGCAGATCCTCTATCCCGTGTCCGGCGCGCCCGGACTGATCGTGCTCGGCGTACTGGCCCTGATCGCGGCCCGGCGGGACAGCGCGGCGTGACGGCGCGCCGACCATGCCGCCGTCGGCCTGGACTTCGAGGCCCTCTTCATGACGAGGAACGTCGTCCACGGCCGCCCGCTGCCCGAAGAGCGTTCAGACCAGGCTGTCCCGCCACGCCTTGTGCAGGCCCGCGAAGCGGCCCTCGTCCGCGATGAGTTCCGCCGGGGTGCCGTCCTCCACCACGCGGCCGTCCGCCATCACCAGGACCCGGTCCGCGATCTCCACCGTCGACAGGCGGTGCGCGATGACCACGGCCGTACGGCCGCTGAGCACGGTGTGCATGGCCCGCTGCACGGCCCGTTCGCCCGGGATGTCCAGCGACGACGTCGCCTCGTCCAGGATCAGCACCGCCGGGTCCGCCAGCAGCGCGCGGGCGAAGGCCACGAGCTGCCGCTGGCCCGCCGAGATCCGGCCGCCGCGCTTGCGTACGTCCGTGTCGTAGCCGTCCGGCAGCGCGGTGATGAAGTCGTGCGCGCCGATGGCCTTCGCCGCCCGCTCGATGTCGGCCCGGGTGGCGTCCGGGCGGCCTATGGCGATGTTGTCCGCCACCGTGCCGGAGAACAGGAACGCCTCCTGCGTCACCATCACCACCCCGCGCCGCAGTTCCGGCACGGCCAGCTCGCGCAGGTCCACGCCGTCCAGCAGCACCCGGCCCGATGTCGGGTCGTAGAACCGGGCCAGCAGCTTGGCGAGGGTGGACTTGCCCGCCCCCGTCGAGCCGACCACCGCCACCGTCTGCCCCGCCGGAAGCGTCAGGTCGAAGGGCGGCAGCACCTCGCCGCCGGTGCGGTACGCGAACCGCACGCCCTCGAAGACGACCTCCCGGCCCGGCAGTCCACCCCGGCGCTCCGGCAGCGGACGCGGCCGCTCCGGCTCCGGAACGGACGGCCGCTGCGCCAGCAGACCCGCGATCTTCTCCAGTGAGGCGGCGGCCGACTGGTAGGAGTTGAGGAACATCCCGAGCCGGTCGATCGGGTCGTACAGCCGGCGCAGATACAGCGCCGCGGCGGCCAGCACGCCCAGCGCCAGGTCGCCGGCGGCGACGCGGTAGGCGCCCCACAGCACGATGGCGGCCAGCGCGACGTTGGCCACCAGCCGCGAGCCGACCACGTAGCGGGCCATCTCCAGGATGGAGTCGCCGTTGATCCGCTCGTGCCGGCGGTTCAGCTCGTCGAAGTGCGCCTCGTTGGACCGCTCGCGGCGGAACGCCTGCACCGGCCGGATCCCGTTCATCGTCTCGGTGAACTTCACGATCACCGCGGCGATGGCCGTGGACCGCTTGCGGTAGACCCGCTTGGAACGGCGGTCGAAGAGCCGTATGAGCAGGTACAGCGGCCAGAACGACAGCACGGCGGCGCCGCCGAGCCCCCAGTCCAGGTAGAGCAGCGTCAGCGAGATGTACACCACGGACACCACGACGCCCACCAGCTCTTCCAGGCCCTCGTTGACCAGCTCGCGCAGCGACTCCACATCCGTGGTGGCACGCGATATCAGCCGCCCGGAGGTGTAGCGCTCGTGGAAGTCGACGCTGAGCGCCTGCGCGTGCCGGAAGATCCGGCCGCGCAGATCCAGCAGGACGTCCTGGCCGACCCGGGCCGAGGTGCGGATGAACGCGTACTGCAGCAGCCCGGACGCCGCGGCGCTGCCCAGGTACACCGCCCCGACGGCGATCAGGGGGCCGTGGTCGCCGTCGCGGTAGGCGGGTACGGCCCGGTCGATGGCGTATGCCACCAGCAGCGGGCCCGCCTGGACCGCGGCCTGCTGGAGGAGCAGCAGCACGGCGCCCAGCCAGACCCGGGCGCGGCGCGGGGCGAGCAGCGACCACAGCAGGGCGCGGGCGGCGCCCTTGGGCGCGGGCAGCGCGTCCTGGTCGAACGGATCGGTGGTCTCGGCGCCGGTCGTCATCGTGCCGCTCCTCCCTCGAGGCCGGTCGCGGCCTCGGCGGCGCCGGACATCAGCAGCCGGTACTCCGCGCTGTTCCGCAGCAGTTCCTGATGCGTGCCGACCGCCGCTATCCGGCCCTCCGACAGCAGTGCCACCCGGTCGGCGAGCAGCACCGTGGACGGCCGGTGCGCGACGATCAGCGCCGTGGTGTCCGTCAGCACCTCCCGCAGCGCGGCCTCGACCAGCGCCTCGGTGTGCACGTCCAGCGCGGACAGCGGATCGTCCAGCACCAGGAAGCGCGGCCGGCCCACGACGGCGCGGGCCAGCGCCAGCCGCTGCCGCTGACCGCCCGACAGACTCAGCCCCTGCTCGCCGACCTTCGTGTCCGTACCGTCCGGCAACGCGTGGACGAAGTCGGCCTGGGCCACCGCCAGCGCCCGGGACAGATCCTCCGGCCCGCCGTCCGCCGCGCCCATCAGCACGTTCTCCCCGGCCGTCGCCGAGAACAGGGTGGGCTCCTCGAACGCGACCGAGACCAGCGTGCGCAGGTCGTCCCGGCACATGGCGGTGATGTCCCGGCCGTCGACGGTGATCCGGCCGCCGGTCGCCTCGTGCAGCCGGGGCACCAGCGCGGTCAGCGTGGTCTTGCCGGAGCCGGTCGCGCCGACCAGCGCCATGGACTCGCCCTGCCGTATGTGCAGGTCGATGCCGCGCAGCACCGGCGGATCGCCGTCGGGCGCGTCCGCGTAACGGAACTCGACGCCCTCGAACCGCAGTCCGCCGCCGGTGCTCGCGGGCTCGAACCTCGCTCCGCCGCCGGTGCTCGCGCCCTCGCCGTCCAGCCGCTTCCCGCCGGGGGAGTGCTGTCCACCGCCGCCCAGCCGCTTCCCGCCGGGGGACCGCTGTCCGTCCCCGTCCTCGTCCGCCGCCGGCGGCTCGTCCATCACCTCGAAGTACCGGTCCGCCGCGTTGGCCGCGTCCTGGCTGATCGCCAGGAGGAAGCCGATCGACTCCACGGGCCAGCGCAGCGCCAGCGCCGTCGACAGGAAGCCGACCAGGGTGCCCGCCGACAGGTCGCCGTCGGCGACCCGCACCGTCCCCAGCACCAGGGCCGCGCCGATCGCCAGCTCCGGCAGCGCCATGATCAGGGCCCACAGGGTGGCGAGCAGGCGGGCCTTGCGCAGTTCGGTGGTGCGCAGCCGGTGCGACAGCGAGTGGAAGGCGCGGGCCTGCGCGCGGTGCCGCCCGAACCCCTTGATGATGCGGATGCCGAGGACGCCCTCCTCGACGACCGTGGTCAGATCGCCCAGCTGGTCCTGGGCGGTGCGCGCCACCGCCGAGTACCGCGTCTCGAACAGCGAGCACAGGATGACCAGCGGGACGACCGGCCCCAGCAGCACCAGGCCCAGCGCCCAGTCCTGCGTCAGCAGGATCGCGAAACCGACCAGGATGGTGGCGCCGTTGACCACCAGGAAGGTCATCGGGAAGGCCAGGAAGAGCCGCAGCAGCATCAGGTCCGTCGTCGCCCGCGACAGCAGCTGACCGGACGGCCAGCGGTCGTGGAAGGAGACCGGCAGCCGCTGCAGACGGCGGTACAGGTCGGCGCGCATCGCCGCCTCGACGCCCGCCAGCGGACGCGCCACCAGCCATCGGCGCAGCCCGAACAGCAGCGCCTCGGCGAGCCCCAGCCCCAGCAGCAGGGCGCCGCCCAGCCACACCCCGCCCGGGTCGCGGTCGGCCACCGGCCCGTCCACCAGCCACTTCAGGACGAGCGGGATCACCAGGCTCAGGCAGGACGCGACGATCGCCACACCCGCCGCCGTGAACAGCCGCGCCCGCACGGGGCGTACGTACGGCCACAGGCGCAGCAGCGAGCGCACGGCGGACCGGGACCCGGTCTCCTGGTTGCCTTCACTGGTCGCAGACATCAGCACCGAGACTACGGTTCGGCACTGACACCGCTCACTCGGTTTTTCGGCCTAGGACCTGCCTGGTCCCGGAGGCGGAACCGCTCTCAGCAGCAGTGCCGAGCGTCCCGGCAGCCGTATCTCCGCGCCCGCCGGGTGCCGCTGCTCGGGCCCCGCCGCCCCGCCGTCCTCCCGCGCGGTGTCCACCAGGACCTCGTACGCGTCCGCCCACGGCGGCCCCGGCAGCGTGAAGGAGACCGGTTCCGCCCCCGCGTGCCAGATCGCCAGGAAGCTGTCATCGGTGACCGGGACCCCCCGCTCGTCCGTCTGCGGAATGTCCCGCCCCGACAGATACATGCCCAGCGCGCCGACCGGCGCGTACCAGTCCGCCTCGGTCATCTCCCGCCCGTGCGCCGTGAACCACGCCAGGTCCCGCAGCCCATCCGGGGTCTGCGGGCGGCCGGAGAAGAACGCGCGGCGGCGCAGCACCGGGTGCGCCCGGCGCAGCGCGATCAGCCGTGCGGTGAGCCGGGCCAGTTCCCGCCCGCCGTCCTCCCGCAGCAGCGACCAGTCGACCCAGCTCGCCGCGTTGTCCTGGCAGTACGCGTTGTTGTTGCCGCCCTGCGTACGCCCCATCTCGTCGCCCGCGACCAGCATCGGCACGCCGGTGGACAGCAGCAGCGTGGTGAGGAGGTTGCGCACCTGCCGGCGGCGCAGCGCGGTGACCTCCGGGTCGTCCGTCTCGCCCTCGGCGCCGCAGTTCCAGGAGCGGTTGTCGTTGGTGCCGTCGCGGTTGTCCTCGCCGTTGGCCTCGTTGTGCTTGTGCTCGTAGGACACCAGGTCGCGCAGGGTGAAACCGTCGTGCGCGGTGATGAAGTTGACCGACGCGTACGGGGCGCGGCCGCCCCAGCCGTACAGGTCGCTGGAGCCCGACAGCCGGTAGCCGAGGTCGCGCACGTCCGGCAGCGCGCCGCGCCAGAAGTCCCGTACCGCGTCGCGGTAGCGGTCGTTCCACTCGGTCCACAGCGGCGGGAACGCGCCGACCTGGTAGCCCCCGGCCCCCACGTCCCACGGCTCGGCGATCAGCTTCACCCGCCGCAGCACCGGGTCCTGGGCGATGACGGCGAGGAAGGGGGAGAGCATGTCGACGTCGTGCATGGACCGGGCCAGCGCGGCGGCCAGGTCGAACCGGAAGCCGTCGACCCCCATTTCGGTGACCCAGTAGCGCAGCGAGTCGGTGATCAGCCGCAGCACCTGCGGCTGGACGACGTGGAGGGTGTTGCCGCAGCCGGTGTAGTCGGCGTAGCGGCGGGCGTCGCCCTGGAGCCGGTAGTAGCCGCGGTTGTCGACGCCGCGCAGCGAGAACGTCGGGCCCAGCTCGCCGCCTTCGGCGGTGTGGTTGTAGACGACGTCAAGGATCACCTCGATGCCCGCCTCGTGCAGGGCGCGGACCATCCGCCGGAACTCCCCGACCTGCTGGCCGCGGGTGCCGGTGGCGGCGTACGCGGAGTGCGGGGCGAAGTAGCCGATGGAGTTGTAGCCCCAGTAGTTGCGCAGTCCGCGGCGCAGCAGATGGTCCTCGTGCGCGAACTGGTGCACCGGCAGCAGCTCGACGGCGGTCACCCCGAGCGCGGTCAGGTGCTCCAGCGCGGCCGGGTGCGCCAGGCCCGCGTAGGTGCCGCGCAGTTCGGGCGGGACACCCGGGTGGCGCATGGTGAAGCCGCGTACATGGAGTTCGTACAGCACGGTGTCGGCCCACGGGGTCTTCGGCCGCCGGTCCTCACACCACTCGTCGGGCGCCCCGGCGGTGGTGTCGTCGCCGACGATCACCCCCTTGGGGACGTACGGGGCCGAATCGCGGTCGTCCCGCACGGTGTCGGCGATGTGCTGCTGCGGCCAGTCCCGTACGTGGGCGTACACCTCGGCGGGCAGCGGGCCGCGGCCGCCGGGGCCGGGGCCCGCGAACTCCCCGTCCACGGCCCGCGCGTACGGATCGAGCAGCAGCTTCGCCGGATTCCAGCGGGCTCCGGTCCACGGGTCCCAGCGGCCGTGCACCCGGAACCCGTACCGCAGCCCCGGCCCGGCACCGGGGACGAAGCCGTGCCAGATCTCGTGCGTGCGCTCCGGCAGGGGACAGCGGGTCTCCCGGCCCTCCTCGTCGAACAGGCACACCTCCACGCCCTCCGCACCGCCCGCCCACAGTGCGAAGTTGGTCCCGGCGACACCGCCGGGCCCGAGGTGCACGCGGGCGCCCAGCGGCTGCGGAGCGCCCGGCCACACGGGGACGCCGAGCGGCTCCCCGCCACGGGGAGCGGGGACGCGGGCGGGCGCGTCGGCGATGGCGCCTGACGTCGCCGCGGTGGGTGCGTCGGTGGTGGTGCCTGGTGTCGCGTCGGTGGGTGCGTCGGCGGTGGTGCTCGACGTCGCGTCGGCGGCCGAGCCGCCGTGCGCGGCTCGCGGCTCCCGGCTCGCGGCACCTTCCCGCGGTGCGTCCCGGACTGTCTCCTGCTCGGCTGCGCTCGACATGTGGGTCGCCTCCGGCGGCTCGCGGCTCGGCCCGCGACCCATGGCAGGCCGCGGCGGACGGTTCCGGACCGCCGCTCGCGCACCACGTGGCGCGCGAGCGGACCCGGCGTGCCCCACGGCGGCGTGCCGGGACGCGCGGCGGCCGGTAGCCAGGGGTTTCACCCCTGGACCCCTCCCGGGTCTGGGGCGGAGCCCCAGGTTCGGGAAAGTGGGCCCCCACGCCCGCGGGGCGTAGGGGGAGGGTCAGGGGAACGGCCCGCCGCAGGCGTCCCGTGCCGCGCGGATCCGGTCCCGTCCTTCACCCCAGTTGTGCCCAGAACGGGCCGCCCCTCACTCCTGTGGCCCTGGCCACCGCCCTCCGTCCGGTGGAGCTTTCGTTTCCCGGCGCGGGAGCGGTCGTTGGGTCCGGCGTGGACAAGGGATCGAACTGGGGGACGTACGTGCGGGCGGGGCGGCGGGCGATCGCGGTGGCCGCCGTGGCGGTGGCGCTCGCCGGGTGCTCGCTGACCCGCTTCGGGAGCGACGACGCGCCCCGGCCGCCCGCGGAGGTCGTCCGGGTCACCCCGCACGACGGCGCGCGCGGCATCCCGCCCGGCGGGCGGCTGACGGTGACGGTGCCCGACGGACGGCTGGAGCAGGTCCGGGTCACGCGCACCGACCAGACCGGCACGACGGAGCCGGTCGCCGGCCGGATGACCGTGGACGGGCGGGCCTGGCGGCCGACGGGCCCGCGGCTCGCGCTCGCCGCCCGGTACGCCGTCAACGCGGTCGCCGTCGACGAGCGGGGCCGCCGGTTCGCCCGGCACACCACGTTCACCACCGTCGTCCCCCCGCACCGGTTCATCGGCTACTTCACGCCCGAGGACGGCGCGACCGTCGGCACCGGCACGATCGTCTCGTTCACCTTCAACCGGCCGATCACCAACCGGGCCGCGGTGGAGCGCGCGATCCGGGTCACCTCGCGGCCGCGCACCGACGTCGCGGCGCACTGGTTCGGCAACCGGCGGCTGGACTTCCGGCCGAGCGCGTACTGGACGCCGGGCACCGAGGTCACGCTCGACCTGCGGCTGCGTGATGTGCGCGGCGCCCGGGGCGTGTACGGCATCCAGCACAAGAAGGTGCGGTTCACCGTCGGCCGTTCGCAGGTGAGCACTGTGGACACCGCCGCCCACACCATGACCGTACGGCGCAACGGCGCGGTACTGGCCGTCCTGCCGGTGACCGCGGGCGCGCCCGGCCACGAGACGTACAACGGCAAGATGGTGGTGATGGAGAAGTTGGCCGAGACGCGGATGGACGGTTCGACGGTCGGCTTCGGCGGCGAGTACGACATCTCGGACGTGCCGCACGCCATGCGGCTCACCTCGTCGGGAACCTTCGTACACGGCAACTACTGGGCCAAAGCGGACACGTTCGGGGCGGCCAACGCCAGCCACGGCTGCATCGGACTGCGCGACGTCCGCGGCGGCAGCCCGCAGACCGCGGCCGGCTGGTTCTACCACCGCAGCCTCATCGGCGACGTGGTGGAGGTGGTCAACTCCCGGGAACGCCAGGTCGCTCCGGACAACGGGCTGGGCGGTTGGAACATGCCGTGGGCCGCCTGGCGCGCGGGTTCCGCCCTGGACGACCGGCCCTGACCTTTCCCTCGCGCCCCCACCTGCGCTTACTTGAGACTGAACGGTGACAATCTCGGGGAGTTCTCCCCGTAGGCGATGTGGTTATCTATCGCCATACGCGCTGGTGCGCGAGACGGGGGTGCCGCGGGGGCCGCGGGCCGTGTGAAGGGGAGAAGCCGTGGTGAACGCAACAGGGATGTCCGGTGCCCGGGGGCGCAGAGCGCTGATCGCGCTGCCGCTGGGGGCGCTGCTGGCGCTGACGACCGCGTGCGGCGGGGACGACTCCGACGACAAGGGCGGCAAGAAGAACGGCGGCAAGGCCGACGGCCAGTCCGAGGCGGTGGTCGCGATCGCGCCCAAGAGCGGTGCGCGGGACGTGGCCACCAGCGGCGCGTTGAAGATAACCGCGAGCAAGGGCAAGCTCAGCTCGGTCGAGGTCAAGGACGCCAAGGGCCGCAAGGTCCCGGGGAAGATCGCCGCCGGCGGTGCGCGCTGGATCCCGGACCGGCACCTGGGCGCCGGCACGACCTACACGGTGAACGCGGTCGCGAAGGACTCCGAGGGCCGCGAGGCCGCCGAGCAGGCCAGCTTCACCACGCTGGTCCCGAAGCACACCTTCCTCGGCCAGTTCACCCCGAGGACGGCTCCACGGTCGGCGTCGGGATGCCGGTCTCGCTGCGGTTCAACCGCGGCATCACCGCCCCCGAGGCGGTGGAGAAGGCGGTACGGGTCACCGCCTCCCCGTCGGTGCCGATCGAGGGCCACTGGTTCGGCAACGACCGGCTGGACTTCCGGCCGGAGCAGTACTGGAAGCCGGGCACCAAGGTGACGTTGCGGCTCGACCTGGACGGGGTCGAGGGCCGCCCGGGCGTCTACGGCTCGCAGACCAGGACGGTGACGTTCACCGTCGGCCGCAGCCAGGTGAGCGTCGTCGACGCCAAGTCGAAGAAGATGACGGTCAAGCGCGACGGAAAGACCATCAAGACGATCCCGATCACCTCCGGCGCCCCGGGCACCGAGACGTACAACGGGCAGATGGTCATCAGCGAGAAGCACCCGGTGACGCGCATGAACGGCGAAACCGTGGGCTTCGGCGGCGAGTACGACATCAAGGACGTACCGCACGCGATGCGGCTGTCCACCTCCGGCACGTTCATCCACGGCAACTACTGGGCGGGCGCGGGCACCTTCGGCTCGGTCAACGCCAGCCACGGCTGCGTGGGACTGCGCGACATGCGCGGCGGCGGGGACAACGGGACCCCGGGCGCCTGGTTCTTCAAGGAGTCGATCGTCGGCGACGTGGTCGTGGTGAAGAACTCCGAGGACACCACCATCCAGCCGGAGAACGGGCTCAACGGCTGGAACATGTCCTGGGAGGAATGGAAGAAGTAGCGGTCCGGTGGCCGCGGGGAACGCACGCTGCCGGTCGACGGTGAACGCGCGCTAACCTGCGGCCATGACTGTGAACCTCGAGGTGGCCGACGGCGTCGGCACCATCCGGCTGGACCGTCCCCCGATGAACGCCCTGGACATCGCCACCCAGGACCGGCTGCGCGAACTGGCCGAGGAGGCGACCCGCCGCGACGACGTGCGGGCGGTGGTCGTCTGGGGCGGGGAGAAGGTGTTCGCGGCCGGCGCGGACATCAAGGAGATGCAGGTCATGGACCACGCCGCGATGGTGGCGCGGTCCCGTGGCCTGCAGGACGCGTTCACCGCGGTGGCCCGGATCCCCAAGCCCGTCGTCGCGGCCGTCACCGGCTACGCGCTGGGCGGCGGCTGCGAACTGGCGCTGTGCGCCGACTTCCGGATCGCCGCGGAGAACGCCAAGCTCGGGCAGCCGGAGATCCTGCTCGGGCTGATCCCCGGCGCGGGCGGCACCCAGCGGCTGGCCCGGCTGGTCGGCCCGTCGCGGGCCAAGGACCTCATCTTCACCGGCCGCATGGTCAAGGCCGACGAGGCGCTCACCATCGGGCTGGTGGACCGGGTCGTCCCGGCCGGCGAGGTCTACGAGCAGGCGCACGCGTGGGCGGCGAAGCTGGCGCAGGGCCCGGCGCTGGCGCTGCGCGCCGCGAAGGAGTCGGTGGACGCCGGCCTGGAGACGGACATCGACACCGGCCTGGCCATCGAACGGAACTGGTTCGCCGGGCTCTTCGCGACCGAGGACCGCGAGATCGGCATGCGGAGCTTCGTCGAGGAGGGGCCGGGCAAGGCCAAGTTCCGGTAGGGGAGGGCGCGTTAAGGGCGCTCGGGGGCGCACGAAAGTGCCTTCGCTGCGCCCCGTGCCTCGTGCGGGCGAATTATTTTGACCGCCTCAAGGTTGCTCTACGACCGGTTCCGGTACGCTGGGCGATCATTCATACGCATCGTGTCATGGCTGGTCAGATGGGGTTCCAGGGGGCTCTGGCTGCCACTGGCATATGTCGGATCCGGTGTGCGGGGCCTGCGGGCCGGGTGTGCGGAATCCCACGGTTCCGCCACCGAGGCCCCCGCGGGCGGCCATCATGGGGGGCATGGCGGGCTTGGAGGGAATGGAGCAGCCGCAGCAGCGTGCCGTGACGGCCGCTGAGCGGCGGACGCCGTCCGTCGAGGACGAGTTGACCGCGCGGGCGCTCGACCTGCTCGGCGACCCGACGGCCGACGAGGTGCGGCTGTCGTCCCGCTCCGAGTCCGCGGCCGTCGCCCGGCGGCTGACCGAGCTGGTCGTCCTCCGGCGCTGGGGCTCTCCGCGGAGATCTCGGAGTACGCCGTGCTGCTCGTCTCCGAGCTGGTCGGCAACGCCGTACGGCACGCCGGGGCCCGCACGTTCGGACTGCGGATGCACCGCCGCCGGGGCTGGCTCCGGGTGGAGGTCAGCGATCCCTCGCGCGGGCTGCCGTGCCTGATGCCGGTGCGCCTGACGGACACCAGCGGCTGGGGGCTGTTCCTGGTGGACAAGCTCTCCGACCGCTGGGGCGTGGATCTGCTGCCGCGCGGCAAGACCACCTGGTTCGAGATGCGGGTCATCGACCGCTGACGTTCGCCCGCCTACGCGAAGAGGCCCCGCGGCGCCGTTGGTGACTGCCTGGGACCTCTTCGGGTGCGTCGCGGATCGAAGGGGGTGTGATCCGCGGCGGAGGACGACCGAGCCCGGGTCAATGGGGGTCGCTGGAATCGACTATCGCAGACAGGGTGGGCCCTTTTCAAAGCGGCATTTGTGGACAGAACCCCTCGATCGGATCATTTCGCCAGCCGATCCAAGGTGAACTATGCCACGTGCCTTATTAATGATTAGTGAACGACCGTTCTCGCTGACGTTTATGTGGCCATCTCCCGTTCTTCAGTGGTTCAGGCCACCGCGCGATTACTTTCAGTGGTCACCAGGCTTGGCATGTCCTTGTCGAGCGCCTCAGCATGGAGGCAACGTGCTCGAGAATCGGGAGCCCCCCATGGAAGCCCACGACACCGACACCCCGCCGACCCGGCGCGGCCTGCTCCGCTCGGGCGTCGGCCTGGGCGCCGCCGCGCTCGGCCTCGCCCCCGCGACCGCCGCCGCCGGGACCACGTATCCCCCCACCCACTGGATCCCGGCCAGCAGCTCCAACTACACCGCCTCCAGCCGCCCGACGGCCTATCCGATCGACCTCGTCGTCATCCATGTGACCCAGGAGACCTTCCAGGACGCGATGCGGATCTTCCAGGACCCGGCCAGGAAGGTCTCCGCGCACTACATGCTCGCCTCGGCGGACGGCTACATCGGCCAGTTCGTCCGGGAGAAGGACATCGCCTGGCACGCCGGGAACTGGACCTACAACACCCGCAGCATCGGCATCGAACACGAGGGCTGGGTCGACAAGCCGGAGTACTTCACCGACGTCATGTACCGGCAGTCCGCCCGGCTGACCGCCGCGATCTGCACCCGGTACGGCATCCCCCGGACCCGGTCCCGCATCATCGGCCACTACGAGGTGCCCGGCTCCACCCACACCGACCCCGGCAGGCACTGGGACTGGGACCGCTACATGGCGCTGGTCAACGCCGCCTGACGGCCCGAGGGCCGGGGCCGCTAATCTGTGCCTGTCGAACAAGCACACAAGTAATAAGGGGTGGGCCCAGGTGGCTGACATCGAGGCGGCCAAGAAGGCGTTCGAGCGATTCGACGTGGACGGTGACGGGTTCATCACCGCGGCCGAGTACAAGAGCGTCATGGCGCAGCTGGGTGACCCGTACGTCACGGAGCCGGTGGCCCAGGCCCTGATCAACTCGCGTGACACCGACCACGACGGCCTGCTCAGCTTCGAGGAGTTCTGGGCCTCCCTGAACCACGAGGGCTGAGCCCGAACCGCCGGCCGCGGCACCGCATGCGGGCCGCGGCCGCCGGTCAGCGCCAGCCGCGCCGCTGCGCCCCGGCCCGCCGGCGCCGGTCGTTGCACAGCAGACAGCGCCCGTAACCGGGCGGCAGCGGGTCGTCCTTGTCCCCGTACAAGGGGTCGACGGCGCCACGCGGATGCTCGGCGCACCCCGTCGCGCCATGCCCGGCCCCCAGCGCCTGGGCGGCCGCCAGCGCCCGGCGCAGGGCGTCGGTGAGCTGGTCGGCCTCATGGCCGCTGGGCGCGGCCTCCAGGGAGAAGGCGATGTCCGATGCCGTACTGAGCGCGCTCTGGAGCTCGCGCAGGTCTGCGTAACCCATGCCCACGAGGCTAGGCGCACCCACTGACAACGGCCGGGCCGGAGCACCAGGGCGGGCCTACGACGTGGCCCACTCCCGCAGCGCGGCCTTGCTGCCGAACGCCGCGACGTCCTTGTCCAGGGGGTCGCGCGTGTACTGGTGGATCCGCCACTTTGCCTTGATCCGCGGCTTGCCCGCCGTCACGTAGTCCGCTATCCACAGCCCGTCACCGGCGTACGACGTGGTGTCGTGGTTCAGCCAGAAGTACCGGTTGCAGTACAGCAGCACTCTGTGGGTGGGGCGGGGGCGCAGCGCCTTCACCTCCCGGATGAACCGGTCCTTCTCGGCGTTGCTCGCGCGCGTACCCGAGCCGGTCGTCTCCCAGTCGACGGCCAGCAGGTCGCCCTCCTTCGACGCGCACTTCTCGACGAAGTAGCGCGCCTGCGCCGCGATGTTGCCCGGCCACAGGAAGTGGTAGAAGCCCACCACGCAGCCCGCCTTCCGGGCGTGCGAAGCCTGGGCGGACTGCTTGGGGTTGATGTACGAACGGCCCTCGGTGGCCTTGACGAACACGAAGGACAGTCCGTCGGTGTCGAAGGTGGAGGACTGGTGTGAACTGACGTCGATGCCTCGCAGCATGCGATCGCCTCCCGGGCTCTGCGTGGGAAGGGAGCGGGGTTTACACACAGCGTGCCCGGATATAGACGGTGTGCAACGTCGTTGCCCGTGGTGGCGGCATGTGCGCGCATGGCGTGGGTTCCGTCAACTGTCAGCGGTTCCACGGCCGTCGGGCCATGGGCCGCCGTATCGTCGCGGGTCGCGACTGCCGCCCGCAGCGGGACGGTTCCGGCCACCCGCCCGCACCGACCGAGGACCGCGATGACCGATTTACCTCTGGCGCTGACCGCGTGCCTGGGCTTGGGCTCCCTCGTCGCCGTGGCGCTGGTGCCGTTCCTGGTACGGGCCCGCCGGCACGCGGCCCGGGCGCGGTCCGAACGCGACGCCGCGGCCGAGGAGGTCACCCGGCTCACCGCGCGGGTCACGGCCCTGACGGAGGAGACCCGGCACCTGGTCGCCAACCGGCTGCCCGCGCTCACCAGCCATCTGCGGCACAGCCACGTCCCCGTCCCCGGCCTCGCCGACCCCGGCCTCCTCGGCAGCGAGACCGACCGCGACCACCGCGCGGTGCTGGACCTGGTCTCGCGCGCCGTGCTCGCCGAGCGGCACCGGGTGGACGAGGCGGCGCAGGCGACCGTCCGCGGCACCACCACCGTCATGCAGGCCAAGAGCTACCAGCTCCAGGACCTGGTCAACGCGATGCAGCACCGGTACGACGACCCGCGCATCATCGCCGACACGGTCGCCCTCAGCCGCCTCAACGAGCAGATCCTGCGGCGCATTCAGGCCACCGGCGTGGTCTGCGGCGCCACCGCGGGCCTCACCCGCGCCGACTCCCACCTGGGAGACATCGTCGTCGGCGCCCAGTCCCGCATCGTCGGACCCGAGCGGGTCCGGGTCACCAGCCGGCTGACCGACCCCATCGGGGTCGTCGCCCGCGCCGCCGAGCCCGTCGCCATCGCCGTCGCCGAACTGCTCGCCAACGCCGTGCACCACTCCCACGGCACCCTGGAGGTGGACGTCAGCCTCCACCAGAGCGACAGCGGCGCCGTGATCGTCATCGACGACGCGGGCGTCGGCATGCACCCGGAGGAGATCGACTACGCGACGCGCATGATGTCCGGGCAGCACCCGGTGCTGCTCACCGAGCTGGGCGACCCGCCGCGCGCGGGCTTCGCGGCCATCGGCCGCCTGGTGCGGCAGTTCGGGTTCGGCGTCTCGGTCGACAAGCCCGCCCCGTACGGCGGGGTCCGCGCCATCGTGCACATCCCCGGCCGGCTGCTGACCATCCTCGACGAGACCACCACCCCCATGTCCGTGGTGGCCCCGCTGCCGCCGCGCCCCACCACCGGGCCCGCCGACCCGGCCCACGCCCCGCGGGACGCCGACACCGGGCTGCCGCGCCGCCGTCGCCGCGCGCCGCAGCCGCCCGAGGACCACCCCATCGGCGCCGCGCGGGGGACCGGGGCGGCCGCCCCGCCGCCCGCCCCCCGTCCACCCGCCGCCCGCAGCCCCGAGCAGACCGGCGCCGTCTGGGGCTCGTTCCAGCGCGGCACCGCCTCCGGCCGGGCGGCGAGCGCGCGCCGGTCCGGCCACCAGGACGCCCCGCACCCCCCGCACCCCCTGGACCCCCACGACGGCCAGGACCGCCAGGAAGGGAACACCTCCTCATGACCGCCCCCAAGCGCACCGTCCGCCCCGACATGTCCTGGGTCCTGGACCCCCTGCTGGTCCTCAAGGGCGTACGCCACGGGGTCGTGCTGTCCTCCGACGGCATGGTGACCGGTGCCTCCCCCCGGCTGACCCGGGAGGCCGGCGAGGGGGCGGCGGCGATGATGTCCGCGCTCCAGGGCGCCGCCCGCACCCTGGCCAGGGAGCTGTCCGGCGACCCGCGGACCGCGGTGGAACAGGTGGTCGTCGCCACGGACAACGGCTACGTCTTCGCCGTCCCGGCGGGGGAGAACACCTTTCTGGCGGTCTTCGCCGACCGCGGCTGCGACATGGAGATCCTCTCCCACCACGTACAGATCCAGGTCACCACCCTGGGCGAGAAGGTCATGACCGCCGAGGCGCGTGACAGCGGCGCGACGGCCTCATGACGGGCGGGCGGCAGAGCAGACCGTTCGTCCCGTCCTTCATGGCGCTCGGCGACCGCGCCGAGCCCAGCCGCAACACCCTGGACGCGCTCTCGCTGCTCAGCGCGGCCACCGACCAGGTGCCGCCCGGACTCGACCCGCCCCGCTACCGCATCGCCGAACTCCTCAGCGGCGGGCCGCTGTCGCTCGCGGAGGTCGCCGCGTACGCCCGGCTGCCCGTCGGCGTCGCCAAGGTGCTGGTGGCCGAGCTCGTCGACCAGGGCCATCTGCGGGCCCGTGCCCCCGTGCCCCAGGCGGACCAGCAGGACACGCAGTTACTGGAGAGGGTGCTCAGTGGGCTCCGTGCCATACGAGGCGAATGACAGCACACCGGCGATCCCGGCGGCCCCCGCGGGCGGGGCACGCACCGGATTCCCCGGCTATCTGACGGACACCCGGCAGACACTCGTGAAGATCGTCATCGCCGGGGCCTTCGGCGTCGGCAAGACCACCTTGGTCCAGACGGTCTCCGAGACCCGGCCGCTGCACACCGAGGAGGTGATGACCCGGGCCGGGGAACTCGTCGACGACCTGCACGGCATCCGCGACAAGACCGGCACCACCGTCGCCCTCGACTTCGGCCGCCGCACCCTCCCCGGCGACCTGGTGCTCTATCTCTTCGGCGCCCCGGGGCAGCGCCGCTTCCTGCGCCTGTGGCAGGAGATCGCCCACGGCGCGTTGGGCGTGCTGGTGCTGGTCGACACCCGGCGGCTGGACGCGTCCTTCGAGGTCCTCGACCTGATCGAGGAGGCCGGGACGCCCTACGCCGTCGCCGTGAACACCTTCCCCGACTCGCCCGCCCACAGCCTGGACGTCATCCGCGACCACCTCGACCTCGCGCCGCACACCCCCCTGGTCGGCTGCGACGCCCGCGACGCCGACTCCGCCGTCGACGCGCTGATCGCGCTGGTCTCGTACCTGATCGCCCACACCACCCTGGACGCCGCCCCATGACCTCGCCCGCGCAACCGCACCACATGCCCGCGATCCCGCTGTACGGGCCGGACTTCGCCGCACACCCGCAGGCGGTGTACGCGCGGCTGCGCGAGTACGGGCAGGTCGCCCCCGTCGACATCGCGCCCGGCGTCGGCGCGTACCTGGTCGTCGGCTACCGCGCCGCCCTCGACCTGCTGCACGACACCGCGACCTGGAGCAAGGACCCCCGCGCCTGGCAGGCCACCGTGCCGCCGGACTGCCCGGTGCTGCCGATGCTGGGCTGGCGGCCCACCGCGCTGACCAACGACGGCGAGACGCACGCCCGTTACCGGCGCGTCATCACCGACGCGTTCGCCATGATCGACCCGCACGCGCTGCGGGCGGAGACCGCGCGTGCCGCCGACTCGCTGATCCGCCGGTTCGCCGCCACCGGCAGCGCCGACCTGGTCGCCGGCTACGCCCGACCGCTGCCGCTGGTCCTGTTCAACCAGCTCTTCGGCGTGCCGTACGAGGACCACGACCGGCTGCTGGCCCCGCTGGCCGGGATACTGGAGGCGCAGAACCCGGAGGAGACCACCCGCTCCGTGGCCGAGTTCGAGGCTTACGTCACCGAACTCGTCGCCCTCAAACAGCGGCGGCGCGGCCCGGACCTCATCTCCCGCTACCTCGACCACCCGGCGGGCCTGAGCGCCGAGGAGGTCGTCCACCACGTCATCCTGACCCTCGCCGCCGGGAACGAGCCCACCGCCGACCTCATCTCCAACGCCCTGTCCCGCATGCTCAGCGACGACCGCTACTACAGCTCGCTGGCCGGGGGCGCCCTCACCGCCCGGGACGCGGTCCACGACGTCCTGCGCAACGAGCCGCCGCTCGCCAACTACGGCGCCCACTTCCCCCGGACCGCCGTCGACTTCCACGGCGTGCGCATCCAGGCCGGGCAGCTGGTCCTCGTCTCGTACGCCGCCGCGAACACCACGCCCGACGGACTGCCGCCCGGCCCCCGCACCGACGGCGGCGCCCACCTCGCCTGGTCCGCGGGCCCGCACGCCTGCCCCGTACGCGGCCACGCGCTGCTCATGGCGACGACGGCCATCGAGCAGATCACCAGCCATCTGTGCGACATGGAGCTCACCACCCCGCGCCCAGGGCTGCCCTGGCGCCCCGGGCCCTTCCACACGGCGCTGGCACACCTCCCGGTGCGGTTCACCCCGATCCATCCCGAGCAGGCGGGCATCACCCCGTGGACGGGCGCCCCACCGCGTTAGGGCGTGACGGGGGGATGGCGCGCATGCCGCGCGAGCGCTGCCGCGAGCGTTCCCGCGCCGGTCACCGCGCGGACACCGGGGCGTTCGGCACCGCCGCGATGGTGGTCGGGTCATAGGCACGGCAGTTCCCTCGAACGGAGCCCAGGCATGCCCCTGCTCTCGACCTCCGCCGCCCCGCCACCCGCCACCCGCAACTACGTCACCTCCATAGCGGACACCAAGGAACAGGTCCACGCCGCGCAGCGGCTGCGCTACCAGGTCTTCGGACAGGAGAAGGGCGCCCGCCTCCAGGTGACCGGCGACGGCCGCGACGTCGACGCGTTCGACGACGTCATGGACCACCTGATCGTCACCGAGACCGCCACCGGCGAGGTGGTCGGCACCTACCGCCTGCTCCCGCCGGGGCGCTCCGAGCGGCTCTTCTCCGACACCGAGTTCGACCTGCGCGCCCTCCCCGCGACCGTCCGCGCCACGATGGTCGAGGCGGGGCGCGCCTGCGTCCACGCCGACCACCGCTCCGGCGCCGTGATCAACCTGATGTGGGCCGGACTCGCCCGCTACGTCCTGCTGTCGGGCTACCGCTACCTCGCCGGCTGCGCCTCCGTCCCGCTGGCCGACGGCGGGCAGGCCGCCGCCAACGCCTGGCTGCTGGGCACCACCAAGCACGCCGCGCCGCCGGAGCTGCGGGTCCAGCCCCTCGAGCCCTGGATGCCCACCCGCACCCTGACCCCCGAGCCCGCCTACGCCGACCTGCCGCCGCTGCTGCGCGGCTACCTGCGGGTCGGCGCCTGGATGTGCGGCGCGCCGCACCACGAACGGGACTTCGACGACGCCGACTTCTTCGTTGTCCTCGACACCGAGCGGATCAACGACCGGTACCGCCGCTACTTCCTGGGCGAAACCCGGTGAACACCTGGGGCCCGTGGTCCCCGTGCACCCCTGGCTGCGCCGCACCCGCCGCGCCCCCGGTTCCGGCCGCCGTCGCCTGGCGGCGCACCGGAGCCCTGGCGCGTACGGTGGCCGGCGCCCTGCTGCGCGGCGGGCGCATCGCCGAACCCGCGGTGCTGCGCTCCCGTGCGCAGGCGGTGCTGGACGCGCTGGACGTACGGCTGGACGTACGGATGTCCGGACGGCCGGAGTGGCAAGGCGGACCGGCGACCGTACCGGGCGGCTCCGGGCCGCTGACCGTGCCCGGCCGCGGCGGCACCCTCGTCGTCGCCAACCACATCTCCTGGCTGGACGTCATCGCGTTGCTCGCCGTCGAACCGGTCACCATGCTGGCCAAGCGGCAGGTGGCCGACTGGCCCGTGGTCGGCCCGCTCACGCGGCGGGCCGGAACCCTGTTCATCGACCGCGACAGCCTGCGCTCCCTGCCCGGCACGGTCGACCGGATGTCCGGGCTGCTGCGCGACGGCCGCTCGGTGATGGTCTTCCCGCAGGGAGTCACCTGGTGCGCCGGCACGGGCGGCACCTTCCGCCGGGCGACCTTCCAGGCGGCCCTCGACGCGGGCGCCCCCATCCGGCCGGTGACCCTCGACTACCTCCAGCACCGCGGCCCGACCACGGTGGCGGCGTTCGTCGGCGACGACGACTTCGCCACCTCGCTGCGCCGGGTGAACCGCGCCGCGGGCCTCACCGTCCGCGTGACGGTCCACCCGCCGCTGCTGCCCGCCCCCGGCGACGACCGCCGCGCGCTGGCGGCCCGCGCGCGGGCCGCGGTGGCCGGGGTGCGGGCCGCGGTGGCCGCGCCGGACCATCCGGCATCGCACCATCCGGCATCGCACCATCCGGCATCGCGACACCGGGCATCGGACCATCCGGCCTCGGACCCTCCGGTAACCGACCGGCAAACGCCCCCCATCCGCCCGCCGCACCCTGCCATGCTCACCGCATGCGCACCGTGTACGCCCTGCTGGTGGGGATCGACGACTATCCGAAGCAGCCCCTGGGCGGCTGCGTCAACGATGTGACGGCCGCGGCGGAATGGCTCCGTGGGCGGCCCGACCTGGACGCCCGCGTGCGCCCGCTGCACAACCGGGAGGCGACCCGGGCCGCGGTCCTGCGGGGCATCGCGGACCACCTCGCGCTCGGCGGCCCCGGGGACACGGCCCTGCTGTGGTTCAGCGGCCACGGCGCGCAGGCCCCGACCGACGACCCCCGCGAAGCCACCGGCATGTCCCAGGCGCTCGTGTGCCACGACAGCCTCACCCCCGGCGGGCAGCCCCTCCTCGCCGACGCCGAACTCGGTGGCCTGCTGGACGGCATCGCCGACCGGGGCGCCCATGTCGTCGCCGTACTGGACTGCTGCTACTCCGGCGGCGCGACGCGCGGCGACGACGACGGCTTCGTCCCGCGCGGCACCGCGTGGCAGCCGTGGTGGCGGACGCCCGGCGGCCGCGGCGCGGCCGGGCCCGGACCGTACCGCCCCCGGCATGTGCTGCTGGCCGCGAGCCGACTGGACGAGAAGGCCCGCGAGGGACATCTGGACGGGCGCCCGCGCGGTCTGTTCAGCCACGCGCTGCTGCACGCGCTGGGCACGACCGGTCCGTTGGCCGCGTACGGGGAGCTGCACGACGAGGTCGCCGACCGGGTGGGCCGGCTCAGTCCCCGGCAGCACCCGCAGCTGGTCGGCGCCGGCGACCGGCGGTCCTTGCACGGTGACCCGCTCCCGGCCGCGCCCTTCCGGCTCCGCCACACGATCGGCGGCTGGCAGGTCAACTGCGGTGCCGCGCACGGGCTGCGGGCCCCCGGCGTCGAGTTCACCGTGCTGGCGGCGCCGGGCGGCGGGCGGCGCGCCGGGGCGCGCGTGGTGGTGCGTACGGTGGAGCCGGAGACGGCGCGCGTGGAACCGGTCGGCTGGCAGCCGGGCGCGGCCGACCGGGAGACGGCCCATCCGGTGACGCCGTCGGCGCTGGCGCTGCCGCCCACCACGGTCGCGGTCACCGGAGCCACCGGCCACGCCGCCGCCGCGCTGCGAGAGGCGATCGCGGGTGCCGCGCTGCTGACCCTGGTCCCGACGGGAGACGAGGGCCGCACACCGCCGTCGGCCCACGTCACCGTCGACATCACCGGGGCGCAGGCCCGGGTGCGGCACCGGGGGCTGGACGCCGGGCGGTTCCTGCCGCTGAGCTCGCCCGGGGACGCCGCGCAGGTCGCCGCCTGCCTCACGCACATCGCCCGCTGGCGCGCCCTGCGCGACCTCGACAACCCGGACCCCGGCCTGTCGGCCCTCGTCCGCGTCTCCCTGGAGCCGCTCAGAGGCGGTGGCGGGCTCTCGGCGGCCGGTGAGCACCTGTACGCGTACGGGCCCGACGGCAGCCCGCCGCTGACGAGGGTGCGCATCCACAACGACTCCGGGCGGAAGCTGTGGTGCGTGCTGCTGAACCTGACCGACAGCCACGAGGCCCATCCGGCGCTGTACCCGGGAGACTTCGTCGGCCCCGGTCGGACCGGCCTGGCGCGGGGCGGCGACCCGGTGTGGCTGCAACTGCCCGGCTCCCGCCCGCTCCGGCCGGGCGCGGCCGTACAGGATTGGCTGAAGCTGATCGTGACCGAGAACGAGCTGAACACTGCGCCGTTCCGGCTCCCGGCGTGGCCCCCGGACGACCTTGTGGGACGGGATGCCACCGGACCGGCCGACGCGATGCTGCGCTTCGACGCCCCCGGCACGGGCGGCCGCGACCTGGGCGGCGCGCCGCACGGGACCGGCCGCTGGGGGACCGCCACGGTCGCACTCCGCACCGTGGTCCCGTGAGCCGACGGCGCCGCTCACCAGCCGAGGTGGGTGAACCCGGCCCACCCCGCCAGGTCCCGCGCGTCGATGGACGGCACCCGGTCCGCCAGCTCCCGCGGCATCCCGGCGGGTGTCTCCCTGCGGTCGTCCAGCATCCACAACTGCGCCCGGCGCAGCGCCGCGCCGGGCGGCAGCCCCGCGCGGTGCATGAAGTGGTGCGCCATGTACATCAGCAGGGACGTGGCCCCGTCCGGCACGGTCCACAGCGAGCCCAGCACCGAGCGGGCCCCGGCGACCAGGAACGCCGTGGCGAGGCTGTACGCCTCGTCGTAGCCCCGCCCGGACACGTTGGTGCTGCACGCGGCGAGCACCACCAGGCCGAGGTCCGGATACCGATCGGCGCCCTCGGTCAGCTCCTCCGCCGTCAGGCGGCCCCCGGCCAGGTCGAGATAGGAGCTGTGCCGCTCCCCGTGCCGCACCACGCCGTGGCAGGCCAGGTGGAGCAGCCCGCCGCGCTGCCGCCGCAGCCAGTCCCGTACCGCCTCCGGCGTCCCCGTGCGGTCGTCCAGGAGCTCGGCCTCCGGGCAGAAGGCGGCGCGGATCGCCGCGGCCTCCTCGGCGGCGTGCCGCAGATCGCCCGTGGGGTCCCCCACGACGAGGGACCGCCGCCCGGCCGCCGTCGCGGGCGGCGCCGGGCGGGCGGCCAGCTCGCACAGCAGCCGGGCCGAGGGCAGGTACGAGATCTGCGCGTCCTGGCACGCGTGGCGCGGCCCGCGCCGCCCGGCGGTACGGGCCGCGTGCCACGGAACCATGCCCAAGGCGCCCACCGGCACCAGGACGACCGCCGGAGCGCGGCCGAACCCGCGCGGCAGCGCCGCCAGCAGCGGGCCCATCACCGCTTCCCCCGCCCAGTCGCACAGCCGCTCCAGCGCGGCCCGCCCCTCCAGCGCGGCCCGGCCGTCGAGTGGCGGCCGCGCCGGGTCGGCCGGCGGCCCGCCCATGTCGCGGCCGGGGGCGCCCGTGGCCCGGTACTCCGCCAACGGGGCCGCGTCCGCCGCCAGTCCGGGCAGCGGGAGGTGCCGTACCGACCCGTCGGCGGAGACGATCAGCGCACCGCCGGGCACCCGGTCCTCACTGGGCATCAGCTCGCCGCCCGGCACCAGGTACACCAGGGCGGTGGCTCCCAGGGTGCGCAGCGCCGCGCCGATCTCGCCGGTCGTGGGCGGTTCCAGCATGCGCGGTCCGTGCGGGGACGCGCTCAGCGCGTCCAGCACCCGGCGGCGCAGTCTGCTCGACGGGCCCATGACCCCCGTTCCATCCGACGGGCCCACGACCCCCGTTCCATTCGACAGACCCATGACTGCCGTTCCGTCCAGCGCCATCGCCCGGCCGCCCGGATCGGGCCCCGCCGCCTCCCACTCCGCCGCCAGGTCGGCGTGCCCGAGCGAGGCCAGCGTCTGCGGGACCGTGGCCGCCACCGTGGCCGCGTGCAGCAGCAGCCCGCGCCCGGCGTCCAGGGCCCGTACGGCGTCGTCGTACGCGCCGTCGAGCAGACACCAGCGGGCGACGTCGAGCGCGCTCTCCGCCGCCTGCCGGCCGACCTCGGCCGCGTGTGCCGTACCGGACTGGAGCAGCACGCTCCAGGTCGTCCCGCGCAGGGCGTCGAGGCCGATCCGCCGGGCCTCCTCGCGGTTGCGGCGCGCCGACCGCGGGTCGAACGGCAGCGTGCCGCCCCGTCTGCGGTAGGCCGTCGCCAGAGCCATCCCCATGGTGGCCCACAGCGGGTGCTCCGGGCCTCCCGCGAGCCGCAGCGTGTGCGACAGCCAGGAGATGCCCTGGTCGAGGTGGTGCCTCCGGCGCGTCACCGGCACGCCGGGCAGGCCGGAGAGGACGCAGTGGCCCACCCCGGCGCTGGAGGCGAAGCGCAGCCAGCGGTCGTCGTCGGCGTCGAGCAGGTCCAGGGCCTCTTCGAGCAGTTCCAGTCCCTCCGAGACCCCCTTCGCGTCGTCGGCGGCCGTCGCGTAGCCCGCCCGGTTGATCCCGGTGCTCCCGAGCTCGTCGATCCGCACGTCTGTCGGCAGAGTCGACAGCAGACGCCGCACCTCCTCCAGCGGGGGCATGGCCGGGCCGAGGCCGGAGGGCGGAAACGTGCCGGTGCGGTGCGCCCGGAGCATCAGCAGGTTGGCTCGCGAGGCGTCCAGAAACCCCTGGATGCGGCTGCGGTCGAGGTGGTCGGGCGGGATCCGGGCCAGCACGGCCTCCAACTCGCGGACGGCCGCGGCCAGCGCCGCCTCGTCCTCGCGCCGGGTGGCCTGCCGGGCGCGGAACCCGGCGAGCTGGCCCTCCATGGCCAGGCGCGCGCCGGGATCGAGCACCTCCGAACCGCTCAGCCGCTGGAGATCCGCCACGGCCGAGTCGAAGTCCTCCTCACCGCCGCTGAGCTGGGCCAGGTGCGCCCGTACGGCCGCGTGGGACAGCTCGATCGCGTCCCGCTCGGGAGAGCCCGGCGGCATCAGCTCGCGGGCCTGCTCCAGCCGGGCCAGCGCCTCCTTCATCCGCGCCGGATCGGCGGACATGGTGCCGTTGAGCACCGCCATCCCGGCCGCCCCGAGAACGCCCGCCCGCCACTGCGGCTCCGTCGGACCGTGGGCGATCGCGCAGCGGAACAGCTCCTCCTGTTGCGCCGGCGTGGCGCACGGCCCCTCGTACTGCAACAGGGGAAGCAGGGTGAGCACCTGTCCGGCGAACATGCCCGCCCGCACGGTGTCTTCCGCCAGGTCACGCCAGTCCGCGTACATCCGCTCGTACGCCTCGCGCGGCGTACGGCACCCGAGCCGGTCGCAGATCAGCGCGGTCAGCCGGATCGCGGTCGCGGCGTCCGGCACACCCCCGGCGCCCGCCCGCCGCAGCTCGTACACGACCGCGTTGAGGTCGTAGCTCCCGCGTTCTGGCACTCCTCAGCCACCCCGTCTCTCCTGCCGCCCTGTATCCAACCGGCCTCTTCCGGTCGCCTGTTGACCGTTCCCCGATCGGTTCGCGGTCGACACCCGCGTCCCCGTGTCTACGGCGCGGGCGCCAGCACCTCGTCCGGCAGTCCGAGCCGCTCGCGCAGCGCCACCGCGCCGGCCTCGGTGACGAGCACGACCCTCGAGGTGCCCCGCCGCGTCAGCCACCCGGCGTCCATCGCGTGCCGGAACAACGCGGCTCCCAGGGCTCCCGCCAGGTGGGGACGGCGCTCGGTCCAGTCCAGGCAGGTACGGACATGGGGGCGGCGCGAGCCCACCGGGCGGTCGTCCGCGACACCGGTCTCCCGCAGCCAGCGCAGGCCCGCCGCCGTCAGGGCGGGGCCGTAGTCCCAGCCGAGGTAGCCCCGGTCCGTCATCGCGTCGGTCACCGCCACGCCCAGCACGCCGGCGAGGTGGTCGTAGCAGGTACGGGCGCGGGACAGGGCGCGGCGCCGGTTGGCGTCCGCCAGCGAGCGCACCGGGGCCGGCCGGTAGGGCGCGTGCGTCGCCAGGCTCTCGATCATCTCCGCGGTGTCCGCGCCCGCGAGCCGTACGTAGCGGTGCCGGCCCTGCCGCTCCTCCGCCAGCAGCCCGCCGGCCACCAGCCGGTTGAGATGCCCGGTCGCCGTCGACAGCGCGACGCCCGCGTGCCGGGCCAGCTCGGTCGCCGTCCACGCCCGGCCGTCCAGCAGCGCGAGACAGAACGCGGCGCGGGTGCGGTCGGCCAGCAGGGACGCGAGCGCGGCGAGGTCCGGTCCGTCCTCGTAGGCGTGGAAGCTGTGCACGCGGCCATTGTGGCGGGCGGACGCTTCGACCGTCACCGAAGCGTCGGGCGCCTACGGTCATCGGCCATGAACAGCGCATCGCAGGCCCCGGCCGGCACCGGCCGGCGGCATCTGACCATCACCCCGAGCATCCTGTACTTCGGTACGCCCGTGGCCCTGCTCAGCACCGAGAACCCTGACGGCACGCCCAATCTCGCCCCCGTCTCCTCCGCCTGGGCCCTGGGGCAGGCCGTGGTGCTCGGCATAGGCAGGGAGAGCCGGACGGCGGACAATCTCGCGGCCCGCCCGGAGTTGGTGATCAGCCTGCCGTCACCGGAGCTGTGGCGGGCCGTGGAGCGCCTGGCGCCGCTGACGGGCGCGGACCCGGTGCCGCCGGGCAAGCGGGCCTTCTACCGCCACGAGCCCGACAAGTTCGCCGCCGCCGGGCTCCACCCCCAGGAGTCGGAGGTGGTCCGCCCGCCGCGCGTCGCGGAGTGCCCGCTCCAACTGGAGGCCAGGGTGCGACAGCTCACCCCCAGCGCCGACGGGGTCTTCTGGGCCGTCGAGACGGAGGTGCTCCGCGTCCACGCCGACCCGCGCGTCGTCATCCCCGGCACCCAGCACATCGACCCCGCCCTGTGGAGCCCGCTGATCTACAACTTCCGCCACTACCACGGCCTCGGCCCGGAACTGGGGCACGGCTTCCGCTCCGAGACCGCGGTACTGACCACCCGGCCGCGCTGACCGGCGGGGCTAGCACTCGATGACGTTGACCGCGAGGCCCCCGCGCGCCGTCTCCTTGTACTTGACCTTCATGTCGGCGCCCGTCTCCTTCATGGTCTTGATGACCTTGTCCAGCGAGACGTGGTGGCGGCCGTCGCCGCGGAGGGCCATGCGGGCGGCGGTGACGGCCTTGACCGAGGCCATGCCGTTGCGCTCGATGCACGGGATCTGGACCAGGCCGCCGACCGGGTCGCAGGTCAGGCCGAGGTTGTGCTCCATGCCGATCTCCGCGGCGTTCTCCACCTGCTCGGGGGAGCCGCCCAGGACCTCGGCCAGGCCGCCGGCGGCCATGGAGCAGGCCGAGCCGACCTCGCCCTGGCAGCCGACCTCGGCGCCGGAGATGGAGGCGTTCTCCTTGAAGAGCATGCCGATGGCGCCCGCGGCGAGCAGGAAGCGGACCACGCCCTCCTCGTCGGCGCCGGGCACGAAGTTGAGGTAGTAGTGCAGGACCGCGGGGATGATGCCCGCCGCACCGTTGGTGGGGGCGGTCACCACGCGGCCGCCCGCGGCGTTCTCCTCGTTGACCGCCATCGCGTAGAGCGTGACCCACTCCATGGCGTGCGCCTGCTGGTCGCCCTCGGCGCGCAGCTGGCGGGCGGAGTGCGCGGCGCGGCGGCGGACCTTGAGGCCGCCGGGGAGGATGCCCTCGCGGGACAGGCCGCGGGCCACGCACGCGCGCATCACCTCCCAGATCTCCAGCAGGCCCGCGCGGATCTCCTCCTCCGTGCGCCAGGCCTTCTCGTTCTCCAGCATCAGCGCGGAGATGGAAAGGCCGGTCTCGTGGGAGAGGCGCAGCAGCTCGTCGCCGGTGCGGAAGGGGTACTTCAGGACCATGTCGTCGAGCTTGATCCGGTCCTCGCCGACCGCGTCCTCGTCCACGACGAACCCGCCGCCGACCGAGTAGTACGTCTTCTCCAGCAGCGGCACGCCCTCGGCGTCGTATGCGAAGAGCGTCATGCCGTTGGCGTGGTACGGCAGCGAGCGGCGGCGGTGCAGGATCAGCTCGGTCGACTCGTCGAAGGCGATCTCGTGAGCGGCCCCTATCTCGGCGCCGAGCAGCCGCAGCCGCCCGGTGCTGCGGATCCGCTCCACCTCGTCGTCGGCGGTCTCCACGTCGACGGTGCGGGGGGAGTGGCCCTCCAGGCCGAGGAGGACGGCCTTGGGGGTGCCGTGGCCGTGACCGGTCGCGCCGAGGGAGCCGAACAGCTCCGCGCGGACCGAGGCCGTCTGGGCGAGGAGGCCGTCCTTCTTCAGCCGGCCGGTGAACATGCGCGCGGCGCGCATCGGGCCGACCGTGTGGGAGCTGGACGGGCCGATGCCGATGGAGAAGAGGTCGAAGACGGAGATGGCCACGGTGGCGGACCCCTTTTTCTGCTGGTGAGCGGTCGTGCGGTGGATGCCGTGCGCGGATGTGGTGCGCGTGCGCGGATGCGGTGCGCGGATGTGGTGCGCGTACGCGGTGTGCGCCGGCACCCGGGGGCACTGCGCGCACCTTCCAGTGTGCACAGTGCCCCGTGTCGGGCGTGTGGGCGTGCGGTTACAGCCCGGAGTACAGCGGGTGCTTCTCGGCGAGCGCCGTGACGCGGGCCTTGAGCGGCTCCGTGTCATGGGTCGGCTTGAGCGCCTCGGCGATGATGTCGGCGACCTCGCGGAAGTCGTCCGCGGTGAAGCCGCGCGTGGCCAGCGCCGGGGTGCCGATCCGCAGGCCCGAGGTGACCATCGGGGGGCGCGGGTCGTTCGGGATGGCGTTGCGGTTGACCGTGATGCCGATCTCGTGCAGCCGGTCCTCGGCCTGCTGGCCGTCCAGCTCGGAGTTGCGCAGGTCCACCAGGACCAGGTGCACGTCCGTGCCGCCGGACAGGACGGAGACGCCGACCTCGGCCACGTCGGGCTGCGTCAGGCGCTCGGCCAGGATGCGGGCGCCGTCCAGGGTGCGCTGCTGGCGCTCCTTGAACTCCTCCGACGCCGCGACCTTGAAGGACACCGCCTTCGCCGCGATGACGTGCTCCAGCGGGCCGCCCTGCTGACCGGGGAAGACCGCCGAGTTGATCTTCTTGGCGAGCTCGGCCGTGGACAGGATCACGCCGCCGCGCGGGCCGCCCAGCGTCTTGTGGGTGGTCGTGGTCACGACGTGGGCGTGCGGCACCGGGTTGGGGTGCAGCCCGGCGGCGACCAGGCCCGCGAAGTGGGCCATGTCCACCATCAGGTAGGCGCCGACCTCGTCCGCGATCCGGCGGAAGGCGGCGAAGTCCAGCTGGCGCGGGTACGCCGACCAGCCGGCCACGATCAGCTTCGGCTTGGCCTCCTTGGCCAGCCGCTCGACCTCGGCCATGTCCACGACGCCGGTGTCGTCCACGTGGTAGGCGACCACGTTGTAGAGCTTGCCGGAGAAGTTGATCTTCATGCCGTGGGTCAGGTGCCCGCCGTGCGCGAGGTTCAGACCCATGATCGTGTCGCCGGGCTTGAGCAGCGCGAACATCGCCGCCGCGTTGGCCTGGGCACCGGAGTGCGGCTGCACGTTCGCGTGCTCGGCGCCGAAGAGCGCCTTGATCCGCTCGATGGCGATCCGCTCGACGACGTCGACGTGCTCGCAGCCGCCGTAGTAGCGGCGGCCGGGGTAGCCCTCGGCGTACTTGTTGGTGAGGACCGAGCCCTGGGCCTCCATGACCGCGACCGGAGCGAAGTTCTCCGACGCGATCATCTCCAGGGTGGACTGCTGGCGGTGGAGCTCGGCGTCGACGGCGGCGGCGATGTCCGGGTCGAGCTCGTGCAGGGAGCTGTTCAGAAGCGACATGCGTCAGGGTCCTTAAGAGCCGGAGAACTCGGTGTACTCGTCAGCGGAGAGCAGGTCGTCCGGCTCACCCGTGATGCGGACCTTGAACAGCCAGCCACCCTCGAACGGGGCGGTGTTCACCAGCGACGGGTCGGTGACGACATCGTCGTTGACCGCGGTGACCTCACCCGTCACCGGCGAGTACAGGTCGCTCACGGACTTGGTGGACTCCAGCTCACCGCAGGACTCGCCCGCGGTCACCGTGGCCCCGACCTCCGGAAGCTGGACGTAGACCACGTCACCGAGCGCGTTGGCGGCGTGCTCGGTGATGCCGACCGTCGACACGCCGTCCTCGGCGGGCGACAGCCACTCGTGCTCCTTGCTGTAGCGAAGCTGCTGGGGGTTGCTCATGACGTGAATTCTCCTGGATCCGAAGGTGTGCCTGTGCCGTGGGTCTTGCCAGGTGGGACGAGGGTGACCAATTCGTCACCGCCGAAGCCGGTGCGCGAGGTGGGCCCTGCCGGTTGTAGAAGGAGAAGAGGTCAGCGCTGCCGCTTGTAGAAGGGGAGGGCCACGACCTCGTACGGCTCGTGGGCGCCGCGGATGTCCACCGCGACGCCCTCGGTGCCCGGCTCGGCGTACGCGGCGTCCACGTACGCGATGGCGATCGGCTTGCCCAGCGTCGGGGACGGCGCGCCGGAGGTGACCTCACCGATCACCGTGCCGTCCGCCGCCACCACCGAGAACCCGGCGCGCGGCACCCGGCGGCCCTCGGCGACCAGCCCCACCAGCTTCCGCGGGGGCGCGGCCTTCGCCCGCTCGGCGGCCGCCTCCAGCGCCGCCCGGCCCACGAAGTCGCCTTCCTTCTCGAACTTCACCACCCGGCCGAGCCCGGCGTCGAACGGCGTCGTCGCGGTGGTCAGCTCGTGCCCGTACAGCGGCATGCCCGCCTCCAGGCGCAGGGTGTCCCGGCAGGAGAGCCCGCACGGCACCAGGCCCGCGTCCGCGCCCGCCTCGGTCAGCGCCTGCCACAGCTTCTCGGCGTCGGCCGGGTCCACGAACAGCTCGAAGCCGTCCTCGCCCGTGTAGCCGGTGCGGGCGATCAGGGCGGACACCCCGGCGACGGTGCCGGGCAGCCCGGCGTAGTACTTCAGGCCGTCGAGGTCGGCGTCGGTGAGCGAGGCGAGGATGGCGGGGGACTGCGGTCCCTGGACGGCGAGCAGCGCGTACGCGTCGCGGTCGTCCCGTACCTGGGCGTCGAAGCCCGCGGCCCGCTCGGTCAGCGCGTCCAGCACCACCTGGGCGTTGGAGGCGTTCGCCACGACCATGTACTCCTGGTCGGCCAGCCGGTAGACGATCAGGTCGTCGAGGATGCCGCCCTCGGCGTCGCAGATCATCGTGTACCGGGCCCGGCCGACCGCGAGCGTCGACAGGTTCCCCACCAGCGCGTGGTCCAGCGCCTGCCCGGCCTGCGGGCCGGTGAGGGCGATCTCGCCCATGTGCGAGAGGTCGAACAGGCCCGCGCGGGTCCGCACGGCGGTGTGCTCGTCACGCTCGCTGCCGTAGCGCAGCGGCATGTCCCAGCCCGCGAAGTCGGTCATGGTGGCGCCGAGCGCGCGGTGCAGCGCGTCCAGAGCCGTATGACGGGGGGCGTCTGTCATGGTCATTACTCCCAGGCGAGGGCGTATGGGTGACGTTTCTCCCCATCTGTCATCGGAACCTGAGAGCTTCACCGTGACCCCGGGCGGGGGACGGCTTGCACCTTCGGCGGAGCCGCGTCGGCGGCTCGCTTTTCAGATCTGCCTCGCCCGCGCGGTATCGGGGCCTGAGAGATTCAAGGGAGGACTTGCTCCTTCGGCGCCCCGTGCTCGGCAGTGACTGCCGGTCCGGGGACTCTCCCGCGCGGATTCAAGCGGCCGGTATGCAGTTGGCGCGCACATCATCGCACGTACGCGCCACAAGGGAACCCCCGGACGGGAATCAGTCGTTCCTTGTGCGCCATTACCTTCCCTTGACACTCTTCGGGTAGGCGGCGGTGACCGGACCCAGGAGGACGATCACGTGCACAGGCAGCGCAGGTGTCAGAACGATGTCGCACAGGGATGCCCGCTGCCGCGCGGGCAGGTCGCGGGGCCCTTGCGGCCGGTGCTCCGGCCCGGCCGGAGCCGGCCCGTCCACGATCTGCGCGGGGCCGTCGCCCCGGCCGGTGAGCTGCGCTTCCCGGCCGGGGACCTCGCCGTCGCCTCCGGACTGCCCGGCAGCGGCAAGTCCACCCTGATGCGGCGGACCGTGCCCGGACTGGACCGGCGCGGTGGCCCGGTGCTGCGCGTCGACTCCCAGGACACCCGGGAGAGCTGGGAGCGGCGGCTGCCGGGCTGGCTGCCGTACGGGCTGTACCGCCCGCTGGTGCGGCTGGCGCACTACGCGGGATTGCGCCGCGCGCTGCGCTCGGGCGCGAGTGTGGTGGTGCACGACTGCGGCACCCTGCGCTGGGTGCGCCGCTGGCTGGCGTGGCACGCCCGGCGGCGGGGCCGCAGGCTGCACCTGGTGCTGTTGGACGTGCCGCCTGCCCTCGCGCTCAGGGGGCAGGCGGCACGTGGTCGCGGGGTTTCCGGATACGCCTTCCTCCGGCACCGGCGGGCCGTGGCCCGCCTGGTGGCCGACGCCGAGGGCGGCAGCCCGCCGCGGGGCTGCGCCTCGGCGGTGCTGCTGGACCGCCCCGCCGCCGATGCCCTGGAGGGCATCGGCTTCGAGTGAGGTCTTCCGGGCTGTCCGTCTTCACGGACCGTCGGGCTAGAGCAGTACGGTCAGCAGCCTGGGCAGCACGAGCCGCAGGTCCTCCTGCACGTCCGACAGGTCCTGCTCCAGGGTCATCCGCACGCTCTTGTCCCGGTCGGCCAGGACCGCGGCGAGCAGCTCGTCGACGCCTTCGAGCAGCCGCTCCAGCAGGCCCACCAGGTCGTCGGACGGGTCGGCCTTCTTTCCTCGGATCTTGGCCTTCAGCGCAGCCTTCTTGCTGGCCTGGACCGCGTTGATGCCGTTCGTCTCCACTCGGTCCCGGAACAAGCCGAGGCGGAAGCGGTCCGGGTCCCGCTGCCTGGCCTCCGCGATGAACTCGTCGGCGTCCTGGATGGCGTCGCGGAGTTTGTGGATGGCCACGAGGCGGTGGGACGTTTCGCGGGGGGCCGCCTTGGCGGACGCGGGGCGGTCCGGGATGGGCCCGTCGGCGATAGCCGGGCCGGCGAAGCCCAGGACCAGGGAGCCGCAGATCGCGGCGGATACGGCGGTATAGGTCGCCTTGCTGGTGCGCATGGATGGGTAGTCCCTTCGGTATGTCAACCCGGGTACGCGACCACGGTGTGCACGGCCAGTTGCGGTCCGCAACTTTTCCGATACGGTCCGCAGTCGCCGTACGGAACGACCGCCATGGCCCGCGACCTGCGCGAATCCCGCGCCGGACGCGGGCTGGCGACCAAAGGCGGGCATGCAGCCGTTAGGGTGCTGTGCAGGCTGGGCGAGATGGCGGTGGGGACGGGATGAGCATCCAGAGCGACGGGTCCGAGGCGCTGCACGGCGCGTTCCCCGGCAACGAACTCGAAGAGGTGCTCGCCGCCTCCGTCGGGGTGCCGGGCGCGGGCGCCAGGATCGTCGAGGTCCTCGGCCGCAGCCACGTGTGGATCCCGCTGCCCAAGGGCGGCGGCCCCGGCAGCACCGACCTCGATCTGCCGACCCTGGAGATCGACGGCGGTGCGTACGTCCCCGTGTTCAGCTCCGAACAGCAGTTCCTGCGGATCGTCGGCGACCGGATGTCCTTCGCCGTGGCCCCCGCCGTGGAGTTCGCCCGCGGCCTGCCCCCGCAGCTCGGCATCGCCGTGAACCCCGGCGGCGCGGTCGGCGCGCCGCTGCCGCCGCCCGCCGTCGCCGAGCTGTGCCGGACCGGCCGCACGGAACTGGACGGCCCTGCCTCCGGCGGCCGGGTGCTGCTCTTCCAGCCCGACTGGCAGGACGAACCGGTGGACTTCCTGGCCGCCGCCGGGCTGGAGTTCGCCACGGTGCCCGACGTACGGACCGCCCGGCGCGCCCTGGCCCGTGTCGAGGACGGCGCCCCCACGCTGTTCGTGGGCGTCCAGGTGGACCTGGCGACCCCCGAGACCCAGGCGCTCGTACTCGACGCGCTCGGCCGGGCGCTGGGCGCGGTGCCCGTGCCCTGGCCGGTCCAGCTGGTGCTGCTGGACGTCGCCCAGGACCCGGTCGGCGACTGGATGCTGGAGCGGGTCCGGCCGTTCTACGACCGTGACCGGTGACCGTGCCGGACACCGCCGCGGCGGACTCGTAAGCTGGTTGGATGACCGGGCGGGGTGCGGCGCCGCGCCCCGGAGCGATGCGGTGATGACCCAGGAAAGGGGCGGACACAGGTGAGCGCGGTCGCGGGAGGAGGTACGGCGGCTGCCGGTCAGATCGAGCAGATGCTGCAGCAGGTCGCTCCCGGCCGGTACGACGCCTACGAGGCGCTGCTGCGCGCTCTCGCCGACGGCTCCGTGTGGATGCTGCTGTGGCACGGGACCCCCGGGTCGCCCGACGCCCAGTACGGCAACATGGAGGTCGACGGCCTCGGTTACGCCCCCTGCGTCACCTCGGGGCAGGAGCTGTCCGCCAGCGGCTGGACCCGCGCGCACGAGGTGATCGGCGGCCGCCAGATCTCCGCCGCGCTCTACCGCGACCGCTGGGGACTGTGGCTCAACCCGCACGCCCCCGGCGGCGGCGTCGGCATTCCCTGGCTCGACCTGCGGCGGATCGCGGTCGGCCTGGACCGGCTGCCCGCCGGACCCCTGCGGATCAGCGAACCCGCGATCGAGATCCCGCAGTTCTACGCCCTGCTGGGGCAGAACGCGCACCGTACACCCGTTGTGCGGTCGTTGCGCCGGGCTTGGGTGCAACCCGCCCTCGGCGCCCCCTATCTGGTGATCGGTCTGGATTTGTACGACACCAGCCGGCCGTCCGTCGAGGCGGCGCGGTTGATGATGAGCCAGTCCATCGGCGCGGTGCCGGACGGACTGCCGGTCTCCACGGTCGCGATGTCGGACGAGTTCGACCCGGTCGCGATGTGGCTGCGGGCCAACTCCCGCCCGTTCTTCGACCGGGAGGCCTACGGCGGCGCGCCCGCGGCTTCCTACGGCTACGGCTACCCGCCGCCGCGCCCCACCTTCTGACCTGCGGCGATTGACTCCTCCCGGCGTCGGGGCGGCTTCCGCCCGGCCGGCTTTCGGCATGCCCTGGGCCGCCTCGTACCACGCTCACGGGTATCGGCTGTTCGGTTAACGGAACGTTGTGCGCCACATCACGGTTGCGCATCCATTGCCCGAGGGGTCTGGCGGCTGATCGCGGGCCCGTTGAAGACTCCCGCTCCAAGGATCGTCGCTCCAGCGTACGAGCCCCGTTTGCGAGATCTACCGCACCATCAGCACGACGCTGTGCACCACTGATGTGAACCATGCCGCCACCGCGCGGCGGGTCGTGGGCCGGCCACCGCCGGCGAGAGGGGTCCCCACAACGATGACGGCTCCATTGCATGACACCGGCGCGGCCGAGACCTCCGCCGTCGAGGTTGCCGCCGGCGTGCCCGAGAAGGAGATCCAGGGCCGGTCGCCCGGGCGTATCGCCTGGACGCGGCTGAAGCGCGACAAGGTCGCCCTCGCCGGCGGCATCATCGTGATCCTGTTGATCCTGGTGGCCGTCTTCGCCCCGCTCATCGTGAAGCTGTTCGGCCATCCGCCGAACGACTTCCACGTCGACAGGCTCAACGCCGAAACCGGCCTGCCGGAGGGCGGCTTGGGCGGCATGAGCGGCGACTTCCTCTTCGGGCTCGAACCGGTCAACGGCCGCGACGTGTTCAGCCGCGTCGTCTACGGCGCCCGCGTCTCCCTGCTCGTCGCGTTCCTCGCGGCGCTGGTCTCGGTGGTGCTCGGCACGGTCTTCGGCATCCTGGCCGGGTACTTCGGCGGCTGGGTCGACGCGCTCATCAGCCGGACCATGGACCTGCTGCTGGCCTTCCCGCAGCTGCTGTTCACCATCGCGCTGGTCTCGGTCATCCCCGGCGAACTGTGGGGGCTGTCCGGCAGCGGCGTCAGACTCGGCGTGCTGGTCCTGGTGATCGGCTTCTTCGGGTGGAGTTACGTCGGCCGCATCGTGCGCGGGCAGACGCTCAGTCTGCGCGAGCGCGAGTACGTCGAGGCGGCGCGCAGCCTCGGCGCCGGGCGGTTCTACATCCTGGTCAAGGAGCTGCTGCCCAATCTGGTCGCGCCGATCCTGGTCTACACGACCATGATGATCCCCACCAACATCCTTACGGAGGCGGCGCTCAGCTTCCTGGGGGCCGGCGTCAAGTCACCCACCGCGTCGTGGGGGCAGATGCTGTCGGCGGCCGTCGACTTCTACGACCTCGACCCCACTTTCATGATCATTCCTGGTCTGGCCATCTTCATCACCGTGCTCGCCTTCAACCTCTTCGGCGACGGTGTGCGCGATGCGCTCGACCCCAAGGGTTCCCGCTGAGCGGGGCAGTACCGCACTTCACGGAGGATGCGACACAGTGATCACCACGAGCAGAGCCACCCGCCGGATCGCGGCCGGTGCCGCGGTCGCGGCGCTGCTCGCCGCGACGGCGGCGTGCGGCGGCGGAAACGGCCGTAACAGGGACAAGGACAGCAACGACGCCGACGGGGCCGGGTTCAACGCCGCGCTCACCAAGGTGCTCAACCCGTCCACCGAAAAGGGCGGGACGCTGAAGTTCATCAGCACCCAGGACGCCGACTTCTGGGACCCGCAGCGCGGCTACTACGGCTTCATGTGGGACTTCGCCCGGTTCTACACGCGCCAGCTGGTGACCTACGCGCCCAAGCCCGGCAAGGAGGGGATGGAGATCGTCCCCGACATGGCCACCGGCAAGGCCAAGGTCAGCCCTGACGGCAAGACCTACACCTACACCCTGCGCGACGACCTCTACTACGAGGACGGCTCCAAGATCACGACGCAGGACATCAAGTACGGCATCGAGCGCACCTTCGCCACCGATGTCGTCAACGGCGGCCCGCCGTACCTGATGCAGATCCTGGACAACGGGCAGAAGTACCCCGGCCCGTACAAGGACAAGGACCCCAAGAAGCTGGGGCTGAAGTCCATCGAGACGCCGGACGAGAAGACCATCATCTTCAAGCTCCCCAAGGCGAACTACGACTTCGAGGGCATCCTGGCGCTGCCGACCTCGACCCCGGTGCCGCCGTCGAAGGACAAGGGCTCCAAGTACACCCTGCGCCCGTTCTCCTCCGGTCCGTACAAGTTCCAGTCGTACGACCCGGGCAAGGAGCTCATCCTCGAGCGCAACGACAAGTGGAAGAAGTCCTCGGACCCGATCCGCGCCGCCCTGCCGGACAAGGTCCAGGTCACCTTCACCACCAACGCCAACGACGCGGACGCCAAGCTGATGGCGGGGGACTACCACCTCAACCTCACTCAGCGCGGCGTGCAGACGTCCGCCCGCGCCAAGATCCTCCGTGACGCCTCGCACAAGGCCAACACCGACGACCCGCTGACCGGCTTCATCCGCTACGCGGTCATGCCGAACACGGTCAAGCCGTTCGACGACGTGCACTGCCGCAAGGCCGTCCTCTACGCGGCCGACAAGAACTCGCTGCTCGCGGCGCGCGGCGGCAAGTTCGGCGGCGACATCGGCATGAACATGCTGCCGCCGTCCGTCCCCGGCCACGACCCGCAGAGCGACCCGTACGAGCTGCGCAAGGACGGCGGCAAGCCGCAGCTGGAGAAGGCCAAGGACGAGCTGAAGCAGTGCGGCAAGCCGAACGGCTTCTCCACCAAGCTCGCGGTGCGCCAGAACGAGCCCGCCGAGATCGCCTCGGCCGAGGCCATCCAGGACGCCCTGGGCAAGGTCGGCATCAAGGTCGACATCGACAAGTTCGACGGAGCGCAGGGCAACGCCGTCATCGGCTCGCCCAACAACGTCAAGAAGCAGGGCTACGGCCTGATCGTCTACGGCTGGGGCGCGGACTTCCAGTCCGGCGCGGGCTTCCTGCAGCCGCTGGTCGACAGCCGCTTCACCCTGGAGGCCGGCAACAACAACTACGGCATGGTCGACGACAAGCAGATCGACGAGCTGTTCGACAAGGCCATCGCCGAGCCCGACCCGGCCAAGGCCGCGGAGACCTACAAGGCGCTGAACCAGCGACTGAGCGACCTGGCGGTCTACCTGCCGTTCGTCTACGACAAGTCGCTGAACTACCGCAGCCCGGAGCTGACCAACGTCTACGCGTCGGACGGCTTCAACGGCAAGTACGACTTCGTCTCGCTCGGTGTCAAGGGCGGCGGCAAGTAATCGGTCCCGGTACGCGACCGGTGGTCCGTCCCGATAGAGCGAAGGGCAGGTGAGGGCCTGCCGGGCGGCCGCCCCAGAGGGAGATCCCCGGGGCGGCCGCCCGGAGGCCGACCACAGTGCTTGTGTACATCATCCGGCGGCTCGTCACAGTCGTCGTCATGCTCCTGGTGGTCACCCTGGCCACGTTCGGGGTCTTCTTCATGGTGCCGAAGCTGACCGGCACCGACCCGGCCCTGATGTACGTCGGCAAGAACTCCGACAAGGCCTCGGTCGAGGGCACCCGCAAGAAGCTCGGCCTCGACGAGCCGGTCCTGGTGCAGTACGGCGAGTTCGTCAAGGGCTTGGCCACCGGCCGGGACTACGACGACGGCGTCGAGGTCACCCACTGCCCCGCCCCGTGCTTCGGCTACTCCTTCAAGACCGAGCAGGAGGTGTGGCCGATCCTGAAGGACCGGCTGCCCGTCACCGCCTCGCTGGCCAGTGGAGCCGCCGCCCTCTGGCTGGTCGGAGGCGTCGGCGTCGGCATCGTCTCCGCCCTCAAACGCGGCACGATCTGGGACCGCGCCGCCATGGTCGGCGCCCTGGCCGGTGTGTCCCTCCCGATCTACTTCACCGGCCTGCTCTCCCTGTCCATCTTCTCCTATCAACTCGGCTGGACCTCCGCCGAGTACGTCCCCTTCATGGACGATCCCGGCGGATGGTTCACCAACCTGATGCTGCCATGGATCACCCTGGCCTTCCTCTACGCGGCCATGTACGCGCGGCTGACCCGGGCGACCATGCTGGAAGTGATGGGTGAGGACTACATCCGCACCGCCCGGGCCAAGGGCCTGAAGGAATCGACGGTCGTCCGCAAGCACGCGCTGCGCTCGACCATGACCCCGATCCTCACCATCTTCGGCCTGGACCTCGGCGCGCTGGTCGGCGGTGCGGTGCTCACCGAGAAGACCTACAACCTCCGCGGCCTCGGCTACGAGGCGGTCAACGCGATCCAGAACAAGGACCTGCCGGTGATCCTCGGGGTCACGCTGGTGGCCGCGTTCTTCGTGGTCATCGCCAACCTCGTCGTGGACCTGCTGTACGCCGTGATCGACCCCCGAGTGAGGCTCTCGTGACGGACCTTGAGAAGACGGGCGCCGCCGGCGAGCCGGAGCAGCCCGCCGCCATCGACGCGGTGGCCAAGTCCGGCGCCGTCGGCGAGCCGGTGGCCGCCGACTCGTCGCGGCCGAGCGCCTTCCTTGAGGTGCGCGACCTGAAGGTGCACTTCCCGACCGACGACGGCCTGGTCAAGTCCGTCGACGGGCTCTCCTTCGCGCTGGAGAAGGGCAAGACGCTCGGCATCGTGGGCGAGTCCGGCTCCGGCAAGTCGGTCACCTCGCTCGGCATCATGGGCCTGCACCGGGTCGGCAACTACGGCCGGCAGAAGGCCCGGATCTCCGGCGAGATCTGGCTGGACGGCAAGGAGCTGCTCTCCGCCGACCCCGACGAGGTCCGGCGGCTGCGCGGCCGCGAACTGGCCATGATCTTCCAGGACCCGCTGTCCGCCATGCACCCGTACTTCACCGTCGGCAAGCAGATCAGCGAGGCGTACCGGGTCCACCACCAGGTCGACAAGAAGACCGCCCGCAGGCGGGCCGTCGAGATGCTGGACCGGGTGGGCATCCCGCAGCCGGACAAGCGGGTGGACAACTACCCGCACGAGTTCTCCGGCGGCATGCGGCAGCGCGCGATGATCGCGATGGCGCTGGTCAACAACCCCGAGCTGCTGATCGCCGACGAGCCGACGACCGCCCTCGACGTGACCGTCCAGGCGCAGATCCTCGACCTCATCCGCGACCTGCAGAAGGAGTTCGGCTCCGCGGTCATCATCATCACCCACGACCTGGGCGTCGTCGCCGAGCTCGCCGACGACATCCTGGTGATGTACGGCGGGCGCTGCGTGGAGCGCGGCCCCGCGGAGAAGGTGTTCTACGAGCCGCAGCACCCCTACACCTGGGGCCTGCTCGGTTCGATGCCGCGCATCGACCGCGACCAGACCGAGCGGCTCATCCCGGTCAAGGGGTCCCCGCCGAGCCTGATCAACATCCCCGGCGGCTGCGCCTTCAACCCGCGCTGCCCGTACGCCGACGTGCCCAAGGACGGCATCACCCGCACCGAGCGCCCGGAACTGCGCGAGGTCGGCGACCGCCACTTCTCCGCCTGCCACATGTCGCAGGAGGAGCGCACCCGGATCTGGACCGAAGAGATTGCGCCGAAGCTGTGACCGAGAAGACCGAGAAACCGAACATGGCGAAGACGGCGGCGGTCGAGCGGCAGGCGGCGGAGGCCGACTCCCCTGAGCCCCTGCTCAAGGTCACCGGCCTGGTCAAGCACTTCCCCATCAAGAAGGGGCTGCTCCAGCGGCAGTCCGGCGCGGTGCAGGCGGTCGACGGGCTCGACTTCGACGTCCGCCCGGGGGAGACCCTGGGCGTGGTCGGCGAGTCCGGCTGCGGCAAGTCCACCATGGGGCGGCTGATCACCCGCCTGCTGGAGCCGACCGGCGGCAGGATCGAGTTCGAGGGCCGGGACATCACCCATCTGGGCACCGCGGCGATGCGCCCGATGCGCCGCGACATCCAGATGATCTTCCAGGACCCGTACTCCTCGCTGAACCCCCGGCACACGGTCGGCACGATCGTCAGCGCGCCGTTCAAGCTCCAGGGCGTCACGCCCGAGGGCGGCGTCAAGAAGGAGGTCCAGCGGCTGCTGTCGGTGGTCGGCCTCAACCCCGAGCACTACAACCGCTACCCGCACGAGTTCTCCGGCGGCCAGCGGCAGCGCATCGGCATCGCCCGCGCGCTGGCGCTCAAGCCGAAGCTGGTCATCGCGGACGAGCCGGTCTCGGCGCTGGACGTGTCCATCCAGGCGCAGGTCGTCAACCTGCTGGACGACCTCCAGGAGGAGCTGGGCCTGACGTACGTGATCATCGCCCACGACCTGTCGGTCATCCGGCACGTCTCCGACCGGATCGCGGTGATGTACCTGGGCAAGATCGTGGAGCTCGCGGACCGCGCGTCGCTGTACACGGCGCCCATGCACCCGTACACCAAGGCGCTGCTGTCCGCGGTGCCGGTGCCGGACCCCAAGCGGCGCGCCAAGCGGGAGCGCATCCTGCTCAAGGGCGACGTGCCCTCGCCGATCGCGCCGCCGCCGGGCTGCCGGTTCCACACCCGGTGCTGGAAGGCGACGGACCTGTGCAAAAAGCAGGAGCCGCCGCTGGTGGCACTCAAGACCGGCCACCAGGTGGCGTGCCACCACCCGGAGAACGTGTCCGATTCCGAGGAGTGAGCCATTCGTGATCTCCGGCCGGACCGGCACCGGGTCCGGCATGCGGGCCCGGCCGGAGATCATGTGCGCGACAGGTAAGAATGTCGCGTGCTCACCGATCTGTTCAGCCCCTCCGTCCAGCACTCGCTGGACATCGCCGGGATCTTCGTCTTCGCGATCTCCGGCGCGCTGCTCGCCGTACGCAAGAACTTCGACGTGTTCGGCATGGCCGTGCTCGCCGAGGTCACCGCGCTGGGCGGCGGGCTGTTCCGCGACCTGATGATCGGCGACGTACCGCCCACCGCCTTCACCGACCTCGGCTACTTCCTCACCCCGCTCGTCGCCACCCTGATCGTCTTCTTCCTCCACCCCGAGGTCGAACGGATCACCAAGGCGGTGAACGTCTTCGACGCGGCGGGGCTCGGGCTGTTCTGCGTCACCGGCACCACCAAGGCCCACGACCACGGACTCGGCCTCACCGCGTCCGCCACGCTGGGCCTGGCCACGGCGGTCGGCGGCGGCGTGCTCCGCGACGTGCTGGCGCACGAGGTCCCGTCCCTCCTGCGCTGGGACCGCGACCTGTACGCGGTCCCGGCCATGGTCGGCGCCACACTGGCCGCGCTCCTCATCCGCTTCGACGAGCTGAACGCGACCACCAGTGCGCTCGCGGCCACGGCGGCGTTCGTCCTGCGCCTGCTGGCGATGCGGTTCGGCTGGCGCGCGCCCCGCGCCTGGAACCGGCGCAGCACGGCGGCGGAGGAGACCGCCTGAGGGCTGCGAGAAGGCCGAGGACCACATGAGGACTACATGGGGTCGACGTCCTCGCCCGGCTCCGCGCCGACGGGGGCCAGGCCGCGCTGCGCGAACACCCGCTTCGCCGCGATCGTCGCGTTGATGGCGCGGGGGAAGCCGCAGTAGGGCGCCGAGTGCAGGAGCGCCTCCACGATCTGTACCGGCGTCAGCCCCACGTTGAGCGCCGCGTCCACGTGGCCCTCCAACTGCGCCTCGCAGCCGCCCAGCGCCGCCAGCATGCCCAGGGTCACCAGCTGCCGGTCGCGCGGCGCCAGCTCCGGCCGGGCGTAGATCTCACCGAAGCCCCAGGCGACCATCTGGTGGCCCAGCTCCGGGGAGATCCCGGCGAGGGAGGCGACGACGCGCCGTCCGGCCTGGCCGTCGATCTCCGTCAGTACCCGCATGCCCCGGTCGAACCGCTCCTGCCGGGTCTCACTCCTGCTCTCACTGCTCATGATCCCGACGTTACGAGTCGGAGCGCGCTTCGGCGCGGACACCGCGCTGTGCCACCCGGCCGTGCCGCCGCCGGGCCCCCGGCTCGTAGAATCGTCACACCATGGCATACCTCGACCACGCCGCCACCACCCCGATGCTTCCGGAGGCGGTGCAGGCGATGACCGCGCAGTTGGCCGTTGTCGGCAACGCCTCCTCGCTGCACGCCGCCGGGCGGCGCGCCCGGCGCACCGTCGAGGAGGGCCGGGAGACGCTCGCGGCCGCGCTCGGCGCGCGCCCCAGCGAAGTCGTCTTCACCGCGGGCGGGACCGAGTCCGACAACCTCGCGGTCAAGGGGCTGTTCTGGGCCCGGCGGGACGCCGACCCGGCCCGTACCCGGGTGCTGGCGAGCCCGGTGGAGCACCACGCCGTCCTCGACGCGGTCCACTGGCTCGCCGACCACGAGGGCGCGCGGGTCGAGTGGCTGCCCGTCGACCGGTATGGGCGGGTGCACCCCGAGGCGCTGCGCGAGGCCATCGCCCGCGACCCCGCCGACGTCGCCCTCGCCACCGTCATGTGGGCCAACAACGAGATCGGCACCGTCATGCCGGTCCGCGAACTGGCCGAGGCGGCCCGGGAGTTCGACGTTCCGCTGCACGCTGACGCGGTCCAGGCGTTCGGCCAGCTGGAGGTGGACTTCGCCGCCTCGGGGCTGGCCGCCATGACCGTCAGCGGCCACAAGATCGGCGGCCCGTACGGCATCGGGGCGCTGCTGCTGGGCCGCGAGTACACCCCTGTACCCCTGCTGCACGGCGGCGGGCAGGAGCGGCAGGTGCGCTCCGGCACCCTGGACGCCCCGGCCGTCGCCGCCTTCGCCGTCGCCGGTGAACTGGCGGCCGCGCGCCGCGAGGGCTTCGCCCGCGAGATCGGGGCGCTGCGCGACACGCTGGTGGCCGCCGTCCGCGCCGCCGTCCCCGACGCGGTCCTCGGCGGCGACCCGGCCCCGGCCGGCAGGCTGCCCGCCAACGCGCACTTCTCCTTCCCCGGCTGCGAGGGCGACTCGCTGCTCCTGCTGCTGGACGCGCAGGGCATCGAGTGCTCCACCGGTTCGGCGTGCACCGCGGGCATCGCCCAGCCCAGCCATGTCGTCCTGGCCACGGGAACCGACCCCGACCTGGCGCGCGGCACGCTGCGCTTCTCGCTGGGGCACACCTCGACGGAGGAGGACGTGGCGGCGCTGGCGGAGGCGATCGGCCCGGCGGTGGAACGGGCCCGCAGCGCGGGCCTGAGCTGAGCCCTGCGGGCCGGCTGACCCTGCCGGTCAGTCGCGCGGCTTGTCGGACGGGCCCCGCGTGGACGGTGGGGGAGCGGTGCGGACCAGGCGCAGATACCGTTCCCAGTCCCAGTGCGGACCGGGGTCGGTGTGGTCCGTCCCCGGCACCTCCACATGGCCGACCAGGTGCTCCCGGTCCACCGGTATGCCGTACCGCTCGCAGATCCCGGCGGTGAGTCGGGCCGACGCGCGGTACATCGCGTCGGTGAAGGAGTCGGCACGCGATACGAACCCGGTGTGCTCGATACCGATGCTGCGCTCGTTGTACGAGCGGTTCCCGGCGTGGAACGCGACGTCCAGCTCCCGCACCATCTGCGTGATGCGCCCGTCCCCGCGCACGATGTAATGGGCGGCCGCGCCGTGCTCGGGGTCGCGGAACACCCGCACGGCGTCGTCGTGGCCGCCCTGCACCACATGGACGACGACGCGGTCGATGCCGTAGTCGTAGGGCCGGTCGGCCCGCCGCCAGTTCGCCTCCGAGGCGGCGATCCACCGCGCGCCCGGGTGGTCGACGTCGCCCTCCCGGCGCGGCCGGTCGTTTCCGGGCAGCCGCCACCACCACCGCTCCAGCTCGTCCCGGAACGCGTAGGCCCCCGCGGCCAGGCCCAGCCCGGCCGCGGCGGTCCCGCCCAGGACCAGGGCGCGCCGGCTCACCGCGCGGGAACGGGTGGCCGGCCCGGTGCCCGCACCGCCGGGCGCCACCGCCGTCGGCGCGTCCCGGCGGCTGGGCGCTGGTGTCGCGTCGCGGTCGGCCGCAGGCGTGTCGCTCATGCGATGCTCAACGCGCGGACCGCCGGTCGGGGTTCCGCGCACGCGTGCCGTACGTCACTCCGGGCGCCCGCCCCGGGCGGACACCGCTGGCAGGGCGCGCGGGCCCCGTACCCTGGAGGGGCTATGACTGACTTCCCGGGCGCACCCGATCCGAACGCTCCCCGCGACGGCCGCCGCCTCCGCGTGCTCGCGGCCATGTCCGGCGGTGTCGACTCCGCCGTCGCCGCCGCCCGCGCCGCTGAGGCGGGCCACGACGTGACCGGTGTGCACCTCGCGCTCTCCGCCAACCCGCAGTCCTTCCGTACCGGTGCCCGCGGCTGCTGCACCATCGAGGACTCGCGCGACGCCCGCCGTGCCGCCGACGTGATCGGCATCCCCTTCTACGTATGGGATCTGGCCGAGCGCTTCCGCGAGGACGTGGTGGAGGACTTCGTCGCGGAGTACGAGGCGGGCCGCACGCCGAACCCGTGCCTGCGCTGCAACGAGAAGATCAAGTTCGCGGCGCTGCTGGAGAAGGCGCTGGCGCTGGGCTTCGACGCCGTGTGCACCGGCCATTACGCCACGGTGGTCACCCGCGAGGACGGCACGCGCGAGCTGCACCGCGCGAGCGACATGGCCAAGGACCAGAGTTACGTCCTGGGCGTCCTGGACGAGCGGCAGCTGGCCCACGCGATGTTCCCGCTCGGCGACACGCTCACCACCAAGGACGAGATCCGCGCCGAGGCGGAGGCCCGCGGCCTGGCCGTCGCGAAGAAGCCGGACAGCCACGACATCTGCTTCATCGCCGACGGTGACACCCAGGGCTTCCTCGCCGCCCGGCTGGGCAAGGCGGAGGGCGAGATCGTCGACGAGGACGGCAACGCGGTGGGCACCCACGAGGGCGCGTACGGCTTCACGATCGGCCAGCGCAAGGGCCTGCGGCTCGGCGTCCCGGCACCGGACGGCAAGCCGCGCTACGTCCTGGACATCTCGCCCGTGAACAACACGGTGACGGTCGGCCCGGCCGCGTCCCTGGACGTCACGGCCCTGACCGCCATCAAGCCCCGCTGGTGCGGCACGCCCCCGGCGGGGCCCGGCACGTACACCGCCCAGCTCCGCGCCCACGGCGGCGAGACCGAGGTCGGCGCGGAACTGGTCGGCGAGGAACTGCGCGTTTCCTTTACTGAGGCGGTACGGGGCGTGGCGCCCGGCCAGGCGATCGTGCTGTACGACGGGACGCGGGTGGTCGGCTCGGCGACGATCGCCACCACCCAGCGGGCGCGGACGGCGTCCGCGCAGTAGCCCACCGGTCGGCGCTCAGCCCATCCCGAGCGTGTGCGCCAGGATCGCCTCGGCCAGCGGGCCGTGGACCTCCGGCGGCAGGGCGTGGCCCATGCCGGGTATCTCGACCAGCCGGGCCCCGTTGATGACGTGTGCCATGTGCGCGGGGTGCGGCGGCGGGAACACCGGTTCGGCCGGGGCCCCGAGGACGAGCGTGGGCACCTCGGTCGCGGCGAGGGCTTCCGTGCGCAGCATCCCGGAGTCGTCGGCGCGGCTGACCGCGTCCGTCGTGCCGTAATGCCCGGTGTGCTCGATGATGCCGCGCTCAAAGTCGCGGAAGTAGTCCGCGTCGAAGGGGATCCCGCCGCCGCTGAGCAGCTCCCAGTGCCGCACCCGCCGGTCGAGTTCGGCTTCGAGGCCGTGGTCCTCGACGGGCTTGGCCCACTCCTCCAGGACCCGGGGGTCGATGCCGGGGAGCTGGTCGGCGGGGGTCACCGTCCCGTCGGGGTGGACGAGCGGCGCCGTGCTCATGGCGCAGGTGCCGAAAAGGGTGGCGCTGAGTACCCGGTCCGGGTGGTCGGCGACGATGAGCTGGGCGAGCATTCCGCCGAGCGACATGCCGACGACGTGCGCCCGCTCGATACCGAGCCCGTCGAGGACCTTCACCGCGTCCTCCGCCAAGTCGGTGACGCGGTACGGGCGTTGGTCGAACGCCCAGGGGGAGCGGCCGGTGTCGCGGTTGTCGTAGCGGATCACCCGGTGGTGCGCGGCGAGCCGGTCGACCAGGCCGTCCGGCCACCCCAGCCCCGATGCCTGCGCGCCCATGATCAACAGCAGTGGAGGGGCGTCGTCGGGCCCGCGCTGCTCAGTCCATAGGCGGATGCCGGGGGCGACTTCGACGGAGGCGGTGGAGACGTGGTGCATGGCAGTGGCCCCTTTCGGTGTGCATGCGGAACGAGACGTATCGTCTCGCTTTCCAAATGCGTCGTCAAGTTCCGGCCACGTGGAGCGTGACCGGCTGGCGTCGTTGACTTGTGTTGCCGGGATGGTTACGTTGAGTAACCAGGGCGGTGCGCGGTGCGGCGTGCCGGACAACGGACTCATGCATTGGGGGATGAGACGTGACACGTGCCTGGGAGGCCGACTCCTCCGCGGTGTTCCACCGCAGGTTAGGCAAGTCGGCGAGCGAGCTCGGGACCACCAACGGCCGCGACGGCTGCCCCGAGATCTGGGAGTTGGACAACGGGGACATCGCGGTGATCGGCCGTGATCTGACGGACGACTACCGGGAGCGGCTCCCCGAGGGGGTCGTCATGCGCTCCGACGAGCGGCTGGTCATCCTGCCCGGCGCCATGCTGAGCTCGGCGAAGCCGGACATCCCCGATGCTCGGGCTTGAGACGATCGGGCTCGACCCGGCGCAAGGCGAGACGCTGCCCCTCGCGGCCTATCGCGAGGACTTCCGGTCGCGACAGTGGACGATCGACGGCCAGGACTCCTGGAAGCTGGAGCGGCAGCAGGAGTTCAAGGAACCCGGGTTCCCCAGCTGGGAGGCGTTCTCCCGAGGGGACTGGGAGACGGCCATGCGGCTGGTGGAGGGCGAGCGCGACTGGCTGCGGGAGTTCGCCCGGGAGAACGACGAGCGCGGGATCAGCCTCTTCCGGGTCCGCGTCGTCGAACAGCCCCTCGCGCCGTATCTGCAATGGGAGCTCCATCTGCTGCGGCTGCGCGCGGAGTACGGGGAGCGGATCCGGGTGGTCGGCCCCGAGCGGATCAGGGAGCTGGAGGCCGAGGGGCCGCTGCCGGAGTTACTCACCCTCGGCGACCACACGGTCTATAAGATCCGTTACGACGACCAGGGGATCCTCGACGGGGCCGTGAGATTCGTCGACCCTCGTGTCACGGCGCGCTGCCGTGACTTCACCCGGGACCTGTACGAGTGCGGAGAGGACGTGATCCCCTATTTCGACCGCGAGGTGGCCCACTTACCAGCGCCGGGGCCGGGGTAGATGAGCGATCAGCACGCAGAGGACAGGGAAGCCGGGGAGCGCCGGGCGGGGCCAGGCGCGCACTGGGTGCGGTCGGAGATGTCGGGGGCCGCGTCCGAGGTGGTCCAGGCCCGGGACATCAGCGGCGACATCCACTTCCACGCCGGTGCCGACACGGCTTCCCGCTCCTCGTACGACAACCCCAGGCCGCGCCAACTGCCCGGTGACACCAGGGGGTTCGTGAACCGCCGCGAGGAACTGTCGTGGCTCGACGCGATCCTGACGGGCGGCGGCGGGGGCGGCGGCACGACCGGTGGCACGACCGGCGGCGGGAACACCGGCGGCGGCGCCACTGCCGACGGGAACTCCGGCGGCGGTGACGAGCCGCTCATGTCCCTCTGCGTCATCGCGGGCACGGCCGGGGTCGGCAAGACCTCGTTGGCCCTGCGCTGGGCCCACCGCATGGAGGCGCACTTCCCCGACGGCCAGCTGTATGTGAACCTGCGCGGGTACGACCCCGGCGCGCCCGTCACCCCGCAGGAGGCGCTGCACCGCTTCCTGGCGGCGCTCGGTGTGCCCGCGCGGGCGATTCCCACCGACCCCGAGGCGGCGGCCGCGCTGTACCGGTCGGCGCTGGCAGGCCGGCGCATGCTGATCGTCCTCGACAACGCCGCCACCGTCGGACAGGTCCGCCCGCTGCTTCCCGGCACCGCGGGCTGCCTCGTCGTCGTCACGAGCCGCAGCCGCCTGTCCGGGCTCAGCGTCCGCGACGGAGCGCGCCGCCTGACGCTGGACACCCTCTCGGAGACGGAGGCGGTCGCCCTGCTGCGCGCGATCACCGCGGACTACCGGGACCAGGACGACCGGGAGAAGCTCGTCGAGCTGGCCCGGTTGTGCGCCCGGCTTCCGCTGGCCCTGCGGATCGCGGCGGAACGGGCCGCGAGCCGTCCCCGTATGCGGCTGGACGACCTCATAAGAGACCTCCGCGACGAATCCGCCCTGTGGGACGCCCTGAGCATCGGGGACGACGAGGAGGCCGAGGCCGTGCGGACCGTATTCGCCTGGTCCTACCGCGCCCTCACCCCGGAGGCCGCGTCGCTCTTCCGGTTCCTGGGGCTGCACCCCGGGCCGGAGTTCGGGGCCGAGGCCGCCGCCGCGCTCGCCGGGGTCCCCGCCGGCCAGGCCCGGCGGCTGCTGGACACCCTTGTCGGCGCGCACCTGGTGGAGCAGACCGGCCCCGACCGCTACGCCTTCCACGACCTGCTGCGCGCGTACGCGGGCGACCAGGCGGACAGCGAGGAGACGCCGGAGGCCAGGGACGCGGCCCTCGGCCGCGTGCTCGCCTGGTATCTGCGGACCGCGGCCGCCGCCCAGGAGTGGATCAACCCCCAGGAGTCGCCGATCGGGCTCGGCGCGCCGGAGGACGGCGTCGTACCCCTGCGATTCCCCGGCTACGACGACGCGCTGAGCTGGTACGAGCAGGAGCGGGACAACCTCGTGGCCGCCGCCCGCGCGGCCGAGGAAGCCGGGGCCGACCGCGCGGCGTGGCAACTGGCCGCCGTGCTCAAAGCCATCCACATGCTGCTCAACCCCTTCGAGGAGTGGCTCGCCGTGAGCCACATCGGCCTGCGGGCCGCCCGCAGACTGGGCGACCGCGCGGCCGAGGCCGACCTCCTGGAGAGCCTCGGCATGGCCTATACGCAGTCGCACCGCCTGGCGGACGGCGCCCGCTGCCACGAGGAGGCGCTGGCCGTCCGCCGGGAGCTGGGCGACCGCATGGGCGAGGCATTCTCCCTGAACGACCTGGGGCTGGCGCGGCTGCGCGGGCGCGGGCTCGCGCAGGCGGAGGCGCACTTCGAGCAGGCGCGTGCCGTCTTCCGCGACCTCGACGCCGCCCACTGGGAGGCGGTGATGCTGTCGAACCTCGCGGAGACGCGGTACGAGCTGTCGCGGCTGCCGGAGGCCCACGACGCCGTCACCGAGGCCCTGGCCCGCCACCGCGCGAGCGGCAGCCAGGGCAGCGTCGGCAACGCCCTGCGGATCCTGAGCGCGGTGCAGCGCGAGTCCGGCGAACCGGGGGCGGCGGAAGGGGCGTTGCGCTCCGCCCAGGAAGCGGTGGACATCGCGCGGGCCCACCGCAACGAGGCATGGGAGGCGTTCTGGCTCCTCGACCTCGGCGCGGCCCACCGGGCGACCGGCCAGGCCCCGGAGGCGCTGACGGCGTACCAGCGGGCCGCGATGCTCCAGCGCAGGCTGGGCGACCGGTCGCGCGAGGCCCGCGCGTGGCACGGCGCCGGGGAGACGTACCGCCAGGTGGGGCGGTTCGAGGAGGCGGCCGACTTCCACCGGACCGCGGCCGCCGCCCACCGCGAGCTGCACGACCTCTGGCAGCTGGCTCTCGCCCTCGACGGCCTCGCCGTCGCGCTGGGCGAGCTGGGGCGGGACGCGGAGGCGCGCGGCCACTGGGTGGCGGCGCTGGACGCGCTGACCGGCTACGAGGACCCGCGGGCCGAGGCGCTGCGGCGCCGGGCGTACGCGGCGGCGGGAGACGCGTGACCGCCGGCCCCGGCCGCGCGAGCCGCGCGGTCGCCCCACGTCGCGGATACCGTACAGGCATGAACATCTGCGTCTTCTGCTCAGCCGCCGAACTCGACGACCGCTACACCACCCCGGCCCGCGAGTTCGCCCAGCTCATCGGCCGGGGCGGGCACACCCTCGTGTGGGGCGGCTCGGACGTCGGCCTGATGAAGGTGATGGCGGACGGGGTCCAGGACAGCGGCGGGCGGCTGGTCGGCGTGTCGGTGGAGTTCCTCCAGGAGAAGGCCCACGGGGGTGCCGACGAGATGGTGGTCGCCAAGGATCTCGCCGCGCGCAAGGCGGAGCTGCTCGCCCGCGCCGACGCGATCGTGATCATGGTCGGCGGGACCGGCACGCTGGACGAGGCCACCGAGATCCTGGAGCTGAAGAAGCACAACCTGCACGCGAAGCCGGTGGTACTGCTCAACACCGCCGGGTTCTACGACGGGTTGAAGGAGCAGTTCCAGCGTATGGAGAAGGAGGGGTTCCTGCCGCTGCCGCTGACCGATCTGGTCTTCTTCGCGGAGGACGGCCTCGGGGCGATGGCGTATCTGGAGGAAGCCCACGGCCTGCGCTGACAGGCACGTGGTACCTATGGGGCCATGGCTACACATGTGATCACAGGCGCGGGTTCGGGCATCGGCACGGCGGTCGCGGAGCGGCTGGCCGAACGGGGGGACGAGCTGTGGCTGCTGGCCCGCGACGCCGGGCGGGCCAAGGACCTGGCCGAGCGCTTCCCCGGCGCGAAGACCCTGGTGGGCGACCTCGCGGAGCCCGAGCGGCTGTCCTGGGCGCTCAGCCACCAGACGCTGCCCGACCGGCTGGACTCACTGCTGCACATCGCGGGCGTCGTCGAACTGGGCGAGGTCGGCGAGCTGACGCCGAAGGTGTGGAACCAGCAGCTCGCCACCAACCTGGTCGCCCCGGCCGAGCTCACCCGGCTGCTCCTCCCGCAGCTGCGGGCCGCGCAGGGCCACGTCGTCTTCGTCAACTCCGGGGCCGGCCTGCGCGCGAACGCCCAGTGGGGCGCGTACGCCGCGAGCAAGCACGGCCTCAAGGCGCTGGCGGACGCGCTGCGCTGGGAGGAGAGCGGCAACGGCGTGCGCGTGACCTCCGTCTACCCCGGCCGTACGGCGACGCCGATGCAGCAGAAGGTGCACCAGCAGGAGGGCAAGGAGTACGACCCCTCGCGCTGGATCGCGCCGGAGTCGGTCGCCACCACGGTCCTGACGGCGCTGGACATGCCGCGCGGCACGGAGATCACCGACCTGTCGGTGCGGCCGCAGGGCTGAGGCACGCGGCGCGGCGGTGCGCCCCTGGTCGGGCGGTGCCCGGACCGGTTCGTCCGGACCCGGGCCCGGTCCCCCGGCCCGAACGCCGTCGCCCGCTCCGGGCGCTCGGGGACGTAGTACACGGTGACCGGGTCGCCCGCCACCCGCGTCACCGGGCCGGCCTGCTCGGTGAAGCGCACCTGCCGCCCGTCCGGCGTCGTGAACTCGTAGACGTGGTGCAGCGTGGTGCGGATGGGGCCGTTCCGGTTCCCGTGGGGACCGCAGCTCGGGGACGGGGCACATGATCGCAGCAGGAGACGGCGGCCGGCGCCGCCGGGTTCCCGGGATCGGCCCGCGGACTCGTAGGCTTCCGGCGTGAGCGAGACGAAGAAGAGCTGGGGGCCCGGTGCCGCGACCGGCGTCGGATCCATGCCGGGCGGCGACGCGCGCGAAGCCGCCAAGACCGTCACCGGGTCGCTGGAGACGCTGCCGTACCTGCCGGAGCTGCCCGCGCGCGGACCCGGCGCGGACATGATCGGGCGCACCGCCGGGCTGCTGGTCGACCTGTACGCGCACGTGGAGCCCAGCGGCTGGCGGATCAGCGACCGCCCGGGCCGGGACACCAAGCGGGCCCGCTCCTGGCTGGGCGAGGACCTCGACGCGCTGGAGGAGTTCACCCAGGGGTACACCGGTGCGCTCAAGGTGTCGGCCGTCGGCCCGTGGACGCTCGCCGCGGCGTTGGAACTGCGCAACGGAGAGGTCATGCTCAGCGACCCGGGCGCCTGCCGCGACCTGACCGGCTCGCTCGTGGAGGGGCTGCGCGGCCATCTCGCGGAGGTACGGCGCCGGGTGCCCGGCGCGCGGATCGTGATCCAGCTCGACGAGCCCTCCCTCACGGCGGTGCTCACCGGAACGGTCCGTACCGCCAGCGGCTACCGCACCCACCGGGCGGTCGACCGCGGGGTGGTCGAGGGCGCGCTGCGCGACCTCGCCGCGGTGGCCGGCGGCGGCGAGGTCATCGTGCACTCGTGCGCGCCCGCCGTGCCCTTCGCGCTGCTGCGCCGCGCCGGCGCCACCGGAGTCTCCTTCGACCTGTCGCTGCTCACCGAGCGTGAGGAGGAGGCGATCGGGGAGGCCGTCGAGGGCGGCACGGCGCTGTTCGTCGGCGCGGTCCCCTCGCTGGACACCCCATTGTCAGACCCTGCCGGTAGCGTCATGGGTGTCAGGACGCTGTGGCGCAGGCTGGGGCTGTCGCCGGGGACTCTCGCCGAGTCCGTGGTGATCACTCCGGCGTGCGGTCTCGCGGGTGCCTCGCCCGCGTACGCGCGCGCCGCGCTGGCCCACTGCGTCCGGGCGGCGAGATCGCTCGCTGACAACCCTGAGTAACGGAAGGACAATACGGTGGCCGGCGAACAGCAGTCGACGGTGCCCGCCGAGGCGCGGGAGAAGCACGCCCAGCTCGCTGAGCAGATCGAGGAGCACCGCTTCCGGTACTACGTGAAGGACGCGCCGGTCATCTCCGACGCGGAGTTCGACACGCTGCTGCGCACCTTGGAGGCGCTGGAGGACGAGCACCCCGAGCTGCGCACGCCCGACTCGCCGACCCAGAAGGTCGCCGGCTCCTACGAGACGGAGTTCACCGAAGTCGCGCACCGCGAGCGGATGCTGAGCCTGGACAACGCCTTCGAGGACGAGGAACTGGCGGCCTGGGCCGAGCGCATCGCCAAGGAACTGGGCACGGGCGCCTCGTACCACTTCCTGTGCGAGCTCAAGGTCGACGGCCTGGCGGTCAACCTCACCTACGAGGACGGGCGGCTGACCCGCGCCGCCACCCGCGGCGACGGCCGCACCGGCGAGGACATCACGCCCAACGTCCGCACCATCGCCGAGATCCCGGAGCGGCTGTCCGGCGACCGGGTGCCGCGACTGGTGGAGATCCGCGGCGAGGTGTACTTCCCGCGCGAGCGCTTCGACGCGCTCAACGCCCGGCTGGTGGAGGCGGGCAAGCCGCCGTTCGCCAACCCGCGCAACGCGGCGGCCGGTTCGCTGCGCCAGAAGGACCCCAAGGTCACCGCGTCCCGCCCGCTGCACATGGTGGTGCACGGCATCGGCGCCCGCGAGGGCTTCGACATCGACCGGTTGTCGCAGGCGTACGAGCTGCTGCACGAATGGGGGCTGCCGACCGCCGCGCACGCCAAGGTCGTGGACTCGATCGAGGACGTGCGGAACTACATCGCGCACTACGGGGACACCGAGACGCGGCACTCGGTGGAGCACGAGATCGACGGCGTGGTCGTCAAACTGGACGAGATCCCGCTCCAGGGCCGCCTGGGCTCCACCTCGCGGGCACCGCGCTGGGCCATCGCCTGGAAGTACCCGCCGGAGGAGGTCAACACCAAGCTGGTCGACATCCGGGTCGGCGTCGGCCGCACCGGCCGGGTCACGCCGTACGCGGTGGTGGAGCCGATCACCGTGGCCGGCTCCGAGGTCGAGTTCGCCACCCTGCACAACCAGGACGTCGTCAAGGCCAAGGGCGTGCTCATCGGCGACACCGTCGTGCTGCGCAAGGCGGGCGACGTGATCCCCGAGATCCTGGGCCCGGTGGTCGACCTTCGGGACGGCACCGAGCAGGAGTTCGTGATGCCGGCCCTGTGCCCGGAGTGCGACAGCCCGCTGCAGCCCGCCAAGGAGGGGGACATCGACCTGCGCTGTCCCAACTCCCGGTCGTGCCCCGCCCAGTTGCGGGAGCGGATCTTCTATCTCGCCGGCCGCAAGTGCCTGGACATCGAGAACCTCGGCTATGTGGCCGCCGCCGCGCTCACCCAGCCGCTGGAGCCGGCCGAGCCGCCGCTCAAGGACGAGGGCGACCTGTTCACCCTCGACGTCGAGCGGCTGCTGCCCATCAGGTCCCACGTCCTGGACCCCGACAGCGGGCTGCCCAAGCGCGACCCCAAGACGGGAGAGGCGAAGGTCGTCACCTTCTTCGCCAACCAGAAGGGCGAGCCGAAGAAGAACACCCTCGCCATGCTGGCCAACATCGAGGCCGCCAAGGAGCGCCCGCTCGCCCGGCTCATCACCGGCCTGTCGATCCGGCATGTGGGACCGGTGGCCGCGGACGCGCTCGCCCGCGAGTTCCGGTCCATCGACCGGATCGCCGAGGCGGACGAGGCGGAGCTCGCGGCCGTGGAGGGCGTCGGGCCGATCATCGCCGCCTCCGTCAAGCAGTGGTTCACCGTGGACTGGCACCGCGAGATCATCGAGAAGTGGCGGGCCGCCGGAGTCCGGCTGGAGGAGGAAGGCGGCGAGGAGGAGGGACCGCGCCCGCTGGAGGGGCTGACGGTCGTCGTCACCGGCACGCTGGAGTCGTTCACGCGGGACGGCGCGAAAGAGGCGCTGCAGAGCCGGGGCGCGAAGGTGACCGGTTCGGTGTCGAAGAAGACCGACTTCGTCGTGGTCGGGGACAACCCGGGATCGAAATACGACAAGGCGGTGCAGCTCAAGGTGCCCGTGCTCGACGACAGCGGCTTCGCCGTGCTCCTCGAACAAGGGCCCGACGCGGCCCGTGAGGCGGCCCTGACCCCCGCCGAGTAGCCCGAACGGAGTCATCGGCGGCCTGAACAACCATCAGAAGCAGCCACGGCTATGCCAGGACTCAACTCCGGGCATAGCCAATGGGCATCACCCTTACAGCGCATACCAGATGCTTGCGGATGGTCAGGCGGCAATCGGGCGAGCCCTGCCGATCGCTGCCCGCCACGGCCCTGCGCGGCCTACTGTTGAGAGATGCGCCTGCCATGGCGCGGGCACCGGCTGGGAGAGGGACGGGTATGGAACCGACCGACAGCGGCGCCCCGGCGTCGCGGCTGCGCCGACTGGCGCTGCCCACCCTGCCGTACGCGGCGGTCGGGGTGGCCGCCGCGTCGTTCGGCACCGGGGTCTACCGGGTTCTCCACAACGGCGGCTCCCTCTTCCCCAGCGGCACCGTCGGCTGGTCGCTGGCGGTGCTCACCGGCCTGATCGTCGGCCATCTCGTGGCCCTGGGCCGGGACCGCTGGTGGGGCGGCACCGGCTCCGGCGCCGCGTTAACCCTGGCCGCCCTGCTGCTGTACGGCTGGCTGCCCGCCGCGCTGATCAGCCTCGCGGTCGTCGTCCTGGTCGGCGGCGCACGCCGTCACCGCTGGCGGCAGGCCCTGCTGCACGGCTCGGTGGACCTCCTCGGCATCGGCGCGGCCGCGCTCGCCCTCGCCGCCTGCGGCACCGTCCCGTCCGTGCGCGACCCCTGGGCCCCCGACAGCTGGCAGCTGTATGACATGCCGCAGATCGTGCTGGCGGCCTTCACCTATCTGCTGGTCACCCGGGCCCTGCTGTGGTACAGCCTCGCCCCGCCCGGCGCCGCGCTGAGCGGCATCGCGCGCACCGCCCTCGTCCGGCAGGCCCTCGTCGGCGTGGCCCTGCTGGGCATCGCCCCGCTCATCGTCGTGGTCGCCGCCCACCGGCCCCTGATGCTTCCGCTGTTCGCCGTGCCCTTAATAGCGCTGGACTCCACCTTGTGGATAGCGCGCGTGCGCGCCGAGGAGCAACTGCGCGACCCGCTCACCGGGCTGCCCAACCGCCAGCACCTGCTGGACCGCACCTGGGCCGCGCTGGACCAGGCCGAGCGGGAGGGCGCCCGCGCCGCCCTCGTCCTGATCGACCTCGACCGCTTCCGGTCCGTCAACGACACCCTCGGACACATGGCGGGCGACCGGCTCCTCCTCCAGATCGCCGAACGGCTCCGCGCGGCGCTGCCCCGCGGCGCGGAGGCCGCGCGGCTGGGCGGCGACGAGTTCGTCGTGCTGCTGCCCACCGTCGACTCCCTCACCAGCGCCCAGCGGGTGGCCCGCAACCTCATCTCCGTACTCGGCTCCCCGCTCGACCTCGACGGGATCACCCTGGTCCTCGAAGCCAGCGCCGGGGTCGCCGTCTACCCCGACCACGCGGTGGACGCGGAAGGGCTGCTGCGCCGCGCGGACGTCGCGATGTACCAGGCGAAGCGGGACCGCAGCGGCGCGGAGGTGTACGAGGCCCGGCGCGACGGCAATACCCCCGACCGGCTCGGCCTCCTCGGCGACCTGCGGCGGGCCCTGGACGCGGGGGACGTGGAACTGCACTACCAGCCCAAGGTCGGCTTCGACGGGCACGTCGCCGGGTTGGAGGCCCTGGTCCGCTGGGTCCACCCCGACCGGGGCCGGGTGCCGCCGGACGAGTTCATCGCCATCGCCGAGAGCTCCGGCCTGATGCCCCGCCTGACGGAGTACGTCCTGGAGACGGCCCTGGGCCAGGTCGCGAGGTGGCGGGCGGCCGGCCTGTTCGTCCCGGTCGCGGTCAACGTCTCCCCGCGCGACGTGCACACCCCCGGCTTCGCGGGCGCCGTCGCCGGCCGGCTGGCCCGGCACGGGGTGCCGCCCGGCGCGCTCCAGCTGGAGATCACCGAGCACGTCCTGCTGGAGGACCCGCAGCGCGCCGCGGACACGCTGGCCGGGCTCACCGGCCACGGCGTGAAGATGTCCCTGGACGACTTCGGCACGGGCTATTCGTCACTGGTGCACCTGCGCCGGTTGCCGGTCAGCGAGCTGAAGATCGACCGGTCCTTCGTGGCGAGACTGGCGGTGGACAACGAGGACGCCGAGATCGTCCGCTGCACGGTCGACCTCGCCCACTCGCTGGGACTGCTCGTCGTCGCGGAGGGCGTCGAGGATGACGAGACCTGGGAGCGGCTGCGCGACCTGGGCTGCGACGCGGTGCAGGGGTGGCTGGTGGCGGCCGCGATGCCGCCGGAGGAGACGACGGCGTGGCTGCGCGCCCGCGGCGAAGGCCGCTCCGCGGCCGCGGACATCACGGCACCGGCCGACCACGACGCGGACCAGCCGGTGACGTGAACCGCCGCCGGCGTCGTGTGCGCGGGGTGCGCGTGCGGTGCCGGGTGCCGACGTCGTGTGCGCGGTGGCGGGGTTGCCCCGGCGCGGCCACCGGGCAGGCGCACCCGTACGGCGCCGCATCGCACCACGCACGCGCGGCACCAGCCACCGTGAGAGCCGGGGGTACCCCGCGGCGCAGGGCGCCCCCGTTCGTGCGTGCCCGCCGCACGGCGCAGGGTGCGCCGTTCATGGATGCCCGCCGCACGGCGAAAGCGTTTCGCTCCCAGCACCCGCCGCGCCATAGGATTGGGCGCGAAACCTACACACTCACCCTGAGGATCCCTGCATGCCTGGCATCACGCGCGAGGAGGTCGCCCACCTCGCCCGGCTGGCGCGTCTGGAGCTGAAGGACGAAGAGCTCGACCACTTCGCCGGACAGCTGGACGACATCATCGGCGCGGTCGCCCGCGTCTCCGAGGTCGCCGACCAAGACGTACCCCCGACCTCCCACCCGCTGCCGCTGACCAACGTCATGCGCCCGGACGAGGTCCGTCCGTCGCTGACCCCGCAGGAGGCGCTCTCCGGCGCCCCGGCCCAGGAGCAGCAGCGTTTCAAGGTGCCGCAGATCCTGGGGGAGGAGTAAAGGCCATGGCAGACCTGACCAAGCTCACGGCGGCCGAGACCGCCGCGAAGATCGCGTCCGGCGAGGTCACCGCCGTCGCGGTCACCGAGGCGCACCTCGCCCGGATCGAGGCCGTCGACGAGAAGGTGCACGCGTTCCTGCACGTGGACCGGGAGGGCGCGCTCGCCCAGGCCCGTGCCGTGGACGCCAAGCGCGCGAACGGCGAGAAGCTCGGGCCGCTCGCGGGCGTGCCGCTGGCGCTGAAGGACATCTTCACCACGAAGGGTGTCCCGACGACCGTCGGTTCCAAGATCCTCGAGGGCTGGCTCCCGCCGTACGACGCGACGCTGACCCGCAAGCTCAAGGAAGCGGACGTCGTCATCCTCGGCAAGACCAACATGGACGAGTTCGCCATGGGGTCGTCGACGGAGAACAGCGCCTTCGGGCCGACCGGCAACCCGTGGGACCTGACCCGGATCCCCGGCGGCTCCGGCGGCGGCTCCTCCGCCGCGCTCGCCTCCTTCCAGGCCCCGCTCGCCATCGGCACGGACACCGGCGGTTCGATCCGCCAGCCCGCGGCCGTCACCGGCACCGTGGGCGTCAAGCCGACCTACGGCGGCGTCTCCCGCTACGGCATGGTGGCGTTCTCCTCGTCCCTGGACCAGGGCGGGCCCTGCGCCCGTACGGTCCTGGACGCGGCGCTGCTGCACGAGGTCATCGCCGGTCACGACCCGCTGGACTCGACCTCCATCGACGCCCCGGTGCCGCCGGTGGTCGAGGCGGCCCGCAACGGCGACGTCGCCGGCATGCGGGTCGGCGTCGTCAAGCAGTTCCGCGGCGAGGGCTACCAGGCCGGCGTCATGCAGCGCTTCGACGAGTCCGTCGAACTGCTCAAGGAGCTGGGCGCCGAGGTCGTCGAGCTGGACTGCCCGTCCTTCGACCTGGCGCTGGCCGCGTACTACCTGATCGCGCCGTCCGAGTGCTCCTCCAACCTGGCCCGCTTCGACGCCATGCGCTACGGCCTGCGGGTCGGCGACGACGGCACCAAGTCGGCCGAGGAGGTCACCTCCCTCACCCGTGAGGCGGGCTTCGGCGCCGAGGTGAAGCGCCGGATCATGCTGGGCACCTACGCCCTGTCCTCCGGCTACTACGACGCCTACTACGGCTCCGCGCAGAAGGTCCGCACGCTGATCAAGCGGGACTTCGAGAAGGCCTTCGAGCAGGTCGACGTGATCGTCTCGCCGACCACCCCGACCACCGCCTTCCCGATCGGCGAGCGGGCCGACGACCCGATGGCGATGTACCTCGCCGACCTGTGCACCATCCCCACCAACCTGGCGGGCAACGCGGCCATGTCGCTGCCCTGCGGCCTGGCGCCTGAGGACGGGCTGCCGGTGGGTCTGCAGATCATCGCCCCCGCGATGGCCGACGACCGGCTGTACCGGGTGGGCGCCGCGGTCGAGGCCGCGTTCACCGCCCGGTGGGGCCACCCGCTGCTTGAGGAGGCACCGTCCCTGTGAGTGCGATCAAGAAGGCCAAGGGCTTCAAGAAGTCCAAGCCCGGCCTGTACCTGTCCATCGGCGGCTCCGTCTTCGGCGCCTTCGGCGCCTACAAGCAGATCAAGGAGGCCCGCGCCGAGCAGGACAAGCTCCAGCTCGTCGACGCGGTGATCTCCGCCGCTGCCGTCGTCACCACCGTCGCCCTGCTCGTACGAGAGCTCAAGCGTCTCGGCGAAGACGACGTCCTCGCGGACTGAGAGGTTAGTTTTCCGTGACCGTCACTGAACTGGTGTCGTACGAGGACGCGCTGGCCGCCTACGAGCCCGTCATGGGCCTCGAGGTGCACGTCGAGCTCGGCACCAAGACCAAGATGTTCTGCGGGTGCTCCACGGCGCTGGGCGCCGAGCCCAACACGCAGACCTGCCCCACCTGCCTCGGCATGCCCGGCTCCCTGCCGGTGATGAACGCCAGCGGCGTCGAGTCCGCGATCCGGATCGGTCTCGCGCTGAACTGCGAGATCGCCGAGTGGTGCCGCTTCGCCCGGAAGAACTACTTCTATCCGGACATGCCGAAGAACTTCCAGACCTCGCAGTACGACGAGCCGATCGCCTTCAGCGGCTATCTGGACGTTCAGCTGGAGGACGGCGAGGTCTTCCGCGTGGAGATCGAGCGCGCCCACATGGAGGAGGACACCGGCAAGTCCACGCACGTCGGTGGTGCGACGGGCCGGATCCACGGCGCCACGCACTCCCTGCTCGACTACAACCGGGCCGGTATCCCGCTCATCGAGATCGTCACCAAGCCGATCGTCGGTGCGGGCGAGCGCGCCCCGGAGGTCGCCAAGGCGTACGTCGCCGAGCTGCGTGAGCTCATCAAGGCGCTCGGCGTCTCCGAGGCCCGGATGGAGATGGGCCAGATGCGCTGCGACGTGAACCTGTCGCTGCGCCCCATCGGTACGGAGAAGTTCGGCACCCGCTCGGAGACCAAGAACGTCAACTCGCTGCGCAGTGTGGAGCGGGCGACGCGCTTCGAGATCATGCGGCACGCCGCGGTCCTCGGCGGCGGCGGGACGATCATCCAGGAGACCCGGCACTTCCACGAGGAGGACGGCTCCACGACGTCGGGCCGGGTGAAGGAGGAGGCCGAGGACTACCGCTACTTCCCCGAGCCGGACCTGGTGCCGGTGGCGCCGAGCCGCGAGTGGGTGGAGGAGCTGCGGGCCACCCTGCCCGAGCTGCCGCGCGTCCGCCGCAACCGGCTGCGCGAGGAGTGGGGCATCTCCGAGCACGACATGCAGTCGATCCTCAACGCGGGCGCGGTCGACCTGATCACCGCCACGATCGACGCGGGCGCGGACGCCGCGGCCGCGCGCAAGTGGTGGATGGGCGAGCTGGCCCGCCGCGCCAACGAGGCCGGTACGGAGCTCGCCGCGCTGGAGATCACCCCGGCCCAGGTCGCCCGGGTCTGCGCCCTGGTGAAGGAGGGCTCCCTCAACGACAAGCTGGCGCGCCAGGTCATCGAGGGCGTGCTGGCGGGCGAGGGCGACGCCGACGAGGTCGTCGACAAGCGCGGCCTCAAGGTCGTCTCGGACGAGGGCGCGCTCGGCGCGGCCGTCGACGAGGCCATCGCCGCCAACGCGGCCATCGCGGACAAGATCCGCGGCGGCAAGGTCGCGGCGGCGGGCGCGCTGGTCGGCGCGGTCATGAAGGCCACCCGCGGCCAGGCCGACGCGGCCCGCGTGCGCGAGCTGATCCTGGAGAAGCTCGGCGTCGAGGGCTGACGCACCGTACGCACACGGCGGCGGGCACCCCTGAAGAGGGGTGCCCGCCGCCGCGTCTGTGCCCTGAGGCCGCCGGTCGCGTCAGCTCGTGCCGATGACGATGGCGAGCGAGTGCTTGCCACCCCCGTCGGAAGCGGACTCGGCGCTGACCAGGCCCTGGCCCATGTAGAGCCGCTTGTTCGCGTAGCGGATGTCGGCGCCTATCGTGGCGAGGTCCTCCTCATGCCCGTCCTCGGAGCCGTTCTGGAGCAGCTTCGTCTTCGTGCGGGACTTCGCGTCGATGCGCCAGATGGCGCCGCCTTCGCCCGAGAGCTCGGGCTCCTGGTACGCGATCACGGAGCCGTCCTTGTCGGTGCCGAGTACCTGCAGGTTGGCGTCCTCGGTACCGGGGATCCTCCCCGCCTCCTTGCCGGTCTTCAGATCGAAGGGGACGACCTCGTTGTACGTCTCGGCGTTGACGTCCTGGGGGTCGCCAGGAAGACGGCGTCAGCGGCCTTGCTGACTGCGATGTTGTCGCAGCCGTCCACGTGGGTGCCGCCGCCCGAGCACGGCAGGTCGATCTTGCCGCCCGCGAGGGCGATCGTGCTGCGGAGCTTGGCCTGCGCGGCGCTGTCGTCGAGCGCCAGGAGGTCCGTGATCCCGCCGCCCGAGGCCGACTTCTTCTCGTCCTCGATGCCGATGACGAGCGGGTCGGTGGAGATCACATGCGCGGCCTCGACACCCGCCGGCAGCTTGTACGTCGACGTCGCCTTCCGCGTCTTCGGGTCGATGACCTGCACGTCCATGGCCGCGGGGTCGCCGTCACCGCACTCCCGCACCGCGACGAGCTTGTCGGCGCCGCCGCCGTAGCCGATGTCCTGGCACTCCTCGTCCTCCTGGAGCTGCCACAGCGGCTTGCCGGCCAGCGACCAGCCCGCGCCGCCGTCGCCGACGCTCGCGCCCGCGGCGACGGTGCCACCGCCGATGGTCACCTCGTCGAAGTTCTCGGCCGATCCGTACTCGTCCTTCGCCTGCCGCTGCCAGACGAGCTTGTGCTTCTTGAGGTCGACCAGGCCCACCTGGGTGCAGGTGGAGTTGTCCTTGGCCTCCTCGAAGAGGATCGCGGTCAGGCCGTCCTCGGTGACATGCGGCGACGCGTAGCAGATCTCACCGTCGAGCGGTATCTCCCATGCGGCGGCGCCGCCGCTCAGCGGATAGCCGACGAGCTTCTTGACGTCGCCTTTGACGAAGTTCTTGTCGGTCGTCCACAGGCCCGCGACCTTGACCGGCTCCTTGGTGAGCCCCTTCGGCATGGGGACCCTGTTGAGGATGCGGGCCTGGGGGACCTCCTCGCCGGCCCCGCCCTTGTCGCCGTCACCATCATCCTTGGTGGCGAACCAGACGCCGCCGACGAGGAGCAGCGCGACCGCGACCACGCCGCCGATGACGGGCCCTCGGCGCGAGGACCGCCGACGACGGTCGGCGCGCCGCCCGCCGCCACCGCCACCGGGGTACGCGCCGCCGGGATGCGGGGCGGGCGGCGGGTAGCCGCCCGGGGCTCCGGGGCCGACACCCGGGGGACCGGCCTGCGGCATGCCCGAGCCGGGATACGGCTGGTTCGGCGGCGGAGGCGGTTGCGACATCGGGACAACTCCTTCTCACGGGTCGCGAGGACCGCCACCGCGTGATCAGTACGTCATACGACGCCGACACCGCACGGGCCGATCCGGCCCGTGCCGGTTCACATAAGCTTCTCCGCCGATCCTTCCTGCCGGATATCGGGCTGACAACCCGATCTCCCCTGTTCCGTAGGTCAGTTGAACTGATCGCGAGGCCAGGGGGCGCGGGTGCGGGGCGGCGGCACCGGCGCCGGGTCCAGCTTCCCGAAGTCGGCCCGCGTACGGAAGAGCCGCGGTCCGACCGGCATCCACCGCTACGCAGCGTCACCGGCGAGGGGGCGGGCGTTGCGGCCCGTCATGTGGGACTAGCCACAAAAGGGACAAAGGATCTTTTCCGGCTGTCAGAGTGCTGCGGATGGGACTCGCCGCCTCCAACGGCGGAAGGCGGCGGGTCCCACCCACCCCCGATCCGGAAAGCAGGCTATGGCTGCTCTCGCCCGGTGGTGCCTCCGGCACCGCGTCGTCGTCATCGTGCTGTGGCTCGCCACCCTCGTGGGCACCGGCGCCGCGGCAGCCGCCGTCGGCTCCGCGTACTCCAACGACTACGACGTCCCCGGCACCGAGTCGGCCCGCGCCACCGCGCTGCTGGCCAAGACGAACCCGGCCGAGGCGGGCGACAGCGACAGCATCGTCTGGCACACCGACCGGGGCACGGTGCGCGCCGCCGCCGTCGAGCAGCGCATGACGAAGACGCTGCACGACATCGAGCAGCTGCCCGGCGTCGCCTCCGTGACCAGCCCGTACGGCACCGAGAGCGGCCAGCGCATCAGCCAGGACGGGCGCACCGCCTACGCCACCGTCGCCTTCGACAAGCCCGCGTCTGGGCTCGACAAGGCCGATGTGCGGCGGGTGGTCGACACCGCCCGCGACGCCGCCGACGACCATCTCGAGGTCGCGCTCGGCGGCGCCGGGATCGCGCTGACCGAATCCACCGGCGCCGGGCACCTCAGCGAGATCATCGGGATCGCCGCGGCCGCCGTGGTGCTCTTCCTCGCCTTCGGCTCGCTCGCCGCCACGTTCCTGCCGATCGCCACCGCCGTCGTCGGCGTCGGCACCGCCTACGCGGGCATCGGTCTGCTCGGCCATGCGATGACCGTCGCCGACTTCGCGCCCATGCTCGGCCTGCTCATCGGCCTGGGCGTCGGCATCGACTACGCGCTGTTCATCGTGACCCGGCACCGGCGGGGCCTGCGGCAGGGCCTGCCCGTCGCGGAGGCCGCCCAGCGGGCGGTGGCCACCTCGGGCCGGGCCGTGGTGTTCGCGGGCGTCACGGTCTGCATCGCGCTGCTGGGCATGCTCGTCCTGCGGCTGAACTTCCTCAACGGCGTGGCGCTCGCCGCGTCCCTGACCGTGGTGCTCACCGTGGCCGCCTCGGTCACCCTGCTGCCCGCGCTCCTCGGTGTGATCGGCCACCGGGCGCTCAGCCGCCGCGAGCGCAGGGCGCTGGCCGAGCACGGCCCGGAGCCGAGCATCCCCACGGGCTTCGCCGCCCGCTGGTCCGCGTTCGTCGAGCGCCACCCCAAGCTGCTGGGCGCCGTCGCCGCCGTCATGATGCTGGTCCTCGCGCTGCCCACGCTCGGCCTGCACCTCGGCAGCAGCGACCAGGGCAACAACGCGGCCACCAGCACCACCCGCCAGGCGTACGACATGATCGCGGAGGGCTTCGGCCCCGGCGTCAACGGCCCGCTCACCCTCGCCGCCGACATCGACAGCGCCGCCGACAAGGTCGCCTTCTCCGACCTCGCCGAGACCCTGCGCGGCACCGAGGGCGTCGCCTCCGTCAGCGCCCCGCAGGGCGGCAGCACCGGCACCGGCGTGCTCACCGTGATACCGGAGTCCGCGCCGCAGTCCCAGGCCACCTCCGACCTGGTGGAGCGGCTGCGCGACGACGTCATCCCGCGGGCCGAGCACGGCACCACCCTCGACGTGTACGTGGGCGGTCTCACCGCGAGCTACGACGACTTCGCCTCCGTGATCATCGGCAAGCTGCCGCTGTTCGTCGGGGTCGTGGTCGCCCTCGGCTGCCTCCTGCTCCTCCTGGCCTTCCGCAGCATCGGCATCCCGCTCAAGGCCGCCCTGATGAACATCGCCGCCGTCGCCGCCTCCTTCGGCGTCGTCGTCGCGATCTTCCAGTGGGGCTGGGGCCTCGGCCTGATGGGGCTGGGCAACGCGGGCCCGATCGAACCGTTCCTGCCCGTGATCATGGTCTCGGTGCTCTTCGGGCTCTCCATGGACTACCAGGTCTTCCTGGTCAGCCGGATGTACGAGGAGTGGCGTGCCACCCGCGACAACCGCGTCGCGGTACGCGTCGGCCTCGCCGAGACCAGCCGGGTGATCAACTCCGCGGCCGTCATCATGATCGCGGTCTTCTCCGCCTTCGTCCTCAGCGGCGACCGGATCATCGCGATGTTCGGCATCGGCCTGGCGGCGGCGGTCGCCCTGGACGCCTTCGTCCTGCGTACGCTGCTGGTCCCCGCGCTGATGCACATGCTGGGCGGCGCGAACTGGTGGCTGCCGAAGTGGCTGGACCGCTGGCTGCCGCGGATCAGCATCGAGCCGGCGGAGGAGGACACGGCACCGGTCGTGCCGGCGGACGCGCCGGCGGCGGAGCCGGGCGTGGCCCTGCCGGGGCAGCGCGCGGAGCTGCGCGGCGAGCGCGACGAGGAGCTGACGTCCACGGCAGCTGGGTGAGACCTGGGACCGCCCGCCCCGCCGTAACGCCCCCAACGCGAGGTGATCTAGGCTCCTTTCGCCGGTCGACCGACCAGAAGAAGGGCGCGCATGAGACTCCGGGGGATCACCTGCACCGCCGTGGCCGCGATGCTTGCCACGCTGACCGCGTGCGGGGGCGGGGGCGGCGGGAAGGACGGCGGCCCCGGCAAGGGCTTCACCGCGCCGACGAAGTTCTCGGTGAAGCAGGGCGTCCCGCTCCCCGAATCCGCGTCCCTGGGCAAGGTCCGCATCATCGGTGGGCTACGGCATCCGCTGGCGGTGGCATTGCACGACGGGGTGGCCTTCATCGCGCGGCCGGACGGGCTCGACGTGGTCAACGGCTATCGGTCGGGCAAGCCGGTCACCATCACCCCGGAACACGAACCCGTGCTGGAGCTCGACGACCTGATGGGCGAGAACCCCGCTGAGGCGCCGCTGATCACCGCCACTGGCGGCAAGACCCTCGCACTCAGCGCGCTGGTGACGAAGGTGACCGGCTCCGGGACGGCCAAGTCCCATGACGCGGTGGAGCTCATGGCCACGGACACTCAGACCGCCACCAAGCCGTGGTTCACGGAGATCCCACTGCCGGCGGACGACGCGTACTACTCCGGCGACCGGGCCGAGGCCAACGTGGTCGGTCGGTCCGGCGACATCGTCGTCGTCTTCGGACGCGGCCGGCTCTTCGGCGTGGACCTCAAGAGCCACCGGAAGGTGTGGACGGCCAAGGGGACGTATGCGAAGGGCGCGGTCGTTGTCGGCGACCGTGTCGTCGCACTGCGCGGCGGCAAGGTCGTGGGGATCGGCGCGGCGGACGGCCAGGACGTGTGGACCTCGCCGCGCTCGGGGCTCGGACTCTCCGCCGCGGGTCCGGACGCCGTGATGACGTACGAGTACCCGAACGATGACGTCCGTGACCGGCGGCACTATCTGCTCGACGCCGTCACCGGCCACACCCGCCGGGCGCTCCCGGAAGACGCCCCGGGCTGGGACTGCGCGTATGACGGCGCCGCCGTCACCGTGTGCACGGGCAGCGCTGGGGTCGATGAGGCGGCGGCCGCGTACGACCCCAAGAGCGGCAAGGAGATCTGGCGGCTGCCCGACGCGGCCGGTACGCGGGTGGCGCCGGAGGTGACGCTGGTCCGCGCGGGGCTGGTCTACGGCGAGGCCAACGGCAAGCCCGTCGTCCTGGACGCCGCCAGCGGGAAGGACAAGGAGACCCGGCCGGGGATCGCCCCGTACGTCGCGGACGGATACGTGGCCATCTCCGAAACCGAGGACGAGACCGGCCTCACCGCGTACCGGGCGGTGGGCTGACCTCGGGCGCGGGCAGCCGCCCGCCCCGGCTTCTCCATGTCGTCGGCCAGCCGCGAGAGGGAGCCGGTGCCGCCCCGGCGAGGTGGCCCCCACGGCCCCGCCCTCGTCTTCGACCCGGCCGCGTGGGCGGCCTTCGTCGCGGCCGTCCAGCACGGAGAGTTCCCCGTGTGATCACGACTCCGGTCCGGAGCGGCCGATCAGCCGGTGGGTCAGCTCCATCAGGCGCCGGCGGGCCTCGGCGTCGTACGCCTGCTCGTGCGCGCGGCTGTCGGTGAACCGGTCGAAGTAGCGGCCGGTCGTGGACGCCAGGTCCGGGTCGGTGGCCAGCCGCACGGTCGGCCGCACGCCCTCGTCGATGCCCACCAGCGGGGTGAGGCCGTATGCGCGGACGCCGTCGGTGTCCATCAGATGCGCCGGGTGGAGGGCGTTCACGGTGACGCCGGTGCCGTCGAGCTCGGCGGCCAGCTCGAAGGTCGCCGTGATCAGCGCGAGCTTGCTCCGGCAATAGGCGCGCAGCCCCTCGTAGCCCCGCTCCAGCATGACGTCGTCGAAGTCGACGGCCTCCTGCCCGATCGAGGCGACGTTCACCACGCGGGCCGGTGCGGACGCGGTGAGCAGCGGCAGCAGGCCCCGGGTGAGGGCGTACGGGGCGAGGTGGTTCACGGCGAACCGCAGCTCGTGCCCCTGCCGGCTCAGCTCCCGGCGCAGGGGCTCGGCGCCGCCACCGGCGACCGCGTTGTTGACCAGTACGTCGAGCCGGGGCTCCGCCGCGCGCACCTGGGCGGCCATCGCGTGCACCTGGTCGAGGTCGGACAGGTCCGCGAGGTAGGTGCGGACCTCGGTGTCCGGGGCGGCGGCACGGACCTCGGCCGCGACCGCGTCGAGACGGGCCTGGTCGCGACCGTGGAGCAGGAGGGTGCCGCCGCGTGCGGCGAGGTCGAGCGCGATGCCGCGGCCCAGCCCCTGGGTCGCGCCGGTGATCAAGGTGGTGCGTCGGTTCATGGCCACGATCGTGGCGGCGCGGCGCGGCACGAGGGAGTGTGTGCTGAGCCTGGTGTCGCGACCACCAGCCGGGGGCCCCAGGGGGCGCGACTGCGGCGCGGACCGAGTGCCTCCCCAGGTGCTGAAACGCTGGGTTCTACTCCGGCTCACACCCGCGCAGGATGGACGCGATCACGTCGTCCAGCCCGTGCTCGGCCAGCTCCGGCGGCAGCATGCCGCTCACGGTCAGGCCGGCGTAGCCGTGCAGTGCCGCGAAGACCGGCAGCGCGACACGGTCCAGCGCCCCCTTCCGCACCTCGCCCCTGCGCTGTCCCTCACCGATCAGTCCGAGGATCTGCTCGGACCAGCGGTGGGCCGTCGCGCCCAGCGCCTCCGACGCCTCCGGGCTGTGCTTGACCGAGAACATCAGGTCGAGCAGGGCGGCGTTGGCCACGGCGAAGCCCACGTAGGTGCGGGCCACGGCGTCCAGCCGCTCGGCGAACGACGCGCCGACGCCTTCCTGGGAGGTCGCGATGGCCTCGGAGAGCCGCTCGAAGCCGGTCATCGCCAGGGCGTCCAGCAGGGCCTGCTTGGTCCTGAAATGGCGGCTGGGCGCGGCGGGGCTCACCCCGAGGTCGCGGGCCAGCTCCCGCAGCGACAGTGCGCCCGATCCCCGCTCGCGCAACGTCTGCTCGGCGCGCGCGAGCAGCGCGGCAGGGAGGTCTCCGTGGTGGTAGGGGCGGTTCTTCATGCCCTCAGCCTAGTCCCGGCGTGAGCAATGCTCACATTGTTATCGTTGCCAACATTGTTATCACCGCATACATTGGTGGCATGGCAAAGAACAAGAACACCCGGCCCCAGCCCTGGAACACCGCCGACATCCCCGACCAGACCGGCCGCACCGCCGTCGTGACCGGCGCCAACAGCGGGCTCGGCCTCGCCACCGCCAGAGCGCTGGCCGGGGCGGGCGCCCACGTGGTCCTCGCGGTACGGGACACCACGCGCGGCGAGGCCGCGGCCGAGACCGTGCGGGGCAGCGTGGAGGTACGCCGCCTCGACCTGGCCGACCTCTCCTCCGTCCGCGCCTTCGCCGCCGGCTGGCAGGGCGACCTGGACCTGCTCATCAACAACGCCGGCGTCATGAACATCCCCGAGGCCCGCACCAAGGACGGCTTCGAGATGCAGTTCGGCACCAACCACCTGGGCCACTTCGCCCTGACCAACCTGCTGCTGCCGCACATCACCGACCGCGTGGTGACCCTGTCGTCCGCCGCGCACAGGACCCCGGGCAGCCCCCGCATCCACTTCGACAACCTCGACCTGACCGGCGAGTACGGCCCGATCACCGCCTACAGCCAGTCCAAGCTCGCCAACCTGCTCTTCACGCTGGAACTCCAGCGGCGGCTCGGCGCGGCGGGCTCGCCCGTGCGCGCCCTGGCCGCGCACCCCGGCTGGGCCGCCACCAACCTCCAGGGACGCGACGCCAACGTCCTGCGACGTGCCGTTCTCCGTCTGGGCAACCGGCTCATCGCCCAGGACAGCCAGGCCGGTGCGCTGCCCACCCTGTACGCCGCCGTCCAGGACCTGCCCGGCGCGAGCTACGTCGGCCCCGGGGGCATGTTCGAAACGCGCGGCGCCCCGACCCTGGTCGGCCGCTCGCCCGCGGCCAGCGACCCGGCCACCGCCCGACGCCTGTGGACCGTCTCCGAGGAACTGACCGGCGTCACCTTCCCCGAACCCGCCGTGAGGGCGCGGGGCTGAGACAGCGCTACAGCCTCTACGGGCAGGCTGCATGACTGCCCGGCCGTGGTCGAGCGACTCCAGAGCGCCTACCATCTGGCCATGGGTGAGGCGCTGCCTCAGAAGGAGTCTCTCGCCCTGATGAGGGCGACAGCGAAGGACTACGGCCACCGTGACTGAGCACACCATCCCAGACGCATCCCTGCTGAGCGGTTGGCGTAAGTCGTCGTACAGCGGGCCTGACAAGGACAGTTGCATCGAGGTGCTCGACGGCCACCCCACCGGCGTCCCCGTCCGCGACAGCAAGAACCCCCACGGCCCCGCCCTCGTCTTCGACCCGCCCGGGTGGGCGGCCTTCGTCGCGGCCGTCAAGCGCGGAGAGTTCCCCGCCGGAGCGTGAGCGACCCGCGCCGCGTCCTCATCGTCGCGTACGACGACGCGCAGATCCTCGACATCGCCTGCCCCAGCGGCGCTCTCGACATCGCCAACCGGCACGGCGCGACCCCTCCCTACGCCGTCGAGTTGGGCACCCTCGGCCGCCGGGCGGCCCGCAGTTCCGCCGGGATCGTGCTCGGGGCCCAGCGCGGGCTGGAGTCAGTCACCGGGCCACTGGACACGCTGCTCGTCGTCGGCGGCCCCGGGTACGAAGACGCGGCGGCGGACGGGCAGTTGCTGGAGCACGTGCGGCGGCTCGCCGGGCGGAGTCGGCGCGTCGCCTCCGTATGCACCGGCGCCTACGTGCTCGCCGCCGCCGGCCTGCTGGACGATCGGCGGGCGACCACGCACTGGAGGTTCGGCGAGCAGCTCGCCGCCCGCCATCCCGCCGTGGCCGTGGACGTCGGGCCGCTCCATATCCGTGACGGCAACGTCTACACGTCCGCCGGGGTCACCAGCGCGCTTGATCTGACGCTGTCCCTGATCGAGGACGACCACGGGCCGACGCTGGCCCGCGCCGTCGCCCGCGAACTGGTCTCGTATCTGCACCGGCCCGCCGACCAGGCCCAGATCAGCATGTTCCTGGCCGCGCCACCGCCCGGCGACCGGCTCGTACGGGACCTTGTCGGCTACATCGCCGGTCATCTGACCGAGGACCTGACGCCCGGGGCGCTGGCCGCTCGGGCGGGGGTGAGCACGCGGCACCTCACCCGCCTGTTCACCGCGCATCTCGGCACGACCCCGACACGCGCCGTACGCGCCGCCCGCACGGAGGCGGCGGTCCATCTCGTGCGCTCCAGCGACCTGCCACTGGCCGTGATCGCCCGGCGCTGCGGGTTCGGGTCGGCGCAGACGCTGCGGGAGGCGTTCCTGGACCATTACGGGGCCGGCGGGGACATGATTCGCAGGATGCCGGACATGCCGCGGGCGCGCGTTCCGTCCGGGCAGCAGACTGCCGTCCCATGACGCATTCGACTTCACGCAGGGCGGTCCTCTGCGGCTCTGCGGCCACCGCCGTACTCGCCGCCGCGGGCAGCATCCCAGCCGCCGGGACCGCGCACGCCGAGGGGCGCGGCGAGCGGCGGGCCAAGGGCGGGCCGGAGATCGGCATCCTGCTGTACGACGGCTACAGCCTGCTGGACCCCACCGGCCCGGCGGAGGTGCTGTCCCGGCTGCCCGGCGCCAACGTGACGATGATCGCCGAGCGGCGCGGCCCGGTCCGTACGGACACCGGGGACGCGGCCGTCGTGGCCGACCGCTCGATCGCCGAGGTCGATCGCCTGGACGTCCTCCTCGTGCCCGGCGCGGGCAACCGCGGCACGGTCGCGGCCATGAAGAACCAGGCGCTGCTGCGCTGGATACGGCGTATCCACCGGAACAGCCGGTGGACGACCTCGGTGTGCACCGGATCGCTGGTCCTCGCGGCGGCGGGGCTGCTGGACGGGCGGAAGGCGACGACGTATTGGGCGTCGGCGGACTATCTGGAGTCCGAGTTCGATGTGACGTACGTGGCCGAGCGCTCCGTGCGGTCGGGGAAGATCATCACGGCGGCCGGGGTCTCCGCGGGCGTGGACATGGCGCTGTACCTGGCGTCCCTGATCGCCGGAGACACCACGGCGAAGGCGATCCAGTTGGCCATCGAGTACGACCCGCGGCCCCCGTTCGACTCGGGCAGCGCGGCGGACGCCGATCCCCGGCTCAAGGAGCTGGCGCTGCGGCTGCTCGCCGAATCGGACGACTCGCACGGGTGATGAGGCCGGGCAGGAAGCACCGGGCGGGTAGGAAGCACCGGGCGGGTAGGGAGCACAGGCGCCGTTCACCGGCATGACCTAAGGCCCTTACGCGCGCGAAGATCAGTCACTCTCCCGATGTGCCTTACCTACCTGGGAGACGAAGGTGGAGACACGTCAACGACCCTTCGTCACCACGGGAGAACACGATGTTCCACCTCGAACTGCACAAGGCCCGCCAGACCGACCTCATGCGCGAGGCGGACCGGCAGCGGCTCGTCGGCCGCGCCCGCCGCTCCGTACCCGACGAACCGGAGGGGCGGGTGAGCAGGCGCCGGGACCGGGCGGCCGCGCCGCGGTACGACGTCGCCGCCTGACCCCGCGACGCGATGGAACACGGTGTCGGCACGCCGGAACCCTGTGCGATCCTCGACGGCGTGCAGACCACCTCCGTCAGCCCGGTGTTCATCGGCCGCGACCACGAACTGACCGAGCTCAGCGACGCGCTCGCCCGCGCCGCGGCGGGTGAGACCGCGGCGTTCCTCGTCGGCGGTGAGGCGGGCGTCGGCAAGACCCGGCTCATCGAGGAGTTCCTGGCCGCGGCGGAGGCCGCCGGGGCCGTCACCGCCGTCGGCGGGTGCGTGGAGATCGGCGCCGACGGCCTGCCGTTCGCGCCGGTCTCCGCCGTGCTGCGCGCCCTGCACCGCGAGCTCGGCGGCGACGTGCTCGCGCAGGCCGCCGCGGGCCAGGAGGGCGAGTTGGCCCGGCTGCTGCCCGAACTCGGCGAGACCACCCGCGAGTCCTACGACGAGGACGGCCGGGCCCGGCTCTTCGAGCTCACCACCCGGTTGCTGGAGCGGCTGGCCGCCGACCGCACGCTCGTCGTCGCCATCGAGGACCTGCACTGGGCCGACCGCTCCACCCGCGAACTCCTCGGGTACCTGTTCCGGTCCCTGCACCCCGCCCGGTCGCCGCACCGCGCCCGGCTCGTCCTCGTCGCCACGTACCGCAGCGACGACATCCACCGCCGCCACCCGCTGCGGCCCTTCCTCGCCGAGACCGACCGCGCCCGCACCGTGCGCCGGATCGAACTGGCGCGGTTCACCCGCGGCGAGGTACGGGCGCAGATCGCCGGGATCAACGGCACCGAGCCCGACGAGACCCTGGTGGACAAGGTCTTCCGGCGCAGCGACGGCAACGCCTTCTTCGTCGAGGAGATCGCCCGCAGCATCAGCGAGGGCTGCTCCAGCGGGCTCAGCGAATCCCTCCGGGACCTGCTGCTGGTCCGCGTCGAGGCACTGCCCGAGGACGCCCAGCGTGTGGTGCGGATTCTCGCCGAGGGCGGCTCGACCGTCGAGTACGGGCTGCTGCGGGCCGTCGCCCGGCTCGGCGAGGACGAGCTGATCGAGGCACTGCGCACCGCCGTCGGCGCCAACATCCTCCAGCCCACGGGCGACGACAACGGCTACCGCTTCCGGCACGCCCTGGTCCGCGAGGCCGTCACCGACGACCTGCTGCCCGGCGAGCGGGCACGGCTCCGCCGCCGCTACGCCCAGGCGCTGGAAGCCGACCCCGGACTGGTCCGGGCCGACCAGCGGGCCGCCCGGCTGGCCAGCTACTGGTACCACGCGCACGATCCGGCCAAGGCACTGCCCGCCGTCCTCGGCGCCGCCGTCCAGGCCCGCCGCCGCTACGCCTACGCCGAGCAACTGCGGCTGCTGGAGCGGGCCATGGAGCTGTGGGACGACGTGCCGCGCGAGATCCGCGAGGCCCAGCGCCCCTTCGACTACGCCGAGGTCTACCCCGCTTGCGGCTGTGACGACGAGGCCCTGCGCCACCTGGACCTACTGGCAGAGGTGGTGGTCGCCGCCCACATGTCGGGGCAGGGCGAGCGGGCCCTGGCCATCAGCAAGCGCGCGCTGCGCAAGCTGAAGCACGGGGACGATCCGCTGCGGGCAGCGTGGTTCTGGCTGCAGCGCGCCAAGCTCATGGAGGTGCTGGGGCGCGGCGACGGCTCGGCCGAGCTGAGCCGGGCCCAGGAGCTGGTGCGCGGCCTGCCGCCGTCCGCCGTGCACGCCGAGGTCCTGGCGTACGCGGCCATCTGGGGCACCATGCACCAGCCGGGTCCCGACAGTTGCACCGCCGCCGAACGCGCCGTGGAACTGGCCCGGCTCGTCGGCGCGGAGAGCACCGAACTCAACGCCCGGGTCACCCTCGGCTGGCTGACCGTCGACGCCGGGGACGAGGCCGGCGGCCTCGCCGAGATGCGCGCCGTGTGCGAACGCGCCGTGGAGCGCGGCGACATCACCGTCCTGGGACGCGCCTACACCAACCTCACCTCCATCCTGGAGGCCCTGGGCCGGTCCGCCGAGGCCCTGGAGGTCGCCGAGGCCGGCATCCAGGTCCTGGGGCGCTTCGGTATGCCGGACGCCCAGGCGTGGGTCCGCGGCAACCAGGCTGAAGCGCTGTTGTCCCTGGGCCGCTGGGCCGAGGCGGAAGCCGCGGCCGCCGACGCCCGCAGACTGGCCGTGGGGCTCAAACCACTGGGCACCGCCGCCAGTCGCCTGGCTCACCTGGCGCTGCTCCGCGGCGACTGGGAGACCGCCGAACGCGAACGGGCGATTGCCGCCGAGCACTACGGCACGCACGACCCCCAACCGCAGTTCGTGCTCCTCCTCCTGCGGTACGCGTTGCAGCTGGCCGCCGCCCGCGGCCGGATCCTCGACGCCCGCGCCGCCCTGGACGAGGTGCTGCGCACCGGCTTCGCGCCCGGCACCCAGCGATACGCCTGGCCGCTGCTGCTGGCCGCCGCGACGGCCGAGGCGGACGCCCGCGGCCTGCCCGCCGCCGACGACGGCCGGGAGGCCGTGCTGTGCCGGATACGTGCCACGGCGCGGGGCGTCGCGCAGTCCGTACCGGTCTGGAAGGCGCACGCGCTGATGCTGGAGGCCGAACTCCTGCGCGCCGAGGGCCGGGACAGCGCCGACGCCTGGGCACGCGCGGCCGCCGCCTTCGCGCCGCTGCACCGCCCGTACCAGCTCGCCCAGGCCCGCCACCGCTGGGCGGAGGCGCTGCTGGCCACCGCCTCCGGCGGTACGGGGGCCAGGGCGGCGCGCGACCAGGCGGGCCGGCTGCTCGCCCAGGCGCACGCCACCGCCGAGCGACTGGGCGCGCGGCCGCTGGGCGAGGGCATCGTCCTGCTCGCCCGCCGCGCGCGGCTCCCGCTGGACGCCGCCGACGCCCCTGCCCCCGCTACCGCGCCTGACGCCGCCCCCGCCTCCGCCCCGGCCTGCGACCTCGACCCGGCCGACGCGCTCGGGCTCACGCCGCGCGAACGCGACGTCCTGGCGCTGGTCGCCGCGGGCCGCACCAACCGGCAGATCGCCGAGGCACTGTTCATCTCCCCGAAGACGGCCAGCGTGCACGTGTCGAACATCCTGGCCAAGCTGGAGGTGTCCAGCCGGGGCGAGGCGGGCGCGGTGGCGCACCGCCTGCGGCTGGTCAGCCTGCCCGGCGCGGTCTGATCACCACGTGGCCGGAGTCCAGGTCCACCGGGCCCCGGCCCGGATCCCCGTCGCCCTGGTCCTCGCGGGTGAGTTCCAGGCGGTTGCGCTCGTCCTCGGTGTGCTTGCGACCGGGTGCGAACAGTTCCTCGATGGGGTTGAACATCAGGCCCCCGTCCCTGTATGCGGATACCGGCCAGTGTAGGCACGGGGGTTCGAAAAGGACCGGGGGAGAGAAGTCAGGAGATCTCGACCCGCAGGATCCGGTCGTCCTGCTTGTCCGGGTCGCCGCGCCCGTCGGTGTTGCTCGTGGTCAGCCACAGCCCGCCGTCATCGGTGGCCACCACGGTGCGCAGCCGGCCGTACTTCCCCTCCAGGAAGGACTGCGGCTCGGCCACCGGCTCCTTCCCGCGCAGCGGGACGCGCCACAGCCGCTCCCCGCGCAGCCCGGCCATCCAGATCGAGCCCTTGGCGTACGCGATGCCGCTGGGCGAGGCCTCGGCGGGCTTCCACTGCTCGACCGGGTCGACCAGGCCGTCCTCGCCCGCCTTGCCCTCGGCCTCGGGCCAGCCGTAGTTGCCGTTCGGCTCGATCACGTTCAGCTCGTCCCAGGTGTCCTGGCCGAACTCGCTCGCCCACAGCCGCTTGTCGCGGTCCCAGGCCAGGCCCTGGACGTTGCGGTGGCCGTACGAGTAGACGACCGAGTCGGCGTCCGGATTGCCGTGCACCGGTTCGCCGTCCGGCGTCATCCGCAGGATCTTGCCGCCGAAGGACTTCTTGTCCTGGGCCAGTCCCCGGTCGCCGCCCTCGCCGGTGCCCACGTACAGCATCTTGTCCGGGCCGAAGGCGATCCGCCCGCCGTTGTGGACGGTGCCCTTGGGGATGCCCCGGAAGATCGTGTCGGGGGCGCCCAGCTGGTCGCCCGCGGGGCGCTCCGGGTCGTACAGCATCCGCGCGACGCGGTTGTCGGACGCGGTGGTGAAGTAGGCGTAGACCATGCGGCTGGTGGCGAAGTCCGGCGGGACCGCGAGGCCCAGCAGCCCGCCCTCGCCGCCGGGGGAGACCCCCGGCACCGAGCCCACCTCGGTCGTCTTGCCGCTGTCGGCCGCGACCCGGAAGATCTTCCCGGAGTCCCGCGAGGACACCAGCAGATCGCCCTCGGGCAGCGGCGCGAGCCCCCACGGCGACTCGATGCCGGTGGCGACCGTGCGGACCACCTTCGCCGACCCGCGCTCGGGTGCCGCGGGCCGGGTGGGGGACGGGCTGCCGGAGTGCGGGGAACTGGCGCGGGGGGAGCCGCTGGTGCGCCGCTCGAAGGGCCTGCCGTCGCTGTCGGACGAACACCCCGCCGCGAACAGCGCGGCAGCGGCGAGCACAGCGGTCACACCAGGGCGTCGCACGATCGGGATCCTCTCGGTGGCATCGGCTGCGGCCAGACTAGCCGCCCCCACCGCCCCATTTCGGGTTATCCACAGGCCCGTCCGGGAGCCGGGGCCGGGGCGGTGCGAAGCGCCGATCTCAGTCCCACGAACCCCGCGCCGGCGGCAGCGACGCGATCTCCGCGAAGTCCTCGTCCGTCAGGCGAAGTTCCGCGGCCGCGCAGTTCTCCACCGCCCACCGCTCCCGCTTGGCGCCCGGCACCGGCACCACGTGCCGGCCCTGCGCCAGCAGCCACGCCAGCGCCACCTGCGCCGCCGTCGTACCCGGGCCGTGCCGCCGGGCGACCCGCCGCAGCCCGGCCACGATCGGCTGGTTCGCGGCCATCATCTCGGCCGTGAACCGGGGGTGCCGGGCCCGTACGTCGTCGGGCTCGAAGCCCTGACCCGGCGTCAGCGTGCCGCTGAGGAAGCCGTTGCCCAGCGGCATCGCGGCCAGGAACCCCACCCCGCGCGCAGCGCACCACGGCACCAGCGCCGCCAGCGCCTCCGGCGACCACACCGACAGCTCCGCCTGCACGCAGCTGACCGGGAACACCTGTTGCACCCGCTCCAGTTGACGGAGCGTCCCATCGTGCATCCCGGCACCGGACCGGCGGTCCGCGTGCATCCCGGCACCCGGCCGGCTGTCCCCCTGCGTCCCGGCACCAGGCCGGCCGTCCGGCGCCCCCGACCTGCCCTGGACGCGCTTCGCCCGCTGGTCCGCCTCGCGCTGGGCCCGTGCGCCCACCGCGCACAGCCCCAGGGCCCGTACCTTCCCGGCGGCGACCAGCTCGGCCATCGCGCCCCAGGTCTCCTCGATCGGCACCTCGGGGTCGGCCCGGTGCAGTTGGTACAGGTCGATCACGTCCGTCTGCAGCCGACGCAGCGAGGCGTCGCAGGCCCGTTTCACGTACCCGGGCCGCCCGTTGGCCACGATGTGGCTCTCGCCCACCAGCAGGCCGCACTTGGTGGACACGAAGGCGTCCTCGCGCCGCTCCTTGAGGACCCGGCCCACCAGCAGCTCGTTCAGATACGGCCCGTACATGTCGGCGGTGTCGAGCAGGCTCGCCCCCTGGTCGAGCGCGGCGTGCACGGCGCGTACCGAGCCCTCGCCGCTGCGCTGGGACGCGGTGTACGCCCAGCTCATGGGCATGCACCCGAGGCCGATCGCCCCCACTTCCAGTGCCGCCGCACCGATCGTCCTGCGCTCCACCTGCTGTGACCCTCCCCGTTCCTCGGCCCCCAAACTAACGTCTGCCTCCCGCGCGCATTCGCTTAGCCTCCACGTATGAGCGCAGATCACAGCGATGTCCCCAACTCCCCGCCACTGGCGTGGCTGCCCATCCCGCCGGAGGAGATCGACGGCCTGCCCGACGGCCTGGAGTACGCGCACTGGGACGGCGGCCCCGACTTCCCCACCGATCCGGCGCGCTGCGCGTTCTACTGCGTGCCATACATGAAGGGCGTGGAGGTCTCGGTGCGCCCGCTGCCCGCCATGACCGGGCTACGTGTCATCCAGACCCTCACCGCGGGCATCGACCACGTGGAGCCGGCCCTCGCCTCGCTGCCGCCGGGGGTGCGGCTGTGCAACGCCGCCGGGGTCCACGACGCGTCCACCGCCGAACTCGCCCTCACCCTCACCCTCGCCGCCCTGCGCGACATCCCCGGCTTCGTCCGCGCACAGGACGCCCAGGAGTGGGCTCCGACCATCCGTCCGGCCCTCGCCGACAAGTCCGTACTCATCGTGGGGTACGGTGCGATCGGGAGTGCGATCGAAGACCGGCTCATGCCCTTCGAGTGTGAGCGGGTGGTGCGCGTCGCGCGCTCCGGACGTGCCACTGAGCGCGGCCCCGTGCACCCGGTCGATGAAATCCCGCGGCTGCTGCCCGAGGCGGATGTGGTGATCGTGTGCACGCCGCTCACCGAGGCCACGCGTGGCCTGGTCAACGCGGGTTTCCTGGCGCGGATGAAGGACGGCGCGCTGCTGGTGAATGTCGCCCGTGGGCAGGTTGTGACCACTGAGGCTCTGGTGGCGGAGCTGCGAAGCGGCCGGCTGCGCGCCGCGCTGGACGTCACCGACCCCGAACCCCTGCCCCCGGGCCATCCGCTGTGGCACGCTCCTGGAGTGCTCATCACCCCGCATGTGGGAGGTCCCTCGTCGGCCTTCCTGCCGCGCGCCAAGCGGCTGTTGCGCGCCCAGTTGCACCGGTTCGCGGCGGGTGAGCCGCTGGGTCACGTGGTCGCCGTCACCGGCTGACCGGGGGCCCGGACGGGCTCCACATGCCGCTGGCACCACGCACAGGCACCGAATGTATGCGGTCCGTGTCCATCCGGCTCTCCGTGCTTACGCTACGTACATGGCCTATGTCCCTGAGTGACCGACTGGTGTATCGTCCCGAGCGGGGGCTGCGCCAGTGTCCGAACGGCGGCAGCGAAGGACCAGAACGTGAGGGGGGCGACGGGCGATGTACAGCCGATGGATCAACGACCCGACGCGACTCAGGTGTCGAGGGCGGCTATCCCACCCCCTCGCGCGACGTACGGCACACCGGTCGCGGCGTGCCATACGGCCCGGCACCCGCCGTGCGGCGCGGCGGACGGCAGTCCGATGAGCACCACAGGGGCGGTCCTGGCCCGGCCGTCGGTGACCTCCCGCGGCGGTGGCGGGCTGCTGCGGCAGGTCGTGCTCGCCCTGGTGTGCGGCGGCTACGCGACCGGCGCCGTGCTCGGCTGGGGATCGCCGCGCGTCGCCGTCATCATGGGCGACTTCGGGCTGAGCGCCGCCGCCTTCACCGCCGCCGCGTCCTGCTTCTGGTTCGGCTGGACGCGCTCCGGCCGGTTCCGCCCCGCCTGGATGCTGTTCGCCGTCTCCTCCGCCATGGCGGGGCTGGGCAACGCCGTCTGGGGGTGGTACGAGGTCGTGCTCGGCCGGTCCGTCCCCACCCTCTCGGTCGCGGACTTCTGCTTCCTGCTCTTCGCGCCGCCCGCCATCGTCGGACTGCTGGTCCTGGCCAAGCGCCCGGTCACCAAGGCCGGCTGGATCTGCCTCGCCCTGGACGCGTGGCTGATCGCCGGATCCCTGCTGACCCTCTCCTGGAGTCTCGCCCTCGCGCACAGCGCGCAACTCAGCGGCGAGGGCGCCAGCGTGGCGCGCGCCGCGCTCTCCCTCGCCTACCCGCTGCTGGACATCGTCCTGGTCTCCATGGTGCTGGCCCTTCATCTCAAGAGGTCGCCCGCCCAGCGCTCCGCGATCAACACCGCCATCGCGGCGCTCGCCCTGACCGTGCTGTGCGACGCCCTGTTCACGCTGCCCGTGCTGCGCCAGCACTACCGCTCCGGACAGATCCTGGACGCCGGATGGTTCGCCGGCTCGATCCTGCTGGCCTACGCCCCGTGGATCACCCGCTCCGCCTCCGGCGCCGACCGGCCGTCCGCCCCGGCCCGCCGCGGCGCGCCGCCCCCCGGCCCATCGCCGGCTCCCTCGCCGCGCTCGCGCCGTACCTGGCCGCCGCCGTGTGCACCCTGGGCGTGCTCTACAACGTCATGGACGGCAGTCCTGTCGACGGTACGGTGATCTTCACCGCCTGCGGCGTGGTGCTCGCCCTGGTCGTCCGGCAGGCGATCATGCTGCTCGACAACATCACCCTCACGCAGGAACTGGCGCAGAAGGAGAACCACTTCCGCTCGCTGGTGCAGAGCTCCAGCGACGTGATCATGATCGCCGCCCCGACCGGCATCCTGCGCTACGTCAGCCCGGCCGCCTCCGGGGTCTACGGCCGGGACGCCGACGAACTCGTCGGCTCCGAACTGGCCTCGCTCATCCACCCCGAGGACCTCGGCGCGGTCGTCCACGAGGTCCGCAGATTCCTGGCCGCCCCGGCCGGTGAGGAGCCGACCACTCGGATCGAGTGCCGGTTCCGCTCCGGCTCGGGCGACTGGCTCAACGTGGAGTCCACCGTCAACCGCCACCACGGCGGGCTGATCTTCAACAGCCGCGACGTGACCGAGCGGGTCCGCCTCCAGGCGCAGCTCCAGCACAACGCCGAACACGACCCGCTCACCGACCTGCCCAACCGGGCCCTGTTCACCAAGCGCGTCCGCCAGGCGCTGGGCGGCCGCCGCCGTACCGACGCGGGCACCGCCGTGCTCTTCATCGACCTCGACGGCTTCAAGGCGGTCAACGACACCGTCGGCCACCAGGCGGGCGACGAACTGCTGGTGCAGGCCGCCCGCCGGCTCCAGGAATCGGTCCGGTCCGGCTCCGGCGACTGCGCCGCCCGGCTCGGCGGCGACGAGTTCGCCGCCCTCATCCTCGGCGACGGCGACGACGACCACGCCGCCCGCGAGTGCCACGTCCTGGAGATCGCCGACCGGCTGCGGGTCGCGCTCTCCCAGCCCTACCGGGTGGAGGGCGGCACCGAGGTCCGGGTCGCGGCCAGCATCGGCGTCGCTTTCGCCGAGCCCGGCATCGGCCCCGGCGCCCTGATGCGCAACGCCGACCTGGCGATGTACCGCGCCAAGTCCGCCGGCAAGAACCGCGTCGAGCTGTACGCGCCGCAGATGCAGGCCGAGGTCGCGCGCCGCGCCGAGCTCGCCACCCGGCTGCGGGCCGCCCTGCACGAAGGCGAGTTCGTGCTGCTGCACCAGCCCGTCGCCGAGCTGAGCACCGGCCGCATCACCGCCGTCGCCGCCCAGCCGCGCTGGCGCTCGGCCCAGGGCATCCTCTTCACCCCGGCCGAGTTCCTGCGCGTGACCTCCGGGGGCACCTCCCGAACAGAGTTCGGATCAGGCCGCGGCGGCAGCGGCCCCCAGGAAGCGGCCCGGATGGCCGAGCTGGGCCGCTGGACGCTGGAGGCGGCCGTCGAACAGGCGGCCCGGCGGCGGGCCGCCGGCCACGTGACCGCGGTCTCCGTCCGGCTCCCGGCCGGGCGCCTGGTGGACCGGGCCATGCCGCCCCGCGCCGTGGAGACCCTGCTGGCCCGGCACGGCCTGCCGTCCGGCGCACTGATCCTGGAACTGACCGACAGCGATCCGCGCGTCCCGCTGGACGAGTTGGAGCACCGCCTCGCCTCGCTGCGCCGACTGGGCGTGCGGATCGCGCTGGACGGCTTCGGCGGCGGGTACGCGGCGCTGCGGGCCCTGCGACGGCTGCCCATCGACATCCTCAAGCTGGACCGCGGCCTGGTCGAAGGCGTGGTGGAGTCCTCCCGGCTGCACAAGATCACCTCGGGGCTGCTGCGGATCGCGGGCGATCTGGGGATGCAGTCCGTCGCGGAGGGAGTGGACCTGCCCGAGCAGGTCGTGGCCCTGCGGGCCATGGGCTGCACCCACGCCCAGGGCCCGGCGTTCTCCGGGCCGCTGGACGAGAACCGGCTGCGCCGGGCGCTGACCCGCGGGGCGTACGCCGTGCCGCGTACGGACGCGCCCGTACTGGCCGCCGCGGCGCTGCCCGTGCGGCACGCCGGAGGCCACAGCACGGCGCTGAGCGCGGGTCCGGGCGGCGCTCAGCACCTGGGCACCCCGCACGGCAGCAGGCGCCCGGAGCCGCATACCCATCCCCCGTTGCGCTCAAATAATGAGACCCCCGTCCCACCCACTTGACACTCACCAGGTCTCGGGGAGAGGGTCGGAGCCATGCGCACCCGAATTCTCGTACTTGGAAAGCGCGTCGGCTGAGCAGGGCCATCCATGAAGCCCTGCGGACCTCTCCGGCGCGCTCCCCTCGCTTGCCTCACGGCACGAGGGGTTTTTTCTTGCACAAGAACCTGACATACCCCCGCAAACACAACCGGGGGGCGCTCCACCGGCCCCCGCACACACCCTCATCTTCGAGAAGAGAACGCGATGACCGAGCAGGCCTCCGGGTCCCACCATCCGCAGCCGCGGACCCGTAGCGGCGGGCAGCAGCAGCCCGCCACCGTCGAGCACGACGTCACGGGTGCGCAGTCCCTCATCCGCTCGCTTGAGGAGGTCGGGGCCGACACCGTGTTCGGTATCCCCGGCGGTGCCATCCTTCCCGCGTACGACCCGATGATGGACTCCTCGAAGGTCCGGCACGTTCTGGTCCGCCACGAGCAGGGCGCGGGCCACGCCGCCACCGGGTACGCCCAGGCCACCGGGAAGGTCGGGGTCTGCATGGCGACCTCGGGGCCGGGGGCCACCAACCTGGTCACCCCGATCGCCGACGCCCACATGGACTCCGTCCCGATCGTCGCGATCACCGGCCAGGTCTCCTCCAAGGCGATCGGCACGGACGCCTTCCAGGAGGCGGACATCTGCGGCATCACCATGCCGATCACCAAGCACAACTTCCTGGTCACCAAGGCCGAGGACATCCCGCGCACCATCGCCGAGGCGTTCCACATCGCCAGCACCGGCCGCCCCGGCCCGGTGCTCGTCGACATCGCCAAGGACGCCCTCCAGGCCCGCACCACCTTCGTCTGGCCCCCGCAGACCGACCTGCCCGGCTACCGTCCGGTGACCAAGCCGCACGCCAAGCAGATCCGCGAGGCCGCCCGGCTGATCACCCAGGCCAAGCGCCCCGTGCTGTACGTCGGCGGCGGCGTGATGAAGGCCGGCGCCACGGCCGAGCTCAAGGTGCTGGCGGAGCTGACCGGCATGCCCGTCACCACCACGCTGATGGCGCTCGGCTCCTTCCCCGACACCCACCCGCAGCACCTGGGCATGCCGGGCATGCACGGCACGGTCGCCGCCGTCACGGCCCTGCAGAAGGCCGACCTGCTGGTCGCGCTCGGCGCCCGGTTCGATGACCGCGTCACCGGCAAGCTCGACTCCTTCGCCCCCCACGCCAAGGTGGTGCACGCCGACATCGACCCGGCGGAGATCGGCAAGAACCGCGCCGCCGACGTGCCGATCGTCGGCGACGCCCGCGAGGTCATCGCGGACCTGGTCGTCGCGGTCCAGGCCGAGCTGGACTCCTCCGGGCACGCCGGGGCGGCGGCGCGGGACCGGTACGCCGAGTGGTGGCAGGACCTGAACCGCTGGCGCGAGACCTACCCGCTGGGCTACGACCTGCCCGAGGACGGCAGCCTCTCGCCCCAGCAGGTCATCCAGCGCATCGGCCGGCTCGCCCCCGAGGGCACCATCTACGCGGCGGGCGTCGGCCAGCACCAGATGTGGGCCGCCCACTTCATCGACTACGACAAGCCCGCCACCTGGCTGAACTCCGGCGGCGCCGGGACGATGGGCTACGCGGTCCCGGCGGCGATGGGCGCCAAGGCCGGTCAGCCGGACCGCACGGTCTGGGCGATCGACGGCGACGGCTGCTTCCAGATGACCAATCAGGAGCTGGTCACCTGCGCGCTCAACAACATCCCGATCAAGGTCGCGATCATCAACAACGGCGCGCTGGGCATGGTCCGCCAGTGGCAGACGCTCTTCTACAACCAGCGCTACTCCAACACGGTGCTGCACTCGGGCCCGGAGGCGGACGGCACGCAGCCCGGCGCCGGCACCCGCGTCCCGGACTTCGTGAAGCTGTCCGAGGCCATGGGCTGCGTCGCGCTGCGCTGCGAGAGCCCGGACGAGCTGGACAAGGTCATCGCCGAGGCCAACGCGATCAACGACCGCCCGGTGGTCATCGACTTCATCGTCCACGAGGACGCGATGGTCTGGCCGATGGTGGCCGCGGGCACCTCCAACGACGAGATCCAGGCGGCGCGCGGCGTCCGCCCGGACTTCGGCGACTACAGCGAAGACGACTGAGCGAAGACGATTCGAGAGAGACTTCCGAGTCCTAGAGAGACGAGCCCATGTCCAAGCACACGCTCTCCGTCCTGGTGGAGAACACTCCCGGCATCCTCGCCCGGATCGCCGCCCTCTTCTCCCGCCGGGGCTTCAACATCGACTCCCTCGCTGTCGGCGTCACCGAGCACCCCGACATCTCCCGGATCACCATCGTGGTGAACGTCGAGGAACTGCCGCTGGAGCAGGTGACCAAGCAGCTCAACAAGCTCGTCAACGTGCTCAAGATCGTCGAGCTGGAGGACAGCTCCGCGATCCAGCGCGAACTCGTTCTGGTGAAGGTGCGCGCCGACAACGAGACGCGCTCCCAGATCGTCGAGATCGTCCAGCTGTTCCGCGCCAAGACCGTGGACGTCTCGCCGGAGGCCGTCACCATCGAGGCCACCGGCGGCGCCGACAAGCTCGAAGCCATGCTGAAGATGCTGGAACCGTACGGCATCAAGGAGTTGGTGCAGTCCGGCACCATCGCCATAGGGCGCGGCGCCCGCTCCATCACCGACCGGAGCCTGCGCGCGCTCGACCGGTCCGCGTAAGCCCGCGGCCCACGGTCCGCACCCGGACCGCAGGCCGGGCGATCCGCACCCGGACCGCAGGCCGATACGGTCCGCACCCCGGACCGTATAGCGAGACCCCGCCACCTGCCCCCACCCGTCCGTCATACGGTGGGACGCACACCCCGAAACTTTAGGAGATACCCGAAGTGGCCGAGCTGTTCTACGACGCCGACGCCGACCTGTCCATCATCCAGGGCCGCAAGGTCGCGGTTCTCGGATACGGCAGCCAGGGCCACGCCCACGCGCTGTCCCTGCGCGACTCGGGGGTCGACGTGCGGGTCGGCCTGCACGAGGGCTCCAAGTCCAAGGCCAAGGCCGAGGAGCAGGGCCTGCGCGTGGTCACGCCGGCCGAGGCGGCGGCCGAGGCCGACGTCATCATGATCCTGGTGCCGGACCCGATCCAGGCCAAGGTCTACGAGGAGTCCGTGAGGGACAACCTGAAGGACGGCGACGCGCTGTTCTTCGGCCACGGCTTCAACATCCGCTTCGGCTTCATCAAGCCGCCGGCCGGTGTCGACGTCTGCATGGTCGCCCCGAAGGGCCCGGGCCACCTGGTCCGCCGCCAGTACGAGGAGGGCCGCGGCGTGCCGTGCATCGCGGCCGTCGAGCAGGACGCCTCGGGAGCTGCGTTCCCGCTGGCCCTGTCCTACGCCAAGGCGATCGGCGGCACCCGCGCGGGCGTCATCAAGACCACCTTCACCGAGGAGACCGAGACCGACCTGTTCGGCGAGCAGGCCGTGCTGTGCGGTGGTACGGCCGCGCTGGTGAAGGCGGGCTTCGAGACACTGACCGAGGCCGGCTACCAGCCGGAGATCGCGTACTTCGAGTGCCTCCACGAGCTGAAGCTGATCGTGGACCTGATGTACGAGGGCGGCCTGGAGAAGATGCGCTGGTCGATCTCCGAGACCGCCGAGTGGGGCGACTACGTCACCGGCCCGCGGATCATCACGGACGCCACCAAGGCGGAGATGAAGAAGGTGCTCGGCGAGATCCAGGACGGCACCTTCGCCAAGAACTGGATGGCCGAGTACCACGCGGGTCTGCCGAAGTACAACGAGTACAAGAAGGCGGACGGCGACCACCTGCTGGAGACCACCGGCAAGGAGCTGCGCAAGCTGATGAGCTGGGTCGACGAGGAGGCGTAACCGCCTCCCGGCTAGGGGCCGTGGTTCCGGGCTCGCCCATCGACGGGCGAGCCCGGAACCACGGTGGTTCAGGTGGGCCCGTCGCCGGGCCGCCGGCCCCGCGCGCCGAGCCGATCGCCGGGGCGGAGTTCCTCGCGGCGGAGCTGGCCGGGGCGCGTGCCCCGGGCCCGCCCGCCTCGCGGGGGCCCGCCCGTGTAGCAGGGGGTCCGGGGGCTCTGCCCCCGGTTACGGGGAGGGGCGGGGCTGGGGAAGGTCTCGCCCGGTGCGGGGCTCGGCCGTGGGCGCCTCCGCGCGGGGGAGCCGGCCGGGGCGCGTGTGTCGAGCTCGGCTCCGCCTCGCGGGAGGTGCGGGTGCCCTGCCCGACGTAACAGGGGGCCGGGGGCGGTCCCCGGTGTCAGGGCGGGTGGGTGGGAAGGGCCACGCGCGGGTGATACTTCCGTCACGGCGCAGGACTCCCGCCCGTACGCCACTACACTGCTCTCCACAAGCGCGTTCAGGCTCACAGCGTCGTGCGTCTTCCGCGCGGCTGCCCCCTTCACCGCCTTCGGCCGTCGGGACGGTCGTCCGCGAAGGACTAGTGAGGACTGAGGACCCCGTGAGCACTGCTTCGTCCAGCAAACCGGTTGTACTGATCGCCGAGGAGCTGTCGCCCGCCACGGTCGACGCCCTGGGACCGGACTTCGAGATCCGGCACTGCACCGGCGCGGACCGCGCCGAGCTGATCCCCGCCATCGCCGACGTCGACGCCATCCTGGTGCGCAGTGCGACCAAGGTCGACGCCGAGGCCATCGCCGCCGCGAAGCGGCTCAAGGTCGTCGCCCGCGCGGGTGTCGGTCTGGACAACGTCGACGTCGCGGCCGCCACCAAGGCCGGCGTGATGGTCGTCAACGCGCCGACCTCCAACATCGTCACCGCCGCCGAGCTGGCCTGCGGCCTGCTGGTCGCGACCGCGCGCAACATCCCGCAGGCCAACGCCGCGCTCAAGAACGGCGAGTGGAAGCGCAGCAAGTACACCGGTGTCGAGCTGAGCGAGAAGACCCTCGGCGTCGTGGGCCTCGGCCGGATCGGCGTGCTGGTCGCCCAGCGGATGTCCGCGTTCGGGATGAAGATCGTCGCGTACGACCCGTACGTGCAGCCGGCTCGGGCCGCGCAGATGGGGGTCAAGCTGCTCACGCTGGACGAGCTGCTGGAGACCGCCGACTTCATCACGGTGCACCTGCCCAGGACGCCCGAGACGCTCGGTCTGATCGGTGACGAGGCGCTGCACAAGGTCAAGCCCGAGGTGCGGATCGTCAACGCCGCCCGGGGCGGCATCGTGGACGAGGAGGCGCTGGCCAGCGCCCTCAAGGAGGGCCGGGTCGCGGCCGCGGGCCTGGACGTGTTCTCCAAGGAGCCGTGCACCGAGTCCCCGCTGTTCGAGTTCGACAACGTGGTCGTCACCCCGCACCTGGGCGCCTCCACCGGCGAGGCGCAGGAGAAGGCGGGCATCGCGGTCGCCCGGTCCGTACGGCTGGCGCTGGCCGGCGAGCTGGTCCCGGACGCGGTCAACGTCCAGGGCGGCGTCATCGCCGAGGACGTCAAGCCGGGCCTGCCGCTGGCCGAGAAGCTCGGCCGGATCTTCACCGCGCTGGCCGGCGAGGTCGCGGTCCGGCTCGATGTCGAGGTGTACGGCGAGATCACCCAGCACGACGTCAAGGTGCTCGAACTCTCCGCGCTCAAGGGCGTGTTCGAGGACGTCGTCGACGAGACCGTGTCCTACGTCAACGCGCCGCTGTTCGCGCAGGAGCGCGGCGTGGAGGTCCGGCTCACCACCAGCTCGGAGTCGTCCGAGCACCGCAACGTGGTGACCGTGCGCGGCACCCTGGCCGGCGGCGACGAGATCGCCGTCTCCGGCACCCTGGCCGGTCCCAAGCACCTGCAGAAGATCGTCGCGGTCGGCGACCACGACGTGGACCTCGCGCTCGCGGACCACATGGCGTTCCTCCACTACACCGACCGGCCCGGCGTGGTCGGCACCCTCGGCCGCATCCTGGGCGAGGCGGGCATCAACATCGCCGGCATGCAGGTCTCGCGGGCGACGGCGGGCGGTGCCGCGATGGTGGCGCTGACCGTGGACGACACCATCCCGGCGGCGGTCCTCGGCGAGATCGCCGAGGAGATCGGCGCCACGAGCGCGCGCTCGGTCAACCTGGTCGACTGACCGGCCGACACACACCGGCCACCCACCACCCACCACCCACCACCGAGCACCGGGGCCCGGCCCCTCGCCACCGCGCGAGGGCCGGGCCCCGGTGCTTTTCCCGGTCGGCTCCCGGGCCCGCTCCCGTTCGGCCTCCGAGGTTTTTTCATCGTGCGTTGAATATCGCGGGCCCCGCCGCTACGCTGGCTTCTAAGTGGAGAAAATTCATCCACCTGATGGGTCGTTCCCTGCCGGTCACCGGAGGTCTGCCATGCGCGCCGACGCCCAGCGCAACCGCGAGAAGCTGCTGCGAGCCGCCCGTGAGGTCTTCGTCGACCTGGGCCCGGACGCTCCGCTGGAGGAGATCGCGCAGCGCGCCGGCGTCGGCATCGCCACGCTCTACCGGCGGTTCCCCGAGCGCGCCGCCCTGATCGCGGCGGTCGCCACCGACGTGCTCACCGCGCTCGGCCGCGCCGCGTGGTCGGCGCTGTCGGAGGAGACCGACCCGGCCGAGGGCCTGCGCCGGTACGCCCACGCCGCGCTCGATCTCAAGGTCGGTGCCGTGATGCCCGCCCTCTCGGGCCGGTTCGACCTGGACGAGGTGCTGGACGGAGTGCACGGCGACGCGGTCGACGCGGTCCAGGAGATGCTCACCCGCGCGCAGCGGGCCGGCCTGATCCGCGACGACGCGGCCTTCGGCGACATCTCCCTGATGATCGTCCGGCTGAGCCGGCCGCTGCCCGGCGGCGTCGTCCCGTACGACGACGCCCTCGCCCACCGCCAGTTGGACCTCTACCTCGACGGGCTGCGCGCGCCCGGCGCCGACCGCCCCGCGGGCGGCCCACCCGGCCCCGCGATCGACGCCGACGGCTTCAAGGCCCTCCGGTCGCGCATCGCCGGTTCCTCGGCGACCGACCGCGGCCCCGACGCGTAACACCCACGCCCGACGGCATCTCACGCCCCGCGACATCGCCACGCCTGACGAAAGGCAGCGTCATGAGCACGGACACCACCGGCACCGCCACCGCCGCGGCCGCCCCGCGCCGCTGGTTGGCCCTGATCTTCATCGGCCTCGCCCAGCTGATGATCGTCCTCGACATCACCATCGTGAACATCGCCCTGCCCTCCGCGCAGCAGGACCTGGGCGTCTCCGACGGCGACCGGCAGTGGGTCGTCACCGCCTACACCCTCGCCTTCGGCAGCCTGCTGCTGCTCGGCGGCCGGATAGCCGACTACACCGGACGCCGCCGCGCCTTCCTCATCGGACTGCTCGGCTTCGCCGCGGCCTCGGCGCTCGGCGGCGCCGCCCCCGAGTTCGGGGTGCTGCTCGCGGCCCGCGCGCTCCAGGGCGCGTTCGCCGCGCTGCTGGCCCCCTCGGCGCTGTCCCTGCTGGCGGTGAGCTTCACCGAACCGCGCGAACGCGCCAAGGCGTTCGCCATCTTCGGCGCCATCGCGGCCGGCGGCAGCGCCATCGGCCTCGTCCTGGGCGGCGTGCTGACCGAGTACCTCGACTGGCGCTGGTGCCTGTACGTGAACGTGCCCATCGCCGTCATCGCCGCCTTCGGCCGGTACGTCCTGCCCGCCGACACCCGGGCCGGCAGCGCGTCCTCCCGCTTCGACATCCCCGGTGTGCTGCTGGCCGTGACGGGCCTGGTGGCCGTGGTCTACGGGTGCAGCGAGGCGGAGTCCGAGGGCTGGGACTCCCTGACCGTCACCGGGCTGCTCACCCTCGGCGCGGTGCTCCTCCTCGCCTTCGTCGCCGTGGAGCGCCGCGTCGCGCGGCCGCTGCTGCCGCCGCGCGTGGTGACCGACCGCACCCGCGGCGCCGCCTACCTCGCCGTCGGGCTGTCGGTGGTCGGCATGTTCGCGATGTTCCTCTTCCTCACCTACTACATGCAGGTCGTCAAGGAGTACTCGGCGATGCGCACCGGCGTGGCCTTCCTGCCCATGACCGCCGCCGTCCTGGTCGCGGCCGGCGGCATCGCCTCCCGGCTGATCCCCAAGGTCCCGCCGCGCGTCCTCATCGCCCCCGGACTGCTCATCGCGGCCACCGGCGTGGCCCTGCTGGTGCCGCTGGACGCGGGCAGCTCGTACGCGGCCGGGGTGCTGCCCGGCGAAGTGCTGGTCGGCTTCGGCATGGGCCTGGTGATGGCCCCGTCGATGAACTACGCGACCCACGGCGTGCGCGCCGAGGACGCCGGCATCGCGTCGGCGACCATCAACACCGCCCAGCAGGTCGGGGGTTCGATCGGCACCGCGCTGCTCAACACCGTCGCCGCCGACGCCACCGCCGAGTACGTGGACCCGGCCAGGAACGGGCACGAGGTGACGCCGCAGGTCCTGCGGGACGGCCTCGTCGAGGGCTTCTCCCACGCGTTCGTCTACGCCGCCGTGATCCTCGTGGTGGCCGCGGCGGCGGTGGCGGTGCTGATGAACACCCCGCGCCCGAAGGGCGGTTCCGGCGTCGACGACGCCGAGCCGCTGACGGTCCACATGGGCTGACCGCCCCGCGCCCGGGACCCGCACGCACGCCGCACGCCGCACCGGAGGAGCCTGTCCGCTCAGGCCCCTCCGGTGACCGCGTTCGCGACCCGCAGGCTCATCTGCTCCTGGCTGCGGTCCCGCTGGGTCGGGTTGAACGACAGCACCATGCACCGCCGCTGGTCGCGGGTGGCGAAGGCGAACGACGCGTAGCCGTACTGCTCACCGGTCTTGCCCCAGAACGTGACCCCGTTGACGGTCACCGTCTGGAGCCCGGTGCTGAAGCGCGCCGGGCCGCCGTCGACCATGCGTACGTCGTCGGGCGGCATCGTGAACATCACCCGCAGCACGTGCGGCGGCAGCAGCGCGCCGGAGAACAGCGCGTGCGTGAACCGCGTCAGATCGTCGGTGGTGGAGATCATCTCGCCCTCGCCCCAGGAACCCGAGGGGTTGATCTCGGTGATGTCGCGCAGCCCGCCGTCGGACATCCGCAGATAGCCATGCACATGCGGGCCGTGGATACGGCGCTCGTCGCCGGGCACCGAGGTGTCGCGCAGGCCCAGCGGGCGCAGGATCCGGCGGGCGATCTCCTCGCCGTACGGGCGGCCGGTCAGCCTCTCGACGACCAGCGCGGCCAGGACGTAGTTGATGCCGCGGTACTCCTGCTTCGAGCCGGGGGCGAACTTCAGCTCTCTGTCGCCGACGGTCACCATGGCCACGATCTGTTCGGGCGTCCACGGGTCGAAACGGTGCGCGAAGACCTTCTCCGGCGTACTGAGGTGCGGGACGCCCTGCTCGTCCGGCAACCCGCTGCCGTGGCCGAGCAGATGGGCGAGCGTGACGGTGCCGAACCGGGCGGGGAGCAGACCGGGCAGGCAGCGCCGGACGGGCGTGTCGAGGCAGAGCCGGCGCTCGGCTACCAGTTGGAGCGCGACCGTGGCGACGAACATCTTGGTGATGCTGCCGATACGGACCTTGTCGCCCGCCCTGACGGAGCGCCCCGACCTCAGGTCGGCCACCCCGGACGTGCCGTACCAGCGGCCCGCGGAGCCGCTGACCTGTAACTGGGCGGCGGTGGCCGGAGGATGCTCCAGATCGCCGATCGCGGCGTGCAACGCGGCGGGGTCGAGCGGCGGCAGGGGTACGGGGGCGGGGGCGGCGGGCGCGGGGGTGGGGCCGGTCGCCGCGGCCGCGCGCGGGGCCGGAAGGCCCACGGCGGCCAGGGCGGTACCGGCCGCGGCCGCGCCCAGCAGGGCGCGCCGCGACGCGGGGGAGTGGGGTGTCGTCGTCATGCCTCCCACCGTGGCGGGCGTGCGCCCGCGGTCACACGGGGGATGTCCCCCGCCGGTCCCTGACACGCCCCCTAAGGCGCGTCCGCGGCGGGTCATGGCGCCGCGGCGGGCGGCCCTTGGAGCGGCCGGTGACGATGAGGGCCACCGCGCCCACGATGACCGCGCCGCCGAGGTACACATTGGCGCCGACGGTCTCGTCCCCGAGGGTCACGCCCAGGATCACCGCGATCACCGGGTTGACGTAGGCGTAGGTCGCCACGGTGTCGTTGGGCAGGGTGCTGTTGGCGTACACGTACGCGGTGAACGCCACGATCGAGCCGGCGAACACCAGCCAGGCGAGCCCGGCGAGCGAGGCCCCCGAGATCTCCGCGACGTCCACCCGCGCCGGCTCGCCCCGTACGACTCCCAGGGCCAGCAGCATCACGCCTGCGGCGATCATCTGGGTCGAGGCCGCCACCATCGGGTGCGAGGGGAGCGGCGCGCTCCGGGCGTACACCGACCCGGCGGCCCACAGCGCGGAGGCGATGACCACCACGACGGCGGCCCCGACGTCCACATCGCCGCCGGGGCCGCCGACCAGGATCGCGATCCCGGTCGTACCGAGCACCAGCGCCGCGACCAGGGTCGCCGGTATGCGCGTGCGGGTGACGAGGGCGTTGATCAGCACCATCCACACCGGCACGGTGGCGACGATCAACGCCGCCAGGCCCGAGTCGAGATGCTCCTCGCCCGCGCTGAGCAGGCCGTTCCCTCCGACGAGCATCAAGGCGCCGATGATGATCGCGGATCGGATGTGCGGCCAGGTCGGACGCCGCTCACCGCGGGCGTGGCGTGGTGCCACGAAGGCGAACATCAGCGCACCCGCGACCAGGAAGCGGGTGCCCGCCATGAGGAACGGCGGGATGGTCTCGACGGCCACGCTGATGCCGAGATAGGTCGACCCCCAGACGATCCAGACGGTCACCAGGGCCGTCCATGACAGGGCGTGATCTTTCCTTAAATGAGCCACTGTGGTCACCAAGCCTTATCTTTTTAAGAGATGCAACCTGATCGCTTCCGTATATTAGGTATGGGAGAGTTCGGCGACAAGCCATATGCGGGCCGTGTGATGGAGGAGCTGTCTTCGATGAGCCGCCGACTGGACGACACCGACCGGGCCCTGCTCCGCGCGCTGAGTGCCGACGGGCGCAGGACCCTGCGGGCCTTGGCCAAGGATGTGGAGCTGTCGGAGCCGGCTGTACGCGAGCGGATACAGCGCCTGGAGCGCGATGGAGTGATCACCGGCTACCAGGCGGCCGTGGCACCGGAGAGCGTCGACGCCGCCACGGCCGCGTTCATCGCCCTGAGGTTCGGCCCCGGCGAAGAGGCCCGCGCCACGGTGGACGAGGCCCTGCGGCGCGAGCCCTGCGTGCTGGAGGCGCATCAGGTCGCGGGGGACGACTGCTACTTGATCAAGGTGCGAGTGGCCTCGACGGGTGAGCTGGCGGATGTCCTGGACCGTATCCGCGCCATCCCTCCGATCCAGGGCACGGGCACGACGATCGCGTTGCGCACGATCTTCGAGCGGCCTCTGCTGGCGGGCGGCGCCGCACACGGATCGGGGCCGGCGGCGCCCGGGAACTAAGCTCTGGCCGCATGCACGTAGTTGCCATCCTGGCCCTTGAGGACGTGGCTGCCTTCGATCTGGCCATCCCCTGCCAGGTGTTCGCCATGACGTGGCGCCAGGATGCCACGCCTGCCTATGAGGTGAGGGTGTGCGCCGAGCGGACGGTCACCGCGACCGCCGGCAAGCAGCCGTCCTTCCGGGTCTCCTCACCGTACGGTCTGGACGCCGCCCGCGACGCCGACACGGTGATCGTGCCGGGCATCGGCCCGGACCGGGCGCCTTCGCCGCGAGCCGTGCGGCTGATACGCGAGGTGGCCGACCGGGGCGGACGCGTGGCGTCCATCTGCACCGGGGCGTTCGTGCTCGCGGCGGCCGGGCTGCTCGACGGGCAACGGGCGACCACGCACTGGATGTTCGCCGACCGGTTGGCGGAGTCCTTCCCGGACGTGGAGGTGGACCCCTCCGTCCTGTTCGTCGACAACGGCCGGATCCTGACCTCCGCGGGCGTCGCCGCGGGCCTTGATCTGTGCCTGCACATGGTGCGGCGCGACCTGGGGGCGGCCGCGGCGGCCCGTACCGCCCGCATGATCGTCATGGCGCCGCAGCGCGCGGGCGGCCAGGCGCAGTTCATCGACTACCGCGACCCCGTCGGCGACACCGACGGCCTCGGCCCGACTCTGGAGTGGATGCACGACAACCTCGACACGCCGCTGACCATCGCCGACATCGCCCGCCGGGCCGCCATGAGCCCCCGCAGCCTGTCGCGGCGGTTCCGGGCGCAGACGGGGACCACGCCGCTGCGCTGGCTGCTCAACCGGCGCCTGCAGCGGGCGCGAGAGCTGCTGGAGACGACCGACCTCACCATGGAGCGGATCGCCCAGGCGGCGGGGTTCGGATCGGTCGAGACGCTGCGGCACCACTTCGCCCGGCATGTCGGCACCACCCCGACGTCGTACCGCGCGACGTTCCGGGGCTGAGAGCGGCGGCACGCGCCCCGGACGCGGCTCGGGCGGCACGCGTCCCGGGCGCGGCTCGGGCAGCACGGGGGAGAGCGCTCGCGCCGGCACCCGCCGAAGGTGGCCGTATCTTACGGATCATGGGCAGTCGTGCCACTGTCGGACGGCCTCCGGCGCCGACAGACTTGGCGACGCACCGATTCGCCCAGCACTTTCTGGAGCACTCCATGCGCAGACGGAATCTTCTTCGCTCCGGCGTGGTCGCCACGACCGGCCTCGGACTCGGGGCGGTCACCGCAGGCCCGGCGTCGCCCTCCGGGAGGCGCCCCAGACCGCTGCGGGTGCACACGGTGCTCTACGACGGAGTGGAGGAGCAGGACTTCGCCGGTCCGGTGGAGGTCTTCGGCATCATCGATGACCGGATCAAACAGACCTTCGTCACCGCTGACGGCCCGGGGACGGTGATCACGCACTCCGGTATGGAGATCGTGATCCGTGCACCGTGGTCGCCCCGGACGGCCGACCTGATCATGGTGCCCGGGGGCGGCTACGGGGACGGGTCGGCGCTGAGTGAGCAGATCAGCCGCGGCACCCTGCCCAAGGCACTGGCCGCCGCGCGGCGGCCCGGGCTGACCCTGGCCGGAGTGTGCACCGGGACGATGCTGCTCTCCGCCGCCGGGATCACCGACGGACGGCCCTGCACCACGCACCACATCGCCAAGAAGGACCTGGCGGCGGAGGGCGGCAAGGTGGTCGGCGGCCGGGTCGTCGACGACGGCGACCTGGTCACCTGTGGGGGCGTCACCTCCGGGATCGACCTGGCCCTGTGGCTCGTCGAGCGCTCCTACGGCCCGGGGACCGCGGTGTTCGCCGAAGAGGTACTGGAGTACGAACGCCGCGGCACCGTCTGGCAAGCCGCGTAGGCCACTCGGCCCCGGCGCGTCGGACGCGCCGCACCCGCCGGCACCCGGAGCGCTCCGGCGCCGGAGCGCTCCGGCCACACCCGCGCCGGCCCTTCACTCCGTGGTCCGCGCTCACCTGGCACGGCACACCGCCCCGTTACCGAACCCGCTCGGAAGGATGACCTGATGGACCTCGCCCACGACCTTGCCCGCGACGGACTGCCGTTACCGCGTACCGAGGTGGCGCTGGCCGCACTGCGTTTCGCGGAGAGCATCGAGCACACCGCCATCTTCCACCACAGCGTGCGCACCTACTTCTACGGTCGCCTGCTCGGTGAGCGACGGGGCCTGCAGCCCGGCCGCGACTACGACGACCAACTGCTGTTCCTGGGCTGCGTACTGCACGATGTCGGGCTCAGCGCCCAGGGCGACGGTGACCAGCGCTTCGAGGTCGACGGCGCCGACCTGGCCGCCGAGTTCCTCACCAAGCAGGGAGTTCCGGCGGGCGAGGTGGAGGTCGTCTGGGACGCCATCGCCCTGCACACCAGCGACGGCATCGCCATCCGCAAGCGCCCCGAGATCGCCCTGGTGTCCGCCGGTACCAAATTCGACATCATCGGCGGACCGGACCCCCTCCCGGCCGCGTACGTCGACCGCGTCCACGCCGCGCTGCCCCGCCTGCACGCCTCCCCGGTGCTGCGGGACGCGATCGTCGCCCAGACGCTCGACAAGCCGGGCAAGGCCCCTCTGTTCAGTGTGCCCGGCGACCTCCACCGCGCTCGGACCGGCTCCCCATGGCCGACCTGGGAGCAGCTGACCGTGGCCGCCGACTGGGACGGCTACGACGGCTACGCGTCCTAGATCACGACGGCAGCCGGGCCGCCTTCAGCGCCATGTGCAGCAGCAGCCGGTCCTCGCCCGCGTCGAGGTCGAGCCCGGTCAGCTGCTCCACTCGTGACAGCCGGTAGTACAGCGTCTGCCGGTGGATGCCGAGCGTCTGCGCCGCGCGGCCCGCCTGCCCGGCGCAGTCCAGGAACACCTCGGCGGTGCGCGCCAGTTCGGCGTGCGCACGCTCCAGCAGTGGCCGGGCGGCCGGGTCCGCGCCGGTGCCAGGCAACCCGGTCAGCAGGCGGTACGGCCCCACCTCCGACCACGCCGCCACCGGGCCCAGCCGGGGCTCCGCGCGCGCCGCGCGGGCGGCGGCCCGTGCCTCCCGCCAGGCGGTGGGCAGCTCCTCCAGCCCGCGTCGCGGATCGCTGACGCCCGCCGCGGCGCCCCGTCCGGCCACCGCCTCGGCGGGGCCTGCGGCCCCGGTCCGCGCATCGGCGGCCCTGGCGGCGCCGGCCGCCCCCGCCGTCCCGGCTCTCGCGCCTCCCGCCGTTCCGGCCCCGGCCCGTGTGGCCCCCGCCGTTCCTGCCGTTCCGGCCCCGGCCGCCGCACCGCCGTGCCCCGCCGCGCCGCTCCCCGCCGCACCTGGCGACCTCAGCAGCTGCTCGCCCGCCGTGCGTGCCGGGTCCAGTGCCCCGGTCGTCCGGAGCCGCACCAGCGCGGCCAGGTCGCCGCGCCCGGTGGTCTCCTCCCGGCCGCCGCCCGCCCCCGCGTGCCCTGCCCCGGCGTGACCCGCCCCCGCGTGGCCCGCCGAGGCGGCGTACGGGATCGTGCACACCGCCGCCACCCCCGGCACGTTCGGCGCGGGGGAGCTCTCGCCGTCGTCCGGGCTCCACGGGGTCACCGCCACCACCGCCAGCGGGCCGTCCGCCACCTGGCGCAGTGCCTCCCGCAGGTCGGCGCTCGCCGCCTCGCGGCCGGTCGGGGGCCCCACCAGCAGGGCGCGCAGGAGTTCGCCGAGCTCCACGTCCGCCCGCGCCTCCGCGGCCAGCAGCTTGCCGATCCGGGCCGCCGTCTCCATCGCGTGCGCGAGCCGCGGGTCCGGCGGGACTCCGGGGCCGCCCAGCTCCAGGTCCGACAGGTGGCCGTCGTCCAGCAGCCACACGTAGCCGCGCACGATGCCCCGGTGCAGCGCGGGCAGGCAGAGCCGGCCCATGAAGACGCCCGCCGCCGGGTCCGGCGGGATCCGCAGCGGCGCCTGGGCCCGTGCGATGCCGAAGCCCTCGAACCAGGCCCGCACCGCCGCCGTCGAGCGCCGCTGGAGGATCGACCGGGTACGCACCGGGTCCAGCGCGAGCTCGCCGACGTCGCCCTCGCTGTCGTGCGCGCCGAACGCGATCAGCGCGAAGTCGCGGTCCTCCAGCGTCGCGGGCGCGCCGAGCGTGGCCGAGACCTCGTCCACCAGCTGCTGATAGTCGCCGCGCATCGGCCGCGCCGCCCCCTTCCTCACACTCCCGGGCCGGGGTGTCGCCCGAACGGACAGAACCCCCACAGCCATTGTCATACATCTGTATGAGATCTCGGCCACGAACGCGTGACACCTGTCGATGGCCCGGCCCCGGAGAGATCCTTAGGTTTCACGGTGGCTCGATTTGTTCGCGCGGCCCGTCGCCGCGGTCACCCGAAGAACACCACAACGGAGGTGCCCCGTGCTGGGTCCCGTGCTGCTCGCCGCATCGCGCAGCGACGCCATCCGCCGTATCGTCTCGGCCACGCCGGTCACCCGCCCAGTGGTGGACCGCTTCGTGGCAGGCGAGCGGCTGGCCGAGTCCATGACGGCCGTGCGCGCGCTGACCGGCCGCGGCATGGAGGTCACCCTGGACCACCTCGGTGAGGACATCACCGACCCGGTCGAGGCGCTGCGCAACCGCGACGCGTACCTCGCGCTGACCGAGGCGCTCAAGGGCGAGGGCCTGGGCGAGCGCGCCGAGATGTCGGTGAAGCTGTCCGCCTTCGGGCAGGCGCTGCCCGGCGGCCACGACCTGGCGCTGGCCAACGTCACCCCGGTCGTGGAGGCCGCCGCGGAGGTCGGCACCACCGTCACCCTCGACATGGAGGACCACACCACGGTCGACTCCACGCTGGCGATCCTGGCCGAGCTGCGCAAGCGCTTCCCGCAGACCGGCGCCGTCGTCCAGTCCTACCTGTTCCGCACCGAGGACGACTGCCACGCGCTGGCCGGGGAAGGCTCCCGGGTGCGCCTGGTGAAGGGCGCGTACAAGGAGCCCGCGAGCGTCGCGTTCCAGGACAAGCGCGAGGTGGACCGGGCGTACGTGCGCTGCCTGAAGATCCTGATGGCGGGCGAGGGCTACCCGATGATCGGGTCGCACGACCCCCGGCTGATCGCCATCACGCAGGAACTGGCCCGCTCCTACGGGCGCAAGCTGGACGAGTACGAGTTCCAGATGCTGTACGGCATCCGCGAGGCCGAGCAGGAGCGGCTCGTAGCGGAAGGTCACCGTATGAGGGTTTACGTCCCGTATGGCACAGACTGGTATGGGTACTTCATGCGGCGGCTCGCGGAGCGCCCCGCCAACCTCACGTTCTTCCTGCGGTCGCTGGTCAGCCGCGGCTGACCCGCTGACCCGCGGCTGACCCGCTGACCCGCGGCCGGCCGGCCGCCGATCCGCCGCCCCAGAACCTCCGTACGCCCCGTACGACCCGACGATCGAAGGAGACAACGGCCACCATGGACGCTGTGACCCAGGTCCCCGTGCCGGCGAACGAGCCGGTGCACACCTACGCCCCCGGCAGCCCCGAGCGGCAGCGGCTCGAGGCCAAGCTCAAGGAGCTGGCCGACAACCCGATCGAGCTGCCGATGACCATCGGCGGCGTGCAGCGGATGGGCGGCGGCGAGCGCTTCGACGTGGTGCAGCCGCACAACCACTCCGCCGTTCTCGGCACGTACGCCAACGCCACCCAGGCGGACGCGCAGGACGCCATCGACGCCGCCCTGGCCGCCGCCCCGGCCTGGCGCGCGCTGAGCTTCGACGACCGCGCCGCGATCATCCTCAAGGCCGCGGACCTGCTGGCGGGCCCGTGGCGCGAGACGCTGGCCGCCTCCACCATGCTCGGCCAGTCCAAGACCGCCCAGCAGGCGGAGATCGACACGCCCTGCGAGCTGGTCGACTTCTGGCGCTTCAACGTCCACTTCGCCCGCCAGATCCTGGCCGAGCAGCCCATGGTCAACTCCCCGGGCGTATGGAACCGCAGCGACCACCGGCCGCTGGAGGGCTTCGTCTACGCGATCACGCCCTTCAACTTCACCGCCATCGCGGGCAACCTGCCGACCGCGCCCGCCCTGATGGGCAACGTGGTGGTCTGGAAGCCGTCCCCGACCCAGACGCACGCCGCCGTGCTGCTGATGCGGCTGCTGGAGGAGGCCGGTCTGCCCAAGGGCGTCATCAACCTGGTGACGGGCGACGGCAAGGACGTCTCCGAGGTGGCGCTGAACCACCCCGACCTCGCCGGCATCCACTTCACCGGCTCGACCCGGACCTTCCAGTACCTGTGGAAGACGGTCGGCACCAACATCGAGAAGTACAAGACGTACCCGCGGCTGGTCGGCGAGACCGGCGGCAAGGACTTCATCGTCGCCCACCCGTCCGCCGACCCGGCGGTGCTCAAGACGGCGATGACCCGCGGCGCCTTCGAGTTCCAGGGCCAGAAGTGCTCCGCCGCCTCCCGCGCCTACGTCCCGCGCTCCATCTGGGAGGGCGGCTTCAAGGAGGAGTTCGCCGCCGAGGTCGACTCGCTCACCATGGGTGACGTCACCGACCTGTCGAACTTCATGTCCGCGGTCATCGACGAGCGCTCGTTCGCCAAGAACAAGGCCGCCATCGACCGGGCGAAGGCCGACCCGACCATCGAGGTCGTCGCCGGCGGCACCTACGACGACAGCGAGGGCTACTTCGTCCGCCCGACGGTCCTGGTCTCCACCGACCCGGAGAACGAGATCTTCAAGGACGAGTACTTCGGCCCGATCCTCGGCGTCCACGTCTACGAGGACGACCAGTACGACGCGATGCTGGAGCAGATGGAGTCCGCCTCCGCCTACGGCCTCACCGGCTGCGTCATCGCGCGGGACCGCGCCGCCGCCGCGGCCACCTGCGAGGCGCTGCGCTTCGCCGCGGGCAACTTCTACATCAACGACAAGCCCACCGGCGCCGTCGTCGGCCAGCAGCCCTTCGGTGGCGGCCGCGCCTCCGGCACCAACGACAAGGCGGGCGCCAAGCAGAACCTGATGCGCTGGACCTCCACGCGCTCCATCAAGGAGACGCTGGTCCCGCCGACCGACTACCGCTACCCCCACATGGGCTAACGGTCTTCCGTCCCACCCATGACCACCGCCCCCGGGCCGGCCGCCGCGCCGCCCGGGGGCGGTCGCCATGTCGGCGCTCGCACCGGCAGCCGTCTCAGATAGTAGGAAGTCCGAGTAACTGTGCAGACAGCTCGGCCCGGCTGCCTTACGTTGGTGGAAGCCGAACGTCTCGCTCCATCCAGCGTTGGCGGCCGCGGCCCGGTGCCCGCGCAGGCGACCCCTGTCGCACCCCGGCCCCCGCCCTTTCCGGCGTCCACCTTCTCGGGTTCCACCGTAAGAGGAGACGTGACCCATGGCCGAGACCGCTGTCCGCAAGCCCCGCACGACCGCCCGTCGCCGCGCCACCGACGACACCGACCGCAGGAACGCCGCCGCGGCGCTCCAGCGCGCGCTCGACCGCCGCGACAACGGTGGTGCCACCGGCCACTGACCGCCGACGGTCAGCGGCCGCGCCGCACGGTGAAGTGGTCCACCCGCTCGCCGGATTCGGCGAGCGCGGTGACCCGCAGCGTCGGCCGGCCGCCCGGCTCCGCCTCGACCGCCAGGAACGAGAAGCCGGTGTAGCGCACGCGCGACCACTCCACTTCCTCCGGTGCCTTCTTCCGGTCCTTCGTCCAGTGGTAGGTGTCCACGTGGTCGAGGTCCTTCTCGTGCCCCTCGTAACTGTCGGGAACGGGGAAGGAGTAGAGCCTGGCCCCGGCGCCGCCCGCGGTGACGTAGACCGTGCCGTCGCGCGTGGGGTCGGTGGTCGCGCCGACGGGCACCCGCCGGCCCACGGCGCCGCGCCGGATGGCGTCGGTCCGCTCGTAGATGTGGTTGTGGCCGTTGATCACCAGATCCACCTGGTGCTTGTCGAACAGCGGCACCCACGCGTCGCGCACCCCGCCGTCCGACGCGTGCGCGGACGTGGTGGAGAACGCGCAGTGGTGGAAGAAGACGACGATGAAGTCGATGTCGTCGTCGCCGCGCAGCCGCCGCAGCGTCCGGTCCAGCCAGCGCGTCTGGCGGCCGCCGGTGTGGCCGCGGTTGGCGGGGATCTCGTGGCTGACGTCATTGGCGTCCAGCGCGACGACGCCCACGTTGCCGTAACTGAACGCGTACACGCCGGGCGCCTTGCGCGGGTCGGGGCCGGACTCCGGCAGCGACCAGCGGGCGAGTTGGCCGCCGTAGCCGTCGGGCGAGTACCACGCCTCCATGTCGTGGTTGCCGGTCGTCACCATCCACGGCACCCGCGAGGCCACCGACTCGGTCTGGGCGAGGAACTGGTCCCACACCCGGGCGTCGTAGGTGTCGTCATCGCTGCCCTGCCCGGAGGAGTCGGCGTAGCAGATGTCTCCGGCGTGCAGGTGGAACGACGGGTTCTGACCCAGGATCACCTGGTCGTTGGCGAGCGCGTCATAGCTGACGCCCTGGTCGCCGAAGGCGGTGAAGACGAACTTCTCCGCCTTCGCCGGCGCGGTGCGGAACGTGCCCAGGGCGCCGAAGCGGCGCGGGTCGGCCGGGTCGAAGCCGTCGTGGCCGACGCCGTAGTAGTAGGTGGTGCCCGGCCGCAGCCCGTCCAGCGCGGCGTGCAGATAGAACTGGTCGACGCTCGGCAGCCTGTCGCTCAGCGGCGGGGTGCGCAGCGGGCGCACCTCCGCCTCGATCTTGCGGCTCAGCTCCCACGGCCGCAGTCCGACCCGGACGTACGGCCTGCGCACCGCGAGGGGCACCTGCCAGGAGACGCGCATCTGCGTCCGCGGATCGGCGCCGAACGCCAGGTGGCGGCCGAACGGCGCCACCAGCGAGCCGTCCACGCGGGTCGCCGCCGACGACGGCACCAGGGTGGGTGCCGGGGACGCCGACCGCGACGGGCCGCCGCACGCGGCGCCGCTCAGCAGCCCCGCGCCCACCACGCCGCCCGCCCCCGCCGCACCGGTCCGCAGCAGCCGTCTGCGGGAGAACCGCTCGCGCAGATACGCGTGCTGCTCGGCCATCGACATACGGCTGGCGAGGTGGTCGGGGATGCCGGTCCGTGGTGTGTCCATGGATCGTGACGGTGCCAGGCAGCGGCGACATCACGCGGTATTCCGGGTGAACGCGGCGCGTACGGCGCCCCATGAGTCCGAATGGCGGACGTCGCGTGTCATGCAATGGGACGCGGAGTAGGGTCCCGGTATGTCTCGCAGCATTCGCCTCGCAGTGATCCCCGGTGACGGTATCGGCCAGGAAGTCGTGGCCCAGGGCCTGAAGGTGCTCTCCGCCGTCCTTCCTCAGGACGTGAAGCTGGAGACCCGGGAGTACGATCTCGGCGCCAAGCGCTGGCACGCCACGGGGGAGACCCTGCCGGACGCGGAGTTGGAGTCGCTCAAGCGGCACGACGCCATCCTGCTGGGCGCCATCGGCGACCCGTCGGTGCCCTCCGGCGTCCTGGAGCGCGGGCTGCTGCTCAAACTGCGCTTCGCCTTCGACCACTACGTCAACCTGCGTCCCTCGAAGCTGTTCCCCAACACGGCCACCCCGCTGGCCGGGCGCCCCGACATCGACTTCGTCGTGGTCCGCGAGGGCACCGAGGGCCCGTACACCGGCAACGGCGGGTCCTTGCGCACCGGCACCCCCGCCGAGGTCGCCACCGAGGTCAGCGTCAACACCGCCTACGGCGTGGAGCGCGTGGTGCGCGACGCCTACGCGCGGGCCCAGGCCCGCCCGCGCAAGAAGCTCACGCTGGTCCACAAGAACAACGTCCTGGTCTACGCCGGCCACATGTGGAAGAAGATCTTCGACAAGGTCGGCGAGGAGTACCCCGACGTCACCACCGACTACCTGCACGTGGACGCGGCGACGATCTTCTTCGTCACCCAGCCCGAGCGGTTCGACGTCATCGTCACCGACAACCTCTTCGGCGACATCCTCACCGACCTGGCCGCCGCCGTGACCGGCGGCATCGGGCTCGCCGCGAGCGGCAACATCAACCCCACCGGCGCCTTCCCGTCGATGTTCGAGCCGGTCCACGGCTCCGCGCCGGACATCGCGGGCACCGGCAAGGCCGACCCCACCGCGACGGTCCTGTCGGTGGCCCTGCTGCTGCGGCACCTCGGGTACGAGGGCGAGGCGGCCCGGGTCGAGGCGGCCGTCGCGGCCGACCTCGCCGAGCGCGACCCGGCGGCGCGGCGCACCACCGACCAGATCGGCGACGCGCTCGCCACGGCCGTCACGAACTGAATTCCGAGGCTGGGTTACCGCGCGGTTGGGTGCGACCATCGACCCATACCGCGCGGTGCCGTTCCCATGCCGCTGCCACGCGGGCGATAATCGAACGTGGAGCCGCGCCACGAGGCTGGGGGGAAACTCGGACGTCCTAGTAACTCGCGGGACGTCCAGGCGAGCGCGGTCCGCCACGACAAAAGGTGAAGGACACGTAACACATGACGACGACCACGATCGCGCTCAAGCCCTCCTCGCATCCGCTGTCCGACGCGGAGCGGGAGCAGATCCTGGCGAACCCCGGCTTCGGCCGGCACTTCACCGACCACATGGTCACGATCCGGTGGACGGAGGGCTTGGGATGGCACGACGCCCAGCTCGTGCCGTACGCGCCGCTGTCGATCGACCCGGCCAACATGACCCTGCACTACGCGCAGACCATCTTCGAGGGGCTCAAGGCCTACCGCCAGCCGGACGGCGGCGTCGCGACCTTCCGCCCCGAGGAGAACGCCAAGCGCTTCCAGGACTCCGCCCGTCGGCTGGCCATGCCCGAACTACCCGTGAAGACCTTCGTTGCGGCGTGCGACGCGCTCGTCACCCAGGACAAGGCGTGGGTGCCGGGCCACGGTGAGCAGTCGCTGTACCTGCGGCCGTTCATGTTCGCCACCGAGGTCGGGCTCGGCGTCCGGCCGTCGAACGAGTACCTGTTCGTCGTCATCGCCTCGCCCGCCGGGGCGTACTTCCCCGGCGGCGTCAAGCCGGTCTCGGTCTGGCTCTCCGAGGAGTACGTGCGCGCCGCCCCCGGCGGCACCGGCGCGGCCAAGGCCGGCGGCAACTACGCCGCCTCGCTCGTGGCCCAGGCGCAGGCCGCCGACCAGGGCTGCGACCAGGTGGTCTGGCTGGACGCGATCGAGCGCCGCTGGATCGAGGAGATGGGCGGCATGAACCTGTACTTCGTGTACGGGAACCGCATCGTGACGCCCGAGCTCACCGGTTCGCTGCTGCCGGGCATCACCCGCGCCTCGCTGCTGCGGATCGCGGCGGACCTGGGCTACGAGGTCTCCGAGGGCCGGATCTCGGTCGACGACTGGCGCGATGGCAACGCCGACGGTTCGCTGACGGAGGTGTTCGCCTGCGGTACGGCCGCGGTGATCACGCCGGTCGGCTCGGTGAAGTCCGCCCGCGGCGACTGGACGGTCGCGGACGGGCAGCCGGGCGAGGTGACGATGAAGCTGCGCAAGGCGCTGCTGGACATCCAGACGGGCGCGGCGCCGGACATGCACGGCTGGATGCATCGCCTCGGCGCTGCAGGCTGATCGACGCTGACGCTGCCGGCCGATCGCCGTTGACCAGGGTTGAGGCCCGCCCCCGTCCGGGCGGGCCTCAACCGTCTCAGGAGACCTCGGCCGAGGCCATGGCCCGTACGGGGGGCGCCGGGCGGGGGTCGCGGGCCGTCAGCGTGAGGTAGACCGCGGCGGTGACCGCCGCCGACAGCAGGAAGCTGACGTCGATGCCACCGGTGTTGTCCAGCAGCGGGCCGCTGTAGAGCGGGGTGGCCACCGCCGCCAGGCCCACCGCCGCGCCGAGCGCCCAGGCCGCCGTCGCGCGCACGTGCCAGCCCGCCGTGTACCAGTAAGCCCCGCCGCGCGCCCGCCGGTTGTACACCTGGAGCGCCTCCGCGTCGTACGCGCCGCCGCAGCGGACGTAGCCGATCACCGTGATGACAGCCCAGGGCGTCCCGACGGCGGTCAGGACCAGGACGAACGACGTCATCGCGTCCTGCGCGTCCCACGCGAAGTGGCCGGCGAAGACCAGGACGGTGGAGACCGCGGAGACCACATACGTGGCCTGGGCGCGGGTGGCGCGGGGCACGATGGCGTCCAGGTCCAGTCCCATGCTGTAGAGCATCAGGCCGGCGTTGCCGATCGAGCCGGCCGATGCGGCCAGCAGCAGCGGCGGCAGGTACCAGGCCGGGGAGCCGGCCACCAGGGGACCCGCGTAGTCCGCGCCCGCGCCCACCGCCAGCGCCGTGAACGTACCGAAGAGCTGCGGCACCAGCAGGCCGATCACCAGGCCCAGCGAGGCGCCCCAGAAGACCTTGCGCGAGCTGTGCCGGCGGGGCGAGATGTAGCGGGTGTAGTCGCCCAGCAGCGTGATGAAGGCGATCGGCCCGCTCAGCCCGGCGGAGACGGCGGCCAGCAGCCAGGTCTGCCAGAAGCCGCCGAGCAGGTAGGTGCTCCCGGCCGGGGCGGCGGTGGTGAACTCGCCCGCGTACGCGACCAGTCCGACGGCCAGCAGCAGCGTCATGCCGAGGGCCAGCAGGCGGCTGAGCCGCAGCAGTACGCGGTAGCCGTAGACCGCGCCCACCACGGTGCACCCGGCGAGCAGCGCGTAGACGGCCGCGTAGGTGAGGCCGCTGTCCGGCATCCCGACCATCCGGGTCAGGCAGCCCACCATGGCGTCGCCGCCGACCCACAGCGTCAGGGCCGTGTAGCCGAGCGACAGCAGCAGGCCGATCACCGAGCCGACGAGGCGGCCGCGGACGCCGAAGTGGGCGCCGCTGGAGGTGGACAGGTTGGTCCCGGTGCGCAGGGAGACCAGGGCGAGCGGTGCCGTGAGCAGGGTGCCGACGAGCGTGCCCGCGACGAGTGACGTCACCGAGGGCCAGAAGCCGAGTCCGAAGGAGACCGGCAGCCAGCCGAAGATGACGACCCCCAGCGCGAGGTTGGAGCCGAGCAGGATGCTGACGAGGTCGCGCGGTGAGCTGGTGCGCTCCTCGTCGGGGATGGTGTCGACTCCGCGTTGTTCTCTCGCTATCGCCATGGCGATCTCCCTGGGGACGTAGGGCGGGGGCCGGGGACGGCGGCTTTTAGAGTGGCGTTCAATGTGAACCAGCTGGGGCCGCCCGTCAACCCCTTCTCGCTGGTTGAACCCCCTTCTCATGGCTCGACTCCTCGTTTAGAGTGACGCTCTAAATCGAGGAGGTGTACGGAGTGCGGCTGACCCCTACGGAGCGCGACCGGCTGCTGCTGTTCGGCGCCGCGGAGCTGGCGCGGGCGCGCCGGGCGCGGGGCCTGCGGCTCAATGTGCCGGAGGCGACGGCCCTCATCGCCGACACGGTCTGCGAGGCCGCCCGCGACGGCCGGCGGCTGGCCGAGGCGATCGACGCGGCCCGCAAGGTGCTGGGCCCCGACGACGTGCTCCCGGGCGTGGCGGACGTGGTCACCGAGGTGATGGTGGAGGCGGTCTTCGACGACGGCTCCCGGCTCGCGGTGGTCTCCGACCCGATATCCGCCGGTTCGCTGGGGGACCGGGCCCCGGGCGCGGTCCTACCGGGCCCGGCGGACCCCGAGCCCGAGCCAGCCGTGCGGCTGACCGTCACCAACACCGCGACCGTGCCGGTCAGCGTCACCTCGCACTTCCACTTCTTCGAGGCCAACCCGCGGCTGGACTTCGACCGTTCGGCGGCGTACGGGATGCGGCTGTGCGTGCCCGCCGGGTCCTCCCGGCGCTTCGACCCGGGCGCCGCCGTCGAGGTCGGCCTGGTCCCCATCGGCGGCGCCCGGATCGCCATCGGCTTCGCCGGACTGGTGGACGGCCCGCTGGACGCGCCCGGGGCCCGCGAGGAGGCTCTGCGCACCGCCGCCGCCTGCGGCTATCTCGGTGCCGAGGTGAAGGAGGAGAACCCATGACCGCCATCGATCCCCGCGACTACGCGGCCGTCCACGGCCCCCGCGCCGGCGACCGCGTCGTCCTCGGCGACACCGGCCTGGTCGTCCGCGTCGAGTCCGACTCGCAGAAGCCCGGCGACGAGTTCCTCGCGGGCTTCGGCAAGACCGCCCGCGACGGCATGCACCTCAAGGCCGCCGCCGTCCGCGACACCTGCGACGTGGTCATCAGCAACGTGCTGGTCATCGACGCGCTGCTGGGCATCCGCAAGGTGTCCGTCGGCATCCGCGACGGCCGCATCCACGCCATCGGCCGCGCGGGCAATCCCGACACGCTCGACGGCGTGGACGTGGTCGTCGGCACCGGCACCGCCATCGTCTCCGGCGAGGGCCTGATCGCCACGGCGGGCGCCGTCGACACCCATGTCCACCTGCTGTCGCCGCGCGTGATGGAGGCGTCCCTCGCCTCCGGCGTGACCACGATCATCGGGCAGGAGTTCGGCCCGGTGTGGGGCGTGGGCGTCAACTCGCCCTGGGCGCTGCGCCATGCCTTCAACGCCTTCGACGCCTGGCCGGTCAACATCGGCTTCCTGGGCCGCGGCTCCTCCTCCGACCCGGCCCCGCTGGTCGAGGCCCTCGCCGAGGGCGGTGCCTGCGGCTTCAAGGTGCACGAGGACATGGGCGCGCACCGCCGCGCGCTGGACACCGCGCTGCGCGTCGCCGAGGACCACGACGTCCAGGTCGCCCTGCACAGCGACGGCCTCAACGAGTGCCTCGCGGTCGAGGACACCCTCGCCGCCCTCGAAGGCCGCACCATCCACGCGTTCCACATCGAGGGCTGCGGCGGCGGACACGTACCGAACGTGCTGAAGATGGCGGGCGTGCCGAACGTCATCGGCTCTTCCACCAACCCCACGCTGCCGTTCGGCCGGGACGCGGTCGCCGAGCACTACGGCATGATCGTCTCCGTACACGACCTCAAGACCGACCTGCCGGGCGACGCGGCCATGGCCCGGGACCGCATCCGCGCCGGGACCATGGGAGCCGAGGACGTCCTGCACGACCTCGGCGCGATCGGCATCACCTCCTCCGACGCCCAGGGCATGGGACGCGCGGGCGAGACCGTGCGCCGCACCTTCGCCATGGCCGGGAAGATGAAGGCCGAACGCGGCCCCATGGTCGACGACGGGGCGTACGACGACAACGCGCGCGTACTGCGCTACATGGCCAAGCTGACCATCAACCCGGCGCTGGCCCACGGCCTCGCGCACGAGGTCGGATCGATCTCCGTGGGCAAGCTGGCCGACATCGTGCTGTGGCGCCCGGAGTTCTTCGGCGCCAAGCCGCAGCTCGTGCTGAAGGCCGGCTTCCCGGCGTACGGCGTGACCGGCGACCCCAACGCGGCCACGGACACCTGCGAACCCCTGGTCCTCGGCCCGCAGTTCGGCGCGTACGGCGCCACCCCCGCCGACATCTCGGTCGCCTTCACCGCCCAGGCCGCCGTCGACCGGGAGCACGACACGATGCCCACGCGGCGGCGCCGGGTCGCCGTGCGCGGCACCCGCGGCATCGGCCCGGCCGACCTCGTCCGCAACGCCCGCCTGGGCGACGTCCAGGTGGACGACCGCAGCGGCCTGGTCACCCTCGACGGCGACCCGCTGCGCTCCGACCCGGCCGACCAGGTCTCCCTCTCCCGCCTGTACTTCCTCTGACGCCTGCCCCGTTCGCACTCCCCAAGGACCCCCATGACCAGCACCCCGGCCGCCGACGGATTCCGCATGCCCGCCGAGTGGGCGCCGCACGACCGCACCTGGATGGCCTGGCCCGGCCCCAACTTCACCTTCGGGGAGGAGGGCGGCGAGGTGCTGGCGCGGGCCCGCCACGCCTGGTCGGCCGTCGCGCGCGCGGTGCGCCGCTTCGAGCCGGTGTCCGTCGTCGCGGGCCCCGGCCAGGGCCGCATGGCCCGCAGGTACCTCGGCCCCGGCATCGACGTCTTCGAGGCACCGCTGAACGACGCCTGGATGCGGGACATCGGCCCGACCTTCCTCACCTCCGACGACGGCCGGCTCGCCGCGGCCGACTGGGTGTTCAACGGCTGGGGCGCACAGGACTGGGCCGTATGGGACCGGGACCGGGAGATCGGCGCGTTCGTCGCCCGCAAGGCCGGTGCCCGGGCCTACGCCTCCGAGTTGGTCAACGAGGGCGGCGGGATCCATGTGGACGGCGAGGGTACGGTGCTGCTCACCGAGACCGTCCAGCTCGACCCGGGCCGCAACCCCGGCTGGAGCCACGAGCGGGTCGAGGCCGAACTCCACGCCCACCTCGGCACCGAGAAGGCCATCTGGCTGCCGCGCGGACTGACCCGCGACTACGACCGGTTCGGCACCCGCGGGCACGTGGACATCGTCGCCGCCTTCGCCGCGCCCGGCGTGGTCGTCGCGCACACCCAGCCCGACCCGCTCCACCCCGACCACGAGGTGTGCCAGGAGATCGTCAAGCTGCTCCGGCACTCCACCGACGCGCGCGGCCGCGCGCTGGAGGTCGTGGAGCTGCCCGCCCCGACGATCACAGAGGCGGACGGCGAGCCGGTGGACTACTCGTACGTCAACCACTACCTCTGCAACGGCGGCGTGGTGCTGTGCGCCTTCGGCGACCCGCGGGACGAGCACGCGGCCGGGATCTTCCGGCGCCTCTTCCCCGACCGGACGGTGACCCTGGTCGACGCCCGCGAGATCTTCGCCAGCGGCGGCGGCATACACTGCATCACCCAGCAGCAGCCGCGCGTATGACCAGGTGACGGCACGCGACCAGGTGACGAAGGGGGAGCGATGGCGGGGAACGCCGGCCGGAACAAGCGGCGCCCCAGCCCGCCGCGCGAGGAGGTGCTGGCCGCCGCCATGCGCACCATCGCCGAGGAGGGGCTGGCCTCGCTCACCATGGCGGGGCTGGGTCGCCAGGTCGGCATGAGCAGCGGACACCTCCTGTACTACTTCCACAGCAAGGACGCCCTGCTGCTGGAGACCCTGATGTGGAGCGAGGACCAGCTCGGCGCGGAGCGCCGGGCGGCCCTGTCCCGCCCGGTGCCGGTCCGCGAGCGGCTGGACGCGTTCGTCGACCTGTACCTCCCCGACGCGGTACGCGACCCGCGCTGGACGCTGTGGCTGGAGGTGTGGAACCGCTCGCAGGCCGCCGCCGACACCACCCGCACCCGCCAGCTGGAACTGGAGCTGGCCTGGCACCGCGACCTGGTGGCGCTGCTGGTGGAGGGCGCCTCGCGCGGCGAGTTCCGCGCGGTGGACGCCGAGCGCTTCGCGGTGCGTACGCGGGCGATGCTCGACGGCTTCGGCACCCACCTGGTGGTCGGGCTGCCGGGCGTGGACCGGGAACTGGCGCTGGGGCACATGCGGGAGTTCCTGGACGAGGCGCTGCTGCCATAGGCCGTGCGGGCAGGACGGGCATGGGCGGAGGGCTGACGCGCCGCGGCTCGCATCCTGAGACGGCGCACCGCGTGCGGCGGCCCTGTGCAAGACTGCCCCCATGCTCTCGTTGGCCATGATTATGGGCAGCAGGCGCGCCGGTCCGCAGTGACCGCCCCGTACGACCCGGTACGGCGCGGGCACCGTGTCCCCAGACCCGCGCGCAGACCTCTCGCACCCGCGAGGGGTCTTTTCGTTTCCCGGCCCACCCCGTCGGGGACGCGGAGCGCGAGGGATCATAGGAGGGCGCGGAACCGGTCCTTCCGGTAGAAGACCGAGATCCCAGATGGAGTCAGATCAGCATGACGGACGCAGCCAATACCCGCCCGGGTGTTCCGGACGACAGCTTCCATGTCTTCGACACCACCCTGCGCGACGGCGCGCAGCGCGAGGGCATCAACCTGACGGTCGCGGACAAGCTGGCCATCGCCCGGCACCTGGACGACTTCGGCGTGGGCTTCATCGAGGGCGGCTGGCCCGGCGCCAACCCGCGGGACACCGAGTTCTTCGCCCGCGCCCGCGCGGAGATCGACTTCCGGCACGCGCAGCTCGTCGCGTTCGGCGCGACCCGCAAAGCGGGCGCCCGCGCCGAGGACGACCCGCAGGTCAAGGCGCTGCTCGACTCCGGAGCCCCGGTGATCACCCTGGTCGCCAAGTCGCACGACCGCCACGTCGAGCTGGCGCTGCGCACCACCTTGGAGGAGAACCTGGAGATGGTCCGCGACACCGTCGCGCATCTGGTCTCCCAGGGCCGCCGGGTCTTCGTCGACTGCGAGCACTTCTTCGACGGCTACCGCGCCAACCCCGAGTACGCCAAGTCCGTGGTGCGCGCCGCGCACGAGGCAGGCGCCGACGTGGTGATCCTGTGCGACACCAACGGCGGCATGCTCCCGGCCCAGGTGCAGGCGGTGGTCGGCACCGTCCTGGCCGACACCGGCGCCCGGCTGGGCATCCATGCCCAGGACGACACCGGCTGCGCGGTCGCCAACACCCTCGCCGCCGTGGACGCGGGCGCCACCCACGTCCAGTGCACCGCCAACGGCTACGGCGAGCGGGTCGGCAACGCCAACCTCTTCCCGGTCGTCGCGGCCCTGGAGCTCAAGTACGGCCGCCGGGTGCTGCCGCCCGGCGCGCTGGCCGAGATGACCCGGATCTCGCACGCCATCGCCGAGCTGGTCAACCTCACCCCCTCCACCCACCAGCCGTACGTGGGCCTGTCCGCCTTCGCCCACAAGGCCGGGCTGCACGCCTCGGCCATCAAGGTCGACCCCGACCTCTACCAGCACATCGACCCCGAGCGGGTCGGCAACACCATGCGGATGCTCGTCTCCGACATGGCCGGGCGCGCCTCGATCGAGCTCAAGGGCAAGGAGCTCGGCGTCGACCTGGGCGGCGACCGCGCGCTCATCGGCCGGGTCGTGGAGCGCGTCAAGGAACGCGAACTGGCCGGATACACCTACGAGGCCGCCGACGCCTCCTTCGAACTGCTGCTCCGCGAGGAGGTCGAAGGCCGCGCCCGCCGCTTCTTCCGCGTCGAGTCCTGGCGCGCCATCGTGGAGGACCGCCCGGACGGCACCCACGCCAACGAGGCGACCGTGAAGCTGTGGGCCAAGGGCGAGCGCATCGTCGCCACGGCAGAGGGCAACGGCCCGGTCAACGCCCTGGACCGGGCGCTGCGAGTGGGCCTGGAACCGATCTATCCGCAGCTGGCGAACATGGAGCTGGTGGACTACAAGGTCCGCATCCTGGAAGGCAAGCACGGCACGCAGTCCACGACGCGCGTGCTGATCTCCACGACGGACGGGCGAGGCGAGTGGTCCACCGTCGGCGTCGCGGAGAACGTGATCGCCGCGTCGTGGCAGGCGCTGGACGACGCGTACGCGTACGGGTTGCGACGGGCCGGGGTGGAGCCGCAGGAATAGCGAGCCGAACACCTGCGGGCGGGTCCGGCGGGCGACGCCGGACTCCGCCCTTGGGTGCTATGTCGCTTATTACCCCATTCGGGTAGCGTCAAGGTATGCGGACGAGGCCCATCGTCTTTCTCGCCGGGCTGCTCATGGCCCTGTGCGGCGTCCTGCTCGCCGTGCTGGCCGTCGCCGCGCCCGGTGCGCGGGCGGCCGAGAGCGGGCTGGACGCCGCGGCCGACGCCCTGCGGCACGGGCCGGTCTACGTCGACCCCGGTGCCAGGGACCAGCTGTCCGCCGCCGAGGCCGACGACCTGGCCCAGAAGATCGAGGACGCCGACCGGGCCGTCTTCGTCGCCGTACTGCCCAAGAGCGATCAGTTCCCGCCGGAGGGCTTGCTGCCCGACCTGCGCGCCAGGACCGGGATCACCGGTGTCTACGCGGTCCGCCTCGGCGACGGCTTCGACGCGCGCGCCGACGCCGCCGTCATGTCCAACCAGGCGGTGCGCAACCTCACCGCCTCCGTCGAACGGTCCGGCGGCACCGACGCGGCCGCCCAGCTCAACGACTTCGTCGACCGCGCGCTGGCACAGGCCAGGGGAGACGCCCCGCCTCCTGGGACGGCTCCCGGCAGACCGGCTCCGGCGTCACCGGCCTGGTCGTCCTCGGCCTGCTCGCCGTCATGATCGGCGGCACGATGTACGTCACCACGCGGCGCCGCCGCAGCCGGCGGGCCGAGCGCGAGCGGCTGGCGCTGGACAAGCTGCGCGTGGTGGTCGACGAGGACATCACGGCCTTCGGCGAGGAGCTGGAGCGCCTCGACTTCCACCCCGCGGACCCGGCCGCCGACGACGCGATGCGCGGCGACTACGAACGGGCCCTGGACTCCTACGAGACCGCCAAGGCGCGCATGGCCGCCGCCACCAAGCCGGACGACGTCCGCGCGGTCACCGAGGCGCTGGGGGACGGCCGCTTCGCGCTGGCGGCGCTGGCCGCGCGCCGCTCGGGCGACCCGCCGCCCGAGCGCCGCCCACCGTGCTTCTTCGACCCCCGGCACGGCCCCTCGACCACCGACGCCTCCTGGGCCCCGGCCGGCGGCGCGCCCCGCGACGTCCCGGTCTGCGCGGCGGACGCCGCCCGGCTGGCGGACGGGCTGGATCCCATGGCCCGCACCGTCGAGACCGCCTCCGGGCCGCGCCCGTACTGGGAGGCGGGCCCGCTCTACGGACCGTGGGCGGGCGGGTACTTCGGCGGCGGCCTGCTCCCCGGACTGCTGATGGGCACCATGCTGGGCTCGATGCTGACCACGCCGGCGTACGCCGACTCCGACGCCCTCGGCGGGTTCGAGGGCGGTGACGTCTCCGGCACGGACTTCGACAGCGGTGATTTCGGGGGTGGCGGCGACTTCGGGGGCGGCGGGTTCGGCGGCGACGGCGGCGGCTTCTGACCGTACGTCGGCGTAGGGCACCCGTGCGGTGCGCCGAGGCTGGCCGGTTGCGCGTCCGGCGGGCACCATCGGGCTTGTCCGCTCCCGCGCCGCGGTCCAGCAGGAGGTCCCCGTGAGGCTCCGCCGGTTACTTCCCCACCCCGCCCCTTCCCGAACCGGGGGCTGCGCCCCCAGGCCCCCGCTTGTGCCCACCCTCCCCCAGCGCGGCCGCTGGGAGGTGCCCCAGCCCCGCGGAACGCCTGCCCACAACCGGCGGAAAGCCCAGCCCGTCCGGCGATTGAGGACCGGGGCCTGGGGCAGAGCCCCAGTTTCGGGAAGGGGCGGGGTGGGGAACGATGACGCCCTGGTCCCGGCGCGGCTTCGTGGCCGCCACCGGCGCGCTCGGCCTCGCCCTCGGCCTCACCGGGCGCCCCGCGCAGGCCCACGCGCACGCAGAGGCCGAGCCCTACGACACCCTCCGCCACCGCTGGCTCGCCCTCGCCCTCGGCACCGGGTTCGACCCCGCCGCCGAGCCGTACGCCGCCCGCCTCGCCCAGACCGGACAGCTGGCCGCCGCGTACCGCGCGAGCATGCGGCCCGCCGCCGGTTCGCTCTGGCCCGATCTGCCCTACGACCCGCCCAGCGGGATCACCCGCGCCTACGCCCGCCTCGCCACCATGGCGGAGGCGTACGCCCAGCCCGGCACCGGCCACACCGGCGACCCCGCGCTCGCCGCCGACGTCGCCCGCGGCCTGGACCACCTCGACCGCACCGTCTACGACCCCGGCACCACCCCGTACGGCAACTGGTGGGAGTGGCAGATCGGCAGTCCGCGGCTGCTGCTGGACACCGTCGCGATCCTGTACGACCTGCTCGACCCCGCGCTGCGCGCCCGCGCCCTCGCCGCCGTCGACCACTTCGTACCCGACCGCATGCTCGGCGACTACACCGGCACCTCCACCGGCGCCAACCGCGTCGACCTGTGCCGCGTCGTCGCCCTGCGCGGCATCCTCGGGGCGTCCCCCGCCAAGATCGCGCTTGCCCGCGACGCGCTCTCGCCCGTCTTCCCGTACGTCACGCGAGGCGACGGCCTCTACGCCGACGGGTCGTTCATCCAGCACAGCTGGGTCGCCTACTCCGGCACCTACGGCTGCGTGCTGCTGGACGGGCTCGGGCGGCTGCTGACGCTGCTGGCCGGCTCGCCCTGGGAGATCACCGACCCCGCCCGGCAGATCATCCACGCCAGCGTCGAGCGGGCCTACGCACCCCTGCTGCACGACGGGCTGATGATGGACTGCGTCTCGGGACGCGCCATCAGCCGCGGGCTCCAGCGCGGCGACGCCCGCCGCATCGCGCAGAGCGACCACCAGCGCGGCCACCAGCTCATCGCGGCCGTCGCGCTGCTCGCCGAGAGCGCGAGTGACGCCGAACGCCGCCGCTGGCACGGCATGGTCAAGGGCTGGATCGCCCGCGACACCATCAGGCCCGTCCTCACCGACCCGCAGTTCGGCGTGGCCGACCTCGCCCGCCTGCACACCGTCGCAGAGGCCCCCCAGGCGCCCGCCGCCGAACCCGTCGGCCACCGGCTGTTCGCCGCCATGGACCGGGCCGTGCACCGGCGCCCCGGCTGGACCGCGGCGCTCGCGATGGCCTCGGACCGGATCGCGTACTACGAGAACGGCAACGGCGAGAACCCGCGCGGCTGGCACACCGGCGCCGGAATGCTCTCCTGGTGGGCGGGGCCCGGCACCCTCGGCCAGTACACCGATGCCTACTGGCCGACCGCCGACCCCTACCGGCTGCCCGGCACCACCGTCTCCGCCAAGCGCCTCGCCGACAACGCGGGCGGCGGCTGGGGCGAGCCGAAGCCCGCCGTGCGCTGGGTCGGCGGGACGACGGACGGCGAGTTCGCCGCCGTCGGCCAGCACCTCAAGGGGCTCGACAGCACCCTGGAGGCGCGGAAGTCGTGGTTCTTCCTGGCCGACGCCGTCGTCTGCCTGGGCGCCGGGATCACCGCCCGGGACGGCACGCCCGTGGAGACCGTCGTCGACCACCGCGGCCTCGGCGCGGACGGCACCCCCACCCTGACCGTCGACGGCGTCGTCCAGCCCTCCGACACCGGCTGGAGCCGCGCCTTCCGCAGGGTGCGCTGGGCCCACCTGGAGGGGCACGGGGGCTACGTCTTCCCCGGCGGCGCCCCGCTGCGCGCGCTGCGCGAGGCCCGCACCGGAGCATGGCGGGACATCAACACCGGCGGATCCGCCGACCCCCTCACCCGGCGCTACCTGACCCTGTGGCACGACCACGGCACCGACCCGGACGACGCCGCATACGCCTATCTGCTCATGCCCGGGGCCGACCCGGCCCGGACCGCCGCCCGCGCCGCCGACCACGGCGGGCTGCGGATCCTGGCCAACACCGCCGGCCGGCAGGGCGTACGGATCGCCGCACTCGGCTGCACGGCGGTGAACTTCTGGCGCGCGGGCACCGCAGGCCCGCTCACCGTCGACGGCCCGGCGAGCGTCCTGGTGCGCCGCGGCGGCCGGACCGCCACCCTCTGCGTCGCCGACCCGGCCCGCACCGGCAGACCGCTGGAGCTGACCTGGGACCACCCGGTGCGCGCCGCGACCGCCACCGACCCCGCTGCCCACGTGCTGGACACCGGGCGGCGCCTGCGGCTGCGGATCACCGCGGGCACGGCCGGAGCCACCCACCGCTGCGCCATCACCCTCGGGTACTAGATCGGGCCACCCGTTCGGGTGGTCTGCTCGGGCATATGACGGGGCTCACTAGGGGCTTTGTGGGGTGCCGACAGAGCGCGGACCCCTTCGGCCCACCGGCCCCCGGGGAACTCACTGTTTGGTTCTGTTCCGCCTGCCCACCAAACGGGCCCCGACGTTGTATGGAACCGACATGAGGTTCCCGGCCCCCCGCCACGTACCGTCAATGCATGACCAATCTCGAAGGTGCGCCCGAAGAGGCGAGTGACGTCCGCGGGCGCGTCGCCGAGCTGCACGCCATCCGCGAGCAGGTACGGCGTGGTCCCAGCGAGCGGGCTACCGAGGCTCAGAAGGCCAAGGGCAAGCTGACGGCTCGGGAGCGGATCGATCTGCTGCTGGACGAGGGATCCTTCAACGAGGTGGAGCCGCTCCGCCGGCACCGGGCCACCGGGTTCGGGCTGGAGGAGAAGCGGCCGTACACCGACGGTGTGATCACCGGCTGGGGGACGGTGCACGGACGGACCGTGTTCGTGTACGCACACGACTTCCGGATCTTCGGCGGCGCGCTGGGCGAGGCCCACGCCACCAAGATCCACAAAATCATGGACATGGCCATCGCGGCCGGGGCGCCGCTGGTCTCGCTGAACGACGGCGCGGGCGCCCGCATCCAGGAGGGCGTCTCCGCGCTCGCCGGATACGGCGGCATCTTCCAGCGCAACACCAGGGCCTCGGGTGTCATCCCGCAGATCTCGGTGATGCTGGGCCCCTGCGCGGGCGGCGCGGCCTACTCCCCGGCGCTCACGGACTTCGTGTTCATGGTCCGGGAGACCTCACAGATGTTCATCACCGGACCCGACGTGGTCCAGGCGGTGACGGGCGAGAAGGTCACCCAGAACGGCCTCGGCGGCGCCGACGTCCACGCCGAGACCTCCGGCGTCTGCCACTTCGCGTACGACGACGAGGAGTCGTGCCTGGAAGAGGTGCGCTACCTGCTGTCGATGCTGCCGCAGAACAACCGGGAGAACCCCCCGGTGGTGGAGTCCGAGGACCCGGCGGACCGCAGGGGCGAGGCCCTGCTGGACCTGGTCCCGGCCGACGGCAACCGCCCGTACGACATGCGCAAGGTCATCGAGGAGATCGTCGACGATGGCGACTACCTGGAGATCCACGAGCGCTGGGCGACCAACATCATCGTCGCCCTGGCCCGCCTCGACGGCCAGGTCGTCGGCGTGATCGCCAACCAGCCCCAGTCGCTGGCCGGCGTGCTGGACATCGAGGCGTCGGAGAAGTCCGCCCGCTTCATCCAGATGTGCGACGCGTTCAACATCCCGCTGATCACGCTGCTGGACGTGCCCGGCTTCCTGCCCGGCGTGGACCAGGAGCACGGCGGGATCATCCGGCACGGCGCCAAGATGCTGTACGCGTACTGCAACGCCACCGTGCCCCGGATCTCCGTCATCCTGCGCAAGGCGTACGGCGGCGCGTACATCGTCATGGACTCCCAGTCCATCGGCGCCGACCTGACCTACGCCTGGCCGACCAACGAGATCGCGGTGATGGGTGCCGAGGGCGCCGCCAACGTCATCTTCCGCCGCCAGATCGCCGGTGCGGACGACCCGGAGGCCATGCGCGCCCGCATGGTCAAGGAGTACAAGTCCGAGCTGATGCACCCGTACTACGCGGCCGAGCGCGGCCTCGTCGACGACGTCATCGACCCCGTCGAGACCCGCACGGTCCTCATCCGATCCCTGGCGATGCTGCGCACCAAGCACGCCGACCTTCCGTCGCGTAAGCACGGCAACCCGCCGCAGTGACGCGAGCATTGGAGACAGACACCACCGTGAGTACTCTCAGCGACCCCGCCACAGGGACCCTTGTCCGCGTCGAGAAGGGCCACGCCGACGCGGAGGAACTCGCCGCGGTCACCGCGGTCCTCCTCGCCCGTGCCGCCAGCGCCCGCCAAGGCGCCCATGGTGTGCGTCCGGTGCGCCGGAACACCGCCGGCTGGCGGCGCCTGGAGCGCCAGTCGGGCTTCCGCGCCCCGCACAGCTGGCAGGGCTGACCACACCACAACGCACAACGCCGGAAGGGCTGGCCTCAGGCCAGCCCTTCCGGCATTTCGTGCTGTGGAGCCCTACCGCAGCCGGGCCATGAGCGCGTGCTCGACCAGGGTGATCAGCGCGCTCTTGGCCTCGTTCCGGGTCCGGGCGTCGGTGGTGATGATCGGCGCGTCGGGGCCGATCTGGAGCGCCTCGCGGACCTCTTCGGGAGTGTACGGCTGGTGCCCGTCGAAGCCGTTGAGGGCGATGACGAAGGGCAGGCCGCTGTTCTCGAAGTAGTCGACGGCGGGGAAGCAGTCGGCCAGGCGGCGGGTGTCGACCAGGACGACGGCGCCGATGGCACCGCGGACCAGGTCGTCCCACATGAACCAGAACCGGTCCTGACCCGGTGTACCGAACAGGTACAGGATCAGGTCCTGGTCGAGCGTGATGCGGCCGAAGTCCATCGCCACGGTGGTCGTGGTCTTGTCGGGCGCGTGCGTCAGGTCGTCGATTCCCGCCGAGGCCGAGGTCATCACGGCTTCGGTGCGCAGCGGATTGATCTCCGAGACCGCGCCGACGAACGTGGTCTTGCCCACGCCGAAGCCGCCCGCCACCACGATCTTCGCGGAGGTGGTGGAGCGAGCTGCATCGCTAGAGCTTGCGAAGTCCACTGAGCACCCTTTCGAGCAGTGTCACGTCAGGCTGGCCGCCGGCGGTCTCGTCGCCGCCGGGCTGATGGATGGCGACGAGCCCGGCCTCCGCCAAGTCGGCGACGAGGATCCGGGCGACGCCCAGGGGAATCGCCAAGAGCGCGGAGATCTCGGCGACCGACTTGATCTCCCGGCACAGCTGGCAGATCCGCTGGTGCTCGGGCAACTGGCCCTGCAACCGGGAGGGATCGGCCGTGGTGTGCACCAGTGCCTCGATGGCGAGCTGGTAGCGGGGCCGGGTCCGGCCCCCCGTCATGGCGTACGGACGCACCAGCGGGTTGTTGGCGCCGGTGGGAGCCGGCTCGGGGGTCTGCTTCCGCGGCTGCACCGGCTGGATGCGCGGCGCCCGCGGAGGCTGGTACTGCGGGTCATAGCCCGGCTGCGGCCGCCCCTGGGGCGGCGTCTGCTGCGGCTGCCGCTGGCTGGGTGTGGAGGGGAAGTTGAACCGCTTCAGCGGAGCGTCGTGCTGCGGCTCCGGCCGCGGCCCACGCTCGTACGGGTAACCGCCATGGGGCGTTTCCACGGTTCCTCCTCCAACTCGCCTGTTTGCCTGTCGCGCCATCGCACCCTATGGCGCGATGGCGCGAATTGCATCGTTTCTCTGCTAGTTGAGAAGGCTGCCTTGCAGTTCCGCGCGCAGGTCGGGGGTGAGGACTCCGCCGGCGCGGTCGACGAGGAGGGCCATCTCGTAGCCGACGAGGCCGATGTCGCACTCGGGGTGGGCGAGGACGGCGAGGGAGGATCCGTCGGAGATGGACATGATGAAGAGGAAGCCGCGTTCCATCTCCACGACGGTCTGGTTGACCGATCCGCCTTCGAAGATGCGGGAGGCTCCGGCGGTCAGCGAGGTCAGGCCGGAGGCGACGGCCGCCAGCTGATCGGCGCGGTCGCGGGGGAAGCCTTCGGACATCGCGAGGAGGAGTCCGTCGGCGGAGACCACGACCGTGTGGGACACCCCGGGGGTGTTGTCCACGAAGTTCGTGATCAACCAGTTCAGGTTCTGCGCCGCCTGGCTCATCGGGCTCACACTAACGCTCCTGATCGTAGGTGCTGCCGGGGCCGAAGCCCTGTTGGTCATGCTGGTCTTGCGAGGTGCTGCTGTCGGGCCCCGCGTTCCGCGCCTGCTGGACGCCGCGCCGCAGGTTCGCCAACCTGCCGCGGACATCCTCCGGAGCCCGGGAGACCTGCGGGCCGCCCTGCGGGGACTGTGCGGCCGAACCCTCCACGAGATTGGCCTTGGGCACCCGTCGGGGCAGTCCGGAGGAGGTGACCCCGCCGGCCTTCGGCTCACGGAGCTGCTCGGCACGCTGCCAGCGCTCGTCGTTCGCCGAGACCCAGCCGGGACCGTCCTCGCGCGCAGCCCGCGGGCCCGGCGAAGCCTGCGGCCGGGGCTGCTGCTCCGGCGCCTGCTCCGGGACCGCGCCCGCCGCGTCCGGCGTCCCCCCTCCGGCGACCACTGCTTGGCACGCCGCGGCAGACCCGCGTCGGTCACCGAGGCAGCGCTGCTCGAAGTGGGGCCCGGACGGTGGAACTCTACGCGCTCCGAAGCGACTTCGGGAACGCTGGGCGAGGATTCCGCTTCCGTACCGTACGTGGACTCATACGGAGCCTGGTACGAACCGGACGCATCCCACCCGCCCTGCTCCACGGGGGAGTTGTAGTCGGCGTACGGCTGCTGCTGGTGCTGCTGCGGCTCCTGGTGCTCCGCTTCCGGATAGCCCGTCTGGCGGTACGTCTGGGCCTCCAGGGCGGCACGCCGCCCGCCACGGGCCAGCGACCGCTCGATCGGGTCCACACCGCCCGCGCGGCCGGCGTTCCGATCGGGCGCCTGCCCGGACGGCTCGCCGTATCCGGAGCCGCCGAACCCGGAGTCACCGTAAGGGGACTCGTCGAAGGGGGACTCCTGGAAGCCCAGCTCGGCGGCGGTCCGCAGACCGGGACCGGACTGCATGGGCTGGGGCTGCTCCGGCACGATCCGGGAGACCGTGAAGTCGCCCTCGGGCAGCTCCTCGCCGCCACCACCGTGGGTGATCGCGTCCGGCAGCATGACCAGCGACGTGGTGCCCGCCTGCTCGCCCGACGGGCGCAGCTGGACCCGGATGCCGTGTCTGTCGGCCAGTCGGCCGACCACGAACAGGCCCATGCGCTGGGAGATCGCGGCGTCCACCGTCGGCGGATTGGCCAGCTTGTGGTTGATGTCCGCGAAGTCCTCGGCGGTCAGGCCGATGCCCTTGTCGTGGATCTCGACCATCACGCGGCCGTCGGGCAGCCGGGTCGCGGCGACCCGCACCTTGGTCTGCGGCGAGGAGAACGTGGTGGCGTTCTCCAGCAGCTCGGAGAGCAGGTGCACGAGGTCGGTGACGGCCTGGCCGTGGATCTCGCTCTCCGGGACCCCGGTGATCTCGATGCGCTCGTAGTTCTCCACCTCGGAGGAGGCGGCGCGCAGCACGTCGACCAGCGGCACCGGCTGGTTCCAGCGGCGGCCTGGCTCCTCGCCCGCGAGAATCAGCAGGTTCTCGCCGTTACGCCGCATACGGGTCGCCAGGTGGTCCAGCCTGAAGAGGTTCTCCAGCTGGTCCGGGTCGGCCTCGTTGTTCTCCAGGTGCGTGATGAGCTCCAGCTGGCGCTCGATGAGCCCCTGGTTGCGGCTGGAGAGGTTGGTGAAGATCGCGTTGACGTTGCCTCGCAGCAGCGCCTGCTCGGCGGCCAGCCGGATCGCCTCGCGGTGCACCTGGTCGAAGGCGCGGGCCACCTCGCCGATCTCGTCCCGGGTGGTGATCGGGATCGGCTGGACCCGGGTGTCGATCCGGCCCGGGTCGGTCCGCGACAACTGGTCGACCAGGTCCGGCAGCCGCTGCTCGGCCACCTCGAAGGCGGCGGCGCGCAGCTGCCGCATGCTGCGGCTCATGGAGCGGGCCATCATGCCCGCGATGACGAACGCCGTGAGCAGCGCGATCAGCACGATCGCGGAGTTGACAATCGCGTCCCGCTTGGCGTCGGCCGAGATCTGCGCGGCCTCGTCCACGGCCTTGTCGGTCATCTCCTGCTCTACCTGGCGGTAGGCGTCGAACTTGGCCGTCGCGGCGTCGAACCAGGTGTCGGGCGTGATGCCCTTGGCCGCGAGCTGGCTCGGCGACTGGCCGGAGGCGATCTCCTGGAGCATCCGCTCCATGGACGGCGGAGTGGTGAACTTCTCGCCCTTGCCCTCGGCTATCCGCTTGCGCTCGCCGACCAGCCGCGCGCCCTCCTTCTTGGCGTCGACCACGGCGTCGTCCAGCCGGGCCACGTCCTGCGGCAGACCGCCGGAGGTGAACTCGTCCAGCGCGATGCGCTCCAGGTACGCGTACGAGGCGAGGGCGGTCAGCTGCGCCTTGCGGTCGATGGCACGCGGGCCGGGCTTGACCAGCAGATGGGTGCCGATGGCGCGCTGAAGCGATTCAGCGGCCTTGGCCAGCGAGATCGCGTACACCGTGCGGCCGTAGGAGGTGATGTTGCCGGTGCCCAGACCGAGCTCGTTCGCGAACTCCATCAGCGGGTGCTGGATGGCGACGTAGCCCTCTTCGGTCTTCACACCGGGCAGCCGGGGGGTGTACGCGCCCCGGCGCAGCGCGTCCAGCTGCGGCTCGGCCGACTGGAACGCCTTCAGGCGGCGCTTGAGGCCACCGGTGTCCGGCATGTCCTCGACCCGCTTGTGGAACTCGTCGGCGGCGGCGTCGGTGGCCGCCCGCGCCTTCTTCACCTCGGTGTCGTCGCCGCCGGGGGACAGCAGCGGCTTGGCGGACAGGTCACGCTCGTTGACCAGCGCCAGGCCGTAGGCGCTCGCGGCCCGCACCAGCCGGGCGGTGCGCTCGGCGTCCTGGGCCTCGCTCCACGTGGTGAGGGAGGACTCGACCCGGAAGCCGCCGAAGACGAGGGCGACAAGCACGGGGATGAGCAGAATCGCGTTCAGCCGCGTGGGTACCCGCCAGTTGCGGGGGAGAGCCGGCCTGGGCTCCCGGCGGGAGCGGCGGGCGTCTCGGGCACATCGGCAGGCGCCTCCGCCGCACGCGGCGGAGGGGTGAAGTTCCCCCGCGCCTGCTGCGCGGAGTCGGGCTTGCTTCGCCTCACTCGACCAACAACCTCTCGGCGTCGGCACCTGATGTCGTGCCGTTCTCAACTGAGCTTTACTACTCAGTTCACGAATTCCAGCACGTCAGGCGGGCGCATTCCAAACACTGCGCAAAGTGTGACAACGACTGCGGGGCGCACAGAAAAAGGGGACATTAAGAGCGAGCCGCAGCAAATGCAAGGCCCCGGAAACGCATACCGAAGTCGGGTGTGCGCACAGCGTATTCGCCGCGGGATTTTTCTCTGTCGAAATGTTATGAAGCCCCAGGCGGCCGTGTCCGATGACACAGCACGCCCGGGGGCCGTCGCGACGGCTACTTCAAGCGGGCCATGAGCGCGTGCTCGACCAGGGTGATCAGCGCGCTCTTGGCCTCGCTGCGGGCCCGGGCGTCGGTGGTGATGATCGGGGTGTCCGGACCGATCTGGAGCGCCTCGCGGACCTCTTCGGGGGTGTACGGCTGGTGCCCCTCGAAGCCGTTGAGGGCGATGACGAAGGGCAGGCCGCTGTTCTCGAAGTAGTCGACGGCGGGGAAGCAGTCGGCCAGGCGGCGGGTGTCGACCAGGACGACGGCGCCGATGGCACCGCGGACCAGGTCGTCCCACATGAACCAGAACCGGTCCTGACCCGGCGTACCGAACAGGTACAGGATCAGATCGTCGTCCAGCGTGATGCGGCCGAAGTCCATCGCCACGGTCGTCGTGGTCTTGTCCTGGACGTGGCTGAGATCGTCGATTCCCGCCGAGGCCGAGGTCATCACGGCTTCGGTGCGCAGCGGGTTGATCTCGGAGACCGCGCCGACGAACGTGGTCTTGCCGACGCCGAAGCCGCCCGCCACCACGATCTTCGCGGAGGTGGTGGAGCGGGCCGTAGCGCCGTTAGAGCTTGCGAAGTCCACTGAGCACCCTTTCCAGCAGTGTCACGTCCGGAGTGCCGCCCGCTTCCGAGCTGCCACCGGGCTGATGGATCGCCACCATGCCGGCCTCCGCGAGGTCGGCCACCAGGATCCGCGCCACACCGAGCGGAATGCTCAGCAGCGCGGAGACCTCCGCGACCGACTTGACCTCCCGGCACAGATGGCAGATGCGCTGGTGCTCGGGAAGCAGCCCCTGCAGGTGGACAGGGTCGGCCGTGGTGCTCACCAGCGCCTCGATGGCGAGCTGGTACCGCGGCCGGGTACGGCCTCCGGTCATGGCATACGGACGTACCAGGGGCTGGTCGCCTTCGCCCCCGTACGGCGAATGGTGATGGCCGCCGTACGGGCCGGGCGAGGCGGGGGCGGGGTCATGGATCCTCCGGTCGGGACAGCAGATGACGGTGGTGCCGTCGGTCGGTGCCGGTGGGGGGCATCCGGCCGGGTGGCCGGACGCGACGGACAAGGGCAGGTCGGTTGCGGATCGGGTGGTCAGCCGAGAAGGCTGCCTTGCAGTTCCGCGCGCAGGTCGGGGGTGAGGACTCCGCCGGCGCGGTCGACGAGGAGGGCCATCTCGTAGCCGACGAGGCCGATGTCGCACTCGGGGTGGGCGAGGACGGCGAGGGAGGATCCGTCGGAGATGGACATGATGAAGAGGAAGCCGCGTTCCATCTCCACGACGGTCTGGTTGACCGATCCGCCTTCGAAGATGCGGGAGGCTCCGGCGGTCAGCGAGGTCAGGCCGGAGGCGACGGCCGCCAGCTGATCGGCGCGGTCGCGGGGGAAGCCTTCGGACATCGCGAGGAGGAGTCCGTCGGCGGAGACCACGACCGTGTGGGACACCCCGGGGGTGTTGTCCACGAAGTTCGTGATCAACCAGTTCAGATTCTGCGCCGCCTGGCTCATCGGGCTCAACTAACGCTCCTGCTGGTAAGTCGGGCCAATGCCGCGATCGTTATTGCCGTCATTTCCGGTACCGGCCTGACGGCCCTGCTGGATGCCCCGGCGCAGGTTGGTCAGGCGGCCGCGTACCTCGTCGGGCGCGCGCGAAACCTGGGGACCGGTCTGCTGGGGCTGCTGCTGGGCGGTGCCCTCCACGAGATTCGCGCGGGGGACACGGCGGGGCAAGCCGGACGACGTCACACCGCCGGCGGCGGGCTCGCGCACCTGCTCGGCACGGCGCCACCGCTCGTCGTTCGGCGACGTACGCCACGCGGGCGGGGCGCCTGCGGGGCCGTTGCCGCCGGCACCCTGGGGCGCCGGCCGCGGCTCGCGGCCCTGGGTGGGCGGCACGCTCGGGCGGCCGGCCCGGGGGCGGCGTCGCGGCGGCCCTGACCGCCGGCTCCGCCGCTGTGCGGGCCGCTGAACCAGTTGGACTCGATGGTGTCGAAGATCGGCGTACGGCCGTCACCCGGACCGGCCGGGGGCAGCGAGGACGGATCGTCGGCGGGCAGGCCGTTCGGCGCGGCGGACGGCCGCGGGAACTCGCCGGTGTCACCGGGACCCCGCCCGGCACCGCCCTGCGGACCGCCGACGCCGACACCCGGGCCGCCCTGCGGCAGGTACCCGCCGGAGCCGGTACCGGTCCGCGGACCGCCGAGCCGGGGCTGCGGGAACTGCCCGGTGTCACCCGGGCCCTGCCCGACCTCGGGGCGCGCGAACTGGCCCGTGTCGCCGGGGCCCTGGCCGAGCCGAGGCTGGGGGAACTGGCCGGTGTCGGAAGGACCTGACGGGACCCGGTGGTTGCCGGTGGTCTCACCGAACTGCGGCCGCGGGAACTGCCCGGTGTCACCCGGACCCTGGCCCAGCTCGGGACGGGCGAACTGGCCCGTGTCGCCGGGCCCTGGCCGAGGTCCGGGCGGGCGAACTGACCTGTGTCGCCGGGGCCCTGGCCGAGGTCCGGGCGGGCGAACTGGCCCGTGTCCGCCGGACCGCCCTGCCGCTCGCCGCCGAGCCGGGGCTGCGGGAACTGCCCGGTGTCACCCGGGCCCTGCCCGAGCTCGGGGCGCGCGAACTGGCCCGTGTCGCCGGGGCCCTGGCCGAGCTCGGAGCGGGCGAACTGCCCGGTGCTGCCCGAGTCGCGGTCGCGACCGCTCTCCGGCCGGGAGAACGGGGACGGCGCGTCGGCCTCGTCGTGGCCGCGCGGCGCGTCCGCCGCGTCACGCTGCGGCGTGGGCCAGTCGTCCTCGCCCGCCGCGGCGCGGCGCGCACCCCAGCTGGTGCCGGGCTGCTGCGCGCCCGGCAGTTCCGGCGCGGCACCGCGCTGCGGAAGCTGCGGACGGTCGGCCGGGTCGGCAGGCTCCTCCGTACGGCCCGGGGCACCGGTCGGCGGGGCCACGGACGCGGACTCGCCGCCGCGCACCGGGAGCGAGGGTCGGCCACCGGCGGCACCGGTCGCGCCCTGGGCGTCACCGAAGGGCCGGCCCGACTCGAACAGGCTCCCACCGGTCGGCGCACCGCTCCGGCCGCCGTTCGGCGCACCCGAGCCGCCGCCCACCGGGCGCTGGGGGAGGCCGCTGCCGGGCAGCGCGGGCCGCGCCGCGGAACCGGGGACCTGGCGCCGAGACGGGGCGGAGCCGAGCAGTCCGGCGCCGCCGCCCGTGCCGCCCGCGACGGGCGCGCCGGGACCCGAGGGCACCCCGGGCTTGCCGCCTGCCGCCGCACCCGGCTTCTTGCCGCCCTGGGCGACGTCCACCGGAAGCATGACCAGGGCCGTGGTGCCGCCCGAGTCGGACGGCCGCAGCTGGATCCGGATGCCGTGCCGCAGGGACAGGCGGCCGACCACGAACAGACCCATCCGGCGGGACACCGAGACGTCCACGGTGGGCGGGCTGGCCAGCCGCTCGTTGATCGCGGCCAGGTCCTCGGGGACAGGCCGATACCGGTGTCGTGGATCTCCACCAGCACGCGGCCGTCGGGCAGCGCGTGACCGGTGACCTTGACCTTGGTCTGCGGGGAGGAGAACGAGGTGGCGTTCTCCAGCAGCTCGGCGAGCAGGTGCACGAGGTCGTTGACCACGCGGCCGGCGACCTCGGTGGCCGGGACCGCGCTGAGTTCGATGCGCTCGTACTGCTCCACCTCGGACGCGGCGGCACGCAGCACGTCGACCAGCGGCACCGGCCGCGTCCAGCGGCGCCCCGGCTCCTCACCCGCGAGAACCAGCAGGTTCTCGCCGTTCCGGCGCATACGGGTCGCCAGGTGGTCCAGCTTGAACAGCGACGAGAGCTGGTCCGGGTCCGCCTCGCGGGACTCCAGCTCGGAGATCAGCGACAGCTGGCGCTGGATGAGGCCCTGGCTACGGCGCGAGAGGTTGGTGAACATCGCGTTGACGTTGCCCCGCAGCAGCGCCTGCTCGGCGGCCAGTCGGACCGCCTCGCGGTGGACGTCGTCGAAGGCCGCGGCCACCTTTCCGATCTCGTCCCGGCTGTGCACACCGACGGACTCCACCGAGGTGTCGACGTCCTGCGGGTCGGACTCGGACAGCTGCTTGACGAGCTCGGGCAGCCGCTTCTGGGCGACTTCCTGCGCGGTGTCCTGCAGCCGGCGCAGCGAGCGCACCATCGAGCGGGCCACGACGAACGCGCCGACCAGCGAGACGCCGAGCACCAGCAGGATCAGCGCACCGTTGAGCCACGCCTCCTGCTCCGCGTCGTCGCGCAGCTCGCGCGCCTTCTGCTCCATCTCGGTCAGCAGCGTCCGCTCGATCTTCGACATCTCCGTCAGCTTGATCGAGTCCTGGTCGTACCAGTCCAGGTAGCTGCGGTCCTCGGAGGTGATGCCGTTGGGGTCGCGCATCACGCGCTCCGCGTACTTGTTCGCGGAGGTGATGTCGGGCCGGCCGCCGTCCAGCGGCGCCAGCAGGACGGAGGCGGACTCCGGCCCGCGGATGTCGGTGAACCGCCCCAGCGCGTCGTCCTCCTTCTCCAGCGCGGACTTGCCGAACCGGAGGTCGTTGGGGACAGCCGCGGGCCCTTGGGGTTGGCCAGCCCGGCGCTGATGATCGCGCGCTGCATGGACGCGTACTCCTTGGCGTAGGAGAACGTCGCCAGCGCACGCGTCTTCTGGATCATGTCGCGGTTGCTGGTGGCCTGCGCCATGTCCTGGGAGAGCGCCAGCAGCGAGGTGATGAGTTCGTTGTAGCTCTGGACGGTCTGCGCGACGTACTCGCGGTCGCCGTACGCGTCGTCCCGGAGCGCGCGGATCTTGTCCAGCTGCTGGTTGATGTCGACCAGCGTGGACTGCACGCCGATCATCGTGGAGTCGCCCTGGTCGACGTCCTCGGTGGCGCGCTTGAACGCCGAGATGGCGCGGGTGGTCTTCTCCCGCGTGGAGACGACGCGGTCGTCCTTCTCGTTGCCGCCCCCGGCCAGCGGGCCCGCCGACTTGTCGCGCTCCTCCTGGAGCGCGTCGGCGAGCTGGGTGGCCTGCTGCGTCATCTCGGTGAGCAGCTTCATGTGGTCCAGCTGCTCGATGTTGTCCAGCGAGTAGTCGATACGCAGCGCGCCCAGGGTCGTCGCGGCGACCACGGGGAGCGCGAGCAGCGAGACGAGTCGGGTGCTGATGCGCCAGTTGCGCAGGGCTATTCGGCGGCCGGGCCCCGTGGGGCCCTTCGGCCGCGGACGGTCGGTGCCGTCGGCGCCGCCCGGGACGCTCGGCTGGGGGCCGGAGCCGGGCTCGGAGCCATGATCGCCCGGCGTCTGACCGGAGCTCTGGACGCGCTGGGGCGAGGAGCCGCGGTCAGTCACCCCGCGCGGCTCCGGTTCCGCCGAAGCTTCCCCTATGCCCCGGGGGGCCTGGGGAGACCCCTTGTCATCCCTCTTGAAACGTCCCTGCACTAGCGTCGCAACCTCTGGACCAGGCGTCCCGCCGGTGGTTCGGCGGAACGGTGTCGTCGATGGGAACCGCGGCCCCCGTAGCGGTCGTGAGTGACCGGCGCGCACACCTTTCGTGTCGAGAGGAGCCCCCGCCGCGTGGCACCTCGTCGTGCTGCGCCCCCTGCGCGCCGGTTGATTCTTACGGCGGTTCGAGGAATTCCAGCACAGGGCCGGAGGCTCCAACAAGGGCGTCGTGTCACCCAGTGAGACGGTTAACCCTGCGTGGGTGTTGCATTACGGGACGTAGAAAGCCGCATCGGTGATAACGGACTTATCCAGGCGAAATCCGTGTGGGCGCCTGGTGTCCCGGTAGTCATGGTCGAGAGCGGAACGTCGGCTTCCGTTACGGAATGTCCGTTTCTACTGTGCGGGTCGAGTGTCCCTTTTGTGGCATTTAGTGGCGCGCTCGTGAGCAAACTCACATGATGATCGCGACTTCTTGCCCCGATTGGTGGGCATGGGCGCGTCTAGCCTGACGCTTGACATAAGCGGCCCAAATGACAAGACGCACCGGGAGTCGACGCACGTGAAGACGACGATGATGTTCCGCACCATAGCCAACCCGCGGCGCACCACGCTGGCGCACCTGAAGGACGCCGACGAACTGGCCGTGCCCGAGCAGCCGGAGCACCCCGTCGACCTTCCCACCGCGACCGCCAACCCCAGGCGCACGGTCCTGATGGAGGCGCCCACCGCCTGAGCCGGTCCCCCCGCGGGCGCCGCGGGGGCACGCCCATCCACAGGCGGGCGCACGCTGTCAAGGGGAGCGATAGCCTTCAGGCGTCAGTCTCCTGTCAGCTCAGTGAAGGGCGCGAGCTTCCCGTGCGCATCGCCAGATTCTCCCTCGACGGCAACGTCGCCTACGGCGTCGTCGAAGGGGACGCCCATACCCAGGGCGGCCCCGTCATCGACATCATCAAGGGCATTCCCTACGGCGATTTCGAACGCTCGGGCACGAAGATCCCGCTGGACAAGGTCCGGCTGCTCTCTCCGGTCCTGCCCAACAAGATCGTCGCGATCGGCCGTAACTACGCCGAACACGCCGCCGAGCTGGGCAACGACGTCCCCGACGTCCCCGTCGCCTTCTTCAAGCCCGCCACCTCGGTGATCGGCCCCGGCGACCCCATCGCGTACCCCTCGTTCTCCGAAGAGGTCCACCACGAGGCCGAGCTGGCCGTGGTCATCGGCCGGATGTGCCGGGAAGTACCGCGCGAGCGCGTCAAGGACGTGATCCTCGGCTACACCTGCGCCAACGACGTCACCGCGCGCGATGTGCAGCGCCGCGAGCAGCAGTGGGCCAGGGCCAAGGGCTTCGACACCTCCTGCCCGCTGGGCCCCTGGGTGGAGACCGACCTCGACCCGCACAACCTCGGCATCATGTGCACCGTCAACGGCCAACAGCGCCAGCTGGGCCGTACGAGCGACATGGTGCGCTCGGTCGAGGACCTGATCGTGCACATCACCGAGGCGATGACGCTGCTTCCCGGCGACGTCGTCCTCACCGGCACCCCCGCGGGTGTCGGACCCCTGGTCGTCGGCGACGAGGTCGCCGTCACCATCGAAGGCATCGGCACTCTCACCAACAAGGTGATCAAGCGTGGCTAACGGACCTGTCCGCGTACGTTTCTGTCCCTCCCCGACCGGCAACCCGCACGTGGGTCTGGTCCGCACCGCCCTGTTCAACTGGGCCTACGCCCGCCACACCGGCGGCACCCTGGTCTTCCGCATCGAGGACACCGACGCGGCCCGGGACTCCGAGGAGTCCTACCGCCAGCTCCTGGACTCGTTCCACTGGCTGGGCTTCGACTGGGACGAGGGCCCCGAGGTCGGCGGCCCGCACGCCCCGTACCGCCAGTCCCAGCGCATGGACATCTACAAGGACATCGCGGCCAAGCTCCTGGACGGCGGTCACGCCTACCGCTGCTACTGCACCACCGAGGAGCTCGACGCCCGCCGCGAGGCCGCCCGCGCCGCCGGGAAGCCCTCCGGGTACGACGGCCAGTGCCGCGTCCTGACCGCCGAGCAGGCGGCCGCGTACGAGGCCGAGGGCCGTCCCGCGATCGTCCGCTTCCGGATGCCCGACGAGGCGATCACCTTCACGGACCTGGTCCGCGGCGAGGTGACCGTCACGCCGGAGAACGTCTCGGACTACGGCATCATCCGTGCCAACGGCGCCCCGCTCTACACGCTCGTCAACCCGATCGACGACGCTCTGATGGAGATCACCCACGTCCTGCGCGGCGAGGACCTGCTCTCCTCCACCCCGCGCCAGATCGCGCTCTACCGGGCATTGATCGAGCTGGGTGTGGCCAAGCGGGTCCCGGAGTTCGGCCACCTTCCGTACGTGATGGGCGAGGGCAACAAGAAGCTCTCCAAGCGCGACCCGCAGGCCTCGCTCAACCTCTACCGCGAGCGCGGCTTCCTGCCCGAGGGGCTGCTCAACTACCTCTCGCTGCTCGGCTGGTCCTTCTCCGCGGACCGCGACCTCTTCACGGTCGCCGAGCTGATCGAGAAGTTCGACATCGCGGACGTGAACGCCAACCCGGCCCGCTTCGACCTGAAGAAGGCCGAGGCGATCAACGCCGACCACATCCGCATGCTCGATGTGAAGGCCTTCACCGAGGCCTGTGAGCCCTGGCTGCGGGCCCCGCACGCCAACTGGGACCCGGAGGACTTCGACCGGGCCGCGTGGGAGGCCATCGCCCCGCACGCGCAGACCCGCCTGACCGTCCTGTCCGACATCACGGCCAACGTCGACTTCCTGTTCCGCAAGGAGCCGGTCGAGGACGAGGCGTCGTGGGCCAAGGCCATGAAGGGCGACCCGGCCGCCCTGCTGACCACCGCCCGCGCCAAGCTGGAGGCGGCGGACTGGTCGAGCGCGGAGTCCCTCAAGGAGGCCGTCCTGGCCGCCGGCGAGGAGCACGGCCTCAAGCTCGGCAAGGCGCAGGCCCCGGTCCGCGTCGCCGTCACCGGCCGTACGGTCGGACTGCCGCTGTTCGAGTCCCTGGAGGTCCTGGGCCGCGAGCGCACGCTGGCGCGGATCGACGCGGCGCTGGCCAAGCTGGCCGCCGCCTGACGCGGCCAGCGGTTACCCGTTTTGGTGGCCCGTCCACCATCGGGTAATGTTCTTCCTGCGCCGCCCGGGCGGGCCGAAAGGCCGGAACGGGAAGCGCAGCCAAACAAAACCCCACAGGGGGTTGCGTTTTGGTGGGGTATGGTGTAATTGGCAGCACGAGTGATTCTGGTTCACTTAGTCTAGGTTCGAGTCCTGGTACCCCAGCAGGAAATCTTCATCGCATGATTTCCTGTCCAGCAGGACCAAGCCCCCGTTGTGTAGCGGCCTAGCACGCTGCCCTCTCAAGGCAGTAGCGCCGGTTCGAATCCGGTCGGGGGTACTGATCTCGGAACTCATGTAGACGAGATCGCTAGAGCCCCCGTTGTGTAGCGGCCTAGCACGCCGCCCTCTCAAGGCGGTAGCGCCGGTTCGAATCCGGTCGGGGGTACTGGTCTATACCACCATGGGCTATGGTGTAATTGGCAGCACGAGTGATTCTGGTTCATTTAGTCTAGGTTCGAGTCCTGGTAGCCCAGCTGGATCATTCTGATCCACGCCCCCGTTGTGTAGCGGCCTAGCACGCCGCCCTCTCAAGGCGGTAGCGCCGGTTCGAATCCGGTCGGGGGTACACATCAGGGAAGGCCCTCCACTTCGGTGGAGGGCCTTCTCCGTTTCTCACCCCGTGCGGCGCAGGGCCTCGGACAGGCGGGCGGCCGCGTCGATGACCGCCTGGGCGTGCATCCGGCCCGGGTGCCGGGTCAGCCGCTCGATCGGCCCGGAGACCGACACCGCGGCCACCACGCGGTTGGACGGGCCGCGCACGGGCGCGGAGACCGATGCCACGCCCGGCTCCCGCTCACCGATCGACTGGGCCCAGCCGCGCCGCCGTACGCCCGACAGGGCCGTCGCCGTGAAGCGGGCGCCCTGCAGGCCGCGGTGCAGCCGCTCCGGCTCCTCCCAGGCCATCAGCACCTGCGCCGCGGAGCCGGCCTTCATCGGCAGCGTGGAGCCGACGGGCACGGTGTCGCGCAGGCCGGACAGCCGCTCGGCCGCCGCCACGCAGATCCGCATGTCGCCCTGGCGCCGGTAGAGCTGCGCGCTCTCCCCGGTGACGTCGCGTAGGTGCGTGAGTACGGGGCCGGCCGTGGCGAGCAGCCGGTCCTCGCCGGCCGCCGCGGCCAGCTCCGCCAGCCGCGGGCCGAGTATGAAGCGGCCCTGCATGTCGCGCGCCACCATCCGGTGGTGTTCGAGCGCGACCGCGAGCCGGTGCGCCGTGGGGCGCGCGAGTCCGGTGGCTCCGACCAGCCCCGCGAGGGTGGCCGGACCGGACTCCAGAGCGCTCAGCACCAGTGCTGCCTTGTCGAGAACGCCGACGCCGCTAGAGTTGTCCATGCAACGATACTTGCGTCTCACACTGTGAAACGCAAGTTCAATTTTCCGGCGGAACCGCCACTCTGTAATTGCGGCCCGGGACCAGGGCCCGCAGTCCACACGAGTTGGGCCGGCGACGTTGCCGGCCGGAGGGAAAGCGATGGGACGGACACTCGCGGAGAAGGTCTGGGACGACCACGTCGTCCGGCGCGCCGAAGGCGAGCCCGACCTGCTCTTCATCGATCTGCACCTGCTGCACGAGGTGACCAGCCCGCAGGCTTTCGACGGCCTCCGCAAGGCCGGGCGCCCGGTGCGGCGCACCGACCTCACCATCGCGACCGAGGACCACAACACCCCGACCATCGACATCGACAAGCCCATCGCGGACCCCGTCTCGCGGGCCCAGTTGGAGACGCTGCGCAAGAACTGCGCGGAGTTCGGTGTCCGGCTGCATCCGCTCGGTGACGTGGAGCAGGGCGTCGTCCACGTGGTGGGACCGCAGCTGGGCCTGACCCAGCCGGGCACCACCGTGGTCTGCGGCGACAGCCACACCTCCACGCACGGCGCCTTCGGCGCGCTGGCGTTCGGCATCGGCACCAGCCAGGTCGAGCACGTGCTGGCCACCCAGACGCTGCCGCTGGCGCCCTTCAAGACCATGGCGATCACCGTCGAGGGCGAGCTGCCCGAGGGCGTCACCGCCAAGGACCTGATCCTGGCGATCATCGCGAAGATCGGCACCGGCGGCGGCCAGGGCTACGTCATCGAGTACCGCGGCTCCGCCATCGAGAAGCTGTCGATGGAAGCCCGGATGACCGTGTGCAACATGTCCATCGAGGCGGGCGCGCGGGCGGGCATGATCGCCCCCGACGAGACCACCTTCGCCTACCTCAAGGGCCGCCCGCACGCCCCCGAGGGCGCCGACTGGGACGCCGCCGTCGACTACTGGCGCACGCTGCGCACCGACGACGACGCCGTCTTCGACCACGAGGTCGTCATCGACGCCGCCGCGCTGTCCCCGTTCGTCACCTGGGGCACCAACCCCGGGCAGGGCGCCCCGCTGTCGGCGTCGGTCCCCGACCCCGCCTCGTACACCGACCCCAGCGAGCGGCACGCCGCCGAGAAGGCCCTGGAATACATGGGCCTGACGGCGGGTCAGCCGCTGCGGGACATCGGTGTCGACACGGTCTTCGTGGGCTCCTGCACCAACGGCCGGATCGAGGACCTGCGCTCCGCCGCCGAGGTGCTGCAGGGCCGTTCCGTCGCCGAGGGCGTACGGATGCTGGTCGTACCCGGCTCGGTACGGGTCGCCCTCCAGGCCGTCGAGGAGGGGCTGGACAAGGTGTTCACCGCGGCCGGCGCCGAATGGCGGCACGCGGGCTGCTCGATGTGCCTGGGCATGAACCCCGACCAGCTCGCCCCCGGCGAGCGGTCGGCGTCCACCTCCAACCGCAACTTCGAGGGCCGGCAGGGCAAGGGCGGCCGGACCCATCTGGTCTCGCCGCAGGTCGCCGCCGCCACCGCGGTCCTCGGCCACCTGGCCTCGCCCGCCGATCTGACCGACCTCTCTGCCGTCCCCGCGCCCGCCGGAGTCTGATCACCATGGAAGCCTTCACCACGCACACCGGCCGGGCCGTACCGCTGCGCCGCAGCAACGTCGACACCGACCAGATCATTCCCGCGCACTGGCTCAAGAAGGTCACCCGCGACGGCTTCGAGGACGGTCTGTTCGAGGCCTGGCGCAAGAACCCGGACTTCGTGCTGAACCAGGACGCGTACCAGGGCGCGACGGTCCTGGTCGCCGGTCCCGACTTCGGCACCGGCTCCTCCCGCGAGCACGCGGTGTGGGCGCTGCAGAACTACGGCTTCAAGGCCGTCATCTCCGCGCGCTTCGCCGATATCTTCCGGGGGAACTCGCTCAAGAACGGCCTGCTGACCGTCGTCCTGCCGCAGGAGACCGTGGACCGGCTGTGGGAGCTGGTCGAGGCCGACCCGACCACCGAGGTCACCGTCGACCTCGTCGACCGCCAGGTTCGCGCCGAGGGGATCACGGCTGATTTCGATCTTGACGAAAACGCCCGATGGAGGCTGCTGGAGGGGCTGGACGACATCAGCCTGACCCTCAGGCAGGAGGCCGACATCGCCGCGTACGAGGCCCGCCGACCCGCCTTCAAGCCCAGCACGGTTGGGGGCTGAGCACCCCCGGTTCTCCTTGCGCAGAGCGCGTTTGACACGATGCGTCGCCGGTCCACCGACCGGCGGCGCATCGGCGTGTTGAGGCCCCATGAGGCGACAACTCGCCGCAGATGGCACAATCAGCGCATGGAACGCGACGGCCAACTCGAGCTCTACAGGGTCGTCGCCGACCGGCTGAAAGAAGCGCACGCAAGGGTGCGCGCACTGCAAGTCCCGGAGGGCGTACGGATGGCGCTGTCCCGGAAGCTGCTGGTCATCACGGCCGCGGCGAAGCACGATCTCGCGGACGCCGCGCGGCGTCTGGACCGGTTGATGGACGACCTCGACGCGGGTCGTCTCCCCGAAGACCCCGACGGCGACGGAAGTCCGTGACGGTCGAGTTCGTTGCGGCACAAGGGTGATTAGCCCGTTTCGTGTTTGATTTGCGGTATATATCTGCCTAACGTGCGAAAAAGCTTGAACACATTCGTTCCGGCTATGTCTCCGAAGGGGAAGACGTGAACAAGGCGCAGCTCGTAGAAGCGATTGCCGACAAGCTCGGTGGTCGGCAGAACGCCGCCGAGGCCGTCGACGCGGTCCTGGACGCCATCGTCCGCGCGGTCGTCGCGGGGGATCGGGTTTCGGTCACCGGTTTCGGCTCGTTCGAGAAGGTCGACCGTCCGGCTCGTTACGCCCGTAACCCGCAGACGGGGGAGCGGGTCCGGGTCAAGAAGACCTCGGTGCCCCGCTTCCGCGCCGGGCAGGGCTTCAAGGACCTGGTGAGCGGCTCGAAGAAGCTGCCGAAGGGCGGCGAGGTCGCCGTCAAGAAGGCGCCCAAGGGCAGCCTGCAGGCCGCCGCCAAGAAGGCCGCGGCCAAGAAGGCGGTCGCGAAGAAGGCCGCACCCGCGAAGAAGGCGGCCGTCGCGAAGAAGGCGGCGCCCGCGAAGAAGGCGGCGGTGAAGAAGACCACCGCGGCGAAGAAGGCGGCACCGGTGAAGGCCGCGGCGAAGAAGGCGGCACCGGCGAAGAAGGCCGCGGCGGCGGCCAAGAAGGCGGCGCCCGCGAAGAAGGCCGTGGCGAAGAAGGCCCCGGCGAAGAAGGCCACCACCCGCAAGACCACCGCCAAGAAGGCCACGGCCCGGAAGAAGTAACCGCGGTCAACGGCAGCGTCACGCGCCGGGCCGGACTCCCTCGGGAGTCCGGCCCGCGGTGTGTTCGGCGGCCTTCCGCGGGCCGCTCAGAGCCTCTGCGGGGTGATTCAGAACGTCTGCAGGGTGATGAGGACGACCCGGCGGTCCGCGCCCTCGCCGTCCACCTCGATCCGCACCCGCTGCCCGGGCCGCAGCAGCCGCAGCCCGCCCGCGTCGAACGCCGCCGCGTCGAACGGGAGCGGGGTGCCGTCGTCGAGCAGCACGCTGCCGGCGCGGGTCTCGGGGTCGTACGTGAACGCGGTTGCCTGCATACCCGCAGCGTAGCCCTCGCCGCGCGGGCCGCCTCCACAGCCATCCGGCGCCCCGGGCGGCCCCTCCGAGGGCGCCGTGGATCCGTCAGTGCGGGGCGACGCCGGCCGTCGGGGGCGGGCAGGCAGCGGCCCCCGCCAGGAGCGCCGCAGTGTGCGGGCCCACGCCCAGGCGCAGCGCCGCCCGCAGATCCTCGCCCGTGTCCACGTCCTGCCGCACGCTGGCCACGTCGGGCAGTTCGATCTCCCATGCCCCGAGGCCCGGTGCCGGGCGCGGGACGGGCCGCCGAAGGCCGGGGCCAGCTCCACCCCGGCCGCGGCCGCCAGCAGCGTGGTGCCGATCCCCGCCGCGTCGGCGAGAAAGGCCCGGGGCGCGGCGGCCGCGGCGTCCAGCACCCGGTCCAGCTCCTCGGCCCGCAGCGCGGGCAGATCGGCGTTCAGCGCCGCCACGGCCGCGCCGGGCCGTTCCGTACGCGCCGTGTGCGCCCCGTGGGTCAGGGCCGCGTTCAGGCCCGGCGCGTCCGGTACCACGCGCGCGCCCAGCGCTCCCAGCGCACGCCCGGCGCACGGATCATCGGTGACGACCACCACACCCCGGACGCCCTGGCATGCCAGCACCGCGGCCACCGTGTCCTGCGCGAAGGCGAGTGCGAACGCCGGGCGGCGCGCGTCCGGCACGGCGGCGGCGAGCCTGCTCTTCGCCCGTGACAAGGGCTTCAGTGGCACCACCACGGTCCATGCCACACGCGTTCCCTTTCCTCCCACGACGCACATTCTCACCCGCCGCCGCACCCGCCCGGCACTTACTCCCGCAACCCGCGGGGATACGGTGTCCTCGACAGACCGGGTACCTGGGGCGACACTTGTGCGGCTGCCCGGACGGCAGCAAGCAGCAGGTCAGCAGGGTCCGAGAGAGGTGTTCCGAGTGTCCGGCCGCAGAATCGGCATCTGGTACCGCATGGCGGCGGTCCTGGTAAAACCACCGCTGGTGGTTCTGTTCAAGCGGGACTGGCGCGGAATGGAGCACATTCCGGCCGAGGGCGGATTTATCACCGCGATCAATCACAACTCGTATCTCGACCCGCTCTCGTACGCGCACTATCAGTACAACACCGGGCGGGTCCCGCGCTTCCTCGCCAAAGCCGGCCTCTTCAAGGGCAGCTTTGTCGGAACCTTCCTGCGCGGCCTGAAGCAGATCCCGGTCTACCGCGAGTCCACCGACGCGGCCAACGCCTTCCGGGCCGCCGTCGACGCCATCAACAAGGGCGAGTGCGTGGCGTTCTACCCCGAGGGCACCCTCACCCGCGACCCGGACATGTGGCCGATGCGCGGCAAGACCGGCGCGGCGCGCGTGGCGCTGCTCACCAAGGCCCCCGTGATCCCGGTCGCCCAGTGGGGCGCCAACGAGGCCATGCCGCCGTACGCCAAGCACAAGAAGCTGCGGCTCTTCCCGCGCAAGACCCTGCGGGTGCAGGCCGGACCGCCGGTGGACCTGTCCGAGTTCTACGGCCAGGAGCCGACCGCCGAGGTCCTGCGCGCCGCCACCGACACCATCATGGCCGCGATCACCGAACAGCTCGCCGAACTGCGCGGCGAACCCGCGCCCGCGCGGCCGTACGACCACAAGAAGGCCCGCGGGGCCGAGGAGGCAGGCAAGTGACCCGCTGCGCGGTCTACGGCACCGGATCCTGGGGCACCGCCTTCGCGATGGTGCTCGCCGACGCCGGCTGCGACGTGACGATGTGGGGCCGCCGCGCCGGCCTCGTCGAGGCGATCAACACCGGACGCACCAACCCCGACTACTTCCCGGGCGTGGAACTGCCCCGGTCGGTGCGGGCCACCACCGACCCCGCCGAGGCGGCGGACGGCGCCGAGTTCGCCGTCCTCGCCATCCCCTCCCAGACGCTCCGCGAGAACCTCGCCGCGTGGGCGCCGCTGCTGCCCACCGACACCGTGCTCGTCTCCCTGATGAAGGGCATCGAACTGGGCACCGCCAAGCGCATGAGCGAGGTCGTCGAGGAGGTCGCCAAGGTCTCCCCGGACCGGGTCGCGGTGCTCACCGGCCCCAACCTCGCCAAGGAGATCGTCGCCCGGCAGCCCGCGGCCGCCGTCGTCGCCTGCCGCGACGAGAGCGTGGCCCAGCGCCTCCAGGCCGCCTGCCACACCCCGTACTTCCGCCCGTACACCAACACCGACGTGGTGGGCTGCGAGCTCGGCGGCGCGGTCAAGAACGTCATCGCCCTCGCCGTCGGCATCGCCGACGGGATGGGGCTCGGCGACAACGCCAAGGCGTCCCTGATCACCCGCGGCCTGGCCGAGACCACCCGGCTCGGGCTGGCGATGGGCGCCGACGCGCGCACCTTCGCGGGCCTGGCGGGCATGGGCGACCTGGTCGCCACCTGCTCCTCGCCGCTCTCCCGCAACCACACCTTCGGCACCAACCTCGGCCGCGGCATGACGCTGGAGGAGACCATCGCGGTCACCAGGCAGACCGCCGAGGGCGTCAAGTCCTGCCAGTCGGTGCTGGATCTGGCCCGGCGCCACGACGTCGACATGCCGATCACCGAGACCGTCGTGGAGATCGTCCACGAGGGCAAGCCGCCGCTGGTCGCGCTCAAGGAACTGATGTCGCGCAGCGCCAAGTCCGAGCGACACTGACGCCCCCGCCCCAGCGTCACTCATGCCCCAGCCCCAGCGTCACTGACGCCGAAACGACCGCAAGGTAACCTCATCGCGATATGAGCAGCGAGACCTCCACCCCCAGCACTGGCAAGCCGCGCGTCGCCGTCGTCTTCGGCGGCCGCAGCTCCGAGCACGCCATCTCCGTGGTCACCGCGGGTGCCGTGCTGCGCGCCATCGACCGGACCAAGTACGACGTGCTGCCGATCGGCATCACCGCCGACGGCCGGTGGGCACTGACCTCCGCCGACCCGGACCGGATGGCCATCGCCGACCGCAAGCTCCCGAGCGTCGACGACCTCGCGGAGTCGGCGGACGGCGCCGTTCTGCTGCCGGTCGACCCGGGCAGCCGCGAGGTCGTCTACACCGAGCCGGGGAACGTGCCCAAGGCGCTGGGCGACGTGGACGTCGTCTTCCCGATGCTGCACGGCCCCTACGGCGAGGACGGCACCCTCCAGGGCCTGCTGGAGCTCTCCGGCGTGCCCTACGTCGGCTCCGGTGTGCTGGCGTCCGCCGTCGGCATGGACAAGGAGTACATGAAGCGGGTGTTCACCTCCTTCGGGCTGCCGGTCGGCCCGTACGAGGTGATCCGGCCGCAGGAGTGGGACCGCGACCCGGCCGCCGCCCGCAAGAAGATCGTGGACTTCGCCGCCGACCACGGCTGGCCGGTCTTCGTCAAGCCCGCCCGCGCCGGCTCCTCCTTCGGGATCACCAAGGTCGACGACCTGGCGGGCCTGGACGCGGCCGTCGAGGAGGCCCGCAGCCACGACCCGAAGATCATCGTGGAGTCGCTGCTGCGCGGCCGCGAGATCGAGTGCGGGGTGCTGGAGTTCGAGGACGGGCCGCGCGCCAGCGTGCCGGCCGAGATCCCGCCGGTCACCGCCCACGACTTCTACGACTTCGAGGCGAAGTACATCGACTCGGCCAGCGGGATGGTGCCCGCACCGCTCACCGAGGAGCAGACCGCACGCGTCCAGGAGCTCGCGGTGCGGGCCTTCGAGGCGGTGTCCTGCGAGGGGCTGGTGCGCGCGGACTTCTTCCTGCTCGACAGCGGCGAGTTCGTGATCAACGAGATCAACACGATGCCCGGCTTCACGCCCATCTCCATGTACCCGCGGATGTGGCAGGAGAGCGGCGTGAGCTACCCGGAGCTGGTGGACCGCCTGCTCCAGGCGGCGCTGCGCCGCTCCACCGGACTGCGCTGAGCCACCGCGGACCGGGCGGCGGCCCGTGCCGGCCGCCGCCCAGCACCCGAAGCCCGGGTCCCGAAGCTGGGGTCCCGAAGCTCAGATCCCGAACGGGATCGTCTTCTTGACGGCGTCCGCGAGGTCGATGAGCACGTTGAGCTCGGGGGCGTACTTCCCCGGCACCCGCACCTCGACATACGCCTTGCGCAGCGCGGTCGTGAAGCGGTAGCCGTCGGACTCCTTCTCGAACACCCACTCGACGCCGTTGAGCTCGGCGGAGTCGGGGTGCGGGTTGTAGTCTGGGTCGCCGGGCGTGAGCACGTCAGGTGCGGGCACTCCGCAGCGCAGCTGCACGGCGGGATCGCCCCACGCCGCCGTGAAGTCGGACGCCGGGTCCAGGGCGCGCCGCTCAAGACCCTCCACGCGGCGCGGCAGCTCCTTGTGCAACGCCCGGCACATGCCGACCGCCGGCCCGGACGGCGTGGGAACCGGGGGCGCCGCGGCACCGTCGGACTGATCGCCCGACGCGCAGCCGCCGACCGCTGCCAGCAGCAGCGCGGCGGTGGACAGCAGGATCGGCCGACGGGGTGCGCACTTCACCGGCCGAGCATACGAGGAGCCGGATCGGGACGACGGGGCGGGGAGCTAGAGATGGACGACCGGGCAGGTCAGCGTGCGGGTGATGCCGTCCACCTGCTGGACCTTGGCGACCACCATGCGACCGAGCTCATCGACCGTCTCGGCCTGGGCGCGCACGATGACGTCGTACGGTCCGGTGACGTCCTCGGCCTGGATGACCCCCGGGATCTCCGCGATGACTTCGGCCACGGTCGACGCCTTGCCGACCTCGGTCTGGATCAGGATGTACGCCTGTACCACGGAACCTCCAGGGCGGCTACGAGGATCATGTGGGGAGAAGAGACGCCACGGTACCGCGTCACCGCGCGGTGCGGGGAGACCCTCGCGGCATGCGTGGCGGGGCCGCGGACACCGACAGCATAAGGAGAAGCGCAGTGAAAGGTACCGTGGGGGAGCTTGGGGAGTTCGGGCTCATCAGGGAACTCACCTCCCGGCTCACCACCACCCCGGCGGTACGGCTGGGGCCGGGGGACGACGCCGCGGTGATCGCCGCGCCGGACCGGCGCGTCGTGGCCAGCACCGACGTGCTGCTCGAGGGGCGGCACTTCCGCCGCGACTGGTCCACCGCGTACGACGTGGGCCGCAAGGCCGCCGCACAGAACCTCGCCGACATCGCCGCGATGGGCGCGGTGCCCACCGCGCTGCTGCTCGGCCTCGTGGTCCCCGCGGACCTGCCCGTGACCTGGGCCAGCGAGCTGATGGACGGCCTGCGGGACGAGTGCCAGGTCGCCGGGGCCGCCGTCGTCGGCGGCGACGTGGTGCGCGGCGACACGATCACGGTCGCCATCACCGCGCTGGGCGACCTGCGCAACAGCGACCCGGTCACCCGATCCGGTGCCCAGCCGGGCGACGTCGTCGCGGTCACCGGCTGGCTGGGCTGGTCGGCCGCAGGACACGCGGTGCTCTCCCGCGGCTTCCGCTCGCCGCGCGCCTTCGTCGAGGCCCACCGGCGGCCCGAACCCCCGTACCACGCGGGGCCGGCGGCGGCCGGACTCGGCGCCACCGCCATGACGGACGTCAGCGACGGGCTCGTGGCCGACCTGGGCCACATCGCGGAGGCGAGCAAGGTCCGCATCGACCTGCGCTCGGGCGACATCGACATCCCGACCCAGATGTCCGACATCGGCCAGGCGGTCGGCGTGGACCCGCTCCAGTGGGTGCTCAACGGGGGAGAGGACCACGCGATCGTGGCGACCTTCCCGCCGGACGTGAAGCTCCCGGCCCGCTGGAAGGTCATCGGCGAGGTGCTCAACCCGTCGGCGCTGCCCCAGGTGACCGTGGACGGGGCACCCTGGGCGCACGCGGGCTGGGACCACTTCGGGGAGGACGAGGTCGACACCGAGTAGACGCCGAGGCGAGGGGGCGGGGCCGACGCCGAGTAGATTCGGCGGTATGCCGCACATACCCGCGCCCGCCCCGCGCGGCGACCTCCCGCCGCACCCGCGCCGTGACCTCCCGCCGCACCCGCCCTGCGTGCTCACCGTCGCCGGATCCGATTCCGGCGGCGGTGCGGGCATCCAGGCCGACCTCAAGACGATGCTGGCGCTGGGCGTGCACGGCATGAGCGTGCTCACGGCGGTGACGGCGCAGAACTCCCGGGGCGTCCAGGGCGCCTGGGAACTGCCCGCGGACGCCGTACGCGCCCAGTTCCGCGCCGTCGCCGACGACATCGGCGTCGACGCGGTGAAGACCGGCATGCTGGCCTCCACGGAACTGGTCGAGACCGTCGCCGCGCTGCTCGACGGCATCGCGGCGCCGGTGGTGGTCGACCCGGTCGGCGTCTCCAAGCACGGCGACCCGCTGCTGGCCGCCGAAGCCCTCGGCGCGGTCCGTACGAAGCTGCTGCCCGCCGCCACCGTCGCCACCCCCAACCTGGACGAGGTCGCCCAGCTCACGGGCGTCACGGTCGAGGACGAGACCGGCATGCGGCGCGCGGCGGACGCGGTGCTGGAATGCGGCCCCCGGTGGGCGCTGATCAAGGGCGGACACCTGGCCGGCCCCGCCACCGACCTGCTGACCGACGGCATCGAGCAGCACTGGCTGCGCGCGCCCCGGCACGACAACCGGCACACCCACGGCACCGGCTGCACGCTGGCCAGCGCCATCGCCGCGTACCTGGCGAAGGGCCTGGAGGTCCCGGAGGCGGTCGCGGCGGCCAAGACGTACGTCACCGGCGCCATCGCGGCGGGCTTCCCCCTGGGGGAGGGCATCGGCCCGGTCGACCACGGGTGGCGCCTGCGCCGCTAGCGGTGTGTGGGCCCGAACGCCAAAAAACCGGCCCACCACGAGGTGGACCGGCTCCGGCAACCGGTGAGGCTCGCTATGTCAGCGCGAGACCTTGCCGGCCTTGATGCACGAGGTGCAGACATTCATACGCTTCGGGGTACGACCGACCACAGCGCGCACCGTCTGGATGTTGGGGTTCCAACGACGGGAGGTGCGGCGGTGGGAGTGCGAGATGCTGTTGCCGAAGCCCGGCCCCTTGCCGCAGACGTCGCAGTTGGCAGCCACGGGTTACTCCAAAGACGGGTCACCCTCGCTGACGCGAGGGGACAGACACTTACGGTGAGCCCCGGCGTGAATGCCAGGGGAAAGCCCGATTCACATCAGGCAACCGGAGCAGCATACAACGACCGCTCCCGACATACGAAAACTACCATGGCCGCCCCGGCCCCACCGGTCCGGGCCGTCTGACCGACCCCGCGGCGCGACTACCCTGCGGGGAGCCCGGCCCCGAGGAAGAAGCGAAGAAGCGAGGACGCAAGGTGCCGCACACTCCCCCAGACTCCGTCCGGGGGACCCCCTTGACGCCGATGCGGTACGCACCTGGTGCCGGCTGACGCTGGACGCGCTCGGCCGGGCCCGCGAGGACATCGACGCCATCAACGTCTACCCGGTCGCCGACGGCGACACCGGGACCAACCTGTACCTGACCGCCGAGTCCGCTGCCCGGGCCGTCGACGCGGCCTTCGACGGCCACGCCGCCTCCGGGGCCCCGTCCCGCCCCACCACGGCGGACGCGATCCGGGCCATGGCGCACGGCGCGCTCATCGGGGCGCGGGGCAACTCCGGCACGATCCTGGCCCAGCTGCTGCGCGGGATGGCCGACGTGCTCGCCGCCGACGGCGCGGGGCCCTGCGACGCCGACGTGCTCGGGCAGGCGCTGCGGCACGCCGCCGCGTCCGCGTACAAGGCCGTCGCCCACCCGGTGGAGGGCACGGTGCTGACCGTCGCCGCCGCGGCCGCCGACGCCGCGGAACGGGCCGCGAAGGCGGTGAACCGGGCCGCCGGCCCGGCGGCGCGGACCGTCGGCGGCGCCACGGCACAGGCGGCCGCCACGACCACGGCACAGCCCGCCCGCGGCACCGCGGGCCCGGCCCCGGCCGCCGCCGACATCGCGCCGGTGGCCCGCGCCGCGTACGAGGGGGCGCGTACCGCGCTGGCGGCCACCCCCGGCCAGCTCGACGTCCTCGGCCGCGCCGGGGTGGTGGACGCGGGCGGCTACGGCCTGGTCGCGGTACTCGGGGCGCTCTCGCAGGCGCTGTCCGGCGAGGCCCCGGCCCAGCCTCCCGCCGCCGACCACGGCCGCACCGTCGCGGCCGGACCGGCCGCCCGGCCGCCCGCCATGCCCTCCGCCGCGGCGGGCGGCTGCGCCCCCGGCGAGGCCGGAGAGGTTCCCCCGGGTCCGGCCTTCGAGGTGATCTACCTGCTGGAGTCGGACGACGCGGCCGTCGACCGACTGCGCGCCCGGCTCGACGCCCTCGGCGACTCCCTCGTCGTGGTCGGCGGGGACGGGCTGTGGAACGTCCACGTCCACACGGACGACGCGGGCGCCGCCGTCGAGGCGGGCGTCCAGGCCGGGCGCCCGTACCGCATCCGCATCACCCACCTGGCCACCGCCGCCGCGGGACAGCCGCACGCCACCCACGAGGAGGCGCACGCCGCCGCCCGCGAGGACGCGGACCAGCAGCCGCACCAGGCCCCATGCGCCGACCCGCACGACGCGGCCCGGGACCGGACCGGGAGGCCGCGCGCCCCCGAGCACGCGCCGCGCGCCGTCGTCGCGGTCGTCCCCGGCGACGGCCTCGCCGCCCTGTACGCGGAGGCAGGCGCCGCGGTGGTCGCCGTCCGCCCCGGAGAGCCGCCCGCCAGCGGCGAGCTGGTCGAGGCAGTCCGCCGCGCCCACGCCCGCGAGGTGGTGCTGCTGCCCAACGACGCCGAGCTGCGGCACACCGCCGCGGCCGCCGCCGAGCAGGCCCGTACCGAAGGCGTGCGCGTCGCCCTCATCCCGACCCGCTCCGCGGTCCAGGGCATCGCCGCGCTCGCCGTACACGAACCCGGCCGCCGCTTCGACGAGGACGTCGTGGCCATGACGGCCGCCGCCGGGGCCACCCGCTGCGCCGAACTCGTCGTCGCCGAGCACCAGTCGTGGACCATGGCCGGGGTCTGCCAGGCCGGGGACGTCCTGGGCCTGATCGACGGCGACGTGGCGGTCATCGGCCCGGACCTCGCCGGCGCGGCGGAGACCGTCCTGGACCGGATGCTCGCCGCCGGCGGCGAGATGGTCACCCTGGTCCTCGGCGCCGGCGTCCCCGACGGCGTCGCCGAACGCCTGGAACGGCACGTACAGCAGGGGCACCTGGCCGTCGACACGGTCGTGTACCACGGCGGACAGCAGACCGCTCCGCTGATCATCGGCGTCGAATGAACCCGCCTGCCCCGCTTGTCACACCCGTGGTGTGCAATGGACAACGTGCCCGCGCTCGACGAACCCCTGAAGAAGACGCTCGGCGGCACCACCGCGAAGGTGCTGGCCGACCACCTCGACCTGCACACGGTCGGCGACCTGCTGCACCACTACCCCAGGCGGTACGCCGAGCGCGGCGAGCTGACCCGGCTGTCCGACCTGCCGCTGGAGGAGCACGTCACCGTCGTCGCGCAGGTCGCCGACGCCCGCGTACTGAAGTTCAACGCGGGCCGGGGCCAGCGGCTGGAGGTCACCCTCACCGACGGCAGCGGACGGCTCCAGCTGGTCTTCTTCGGCAAGGGCATCCACAAGCCGCACAAGGACCTGCTGCCGGGCCGCCGGGCGATGTTCGCGGGCAAGGTCTCCGTCTTCAACCGCAAGCTCCAGCTCGCCCACCCCGAGTACCAGCTGCTGGACGCCGACAGCGGCGAGGACGCCGTCGACGCCTTCGCGGGCCGGCTCATGCCGATCTACCCGGCGTGCCAGCAGATGGCGTCCTGGAAGATCGCCAAGGCGGTCGACGCGGTGCTGCCCAGCGCCCGGGAGGCCGTGGACCCGCTGCCGCCGGCGCTGCGCCAGGGGCGCGGGCTGGCCGCGCTGCCCGAGGCCCTGCTCAAGATCCACCGGCCGGGTACGAAGGCGGACATCGCCGACGCCCGCGACCGGCTCAAGTGGGACGAGGCGTTCGTCCTCCAGGTGGCCCTCGCCCGGCGCCGGTTCGCCGACGCCCAACTGCCCGCCGTACCGCGCCGCCACGCACCGGGCGGCCTGCTGGGCGCCTTCGACGCCAAGCTGCCCTTCGAGCTCACCGAGGGCCAGCGGAAGGTCAGCCAGGAGGTCTTCGACGACCTGGCCACCGACCACCCCATGCACCGGCTCCTGCAAGGCGAGGTCGGCTCGGGGAAGACGATGGTCGCGCTGCGCGCCATGCTGCGGGTCGTGGACGCCGGCGGCCAGACCGCCATGCTCGCGCCGACCGAGGTCCTCGCCCAGCAGCACCACCGGTCCATCGTGGAGATGATGGGCGAGCTGGCCGAGGCCGGGATGCTGGGCGGGGCCGACCAGGGCACCAAGGTCGTGCTGCTCACCGGCTCGATGGGCGCCGCCGCCCGGCGGCAGGCGCTGCTGGACCTGGTCACCGGAGAGGCCGGGATCGTGATCGGCACGCACGCGCTGATCGAGGACAAGGTGAAGTTCCACGACCTGGGGCTGGTCGTGGTCGACGAGCAGCACCGCTTCGGCGTCGAGCAGCGCGACGCCCTGCGCACCAAGGGGAAACAACCGCCGCACCTGCTGGTGATGACCGCCACCCCGATCCCGCGGACCGTCGCCATGACCGTCTTCGGCGACCTGGAGACCTCCGTCCTCGACCAGTTGCCCGCGGGCCGGTCCCCGATCGCCAGCCATGTCGTGCCCGTGCAGGACAAACCGCACTTCCTGGCCCGCGCCTGGGAGCGGGTGCGCGAGGAGGCGGCCGCCGGGCACCAGGCGTACGTCGTCTGCCCGCGCATCGGCGACGACGAGGACGAGCCGAAGAAGAAGTCGGCCGAGGACCAGGCGGAGAAGCGCCCGCCGCTGGCCGTCCTGGACATCGCGGAACAGCTCGCGGCGGGCCCGCTGAGCGGCCTGCGCGTCGCGGTGCTGCACGGGCGGCTGCAGCCCGACGCCAAGGACCAGGTGATGCGGCGCTTCGCGGCGGGCGAGGTGGACGTCCTCGTGGCCACCACCGTCATCGAGGTCGGGGTCAACGTCCCCAACGCCACCGTCATGGTCATCATGGACGCGGACCGGTTCGGCGTCTCCCAGCTGCACCAGCTGCGCGGCCGCGTCGGACGCGGCTCCGCCCCCGGCCTGTGCCTGCTGGTCAGCGAGATGCCGCAGGCCAGCCCCGCGCGCGCCCGGCTGGACGCGGTGGCCGGCACCCTCGACGGCTTCGAGCTGTCCCGGATCGACCTGGAGCAGCGGCGCGAGGGCGACGTGCTCGGACAGGCCCAGTCCGGGGTCCGCTCGTCCTTGCGGATGCTCGCCGTCATCGACGACGAGGAGGTCATCGCCGCGGCCCGCGAGGAGGCGACCGCGATCGTCTCGGCCGACCCCGACCTCACGGCGCACCCCGAGCTGCGCACCGCGCTGGACGCCCTCGTCGACGCGGAGCGGGAGAGCTACCTCGACAAGGGCTGAGCCGAGGGCCCCCGGGCGCTCGTCGGCCGGCCCTCGGGCAGCGAATAATGGACCCGCAGCACGCGAGATACGCCAGGCTGCGCAAGACGAACGAAGGGCGGCCCCTCACATGACCCGCGTGATCGCCGGTGCGGCAGGAGGACGCCGCCTGGCCGTGCCGCCCGGCACCGGCACCCGCCCGACCTCGGACCGGGCGCGAGAAGGCCTGTTCTCCACCTGGGAGTCGCTCCTCGGCTCACTGCACGGCATCCGCGTCCTGGACCTGTACGGCGGGTCGGGCGCGGTCGGCCTGGAGGCGCTGTCCCGCGGCGCCGGGCACGTGCTGCTGGTGGAGGCCGACGCCCGTGCCGCCCGGGTCATCCGCGAGAACATCCGGACCATCGGGCTGCCCGGCGCCGAGATCCGGACCGCCAAGGCCGAGCAGATCACCGTACGGCCCGCGCCCGAGCAGCCGTACGACGTGGCCTTCCTCGACCCCCCGTACGCCGTCGGCGACGATGATCTCCGCGAGATCCTGCTCACACTCGGCCGTAACGGCTGGCTCGCGCCGGACGCACTGGTCACCGTGGAGCGCAGCACCAGAGGTGGAGAATTCGGCTGGCCGCCCGGCTTCGAAGGGCTGCGGTCCCGCCGCTACGGCGAGGGCACGCTTTGGTACGGTCGCGCCGCCTCGACGTGCGACAGCGCGTCATGACCGGACTTGAGAGCGAGGAACCACTGTTGCGCCGCGCAGTCTGTCCGGGGTCCTTCGACCCCGTCACCAACGGACACCTCGACATCATCGCCCGAGCGTCCAAGCTCTACGACGTCGTGCATGTCGCCGTGATGATCAACAAGTCCAAGCAGGGCCTGTTCACCGTGGAGGAGCGCATCGACCTCCTCCGCCAGGTCACCGCGGAGTACGGCAACGTCGAGGTGGAGGCCTTCCACGGCCTGCTCGTCGACTTCTGCAAGCAGCGCGACATCCCCGCCATCGTCAAGGGGCTGCGCGCGGTCAGCGACTTCGACTACGAACTCCAGATGGCCCAGATGAACAACGGCCTGTCCGGGGTGGAGACCCTGTTCGTCCCCACCAACCCGACCTACAGCTTCCTCTCCTCCAGCCTGGTCAAGGAGGTCGCGGCCTGGGGCGGCGACGTCTCCCATCTGGTGCCCCCGGTGGTACTGGAGGCGCTGCGGGAGCGGCTGCCGAAGCGGTGAGCCGCTGACGGCGCGTCATCGGGTGTCGGGCGGGGGCTCACTGGCCTTACAGTCGTGCCCGTTCGCATCCGTCGGTCATAGAGAGTGGCGAGCACCCAGGTGGACGTATCGAAGAAGCTCGACGAGATCGTCGACGCCGTCGGCAGCGCCCGGTCCATGCCCATGTCGGCCTCCTGCGTGGTCAACCGCGCCGAGCTGCTCGCCAGGCTCGAAGAGCTGCGGGCCGCGCTGCCCGGCTCGCTCGCCCAGGCCCAGGAGGTGCTCGGCGGGCGTGAGCAGGTCGTCGAGGACGCCCGCCGGGAGGCCGAGCGGATCATCGAGTCCGCCCACGCCGAGCGCGGTTCGCTGATCTCGGGCACCGAGATCGCCCGGCAGTCGCAGGAGGAGGCCGACCGCATCCTGGCCGAGGCCCGCCGCGAGGCCGAGGAGATCCGCGCCGAGGCCGACGACTACGTCGACAGCAAGCTCGCCAACTTCGAGGTCGTCCTCACCAAGACCATCGGCGCCGTCGACCGCGGCCGCGACAAGTTGCTGGGCCGGGCGCCCGCCGCCGACCCCGGCGCGGACGGCCTGGCGGACGAGGGGCCGGAGCGCAGCGCCGACCCCGCGACCCTGCGGCAGCGCGCGGACGAGTACGTGGACACCAAGCTGGGCGCCGTGGCCGCCGTCCTCGCCAAGACCCTGGAGGCCGTCGGCCGCGGTCGGCAGAAGCTGCTCGGGGCGCGCCCGACCGACGAACTGGGCGCGCACATGGCGGCCCAGGACGCCCAGGAGACGGCGTACGGGCACACGAGCGACGCCGAGTACCTGGCGGACCTCGCCCAGGTCCACACGCCGCCGCACGGCGTGCCCGCCCCGCCCGCCCAGCAGCCCGTGCCGACCCAGGCCGTACCGGCCCCACCGACCGAGGCGCCCCGGGTCCCGGAGCAGCAGGCGTACTACGCCGACGGCTACCAGCAGGACCCGTACGGGTACGGGCAGCAGAGTTACGAGCAGCCCGCGGCCGACCCGTATGCCACCGCGCAGGCGGGCTACCCGCAGCAGGACGGCGGCTACGGCTGGCAGCAGCAGGGCTACGACACCTACGGCGGCCAGGGCGGCTATGCCGCGCCCGAGGCCCACGAGGGCCACGCGGCCGGGTACCCCCAGCAGCCCGCGCAGGGAGCCGCGGCGCTGGACGAGACCAGCTTCTTCGACACCAGCGTGATCAACCTGGACCAGCTGCGGCAGTACGAAGAGGGGCGGGGGCGCTGACCCGAAGGGCGCGACCGGGGCCGATTGGGTCTCCGGCGGGGTCTCCAGTATCCTGGCTGTTCGGTCGCGCTACGTCCGCGATCCGGGCTGCCCGTTTCGCCCCGGCGAAGGGCCGCCCATCCGCAGCGTAGAAAGCAGGAAGCCCTGAACGCCCGCCTTGACCACCGCGCCCCGCTCGTGTTCGACACACGCGAGCTGGGTCGGCGTCCCGGTGCGCTCAAGCGCCTCTCCCGCTCGATCGCCGCGCCCAAGGACCTCGGCATCGAGGTCATCGGCGTGCGCGAAGGCGCGACCGTGGAGCTCGACCTCCGTCTGGAGTCGGTCATGGAGGGTGTGCTCGTCACCGGCACCGCCCGTGCGCCGCTCACAGGGGAGTGCGTAAGGTGTCTGGAGCCGCTCGAGCGAGAGCTCGAAGTGGACTACCAGGAGATGTACTCCTACCCCGACGCCGACGCCTGGGGCCGCACCGCGGACCCGGACGACGACGCCGAGGAGGAGGACACGCTCTTCCTCGAGGACGACTTGCTCGACCTCGAACCCGTGCTGCGTGACGCGGTGGTGCTCGCACTGCCGCTGCAGCCGGTGTGCCGGGAGGACTGCCTCGGCCTGTGCCCCGACTGTGGGGCGCGGCTGGCGGACGACCCGGACCACCACCATGACGCCGTCGACATCCGTTGGGCGGCACTGCAGGGACTCGCCGAGACCATCCAGGGCGGCGAGAAGGACGATATGGGCGGCGCCGATGCGGGCGTCGACGAGAAGCAGGAGAAGTAGCCGTGGCTGTTCCGAAGCGGAAGATGTCGCGCAGCAACACGCGCCACCGCCGGTCGCAGTGGAAGGCTGCGGTCCCCACCCTGGTGGCTTGCAGCAGCTGCCAGGAGCCGAAGCTGCAGCACATCGCGTGCCCGAGCTGCGGCACCTACAACAAGCGTCAGGTCCTCGCGGTCTGATCGGCGGGTGACAGGCTCTATGTCAGACGGCAACTCGTCGAAGAAGGCGCCGGCGGACACAGCCTCGTCCCACACGATTCTGGAAGGGCGGCTCGGGTATCAGCTTGAGTCCGCCCTTCTGGTACGTGCGCTGACCCACCGCTCCTTCGCGTACGAGAACGGCGGCCTGCCCACCAACGAGCGCCTGGAATTCCTCGGGGATTCGGTGCTCGGCCTGGTGGTCACGGACACGCTGTACCGCATCCACCCGGACCTGCCCGAAGGCCAGCTGGCCAAACTGCGGGCCGCGGTGGTCAACTCGCGCGCGCTGGCGGAGGTGGGCCGCGGCCTCGACCTCGGCGCCTTCATCCGGCTCGGCCGGGGCGAAGAGGGCACCGGGGGCAGGGACAAGGCGTCCATCCTGGCCGACACCCTGGAGGCGGTGATCGGCGCGGTCTATCTGGACCAGGGTCTCGACGCCGCCGCCGAACTGGTGCACCGGCTCTTCGACCCGCTCATCGAGAAGTCCTCCAATCTCGGCGCAGGCCTGGACTGGAAGACCAGCCTCCAGGAGCTGACGGCCACCGAGGGTCTCGGTGTTCCGGAGTACCTGGTCTCGGAGACGGGTCCCGACCACGAGAAGACCTTCACGGCTGCTGCCCGCGTCGGTGGTGTCGCGTACGGCACCGGCACCGGCCGCAGCAAGAAGGAAGCGGAGCAGCAGGCGGCGGAGTCCGCCTGGCGCGCGATCCGCACGGCCGCCGACGAGGCGAAGGCGGCTGCCGCCGCCGCGGACGGCCGGAACCCGGACGGCGCCGCGCCGTCCGGCAGCACCGAGGCGCCCGAGAGCGCCGCACGCTGAACCCTGAGAGGGCGGCGGGCCACGTGGCCCGCCGCCCTCTCACGCGTCTGCCGGTCCCAGTGGCCCGCGGCCTTGGCGCGCGGTGCCGGAAAGACCCGCGCGGGAGCACACTCGTACCTGTCACCGGTACCCCCGAGGAGTCCCCTTGCCCGAGTTGCCCGAGGTCGAAGTGGTGCGGCGCGGACTGGAACGCTGGGTCAGCGGCCGCACGGTCGAGGGCGTCGACGTCCTGCACCCCCGCGCGACACGCCGGCACCTCGCGGGTGCCGAGGACTTCGCCCGGAGGCTGGAGGGCCGCCGGATCGGCCCGGCCCGGCGCCGCGGCAAGTATCTGTGGCTGCCGCTCGACGGCGCGGCCGAGGCCGTCCTCGCGCACCTCGGCATGAGCGGCCAGCTGCTCGTGCAGCCCGTCGGCGCGCCCGACGAGAAGCACCTCCGCATCCGGCTGCGGTTCGAGGACGGCGAGGGCACCGAACTGCGCTTCGTCGACCAGCGCACCTTCGGCGGGCTGTCCCTGCACGGTGCGGCGCCCGGCGCGGCCGACGGACTGCCGGACGTCATCGCCCACATCGCCCCGGACCCGCTCGACCCGGCGTTCGACGCGGAGCTCTTCCACGCCGCGCTGCGTCGGCGCCGTACGACCGTCAAGCGCGCGCTGCTCGACCAGTCGCTGATCAGCGGGGTCGGCAACATCTACGCGGACGAGGCGCTGTGGCGGTCCCGGCTGCACTACGACCGGCCGACGGCCACCCTCACCCGGCCGCGGACCACCGAGCTGCTCGGCCACATCCGCGACGTCATGAACGACGCGCTGGCGGCCGGCGGCACCAGCTTCGACAGCCTCTACGTCAACGTCAACGGCGAGTCCGGCTACTTCTCCCGGTCCCTGGACGCGTACGGCCGCGAGGACGAGCCGTGCCGCCGCTGCGGTGCGCCGATCCGCCGCAGGCCGTGGATGAACCGGTCCAGCTACTTCTGCCCGCGCTGCCAGCGCCCGCCCGTCATTCGGCGCGCTGCCGGTCGTAGCGCTCCCGCGCGTCCAGCACCTGCGGCATCTGGTCCTCGACGAAGCGGATGAGGCCCAGCAGCCGGTCCGCGACGGCCGCGCCGAGCGGCGTGAGCCGGTAGTCGACCCGGGGCGGGTTGGTGGGCTGCGCCTCGCGGTGGACGAGTCCGTCGCGCTCCAGCGCGTGCAGCGTCTGGGACAGCATCTTCTCGCTGACGCCGTCGACCCGGCGCCGCAGTTCGTTGAAGCGGAACGTGCCGTCGCTGAGCGCGCCCAGCGTCAGGCTGCCCCATCGCCCGGTGACGTGCTCCAGCGTGTCTCGGGAGGGGCAGGCGCGGGCGAAGACGTTGAACGGGAGGTCGTCCGGACAGACGTCCGGAGCCGGCGTGGCGGTGCGCGGAGTCGTCATGCACCCACCATACTCGCGCACAGCGCTATCCAGTGGGTTGCGCTTTCCAAAAGTTAGTGCTCTTCTTGTTCCTGCCACCGCTCGGGACCTGACCAAGGAGCACCGCATGACCACCCCCGTCGTTTCCATCGCCTACCACTCCGGCTTCGGGCACACGACCGTCCTCGCCGAGGCCGTGCGCACCGGCGCCTCCGCCGCCGGGGCGACCGTGCACCTGGTCAAGGTCGACGAGATAACCGAGGCCCAGTGGGAGCAGCTGGACGCCTCCGACGCGATCGTCTTCGGCTCGCCCACCTACATGGGCACCGCGTCCGGCGCCTTCCACGTCTTCGCCGAGGCGACCAGCAAGCGCTGGTTCACCCGGGCCTGGCAGGACAAGATCGCCGCGGGCTTCACCAACTCCGCGTCCAAGAGCGGCGACAAGCTGCACACGCTCCAGTACTTCACCGTGCTCGCCGCCCAGCACGGCATGAGCTGGGTGAACCTCGGTCTGCTCCCGGGCTGGAACGCCTCCACCGCCTCGGAGAACGACATCAACCGGCTCGGGTTCTTCCTCGGCGCCGCCGCCCAGACCGACCAGGACCAGGGCCCCGAGGGCGTGCACAAGGCGGACGTCGAGACCGCCGAGCACCTCGGCCGCCGGATCGCGGAGGCCGCACGGATCGTCGTGGCGGGCCGAGCCGCCGTCACCGCCTGACGCGCGGAACGCCGGAGCGCCCCTTCGGGCCCTGACGACATCGACCCCGTATCCCTCCGCCGAGGGGTACGGGGTCGATGCGCGTGGCGTCCGTTCGCGCGTGATGGCCGCGGCACGGCTCAGTAGCCGAACTCCTGCGTCCACCACGGGCCGCCGTCGCCTTCGTGCGCGCCCACGCCCAGGGTCTTGAAGTCGCAGTTGAGGATGTTCGCGCGGTGGCCGGGGCTGTTCATCCACGAGTCCATCACCGCCCGCGCGTCCGCCTGGCCGCGGGCTATGTTCTCGCCGCCCAGATTGCTGACCCCGGCCTGCTTCGCCCGGTCCCAGGGCGAATCGCCATCCGGGTCGGTGTGGTCGAAGAAGTTCCGCGCGTCCATGTCCTCGCTGAAGGCCCCGGCGAGCTCGGCCAGCTCCGGGTCGGCGGACAGCGGGGAGCAGCCCGCCTGCGCCCGCTCCTGGTTGACCAGGGCCAGCACCTCCCGCTCGGAGGCCGAGTGCGGTCCCCCGGTGGTGGGGGGCGCGGTCCGCGTCGGCGTGGCGGGGGCGGTGGTACGGGTCGGGCTCGGGCGCCCGTCGCCGGTGCCGTCTCCGCCGCCGGGCTTCGCCGACCGGGAGGGCGACGGCTTCTTCGACGGGCTCGCGGACGGCTTGGCCGACGCCTTCTTCGAGGGGGAGGCGGACGGCGCCTGCGAACGGCCGTCGCCGCGGCTCGCGGGCGTCGTGCCGCGCTCCGCGGTCGGCCCCGAGGAGGAGCCCTGCGCGCCCAGGTCCTCGTCCGGGAGGTGGTCGGCGCGCACGGTCGCACCGGAGTCCCCGCCCGAGCCGGGGGAGAATCCCGGCACCAGGCCGGAGGCCACCGCCACCGCGCCCAGCGCGACGGCGGCGGATGCGCCCAGCAGTCCGGTGCGTACCGGCGCCGGGCCCTTGCGGCGCGCTCCCCGGTGGCGGGTGGCGTCCGGAGCGGTCCCGGTGGAGGAGGGGGGTCCTGCCGTGGGTTCGGGGGCAGATCGTCGATGGCGACCCATCCGCTGCCTTCCTTACGTGCTCGGCGGTCAACGACATTCACCCATACGGGTGAAGCTATTGAGCCGGGACTGTACGCCATAAGGGGTGGGGCGGATGTGTCCAGGGGGGAAATGGCCGGTTAGCGTGCACGCATGAACGACAACGTCCGACTTACCGTCTGGGTCCGCGGCCGCGTCCAGGGCGTGGGTTTCCGCTGGTACACGCGGGCCAACGCGCTGCGGATCGGCGGTCTCGTCGGCTTCGCGTCGAATCTGGCCGACGGCCGGGTCCAGGTGGTGGCCGAGGGGCCGCGCGCCGAATGCGAGCAACTGCTCGACTGGCTGCGCGCGGGCGACACGCCCGGCCGCGTCGACGGCGTCACTGAGATCTGGGACACCCCACGAGGCGGCTACGACACCTTCGAGACCCGCTGACCCGGTCCGCCCGGAGCGCCGTCGAAAGCCGCTTCCGACGGGTGCCGAGACAGGCCGCGAGGAGCGAGAACGGGCTGGTGGTTGCCAATCACGCGACTCCATGGAAGGCTGCGGACCAAGGATGATCGCTGTGGCCCTGCGGGGACCTCGGAGAGGCGGTGCCGCCAGAGTCTGCGGCCTTTCCGCCCTAGGCCCGACAGGCGATGCGGGCTGTGATCGTGTTGACCGTCAAACTTTTTGGTGAGACGCTGGAAGCCCCGCGCACCTTCATTGTTTGGCATTGAGCACGTCGATGATGGCAGACATCGCGGGTGCGAATCCCTCACGACCCACACCGCTTCGGTCGGTCACTCAGTGTGGAGGACCATCCATCATGGCAAAGGCGCTTCTCGGATACGTCGGCGGCTCCGACCCCCGAGTCCTCGCCGAGATGCGACGGCTTCAGCAGCGCGTCCAGGACCTCGAATCCGAGCTCATCCGGATCCAGGCCGAAAACGACGCCCTCTCGGCTGCCGCACATCGTAGCGACTCGCTGCTCGACAGCATCGACGTACCCCAGGCGGAGCCTGCGCTCGCCTGACCTCGGCCTCCGGGCAGGTCGGGCTGCAATCGTCAGCCGCTTGAGAATCTGCAAGGGACGCCTTGGCGTCCCTTCGTCGTGTCCTCTGCCCCCCGGTGCTCATCAGTCGCGTTCGTCGCCGTTCGTCTCGGCGCCGCTCCAGCGTCCCCTGAGTGTTCCTTAACCCTGATGTGCCCGGCGCCTTCCCCGGCGAAACCGAACACGAACGGTAGAGTCCCACGGCGTGCACCTGAAGAGCCTGACCCTGCGAGGTTTCAAGTCCTTCGCCTCGGCCACGACGCTGCGCTTCGAACCCGGCATCACCTGCGTCGTCGGCCCCAACGGGTCGGGCAAGTCCAACGTGGTGGACGCGCTCTCCTGGGTCATGGGTGAACAGGGAGCCAAGTCCCTGCGCGGCGGGAAGATGGAGGACGTCATCTTCGCCGGGACCACCGGCCGCCCGCCGCTGGGCCGCGCCGAGGTCTCCCTCACCATCGACAACTCCGACGGCGCGCTGCCCATCGAATACGCCGAAGTCACCATCACGCGGATCATGTTCCGCAACGGCGGCAGCGAATACCAGATCAACGGCGACACCTGCCGGCTGCTGGACATCCAGGAACTGCTCTCCGACTCCGGCATCGGCCGCGAGATGCACGTCATCGTCGGCCAGGGCCAGCTCGACTCCGTCCTGCACGCCGACCCGATGGGCCGCCGCGCCTTCATCGAAGAGGCGGCCGGCGTCCTCAAGCACCGCAAGCGCAAGGAGAAGGCGCTGCGCAAACTGGACGCGATGCAGGCCAACCTGGCCCGCGTCCAGGACCTCACCGACGAGCTGCGCCGCCAGCTCAAACCGCTGGGCCGGCAGGCCGCCGTGGCCCGGCGCGCCGCCGTCATCCAGGCCGACCTGCGGGACGTGCGGCTGCGGCTGCTCGCCGACGACCTGGTCACCCTGCGCGAGGCGCTGCGCTCCGAGATCGCCGACGAGGCGGCGCTCAAGCAGCGCAAGGAGTCCGCCGAGGCGCGGCTGAAGGCCGCCCTCCAGCGCGAGGCCGCCTTGGAGGAGCAGGTACGCACGCTGGCGCCGCGGCTCCAGCGCGCGCAAGCGACCTGGCACGAGCTCTCGCAGCTCGCCGAGCGGGTACGCGGCACCGTCAGCCTCGCGGACGCGCGGGTCAAGAGCGCCACCTCCGCCCCCGCCGAGGAGCGGCGCGGCCGCGACCCGGAGGACATGGAACGCGAGGCGGCCCGGATCCGCGAGCAGGAGGCGGAGCTGGAGGCCGCGTTGGAGGCCGCGAGCCGCGCGCTGGAGGACACCGTCGCCCACCGGGCCGAGCTGGAGCGCCGGTTGGCCGAGGAGGAACGCCGGCTCAAGGACGCCGCCCGGGCCATCGCCGACCGCCGCGAGGGGCTCGCCCGGCTGCACGGCCAGGTGACCGCCGCGCGCGGCCGGGCCGCCTCCGCCCAGGCCGAGATCGACCGGCTCGCGACGGCCCGGGACGAGGCGCGCCGCCGGGCGGTCACCGCCCAGGAGGAGTACGAGCAGCTGCGCGAGGAGGTCGACGGGCTCGACGCGGACGACGCGGAGCTGGCCGAACGGCACGAGACGGCCAAGCGCGAGCTCGCCGAGGCCGAGGCCGCGCTGGGCGCGGCGCGCGAGGCCGCCACCGCCGCCGAGCGCCAACGCGCGGCCACCGCGGCCCGGCACGACGCCCTCGCGCTGGGCCTGCGCAGGAAGGACGGCACGGGCGCCCTGCTCGCCGCCGCCGACCAGCTGAGCGGGCTGCTCGGCCCCGCCGCGGAACTCCTGACGGTCGCCCCCGGCCACGAGATCCCGCTGGCCGCCGCACTGGGCGCCGCCGCCGACGCGATCGCGGTCACCGACCCGGCCACGGCGGCCGACGCGCTGCGCCTGCTCCGCAAACAGGACGCGGGCCGCGCCGCACTGCTGCTGGGCGGGCCCGCGGCCCCGCCTGCCTCGGCTGCCGCCCCGCACGCCGAGAGCCCCGCCCCGCCCGCCTCGGGTCCCGGCCCGTACCCCCAGGGCTCCGCCCCGTCCGCGCCCTCGTCGGCCGTCCCGGACGCGGGCCCGGCCGTCCCGGCCGCACGTACCGGCGGTGCGCCGCAGGGCGGTTCGGGGCAGATCCCGGGGCCTGGCGCGGCACCCTTCGCCACCGACGGCGAGGCGCGGGAGCCGCATACGCGTGCCGCGGTCGGTGGTGGCATGGCGCTTCCGTCCGGCCCGGGCGGCGCGGTGGCCTCGCCCGGTGGCGACGCCGTGGAGGCGGCGGGGGAGCCGGCGGGGACGGGCGCGCGGGGCGTGTCCGGCTCCGCCGCCCTGCCCGGCGGGGCGGCGGACGCCGTCGGGTACCCCCGCGCCGCGGACCTCGTGCGCGGGCCCGCCGAGCTGCTCCCCGCCGTGCGCCGGCTGCTGGACCGGGTCGTGGTGGTCGGGACCTTGGAGGACGCCGAGCAACTCGTCGCCGCCCGCCCGGAGCTGACCGCCGTCACCGCCGAAGGCGACCTGCTCGGCACGCACTTCGCGCACGGCGGTTCCGCGGGCGCGCCCAGCCTGCTGGAGGTGCAGGCGTCGGTCGACGAGGCCGCGGCGGAGCTGGCGGAGCTCGCCGTGCGGTGCGCGGAACTGGCCGAGACGCAGCGCCGGGCGGGGGAGCGGCGTACCGCGTGTGCCGCCCTCGTCGAGGAGCTGGCCGGGCGGCGCAGCGCCGCCGACCGGGAGAAGTCGCAGGTCGCGCAGGCGCTGGGGCGGCTCTCCGGGCAGGCCCGGGCGGCCGCCGGAGAGGCCGAGCGGATGACGGAGGCCGCCGACAAGGCCCAGGAGGCGCTGGAGCGGGCCACCGAGGAGGCCGAGGTCCTTTCCGAGCGGCTGGCGGTGGCCGAGGAGGCACCGGGCGAGGAGGAGCCGGACACCTCGGTACGGGACCGGCTCGCCGCCGACGGGGCCAACGCCCGCCAGACGGAGATGGAGGCCCGCCTCCAGGTCCGTACCCACGAGGAGCGCGTCAAGGGGCTCGCGGGGCGCGCCGACTCCCTCGACCGCGCCGCGCGCGCCGAGCGCGAGGCGCGGGCCCGCGCCCAGCAGCGGCGCGCCCGGTTGCGGCACGAGGCGGAGGTGGCGGCCGCGGTCGCCTCCGGCGCCCGGCAGCTGCTCGCCCATGTGGAGGTGTCGCTGGTGCGGGCCGAGGCCGAGCGGGACGCCGCGGAGCGGGCCAAGGCCGAGCGGGAGCAGGAGCTGGTCGCCGAGCGCAACCAGGGCCGCGAGCTCAAGGGCGAGCTGGACAAGCTGACGGACTCGGTGCACCGCGGCGAGGTGCTGGGCGCGGAGAAGCGGCTGCGCATCGAGCAGCTGGAGACCAAGGCGCTGGAGGAGCTGGGCGTCGAGCCCGCCGGGCTGATCGCGGAGTACGGTCCCGACCAGCCCGTACCCGCGTCGCCGCCCGCCGAGGGGGAGGAGGCCGCCGACGCCGCGGGGCGGCCGCTGCCCTTCGTACGGGCCGAGCAGGAGAAGCGGCTCAAGGCCGCCGAGCGCGCCTACCAGCAGCTCGGCAAGGTCAACCCGCTGGCGCTGGAGGAGTTCGCGGCCCTGGAGGAACGGCACAAGTTCCTCACCGAGCAGCTCGAGGACCTGAAGAAGACCCGGGCCGACCTGCTCCAGGTGGTCAAGGAGGTCGACGAGCGGGTCGAGCAGGTCTTCACGGAGGCGTACCACGACACGGCGCGCGAGTTCGAGGGGGTCTTCTCCCGGCTCTTCCCCGGCGGCGAGGGCCGGCTGGTCCTGACCGACCCCGACAACATGCTGGCCACCGGCGTGGAAGTGGAGGCGCGGCCGCCGGGCAAGAAGGTCAAGCGGCTGTCGCTGCTGTCGGGCGGCGAGCGGTCGCTGACCGCCGTGGCGCTGCTGGTGTCGATCTTCAAGGCCCGGCCGAGCCCGTTCTATGTGATGGACGAGGTCGAGGCGGCGCTGGACGACACCAACCTCCAGCGGCTGATCCGGATCATGGAAGAGCTCCAGGAGAGCTCGCAGCTGATCGTGATCACTCACCAGAAGCGGACCATGGAGGTCGCCGACGCGCTGTACGGCGTCTCCATGCAGGGCGACGGGGTCTCGAAGGTCATCAGCCAGCGGCTGCGCTGACCTCCCCCGCGTCACTCCCGGGCCGCACTACTTCACCTTTTGAAGTCAAGTCGACGAGCCTTGCGGCGTAACTTCTTAGCCACATCCTATTGACTTCGAAACTTGAAGACATAGTCTCGGCAACGTCGTTTTTACCTTCAAGGTTCGGCGACGGTGCCGGGCCAGAGGAGTACACGTTGACCACCACCGCGACGGCGCAGGCGTCCGCGGGCCGCAAGGCCCCGACGGAACACCTCGGCCATGTCATCTTCATCACCGCCGCCGCCGCGATGGGCGGCTTCCTTTTCGGCTACGACAGCGCCGTGATCAATGGCGCGGTCGAGGCCATCCGTGACAAGTACGAGATCGGATCGGCCGCGCTCGCCCAGGTCATCGCCGTCGCCCTGATCGGCTGCGCCGTCGGCGCCGCCACCGCGGGCCGGCTCGCCGACCGCATCGGCCGGATCCGGGTCATGCAGATCGCCGCCGTGCTCTTCACCGTCAGCGCGGTCGGCTCGGCACTGCCGTTCTCGCTGTGGGACCTGGCCATGTGGCGGGTGCTCGGCGGCATCGGCATCGGCATGGCCTCCGTGATCGGCCCCGCCTACATCGCCGAGGTCGCCCCGCCCGCGTACCGCGGCCGACTCGCCTCCTTCCAGCAGGCCGCGATCGTCATCGGCATCGCGATCTCCCAGCTGGTCAACTGGGGCATCCTCAACCTCGCCGACGGCGACCAGCGCGGTGAGATCGCCGGGATCGAGGCCTGGCAGTGGATGCTCGGCGTCATGGTCGTCCCCGCCGCGCTCTACGGGCTGCTGTCCTTCGCCATCCCCGAGTCGCCCCGCTTCCTGATCTCCGCCGGCCGCAGCGACAAGGCCAAGGAGGTCCTCGCCGAGGTCGAGGGCGCCGGATCCGACCTCGACGCCCGGGTCGCCGAGATCGAGCAGGCGATGCGCAGCGAGCACAAGTCGACCTTCCGCGACCTGATGGGCGGCCGGGGCGGTCTGCTGCCGATCGTCTGGATCGGCATCGGCCTGTCGGTCTTCCAGCAGCTCGTCGGCATCAACGTCGCGTTCTACTACTCCTCGACGCTGTGGCAGTCCGTCGGCGTCGACCCGAGCGGCTCGTTCTTCTACTCCTTCACCACATCGATCATCAACATCGTCGGCACCATCATCGCGATGATCTTCGTCGACAAGGTCGGCCGCAAGCCGCTCGCGCTGATCGGCTCGGTGGGCATGGCGGTCTCGCTGGGCCTGCTGGCCTGGGCCTTCTCCGCAGACCTCGTCGACGGCAAGCTCCCGCACACCCAGGGCGTCCTGGCCCTGATCGCGGCCCACGCCTTCGTGCTTTTCTTCGCCCTGTCGTGGGGCGTGGTGGTCTGGGTCCTGCTCGGCGAGATGTTCCCCAACCGCATCCGCGCCGCCGCGCTGGGCGTCGCCGCCTCCGCGCAGTGGATCGCCAACTGGGCCATCACCGCCAGCTTCCCGAACCTGTCGGAGTGGAACCTGTCGGGCACGTACGTGATGTACACCGTCTTCGCCGCGCTCTCGATCCCGTTCATCCTCAAGTGGGTGCCGGAGACCAAGGGCAAGGCGTTGGAGGAGATGGGCTAACCCCCCCCGCCAGCTTCATCTCCTCATACGGAAACTGCCCCGGCTCACACGGAGAGCCGGGGCAGTTTCGCGTACCCCGGGGGGCGTGCCATTGGGCTTACCCCGGGCGCCCGGGGCCCGCACCGGACGTGCAGCGTAAGCACTGGCACGGTGGCCATACGGAGGTATGCAGGGGTGGCAACGGCTCGGTGCTCCTCATCACCAGTTCGGCACCCCAGGTCCGGCCTCCGTCGCGGGACACCCGGAGGGTCATGAGCCGCTTGCCGCGTTCTTTTCCGTCCATCACGGTCTGCCCTTCCCCGTTGGCTTGGGATGTCGTGATGGTGCCGTCGCCGACCTGGACACTGCGACGACGGAAAGGGCGTTGTTCGGGTGTCCCTCAAAGGGCGTCAATTAGGTGTCATTGCAGGCCCCTTACGGCTAGCTTGGATGGCATGACGACCGTGGTGCACGTACCGAACGACGCGCTGCGGGCCGTGCGCATCGGCCTGCGGATGAGCCAAGACGACCTGGCGAAGGCGCTTCGCCGAGCAGGGCTGGAACTGGGCGAGCCGAACGACGCCAGCAAGAGACTCGTTCAGCGCTGGGAGGCCGGCATCAGCAGGACGCCGAGGCCGGTGTACGTCCGTGCTCTGGAACGCGTCACGGGGATGCCGGTCGAGTCCTTGGGGTTCGCCCCACAAGTGCCCATGGCCCGGGTGCGCGGCGACGGCGCTGGGGGACACGACATGGCGCCGAGCCCCGAGGGTGTTGCCCCGGCCGAGGCGGACACCCTGCCGGCCCCGCAGACGGCCGGAGCCAACTACAGCGGTGTGTGGCTGTCCCGGTACGAGTTCTACTCGTCAGGTCGTGACGACACCTTCGAAGGCAAGCACTTCGTCGTGCTCGTCCAGCACGGCAATCGGCTGACCGGGCGGTCACTGCGAGGGGCGTCGTCCAACCCGGACTCCCCCCTCTCCCTGGACCTCACGGTCGACCGGAGTGTCGTCACGGGCACGTGGACCGAGCAGACGGCCGGCGACGGCTATTACCAGGGCGCCTCCTACCACGGCGCCGTGCAGATGCTGGTAGAGCCGACCGGCCGCCGCATGGCGGGGAAGTGGGTCGGGTTCGGCAAGGACTTCGACGTCAACACCGGGCCGTGGGAGCTGAGGCTCATGGATACGTCGACGTCCAAGGCGACCTTGGAGCTGTACAGCACCCCGCCCGAGTGACCCGCATGCGGACGTCCCCCGTGCCCTGACCGACCAGGGCACGGGGGACGTCGGCGTTACCGGATACGCGGTGCGTCAGACCTGGGAGACCGGCTCCCGGTCGGCGGCGGCCCCCGCCGGCGCGTTCTCCCGCGGCTTCGGAAGGACCGCGAAGACGGCGGCCGCGATGACGATCGTCACCGCCCAGCCCAGGCCGTTGCGGCCGAGCCAGGTGTCCGCCAGCGGGCCGGTGAACCAGTCGACCTTCGTGAAGCACAGCCCCGTGGCCAGCGCCACCAGCCACGCGGCCATCGCCTGCCAGCAGAAGCCGCCCACGTACCAGTAGCGGCCGCCGCGCCCGGTGTCCGTCAGCGCGTCCGCGTCGTACTTCACCGCCAGGCCGCGCCGCCGCGCCATGTCGACCAGGAAGACGCCGATCCAGGCCGAGAAGGAGACCGCGAGCAGCGTGAGGAAGGTGATGAAGGAGGACAGGAAGCTCTCGGCGACGAGCATCAGGATCAGTCCGCCGACGAGGCTGATGATCGCGTTGATGCTGACCGCCATCGCGCGCGGCAGCTTCACGCCCATCGTCTGGGCGGTGAAACCGGCCGAGTACATCGACAGGCTGTTGATCAGCAGCATGCCGACCAGCGCGGTGATCAGATACGGCACGGCCAGCCACTTCGGCAGGACGTCGCCGAGGAAGGAGACCGGGTCCGGCGCCGAGGCCAGGTCCGGGGTCACCGCGGCCATCACCGCGCCCATCAGCACCATCGGGACCACCACGACCGCCGCGCCCGAGACCGTCGTACCGACGATGGCCCGGCTGCTGGTGTTGCCCGGAAGGTAGCGGGTGAAGTCCGGACCCGACGGGATCCAGCTGATGCCGCCCGCCGCGATGGTGCCGATGCCCGCGATCAGCATCGACGTGCTGCCGGACGGGCGGGAGAAGACCTTGTCCCAGTCGACGTTGGCGATCAGGTAGCCGAGCACCAGCACGCTGAACGCGCCGAACAGATACGTCGACCACTTGTTGCACACGGCGAGCACCTTGCGGCCCATGCCACTGACCAGGAAGGTGCAGGCGACGAAGGCGAAGAGGGTGACGACGATCAGCGGGGTGTTGCTCTCGATGCCGAAGAGCAGATCCAGCACGGTCAGCATGGCGTACGCGCCGGTGACCGCGTTGATCGTCTCCCAGCCGAACCGGGCGATCCACAGGATCATGCCGGGGAAGTAGTTGCCGCGGACGCCGAAGGTCGCGCGCGACAGCATCAGCCCGGGCGCGCCACCCCACTTTCCGGCCAACGACACCACGCCGACCATGCCGTACGAGACGGCGGAGGCGCAGACGCCGACCAACAGGACCTGCCACAGGCTCAGCCCGTTGAACACCACCAGGCCCGCACCCATGGTGAGCAGCAGCACACTGATGTTGGCGGCGACCCAGGTCGGGAAAAGCTCGCGGGCTCTGCCGTGCCGCTCGTGCTCCGGAACCGGCTCGATGCCTCTGGTCTCGATGGCGCCCTCTTCAGAAGAAGAGGCGGGTGCGGTGGCGTCCGCGGTGGCGGGAGCGGTGGCGTGATCCATGAAGGCAGGCTCCGTGCGTGGGCATGCTGGGGCGCAAGGCCGGGTACAGGGGAACGCGAGGGACTCTACGCGCGTCGCATGCCGCCGCGCCATCGTACTTTGCTCCAACGTGTAGCCATAAGCGGCTTTGGTCCCGATACCCAAAGGCGGGACCGGAGGCGGGATCGCCTTTCCGGACGAGTGGCTGATACTGAGAGCGTTGTGACTCCTCCGCCCCGCAAACGGGGTGGCTTCTCGCTACGCCGGTTGGGCTTCGCGATGGGCCAGCCCGGCCCGTAGGACGTTGGAAGCACCCACTGTGTCAGCGTGTGCGCTGTGGCCGCACGCGACGCAGCAGAACGTCTCCTGCGTCGGCCGGTTCTCTCTGGCGGTGTGCCCGCACTCAGGACACTGTCTGGAGGTGTTGCGGGGCGCCACCGCTGTCACTTCCCGTCCGGCGCACTCTGCCTTGGCGTTCAGGATCGCGAGGAACACCCCCCACCCGGCATCGGTGATTGAGCGGTTCAGCCCAGCTTTGGCCGCTGCCCCGTTGGGGGCGTAGGTGCCGTCTCCGCTCGGGCGCGGCTCCGGGGCCTTGCTCATGTTGCGGATCTTCAAGTCTTCATGCGCGATGAAGTCGTGCTGCCGCACGAGATCAATCGCGACCTTGTGAGCATGATCGAGCCGTTGGCGGCTCACCTTGCGATGTAACCGGGCGACTCTTTCGACCGCCTTGCGGCGGCGTCTGGAACCGCGCTTGCACCGGCTGAGTGCCTGTTGTGCCTGTCCGAGTTTGGCGGCGGCTTTCCGGCCGTGGCGCGGATTGTGCACAAATCCGCCGTTGGAATCGGCGAGGAAGTTGGCGATACCCATGTCGATTCCGATCGCGCTGCCGGTCGCGGGCAACGGATCGGGATCCGTCCGCTCGGCGGTGAGAACCGCGTACCACCGCTTGCCTTCGCGCTTGAAGCGCGGATACCCCGGCTTCTCACCGGCCTTGATCCGGCGGAAGAACGCGGCGAAGGCCTTGTCCAGACGGCGCAAGGTGGCTTGTTGGGAACTGAATGACCAGCGGCCCTGCCGTTCGGGGGCGAATGCTCGGATCTCCTTGAGCTGCGCGGACTGATGTCCATACCGGATGGTCGTTCTGGAGACGTGCCGGAAGGCGTCACGACGTTCCTGTAATGCACCGTTGTAGAGCGAGCAGTGATCGCGCAGCATCTCACCGAGTGCTTGCCTCTGCCGCACGGTGGGCCGCATGAGGAACTTGTACGTGCGGATCATCCAGCCCACCTCCCTTCGGTTCTCGCTGAGTCTGCCTAGCACGTCGTGCCGCTGTCTGACGGTCTGGCCACCCATCGCTCCCCCGGGTGGCATATCCATAACAGGCAGGCTCGCCCTCGCGCAGTCTGGTAAAGGGGGGAGAGGCTGAGCATTGGTCGCGATCGGGCCGGGCGTGATGAATACGGCACCCCCGGATCTTTCAGAAGCCGTGGCGCATGACCATCCACAGCGATGGCGGCGAGGAGCGTCCGCGGAGGCCGCCGGCGGCTACCCGGGCGTCCTCTTGGCGATCAAGTTCCAGGGGAGGCTCATAGGAACCCCAGCGACTAGGCTGACCAGCGCAACGGGGCCTCGGGGGGCCATAGGGGTCACCGGGTTAGACTCCATAACCGCCTGACCTTGAGAAAGGCTCTGAAAGAGTCGATGGAATTCGTCATCCTTGCCGCAGTCATCGCTGTGATCGCGCTCGCCGCGGTCAGCGGGCTCGTGGTCAGCAGCCGCAAGAAGAAGCAGCTGCCCCCGGCCCCGCCGAGCAGCCCGTCCGTCACCGCGCCGCCCGCCGAGCCGCACGTCGGCGAGGAGGCCGAAACCCCGCGTGAGGAGCCGCGCAGGACCATCGAGGAGGTGGACCTCCCGGCGACCGAGGCGCCGGAGGCTCCGCCCGTAGCCGTCGTCGAGGAGCCCGAGGCGCCCGCGATCGAGGTGCCCGAGCCGACGGCCGGCCGGCTGGTCCGGCTCCGCGCCCGGCTCTCCCGATCCCAGAACTCCCTGGGCAAGGGCCTCCTCACGCTGCTGTCCCGTGAGCACCTGGACGAGGAGACCTGGGAGGAGATCGAGGACACCCTGCTGACCGCCGACGTCGGCGTCGCGCCGACCCAGGAACTGGTCGAGCGACTCCGCGAGCGGGTCAAGGTGCTGGGCACCCGTACGCCCGACGAACTGCGCGCCCTGCTGCGCGAGGAGCTGCTCCATCTGATCGGCACCGAGGCCGACCGCTCGGTCCACACCGAGCCCGGCGTGGGGACGAACGGCGAGGAGAAGCCGGGCGTCGTCATGGTCGTCGGGGTCAACGGCACGGGGAAGACCACGACCACGGGCAAGCTCGCCCGGGTGCTGGTCGCCGACGGCAAGTCCGTCGTCCTGGGCGCGGCCGACACCTTCCGGGCCGCCGCCACCGACCAGCTCCAGACCTGGGGCGAGCGCGTCGGCGCCCGCACCGTCCGGGGCCCCGAGAACGGCGACCCGGCCTCCGTCGCGTTCGACGCGGTCAAGGAGGGCATCGCGGAGGGCGCGGACGTCGTCCTCATCGACACCGCCGGCCGCCTGCACACCAAGACCGGCCTCATGGACGAGCTGGGCAAGGTCAAGCGCGTCGTGGAGAAGCACGGCGCGGTCGACGAGGTGCTGCTCGTCCTCGACGCCACCACCGGCCAGAACGGCCTGGTGCAGGCGCGGGTCTTCGCCGAGGTGGTGGACATCACCGGCATCGTGCTCACCAAGCTCGACGGCACGGCCAAGGGCGGCATCGTGGTCGCGGTCCAGCGGGACCTGGGCGTACCGGTGAAGCTGGTCGGCCTGGGCGAGGGCGCGGACGACCTCGCGCCGTTCGAGCCGGAGGCGTTCGTCGACGCCCTCATCGGCAACGGCGCGTAGATCGGCGACGGCGCGTAGCGCGCTTCGCCGTCAGGCGGCGTACGGGTCCACTGAGCCCGTGCGCCGCCTGACGGCTTTCAGCTGAGTCGAGCCTGTGCGCCGCCGGCGGCTTTCAACCGAGCTGAGCCCGTACGCCGCCCGACGGCTTTCAGCGGCACAGCCCCCGGCACACGTACGCCAGCGTGCCCAGCAGCAGCCGGGCCTGCGGCGGACGCCCCGCCGTGTCCAGCGTCGGCGGGCGCAGCCAGCGCACCGGCCCCAGGCCGCCCAGGTCGGACGGCGGGGCCGTGAGATGGTCGCCGGGGCCCAGGCAGCGCAGGTCCAGGTCGGCGTCGTCCCAGCCCATGCGGTACAGCAGCTGGGGCAGCTCGGCGGCGGCTCCGGGGGCGACGAAGAACTGTGCCCGCCCCCGCGGGGTCACGGTCACCGGGCCCAGCGGCAGGCCCATCCGCTCCAGTCGGACCAGGGCTCGCCGCCCCGCCCGCTCGGCCACCTCCAGTACGTCGAAGGAGCGGCCCACCGGCAGCAGCACGGCCGCGCCGGGGACCTCGGCCCAGGCGGCGACGGCGTCGTCGAGCGTGGCGCCGGCGGGGACCGGCGAAGCGAAGTCCAGCGGATGCGCCCCGGGCGCGGAACACCGCACGTCACCGCATGAGCATTCGTTTCTGCCCGAGCCGAGGCCGCGTGCGGCCAGGGCTCCCGGCATCACGTCCCAGCCCCACAGTCCGGTGTACTCCGCCACCGTCGTGCAGTCCGACGGGCGGCCCCGCCGCCGCGGGCCGGAGCGCTTGTCCCGGATGCCGCCGATCGTGAAGCCCATGCCCCCTCCAACGGGTCCCGCTTGCCGATGGTTACGTCCTGGAGTGCCACGCTCACGGGGTGTCGTCATCGTGTCGCCCTCGAATGGCGGCGGCGCGTTGCCTCGTAGCGGGTGGTGAAGTGCTGTCCGTGCGCCCCCGTGCGCGCCGCCGCAACCAGTTCCTGATCGCCCAGCGCCCAGTGAATCGTGCGAAGCGGGACCGTAGTTCCATCGCAGGGGTGGCGAATGGTGGCGTTTAAGGGAAGCCCCTGACGTCGGTCGTGATCGTAAGATTACTTTCGGTGCACGAACCCGGGGTGTCATCCTCCGTCTACGGGTATGCCGGAGGCACGGCCTTGAGGCCCGGGGAGTCGGCCGGTGGCTCGAAGTGGACCGCCGGATCGGCAAGTGGCCGAGCCGACAGGCATTCTGATGGCGATTCAGATCGAGATACGCGGGAATGGGGGCCTTCCAGTGGGCGGCAACGGCGGAAGTGCTGACAAACGCCCCAATGAGCAGTTGGGTTCGTGGTTCGTGCGCAGCGGCTGGTCCAAGGGCGAGCTGGCGCGCCAGGTGAACCGCCGGGCCCGGCAATTGGGTGCCCACCACGTCAGCACCGACACCTCCCGGGTGCGGCGCTGGCTGGACGGCGAGCAGCCGCGCGAGCCCATTCCGCGCATCCTCTCCGAGCTGTTCTCGGAGCGCTTCGGATGCGTCGTCGGCGTCGAGGACCTCGGTCTGCGCCCCGCCCACCCCTCGCCCTCCGCGTCCGGCGTGGACCTGCCCTGGGCCGGTCCGCAGACGGTCTCGCTGCTCAGCGAGTTCTCCCGCAGCGACCTGATGCTCGCCCGGCGCGGCTTCCTCGGCACCTCGCTCGCGCTCGCCGCGGGCCCCGCCCTGGTCGAGCCGATGCAGCGCTGGCTGGCGCCCACGCCCGCCGGCCAGCCGCCGCTGCCCCAGCAGGCGGACGGCGAGCGTTTACGCCGCGGGACCCGGCTCTCCAGGCCGGAACTGGAGCTGCTGGAGGCCACCGCCGTGATGTTCCGGCAGTGGGACGCCCAGTGCGGCGGCGGGCTCCGCCGCAAGGCGGTTGTCGGCCAGCTTCACGAAGTCACCGACCTGCTCCAGGAGGCACAGGGCGGCCCCGCCGCCAAGCGGCTGTTCACCGTCGCCGCCGAGCTCGCCGAGCTGGCCGGGTGGATGAGCTACGACATCGGCATGCAGCCCACCGCCCAGAAGTACTTCGTGCTCGCCCTGCACGCCGCGAAGGAGGCCGGGGACCGTCCCCTGGGCTCGTACATCCTCTCCAGCATGAGCCGCCAGATGATCCACCTGGGGCGGCCGGACGACGCGCTGGAGTTGATCCACCTCGCGCAATACGGCAGCCGGGAGAGCTCCACCGCCCGCACGCAGGCGATGCTGCACGCGATGGAGGCGCGCGCCTACGCCAACATGGGACAGCCCAACAAGTGCCACCGGGCGGTGCGGATGGCCGAGGACGCCTTCAGCGACTGCGACCCGCGGCACGACGGGGACCCGGACTGGATCCGCTTCTTCTCCGAGGCCGAGCTGAACGCCGAGAACGCCCATTCCTTCCGCGACCTGGCCTATGTCGCCGGGCGCAGCCCCACGTACGCCAACCTCGCCACCCCGTACATGGAGCGGGCCGTCGAGCTGTTCCGCGCCGAATCCGAGCACCAGGACGGCCACCACCGATCGTATGCGCTCAACCTGATCGGCATGGCCACCGTCCATCTGCTCCACAAGGAGCCGGAGGAGTGCGCGGCCGTCGCCCAGGAGGCGCTGCCGCTGGCCAAGCGGGTCCGCTCCGAGCGGGTGAACAACCGGCTGCGCAAGACCGTGGACACCGCCGTGCGGGACTACGGCGACGTGCCCGCCGTGGCCCACCTCGGCGAGGCGCTCGCCGAGCAGATGCCCGACTACGTCCCCGAAGCCGTCTGACCCGGGAGGCCGCCGCACGTACCGCGGCGGTTCATCCGCGCGTAACACGGCACCGCCCTTCGTCACTGCCGTGAAACACCGAGGGGCGTCCACTGAAACCGCCCTGCGTCAGTCTCATGGCGAAAACCGGCCCACACCCCCCGCACCCCTTCCCGCACGGGCCGAAGGTTTCGAGGAGACGTCGACATTGAATGGCGCAGATACCGCATTCGTACTGATCAGTGCCGCGCTCGTGATGCTCATGACACCGGGCCTGGCCTTCTTCTACGGCGGCATGGTGCGGGTCAAAAGCGCCCTCAACATGCTCATGATGTCCTTCATCTCGCTCGGCATCGTCAGCGTGCTGTGGGTGCTGTACGGCTACTCGCTCACGTTCGGTGACGACATCGGCGGCGGGCTGCTGGGCAACTTCGACCACATCGGCTTCAAGGGCATCGACGCCGAGACCCTCACCGGCGGCAAGGAGGGCATCCCGGTCCTCGCCTTCGCCCTCTTCCAGCTGATGTTCGCGATCATCACCCCGGCGCTGATGAGCGGAGCCCTGGCGGACCGGGTGAAGTTCAGCGCGTGGGCCCTGTTCATCACCCTGTGGGTCAGCCTCGTCTACTTCCCGGTCGCCCACTGGGTGTGGCAGGCCGACGGCTGGCTGTTCAAGCTGGAGGTCATCGACTTCGCGGGCGGTACGGCGGTCCACATCAACGCCGGCATCGGCGCCCTCGCCGCGGTCCTGGTCGTCGGCAAGCGGATCGGCTTCAAGAAGGACCCGATGCGCCCGCACAGCCTGCCGCTGGTGATGCTCGGCGCCGGTCTGCTGTGGTTCGGCTGGTTCGGCTTCAACGCCGGCTCCGCGCTCGCCGCCAACGGCGTCGCCGCCAACATGGCCTTCAACACCCAGGTCGCCACCGGCGCCGCCATGCTCGGCTGGCTCGCCTACGAGCGCATCCGGCACGGCGCGTTCACCACCCTGGGCGCCGCCTCCGGCGCGGTCGCCGGACTCGTCGCCATCACCCCCGCCGGTGCCGCCGTCAACGCCTTCGGCGCCATCGCCATCGGCCTGGTCGCCGGCGTCGTCTGCTCCTGGGCCGTCAGCCTCAAGTACAAGCTCGGCTACGACGACTCCCTCGACGTCGTCGGCGTCCACCTGGTCGGCGGCGTCATCGGCACCCTGCTCGTCGGCCTCCTCGCCATCGACGGCGTCGGCGGCCTGGACCAGCTCGGCAAGCAGGCCGTCGGCGCCTTCTCGGTGATGGCCTTCTCCTTCGTCGTCTCCTGGATCCTGGCCAAGCTCGTCGACGCCACCATCGGCTTCCGGGCGAGCGAGGACGACGAGATCACCGGCATCGACCAGGCGTTCCACGCGGAGACCGCCTACGACTTCAGCGCGGTGGGCGGCGCCCCGACCGGACGCAGTAGCGTGCCCGCCCACAGCCAGGACCAGATCGCCGCAGCGGCAAAGAAGGTAGACGCATGAAGCTCATCACCGCGGTCGTGAAGCCGCACCGGCTCGACGAGATCAAGGAAGCACTGCAGGCGTTCGGCGTACAGGGCCTGACCGTCAGTGAGGCCAGCGGCTACGGACGCCAGCGCGGCCACACCGAGGTCTACCGGGGCGCGGAGTACACCGTCGACCTGGTGCCCAAGGTCCGCATCGAGGTGCTGGTCGAGGACGAGGACGCCGACGACCTCGTCGAGGTCGTGGTCAAGGCGGCCCGCACCGGCAAGATCGGCGACGGCAAGGTGTGGACCGTACCCGTGGACGTGGCGGTCAGGGTCCGGACCGGCGAGCGCGGCCCGGACGCCCTCTGAGGCCGGACCGACCGACACCCCACGAACAGGGAGACCCGAGTTGACGGAGAGCGTCACCACGACCCAGACCCCCGACTCGGGACCCGGCGGCTACGCGGCGGCCCGGCTGCGGCTCCTCCACGAGGAGTCGCGGCCCGGGCCGCCGCGCCGCGCCGCCCTCGCCCGCCTCACCGACGACTGGCTCGCCCAGCTGCTCGGGGACGCCCCGGGCGTCGCCCTGGTCGCCGTCGGCGGATACGGGCGCGGCGAGCTCTCCCCCCGCAGCGACCTGGACGTCCTGCTGCTGCACGACGGCTCGGCGGAAACGGGTGAGCTCGCCGCCCTCGCCGACCGCGTCTGGTACCCCGTCTGGGACCTCGGCCTGGCCCTCGACCACTCCGTACGCACCCCAGGAGAGGCCCGCAAGACTGCCGGGGAGGACCTCAAGGTGCACCTCGGCCTGCTCGACGCCCGGCACATCGCGGGCGACGCCGCGCTCACCGCCGGGCTGCGCACCGCGATCCTCGCCGACTGGCGCGCCCAGGCCCCGAAGCGCCTGCCGGAGCTGCGCGAACTGTGCCAGGAGCGCGCCCAGCGGCACGGTGAACTCCCCTTCCTCCTCGAACCGGACCTGAAGGAGGCCCGCGGCGGGCTGCGCGACGCCACCGCGCTGCGCGCCGTCGCCGCGTCCTGGCTGGCCGACGCCCCCCGCGAAGGACTCGAGGACGCCCGCGGCCGCCTGCTGGACACCCGTGACGCGCTGCACCTGACCACCGGACGCGCCACCGACCGGCTCGCGCTCCAGGAACAGGACCAGGTGGCCGCCGGACTCGGCCTGCTGGACGCCGACACCCTGCTGCGCCAGGTGTACGAGTCCGCGCGGACCGTCGCGTACGCGGGCGAGGTCACCTGGCGCGAGGTCGGCCGGGTGCTGCGTGCCCGCTCCGCCAGGCCGCGCGTACGCGGCCTGCTGGGCGCCGCCAAGGCGCGCGCCGGCCGGGGGCACCTCCCGGAGGCCGCCACGGAGGCGGGGGAGCGCAGCCCGCTCGCCGAGGGCGTGGTCGAGCAGGACGGCGAGGTGGTGCTGGCCCGCACGGCACGCCCCGAACGCGACCCCGTGCTCCCGCTGCGTGCCGCCGCGGCCGCCGCCCAGGCCGGGTTGCCGCTGTCCCGGCACGCCGTCCGGCAGTTCGCCCAGGCCGCCGCCTCCCGCCCGCTGCCCGTCCCGTGGCCGTCCGAGGCCCGCGAGGAGCTCGTGACCCTCCTCGGCGCGGGCGAGTCCACCGTGGAGGTCTGGGAAGCGCTGGAGGCCGAAGGGCTGATCACCCGGCTGCTGCCGGACTGGGAACGCGTCCGCTGCCGCCCGCAGCGCAACCCCGTGCACCGCTGGACCGTCGACCGGCACCTGGTGGAGACCGCCGTCCGGGCCGCGTCGCTGACCCGCCGCGTCAGCCGACCCGACCTGCTGCTCGTCGCGGCCCTGCTGCACGACATCGGCAAGGGCTGGCCCGGCGACCACTCGGTCGTCGGCGAGACCATCGCCCGCGACGTCGCCGCCCGGATCGGCTTCGACCGCGCGGACGTGGCCGTGCTCGCCACCCTCGTCCGCCACCATCTGCTGCTCGTCGAGACCGCGACCCGCCGCGACCTGGACGACCCGGCGACCGTACGGTCCGTCGCCACAGCCGTCGGCAGCACCAGCACCCTCGAACTCCTCCACGCGCTCACCGAGGCCGACGCGCTCGCCACCGGGCCCGCCGCCTGGAGCACCTGGCGCGGCGCCCTCGTCGCCGACCTGGTCGCACGGGTCGCCGCCCAGCTCACCGGCGAACCGGGCGGCGACCACACCGCGCCCCGGCGCCCCACGGCGGAGCAGGAGCGGCTGGCGATCGAGGCCTGGCGCACCGGCGGGCCCGTCCTGGCGCTGCACGCCCAGCCGGGGGCTCCCCGGGACCAGGGCGACGGTCCCGCCGCCGACGGGCCCGAGCCCATCGGCGTCGAACTGCTCATCGCCGTCCCCGACCAGCCCGGCATCCTGCCCGCCGCGGCCGGGGTGCTCGCGCTGCACCGGCTGACCGTGCGGGCCGCCGACCTGCGCGCGGTCGACCTGCCGGAGGAACTGACGGCGCCCCCCGGCGCCCCGGCCCCCGGCACCGGCGTCCTGCTGCTGGACTGGCGCGTCGCCGCGGAGTACGGCTCCCTGCCGCAGGCCGCCCGGCTCCGCAGGGACCTGCTGCGGGCGCTGGAGGGGTCCTTGGACATCGCCGCCCGGCTCGCGGAACGCGAGGCCGCCTACGCGAGGTACCCGCGCCGCCGCGGCCTGCACGCACCCCCGCCGCGCGTCACCGTCGCCCAGGGGAGCTCGCAGTTCGCCACGGTCATCGAGGTACGCGCGCAGGACGCCCCCGGCCTGCTGCACCGCATCGGCCGCGCCCTGGAGACGGCCGGAGTGGTGGTCCGCAGCGCCCGGATCAGCACGTTGGGCTCCAACGCGGTGGACGCCTTCTACGTCACCGACACGGCCGGGGCACCGCTGCGCGCGGAGCGTGCGGCGGAGGTGGCGCGGGAGGTCGAGCGGGCGCTGGGCGGCTGAGCACCTGGGAACGTTCCCAGGTGCCGGGGCGGGCGGGCACCCTTCACCGTTTATGGGTGGTTCCGCCTGTCCTGGGAACGCTCTCAGGAGCCAGGGGCAGACCGTTTCCCGGGCGTGCGGATACCCTTGGAGGCCGACCGCCGACCCGACCGCCGACCAGAAGGATTCGCCACCACCGTGTTCGATACCCTCTCCGACCGCCTCGCAGCGACGTTCAAGAACCTCCGGGGCAAGGGCCGCCTGTCCGAGGCGGACATCGACGCCACGGCGCGCGAGATCCGGATCGCCCTCCTCGAGGCGGACGTCGCGCTGCCCGTCGTCCGATCCTTCATCAAGCAGGTCAAGGAACGGGCCCTGGGTGCCGAGGTCTCCCAGGCCCTGAACCCGGCCCAGCAGGTCATCAAGATCGTCAACGAGGAGCTGATCGGCATCCTCGGCGGCGAGACCCGCCGCCTCCGCTTCGCCAAGCAGCCGCCGACCGTGATCATGCTCGCGGGTCTGCAGGGTGCCGGTAAGACCACGCTCGCCGGAAAGCTCGGCCGCTGGCTCAAGGGCCAGGGCCACTCTCCGCTGCTGGTCGCCTGCGACCTCCAGCGCCCCAACGCGGTCAACCAGCTCGCGGTCGTCGCCGAGCGCGCCGGCGTCGGCATCTACGCGCCGCAGCCCGGCAACGGCGTCGGCGACCCGGTGCAGGTCGCCAAGGACTCCATCGAGTACGCGAAGACCAAGGTCCACGACATCGTCATCGTCGACACCGCGGGCCGCCTCGGTATCGACCAGGAGATGATGCAGCAGGCCGCGGACATCCGCGACGCCATCTCCCCGGACGAGATCCTCTTCATCGTCGACGCGATGATCGGCCAGGACGCGGTCAACACCGCCGAGGCGTTCCGCGACGGCGTGGGCTTCGACGGCGTGGTGCTCTCCAAGCTCGACGGTGACGCCCGCGGTGGTGCCGCGCTGTCCATCGCGCACATCACCGGCAAGCAGATCATGTTCGCCTCCAACGGCGAGAAGCTGGACGACTTCGACGCGTTCCACCCGGACCGCATGGCGTCCCGCATCCTCGGCATGGGCGACATGCTCAGCCTGATCGAGAAGGCCGAGCAGACCTTCAGCCAGGCCGAGGCCGAGAAGATGGCGGCCAAGCTGGCGAAGGGCCCCAAGGAGTTCACGCTCGACGACTTCCTGGCGCAGATGGAGCAGGTCAGGAAGATGGGCTCCATCTCCAAGCTGCTCGGCATGCTGCCCGGCATGGGGCAGATCAAGGACCAGATCAACAACCTTGACGAGCGGGACGTGGACCGCACCGCCGCGATCATCAAGTCGATGACCCCGGCCGAGCGCCAGGACCCGACGATCATCAACGGCTCGCGCCGGGCCCGTATCGCGCGCGGCTCCGGTGTCGACGTCAGCGCGGTGAAGAACCTGGTGGAGCGGTTCTTCGACGCGCGCAAGATGATGTCGCGGATGGCCCAGGGCGGCGGGATGCCGGGTATGCCCGGGATGCCGGGCATGGGCGGCGGCGCCGCGAAGCGCAAGGGCAAGCAGCAGAAGAAGGCCAAGGGGAAGCAGCGCAGCGGCAACCCGATGAAGCGCAAGGCCGAGGAGGAGGCCGCCGCACAGCGCAGGGCGGCCGGACCCGGGGCCCAGCCGGGTGGCGCGTTCGGGCTGCCGGGCGCGGGTCAGGACGCGGCGGACTTCGAACTGCCCAAGGAGTTCAAGGACCTGCTGCCGCCGAAGTAGGCAGGACGTCCCACCCGGACGCCGGGCGCGCTGGTTCTGCCAGTCCGCCCGGCGTCCGGCGTTTCACGGGCCACGGGCACGTCGCCGTCCAAGAGCGGCCTGCGGGGAGGAGCCGGCGCGGCTACGTCCGGGCGATGACGTAGCGGAACACGTTCGGCATCCACACCGTGCCGTCCGGGCGCCGGTACGGGTGCAGCGCCTCGGTGATCTCCTTGCGTACCTGTGTGCCGTCCGTCGCCCGCTCCGCCGTGTCGAACACCCCCGTCGACAGCAGACCGCGCACCGCACTGCCCACATCCGCGTACCCGAAGGGGCACGTGACCCGCCCGGAGCCGTCCGGCCGCAGCCCCGCCCGCCGCGCGATCAGCTCCAGGTCGTCTCTCCCCCATAGCCCTTCGGGCACGGGAGGTACCCCCATCGACAGCCGCCCGCCGGCGCGCGCCCCGGCGCCGCCCGTACCGCCCGGGGAGCCGAGGAGCGGGCGGTACGCCAGCCGCGCCGCCACCCGGAACACCGAAGCCGTGGCGCACCGCTCCGGCGGCCCCCAGCCCGCCAGGACGATCGCGCTGCCCCGCTCGGTGAGACCGGCGGCTTCTCGCAGCATGCTCGTGGTGGCCTCCACCGCGCCCCCGGCCGCGCCGGGCGCGTCCCCCGTCCTCCCTCCATCGGCGCCGCAACCCGCGGTCACGGCCAGGTCGAAAGCTGTCACCAAGGTGAACGGCGGGGCGGCGGGGCCGTGTTCCGCGAATCGGCCGGGACCGCCGGGCAACAGGCGCACGCTCGCGGCGCGCGCGCCGTCTCCGTGCGCTCTGCTCCCGTACGTTCCGCTCGCCGTTCCACCCGCGCGGGCGAGCCGCTCGCGCGCCAGCGCCAGGCGCTGCGGGTCCGCTTCCGTCCCGTAGACCTCCGCGCCGCGGGCCGCCGCCATCAGCAGGGCGAGCCCGGAGCCGCAGCCGAGCCCCAGCAGCCGGGTCCCCGCGCCGACGTCCAGCCGCGCGTAGACCGCCTCGTACAGCGGCACCAGCATCCGCTCCTGGATCTCCGCCCAGTCCACGGCGCGGGCGCGGGAGCGCGGTCCGGCCGGGTCCGGCCGCGGAGCGGAGGGGAGAACGGGCCGCGGATCCGAGCGCGGATGTACCAAAGCGCTGTCCGGGTGATGCCGCTGGACGAGTGTGGGTGTCATCGCATGCCCCAATCCGCTGAAAGCAGTGCCGAATTGCCTTCCCTCCCCCGCGCGGCGCCCTGTCGACCGGGCCCCTCATGCCAGAGAACTGCGCTTCCGCGCCGCCGTCCAGTGGGCGTACCGGTCCGGCATCCAGTACGGCCCGATTCACGGTTCGGCCCGGGGCCGCCGTACGATCGTCGCCATGGCAAAGGCTCCCGTACTCACTCCCCAGGCGGACGACTTCCCGCGCTGGTACCAGGATCTGATCAACAAGGCCGAGCTGGCCGACAACGGCCCGGTGCGCGGCACCATGGTCATCCGACCGTACGGGTACGGCCTCTGGGAGCGGATGCAGCAGGAGATGGACGCCCGCATCAAGGACGCCGGCGCCCAGAACGCGTACTTCCCGCTCCTCATCCCGCAGTCGTACCTGACGAAGGAAGCCGAGCACGTCGAGGGCTTCGCGCCCGAGCTCGCGGTCGTCACGCACGGCGGTGGCAAGGAGCTCGAGGAGCCGGCGGTCGTCCGGCCCACCTCCGAGATGATCATCAACGACTACTTCTCGAAGTGGGTCCAGAGCTACCGGGACCTGCCCCTGCTCATCAACCAGTGGGCGAACGTGGTCCGTTGGGAGATGCGGCCGCGGCTGTTCCTGCGTACGACCGAGTTCCTCTGGCAGGAGGGCCACACCGCCCACGCCACACAGGAGGACGCCCGCGACTTCGCGGCGCACATCCACAAGAACGTCTACGCCGAGTTCATGGAGAACGTCCTCGCGATGGACGTCGTCCTCGGCCGCAAGACCCCCAAGGAGCGCTTCGCCGGCGCGATCAACACCCTCACCCTCGAGGGCATGATGGGCGACGGCAAGGCCCTGCAGATGGGAACGAGCCACGAGCTCGGCCAGAACTTCGCCAAGGCCTTCAACACGCAGTACCTGTCGAAGGAAGGCAAGCAGGAGCTCGTCTGGCAGACCTCCTGGGGCTCCACGACCCGCATGATCGGCGCCCTCGTGATGATGCACGGCGACGACAACGGCCTCCGTGTCCCGCCGAGGCTCGCCGCCGTCCAGGTCGTCGTCATGGCGATCAAGGGCGACGAGGCGGTCGCCAAGGTCCGCGAGATCGGCGACCAGCTGAAGGCGGCCGGCATCCGCGTCCAGGTCGACGACCGCGTGGACACCCCCTTCGGCCGCCGCGCGGTCGACTGGGAGCTCAAGGGTGTTCCGGTGCGCATCGAGATCGGCCCCCGCGACCTTACGAGCGGCACCGCCATGCTGGCCCGCCGCATCCCCGGCGGCAAGGAGCCGGTGTCCCTCGACGGCCTCGCCGAGCTGCTGCCCAAGGTGTTCGAGGAGGACCAGGCGCAGCTGCTCCGCGAGTCCCGTGAGCGCCGTGAGTCGCGTACGAAGGACGTGTCCACGATCGAGGAGGCCGTCGAGGCGGCCGCCACCGGCTGGGCCCGTATCCCCTGGTCGACGCTCGGCGCCGAGGGCGAGGCCAAGCTGGCCGAGCAGTCGGTCACCGTACGGTGTCTGGTCGCCGAGGACGGGTCGGTGCCGGACGCCGACGACGCCCCCGGCACGATCGCGATCGTCGCCCGTGCGTACTGACGCTTCGTACCGGTAGTGTTGACGCTCCGTATGGCGCCACCTGGCGTCCGTACGGAGCGTCTGCTGCTTTTAGGACCGCATCGGCGTGAACTGACTGGTACGTGCAAAATTATTTGAGATGCCCCGGAATCGGAACACCGGGCGGTGCCGAGTCGTTATCACGACGTGAGCACGACACCACCTGTTCTCGCCGCGGAACTGGCACAAGCGTGGGCCGACATTCAACGGCACCACCCCGAGCTGCCGGATCTCGCCGCGCCCGAATCCCTGATCGGAGAGTCGTCGTCCGCTTGCGGGGCCGAGCTCTCCTTCGAACGGCTGCTGCACGAGGCAGTCCATGGCATCGCGGCCGCTCGCGGTGTCCGGGACACCTCCCGCGCCGGCCGCTACCACAACCGCCGGTTCCTGGCGATCGCCGAGGAACTGGGCCTGGACCATACGGAGGAACCACACCCCAGCAGCGGCTTCTCCCTGGTCACCCTCAGCGCCGACGCGAGAAAGCGGTACCGGCCGACGATCGAGCGGCTCCAGCGCGCCCTCAAGGCGCACACCGTCGCCACCACCGCCGACACCTCCCGCACGTTCCGCGGGCCCGCCGCGAGACATGGCTCCTCCGGCGGCGGCGTGCGGGTCAAGGCGGTCTGCGAGTGTGGACGGAACGTCCGTGTCGTTCCGTCCGTCCTCGCCCAGGCGCCGATCATGTGCGGCGGGTGCGGCAAGCCCTTCCGTATCCCGGAAGCCGCCGCCGTCGCCTGACCGGGTGCCCGGCGTACGGGGGCGCGGCCGCCGTGTGGCAGAATGGTCAGCTGTACTCGACAGCCGCACAGGACCCCTCTCTCCTCCGGCTGACGCGTCCATCGGGCACTCGGGTACCGCAACCCCACGTGGCATCTCGTTGTGCCCAACCACGTCAAGACCAGGAGACACCACTCCCGTGGCAGTCAAGATCAAGCTGAAGCGTCTGGGCAAGATCCGTTCGCCTCACTACCGCATCGTCGTCGCCGACTCCCGCACCCGCCGTGACGGCCGGGCCATCGAGGAGATCGGCCTGTACCACCCGGTGCAGAACCCCTCGCGTATCGAGGTCGACTCGGAGCGCGCGCAGTACTGGCTGGGTGTCGGCGCGCAGCCGACCGAGCCGGTTCTGGCCATCCTGAAGCTCACCGGTGACTGGCAGAAGTTCAAGGGCCTGCCCGCCCCGGAGCCGCTGAAGGTCGCCGAGCCGAAGGCCGACAAGCGCGCGCTGTTCGAGGCCGCGGCCAAGGACGCCGGTGACGAGCCGAAGGGTGAGGCCATCACCCCGAAGGCGAAGAAGGCCGACAAGAAGGACGAGGCCGAGGCCTCCTCCTCCGAGTCCACCGAGGCCTGAGGATGCTCGAAGAGGCGCTTGAGCACCTCGTGAAGGGCATCGTCGACAACCCCGACGACGTGCAGGTCGCCTCGCGCAACCTGCGCCGTGGGCGGGTGCTGGAGGTCCGGGTGCACCCCGACGACCTCGGCAAGGTGATCGGCCGCAACGGCCGCACCGCACGCGCCCTGCGTACCGTCGTGGGCGCTATCGGCGGCCGTGGTATCCGCGTCGACCTCGTCGACGTGGACCAGATCCGCTGAGCAGCGAGAGATAGAGCACCGGCACGGGCCGGGGAGGGCTGACGGCCCTTCCCGGCCCGTGTGCGTGAAAGGACTGATCACAGTGCAGCTGGTAGTCGCGCGGATCGGCCGCGCCCACGGCATCAAGGGCGAGGTCACGGTCGAGGTGCGCACCGACGAGCCGGAGCTGCGGCTCGCGCCGGGCGCGCGGCTCGCCACCGACCCGGCCTCCGCCGGACCGCTGACGATCGAGACCGGCCGGGTGCACAGCGGCCGCCTGCTGCTGCGCTTCGAAGGCGTCAAGGACCGCACCGCGGCGGAGGGGCTGCGGAACGTCCTGCTGATCGCGGAGGTCGACCCCGACGAGGCCCCGGAGGACCCCGAGGAGTTCTACGACCACCAGCTGATCGACATCGACGTGGTCACCGTCGACGGCGCGGAGGTCGGCCGGATCACCGAGATCTCCCACCTGCCGTACCAGGACCTGCTGATCGTGAAGCGGCCCGACGGCCAGGAGATCATGGTGCCGTTCGTCAGCGAGATCGTGCCCGAGATCGACCTGGAGGCGCAGCGGGCCGTCATCGACCCGCCGCCCGGCCTCCTCGACGATGCCCAGGCAGAGGTCGCCAGCAGCCGGGACGAGTCCTGATGCGCCTCGACGTCGTCACGATCTTCCCCGAGTACCTGGAGCCGCTGAACGTCTCGCTGGTCGGCAAGGCGCGCGCCCGCGGACAGCTGGACGTGCGCGTACACGACCTGCGGCAGTGGACGCACGACCGGCACAACACGGTGGACGACACCCCGTACGGCGGCGGGCCCGGCATGGTCATGAAGCCCGACCCGTGGGGCGAGGCGCTGGACGCGATCATCGAATCCGGTGCGGCGGAGACGAAGCCGACCCTCGTCGTCCCCACCCCCAGCGGCCGCCCGTTCACCCAGGCGCTCGCCGTCGAGCTGGCGGAGCGGCCGTGGCTGGTCTTCACCCCCGCCCGCTACGAGGGCATCGACCGCAGGGTCATCGAGGAGTACGGCGAGCACTACGAGGTTCACGAGGTCTCCATTGGCGACTACGTCCTCGCGGGCGGCGAGGCCGCCGTCCTGGTGATCACCGAGGCGGTGGCCCGGTTGCTCCCCGGGGTGCTCGGCAACGCCGAGTCGCACCGCGACGACTCCTTCGCCCCCGGCGCGATGGCCGACCTCCTCGAAGGCCCCGTCTACACCAAGCCGCCGCAGTGGCGCGGCCGGGGCATCCCGGAGGTCCTGGTCAGCGGGCACCACGGCAAGATCGCCCGCTGGCGCCGGGACGAGGCATTCCGGCGGACGAGCCGCAACCGCCCCGACCTGATCGAACGCTGCGACCCCGCCACCTTGGACAAACACGACCGCAAGCTCCTGGCCGAGCTGGGCTGGCAGGAGCGGCCGGACGGTCGATTTGGGCGGTCGGCCGAGGCCGTGGAAGAATAGGGCGCTGCTGTACGTCCGGCCGGCGCCCCTGCCACAGGGGGACACGACGCCGGCCCGATCGGACGGCACCCCATCCTCATCCCGACATACCGCCGATGACCTGTGGCATCGGCGAGGAAAGCAGACACTCATGTCTCACCTGCTCGACAACGTCGACGCCGCGTCGCTGCGCAGCGACATCCCGACCTTCCGCCCCGGCGACACGGTCAACGTCCACGTCCGCGTCATCGAGGGCAACCGCTCCCGTGTGCAGCAGTTCAAGGGCGTCGTCATCCGCCGCCAGGGCTCGGGCGTGCGCGAGACCTTCACGGTCCGCAAGGTCAGCTTCAGCGTCGGCGTCGAGCGCACCTTCCCGGTGCACACCCCGATCGTGGAGAAGATCGAGGTCGTCACCCGCGGTGACGTGCGCCGTGCGAAGCTGTACTACCTCCGTGACCTGCGCGGCAAGGCCGCGAAGATCAAGGAGAAGCGCGACAACTGAAGCGGTGTCGGGCGTCCTGGGCAGGGCGGATAGGCTCTGGCCCGATGGACACCGACGCAACCGTCTCCGAGCGCGACCGCTCCTCCGCACCCGACGAGAGTGCGCAGGAGCGGTCGCGCTCGTTGCGTTGGCGCACGCCGGGTTCATCGCGTCCTCGTCACCCGGACTCGTCGCGCCGGCGCGGCTGGCGGCCGTACGCGCTGGTCGCGGCGATCTGCTGCACCGTGGTGCTCCTCGTCAGCACCTTCGTCGTCCAGCCGTTCCTGATCCCCAGCGGGTCGATGGAGAACACCTTGCGTCCCGGAGACCGGGTGCTGGTGAACAAGCTGGCGTACCGTTTCGGTGGTGAGCCGCGCCGCGGCGATGTGGTGGTCTTCGACGGCACCGGCTCCTTCGCGCAGGAGGAGTCGTCCGGGAACCCGGTGACGGGGCTGCTGCGCGAGGTGGGCGCGGCCCTCGGGCTGGCCGAGCCGGCCGGGACCGACTACATCAAGCGCGTGGTGGGCGTCGGCGGTGACCGGGTCACCTGCTGCGACCGACGGGGGAGGATCAAGGTGAACGGGCATCCGGTGGACGAGCCGTATCTGTACCCGGGCGACGCCCCTTCGCTGGTGCGCTTCGACGTCGTCGTACCCGAAGGCAGGCTGTGGGTCATGGGGGACCACCGCAGCGACTCGCGGGACTCCCGTGACCACCTGGGCGCGCCGGGCGGGGGCACCGTCCCGGTCGACAAGGTGATCGGACGGGCCGAGTGGATCGGCTGGCCGTTCGGCCGCTGGACGTCGCTGGAGCGGCCCGGGGCGTTCGACCGGGTCCCGGAGCCGGGCGGGGCCCATGGGTAAGCGCGGACGGCCGCGGCACGGACGCTGCCGGGCGGGCGGCGGCGCCCACAGCGCCGACGCGGAGCGGCCGGGGGAGCGGGTACCGGGCGGGCGGGCCGAGCGGCGCAAGAAGCTGCGCCGGATCAAGCGCCGGCGGCGCCGTTCCGCAGTGAAGGAGATCCCGATCCTCATAGGCGTGGCGCTGCTGATCGCGCTGGTGCTCAAGACGTTCCTGGTGCAGGCCTTCGTGATCCCGTCCGGCTCCATGGAGCAGACGATCAGGATCGGCGACCGGGTGCTGGTGGACAAGCTCACCCCCTGGTTCGGCGCGAAGCCGGAGCGCGGGGACGTCGTGGTCTTCAGCGACCCCGGCGGCTGGCTGCAGGAGGAGCGCAAGCCGCCGGCGGACGATCCGGTGGTGATCAAGCAGGCGAAGCAGTTCCTCACCTTCATCGGCCTGCTGCCCTCCGACGACGAGCAGGACCTGATCAAGCGGGTGGTGGCGGTCGGCGGGGACACGGTGCAGTGCTGCGACAAGGACGGCCGGGTCACGGTCAACGGCACGCCGCTGAACGAGTCGTATCTGCACCCGGGCAACGCGCCGTCGCAGACCCCGTTCAAGGTTAAGGTGCCCGAGGGCCGGCTCTTCATGATGGGCGACCACCGCGAGGACTCGGCGGACTCCCGTTCCCACCTGGACGAGGAGGGCCACGGCACGATCTCGGAGAAACGGGTGGTCGGCCGCGCGATGGTGATCGCATGGCCGTTCGGCCACTGGCGACGGCTGGAGGAGCCATCCACGTATGCTTCAGTGAAGGACGCGCCGAGTGGCGAGCAGCAGGCGGACGGCTCGGCGCATAGGCTTGCCCCCACGGATCAGTACGGAATGGTCCGGCTCCCGACCCCTGCGGAACTCCCGCTCGTTATGGGAGTGGTGGGCCTGCGTCGAACCTGGCGCAGGCAGCAACGCGGCGTGAGGAGTAGATGTGGGGGATGTGGCGGTCGGCGCACGGTCCGGCCACGACGAGCCCGACAAGCAGTCCGAAACGACCGGGGAGCCGCCCGCGGACGAGGCGGTCGACTCCGGAGAGACGTCCACGGGGCCTGCCGAAGCGGTAGCCGACAAGGCGGGGACGACGCCAGAGGCCGGCACCCGGCCCGGGGACTCCGAGGACGCCGCGGACGCCGCTGACGGCGAGGGAGACGGCAAGCCGAAGAAGAAGCAGCGCTCCTTCTGGAAGGAGCTGCCGATCCTGATCGGTATCGCGCTGCTGCTGGCGCTGCTGATCAAGACGTTCCTGGTGCAGGCGTTCTCGATCCCGTCGGACTCCATGCAGAACACGTTGCAGCGTGGCGACCGGGTGCTGGTGGACAAGCTGACTCCGTGGTTCGGCTCGGAGCCCGAGCGCGGCGAGGTCGTCGTCTTCCATGACCCGGGCGGCTGGCTGAACGAGGCCCCGAAGACCGACTCCGGTCCGGTGGCCGAAGGTATCCAGACGGTCCTCAGCGCCATCGGCCTGATGCCGTCGGCCGATGAGAAGGACCTGATCAAGCGGGTCATCGCGGTCGGCGGGGACACGGTGGAGTGCAAGGCGGGCGGGCCGGTCAAGGTCAACGGCAAGGCCCTGGACGAGCCGTACCTCTTCCCCGGGAACACGCCCTGTGACAACCAGCCGTTCGGGCCGGTCAAGGTACCCGAGGGTCGGCTGTGGGTGATGGGCGACCACCGCAAGGACTCGCGGGACTCGCGCTACAACCAGGAGCTGCACGACGGCACGATCTCGGTGGACGACGTCGTCGGGCGCGCCTTCGTCGTCGCCTGGCCGATCGACCGCTGGGCCACGCTGCCGGTGCCGGACACCTTCGGCCAGCCGGGTCTGAACGCCGCGATGGCGGCGGCTCCCTCGGCCCTCGGGCTCGCGGGCGCCGTGCCGATCGTGCTGTGGCGCCGTCGCCGGCTGATCCGCAAGGCCGAGGGCGGTGCGGGCGCGCCGGTCGGCGCGTCGTCGGGCGACCGGGCCGATGCCACACGCCGGGACGGCTGACGGCTGCAAGCCAGGACGGCTGACGGGGCCGTATGCCGGGAGGCTGACGGCCGCACGTCAGGACCGCTGACGGCCACACGCCGGGACAGCTGACGCGGCACCGCTCGCTGCGCGGTCTGCTCGCGGCCGGAGTGCTGACGCGCGTTCGAACCGCCGGGTAAGGTGCGATTCCATGCCACACGGCATACGGAACCGGATCTTCAACGCGGGGTCTGCCACCAGGACCCCCAGCACGGGGCGGGAGCACGGGGATGAGCGGAGCACAGCGAACGGGTGACGGCCGCGGCGGGCCGGGCAGAGTGTTGTCCGGCCTGGCCGTGGCCGTCGGCTGCGTGCTGTTCCTCGGCGGATTCATCTGGGGCGCCGTGCTCTACCAGCCATACACCGTCCCGACGGACTCCATGGCCCCGACCATCGCGCAGGGCTCCCGGGTCCTGGCCGAGCGCATCGACGGCGACGAGGTCCGCCGCGGCGACGTCGTGGTCTTCAAGGACAAGGCCTGGGGCGACCAGCCGATGGTCAAGCGCGTCGTCGGCGTCGGCGGCGACAGGGTGCAGTGCTGCGACACGCAGGGTCGGCTGATGGTCGACGGCCAACCGATCGAAGAACCGTATCTGCCCGACGGCCCGGCCTCGCCCACCGGCTTCAGCGCCACCGTGCCCAAGGGCAAGCTCTTCCTCCTCGGTGATCACCGCAACGACTCCCTGGACTCGCGCAAGCACCTGACCGACAGCACCCGCGGCGCCGTGGCGCGCGATGCCGTGAGCGCCCGGGTGGATGCCATCGCCTGGCCGATGGGCAGCCTCGGCATGCTGGAAAAGCCCACCGGCTTCACCGACCTGCCCGGCGGCATCTCCGAGCCCGGCCCGCTGCGCCCGCTCACGATCGCCGTCGTCGCCGGGGCGGTGCTGATCTTCTGTGGGGCGGCATACGGGCCGATCGCCCGCGTCGCGGCACGCCGCGGCACGTCCCGGCGGACCCCGGAGGCGGTCAGTGGCTGACAGCGGCGGGGAGCAGCTGCGGAAGGTGGCCCGCGTGGTCCTGCTGGACCCGCAGGACCGGATCCTCCTGCTGCACGGATACGAACCCGACGACCCGGCTTCGACCTGGTGGTTCACCCCGGGCGGCGGGCTGGAGGGCGACGAGACGCGGGAACAGGCGGCCCGTCGGGAGCTGGCCGAGGAGACCGGCATCACCGACGTCGACCTGGGGCCTGTCCTGTGGCGGCGGATCTGCTCCTTCCCGTTCGCCGGGCGCCGCTGGGACCAGGACGAGTGGTACTACTTGGGGCGTACGGCGCAGACGGCCGCCCGGCTGGGCGACGACATCACCGAACTGGAACAGCGCAGCGTGACCGGTCTGCGCTGGTGGACATGCGAGGAACTGGCCGCCACGCGTGAGACCGTGTACCCCACCAGGCTCGCCGCGCTGCTGCGGACGTTGCTCGACGACGGCCCCCCGGCCACGCCCGTGGTCCTGGAGACTGAGCGTGTCTGACGCACAATGGGGGGACGCACGGCTGAAGGGGAACATGCCATGAGCGCCGAGGACCTCGAAAAGTACGAGACCGAGATGGAGCTGAAGCTCTACCGGGAGTACCGCGATGTCGTCGGACTGTTCAAATACGTGATCGAGACGGAGCGGCGCTTCTACCTCACCAACGACTACGAGATGCAGGTGCACTCGGTTCAGGGGGAGGTGTTCTTCGAGGTCTCGATGGCTGATGCCTGGGTCTGGGACATGTACCGGCCGGCCCGCTTCGTCAAGCAGGTGCGTGTGCTCACGTTCAAGGACGTGAATATCGAGGAGCTGAACAAGAGCGACCTCGATCTTCCGGGTGGCTGAGTTATCCACAAGCCGCGGCTTGTCCACCGAAAACCAGCAAGATCCCATGGATCGGCGCCGGAACCGCAGAGTCGGTACCGGAGGTGGTGCCGATGCCACAGTCATCCGAGGGCCGACCCCTCGTACCCACGACGTCACGGGCCCGAAGCGCCCTCGGCCGCTACGGCGAGGACATGGCCGCGCGGCATCTGACCGGGGCCGGAATGGCCGTCCTGGCCCGGAACTGGCGATGTCGCGCGGGTGAGATCGACATCGTCGCCCGCGACGGCGACGCGCTGGTCATCTGCGAGGTCAAGACCCGCAGGGCCGGAGTGTTCGAACATCCCATGGCCGGTGTCACGCCGCGCAAGGCGGAGCGGCTGCGGCGACTCGCGGAGCGGTGGCTGGAGCACCACGGCGGGCCGCCGCCGGGCGGTGTGCGCATCGACGTGGTCGCCGTACTGCTGCCCGGCCGTGGCGCGCCCGTCATCGAGCACGTGCGGGGGGCCGCCTGATGGGCTTCGCCCGCACCTGCTCGGTGGCCCTCGTCGGCGTCGAGGGCGTGGTCGTGGAGGTCCAGGCCGACCTCGAACCGGGCGTCGCCGCGTTCACCCTGGTCGGCCTGCCCGACAAGAGCCTGATCGAAAGCCGCGACCGGGTCCGCGCGGCCGTGCTCAATTCGGGCGCCGAGTGGCCGCAGAAGAAACTCACCGTCGGCCTCAGCCCGGCCTCCGTTCCCAAAGGCGGCAGCGGCTTCGACCTGGCGGTGGCCTGCGCGGTGCTGGGCGCGGCCGAGCGCCTCGACCCGCGCGAGCTGGCCGATCTGATGATGATCGGGGAGCTGGGCCTCGACGGCCGGGTCCGGCCCGTGCGCGGCGTGCTGCCCGCGGTGCTGGCCGCCGCCGACGCCGGATACCGGCAGGTCGTCGTACCCGAGCAGACCGCCGCCGAAGCGGCCCTCGTGCCGGGCGTCTCCGTGCTCGGGGTACGGAGCCTGCGGCAGCTGATCGCGGTCCTCACGGACGAACCGGTGCCCGAGGAGGAGCAGCCACCGGACCGCGGGCGGCCCGACGCCATGCTGGCCGGACTCATGGTCCCCGGAGCCGGCGCGGGCACCGGCGTCCTCGCCGGGTCGCCCGTCGCGCCCCGCCAGCCGGACATGGCCGAGGTCGCCGGGCAGCACGCCGCCCGCCAAGCCCTGGAAGTCGCCGCGGCCGGAGGACACCACCTGCTGTTCATGGGGCCACCGGGTGCGGGGAAGACGATGCTGGCCGAACGCCTGCCCGGCCTCCTGCCTCCCCTCACCCAGAAGGAAGCCCTGGAGGTCACCGCCGTCCACTCCGTCGCCGGGGTGCTCCCACCCGGCAAGCCGCTCGTCGACGCCCCGCCCTACTGCGCACCCCACCACTCCGCGACGATGGCCGCCCTCGTCGGCGGCGGCAACGGGCTCCCCCGACCCGGAGCGGTCTCCCTGGCGCACCGGGGGGTGCTGTTCCTGGACGAAGCGCCCGAGTTCAGCGGCAAGGCCCTGGACGCCCTGCGGCAGCCGCTGGAGTCAGGCCATGTCGTCGTCGCACGCTCCGCCGGAATGATGCGCATGCCCGCCCGGTTCCTGCTTCTCCTCGCCGCCAATCCATGCCCGTGCGGCCGCCACACGCAGCGGGGCGACGGCTGCGACTGCACCCCCATGGCGATCCGCCGGTACCAGGGCCGGCTCTCCGGCCCCCTGCTGGACCGGGTCGACCTGCGCGTCCACGTCTCACCCGTCTCCCGCGCCGAGCTGGCCGCACCACCCGGCGGCGCGGAGAGCACCGCATCGGTCGCCGCGCGCGTGCTGGAGGCCCGCGCCCGGGCCCTCGCCCGCTACGCGGAGACGCCCTGGACCGCCAACAGCGACGTACCCGGTCACGAGCTGCGCACCCGCTGGTACCCGGCGCCGGGCGCGCTGCGAGAGGCCGAGACGGACCTGGAGCACGGCCTGCTCACCGCACGCGGGCTGGACCGGGTGCTGCGCGTCGCCTGGACCGTCGCCGACCTCGCCGGACATGACAGACCCACAACCGAGGACGTGGCCCAGGCCCTGCACCTGCGCACAGGGATCGGGCGCAGCGTGCCGGTCGGGGCGGGGGAGCGGTGACGGCGCCACGGCAGGGCCGTGGCCGGGAGCCGGACCGGAGCGCGGGCCGCACCGCGGGCAGCGGCGTCGGCGACGAGGAGCGGCTGGCGCGGGCGGCGCTCACCCGGCTCGTGGAACCCGGGGACCCGGCCGTGGGGCGCTGGCTGCGCGGGCTCGGGGCCGTGGAACTGCTCCGGGCGCTCACCGGCCAGGCGGCGCCCCCACCTGGCGTGAGCCCGCGGCGCCTGGCCGGCTGCGCACTGCGGGCCGCCGAGCTCGATCCGGCGGCCGACCTCGCGACCGTCGCCCGGCTCGGCGGCACGTTCATCTGCCCCGGCGACGTGGAGTGGCCCACCCAGCTGGACGATCTGGGGGACGCCCGCCCGGTGGGGCTGTGGGCCCGGGGCACGGCCTCGCTGCGGCTGTGGGCCCTGCGCTCCGTCGCCGTCGTAGGAGCCCGCGCCTGCTCGGACTACGGCGCGTACGTCGCCTCCACGCTCGGATCCGGGCTCGCCGAGCGCGGGTGGGTGGTGGTCTCCGGCGCGGCCCACGGAGTGGACGCCGCCGCGCACCGCGGGACGCTCGCCGCGGGCGGCGCGACCATCGCGGTAATGGCCTCCGGCGTCAACGTGCCCTACCCGCGCGGCCACACCGAACTCATCGAGCACATCACGGAACACGGGCTGGTGATCGCCGAGTTACCGCCCGGCGGACACCCCACACGCAGCCGCTTCGTGTTGCGCAACCGCGTCATCGCCGCCCTCACCCGCGGCACCGTGGTCGTCGAAGCCCAGTACCGCAGCGGATCCCTGGTCACCGCCCGCCGCGCGCTCGACCTCGGCCGCGCCACCATAGGCGTGCCCGGTCCGGTCACCAGCGGCCTGTCCGCGGGAGTGAACGAACTCCTGCGGGGCGAAGCCCATGTGGTGACCGACGCGGCCGATGTGGTCGAGCTGATCGGGGACATCGGCGACCTCGCGCCGGTGCGCCGCGGACCTCTTGTCGCACGCGACACGCTGCACACCGTGACGGCACGCGTCCTGGACGCGTTGTCGGCACAGGGCGGCAGCGAAACACTCGAAGTGGCCCGGGACTCCGGGACCGGCCGCGACGAGGCGCTGCACCGGCTCCAGGAGCTGCTCGCCCTTGGTTTCGTCGAACGGTCTGGCGACCGCTGGACGTTGGTACGGCCGGGCGGCGGCAAGGGCGCCGCCCGGCGAGGCGGTCCTTAGATTTGGGGCAATCGGGTGAAAGGGTTGAGGCGATGACCGTATCCGCGCACCACCGAACCGCCATCCGCCGCTTACCGCGGCGACCGCGTGACGCTTCACGCACGGAGCTTCCGGCGGGAGCGCACCCCCACCTCCACCGCCCCTCTCTCACGGCAGAACGGCTCAAGGCGACGAATGCCCCAGCACATCTCCGGGTCTGACCGCACGGCGGCGCCGACCGCCGGTTCCGGCGGCGCCGTGCCGCGCCCTGCCGCCCCCTCCTCGCTCGACGAGCTGTGGCGCTCGTACAAGGCGACGGGCGACGAACGGCTGCGGGAGCAGCTGATCCTGCACTACTCGCCGCTGGTCAAATACGTCGCGGGCCGGGTCAGCGTCGGGCTGCCGTCCAATGTCGAGCAGGCGGACTTCGTCTCCTCCGGAGTCTTCGGACTCATCGACGCCATCGAGAAGTTCGAGCCCGAGCGGGCCATCAAGTTCGAGACGTACGCGATCACCCGCATCCGGGGCGCCATGATCGACGAACTGCGGGCGCTGGACTGGATCCCGCGCTCGGTGCGGCAGAAGGCCCGCGAGGTGGAGCGCGCCTACGCGACGCTGGAGGCGGCCCTGCGCCGCACTCCCACGGAAGCCGAGGTCGCCGCGGAGATGAACATCGGCCTCGACGAACTGCACGGCGTCTTCAGCCAGTTGTCGCTGGCCAACGTGGTGGCGCTGGAGGAACTGCTCCACGTGGGCGGCGAGGGCGGTGACCGGCTCAGCCTCATGGACACCCTGGAGGACACCGCCGCCGACAACCCCGTCGAGGTGGCCGAGGACCGGGAGCTGCGCCGGCTGCTCGCCCGCGCGATCAACACCCTCCCGGAGCGGGAGAAGACCGTCGTGACCCTCTACTACTACGAGGGGCTCACCCTGGCCGAGATCGGCCAGGTCCTCGGCGTCACCGAGAGCCGGGTCAGCCAGATCCACACCAAGTCGGTGCTCCAGCTGCGCGCGAAACTGGCCGACGTCGGACGCTGAATCGTCCCTCTGGATCGCCCTTCGCGGGACGCCTTTCGTACAGTGGTCACGTGCCCAGGATTCGAGCGGCCTCAGTGGCCGAGCACCGGACGATGCAGCGCGGCGCCCTGCTGGACGCGGCCCGATCCCTGCTGTCCGAGGGCGGTACGGAGGCCCTGACCTTCCCCGCTCTCGCCGAGCGCACCGGCCTCGCGCGGTCCTCCGTCTACGAGTACTTCCGCTCCCGGGCGGCCGTCGTCGAGGAACTGTGCGCCGTCGACTTCCCCGTCTGGGCCGCCGAGGTCGAGGCCGCGATGGAACGCGCCGACACGCCCGAGGCGAAGATCGAGGCGTATGTGCGACAGCAGCTCGCGCTCGTCGGCGACCGGCGCCACCGGGCCGTCGTGGCGATCTCGGCCGGGGAGCTGGACGCCGGAGCCCGCGAGAAGATCCGCGCCGCGCACGGCGGACTGATCGCCATGGTCGTCGAAGCGCTCAGCGGCCTCGGGCACGAGCAGCCGCGCCTGGCCGCCATGCTGCTGCAGGGCGTCGTGGACGCCGCCGTCCGCCGTATCGAGCTGGGCGCGGCGGAAAACCCGGAACACATCACCGAGGCGGCCGTCGCCATGGCCCTGCGCGGCGTGCGCGGCTGAGCCTCCGCGCCCGCCCGACCCTCCGGCCACCCCGCTCCCGAGGCTCCCGGGGCCCGGCGGACAGCCGCAGCCGGGCCCATGAGGAGGCGGCCGTGAGCGTGGCGACCGGGACGAGGCCCAGCCACCCGGCCGGCCGTGCGCCGGACACGTCCCGCACCGGCAGGGGAGGCGCCGCCGCGGACTGCTCCGGCCGCTCCGGTACGCCGAAGACCGGGAGCAGCCGAGAGGGGCCGCGGCGCAGCATCGACGGCGGCAGCAGCGACAGCGGATCGAGGTAGCGGTCGCCGCGCCTGAGCCCCCAGTGGAGGCAGCCAGCGGAGCAGTGGAACGGCCCGCTGCCCAGCACGCCCACCGGTTGGCCCGCGGCCACCCGGTCTCCCTTGCGGACCATGGGACGTACGGGTTCGTAGGTGATCCGCAGGTCCGGCCGCCCGCTCGGGGGCGCCTCCCGGCCGTCGGACCGGGGAGGGCCGAGCAGGATGGAGACCACTCCGCGGCCCGCCACCTGACCGGCGAAGGCGACGGTTCCGGGGGCCGCGGCCCGGACGGTCTCGCCCGGGGCGGCCGCCAGATCCACGCCCCGGTGGCCGGGGCCGTAGTCCGAGGCCGGAGGCGCCCAGCCCCGCAACACCGCGGGGCGCGTGCCGCCGACGGGCCAGGCGCGGTCGGGCGCGCTCCGGTCGTCCGCGGCGGCCGGCGCGGCCCCGCCCAGAAGGACGAGGGACAGGACCGCCAGTACCGCCGGGACGAGACCGCGCGGCAGGCCCCCGGCCCCGCCGCAGCCCCGAGCCGGGAGGCGGCGGTACCACCAGAGGACACGGAGACGGCGCGGGACGGCGGGCGCGAGTGCGCTGTGTGATCGCATGCGGGCACCGTCCCGCGTATCGGCCGGACGCGGGGATCTTGCCCTGGTTCTGTGGACAACGCCCCGGTTGTGGATATCGCCGTCACCCGGCACCGCACCGGTCCCGTACACTTCTTATGGCGATCCGGGTCACCGGGTCGACTTCGCACGCCCCGCCACCGGTGCTTCCGCCTTCTCGGGCAGCCCGGCGGCCGCGTCCCTCGGTCCTCGGAAGGTCCCGCCAGACTTCTCCGTGGCAGGCGCGCCGGGGCGTCAGGCGCGGAGGCCGCCCGGTCACCGCGAAACCGAGTACCTCAAGGAGTACGGCCATGGCCGTCGTCACGATGCGGGAGCTGCTGGAGAGCGGCGTCCACTTCGGGCACCAGACCCGCCGCTGGAACCCGAAGATGAAGCGCTTCATCTTCACCGAGCGCAACGGCATCTACATCATCGACCTGCTCCAGTCGCTGTCGTACATCGACCGCGCCTACGAGTTCGTCAAGGAGACCGTCGCGCACGGCGGCTCCATCATGTTCGTCGGCACCAAGAAGCAGGCGCAGGAGGCGATCGCCGAGCAGGCGACCCGCGTCGGCATGCCCTACGTCAACCAGCGCTGGCTGGGCGGCATGCTCACCAACTTCTCGACCGTCTACAAGCGCCTGCAGCGCCTGAAGGAGCTCGAGCAGATCGACTTCGAGGATGTGGCCGCCTCCGGCCTCACCAAGAAGGAGCTCCTGGTCCTCTCCCGCGAGAAGGCCAAGCTGGAGAAGACCCTCGGCGGCATCCGCGAGATGCAGAAGGTGCCGAGCGCCGTCTGGATCGTCGACACCAAGAAGGAGCACATCGCCGTCGGTGAGGCGCGCAAGCTCCGCATCCCGGTCGTCGCGATCCTCGACACCAACTGCGACCCGGACGAGGTCGACTACAAGATCCCGGGCAACGACGACGCGATCCGCTCCGTCACCCTGCTCACCCGTGTGATCGCCGACGCCGTCGCCGAGGGCCTCATCGCCCGCTCCGGCGCTGCCGAGGGCAAGGGTGAGAAGGCCGCCGGCGAGCCGCTGGCCGAGTGGGAGCGCGACCTGCTCGAGGGCGACAAGAAGGCCGACGAGGCCGAGAAGCCGGCCGAGGCCGCCGCTGAGGCCCCGGCCACCGAGGCTCCGGCCACCGAGGCTCCGGCTGCCGAGGCTCCGGCCGCCGACGCCGAGCAGGGCTGACGCCCCAGCCTCACGGTTGTCGACGGCGGGGGCCCGCGCCCCCGCCGTCCACCCGTAGAGCACCGACTTCCGATCGAGACTTCGAGACTTTCGAGAAGAGAAACACAGACCATGGCGAACTTCACCGCCGCTGACGTCAAGAAGCTCCGTGAGCTCACCGGCGCCGGCATGATGGACTGCAAGAAGGCGCTGGACGAGGCCGAGGGCAACGTCGACAAGGCCGTCGAGCTCCTCCGCATCAAGGGCCAGAAGGGTGTGGCCAAGCGCGAGAGCCGCACCGCCGAGAACGGTGCCGTCGTCTCCCTGATCGCCGACGACAACACCGCCGGCGTCCTGCTGGAGCTCAAGTGCGAGACCGACTTCGTCGCCAAGGGTGACAAGTTCGTCGCCGTCGCCGAGGCCCTCGCCGCGCACGTCGCCAAGACCACCCCGGCCGACCTGGAGGCCCTGCTCGCCTCCGAGATCGAGGCCGGCAAGACCGTCCAGGCGTATGTCGACGAGGCCAACGCCACGCTGGGCGAGAAGATCGTCCTGGACCGCTTCGCGCAGTTCACCGACGGCTACGTCTTCGCGTACATGCACCGCACCAGCCCGGACCTGCCGCCGCAGGTCGGCGTCCTGGTCGAGCTGGACAAGGAGAGCGCCGAGGTCGCCAAGGACGTCGCGCAGCACATCGCCGCCTTCGCGCCGAAGTTCCTCTCCCGTGAGGAAATCCCGGCCGAGGTCGTCGAGAACGAGCGCCGCGTCGCCGAGGCCACCGCGAAGGAGGAGGGCAAGCCCGACGCCGCCCTTCCGAAGATCGTCGAGGGTCGCGTCAACGGCTTCTTCAAGGAGAACACGCTGCTCGCGCAGCCGTTCGCCAAGGACAACAAGAAGACCGTCGAGAAGGTCCTGGCCGAGGCCGGTGTCACGCTGAAGCGCTTCGCGCGCATCCGCGTCGGCGCCTGAGCCTGCCGCAGGGCAGCGAATGACGTGCGGCCCCGCTAGGGTCGTACGCAGCCAGCCGTCAACCGGTCGGCCGCAGATGTGACGAGGAGGCCATTGCCGCAGAGGTCGAAGACCCATCCGGCAGTGGCCTTCTTCGTATGTGCACGAGGAGATCTCCAATGAATCAGGGCGATGACGCCACACCGGCCGCCGGCGACAAGCACGCTCTCGGCGGCAGCAAACCGCGCCGGTTCCTGCTGAAGCTGTCCGGCGAGGCATTCGCCGGCGGCGGGGCGCTCGGCGTCGACCCCGACGTCGTGCACACCATGGCCCGGGAGATCGCCGCGGTCGTCCGGGACGGCGCCCAGATCGCCGTCGTCATCGGCGGTGGCAACTTCTTCCGCGGCGCCGAGCTGCAGCAGCGGGGCATGGACCGGGCCCGCTCGGACTACATGGGCATGCTCGGAACCGTCATGAACTGCCTCGCCCTCCAGGACTTCCTGGAGAAGGAAGGCATCGACTCCCGCGTCCAGACGGCCATCACCATGGGGCAGGTCGCGGAGCCGTACATCCCGCTGCGCGCCGTACGGCACCTGGAGAAGGGACGCGTCGTGATCTTCGGCGCGGGCATGGGCATGCCGTACTTCTCCACCGACACCACCGCCGCCCAGCGCGCCCTGGAGATCCACGCCGAGGCACTTCTCATGGGGAAGAACGGCGTGGACGGGGTCTACGACTCCGACCCCAAGGCCAACCCCGACGCGGTGAAGTTCGACGCCCTGGAGTACAGCGAGGTGATCGCCCGCGACCTCAAGGTCGCCGACGCCACCGCCATCACCCTCTGCCGGGACAACAAGCTGCCGATCCTCGTCTTCGAGCTCCTCGCCGAGGGCAATATCGCGCGCGCGGTGAAGGGTGAGAAGATCGGCACGCTCGTGAGCGCCGAGGGCACCCGGGCCTGACAGCCTGACGACGGTTGCACAGCCCGTTACGGGGATGGACAACGGCCTGCCGGTCGGACACCGTGCAGGAGAAGACGCACGCAGGGGCGAGGCTCTGCTTACTGATAACACCAGGAGCAAGTGGTGATCGAAGAGATCCTCCTCGAGGCCGAGGAGAAGATGGAGAAGGCCGTTGTGGTCGCCAAGGAGGACTTCGCCGCGATCCGCACCGGGCGTGCGCACCCGGCGATGTTCAACAAGATCGTGGCGGACTACTACGGTGCGATGACGCCGATCAACCAGCTGGCGTCCTTCTCGGTGCCGGAACCACGCATGGCCGTGGTGACCCCGTTCGACAAGAGCGCGCTGCGCAACATCGAGCAGGCGATCCGTGACTCGGACCTGGGCGTCAACCCGAGCAACGACGGCAGCATCATCCGCGTGACGTTCCCGGAGCTCACCGAGCAGCGCCGCAAGGAGTTCATCAAGGTCGCCAAGGGCAAGGGCGAGGACGCGAAGATCTCGATCCGCAGCGTCCGCCGCAAGGCCAAGGAGTCCCTCGACAAGCTTGTCAAGGACAAGGAGACCGGCGAGGACGAGGTGCGCCGCGCCGAGAAGGAGCTCGACGACACCACCGCGAAGTACGTGGCCCAGGTCGACGAGCTGCTCAAGCACAAGGAAGCCGAGCTGCTTGAGGTCTGATGAACGACTCTGCCTGGGGGGCCCCGCCACGCGCCGGATACTGGGGCCCGACCGACCAAGGACTGGCCATGTCGGCGGGTCCCGCGCACAAGGTGGGCGAAGCGGCGCAAACTCGGCCCATGCCCACCGTGCCCGACGCAGGCGGAAACCAGGACGACCGTGACCGGGGGGCCGCTCGGCCGAGCGGCCCCCTGTTCCGTGACGAGCCGGAACCGGCGGGCCGGACGCACGAGCCAGCCCGACCACCCGTTCCTCCTGCTCACCGCGACAGTCCCACCCCGGCCCACGACCCGGCCCCCGAGACCGCGCCCGCGCCCGCCAAGAAGAGCGCGGGCCGCGATCTGCGGGCCGCGATAGGGGTCGGCGTCGGCCTGGGCGCGGTCATCGTCGCGTCGCTGTTCATCTACAAGCCCGTCTTCCTCGGCGTGATAGCGCTCGCCGTGGTGGTCGGCCTGTGGGAGCTCACCTCACGGCTCGCCGAACGCAAGGAGATCCGCGCCCCGCTGATCCCGCTGGCCGTCGGCGGCGTCGCCATGGTCATCGCCGGATACGCGCGCGGTGCCGAGGGCGCGTGGGTCGCCGTGGCGCTCACCGCGCTCGCGGTGCTCGTCTGGCGGATGACCGAACCGCCGGAGAACTACCTTCGCGATGTGACCGCCGGCGTCTTCACGGCGTTCTACGTCCCGTTCCTCGCCACCTTCGTGGCCCTCATGCTGGCCGCCGACGACGGGCCGAAGCGGGTGGTCACCTTCCTGCTGCTGACCGTGGTCAGCGACACCGGCGCGTATGCCGTCGGCTGGCGCTTCGGCAAGCACAAGCTCGCGCCGCGCATCAGCCCCGGCAAGACGCGGGAGGGGCTGCTGGGCGCGATGGCCTTCGCCATGGCCGCGGGCGCGCTGTGCATGCAGTACCTGATCGACGACGGCGTCTGGTGGCAGGGCCTGCTGCTCGGGCTCGCCGTCGCGATCAGCGCGACCCTCGGCGACCTCGGCGAGTCCATGATCAAGCGGGACCTCGGGATCAAGGACATGGGCAAGTTGCTCCCCGGTCACGGCGGCATCATGGACCGGCTGGACTCGCTGCTGCCGACGGCGCCGGTGGTGTGGCTGCTGCTCGTGATCTTCGTCGGGCAGGGATGAACCGCCGCTGAACTGCACGAACGTGCCGGAGGGCCCCGTTATCCACAGGATGGCGGGGCCCTCCGCTCACGTCTGCGACACTGGTACGACCATGCCGAAGCCCGGAGAACTCACTTTCGTCGCCCCGCGCGGAGCCAAGAAGCCGCCGCGGCATCTCGCCGACCTCTCGCCCGCCGAGCGCCGCGAGGCCGTCGCCGCCATCGGTGAGAAGCCGTTCCGCGCCAAGCAGCTGTCGCAGCACTACTTCGCCCGGTACGCCCACGACCCGGCGCAGTGGACCGACATCCCGGCGGCGGCCCGCGAGAAGCTGGCCAGTGAGCTGCTGCCCGACCTCATGAGCGTCGTACGGCACATCTCCTGCGATGACGACACCACGCGCAAGACCCTGTGGCGGCTCTTCGACGGCACGCTCGTCGAATCGGTCCTGATGCGCTACCCGGACCGGGTCACCATGTGCATCAGTTCGCAGGCCGGGTGCGGCATGAACTGCCCGTTCTGCGCCACCGGCCAGGCGGGACTCGACCGGAACCTGTCCACCGCCGAGATCGTGCACCAGATCGTCGACGGGATGCGGGCCCTGCGCGACGGGGAGATCCCCGGTGGACCGGCGCGGCTGTCGAACATCGTCTTCATGGGGATGGGCGAGCCGCTGGCCAACTACAACCGCGTCGTCGGCGCCATCCGGCGGCTCACCGACCCCGAGCCGGACGGGCTGGGGCTGTCGCAGCGCGGCATCACCGTCTCCACGGTCGGCCTGGTGCCGGCGATGCTGCGGTTCGCGGACGAAGGCTTCAAGTGCCGCCTCGCCGTCTCGCTGCACGCGCCCGACGACGAGCTGCGCGACACCCTCGTCCCGGTGAACACCCGCTGGAAGGTCCGCGAGGTCCTCGACGCCGCCTGGGAGTACGCCGAGAAGTCCGGCCGCCGGATCTCCATCGAGTACGCGCTGATCAAGGACATCAACGACCAGGCGTGGCGGGCCGACCTGCTGGGACGGCTGCTCAAGGGCCACCGGGTGCATGTGAACCTCATCCCGCTGAACCCGACGCCCGGGTCGAAGTGGACCGCCTCCCGCCCCGAGGACGAGAAGGCGTTCGTGGCCGCGCTTGAGGCCCACGGCGTGCCCGTGACCGTGCGGGACACCCGGGGCCAGGAGATCGACGGCGCCTGCGGGCAGCTCGCGGCCGCCGAGCGCTGAGCCGAGGCCGGAACGGCCCTGCTGAGCACGGCACGGTGGCTGGTACACGGTGGCTGGTACTGTGCCTTCGCACAAATGAACAATCCGACAGGGGAGCGCACACAGCGCTGAGAGTGCGGCACCGCCGCAGACCCTCGGACCTGATCCGGGTCATACCGGCGTAGGGAGTCAGCACAACCGATGAACACCAGCCTTCGGCGCGCCCTCGGGGCCGCCCTCCTCGGCGCGCTCGCCACCACCACCCTCGCCGCCTGCGACGGCTCCGACGAGGCCGACAGCGGTGGCTCCAAGACCGTCACCCTGGTCAGCCACGAATCGTTCGCACTCTCCCCTGAGGTACAGAAGGAGTTCGAACGGAAGAGCGGCTACAAGCTGAAGGTCCTCGAGAACGCGGACGCCGGGGTCGCCGTCAACAAGGCGGTGCTGACCAAGGGGCACCCCGAAGGCGATGTCCTCTTCGGCGTCGACAACACCCTGCTCTCCCGCGCGCTGGACAACGACCTGTTCACCCCGTACGAGGCCAAGGGCCTGGACCGGATCCCGGCCTCGGTCCAGTACGACCGGGACAAGCACCGCGTGACGCCCGTCGACACCGGCGAGGTCTGCGTCAACTACGACAAGAAGTACTTCGCCGACAAGAAGCTGGCGCCGCCGCAGACCTTCGACGACCTCGTCAAGCCCCAGTACAAGAACCTGCTGGTCACCGAGAACGCCGCCACGTCCTCGCCCGGCCTGTCCTTCCTCCTGGCCACCGCCGCCCGGTACGGCGACGACGGCTGGCGCGACTACTGGAAGAAGCTCAAGGACAACGGCGTCGAGGTGGTCGACGGCTGGAGCCAGGCCTACAACGACCGGTTCTCCGGCTCCGCCGGAGGCAAGAAGGCCGGCGGCGACCGGCCCCTGGTCGTCTCCTACGCCGGCAGCCCCCCGGCCGAGGTGTACTACGCCAAGCCGCAGCCCAAGAAGGCGCCGACCGGCGTCGCGACCGGCACCTGCTTCCGGCAGACCGAGTTCGCGGGCCTGCTCAAGGGCGCCCGGAACGAGGAAGGCGGCAAGGCCCTGCTGGACTTCCTGATCAGCAAGCGGTTCCAGGAGGACATCCCGCTGAACATGTGGGTCAACCCGGTCCTCAAGGGGGCCGAGCTGCCGAAGCTGTTCACCGAGTTCGGCGCGAAGGTGGACCACCCCGAGACCATGGCTCCCGAGAAGATCGCCGAGAACCGTGAGCCGTGGATCAAGTCATGGTCCTCCCTCGTCCTGTAAAGACCCGTCCTGCCGACAACCGGCCGGTGAAGACGAGCCCGGCCGCCGCGCCGCGCCGCCGTAACCCGCGCGGCGCGGCGGTCCGGCTCGGCCTGATGGCCCTGCCGCTGGCCTTCTTCGCGGTCTTCTTCGCGTATCCGGTGGCCGCCATCGTCACCCGCGGGCTCAAGGCCGACGGCCGGTGGCGGTTCGACCGCATCGGCGAGGTGCTCGGCGACCCGGGCGTCCGCGACGTCCTGTGGTTCACCACCTGGCAGGCGGCCGCCTCCACTGCCCTGACCCTGGCCCTCGCCCTGCCCGGCGCGTACGTCTTCGCACGCCTGGACTTCCCCGGCAGACACCTGCTGCGCGCCGTGGTCACCGTGCCGTTCGTCCTGCCCACCGTCGTCGTGGGCACCGCCTTCCTGGCACTGCTCGGCCGCGGCGGACTGCTGGACGACCTGTGGGGCATACGCCTGGACACCACCGTCTGGGCGATCCTGCTGGCGCACGTGTTCTTCAACTACGCGGTCGTCGTACGGACCGTCGGCGGGCTGTGGGCGCAGCTCGACCCGCGCCAGGAGGAGGCGGCGCGGGTCCTCGGAGCGGGCCGCCTGGCGGCCTGGCGGCGCGTCACCCTGCCCGCGCTCGCCCCCGCGGTGGCCGCCGCCGCGCTCATGGTCTTCCTGTTCACCTTCACCTCCTTCGGCGTCGTACAGATCCTCGGCGGCCCGCACTACGCCACCCTGGAAGTGGAGATCTACCGGCAGACGGCCCAGCTGCTGGACCTGCCCACCGCCGCCGTGCTCAGCCTGGTGCAGTTCGCGGCGGTCGGCACGCTGCTCGCGGTGCACGCCTGGACCGTCCGGCGCCGGGAGAGCACCCTGCGGCTGGTCGACCCGGCGCACACTGCCCGCCGCCCGCGCGGTGCCGGGCAGTGGACGCTGCTCGGCCTGGTGCTGGTCCAGATCGCGCTGCTGATCCTGCTGCCGCTCGGCGTCCTGGTGGCGCGGTCCTTCGAGACCCCCGACGGCTACGGCCTGGCCTACTACCGCGCCCTGGGATCGGTCGACGACAGCGGCGGGATGTTCCTCGTCGCGCCGGTCGAGGCCGTGTGGAACTCCCTGGAGTACGCGGCCGCCGCCACCCTCATCGCCCTGGTCGTCGGCGGCCTCGCCGCCGCCGCGCTCACCCGGCGCGCCGGACGCCTCGCACGGGGCTTCGACGCGCTGCTGATGCTGCCGCTGGGCACCTCCGCCGTGACCGTCGGCTTCGGCTTCCTCATCGCCCTCGACGAGCCGCCGCTGGACCTGCGCGCCTCCTGGGTTCTGGTGCCGCTGGCGCAGGCCCTGGTCGGCGTGCCGTTCGTCGTCCGCACCATGCTGCCGGTGCTGCGGGCGGTGGACCACCGACTGCGCGAGGCGGCCGCCGTGCTGGGCGCCTCCCCGCTGCGGGCCTGGCGCGAGGTGGACCTGCCGCTGGTCGGACGCGCCGTGGGGATCGCGGCGGGCTTCGCGTTCGCCGTCTCGCTCGGCGAGTTCGGCGCCACCGTCTTCATCGCCCGGCCCGACAACCCCACGCTGCCGGTCGCCGTCTCCCGCTTCCTGGGCCGCGCGGGGGACCTGAACTACGGGCAGGCGATGGCGCTGAGCACCGTTCTCATGCTCGTGTGCGCCTGCTCCCTGGTGGTGCTGGAGCGCGTCAGGGCCGACCGTACAGGAGAGTTCTAGATGGCCATGCTGCGGCTGGAACAGCTGACCGTCCGCTTCGGGGCGCGGACCGCGCTGGACGCCGTGGACCTGGAGGTCGCCGAGCACGAGACGGTGTGCGTCCTCGGCCCCAGCGGCAGCGGCAAGTCCACCCTGCTGCGGGTCGTCGCCGGGCTGCAGCGGGCGGACGCCGGGCGAGTGCTGCTGGCGGGCCGCGACCAGACCGGCGTCCCGACGCACCGGCGCGGCGTGGGCCTGATGTTCCAGGACCACCAGCTCTTCCCCCAGCGCGACGTCGGCGGCAACGTCGGCTTCGGACTGCGGATGCGCGGCACCGGCCGCGCCGACCGTGAGCGCCGCGTCGCCGAACTGCTGGACCTGGTGGGACTGCCCGGCGCCGCCCGGCGGGCCGTGGCCGCGCTGTCCGGCGGCGAGCAGCAACGCGTGGCCCTCGCCCGCGCCCTGGCCCCCAGCCCTCGCCTGCTGATGCTCGACGAACCCCTCGGCCAGCTCGACCGGGCCCTGCGCGAACGCCTGGTGGTCGAACTGCGCCAGCTCTTCGACCGGTTGGGTACGACCGTGCTGGCCGTCACCCACGACCAGGGCGAGGCGTTCGCGCTGGCCGACCGGGTGGTGGTCATGGACGGCGGCCGGATCGCGCAGGCCGGCACCCCGCTGGAGGTGTGGCGGCGCCCCGCCTCCGAGTTCGTCGCCCGCTTCCTCGGCTTCGACAACGTGGTGGCGGCCACCGTGCACGGAGCCGCCGCGGACACCCCCTGGGGCACGGTCCCGGTCCCGGCCGCCGCCCGGCCCGGTGCCTGCCGGCTGCTGATCCGCCCGGCCGGGGTGCGGCTGGTCCCCGTGGACGAAGGGCTGCCGTGCACGGTCACCGGCCGGACCTTCCGCGGCGACCACGTCGCGCTGCTCCTCCAGCCGGACAACGCGCCCCGGCTGGAGGCCGCGTGCGCGCTCCGCGACGCGCCGGAGCCGGGGGAACGGGTCGGTGTCGCGTTCGACGCGGACGACGTGGTGCCGCTCAGCTCCGACGACTGATCCGTGTCCGGGCCGATCAGCGCCGCCCGGCCCCCCGGTCCCCACCCCCCCCGGCCAAGGCAGCAAGGCCGGAAGAGGCGGTGGGGCCGCGGCGGCTCACTGCGTCAGCGGGATCGTCACCAGCTCGGCGACCGTCCATGTCAGCCCGGCCAGCACGGCCAGCAGCGCCGCCGAGCGCACGGCGGCGGCGGCCCGCAGCAGGCGGGTCGGGGCGCCGATGCGCACCAGCGCGTCCCGCGTCGCCGCGCGTCCCGCCCGGACCTCCAGCGCGGTGGTGAGGGCGGTCGCGGTGACGCACGCCATGACCAGGGCCGCGCCCAGCCCGGCGACGGGGCCGCAGTCGCCGAGCTCCGCGCCATACAGCTCCACGACCCCGTACGCGCCCGAGGCCACGGCGCACAGCACGCCCAGCGGCCGCCCCAGGCGCGGCGCCTCCTCCTGGAGGGCCCGGCCCGCCAGCAGGCGCAGCGGGCCCGGCCGACCGGCGGCCAGCAGTCCGCCGCACAGGAACGCCAGACCCGGCCCCGCCAGCATCAGACCCAGTGCCGTCAGCACCCAGCCGACGACCACGCCCGGCGGACTCGCCACGCTGTGGCCGGGCAGCGGCAGCACCTCGGCGGCCGCCGCGCCCGCGCCCCGGCTGGTGTACGACACCAGGGCCAGCCCTCCGCCGATCAGTGCCGCGCCCCAGGGCAGGCCCACGTACCCGGCGATGTCGTACCCGGGCGGGGGCTGAGCGCCCCGCGCCCGCTCCGGCGGGGGCTGCGCCGATTCCGTTCGGCCTTCGGGAACCGGTGCCTGGCGCATGGCGATCCGCGCTGCCACCGCCTGGCCGATCGTCGTGGGCCGACCGGCCTCCGGCCGCGCCGCCCCACGCCGCCCGCCACGGGCCGTCCGCTCGCCGCGCGGCCAGGGCCAGTACGACCACAGGTCCTCGCGCGGCCACAGGCAGGCCGCGCTGGCGATGGCCGCCAGCACCGGCACCAGCGCCAGCATGATGAACACCGCGCCCAGCGGCAGCCGCGCGCCCCGCCCGAGCTGGTCGCCCAGTCCTCCGGCCGCCGCCGGACCGCCGAGGTTCCCGCGTACGTACAAGAACACCGCGAGCGCCAGCGCGCTGCCCAGGGTGCAGAACAGCGCGGTGGAGGCCGCCGCGAGCCGGGCCCGCCGGGTCGGCCCCAGCCCGACGGAGTCCAGCCCCAGACCGGCCCGCACACTGGGATCCGCGCGGGCGACGGCGACGGCGAACTGCACCGTGGCCGCCAGCGGTACGACGCACCACAGCAGCCGGGCGGCCGAGCCGTCGGACCGCGTCGGGTGGGCGAGCGCGTACCCCAGCGTGCACAGCAGCAGAAAGCCCGCTGCCGCGGACGCCGCCGTCACCAGCAGCCGCCGCAGCAGAACGAGGGGATGCGCGCCGAGGGCTAGGCGGAGACTGAGCACGCGCCGAGCTCCTCCGTTTCAGGGGCCGGGACGGCGGCACCGGCCCGGCGTCCGTCCTGGAGCGCGACGGTCTGGTCGGCGAGCGGGGCCGCCTCGCTGTCGTGGGTGGCGAGGACGACGGTGATGCCGTGCGAACGGGCCGCGGTGGCGAGCGTACGCAGCATCTGGGCACGGTCGACCTGGTGCAGCGGGGCGGTGGGCTCGTCGGCGAACAGCACGTCGGGCTCGGCGGCGAGCGCGCGGGCGATGGCCACCCGCTGGCGCTGCGACTGGAGCAGCGCCGCCGGGCGGCGCCGCTCCTGGTCGCTGACGTCGAGCCGGTCGAGCCACTCCCGCGCGGTGTGCCGGGCGGCGCGCCGCCCGACGCCGCGCAGCATCAGCGGCAGCGCCACGTTCTCCCAGACGGTGAGCTCGGGGACCAGCTGCGGTTCGGTCCCGATCCAGCCGAAGTGCTCGCGGCGCAGCCGCTCGCGGGCCGCCGGGGCGAGGGTGTGCATCGGCATGCTCTGGAACCACACCTCGCCTTCGTCCGGCGGGAGCTGACCGGACAGGCATCTGAGCAGGGTGGACTTGCCCGCGCCGCGTGGACCGGTGACGGCGAGGATGCCGCCCTGCCGGACGCCGACGGAGACGCCGACGAGCGCGGGCGAGCCGTTGTACGCGTACGCGACGCCGCGCCCCCAGAGCACGTCGTCGTCCGGCGAAGCAACCATGCCAAGCACCTCGGCTTACCTAACGAATGTCCGTTCCCCCATATGGGCGAACGAGCGCAAGGTCAATCGGTCACTGGCACGGTAAGGACTCGTGCGGGCCGATCCGGTCCAGGCTCGGCGCGGGCGGGGCGCGATTCCTCCGATCAGCCGACCGGAGCGGCGCACGGGTCCGGGGTCAGAGCTTCGTCCACGCCTCCGTGAGGGTCGCGCGGAGCACCTGCTCGATCTCGTCGAACGTCGACTGGTCCGCGATCAGCGGCGGCGCCAGCTGAACGACCGGGTCGCCGCGGTCGTCGGCGCGGCAGTACAGGCCGTTGTCGTACAGTGCCTTGGAGAGGAAGCCGTACAGGACGCGCTCGGTCTCCTCGTCGTTGAACGACTCCTTGGTGGTCTTGTCCTTGACCAGCTCGATGCCGTAGAAGTAGCCGTTTCCGCGCACGTCGCCGACGATCGGCAGGTCGTGCAGCTTCTGCAGGGTATTCAGGAACGCGCTCTCGTTGTCCAGCACGTGCTGGTTGAGGCCTTCGCGCTCGAAGATGTCGAAGTTCGCCAGCGCCACGGCCGAGGAGACCGGGTGGCCGCCGAAGGTGTAGCCGTGCAGGAACGTGTTGCCGCCCTTGTAGAACGGCTCGGCCAGGCGGTCGGAGACGATGCAGGCGCCGATCGGGGAGTAGCCCGAGGTCATGCCCTTGGCGCAGGTGATCATGTCCGGGACGTAGCCGAACTTGTCGCACGCGAACATCGTGCCCAGGCGGCCGAAGGCGCAGATGACCTCGTCGGAGACCAGCAGCACGTCGTACTGGTCGCATATCTCGCGCACGCGCTGGAAGTAGCCGGGCGGCGGCGGGAAGCAGCCGCCGGCGTTCTGCACCGGCTCCAGGAAGACGGCCGCGACCGTGTCCGGGCCCTCGAAGAGGATCTGCTGCTCGATCTGGTCGGCGGCCCAGCGGCCGAACGCCTCCGGGTCGTCGCCGTGGATCGGCGCCCGGTAGAAGTTGGTGTTCGGGACCTTGTGGGCGCCGGGGACCAGCGGCTCGAACGGGGCCTTCAGGGCCGGCAGGCCGGTGATGGACAGGGCGCCCTGCGGGGTGCCGTGATAAGCGACCGCCCGCGAGATGACCTTGTACTTGGTCGGCTTGCCCGTGAGCTTGAAGTACTGCTTGGCCAGCTTCCACGCGGTCTCGACGGCCTCGCCGCCGCCGGTGGTGAAGAAGACCTTGTTCAGGTCGCCGGGGGCGTAGTGCGCCAGCCGCTCGGCCAGCTCGACCGCCTTGGGGTGGGCGTAGCTCCACACGGGGAAGAAGGCCAGTTCCTGGGCCTGCCGGGCGGCGGTCTCGGCGAGCTCGGCGCGGCCGTGGCCGGCGTTGACCACGAACAGGCCCGCGAGGCCGTCGATGTAGCGCTTGCCCTTGTCGTCGTAGATGTACGTGCCCTCGCCGCGCACGATGGTCGGCACGGGGGCGTTCTCGTACGACGACATGCGGGTGAAGTGCATCCACAGGTGGTCGTAGGCCGTCTGTGACAGGTCGGCGCTCATGGCTATCTCGTTCCCCAGGTGTAGGTCTGCTTCCGGAGCTTGAGGTAGACGAAGCTCTCGGTGGAGCGCACGCCGGGCAGCGTGCGGATCCGCTTGTTGATCATTTGGAGGAGATGGTCGTCGTCCTCGCAGACGATCTCGATGATGAGATCGAACGAGCCCGCGGTCATCACCACGTACTCGACCTCTTCCATGGCGGTCAGTGCGTCGGCCACCGGGTCGAGGTCGCCCTCGACGTTGATGCCGACCATCGCCTGGCGCCGCAGACCCACGGTGAGGGGGTCGGTGACGGCGACGATCTGCATCACGCCCTGGTCGAGCAGTTTCTGTACCCGCTGCCGTACCGCCGCCTCGGACAGGCCCACGGCCTTGCCGATCGCGGCGTACGGCCGCCGGCCGTCCTCCTGGAGCTGCTCGATGATCGCCAGGGAGACGGAGTCGATCGACGGCGCGCCGTTCTTGTCAGATGTGGCCACGGACACCACTGTGCATGAGGACTCGACAGTCACGCAACCCCAGAATGATGAAATTCGTTGTTCATGCGGCCGAAACTCACGGATTCCGTAGTTCTGGTGGGGCGGGTATGTTGAAAGCGTCGCCTTGGCGACTAGGGTGGGTGTCTCACCCATCGGACACCTGATACGGGAGGCGTGGCCAACGTGACCACCGAACTGCGTCGTTTGCGCAACTACATCGACGGGGAGTTCCGGGACGCCGCGGACGGGCGGACCACAGAGGTGGTCAACCCCGCCACGGGCGAGCCGTACGCCACCGCGCCGCTGTCCGGCGCGACGGACGTCGACGCCGCCATGGCCGCCGCCGCCAAGGCGTTCCCGGCCTGGCGCGACCTGGTGCCCGGCGAGCGCCAGAAGGCACTGCTCAAGATCGCCGACGCCTTCGAGGCGCGCGCGGAGGACCTGGTCGCCGCCGAGTCGGAGAACACCGGCAAGCCGCTCGGCCTCACGCGGGACGAGGAGGTCCCGCCGATGATCGACCAGATCCGGTTCTTCGCCGGCGCGGCCCGGATGCTGGAGGGCCGCTCCGCGGGCGAGTACATGGAGGGGATGACCTCCATCATCCGGCGCGAGCCCATCGGCGTCTGCGCGCAGGTCGCGCCGTGGAACTACCCGATGATGATGGCGGTGTGGAAGTTCGCCCCGGCGCTCGCCGCGGGCAACACCGTCGTCCTCAAGCCTTCCGACACCACCCCCGCGTCCACGGTGCTCATCGCGGAGATCATCGGCGGCGTGCTGGAGGAGCTCGGCCACCCCAAGGGCGTCTTCAACGTCATCTGCGGTGACCGCGAGACCGGCCGCCTGATGGTCGAGCACGACGTGCCCGCCATGGCCTCCATCACCGGTTCGGTACGGGCCGGCATGCAGGTCGCCGAGAGCGCCTCCAAGGACCTCAAGCGCGTCCACCTGGAGCTCGGCGGCAAGGCGCCGGTCGTCGTCTTCGAGGACACCGACATCGCCAAGGCCGTCGAGGACATCTCGGTCGCCGGTTTCTTCAACGCGGGCCAGGACTGTACGGCCGCCACCCGCGTGCTCGTCCACGAGTCCATCCACGACGAGTTCGTGACGGCGCTGGCGAAGGCCGCCGCCGACACCAGGACCGGCGCTCCGGACGACGAGGACGTGCTGTACGGCCCGCTCAACAACGCCAACCAGCTGGCCCAGGTCAGCGGCTTCATCGACCGGCTCCCGGCGCACGCCAAGGTCGAGGCGGGCGGCCACCGGGTCGGCGACAAGGGCTACTTCTACGCCCCCACCGTCGTCTCCGGCCTCAAGCAGGACGACGAGATCGTCCAGAAGGAGGTCTTCGGCCCGGTCATCACCGTCCAGTCGTTCACGGACGAGGCCCAGGCCGTGGAGTACGCCAACGGCGTGGAGTACGCGCTCGCGTCCTCCGTGTGGACGAAGGACCACGCCCGCGCCATGCGGCTGTCCAAGGCGCTGGACTTCGGCTGCGTGTGGATCAACACGCACATCCCGCTGGTGGCGGAGATGCCGCACGGCGGCTTCAAGAAGTCCGGTTACGGGAAGGACCTGTCGGCGTACGGGTTCGAGGACTACACGCGGATCAAGCACGTGATGACGTCGCTGGGCGACTGAGGCCGCGACGCGGCCGAAAGAGCCCCGGGACACGGCCGTGTCCCGGGGCTCCGCTTATCGTTTAACTGTGCGGCTGCGCGTACATGCGCGCGAGAGGGGAGGAGCGGCACGATGACCGTCGCAATGGACGACAGGATCGAGGTCGAGTGCCACATGGCCGACCAGGCGAAGCCGCAAGAGCTCACTTTGGACTACCTGTTCGAGCTGCTGGAGCGCATGCCCGTCCCCGAGGGCTACAAGGCTGAGATTGTCGAGGGGGCCATCATCATGTCGCCGCAGCGGGAAGTCCACTGGGACATCATCGCCAACGTCTATGAGCAGTTGCGTGCCACGTACCCCCGGGTGCGGTTGCTGTCCGACGTCCGAATCGACTTCCCTGGCTACCTGAACGGGTTCTGCCCTGACCTGGTGGCTCTGAGGGAGGGGACGCAGAAGGACAGCAAGGGGCTGAGGGCGCCTCAAGACATTGAATTCCTGCTGGAAGTCATCTCGAGGGGGACGAGCGCCAACGACTACGGCTCCAAGAAGGCCACCTACGCCGAGGTTGGGGTGCCTACCTACATGATTGCCGATCCCTACACCGGTAGGTGCCACGTGTTCAGCCACCCCAAGGATGGCGAGTACAGGCGCCAGCTCAGGGTCGACTTCGGCTTGCCGATCGATCTGACCAACACCGCCGCGGGCATCAAGCTCTCGACCGACGAGTTCCCCCGCGACTGATCACCAGCCCCCGCAACGCACCAATCCGGTTGGTGGTAATCGAGTCCACGCCCGCCCGCATCAGCCGCGACATCGACCACCGCGTATCCGCCGTCCACGCCGAGACCAGCAATCCGTCGGCGTGGGCGCGGTCGACCAAGTCCCGGGAGACCAGGCCCCAGCGGTAGTTCAGCCAGCGGGGGCGCAGTTCGCCGAGTAGGGCGGGGCTCGGCGGGGCCGTCGTGGTCCACGTCAGCGCGATCTCGGCGGTCGGATCCGCGCGCCGTACCTGCCACAGCGCCGCCAGAGCCCCGCAGTAGTACGCCCGATCGGCCGCGCCAGATGCGCAGATCTCGGCCAGCGCGGCGGGCACCGCCGAGGCGTCCGGCAGGTCGACCATGACGCGACAGCTGTCGGTCTCGGCCAGCGCCGCGCGCAGCGTCGGCACCCCGCCGCCGGTCAGCTCAGCCACCTCCGCCGCCGTAAGCCGCTCCAGCGGCCGGTCGTGCTCCCACAGCCGCTTGAGCGTGGCGTCGTGGAGGACGACCGGGACCCCGTCCCGCGTGAGCCGGACGTCGATCTCCACCGCGTCCGCGCCCGCCCGCACGGCGGAACGGATCGAGGGGAGCGTGTTCTCGCGGTACGCGAAGGGGTCGCCGCGATGCGCGACGGCGGTGAACGCCCTTTCCGTGCCCCGGGCCATGGCCGGCTCCCCGTCTCGTCGGTTCGTCAGTGACCGGCCGCCGCCGTGTACGCGTCGATCTCGGCCGCCAGCCGGGCCTTGCCCGCCGGGTCCATGAAGGACGCCTCGACGGCGTTCTTCGCCAGCGCCGCCACGCCCGCCGCGTCCAGCTCCAGCAGCCGGGCGGCCACCGCGTACTCGGAGTTCAGGTCCGTGCCGAACATCGGCGGGTCGTCGCTGTTGATGGTGACCAGCACGCCCGCCGCGACCATCTCCTTGATCGGGTGCTCGTCCAGGGTGGCCACCGCCCGGGTGGCGATGTTGGAGGTCGGGCAGACCTCCAGCGGGATGCGGTGCTCGGCGAGGTGCGCCAGCAGCTTCGGGTCCTGGGTGCTGCTGGTGCCGTGCCCGATGCGCTCGGCGCGCAGCTCGGTGAGCGCGTCCCAGATCGTCTGCGGGCCGGTGGTCTCGCCCGCGTGCGGCACGCTGTGCAGCCCGGCGGCGATCGCGCGGTCGAAGTACGGCTTGAACTGCGGGCGCGGCACCCCGATCTCCGGGCCGCCGAGGCCGAAGCTGACCAGGCCCTCCGGCTGCAGCTCGGTGGCGATCCGGGTGGTCTCCTCGGCGGACGCGAGACCGGCCTCGCCGGGGATGTCGAAGCACCAGCGCAGCACCACGTCCAGCTCGGACTCGGCCGCCTTGCGGGCGTCCTCGATCGCCTCCACGAACGCGGCGTCCGGGATGCCGCGCCGGGTCGAGCTGTACGGGGTGACGGTCAGCTCGGCGTACCGGATGTTCTGCCGCGCCATGTCCCGGGCCACCTCGTAGGTGAGCAGGCGGACGTCGTCGGCGTCGCGGATCAGGTCGACCACCGACAGGTAGATCTCGATGAAGTGCGCGAAGTCGCGGAAGGCGAAGTAGTCGGCGAGGGCCTCGGGGTCGGTGGGCACCGGCGAGTCGGGGTGGCGGGCGGCCAGCTGCGCGACGATGCGCGGGGACGCGGATCCGACGTGGTGGACGTGGAGCTCGGCCTTCGGCAGGCCGGCGATGAAGGCGCTGAGATCGGTCATCGGATCCTCCTTGTGGCGGGCCGCCGTTGCTGGGCCGACCGCCATCGTAGATGTGCGAGGGGCGCGGCCCGGCGGCAGGCCGTAGCATGACCGGCGACACAGCGTGTGGGGGAGGGCCATGGGCGACCAGTCCGAGCAGCAGTCCGGTCAGCCGAGCCGGGAACCGGAGCGTGCGGGGGAGCGCGAGCGGGATCCCTGGGCGCCGCCCGAGGACCGGGTGCCGCCGACCGAGGGCCAGGTGTCGCCCGGGAATCGGATGTCACCGGAGGACCGGGTGCCTCCGACCGAGGGTCGGGTGCCGCCGGAGGGCGCGATATCGCCGCCCGAGGACCGGGTGTCGCTGGGCAAGCCGCCGGTGAGCGGCCTGTCTGCCGCTCCGCCCGTCCCCGCTGCTCCGGGTGCTCAGTCCGGCCCCGGTGCTCCGCCGGTCCCGAGCACTCCGCCCGGCGCGGCCGGCGTCGGCATACCGAGCATGCCGACGCTGCCCGGCGTCCCGCTGGCGCCGCCGCAGACCGCCCCGCAGACCGCCCCGCCGGGCGCCCCGCCCGGTGCGGTGCCGCCGCCTCCGCTCGCCCCGACCGGCCCCGGCACCCCCAGCTCGTACCTGGGCGCCGCGCCCGTCCACGCCGCGTACGGCCAAGGCGGCTACGGCCAGGCCGGATACGGGCAGGGCGGCTACGGCCAGCCCGGATACGGCTTTCCCGGCGGCGGCCAGCCCGGCTACCCGCCCGGTCCGTACGCGCCCTACGGCGGCCCGGGGCCCTACGGCTGGCGCGGCTACCTCCCCGACAACGGCGCGGGCACCGCCGCCCTCGTGCTCGGCATCATCGGGCTGGTGTTCTTCTGGACCATGGTCCTCGGCATCATCCTGGGCGTCCTCGCGATCGTCTTCGGCTCGGTGGGCCGCTCCAAGGTGCTCAGCGGCGTGGCCGACAACAACGGGTCGGCGGTCTCCGGACTCGTCTGCGGGGTGGTCGCCGTCGTCGCGAGCATCATCATGATCTTCGCGGTCATCGCCGACGAGGATGACGACGACTACGACTCCGACCCCTACCGCGAGCTGGCCACGGTCCTGGTGGTCTCCCCGGACGCCAGCCGCTGACGCGCCTCCATCAGGGCGAACCCCAGCAGATTGAGCCCGCGCCAGCGGGCCGGGTCCTGGGCCCGCTCGTCGTCGGCCGCCAGGCCGATGCCCCAGACCCGGTCGACCGGGCTGGCCTCCACCAGCACCCGCGCACCCGTGCCCAGCAGGTAGTCGCGCAACGCCGGGTGCTGCCCGAACTTGTGCACGCTGCCCCGCACCACCAGCTCGAAGCGGTGCTCCAGCCACACCGCCTCCTGGAACCCGCGCACCGAGCGGCCCACGGCCTTGGCCGCATGGGGGTGTGACGCCGCTATCGCCCGCCGCTCGGCGTCCTCGTCGCCGAAGAGCCGGGCCTTGCCCGCCATCATCCAGTGCTCGGCGGTCGCGTACGCGACGCCGTCCACGGTGAACGGCGCGGGCCACCACTGGCTGAAGCACCCCGCCCCCACACCGCCGCCCTTCGGCGGCTGGTGCCCCCAGAACCACACGTACCTGAATCGCTCGCCGCGCGCCGTCCGCTCGACCAGCTCCGCCGCAGACCTCACCTCGTCCATGCCCGAATTCTGGCAGCGACCACTGACAGTGACGGACTCGTTTTCGCCGTCCCGCAGCCCGCTGATCACCGAATCCGTCGCGAAACCAAAAAGCAACAACGGAATCACTTGTTGATGCGTACCTCCTCTGTCAGGATCAGCCATCAATTCCGGTTGGAGCTACGCCTGACCCCTTCGCGGGGGGAGGAGAACGCGCGATGGATCAGCGGTTCGATGCGACGGAGCGGTTCGACGCGACAGGGCGGTTCACCGACGGCGCGCAGTACATCGGGGGCGCGCTGCGGCCCGGCACCTCGGGACGTACCCAGGCGGTGACCGACCCGGCCACCGGGCAGGAGGTCTTCCGCTACGAGCTCGCCGGGGCGGCCGACGTCGACGCCGCGGTGGCCGCCGCCCAGGCCGCGTTCCCCGGCTGGGCCGGGGCCACCCCCGGCGCGCGGTCCGACGCCCTGCACCGGTTCGCGGCCGTCCTCGCCGACCAGGCCGCGGACCTCGCCCGCGCCGAGTCGCTCCAGTGCGGCAAGCCCCTCAAGCTCACCACCGAGTTCGACGTGCCCGGCACGATCGACAACACCGCCTTCTTCGCCGGGGCCGCGCGGCACCTGGAGGGCCGGGCCGCCGCCGAGTACAGCGGCGACCACACCTCGTACGTCCGCCGCGAGCCCGTCGGCGTCATCGGCTCCATCGCCCCCTGGAACTACCCGCTCCAGATGGCGGCGTGGAAGATCCTCCCGGCCGTCGCCGCGGGCAACACCATCGTGCTCAAGCCCGCCGAGATCACCCCGCTCACCTCGTTGATGTTCGCCCAGGCCGCCACCGAGGCCGGTCTCCCGGACGGCGTGATCAACATCGTCTCCGGCGCGGGACCTGAGGCGGGCGAGCACCTGGTGGGCCACCCCGCCGTCGCCATGACCTCCTTCACCGGGTCGACGGCGGTCGGCAAGCGGGTCGCCGCCGTCGCCACCGGCACCGTCAAGCGCCTCCACCTCGAACTCGGCGGCAAGGCCCCCTTCGTCGTCTTCGACGACGCCGACCTGACCGCCGCCGTGCACGGCGCCGTCGCCGCCGCGCTCATCAACACCGGCCAGGACTGCACCGCCGCCACCCGCGCCTACGTCCAGCGCCCGCTGTACGACGCCTTCGTCGCCCAGGTCGCCGAGCTGATGGCGACCGTACGCCTCGGCGACCCCTTCGACCCCGCCACCGACCTGGGCCCGCTGGTCTCCCACGCCCAGCGCGACCGCGTCGCCGGATGCGTGGACCGGGCCCGCTCGTACGCCACCGTCGTCACCGGCGGCGAGGCACCCCAGGGCGCGCTGGCCAAGGGCGCGTACTACCGACCCACACTGATCACCGGAGCCCCCCAGGACAGCGAGATCGTCCAGGCCGAGATCTTCGGCCCGGTCCTGGTCGTGCTGCCCTTCGACAGCGACGACGAGGGACTGGCCCTGGCCGACGACACCCCCTACGGGCTCGCCGCCTCCGCCTGGACCCGCGACGTCTACCGGGCCGGCCGCGCCACCCGCGAGCTCAGGTCCGGCTGCGTGTGGATCAACGACCACATCCCGATCATCAGCGAGATGCCGCACGGCGGCGCCAAGGCGTCGGGCTACGGCAAGGACATGTCCGTGTACTCGTTCGATGAGTACACGCAGGTCAAGCACGTGATGTACGACAATACGGCGGTGCCCCGGAAGGACTGGCACCGCACGGTCTTCGGGGACCGCTGACTCCCTCTCGGAGACGGCCGACCCCTTCTCCGAAGACCGCTGACTCCTTCTTCGGGGGACCGCTTCCCACCCTCACCGGCCGACCACCGGACCGACGCAAGGAAGGCCACAGCATGGCGCACCACCAGCCCGAGAGCCTGTCCCCGCCGCAGCTCGCCGCCATCCGGCGCAGCCTCACCAGCGGCCGGGCGGCGCTCACCCGCCGGTCACTGCTGCGCGCGGGCGGCGCCGGGGCGCTGGCCGCCGGTGGGCTCGGGACGCTCAGCGCGTGCGGCATCCCGCCCGCCACCCGCGCCGACAGCGGCCCGTCCGACGACCACTCGGACGAGGAGAAGCGCCTCACCTTCTCCAACTGGACCGAGTACATGGACGTCAGCGACGACGGCAAGCACCGGCCGACGCTGGAGGAGTTCCAGCGCCGCACCGGCATCACGGTCAAGTACACCGAGGACATCAACGACAACGTCGAGTTCTTCGGCAAGGTCAAACCGCAGCTCGCGGCGGGCAAGGGCATCGACCGCGACCTGATCTGCGTCACCGACTGGATGGCCGGCCGGATGATCCGGCTCGGCTGGATGCAGAAGCTGGACCCCGCCAACCTGCCCCACGCCTACGCCAACCTGTCCGCCCCCTTCCGCAGTCCCGACTGGGACCCGGGCCGCGCCCACTCCTATACCTGGACCGGCATCCCCGCCGTCATCGCGTACAACAAGAAGGCCACCGGCGGCCGCAAGGTCACCTCCATCAGCCAGCTGCTGGAGGACCCGAAGCTCAAGGGCCGGGTCGGGATGCTCACCGAGATGCGCGACACCGTCGGCCTCACCCTCCTCGACATGGGCAAGCGCCCCGAGCACTGCACCGCCGACGACTACGACGCCGCCATCGCGCGGATCCAGAAGGCCGTCGACAAGGGCCACATCCGCCGCTTCACCGGCAACGACTACACCAACGACCTCGACAAGGGCGACCTCGCCGCCTGCGTCGCCTGGGCCGGAGACCTCATGCAGCTCCAGGCCGACAACCCGGCGATCGACTTCGCCATCCCCGACGCCGGCTACATGATCTCCACCGACAACCTGCTCGTACCGGCCGGGGCCCGGCACCGGAAGAACGCCGAACGGCTCATCGACTACTACTACGAGCCCAAGGTCGCCGCGCAGCTCGCCGCCTGGATCAACTACGTCTGCCCGGTCGACGGCGTCCGCGAGGAACTCGCGAAGATCGACAAGAGTCTGGCCGAGAACCCGCTGATCCTCCCGGACGAGGAGACGGCGGCCAAGGCGCACGCCTTCCGCTCCCTGTCCAGCAAGGAAGAGACGGCGTTCGAGGACAAGTTCGCCACGCTCATCGGCGCCTGACCCACCGGCCTGACGAAACGGAAGACACCTCCCATGACCGCTTCCCCCTCCGGTGGAGACGTCCGCCTCACCGGCCTCGGCAAGACCTACGGCTCCTTCACCGCCGTCCACCCCCTGGACCTGACGATCCCCGCCGGCTCCTTCTTCGCCCTCCTCGGCGCGTCCGGCTGCGGCAAGACCACCACCCTGCGCATGATCGCCGGGCTGGAGGACCCCACCACCGGCACCGTCGAACTCGCCGGGAAGGACGTCACCGACCTGCCGCCCTACAAGCGCCCCGTCAACACCGTCTTCCAGAGCTACGCCCTCTTCCCGCACCTGGACATCTACGAGAACGTCGCCTTCGGGCTGCGCCGCCGCGGCATCAAGTCCGTGAAGAAGCAGGTCGGCGAGATGCTCGACCTCGTCCAGCTCGGCGACCTCGCCCGCCGCAAGCCGCAGCAGCTCTCCGGCGGCCAGCAGCAGCGCGTGGCCGTCGCCCGTGCCCTCATCAACCACCCGCAGGTGCTGCTGCTGGACGAGCCGCTCGGCGCCCTCGACCTCAAGCTCCGCCGCCAGATGCAGCTCGAACTCAAGCGCATCCAGACCGAGGTCGGCATCACCTTCGTCCACGTCACCCACGACCAGGAGGAGGCCATGACCATGGCCGACACGGTCGCGGTGATGAACGGCGGCCGCGTCGAGCAACTGGGCGCCCCCGCCGACCTGTACGAGAACCCGCGCACGACCTTCGTCGCCAACTTCCTGGGCACCTCCAACCTCATCGCCGCCGAGGTCGTCGGCACCGGCGGCGACGCACTGACGCTGCGCGCCGGGGACTCCAAGCTCGCCCTGCCCGCCGCACGATGTACCGCCACCGCCCGCACCGGCGGCACCGTGCTGGTCGGCGTACGCCCCGAGAAGATCACCCTCACCCACGCCGACGACGCCGACACCGTGCCCGGCGGACGCAACCGCCTCCCCGGCCGGATCGCCGACTCCAGCTTCATCGGCGTCTCCACCCAGTACGTCGTCGACAGCCCGGCCGGCGCCGCGCTCGCCGTCTACGAGCAGAACATCGAGCGCGACCCGCGGTTGGTCCCCGGCGCCGAGGTCGTCCTGCACTGGAACCCCGCGCACACCTTCGGGCTCGACGCGGACCAGGACGCCCAGGCGGGCACCGAGCTGGACGAGGAAGCAGCATGACGGCCACCAAGGCGCCGCCGGCGCCCGAACCAGCCCTGGAGCTCCGCAAGCCCGCCACCCGCAAGCGGCTCGTGCCGTACTGGCTGCTGCTGCCCGGCATCGTGTGGCTGCTGGTGTTCTTCGCCGCCCCGCTGGTCTACCAGGCGTCCACCTCCCTGCAGACCGGCTCCCTCGAAAAGGGCTTCGAGGTCACCTGGCACGTCCAGACGTACGCCGACGCGCTCACCGAGTACTACCCGCAGTTCCTGCGCTCGGTGGCCTACGCGGGCACCGCCACCGCCCTGTGCCTGCTGCTCGGCTACCCCCTGGCCTACCTCATCGCCTTCAAGGCAGGCCGCTGGCGCAACGTGCTGATGATCCTGGTCATCGCGCCGTTCTTCACCAGCTTCCTGATCCGCACCCTCGCCTGGAAGACGATCCTGTCCGACAGCGGCACGGTCGTCTCCGTCCTGAACTCCCTGCACATCCTGGACGTGACCAGCTGGCTGGGCGTCACCGAGGGGGAGCGGGTGCTGGCCACCCCGCTGGCCGTCGTCTGCGGACTGACGTACAACTTCCTACCCTTCATGATCCTGCCGCTCTACACCTCCCTGGAGCGCATCGACGGCAGGCTGCACGAGGCGGCCGGCGACCTGTACGCGCGCCCCTTCACCACCTTCCGCAAGGTGACCTTCCCGCTGTCGATGCCGGGCGTCGTGGCGGGCACCCTGCTCACCTTCATCCCGGCCACCGGCGACTACATCAACGCCGAACTGCTCGGCGCCGCCAACCAGAAGATGGTCGGCAACGTCATCCAGTCGCAGTTCCTGCGGGTGCTGGACTACCCGACGGCCGCCGCGCTGTCGTTCATCCTCATGGCGGCGATCCTCGCCATGGTCACCGTCTACATCCGCAAGTCCGGGACGGAGGACCTGGTCTGATGACCGCATCGAGCGCACCGAAAGCACCGAAGGCACCGAAGGCACCGAAGGCACGGAGCCCACTGACCGCGCTGACCCGCTGGCTGCGCAGGAACCTCGTGGTGCTGGCGGGGCTCGCCACCCTCGCCTACCTGGTCCTGCCCAACATCGTGGTCCTGGTCTTCTCCTTCAACAAGCCCAACGGCCGCTTCAACTACACCTGGCAGCGGTTCTCCACCGACGCCTGGACCGACCCGTGCGGCGTCGCCGACCTGTGCGGATCGCTCTCCCTCAGCCTGCAGATCGCGATATGGGCCACCGTCGGGGCGACCGTCCTCGGCACGATGATCGCCTTCGCGCTCGCCCGCTACCGCTTCCGGGCCCGCGGCGCGGTCAGCAGCCTGATCTTCCTGCCGATGGCGATGCCCGAGGTCGTCATGGCCGCCTCGCTGGCCACCCTCTTCCTCAACATGGGCGTGGACTTCGGCTTCTGGACGATCCTCATCGCGCACATCATGTTCTGCCTGAGCTTCGTCGTCACCGCCGTCAAGGCCCGCGTGATGAGCATGGACCCGCGACTGGAGCAGGCCGCCCAGGACCTCTACGCCTCCCCGGCCCAGACCTTCCTGCGCGTCACCCTGCCGATCGCCGCGCCCGGCATCGCCGCCGGCGCGCTGCTGTCCTTCGCGCTCTCCTTCGACGACTTCATCATCACCAACTTCAACGCCGGATCGACCGTGACCTTCCCCATGTTCGTCTGGGGATCGGCACAGCGCGGCACGCCCGTCCAGATCAACGTGATCGGAACCGCGATGTTCGCCCTCGCCGTGCTGTGCGTACTCGTCGGCCAACTGGCCGGCACTCGCCGCAGAAGGAGCTGAGAATCATGGCCTCAGCAGCCATGAACCCTGTACGAAGCCTTTCCGACGCCCACCCCACGCCCTTCTGGCTGGACGACCCCGCCCGGCCCGAGGCCCGCCCCGCCCTCGTCGGCGACGAGCAGTGCGACCTGCTCGTCATCGGCGGCGGCTACACCGGCCTGTGGACCGCGCTGCGCGCCAAGGAACGCGACCCGCAAAGGGACGTCGTCCTGGTGGAAGCCCAGGAGGTCGGCTGGGCGGCCTCCGGCCGCAACGGCGGCTTCTGCGCCGCCTCCCTCACCCACGGCCTCGGCAACGGGATGTCCCGCTGGCCCGGGGAACTGCCCGCGCTCGAACGCCTCGGGCAGCGCAACCTCGACGAGATCGAAGCCACCGTCGCCCGCTACGCCATCGACTGCGACTTCGAACGCAGCGGCGAGATCGACGTGGCCACCGCCCCCCACCAGATCGCGGAGCTCCAACAGACCGCCCGCGACGCCGAACGGCTGGGGCTGGGCGGCTACGAGTTCCTCGACCGTGACGCCGTACGCGCCGAGGTCGACTCGCCCACCTTCCTGGCCGGGCTGTGGAACCGCACCGGCGTGGCCATGCTGCACCCGGCCAGGCTCGCCTGGGGGCTCAAGCGCGCCTGCCTGGAGCTGGGCGTACGGATCTACGAGCACACCCCCGCCGAGCGGCCGGTCACCGGCGGCGGCGCGGTGCGCGTGGCCACTCCGTACGGCCGGGTCCGCGCCCGGCGGGTGGCCCTGGGGACCAACGCCTTCCCGTCCCCGGTGCGGCGCATCCGCCCGTACGTCGTACCCGTCTACGACCACGCGCTGATGACCGAGCCGCTGAGCCCCGACCAACTCGCCGCCGTCGGCTGGCAGCGCCGCCAGGGACTCAGCGACAGCGCCAACCACTTCCACTACTTCCGGATCACCGCCGACCAGCGCATCCTGTGGGGCGGTCACGACATCGTCTACCGCTTCGGGCAGCGCGTCCGCGCCGAACACGACCACCGCCCCGCCACCTACCGCACCCTCGCCGAGCACTTCTTCCGCTGCTTCCCGCAACTGGAGGGCGTACGGTTCAGCCACGCCTGGGGCGGCGCGATCGACACCTGCTCGCGGTTCTCCGCCTTCTTCGGCACCGCGCACGGCGGGCGGATCGGCTACGCCCTGGGCTACACCGGCCTCGGCGTCGGCGCCACCCGCTTCGGGGCGGACGTGATGCTGGACCTGCTGGACGGCCAGGACACCGAGCGCACCCGGCTGCGCATGGTCCGCAGCAAGCCGCTGCCGTTCCCGCCGGAGCCGCTGCGCTGGGCCGGGATCGGGATCACGCAGTGGTCGATGACCCGCGCGGACCGGCGGGGCGGGCGCCGCAACCTGTGGCTCAAGGCCATGGACAAGGCGGGCCTGGGCTTCGACAGCTGACACCGACGGCGGACGCGGACGTCGGGGCTGACCCCGGCGGCCGCGCCGGCGATGGGCGGTCGAAAGCCGTGTAAGGATCCGCGCCGTCGCCCTTCTCCTCCTCTGAGCGCGCCACGCGGCGCGTACGAAGAGCGGAGGCTTGGCATGACGGGCACGGGCGGCGGCATGGGCACCACGGGGCGCGGCGCGCTGGACTGGCTGGTCTCGGCGGCCCTCGACCCCGGCGTCTGCCGGTGGGAGTGGGAGCGCAGCCCCCTGGGGGTGGCGCTGCTGCCCGCCGGCAGGCTCTGGGACGTCCTGGTCCTGCCCGGCGAGCTGGGGGCGGCGGCGCTGGAGGTGCTGTGCCGCCGCGCCGACCGGCCGGGCCCGGTCGTCACCGCCTTCGGCGGCGCCCAGGTGGGCTACTTCGTCCCGGCGGGCACGACCGGCCGCTGGCTCGGCACCGGCGTACGCGGGGTCTCGACCGGTGCCTGGGTCGTGGTGCCGCATCCGGGGCGGGCGAGCGGCGGGATGCGCTGGCTCGTCGCGCCGGACGGCTCGGGACGCCTCACCGATCCGGTGGTCCTGGAGCTCGCGATGCATGAGGCCGCCGCCCGGCTGGTGTACGGCGGCTGACGCGGTGCGGCGGATCGCACCGGCTCCGTACGACGGGGACGGCCGACCGCGCCACGCCCGACACGGCCGTCAGCAGGACACCGGACAGGCACCAGGCGCCGATGACGTCGAGCGGCCAGTGGTAGCCGCGCAGCACCAGGCCCGTGCCCACGCAGAGGTTCAGCAGCGCGACCGCCGCGGCGACGGTGATCGTGGTGCGGCGGTGTGGGTCGCGGCCGTCGCGGACCTTGTGGCCGGGGCTGCCGCCGCGGACCTCGCTGCTGTCGTGGATGTGGCTGCCGTGGCGGACATCGTGGACGTCGCGGCGCCGCGCGCCGTCGCGCCGCTCGGTGCGGTGGCAGAGCAGGACCAGCAGCGCCGCCCCGCCGTACGCGACCGTGGCCGTCGCCGTATGGCCCGACGGGTAGAAGCCCTCCGCACCGGCCAGCGGGCCGGGCGGCGCCGAGCGGTCGATCAGCGCCTTCAGCGGGGCGACGACCACCGGCACCGCCACCATGGCCGCGGCCGCGGCGAGCGGCGGCGGCCACCAGCGGGCACCGGCCCGGCGCAGCCGCAGGCCCGTATAGACCAGCGCCGCGCCCAGCACGGGCAGCGCCACGGTCATGTTGCCGAGGTCGGCGAGGAACTCAGCGAGCCCGCCGGGCAGGAGTCGGCCGCGTGCGCCGCGCCCGATCCGCTCGTCGAGGGAGCGCAGCGGTCCTCGGGCGGCAACCTGCCAGGTGACGACCGCGAAGAGCAGCGCGCAGCACGCGGCGAGTGTCAGAGGCGCCCGCCCGGGACGCGGGACTCGGAGCGTACGGAGGGCAGGGAGCGCACGGGGTGCACGGGCTGGATGATCCGCACGGGCTGGATCGTTCGTACGGGCGTGATGGTTCGTACGGGCGTGATGGTTCGCACGGGGCATACGGGGTCCGAAGAGCGCGGGGCGCTGGGAGTACGAGGGCGCTGGGAGTACCGGGGGGGGGGGGGGGGGGGGGGGGGGGGGGGGGGGGCGCCGGGTGCGGAGGAAAGCCGACGGCCCCGGAACAGGGGGGGGGTGGTTCCGGGGCCGCCGTGGCGACCGGTGGACCGCGCGCCCCGGGGGGTTTGGGGCGGGCGGCCGTCCGATCGGTGAGGAGATCCGGAGCCGGAGGCTCCAGTGGTGTGCGCGAGGGCACGGCCGGGCCGGAACCAGGGAAGCGCCGACACGGCGCCGCTCGCAGTCCCCTGCGAGCGGGGTGTTTCTCTCATCTGCAGAAACCGTACGGCAGCCGGGCCGGGCCGGACAGGCGGATCACCTGTCCGACATGGCCCCCGCACATCTTCTTCACGCCGCCCCCGCCGTGCACCCCGCCGAGGATGACGGACCGTCACCTCGGGCAGGGGTGTACGGCGCGGGCGCGACGGGTGAAGGAGCCTGGGAGTCGTCCCCCATGGCCCCCGGAGGGCCGGGAAGTGCTGGTCAGAGCTGCGCGAACGCGCCCTCGAGGATGTCCAGGCCCTCGTTGAGGAGGTCCTCGCCGATCACCAGCGGCGGCAGGAAGCGCAGCACGTTGCCGTACGTACCGCAGGTCAGGACCAGCAGCCCCTCGGCGTGGCAGGCCTTGGCCAGGGCGCCGGCGGCCTCCGGGTGCGGCTCCTTGGTGGCCGGGTCCTTCACCAGCTCGATCGCGATCATCGCGCCGCGGCCGCGGATGTCGCCGATGATCCCGTACTTCTCCTGCATCGCGGAGAGGCGGCCCTTCATGACCTCCTCGATGCGCTTGGCCTTGGCGTTGAGGTCCAGCTCCCGCATGGTCTCGATGGCGCCGAGCGCGGCGGCGCAGGCCACCGGGTTGCCGCCGTAGGTGCCACCGAGGCCGCCCGCGTGCGCGGCGTCCATGATCTCGGCGCGGCCGGTAACGGCGGCGAGCGGCAGACCGCCCGCGATGCCCTTGGCGGTGGTGATCAGGTCCGGGACGATGCCCTCGTCCTCGCAGGCGAACCACTGGCCGGTCCGGCAGAAACCGGACTGGATCTCGTCCGCGACGAAGACGATGCCGTTGTCGTTGGCGAACTTCACGATCGCGGGCAGGAAGCCCTTGGCGGGCTCGATGAAGCCGCCCTCGCCGAGCACCGGCTCGATGATGATCGCGGCGACGTTCTCGGCGCCGACCTGCTTGGTGATCTGGTCGATGGCCTGGGCTGCGGCCTCCGGGCCGCAGTTCTCCGCACCGGTCGGCCAGCGGTAGCCGTAGGCGACCGGGACGCGGTAGACCTCGGGCGCGAACGGGCCGAAGCCGTGCTTGTACGGCATGTTCTTGGCGGTGAGCGCCATGGTGAGGTTGGTGCGGCCGTGGTAGCCGTGGTCGAAGACCACGACCGCCTGGCGCTTGGTGTGGGCGCGGGCGATCTTGACGGCGTTCTCGACGGCCTCGGCGCCGGAGTTGAACAGCGCGGACTTCTTGGCGTGGTCGCCCGGGGTGAGCCGCGCGAGCTCCTCGCACACCTCCACGTAGCCCTCGTACGGGGTCACCATGAAACAGGTGTGCGTGAAGTCGGCGAGCTGCGCGGAGGCGCGGCGCACCACGGCCTCGGCGCTGGAGCCGACCGAGGTCACGGCGATACCGGAACCGAAGTCGATCAGCGAGTTGCCGTCCACGTCCTCGATGACGCCGCCGCCGGCGCGCACCGTGAACACCGGCAGCACGGAGCCGACACCCCCCGCGACGGCGGCGCTGCGGCGCGCCTGCAGCTCCTGGGACTTCGGGCCGGGGATCGCGGTGACGACGCGGCGCTCCTGCGGAAGGGACGGGCCTCCGGACAGTTCGGTCATGAGGTGCTCCAGGGGAAAGATCAGGGGTTTTAGTCGCAGGCTAGGGGCGCGGGAGCGGATGGGGCATGTTCCGTTCGGGAGCAGTGGACGTGTTGCGTTGTCCGCGACGGACATAGCGGGGGTGGCGGCGGGGGTCGTCGGCGGGGCGGGCAGTGGCGCGGGGGCGGTGAACTCCTCGGCTGGGCCCACTAGATTGAGTGGATTGAATGGCTGGGCAGGGGCAAGGGGCGGCGCATGGACACCGAGGGCACGTATGACGCGCGCGGGACGCGGGGGGACGCGGTCCCCCGTCCGGCCGAACCGCCGATGCCGCCTGCGCCAGGGGCGGCGGGGCCGCTGCTTCCGCCTCCGCCACCGCCGGTGACGCCACCTGCCCCGGCCGCCCCGCCGGCGCCGTCCACACCGTCCGTACCGGCCGCACCGCCTGTACCGCCTCCGCCGGTGACGCCGACCGCGCCGTCGGTGCCGCCGCCGTTCATCGCGTGGCTGCGCACGCCGCGGCCGGCGGCGGGGCCGGGGGTGTGGGTGTACGGGCACAAGCCGAAGCCGCCGGAGGACCCGGACCGGGTCCCCGCGCGCAGGCTGTTCAGCGGTGCGTTGATCGCACTGCTGTGCACGTGGCTGCTGTGGTCGCTGATCACGAAAGATTACTTGGGGGGGTACTGGTTCTGGCCGCTCGAAGTGCTGCTGGATCTGTTCGGGTACGACCCGGAGGGCGACAGAGAAACTCTCGTTTGGATCGCGCGGTGCTACGACACTTTGTGGTTTGTGATCATTGCCGCTGTCTTCAGCCGCGTCGGTCACTGGGGAGAGGTCTTCCGCCGCTTCGTCGCACTCCTCCGCCGCATGGGGGATCACCCCTCTGCTCCACACGGCACCCCCCAGAACCCCCAAACAGACCCCGTCGAGTGGCCCGAGCTCCGTGCCGCCGGGGCTCACAGCGCCGCCGATCGGCTCGCCGCCGAGGCGCGTGGTGGGCGGATGAACGATGTGGACCACGCCCGGATCGACCGCGCCTGGCAGTCCGTCCGCGCCCAGCCCACCCGGCTCGCCGCCTTCACCGACACCGTGCTGCGGCACGGCGCCGCCGCCTGTGCGCATCCGTCCGGGGTGCGCGACCTCCCGGTACGGACCGCGCAGCACGACCTCGTCGCCCACCAGGTCCGGATCGGCACCGCCATCGACGACCTCCGCAATCCCTACGAGCACCGCGGGGTCAGCCTCGCCCTCGAGCCGGGGGTGCTCGGCACCTCGCTGCTGGCCGTCGGGCCGCCCGGGGCCGGGAAGACCGGGCGGCTGGTGCGGCCCGTCGTGGAGTCGCTGTGCCTCCAGGCCCTCGCCGGGCAGGCGGCCGTCGTGGCCGTGGGCGCGGCCGACGCGGGGATCGGGCCGGACGACGCGTTCGACGTCGTCGTGAAGATCGGCCGCCCCGAATCCGCCTACGACCTCGACCTCTACGGCGGCACCACCGACCCCGACGAGGCGGCCGGCGTGCTCGCCGAAGCGCTCGTCGGCGACATGGCGCACGCCCTGCCCGGCGGCGACAGCCGTCGGGCCGCCACCGCACTCGCCCAGCTCCTCGGTCCGTTCCGCGCCGCCCACGGGCGCTTCCCCTCCGTACCGGAGCTGCGCGAGCTGCTCGACGGATCGAAGACCGCCGTCAACGCGCTGCGCGACGCGCTGGACGCCGCGGGCGAGTCCGCGCAGGCCCGCGAGCTCGACGCGCGCGTCCGCCAGTCGACCGCCGCCGGGGACCCCGGCGTGCTGCTCGCCGACCGCATCGCGCTGCTGGACCGGCCCGCCTTCGCGGACTTCTTCAACACCCGGGGCGACCGGCGGCCCTTCTCCCTGCGCGCGCTGGAGCACCCGCTGCGGGTCCGTATCGACCTGCCCGAACGCGGCCACGCCGAGGCCTCCCGGATGCTGGCGCGCCTCGTCCTCGCGCAGTTCACCGAGTGCGCGGCGGGCCGTGCCGACCGGTCGCTCTTCGCCTGCCTGGTGCTCGACGACGCCTCCCACACCATCACCCCCGAGGCGCTGCGCGGCATCCAGCGGCTGCGCGCCGCCAACGCCGGAGCCGTGCTGACCCTCCGCACGCTCGACGACGTGCCCGAGGCGCTGCGCAGCGCGCTGCTCGGCGCGGTCGGCTGCCGTATGGCGTACGCGGGGGTCACCACCTGGGACGGCGCGCGGTTCGCCGAGGTGTGGGGAACGGCGTGGGTGGAGACCCGGGACGTCACCGACCGCCAGATCATCTCCGACGAGCCGATGACGAAGGTGCTGCACTTCATCCGCAAGGTGGTGACCGGCAAGGCCGCGACCATCCAGTCCGTCACCGTACGGAAGGTGGAGCGCGAACGCTGGTCGGCGTCCGAGCTGGCGCACTCCGTACCGCCGGGGCACGCGGTCCTCTCCGTCACCTCCGTACGGGGCGACAGCGCCCCGCCGGTCCTGGTCGACCTGCGGGGCTGAGCGGTACGACGCCGAATCCGCCACTGAGGCAGAATTGAGCGCAGTCGTTCATACAGGGCGGCGTACGCAGGGGGGAGCGGCGGAAGCCCGATCGGCCGCCCCCGCCCCCGCCCGCGCCCACCGCACGCCGCCGACGCCGTATCGAAGGTGCCATGCCTCCCACGCTCGCCTCCCTTGTCCACCACTCCGCGCTGAAACTGGCCGTGCTCGCGGGTGAGGACCGGCTGGAGACGCCCGTGCGCTGGGCCCACGTCAGCGAACTGGCCGACCCCGTGCCGTATCTGGACGGCGGCGAGCTGCTGCTCATCACCGCGATGAAGCTGGACGCCGGGAACGCCGACGCGATGCGCCGCTACGTGCGCAGGCTCGTCGGCGCGGGCGTCGTCGGCATCGGGTTCGCCGTCGGCGTCAACTACGACGAGGTGCCGCGCGCCCTGGTCGAGGCGGCCGCGGAAGCGGACCTCCCGCTGCTCGAAGTGCCCCGTAAGACACCGTTCATCGCCATCAGCAAGGCGGTCTCCGCGGCCATCGCCGCGGAGCAGTACCGGGCCGTGACCGCCGGCTTCGAGGCCCAGCGCGAGCTGACGCGCGCCGCGATCGGCGCCGACGGACCGGCCGCGCTGCTCGCCCGGCTCGCCGCCCACATCGACGGCTGGGCCGCGCTGTACGACGCCACCGGCGCGGTCGTGGCCGCCGCGCCCGACTGGGCGGCCCGCCGCGCCGCCCGGCTCGCCGCCGACGTGGAGCGGCTGCGGTCCCGGCCCGCGCCCGCGAGCGCCGTCGTCGGCGGAGACGGAAGCGGAGACGGCGGCGGGGAAGCGGAGGGGGAGGGGGAGAGGGAGGGCGCGGGTGACGACATCACCGCCGACCGGATCGAACTCCAGTCACTCGGCACCGGCCGCCGGGCCCGGGGCGTCCTCGCCGTCGGCACCGGCGCGCCCCTGGGCACCGCCGAGCGCTATGCCGTGAACTCCGCCGTGGCGCTGCTGACGTTGACGACCGAGCGTTCCCGCGCCCTCCAGGCGGCGGAGCAGCGGCTCGGCGCGGCGGTGCTGCGCATGCTGCTGGCGGGCGAACCCGACCATGCGCGGGCGGTGGCCGGGCGGCTGTACGGCGGTCTGCTCGACGCGCCCTTCCGGATGCTGGTCGCCGACGCGCTGCCGGGCGGCGGAGCCCAGCCCGCCCCCGGGACCGCCGACGCGGCGCCGGACCCCGCGGCCAGAGGGGCGGCGGTGGACGCGGCCAGGGGCGGCGGCCACGCCCCGTCCCAGCCCCCCGCACAGCCCCGGGCGGCGGGCGCGGAAGCCGCGCCCGACCCCCTCGGCGCACTGGCCGACGCCATGGAGACCGCCGCGGCCCGCACCGGCGAGGCCGTGCTCGTGGTCCCCGACGGCGAACGGCTCATCGTGCTCGCCCCGGACGGCGGCGCGGCCGTCGCCGCCTGCGCGGAGTACGCGGCGGCGGTGGAGGCCCTGCGCGGTACCGCCGCCCGCCCACGCGACCGCGGTGCCGCCGCACCGGGACCGGACCTGGTGATCGGCCTGTCCGCCCCGGCCGGACCGATCGCGGCCGCCGGCGCCTACCGGCAGGCCGAGCAGGCGCTGTCGGTGGCGCGGCGGCGCGGCCGCGTGCTCGTCGAACACGAGGAGGTCGCCGCCGGATCCGTCCTGCCGCTGCTGGCCGACGACGCCGTGCGGGCCTTCGCCGACGGCATGCTGCGGGCCCTGCGCGAACACGACGCGACCGGCCGCGGTGACCTGGTGGCGTCGCTGCGGGCCTGGCTGTCCCGGCACGGCCAGTGGGACGCGGCCGCCGCCGACCTCGGCGTGCACCGGCACACCCTGCGCTACCGGATGCGGCGCGTGGAGGAGATCCTCGGGCGCTCGCTGGACGATCCGGACGTACGGATGGAACTGTGGCTGGCTCTCAAGGCCGTGTCGCCTCCCGGCGAGGGCCCGTCGGGCGCGTGACCCGACGGCGCGCGGGGCTCGCGCGGCGGCCGCGACCCGCTGCCGTTGCCGGCGCTTGGGCGCCGTCTGCGACCCGCTGCCGTTGCCGGTGCTTGGGTGCCGTCTGCGACCCGGTGCCAGTGCCGGTGCTTGGGTGCCGTCTGCGACCCGTGCCCGGCCACCGGGCAGGCGCACCCGTACGGCGCCGCATCGCACCACGCACGCGCGGCACCACCCACCGGGCACAGGCGCTCCACCCACCGGGCAAAAGACGCCGGGCGGCAGCGGCCACCCACCGGCAGAACGCGCCCGCGCCGCGGCACCGGCCACCACGCCCAGCCCCCCGGCTCCGCCGGAACACGTCCCCGCACGCCAAAGCGGTGCGCCGCGCGCCGCGACTGCTACGGCTCGGACAAACGACCCGCGGCCGCCCCACCCCTACCGTGGACCCAGAGAACCACCGCACCACCAACCCACCACTTCGGAAGGGCCGGGATCCGCTGTGACCACCACCCACGCGTTCTGGCTCGCCGGCCGTAAGGCGACCGGCGAGGACACCTTCGACGTCACGTCCCCCTGGGACGGCCGTCACGTCGGCACCGTGAGCGTCCCCACCGAGGCCCAGGTCGAGGAGGCCGTGGCCGCCGCCCACGCCGTGCGGGACGAGTTCGCCGCGACCCCCGCGCACGTCCGGGCGGCCGCCCTGGACCACGTCTCGAAGCGGCTCGCGGAGCGCACCGAGGAGATCGCCCAGCTGATCTCCGCCGAGAACGGCAAGCCCGTCAAGTGGGCGCGCGGCGAGGTCGGCCGTGCCGTCTCCGTGTTCCGTTTCGCGGCCGAGGAGGCCCGCAGGTTCAACGGCGGCGAGGCGCAGCGGCTGGACACCGACGCCGGCGGCGCCGGGCGGCTGGCGCTCACCCGCCGCTTCCCGCGCGGCACCGTGCTGGGCATCGCGCCGTTCAACTTCCCGCTGAACCTGTGCGCCCACAAGATCGCCCCGGCCATCGCCGTCGGCGCGCCGATCATCCTCAAGCCCGCGCCCGCCACCCCGCTGTCCGGGCTTCTCCTCGGCGAGCTGCTCGCCGAGACCGAGCTGCCCGCGGGCTCGTGGAGCGTGCTGCCGGTCCCGAACGACCGGATGCCCGCGCTCGTCCAGGACGAGCGGCTGCCGGTGATCTCCTTCACCGGTTCCGACAAGGTCGGCTACGCGATCATGGACTCGGTCCCGCGCAAGCACTGCACGCTGGAGCTGGGCGGCAACGGCGCGGCGGTCGTCCTGTCGGACTTCTCCTCCGACGAGGACCTGGACTGGGCGGCCACCCGCATCGCCACCTTCTCCAACTACCAGGGTGGCCAGTCCTGCATCAGCGTGCAGCGCGTCATCGCCGACGCCTCCGTCTACGACCGGCTCGTGCCGAAGATCGTGGCCGCCGTCGAGGCCCAGGTCACCGGTGACCCGTCCGACGCCGCCACCGACGTCGGCCCGCTGGTCAGCGAGGACGCCGCCCGGCGCGTCGAGTCCTGGGTCGACGAGGCCGTCGAGGCCGGCGCCCGGCTGCTCACCGGCGGCAAGCGCGACGGCGCGGCCTACGCGCCGACCGTGCTGGAGGACGTCCCGGCCGGTGCCACGATCGCTGGCGAAGAGGTCTTCGGCCCGGTGCTCACCCTGACGAAGGTGGACGGCGAGGCCGCCGCCTTCGCCGCCGTCAACGACTCCAAGTACGGCCTCCAGGCGGGCGTGTTCACCCACGACGTGCAGACCGCGTTCCGCGCCCACCGCGCCCTGGAGGTCGGCGGCGTGATCGTCGGCGACGTGCCGTCCTACCGGGCCGACCAGATGCCGTACGGCGGTGCCAAGCAGTCCGGCGTCGGCCGGGAGGGCGTGGCCTACGCGATGGAGGACTACACGTACGAGCGCGTCCTGGTGCTCACCGGGCTCGCCCTGTAGCACCCCCCTGTAGAGCGCGTCCCCGAGCGCGTACCCCCGTAGAGCGCGACAAGCCTGGCCGTTCCGGTCTGTTCCGTTCCGGTCATCCGGTTCGGCCAGGCAGTCCGTCAGGCGCCCACGTGCAGGTACGCCGCCCACAGCGCGGGCGCCATCGGGTACGCCTCACGCACGCCCCGCACCGCCTGGTGCAGGGCGTGCGCCGCGTCACGGGCCGACGGCGGGGCCGCGGCGCCCGCGGCCGTGCTGGTCAGCGCGCCGTAGAAGTCCTCGGCGATCCGTGCCGCCGTGCCGTCGTCCACGGGCCACAGGGTGCCGATCACCTGCGCGTACCCGGCCATGTGGAACGCCCCGGTGACGTGCACCGGTTCGACGGCCGCCGTCCGCGGCCCGCGCGCCGTCGTACACGCCGTCAGATACGCCAACTCGCCGTCCGTGAGCCCCAGCCGGGCGACGTCCGCGATCGTGCACGGACCGGTCGCCCGGTCGTGGAGCAGCACCCGGCTCGCCGACAGGTCGTCCAACACGCTCACGGCAGGGCACGCGAAGTGCACCCAGCGGTGCCGGGCCAGCGTGTCCAGGACCACGTCCCGGCGGGCCCGCTCACCCGTCAGCACCCTGCTGCCGGGCACCCGGCCGGTCAGCGCGAACGTCTCGCGCGCCACCTCCTGCCCTGCCTCCGCCGCCTCCCGCGCCGCCTCCCGTGCTGCCGCGGCCGGTTCCGGCGCGCCGGGATCCACCACCAGCGGCTCCACGCGGCCGCCCGGCTGCCGACCGGTACGGGAGCGGGCGCGCACCAGGGCGCGGACGGTCGGTGCGTACGAGGACACCACCCGGTCCGGTACGCCGCCGGTGACGACACCGGCGGGGGAGAGCGGTCCGGCGGCGTGCAGCGGCAGCGCGGTCAGCGGACCCGTCGGGACCCACCACAGGCGCGGCAGCGGGCGGTCGCCGCGCCTCCGGCCGCGCCTGCCGTGCCTGCCTTGCCGTCCCGTCAGCCGCAGCGCTTTGAGTACGGGTTCCGCCACGGCGTCCCACAACCACCCGAGCACCCCGGCGACTTCCGCCTGGGCAGCGAGCCGCCCGGCCGGGGGGACGGCGGGGTCGTGCGCGGCGCGGACGGCGGCGAGAAACGCCGATGTACGGCGCTGCGCCTCCGCATAGCCGAGCGCGGGCAGCGGCACGGTCTGCAGCGTGCCCTCGGTCAGCAGCAGCGCGTCGCAGCGCAGCGGGCTGACGTTGACGACCACCACGGGGCCGTCCTCCGCGGCCGTCAGCAGCTCCGCCAACCCGGGGGGACGCAGGAAGTCCGCGAATCCCGGCTGGCGGCGGATACGTTCCTTCAGTCGGTCCCACTCCTCGGCCAGCGCGTGCCGGTCCTCCCCGTGCAGCGCGGCCGTCGTCGTGTCGCCCGCCACCGCCCGCCTGACGGCATTGGCGGTGGGGCCGGAGAGCCCCGCGGTGCCGGCGGAGGAGAAGACGTCGGGCTCCGGCCGGTCGAGAGCCTCCCGCAACTGGACGAACCGGTCCACCAGCCCTGAATGCCGCTTCCGCAGATCCGCCGGTTCGGTACGGGTCCCCAGCGCCTGCGAGAGCAGCACACCGCGGCCCTGCTCCAGCAGCCGCAGCGCGCGCCCGGGGTCCCCGGCCTCGATCGCACAGGCCGCCGCGTACGAGGGCAGACCGGCCAAGCGCTGCGACACCCTTTCGCGCCCGGCGCGGTCCGGCCCCCGAGCGGCACGAACCCCGGCCCCGTCACCGGCCACGCCTCCCGCACCGGCCGGGGCGCTGGCGTCGCCCTCGGGCGCGGCGTCCGTGCCCGAGCCGTGGGACGCCATGCGCTGGAGCAGTTCCACCGCCAGCGCGGCGGCATCCAGGGCATGCGCCGCCCCGCCGCTCCGGTGCGCGCTCGACGCCCAGCGCCGGGCGGCCTCCACGCGTTCGCTGACGGCGGCCGTCGGGTCCTCGGCGGCCTGCCGGTACCCCGCCTCCGATGCCGACCGGGCCGCCGCGTCGTCCTCCGCCGCGCCTCGTAGCCCCAGTGCCCACGCGTACGTGGTCAGCGCCCGTGCACGCAGCGCGTGCCCCGCGGGCACCGCGTCCGCGGTCTCCCGGGCGACCCGGATCAGCACGTCGAGGGAGGCGCCGGTGCCCAACACACTGTGTTCCAGGCGGGCGATCTCGGTCAGTACCCGCAGCCGTTCGGGACGGTCGGGATGGCCCGCCGGCGTCCCGGCCACCGCGCGCCTGCCCGCGGCCGCCGCACCCGCCAGGTCGCCGGAGTCCCCGCCGACCGTATAGCGATGCAGCAGACACAGGCTCAGACCGGCCTGGAGGCGGGGGTACAGCGGCCGGTCGGCCGGGGTGGCCGCCAGGGCGGCGCGCGCCAGCCCGACCGCCTCGTCGAGCGCCGCACGGGCGCCGATCCCGAAGGAGCCGTTCGACGGAGGCGAGCCGTTCGACGGGGGCAAGCCGCCGGCCGCGGGCGGGAGGGACTCTGACGGGTCGCCGGGCGCACATGGGCCGCCCGGCGCGTCCCGGTCGATGGCGCCCCAGCCCAACCCGTCCCGCAGCGCCTCGCTGAGCTGCGCACGGGCCAGGGCCTGCTCCTCGCTGCCTTCTGGGGCGGCCGCCACGGCCTCCCGCACGAACGCGATCGCCTCGGTCAGCGCCGCGGCATCGCCGAAGTGCGCGAACGCCGCCCGCAGGCAGCCGCCCATGCCGAGCAACCGCGCGCAACGGCGCGGATCGTGCGGCGCGGTGGCGGCCACCACGCCCCGCATCAGCTCGACGGCGACGGTCAGGTCGCCGCCGTCGCCCATGCGCAGCCACCGCAGCCGCAGTGTTTCGGCGAGACGCGCCCGGACGGCGGTCCGGTCCGAACCGCCGTCTTCCCCCACCGCTGCCTCCGCCGGACTCTGCCCGGGCGGTGCCCCCGGGACATGCCCCCGGCCGGTGGTCAGGCAGTCATGGAACAGGCCGATCGCCTGGTCCAGATCCCGCCGGTCGCCGCCGTGCTCGTAGCGCGACCACAGGGCGATGCCGAGCCCGTTGGCGGCCGCCCCGCGCACCTCGGTGTCGACCGCGCCCCGCACCGCCGCCGCGAACCCGCTGATCGCCCGCTCCAGGTCGGGCAGCCTGCCGTCGCGCTCGTACGCGGCGTGGTGAGCGGAGGCGCGCCGTACCTCCTCGTCCCAGGAGGCCCTGGCGGAGCGCGCGGCGACGCGCGGCGCGCGACGGTCGCGGGCCGTCTGGATCGCCCGCCGGGAATGCAGGCAGGTGTCCAGTTCGGTGCGGATCCGGTCGCGCTCCGGGGCGTCGACGGGGGCCGCCCGCAGCGCGCGTTCGTACACGTCGACGGCCTCGTCCAGGGCGGCGAAGTCGGAGTCGCTCAGCGCGTACTGGAGCAGGGCGGCACCCAGTTGGCGCAGCCGTCCGACGTGCCGCGGATGTCCGGCGTGCGTGCCGCCCACCGCCGCCCTGCCCAGCGCGACCGCCTCTTTCAGCAGCTCCGGGCCACCCGGCTCGTACCGGGCCCGGTGCACCAGGGCGCGGGCCAGGTCGGACTGGAGCCCGGCGCAGGCGCGGTGGAGGGGCGGCAGGACGGCCAGGCCGCGCCGGTACAGCGCGATGGACTCGTCCAGTACGGCCGGGTCGTAGGTCCGCGCGAACACGTCGTGCAGGGAGGCCGCGAGCGCCGACAGGTGGCGGCTGTACGCGGGGTCCTCGGGCGACGCCGCGGCGACCGCCGCCCGGCCCGTCTCGACCGCTTCGCGGAGGGTGCCGGGTGACTTGTGGCGTTCGTAGCGGAGCCGCAGCAGCGTCCCGAGCGTGGACAGGCTGAGAACCCGGTGTGGATCGCCCTCCGGTCGGTGCGCGTAGCCGATGACGGCGGTCCGGCACAGCTCCAGGGCCAGGCCGAGCGTCCGGGGATCGCCGGTGCGGGCATAGGCCAGGCGTGCCCGCTCGGCGGAGCGGAGGGGTTCGGAGGGGTCGACGGTGACCGGCGGAGGCCCGCCGCGCTCCGACGGGTCCGCGGGCCGGGACCCTCCGTCGCGGAACGGCGGGCGCACCGGCTCGGTGAGCCTGGCGTCAGGCCGCTCGACATCGGGATGCCCGGTCTCCGGCCGCACGGTCTCCGGATGCCGGGGCTCCGGCCGCCCGGTGTCCGGCCCCACGATGTCCGGCATGGCCTCCGGCCGCCCGGTCGCCGGCCGCACGGTCTCCGGCTGCCCGATGTCCGGCCGCCCGGCGTTCGGGGCGTGGGTCGCCGGGCTGGGGGGCGCGATCCGCTCGTACGGGAGGTGTTCGCGCGCGGGGGCGCCACCGCGCGCGCGAGGGGCGTACGCGGCGCTGTCCGGCGCCGGGGCGGCGTGCCCCTGGTGCTCGGGTGCCGGGCCGTCGCGCAGCGTGGCAAGGGACGCGGAGGGTCCGGGGCCCGCCGCCCCGCCGGGCCCCGGGCTGGCGGACGCCGCGTACTCGGGCCCTGCGGCGGAAGCCGCGGGACGCGCGACCGGGGCCACACACGCGAGCCACCCGGGCGCCCCGCCACCCTCGCCCTCCGGCCCGCCGGACATGGAGATGGGGCCGCCGGGCACGGGGCCGCTGGGCACAGAGGGGCTGGCCACGGGGCCGCTGGGCAGAGGGCCGCCGAGTGCGGGGCCGCGACGTACGGGGCGGCCTGGCCCGGGACTGGCCGCCGCCGGCCTGCCCCGCCCACAGCCGCCTCCCTCGGCCTTCGTCCGGGCGGTACCGGCCGGAAGCGCTCCCACTTGGGGCGCGGGAGCCACCGGTCCGCCGGATGCCGACTCGCACGGCCCGCTGGCGGCCTCCGAGGCCCCGGACGCGGGCCCCGGGCCGCCCGATGCCGGCGGCGCAAGCACCGGGCGGCCCGGTTCCGGAGCGTTCGCTACGCGGGGACGAGGAGCCGGCCCCGGGGGTTCCGCCGCCGAGACGCCCGACGGGCCAGCCAGGACTGGGGCCGCCGGGGTGCATGCGTGTCCGCTCGGGGGTTCGGGAGCCGGGGCAGCCGACGAACGGCCCGGAGCGGGGCCCGTCAGAGTGCCCGCGGGGCCCGCCAGCGAGGCGCCCGGGACTGTCCCCGCCGGAGCGCACGCGTATCCGCTCGGGGGTTCGGGCCCCCGGGTGGCTGCCCGGCGCCCGACGGCGGGATCGGCCGCGCCGCAGGCATGTCCGTCTGGTGCGGCGCCCAGGGCGGGGTCCGCCGGAGCGCACGCGTGTCCGTGCAGGGGCTCGGGAGTCCGGGCGGTTGCCCGGCCCCTGGGGGCCGGATCGGCCGCGCCGTGGACATATCCGTTGCGCGAGGCGCCCCCGGCGGGTTCCGCCGCGCCCCAGGCGTGGCCGTTCGGCGAGGCGCCCGGGACTGGCCCCGCCGGAGTGATCGCGTGTCCCTGTGGGGGTTCGGGCATCCGGGTTGCTGCCCGGCGCCCGGCGGCGGGATCGGCCACGCCGCCGGTGGGTCCGCCAGGCGAGGCGCCCCCGGCGGGTCCACCAGGCGAGGCGCCCTCGGCATGTCCGCCGGGCGAGGCGTCCCCGGCGGGCTCCGCCGCGCCGTGTGTGTGGCCGCCCAGTGAGGCCGCCAGTGTTGCCGCCAGCGCGTCGCCCGCCGCGCCCGCTCGGCGCAACAGCTCCCACGCTTCCCGTTCGCGGCCGTCGGAGACCAGCAGCAGCGCCAGGTTGCCCATGGCGTCCGCGCTGCCCGCCTCCGCGCCGCGGCGGAACCAGCCGATCGCCTCCCGTATCTCGCCGCGTCCGCGCAGGACCCGCCCCAGGTGGTTGGCCGCCTCGCCGTCGCCGTTCAGGGCGGCCTGTCCCAGCCAGCGTTCGGCCTCGGCCGTCCGCCCCTGCCGTACGAGGACGAGCCCGAGGCTGCCCATCGCCTCCGTCGAGCCGCGATGGGCCGCACGCCGGTACAGGCCCACCGCCGTGTCGGTGTCGCCCAGCATGCGGGCGTGGATGTCCGCGGCGGCGCAGAGGATCTCCGGGTCCTCGCACTGCTCGGCGCGTCGCAGCCACACCCGCGCCCCCGACTCGTCGTCGAACACCGCCTGATGCAGCGCCATGCCGATCGCGCCCGGCGGATCCTCGGGTCGGGCGCCGCGCGCGGCCGTTCGCGCGCCGGCACCCGTGCCCGCCCCTCCAGCCGTGCCCGTGCCCGTCCCCGTACGCGCGCCTGCACCCGCCCCCGTAGTCGCACTGATACGCGCGCCTACGCCCGCATTCGGACTCGCGCCCGCATCCGGACTCGCGCTCGCACTCGCGCACGCACCCCACACCGCGCAGCTCTCCGCGCCCATACCCGTACCCGCCCCCGTGCCGGTCCTGTCATCGCGCCCACCCCGCCTGCGGCGTGACGATCGGAAAGGCCACCGTCCGGCCATGCGAGCACCCCCCAGCGCGGCGCAGATCCCGCGCGCCGAGTGTGTCAGGAGACGGCGCGCGAAGTGCCGTAATCCGAACTTCTCCGTTACGTGGAGTAGCGTTTCGGACAAGGCGCGGCGAATGCCGGACACCACGGCCACTCCCCGCCCCCTGGGCCGACGGGGCGACGGCTCCCCGCAGCCTGGTACACATCGCCCCCATCGGGTACATACGCAGCACAGCCCAGCTACACCCAGCTCAGCTACAGCACCCAGCTCAGCACAGCACCGGTCCCCCCCGGCGGCGACCGGGAAGGACGACTCTCCGACGACGACTCCCCGACGACGACTCTCCGACACCGCGGCGAGGTGAGCCCCTCATGCGTGCTCGTACCGTCCCCGAACACACTCCCGCGCGTTCCGTCTCCGAGCGCGAGGCCCGGCAGGTTGCCGAGGCCGCCCGGGAGCAGCAGTGGCGCAAGCCCAGCTTCGCCAAGGAGCTGTTCCTCGGCCGGTTCCGGCTCGACCTGATCCACCCTCACCCCGCGCCCGCCCCGGACGACGTACGACGCGGCGAGGCGTTCCTGGCGAAGCTGCGGCACTTCTGCGAGACCGGCATCGACGCGGCCCGGATCGAGCGCGAGGCCCGCATCCCCGACGAGACCGTCCGCGGTCTCAAGGAGCTCGGCGCCTTCGGGATGAAGATCGACACCGCGTACGGCGGCCTCGGGCTCACCCAGCTGTACTACAACAAGGCCCTCGCCCTGATCGGCTCGGTCAGCCCCGCCATCGGCGCGCTGCTCTCCGCCCACCAGTCCATCGGCGTGCCGCAGCCGGTCAAGCAGTTCGGGACGCAGGCCCAGAAGGACGCCTACCTGCCGCGCTGCGCCCGCGGCGACATCTCGGCCTTCCTGCTCACCGAGCCCGACGTGGGCTCCGACCCGGCCCGGCTCGCGACGACCGCCGTGCCCGACGGCGATGACGCCTACGTCCTCGACGGCGTGAAGCTGTGGACCACCAACGGGGTCGTCGCCGACCTGCTCATCGTGATGGCCCGCGTGCCCGTCTCCGAGGGCCACAAGGGCGGCATCACCGCCTTCATCGTCGAAGCCGACGCCGAGGGCATCACCGTGGAGCACCGCAACGCCTTCATGGGGCTGCGCGGCATCGAGAACGGCGTCACCCGCTTCCACCGGGTCCGGGTCCCCGCCACCGACCGCATCGGCCCCGAGGGCGCCGGACTGAAGATCGCGCTGACCACCCTCAACACCGGTCGGCTGTCGCTGCCCGCCATCTGCGCGGGCGCCGGCAAGTGGTGCCTGAAGATCGCCCGCGAGTGGTCCGCGGCCCGGGAGCAGTGGGGCAAGCCCATCGCCCGGCACGAGGCCGTCGGCGCCAAGATCTCCTTCATCGCCGCCACCACCTTCGCCCTGGAGGCGGTCATCGACCTCGCCTCCCAGATGGCCGACGAGAACCGCAACGACATCCGTATCGAAGCGGCGCTCGCCAAGCTCTACGGCAGCGAGATGTCCTGCCGGATGGCCGACGAACTGGTGCAGATCCGCGGTGGCCGCGGCTTCGAGACGGCCGACTCCCTCGCCGCCCGCGGCGAGCGCGCCGTCCCCGCCGAACAGCTCCTGCGCGACTTGCGCATCAACCGCATCTTCGAGGGCTCCACCGAGATCATGCACCTGCTCATCGCCCGCGAGGCGGTCGACGCGCACCTGTCCGTGGCGGGCGATCTCATCAACCCCGAGAGCTCGCTGTCCGACAAGGGCCGGGCCGCCGCCCGTGCCGGCGGCTTCTACGCCCGCTGGCTGCCCGGCCTGGTCACCGGCCCCGGGCATCTGCCGCGCTCCTACGGCGAGTTCCACCCGCCCGGCCACCGCGACCTGTCCGGCCATCTGCGCTACGTGGAGCGCTCGGCCCGCAGGCTGGCCCGGTCCACGTTCTACGGCATGTCCCGCTGGCAGGGCCGGATGGAGACCAAGCAGGGCTTCCTGGGGCGCGTCGTGGACATCGGCGCCGAGCTGTTCGCGATGAGCGCGTCCTGCGTACGGGCCGAGATGATGCGCGCGGCCGGCAACCACGGCGCCGAGGCGTACCAGCTCGCCGACGCCTTCTGCCGGCAGGCCAGGATCCGCGCCGACGAGCTCTTCGGCCGGTTGTGGACCAACACCGACACCCTCGACCGCGCCGTCGTCTCGGAGGTCCTGGGCGGCTCGTACGGCTGGCTGGAGGACGGCGTGATCGACGCCAGCGGCGACGGACCGTGGATCGCCGAGTCCACCCCGGGCCCGTCCACCAGGCCCAGCGCCCGCCGCCCCTTCGGCTGACCGGAGCCCGCCGCGATCCCCGGGGGCGGTGCTCGGCCACAATGGGGGGATGACGGAAACCCTGGCTGACCCGCACCTACGCTTCGAGGCGGCCACCGCCGACCCCGGGGCCCCGCGCGACATCGTGATCCTGGGATCCACGGGATCGATCGGCACCCAGGCCATCGACGTGGTGCTGAGCAACCCCGACCGCTTCCGGGTGACCGGCCTGTCCGCCGCGGGCGGGCGCGTCGACCTGCTCGCCGAGCAGGCCCACACCCTGCGGGTGCGCACCGTCGCCGTGGCCCGGGCCGACAAGGCCCCCGCCCTGCGGGAAGCGCTCGCGGGGCGGTACGGACAGGGGGAGCCGCTGCCGGAGATCCTGGCCGGCCCGGACGCCGCCACCGAGCTGGCCCAGTCGCCCTGCCACACGGTGCTCAACGGCATCACCGGGTCCATCGGCCTCGCGCCGACCCTCGCCGCCCTGGAGGCGGGCCGCACCTTGGCGCTGGCCAACAAGGAGTCGCTGATCGTCGGCGGCCCGCTGGTGAAGGCCCTGGCCAAGCCCGGTCAGATCATCCCCGTCGACTCCGAGCACGCCGCCCTGTTCCAGGCCCTGGCGGCCGGGACCCGCGCCGACGTGCGCAAGCTCGTCGTCACCGCCTCCGGCGGGCCCTTCCGGGGCCGTACCAAGGCGGAGCTGGTGAACGTCACGCCCGAGGACGCCCTCGCCCACCCGACCTGGGCGATGGGCCCGGTGATCACCGTCAACTCGGCGACCCTGGTCAACAAGGGGCTGGAGGTCATCGAGGCACATCTGCTCTACGACGTCCCGTTCGACCGCATCGAGGTCGTCGTCCACCCTCAGTCCTACGTTCACTCGATGGTGGAATTCGTCGACGGTTCGACGATCGCGCAGGCCACCCCGCCCGACATGCGCGGCCCGATCGCGATCGGCCTCGGCTGGCCGGAGCGGGTGCCGGACGCCGCCCCCGCCTTCGACTGGTCCACGGCGTCGACCTGGGAGTTCCTGCCGCTCGACACCGAGGCGTTCCCCTCGGTGGGGCTCGCCCGGCACGTCGGCGGCCTCGGCGGCACCGCCCCGGCGGTCTTCAACGCGGCCAACGAGGAGTGCGTCGCCGCCTTCCTCGACCGGAAGCTGCCCTTCAACGGGATTGTCGATACGGTCGCCGAGGTGGTGGCGGAACACGGCACCCCCGCCAGGGGAACCCGGCTGACGGTCGCGGACGTCCTCGAAGCGGAGGCGTGGGCCCGCTCCCGCGCCCGTGAACTCGCCGCCCGTGCGGCGCACGCGACAGCGACCCCGGAGGCCCGCGTATGACAGCCCTGATGACGGTCCTCGGGATAGTCGTCTTCGTCCTCGGACTGCTCTTCTCGATCGCCTGGCACGAGCTCGGCCATCTCTCCACGGCCAAGCTCTTCGGCATCCGGGTGCCGCAGTACATGGTCGGCTTCGGGCCGACGATCTTCTCCCGCAAGAAGGGGGAGACGGAGTACGGCGTCAAGGCGGTCCCGCTCGGCGGCTACATCCGCATGATCGGGATGTTCCCGCCCGGCGACGACGGGAAGATCACCGCCCGCTCCACCTCGCCGTGGCGCGGGATGATCGAGGACGCCAGGTCGGCGGCGTACGAGGAGCTCCAGCCCGGCGACGAGAAGCGGTTGTTCTACACCCGCAAGCCGTGGAAGCGCGTCATCGTGATGTTCGCCGGGCCGTTCATGAACCTGGTGCTGGCCGTGGTGATCTTCCTCGGGGTCATGATGACCTTCGGGCTCAACACCGAGACCACCACCGTCGGCTCGGTCCAGAAGTGCGTGGTCCCGGCCTCCGCCAAGGACACCGACAAGTGCCCCAAGGACGCCGAGGAGACCCCGGCCAACAAGGCGGGGCTGCGGGCGCGGGACAAGATCGTCGCCCTGGGCGGCGTGCCCACACCGGACTGGCCCACCCTTCAGAAGAACATCCGCAAGACCACCGGCGCGACCACCGTCACGGTCGAGCGGGACGGCAAGCGTATGGACCTCCACGCGGTCCTCATCAAGAACGAGGTCGCCAAGACCGACGGCCACGGCGGCTATGTGGAGGGCGAGACCGTCAAGGCCGGCTTCCTCGGCTTCACGCCCGCCCACGGCATCGTCGAGCAGTCCTTCGGCCAGTCGGTGGACCGCATGGGCGACATGGTCGAGCAGGGGGTCGACTCGCTGATCGCGCTGCCGTCGAAGATCCCCGACCTGTGGGACGCGGCCTTCGGCGACGGCGAGCGCAAGGCGGACTCCCCGATGGGCGTGGTCGGCGCCGCCCGCGTCGGCGGCGAGATCACCACGCTCGACATCCCGGCGTCGCAGCAGGTCGCGACCATGCTCTTCCTGGTCGCGGGCTTCAACCTGTCGCTGTTCCTGTTCAACATGCTGCCGCTGCTGCCGCTGGACGGCGGGCACATCGCGGGCGCGGTGTGGGAATCGGTGCGCCGCCACATGGCACGGCTGTTCCGCCGCCCCGACCCCGGCCCGTTCGACGTGGCCAAGCTCATGCCCGTCGCCTACGTGGTCGCGGGGATCTTCATCTGCTTCACCCTGCTGGTGCTGGTCGCCGACCTGGTGAATCCCGTACGGATTACCTGATGGTGCTCATTGGGGTGAGCCGCGGGGAGTGATGTGCTGGCGGATGCCCCGGTGCCGTAATCTCGAAGCCCTGAGAGCCCGCCGATCCCGGGCGGGACAGGACCATGATCCAAACCTTGGGGTTGCTCGCCAGATGACTGCCATCTCGCTCGGAATGCCGTCCGTACCGGCCAAGCTCGCCGACCGCCGGGTCAGCCGCAAGATCCAGGTCGGGTCGGTCGCGGTCGGCGGCGACGCGCCCGTGTCGGTGCAGTCGATGACGACGACGGTGACGGCGGACATCGGCGCGACGCTCCAGCAGATCGCGGAGCTGACGGCATCGGGGTGCCAGATCGTGCGGGTGGCGTGCCCGTCGCAGGACGACGCGGACGCGCTGCCGGTGATCGCGAAGAAGTCGCAGATTCCGGTGATCGCGGACATCCACTTCCAGCCGAAGTACGTGTTCGCGGCGATCGACGCCGGGTGCGCGGCGGTGCGCGTGAACCCCGGGAACATCCGGCAGTTCGACGACAAGGTGAAGGAGATCGCGAAGGCGGCCTCGGACGCCGGGGTGCCGATCCGCATCGGGGTGAACGCGGGGTCGCTGGACAAGCGGTTGCTGGCGAAGTACGGGAAGGCGACGCCGGAGGCGCTGGTCGAGTCGGCCCTGTGGGAGTGCTCGCTGTTCGAGGAGCACGGCTTCCGCGACATCAAGATCTCGGTGAAGCACAACGACCCGGTGGTCATGGTCAACGCCTACCGGCAGCTCGCCGCCCAGTGCGACTACCCGCTGCACCTCGGCGTGACCGAGGCGGGCCCGGCGTTCCAGGGGACGATCAAGTCGGCCGTCGCGTTCGGCGCGCTGCTGAGCGAGGGGATCGGCGACACCATCCGCGTCTCGCTGTCCGCCCCGCCCGCCGAGGAGGTCAAGGTCGGCATCCAGATCCTGGAGTCGCTGAACCTGCGGCAGCGCCGGCTGGAGATCGTCTCGTGCCCGTCCTGCGGCCGTGCCCAGGTCGATGTGTACAAGCTGGCGGACCAGGTGACGGCGGGGCTGGACGGTCTTGAGGTGCCGCTGCGGGTCGCGGTCATGGGCTGTGTGGTCAACGGTCCGGGCGAAGCGCGCGAGGCCGACCTGGGCGTGGCCTCGGGCAACGGCAAGGGGCAGATCTTCGTCAAGGGCGAGGTGATCAAGACCGTGCCGGAGTCGAAGATCGTGGAGACCCTCATCGAAGAGGCCATGAAGATCGCCGAACAGATGGAGAAGGACGGCATCGCCTCCGGCGAGCCCGAGGTCAGCGTCGGCTGACCGCGCCACCGGCGCCACCGTGTGGCAGGGGCCCAGCCCCCGCCACATTGCGGCAGGGGCCCAGCCCCCGGCCCGAGGCCCACGGCGACCGCCCTCAGGACCGCACATCCCGGCGGGAGGTCACCCGCCGGGGTGGCGAGGTACAGTGCGGGAATCGAGTCCCCCTGGCCCGCAGGCCCGCAACGGTGAGGCAGACCGACACGTGCTCACGACCACCACCACCAGGGTTCTTGAGCCCGCCGAGCTCGAAGCGGCGCTCGCGGTCCTCGACCGCGACCCGGTCTCCAACGCCTTCGTCACCGCCCGCGTGCAGGCCGCGGGCCTCGACCCCTGGCGGCTCGGCGGCGAGATGTGGGGCTGGTACAGCGGCGGGCGGCTCGAATCGCTGTGCTACGCCGGGGCCAACCTCGTCCCCGTATGCGCCACCCCCGAGGCCGTCCGCGGCTTCGCCGAACGCGCCCGCCGCTCCGGCCGCCGCTGCTCCTCCATCGTCGGCCCCGCCGACGCCACCGCGGAGCTGTGGTCGCTGCTCGAACCCAGCTGGGGCCCGGCCCGCGAGGTCCGCCCCCGCCAGCCCCTCATGGTCACCACGTCCGTGCCCGCCGGCATCACGCCCGACCCGCTCGTGCGCCGCGTCCGCAAGGACGAGATGGACGTGATCATGCCGGCGTGCGTGGCGATGTTCACCGAGGAGGTCGGCGTCTCGCCGCTCGCGGGCGACGGCGGCCTGCTGTACCAGGCCCGCGTCGCCGAACTGGTCGGCACCGGCCGCTCCTTCGCCCGGATCGAGGACGGCCGGGTCGTCTTCAAGGCCGAGATCGGCGCGGCCACCCGGCACGCCTGCCAGATCCAGGGCGTGTGGGTCGCCCCCGAGTACCGCGGCCGCGGCTTGTCGGAGACCGGGATGGCGGCCGTCCTTCACCACGCGCTGCGCGAGGTCGCCCCCGTCGTCAGCCTCTACGTCAACGACTACAACACCGCGGCCCGCGCCGCCTACCGCCGTGTCGGCTTCCAGGAGGTCGGCGCGTTCATGAGCGTGCTGTTCTGACGCCGCCGCGGACGCCGAGCCTCGGACGCCCGAACCACGGCACGTCCCGCCTCGACCCCGTCCCGTCCGAACATCCGTTCAGCGCCGTCCGCCCAGTAGGGTGCCGCCATGGATGACGTCGTCGTCGGACCGCTCGACCTCGCCCCGCGCGTGGACGACGCCTTGGCCGTACAGGCACTCGCGTTCGGTCTCACGGACGAGGAGATCGGCGTACGACGCCACATCGTGCTCCGCCACCTCACCAACCCCGGCGCCCGCGCGTTCGGCGCCACCACCGGAGCCGGCCGGCTCGTCGGCTTCGTCTACGGCCTGCCCAACGACCGTACGCAGTGGTGGTCCACGATCGTCGAACCGTATCTGCGCGCCAACGGGTGCGACGACTGGCTGGACGACTCCTTCGTCGTCACCGAACTGCACGTCCACCCCGCCTACCAGAACCGCGGCATCGGCCGGGCCCTGATCACCACCCTCACCGACGGCGCCGAGCAGCCGCGCAGCATCCTCTCGGCCATCGACACCGACAGCCCCGCGCGCGGCCTCTACCGCGCCCTGGGCTACCACGACCTCGCCCGCCGGGTGCGGTTCCCGAGCGCGCCTCGCCCGTACGCGGTGATGGGCGCCGTCTTGCCGCTGCGGCGACGGTGATGGGGCGCCTGCCGGGGGTCCGGGGGTTGTCCCCCGGGAGAATGCAGCCCGAGTGCGCCCCGCCCGTATGCGGTGATGGGCGCCCTCCTGCCGCTGCGCCGCCGCTGACCGGCGCGCCCCCACCCGGGGCAATGCGTTTCCCGGTTCCCCGCCAGGACGGCTAACCTCCTGCCATCCCCTCTTCGTACGCAGGAGAAGTCCCATGGCTCACGCCGTCCACGCCCAGCGCATGTCCACGATGATGCTGAAGACGCTGCGCGACGACCCGGCCGACGCCGAGACCGCGAGCCACAAGCTGCTGGTCCGCGCCGGCTACGTCCGCCGCTCCTCCGCCGGGGTGTGGACCTGGCTGCCGCTCGGCAAGAAGGTCCTGGACAACGTCTCCCGGGTGGTACGCGAGGAGATGGACGCCATCGGCGCCCAGGAGGTCCTGCTGCCCGCGCTGCTGCCGCGCGAGGCGTACGAGGCCAGCGGCCGCTGGGACGAGTACGGCGACCTGCTGTTCCGGCTCAAGGACCGCAAGGGCGCGGACTACCTCCTCGGCCCCACGCACGAGGAGATCTTCACCCAGACGGTCAAGGACCAGTGCACGTCCTACAAGGACCTGCCGGTGATCCTCTACCAGATCCAGACGAAGTACCGGGACGAGGCGCGGCCCCGCTCCGGCGTGCTGCGCGGCCGCGAGTTCCAGATGAAGGACTCGTACTCCTTCGACACCACCGACGAGGGGCTGGCCGAGTCCTACCGGCTGCACCGCGAGGCGTACCAGCGGATCTTCGCCCGCCTCGGCCTGGACTACCGCATCGTCTCGGCGGTCTCGGGCGCGATGGGCGGGTCGGCGTCGGAGGAGTTCCTGGCCCCGGCCGCCGCGGGCGAGGACACCTTCGTGGACTGCCCGAACTGCCACTACGCGGCCAACACCGAGGCCGTCACGGTCACCGTGCCGCCGGTCGAGGGCGCCGCGCACGGCCCCGTCGAGGAGCTGGACACCCCCGACACCCCGACCATCGCGACCCTGGCCGAGCACCTGGGCGTCCCGGCCTCCGCCACCCTGAAGAACCTGCTGGTCAAGGTCGACGGCGAGATCACGGCCGTGGGCGTGCCCGGCGACCGCGAGGTCGACATGGGCAAGCTGGCCGAGCATCTGGCGCCCGCGATCGTGGAGTTGGTGACGGCGGAGGACTTCGCCGACCGGCCCGACCTCGTCCGCGGCTACGTCGGCCCGCAGGGCCTGGCGGGCACCGCCTTCCGCTACATCGCCGACCCCCGGGTGGCCCCCGGCACCGCCTGGGTGACCGGCGCCAACAAGCCCGACACGCACGCGAGGAACGTCGTCTGCGGCCGGGACTTCGAGGTCGACCAGTACCTGGACGTCGTCGTGGTCGAGCCGGGCGACCCGTGCCCCGAGTGCGGCGCGGGCATCGAACTGGACCGGGCCATCGAGATCGGCCACATCTTCCAGCTCGGCCGCAAGTACGCCGACACCTTCCAGCTGGACGTGCTCGGTCAGGAGGGCAAGCCGGTCCGGGTCACCATGGGCTCGTACGGCATCGGCGTCTCCCGCGCCGTCGCCGCGCTCGCCGAGCAGACCCATGACGAGTCCGGCCTGTGCTGGCCGCGCGAGATCGCCCCGGCCGACGTGCACGTCGTGGCGGCGGGCAAGGCGCTGCAGACCGAACTCGCCCTGGAGGTCGGCGAGAAGCTGGCCGCGGCGGGCGTCCGCACGCTGGTGGACGACCGGGCGGGCGTCTCGCCGGGCGTGAAGTTCACCGACGCCGAACTGATCGGCGTGCCCACGATCCTGGTGGTGGGACGCGGTGCGAAGGACGGCCGCGTCGAGCTGAAGGACCGCCGGACGGGCGAACGCGAGGAACTGACCGTGGACGAGGCGGTGGACCGCCTCGTGGTGTCGGTGGCGTAAACGCCTCCCGGCGGTGCGCCTCCGGCGAGGAGCCTCGGCGTACGCAGGCGTCTACCGGCCGGTGGCCGGGCGGAGCCGTGTGGTCAGGGGGCCAGGCCCCACCGGCGGTCAGCCGCCGATCCGGCGGGAGGGGGCGCGTCGGGGTGCCCCCGCAGCGCGGCGAACATCCTGCCGGCGACCTCGCGGTTGGCCAGTAGGTTCGCCGACCGAGGTGGGGGCACCCCCAGCGGCCGCGCTGGGGGAGGCCCCGCCCCCGCCATGAGGCGCCCGCGCAGAGGGCAACCACGGCGCCGGGCTCGCGCGCCCCACGGCCCCCCAGCCGGGAGGCGTCAGAGCCAGCCCGCGAACTCCAGCAGCAGTTCGCCGCGCCTGCGGTTCCCGGCCGCCACCTGCCGCAGACCCGAGTCCACGGCCCGGAACAGCGCCCAGCCGCGCAGCCGGTCGCGGTCCACGTCCAGGGAGTCCGCCAGCTTGGCGACCCGGCGGCGGGTCACGCCGCTCGGCCCGGGGCCCGCCGCCACGTCCTCGAACCGGTCGAGCACCAGCCGCGCCAGGTCGTACGCGCGCTCGCCGACCACCGGCGCCGGGCCGACCGCGAGCCACGGCGCGCGGTCCCCGGCCAGCACCTTCGCCTGCCGGAAGTCGCCGTGCAGCAGCACCTGCTCGGGCTCGCTCGCCGCCAGCTCCGTACGCAGCGCCAGAGCCTCGTCCAGCAGCGGGCGCGCCTCCGCCGCCAGGCCGCCCGCGCCCAGCGCCCGCAGCGTCGCGGCACTGCCGTCCGTCAGCTCCGCGACCGTGGGGAACGCGTGCCCGGACGGCGGTTCCACCCACAGCTTGCGGACCGTGCCCGCCGCCTCCAGCAGCGCCTTGGCCTCCGGCAGGGACCGCAGCGACACCGCGCTGTGCAGCCGTTCCAGCAGCAGCGCTCCGGTCCCCGGGTCGGCGCGCAGCAGCTGCACCGCGCCCCAGCCGTCCCAGGCGCCGAGCGCCTCCCGCTCGTGACCGGCCGCGGGGCCCGGCACGGGGAACTTCAGCGCCGCCGGGGTGCCGTCCGCCTGCCGTACGAGGACGACGAGGCTGCCGAGGCCGCCCGGCGTCTGGACCCGTTCCGGCGTCAACTCCCAGTCGGCGAGCTGCTGCCGGGCGGTCGCGGCCAGGTTCGCGAGCCAGGCCATGGCCGGGCTGTCGGGGTCCTTGCTCAGCGCTTGCAGCAGCCGCTGCGGCGGATCGATACGGACGGTGTCCCCGCCGCCGGGCTGCGGTCCTGCTGCCATTCCTGAGCCGTCCCCTTACCTCTCGTCATGTCACGTTCCGTCGTGTTCCCGTCGGGCGTCGTCCGGCCCGAGCGGGGGCCGGGGCGCGGCGTCACGCGTCACAGCGCGCCCGCGGCACCGCTGGGGGACGCGGACGGGTCGGCCGGCGCGGTGCGTTCGGCGAGCCCAGGGAAGGCTACGCCGCCGCCGCGCCAGCGCACCGCCCGGACCGCCGCTTCGCGCAGGGCGGCGGCCGCCTCGCGCCGCAGGGTCCCGTCGGCGGACCGGACGAGGTCGGCGTAGACGGCGGCCACCCGGTGCTCCAGCTCGGCGGCCAGCCGCACGGCGGCCAGCCGCACGGCGGCGGCCGCGTCCGGCACCGGGAACGGCAGCGCGTACGCGGCTGCCGCGGCGACCGGGGTGCCGCCCAGGTCCCGCACGGTCCGCTGGAGCGCGTCGCGGCGGGCGCGGTGCGCGGCGTAGGTGTCGCGTGCCTGCCGCAGCCGGTCGTCCCCGATCCGGCCGCCGACGACACCGTAGCCGTAGACCGCCGCGTGTTCGGCCGCCAGCGCGGCCTGAGCGGCTTTCAGTACCTCCGCCTCCGACGCGTCCCGCCTCCGTCGGCTCCCTTGTCCCGTGACCGCGCTCATGAGCCGTCCTCCGTGAGCAGATACGCGTGGGCCGCCCCGCAGGCCGCGACCGACGCCAGCAGGCGGGCGAGGTCCCGGGGGCGGAGGCCAGGGCGGCGGTGCGCGCGTCGGCGGTGAGCCGCTCGGCCTGCGCCAGGACGGCGAGGGCCTGCTCCGGCGTCCCGGGCACGCCCGGTGTCTCGATCGCGCCAGGCGCCGCGGACGCGTCGGGCCGGGGTGCCGGTGTGTCACCGCCCGGGGAGGCGACGGGGTTTGGCGAGGCGGCGCGACCCCGAGGCGGGGCGGGGAGTGGGACGGCGCGCCGCCGCCGGAGCCCGCGAACGCCTGCGCGTGCCGCGCGGTCTCCGCACGCAGCGGCCGCAACCGCTCGGCCAGCGCCGGATGGGCCGCCGAGGTCGCGTCGTACCGGGCCAGCAGCACCAGGCTGTCCCGCTCGGCGCGCGCCCGCAGCCGGTCGGCGGCCGCGGACCGGCCGGCCCGGTCGGACTCCGTTCCCGCGGCGCCTGAGCATCCGGCCAGCAGGAAGGCGGCACCGGCCGCCCCACCGGCCAGCAGCAGGTCTCGTCTGTGCGGGCGGTCGGTGTCCCGCTGATGGGTGGTGGGCGGCACGGTCCTCTTTCCTGACGTCCTGGTGGGCGTCCCGCGTACGGCGCCGGGGTCGCCGGGCGTCGAACGGGAGCGCCCGGGGCGGAACGATCACCGCAGGCGAGCGTACCCATGACGGCCGCGCCCGCCGTGGCGCCCCCGCCGCAACCGCCCGCGAGCCGACGCGAGCAGCCGAATCGTCAGCCGCCCACCGGAGCGGATAGGCTTTGACCGACACGCGACCTTCCCACAACAGCACACGCGGCCGAGGAGTCACCCGGATGAGCACCACCCAGAGCGAAAGGCTGCGCGGACTGCTGGAACCGCTGGTCAGCGCGCGAGACCTGGATCTGGAAGAGGTCGAGCTGACCCCCGCCGGGAAGCGGCGCGTGCTGCGGATCGTGGTGGACTCCGACGACGGCGTGCAGCTGGATGCGTGTGCGGAGCTGAGCCGGGCGGTCTCCGAGGCGCTCGACGCCTCGGACGCCATGGGAGCCACCCCGTATGTGCTGGAGGTCACCTCGCCCGGCGCGGACCGCCCCCTGACCGAGCAGCGGCACTACCGCCGCGCCATCGGCAGGCTCATCAAGGCCCAGCTCGCCGAGGGCGGCGAGCTGGTGGCCCGGGTGGTCGCCGTGGACGACGAGGGCGTGGACCTGGAGGTGCCGGGCGTGAAGGGCCGCAAGCCCACCGCCCGCCGACTGGCCTTCACCGAGATCTCCAAGGCGCGGGTGGAGATCGAGTTCAGCCGCAAGGCCGCCGAGAAGGACGAGGCCGCCGAGCAGGGCGGCGAGAGCATGAACGACGAGAGCAAGGAGGAGGCGTAGCCGTGGACATCGACATGAGTGCCCTGCGGGGTCTGGTGCGGGAGAAGGAGATCTCGTTCGACCTGCTGGTCGAGGCGATCGAGTCGGCCCTCCTCATCGCCTACCACCGCACCGAGGGAAGCCGCCGGCGGGCCCGGGTGGAGCTGGACCGCAACACCGGCCATGTCACGGTGTGGGCGAAGGAGAACCCGGAGGACCTCGCGGACCTGCCGGAGGGCGAGGAGCCGCGGGAGTTCGACGACACCCCGTCCGGTTTCGGCCGGATCGCGGCGATGACCGCGAAGCAGGTCATTCTGCAGCGGCTGCGCGACGCCGAGGAGGAGATCACCTTCGGCGAGTACGCGGGACGTGAGGGCGATGTCGTCTCGGGCATCGTCCAGCAGGGCAAGGACCCCAAGAACGTCCTCGTCGACATCGGCAAGCTGGAGGCGATCCTGCCGGTGCAGGAGCAGGTGCCGGGCGAGGACTACAGCCACGGCACGCGTCTGCGGTGTTACGTCGTTCGGGTGGTCAAGGGCGTGCGCGGCCCGTCGGTGACCCTGTCGCGGACCCACCCCAATCTGGTGAAGAAGCTCTTCGCGATGGAGGTCCCGGAGATCGCGGACGGCTCGGTGGAGATCGCCGCGATCGCCCGCGAGGCCGGTCACCGCACCAAGATCGCCGTGCGGTCCACCCGTTCGGGTCTGAACGCCAAGGGTGCCTGCATCGGCCCGATGGGCGGCCGGGTGCGTGCCGTCATGGCCGAGCTGCACGGCGAGAAGATCGACATCGTGGACTGGTCGGACGACCCGGCCGACCTGGTGGCGCACGCGCTGTCCCCGGCCCGGGTGAGCAAGGTCGAGATCGTGGACCTGGCCGCCCGCTCCGCCCGGGTGACCGTGCCCGACTACCAGCTGTCGCTCGCCATCGGCAAGGAAGGGCAGAACGCCCGGCTCGCCGCCCGGCTCACCGGGTGGCGGATCGACATCCGCCCGGACACCGAGCAGCCCGCGTAACCAGCCCGGCGCCGGTCACCGGGCACGGTGACCGGCGACCGGCGGACGGTAACCGAAGAACAACCGTGCGTCGAATAACCCGTAGGGGTGAGCTTGGCGCGGGGAGGTAGACTTATCAGTGTCTGGCCGGACGTACGTCCCTGCATGCCCGGAGCGCACCTGCATCGGGTGCCGGGAGCGGGCGGCCAAACAAGATCTGCTGCGTATGGCGGTGGTCGGGGACGACGTGGTCCCCGATGATCGCGGTACGCTGCCCGGTCGGGGTGCGTATGTGCATCCTGACCCCGCCTGTATCGACCTGGCGGTACGCCGCCGGGCGTTCTCCCGGGCCTTCCGGGGCAGGGGAACGCCCGATGCCGCGGCCTTGCGCCGGTACGTCGAGCAGGCAGCACCGTAAGAAGAGAACGGCACGGGACACCGTGCGGTCAGGTACCTCGCGAGTCGGAAGTAGGTCGAGATTGCGATGAGCACTCGATGAGTACGCGATGAGTACGCCCATGAAGTAGCGACGGTCCGGCGGAACCCGGACCTAAAAGGAGCGAAGTGGCTAAGGTCCGGGTATACGAACTCGCCAAGGAGTTCGGAGTAGAGAGCAAGGTCGTCATGGCCAAGCTCCAAGAACTCGGTGAATTTGTACGTTCGGCGTCCTCGACGATCGAGGCGCCGGTTGTTCGCAAGTTGACTGACGCTTTCCAGCAGGGCAGTGGTTCCGGCCGCGCCGCTGGCAAGCCCGCGGCGCCGCGCAAGGCGTCGCCCGCAAAGCCTTCCGCCGCGCCGTCCCCGGCGCAGGCTGGGGGCACCTCCCCTGCCGCCAAGGCAGTGGGGGACCGTCCCGCCGCCCCCAAGCCTCCGGCGCCCGGCCCCAAGCCGGCCGCTGCCGAGGCCCCTCAGGGCGGCACTCCCGCCGCGGCGCCCGCCCCGGGCCCGCGTCCGACGCCCGGCCCCAAGGCGCCGATGCCCGGCCCGAAGCCGGCTCCGGCCGCCCCGGCGCCGGCTCAGCCCGAGTTCACCGCCCCGCCGGCGGCGCCCTCGGCTCCCAAGCCCGCCGCGGCCCGGCCCAGTGCCGGCCCCGCCAAGCCCGGCGCCCCCGGCCCGCGCCCCGGCGCCCGTCCCGGTGGTGCCCCCGGCGGCCGTGACCAGGGTGGTCCCGGCGGCCGTGAGCGCGCTCCGCGTCCCGGCGGCCAGGGTGCCCCGCGCCCCGGTGCCCGCCCGGCCGGTCCGCGTCCCGGTAACAACCCCTTCACCTCCGGCGGCTCCACCGGCATGGCGCGCCCGCAGGCGCCCCGTCCCGGCGGCGCGCCGCGCCCCGGCGGCCAGGGTGGCCCCGGTGCCCCGCGTCCGCAGGGCGCCCAGGGCGGTCCCCGACCGCAGGGTCCCGGCGGCGCCCGTCCGACCCCGGGCGGTATGCCCCGTCCGCAGGGTGGTCCCGGCGGTCCCCGTCCCGGTGGCGGCCCCGGCGGCCCGCGTCCGAACCCGGGCATGATGCCGCAGCGTCCGGCTGCCGGCCCGCGCCCCGGTCCCGGTGGCGGCGGCCGCGGTCCCGGCGGTGCCGGTCGTCCCGGCGGCGGCGGTCGTCCGGGCGGCGGCGGCTTCGCCGGCCGTCCGGCAGGTCCCGGCGGCGGCGGTCGTCCCGGTGGCGGCGGCGGCTTCGCCGGTCGTCCCGGTGGCGGCGGCCCCGGTGGCGGCGGCGGTGGCGGCGGCTTCGGCGGTCGTCCCGGCTTCGGCGGACGTCCGGGTGGTCCCGGTGGCCGTGGTGGTACGCAGGGCGCGTTCGGCCGTCCCGGCGGTCCGGCGCGTCGTGGCCGCAAGTCGAAGCGGCAGCGGCGCCAGGAGTACGAGGCCATGCAGGCCCCGTCCATCGGCGGCGTGATGCTGCCGCGCGGCAAGGGCGAGACCGTCCGGCTGTCGCGTGGTGCGTCCCTCACCGACTTCGCGGAGAAGATCAACGCCAACCCGGCGTCGCTGGTCCAGGTGATGTTCAACCTGGGCGAGATGGTCACCGCGACCCAGTCCGTCTCCGACGAGACGCTGCAGCTGCTCGCCGACGAGATGAACTACAACGTCGAGATCGTCAGCCCGGAGGAGGAGGACCGCGAGCTTCTCGAGTCCTTCGACATCGAGTTCGGCGAGAACGAGGGCGGCGAGGAGATGCTCGTCGCGCGTCCGCCGGTCGTGACCGTCATGGGTCACGTCGACCACGGTAAGACGCGACTGCTGGACGCGATCCGCAAGACGAACGTCATCGCGGGCGAGGCCGGCGGCATCACCCAGCACATCGGTGCCTACCAGGTCTCGACCGAGGTCAACGACGAAGAGCGCAAGATCACCTTCATCGACACCCCGGGTCACGAGGCGTTCACCGCCATGCGTGCCCGCGGTGCCAAGTCGACCGACATCGCGATCCTCGTGGTGGCGGCCAACGACGGTGTGATGCCCCAGACGATCGAGGCGCTGAACCACGCCAAGGCGGCCGACGTGCCGATCGTGGTCGCGGTCAACAAGATCGACGTCGAGGGCGCGGACCCGACCAAGGTGCGCGGTCAGCTGACCGAGTTCGGCCTGGTGGCCGAGGAGTACGGCGGCGACACCATGTTCGTCGACATCTCCGCCAAGCAGGGCCTGCACATCGACAGCCTGCTGGAGGCCGTGGTCCTCACCGCCGACGCCTCGCTCGACCTGCGGGCCAACGCCGAGCAGGACGCGCAGGGCATCGCGATCGAGGCCCACCTCGACCGCGGCCGCGGCGCCGTGGCCACCGTGCTCGTCCAGCGCGGCACCCTGCGGGTCGGCGACACCATGGTCGCCGGTGACGCGTACGGCCGTGTCCGGGCGATGCTCGACGACAACGGCAACCACCTCGAAGAGGCGGGTCCGTCGACCCCGGTCCTGGTGCTCGGTCTGACCAACGTGCCGGGCGCGGGCGACAACTTCCTCGTCGTCGACGAGGACCGCACCGCCCGCCAGATCGCCGAGAAGCGCGCCGCGCGCGAGCGCAATGCCGCGTTCGCCAAGCGCACCCGCCGGGTCTCCCTCGAAGACCTCGACAAGGTGCTCAAGGCCGGCGAGGTGCAGCAGCTCAACCTCATCATCAAGGGCGACGCGTCCGGTTCGGTCGAGGCCCTGGAGTCCTCGCTGCTCCAGCTCGACGTCGGCGACGAGGTCGACCTGCGCGTCCTGCACCGCGGTGTGGGTGCGGTCACCGAGACCGACATCGACCTGGCGACCGGCTCCGACGCCATCGTCATCGGCTTCAACGTGCGCGCCGAGGGGCGTGCCACGCAGATGGCCGAGCGCGAGGGCGTGGACGTCCGCTACTACTCGGTCATCTACCAGGTGATCGAGGAGATCGAGGCGGCCCTGAAGGGCATGCTCAAGCCGGAGTACGAAGAGGTCGAGCTCGGTACGGCGGAGATCCGCGAGGTCTTCCGCTCGTCCAAGCTGGGCAACATCGCGGGTGTCATCATCCGCTCCGGCGAGGTCAAGCGGAACACCAAGGCGCGCCTCATCCGCGACGGCAAGGTCATCGCGGAGAACCTCAACATCGAGGGCCTGCGTCGCTTCAAGGACGACGTCACCGAGATCCGCGAAGGCTTCGAGGGCGGTATCAACCTCGGAAACTTCAACGACATCAAGGTCGACGACGTCATCGCCACCTACGAGATGCGGGAGAAGCCTCGCGGCTGATCCGTGCAGCGTCGGTCGGGGCCGGTCGGCGGGGGAAATCCCGTCGATCGGCCCCGGCCGTTGCGTGTACGGTTTCTGATGTTGCCGCCAAGCAGTGGCGGGGACACGACGAGGCCCCACGGGTGGCTTTACCCGTCCACACATGTATGTAGGGACGCTGTCCTTCGACATCCTCCTCGGCGACGTACGGTCGCTGAAGGAGAAGCGCTCCGTCGTCCGCCCCATCGTCGCCGAGCTCCAGCGCAAGTACGCGGTGAGCGTGGCGGAGGTCGGCGACCAGGACCTCTACCGCAGGACCAGGATCGGTCTGGCGGTGGTGTCCGGGGACACGGAGCACATCAGAGACGTACTGGACCGCTGCGAGCGCTTCGTCGCCGCACGGCCGGAGGTGGAGCTGCTGTCGGTGCGACGGCGGTTCCACGGCGATCATGACGACTGACCACGGTCGTCGGGGCGCCGACTGTGCTGACCTGGGGGCTGTGACATCAGCGGCGCCGCCGCGGGCCCCCGGACCCAGCCAGGAAAAGACAGTGGAAGACAAGAAGGAGACGGACCAGTGGCCGACAATGCGCGGGCGAAGAGGCTGGCGGACCTCATCCGGGAGGTGGTCGCCCAGAAGTTGCAGCGCGGCATCAAGGACCCGCGGCTCGGTTCGCACGTGACCATCACGGACACCCGGGTCACCGGCGACCTGCGGGAGGCGACCGTCTTCTACACGGTCTACGGCGACGACGAGGAGCGGGCCAGCGCGGCCGCCGGGCTGGAGAGCGCCAAGGGCATCCTGCGCTCCGAGGTCGGCCGGGCCGCCGGGGTGAAGTTCACCCCGACGCTCACCTTCGTGGCCGACGCCCTGCCGGAGAACGCCCGGACCATCGACGACCTGCTGACCAAGGCGCGGGCCTCGGACGCCAAGGTGCGTGAGGCGTCCTCGGGCGCCACGTACGCGGGCGAGGCCGACCCGTACCGCAAGCCGGGCGACGAGGACGAAGCCGCGGAATGAAGCGCAACGCAACGGGGCCGGACGGTCTTGTCATCGTCGACAAGCCGTCCGGCTTCACTTCCCACGATGTCGTCGCCAAGATGCGCGGCATCGCCCGGACCCGCCGGGTCGGGCACGCGGGCACGCTGGACCCGATGGCGACCGGCGTGCTCGTCCTCGGTGTGGAGAAGGCGACCCGGCTGCTCGGGCACCTGGCGCTCACCGAGAAGGAGTACCAGGCGACGATCCGGCTCGGTCAGACGACCGTGACGGACGACGCCGAGGGCGAGGTCACCGGGTCCGTGGACGCGGGGGCGGTGGAGCTGGGCGCCGTCCGGGACGGCATCGCCGCCCTGACCGGCGACATCCAGCAGGTGCCGTCGAAGGTCAGCGCCATCAAGATCGACGGGAAGCGGTCGTACAAGCGGGCGCGGGAGGGCGAGGACTTCGAGCTGCCCGCCCGCCCGGTGACCGTCTCGTCCTTCGTGCTGCACGACCACCGTGTGACGAAGGCGGCGGACGGCACCACCGTCCTCGACCTCGACGTGACGGTCGTGTGCTCTTCGGGGACGTACATCCGGGCGCTGGCGCGCGATCTCGGGAGCGCGCTCGGGGTCGGTGGCCACCTGACCGCGCTGCGGCGGACGCGGGTGGGCCCCTACAGCCTGGACGCGGCCCGTACGCTGCCGCAGTTGCAGGAGTCGTTGCGGGTGATGCCGATCGCCGAGGCCGCGGCGGCCGCGTTCCCGCGCTGGGACGTGGACGAGGAGCAGGCCCGCCTGCTGAGCAACGGCGTACGGATCCGCGTTCCGGCGGCCGTGTCCGAGAGCGCTGTGGGGCCGTTCGCGGCCTTCGCACCGGACGGCCGCTTCCTCGCCCTCGTCGAGGCGCAGGGCGGCAAGGCGAAGTGCCTGGCGGTGTTCGCGTAGCCGATCGCGAAACGTGGGGCGGGCGGCGTGGGAGCGGGTGCGCCGCCCGCCCCACGTCGCTGTCCGGCGGCGGTGCTTTTATCCCCGCATGGCCGGTGATTCACCCCATCGGCTAGGCGCTCGGAGCGAACCCCGGGGGTGCGAGGGGGCGTGTTCCCCGGGTGCCCTGTCCCGTTGATCGACTGCTGCTTACCGTCGAAGCACGGGCCACACGCACAAGGGTGCGAGTGGCCCTGAGAGTGCGAGTGCGAGCGGTGAGCGGTGAGCGGCGCGAGAGGCGGGTGCGGGGGATGGGGACGCGACCGGCCGGTACGGACGGGGCGCTGGTGTACGTCCGCGATCTGGCCGGGAGACCCCGCGGTACGGGGTTCCTCGCCGACGACCAGGGCACCTTGGTCACGAGCCATGAGGCCGTGGACGGGCTGGCCCGGCTCGTCCTCGTGGCGCCCACCGGGGTGACCCGCCTCGTCGAGGCCGACGCGGTCACCGCGCTGCCGGAGGCGGACCTCGCCTTCGTACGGACCGAGGGGCTGGGCGTGCCGCCACTCGCCGTCGCCGCGGCCGACACACTGGCGCCGGGGACCGCCGTGCGGCTTCGGGCCGGGGAGTGGCGGGACGCGAGCGTCGTCGGCGGCACCTCGGTGACGTACGCCGCCACCGACCGCTTCCATCGGATCGGCACGGCGTGGGAGCTGGCCCTCGCGGACGGGGAACGGCTCGGGCTGGGGGGAGACGCGGCGGGCGCCCCGGTCCTCGACGCGCGGACCGGCGCGGTCGTCGCCGTCCTGGCCACGGCCGTGCACGCGACGCAGTTCCACTTCGCGGCCCCGCCGAGTGGCCGGGCGGGCGGCTTCGCCATCCCCCTGCGGACCGCGGCCGCGGCGGACCCGGGCGGCCCCCTCGCGGCGCTCCTCGACCGCAACGCCGCGACCGTGCCCGCGTACGGGCCCGACCTGAACCTGGCGGGCGCGCTGCGGATCACGGCGATGTCCGCACCTGGGGGCGTCGATTCCGGGTCGGGGTGCGCTGAGGCGGGGGGCGGCCCCGTCGAACGGTCGGAGATCAGCGACGAATTCGCCCGCTTCACGGCGGGGGAGGGGCAGGGGCAGGGGCAGGGGGTTCGGCAGGGCCAGGGACGGCGGTCGCGGCCGGGGCGGGGACGGCGGTCGTGGCAGAGGTTGCGGCGGCCGAGCCTGGGCGGGGAGCGGGAGCCGGGGCCGGAGCCGTGTCCCGGTCCGGTGCCGCGTGCCTGGAAGAGGGCGGTGGCGAGCCCGTCGGCGGGAGCAGGGCTCCGGCGGCCGTACGGGCGACCGTAGGCGGTGTCCGGCCTCTGGAGACCGGGACCGGCACCGGCACCGGGGTGACGGCAGCGGTCGCGTTCCACGCCGGGGACCAGCCCCGGGGCGGCGCCGGAAGCGCCTTCCGAACCCGAGACGACGGGGGCCCGGGCGGGCCTGTTGCGTGGCCGTCGGAGCCCGCCCTTGGCGCGCGCCTTCCTTTAACGAGAGGCCCCGTCTCGGGGGCTTCGGGAGCCTCGGGGGCTGGGGCGGCGCCCCCCGCGTGGCGGGAGCCGGACGTCGGGGGCGGCCTGGAAGAGCCCCCGTTTCGGGAGAAGCCCCGGTACGGCGCGGCGGGGGAGGGCCAGGGGAGCGCCTCGGCCGCAGGCGCCGCGGCCCTCGCCCGGATCCCTCCCCCAGCGCGGCCGCTGGGGGGTGCCCCCGGGCGGCGCGCCGACACGGGCACCAGAGGCCCAGGCACGACCGGGGACGGGGCCGCAGGGGGACGCCGGGTGCGGGCGGGGAAGCCGTCGTGCTCGGCCTGGTCGGTGATCCGGGTTCGGGCCGTACGACGGAGCTGGCGGCCCTCGCCGCCCGCCGCGCGCGCGGCCCCGCCCCCGCGCCCACGGTGTGGCTGCGGGGCGCCGACCTGAGGGCGGACGACGCCGGCGTCCGCGACGCGGTCGAGCGCGCCCTGCGCTCGGCCGCCTGTACCGTCGCCGCGTCCGCCGCGTCGGCCGCATCCACTGCGTCTGCCCCGTCCGTCGCGTCAGCTGCGTCTGCCGTCTCCGCTGCATGCGCCGCGTCAGCTGCGTCTGCCGCCCCTGCGACCCCTGCCAGGTCAGCCGCGTCTGCTTTGGCTGCCGACGCATCCGCCGCGTCAACTACGCCCGCCGAGCCCGCCGCGTCTGCCGCCGCCCCCGCTGACGGCGCGGCTGCTGTCATCGTCGGCGACGCGTCGGAGACGCGCCTGGAAGCGGTCGCCGAACTGGCGCGCGCTGCGGGCCGCCCCCTGCTCGTCCTTCTCGACAGCCTCGAGGAGATGCCCCCGCCGCTCGCCGACCGGCTGGCCGAGTGGGCCGCGGACACCGCCTCGTGGCTGCGCGCGGCCGGCGCCCGGCTCGTCCTCGCCTGCCGGCCCGAACACTGGGAGCGGGCGGGCTCACTCTTCCCGGAGGGGACGCTCTACCGCCCGCGGCGTGCGGCCACCGCCATCCCGCGCGGCGCGCCGGCCCGCCCGCTGCCCGACTGCCTGCGCCTCGGCGTTCTCTCGCCCCGCCAGGCGGAACTCGTCCGGGTACGCTACGGCCTTCCCTCCGAGGCCGTCGCCGCTGCGGACGCCCGCCATCCGCTCGCCCTTCGTCTCGCCGCCGAGGTGTACGCCGCGTTCCCGGCGCCTGGCATGTCCCGCCCGGTGTCGGGAGCGGATCGCGCCGCACCGCCCGACCGGTGGGAGATCTTCGCCGCCTATCTCGACCTCGTATGCCTGCGCGTGGCGGAGCGCCTCGCCCCCGCCGGGCCCCAGCGGGGCGGCACGGCCGTGCGCCGACTGGCGGCGCAGGTGTCAGGTCGCGTACACGAGGCCGCGCGCCGCTGCCTGGAGCCCGGTCAGGGGGCGCTGGACCGTGCGTCCTTCGAGGAGCTCTTTCCGCCGCGTACGGGCTGGGCGCCGGCCGTCTTGGACGAAGGGCTGATGCTGCCCGCGGGCGACGGGTACCGCTTCGCGTACGAGGAGTTCGGGGACTGGCTCCAAGGCGTCCACGTCGATGTCGACGCGGCCCTGCACGCGCTGGTCCACCGTCGGCGTACCTCGTCGTACGAGCCGGGCGCGTCGTACGGGCGGGGCCCGTTGTACGCGCCGGGCGCGGCGCACGAGCCGGGCGCGGTGTACGGGCCCCCGCCCGGCAGCGGTGAGGTGGCACCGGCCCTCGGCGCGCGCCCGGAGCCGGTGCCCCGCCACCGGATCGGGCCGGTACTGCACGCTCTGCTCCTCCTCGACCGGCGCCGCGAACACGCCGAACTGGCCGACCGGCTCCGGCACTTGCTGGATGCCCTGGACTCCTTCGCCGACGCCTCCGCGGCCTCCTCCGCCACCCAGGGCGCCGATTCCGATGCTCCGTCTCCGGGTGCCGCCGACGGAGAGGCCGACGCGGAGTGGTGGGCGGCACGCTTGCTGAGCGAGGTGCTGCTGCTGGTGCCGGACGCCGGTCCTTACCTGGACGTGCTCAAGGCGCTCGCCGAGCGGATCGTGCTGCGTACGGTGCTCAGGGCCGGGTCCGGTCGGGACCCGGGGTACGACGGCCTCCGCGCCGCCGGATCCGGGGCCCCCGCCGATCCGTTCCGCGGCGCCGACCGGGCCGAGCGCCCGATGGTGGTGCGGCCACCGGCCTCGGTGCGGCCCGCGGCGTGGGCGGAGCGCCCGCGTACGGCCGATGGCGCGGCACCCCCGGCGGTCGCCGCCCCTACGACTGGTGCCGCCCATGAAGCCGGGTCCGACCGCGCAGCCGCTGGCGCCCGCGAACCCGGTCCCGATCGGGGAATCGGCGCCTTCGGGGAGTTCGGGCCCTGGTTCTGGTCGCGGCTGCCGCTGAGTGCCGCCGACCGCCTCGACCTGTTGCGCCGCCTCGTTCCCGCCGACGGTCCGGCCCCCGCCCCCGCCACCGCTCCCGCTCCCGCCACCGCTCCAGCCCCCGCCCCCGCCCGTCCTCCCGCTCCCCTCCGCGCGGCGCCCGACCGCTTCCTGACCGCCGCCGCATCGCTGCTGGCCGCCGAGCCCCGCGCCGTACAGCCGCTGCTGTGCCGTTGGTTCACCGACGAACGGCCGCTGGCCGTGTCCGTACCCCTGAGCCCGGGAGATCCGCGGCCCACCGTCGCGGCCGCCGCGCAGGCTCTGCTGTACACCCACCGCCGCCGGGCCGCCGACGATCTCGTGGAAGCGCTCGCCGACACCGCCCACCCCCGCGCGCACGAACTGCTCGTCACCCTCGCCGAGGAGGAGCCGTCCGCCGTCTGCCGGGCCGTCGAGCGGTGGGCGCGCGACGAGCGGACGGAGCGCCATGCGGCGGCAGCGTCGTACGGGCCACTCGTCGCGACCTGGGCGCGTACGGAGGCCGACCGGCTGCTGCTGCGCCAGGCCGCGCTCGCGCTCCTCGCCCGGCCGGGCGACCGCGCCCCGCGCGGGGCGGCGCTCGCGCTGCTGGTGCGCGACCCCGCGACCCGTTCCCGGTATCTGCCGCAGGCGGTGGCGCGCTTCTCCCACGGTGATCCGCATCTGCCGCCGCACGCCCTCGCGGTGGCCCTGGAGACCCACCCGGAACTGGTCTTCGCGGCCTTCCGGGAACGGCTGATCGAGCCGGACGGGCCCAGCAGGCCGAGCGAGTCGCGCCAGCCGGGCCAGCCGGGCCAGCCGGGCGAGGCGGGTGACGCGGGTGAGCCGGGCGAGGTGGTGCGCGACGTGCTCCGTACGCTCGCCGACTTCACCGCCCCGGCGCTCGCGGGCCGCGCCGCCGTACTGGTGCGGGAACTGGCCCGACGCCGGCCGGAGAGCGCGCCGTACGTGGCCGCGTTCGTCGACCGCCGGCTGGAACAGGGCCCCTGCGCGCGGGCGGTCCTCTTTCCGCTCGTCGTGGACCTGCTGCGGGGCGGCTCGCCGGAGATGCGGCAGGCGCTCGTGCCCGTGCTGGCCGCGCGGGGAGCCGCGCCTCGCGTCCGCTGCGGGAGGAGTTGCTGGACGAGCTGCTCCAGGTGCTGTTGCCGGAGGGCGACCGTCCCTCCGGCGGCTGCGGCAACGCCGCGCTGCTGGACGCGTTGCTGTGCGCGGTCGCCGAGGGCACGGCCTGGCGCGGCGAGGCGCGCTCCCGAAACCTCGTGCACCGTACCGGCACGCTGCTGATCCGTACGCCGGAGGGCGCGGCGCGCTTCGACCGGCGGGTGGTGCACCTCGCGCGCGAGGTGCCGGGCTTCGCGTGCCTGGTGCGCGGCTGGCTGGAGTCGGCGCCGGAGCGCTGGGCGGCGGTCGTGGGGCCGGGCGCGCGCCGGGAGTGCGAGGCGCTCGGCGAGTGATACGTGCCGGCTCGGCGAGTGATACGTGCGAGCTCGGCGCGTGATACGCGCCACATGACCCGGGGCGGGCCCGCGAGATGCCCGTGGCATGGGCTGGGCGTGGCTGGCCGATGCGGGTCCCGGAGCGCGGGCATGGCAGTCTTAGACCTGCGAAGTCGACAGACAAAGGTTCGGTTCGGGCGAGGAGCGGGCACAGTGCAGCGCTGGCGTGGCTTGGAGGACATCCCCGAGGACTGGGGACGCAGCGTCGTCACCATCGGCTCCTACGACGGGGTGCACCGCGGGCACCAGCTGATCATCGGCCGTACGGTGGCGCGGGCGCGCGAGCTCGGCGTACCGGCGGTGGTGGTCACCTTTGATCCGCACCCGAGCGAAGTGGTACGGCCCGGCAGCCACCCGCCGCTGCTCGCCCCGCACCACCGCCGCGCGGAACTGATGGCGGAACTGGGCGTGGACGCGGTCCTCATCCTGCCGTTCACCACCGAGTTCTCCCAGCTCACACCGGCTGACTTCGTGGTGAAGGTGCTCGTCGACAAGCTGCACGCGCGCCTGGTCGTCGAAGGCCCGAACTTCCGCTTCGGGCACCGGGCCGCCGGCAACGTCGCCTTCCTCGAAGAACTGGGCCGCACCTACGACTACGAGGTCGAGGTCATCGATCTGTACGAGCGTGGTACGGCGGGCGGCGGCGAGCCGTTCTCCTCCACGCTCACCCGCCGGCTGGTCGCGGAGGGCGATGTCGCGGGCGCGATGGAGGTCCTGGGGCGGCCGCACCGCGTCGAGGGCGTCGTCGTGCGCGGCGCGCAGCGCGGACGGGAGCTGGGCTATCCGACCGCCAACGTCGAGACGCTGCCGCACACCGCGATCCCGGCCGACGGCGTGTACGCCGGGTGGCTGACCGCAGCTGGCGAGAAGATGCCCGCGGCGATCTCGGTCGGCACGAACCCCCAGTTCAACGGCACGGAGCGGACCGTCGAGGCGTACGCCATCGACCGCGTGGGGCTGGATCTGTACGGGCTGCATGTCGCGGTCGACTTCCTCGCCTATCTGCGCGGGCAGGAGAAGTTCGACTCGATCGAGGCGCTGCTGGAGCGCATGGCGATCGATGTGAAGCGGGCCGCCGACCTGGTCGAGGAGTACACGGCAGAGAACGAGCGGGACAGCGACGCGCTGCGGACCTGAGGACCCGAGGAACGTCAGCGACCTGCGGAACGCAAGGCAAAGGGGAGAGGCCCCGGGCACCATGCCCGGGGCCTCTCCCCTTATGTGATTCCCGCGCTTCGCGGCTACCGCTGCTGCTGCGGCGGTGCGGGCGGCTACTGGCCGCCGTCGGCACCCGGGGCCCCCGGCTGGCCGGGCTGCGGCTGCTGACCAGGCGGGAAGGGCTGTCCGGGCTGGCCCGGCGCGACCTGGTGGCCCGGCTGTCCCGGCTGGGGCTGCTGCTGCCACGCCTGCCCCGGCTGGGGCGCGTACGGCTGCCCCGGGGCGGGGGCCGCCACGCCGCCCGGCTGGGCCTGCTGCGGCCAGGCCGCGTGCGGGGCGCCGGGTTGCGGCTGGCCCTGCGGGACGTACCCCTGCTGCGGAGGCTGCTGACCGGGGTGACCGGCCGGGGCGGGCTGGCCCGGCTGCCCGGCTGCGAACTGCTGGGCTCCCGGCGGGGCGTACGCGCCACCGGGCTGCCCCTGCTGCGGATACTGGCCGGGCTGTATGGGCTGACCGGGCTGCAGCGCCTGGCCGGGCTGCCCGGGGTGGGCGTACGCCCCGGGCTGTGCCGGCGGAACCGGCTGTCCCGGCTGCCCCTGCTGCGGCACGTACGCGCCCGGCTGCTGCTGACCCGGCATCGGCGGGGCCAGGTGCGGCGGCGGTTGGGAGCTGCCGTCCCCGGTCCACAGCCCCTGCGCCTGCTGGGCGCGGGTGAAGTCCTCGGCGACCATGGCGGAGAGGTTGAAGTACGCCTCGCGCGTCTTCGGCCGCATCATGTCCAGGTCCACTTCCGCGCCCGCCGACAGGTGCTCGTCGAACGGCACGACGACGACCCCGCGGCAGCGGGTCTCGAAGTGGGACACGATGTCCTCGACCTTGATCATCTTCCCGGTCTCGCGGACTCCGGAGATCACCGTGATGCTGCGCGAGACGAGGTCGGCGTAGCCGTGCGCGGAGAGCCAGTCGAGCGTGGTGCTCGCGCTGCTCGCACCGTCCACCGAGGGCGTGGAGATGATGATGAGCTGGTCGGCGAGGTCGAGGACGCCGCGCATGGCGCTGTAGAGCAGGCCCGTACCCGAGTCGGTGAGGATGATCGGGTACTGCTTGCCGAGTACGTCGATGACGCGGCGGTAGTCCTCGTCGTTGAAGGTCGTGGAGACCGCGGGGTCCACGTCGTTGGCGAGGATCTCCAGACCGGACGGCGCCTGCGAGGTGAACCGCCGGATGTCCATGTAGCTGTTGAGGTACGGGATCGCCGTCACCAGGTCGCGGATGGTCGCCCCGGTCTCGCGCCGCACCCGGCGGCCGAGCGTGCCCGCGTCCGGGTTGGCGTCGATCGCGATGACCTTGTCCTGGCGCTCGGTGGCGAGGGTCGCGCCCAGCGCGGTGGTCGTGGTCGTCTTACCGACGCCGCCCTTGAGGCTGATCACGGCGATGCGGTAGCAGGACAGCACCGGCGTACGGATCAGCTCCAGCTTGCGCTGCCGCTCGGCCTCCTCCTTCTTGCCGCCGATCTTGAAGCGGGAACCGCCCGGGGCGTTGTTCTTCTTGGGCTTCGGCTTGTTGCGGAGCAGGCGGTCGGAGGACAGCTCCACGGCCGCGGTGTACCCGAGCGGGGCGCCCGCGCCGTGCCCGCGCTGCTGCCGCTGCTCGGGCGAGACGGTGGGCCAGCCGCCGGTGCGCGGGTCGGCGGTGCGCGGGTCCGCGGGGCCGGCCGCGGCGGCGCTGTACGCGTCGTCGGGCCGGGCCGCGTCGGACGGCCGCGGGTAGCCGTAACCGTCCTGACCGGCCGACGCGTCCGGCCCGGCCGGGGCGCCGGCCGCCGCCGGACCGGGCTGGCCCGGAGCCTGCCCGACGGGGACACCGGGCTGCGCGTCGGCGGGCTGCGCGTGCGGAGCCTGGGCGGCGTGCGGAGCGTGCGGGGCCTGCGGGGCGTGCGGAGCCTGGGCGGCGTGCGGGGCCTGCGGGGCCTGCGGAGTTTGCGGTGCCGGCTGACCTGGCGCGATCTGCTGCCCCGGCGTGACCTGCTGACCCGGCACGGCCTGCTGGGCGGGCTGGGCGTGCGGGGGCTGCTGAGCGGGGATGGCGGCGCCCGCGCCCGGCTGGGGATAGCCGTATCCGGCCTGGGGCGCGGCACCCTGCTGGGGGCCGGGCACGACAGGGGAAGGGGCGGGGGCGGGAGCGGCCGCCTGGCCGGCGACGCCGGGCTGCGGGAAGCCGTAACCGCCCTGCGGGACGGCGGAGTTGGGGGCCGCCGGGACGGCATCGCCGGGCGCGGCCGACGGGTTCTGCGCGGCCGGGGCCGGAACGGCGTCCGCGGGTTCGGGGCGCGGGTAGCCGTAACCGCTCTGGGCGTGCGGCGGAACGGCGTCCCGGGGCTCGGGCTGCGGGAAGCCGTAGCCGCCGCCGGACTGGCCGGCGGCCGGACCCGCGGCGGGCCCGGTGGCGGCCGCGGGGCCAGGCGCCGGAGCAGGTGCCGCTGCCGGGGCGGGCTGCCCCTGCGTACCGGGCACCGGCGGCGGCCAGGCGGCGGTCTGCTGCGGGAACGGACCGCTCGCGCCGGACGGAGCCGCGCCGGTCGACCAGGGGGTGGACGACACGGGCGGCGTACCGGGCGCGGCGGAGGCATCCGACATACCCGACGTCACCGATGTTCCCGACGCGTCCGAAGCGGAGGCCGAGGCGGCGGGCGGGGCGGTGGGTGTGGCGGGCTCGAAGTCCGGCGGCAGTGGCGGCAGTCCGTCCTGGGGCACCGGCGGCGGCGTCCACGGCTGGGCGGGCTTGTCGGCGGACGCGTAGAGCGGCGGCGGAGTGTCCTGCGGTTCGGCGGGTACGGCGGGTACGGCGGTGGCGCCGGGCGGAGTCGAGGGCTCCGACGCCCCGGCGTCGGCGACCTTCCTGCGCAGCGCGGCGCTGGAGAACTGCATCGTGCCCTCGCTGCGCAACGTGCCGTCGGCGGACGTGGGCGTGGACGTGGACGCGGGCGTGTCCGCGGCCGCGGGCTCGGCCTCCGACTCGGCGGCGGCCGCCGCGCGCTCCTGGATCTCGCGGCGCAGGGCCGACGACGAGAAGCGCATAGTGGACCTGCTGACGAGGTCGCCGTTCTCGCTGTCGCCTTCTCCTTCGGCGGTGCCGAAGGAGAAGGAGTCCGCGCTCAACGGCTCGGGCTCGGAGGTGTCGTCGTCGGCGGCATCGGCCGAGACAGGCACACGGTCGCCCGCCGCCGCACTGTCATCGTCGCTGTCGCTGTCGCTGTCGCCGGAGGCGCTGACCGCCGCGTCGCCGTCCTCGGCCCCCGCGTCCCGTACGTCGTCGTCCTTGCCGCTGCTGTCCTTGCCGTCCGCGTCGTCCACGAGGCGCTCACCGTCGCGCTCGCTCTCGGACGTGCTGCCGTCATCGTCACCACTGTCCAGGTCGGCGGCGTTCGAGGAGCGCTCCTCGCCGGTCTCCTCATCGTCCGCACCGCGCTCAGGGGATGCGGCAGCGAGCCAGAAGTCCGCGTCATCCGCGCCGGACGAGTCACCCCCGGACGAGGAACCGCCATCGGCCTCTTCGGCCTCGGCCTCTCCGGACACCTCGGATGCGCCCGAAGACAGATCGGCGTCCGTTTCGTCCCCCGCGGTACCCGAGGCGTCGTCCGTGTCCGGGGAGCCGCTGCCGTCAGAAGCCGGCACGGCGGGCGGCGACCACGTCGGCTGGGAACTGCTCGGATCCGTGAGCCCGGTGGGCATGGCGACCGGACTGCCCGTGGGCGGCGGAGGCAGCGTCACACCGCCGTACACGGGCGAACCCGCACCCGCACCCGGGCCGGAGCCCGAACCGGCGCCCGCACCCGCCGCGTCCGCACCGGCCCCCGCGTTCCCCGTACCCCCCGGGAAACCGGCGGAGCCACTCGACGAGGCAGCGGACGACGCGGCGTCCTGCGCGTACCAGGAAGGCGTGCTGTAGTCGATGGTGAACTCGCCGGTGTGCTCGGGCTCCGCGTCGGACCGATCATCGCCGGGTGTGGTTCCGCCCGTGCGGATCTCGTCCCGATCGCTGCTCACAATGCCTCCTGGTGTGGTCGAGCACCTTGAATTTCTTGGCGAGGCCGACCGTTACCGTCGTGTGTCCGACCGCTCGGCTTTCCTCTTCTGTGACGCCGGGTACCCGTGAACAGGTTCTCCACCGCGCACGACAAGACTAATCACCCTGCACACCACGACGGCAGGCCCGCCCTGTCCTCGAAGCTGTCCGATACCTCACGCATGCATCACCCACGCCTCGCGCAGGCCTCGCGCATGCCTCAGACCCGGCTCAGCCATGCCTCAAGAGCACGGCTCACCTCTGCCTCATGCCCGCTGCCGCGTCAGTCCACGCGGCGCGGTGCGCCCAGCAAACCCGATTCCGCGTCAGTCGGCTGCGTCATGACGTACCGCCGGGACGAGCGCGTGCACCACAGTGTCACACCGTCACCGAGCGTTGACAGGGCGGCGACATCCGCCTCCGGCAACCCCAGGATGCGCCCGATTTGCGTGGCCTCGTCCGGAGAGACCCGTTGGATGCCGACCAGTCCCGCGTTCTCCAGGAGCCGCGGCGCGACCGGGCTCAGATACGGCAGGAGGGTCAGCACCGACTGCCACGGCAGGGAGGAGACCCGGCCCCGGGGAGGCCGAATCCCGCAGTCCCGTACCACCAGCACGGGGCTGCCCACCGACGGCCCCTGCGGCGGAACCCGCCCCACATCGAAGACGGTCATGCACTGCTGCCCGCCGCCGGCGGCCTGCACCAGATTCGCCCACATCTGGGGACGTCCGGTCTCGACGGCGATCCGGGCTCCGGTACCGGCGGTACGCAGCGCCAGTGCCTGCGCCGTCCACAGCCCGCCGATCAACACCGCGTCGAACGGCTCGGGACGGCTGAACCCCAGGACGGCAGGCTGCCCCTGCGGGTCGACACCGATGGCCACACCGTCGTCACCGACGGGAAGCGCCATCGCGCCCAACTGCTCCAGTGACAGCGCATGCCGTTCACGCCGGGGCCCGATGAGCCCGAAGCCGGGGCGCCGTCTGCGCGGCGGAGCCGCGGCATGGGCGGCATCGTCCGCGCCGGGAGGGGCAGCACTGCTGGAAGCGCTTGTCACGGCCATCAGCGGGTGCCTCCCAAGGGAAGAGTCGCGAGCACTCCTGGCAACTGCTCACGGTCCAGGCGAACCAGTCCGACCTTCACGCTCCGCGCGGCCCGCTCCAACGTCTTGCGTGCCTCGACCAGTTCGGTGTCACTGCGCCCGGTGATCCGTACGTGCCCGCTGACGCTCGGCGCGCTCCCCGAGCCGCGCCCGTGCGCCAGCGTCAGACTGAACGTGCTGGCGAGGGCCGGTACGGAGGTGAGGAGTGAGACGACCCGGGGCAGGGGCGCGCTGTCCGGCCCCAGCTGCGGCCAGCGGCCCACCCAATAGGTGGTGTGCCAGCGGTCGTCGCAGCGCCAGGCGCGCGAGGTCTCGACCGTACGGCGCACAGGCGCACTCGCCCGCCCCGCCTGCGCGGTGGCAAGCGGGTTGGCACAGGCCGACGTCGCGATGGCCGCGGTCACCTCACCCTCCCTCAGCACCTTCGCCGTGAACCCGGCTCCCGCGAGCCGGCTCGACAACTGGTCGACGGCCCGCACCAGACAGCGCTGCGCGCCCTCCAGGCCGCCCCCGCGCGCCTGGACGGCCTCGGGGCACAGCTCCGGATGGAGCTTGAGCGCGATCCAGGTCAGGCGGATCGCGGGCGCGCCGCTCTGCTCCTGGAGCGGTGCGTAACTGCGGGCGGCGACGGAATGCTCGGGCAGGTGCGGCGCGGGCGCGGGCTGGGTGTGCTGGACGACCTGCGCCGACTCCAGACGGATGTCGTCCACCACCAGTGCATCCTGTAGAAGCCCGAGCGGCAACGGCCGTTCGCCGGTCAACGGCCGCAACGGGCTGTCCGTGCCCTGCACCTGGAGGACGGCGGTCAGGAATGTACCGTCGCCGACCATGCCGATCTCGCGCCGGCCGCGGGCGGTGTACAGGCAGGTGGTCAGAGCCGGGTCGCACTCGACCGCGGGCGCCAACGAAGGATCGGTGTCAGCCGGGATGGGCTCCTTCGCGAGCTTCTGACGGCGCCGCAGGGCCATCGCGCCCGCCACCCACTCGGGGACCGGCTGCTGCCTGCGCTGCCATACGGCGGCCACGAGGAGGACAAGGGCGATCGCCGCCGCCGGAGCGAGGAGCAGCGGCCTGATGACCCAGGCGACGAGGACCAGCGCGGCGGCGACCTCAAGAAGCACGAGCTGCTGCAGTCGCACGGGCCCGAAACCTGTGGTGCGTGAGGGCTGCCTCGGTACGGCACGCTCGGGAGTGCGCGCGCGTGGGGCAGAGCTCATCAGAGAGACCACCTTGTCCTTTTCGTCCGGAGCACCCGTCGCGGCGGGTCGGCTGATCGGGCTGTCACGGTATCGGAAGGTCGTAGGGTGTCTTCCAGCGGCCGAGCACAGGAGCATTCGGCGTGCGGTGGGCTGGTACCGGTCCCGGACAGGCGCCTGGCTGTCGAGGTTGAAGACGGGGAGAAGCAGCGACACATGGCATCACGGCGGGATGAGCTCAACGCCTATACCTTTGCGAAGAAGCGGGCGGTTGCGGCGTTTGTGCAACCTTCGCTCGGCGTCACCGAGGAAGGGGCCCCGCGTCCTCTGCGCGCGATCCTGCCGAGCCTCGTGGTGGGGGCGCTCGTCGTCGCGGTATTCGGTGCCTGGGGAATGTTCAAACCGGCGGTGCCGCGAGGCTGGGACGAACCCGGCGCCCATGTCATCGTCGGCAGTGAGTCCACGACCCGCTATGTCGTCCTCGAGACGGGCAAGGACAAGAAGAAGCAACTCCATCCCGTGCTCAACCTCGCCTCCGCCAAGCTCCTCCTCAAGCCCGACCAGTCCAGCATCATCGAGGTGAAGGAGTCGGTGCTCGACAGCGGAGACATCCCGCGGGGCCCGACGCTCGGCATTCCGTACGCGCCGGACCGCATTCCCTCGGCCGACGAGGCGGGCAAGCGGAAGCGGTGGGTGGTCTGCGAACAGCCCGGCGGCAATGGGAAGACCACGCAGCGAGCGGTGTTCCTCCTCGCGGACCGAGAGGCGGAAAGGGTAGAGGGTCGGCAGCGGCTCCGTGACGATCAGGTGCTCTACGTCCAGGAAGTGAAGAGCGGCGCCCGGTATCTCGTCGATCCGGACGGCATGAAATATCTGATCGGCGACGAGCGATCCGCGAAGAAGCCCGATGAAAACGACAAACTGATGCTGCGTACGCTCTTCCAGGACGGTGCACAGCCGCAGCAGGTGACCCAGGACTGGCTGGGCACCCTCAAGGACGGTGAGCCGATTCGCTTTCCCGAGGTTCCAGGACGGATCGGCGCCGATGCCGGCATTCCGAGCCTCGGTCAGAAGGCCAACCGGGTCGGTGTGGTGCTGACCACGGCCACCGGTACCGGTCCTCAGCACTACATCGTTCTCCAGGGCAAGGTCGCCCGCGTCTCGGACTTCGTGGCCGATCTCCTGCTGAACAGCAGGCAGTTGGAGCGCCTGGGCCAGAAGGCCATTCCGGAGCGGGTGCACGCCGCGACCTTCGTCTCGGAGGGCGAGTTCTCCGGCGGGAAGTGGCCCACCGAGGCGCCGCGCCAGGCCAACGCGGCCGACCCCGACGGCGGTGGCAACGACACCGTCTGCAACATCCTCGAAGGGGTCAGCGGCGACGGTACGCCCGAGCTGGGCACCTGGGCGGGCCGGGACTACCCCGCGACGATCGTGGACGGCGCCACCAGCGCGTACGTCACGCCCGGAACCGGTCTCCTCTACCGGCAGATCCAAGGCAAGGCGACCAAGGAAGGGCCCGTCTTCCTGGTCACGGACACCGGACTCCGCTACCAGGTGCAGGCCAACAACGACGGCAGCACGGGCAAGTCGAAGATCGGTGATGCCGACCAGGATGAACAGAAGTCCTCGGGCGCCCTCACGAACTCGAAGACCAATGAGGCACAGATCCGCCTGGGCTACCAAGGTCTGGACCCGCTCCCGATCCCCCGAAGCTGGTCGGAGTTCCTTCCCATTGGACCGCGACTGGACGCCAACAGCGCCAGGCAGCCGCAAGGCGCGTAGCCGCGAGGGATCCAGAAGATGAGTGAGCTGCGGGGGCAGGAGTGAGCGCGGTGCGAGGCATCGGACGGGGCGCCAGGCTGGCGGCGGCGGCCGCTCTCGTGGGGTTGGTCGTGCCGCTGGGAGTCTGCGCGACGGGCGGGACTGCGGCAGCCGCGGCGGGGAGGATGCCCCAGCGCGAACCGGGCGGCAGCGGCGAGTGCACGTTCCCGATGAAGAAGCAGATCAAGGGCACCCCCTGGCCACTGCAGCGGTTGGTGCTGGACCAGTTGTGGAAGGACACCAAGGGACGCGAGAAGAACGGGGACCCGGTCCGGGTCGCCGTGATCGACACCGGTGTCGACAACACCAACCCGCAGCTCACCAAGGCAGTCAACGCCAGCAAGGGCGCCGACTTCCTCCCGAAGGACAAGAACGAGGGCGGGTCGAAGGACAAGCCCAAGCGCAGCGACGGCACCGACGACGAAGTCGGCCACGGCACCAAGGCTGCGGGCATCATCGCCGCTCGTCCGATCGAGGGCACCGGCTTCGTGGGCTTGGCCCCCGAAGCCGAGATCATTCCCATCAGGCAGAACGATGCGAAAGGCACGGGTACCCCCGACACCCTGGCCAGGGCTATCGAGAAGGCCGTGGACGAAGGCGCCCGGGTCATCAACATCTCCCAGGACACCAAGGGCAGGCTCCGCCATAGCGGCCTGGAGAGGGCCATCGCCTTCGCGATCAAGCACGACGTGGTCGTCGTCGCCTCCGCGGGCAATGACGGCGCGGACCGCGAGTTGCACAACACCTACCCGGCGGCCTACCCGGGTGTCCTCGCGGTTGCCGCGTCCGACCGCAACAACGAGCGGGCGCTGTTCTCCCAGAGCGGCCATTTCGTCGATGTCGCGGCACCAGGCGTGGAGATCGTGTCAACGGTTCCCAAGGGCGGTCAATGCGTCGACAACGGCACCAGCTTCTCCGCCCCGTACGTGGCCGGTGTCGCCGCACTCATCCGCGCGAAGCACCCGGACTGGACCCAGGAGCAGGTCGTCGCGCAGATCGAGCAGACCGCCGAGCGTGGTGTCAACGGCCGCGATCCCTACATCGGCTGGGGAGTCGTCGACCCCGTTCGGGCACTCAATGAGGACGACCACCCCATCGACCATCCGACGGTGGACGAGAAGCCGGCCAAGAACGTCGAACCGCCCACCGTGGCCCGACTTACCCAGGGCGAGACCCCGCAGGAGCGACGGGAGCGCTTCGCCACCTACGCCCTGGGTACGGCGGCGATCCTCGTCGCGGCCACCGCGGGCGGAGCCGTCGTCCTGCGCGACCGGCGCCGCCGCAACAGTTCGGCGGGGACGTGAGGTTCGGCCGACAGCCTCGAAGATGACCTTGGCTGTCACAGCGCTGTCACAGCTGCCCTTACTCGTTGGTTCGCTCAAACGAGCGGGGGCTAGAGTGGCAGTTGAAGACTCCGATCTGATGACCGGATCGTCCGTGCGGAAATGGTCGATCCGACAACCACTTCATGGGGGAAGGTGCAGCGTGGCAAAGGACCTTCGGCTTTCGCCGGAACAGATCGACAAGCTGATCCGGGATCTCGGGAACATGCACGACAACCTTGAGAGCCGGATCAGCACGCTCAACGGTGTGATCGACGCCGTCGAGGGCCACTGGAAGGGCGTCGCGGCAGGTGCGTACAACGAACTCCAGCGTCAGGTCAACGACGACGTCCGGCGGGTGAAGGAGCTCCTGGCCTTCACCAAGGACGCGGTCCAGTCGAGCAAGGACGGCTTCGACGCCCAGGAGGTCGAACGGCTCAACGCCTGGAAGGGCGTCGACCTGGGCAACGACAACAACACCGTTCTCGACCGTTTCCAGGTGTCCTAGTCCTCACGCCAACCAGCCAGCTTCGAATCAGGAGACGCAGCACCAATGGAGATTACCTACGCTGGGGTCGTTGAGGCCTCGAATCAGGTCAAGAGCACGGCCGACACCATCAAGTCCGAGCTGGACACCCTCATGTCCTCGGTCAAGGCGGTGGTGGATACCTGGGACGGTAAGACCCAGCAGGCGTTCTATGAGCGGCAGCACGACTGGAACACGAAGGTGAACCATCTTCACCAGACGCTGACGACGATCTCGCGGAAGCTCCACGAGGCCACCGAGGGCTATCAGAGCACCGACGCGGCGGGGGCTCGCAGGTTCGCGGGCTGACGGCGCGGCAGCGGCCGAGTCGGCCGCAAGGGCAAATGTAAGGTATGCGTGGGTGTGAGATCCGGCTCGAGAATCTCACACCCACGTCTGCGGATGTGAACGAGCACTTCAGGGGGGTGCTTCATGGGGCAGGAACATCCGGCGGAGAATTCTGGTGGCGCCTCCAAGTCGAAGAAGGACGTGGATCTTCCGCCGGAATCATTGCCGGACTTCAAAAAGGCCTTGGACCAGCTGTTGATCCAGTTGGGCGAGTCGGAGGCTCACCACGACAAAATCACGAAGCATCAGGTGGCGAACGGCGCATTCGGCACCATCCCGCAGGCGGCGGGGCTGGCCGGTGCCTATGCCTCCGCCCACGCGCGGGTGCTTCAGTTCTCCCAGACGCTCGGGAGTTGATGGAGGCACTGGGAATCACCGCTGCCGCGGCCGATCGCGATTACAAGGGTATCGACCAGGAGCAGGCCCAGCGCCTTCAGGCCATCCAGAAGCGCACCGAGCTGTATTACGAGAAGTACAAGAAGGAACACGAGAAGAAGGAACCGGGCTCCGAGGCCGGAAAGCATGACGATACCGGCAAGGAAAAGTCCGGCTCCGGGTGACGTGACGGGGGAACAGGGGCATGGGCGAAGAGTCGAAGTCGGCGCTGCCGCCGATCGTTATCACCCACCTAGACAGCTTCGAGAACATGACCGCCGAACAAATGGCGGGCATGCTGGCGGGCACGAACGCAGAGTCGATCACGAGCAAGGGTCGCACCCTCTCGCTGGCCGGCGCCAAGATTGACAGCATCGGTGACGAGCTCAAGAGGCTCATCGACCGCGTCGAGTGGGAAGGAAAGGGCGGCAAAGCATTCCGGGAATGGGGGACCGGTTCTGGAAGCAGGCGAACACGCTTGCCGACTACGTGCTTGCCGTCGGCTACTCCATGCAGGTCGCGGGTGGGGCTCTGAGTGAGGTCAAGACCGTTGTCGACACGGTGGATGTCCCCGTAGAGCGAGTCGGAGAGTGCACCCGTGATAACCCGGGCGGGGGGCGAACCAAAGCGAACGGGGAGCCGTACAAGCCGCTTGAGTACGAGAAGATGGCGGCTGAGGCGGAGAAGGTGCTGCGGCCGCAGATGGCCAAGCTCGCTTCCTACTATTCGCTTGCGACCGCCGACATCAAGAAGCCCGCGGAGCCGGTCTTTGAGCCGCTGCCGCAGCAGGTGCTTCCGCCGCGTGAGGGAAGCCGGTACGAGAGTTACGGCACGGAGGGTTCCCCCGGCGGCTACCAGTCGACGGCGAGTCCGTACACGGGTGGAGCTCCGTCCGGTGGCTACCAGGCCTCAGCCACCCCGTCGTATGCGACTCCACACCACCCCGCGGAGGTGCCGGCAGCGCCGGCTCCAGGGGGTTCCCCTGGCGGCTTCCCGGGCGGCGTCTCGCTGCCCGAGGCCACGGGCACGAACATCGACAGTGTGACATTGCCGGAAGCACCGACCATGCCGTTGCCGTCGGATCGCGGCACGCCGCCACTTCCCACCACCCGAGACCCCAGCCCGACCGTGCCGGTTCCGGGACTGCCTCTGCCGACAGGACCCACACGGATCCCGCCCGGGCGTGGTCGCGTCACCCCCATTTCACCTGTCCCGGGTATTCCGGCCGGAAGGAACCCTGGGCCAGGGGGCGGCAGGATGCCTGTCACTCCGTCGCTCGGCACACCACCTGTGGGGACACCGCCCGTCGGAAGGCCGATCATGGGCGGACCGCCGATCACGGGCGGACCGCCCATGCAGAGTCAGCCGGGCGCGACGCGAGGCGCGCCCCGCGGCCCCGTCATCGGCGGTGAGCAGATGGCCGTGGGCCGCGGGGGAATGGTGGGCGGCCCGGGCCATGCGATGACCGGTGGCCAGGGAGTGATCGGCGGGCGCCCCAATACGGGATCGCCGGCTGGACGACGGGACGTCACGCCCGAAGGACGCGGGCCCGTTCGCGGAGGACCGAACACGAACGGCGTCATCGGGCACGTGGCAGGGGGGCCGCAAAACGGTCGGCGCCGTCCTGCCAGCCGAGAGGACGCGGCCGCTCGACGCCGGGTCGAGGATGACGACGTGTGGGCGACAGGGCGGGACGACGTCGTTCCTCCCGTGATCGAATAGAGCAGCCCAGAGACAACCAGCCGCTGATGGTGAGCAGCAAACTCAAGTAGGTGGGATGAAGGCAACAGTCATGCATGCGCATCGCCGATCCAAGGCGGTCATCTCCCTCCTCACGTCGCTGCTCGCCATCGGCGGCGTCCTCGCGCCTTCCGCCGCGGCGGAGACCATGCGTGAGCGCCATTGGCACTTGGACAAGATGCAAGCCGAACGTATGTGGGAGGTCAGTACGGGCGAGGGCATCACCGTTGCCGTTCTTGACTCCGGTGTCCAGGCTTCCGAAACGGAACTGCGCGGCAAGGTACTGAAAGGGCAGAACCTCGTCGAGCCGAAGAAAGACGCTCGTATTGACGCAGCAGGCCATGGAACGGCCATGGCAACGCTCATCGCGGGTAATGGTGCCAACGGACAGGGAATCAAGGGCCTTGCCCCTGGCGCACGTATCCTCCCAGTGAAAATCGAGGGCTCGGTTAAGGAGGTCGAGCTGACCAGCATTCCCAAGCTGATTGCTGCCATCCGATACGCTGCCGACTCTGACGCGCAGATCATCAACATGTCTGTGGGGTTTGAGGACTACGCCTTCGAAGACAACGAGTTGGCTCAGCTTCAGGAGGCCGTTGATTACGCTATTGGGAAGGGGAAGCTGCTCTTCGCTGCGTCCGGAAACGATGGGGAGCATGACATCGTCTATCCGGCAAGCAGTAATGGTGTAGCGGCAGTCGGCGCGGTCGATGACACGCTCACGTGGGTCAAGTTTTCGAACTACGGGCCGCGCCTAGCTCTTGCCGCGCCCGGAAAGGACATCCCCGTCCCCTGCCCGGAGGACAAGCCCGGCTACTGCCGAAGCGAGGGCACCAGCCAGGCCACAGCCATCGCCTCCGCCTCCGCCGCCCTCATCTGGGCCAAGCACCCGAAGTGGACCGGAAACCAGGTCCTTCGCGTCATGCTGGAGACAGCCGGCAAGCCCAAGGGCAAGGTCCCCAGCCGATACGTCGGCTACGGTTTCGTCCGCCCGCGCATCAACCTCCTCGAAGGCAAGGGCGACCCAGGCCCCGCTGACGTCAACCCCCTGGTGGAAGCCAACAAGGACGACTCGGCGTCGCCCTCGCCCTCGGCCTCGAAGAAGCCGGTGCCGGACACCTCCGCACCCGCTGACGCCCCCCAAGACGAGGCCGCCAGCGGCTCCGGAAGCGACTCCGCAGAGAACGCCGGCAAGATCGTCGGCATCGTCGCCGCTGTAGCCCTCCCCGCTCTCGCGCTGTTCGTGATCCTGCGCCGCCGGAAGGCGCGCGCGTTGGTCGGCGCGGTCCCTGCTCCCACCGCGCCGCCGTTCGGCAATCTCCCGCCGGCAGGGGCTGGGCATCACCTCATGCCCCCGACGGTTCCGCCTCTCCCAAGCCCGTCCCCGCCGAACCCCCATGGACCTGGACCGCACAGCTCCCACAGCGGACCGCCACCTGCCAACACGCCCTGATCTCCGCACATGCCGGCTCCGCCGTCCCTAAAGGGGTGGTGGGGCCGACTGTGCGACGGGTTCGGCGTGTCGTGACCGATTGACCGCATGCGTGCAACATCTCTGCCGGATTGACGCAGCTGTGTCACAGAACTGGGTCAACTCTGGAACTCGCTTCGAGAGCGAGTTCGATATCCTGACGGCGTGCTAACGTGCAGGAGCTCAAGTTGAACATGCAAGCGCATACCGTGACTTGAGTACCGGTGCAGTATCCGCGAACCTAATTGTCAACTCATTTACGGGGGAGTGGGGGATGGGCGTTGTTCTGCCCGATGAATTGAGCACAGTGCTCGATCTCATCGGCGTGAGTTGGCCGAATGTCGATGAGGATGACTACCGCGACATGGCCGACGCGCTCCGGGATTTCGCGACCGAGATCGATACCGGTCGTGGTGATACGCAGACGGCACTGAACCGGCTCATCTCGACCAATAAGGGCGAGACAACCGCTGCCATCAACGCCCATATCAACAAGCTTAACGGGAAGCATCTGCACAATCTGGCGGAGGCTTCGCGGCTGCTGGCGGGTGGGCTGGACGGGGCCGCGACCCTCGTCGCGGGTGCCAAAGGTGCTGCAGTCGCGGCGCTGTGGACTCTCGCCGCCGAGGTGGCCGCCGCCCAGGCGACGGCGATCTTCACCCTCGGGCTGTCCGAACTGGCGGCCCTGGGCGGGGTGGCGGTCACCCGCACCATCGTCAAGAAGGCGCTGAAGGAGGGCGCCAAGCTTGCCGCCGAGGAGATCCTGGCTGTTGTGACCGCGCCGGCGTTCGCGGCGCTGGAGAACATGGCGACGGATCTGATCGTCCAGGTCGTCGAGGACGGGGTGGGGATCCGGGACGGGGTCGACCTCGGTCAGACCGCGCAGGCGGGCAAGGACGGGCTGCAGCTCGCCAGCGTCGACGGCGGGGGCGGGGGCCTGGTGCTGGCGAGCGTGGGCCCAGGCGGCGGCACCGGGGATCTGGTCTTCGACGAGCACGAGCACAACACCTTCGCCTCGCGGACCTATGACCATTCCAAGCACCTGGACGAGAAGGGTGGCCCCCACCTCACCCGCAGCCGTGGCCACTTCGGCCGCACCAAGGGCAAGGGCGACCTGGCGCAGACCATCGAGAACGCCGTCGAGAAGGCGATGACGTCCCTCGGCGGGGCCCACGGCAAGCTGAAGACGCATCTGAACGACGTCGGCGACGGGCTCGTCAAAGCGGGCGGGGGGCACAAGGCCCGCAACGAGAAGGTCCGCGACGACTTCAAAGGCGTCAAGAAACCGGACGTGGACGGACCGCCGGCCGGCGGCGGAGGAGGCGGCAACAAGCCGCCCGGCAGCGGGGGCGGCTCCAATGGAGGGCCCAAGCCGCTGCACCCGCAGCCGCGCTGGCACGGTCAGACCGCCGGTGGTACGAATCACCACAGGCGGGATGCACTCGACGTGAACGGTCTGAGCCCGGAGGAACAGCGCCGCCTCCTGGAGCAGGAGACCAGGGATCTTGCCGATGAGGCGAGTAACGCCCGCGGGCAGACGCCGCCCGGTAAGGGACGCCTCGACTCCGGCTGTGCGGGCAGCCTGCTCCACAATGGTGTGATCACCTCGCATACCAGCATGCAGCACAAGGTGCCCAAGAACATCAAAGGAGAAGAGAGGGAAAGAGCGAAGGCGGCACAGGGGCCACACCCCCACCCGGCGGTGCGAGACCTTTATGACGACATCAAGGCCAGAGAGGAAAAGATCGGTAGGGGCCATGGGCAGTGCGCTGAGGTCGCTCTGATATCGGACCGTCTGCACCAGCTTGATCCAACCGGGCAGAACATACGAACCGTTGAGGATGCCAGGCGAGCACTGGACGGGGCTGTGATCGACACACGCGCCATCGGCGACATGACAGACCCGAAGACGGGCGAGGTGACTCGGCACGGAGAATTTCTCCCGGCCTGTGACTCATGTAAGCACGCGCTACCCGCCTTGGGTATAAAGGGGCGCTAGTTGAACGACGACGAAAGACAAGGAGCACACTCCAGTGCCTCGCCAGCTCACCCACCAAGAGATCGAAGCGCGACTGCGCACCGCCGGCTGGCAGCCGGGGCGGGATGTGGGAGAGGGCGCGGTAGCCGCCCTCACGGCGTCAGCGGCCGCCGAACTCGGTTCGCACGGCTATGCGGTGAGCCCCTTCTCGACCGTGATCTCCTTCCTCCGGGAATTCGCCTTCCTGGACCTGGAGTCCCCTGGTGAGCCGCCTAACGAGCACTGCATCTTCGAGGTCAGGTTCGTCGACGCCGTCAGAACACGTGAGATTTCCGAACTGTCCGGTGATCTCCAGCAGCCGCTGTTTCCGGTGGCTTTCGAAAGGCTTGAGCGCGGTATGGCCGTCATGGACCCTCTCGGCCGATGCTTCTATACTCACTGGTCGGGGTTCTACTACCTCGGGTCGGAGCGGTACGAAGTGCTCAACAGTCTCTTGACCGGCGACCAGTCCGATGCGGACGAATTCTATGTGTGATGCCGCATCGGCCTCATGGCCTCGATCGGTTCTTCTACCTCCATGACACCGGGAACTACTATCTGAGGCAGGGTGCGCTCGAGATGTTCACCAACCGCCTGAAGGTGAAGACCGCACCCGCGAGGGAGTTTTATGTCTGATATCGCTTTCGGGGTCGCCTCCAGTCTGCTCGTCCAGGGCAGCATCTACAGCCAGACCAACCTCACCGGCGAGGGCACCCCCGACCTCCACCCGGCCGTGCGGGAGTTCTTCGACGCCCTGCCCGTCGGCCTCCGCGAGTCCTTCATCGGATACTGCGCCGAGTCCGCGCTGATCTCCGACCAGATGTGGGCGCTGGACGAGACGCGGACCGACGGCGGGTGGACCACCCTCGACGAGGCGGTTCCGTACTTCGCCGGTGCGGTGATCCTGTCCAAGTTGATCCGTGAGAAGGGTGACCCGGAGCACGGACGCACCACTCTGCCCTGCCGTTCCTGCACCGCGCTGCTGGAGCGGCTCGGAGTGGAGATCACGCGGCCGTGAGCGCGCCGGACCGAAGCCCCGGACACGCGGCGCTCACGGCCGCGGGCTGGCATCCCGGACGGGACGTCGCGGACCGTGCCCTGCTGGCCATGCTGGAGACGGCGAGTTCCCTGGCGGTGTACGGGGACCCCGACTGGCAGCCTTTCCCCGCCGCCGAGCGCGCCCTCCGCGAGTGCCACGGGCTCACCGTCGCCCCCGCCGGGCCCGGCGTCGGCGTCGCCCCGTCGGGGTGTGCGGTGGATCCGACCCTCGCCCGGCACGACCTGCACACCCTGGCAGCCTTCGGCGAAGAGCTCGGGGAGTACCTGTTCCCCTTCGGCCGCACCGACGCCGGCGCGCTGCTGGCTGTGGACGAGAGCGGCCGGCTGTTCGCCGCCGATCACAGCGGCTGGTGGCTTCTGGGCGATTCCGCCGCCGCGGGTCTCGTCGCTCTGGCCGAGGGCCGGGCGCCGCAGCGGGCGCAGACGCGCCACTGGCGGTGGGAGCTGGCGCGTACCGCCGGTGAGGAGATCGTGCCCGACCTGGTGAAGAGCGCCCTGGCCCTCGCACATATTCTGCACCGGCACGGACTCATGGCCACACGCGCCCTGCAAGGGCGTGTCACCGGCTTCCGCGGGTACGGGCAGGTCCACTTGGACCAGAGGTTTCCCCTGCGGGCGGGGAGCCTGGAGGCCAACGCCGAACAGCTCGCGGGGGCCATCCTCCAGGCACTCGGTCCCATGCCCCTCGCGACCTCTGAGGTCTCCCTCGAACTGCTCCCCGGCGCCACTGGCCGCACGCCGCGGCACGCCACGGGCTGGTCCGCGGCCGCGGGCGGCGCGGGCGTCGGCGGGATCGCCGTGCGCGCGACAGCCCCCACGGCGGCCGCGGTGGACCCTGACGTCATGGCGCGACTGGCCGACGCCACGGCGGAGGTCGACCGCTACGCGGCCTCGCGCTCGCCCGCCGAGCGGCACTGACCCGGCAACCGGCCCCGGCGGCCGACTGCCGGCAGGCACAGCGGAGACACAGCAGGGGGGGCGTACCGGCTCGGCTGGTACGCCCCCTCTCCTTCATGGTGGACGTCAGTCTTCCTCGAGCCAACCCGTCTGGACGAGCGACGCCCCACCCCGGCGGGAGACGAAGACACCACGGCCGGGCGGCAGCGGGCGAGCCTTCACACCGCCCAGAAGCTCGCCTTCGGCGGGCGGTCCCGACAGCAGGACGCCCTGGGCCCCCAGCTCCTTGAACCGCTGGATGAACGGTTCGTACGACGACCTGCCGGCTCCCGCGGTGCTGCGCGCCACGATGATGTTGACGCCCGAGTCCCGCGCGTACGGCAGATTGTCCACCAGCTGCGCCATCGGGTTGCCCGAGGACGTGGCGACGAGGTCGTAGTCGTCGACGACGATGAACGCGCGCGGCCCCTTCCACCAACTGCGGGTGCGCAGTTGGTGCGGTGTGACATCGGTCCCGGGGATACGACTGCTGATCAGCGTGTTCATGTCCGAGACGTACTTCTCGAAGGCGTTCTGGGTCGTGGCGTATCCGACGAGATGGGGCTCGGGCACGCACTCCAGAAGGCTGCGGCGGTAGTCACCGACGACGAACAGCGCCTCCTCCGGTGTGTACCGCTCGGTGAGCTGCTTGATGAGCAGGCGCAGCAACGCGGTCTTTCCGGACTCCGTCTCGCCGTAGACCGCGAAGAGCGGGTCGGTGTCGAAGTCGACGAAGACGGGCTTGAGGTTCATCTCGTCGATGCCGATGGCCACGCCGCGGTCCGGTTGGTCACGGCCGCCGGGCAGCTCCCGGGCGGCGAGCATCCGCGGCAGCATCCGGACCTGGGGGGCGTGCGGTCCGGGCCAGTTGTCGGAAGACGCCTTGACGAAGGCCGCGGTGGCTTCGGACAGGTCCTCGGTCTGTGACGAGGAGTCGATGCGGGGCAGTCCGCCCAGGAAGTGCAGCTTCTCGGCGGTGAGGCCGCGGCCCGGCGAACCGACGGGCACGTTCACCGCGATCTTGCGGTCGAATTCGGAGTCCATCGGGTCGCCGAGGCGGAACTCGAGACGGCTGAGCAGCTGGTCCTTCAGCGCCGCCCGCATCTCCATGTAGCGGGTGACCGTGGCGATCAGGTGCACTCCGAGGCCGAGGCCGCGGGCCGCGATGTCCGCCACGATCGGTTCCAGCATCTCGTAGTCCGTCTTGAAGGACTGCCAGCCGTCGATGACCAGGAAGACGTCGCCCCATGGCTCGCCCGGCAGTTGTCCGGAGGAGCGGAGCTGGCGGTAGGTGCTGATGGAATCGATGTTGTTGTCCCGGAAGAACTCCTCACGCTGGTTGAGGATGCCCGTGACCTCGGCGACCGTGCGCCGGATCTTCTCCGGGTCGAGACGGGACGCGACGCCGCCGACATGGGGGAGTCCCTCGATGGCGATCATCCCACCGCCGCCGAAGTCGAGAGCGTAGAACTGGACCTCAGCCGGCGTGTGCGTGAGCGCGAAAGAACCGATGAGGGTGCGGAGCAGCGTGGACTTGCCGGAACGCGGGCCGCCGACGATCAACACATGGCCGGCCGCGCCCGAGAAGTCGCGATAGAGAATGTCGCGGCGCTGCTCGAACGGCTTGTCCACGATGCCGAGCGGGACGACCAGGCCGCCGCTGCGTGCGTAGCCCGCCACATGCAGGCCACGCTCGGGCGAGGCGGCCAGTGGCGACAGGATCTGGTCCAGCGGGGGCGCTTCGTCCAGAGGAGGCAGCCAGACCTGGTGCGCCGCCGGGCCCTGGCCCTCCAAACACCGCACGATGACGTCCAGCACGGTGTCGGCGAGTGCGTCATCGGTGGTGGCGGGCGTGAACGAGTAGTCCGGGGCGGGTGCCACGTAACGGACCGGCACGGGAGCCGCGGTGAACAGCACAGGACGGCGGTCGGCGGGCAGCGGACCGCGGTCGATGTCCGCCGCGGCCGAGCCCCGGTAGGTCCCCGAGACGTAGGCGGCCTTGAACCTGACCATCTCGTCGGTGCCGAACTTCAGGTAGCCGGAACCGGGCACGGACGGCAGGTGGTACGCGTCCGGGACGCCGAGCGCCGTCCGGGACTCGGCCGCGGAGAACGTCCGCAGCCCGATGCGGTAGGAGAGGTACGTGTCCAAACCGCGCAGCCGCCCCTCTTCCAGCCGCTGAGAAGCCAGCAGCAGGTGCACGCCCAGCGACCGGCCGATGCGGCCGATCTGGATGAACATCTCGATGAAGTCGGGCTTGGCTGTGAGCAGTTCGCTGAACTCGTCGATGACCAGGACCAGGGAGGCCAGCGGTTCCAGCGGCGCTCCCGCGGCGCGCGCCTTCTCGTAGTCGTTGAGATTCGCGTAGTTGCCCGACGACCGGAGCAGTTCCTGACGGCGCTGCAGCTCACCGGTGATGGAGTCCCGCATACGGTCGACGAGGGTCAGATCGTCGGCAAGGTTGGTGATCACCGCGGCGACGTGCGGCAGTCCCGCCATGCCCGCGAAGGTCGCGCCGCCCTTGAAGTCGGCGAGCACGAAGTTCAGGGTCTCGGAGGAGTGCGTGACCGCCAGGCCCAGGACGAGTGTCCGCAGCAGCTCCGACTTACCGGAGCCGGTCGCGCCCACGCACAGCCCGTGCGGGCCCATGCCCTCCTGCGCCGCCTCCTTCAGGTCGAGCATGACGGGCGAGCCGTCTTCGCCCACTCCGATGGGAACGCGGAGCCGTTCGGCGGTGGATCGGGGCCGCCACGCGGTGTTGGGGTCCACGGACGCAGCGTCGCCGAGTCCCAGGAGGTCGGCGAACTCCAGGTTGGCCAGGAGCGGCTCGTCGTCATCGCCACTGGCGCTCATCCGCAGGGGTGCCAGCTGGCGTCCGAGCGCCTCGGCCGCCTCGAGTGACAGGATGTCGGGGAGGCCCCGGTAGACGGCTCCCGCGGAGTCGACCAGCAGCTGCCCCGGCCGTACGTCCAGCGAGAGTCCGCCCCGTGGCTCCTCCGCCTCCCCCGCCACGAGTTCCACCAAGGTGACTCCCTGAAGGCCTTCGGGCGCGGCCAGGAGGGAGCCCGACGGCACCAGCCCACCGTCGAGCACCACCACGACGTGCGGCTGGTCCAGCAGGGGCTGTCCCTCCGGGTTGAACCGCGGCCTGCCCTCCAGCCGGCTCGCGAGCAGTTCCTCCACCTCCGGGAGGTTGTCGCTGAACAGACGCTTGGTGCCGGTGCCGTCGAGTGAGCCGGGGACCTGGGAGTGCGGCAGCCACTTGATCCAGTCCCAGCGTTCCGCGGCCTCGGGTCCGGCCACTATGGCGACGTGCAGGTCGTCCGGCGAGTGCAGCGCGGTCAGGCTGGCGACCAGCGAGCGGGCGTTCCCCAGGGCCGCTTCCGTCTCGCCGGAGATGGTGAGGTGATAGAAGGACCGCAGCGAGACGGCCATCGGGAGCCCGTCGAGCGAGCTGTGCGTCGCCACGAACTGCTGTAGGGCCCCGGCGGAGAGCGGCTCCAGTTCGTCCAGCGGTGCCGTCCCCGGGGCCACCAGCGGCGTCCACAACTCCTGTGGGCCCAGGCCGATCCGTACCTGCCCGAAGTCGTCGTCGCTGATCCGGCGCTCCCACAGCCGGCTGCCCTCGGCCACCAGCGACCACAGTTGATCGGGGCTGGGGTGCAGGAAGAACTGGGCATCCCGCTGGGCCCGCGCCGTGCGGTGCACCTTGCGGCGCGTCTTCGCCAGGTATTTCAGGTAGTCGCGGCGGCCTTGCACCGCCTCTCCCTGCGAGCCCTTGCGGTACCGGATCACCTGGGCGATGACCATGGCGATCGTCGACACCAGCATCATCGCGCCCATGATCCGCATGAACGGAGCCGTGTTCGGCATGAAGAAGAACACCACCGACGAGCCCATGCCGAGCATCGGCAGGAGCTGCATCGCTATGCCCTCCTGTTGCCCTCGCGGGAGCTCAGGGGGCGCTTCGAGCCGCAGTTCCTCCCCGGGCATCTCGGGCGGGGTCACCCGAGGTGGCCGTTTCACGATGATCTGACTCACCGGAGTATCAATCCTTGGCGTGGGCTTGCGGACGTGGGCCGGCGCCCCCGTTGGTGGCGCCCTGTCGCTCGACGACGGTGATCCTACGTGGACATGCATTCGGCGGCGCCGGATAGGGTTGCGTGCCGCATCATGCGTGCGACAGCGAATGAGGGAGTCCAACAGGTGAGTTCGACCACTACGACCGGTTTCTGTCGAGTCACGGTCGTCGCGCCGGACAGCCGGATCGATGTCGCCCTCCCGGACGACATCGCCGTCGCGGACCTGTACCCGGAGATTCTTCGGTTGTCCGGTCAGACGCAGCCCGCGGGTACGCCGGTCGGCTACCACCTGGTGCGCCGGGACGGCAGTGTCCTCGACGGACACCGCTCGCTCGCCGCCCAGCGTGTCCTCGACGGAGACCTGCTCTGCCTGCGTCCCTTCGCGCAGTCTCTGCCGCCCGCCGTGCACGACGACGTCTCCGACGCCATCGCCGCCGCTGTCGCCCGCGACCGTACCCTGTGGAAGGACCGGTTCCTGCGCGCGTCCGGGCTCGTCGGCGGCGCGCTGCTGCTGGTTCTCATGGGCTTCGTGCTGTGGTTCGCCGACCCCGTCAAGCACGATATGCACGGTCTGCCCGGCATCATCGCGGCGGCGTTCGGCCTGCTGCTCGCGGCGTTCGCCGGCGTACGGGCGCGGGTGTACGAGGACCGGGCCTCTGCCGTGGCCCTTGGTCTGGCCGCGCTCCCGCATGTGATGATCGCGAGCTCAGGCATCCTCGCGCTCGATCCCGGCGAGGGCGTCGGCCGACTGCAGTTCCTGCTCGGATGCGCAGGCGTCCTGGTGGTCTCCGTGGCCCTGGTCGCCGCCATGCCGGTAGGTGACGCGCCGTTCGTCGCCGCCGTCCTCCTCTCCGCCTTCGGCACGCTCGCCACGTTCTGCCAGATCCTCACCGAAGCCAGCGCCACGCAGACCGCGGCGGTCAGCTGTGTCGTCGCGATCGGCGCCATCGCCTTCCTGCCCGGTATGTCCGTCCGCGTAGCGCGTCTGCCCATCGGCTATGTCGCGCCACGTGGGCCGGTCGGCCGGGTCGATCTCGACGCCGATCCGGAGGGACCCGTCGCCGCCCAGCCCGTCGACGCCGAGCGCATCGCCGCCCAGGCGCGCCGCGGCCACGAACTCCTGCTCGGCCTGCTCGCCGGATGCTCCGCGGTCGTCGTGGGGTCGGCGGCCGTGCTCGGCTTCTCCTCGTCCTTCTGGGGGCAGTTGCTCGCCCTCGCCGGCGGCCTGGCGATGCTGCTGCGCGCTCGCCTGTTCCGCTACACCGCGCAGGTCTCCTGCGTCCTGGTCGCCGGGATGGCCGCACTCGCCCTCCTCATCCTCGGTCTGTCCCTCAACCCGCCGGCGACCGCGGTCCTCGAGCTGCTGCGCGGGAACGGCACGGAGATGCATATCCGGACCGTTTGGCTTGCCGCCGCCGTCGCCGCGGGGGCCGCGCTGATCACGGCGATCGCCCTGATCGTCCCGAAGAAGGGCCTCACGCCGTTCTGGGGCCGCGTCACGGATCTGGCCGAAGGCGCTTTCCTGCTGTCACTTGTGCCGCTGTGTCTGGCTGTGCTGGACGTGTACAACTCGGCGCGGGACATGACCAGCTGATGTCCGTCGACGGGGGCAATGTGGGGGACGTGGAACCGTCGCCGACCGGGGCAGAGCCGCCCCTGTTCGGCCCGTACCGGGTTGTGACGTCCCTCGACGCCATGGCGAGCGGGGTCCCCGTGACCGCCCGTCGGTACATCGCCCGGAGCACCGACGGCACGGCAACGGCTCTGCTGACCGTGCCGCCGAGGGAGCTCGAGGACGATCCCGCGTATCGCGCACGGTTCCTGGCGGAGGCGGAGAACGCGCGCCTCCTTCGGGAGAACTCCCGTTCGCGGTGGCTCACCCCCGTCCGGGAGGTCTCGGACGCGAAGTCGGGGGTGCCGTGGTACGCGACGCCCTACGTTCCTGCCCTGCCGCTGTCCGCACTCCCGGCGGTGCTGGGCGGCCCGCTGCCGCAGCCGACCGTTCGGGTCCTGGGCGCGGCCCTCGCCGAAACGCTGGCGGAGCTGCACGAGGCGGGCTTCGCCCACGCCGGGATCGGCCCGCAGACGGTGCTCATCACCCCCGACGGCCCACGCCTCACGGGATTCGGCGCCGTGCGGGCGGCGGCCGCGGACGGGGAGGCCCGGTCCGCTCGACCAGGGCTGGATCCGGACTCCCTGCCGCCGGAGCAGGCGGCGGGGGGACGGCCGCGGCCGCTGGGCGACGTCTACGCCCTGGGCGCGGTACTGATGTTCGCGTCGACCGGGCACGGGCCGGGCGAGGGGCTGAGCCGGGGCGCGCTGGGGCGACTCCCCGATGACCTGGCGCGGTTGGTGACGGCGTGTCTCGCACCCGATCCCGCCCAGCGGCCGAGGGCCAGGGCACTGCTGGACGCGCTGGCGCCGGGAGCGGACCCGGCTGCCGGTGCGCCGGCCGGCCCGCTCGGCGTCGCGGGCGCGTCGACGCCCGTCCCCACGATCGTGGACCGTGGCGGATCCGCGGTGCATGCGCCAGGCGCGGGCCGCATGGCGACGGTGGTGGACGTCGGCAGCGGCCGCGCGGCGGCCCTGCTCGTCCCCGGTTGGCTGCCGGCGCGGGTGATCGCGGAGCTCGCCGAGCAGTCCTCCACCGTGCTGGCGGCCGAACTCGACCCTCTGCCGGCCCCGAACGCAGTCGCCGCGCAGGGGCGTGGCGCGGCCGACCGGACGACGGTCGGCCGCGCCCGTCGAGGCGCCCCGACGGACCGCGACGCCGTGCCACCACCTCCGGGAACCCGCCCGGGGCCGGACGAGGAGACGGCCCCAGCCGTGGCTCGGACGCCGGAAAGCCGGGTGAGCGCCTCCCGGCGCTCCCTCCTGGTCGGGATCGCGTCCGGTACGGCCGGCGCCGCCCTGGGGGGCGGGGGCGCCTGGTTGGCGACCCGGGACGGGGACGCACCGCCTGTCACGGAGGCCGAGCGGCTCGCGGCCGACCATCCTGCTACTCGGCGCGTCGGCGGGGCGCCGCCCATACCTCGTTGGAGCCGCGAACTCAAGGGCGCGGCGACGCCGTTGCACGCTCCGCTGATCTGGCGGGAGAAGGTCGCCGTCGTCGTCGGGGCCCGCGCCGTGACCGGCATCGATCTGCGCACAGGCGAGGAGATGTGGACCCAGGACACGGTGCGGCCGTCCGGTCCGGTCCGCGATGTCGGAACGGACCTCGTCCTGGTCCCCGGTCGGGAACCGGTGGCCCTGGACCCGCTCGACGGCCGTATCCGGTGGGAGGGCAAGGAGCTCGGGGCCGTCGGCGGCATGTCCTTCACCGCTCTGCTCGCCGTCCAGGACCATACGGTGTGGTTCGCCGCTCGACGCGGCGGCACAGGCGGAGGGCACCTGGTCGTCGCCTTCGACATGGACCGGCGCAGGGAGTTGTGGCGCAGCCCCCTTCTCCAGGGCTTCACCGAAGGACACCTCCTTGAGGACGTCCTGGTCGTGGCACCCGGTGGCTCCGGCAAGCCCCGCGAGGGCAAGACCGCCGCCAAGCAGTTCCTGGCGCTCGCGCGGGGCGACGGGCGGGAGGCCTGGCGGCGCACCTATCCGGAGGTGACCGCGGGCCGCATGGTGACCACCGACGCCCACCACACTCTGATCGCCGCCCTCGGACCGACGCTACGGGGATTCAACACGCTGCGGGACGACGAATCGTGGACCGTGCGGGCGAAGGGCAAAACGCGCCTGGGCCACCTCGCCGGCTTCGGCCGCCCGGTGGTCCGCGGTGGTGTCGCGTACGTCACCGACGGGGGCTACGGCGTCCACGCGGTCGAGTCCGCGACCGGTTACATCCGCTGGCAGCGCACCTATGGGCTCCCGATGCGGGTGACGGTGGCGCCGGGCACCCCTGACACGCTGATCAGTCCGGGCGGACGGACACTGATCTCGGCCAACGACGTGGAGGTGGAGGCGTTCGACGTGGAGGACGGGGCGCCGCTGTGGCGCTTTACCGACATCGGCCCCGGGCTGGACGACGGGACGGTGGGACGTCGCCACGTCGCGCTCACCGACGACGTCGCCGTCGTCACCAGCGGCACCAACGTCTACGCCCTGCCGCTGGAGTGACGCGCTGGTGTACGTGAACGACCATGATGGGGAAGGGGAGGCCGTGGGGTCGCCGTGCCCGGACCACGGGGAGTCGGCCGCTCGCCGGTACGGCCCCTATCTCGTCGTCGACGAGCTGGACTCTGCTGGTCAGGCCTACGACGCCTGTCGGGTGGCGGCGCGGCACACGGTCGACGGCCGCCTGGTCACCTTGATGCTGCCCCACCCGGAGCTGGCCCACGATCCCGGCTACCGGGTGCTCTTCCGCGCCGAGGCGGAGAACTCCCGTCGGCTGACCGGGCCATGGGTCGCGCCGGTCGCCGACATCAGCGACGCAGGCGCGGCGACCCCCTGGGTCGCCTACGACTGCTTCCCCGTGCTGCCGCTCCCGGCCGCCGTCGCCGCACACGGAGGGCCGCTGCCGGAAGCCGTCGTGCGCGCGCTGGGCGCCGCTCTCGCCGCGACCCTTGTGGACGCGCACGCCAACGGCCTCGTCCACGCCGGAATCTCGCCCGCGGCGCTGCTGCTGACCGAGGACGGTCCGCGGCTGACCGGCTACGGGCTGGGGCGCACCTCGGCGCCCGGGGGCGCGGCACGCCCCGGACGGCCAGGCGGGGACCCCCACAATCGGCCGCCGGAGCAGCACCCGGGCGCCCGTCCCGAACCGCCTGGGGACGTCTACGCTCTCGGCGCTGTCCTGGCGTACGCGGCCACCGGACGTACGGACCCGGATCCCGCCCGACTGCCGCACTCCCTGCGCGAGCTGATCGCGTCATGTCTGAGCCGGGACCCTGACCGGCGGCCGCGGCCGGAAGCGTTGCTCCGCGCCCTGGGTGGGCAGGGCGCCGGCCCGCCTCTGCCCGATGCGGTCACGGCGGCGCTGACGGCACAGCATCCGGTGGCCGCCCGTCCGCCCGAGCCCGCGGCCGAAGCCGGGGTCGGTGCCGCCCCGTCCAGTGCGGCACGGCCACGCCCGTCGCGGCGTACTGTGCTCGTGGGCGCGGGCTCGGGACTGGCGGGGCTCGCGCTGGGGGCAGGCGCGATCGCCGGCTGGCGTGCGCTGGAGGACGAGCCGCGGAGGCTGCGCCCGACGGCGGGCATCCCGCCGTCCCCGCTGTGGCACCGCACCTTCCCCTGGCAGCTGGAGAACATGGCCGGGCTCTCGGATGACCGGATCGCTCTCCTCAAAATCAGCGAGGGCCTGATCGGCGTGGACGTGGGCACGGGCAGGAAGGTCTGGACCCGCGCCGACCTTCAGCTGATCGAGGACCTCAGGGTGCTCGACGGGGGACTGGTGCTGATATCCGGGGGTGCGCGGTTCTCCATGTTGTCGGCCCGCAACGGGAAGGTCATCTGGACCGAGGAGAAGTACGGCTCCCTAAGCGCCCTTTCGATGAAGCACGTCCTGGCGGCGGAGGGACAGACGCTGTGGTTCCTGGCGGAGCGCCGCGACTGCGAGGAAGCCGATACGCCGTGCGGCAAGACCCCCTACGCCGCTGTCGGCTACGACCTCGGGAACCGCCGGGAACTGTGGCGCACCCCGCTCCCCAAGAGCTTCGGCAGCGATCGCGCCATGGAGGGCCTCCTGACCCGCGGTGAGCTGCTGGTGCCCAACACTGGGGACGATTACTCCCTCTCCGACACCCCCTTCACGTACCTGGCGCTGGACCGGCGCACGGGACGGGAGCTGCGAAGGACGCGCTACCAAGGTCTGGACGTCGACCTCGACTCGCTGAGGATGGCCGTGCCCGGCGACCTCCTGCTCGCGTCCTCGTTGAAGAACCTTCGGGCGTACGACATCGCCAGCGGTGAGGAGCGATGGCGTTACGACGGACTCGGGCAGATCACGGCCGCCGCCGTCCACGAAACGATGGTCTTCGCCACGGACTTCCGCACGGTCACCCACGCCCTGGACGTCCGCGACGGGAAGCGGAGATGGCGGCGCGCGAGCGCCGTGCCGCTGGAGTCGTCCATCACCACCAGCGAGACATGGGTGAGCCATTCGGGAGCCACCGTGATCCAGATGAACGCATCGGAGATCGAGGCATTGAACGCGGCGGACGGCTCGCTGCGCTGGCGACTGGCCGTCGTCGGCAGGGAGGGAGGAACCGCGGGACCCGGCTGGGTCGGCGGAACCGCGCCCGGGATGGTCTTCGTCATCGGCAGCAACGATCTCTACGCATTCCCGGTGGACTGACCGATGCCCCTTCCCCTCACCCATGACGACCCGCGGTGCATCGGCCCGTACACCCTCGTCGCCCGGTTGGGCAGCGGCGGTATGGGCACCGTCTACCTGGCGTGCTCGTCCGGCGGCCGGACGGCCGCGCTGAAGACCGTGCACGCGCGCTTCGCCGAGCAGCCGGAGTTCCGCAGCCGGTTCCGGCTGGAGGTCGACGCCGCCCGTGTCATCGGCGGCCGGCACGGAGCGCGTGTCTTCGACGCCGACCCACTGGCCCCCACCCCGTGGCTGGCCACCGAGTACGTGCTCGGACCGGCGCTGGACGAAGCCGTCGAAGGGTACGGCGCCCTCCCCGAGCACGCCGTACGGGCGCTGGGCGCGGCTTTGTGCGAAGCGCTCGCCCAACTGCACTCCTCCGAGGTTGTCCACCGCGACCTGAAGCCCTCGAACATCCTGCTCTCCGCGCACGGCCCCAAGGTCATCGACTTCGGCATCGCCCGGGCGGTCGGCGACGACAGGCTGACCCGCACCGGCGCCGCCGCCGGGACGCCCGCCTTCATGTCCCCCGAGCAGGCCGGCGGAGTCGAGCACACCGCCGCGGGCGACGTCTTCGCGCTCGCCGGGGTGCTCGTCTTCGCGGCGACCGGCCGTGGCCCCTTCGGCGGCGGCCAACCCGCCGACCTGCTCTATCGCGTGCGGTATGCGGAGCCGGAGCTGTCCGCGGTGCCCGAGCGGCTGCGCGCGACCCTCGCCCGTTGCCTGGCCAAGGACCCGGCGCGGCGCCCCGGCACGACGGAGCTGGCGGCGGAGCTCCACGACGGCGCGGGACACTTCGCGGACCGCCTGCCCGACGCCGTCCTCGCCGACATCGCACGCCGCGTCGCCGACGTGTGGCAGGCCCCGCCGGCCAGACTGCCAGCCCCCGCCGCGGACCCCACGGCCACAGCTCCCGACGCACCCGCGGCGCGCGGAATACCGCGGCGCAAACTCGTCATCGCGGGCGGCGGCACCGTGCTCGCCGCCGGTGCCGCCCTCGGGGGCTGGGCGTGGCTGCGGCCGCGCGTTAGCTCCCCGGCATCGGGCGGGTCCCCCGAAACACCCGCACGACGCCCGGGAACACCTCCGCGTCTGTCCTGGAAGGTGACCCCGGGTGACTTCTGGGACGCGGTCACCGTGCTGGTCGCTGGCGACCACGCGGGGATCGTCTCCCCGGCCGGGCTGCTGTGCGTCGACGCCAGGACCGGCGACGCGAGCCGTCCCAACACGCAGGTGACCCAGAAGGAACTGGTGGTCTCCGACGGTCGGCGGCTGCTGGCCGCCGAGCCTGGCATCGGTTCCCTCCGTATTTCGCCGATCCACCTGCGGACCGGGAACTTCGGGACGCCGTTGGCGGAGCTGCCGACAACCGATTCCCTGCGCTTGCTCGCCGCCGATGAGGAGTCGCTCTACCTCCAGGGGCACACGAAGAAAGGATGGCTGAGGACCGCGGTCGACACCCGGACCGGAGAGGTTCGGTGGCGGCGTCCGATCGCCACCCCCAGCGGTGACGCACTCGTCGCGAGGCTCGCGGGAGACACACTCGTCATCGCTTCGGGGGAGCGCTTCACGGCCATCGACACCGGAAACGGCACAGCGCGCTGGACCACCGTCCTCACGAAGGGACAAGGCATCGACCCCCTCGGGGTCGCTCGGCTCGCCGTCTCCGGCGAACACCTCTTCCTCGGCTCCAGTGACCTCCTCGCCCTGCGGCTCTCCGACGGAGAGGAGGCCTGGCGGTTCGGCCAAGGCCGGAAGTTCGCGACGAAGTTCCCACCGGAGGCCCATCGATACGGGCCGCCTGTGGTCCGGGACGACGTCGTGTACGCCGCCGAACGCGGCCACGGGCTGGTCGCCCTGGACGCGAAGGGCGGAGATCTGCTGTGGGAGCAGCGGAAGGCACTGGGCCCCCCGGTCTTCTGGGCAGCCGGCCCCGACATCGGCAAGCGCTATATCTACGTAAAGCCCGACGTCGACCAGTGGGTGACCGCCATCGATCTGCGCACCCACCGCGTGGCGTGGACGTTCTCGGGAGCCGCCGGCGTGACCCCCGGACTCTCGACTGTGGTCACCGCACACCGTTCCGCCGGACGCGTCCTCGTCGCCAGCGGCGGCACCGTGTGCGCCATCCCGCTCGAATAGCGCCCCCACGCCACCGAAGAGCCCCTCTGGCACCGCCTCCCTTCCTCGACCGCGCAGGAGACCTTCCATGAAACCCCTCGGCACCGGCGATCCGCTGCGGCTGGGCCCCTACCGCGTGCTCGGCGTGCTGGGTTCGGGAGGGATGGGCCAGGTGTACCTCGCACGCGAGGCGGGGGGACGCCCGGTGGCCGTGAAAGTGCTGCGCCCCGAACTCGCTCACGACCTCGACCTGGCGCGCCGCTTCGTCCGCGAGGCACGGACGGCGAGCGCCGTCCCCGGCACCGGAGTGGCGAAGGTTCTGGACGCCCGCGTCGAGGGCGGACGTCCGTGGATCGCGACCGACTTCCTCGCGGGGCCCACGCTGGACGACGCCGTCGAGCGCCACGGCCCCTTCGACGAGGCGGCAGCGGGTGCCCTGGGCGCCGCACTGGTCCGTACGCTGGCTGAGATCCACGGGGCGGGACTGGTCCACCGCGACCTCAAGCCGTCGAACATCGTGCTGACCTCGGACGGCCCGAAGATCATCGACTTCGGTATCGCCCGGCCCGAGCACGGACTCACCCTGACCGCTACCGGCGAGACGGTCGCCACGCCCGGCTACGCCCCACCCGAGCAGGTGCTGGGGCGGCGGACCGGCCCCGCGGGCGACGTCTTCTCCCTCGGCGCCGTCCTCGCCTTCGCCGTGACAGGGCGGCGCGTCTTCGACGGCGGGCACATCGCCGCCGTCCAGTACAGCGTCGTCCACGAGGAGCCGGAACTCAGCACGGTGCCCGACGGCCTCCGCGCCGTGGTGGCCGCGTGCCTGGCCAAGGACGCGGCCGCGCGCCCCTCCCTCGACCTGCTCGGTCGGGCGCTCGCTCGGGAACCCGCGCGAGCGGCCGGGGCGCGGCGGCGCATGCGACCGCCGTGGGCCACCGGCCCCCTCGCCCAGGACATCGCCCACCGCGAGGCCGACGCCGCCCGCTGGGCCGCCGGATTCCCCGGCGACCAGCCGCCCCCGCCCTCCCGGCGGCGGTTGGTGAGGGCGCTGGCGGCGGGCGGCGCGGTCCTCACGGTGGGCGGTACGGCGGCATGGTGGCTGCTGCGCGACAAGGACGCCGCCGCGGCCCCGCCGAGCTGGGGCGCGAAACCGCTGCGGAGCTACGACCAAGGCACCGCGCCGCAGCCCCTGTGGGGCCCGGTGCAGGCGGCGGAAGGCGACCCGCCCACCCCGCTGACCGTACGCGACCTGGTGGTCGTCGCCGTGCGCGGCGGCGCCCTGCGCGCCTACGACGTCCGTGACGGGCAGCGACGGTGGACCGCCCCGGCGGCAGCCGTTGCCGTCGGAGCCCTCTCTGCCGGCGACGAGACGATCCTGACCGCCGACGGCTCGGGGGCACTCCTCGCCCTGCGCGCCGAGGACGGCGGCCGCCGCTGGTCCGTACGGGACGCGGACGCCGCGGCCCTGCTGGCGGCCGACGCCGACGCCGTCTACCTGGTCACCCGTGGCGGAGCGCTGCGCGCGATCGGGCTCGCCTCGCGCCGGCCCCTGTGGACCGTCCCCTCGCCCGTGGAGACCTCAGGCCCGGCACCCGCCGCCGCGGTCGCCGACGGACACCTGGTGGTGTACGGCGCGGACGGCCGGGCGGCGGCGCTGGGAACCGAAAGGGGAGAGGTGCGCTGGGGCCCGCGCGTCGTCGGCCGCCGGGCCCTGCCCCCGGCCATCGCCGACGGCACCGTCTACCTCGGCGGGAAGAGCCTCGTCGCACTGGAGCTGGCCAACGGCGAGCAGCGCTGGGCGCACCCCAGCACCGCTCCCGCGATGGGCTGGGGGCCGCCCGTGGTGCAGGGAAAGCTGCTCTACGCCGTCGACGGAAGCAACCTGTACGCCCGCGACCGCCGCGACGGCGCGGATGCCTGGACGCTGCCCGTGGATTCGGATACGCGGACGCCTCCGAGCCAGGCCCCGGTCGTCGAGGGGAACAGCGTCTGGGTGGTCACCACGCGGGCCGGGCTCAGCGGCGTGATGACCGCTGACACCAGGGGCGGGACCAGCGCGTGGACGACCACCTTGGGCGACGAAGTGCCCTGGCGGCTCGCCGCCGCCGGCAACCGCGTCTTCCTCCAGCACCGGGGCACCCTCACCGCCATGCCCGTCTTCTGAGCCCGCGCCCGGGGCCCCGGGGCCCGCGCCCCGTACCACCGGGAGCCCCCGCCCCCGACCGCCGGGCGAGCCCCCCGCCCCCGACCTGGTACGCTGTGTGACGGCCGTTTGTGTACGCGCCCCCGGAGCCCTTTCGAAGGCTCTGGAGACAGCGCCCAGCGAGCCCCGCCTCCCGAGTAACGGAAGCTCCCCTGAGACCAAGACCAGGGGCACTCGGTGGCTGAAACGAAGCACCCAAGGAGTATCGCGTGTCGCTCGACGCCGCCACGAAGAAGCAGATCATGGCCGAGTTCGCCACCAAGGAGGGCGACACCGGTTCCCCCGAGGTCCAGGTCGCGCTGCTCTCCCGCCGCATCTCGGACCTGACCGAGCACCTCAAGACCCACAAGCACGACCACCACTCCCGCCGTGGTCTGCTGCTGCTCGTCGGCCAGCGCCGCCGTCTGCTGCAGTACCTGGCCAAGAAGGACATCACGCGCTTCCGTACGCTGGTGGAGCGCCTGGGCATCCGCCGCGGTGCGGCGGGCGCCAAGTAAGACGCCGTGAAGGGAGCGGTTCCCGCGCCAGGGGGCCGCTCCCTTTGCCATACGTACGGGTCTACACGAGATGAAGAGTCCGTATCCCGTCCGTACGGCACCGCGTACGGGCGGTGCCCAAGGTGCCCCGTACGCATGGACCAGACGCTTCAGCCGTCGTGAGGTCGGCCGAACCTTTGTAGTCTGGTCCCAACAACAACGCCATAACGAACGAGGAGGAGCGCCTCATTCCCGCCGCATCGGCGCCGCAGGCGCCGGTCCTCGGTAGTGGCTCCCGGAACTGGCAATTCCGGTGGCTTCGATCGAAGACCGGCCCGGTCGCCGGCCACCCGGCCAGGGGCGCTGCTCCACCACCGTCCTCCCGTCACACGGACGAGGGGACGCAGACGAGGAGAATTCCCTGGTGGAGAACGAGACCCACTACGCCGAGGCCGTGATCGACAACGGCGCCTTCGGCACCCGCACCATCCGTTTCGAGACGGGCCGCCTGGCCCGTCAGGCCGCCGGCTCCGCCGTGGCCTACCTGGACGACGACACCATGGTGCTGTCGGCCACCACCGCTTCGAAGAACCCCAAGGACCAGCTCGACTTCTTCCCGCTCACGGTGGACGTCGAGGAGCGGATGTACGCGGCCGGGCGGATCCCCGGCTCGTTCTTCCGCCGTGAGGGCCGTCCCTCCGAGGACGCCATCCTCACCTGCCGTCTGATCGACCGCCCGCTGCGCCCGTCCTTCAAGAAGGGCCTGCGCAACGAGATCCAGGTCGTCGCGACGATCATGGCGCTCAACCCCGACCACCTCTACGACGTGGTCGCGATCAACGCCGCCTCCGCCTCCACCCAGCTGGCGGGCCTGCCCTTCTCCGGCCCGATCGGCGGCGTCCGCGTCGCGCTGATCAAGGGCCAGTGGGTGGCCTTCCCGACCCACACCGAGCTCGAGGACGCCGTCTTCGACATGGTCGTGGCCGGCCGCGTGCTCGCCGACGGCGACGTCGCGATCATGATGGTCGAGGCCGAGGCCACCGAGAAGACGATCCAGCTGGTCAAGGACGGTGCCGAGGCGCCGACCGAGGAGATCGTCGCCGCGGGCCTGGAGGCTGCGAAGCCCTTCATCAAGGTCCTGTGCAAGGCGCAGTCCGACCTGGCGGCCAAGGCCGCCAAGCCGACCGGCGAGTTTCCGATCTTCCTCGACTACCAGGACGACGTCCTGGAGGCGCTGACCGCCGCCGTCCGCGACGAGCTGGCCCAGGCGCTGACCATCGCGGGCAAGCAGGAGCGCGAGGGCGAGCTGGACCGGATCAAGGGCGTCGCCGCCGAGAAGCTGCTGCCGCAGTTCGAGGGCCGCGAGAAGGAGATCTCCGCCGCCTACCGTTCGCTGACCAAGGCCCTGGTCCGCGAGCGCGTCATCAAGGACAAGGTCCGCATCGACGGCCGCGGCGTCACGGACATCCGTACGCTGGCCGCCGAGGTCGAGGCGATCCCGCGGGTGCACGGCTCGGCGCTGTTCGAGCGCGGCGAGACCCAGATCCTGGGCGTCACCACGCTGAACATGCTCCGTATGGAGCAGCAGCTGGACACGCTGGCGCCCGAGACGCGCAAGCGCTACATGCACAACTACAACTTCCCGCCGTACTCCGTCGGTGAGACCGGTCGGGTCGGCTCGCCCAAGCGCCGCGAGATCGGCCACGGCGCGCTGGCCGAGCGGGCGATCCTGCCCGTGCTGCCGACCCGCGAGGAGTTCCCGTACGCCATCCGCCAGGTCTCCGAGGCGCTCGGCTCCAACGGCTCCACCTCCATGGGCTCGGTCTGCGCCTCGACCATGTCGCTGATGAACGCCGGTGTGCCCCTCAAGGCCCCGGTCGCCGGCATCGCCATGGGCCTGATCTCCCAGGAGATCAACGGTGAGACGCACTACGTCGCGCTGACCGACATCCTCGGTGCGGAGGACGCCTTCGGCGACATGGACTTCAAGGTCGCCGGTACGAAGACGTTCGTGACCGCCCTCCAGCTGGACACCAAGCTGGACGGCATCCCGGCCTCCGTGCTGGCTGCGGCCCTCAAGCAGGCCCGCGACGCCCGTCTGCACATCCTCGACGTGATGAACGAGGCCATCGACGTCCCGGACGAGATGTCCCCGAACGCCCCGCGGATCATCACCGTCAAGATCCCGGTGGACAAGATCGGTGAGGTCATCGGCCCCAAGGGCAAGATGATCAACCAGATCCAGGAGGACACCGGCGCCGACATCACCATCGAGGACGACGGCACCATCTACATCGGTGCCGCCGACGGCCCGGCCGCCGAGGCCGCCCGCGCCACCATCAACGGCATCGCCAACCCGACGATGCCCGAGGTCGGCGAGCGCTACCTGGGCACGGTCGTGAAGACCACCACCTTCGGTGCCTTCGTCTCGCTGCTGCCCGGCAAGGACGGTCTGCTGCACATCTCGCAGATCCGCAAGCTGGCCGGCGGCAAGCGCGTGGAGAACGTCGAGGACGTGCTCGGCGTCGGCGCCAAGGTCCAGGTCGAGATCGCCGAGATCGACCAGCGCGGCAAGCTGTCCCTGATCCCGGTGATCGAGGGCGAAGAAGGCGCTGAGGACGAGAAGAAGGACGAAGCTGCCAAGTGACGTCCCGTACGCACCAGGCGACGGCCCGCACCTCCTCGGAGGGGCGGGCCGTCGCCCGTACCCAAACGCTTCTCAAGGGCGAGAACGGCATCGGTACGGTCCGCAAGACCACGCTCCCCGGCGGCCTGCGCGTGGTCACCGAGACCCTGCCGTCCGTACGCTCCGCCACCTTCGGCATCTGGGCGCACGTCGGCTCGCGTGACGAGACCCCGTCGCTGGGCGGCGCCACCCACTATCTGGAGCACCTGCTCTTCAAGGGCACGGCACGGCGCAGCGCGCTCGACATCTCCTCCGCCATCGACGCGGTCGGCGGCGAGATGAACGCGTTCACGGCGAAGGAGTACACGTGCTACTACGCGCGCGTGCTCGACACCGACCTGCCGCTGGCCATCGACGTCGTCTGCGACATGCTGACCGGCTCGCTGATCACGGCGGAGGACGTGGACGCCGAGCGCGGCGTGATCCTCGAAGAGATCGCCATGACGGAGGACGACCCGGGCGACTGCGTGCACGACCTGTTCGCGCACACCATGCTCGGTGACACCCCGCTGGGCCGCCCGGTCCTCGGCACCGTCGACACGGTCAACGCCCTGACCGCCGAGCGCGTCCGGCGCTTCTACCGCAAGCACTACGACCCGACGCACCTGGTCGTCGCCGCCGCGGGCAACGTCGACCACGCCAAGGTGGTCCGGCTGGTGCGCAAGGCGTTCGAGCGGGCGGGCGCGCTGGACCGGACCGATGCCGTCCCGATGGCCCCGCGCGACGGCTCCCGTACGATCCGCACCGCCGGCCGCGTCGAGCTGCTGGGCCGCAAGACCGAGCAGGCCCATGTGGTGCTCGGCATGCCCGGCATCGCGCGCACCGACGACCGGCGCTGGGCGCTGGGCGTGCTCAACACGGCGCTCGGCGGCGGCATGAGCTCCCGGCTCTTCCAGGAGGTGCGGGAGAAGCGCGGGCTCGCCTACAGCGTCTACTCCTACACGTCGTCGTTCGCCGACTGCGGGCTCTTCGGCGTCTACGCCGGCTGCCGCCCCAGCCAGGTCCACGACGTGCTCAGGATCTGCCGTGACGAGCTCGACAAGGTCGCGGAGCACGGCCTGTCGGACGAGGAACTGCGGCGCGCCATCGGCCAGCTGTCCGGCTCCACGGTGCTGGGCCTGGAGGACACCGGCGCGCTGATGAACCGTATCGGTAAGAGCGAGCTGTGCTGGGGCGAGCAGATGTCGGTCGACGACATGCTCGCCAGGATGGCCGCGGTCACCCCCGACGAGGTGCGCGAGGTGGCCCGCGATCTACTGGGACAGCGTCCCTCGCTGTCCGTCATCGGCCCGCTGAAGGACAAGCAGGCGGCCCGCCTGCACGAAGCGGTCGCCTGACCCGGGCCTTTCCGGTCCGGGCCGACCCGCCCGGACCGGACCGACCGCCGACCCCGCCGACTCGCCGAACCCGAAGGAACGAGCAATGAGCAAGCTGCGTGTGGCCGTCATCGGTGCCAAGGGCCGTATCGGCTCCGAGGCTGTACGAGCGGTGGAAGCCGCGGAGGACATGGAGCTGGTCGCCACCCTGGGCCGGGGCGACAAGCTGGAGACCCTGGTCGAGGCCGGTGCCCAGGTCGCGGTCGAGCTGACCGACCCCGGCGCGGTCATGGGCAACCTCGACTTCCTTGTACGCCACGGCATCCACGGCGTCATCGGCACCACCGGCTGGACCGACGACCGCCTCGCGCAGCTGCGCACCTGGCTGGCGGGGGCCCCCGAGGTCGGCGTGCTGATCGCGCCGAACTTCTCCATCGGGGCCGTGCTGACCATGCGGTTCGCGCAGCAGGCCGCGCGCTTCTTCGAGTCCGTCGAGGTCATCGAGCTGCACCACCCGAACAAGGCGGACGCCCCCTCGGGCACCGCCACCCGCACCGCGCAGCTGATCGCGGCGGCGCGGGCGGAGGCGGGCTGCGCCCCCCAGCCGGACGCGACGGTCACCGCGCTCGACGGCGCGCGGGGCGCGGACGTGGACGGGGTGCCGGTGCACTCGGTGCGGCTGCGGGGCCTCCTGGCGCACCAGGAGGTGCTGCTCGGCGACCCGGGCGAGACGCTCACCATCCGGCACGACTCGACGCACCACAGCTGCTTCATGCCGGGCATCCTGCTCGGCGTGCGGCGCGTGGTGTCCACTCCCGGCCTGACCTTCGGGCTGGAACACTTCCTGGATCTGGACTGACCGCCGTGCGCGCAAAGATCACGTATTTCGGACTCGCGGCCGTCCTGGTCGTCTACTTCGTCCTCGTCGGCAGCCGCGGTGTCCTGCTCATCAAGCAGGGCACCGTGGTGACCGTGGCCTTCGGTCTTGCGGTGCTGGTGCTGCCGTTCATCGGCGGCTGGTTCCTCTGGCAGACCACGAAGTTCGCCCGGGCCGCCAACCGGCTGGCCCGCGAGCTGGAGGCGGAGGGCGGGCTGCCGGTCGACGAGCTGGTCCGCACGCCCGGCGGCCGGATCGACCGGGACTCGGCGGACGCGGTCTTCGCCAAGCGGCGGGCCGAGACGGAGGAGTCGCCCGGCGACTGGCGCACCTGGTTCCGGCTGGCCGTGGCGTACCACGACGCGCGGGACACCCCGCGCGCCCGCAAGGCGATGCAGCGCGCCATCGCGCTGCACGGCGGCAAGGCCGGGGAGACGAGCGCGTCAGGCGTCTGAGGGACCGTCGCCGAGACGGTCCCGCCGGTGCGCGTGCGCCCAGTCCTCGACGGCGTCGCACGCCATGTCGAACGCCTCGGGGCGGCCGAGGAAGTCGGCGTTGTGGTCGGTGACCAGCGGGCGGAGCGGTGCGCCGCCCGCCGGCCCGACGAGCAGGGCCTGCCCCTGCACGGTCCGCGGCAGCCCGAGCCACTTCACCGGCTGCTGGGCGGTGTGCACCGCGCCGACCCCGCTCCACCGCACGGTCGTGGTGGTGAACAACGCGATCTGGCGCAGCCCGTACGCGCTCACCCAGACGCCGACCCGGACCAGCCGCACCGCCAGGACGATGACGAGCGTGGCGATGGCGACGCACACCCCGGCGCCGGGCAGCGCGCCCGCCATCGCGATGATCAGCGACGAGAACAGGATGTACGAGGCGAGGAGCAGCAGGAGCGCCGCTCCGCCGACGCGCCACGGGCCCGGACGGTACGGGCGGCGCCAGCGGTCCTGGTCCTCGTAGGGCAGCGGGGCGGCGTCGTCCGCGAGATCGTCGACGTCGCGATCGGCGGTCAGGAACGGCAGGGGCACGACTGGTCCTCACTCCCACACACGGCTCGACTTGGCTGGTGGTGGGTGAGGCTATCCCAGCCGCTCTCAGCGGCCGTCGGACGCCTCCGAGTGCTGCACCTGATGGGTGGTGCGGGGGCCGGATTCCATCGCGGGCATCCCGAACAGCAGCCCGCCGACGAACCCCGCGACGATCGTCAGCCCGATCAGCGCGCGCCCGGCGATCTCCGACCGGCTGGCGCGGGGCCGGGGCGGCGGGGCGACGTTGCTGCGGAACCGGTCGGTCTCGGCGAGGAAGGCGAACGGTACGGGCTCTCGCCGGCTGAACATGGGGCCGCTCCTTGGGGGCGTGGCGGGGGCTGTCGTACAGGAAGAGGGAGAAATGCCCCCGAGGTGCCGCTTCTTGCGAATTCGGTCGCGCCGTGGCGGTGGGGGAGGCTGGACAGCGCATCGACGGCGGCGCCGTAAGCTGGACCGCTGCCGAGCGAAGCGACCGGAAGGAACCCGCCAGTGACCGAGTCCACCCCCGAGAGCGCGGCCAGTTTCCGCAGCGATGTGACCGTCGAGCTCGTGAAGCACACCGCGGCCGACTCGGACGTGCTGTGGGCCGCCCGCGTCTCCACCGCGGGTGAGCAGTCCTTGGAGGAGCTCCAGAAGGACCCGGAGCGCTCCAAGGGACTGATCAACTTCCTGATGCGGGACCGGCACGGCAGCCCGTTCGAGCACAACTCGATGACCTTCTTCGTCAGCGCTCCGATCTTCGTCTTCCGCGAGTTCATGCGGCACCGGGTGGGCTGGTCGTACAACGAGGAGTCCGGCCGCTACCGCGAGCTGCAGCCGGTCTTCTACGTGCCGGGCCAGGACCGCAAGCTCATCCAGCAGGGCCGCCCCGGCAAGTACGAGTTCGTCGAGGGCGGCCCCGAGCACCACCGGGTCGTGGACGAGCAGATGCAGGCCGCGTACACCCGCGCCTACGAGGCGTACCAGGAGATGCTGGCCGCCGGCGTCGCCCGCGAAGTGGCCCGCGCGGTGCTCCCGGTCGGCCTGTTCTCCTCGATGTACGCCACGTGCAACGCCCGCTCGCTGATGCACTTCCTGGGCCTGCGCACCCAGCACGAGCAGGCGAAGGTGCCGTCCTTCCCGCAGCGGGAGATCGAGATGGTCGCGGAGAAGATGGAGGCCGAGTGGGCCAGGCTCATGCCGCTCACGTACGCCGCGTTCAACGCCAACGGCCGCGTCGCGCCATGAGCCCGGATCCGGGCCCGGAACGTGTGCGTGGAACGCGGGCCCGGATGTACGGACCAGTAGCAAGAAGTGTCCGTATTGCGGCATTTCGTGATGTTCATCTAGGCTGACCACAAGGGTCCGGCACTGCTTGAACCCCCGAGCAGGCAGTGCCGGGCTCCATGTCACCGCCCCGAGGGAGCACCCCGGGGCACGCTACGAGTAGCGTTGGACCCATGGCTCCGACATCCACTCCGCAGACGCCCTTCGGGCGGGTGCTGACCGCCATGGTCACGCCTTTCACCGCCGACGGCGCACTCGACCTCGACGGTGCCCAGCGACTCGCCGCCCACCTGGTGGACGCCGGCAACGACGGCTTGATCGTCAACGGCACCACCGGCGAGTCCCCGACCACCACCGATGCGGAGAAAGCCCAGCTCGTGCGGGCCGTCGTCGAGGCCGTCGGAGACCGCGCCCACGTGGTGGCGGGAGCCAGCACCAACGACACCCGGCACAGCCTGGAACTCGCCCGCGCCGCGCAGCAGGCGGGCGCGCACGGCCTGCTCGCCGTCACCCCGTACTACAGCAAGCCCCCGCAGGAGGGGCTGTTCCGCCACTTCACGGCGATCGCCGACGCCACCGACCTGCCGGTCATGCTCTATGACATCCCCGGCCGCAGCGGCGTCCCGATCAGCACCGAGACCATCGTCCGGCTCGCGGAGCACCCGCGCATCGTCGCCAACAAGGACGCCAAGGGCGACCTCGGCCGCGCCAGCTGGGCCATCGCCCGCTCGCGCCTGGCCTGGTACTCCGGCGACGACATGCTGAACCTGCCGCTGCTGTCCGTCGGCGCCGTCGGCTTCGTCTCCGTGGTCGGCCACCTGGTCAGCCCCGAGCTGCGCGCGCTCCTCGAAGCCCACCTCGCGGGCGACGTCGCCAAGGCGACCGAGATCCACCAGAAGCTGCTCCCGGTGTTCACCGGCATGTTCCGCACCCAGGGCGTGATCACCACCAAGGCCGCGCTCGCCCTCCAGGGCCTGCCCGCCGGCCCCCTCCGGCTGCCGCTCGTGGAGCTCACCCCCGAGGAGACCGAGCAGCTCAAGCGCGACCTGGCCGCCGGCGGGGTACAGCTGTAACCAAAGACTTCACAACTGAATACAGACACATCAGCAAGTGCACGAAAGTCACGCGCGCCATGTGCCCTGGGGGCATGTGGCGTGTGTGGTGAGGAGAGTCTTTTGAGTCATCCGCATCCTGAGCTCGGCCCGCCGCCGAAGCTCCCCGAGGGCGGCCTGCGCGTCACCCCGCTCGGCGGCCTGGGCGAGATCGGCCGCAACATGACCGTCTTCGAGTACGGCGGCCGGCTGCTGATCGTCGACTGCGGAGTGCTTTTCCCCGAGGAGGAGCAGCCCGGAATCGACCTGATCCTGCCGGACTTCAGCTCCATCCGGGACCGCCTCGACGACATCGACGGCATAGTGCTCACCCACGGCCACGAGGACCACATCGGGGGCGTCCCCTTCCTGCTCCGCGAGAAGCCCGACATCCCGCTGATCGGCTCCAAGCTGACCCTGGCCCTGATCGAGGCGAAGCTCCAGGAACACCGCATCCGCCCGTACACCCTTGAGGTGCAGGAGGGCAATCGCGAGCGCATCGGCCCCTTCGACTGCGAGTTCATCGCGGTCAACCACTCCATCCCGGACGCCCTCGCCGTCGCCATCCGCACCCCGGCCGGCATGGCGGTGCACACGGGCGACTTCAAGATGGACCAGCTGCCGCTGGACCGCCGCCTCACCGACCTCCCCACCTTCGCCAAGCTCGGTGAGGAGGGCATCGACCTGCTGCTGTCGGACTCCACCAACGCCGAGGTCCCTGGCTTCGTACCGCCCGAGCGCGACATCTCGAACGTGCTGCGCCAGGTCTTCGCCGGCGCGCAGAAGCGCATCATCGTCGCCAGCTTCGCCAGCCACGTCCACCGCATCCAGCAGATCCTCGACGCCGCCCACGAGTACGGGCGCCGGGTCGCCTTCGTCGGCCGGTCGATGGTCCGCAACATGGGCATCGCGCGGGACCTGGGCTATCTGCGGGTCCCGGCCGGCCTCGTGGTGGACGTGAAGACCCTGGACGACCTGCCGGACGAGGAGATCGTGCTCGTCTGCACCGGATCCCAGGGCGAGCCGATGGCGGCCCTCTCCCGGATGGCCAACCGCGACCACCAGATCCGGATCGTCCAGGGCGACACGGTGATCCTCGCGTCCTCGCTCATCCCGGGCAACGAGAACGCCGTGTACCGCGTCATCAACGGCCTCACCCGCTGGGGCGCCAACGTCGTCCACAAGGGCAACGCCAAGGTGCACGTCTCCGGCCACGCCTCGGCCGGCGAGCTGCTGTACTTCTACAACATCTGCAAGCCCCGGAACCTGATGCCGGTGCACGGCGAGTGGCGCCATCTGCGCGCCAACGCGGAACTGGGCGCCCTTACGGGCGTGCCCAAGAACCGCTGCGTCATCGCCGAGGACGGCGTCGTGGTGGACCTGGTCGACGGCGTCGCCAAGATCGTCGGCAAGGTGCAGGCGGGCTACGTCTACGTCGACGGCCTGTCCGTCGGTGACGTCACGGAGGCGTCGCTCAAGGACCGCCGCATCCTCGGCGAGGAGGGCATCATCTCGGTCTTCGTCGTCGTGGACAGCACCACCGGCAAGATCACGGGTGGCCCGCACATCCAGGCGCGCGGCTCCGGCATCGAGGACTCGGCGTTCTCCGAGGTGCTGCCGAAGATCGAGGAAGCCCTGGCCAAGTGCGCCGCGGACGGCGTCGCGGAACCCCACCAGCTGCAGCAGCTGGTGCGCCGCTCGATCGGCAAGTGGGTCTCGGACAACTACCGCCGACGCCCGATGATCCTCCCCGTGGTCGTCGAGGTCTGACGTCCGTTCAGGAGCGGGGCGCCTCGATTTGCATCGGGCGCCCCGCTCCGTTACGTTTACGGCTCCACCGCACGGGGAACCGCGGAGCGCTCCAGAGCCTCTGAGGGGCCCTCAGGTCGGTGGCAAACCGGCTCAGAGAATTCTGATAAAGTCGGATCAGCCGAAAGGCAAAGGCCCTCCAACGGCCACCGGAAATGAAATTCCGACCGGAAACGGAACGGAAAACGGATCTGGTAAGGTTGGAAACGCAAGACCGAAGGGAAGCGCCCGGAGGAAGCCCGAGAGGGAAGCCGAAGGAAGCGTCCGTTCCTTGAGAACTCAACAGCGTGCCAAAAGTCAACGCCAGATATGTTGATACCCCGTCTCCGGGCCTGATGGTCTGGGACGAGGTTCCTTTGAAGAAACAAAACACAGCGAGGACGCTGTGAACCGTCGGGATTATTCCTCCCGATGGTTCCGCTCAACGCGAGTGTGCATCCCGATTACGGGAAAACATTCACGGAGAGTTTGATCCTGGCTCAGGACGAACGCTGGCGGCGTGCTTAACACATGCAAGTCGAACGATGAACCCGCTTCGGTGGGGGATTAGTGGCGAACGGGTGAGTAACACGTGGGCAATCTGCCCTGCACTCTGGGACAAGCCCTGGAAACGGGGTCTAATACCGGATACGACCACTTGAGGCATCTCATGGTGGTGGAAAGCTCCGGCGGTGCAGGATGAGCCCGCGGCCTATCAGCTTGTTGGTGGGGTGATGGCCTACCAAGGCGACGACGGGTAGCCGGCCTGAGAGGGCGACCGGCCACACTGGGACTGAGACACGGCCCAGACTCCTACGGGAGGCAGCAGTGGGGAATATTGCACAATGGGCGAAAGCCTGATGCAGCGACGCCGCGTGAGGGATGACGGCCTTCGGGTTGTAAACCTCTTTCAGCAGGGAAGAAGCGAGAGTGACGGTACCTGCAGAAGAAGCGCCGGCTAACTACGTGCCAGCAGCCGCGGTAATACGTAGGGCGCGAGCGTTGTCCGGAATTATTGGGCGTAAAGAGCTCGTAGGCGGCTTGTTGCGTCGGATGTGAAAGCCCGGGGCTTAACCCCGGGTCTGCATTCGATACGGGCAGGCTAGAGTTCGGTAGGGGAGATCGGAATTCCTGGTGTAGCGGTGAAATGCGCAGATATCAGGAGGAACACCGGTGGCGAAGGCGGATCTCTGGGCCGATACTGACGCTGAGGAGCGAAAGCGTGGGGAGCGAACAGGATTAGATACCCTGGTAGTCCACGCCGTAAACGTTGGGAACTAGGTGTGGGCGACATTCCACGTTGTCCGTGCCGCAGCTAACGCATTAAGTTCCCCGCCTGGGGAGTACGGCCGCAAGGCTAAAACTCAAAGGAATTGACGGGGGCCCGCACAAGCGGCGGAGCATGTGGCTTAATTCGACGCAACGCGAAGAACCTTACCAAGGCTTGACATACACCGGAAACGGCCAGAGATGGTCGCCCCCTTGTGGTCGGTGTACAGGTGGTGCATGGCTGTCGTCAGCTCGTGTCGTGAGATGTTGGGTTAAGTCCCGCAACGAGCGCAACCCTTGTTCTGTGTTGCCAGCATGCCTTTCGGGGTGATGGGGACTCACAGGAGACTGCCGGGGTCAACTCGGAGGAAGGTGGGGACGACGTCAAGTCATCATGCCCCTTATGTCTTGGGCTGCACACGTGCTACAATGGCCGGTACAATGAGCTGCGATACCGTGAGGTGGAGCGAATCTCAAAAAGCCGGTCTCAGTTCGGATTGGGGTCTGCAACTCGACCCCATGAAGTCGGAGTCGCTAGTAATCGCAGATCAGCATTGCTGCGGTGAATACGTTCCCGGGCCTTGTACACACCGCCCGTCACGTCACGAAAGTCGGTAACACCCGAAGCCGGTGGCCCAACCCCTTGTGGGAGGGAGTCGTCGAAGGTGGGACTGGCGATTGGGACGAAGTCGTAACAAGGTAGCCGTACCGGAAGGTGCGGCTGGATCACCTCCTTTCTAAGGAGCACATGGCCGACTGCGAGCGAATGTCTCGCACGGTTAGCTCATGGGTGGAACGTTGACTACTCGGCACACTCGGTTGTTGTGACTGTTAGTACTGCTTCGGCGTGGAACACAGGACGGAACGCTGGGGGTGTCGGGCACGCTGTTGGGTGTCTGAGGGTGCGAGCGTTGCTCGTCCCTTTGCGATGCCGGCCTCGGTGAACTCTGCACGTTGTGTGGGGGTGACGGGGGACGGGTCGTTGCTTGAGAACTGCACAGTGGACGCGAGCATCTGTGGCCAAGTTTTTAAGGGCGCACGGTGGATGCCTTGGCACCAGGAACCGATGAAGGACGTGGGAGGCCGCGATAGGCCCCGGGGAGCTGTCAACCGAGCTTTGATCCGGGGGTGTCCGAATGGGGAAACCCGGCAGTCGTCATGGGCTGTCACCCGCTGCTGAACACATAGGCAGTGTGGAGGGAACGCGGGGAAGTGAAACATCTCAGTACCCGCAGGAAGAGAAAACAACCGTGATTCCGGGAGTAGTGGCGAGCGAAACTGGATGAGGCTAAACCGTATGTGTGTGATACCCGGCAGGGGTTGCGCATGCGGGGTCGTGGGAGTTCTCTTGATCGGTCTGCCGGCCGGTCGGCGAGTCAGAAACCGTATGGATAGGCGAAGGGCATGCGAAAGGCCCGGCGTAGAGGGTAAGACCCCGTAGCTGAAATCTGTACGGCTCGTTTGAGAATCACCCAAGTAGCACGGGGCCCGAGAAATCCCGTGTGAATCTGGCGGGACCACCCGCTAAGCCTAAATATTCCCTGGTGACCGATAGCGGATAGTACCGTGAGGGAATGGTGAAAAGTACCGCGGGAGCGGAGTGAAATAGTACCTGAAACCGTGTGCCTACAAGCCGTGGGAGCGTCGCATGCGAGCTTGCTCGTATGTCGTGACTGCGTGCCTTTTGAAGAATGAGCCTGCGAGTTTGCGGTGTGTTGCGAGGTTAACCCGTGTGGGGAAGCCGTAGCGAAAGCGAGTCCGAATAGGGCGGTTTAGTAGCGCGCTCAAGACCCGAAGCGGAGTGATCTAGCCATGGGCAGGTTGAAGCGGAGGTAAGACTTCGTGGAGGACCGAACCCACCAGGGTTGAAAACCTGGGGGATGACCTGTGGTTAGGGGTGAAAGGCCAATCAAACTCCGTGATAGCTGGTTCTCCCCGAAATGCATTTAGGTGCAGCGTCGTGTGTTTCTTGCCGGAGGTAGAGCACTGGATAGGCGATGGGCCCTACCGGGTTACTGACCTTAGCCAAACTCCGAATGCCGGTAAGTGAGAGCGCGGCAGTGAGACTGTGGGGGATAAGCTCCATGGTCGAGAGGGAAACAGCCCAGAGCATCGACTAAGGCCCCTAAGCGTACGCTAAGTGGGAAAGGATGTGGAGTCGCAGAGACAACCAGGAGGTTGGCTTAGAAGCAGCCACCCTTGAAAGAGTGCGTAATAGCTCACTGGTCAAGTGATTCCGCGCCGACAATGTAGCGGGGCTCAAGCGTACCGCCGAAGTCGTGTCATTGCAGTACATACCCCCAACGGGGACTGTGATGGGTAGGGGAGCGTCGTGTGCCGGGTGAAGCAGCGCCGGAAGGTAGTTGTGGACGGTTCACGAGTGAGAATGCAGGCATGAGTAGCGATACAAACGTGAGAAACGTTTGCGCCGATTGACTAAGGGTTCCTGGGTCAAGCTGATCTGCCCAGGGTAAGTCGGGACCTAAGGCGAGGCCGACAGGCGTAGTCGATGGACAACCGGTTGATATTCCGGTACCCGCTTTGAAGCGCCAAACATCGAATCAGGCGATGCTAAGTCCGTGAAGCCGCCTTTGATCTCTTCGGAGTGATGGGGAGTGGTGGAGCCGACGGACCAGACTTGTAGTAGGTGAGTGATGGGGTGACGCAGGAAGGTAGTCCAGCCCGGGCGGTGGTTGTCCCGGGGTAAGGGTGTAGCCCGAGAGATAGGCAAATCCGTCTCTCACACAGGGTGAGACCTGATGCCGAGCCGATTGTGGTGAAGTGGATGATCCTATGCTGTCGAGAAAAGCCTCTAGCGAGTTTCATGGCGGCCCGTACCCTAAACCGACTCAGGTGGTCAGGTAGAGAATACCGAGGCGTTCGGGTGAACTATGGTTAAGGAACTCGGCAAAATGCCCCCGTAACTTCGGGAGAAGGGGGGCCATTTCCGGTGATGAGTCTTGCACTCTGAGCTGGGGGTGGCCGCAGAGACCAGCGAGAAGCGACTGTTTACTAAAAACACAGGTCCGTGCGAAGCCGTAAGGCGATGTATACGGACTGACGCCTGCCCGGTGCTGGAACGTTAAGGGGACCGGTTAGCTCCATTTCGGTGGGGCGAAGCTGAGAACTTAAGCGCCAGTAAACGGCGGTGGTAACTATAACCATCCTAAGGTAGCGAAATTCCTTGTCGGGTAAGTTCCGACCTGCACGAATGGCGTAACGACTTCTCGACTGTCTCAACCATAGGCCCGGTGAAATTGCATTACGAGTAAAGATGCTCGTTTCGCGCAGCAGGACGGAAAGACCCCGGGACCTTTACTATAGCTTGATATTGGTGTTCGGTTCGGCTTGTGTAGGATAGGTGGGAGACTGTGAAGCATGCACGCCAGTGTGTGTGGAGTCGTCGTTGAAATACCACTCTGGTCGTGCTGGATGTCTAACCTGGGTCCGTGATCCGGATCAGGGACAGTGTCTGGTGGGTAGTTTAACTGGGGCGGTTGCCTCCTAAAGGGTAACGGAGGCGCCCAAAGGTTCCCTCAGCCTGGTTGGCAATCAGGTGTTGAGTGTAAGTGCACAAGGGAGCTTGACTGTGAGACCGACGGGTCGAGCAGGGACGAAAGTCGGGACTAGTGATCCGGCGGTGGCTTGTGGAAGCGCCGTCGCTCAACGGATAAAAGGTACCCCGGGGATAACAGGCTGATCTTCCCCAAGAGTCCATATCGACGGGATGGTTTGGCACCTCGATGTCGGCTCGTCGCATCCTGGGGCTGGAGTCGGTCCCAAGGGTTGGGCTGTTCGCCCATTAAAGCGGTACGCGAGCTGGGTTTAGAACGTCGTGAGACAGTTCGGTCCCTATCCGCTGTGCGCGTAGGAATATTGAGAAGGGCTGTCCCTAGTACGAGAGGACCGGGACGGACGAACCTCTGGTGTGCCAGTTGTTCTGCCAAGGGCATGGCTGGTTGGCTACGTTCGGGAGGGATAACCGCTGAAAGCATCTAAGCGGGAAGCCTGCTTCGAGATGAGTATTCCCACCTCCTTGAGAGGGTAAGGCTCCCAGTAGACGACTGGGTTGATAGGCCAGATATGGAAGCCGGGTAACCGGTGGAGTTGACTGGTACTAATAGGCCGAGGGCTTGTCCTCAGTTGCTCGCGTCCACTGTGTTGGTTCTGAAGTTGCGAACCGTTTTGAGCCCCTCTTGTGTGGGTTCCGGTTGTGTCATCTTCATAGTGTTTCGGTGGTTATTGCGTTAGGGAAACGCCCGGTTACATTCCGAACCCGGAAGCTAAGCCTTTCAGCGCCGATGGTACTGCAGGGGGGACCCTGTGGGAGAGTAGGACGCCGCCGAACAATTTTTAGAGAAAGCCCTGTTGGGGACTCCGGTCCCCAACAGGGCTTCTTTTGTTGTGCCCTGGGTCACTCTGTGTTCACCTTGTCTGGGCAGCATGCGTGTCATGGGCACTCCTGCGGATGAGCTGCGACGCGAGTTGACAGAGTCGGGCGTCCGTCCCGGCGACGAGGTGATCGTGCCGTCCTACGGCACTCCTGACCCGGCGGAGGCCGTACTCCTGGTCGGGGCGCGGCCGGTGTTCGTCGACATAGACGCCGACTCCTTCTGCATAGACCCGGTCGCTGTCGCCGACGCGGTGACCCCGCGGACCGCCGCCGTCGTGGCCGTACACACCTTCGGGCACCCCGCCGACATGGCCCGGATCAACGAGATCGGGGACCGCCACGGCCTCCACGTCATCGGGTACGGGGCGCTGGAGGAGCCCACCGCGGAAATCGCGCGGCGGCAGGCGAACGCCGCGTATCTCGACGGGAAACTGCGTGGCGTCCGCACCCCTGCGGTATCGCCCGGCGTGGACCACAGCTATCAGAGCTACGTCGTCAGGGTGCCCGGCAACGGCCGGCCGGACCGTGACGCGTTCGCCCGTGCGCTGCGTTCCCGTGGCGTCGCGTGCCATGTGCCCGTACAGACGCCCGTACACCGGACTCAGCGTTTCCGTCGCGAGCTGTGGCTGGCCGAGACCGAGCGGGCGGCCGACGAATGTCTGGCGCTTCCCGTCGACGCGTCGATGCCGCGCCGTGAACTGCAGCGTGTGGTATCGGCCTGCAACGCGCTCGGGGGCCTGCTGCAGATGGCGGCCTGAGCGGGACCAGGGGCGCGGTTCGGAGCAGCACGGAGTTTCGGGTATGATTCATTCCGTTGCCGCGCCCCAATAGCTCAGTCGGCAGAGCGTCTCCATGGTAAGGAGAAGGTCTACGGTTCGATTCCGTATTGGGGCTCTGACAGACAAGAAGGCCCCGCCAACTGGCGGGGGCCTTCTTGGTGTTCATGCCTCGGTGTTCATGCCTCGTGCGGCTGCGGCTGGGGGACGCGCATCGCCAGGATCGCCATGTCGTCGGACGGCGGATCGGGAGCGAAGCGCTCGACGGCGCGCAGGACGCGCGCGGCCACCGCGCCCGCCGTCAGCCCTGTGCAGGTGGTCAGCACGTCCGCCAGGCCGTCGTCGCCGAGCATCCTGGCGCCCTCGCGGCGCTCCGTCACCCCGTCCGTGACACACAGCAGCACATCGCCCGGATCGAGCGTCACCGTCTGCTCGTACAGCTCCAGATCGTCCATCACACCCAGCAGCGGCTGCGGTTCCGCGGCCGCCTCGACACGGCCGTCCGGGCGCAGCCGCAGCGGCAGCGGATGGCCGGCGCACACCACCTTGAGCAGCGCGCTGCCGTCGGCCTGCGGCCACAGCTCCCCGTACAGCAAGGTCAGGAAGCGGCTGCGCGCGCCCTCGTCGAGGATCGCCGCGTTGAGCCGCTCCAGGACGGCCGGGCCGCCGAAGCCCTCGCGGGCGAGCAGCCGCAGCGCGTGCCGGGCCAGGCCGGTGACGGCGGCCGCCTCGGGGCCCGTACCGCAGACGTCGCCGATGGCGAAGCCGTACGCGTCGTCGCGGATGGGGAACAGGTCGTAGAAGTCACCGCCGACCTCGTTGCCCTCGCCGGCCGCGCGGTAGATGACCTCGACCTCGACGCCGGGGACCTCGGGCAGCTCGGGCGGCAGCAGGCTGCGCTGGAGGGACTGGCTGATGGCCGTACGCTCCGAGTACAGCCGCGCGTTGTCCAGCGCGAGCGCGGCCCGGCGGGAGAGGTCCTCGGCCAGCTCCAGGATCTCCTGGCGGAAGTGCTCGTCGGCCGGCTTGCCGAGGGTGAGCATGCCAATGACGCGGTTGCGGGCCACCAGCGGGAGGACGACGGTCTCCCCGCCGACCGCGGAGGCCGTGGCCAGGGTGGCACCCGGGCCGGACGAAGGGCGGGCGGCGTCCCCGAGGTTGAGGCTGCGCAGGGTGGTGCGCAGCGCCGCGGCGTGCGCGGCGTCGCCGGGGGCCGACCAGACCCGGGCGCCGGGAGCGGGCACCGGCTCCGGCGGATCGACCTTCGCGAGCAGCGCCTTGAGCCCGTCGATGCGGTCCTCGTCCTCGTGCAGGACGTAACTCAGCTCGGGCTCGGACGACGGGTCGGCGATGGTGTAGACGGCGCACCAGGTGGCGAGGGTCGGCACGGTCATCTGCGCCATCAGAGCCAGCGTCTGGTCGCGGTCGAGCGTGCCGGCGAGCAGGTCGGACGCCTCGACGAGGAAGGACAGGGAGCCGCGGCGGAGCCGCTCCAACTCGGTGAGGCGGGCGGACTCCACGGCCAGCGCGATGCGGTCGGCGGCGAACTGGAGCCGCAGGGCCTCCTCGTTGCTGTAACGGCCGGGGGCTTCGGCGGCCACGCCGAGCGAACCCGTCAGCCGCCCCTCCACCTTCAGCGGGACCGTGACGACCGACCGCATGCCGGTGTTGGCGAGCAGCGGTACGGCTCCGGGGACGACGGCGAGGTCCTCATGGACGGCGGGCATCCGCGCCGAGCCGTAGCGTCCGGTGCCGGCCTCGACGGGGACGCGGGCGAAGCGCTGGCGGGCGGAGGGCAGCCCGGTCGAGGCGCGCACCTCCAGCTCCGTCTCGTCGTCGGTGGCAAGGAGCAGATAGGCCGAGTCCCCGTCGAGCATGTCGCGGGCGCGTTCGACGGTGCGCTGGAGGAGCCCGTCCAGGTCGTCAGGGGCGGGGGAGCCGATGAAGACCTCGAAGGCGTCGGTGGGCGCGCCGCGCTCGGGCGCGCTGGAGGCATCGGAGGAGGAGCCGCGCTGCGGGCTCTGCAGGACCGCGCGCTCGTGCTCGCGGACCAGCAAGCAGACCGTGGACGGGTCGCCTTCGGTGTCCCGTACGCGTAGATGCGAGGCGTAGACCGGGATGACCCGGCCGTCGGCGCCGCGGACGCCGTAGGAGCCCTCCCAGCGGGAGAGCCGGAGCGCCTCGGCGACGCCCGTGCCGGTTCCCGGCGTGTGCGGCCAGGCGGCGAGGTCGGTGAGCGGCTTGCCGAGGATCTGCTCCGGCGCGTAGCCGAACAGGTCCTGTGCGTCGTCGTTCCAGGCGCTGACGGCGCCGTTGCGGTCGATCTGGACGACGGCGACGCGGACCCGGGCGTCGGTGACGGGCAGCGCCTCGGAGGGCAGGGCCGGGCCCGCGGAGCGGGTGCCGGCCAGGCGGTCGGGGAAGTCGAGCTGGAACCACACCTGCTTGTGCGTGGCGCTGTACTCCACGCCCCAGCGGGAGGCGAGGGCGGCGCACAGCAGCAGCCCGCGGCCGCCTTCGCGGTCCGGGCTGCCGTAGTTGCGCCCCGCGTTCTCCAGCGGTAGCTCGCGCTCCGGATAGCGGTCGGCGACCTCGACGCGCACCCCGGTCTCGGCCCGGATGCAGCTGACGTCGGCGGCGGTGCCCGCGTGGACGACGGCGTTGGTGACGAGCTCGCTCGTGAGGACGACGGCGTCGTCGACGACGTCGGTAAGGCCCCAGCCCTGGAGGGTGTCTCTGACGAAGGTACGGGCGGAGGCGACCGAGCGTCCCACTGGTTCGAATTTGGCGGCTGCCCGCGCGGTGATCACAGGTCTCCTCATCGGCCTCTCATTGCTCCCCGAGTCCTGTGCCCGTTTCCCAAGCCCTCGATTCGTCCGCCAGGCTAAACCGTCGACCCCGGCCGTGTGGAACGGAGTGGTGTGATTCGGGAGCAAAAATGCGGCCCGGCGGCCGGGCGCATACCCCCGTGGGGTCACGCATGGCCGCCGGGCCGAGGCCGTGGGCGAAGGACATGTGCTGCCCTCCACGTCTCAACGAATTTTCGAGGATGTGGTTACGCTCCGATCAGCGACCACTACGGTGCCCCGGAGTGAAAGACTGGGAAAGCTCGAAGTAGAGAACCCGACGAGGACGACGGTCGACCCTGCGGGAGGGACACGGTGGAGTCTGGCGCAGCGGCGCGGGGCAAGAGCAGCACGCGCGCGAAGGGCGGACAGTCCCGGAGCGGTGGTGGGACGACCCAGGTGGAGACGGCGGCCCTGAACCGCCTGCTCGTCGCCATGACTGCCATGCGGGACGGGAATTTCCGTAAGCGTCTGGTCGTCTCGGGCGACGGCGTGATGGCGGAGATCGCGGATGTGTTCAACGAGATCGCGGAGCGCAACCTCCAGCTCACGGGGGAGCTCGCGCGGGTCCGGCGGGTGGTCGGCCGCGAGGGCAAGCTGACCGAGCGGTTGGAGACCGGGCCGTGCGAGGGGGCGTGGGCGACCGCCATCGAGGCGTCGAACGCGCTGGTGGACGACCTGGTCCGGCCGGTGTCCGAGGTGGGCCGGGTGCTGACGGCCGTGGCCGAGGGCGACCTGGAGCAGCGCATGGATCTGCGCTCGCACGGTCCGGAGGGCTCGGGGCACCCGTTGCGCGGCGAGTTCCTGCGGGTCGGCCGTACGGTCAACGGGCTGGTGGACCAGCTCTCGGCGTTCACGGACGAGGTGACCCGGGTCGCCCGGGAGGTCGGCACCGAGGGCAAGCTCGGCGGGCAGGCGCGGGTGCGCGGAATGTCCGGATCGTGGAAGGACCTCACGGATTCCGTCAACACGATGGCGTCCCGGCTCACCGCTCAGGTACGTGACATCGCTCTCGTGACGACGGCCGTGGCCAAGGGCGATCTCTCCCGGAAGGTCACGGTCCACGTGTCCGGGGAGATGCTCGAGCTGAAGAACACCGTGAACACGATGGTGGACCAGCTGTCGTCGTTCGCCTCCGAGGTGACCCGGGTCGCGCGCGAGGTTGGTACGGAGGGCGAGCTCGGCGGGCAGGCGCAGGTGCCGGGCGTCGCGGGCGTCTGGAAGGACCTGACCGACTCCGTCAACCTGATGGCCGGGAACCTGACGGCGCAGGTGCGCGGGATCTCGCAGGTGACCACCGCGGTGGCCAGCGGCGACCTGTCGCAGAAGGTGACCGTCAGCGCGCGCGGTGAGGTCGCGCAGCTCGCGGACACGATCAACACGATGACGGAGACGCTGCGCACCTTCGCCGACGAGGTGACGCGGGTGGCCAGCGAGGTGGGCGCGGAGGGTCTGCTGGGCGGTCAGGCCCAGGTGCCGGGCGCCGCGGGCACGTGGAAGGACCTGACCGACTCGGTCAACAACGCCTTCCGCAACGTCACCGCGCAGGTGCGGGACATCGCGCAGGTGACGACGGCGGTGGCCAACGGTGACCTGTCGCAGAAGGTCACCGTCGATGTGGCCGGCGAGATGCTGGAGTTGAAGAACACCGTCAACACGATGGTGGACCAGCTCCAGACGTTCGGTGTCGAAGTGACCCGGGTGGCCCGGGAGATCGGCGTCGAGGGTGAGTTGGGCGGCCAGGCGCAGGTGCCCGGTGTGGCGGGCACGTGGAAGGACCTCACCGATTCGGTGAACACCGCCTTCCGCAACCTGACCGGCCAGGTGCGCAACATCGCGCAGGTGACGACGGCGGTGGCCGACGGTGATCTGACGCAGAAGGTCACCGTGGACGTCTCCGGCGAGATGCTTCAGTTGAAGAACACCGTGAACCGCATGGTGGACCAGCTGTCGGACTTCGCCGAGCAGGTCACGCGGATGGCCCGGGACGTGGGCACCGAGGGCCGGCTCGGCGGCCAGGCCCGGGTGGACGGCGTCTCGGGTACGTGGAAGGACCTGACCGACTCCGTCAACTTCATGGCGGGCAACCTCACGTCGCAGGTGCGCAACATCGCGCAGGTGACGACGGCGGTGGCGCGCGGCGACCTGTCGCAGAAGATCGACGTGGATGCCCGCGGCGAGATCCTGGAGTTGAAGAACACCATCAACACCATGGTCGACCAGCTCTCGGACTTCGCCGAGCAGGTGACGCGGGTGGCCCGCGAGGTGGGTACGGACGGGCGGCTGGGCGGCCAGGCGCAGGTGCCCGGCGTCGCGGGCGTCTGGCGCGATCTCACCGACTCGGTGAACGGCATGGCGGGCAACCTCACCGCCCAGGTGCGCAACATCGCGCAGGTCGCGACGGCGGTGGCGCGCGGTGACCTGTCGCAGAAGATCGACGTGGACGCGCGCGGCGAGATCCTGGAGTTGAAGAACACCATCAACACCATGGTCGACCAGCTGTCGTCGTTCGCGGAGCAGGTGACGCGGGTGGCCCGCCAGGTGGGCACCGAGGGCATCCTGGGCGGCCAGGCCGAGGTGCAGGGCGTCTCCGGTACCTGGAAGGACCTGACCCAGTCCGTCAACGGCATGGCGAACAACCTGACGTCCCAGGTCCGGAACATCGCCGAGGTGACGACCGCGGTCGCCAAGGGCGATCTGTCGAAGAAGATCACCGTCGACGCCAAGGGCGAGATCCTCGAACTGGTCACCACCGTCAACACGATGGTGGACCAGCTCTCCGACTTCGCCGAGCAGGTCACCCGGGTGGCCCGCGAGGTGGGCACGGAGGGTCAGCTGGGCGGCCAGGCGCGGGTGCAGGGCGTCACCGGCATCTGGAAGGACCTGAGCAACAACGTCAACCTGATGGCGAACAACCTGACCATCCAGGTGCGCAACATCTCCCAGGTCGCGACGGCGGTGGCCAACGGCGACCTGACGAAGAAGGTCACCGTCGAGGCGCGTGGCGAGGTCGCCCAGCTCGCCGACACCGTCAACACGATGGTGACGACCCTGTCGTCCTTCGCGGACGAGGTCACGAGGGTGGCGCGCGAGGTGGGCACCGAGGGCATCCTCGGCGGCCAGGCGCGGGTGCCGGGTGTCGCGGGCACCTGGAAGGACCTCACCGAGTCCGTGAACTCGATGGCCAACAACCTGACCGGGCAGGTGCGCAACATCGCGATGGTCACCACGGCGATCGCCAACGGTGACCTGACCAAGAAGATCGACATCGACGCGCGCGGCGAGATCCTGGAGCTCAAGACCACCATCAACACGATGGTGGACCAGCTGTCCTCGTTCGCCGAGGAGGTCACCCGGGTGGCCCGGGAGGTGGGCACGGAAGGCCAGTTGGGCGGTCAGGCCCGGGTCCGGGACGTGGCCGGAACCTGGCAGGACCTCACCGAATCGGTGAACGAGATGGCGGGCAACCTCACCCGCCAGGTGCGCGCGATCGCCGAGGTCGCCACCGCGGTGACCCGCGGCGACCTCAACCTCAAGATCGAGGCGGACGCGGCGGGCGAGATCCTCAAGCTGCAGGACAACATCAACACGATGATCGCCAACCTGCGCGAGACCACGCTGGCCAACAAGGAGCAGGACTGGCTCAAGGGCAACCTCGCCCGGATCTCCGGCCTGATGCAGGGGCGGCGCGAGCTGGAGGACGTCGCCGGGCTGATCATGAGCGAGCTGACCCCGGTGGTCTCCGCCCAGCACGGCGCGTTCTTCCTGGCCACGCCCACCGTCGAGGGCAACGACGGCGGGGACGACAGCGCGTACGAGCTGCGCCTCATCGGCAGTTACGGCTACTCGATGGGCTCCATGCCGACCTCGTTCAAGCCCGGCGAGACGCTGATCGGCACGGCGGCGAAGGAGAAGCGCACGATCCTGGTGGAGAACGTGCCGCCGGGCTATCTCAAGATCGCCTCCGGGCTCGGGGAGGCGGCCCCGGCCCATGTGATCGTGCTGCCCGTGCTCTTCGAGGGCCAGGTCCTCGGCGTCATCGAGCTCGCCTCCTTCCAGCCCTTCGCGCAGATCCAGAAGGACTTCCTCAACCAGATCGCCGAGATGATCGGCACGAGCGTCAACACCATCAGCGTCAACACCAAGACCGAGGTGCTGCTGAAGCAGTCGCAGGAGCTGACCGAGCAGCTGCGCGAGCGCTCCGCCGAGCTGGAGAACCGGCAGAAGGCCCTCCAGGCGTCCAACGCCGAGCTGGAGGAGAAGTCCGACCGGCTGGCCCGCCAGAACCGCGACATCGAGGTGAAGAACACCGAGATCGAGGAGGCGCGGCAGGTCCTGGAGGAGCGCGCCGAGCAGCTCGCGGTCTCGATGCGCTACAAGTCCGAGTTCCTGGCCAACATGTCGCACGAGCTGCGCACGCCGCTCAACTCGCTGCTGATCCTGGCCAAGCTGCTCGCCGACAACGCCGACGGCAACCTCTCGCCGAAGCAGGTGGAGTTCGCCGAGACGATCCACGGCGCCGGCTCGGACCTGCTCCAGCTGATCAACGACATCCTCGACCTGTCCAAGGTCGAGGCGGGCAAGATGGACGTCAGCCCGACCCGGATCGCGCTGGTCCAGCTCGTCGACTACGTGGACGCGACCTTCCAGCCGCTCACCGCCGAGAAGGGCCTGGACTTCTCCGTACGGGTCTCCCCGGAGCTGCCCGCCACCTTGCACACCGACGAGCAGCGGCTGCTCCAGGTGCTGCGCAACCTGCTGTCCAACGCGGTGAAGTTCACCGACACCGGCGCGGTGGAGCTGGTCATCCGGCCGGCAGGCGACGACGTTCCGGACGAGATCCGCGAGCAGCTGCTGGAGCACGGCGCGCTGCGCGCCCCCGATGACGAGATGATCGCCTTCTCGGTCACCGACACCGGCATCGGCATCGCGGCCAGCAAGATGCGGGTCATCTTCGAGGCGTTCAAGCAGGCCGACGGGACCACCAGCCGGAAGTACGGCGGCACCGGCCTGGGCCTGTCCATCAGCCGGGAGATCGCACGGCTGCTGGGCGGTGAGATCAGCGTGGCCAGCGAACCGGGCCGCGGCTCCACCTTCACGCTCTATCTGCCGCTGCACCCCACCGAGCTGCCGCCGCAGGGCTATCCGCAGCTCGGCGGCCCGGGCGGCGACGCCACCGCCCCGGCGCTGGAGACGGGGCGTGAGCCGGCCATGGAGCCGGAGGCCGCGGCCAGGGTGCCGGAGGCCGACGCGGTCACCGGCCTGCCCCGGTCGCGGGGCGCCGCCGGGCTCTTCCGGCGGCGGCAGCGCGCGGCGCAGGAGTCGGGGCAGCGGGGCGCGGTGGGTCGCGCCCACGGCCAGGCCCCCGAGCCCTGGCTGGTCGGCGGCCAGGACCTGGTGGCCACCGAGCCCGGCGGCGGCTTCCACGGCGAGAAGGTGCTCATCGTCGACGACGACATCCGCAACGTCTTCGCGCTCACGTCCGTCCTGGAGCAGCACGGCCTGCAGGTGCTCTACGCCGAGAACGGCCGCGAGGGGATCGAGGTCCTGGAGCAGCACGACGACGTGGTGCTGGTCCTGATGGACATCATGATGCCGGAGATGGACGGCTACGCGACGACGGCCGCGATCCGGCGGATGCCGCAGTTCGCCGGCCTGCCGATCATCGCGCTCACTGCGAAGGCGATGAAGGGCGACCGGGAGAAGAGCATCGAGTCCGGCGCGTCCGACTATGTGACCAAGCCGGTCGACACCGATCATCTCCTCACGGTGATGGAGCAGTGGATGAGCAGGGAGTGACACGGCCGAGGCAGAGCGGGCCCGGCTTGCTGACGGAGTGTTGCCGAACAGGTGTGGGAGTACGGATTTCCGGGAACCTTCTGGACTTCCACCGCGTTTCCGGTACGTGCACAGTGACATCGCGGTGACAGGGTGTGGCGACAGGCGGGGTGCGGCTACGATGACCGGCACAAGGACGGGCGGCGCAAGGGAGTCGTCCCCTGGGGCGGTGCTTGGCGCCTCCCCGAGCTCTTCGAGCAGGGGAGGGCCCATGCCGGGGCGAGGAGGACGGTCGGCCATGGTGCAGAAGGCCAAGATCCTCCTGGTCGATGACCGGCCGGAGAATCTGCTGGCGCTGGAGGCCATTCTCTCCGCGCTCGATCAGACCCTGGTGCGGGCATCGTCAGGGGAGGAAGCGCTCAAGGCGCTGCTCACGGATGACTTCGCGGTGATCCTGCTGGATGTCCAGATGCCGGGTATGGACGGCTTCGAGACGGCCGCGCACATCAAGCGCCGGGAGCGCACCCGCGACATCCCGATCATCTTTCTCACGGCGATCAACCACGGCCCCCACCACACCTTCCGCGGTTACGCGGCAGGCGCGGTGGACTACATCTCCAAGCCTTTCGACCCGTGGGTGCTGCGGGCCAAGGTCTCCGTGTTCGTCGAGCTGTACATGAAGAACTGCAAGCTGCGCGAGCAGGCGGCGCTGCTGCGGCTGCAGTTGGAGAGCGGTCAGCCGGTCGCGGGTGACGGCAAGGAGCCCGCGGGTCTGCTGGCCGAGCTGTCCGCACGGCTCGCCGCCGTGGAGGAGCAGGCTGAGGCGCTGTCCAAGCAGCTCAACGAGACCGCCGACGCGGCCGCGGTGGCCACCGCGGCCCATCTGGAGCGCAAACTCACCGGGCTGCGCCGTGCGCTGGACGCGCTGGAGCCGGGCACCGGCAGCAGCGCCGGACAGGTGCCCTCGCAGAACTGACCGCTGACGGCCCGTCACGCGCCCGTCGGCGTACGGCATGGCCGTCGGCCCCATGAAGGCCGTTGGTCCGGCGGGCGGCCGTGAGGCAGGGAAACGGCAGGCATGCGTGCCCCGTACGGCGGACGCGGGTAACCTCGCCCCCATGGCCTCACGTACGTCCGGCAAGGGTTCCCAGGGCACTGCGGGCACCTCGAAGCAGCGCGCCGGAGGGGCCGCGGGTGCCGCCAAGAAGGCCCCGGCGAAGAAGGCGGCTGCCAAGAAGGCCGCGCCGCCCGCGAAGAAGAAGGCGCCCGCGAAGAAGGCGCCGCCCAAGCCCGCGCCGTCCCCCACCAACGGCGTCTTTCGCGCGGCGCGTGCCGTATGGAGGGGCCTGGCGCGCGCCGTCGGCGCGATGTTCCGGGGCATAGGGCGCGGCGCGAAGGGGCTGGACCCCGCGCATCGCAAGGACGGCGTGGCGCTGCTGCTGCTCGCGCTCGCGCTGATCGTCGCGGTCGGCACCTGGTCCCATCTGCGCGGGCCGGTCGGCGACCTGGTGGAGGTGCTGGTCACCGGCGCGTTCGGCCGCCTCGATCTGCTCGTGCCGATACTGCTCGGCGCGATCGCCACCCGGCTGATCCTCCACCCCGAGCAGCCGGAGGCCAACGGACGGATCGTCATCGGGCTGTCCGCGCTGGTCATCGGGGTCCTCGGGCAGGTGCACGTCGGCTGCGGGGCGCCGCTGCGTAGCGACACCGAGGCCATCCAGGACGCCGGCGGTCTCATCGGCTGGGCGGCGGCGAGCCCGCTGCTGTACGCGATGGGCGCGGTGCTGGCCGTACCGCTGCTGATCCTGCTGACCCTCTTCGGACTGCTCGTGGTCACCGCCACCCCCGTCGCCGCCATCCCGCAGCGGCTGCGCTCGCTGGGCATCCGGCTGGGCCTGCTGCGGGACCACGGTGAGTACCTCGACCCGGTGGACGAGGAGGAGGCCGGGGAGTACGCCGACGAGTGGCGCGAGCAGCCCGCGCGGCGTCAGCGCCGGGCGTCCCGTACCGCCGCGAGCGGCCCCGAGCGGGCCGAGGATGAGGCGCTCGACAAGCGGCGCGGGCAGCGCCGCACCGGTCGCGTGGAGCCTCCCGCAGACCGCCCCATGGACGCCGTGGACGTGGCGGCCGCGGCCGCCGCCGCACTGGACGGCGCCGTCCTGCACGGTGTCCAGCCCTCACCGCTCGTCGCCGGCCTCAGCAGCGGCATCTCCGGCGACCGGGCGGCCGGGGTGCCGGGCGCGCGGCCCGCGGGCGGACCTCAGGGGCCCTCCGACGGGGAGCGGACGGTGACGGCCGTCCCGGAGCACGGGGAAGGGGCCCCGGAGCGCGGAGCGGTCGTCCCGGACCTCACCAAGCCCGCGCCCGAGCCCGCCCAGCCCCTGCCGCCGCGGGCCGAGCAGCTCCAGCTCGCCGGCGACATCACCTACGCCCTGCCCTCGCTGGACCTGCTGGAGCGCGGCGGCCCGGGCAAGTCCCGCAGCGCCGCGAACGACGCGGTCGTCGCCTCGCTGACGAACGTCTTCGCGGAGTTCAAGGTGGACGCCGCCGTCACCGGCTTCACCCGCGGGCCGACGGTCACCCGCTACGAGGTCGAGCTGGGCCCGGCCGTGAAGGTCGAGCGGATCACGGCGCTGACCAAGAACATCGCCTACGCCGTCGCCAGCCCCGATGTGCGGATCATCAGCCCCATCCCGGGCAAGTCCGCGGTCGGCATCGAGATCCCCAACAGCGACCGCGAGATGGTCAACCTGGGGGACGTGCTGCGGTCCGCGGAATCCGTCGGCGACGACCATCCGCTGCTCGTGGGTCTGGGCAAGGACGTCGAGGGCGGCTATGTCTCGGCGAACCTGGCGAAGATGCCGCACGTGCTGGTGGCCGGCGCCACCGGCTCCGGAAAGTCGTCCTGCATCAACTGCCTGATCACCTCCGTCATGGCCCGCGCGACACCGGACGACGTACGGATGGTGCTGGTCGACCCCAAGCGCGTCGAGCTGACCGCGTACGAGGGCATCCCGCACCTGATCACGCCGATCATCACCAATCCCAAGCGCGCCGCCGAGGCCCTCCAGTGGGTCGTACGGGAGATGGACCTGCGCTACGACGACCTGGCGGCGTTCGGGTTCCGGCACATCGACGACTTCAACGCCGCCGTCCGCGGGGGCAAGGTCAAGCTGCCCGAAGGCAGCGAGCGCGAGCTGCGGCCGTACCCGTACCTGCTGGTCATCGTGGACGAGCTGGCGGACCTGATGATGGTGGCCCCGCGCGACGTGGAGGACTCGATCGTCCGTATCACCCAGCTGGCCCGCGCGGCGGGCATCCACCTGGTGCTCGCCACCCAGCGGCCGTCGGTGGACGTGGTGACCGGTCTGATCAAGGCGAACGTGCCGTCCCGGCTCGCCTTCGCCACCTCCTCCCTCGCCGACAGCCGGGTGATCCTCGACCAGGCGGGCGCCGAGAAGCTGATCGGGAAGGGCGACAGCCTCTTCCTGCCGATGGGCGCGAACAAGCCGGTCCGCATGCAGGGCGCGTTCGTCACCGAGGCGGAGGTCGCCGCGGTCGTCGAGCACTGCAAGAACCAGATGACGCCGGTCTTCCGGGACGACGTGACGGTCGGGACGGCGAAGAAGAAGGAGATCGACGAGGAGATCGGCGACGACCTGGACCTCCTCTGCCAGGCCGCCGAGCTGGTGGTCTCCACCCAGTTCGGCTCGACCTCGATGCTCCAGCGCAAGCTGCGGGTGGGCTTCGCCAAGGCCGGGCGGCTGATGGACCTGATGGAGTCCCGCGGGATCGTCGGTCCCAGCGAGGGCTCCAAGGCCCGGGACGTTTTGGTAAAACCGGATGAATTGGATGGCGTGATCGCTGTGATCCGCGGGGAGGCTCACCCGTAGCGCAGGGGAGACTCACCCGTAAGGGAACCGCGGGCAACCGTTTCCTCTGCTGATACGTCAAGTTGAGGGAGGTGACGGACCGGTGTCCCACCATCGGTGTCGTACGGCACTCCTGATGGCGGACAAAGACCGGCCTCCCGCTTGCCCGACCCTTTCGTCCCACCCCTAGACTGAACCTCCAGCAGGTGGCTCACGCTCGAAAGGCGCCCCCGTGTCCATCGGCAACTCCTCCGAAGACGACCGCCCTTCCGTCGGTCGCGCCCTCCAGCAGGCCCGCATCCAGGCCGGACTGACCGTCGATGAGGTCAGCGGCATCACCCGGGTGCGCGTACCCATCGTGCACGGGATCGAGCAGGACGACTTCTCGCGTTGCGGCGGCGACGTCTACGCGCGCGGGCACGTCCGGTCACTGGCGCGGGCCGTCGGCCTCGACCCGGCCGCGCTGATCGCCCAGTACGACGCCGAGCACGGCGGACGGCCGGAGCCCACCCCGCCGGCGCCGCTGTTCGAGGCCGAACGCATCCGGCCCGAGCCCCGCCGCCCGAACTGGACCGCCGCGATGGTCGCGGCCATCGTCGCCGTCGTCGGCTTCGTCGGCTTCACCCTCTTCACCGGTGGCAACGAGGACGGCGGCTCGACGGTCGCCGAGGAGACCCCGCCGTCGAAGCCGGCCGCCGACCCGGCCACCCGCAAGCCCGCCGACCCCAAGCCCGAGCCGTCGACCAGCGCCATCGCGGGCGTCCCGGCCAACAAGGTCACGGTTCAGCTGACCGCCGAGAACGGCCAGAGCTGGATCTCCGCGCAGGACCACAACGGGCGCCTGATCCACGAGGGCGTCCTCCGCCAGGGCGACTCCAAGACCTTCACCGACAGTAAGCGGATCGACCTGGTCCTGGGCAACGCCGGGGCCGTCCAGCTCTTCGTGAACGGCAAGGAAGTCAAGGAGGTCGGGGCCGACGGGCAGGTCCAGCGGCTGAGCTACACCAAGGGAGACCCGGAGGTCGGCTGAGTTCCTTATCGAACGGTCAGCCCTGGGAGCCGGAGGCACGTCCGGGACAAAGTAGTCTGAGCGTATGCCCGAACGCCGTACCGTCGCCCTTGTCACGCTTGGCTGCGCCCGTAATGAGGTGGACTCGGAGGAGCTGGCAGGCCGCTTGGCAGCGGACGGCTGGGAGCTCGTCGAGGAAGCCGCCGACGCGGATGTCGCCGTCGTCAACACCTGCGGCTTCGTCGAAGCCGCCAAGAAGGACTCGGTCGATGCCCTGCTGGAGGCCAACGACCTCAAGGACCATGGCAGGACCCAGGCCGTCGTAGCGGTCGGCTGCATGGCCGAGCGGTACGGCAAGGAGCTGGCCGAAGCGCTGCCCGAGGCCGACGGCGTGCTCGGGTTCGACGACTACGCCGACATCTCCGACCGGCTGCAGACCATCCTCTCGGGCGGCATCCACGCCGCCCACACCCCGCGCGACCGGCGCAAGCTGCTGCCGATCAGCCCGGCGGAGCGGCAAGGCGCCTCCGGCGTGGCGCTGCCGGGCCACGGTGACGCCGACGCGCTGGCCTCAGCCCCCGAAGACCTGCCCGAGGGCCTGGCCCCGGCGTCCGGCCCGCGAGCCCCGCTGCGCCGCCGGCTGGACGCCGGCCCGGTCGCCTCGGTCAAGCTGGCCTCCGGCTGCGACCGGCGGTGCTCCTTCTGCGCCATCCCGTCCTTCCGCGGCTCCTTCATCTCGCGCCGTCCCTCCGACGTACTCGGCGAGACGCGCTGGCTCGCCGAGGAGGGCGTGAAGGAGATCATGCTGGTCTCCGAGAACAACACCTCCTACGGCAAGGACCTGGGCGACATCCGCCTGCTGGAGACGCTGCTGCCGGAGCTGGCGGCCGTGGACGGCATCGAGCGCATCCGGGTCAGCTACCTCCAGCCCGCCGAGATGCGCCCCGGCCTCATCGACGTGCTCACCTCCACCGAGAAGGTCGCGCCGTACTTCGACCTGTCCTTCCAGCACTCGGCGCCCGCGGTGCTGCGCGCCATGCGCCGCTTCGGCGACACCGACCGCTTCCTGGAACTGCTCGACACGATCAGGGCCAAGGCCCCGCAGGCGGGCGCCCGCTCCAACTTCATCGTCGGCTTCCCCGGGGAGACCGAGGCGGACCTGGCCGAGCTGGAGCGCTTCATCAGCAACGCCAGACTCGACGCCATCGGCGTCTTCGGCTACTCCGACGAGGACGGCACCGAGGCCGCAGGCTACGACGGCAAGCTGGACCCCGACGTGGTCGCGGAGCGGCTGGCCCACATCTCCCGGCTCGCCGAGGAGCTGACCGCGCAGCGCGCCGAGGAGCGCCTCGGGGAGACCGTCGAGGTGCTCGTCGACCGGATCGACGAGGAGGACGGGCCGGTCGGCCGGGGCGCCCACCAGGCGCCCGAGACCGACGGCCAGACCGTGCTGACCGGCGGCGCGGGCCTGGAGTCCGGACGTATGGTCGTGGCGAAGGTGGTCGCGACCGAGGGCGTGGACCTCATCGCCGAGCCGCTGCCGCTCGATGGCAGCACATGTACCGAGGAGGCGGGGAGATGACCCAGGTGCCGGCCTCCGCCGCGGGAGGCGCCCGCCCGGCGGCCGTGTCCGTGCGCGCGGTGCGGTTGTGGAACATCGCCAACATCCTCACCATGGTGCGGCTGCTCCTGGTGCCCGGATTCGTGTTGTTGATGTTGGCGGACGGCGGCTACAACCCGGCCTGGCGTGCCCTGGCCTGGGCGGCCTTCGCCGTCGCCATGATCACCGACCTCTTCGACGGGCATCTGGCGCGCCGGTACAACCTGGTCACCGACTTCGGCAAGATCGCCGACCCGATCGCGGACAAGGCGATCATGGGCGCCGCGCTGGTCTGCCTCTCCGCCCTCGGCGACCTGCCCTGGTGGGTGACGGGCGTGATCCTCTTCCGGGAGATCGGCATCACGCTGATGCGCTTCTGGGTGATCAAACACGGGGTCATCCCCGCCAGCCGGGGCGGGAAGATGAAGACGCTGGCCCAGGGCACGGCCGTCGGGATGTACATCCTGGCGCTCACGGGGCCGCTCGCCACCCTGCGCTTCTGGGTGATGGCGGTCGCCGTGGCGTTGACGGTCGCCACCGGGCTGGACTACGTACGCCAGGCCGTCACGCTGCGGCGTGCCGGGCTCGCCGCGGAGCGCGAGCGCGCGGGCCGGGAAGCGGTGCGGTGACCGCGGCTCCGTCACCCGGCGACCCCGGCGCGGCCCCTGGCCCGGCCGCCCGGGCCCTGGCGCTGCTGGACCGGCGCGGAGAGACCGTGGCGGTCGCGGAATCGCTCACCGGCGGCCTGGTGGCCGCCGAGCTGACCGCGGTCCCCGGCGCCTCCCGGTCCTTCCGCGGCTCGGTGACGGCGTACGCGACCGAGCTCAAGCGCGCCGTGCTGGGCGTGGACGGGGCCCTGCTGGACGCGCGGGGCGCGGTCGACGGCGAGGTCGCCCGGCAGATGGCGCAGGGAGTGCGGCGGGTGCTGGGCGCGGACTGGGGCGTCGCCACGACCGGCGTCGCCGGGCCCACGCCGCAGGACGGCCGGCCCGTCGGCACGGTCTACGCGGCGGTCGAGGGGCCGGACGGCGCGGGCTCGGTGGCCGCGCTGCGGCTGGACGGGGACCGCGCGGCCATCCGCGCACAGACCGTCCAGGCGGCCCTGGAACTCCTGTTCGGCGAACTGATCGAAAATGCAAGGGCACAGGATACGGAACAACACGGGGGGATTTGATGTTTGCAGCCCTGAGTGAACACGTCATCGCTCCCCGCACGGGCGGAGCCGAAGGCGGTACGGTGGGGCATGAAGGATCCGGATCCGAGGTCCGAGGAGGGAGCCAGCGATGATTCTGCTCCGTCGCCTGCTGGGTGACGTGCTGCGCCGGCAGCGCCAGCGCCAGGGCCGTACTCTGCGCGAGGTCTCCTCCTCCGCCCGGGTGTCCCTCGGCTATCTGTCCGAGGTCGAACGGGGCCAGAAGGAGGCCTCGTCCGAGCTGCTCGCCGCGATCTGCGACGCCCTGGATGTACGGATGTCCCAGGTCATGCGGGAAGTGAGCGACGAACTGTCGCTCGCCGAGCTGGCGGAGTCGGCCGCGGCCAGCGAGTCGGTACCGGCGCCCATGCGACCCATGCTCAATTCGGTGACCGTGACGTCCGTGACGGGCGTTCCGGAAGAGCGGGTGACCATCAAGGCGCCCGCGGAGGCCGTGGACGTCGTCGCGGCCTGACCTTCCGCCGAAACCTCACAAGCTTCTCCGAGCCCCGGCCGGTGCCCTGACGCACCGGCCGGGGCTCGATCCGTACGTAGGCCGGTTCAGCGGGTCTGTGCCATGGTGGATGAAGGACGAAAGTGAAAAAAGAGGTCTATCTGGTCGAACAGGAGGATGTTGATGTCCACCCTGAAGAGCCCTCTGTCGGATGAGAACCGCAGGACCGTGGGCGAAGCGTTGCAGGGCGCACTCGTCGATCTGGTGGACCTCTCGCTTGTGGCCAAGCAGGTGCACTGGACGGTGGTCGGCCCGCGCTTCCGCTCCGTGCACCTCCAGCTCGACGAGGTGGTGGGCACCGCCCGGCAGCACATGGACATCGTGGCGGAGCGCGCCTCGGCGATCGGCGTCGCCCCCGACGGGCGTGCCGGAACCGTCTCCAAGACCAGCGGCATCGACTCCGTCAGGGAGGGCTGGTGCGACGACACCGAGGCGGTACGGACGCTGATCGCCGCCTTGCAGGCCATCATCCGGCGCATGCGTGAGCGCATCGACGTGACCGCCGAACCCGACCCGGTCACCCAGGACATCATCATCGGCCTCACTCGCGACCTGGAGAAGCATCACTGGATGTTCCAGGCGGAGAATGTGAGTGGCCCTCAGGGCTAGGGCCTGTCAGATGACCGAGACCGAGAGTCCACGGAGCACGCCACCGGCGATCGTCGTGCTGGGGGTCCAGCGCGGCGACCCGCCGTACCGCCTGGTGGAGGCCGCGGGCGAGTTCGTCGGCAGGGCGCATTCCGTGGTGGACGTCATCGAGATCGCCCACCGGCTGGGTCTGAAGCACGTGGACCTCGACGACCCGGACACCGTCCGATGGGTGGGCGGCGACAAGTACACCTGGGTGCCGTGGCGCTGATGGCCGGTCGGCCGGTTCCGGGCGATGCGCTCTGCGTCCGCACCGAACGGTGAATGCGGCGTACGCCGGGGTGGGCAGACTCTGGGAAGCACCAGGGCCGCGACCGTCCGGCGCGCCCTCGGCCGGAGGAGGGAGCCATGGCAGCCGTCGGAGGGGGTGGCGCCCGGCGCGGCCGGGCGGCCCGGTGGATATGCGCGCTCGCGGCCGGTGCCGTCTGGTGGTGGGCGGCGGTGCGACTGGCCGTCCAGCCGGGGCGTACCGGACCGGTCGAAGGGCTGATCGCCGCCGGCGGATGGGGCCTGAGCCTGCTGCCGGTGCACTGCGTCCCCAGGTCAGGGTCCGGTTCCAGGCGTGGGCCCTCAGGGGGCGGTACGGGCCGGGGCTGACGGGGCGTCGAGCGGTCGTGGGCCGGGCTGGCAGCCGGGGCACCAGAAGGTCACGCGTTCCCCGCCCGCGGCGGTGCCGCCCCCGGGGCTCTCCTCCGTGGCCCGGATCGGGGTGCCGCAGCGCCGGCAGGGACGGCCCGCGCGCCCGTACACCCACAACCTGCGGTCCGCTCGGGAGTCGCCGGTGGTGACGCGGGCGGCGCGGTCCTTGTTGGCCTCCAGCAGCTTCCTGGCCCAGGCAGCCGCCCGCTCGGGCCGCGGCAGCTCGCCCACCGGCAGCCAGGGCGGGACCCGCAGCAGGAAGCACAGCTCGCACTTGTACACGTTGCCGATCCCGGCCAGATTGCGCTGGTCCAGCAGGGCCTCGCCGAGCGGACGGGAGGGGTCGGCCAGCAGCCGGCGCACGGCCTCGTCCGGGTCCCAGTCGGGGCCGAGGAGATCGGGGCCGAGATGCCCCACCACACGGTCCTCGTCCGCGGTGCGCAGGAGGTCCAGCACCGGCAGCCGGTAGCCGACGGCGGTGCGCTCGGCGGTGCCCAGGATGGCGCGGATCTGATGCCCCGGCCCGCCGCGCCATCGCTCACCGGCGCCGTAGACGTGCCACGCGCCGTCCATCCGCAGGTGGGAGTGGAGGGTGAGCCCGCCCTCGACACGCGTCAGGAGATGCTTGCCGCGCGAGGCGACCTCGGTGACCAGCCGACCGGTGAGGTCGGCGGTCGCCAGGCGGGGGACGCGCAGGTCGCAGCGGACGAGGCGGTCGCCCGCGAGCGCCTGGTGGAGGCGGCGCGCCGTCTGCCACACGGTGTCTCCTTCGGGCATGGACACCATGATGCCGCCAGGGGACGCGGGACGGGACGGCTCATGTGCCGCGCAGCCGCAGCCCGCGCGGCGTCGCGTGGAAGCCCGCCTCCTCCAGCACCCGGCCCACGGGGGAGGACAGGGCCGGAGAGCCGTTGATCCGCTCCACGGTGACCGTGCCGAGGGTGCCCGCGCGGGCGGCAGCGGCCAGTACCTCCACCGCCGTACGCAGGCGTATGTCGTCGGATGGGGACTCCTCCTCGGCCGGGCCCGCGGGCCAGGCCAGCAGGGTCTTGCCGCCGCGCTCCATGTACAGCGTGAGGTCGCCGTCGACCAGGGCGACCAGCGAGCCCGCCTTCCGGCCCGGCTTGTGCCCGGCTCCGGCGGGGGCTCCGGCCAGGGCAGCGCGGCTCCGTAGGCGTTGGCCGGGTCGGCGGCGGCCAGGAGCACGGCCCGCTCGGGGCCCCGCGGCACCGGGGCCGCCCCGAACGGGGACCCTCCCCTGGGGGCACCCCCAGCGTTGGCTGGGGGAGGTAGCTGGGGGGCTTCGGCATGGGAGGTGCCCCCAGCCGCCGCCAGGCCCGCGGTCCGCTCGCGGGCGGCGCTGACCGCGCGCAACCGGTCCACCGCGCCGTCCATGGCGAACTGGGCCGCGCCCAGCCCCTCGACCACGTAGCCCCGGCGGGCCTGGCCGGTCTCCTCGAACGCCGACAGCACCCGGTACGCGGCGGAGAAGCCGCCCTCGACGCCTTCGGCCGCCACGGCACCGCGGGTGACGACGCCATGGCGGTCCAGCAGCGTACGGGCCAGGGCGTGGGCGCGGTGCGTGGCGTCCGGCTCCCGCTCCGGCAGCAGGGACCAGCGCCCGGCGACCGTCGGCGGTCCGCCGCGGGAGGCGGGGGGCCGGCCGGGGACCGCGGCGCGGCCGGTGAACGTGCCGTACCGGCCGCGCGGGACGGTGCGCCGGGCGCGGTGGGCGGTGGCTCCCGCCGTACGGCCCGAGCCGAGGAGCGCGCGCAGTGGCGCCAGGGTGTCGTTGGTCAGCCGTCCGGACCAGGCCAGGTCCCACACGGCGTCGGCCAGCTGGGGATCGGTGCAGTCCGGGAGCGCGGCGCGGACCTGGTCGGCGATCTGGCGGAAGAACAGTCCGTACCCCCCGGAGAGGGCGTCCAGCACGGCCTGGTGCAGCGGGCTCGCCTCCAGCGCGTGCGGGGGGTGCAGCAGCAGGGGGGCGGCCTCGGCCAGGTGGAGGGAGACCCAGCCGTCCTTGCCGGGCAGCGCCCCGGCCCCGGCCCAGACCACCTCGCCCGCGGCGGTGAGCTCGTCCAGCATCGTCGGGCTGTAGTCGACGACGCGGGACGGCAGGACCAGCTTCTCCAGGGCCGAGGCGGGGACCGGGGCGCCCTGGAGCTGCTCGATGGCGCGCACCAAGCCGTCGATGCCGCGCAGACTGCTCGTGCCCAGGTGCTGCCACTGCGGGAGGAAGGCGGCGAGCGCGGCGGGCGGCACCGGCTCCAGCTCCTGGCGCAGCGCGGCCAGCGAGCGGCGGCGCAGTCGGCGCAGCACCGCCGCGTCGCACCACTCCTGCCCGATGCCCGCCGGATGGAACTCGCCCAGGAGCACCCTGCCGTCGGCGGCGAGGCGGTGCAGCACGCCGTCGGCGACGGCCTCGCCGAGACCGAACCGGGCGGCCGCCCGGGCGGAGGTGAAGGGGCCGTGCGTCCGCGCGAACCGGGCGAGCAGGTCGCCGAGGGGGTCCTTGACGGGTTCGGTGAACGCCTCCGGAACTCCCACGGGCAGCGCGGTGCCCAGCGCGTCCCGGAGGCGGCCCGCGTCCTCGACAGCGGCCCAGTGGTCCCGGCCGGCGATCCGGACCCGGATCGCCCGGCGGGCGGCCGCCAGGTCCTCGACCCACGACGGGTCGGCGCCGCGCTCGGCCAGCTCGTCGGCGGTGAGCGGGCCGAGCAGCCGCAGCAGGTCGGCGACGCTCTCGCGGTCCTTGGCCCGCCGGTCCTCGGTGAGCCACTGCAGCTCCCGCTCCAGCTCGGCCAGCACGTCGGCGTCGAGCAGCTCGCGCAGCTCCGCCTGGCCCAGCAGCTCGGCCAGCAGCCGCGAGTCCAGGGAGAGCGCCGCGGCGCGCCGCTCGGCCAGCGGCGAGTCGCCTTCGTACAGGAACTGCGCCACATAGCCGAAGAGCAGCGAGCGGGCGAACGGCGACGGCTCGGGGGTCGTCACCTCGACCAGCCGCACCCGGCGGGCCTCGATGTCCCCCATCAGCTCGACGAGGCCCGGCACGTCGAACACGTCCTGGAGGCATTCCCGGACGGCTTCGAGCACGATCGGGAACGACCCGAACTCGCTCGCCACCTGCAGCAGCTGCGCCGCGCGCTGGCGCTGCTGCCACAGCGGGGTGCGCTTGCCGGGATCGCGCCGGGGGAGCAGCAGGGCGCGGGCGGCGCACTCCCGGAACCGGGCGGCGAACAGCGCCGAGCCGCCCACCTGGTCGGTGACGATCTGGTCGACCTCGCCTTTGTCGAACGCGACGTCGGCCGCCCCGACGGGGGACTGTTCGGTGTCGTACTCCCGGCCGCGGGCGGCGGGATCGTCGTCCAGGAAGTCCAGTCCCATCACGTCTGCGTCCGGCAGCCGCAGCACGATGCCGTCGTCCGCGTGCATCACCTGGGCGTCCATGCCGTACCGCTCGGTGAGGCGGGCGCCGAGGGCCAGCGCCCACGGCGCGTGCACCTGGGCGCCGAACGGCGAGTGGACGACCACGCGCCAGTCGCCCAGCTCGTCCCGGAACCGCTCGACCACGATCGTCCGGTCGTCCGGGACATGACCGCACGCCTGCTTCTGCTCCGCGAGGTACCCGAGCACATTGTCGGCCGCCCAGGCGTCCAGGCCGGCCGAGGCCAGCCGCTCCCGGGCGGCCTCCGGGGCCATCCCGCCGATCTCGCGGAGGAACGCGCCCAGCGCACGGCCCAGTTCGAGCGGGCGGCCGAGCTGGTCGCCCTTCCAGAACGGCAGTCGCCCGGGAACCCCGGGCGCGGGGGTGACCAGCACCCGGTCGCGCGTGATGTTCTCGATGCGCCAGGAGGTCGTGCCGAGGGTGAAGACGTCCCCGACACGCGACTCGTAGACCATCTCCTCGTCCAGCTCACCGACCCTCCCGCCGCCCCGCTTGGGGTCGGCACCGGCGAGGAAGACGCCGAACAGGCCGCGGTCGGGGATGGTGCCGCCGGAGGTGACGGCGAGCCGCTGCGCGCCCGGCCGCCCGGTGACCGTCCCCGCGACCCGGTCCCACACCAGGCGCGGCCGCAGCTCCGCGAACGCGTCCGACGGATAGCGGCCCGCGAGCATGTCGAGCACCGCGGTGAAGGCCGATTCGGGAAGGGCGGCGAAGGGCGCCGCGCGCCGCACCAGGGCCAGCAGCTCGTCCACGTCCCAGGTGTCCATCGCCGTCATGGCGACCAGCTGCTGGGCGAGCACGTCCAGCGGGTTCGCGGGGACCCGCAGCGACTCGATGGCGCCGGCGCGCATCCGCTCGGTGACCACCGCGGACTGCACCAGGTCGCCGCGGTACTTGGGGAAGACGACCCCGGTGGACACCGCGCCCACCTGGTGCCCGGCGCGGCCCACCCGCTGGAGGCCGGAGGCCACCGACGGCGGCGACTCGACCTGGACGACGAGGTCGACCGCCCCCATGTCGATGCCCAGCTCCAGGCTGGAGGTGGCGACGACCGCCGGCAGCCGGCCCGCCTTGAGGTCCTCCTCGACCTGCGCCCGCTGCTCCTTGGAGACCGACCCGTGGTGGGCGCGGGCGAGCAGCGCCGGGGCGCCCCTGGCGGCTCCCGACTCGGCCATCAGCTCGGCGGGGGAGTGGTCCTCCGGCAGGGGTTCGCCGGTGGTGCGCTCGTACGCGATCTCGTTGAGCCGGTTGCACAGCCGCTCCGCCAGGCGGCGCGAGTTGGCGAAGACGATGGTGGAGCGGTGCGCCTGCACCAGGTCCGCGATGCGCTCCTCCACATGCGGCCAGATCGACGGCTTCTCGCCCGTGTCGCCGTCCTGGACGGGGGACCCGCCCAACTCGCCGAGGTCCTCCACCGGCACGACCACGGAGAGGTCGAACTCCTTGCCGGACGGCGGCTGGACGATCTCCACCTTGCGGCGCGGCGACAGGAAGCGCGCCACCTCGTCCACCGGCCGCACGGTCGCCGACAGGCCGATCCGCCGGGCCGGGGCCGCCAGCATCTCGTCCAGCCGCTCCAGGGTCAGCGCGAGATGCGCGCCGCGCTTGGTCCCGGCGACGGCGTGCACCTCGTCGAGGATCACCGTCTCCACCCCGCTGAGCGCCTCCCGCGCCGCGGAGGTGAGCATCAGGAACAGCGACTCGGGCGTGGTGATCAGGATGTCCGGCGGGCGCGTGGCGATGGCACGCCGCTCGGCCGCCGGGGTGTCGCCCGAGCGGATGGCGACCCTGACCTCCGGCTCGGGCAGGCCGAGCCGCACCGCTTCGTGCCGGATGCCGGTGAGCGGGCTGCGCAGATTGCGCTCCACGTCCACCGCCAGGGCCTTGAGCGGAGACACGTACAGCACACGGCACCGCTTGCGGGCCTCGGCGGGCGGCGGAGCGCTCGCCAGCCGGTCCAGGGCCGCCAGGAACGCGGCCAGGGTCTTGCCCGAGCCGGTCGGCGCCACCACCAGCACGTCCGAGCCCTGGCCGATCGCCCGCCACGCCCCTTCCTGCGCGGCCGTGGGCGCACGGAAGGCTCCGGTGAACCACCCGCGGGTGGCGGGGGAGAAGTCGCTGAGCGCCGACGTGACCATGCCCCCAATCGTGCACCGCACCACTGACAACCGCCCCCACCCGCAGGTCAGCGCCGTGCGGACGGGGCGCAGAATGGGGGTCATGGGCAGCAGCGGGGAGAGCGCACGGCACTGGCAGCACCCCGAGCTGCCGGGGGTCGACCTGCTGCGGGCCCGGTACATCCGCAAGGCATTCGTGCCGCACACCCACGACACCTTCGTCATCGCGGCGATCACGCACGGCATCGAGGAGTTCCGGCACGCGGGCGACATGGAGCGCGTCGGATCCGGCGGGGTGGCGCTGCTCAACCCGGACGTGCCGCACACCGGGCACGCCGGTGTGCCGGAGGGGTGGCGGTACCAGGTGCTCTACCCGGCGCCCGAGCTGGTGGCGGACATCGCGGCGGAGACCTCGGCGATCCGCGGCACTGCCGGATTCCGTGAGGTCGTGATCGAGGCCGATCGGCGCAGCCACCGCCTGGTCACCGAGGTGCACCGGGCGGCGGAGGAGGGCAACGCGCTGGCCGCCGACAGCCTGCTGCGGATCGCCGTCGCCCGGGTGTTGCGGCTGTACGGCGCGCCGCTCGCGCCGCGCACGGTGCCCGGCGCCGGCGCGCGCAACGCCGTACGCGCCCGGGCCCTGCTGGAGGAGCGCATGGCCGACCCGCCGTCGCTGAGCACGCTCGCCGCCGAACTGGGCACCAGCCCCTTCTCGCTGCTGCGCGCGTTCCGGGACACCTATGGGATGCCGCCGCACACGTGGCTCACCGATGCCCGGGTGCGGCGCGCCCGCCGCCTGTTGGACGCGGGCACACCGCCCGCACAGGCCGCCGTCGCCGTCGGCTTCACCGACCAGCCGCACCTGAACCGGCACTTCTCCCGCATCGTCGGGGTGCCGCCGGGCGCCTACCGGCGCGAGCGCAAGAACGTACAAGACCGGGGCTGACCGCGCCTCTTAGCGTGCGGGGCGTGGCAGAACCAGCAAAACCAAGAGCGACAGACATATCCCTCGACTCTCCCAACTCCCTCGATTCCCTCGGCTCCCTCGATTCCCTTGGCTCTCCCGCCGGCCGTCCAGCGGCGGACCGGGCCGTCATCCGTGACGCACTGGGCGTCGGCGTCGCCGTCGGACTCTCCGGCTTCGCCTTCGGTGTGACCTCCGCCGACGCCGGGCTCGACGTGCTCCAGACCTGCGCGCTCAGCCTGTTCGTCTTCACCGGCGCCTCCCAGTTCGCCCTGGTCAGCGCGGTGGCCGCGGGCGGGACCCCGCTGACCGCCGCCGCCGGGGCGTTCTTCCTGGGGGTCCGCAACGCCTTCTACGGGATGCGGCTGTCCGGGATCCTGCGGCTTCCCCGCGCCGTGCGGCCGCTCGCCGCCCACTGGGTCATCGACGAGACGGCCGCCGTCGCCTTCGCCCAGCGTGACCGGCGCTCGGCGCGGCTCGGTTTCACCGTCACAGGGGCGACGCTTTTCGTATTGTGGAATCTCACCACCCTCGTCGGCGCCCTCGGCGCCTCCGCGCTCGGCGACACCGACGCCTGGGGGCTGGACGCCGCCGGGCCCGCGGTCTTCCTCGCCCTGCTCGCGCCGAAACTCCAGCACGGTACGGAGCGGGCGGTCGCCGCGCTCGGTGTGCTGCTCGTCCTGGCGTGTGTGCCCGTGCTGCCCGCCGGAGTGCCGGTCCTCGTGGCCGCCCTCGCCGCACCCCTGGTCCTCGCCGTGCACGGACGTACCGGCGGCCCGAGCGCGGAGACGCAGGCCCGGGAGATCGGCGCGGAGAAAGCGGATGCGGAGACAGCGGAGATCGGGGAGGGAACCCGTTGAACACCTGGATCGCCATCGCGGCGACCGCGCTCGGCTGCTACCTGGTCAAGCTGCTGGGGCTGTCGGTGCCCGCCGGGGTGCTGGAGCGCCCGGCCGTCAAACGGCTGGCCGCACTGGTGCCGGTCGCGCTGCTGGCCGCCCTCACCGCGCAGCAGACCTTCAGCGACGCGCACACCTTGGTGATCGACGCCCGCGCCGCCGGGGTCGGCGCCGCCGCGCTCGCCCTGCTGCTGCGCGCGCCCTTCCTGGTGGTGGTGGGAGCGGCCGTGGCGGTGGCCGCGGCCGTCCGAGCGCTGACCGGCTAGCGCCGGCAGGGCCCGCCTCACCCGAGAGGCGGGCCCCCACGCGCGCGGGACCGCGCCCGACGTGCCCGTGAAGCGCCAGCTCGCCGACGGCGGGCCCCACGCGCGCGGGACCGCGAGGCGGGCATAGTGGTCGTCGCGACCGCGGGCCCCGCGCGCGTGACCGCGATTCAGGCGATCTCCCGCCCGTGCGCGCGCAGCGTCAGCAGAGCCTCGATGGTCACGATCGGCCGCGACTCCAGCGCCGTACCCGGGGCCCACGCGCGCCAGCGGATCGGCCAGCCGCCGTCCGTCTCCTGCGCCGCCGCCAGGAGGTCCAGGGAGCGTTCCATCTCGGCGTCGGTGAACCACCGGCGGCCGAGCGAGTCCGGGGTGCGCGCGAAGTCGTACGCGTAGTGGTACTCGCCCGGCGCGTAGCCCTCCGGCAGCGGATGGTCGGCCGCGCGGTCCGGATCCAGCACCACCAGGCGCTGCTCGCGCACGCTTCGGCCGAGCCGCTCGGCCAGCACCTCCGCGCGCGGGCGGTCCGGCGCCCCGTCCAGGAACGCGACCGCCGCCTGCACCTCGTACGGATGGGTCCGTGCGCCGTCCGCCAGCGCCCCGACCGCCGCCCAGCAGAAGTCCGTGGCGCGGAAGAGCCACGCGTGCCACACCTCGTTGCCGTGCAGCAGGCCCACCACCGGACCGGTGGCCAGCAGCGCGCTCGGCGGATGGTCGCGTACCGGGATCCAGGGGGCCGCCGGATAGCCGCGCAACGACGGGTGCACCGCCGGCAGCGCGCCGTCCGGCGTGGAGACCCGCGTCAGATAGCGGCAGATCCGCTCCACACGCTGACCGCCGCACCGGCCGATCGAGTCCAGCACGCGCAGCCCCTGCGCGGTGTGCAGCGGCTGGCTCACCGGTCCCCGCAGATCCGGCTCCAGCGCGTGGCCGAAACCGCCGTCCGCCCGCTCGTACGCGGCGAGTGCGGCCTCGACCGGATCGGCGCCGCCGTTCAGGAAGTGGAACGCGAATCGGTGCTGCTCCAGGACGCGGGCGGTCAGCCATACGAACTGCTCGGCGCGGGCACAAGGAGCCAGGGACGCTGCTTCGGTACGGTCCATGCTCCGACCGTAGGCCGGAACGCGCCGCAGGGGAGCGGCTCACGCTCAGCAGCACTCTCAGGGGCGGGGTGCTGGTCGCACGCGGTTGACGGCGGCCGTCGTCCGGCGCGTCCCACGTCCCGGAACCGATGGGGTGTGGCCGGATCACAGCGCATGGTCGAGGCGCTCGGGCGACCGCGCCGATGGCCCTCGCAACCGGCAAGTTACGGTTCGGTCATGGATGTTTCCGGAGCAAGCGCCGCTGATGAGAACACCCGGCCGCCGGTGGTCATCAAGGCCACCGCGCGCCAACTGCTGGTGAAACTGGGCGCCGCAGGGCTGTCCCTGGACGCCGTCGCCCGTGACAGCGGCCTTGCCGTCGCCGACGTGGAAGCCGTCTTCCCGCACCGGGACGACCTGTTGACCGCGCTGGTCATCGACGCCTACAACGAGTCCGGCGCCGCGATGGAGCAGGCCGATCAGGCCGCCAGGGACGCCGGCGCGTCGGCGGGCGCGCGGTTCCTCGCGGTGACCCGCGCACTGCGGCAGTGGTCCTTCGACAACCCCGCCGAGTTCACGCTCATCTACGGCTCGCCCGTTCCGGACTACCACGCCCCGCAGGACACGGTCCCGCCCGCCTCGCGCACCCCCGCGGTGCTGGCCGGCATTGTGCGGTCGGCGCTGGAGGCCGGTGAACTCACCCCGCCCCGGCGGGTGGTGCCCGGGCCGCCGCTGCTCCTGCCGGAGGCCGTGCAGCTCTTCGGCGGCGTGCCCGAGGCTCCGTTCTCGGACATCATCGAGCGCGGCATCGTGCTGTGGAGCAGTCTGGTCGGCCTCCTGGTGTTCCAGGTCTTCAGCCGCACCCACGACAGCGTCCGGGACGAGTCCGCGTTCTTCGACTACGCCATCGCCGTGGCGGCCGAGGGTATCGGACTCGTGGTGCCCTTGGGCGAGAACGCCGACCAGGGCGAGAACGCCGACCAGGGCGAGAACGCCGACCAGGGCGAGAACGCCGACTAGACCGTCCCGGCCGGCGTCGTGTCACCCGGTGGTGGCCAGCCGCTCCCGCCACCAGTCGACCGTCGCCTTGACCTGCTCATCGACAGGGGTGGCCCGTACCGCGAACGCGGCTTCGTAAGCGCTCGAATCAACGACGAAGGGGCGGTCGAACTGGTAGCGGATCTCCTTGAGTTCACGGATCAGCGGGGAGAAGACCGACACGACACCCAGTACGGCCGGCGGCAGCCTGCGCACCGCGACCGGCCCCGTCCCCGACTGAGCGGCAAGGCGGCCGACCATCGCCCGGGTGGACAGCGCGGGCCCCGTGGGGACGTGCCAGGCCCGTCCCCAGGCCCGCTCCTCGCCCGCGACCTCGACCAGGGCCCTGGCCACATCGGGGAGGTAACTCCAGCTGTGCGGGGCGTCCGGGTCCCCGAGCGCGGAGACCGGCTTGCCGCGCAGCACTCGTGGCACGACCCGCGCGGCCAGGTGCCCGCCGTCGGTCACTCCGGGCCCGAAGAAGTCCGAGGCCCGCACCTCGACCGCCTTGACGCGACCCTGCTCGTGCAGTGTCCGCGCCTGCTCCCAGACAGCGGCGCGCACCCGTCCCTTGGGGCCGGTCGCCGCGAGCGGCAGCTCCTCGGTCATGGGACGGCCCACCGGACCGTAGCCGTAGAGGTTGCCCAGCATCACCAGGACGGCCCCGGTCGCCTCGGCCGCCGCGCAGACCGAGGAGGCCAGCGGGGGCCAGTGGCTCGCCCAGCGGTGGTAGGGCGGTGCCGCGCAGTTGAAGATCGCCGCCGCGCCCTGCGCGGCCTCGATCAGCCGCCTGCTGTCCGTCGCGTCCAACGCGACGTGCTCGATACCGGGCTCCGGACTTCGGCCCGACCTGGTCACGACCCGTACCGAATGACCCTTCTCGGCCAGCAGCCGAGCGGTGGCCGCCCCGGCGGGCCCGAATCCCATCACGACATAAAGGCTCACGCGCGCACATTAGCGCGAGGGCGACGTGGGCACGCCAGGTCGCGCGGTGGTGGATGCTTGGTCCTGCGGGGAGGCGGACTCCCCGGGCACCCCTGGCGTCGCGAGGGTGCAAGCAGGTAGGAAACATGCAGGTCAGAGTGGGTACGGAGTGGGATTCATGCGGTTGACGGACTTCTGGCAGCGGATGGCGGACCACTTCGGCGAGGCCTACGCCGACTCGTTCGCGCGCGATCACGTGATGTCCGAGCTCGGCGGCCGGACCGTACGCGAAGCGCTCGCCGCGGGCTGGGAGGCCAAGGACGTGTGGCGCGGCGTGTGCAAGGCCGTGGACGTCCCCCACGACAAGCGCTGAGCGGCGCGTACGCCACACTGGGCGGGTGGCCACGAGCGAAGCGACGCCCCCCGACGAGACGGCACCCGCGCAGACGGCGCCCGGACACGGCATCCCGGGACAGCCGGTGCCGGAGGGTGCGGCGGAGCCGGCCGGGCCGGGGGCGCAGGCGGCGCGGATGCCCGCCTGGCTGCCGCGTGCCATGGTGCTGGCACTCGCCCTGGTGGCCTGCTTCCGCTTCGCCACCTGGGCGTTCGACCAGCTCACCGGGCTGCTGCTCAACATCCTGATCGCGTTCTTCCTGGCGCTCGCGGTCGAGCCCGCGGTGGACCGGATGGCCGCGCGGGGCGTGCGACGGGGAGTGGCCACCGCTCTCGTCTTCCTCGGCATCCTCATCGCCGTCGCGGGGTTCTTCACGCTGCTCGGGTCGATGCTCGCGGGCCAGATCGTCACCATGGTCGACGACTTCCCCAAGTACCTGGACCAGGTGATCCGCTGGATCAACGCGACGTTCCACACGGAGCTGTCGCGCGTGGAGATCCAGGACAGCCTGCTGCACTCCGAGTGGCTGCGGAAGTACGTCAAGGACAGCGCCGACAACGTCCTGGACGTGTCCGCGGCCGTCCTCGGCGGGCTCTTCCAGGCCCTGACGGTGATGCTCTTCGCGTTCTACTTCGCCGCCGACGGCCCCCGGCTGCGCCGCAACCTGTGCTCCATGCTGCCGCCGCACCGGCAGGCCGAGGTGCTGCGCGCCTGGGAGATCGCGGTCGCCAAGACCGGCGGCTATCTCTACTCACGCGGCCTCATGGCGCTGATCTCGGGCGTGGCGCACTACATCCTGCTGGAGAGCCTGGGCGTGCCCTACGCCCCGGCGCTGGCCGTCTGGGTGGGGCTGATCTCGCAGTTCATCCCGACGATCGGCACCTACATGGCGGGCGCGCTGCCGATGCTGATCGCGTTCACCGTCGACCCCTGGTACGCGGTGTGGGTGTTCGGCTTCGTGGTGGTCTACCAGCAGTTCGAGAACTATCTGCTCCAGCCCAGGATCACCGCCAGGACCGTGGACATCCATCCGGCCGTCGCCTTCGGCTCGGTGATCGCGGGGACCGCGCTGCTGGGCGCGGTGGGAGCCTTGATCGCCATCCCGGCGACCGCCACGTTGCAGGCGTTCCTCGGGGCGTACATCAAGCGCTACGACGTCACCGACGATCCGCGGGTCCACGGGCGGCCGCGGCGGGGGCCCCGGCCGTCGGCGCTGGCGCGGGCCCGCGGCGCGCTGGTGCGGCGCGGTTGACACGTACGCGGCGCGATTGAGACGTATGCGGCGCGGTTGACACGAAAATCGAACATCCATTCTCATGGGTGTTCCGGCCCGGGTTTTCCACAGGCCGGCCGCCGTCCGGGCGCATTGTCAGTGGCAGGCGTTAGCGTCATGGACGTGAAGCGATCGACTCAAGCAAACCGGGTGGAACCCATGGCAGGAACCGACCGCGAGAAGGCGCTCGACGCCGCGCTCGCACAGATTGAACGGCAATTCGGCAAGGGCGCCGTGATGCGCATGGGCGAGCGGCCGAACGAGCCCATCGAGGTCATCCCCACCGGGTCGACCGCTCTGGATGTCGCCCTCGGCGTCGGCGGGCTGCCGCGCGGCCGTGTCGTGGAGGTCTACGGCCCGGAGTCCTCCGGTAAGACGACCCTGACCCTGCACGCGGTGGCCAACGCCCAGCGCGCGGGCGGCACGGTGGCCTTCGTGGACGCCGAGCACGCGCTCGACCCCGACTACGCCCAGAAGCTCGGCGTGGACACCGACTCCCTGATCCTGTCCCAGCCGGACAACGGCGAGCAGGCGCTGGAGATCACGGACATGCTGATCCGCTCCGGCGCGCTCGACCTCATCGTCATCGACTCCGTGGCCGCGCTGGTGCCGCGCGCGGAGATCGAGGGTGAGATGGGCGACTCGCACGTCGGCCTCCAGGCCCGGCTGATGAGCCAGGCGCTGCGGAAGATCACCGGTGCGCTGAACCAGTCCAAGACCACCGCGATCTTCATCAACCAGCTCCGCGAGAAGGTCGGCGTCATGTTCGGCTCCCCGGAGACGACGACCGGTGGCCGCGCGCTGAAGTTCTACGCCTCCGTGCGGCTGGACATCCGCCGCATCGAGACCCTCAAGGACGGCACCGACGCGGTCGGTAACCGCACCCGCGTCAAGGTCGTCAAGAACAAGGTCGCGCCGCCCTTCAAGCAGGCCGAGTTCGACATCCTCTACGGCCAGGGCATCAGCCGCGAGGGCGGCCTGATCGACATGGGCGTCGAGCACGGCTTCATCCGCAAGTCCGGCGCCTGGTACACGTACGAGGGCGACCAGCTCGGCCAGGGCAAGGAGAACGCCCGCAACTTCCTCAAGGACAACCCCGACCTCGCCAACGAGATCGAGAAGAAGATCAAGGAGAAGCTGGGCATCGGCGTCAAGCCCGAGGCCCCGGCCGCCGAGCCCGGTGCCGACGCCGCCGGCGCGGCCGGTGCCGCGGCCGCCGCACCGGTGAAGGCCGCGCCCGCCACGGCCAAGACCGGAGCGAAGGCGACCAAGGCCGCCGCGGCCAAGAGCTGATCCGTGACGCGGCGAACCGACTGGCCGGAGCCTGAGCCGGAGCCGCCGGGCCGGTCGCCCGGCGGCGGGCGCGGCGGCTCGCTCCGCGGCGACCGCGGAGGACGCCGGGGCCGTACCGGGGAGGACGGAGCCCCCGCCCGCGGTGGGCCGCCCTTCGGGGAGGACGCCGCCGGGGGTGAGCCGGGGGCTCCGGCCCGTCCGCAGGACCCGCGGGAGCAGGCGCGGGCGATCTGCCTGCGCCTGCTCACCGGCACCCCGCGCACCCGGAAGCAACTCGCCGACGCGCTGCGCAAGCGCGGCATCCCCGAAGACGCGGCCCAGGAAGTGCTGTCCCGCTTCGAGGACGTCGGGCTGATCGACGACGCCGCCTTCGCCGGGGCGTGGGTGGAGTCCCGGCACCACAGCCGGGGCCTGGCCCGCCGTGCGCTCGCCCGCGAACTGCGCACCAAGGGCGTGGACTCCGGGGTGATCGACGAGGCCGTCGGCCGCCTCGACTCCGAGCAGGAGGAGTACACCGCCCGCGAGCTGGTGGAGCGCAAGCTGCGCACCACCCGCGGCCTCGCCCCCGACAAGCGGCTCCGCCGCCTCGCCGGGATGCTGGCGCGCAAGGGCTACCCCGAGGGGCTGGCCCTGCGCGTCGTGCGGCGCGCGCTGGAGGAGGAGGGCGCGGACCCGGAAATCCTCGACGCCCACCTCCCCGACGACTGACCGCGCCGCCCCGACCAGAACCGGCCCGCGATCAGAGCCGGTCCGCGCGACCGGGGCCGCGCGGAGGGCCTCGGCGGTGCGGCCCTGCGCGCCGCGGTCCGCACCGGGGCGTGAGGCGCGGGCTGTATGGCCGCCGGAAGCGTCTGGGGGAGCGCGCGAGGCGCCGCGCGGGCCGGCGGGACCCCGCCGCCCGTGTCAGGCACGTATCCACCTGCCCGCAGGCAAGGGGACGCCGACCGGCGTGGCTCAGGTCCGTATGGGCAGGCCCGCGGCGCGCCATGCCTGGAAGCCGCCGATGAGGTCCGTCGCCCGGCTCAGGCCGAGTCGGCGCAGCGAGACGGCCGCGAAGCTCGACGCATAGCCCTCGTTGCAGATCACGACCACCGGCAGCTCGTGCCCGGTCGCCTCGGGAAGCCGGTGGGCGCACAGCGGATCCAGCCGCCACTCCAGTTCGTTGCGCTCCACGATCAACGCACCGGGGATCGTGCCGTCGCGTTCCCGGAGCGCCGCGTACCGGATGTCGACCAGCAGGCCGCCCTCGGTCCTGACCCGCGCGGCCTCTGTCGGACCGACCCGTTCCAGCTCCTCGCGGGCCTCGGTCAGGAGCACGTCGACGCCGGGGCTCATGCCCACTCCTCCGGGAGTTCGACCTGCTCCAGCCGGAGGACCGGCCCGGTGCGGCTGTACCGCCGCATCAGCGGCAGCGGCGGGTAGTACGCGTGCACCGAGATCGCGTGCCGCTCCGCCGAGGCGTTGAACACCTGGTGGACGTGGTGCGGCCCGAAGGCCCGGCCGCGCCCGTCCGGCAGGCGCCGCGTCCGGTCGAGGCCGTCCGCCAGCTCCAGCGTCTTCCAGCCCTCGCCGGGCAGTCGCGCGGCGAGGGACTGCTCGGTCAACTCGCCCTGGGCGGTGGCGAAGGCGCCGCGCGAGCCGCCGTGGTCGTGCCAGCCGGTGCCGGCGCCGGGCGGCCACGCGATCAGCCATGCCTCGCTGCCGCCGGGACCGTCCAGCCGCAGCCAGGTGCGGCCTTCCGGGTCCAGCGGAAGCGCGGCGACGAGAGCGGTGTCGGCGGCTGTACGGAGGGCGAATGCGAGCAGTTCGGCGGCGTCGGGGCCGGAACCGGGCGCTACGGCCGCGGAATCGGCGTGCGGCGGCCGAGCGGTCTGCGGCGGCCGAGCGGCGTGCGGTGGCTCATCGGCATGTGCGGGCACCGCGGCGGGCGCGGGCAGGGGAGTACGTACGTCAGACACAGGGACCGTCCTGAGGGATCGCGAAGGGGCGCGGCCCATGCCGCGCGCGGGAAGCGGATCAACAGGACGGGCGACACACGCAGCCCGCGTAGCGGAGGAGGTCCACATGGACCCTCCGCCAGAAGCGCGGAAGCCGGGTGCCGGTCACGCCGCGCAGTGAACCACGCGCGCGAAGAGGCGGTCAACCACGTACCGCCACATGGACCCCAGCCCTGGGCCCACAGCCCCGGGCCTAGCCCCGGGCCGCCGTCCTGGCCTTGTCCTCCGCCCTCTCCGCCCCGTCCAACTCCTGGAACCTCTTCGGCTTCTCCGACTGCCCCGGGACGCCCTCCGCCCCTCGCGCCGCGCTGCCGCCGCGTACCGCGTCCGCGTACGCGTACAGCTCGGCGGGCCGGACGCCCGACAGCGCCGCGGCCAGATGTCCGTCCGGGCGCACCAGCAGCACCGTGTGCGCGGCGGCGCCCGGATACTCCTCGGCCACCAGCAGTTCCGCCGGGAGCGGCAGCGCCGCCACGGCCGCCGCCAGACGCGGCATCAGGCCCGCACGCAACCAGTGCCGCCGGTCCCACACGCCCGTACCGGGGGCGACCAGCACCACCAGCAGATCCCGGCCGAGCCGGTCCCGCAGCCGCACCGACGCGCCGTCCGACGCGGTCACCGGCACATCGGCGACCAGCGCACCGAGCGGTGTACCGACGGTGACGCCGCCGTCGGGCACGGCGGCGGGCGCCAGCGGCGAGCGGGCGTACACCGGGGGCGCGCCGAGCGGCCCCTCCCCGAGATGCCCCTCGGTGAGCAGGGCATCGTGCCCGCGCGCCGCGCCGGGCACGACCGTGCGGCGCACCGCGCGCCAGCCGCCCGTGGCCCGTACCGGCGGCAGCGCCTGGTCCGCGGCCCGCAGCCGGGCGCCGACCGCGCCGCGCCGCTCCGCCTGGTAGCTGTCCAGCAGGGTGTCCGGATCCCCTGCCGCGTGGTGCCAGACCAGCCCCAGCTTCCAGGCCAGGTTGCCGACGTCCCGCAGTCCTTCGTCCAGGCCCTGGGTGCCGAGCGCGCCCAGCAGGTGGGCGGCGTCTCCGGCGAGGAACGCGCGCCCCACCCGCCAGCGCCGCGCGAGCCGGTGGTGCACGGTGTACACGCCGGTGTCCAGCAGCTCGTACGGGGGCGCGGCATCGTCGTACCACCCCGCGAGGGTGTCGTTCACGCGCGCGAGCAGCGCGTCCGGCGTCACCAGGTCGCCACCGGGCGGCAGCAGCCAGTCCAGCCGCCACACACCGCCGGGCAGCGGCCGGGCGGTCACCTCGTCGTCGGCGGTACGCCAGGGCGGTGAGCGGTGCAGAACGCCCTCGCCCGGCCAGGGGAGTTCGGTACGCAGCGCGGCGATCGCCTGCCGTTCCACCGCCGTGCGTCCGGGGAAGCGCACCCCGAGGAGCTTGCGGACCGTGGACCTGGGGCCGTCGCAGCCGACCAGATGGCTGCCGCGCCACCAGGTCTCGGTCGCCCCCCGGGTGTGCACGGAGACGCCCACGGCGTCCTGCTCCAGCCTGTCGATGCGGCTGTTGGTGACGAGCGTGACCAGGCCGGTGGCAGCGAGCGCCGCCAGCTCGGCGCGGAGCACGCGGGTGAGGTCGTGCTGGGCCAGGTGCACCGGCGCGGTGCCCGCGCCCGCGGCCGCCGCATCGGAAGCACCGGAAGCACCGGAAGCCTTACTCTCGGCGACCTCTGCGACGGCACCCGGCCCGGCCACGGAACCCGTGGCCTCTCCCGCCCCCGGCCCGAAGGGCACCCGCCGCACCAGATGCCGCCGCCGCATCGTCCGCCACGCCACCCAGCGCTCGTCGCCGAAGGCGCTCGCACACCCCATCCGCGACAGGAGCGCCACGGTGTCCGGCCGCAGCACGGCCGTACGCGCCGGCCGCCGTTCGTCCCGTCCGGGACCCTCGTCCACGAGGACCACGGGCACATCCAGCCGGGCCAGCGCCAGGGTCAGGGACAGCCCCACCGGACCCGCCCCAGCGACGATCACCGGGTCCACGGCGCGGCTCCTCGGCTGGCGGTGGAGCGAGGTGACGGGGTGTTGGCGGAGGGTGCCCGGTGCGTGATCACACAGCGTATGCAACCCACTGCGGGCGCTTGCGTCAAGCGATCAAAGGGGCCGACAGGAGGCAGACGAGGGAGACACGAGGCAGAGGGGAAGCGGACACGGCGCAGGCGGCGGCGCATTCGCCGCCGCCTGCCGTTTACGCAGAGTGCCGAACGGTCACGCGGAAAAGCCGCCCTGGGAGTGGCCGCTCTGCCGATCCGTCACCATGGATGGGCCGCCCACGGTCTCCAACTGGTCGGCCTGGTCGACCGACAGGACCGCGCCGGTTCCCTTCTTACGGCTCCGCATCTTGCGCTCCAGCCAGCTCGCGAAGCTGGTGAGCAGGAAGTTCACCAAGATGTAGATCAGCGCGACGACGGTGATCGTGGCGATGGTGTTGGCACCGTAGTTCGCGGTGATCGGGCGGACCTGGAAGAACAACTCCTCGTAGCCCAGCAGCGCACCGCCCAGCGCGGTGTCCTTGACGATCACCACGAGCTGGCTGACCAGTGCCGGGAGCATCACGGTGACCGCCTGCGGCAGCAGCACGGAGGTCATGAGCTGACCCTTGCGCATGCCGATGGCCTTCGCGGCGTCCGTCTGGCCGCGCGGCAGCGAGAGGATGCCCGCCCGGACGATCTCGGCGATGACGGAGGCGTTGTAGAGCACCAGGCCGGTCACCACCGCGTACAGCGGCCGGACATCGGACTCGATGTCGGTGAACTCCGCGTACGCCTGGGTGGCGAAGAACATCAGCATCAGCACCGGGATGGCGCGGAAGAACTCGACCACCGCGCCTACGGGGATGCGGATCCAGGCGTGGTCGGAGAGCCGGCCGATGCCGAGCGCCGCCCCGAGTGGCAACGCGATGGCGATGGAGAGCGCGGCGGCCTTGAGGGTCCCCTCCAGGCCGGGCAGCAGGAACTCGGTCCAGACGCGGCCGTCCTCGACGAACGGGTTCCACTTTTCGGCGTCCAGCTGATGGTGGTCCGCCATCTTCTGAAGGACCCACCAGGCCACGAGGGCCAGGACGATCAAGAACAGGCCGGTGAAGACGACGTTCCGCCGCCGGGCGCGCGGCCCAGGCGTGTCGTAGAGCACGGAGAGGTTGTTCATCGCTTCACCGCCGCGCGCTTGGCCACCCATCCGAGCAGCAGACCGGTCGGAAGGGTCAGCGCCACGAAGCCGAAGGCGAACACCGCGAAGACAAGGAAGATCGCGTGACTCTCCATCTCGATCATCTCCTTCATCAGGGCCGCGGCTTCGGCGACGCTGATGGCCGCGGCGACCGTGGTGTTCTTGGTGAGCGCGATCAGGACGTTCGCCAGCGGCGCGATCACCGCGCGGAACGCCTGCGGCAGCACCACCAGGAACAGCACCTGCGTGAAGCTCAGGCCCAGCGCGCGTGCCGCCTCCGCCTGGCCCACGGGCACCGTGTTGATCCCGGCGCGCAGCGACTCGCAGACGAACGTCGCGGTGTACGCGGTCAGACCGAGCACCGCGAGCTGGAAGTTGACGGCGTCCGACTCACCGCCGAAGAGGTCGACCTCCAGCGTCTGGTTCAGTCCCAGGGACGTGAAGAGAAGGACGATGGTCAGCGGGGTGTTCCGCATGAGGTTGACGTACGCCGTGCCGAAGACGCGCATCACCGGGACGGGGCTGACCCGCATGGCTGCGAGGATGGTTCCCCAGATCAGGGAACCGATCGCTGAGTAGAGGGCGAGCTGCACCGTGGTCCAGAAGGCCGCGAGCAGGTCATACCCTTCAAGAAAATCGAACACGTTCTACCGCGCTCTCCCCTGATCGGATGGAAGGGGCGCGCCGTCCGCTGAGGACGACGCGCCGCGGTGTCCTCAGCTCTTCTCGGTGATCTTCGGCGCGGGCTCGTACTTGTAGTTGGCCGGACCGAAGTTCGCCTTGACGGCCTTGTCCCAGGAGCCGTCCTTGACCATCTTCTCCAGGGCCTTGTTGATCTTGCCCTGGAGCTCGGTGTCGCCCTTCTTGATGCCGATGCCGTAGTTCTCGTCGCTCAGCTTCAGGCCCGTGAGCTTGAACTTGCCCTTGTGCTCGTCCTGCGAGGCGTAGCCGGCGAGGATGGAGTCATCCGTGGTGAGCGCGTCGACGGCCTCGTTCTCCAGGCCGGTCAGGCACTCCGAGTAGCCGCCGAACTCCTGCAGGTCCGCCTTGGGCGCGAAGTCGTCGTGGACGTTCTGCGCGGAGGTGGAGCCGGTGACCGAGCACAGCTTCTTGCTGTTCAGGTCCTTGGCGTCCTTGATGGAGTTGTCGTCCTTGCGGACCAGCAGGTCCTGGTGGGCGAGGAAGTACGGGCCGGCGAAGCTGACCTTCTTCTTCCGGTCGTCGTTGATCGAGTACGTCGCCGCGACGAACTTCACGTCGCCGCGCGAGATCAGGTTCTCCCGCTCGGCGCTGGGCGCCTGGACGAACTTGATGTCCTTCTCGTCGTAACCCAGCTCCTTGGCCACGTACTTGGCGACGTCGACGTCGAAGCCGGTGAACTTGCCGTCGGGCGTCTTCAGGCCCAGACCCGGCTGGTCGAACTTGATGCCGATCTTGATCTTGTCGTCATCGCCCCCGCCCCCGCACGCGGTGGCGGTCGCGGACAGGGCGAGTACGGCGGCGGCCGCGGCGGTGGTCCTGCGGAACTTCATGGTGAACATCCTTAAGAGGTCGAGTCGTCGAGACGTCGAGCGTCGAGCGGGGGTGACCGGCGATCGGTGATCGACGATCGGCGATCAGGGCGTCAGTGGTGCAGGATCTTCGACAGGAAGTCCTTGGCCCGGTCGCTGCGGGGGTTGCTGAAGAACTGGTCCGGCGTGGCCTCTTCGACGATCCGGCCGTCCGCCATGAAGACCACCCGGTTCGCGGCCGAGCGCGCGAAGCCCATCTCGTGGGTGACGACGACCATCGTCATGCCGTCCCGGGCGAGCTGCTGCATGACCTCCAGCACCTCGTTGATCATCTCCGGGTCGAGAGCCGACGTGGGCTCGTCGAAGAGGATCACCTTCGGGTCCATGGCCAGTGCGCGGGCGATCGCCACGCGCTGCTGCTGGCCGCCGGAGAGCTGGGCGGGGTACTTGTCCGCCTGGGTGCCCACGCCGACCCGGTCGAGCAGGGCGCGCGCCTTCTCCTCGGCGGCCTTCTTGTCCGCCTTGCGGACCTTGATCTGCCCCAGCGTGACGTTCTCCAGCACCGTCTTGTGTGCGAAGAGGTTGAACGACTGGAAGACCATGCCGACGTCGGCCCGCAGGCGTGCGAGCTCCTTGCCCTCCTGGGGCAAGGGCTTGCCGTCGATCGTGATCGTGCCCGAGTCGATCGTCTCCAGGCGGTTGATCGTCCGGCACAGGGTGGACTTGCCCGACCCGGATGGTCCGATCACGACGACCACTTCACCCCGGGCGATGGACAGATCGATGTCCTGGAGCACGTGCAGCGCGCCGAAGTGCTTGTTGACTCCTGACAGCGCGACCAGCTCGCCCGCCGCACGGGGTGTGGCGTCCTTGGTCACCGATACTTCGCTCATCGGCGTCTCGCTCCATCCTCCTCGGTTGGGAGGACCTTAATGAGCGGTCACGACCAGCGTCATTACATCTGAGCTGAAATTGAGCATAACGATCCGGCTGCAAACAGACACTCTGCGTGAACAGGACGCCGAATCCCTCCGTACGCCGCGGATCGTTCCGTACCGGGTGCATAACGGACCCCCGCTGCATCTTGACGCGTACGCCAAGTATCGGAGTGGATGCCCTGAGACATGTCATCCGCCGGTCACACCGGCTACGCATCCAGGACACGAACGGGTAAGGAGGAGAGGCCGGTGCGACTGCTGCTCGTCGAGGACGACAACCACGTCGCCGCGGCCCTCTCCGCCGTCCTCGCCCGGCACGGCTTCGACGTCACCCACGCCCGTAGCGGCGAGGAGGCGCTCCAGGCGCTGCTCCCCGACGCCGGGCCGCCGTTCGGCGTCGTACTCCTGGACCTCGGGCTGCCGGACCAGGACGGCTTCGAGGTGTGCGGCCGCATCCGCAAGCGCACCACCACGCCCGTGATCATGGTGACCGCGAGGGCCGACGTACGCTCCCGTATCCACGGGCTCAACCTGGGCGCCGACGACTACGTCGTCAAGCCCTACGACCCGATGGAACTGCTCGCCCGCATCCACGCGGTGAGCCGCCGCACCACCTCCGCCGACGGTCCCGCGCCGGTCGAGGAGCCGCCGGCCGAGGGGCCCAGGCCGCCGCTGCGGCTCGGCGCCCTGACCATCGAGCTCCCCACCCGCCAGGTCTCGGTGAGCGGCGCCACCGTGCCGCTGACCCGCAAGGAGTTCGACCTGCTCGCCCTGCTCGCACAGCGCCCCGGCGTCGTCTTCCGCCGCGAACAGATCATCAGCGAGGTGTGGCGCACCAGTTGGGAGGGGACCGGGCGCACCCTGGAGGTGCACATCGCCTCCCTCCGCTCCAAACTGCGGATGCCCGCCCTGATAGAGACCGTCCGCGGCGTCGGCTACCGCCTCGTCGCCCCCGCCCGCTGACCGCCGCGTGCAGTCCGAAGCCACCGGCCCGAAGTCCGAAGCCGCAAGCCCGAAGCCGGAAGCCTGAAGCCCGACGTGCGCTCACGACTCCTTCCGCTGCTCATCGTCCTCATGGCGGGCGTCCTGCTGGCGCTCGGCTTCCCGCTCGCCGGCAGCATGGCCGCCAGGGAGCAGCAGCGGGTGGTCGTCGACCGGATCGACGACACGGCCCGCTTCGCCGCCATGTCCCAGTTCGTCACTGCCAGTCCCGTCCGGGCGGCCACCCCCCGCCCGCCCTCCGAGGAGGACGAGCGGCTGTCGGCGCTCCAGGAGGACCTCGACCGCTACTACGACGTGTACGGCATACGGGCCGGGGTCTTCCAGCGTGACGGGACCCCGCTGGCCCAGGCTCCCGGCGACTGGCGGCTGCCACCCGAGGGGGAGGGCCGGCGCGCCTTCGAGGAGGCCCTGGCCGGCCGCCGCAGCAGCGGCCCGGACCAGGTCTGGCCCTGGCAGCGGGACCGGCTCGCCGTCGCCTCGCCGGTCGTCCGCGACGGCGACGTCGTCTACGTGGTGGTCACCGAGTCGCCCACCGGCCCGATGCGCTCCCGCATCCTCGACGGCTGGCTGCTCATCGTCGCGGGCGAGGCCGCGGCCATGCTGGTCGCCGTCGCCGCGGCGATCCGGCTCACCGGCTGGGTGCTGCGCCCCGTCCGCATCCTGGACTCCGCCACCCACGACATCGCCACGGGACGGATGAAGTCCCGGGTCGCCGCCGCCTCGGGCCCGCCCGAGCTGCGCCGCCTCGCCCGCTCTTTCAATGAGATGGCCGACAACGTCGAGGAGGTCCTCGACCAGCAGCGGGCCTTCGTCGCCGACGCCTCCCACCAGCTGCGCAACCCGCTGTCCGCGCTGCTGCTGCGCATCGAACTGCTCGCGCTCGAACTGCCCGAGGGCCACGAGGAGATCGCCTCGGTACGGACCGAGGGCAAACGGCTGGCCCGCGTCCTGGACGACCTGCTGGACCTGGCCGTCGCCGAGCACTCCACCAGCCAGCTCGCCCTCACCGACATCGCCGCACTCGCCGCCGACCGGGTCGGCGCCTGGTTGCCGGTCGCCGAGGACAGGGGCATCGAACTGACCTGTGCCGGGTCCGCGGCCGTTACCGGCTGGGCCGACCCGGTGGCGCTCTCCAGCGCGCTCGACGCCGTGGTCGACAACGCCCTGAAGTTCACGCCCGAGGGCGCGGCGGTCGAAGTGGCCGTCGCGCTCGCACCGGACGCCGACGCCGTCACGATCACCGTCGCCGACGGCGGCCCGGGGCTCACCGAGGACGAACTCGCACGTGTCGGCGACCGCTTCTGGCGCAGCGGCCGCCACCAGAACGTCTCCGGTTCGGGCCTCGGCCTGTCCATCTCGCGCGCCCTGCTCGCCGCGGGCGGCGCCACGATCGCGTACGCCCCCAACGAACCGACCGGGCTGCGCGTGACCGTCACCGTGCCGCGCACCGGGCCGGAGGAGCGGGAGGGGCCGGCGACACCGGCGGGGCGCGGCCACGGCCCGCTGAAGCGGTAGGTCGACAGGCCCCCCAGGCGAACCGCCGGGGAGTCAGGGCCTGACCGGCCGGTGGCTCAGTGCCTGACCGGCCGATATCTCAGGGCTTGGCCAACCGGTATCTCAGGGGTTGGCCGACTGGTATCTCAGGGCTTGGCCGACCGGTAGTAGCGCGCGGCGCCCTCGTGCAGGTCCAGCGGGTCGGTGAACACGGCGGTCCGCAGGTCCACCTTCTGCGCCGCGTGCACCACCTCGCCGATCCGGTCCCGGCTGCGGATGACCGTACGGGTGAGCCCCTCCGTCAGCTCGGCGTCCGCCCGCTCGGTCGTGACCAGCAGGTTCGCCACCGCGATGGTCTTGGTCGGCCGGCCGCGCTGCGCCTTCGGATAGGTGTCCGGCGGCATCACCGCGGACCGGTAGTAGCGGGTCGCCTCGCCCTGCCGGTGCAGTGCCTCGGTCAGGTCGCCGAGCTGGACCAGGCGGATCGGGACGTCGTCGGCCAGGTTCTCCAAGGCCGTGGTGGGCAGCCCGCCCGACCAGAAGAAGGCGTCCAGCTTCCCCTCGCGCAGCAGCCCCGTCATGCGGTCGATGCCGACCCGGCGCGCGTCGATGTCCGTGACGAAGTCCAGCCCGGCGGCCGCCAGCAGCCGCCGGGTGATCAGCTGCACGCCCGACCGGTCCTCGCCGACCCCGACCCGCCGGTCCTTGAGGTCCCGCGCCGAGCGCACCGGGGAGTCCGCGGGGACCACCAGCTGCATGTAGTCGTCGTACAGCCGCGCGCAGGCCCGCAGCCGCTCGGCGCCGTGGCCGCCCTCCGCGCTGTACGTGGCCACGGAGTCGGCGGTGGCGATGGCGAACGACGCGTCCCCGCGCACCAGCCGCTGGATGTTGTCCACCGAGCCCTGGCTGTGCAGCAGCCGGACGTCCACGTCCGGCAGGTCCCGGCGCAGGTCGGTGCGCAGCAGCTTGCCGTACTTCTCGTACACCCCGGTGGGCACGCCCGTGGACAGCACGACCTTGCCGCTGGGCGACGAGCCGCCGCGCAGCGGCAGCAGCCACCACAGCAGCAGCGCGAGGGCCGCGGCGGCGGCCACGGACCGCAGGACGCGGCGTCTGCGCGGGCGGGCGAGGGCATCGGGCACAGTCACCGATCCTGCCAGGCGTCCGGGCGGGACGGGAGGGGCTGAGGCGGGTGGTCTACGGCACGGTGCGGTGCGGCCCCCGGTCCGGTCGGGACGTACTCCCGGCACCACCTACCCTGGTTGCATGACCAGCAGCGACCGGAGCGAAGTAGTGGACGAAGTGGGCCTTAAGGGACATACGAGATCCGCACCTACGGGTGCCAGATGAATGTCCACGACTCCGAGCGGCTCTCCGGTCTGCTGGAGGACGCCGGCTACGTCCGGACAGCCGAGGGCACCGGCGAGGGCGAGGCCGACGTCATCGTCTTCAACACGTGCGCGGTGCGGGAGAACGCCGACAACAGGCTGTACGGCAACCTCGGCCGACTCGCCCCGATGAAGGCGAAGCGGCCCGGGATGCAGATCGCCGTCGGCGGCTGCCTGGCCCAGAAGGACCGCGACACCATCGTCAAGAAGGCGCCGTGGGTCGACGTGGTCTTCGGAACCCACAACATCGGCAAGCTGCCGGTGCTGCTGGAGCGGGCCCGCGTCCAGGAAGAGGCGCAGGTCGAGATCGCCGAGTCATTGGAAGCCTTCCCCTCCACCCTGCCCACGCGCCGCGAGTCGGCGTATGCGGCCTGGGTCTCCATCTCCGTCGGCTGTAACAACACGTGTACGTTCTGTATTGTTCCGGCGCTGCGCGGCAAGGAGAAGGACCGCCGCCCCGGCGACATCCTGGCCGAGGTCGAGGCGCTGGTCGGCGAGGGCGTCACCGAGATCACCCTGCTCGGCCAGAACGTCAACGCCTACGGCTCCGACATCGGCGACCGCGAGGCGTTCAGCAAGCTGCTGCGCGCCTGCGGCCGGATCGAGGGCCTGGAGCGGGTCCGCTTCACCTCCCCGCACCCGCGTGACTTCACCGACGACGTCATCGCCGCGATGGCCGAGACCGAGAACGTGATGCCGCAGCTGCACATGCCGCTGCAGTCCGGCTCCGACATCGTGCTCAAGGCGATGCGGCGCTCGTACCGGCAGGAGCGCTACCTCGGCATCATCGAGAAGGTGCGCGCGGCCATCCCGCACGCCGCCATCTCCACCGACATCATCGTGGGCTTCCCCGGCGAGACCGAGGAGGACTTCGAGCAGACGATGCACGTCGTACGCGAGGCGCGCTTCGCCCAGGCCTTCACCTTCCAGTACTCCAAGCGGCCGGGCACCCCGGCCGCCGAGATGGACGGGCAGATCCCCAAGGAGGTCGTGCAGGCGCGGTACGAGCGGCTGGTCGCCCTCCAGGAGGAGATCTCCTGGTCGGAGAACAAGAAGCAGGTCGGCCGCACCCTTGAGCTCATGGTCGCCGAGGGCGAGGGCCGCAAGGACGACGCCACTCGGCGGCTGTCCGGCCGCGCCCCCGACAACCGGCTGGTCCACTTCACGCGCCCCGAGGAACCGGTTCGCCCGGGCGACATGGTGACCGTAGACGTCACGTACGCCGCCCCGCACCACCTGCTCGCGGAGGGCTCGGCGCTCGGCGTACGGCGCACGCGCGCCGGAGACGCGTGGGAGAAGCGCAACGCCGCCCCCCAGCCGAAGCCCGCGGGCGTGATGCTGGGCCTGCCGACCATCGGCGTACCGGCCCCGGCGGCGAGCCCGGCCCCGGCGGCGGGCTGCGGTTGCGACTAACGGATCCGAGGGGGCGAGCATGGCTCGATGGGGGCTGATTGTCGAGGTCAGCGAGCGTCGGGGGGAGGGGAGGAGCTGGTCGGCGTACGTCATGGGCTACGTCGACGGCACGCGGGAGCAGGCCCTGCGGGAGCTGGAAGCGCACGCCAGGCGGCGCTTCCCGCCGCCCTCGCGCTGGACGAAGCGGACCCAGCTGTTCCGGGCCGGCGACGCGCTGATGCTGATCACCGAGCGCGGCATGCACAACCGGTACACCCGGTTCACCGTGGCGGAGCTGCTGTACGACAGCGATGCTCCGCCCGCCTCCGCCGATCCGCGGCCCCCGGCGGCCGACCTGGAGCCCGCCCCGGAACCCGAGGCGCCCGAGCCGGGGCCGCTGGACGGGGTGCCGGACGAGGCCCGCTTCGACGACGGCGTGCCGGTCAAGCCGTCCTGGCTCGGCCGCACCGACCTGTCCTGACGCCCGGCGGCCGGGCGCCCGCCTTGTTAGGGTTCCGATCATGCTCGTAGCCGCCGCCGTATGCCCGTGCCCACCGCTGCTCGTACCCGAGGTGGCTGCCGGGGCCGCGCCCGAGCTGGCGGCCCTGCGCGACGCGTGCGCCGACGCGATCGGCGTGCTCGCGGCCGCGCGCCCGGACCGGCTGGCCGTCCTCGGCCCGGCGCCCGGACCGGGCTCGTATCCGCAGGGCGCGCGCGGTTCGTTCCGCGGCTTCGGCGTGGACGCCGAGGTGTGGCTGGGGCGCGGCGAGGCCGCGACTGCCGCGCCGCAGCTGCCGCCGTCCCTGGCCGTGGCCGCCTGGCTTCTGGAGCGCGCGGACTGGGCCGCCGCGCCCGTGACCGGGCTCGGGGTCGGCGAGGTCTCAACGGGCGCGGAGTGCGCGGCGGCCGGGCGGGAGCTGGCGGCCTCCGCCGACCGGGTCGCGCTGCTGGTGATGGGGGACGGGAGCGCGTGCCGCACCCTCAAGGCGCCCGGCTATCTCGACGAGCGCGCGGCGGACTTCGACGCCGGGGTCGCGCGTGCGCTGGGCGCCGCGGACACGGCCGCGCTGGCGGCGCTGGACCGGGAGTCGGCGCGTGAGCTGCTGGTGGCGGGCCGCGCGCCGTGGCAGGTGCTCGCGGGCGCGGGGGAGGGCGCGGGCCTGACCGGCACGCTGCTGTACGAGGACGCGCCGTACGGGGTGGGGTACATGGTCGCGACCTGGTCGTGACCGCCCGGCCGGGATCCGGTCGAAGCCGTGGACGGCCGCGGAGCATCGGCTCCGCGGCCGTCCACGGCTTTCAGGCGCCGCCTTGAGGGGACCGCCACGGGTACCTCCCGGACGAAGTCCGGGGCGGGTCCTTGACGGGGCGGCTCCTCACGTACCGGGTTCGCGGTCCTTCCCGGCCTCGGGCGCGGCACCAGGCGGGGTGCCCGGGGTGCCGGTGTCGGAAGCCCCGGCGCCAGGAGCCCCGGTGTCCTTGTGGGCGATGCGGCCGAGGGCCTCCTTGGCCTTGCCCGTGCCGGTCCCGATCCGATCGCTGTACTTGCCCTTGGTCTTGGTGTCGACGGTCTTCGCGGCCTTGTCGAGACCTCGCTCGATCTTGTCCTCGTGCTGGTGCACGAAATCGCCGGCCTTGCCCTTCACGCGGTCGGCCTTGGCCTTGAGAGTGTCCAGCAGGCCCATGAGCCACCTTCCCTCATCACGGAACGTACGTACCGAAAACGTACGTCACGCCGCATACCCCACATTCATCGGGTTATGGGCGCCCTCGCGGCATCAGGTGCGGGCGCCCTCGCCGGCCTCGCTGTCGGCCGCCTCGTCCGCGCCCTGCTGCTTCGGAATGTCGACGCCGTCGCCCGCATCGGTCGTCCCGACCGGTTCCTCCTCCCCTGTCGGGCCGGTGTCTTCGGCGGCCGTGTCCTCGGTGGCCGCCGACGGTACTTCCTCCGTCGCCGGGTCCGCGGGTTCCTCGGCCGAAGCCGCCGCGACCGCGGCCTCCTCGGTCGGAGCCTCCACGGTCAGAGCCTCGGACTTACGGCGGCGAAACATTGAAAAAACGCCCATAACTACTCCATATACCTTACTCGTGTGGGCGACATTCCGTGCCGCCGTCGGAGCGCCTCCTCGCGCCGCTGCCGGACCCCGTCCGCCGCACCGGCCCTCGGCGCTCTCTGTCGGGGCAACGACCCCGCACCCCGCATGTCACGTCGCCCGTTCGAGGGGCACTTTCGATGTTTGCGAAACTGGTCCCGTGAACAGCGCAGTTCCCGCACCCCGAGTCATCGCCGTCGTCGGCCCCACCGCCGCCGGCAAGTCCGACCTCGGCGTCGCCCTCGCCCGCCACCTCGGCGGCGAGGTCATCAACGCCGACTCCATGCAGCTCTACCGCGGCATGGACATCGGCACCGCCAAGCTGACGGAAGAGGAACGGCAGGGGGTGCCCCACCGACTGCTCGACATCTGGGACGTCACCCAGACGGCGAGCGTCGCCGAATACCAGCGGCTGGCCCGCGCCGAGATCGACCGGCTGCTCGCCGAAGGCCGCACCCCCGTCCTGGTCGGCGGCTCCGGCCTGTACGTACGCGGAGCCATCGACGCCCTGGAGTTCCCCGGCACCGATCCTGCCGTCCGGGCCCGGCTGGAGGCCGAGCTCGCCGAACACGGCCCCGGCGCGCTGCACGCCCGGCTCGCCGCCGCCGACCCGGAGGCCGCCCGCGCGATCCTGGCCGGCAACGGCCGCCGGATCGTGCGCGCCCTGGAGGTCATCGAGATCACCGGCCGCCCTTTCACCGCCAACCTGCCGGGTCACGAGGCCGTCTACGACACGCTCCAGATCGGCGTGGACGTCGAGCGGCCCGAACTGGACGAGCGGATCACCCTGCGCGTGGACCGGATGTGGGAGGCCGGACTGGTCGACGAGGTGCGCCGGCTCGAAGCCGAAGGCCTGCGCTCCGGCCGTACCGCCTCCCGCGCGCTGGGCTACCAGCAGGTGCTCGCGGCGCTCGCGGGGAGTGCGACGAGGACGAGGCCCGCGCCGAGACCGTGCGCGCCACCAAGCGCTTCGCGCGCCGTCAGGACTCCTGGTTCCGCCGCGATCCGCGCGTCCACTGGCTCAGTGGCGCCGCCGAGAACCAGGGGGAACTCGCGGCAAAGGCGCTGATGTTGGTCGAACGAGCGGTCACAGCCTGATCACGTGATTGCATCGGGACGCCTCGTGTGTCAATAGCGCCCCTTGGTCCGTGCCATCATCGACCTCGATCGTGCCGTGGTGTCTGGAGTTGGGAGGGCGTGTGGCGATGGAGGCCGGCCCTCGCGACTCGTCGCAGCAGCCGCTGAACGATCCGGAGACACTCATTCCGGACGGGCTGGATGTACCAGGCGATCCAGATGCGCTGGATGCACCGCGCGATCCCGACGTGCTGGATGTACCGGGTGATCCGGACGGCGCTGAGGTCGCCGACGGCCCCGAGGGCGCGGCGGGCTCCGGAGAGTCGTTCCGCGACCTGCGCCCCCCGCGTCGTCTGCGGATCTGGCAGATCGCCCCGATCGTGGGCCTGGCCATCCTCGGCTCCCTGATGTTCGCCTTCCCGCTCGCCTTCGAGTTCGGCGACGGCGGCGCCGTCGTCGCCATGCTCGGCCTGCTGCTCAGCTGCTGCGCGGCGGGCTGGGGGCTGATGGCGGCGCGGCGGGTCGGCTACACCTGGCCGGGACTGCCGCCGCGCGGCTCCGGCCGCCGCCCGGACTGGCGGTTCGTCGCCCTGTACGTCGCGGTCGTCGGCCTCATGGCCGCCCTCGCGATCCTGCGGGTCGCGCGACTGCGCTGACCGCTCCCGCGTCGGCGGGGGCGGTACGGCCGCCTTATCAGCGCGGCCGACCGGGGCGCCGCCCCGCACGCGGCGGACCCGTAAGATCGAGGCGTGAGCACCACGCGACCCCTGTCCTTCCTCAAGGGCCACGGCACCGAGAACGACTTCGTGATCGTCCCCGACCCGGACGGTGCCCTGGACCTGACCCCCGCCGACGTCACCCGCCTCTGCGATCGCCGGGTCGGCATCGGCGGCGACGGCCTGCTGCGCGTCGTGCGGTCCGCGGCGCATCCCGAGGCGCGGGCGATGGCGGACGAGGCCGAGTGGTTCATGGACTACCGGAACGCCGACGGCTCCGCGGTCGAGATGTGCGGCAACGGCGTCCGGGTCTTCGCCCGCTATCTGCGGCATGCCGGGCATGTGGCGTACGGCGACCTCGCCGTCGCCACCCGGTCAGGTGTGAAGCGCGTGCACATCGCCAAGGACGGCGACGTCACCGTCGCCATGGGCCGGGCCCGACTGCCCGACGGACAGGTCACCGTGACCGTCGGCGGCCGCAGTTGGCCCGCCCGCAACGTGAACATGGGCAACCCGCACGCCGTCGCGTTCGTCGAGGACCTGGACCACGCGGGCGACCTGTTCACCGAGCCCCCGTACCGCCCCTCCGACGTCTACCCCGACGGCGTCAACATCGAGTTCGTCGTGGACCGCGGCCCCCGCCATGTCGCCATGCGCGTCCACGAGCGGGGCGTGGGCGAGACCCGCTCCTGCGGCACCGGCGCCTGTGCCGTCGCGGTGGCCACCGCGCGCCGGGACGGCGTCGACCCCGCGGTCACCGGCGTCCCCGCCGTGTACACCGTGGACGTGCCCGGCGGCAGCCTGGTGATCAGTGAGCTGCCGGACGGGACGGTGGAGATGACCGGCCCCGCAGTGATCGTCGCCGAGGGCACCATCGCCCCCGAGTGGTGGGCCGCGTCGGCCGTCTGACGCCCCACCCGACGGCGCCCCGGCGCCCGACCGCGGGCGTCCCATGCTCAACGGCAGCCTCGCTGCGCCCAAGCGCGCTCGGCCAACACTCAAGCGGGACTCTGCCCATAACCGAGTTTCGGGAGAAATAACTCGCTCGAATGGGTGATCCGTTTCACTCTCGGCGAGAGCCGGTCGGCCGTGCGTGATGGGCTCGATAGCATCAAGCACCGGCCCCGGGGGCGAGCCCACGCCGGTCGATCTTGCCGGAGGTGCCCATGAGCGCAGAGGCCACGGACGACGCCGCTCTTGGCCGCAGGCGCGGCCTCCCCCGAATCGATCTGCTGAACCTCCGCCGGTTCGGCAGGACCGCCTTACTGGGCCCCGCCTCCCGCGACCGGCTGCCCGACGCGATCGAGCACATCGCCAAGGTCCATCGCGGCCATCATCCCGGCGCCGACCTGGACGTGCTCCGCCAGGCATACGTACTCGCCGAGTCCTCGCACCGCGGGCAGATGCGCAAGAGCGGCGAGCCGTACATCACCCACCCGCTCGCCGTCACCCTGATCCTGGCCGAACTGGGCGCCGAGACCACCACGTTGACCGCGTCGCTGCTCCACGACACCGTCGAGGACACCGATGTGACCCTCGATCAGGTGGGGGAGCAGTTCGGCGAGGAGGTCCGCTATCTCGTCGACGGCGTCACCAAGTTGGAGAAGGTCGACTACGGGGCGGCCGCCGAGCCCGAGACGTTCCGCAAGATGCTCGTCGCCACCGGCAACGACGTCCGCGTGATGTCCATCAAACTCGCCGACCGGCTGCACAACATGCGCACGCTCGGCGTGATGCGGCCCGAGAAGCAGGCCCGGATCGCCAAGGTCACCCGCGACGTCCTGATCCCGCTCGCCGAACGGCTGGGGGTCCAGGCCCTCAAGACCGAACTGGAGGACCTGGTCTTCGCCATCCTCCATCCCGAGGAGTACGCCCGCACCCGCGAACTGCTGATGGAGCACGCGGGCCGCCCCGACCCGCTCGCCCGGGTCGCCGAGGACGTACGCGCCGTGCTGCACGAGGCGGACATCGCCGCCGAAGTCGCGGTCCGGCCCCGGCACTTCGTCTCCGTCCACCGGGTGCGGAGGAAACGGGGCGAGCTGACCGGGTTCGACCTCGGCCGCCTCCTGGTGCAGGTCGCGGAGGACGCCGACTGCTACGCGGTCCTCGGCGAGCTGCACACCTGCTTCACCCCCGTCATCACGGAGTTCAAGGACTTCATCGCGGTCCCGAAGTTCAACCTGTACCAGTCGCTGCACACCGCGGTGGCGAGCCGCGACGGCCACGTCGCCGAAGTCCTCATCCGTACGCAGCAGATGCACCGGGTCGCCGAGGCGGGCGTCGTGGCCCTCGGCAATCCGTACGCACCGCCCGCGGGCGACCACGGCGCCGCGGCCCGCCCCGACGGTGAGCGCGCCGACCCGACCCGCCCCGGCTGGCTCTCCCGGCTCCTCGACTGGCAGCGCGCCACCCCCGACCCCGACGCCTTCTGGAGCTCGCTGCGCGACGATCTCGCGCAGGACCGGGAGATCACCGTCTTCCGGGCCGACGGTGGCACGCTGGGGCTGCCCGCCGGTGCCAGTTGCGTCGACGCCGCGTACGCCCAGCACGGCGAGGCCGCGCACGCCTGCATCGGGGCGCGGGTCAACGGCCGCCTCGCGGCCCTGGGCACCGTGCTGCACGACGGCGACACCCTGCAACTGCTGATGGCCCGCGACGCCGCCGCCTCCAGGCCCTCACCGGACTGGCTGGACCACGCCCGCACGCCCGCCGCGCGGATCGCCATCAGCCGCTGGCTGGCCGCCCACCCGGCGCTCCCCGAAGGCCCCGCCGCGGACGCCCGCGGCCTGGGCCGCCCGGCGAGCCCGGGCCCGACCGGCGACGGCCGCAGGGAGGCGGGCGTCACCGCCGACCTGCCGGGCGCGTCGGTACGGCTCGCCGGATGCTGCACCCCGGTGCCGCCCGACGCGGTCACCGGATTCGCCGTGCGCGGCGGGGCCGTCACCGTCCATCGCGCGGAGTGTCCGGCGGTGGCCCGCATGACCGCGGCCGGCCGGAGCCCGGTCGGCGTCCACTGGCACGCCCCGGAGAGCGACCGGGCGGCGGCCGACTACCGCGTCACGCTGTGCGCCGAGGCGTTCAGCAGACCCCACCTGCTCGCCGACCTCACCGAGGCGATCGCGGCGGAGGGCGTGGCCGTCGTCGCCGCCGCCGTGGAACCGCCGCACGAGCAGCGGGTCCGGCACACTTACACCCTCCAGCTGCCGGACCCGGCCAGTCTCCCGACGCTGATGCGCGCGATGCGCCGGGTGCCCGGGGTGTACGACGTCGCCCGCCGACAGCTGGCGGAAGCCGCCCGGACCTGAGCAACGGGCCACGTGCGCGGGGTCCTGTCGACCCTGAGCAACGGGCCATGTGCCCGGGTCGTGCCGACCCGAGTCCCCGGGCCACGTGCCCGGGGTCCTGCGGACCCGAGCCCCGGGCTGCCTATCCGGGGTCTCCCGGACTGAGCTCCGGCCGCCTGGCCGAGGTCCCGGGGACGGCGTCCGCGGGATCCGGCCGGGAGCGGCCCGGCGGACGGCGACGGGGCCGCCTGTCGCCTGCCCGCCCCCGATCGGGTGGACTCCGGTCGCGACACCCCGCGCCCGTGACCTGGTGCTGGTACCGGTAGCCCATGCCGCACACCTCCCTCCGCCGCCGCACCGTCCGCCGCCGGGCCGCCCTGGTGGCCGCCGTCCTGGCTCTCGCCGCCGCCGCGGAGCCGCCGGGGCCGGCCGGCCCCCAGGGCATCGGCGACCGGCTGTATCCGCAGCTCGGCAACCCCGGGTACGACGTCGCCGCGTACGACATCGCCTTGCAGTACCACGGCAACCGCCGGCCGCTGGACGCCGTGACCACTGTCGTCGCCGGCGCCACCGACACCCTCGACCGGTTCAACCTCGACTTCACCCACGGCGCCGTACGGTCCGTCGAGGTCGACGGCAGGCCGGCGCGGTACGCCCAGGCCGGAGAGGACCTGGTGATCACCCCGGCGGTCACCGTCCCCGAGGGGCAGCCGTTCAAGGTCGTCGTGCGTCACACCAGCGACCCGCGCGGCAGGGGCGGCGGGTGGATCCGTACCCGCGACGGGCTCGTCATGGCCAACCAGGCCAGCGCCGCCCACCGGGTCTTCCCCTCCAACGACCACCCCTCGGACAAGGCCCACTTCACCTTCCACGTCACCGCGCCGAAGGACCTCACGGTCGTCGCGAACGGACTGCCCACCGGACAGACCCGCGACGGGGCCCGCGTCCGCTGGGACTACGCCGTCGCCCACCCCATGGCCACGGAACTCGCCCAGGTCGGCATCGGCCGCTTCGCCATCCTGCGGCGCCCCGGCCCGCACGGGCTCACCCTGCGGGACGTGGTGCCCGCGGGAGACCGCCGCCGCCTCACGAAATGGCTGGCCAAAGGCCCGGAGCAGATCGCGTGGATGGAGCGGAAGGTCGGCCCGTACCCGTTCGAGACCTACGGTGTGCTCATCGCGGACGCGAGCACCGGCTTCGAGCTGGAGACCCAGACGCTCTCCCTCTTTGAAAGAGGACTGTTCACCGCGGCGGGCACACCCGCCTGGTTCGTGGAATCGATCATGATGCACGAACTGGCGCACCAGTGGTTCGGCAACAGCGTGAGCCCGCGTACCTGGTCCGACCTGTGGCTCAACGAAGGCCACGCCACGTGGTACGAGGCGCTGTACGCCGCCGAACGCGGCAAGCTGGCCCTCGACAAGCGGATGCGGTACGCGTACGCCCACTCCGACATGTGGCGCGCCCAGGGCGGCCCGCCCGCCGCGCCCACGGCCGCGGTCCCCGGCAACCCGATCGGCATCTTCCGCCCGGTCGTCTACGACGGCAGTGCCCTGGTCCTCTACGCCCTGCGGCAGGAGATCGGCCGGGCCGCGTTCGAGCGGCTGGAGCGCGCCTGGGTCCAGCGCCACCAGGACGGTGTGGCGGCCACCGACGACTTCGTCCGGCTCGCCTCCGCCGTGGCCGGCCGCGACCTGACCGGATTCCTGCGCCCCTGGCTGTACGGGAAGAAGACCCCGCCCATGCCCGGACACCCGGACTGGAAGCGCGCCCAGCCCGGCAAGCCTGTCAAGGGCGGCCCCGGAGCGGCGGGCGCCCACGGGGCCCGCGGCGCGCGGGGTGCCAAGAGCGCCGTGAAGCCCGGTTAGCGGGTAGCGCCGTGAAGCCCGGTGAGCGGGGTAGCGGGGTGAATCCTTCAGCGGTGCCGTGAAACCCGAGTGACGCGCCGCCCCGGGGCGTGCGACCATCGACAGGTCGGCGACGCGGCCGCCGCCGAGGGGAATCCTCCGGCGGTCCCGGACGTTGTCGACGATGACAGCTTCCCACGACGTAAGGATCGCATTGACCTTCTCCTCTTCCCTTCCGCAGGACCGGCAGCGACTCGCCGACAGCCTTCGGGCCGACGCCCTGATGGAAGAGGACGTCGCCTGGAGTCAGGAGATCGACGAGGAGCGTGACGGCGACCAGTACGACCGCTCCGAAAGGGCCGCGCTGCGCCGCGTGGCGGGCCTGTCCACCGAGCTCGAGGACGTCACCGAGGTCGAGTACCGGCAGCTGCGCCTGGAGCGCGTGGTGCTGGTCGGCGTCTGGACGTCCGGCACGGCGCAGGACGCCGAGAACTCCCTGGCCGAGCTGGCCGCCCTCGCCGAGACGGCGGGCGCGCTCGTCCTCGACGGGGTGATCCAGCGCCGCCCCAAGCCGGACCCGGCCACCTACATCGGCTCCGGCAAGGCCCAGGAGCTGCGGGACATCGTCCTGGAGTCCGGGGCCGACACCGTCGTCTGCGACGGTGAGCTCAGCCCTGGCCAGCTGATCCACCTGGAGGACGTCGTCAAGGTGAAGGTGGTCGACCGGACCGCCCTGATCCTCGACATCTTCGCCCAGCACGCCAAGTCCCGCGAGGGCAAGGCGCAGGTCTCGCTCGCGCAGATGCAGTACATGCTGCCGCGGCTGCGCGGCTGGGGTCAGTCGCTGTCCCGGCAGATGGGTGGCGGTGGCTCCGGTTCCTCGGGCGGCGGCATGGCCACCCGCGGTCCCGGTGAGACCAAGATCGAGACCGACCGGCGGCGCATTCGCGAGAAGATGGCGAAAATGCGCCGGGAGATCGCGGAGATGAAGACCGGCCGCGACATCAAGCGGCAGGAGCGCAAGCGCCACAAGGTCCCGTCGGTCGCCATCGCCGGATACACCAACGCCGGAAAGTCCTCGCTGCTCAACCGGCTGACGGGTGCCGGTGTGCTGGTGGAGAACGCCCTGTTCGCCACCCTCGACCCGACCGTGCGCCGGGCCGAGACGCCCAGCGGGCGGCTCTACACCCTCGCGGACACGGTCGGCTTTGTCCGACACCTGCCGCACCACCTGGTCGAGGCGTTCCGCTCCACGATGGAGGAGGTCGGCGACGCCGACCTGATCGTGCATGTCGTGGACGGCTCGCACCCGGCCCCGGAGGAGCAGTTGGCGGCCGTGCGCGAGGTCATCCGCGACGTGGGCGCGCTGGACGTGCCCGAGATCGTGGTGGTCAACAAGGCGGACGCGGCCGATCCGCTCGTCCTCCAGCGGCTGCTGCGGATCGAGAAGCACTCGATCGCCGTGTCGGCCCGCACCGGCCAGGGCATCGACGAGCTGCGCGCGCTGATCGACGACGAACTACCGCGGCCGCAGGTCGAGATCGCCGCGCTCGTGCCGTACACGCACGGCAAGCTCGTCGCGCGTACCCACGCCGACGGCGAGGTCATCTCCGAGGAGCACACCGCGGAGGGCACGCTCCTCAAGGCGCGGGTGCACGAGGAACTGGCCGCCGAGCTCAGGCCGTTCGCCCCGGCGAGCGTGTGAGCCGCGCCCCCGCGTGACAACGGCTGAGGCCCGCCCCCCGATCACGGGGGCGGGCCTCAGCCATGTGCTGTCACGCTCTCACGTGTCGGCTACTTGTTGGCGAACTTCTCGCTCACCGCGTTGTAGACGCCCTTGGCCTCCGGGCCCAGGTGCGGTCCGGCCAGCCACGTGGCGCTGCTGGGACCGATCGAGGTGTTGGACACCAGCGCCGGCTTGCCGTCGCTGCCCTTCGCGACCCAGCCGCCACCGGAGGAGCCCGCGGTCATCCGGCAGCCGATGCGGTACATCGTCGGCTTCGCCGCATCCAGCGAGAGTCGGCCCGGCTTGTCGGCGCACTGGTGCATCTTCTGGCCGTCGAACGGCGGCGCGGCCGGGTAGCCCGTGGCCGTGATCTCGTCGATCGACTTGACCGCCGGGGCGTTGAAGTCGACCGGCAGCGCTCCGCCGACCGTCTCCTCCAGGGACTTGCCGCCGGTGCCCTCGGGCTTCACGTGCAGCACCGCGAAGTCGTACGGCGCGCCCTTGCCGCCGACGCTCGCGCCGGTGTCGATCCACTGCGAGGACGTCTGCGCCCAGTCCGCCCACCAGACGCCCTTGGGCGCCAGCTCCTCGCGGGTGGCGTTCTTCAGCTGCGCCGCCGACTTCCCGGCGTCGTTGTAGGCGGGGACGAACGCCAGGTTCTTGTACCAGCCGCCGCCCGCGCCCGCGTGGACGCAGTGGCCGGCGGTCCACACCAGGTTCGACTTGCCGGGGTGCGCCGGGTCCTTGACCACGGTCGCCGAGCAGACCATCGAGCCTTCGGGGCCGTCGAAGAACACCTTGCCGGCCTCGGGGACCTGCGCGCTGTACGGAGCGGAGACCTGCTTGGCGTCCACCGGCTGCGGGTCCGGGTCGGTGACGCCCTGGTCGCCGGAGATGTCCTCTTCCTCGACCGGCTGGTCGGGCTCCTGGGCCTCCCTCATCCGGTCCGGCTTCCAGAGGTCCTCGATGATCGGGTTGATGAACTCCCCGGCCTCACGCAGCCAGTTGTCCTTGTCCCAGTTCTTCCACGCCCCGTCCTTCCACTTGTCGAGGTCGATGCCCAGGTCCTTCAACCTGTCGTCGAGGTTGTCGGGCAGGGCGATGTCCTCGCTGCCCTGAGTGGCGGAGGCGCTCGGATCGGCGTCCGCGCCGTCGTCCTCCGGGCCACACGCGGTGGCGGTCAGCGCCAGCACGGCGGCCACGGCGGCCGCCGCCACTGCGGATCGGCGAATGGATCGCATGGGTGGAACTCCCCCTGAGATGTTCGGGACTCGATGTTCGGGACTTCTGGGGCGACTCTGAAAGTCTTTGGACTTGTCATGAATCTTCGGACGTGCGAAGCCCTTGGACTTGTCATGCACCACCCCGGCACGGGAGGCGGCCCCCACTATGCCGGTGACGCCTACGACGGTCACAGGCGGGTCCCTGGTTCCCGCCATCAAGGATCTTCGAATTGACCGTGATCAGCCGGTGTGAGCGTCGTTGGTACGTACGGGGGAAGAGCCGACCGCTCTCAGCCGACTCAGCCGACCGCTTTTACTCGCAGCCTTGTTCGCAGCAACATTCGCAGCAGCAGGAGGGGCCGACGCCCGTGGCCGTGACCCAGCTTCCGCCGACGGAGCGGACCTTGGCGTACGAAGGTATCGAGGGCATCCTGCGGCGCCAGTCGCTGCGGGAGTCCGCCGCCCGTACGTATGCCAGGTCGCTGCCGATCGTCCCGGTGCGCGCCCGTGGACTGACCATCGAGGGAGCCGACGGGTCCCGCTATCTGGACTGCCTGTCCGGGGCGGGCACGCTGGCCCTGGGGCACAACCACCCGGTGGTGCTGGAGGCGATCCGCTCCGTTCTCGACTCGGGCGCCCCCCTGCACGTGCTGGACCTGGCGACACCGGTCAAGGACGCGTTCACCAGCGAGCTGTTCGCCACCCTCCCGCGGGAGCTCGCCGACCGGGCCCGCGTCCAGTTCTGTGGCCCCGCGGGCACCGACGCGGTCGAGGCCGCCCTCACCCTGGTCCGCACGGCCACCGGCCGGGAGGGGCTGCTCGCCTTCACCGGCGCGTACCACGGCATGACCACGGGCGCGCTGGCGGCGTCCGGCGGCGCCCCGGGGGTGAGCGTGACCCGGCTGCCGTATCCGTACGCCTACCGCTGCCCGTTCGGCACCGGCGGAGAACACGGCGCGGAGCTGTCGGCCCGCTGGACCGAGACCCTCCTGGACGACCGCAAGAGCGGGGTGCCCGATCCGGCCGGGATGATCCTCGAACCGGTGCAGGGCGAGGGCGGGGTGATCCCCGCACCGGACAGCTGGCTGCGCCGGATGCGGGAGATCACCGCGGCGCGCGGCATTCCGCTGATCGCCGACGAGGTACAGACCGGGGTCGGCCGGACCGGGTCGTTCTGGGCGGTCGAGCACAGCGGGATCGTGCCGGATGTGATGGTGCTGTCCAAGGCCATCGGCGGCAGTCTGCCGCTGGCGGTCGTGGTCTACCGCGACGACCTGGACGTCTGGCAGCCCGGCGCCCACGCGGGCACCTTCCGCGGCAACCAGTTGGCGATGGCCGCCGGAGCCGCCACCTTGGCGTTCGTCCGGGAGAACGGACTGGCGGAACGGGCGGCGGCGCTGGGGGAGCGGATGCTGCGGCGGCTGCGGGAGTTCACGGAGCGCTGGCCATGCGTCGGTGATGTGCGCGGCCGCGGGCTGATGATGGGCCTGGAGCTGGTGGACGTTCGGGCCGACCCGATGAGCGGTCCTGCCCCGAGCCGGTGGGCGGCTGCGGCTGCGGCTGCGGCGGCGGAGCGGGGCGCCGGTCCGTACGGGGGGCCGGGCGCGGGGCCGGGCGCCGAGCAGCGCACGGGGCGCGAGGGGCTGCCGCGCGCCGGAGACGCGGGCCCGGGGCCGCTGCCTGCCGGAGCGGCGGGCCGGGGGCCGCTGCCCGCCGCTCCCGCGCTCGCGAGGGCCGTGCAGAGGGAGTGTCTGCGCCGCGGCCTCATCGTCGAACTCGGCGGCCGGGACTCCTCGGTGGTCCGCCTGCTGCCGCCGCTCACGATCACCGACGAACAGGCCGAGGCGGTGCTGGACCGGCTCGCCGACGCGATCGGCGCGGCCGAGCGGGCCGCCGCCGGAGCCCCCGACACCCCGCTGCCCGCGCAGCAGACCACCGGGCGCGGCCGATGACGGCCCGCCCGGCCCCACGACCGCATCCCCACCCCCACACCGTCGAAGGAGGGAGGCGCCCGGTTCCCGGCACGAACGCCGCGACGTGCGCGCCACTCACGCCATGCAGCACCGCCCCGGGACCGGCAGCCCCCACCACCCGCCCCTCGCGCCGCGCACCGCACCCGATGCGATGACACCGCGAGGGAGGCGTCCGCGGCGATGGCCATGCCGCCGTCCGGGCCTGCTGCGGCGTCCGGGTCGTCCGTGACATCCGGGTCTGCGGCGTCCGGGCCGTACGGGTCATCCGGGACGTCTGTGCCATCCGCGGCGTCCGGGCCGGTCGCCGCGCTCACCGTGCCCTCAGCGCTCGCCGCGTTCTCCGCCCCAGGCGGCGTGACATCCTCGGTGCCCCGCCAGGGCCGTCGCGGCGAAGACCGCATGGCCACCCCGGACCCGGCCGGCCCTCCGGCCACCCTCGGCGCCGACCCGCTGGACCACCCCGACCCCGCGCGCGCGGCGGACGCGGCCGCCACCGAGAACCTGCTGCGCTGCTGGATCAGGGAGACCGGCGGCGTGCGCCCGGCCGGCGACACGTTGTGCATCCCGCTCACCGCGAGCGGCATCGTCCTCCGCGTCCCAGTGCGCTTCTGGTCGGCCACCGGCTGGCACCGCTTCGGCCGCCCGACCCTGGACGGTGCCCCGTCGGGCGCACCGCCGGTCGACGCGGTCACGCTGGCGGCCCTCCTCGTCCGGGAGGCCGCGTATGCCGCACGCGCCGCAGGTTCCACGCACCACGCCGATCCAGCCCACCATGTCGCTCCCGCGCATCGCGCCGAGTCCGGCCACCGCGGCGTTTCCCCGGACTCCGCCGACGCCCCGCACGGCGCCGATCCCGGTCACCGCGCCGGCCCCGCCCCCCGCCCCGACGCCGCGGGCCAAGCCGATCCCGGCCACCGCCCCGACGCCGCGCACCGCGCCGTTCCCACGGACCTCGCCGACGCGGCGCACCCGGATGGCGCAGCCACCCGTACCCACCAGGCAGACGCAGCCCACCCGGACACGGCCCACGCGGACGGCGCCCACCCGGACACGGCCTACGCAGACGCGTCCCACGCGGTCGCCGCCCACGCGGACGCCGCCTCCGTAGACGCCGCCCCCGCAGACGCGGCCGACCCGGACATGCCCGACCCGGACCGCGGTCCGGCAGACGCGGCGGACGAGGCCGCCGCGCTCGTCGGCCGCGTCGCCGACTCCGTGCGCCGTACCGCCGCCTTCCTCGCCGAGCGGCGGTCCGCACCGACCGATCCGGCCGCCTACGGCCCGTTCCTCACCGCCGAGCAGTCGCTGGTCCTCGGCCATCCCCTGCACCCCACGCCCAAGAGCCGCGAAGGGCTGTCCGAAGCCGAGGCCCGGGTCTACTCCCCGGAGCTGCGCGGCGCGTTCCCGCTGCACTGGCTGGCCGTCGACCACAGCGTGCTGGCCCAGGACTCGGCCTGGACCCGGCACGGGCGCCCCGTCTCCGCCGCACAGCTCGTCGCCGGGCTCGCCGGTCCGGAGCTGCCCGCGCTGCCGGAGGGTACGGTTCCGTTGCCGCTGCACCCATGGCAAGCGCGCGAGATCCGGCACCGACCCGCCGTCGCCGCGCTGTTCGACGCCGGGCTGCTGCACGACCTCGGTCCGTACGGCCCGGCCTGGTACCCGACCTCCTCGGTGCGCACCGTGTACCGGCCGGACGCGCCCGCCATGCTCAAGCTGTCCCTCGCCCTGCGGATCACCAACTCCCGCCGCGAGAACCTCCGCAAAGAGCTGCACCGCGGCGTCGAGGTCCACCGGCTGCTGCGCGGCGGCGGCCTCTTCGCGCGGTGGCGGGCGGCCTGCCCCGGTGCGCCCGGCTTCGACATCGTGCGCGACCCCGCCTGGCTGGCCGTCGACGGGCCGGACGGCACGCAGCTGACCGGGCTCGACGTGGTCGTCCGGCACAACCCGTTCGGACCGGCCGACGACGCGGTGTGCGTCGCGGGCCTCACCTCGCCGCGCCCCTGGCCCGGCCAGACCGTGCTGCGCTCCCGGCTCGCGTACACGATCGCCCGGCTCGCCGTCCGTACCGGCCGCCCCTTGCGCACCGTCGCCGCCGAGTGGTTCCTGCGCTATCTGCGCTCCGTCGTACGGCCCATCCTGTGGCTCGACGGCGCGGCGGGCATCGCCCTGGAAGCCCACCAGCAGAACACGCTGGTGCTGCTGGACCCCGAGGGCTGGCCCGTAGGCGGCCGCTACCGCGACAACCAGGGGTACTACTTCCGCGAGTCCCGGCGCGCCGAGCTGGGCCGGCTGCTGCCCGGCATCGGTGAGCGCAGCGACACCTTCGTCCCCGACGACGTCACCGACGAGCGCTTCGCCTACTACCTCGGCGTCAACAACGTCCTCGGTCTCATCGGGGCGTTCGGCGCGCAGCGGCTCGCCGACGAGAGCGTGCTGCTCGCCGCGTTCCGCCGGTTCCTCGCCGACGCCGCGTCCGGCCCGGCACGTACGGGATCGACTCTGCCCGCGCGGCTGCTGGAGGCCCCCACCCTGCGGTGCAAGGCCAACCTCCTCACGCGGCTGCGCGGACTCGACGAGCTCGTGGGCCCGGTCGACACCCAGTCCGTGTACGTCACCGTCGCCAACCCCCTGGTAGCCGGTGCGATGTAACCCACCGCATCCCCGAGACCCGAGAGGAGACCGTCGCCGTGCAGCCTTCCGATGCCACGCCCGCCCCTACGGGTTCCGCCACCGACGACACCCTCGACCTGCGGCTGTCCGATGACCTCGTACCCCGCCTGCCCGCCGAACGCCTCGCCGTCGCCGCCCATCCCGGCGACGGCACCGGCCCCGATCTGCTCGACCACATCGCGGCCTGGGGCCCGGTGAGCACCCCGGCGGGTGCCTTCCAGCTCGTCCCGGTCCGCGTCGAGCGCGATCTGCCGCTCATCGCCGGCTGGATGAACGATCCGGCGGTCGCCGCCTTCTGGGAACTGGCCGGCGCGGAGGACCGCACCGAGAAGCATGTGCGCGCCCAACTCGAAGGCGACGGGCGCAGCGTGCCCTGCCTGGGGGCGCTCGACGGCGTCCCGATGAGCTACTGGGAGGTCTACCGCGCCGACCTCGACCCGCTCGCCCGGCACTACCCCGCCCGCCCGCACGACACCGGCCTGCACCTGCTCATCGGCGGGGTGCCCGACCGCGGCCGCGGCCTCGGTACGGCGCTGCTGCGCACCGTCGCCGACCTGGTCCTGGACCACCGGCCCGGCTGCGGCCGGGTGATCGCCGAGCCCGACCTGCGCAACATCCCCTCCGTCGCCGCGTTCCTCGGCGCCGGCTTCCGCTTCTGCGCCGAGCTGGACCTCCCCGACAAGCGCGCGGCGCTGGTGATCCGCGACCGCGCCCTGCGCCACCTTCTGTGAGGCGACCTGTGCCGCGTTCCGCCGTCCCCGGCCGTCCCGCCACGCCGTACCCACTGTTCCCGTTACCCGGCAAGGAGTCCTGTCTGTGCCGAAACGAAGCCTTACCGATGCCACGCACGCAGCAGACGCCGCCACGGCCGTAGACGCCCCGAACACCCCGAACGCCGCCGGCGCCGTTCATGCCGCGGGCACCGCCGGTGCCGTCGCCGAAGCCGCCGAGGGCCCCCATGGCGCCGACGACCTCGCGGCCCCCACGGCACTGCCGCTCCCGCCGGAGCTGAACCGGCCCGCCTGGGAGCGCGCCGCACGCCGCCTGCTCGCCAAGACCCTCGCCGAGTTCGCCTACGAGGAGATCATCCGGCCCGTGCCCGACCCCGGCGGCGCCGAGGACCCCGGTCCGGAGGGCGCCTGGGGAGACGCCTACCGCCTGCCCCTCGACGCCTCCGATGCCTCGGACGCCTCGAACGCCTCCGGTGAGGCCGCCGACGGCGGTTCCGCCGCAGGTGGCGCGCTCCGATTCCGCGCCCGTCGCGGTGCCTACGGCGGCTGGCGTGTGGACGAGCGGAGCATCCGCTGGGAGGCCCAGGACACGGAGCCCGCACCCGGCGCACCGGCCCCGGACCCCGCACCGGCCCGAGACTCCGCCCCAGCCTCAGCCCCGGACCCCGACTCCGCCCCAGCCTCAGCCCCGGACCCCGACTCCGCCCCAGCCTCAGCCCCGGACCCCGACTCCGCCCCAGCCTCAGCCCCGGACCCCGACTCCGTCCCAGCCTCAGCCCCGGACCCCGACTCCGCCCCCGGCCTCGACCCCGTGAACCCGCTGGAGTTCCTCATCCGGGCCCGCCGCCTCCTCGGTCTCGACGGCGCCACCCTCGGCCACGTCGTACGCGAACTGAGCGCCACCCTCAACGCCGACGCCCGTCTGGCGCACCGGGCCCGCAGCGCCGCCGAGCTCGCCGACCTCGGATACGCCGAGCTGGAAGGCCACCAGACCGGCCACCCCTGGATCGTCCTCAACAAAGGACGCATGGGCTTCTCGGCCACGGACACCAGCCGCTGGGCGCCCGAGGCGCGCCGCCCGCGGCCCCTGCCGTGGATCGCGGTCCGCGAGGGCCTCGCCACCTTCCGCGGCGTCTCCGGCCTCGACACCCCCGACCGGCTCTACCGGCGCGAACTGGACGACGACGTACGCGACGTCTTCGCCACCGCCCTGCGCGCCGAGGGACTCGACCCCGGCGACTACCTCTACCTGCCCGTACACCCGTGGCAGTGGGACCAGATCGTCGTCCCGCTCTTCGCCCCTGCCCTGGCCACCGGCGGCATCGTCCCGCTGCCGCCCGCCGACCGCGACCTGCGGCTGCCGCAGCAGTCCATCCGCACTTTCCTCAACACGAGCCGCCCCGACCGGCACAGCGTCAAGCTGCCGCTGGCCATCCTCAACACCCTGGTGTGGCGGGGCCTGCCGACCGAGCGCACCCTCGCCGCGCCCGCCGTCACCGAGTGGGTCCACGGACTCCGCGAGGACGACCCGTTCCTGCGCGACGGCTGCCGGGTGATCCTGTTGGGCGAGGTCGCCTCCGTGGCCGTCGGGCACGCCGTCTACGACCAGCTGCCGGACGTCCCGTACCAGTACAAGGAGCTGCTGGGCGCGATCTGGCGGGAACCCATCACCCAATACCTCCAGCCAGGGGAGCGGGCCCGTACGCTCGCGGCCCTCCTGCACACCGACCCCGCCGGGCGGGCGTTCGTCGCCGAGCTCGTCAGCCGCTCCGGGCTCGCCCCCGACGCGTGGCTGCGCCGCCTCTTCGCCGCCCTGCTGCCGCCGCTGCTGCACTTCCTCTACCGCTACGGCACCGTCTTCTCCCCGCACGGCGAGAACGCCGTCGTGGTCTTCGACGGGAACGACGTCCCGGTGCGGCTGGCCATGAAGGACTTCGTCGACGACATCAACATCAGCGCGGTGCCGCTGCCCGAGCACGCCGCCATGCCGGACGAGGTGCGGGACGTGCTGCTCACCGAGCCGCCGGGCTTCCTGACCCAGTTCATCCACTCCGGGCTGTTCGTCGGGGTCTTCCGCTACCTGGCGCCGCTGTGCGAGGACCAACTCGGCGTCCCCGAGGCGAACTTCTGGCACCTGGTGCGGTCCGAGATCCTCCGCCACCACCAGCGCTTCCCCGACCTCAAGGAGCGTTTCGAGATCTTCGACCTGCTCACCCCTCGCATCGAGCGGCTGTGCCTGAACCGGAACCGGCTGCACCTCGACGGCTACCGCGACCGCTCCACCCGCCCGCACGCAGCCGTCCACGGTACCGTGCCCAACCCCCTCCACCAGGTGTGATCGCCCGTTGTCGGTAGCGCGCCGTAGGCTGGCCACGTTATGACGAAGCCCTCCCTCCCCGAGCTCCTGCACGCCGCCGTCTCCGCCGTCGGGGGCACGGAGCGCCCCGGCCAGGTCGCCATGGCCGAAGCCGTCGCCGAGGTCATCGACGACGACTCCCATCTGCTCGTCCAGGCCGGCACCGGTACGGGCAAGTCCCTGGGCTATCTGGTGCCCGCCCTGGCGCACGGGGAGAGAGTCGTCGTCGCCACGGCGACGCTGGCGCTCCAGCGGCAGCTCGTCGAGCGCGACCTGCCGCGGACCGTCGACGCGCTGCATCCGCTGCTGCGCCGCCGCCCCCAGTTCGCCATGCTCAAGGGCCGGTCGAACTACCTGTGCCTGCACCGGCTGCACGAGGGGGTTCCGCAGGAGGACGAGGACGGGCTGTTCGATCCCTTCGAGGCCGCTGCCCCCACCAGCAAGCTGGGCAAGGACCTGCTGCGGATGCGGGACTGGGCGGACGAGACGGAGACCGGCGACCGGGACGACCTGACCCCCGGGGTCTCCGACCGCGCCTGGTCCCAGGTCTCCGTCACCTCGCGGGAGTGCCTGGGCGCCTCGAAGTGCGCCTACGGGGCCGAGTGCTTCGCCGAGGCCGCCCGGGAGCGGGCCAAGCTCGCCGACGTGGTGGTCACCAACCACGCCCTGCTGGCGATCGACGCGATCGAGGGCGCGCCGGTGCTGCCCAGCCACGAGGTGCTGATCATCGACGAGGCGCACGAGCTGGTCTCCCGCGTGACCGGGGCGGCCACCGGCGAACTCACCCCCGGGCAGGTCAACCGGGCGGTGCGCCGCTGCGCCAAGCTCGTGAACGAGAAGGCGGCCGACGCCCTGCAGACCGCCGCGGAGGGCTTCGAACGGCTCATGGAGCTGGCGCTGCCCGGCCGCATCGAGGAGATCCCGGAGGACCTGGGCTACGCCCTGATGGCCTTGCGGGACGCCTCTCGAACGGTCGTCTCGGCGATCGGCGCCACCCGCGACAAGTCGGTCCAGGACGAGGACGCCGTGCGCAAGCAGGCGCTGGCGGCCGTGGAGAACATCCACGCGGTGGCGGAGCGGATCGTGCAGGGCTCCGAGTACGACGTGGTGTGGTACGAGCGGCACGATAGGTTCGGCGCCTCGCTGCGCGTGGCTCCGCTCTCGGTCTCCGGCCTACTGCGCGAGAAGCTGTTCAGCGAGCGGTCCGTGGTGCTCACCTCGGCCACGCTCAAGCTCGGCGGCGACTTCAACGGCGTCGCGGCGTCCCTCGGCCTGGCGCCCGAGGGGACCGGCGGCGAGGACAGCCCGGACTGGAAGGGCATCGACGTCGGCTCGCCGTTCGACTATCCCAAGCAGGGGATCCTGTACGTCGCCAAGCACCTGGCCCAGCCCGGCCGGGAAGGCAGCCGCGGCGACATGATGGACGAGCTGGCCGAACTGGTGGAGGCGGCGGGCGGCCGCACCCTCGGTCTCTTCTCGTCGATGCGCGCCGCCCAGGCGGCGGCGGAGGAACTGCGCGGCAGGCTGGACATGCCGATCCTGCTCCAGGGCGAGGAGACCCTCGGCGAGCTGATCAGGGCGTTCGCCGCCGACGACCGCACCTGTCTGTTCGGCACCCTGTCGCTGTGGCAGGGCGTGGACGTCCCCGGGGCCAGCTGCCAGCTGGTGGTCATGGACCGTATCCCTTTCCCGCGCCCGGACGACCCGTTGATGAGCGCTCGGCAGAAGGCGGTCGAGGAGGCGGGTGGCAACGGCTTCATGGCGGTGGCCGCGACCCATGCGGCCCTGCTGATGGCCCAGGGCGCCGGCCGTCTGGTGCGGGCCTCGGGGGACCGCGGCGTGGTCGCGGTCCTGGACCCCCGGCTGGACCGCGCCCGGTACGGCAGCTTCCTGCGCGCCTCGATGCCGGACTTCTGGTACACAACGGACCGCAACCAGGTCCGCCGCTCCCTGGCCGCCATCGACGCGGCAGCCAAGGCGAGCGACTAACGGCGCGGCCGCCACGGCACACGACCAGCCGCGCCGGCGTAGGCGCAAAGGCAGGCCCCGGAACCGGCGCAGGTGGTCCCGGGGCCCGGTCGTGCGGCGGCTCCTCAGACCCGCCGGAGGACGGCGACCACCTTGCCGAGAATGGTCGCGTCATCGCCGGGAATCGGCTGGTACGCAGCGTTATGGGGCAGTAGCCAGACGTGGCCATCCTCCCGCTTGAAGCGCTTCACCGTCGCTTCCCCGTCGAGCATGGCCGCCACGATGTCGCCGTTCTCCGCGACGGGCTGGCGGCGTACCGTCACCCAGTCCCCGTCGCAGATGGCGGCTTCGATCATGGAGTCACCGACGACCTTGAGGACGAACAGCTCACCGTCGCCCACGAGCTGCCGGGGAGCGGAAAGACGTCCTCCACCGACTCCTCGGCGAGGATCGGGCCACCGGCCGCGATCCGGCCGACCAGGGGAACGTAGGACGCGGCGGGCTTCCCGGCCGTGTCGGTCGGCTGTGCGCTGGGCTGGTCGGAGCCGCGCACCTCATACGCGCGGGGGCGGTGCGGATCGCGCCGGAGGAACCCCTTGCGCTCCAGGGCCATGAGCTGGTGTGCCACCGACGAGGTGCTGGAGAGCCCTACGGCCTGACCGATCTCCCGCATGGACGGGGGGTAACCGCGCCGCTGCACGGAGTCCCGGATCACCTCGATCACCCGCCGCTGCCGGTCGGTGAGCCCCGAGCTGTCGGCCCGGATGCCTGGAGGTCGGCCAGGGAGCGAGCGCGTGGGCTTCATGCCTTCATGATTCGTGACTGCGTCATTCATGGCGTGCGTGGTGTGTTCGAGTCGACCCTGGGAGCGGTCCTGGCTGGTGATGGTGGCACTCTCTGCGGCGGTGGTCACGTCGTCGGCCCCTCTCGAAATGTTCTCCCTGGTCAGTCAACGGTAGTTGCTTTCGAAAGGTTGCGCCAAACACACGTTCGAGTGAAATTTCGCAGATCAGGTGACCTGGGCGATGGCTCGGGTGTATGGGGCTGGCGCCGGATCGGGGGCCCGCTCGGCCCGGCTCAGTGTGGCACTCCGGCCCCCGTGGCGGGGTGACCGGGGGGACTCGCGTAGTCTCGTGGCTGCTCCCGCACTCCGACACACCAGCCGTGCGTTTTGAGGCCAGGCACCACATCTAGTGGTTGGATGAGTGCCCGCCACCCACGGGTAGTGGTCCCGATGCTCATCGGCCCCGGGTCTTCGCCTATGCTGGTGGTGCTCCGGACGGGCCCTCAACGGGCTTGCCGGGGCTGTCAGTCGTACCTGGTCGTACGTCGTATTCCGAGGGTGGAGAAGGGTGGGAAACCGTGCATTGCCCCTTCTGCAGGCACCCCGACAGTCGCGTCGTCGACAGCCGGACCACTGATGACGGCTGCTCGATCCGAAGGCGCCGCCAGTGTCCGGACTGCTCCCGGCGGTTCACGACCGTCGAGACCGCGTCACTGATGGTGATCAAGCGGAGCGGGGTCACCGAGCCCTTCAGTCGCAACAAGGTCATCTCCGGCGTGCGCAAGGCGTGCCAGGGTCGCCCGGTCACCGAGGACGCGCTGGCGCAGCTCGGCCAGCGGGTCGAGGAGGCCGTGCGCGCCACCGGAAGCGCCGAGCTGTCCACTCATGACGTGGGGCTCGCGATACTCGGTCCGCTCAAGGACCTCGACCTCGTCGCCTACCTGCGCTTCGCGTCGGTCTACCAGGCCTTCGACTCGCTGGAGGACTTCGAGGCGGCGGTCGCCGAGCTGCGTGAGCAGCAGCGGCCTCCCGCGCCCGCCGATCGCGGGTCCGGCGCCGACGGGGCGGCGGGAGTCCCCGCGCCTGCCGTCGTCGCCGACTGAGGCGACGGCCACGAACGTGTCCGGGCGTGCCGTCGCACGCACCCGGGCGAGAGAACAAGAACACCGTGCCCAGGAAGAATCAGGCACATCAGGGCGTTTTCGCCCGTACAGGGAGGCGGAATGACAGAGACGGCGAGCGGCCCCGCGCGAGGCTCCCGCTCCAAGGGAAGCAAGGCCGGCAAGGGCCTGCGTATCGAGCGTATCCACACCACCCCCGGCGTGCATCCGTACGACGAGGTGGTCTGGGAGCGCCGTGACGTCGTCATGACCAACTGGCGCGACGGCTCGGTCAACTTCGAGCAGCGTGGCGTCGAGTTCCCCGACTTCTGGTCGGTGAACGCGGTCAACATCGTCACGAGCAAGTACTTCCGCGGCGCGGTCGGCACCCCGCAGCGCGAGACCGGCCTGAAGCAGCTCATCGACCGCATCGTGAAGACCTACCGGAAGGCCGGCGAGGACCACCGGTACTTCGCCTCCCCGGCCGACGCGGAGATCTTCGAGCACGAGCTCGCCTACGCCCTCCTGCACCAGATCTTCAGCTTCAACTCGCCGGTGTGGTTCAACGTCGGCACCCAGCAGCCCCAGCAGGTCAGCGCCTGCTTCATCCTCTCCGTCGACGACTCCATGGAGTCGATCCTCGACTGGTACAAGGAGGAGGGGATGATCTTCAAGGGCGGCTCCGGCGCCGGCCTGAACCTCTCCCGGATCCGCTCCAGCAAGGAGCTGCTGTCCTCCGGCGGCAACGCCTCCGGTCCGGTCTCCTTCATGCGCGGTGCCGACGCCTCCGCCGGAACGATCAAGTCGGGCGGCGCGACCCGCCGGGCCGCCAAGATGGTCGTCCTCGACGTCGACCACCCCGACATCGAGGACTTCATCGAGACCAAGGTCAAGGAAGAGGAGAAGATCCGCGCCCTGCGGGACGCGGGCTTCGACATGGATCTGGGCGGGGACGACATCACCTCCGTCCAGTACCAGAACGCCAACAACTCGGTCCGCGTGAACGACGAGTTCATGAAGGCCGTCGAGTCCGGCGGGACGTTCGGGCTCCGCGCCCGCCTCAGCAACGAGATCATCGAGCGCGTCAATGCCAAGGCCCTCTTCCGCAAGATGGCCGAGGCCGCCTGGGCCTGCGCCGACCCCGGCATCCAGTACGACGACACCATCAACCGGTGGCACACCTGCCCGGAGTCCGGCCGGATCACCGCGTCGAACCCGTGCAGCGAGTACATGCACCTGGACAACACCTCGTGCAACCTCGCCTCGCTGAACCTGATGAAGTTCCTCAAGGACGACGGCGAGGGCCACCAGTCGTTCGACTCCGAGCGCTTCGCCAAGGTCGTCGAGCTGGTCATCACCGCGATGGACATCTCCATCTGCTTCGCCGACTTCCCCACCCAGAAGATCGGCGAGAACACCCGCGCCTTCCGTCAGCTGGGCATCGGCTACGCCAACCTCGGCGCCCTGCTGATGGCCACCGGCCACGCGTACGACAGCGACGGCGGCCGCGCGCTCGCCGGCGCCATCACCTCGCTGATGACCGGCACCTCGTACCGGCGCTCCGCGGAGCTGGCCGCGGTCGTCGGCCCGTACGACGGCTACGCCCGCAACGCCGAGCCGCACAAGCGCGTGATGAAGCAGCACGCCGACGCCAACGGCGAGGCCGTCCGCATGGACGACCTGGACACCCCGATCTGGGCCGCGGCCACCGAGGCATGGCAGGACGTGCTCCGCCTCGGCGAGAAGCACGGCTTCCGTAACTCCCAGGCCTCGGTCATCGCCCCGACCGGCACCATCGGTCTCGCGATGTCCTGCGACACCACCGGCCTGGAGCCCGACCTCGCCCTGGTCAAGTTCAAGAAGCTGGTCGGCGGCGGCTCCATGCAGATCGTCAACGGCACGGTCCCGCAGGCGCTGCGGCGCCTCGGCTACCAGCCGGAGCAGATCGAGGCGATCGTCGCCCACATCGCCGAACACGGCAACGTGATCGACGCCCCGGGCCTCAAGCACGAGCACTACGAGGTCTTCGACTGCGCGATGGGCGAGCGGTCCATCTCGGCGATGGGCCACGTGCGCATGATGGCCGCCATCCAGCCGTGGATCAGCGGCGCGCTCAGCAAGACGGTCAACATGCCGGAGAGCGCGACGGTCGAAGAGGTCGAGGAGATCTACTTCGAGGCGTGGAAGATGGGCGTCAAGGCGCTGGCCATCTACCGCGACAACTGCAAGGTCGGCCAGCCGCTCTCCGCGAAGAAGAAGGACAAGGAAGCGGAGATCACGGAGAAGGCCGAGGAGACCATCCGCGGGGCCGTCGAGAAGGTCGTCGAGTACCGTCCGGTCCGCAAGCGCCTCCCCAAGGGCCGGCCCGGCATCACCACCTCGTTCACGGTGGGCGGCGCCGAGGGCTACATGACCGCCAACTCCTACCCGGACGACGGCCTCGGCGAGGTCTTCCTCAAGATGTCCAAGCAGGGTTCGACCCTCGCGGGCATGATGGACGCCTTCTCCATCGCCGTCTCGGTCGGCCTCCAGTACGGCGTGCCGCTGGAGACCTACGTCTCGAAGTTCACCAACATGCGCTTCGAGCCGGCGGGCATGACGGACGACCCGGATGTGCGGATGGCGCAGTCGATCGTCGACTACATCTTCCGCCGCCTGGCGCTGGACTTCCTGCCGTTCGAGACCCGCTCGGCCCTCGGCATCCACTCGGCCGAGGAGCGCCAGCGCCACCTGGAGACCGGTTCGTACGAGCCGGCCGAGGAGGACGTGGACGTCGAGGGGCTGGCCCAGTCCGCTCCGCGCCAGATGGAGGCGCCGAAGGCCGTCGCGGCTGTGAAGCCGGAGCCCGCGGCCGTCCCGGCGCCGAAGCAGGCGCACACCTCGGCCGAGTTGGTCGAGATGCAGCTGGGCATCAGCGCTGACGCGCCGCTGTGCTTCTCCTGCGGTACGAAGATGCAGCGCGCCGGAAGCTGCTACATCTGCGAGGGCTGCGGCTCCACCAGCGGCTGCAGCTGACGTCGTACACCCGCCGGAGCGGGGACCGGGCGAGAGAGCCGGTCCCCGCTCCGGCGTTTTCATGCGGGGTGCTCGGCCGCTTCTCCCAGGAGCCGGGCGATGTGGGCGCCGAGGGCGTCGTGGGCGGCCTGCGGGGCCAGGTGCCCGATCAGTACGTGCGTGGTCAGCCCGTCGGAGAGGGCGAGCAGGGCGTCGGCCTCCCGCTCGGCGTGCGGGGTGCCGGTGGCCTCCGCGATCAGCCGGCAGAACATCCCGTGCAGTGCTGTGTAGTTGAGCTGGATGATCTGGGCGAGACCGGGGGAGACGGCGGCCTGCGCGACGAAGGCGAGCCAGACCCGGGCTTCGGCCCGGTGCTGCTCGTCCAGCAGCGAGATCTCGGTGACCGTATGGGCGAGGGCCGTACGGGCCGACGGAGCCGGTGACTCGGCGATGCGGGCGCGGGTGCGCGCGGCGATGCGCTCGCCGATGTGCCCCAGGGCGAAGCCGAGCATTTCCTCCTTGGTGCGAAAACAGCGCTGTACGGCGCCCATGGACACCCCGGCCTGCGCCGCCACATCGCGCAGGGTCACGCCTTCCAGGCCGCGGGTGTCGGCGAGCCGGCACACCGCCTCCGCGATGAGGCGACGCCTCTCCTGGTGATCGATCTGCTTCGGCATGACCTCGCGTCCCATCTAATCCGATGCGCTTGTATCGCTACCTACTCTACGATCTGATGCAAGCGCATCGGAAAGGGAGAGTCATGGGCGACGTGCTGTGGAGGATGGCGGCGAACGAGCTGGGGGCGGCTGTGGCGCGCGGCGAGGTCAGCGCGGTCGAGGTGGTGGAGAGCCACCTCGACCGCATCGCCGAGGTCAACCCGGCGGTGAACGCGGTCACTCAGCTGCTGGCCGAACGGGCGGTGGCCGAGGCGGCGGCGCTGGACCGGCGGCGGGTGGCGGGGGAGGAGCTGGGGCCGCTGGCCGGCGTGCCGTTCACGGTGAAGGAGAGCATCGGTATCGCGGGTGTGGCGACCACGCACGGCGCGAAGCGGTTCAGCGGGTTGATCGCGTCCAGCGACGCGCCCCCGGTCGCACGGCTGCGCGCCGCCGGCGCCATCCCGATCGGGCACAGCAACATGCCGACACTCACGCTGGCCGGTATGCACAGCCGCAGCGAGCTGTTCGGCGACACCACCAACCCGTGGGACTCCGGGCGTACTCCCGGCGGGACCAGCGGAGGCGACGGCGCCGCGGTCGCCACGGGGATGGCGGGCCTCGGGCTGGGCAACGACTCCGGGGGCTCGGTCCGTATTCCGGCCTCCTTTTGTGGTGTCGCGGCTCTCAAACCCACATACGGACGCTTTCCCGCGGACCACCGGATCAGCCCGGAGGACCCGCCGTTGTCAGCCCAGATGCTGGTCGTCGACGGTCCGTTGGCCCGTACGGTCGCCGATCTGCGCACCGCCTTCGAGGCTCTGTCCGGAACCGATCCGCGTGATCCGCGGGCGGTGCCGGCGCCGGTGCGCGGCGAGCCGATCGGCCGCCCGGTGAAGGTCGCCGTGGTCGCCGATCCAGGTGGCCAGGGAGTGCACCCCGGCGTGCGGCAGGCGGTGCTCCGCGCGGCGGATGCCCTCGCGCGGGCCGGCTACGCGGTGGAGGAGGTGCCGGACGTGCCCCGGCTCGCCGAGACGCTGGAGGCGTACGGTCGCATGACCGTCACGGAGTTCAATGTGCGATGGCCGGTCGTGCGCACCCTGCTGGGGAGGGCGGACATCGCTATATCGAGATGTCGATGGAGCGGACGCCCCCCGTGGATCTCGAGGAGTATCTGCGCCTGACCGGGGTCCGGCTCTCCGTCCAGCGGAGCTGGGCGGAGTTCCTGGAGGAGTACCCGCTGCTGCTCGGGCCGGTGTTCACCGAGCCGCCGGTGGAACCCGGCATCGAGTCGCGGGACCGGGAGGGGCACGCGCGCGTGACGACGGCCATGCGGCTGTGCTCGGCGACCAGCTTCGCCGGGGTGCCCGCGGTCGCCGTACCGACCGGGATCGCCGACGGCCTGCCCACCGGCGTGCAGGTGATCGGCCGTGCCTATCGGGAGGATCTGTGTCTGGACGCCGCCGCCGCGATCGAGGCGAGCTTCGGCGTGTTGGCGCCCATCGACCCCAGGCCGCGTACATCTGCCGCGTAGACGTGATCGCCGCCACGTTCGGCGCCGTACGATAGCGCGGTGCTGGTCAAGTGGATTCGCTGCACCGTGGTCGATCGCCGTGGCTTCGAGCGCGGGCAGCGGAAGTGGGCGGGATTGCTGGGCGAACCCGGGTTCCGGGGACAGGGCGGCGGCTGGAGCCAGCGGCGCGAGTCGGTGGCCCACATATTCGGCTTCTGGGAGAGCCGCGCGTTCTACGACTCCTTCATGGCGCGGTCGCACGATCGGCTGGCGGCCGCGCAGTCAGGGACGTACAAGGACGTGCGGATACGGCTCTTCGAGCACCGCTTCGACGTGAAGGTCGGCTTCCAGCCGAAGTTCACGGACGTGGACGTGCTGCGGGTCGCGCACTGCCGGGTCCACGAGGACCGGGTGGAGCACTTCACGCACGTACAGGAGAAGGTGTGGAACCCGGCGATGGCCGGGTCCCCGGGCATGCTGCGCGGGGTGTTCGGTGAGGCGCCGGGCAACGAGTTCCTCGTGCTGTCGATGTGGAACTCGGCCGCCGAGCACGGCAAGTACCGCGCGGAACGGGTGGAGCGGCTGGCGCTGCGCGCGCAGACCGAGGCGGACGTGGCCGCGATAGCCGGTGACGTGGTGAGCCTGGAGTCCGCCTGGACGGTGTGAGCGCGCCGTGAGGGGTGCGGCGCCCGCTTCGTCCGCCTCGGGCGGCGCGGGGCGGCGGTGGCTGATCACCGGCCGCTGAGGCCGGACCCCTCCGCGGTGACGTACGCCCCGGCGCGGACGGCGGCCAGGGTCGCGGTCGCCGACTGGTCGGCGACCGCGGTGTCGAGTGGTTCCCGGGTGACGAACGCCCGGAAGAACAGCGGCGCCGACACGGCCCGCACGACCGCCCCCGCGTCGCTGTCCGCCGGGGCCTCGCCGCGTTCGACCGCGCGCTGGACGACGGCCGCGCAGCGCGCGAAGCGCTCGGTGTAGAAGGCGCGCAGCGCCTGGGCGGCGCGCTCCGACTGGAAGCCGGCCGCGACGAACGCCAGGGGAGCGGCAGCGGCAGACGGGTCGCCGAAGGTGTCGACGACCTCGCGGGCCAGTGCCCGCAGATCACCCTCGAGACTCCCGGTGTCGGGTGGCGTCCAGCTGTCCTCGCCCGCGAGGTCGAGAGCGTCGGCGACGAGGTCCTCGACGCCGCCCCAGCGCCGGTACAGCGTGGTCTTGTGGACTCCGGAGTGCTCCGCGACGTACTCGACGGTCAGTCCGGGGTAGCCGTGCTCGGCGAGGCCGGTGAGGACGGCGTCGCGGACGGCGGCGCGGGTGCGGGCGGTGCGTCCGCCGGGGCGGACGGTGCCCGGCGTCGGGGGGCGGGATTCCGCGGTCAAGTGCAACTCCAGTTGCGTTAGTCGGATGAGCCGTGCCATCATCATCGTAACGCAACTCGTGTTGCGTTTGGTGCGGTGTCGTCGCCCATTCCGTCTGCCTGGCTGCCTGGAGGTCCACCCATGCCTACCCAGATCTCACTGCGCGGTGTGACCGTCTCCCGCGGAGACCGGCTGCTCCTGGACGACGCGTCCTTCTCCGTACGGCCCGGTGACCGGATCGGCGTCGTCGGAGAGAACGGCGCGGGCAAGTCCACCCTGCTGCGACTGCTGGCGGGTGCAGAGCTCCCCGACGAGGGGACGGCTGTCACGGTCGCCGACGGCGGAGCGGGCCATCTCGCCCAGACGCCTCAACTCGCTCCGGACCGCTTGGTACGGGACGCCATCGACGCGGCCCTGTCCGAGCTGCGCAGCATGGAGCGCAGGCTGCGCGAGCTGGAACCGGACCTCGGTGACGCGCCCCCCGAGGTCCTCGCCGAATACGGCGACCTGCTCACCGCCTTCGAGGCACGCGGCGGCTATGACGCGGACGCCCGGATCGACAGAGCGCTGCACGGACTCGGGCTGGCGCACATCGGCCGCGGACGGTCGCTGGGCAGCCTCTCCGGTGGCGAGCAGGCCCGGCTGGGCCTGGCCTGCCTGATCGCCGCGGCCCCGGAGGTGATGCTGCTGGACGAACCCACGAACCACCTCGACGCCGCGGCGCTCAGCTGGCTGGAAGACGCCCTGCGCGCCCACCGCGGCACCGTCGTCGCCGTCTCCCACGACCGGGTGTTCCTGGAGCGCGTGGCCACCGCCATCGTCGAGGTGGACGCCGACCGCCGCACCCTCGTCCGCTACGGCGGCGGGTACGCGGGCTTCGTCGCCGAGAAGGCCGCCGCCCGCCGGCGCTGGGAGCAGGAGTACGAGCAGTGGTGCGCCGAGACCGCCGCGCTGGCCGAGGCCGCCACCGCCACCGCCCAGCGCGTGGCGCCCGGCCGGGCCAGGAAGGACGGCAACAAGATGGCCTACGACCGGGACAAGGGCCGCGTCCAGGCATCGGTCTCCAGCCGCGTGCGCAACGCCCAGGAGCGGCTGCGACGGCTCACCGAGAACCCGGTGCCCCGGCCGCCGGAGCCGCTGCGCTTCGCGGCACGGCCCGCCGCCGGCAGCGCGGAAGGGATCCTCATCGGCCTCGACGGGGTGCGGGTCGGGGACCGACTGGCCGTCGACGGGCTCACCGTCGCCGCGGGCGAGCGCCTCCTGATCCACGGCGGGAACGGCGCGGGCAAGTCCACCCTGCTGAAGGTCATGGCCGGGCTCGTGGAGCCGGACCGGGGCGACGTCGTGCGCCGCGGCCGGATCGGCTACCTCGCACAGGAGATCCCGGTGGCCCGTCCGGCGGAACGGCTGCTGTCCGCGTTCGGCCGCGGACTGCCCGGAACACCGCAGGAGCAGACCGAACTCCTCCTCTCGTACGGTCTCTTCCGTGACCGGGACCTACGGGTGCCGGTCGGAGCGCTGTCGGCGGGACAGCGCCGCCGACTGGCCCTCGCCCGGCTGCTGGCCCGCCCCGCGGACGTGCTGCTCCTGGACGAGCCGACCAACCACCTGGCCCTGGGACTGGTCGAAGAGCTCGAACAGGCGCTGGAGCGGTGGGCCGGAGCGCTGGTCCTGGTCTCCCACGACCGGCTGCTGCGCAACAGGTTCACCGGCCGCCTGTGCGAGATACGGGACGGCCGCCCGGTCATGGAGGCTCGGCACCAGGGCATGGGGGCTCGGCACGAGGTCATGGGGGCTCGGCGCGCGGCCGTGGCGGTGCCCGCCCCCTAGGGTGTCCGCATGGCACGACCCCGGCGCATCGTTCTCATCCGGCACGGAGAATCGGAGGGCAATGTCGACGACAGGGTGTACGAGCGGGAGCCCGACCACGCGCTCGGACTGACCCCGACCGGGCGGCGGCAGGCGGAGCGGGCGGGCGTGAGGCTGCGCGAGCTGTTCGGGGACGAGGCGGTCTCGGTCTATGTCTCGCCGTACCGCCGCACCCACCAGACCCTGCGCCTGCTGGGCCTCGACCCGTCCCGGACCCGGGTCCGGGAGGAGCCGAGGCTGCGCGAACAGGACTGGGGGAACTGGCAGGACCGGGAGGACATCCGCAGGCAGAAGGCGTACCGCGACGCCTACGGGCACTTCTTCTACCGATTCGCACAAGGCGAGTCCGGTGCGGATGTCTACGACCGCGTGGACGCCTTCCTGGAGAGTCTGTGGCGCAGTTTCCAGGACCCGGCCCACCCGCCGAACGTCCTGCTGGTCACCCACGGCCTGACCATGCGGCTGTTCTGCATGCGCTGGCTGCACTGGTCGGTCGCGGAGTTCGAGTCGCTGTCCAACCCCGGGAACGGCGAGACGCGGGCGCTGCTGCTCGGCAGGGACGGCCGATACCACCTCGACCGGCCCTTCGAGCGCTGGTGCACACCCGAGCCATACGGCCCCACCGGCTAAAGTTCGAAGCGATGAACGCTGACCGTTTCGCGCGTGCCCTCGCCAGCCTGCGGGGGCTGGCCGTGGGTGACGCCCTCGGCTCCCAGTTCCTCGTGCCCGCCAACTTCCCGTCCCTGGCCCGCCGCGAGGCGCCACCCGGGCCCTGGCACTGGACGGACGACACCGAGATGGCCTGCTCGGTGCTGGCCGTCCTGGCCACGCACGGCAGGATCGACCAGGACGCGCTGGCCCGGTCCTTCGCCGAGCACCATCACGCCGACCGCGGCTACGGCCCGGCGGTGAACCGGATGCTCCGGCTGATCGGGGAGGGCGGCGACTGGCGTGAGCTGGCGGCGGGCCTCTTCAACGGGCAGGGGTCCTGGGGCAACGGTGCCGCCATGCGGATCGCCCCGCTCGGCGCCTGGTACGCGGGCGACGCCGAGCAGGCCACCCACCAGGCGGAGATCTCCGCCTACACCACACATCAGCACCGGGAGGCGGTCGCCGGGGCGATGGCCGTCGCCGCCGCGGCAGCGTTGGTGGCCGACCCCGCGGGGCCCAGGGGCCCGGAGGAACTGCTGGACGCCGTGGTGGCGCTCGTACCGCGCAGCGCCGTGCAGGCCGGGCTGCGTCGGGCCCGCGACATGCTCGACTACGGGGACACGGGCACCGTCGCCGCGGTGCTCGGCTGCGGCCGCCGCACCAGCGCCCATGACACGGTGCCCTTCGCGCTGTGGGCGGCGGCCCGCCATCTCGGTTCGTTCGAGACGGCGCTCTGGACGACGGCGCAGGCGGGAGGGGACATCGACACCACCTGCGCCATCGTCGGCGGCGTACTCGCCGGCGGTGCGGCGGGCGCTCCGCCCGCCGCGTGGCTCGACCGCACCGAGCCGCTTCCGGACTGGCTCCCGCGGATCACCGGCTGACCGGCTCCTCAGGCCACCGGGCCGGCGCCGCCCGCCGTACCGCTGAGCGCCTCGAGATCGCTCTTCCGGACCTTGACGACCACCAGCCCGGTGACCAGGGCGACGAGCACGAGCGCCGTGGCCGCGACGAAGGACGTCGAGATGCCCTCGGCCAGCACATAGTGGCCCCACGGTGCCGGGAGCTCCTTCGTCTTCTCCGCCGCCGCGAGCTGCTCCGGCGTCGCCTCCTTCAGGAACGACGGCATCTGCCGCTTCGCCTCGTCCTCACTGGCGGAGGTGAAGAGCGTCATCAGGATCGACAGGCCGAGCGAACCACCCACCTGCTGTGTCGCGTTGAGCAGGCCCGACGCGGCACCCGCCTCGTGCTGCGACACCCCGGAGACGGCCGTCAGGGTGAGCGTCACGAAGTTCAGCCCCATGCCGAAGCCGAACAGCAGCATCGGGCCGAGCACCCCGCCCACGTACGAGCTGTCCGGCTCGACCAGCGTCTGCCAGCCCATGCCCAGCGCGGTGAGGGTCGAACCGACCACGATGAACGGCTTGGGCCCGAACCTGGGGAGCAACTGCTGGGACAGCCCCGCCGAGACCACGATCGCGGCGCTGACCGGCAGGAACGCGAGTCCGGCCTTGATCGGGCTGTACTCCAGGACCTTCTGCACGAAGAGCACGATGAAGAAGAACATGCCGAACATGGCCGCGGCGAGGCTCAACATGATCACGTACGTCCCCGCACGGTTGCGGTCGGAGAACATCCGCAGCGGGGTGATCGGCTCGCGGGCACGCTGCTCGATCAGCGCGAACGCCGCGAGCAGCACCACGGCCGCGCCGAACGACAGCAGGGTGATGCCGTCGCTCCAGCCGTCCTCGGAGGCCCGGATGAACCCGTACACCAGGGACGCCATACCGGCGGTGGAGGCCAGTGCCCCCGCGACGTCGAAGCTGCCGGAGTGCCGTTCCGACTCGCTGATGTACAGCGGCGTGAGGACCACGATCAGTGCGCCGATCGGGACGTTCACGAACAGCACCCAGCGCCAGTCCAGCCACTCCGTGAGCATGCCGCCCGCCAGCAGTCCGATCGCGCTGCCGCCGGCCGACACGGCGGCGAAGACACCGAACGCCCGGTTCCGCTCCGGCCCTTCGGGGAACGTGGTGGTGATCAGCGCGAGGGCGGTGGGAGAGGCGATGGCACCGCCCATACCCTGCAGGGCACGGGCCACCAGGAGCTGCCATGGCTCCTGAGCGAAGCCGCCCGCCAGCGAAGCCACGGTGAACAGCACGATGCCGGCAGTGAAGACGCGCCTGCGGCCGAGGATGTCGCCGGCCCGGCCGCCGAGCAGCAGCAGCCCGCCGAAGGTGAGGGTGTAGGCCGTGACCACCCACGAAAGATCCGTGGTGGAGAAGTCGAGCGCGTCCTGGATGTGCGGGAGCGCGATGTTCACAATCGTGGCGTCGAGCACCACCATCAGCTGACAGGAGGCGATGACGGCCAGGGCGATCCCGGGTCTGCCCTCCCGTCTCGCAGCGCCCGGCTTCCGGCCGGATATGAGGTGAGAGGTCGTCACAGCGTATCCCCCTATGCGAATTAGTGAACGGAACCGTTCACTGTCATGGCGACGTTAGTGAGCACGATGTCCGGGGCGCAAGCGCTGTCGACGGACACAACGGAGAGAGAAACATGGTCAGTTCGGGTCGGTCAGGCGCAGATGCGCTGCCGCCGGTCGCGCGCCGCCGCGGCCCCGTACTGGAGCGCGCGATCCTCGCCGCCGCGCTCCACCAGCTGAGCGCGGTCGGCTGGCGCGGGCTCACCATGGAGGGGGTCGCCGCTCGCGCCCGGACCGGCAAGGCCGCGGTCTACCGCCGGTGGCCCTCCAAGGAGGACCTGGTCCTGGACGCGCTCCGGGCGGGGCTCCCCGACCCCTTGAACCGCCCGGCCTGGGCAGCCTCCGCGCGGACCTGCTCAGCTTCTGCCGCTCCATGCTCGCCGCGATGTACTCGCCCGCCGGCATCGCGCTGCGCGCCGTGATCCACGAGTGCGACCACGGCGCCGTGAAGCGCTTCACCGAACTGATCCACGGCGCGGTGCTCGCCCCCGGGAAGCGGACCTTCCGCGAGATCGTCCGCGAGGGCATCGAACGCGGCGAGGTCCGGCCGGACGCGGAGGGCGGCATGGTCGAGGACGTCGTACCGGCCCTGATGATGTACCGCGCGAAGGTCTCCGCCGGCGAACTGACCTCCGGCGACGCGGTGGAGATCGTCGACCGCGTCCTGCTGCCCCTGCTCCGGGTGCACGGCGCCTGAGGCGGCCGCGTAATGTGGTTGATGCCATGCCGTACGAACCGCCCACTCACAGCGTCGAGCGCTCGCTCCGCGCCACCACGGGAGCACGCGTCGTCGCCGGAATCGACGAGGTCGGACGCGGTGCCTGGGCCGGGCCGGTCACCGTCTGCGCGGCCGTCACCGGACTGCGCCGCCCGCCCGTGGGGCTCACCGACTCCAAGCTGCTGACCGTCAAGCGGCGCCTTGAACTGGTCCGCGAACTGGAGCCCTGGCTCACCGCCTACGCGCTCGGTCACGCCTCGCCGCGCGAGATCGACGACCTGGGGATGACCGCCGCGCTGCGCCTGGCCGCCACCCGGGCCCTCGACGCGCTGCCGATGCGTCCCGACGCGGTGATCCTCGACGGCAAGCACGACTACCTCGGCGCGCCCTGGCGGGTACGTACGGTGATCAAGGGCGACCAGAGCTGTGTGGTCGTCGCCGCGGCCTCCGTGATCGCCAAGGTCCGGCGGGACGCGATGATGGCCGAACTGGGCTCGGACCACCGGGAATTCTGCTTCGGTGACAACGCCGGATACCCTTCGCCGGTGCACCGCGCGGCGCTGGCGGAGCTGGGACCCACCCCGCACCACCGTCTGTCCTGGTCCTATCTGGACAACCTGCCGCGCTGGCGGCACCTCAAGCAGGGCCGCAGCGTCCCTGAAACCGCTGCGATGGAAGCCGGCGGCCAACTCGGCTTCGACTTCTGAGCGGACTTTTCCGCCACCCGCCGATGCGACTCGCACCGACGTTTGATAGATATCACCTCATGCCTCTCATCCCGAGGAGCCTCAGATTCACGAGAGTGTCCCGGGTCCCCGCGCGACGCCGGCCGCAGGCCGCACCGTGCCGACCCCCGCCCTGTCCCCGGTCCCGGCCCCCGGCCCGCCCCGCGGCGGCCAGGTACCCCAGGCCCGAACCGCGGCCCGGCCATGCCCCCGTCGCAGCGTGCGGCGAGCGATCAGGCCGGCCCCGTGCCGTCCACCGAGAGCGCTTCGTCCGCTCCGCAGATCCAGCTCATCCCCGCTCCGGCGGAGGGGGCGCTGGACGCCGCAGACGAGGCCGTAGACCTGCTGCTGGACTCCGGCCGCGCGCCCGGCGACATCCTGGTCCTGACGACCGGAGGCCAGCACCCGTGGGCGGCCCACGAGCTGTCCTTCGGCGAGCAGTCGTACTGGGCCCAGCACGACTCCGGAGACGACGTCTTCTACGCCGCCGCCGAAGCCGGCCGGGCCACCGGCCGCCCGGTCGTGGTCGTGGCCGTCAACGGAGGCGCGGACGACGCCGTTGCCCGTGCGCTCCCGCAGGCCATGTCCCGGGCCGGGGCGCTGCTGATCGTCTGCGGTGATCCGCAGCGCATCAACGCGCTCATGGGCGCCGGCGTCTGAACCTGCTGCCCGCCGCCGCTGACCGTACGCCCGGTGACGGGCGGCCCCTGCCGGGGCCGCCCGTCACCGGGCGGCTGTGCGCCGCAGCGCGTCCGGCGCGCCCCCGCCCGAGCGCGTCAGCGCGCCCGGACCCGCATGGTCCGCGGCGCCCGGCGCCACGGGGTGCTGCCAGCCCTGGCACGAGGCCGAGTTCGGCCTTCGGCCGGTACGCCCGTCGCCCAGCACCTGCCAGCCGCCGGGCGTGAGCGTGATGTACGCCCCGCAGCGCAGCCCGTGCAGGGTGCAGGCGTCGCGGAGCCCCCACATCCACGCGCCGTCCTCCTCGGTCCACCGGTCGTCGCCGTCACGGCAGTAGAGCAGCACGGCCGTACGCACCGGCGTACGGCGGCGCAGGTCGTGCGGGATGATCCGACGCAGCTGCTCAAGGAGCGCGTTGCGGAACTCCCAGCCGTCGGCGGCCCTGGCCCGGTGGGCGAACGAGGCGCTGGCCGCCAGCCGTTCGTCCGGGCCGAGCACCGCGACGACGGCCGTCGAGGGGGTCGGCAGATGGCGCGCGTGGAGGCCGGTGACCACCTCACGGGGATTGCGCAGCAAGGGGATGCCCGCGTCGGCCCACTCGGCCGGTTCGAGCATCCGGCCCAGCCGGGACACGGAATCAGTGGCGGGCGGCGGAACGGAGCCGAGGGTCACGGTCCTCCCTTCGTCTGCGCGCCCACGGATCGCGCAGTGTGCCGGGCACGGGGGCGCACGCCACAGCACAGCTCCAGCGAGGCCGCGAGCGAAGCGGGGTGGGGAGCACTGACAATTCTCGTCGCCCTGCCGGCTTGCGGCAACGAGCAATTGGCGCCGCTGACCGGTATAGGGCGGTGCGCCGCCAATATTCCTCCCGACCCGGCGGCCGCACCAGTGCGTCACGCCTGCACTGCCAGGACCAGCGGAAACACCTCCCCGGCTCCGGCCCGGCGCAGGAGCCGGGCAGCGACCGCCAACGTCCAGCCCGAATCGGCCAGATCATCCACCAGCAGCACCGGTCCGGCCGCCTGGGCGAGCGCGGCCCGCAGCTCGGGCGGCACGGTCAGCGCCCCGTGCAGCGCCCGGACCCGCTGCGCGCTGTTGCTCCGGGAGACCGGCGCGCCCAGCTCGCCCTCCGCGTACGTGACCGTGCCCAGCAGCGGCATCCGCCCGATGGCCGCGATCCGTTCGCCGAGTGACCGGATCAGCCGCGGCCGCTTGTACGAGTCGAGTGTGACGACTCCGACCGGGCGGGCCGGAGCATCCGGAGCGCCCGAGGCCCAGCCGCCGGAGCCCTTCGCCCAGTCCGCGAGCACGGTCACGACGGCGTCCGCGACATCGTCGGGCACCGGGCCGTCCGGTGCCTGCGCGGAGAGCAGCGGACGCAGCCGGTTGCCCCAGCCGATGTCGGAGAGCCGGCCCAGAGCCCGGCCGGGAGCGGCCTGTTCACCCGCCGGAATGCGGCCCTTGAGGTCGACACCCACGGCCGGCAGCCCGGTGGGCCACATCCGGCGCGGCTCCACCTCGACGCCCGGCCGCCCCAGTTCACCGCGTGCCGCGTCCAGGGCGGTGGCCGACACCTCGGCGGTGAAGCGGGCCCCCGCGCAGTTGTCGCAGCGCCCGCAGGGCGCCGCCGTCTCGTCGTCCAGCTGCCGTCGCAGGAACTCCATCCGGCACCCGGTCGTGTTGGTGTAGTCCCGCATGGCCTGCTGTTCCAGTTCCCGCTGGCGCGCCACCCAGGCGTATCGCTGCGCGTCATAGGCCCAGGGTCGGCCGGTCGCGGTCCAGCCGCCGCGCTCCCGGCGCACGGCTCCGTCCACGTCGAGCACCTTGAGCATGATCTCCAGGCGCGACCGGCGCAGGTCGACCCGCGGTTCGAGCGCGGGCAGCGACACCGGGCGGTCGGACGCCGCGAGGACGTCCAAGGTCCGCCGTACCTGCTCCTCGGACGGGAACGCGAGCGAGGCGAAGTACTGCCAGATCGCCTCGTCCTCACGGCCGGGCAGCAGCAGCACCTCGGCGTGCTCCACGCCGCGCCCGGCGCGCCCCACCTGCTGGTAGTAGGCGATGGGGGAGGACGGCGACCCCAGGTGGACCACGAAGCCGAGATCCGGCTTGTCGAACCCCATGCCGAGTGCCGAGGTGGCGACGAGCGCCTTGACGCGGTTGGCGAGCAGATCCTCCTCCGCCTGCTGCCGGTCCGCGTTCTCCGTCCGTCCCGTGTACGAGGAGACGGTGTGGCCGCATCGGCGCAGATAGGCGGTGACCTCCTCGGCCGCGGCGACCGTGAGCGTGTACACGATCCCGGAGCCCGGCAGCGCGTCGAGATGGTCGGCGAGCCACGCGAGGCGGTGTGCGGCGTCGGGCAGCCGGAGCACCGACAGGCTCAGGCTTTCGCGCTCCAGCGCCCCGCGCAGGACGAGCGCCGGACCGGACCCGTCACCGTCCCCCTCGTGCCCGCCGGTGCCCAGCTGGTCGGCGACGTCGGCGGTGACCCGCGCGTTGGCGGTGGCGGTCGTCGCCAGCACCGGAACGCCGGGCGGCAGGTCGGCGAGCATCGTGCGCAGTCTGCGGTAGTCCGGCCGGAAGTCATGGCCCCAGTCCGAGATGCAGTGCGCCTCGTCGACGACCAGCAGGCCGGTGGCGGCGGCGAGCTTGGGCAGCACCTGGTCGCGGAAGTCGGGATTGTTCAGCCGCTCGGGGCTGACCAGCAGCACATCCACCTCGCCCGCGGCCACCTCGGCCTGGATGGTGTCCCACTCCTCCGGGTTGGCGGAGTTGATCGTGCGCGCGTGGATACCGGCCCGCGCGGCGGCGTCCACCTGGTTGCGCATCAGCGCCAGGAGCGGTGAGACGATCACAGTGGGGCCGCTGCCGCGCTCGCGCAGCAGGGCGGTGGCGACGAAGTACACCGCGGACTTGCCCCAGCCGGTGCGCTGCACGACCAGGGCCCGGCGGCGCTCGGCGACCAGCGCCTCCACCGCACGCCACTGGTCCTCCCGGAGCCGGGCGGCACCGGAGGGGTCCCCGACGAGGCGGGCGAGGACGTGGTCGGCCGAGGCACGCAGATCTTCGTTGCTCATCCCCCCATGCAACCCGATGCCACCGACATCGCGCGACCGAGGTCCGCGAGGCTGTGGAAAGACGTTTTTCCACAGGGGTGGCGAGATCGGCTTGATCACGAGACCTTCTGGCCATGACGAAAAACGACGCATTCGCCAGCCCCTCCGACCACGAGCAGGTCACCCTCCGCAGCCCGGCCGAACTCGCCGACGCCCTGCCGTACTTGGTCGGGTTCCACCCGGACGACAGCATCGTCCTGGTCGCCCTGCACGGCCCGGAGGGCCGCTTCGGCGGGCGGCTCAGGCTGGGCATCCCCGAAGCCCGCGACGACTGGCCCGAGGTCAGCGACCAACTCGCCGAGTGCCTGGTGACCGGGGGTGAGCGGCGCGGGTCACGGCCCGACGGCATCATCGTCTTCCTGCGCCAGGACCCGGCCGCGGACGAGTCCGGGCAGGACGTGATGGAGCGGCTGCGGCCGCTGGCCCAGCTCCTGCGCACGGCCTGCGGTACGCACGAGGTGCCGGTCTTCGAGGCACTGTGCGTCTCCGGCGGCCGCTTCTGGTCCTACTGCTGCCCCGACCAGCGCTGCTGTCCGGCGGAGGGCACGCCGCTGGGCATTCCCGGAACGTCGGTGATGGCTGCCGCGGCGGCGTACGCGGGGATCAGGGTGCGCGGGTCGCTGCGGGAGATGGAGGCCCGCCTTGCCCCGCTCGCCGCACCGCGGGCCGCGGAGCAGGAGGAAGCGCTGGAGACGGCGGGCGAGGCGCTGCTGCCCCGCATCCTGGGGGACGCCGACTCCGCCGCCGTGCGGGAGGAGACGCTCGTGCTGCTGCGGCGGATGCTGGAGCGGTTCCGCGCGGCCGTGCCGATCGCCGACACGGCCGCCGCCGACCTCCACGACGACCGCCTTCTCGACCCCGGTGAGGCGGCGGCCGTGATCATCGGGCTGCAGGACCGGGTCACGCGCGACCGCGCGGCGGAGTGGATGGAAGGCGCGGACGCGGAACCGGCGCTGCGGCTCTGGCGAGCATTGGCCCGGCGCTGCGTCGGGGCCTACGTCGAGCATGCCGCCGTGCCGCTCACCCTCGCCGGCTGGGTGGCCTGGTCATCGGGGGACGAGCCCTCCGCCAGGGTCGCGCTCGGCCGCGCCCTGCGCGCCGATCCGAACTACCTGTTCGCCAAGATGCTGCACGAGGCGTGCAACGAGGGACTCGACCCCGAGCCGCTGCGGCGGTGCCTGCGGCGGGCGCGTGCGGATCAGGCGGTCCACGCCGCCATCCACGAGGAACTGGCGCGCGGATCGGGCATGGCGTCCGCGCCGGACGCCGACGTCGCGGCGAGCGGTCCCGAGGCGCCTGACGCCCCCGCCGACGTCTCCATGAACAGTTCTGCGGCCGGTGCCTCCACCGGTGTCGCCGAAGCACCGGCCGACAGGGCTGGAACAGATGTCGCCGAAGCCCCGGCCGACGGGGCTGGAACAGATGCGGGCGGCGGAGCAGGGGAAAGGGCCGCGCGCAGGCGCGGCGCTCGCGCGGCCCGGTCCGGGCGGCCGACGCCCTGCGGACCGGGAGGCCCGCGCGGCGGTCGTGACGGGCGCCGGCCCGAAGCCAGGCCGCGGACGCGGCGCCGGGCGGGGCACCGGGGAGCCGGCGGCCGCCGGTGACGGCACCTGCCGGCAGCGGACCAGTCGAGACGGGCCCCGCGACGGTTCCGGCCCCGTCGTGCCGCAGTGCCGGCACGACCGGGCGGGAGCGGTCCCACGGACCCGGCCCGTCATGGCCAAGAGCCTGTTTATCGTCAGGCAGACGACTATGATCACTTCATGCCCTACGACCCGTCGGCCTTCCCGCCCTTCGCCGTCACCGTCGATCTGGTCGTGCTCACCGTGCGGCGGCACGCGCTGTGCGCGCTGGCCGTCCGCCGCGGTGAGCCGCCCTTCCAAGGGCGGTGGGCGCTGCCCGGTGGATTCGTGCGGGCCGACGAGGATCTCGCGGCGGCCGCCGCGAGAGAGCTCGCGGAGGAGACGGGGCTGCTCGCCCACGATCCCTCCCTCCCCGCGCCGCCCAACGCCGCCCACCTCGAACAGCTCGCGACCTACGGTGACCCCAAGCGCGACCCCCGCATGCGTGTGGTCAGCGTCGCGCACCTGGCACTCGCCCCCGACCTGCCCGCGCCGCGCCCCGGCGGTGACGCGCACAGCGTGCGCTGGGCGCCGGTGGAGTCGCTGCTCGACCAGGACGGGGCGTTCAGCCGCGACGGAGAGGCGGCGGCACCGCTCGCCTTCGACCACGCCCGCATCCTCGCGGACGGCGTCGAACGCGCCCGCTCGAAGATCGAGTACTCGTCGCTGGCCACGGCGTTCTGCCCGCGGGAGTTCACCGTGGGCGAGCTGCGCCGGGTCTACGAGGCGGTGTGGGGAGTGGTCCTGGACCCGCGCAACTTCCATCGCAAGGTGACCGGAACCCCGGGCTTCCTGGTGCCGACCGGAGGGACGACGACCCGTCAGGGCGGCCGCCCCGCCCAGCTGTTCCGGGCCGGAGGCGCGACGCTGCTCAATCCTCCGATGCTGCGCCCCGAGGTCTGACACGCCCTCAGCGTGACCTATGCTTAACAGGAAATACGGATAAATCGAGCTAGCGTGGTGACGTGTATCCCCGGCCGCGCGCCGCCGGGCCGCGAAGCGCCTCGCCGTCCGCGCGTCCGTTGCCCAGCGTGCCCGCAACTCCCCGCAGCGTGGCGATTTCTGTCCGGTTGGACGTCAATTGTGAGGTAATGCGCGATCACCCTTTCGTGTGCTTTTCACCAAAGACCCTAAGGGTCTCCGAGGTGTCGCCGACAAAGGATGCGTGAGTACCCTTGCGCACACCACGATGACCGCGGCTCGCCCAGCCGAATCCGGCCTCGCCGGCCCGGGCGAGCTAGACCGCTACTCCTACCCCGACGCCCCCGGCGCCGACCGCGGCAGCGCCCCCTCCTGGGACGGCGCCGACGCGGAGATCGGCCGCGTGGGGCGGCGTGCCGCCGGCAATCGAGGCCGCGGCCTGCACGGCCAACTCGTCCAGCAACTGGGCCAGATGATCGTCTCCGGTGACCTGGGTGCCGATCGTCCGCTCGTACCCGAGGAGATCGGCCAGCGCTTCGAGGTCTCCCGGACCGTCGTCCGCGAATCACTCCGCGTACTGGAGGCCAAGGGCCTGGTCAGCGCGCGGCCCAACGTCGGCACCCGGGTCCGGCCGGTCAGCGACTGGAACCTGCTGGACCCCGACATCATCGAGTGGCGGGCGTTCGGCCCGCAGCGCGACGACCAGCGCCGCGAGCTGTGCGAGCTGCGCTGGACCATCGAGCCGCTGGCCGCCCGCCTCGCCGCCGGGCACGGCCGTGAGGAGGTCCAGCAGCGGCTCGCCGACATGGTGGAGATCATGGCGCACGCACTGGCGCAGGGGGACGCCCTGACCTTCTCCCGCGCCGACGCCGAGTTCCACACGCTGCTCCTCCAGGTCGCGGGCAACCGCATGCTGGAGCACCTCGCGGGCATCGTCGCCTCCGCCCTCCATGTCTCCGGGGGGCCGGTCACCGGCTGCGACCGGCCCACCGAGGCCGGCGTCGGACACCACCGCCGCATCGTCGACGCCGTCGGTTCGGGCGACGCCGCGGCGGCCGAGGCCGCGATGCGTCAACTGCTCACCGTCCACCCTGAGGTCGAGCGCGTGGTGCCAGCACCGCGTGAGCACTGACCCACCGGCCACGCGGAACGGACATGAACACGGGGCGGCGTCGCCGGATCTCCGGAGGCCGGCTCCGACCGGCTCCGAAGATTCGGCGACGCACTGTGATCTGTCCGCTTCTATCGGCATTCGTACTGCTTTGTGGTGTGACTCGGGCCACGAGGATTGGGCGTAACGCTCTTTGCAGCAGTGCGATGACTAAAGAGGTGGTAGCCGCGGTGGGAATACAGACGTCGCTCGTGACGCTGTAGTCCCCTGCACTGCCGCTCGCGCCACCGGTTCATCCCTGCCGGTGGTCGTCGGCTCCGGTCCTCCACGGACGGGGCCGGAAGCCGTTCCCCATCATTCCGAGAGGTTGTTCGTGTCGGCCAGCACATCCCGTACGCTCCCGCCGGAGATCGCCGAGTCCGAGTCTGTCATGGCGCTCATCGAGCGGGGAAAGGCTGATGGGCAGATCGCCGGCGATGACGTGCGTCGGGCCTTCGAGGCTGACCAGATTCCGCCAACCCAGTGGAAGAACGTTCTGCGCAGCCTCAACCAGATCCTCGACGAGGAGGGTGTGACGCTGATGGTCAGTGCCGCAGAGGCGCCCAAGCGCACCCGCAAGAGCGTCGCAGCGAAGAGTCCGGCGAAGCGCACCGCCACCAAGACCGTCACGGCCAAGACGGTCACCACCAAGAAGGCCGCCGCCGCCCCGGCCGGGGTCGGCACCGACGCGGAAGACGACGCCACGGCATCGCCCGCGAAGAAGGCCGTCGCGAAGAAGACCACGGCCAAGAAGGCGACGGCGAAGAAGACCGTCGCGAAGAAGGCCACGGCCAAGAAGACCGCCTCCAAGAAGGACGCCGACGAGCTGCTCGAGGGCGAGGAGCTGATCGAGGAGACCGCGGGCCCCGGCAAGCCGGGCGCCGAGTCCGAGGGCGAGGGCGAGAGCCAGGGCTTCGTGCTCTCCGACGAGGACGAGGACGACGCCCCCGCGCAGCAGGTCGCCGCGGCCGGCGCCACCGCCGACCCGGTCAAGGACTACCTCAAGCAGATCGGTAAGGTCCCGCTGCTCAACGCCGAGCAGGAGGTCGAGCTCGCCAAGCGCATCGAGGCCGGCCTGTTCGCCGAGGACAAGCTCGCCAACTCCGACAAGCTCGCCCCCAAGCTCAAGCGCGAGCTGGAGATCATCGCCGAGGACGGCCGCCGCGCCAAGAACCACCTGCTGGAGGCCAACCTCCGACTGGTGGTCTCGCTGGCCAAGCGCTACACCGGCCGCGGCATGCTCTTCCTGGACCTGATCCAGGAGGGCAACCTCGGTCTGATCCGCGCGGTCGAGAAGTTCGACTACACCAAGGGCTACAAGTTCTCCACCTACGCCACCTGGTGGATCCGGCAGGCGATCACCCGCGCGATGGCCGACCAGGCGCGCACCATCCGTATCCCGGTGCACATGGTCGAGGTCATCAACAAGCTCGCGCGTGTCCAGCGCCAGATGCTCCAGGACCTGGGCCGCGAGCCCACCCCGGAGGAGCTGGCCAAGGAGCTCGACATGACCCCGGAGAAGGTCATCGAGGTCCAGAAGTACGGTCGCGAGCCGATCTCCCTGCACACGCCGCTGGGCGAGGACGGCGACAGCGAGTTCGGTGACCTCATCGAGGACTCCGAGGCCGTCGTCCCCGCCGACGCGGTGAGCTTCACGCTTCTGCAGGAGCAGCTGCACTCGGTGCTCGACACCCTCTCCGAGCGCGAGGCCGGCGTGGTCTCCATGCGCTTCGGCCTCACCGACGGCCAGCCGAAGACCCTGGACGAGATCGGCAAGGTCTACGGCGTGACGCGTGAGCGCATCCGCCAGATCGAGTCGAAGACCATGTCGAAGCTGCGCCACCCGTCCCGCTCCCAGGTCCTGCGCGACTACCTGGACTGATCGGGTCGGTTGGTCGGCCGTGGCCCCGTGTGGGTGAACGGCCGGCGCCAGATCGTTCGAAGGCCGGGTCCCCTCCGGGGGCTCGGCCTTCGCGCTGCTCGCTTTCTTTTCGCTTCCGGATGCGGACGCGACCGTACTGGGTGACGCTAGGTGGGCACGTCGCTCCGATCGGTCAGGAGGCAGTATGCGCATCCGGCGCCGTTCGCTCGCCGCGGCCCCCGTCGTGGCTCTCACCGGCGCCTTAGCGCTGCTGGTCGCTGCTCCAGCCCCCGCGTCCGTCGCGGGGCGGGCCGTGGTCGGCGGACATCCGGTGCGTATCGCGGACGCGCCGTGGACGGTCGCGCTCGCCAGCCACAGCCGGTTCGGGATCGAGCGCTCCGGTCAGTTCTGCGGCGGCGTCGCCGTCTCCCGTACGACGGTGCTCACGGCGGCGCACTGCATGGGGCGCGGGGTGCTCGGCGTGCCGTGGAGTGAGGTGCGGGACCTGCGGGTGGTGGCCGGCCGGGGGGACCTGGGCGGGAACAGCGGCCAGGAGTTGCGCGTACGGAAGGTGTGGGTCAATCCCGGCTACACCCCCGAGACCAACTCCGGGGACGTGGCGGTGCTCACCGTCGAGGGCGCGATGCCCAAGAGCTCCGTGGTGCCGATGGCGTACCGGGGCGACAGCGCCTACCAGCCGGGCACCCCGGCCGCGGTCTACGGCTGGGGCGACACCGCGGGCACCGGGGCCTACTCCGCGACGCTGCGAGCGGCGGAGGTGCAGGTGCTGGACGACGCCATGTGCCGCCAGGCCTACCCCAGGGGCGTGGAGGGGGCGGAGGGCGTCTATGACGCCAGGTCGATGGTGTGCGCCGGGCGGCCGTCGGGCGGCCAGGACGCCTGCCAGGGTGACAGCGGGGGGCCGCTGGTCGCTCAGGGGCGCCTGATCGGCCTGGTGTCCTGGGGCAGCGGGTGCGGCCGGGCCGGCAGTCCCGGCGTCTATACGCGGATCTCAGCGGCGGCGCCGATGATCGCCGCACACAGGTGAGCCAGCGGCGCGTCAGCGCCTGAACGAGGCCCTGAGGGCGCTTCCGGCTCTGCCGCTCGGCATCCCACCTCATGTCACTCGGTGTCCGCCTGTGCCTCACGGTAGGCGAGGACGGCAGCCGCGTACGAGGACGGGCGGCCGTCCCGCTTTCGGGACAGCCGCCCGTGATCCGGCGCAGGGCCGGTCCGCTCGTCGTTTGGGCGCGATATGTCAGCGTTCGTCGTCGGACGCAGACGCCGGGAGGGTGGTGAGCCGCTCCGTCTCGTCCTGTATCTCGGCGGCGATCTTCTTGAGTTCCGGCTCGAACTTACGTCCATGGTGGGCGCAGAAGAGCAGCTCGCCACCGCTCGTCAGGACGACGCGCAGGTAGGCCTGGGCGCCGCAGCGGTCGCAGCGGTCGGCGGCCGTCAGCGGGCTCGCGGGGGTCAGAACAGTAGTCACGTCGCCTCTTCTCTAGCTCGACGAGCTGTCGTACCAGGGTCAACATCCAACCAGGCCGAAAACGTTCCCGCTCGCGGCTTTTCCTCGAAAGTTTCTTCCGAATGGACGGTTGCTGACGGTTGGCGGCGAATGAGCCGTATTGCCTTGGTTTACGGTTTCGCGTCGCTTGTCGGTCTTTGTCCTCCCGGCCGGGTTGCCGGTTGTGCATGAGGACGTGCCCGGAGCCTAAATGGTTCATGCCTGAAAAGGAACGTGATGTTTGCGGCAGCCCCCGAGGCGCTCGAACGTGTGAGCGAAGTGGGGAAGATCTCGACTAGCATGGACGTTCTCATGGGTGGCGGCACAGAGGCTCTATCAGGCCTCGGTACGCTCTCACCGGCGACCCAGCCACATCGTGCCCGGAGTCGGGCCATCCAGAAATTCAGCGAGGAGCGAACCGCGTGACCGCCGACACGTCCGTGCCGTCCACTGCGCTGCTGACCGGAGCAGACCGGGGCGGATCCAACTACACCGCGCGGCACCTGCTCGTCCTCGAAGGGCTCGAGGCGGTGCGCAAGCGCCCCGGCATGTACATCGGCTCGACCGACAGCCGCGGCCTGATGCACTGCCTCTGGGAGATCATCGACAACTCCGTCGACGAGGCGCTCGGCGGCTGCTGCGACCGCATCGACGTCATCCTGCACGAGGACGGCTCGGTGGAGGTCCGGGACAACGGCCGCGGCATCCCGGTCGACGTCGAGCCCAAGACCGGCCTGTCCGGTGTCGAGGTCGTGATGACCAAGCTGCACGCCGGCGGCAAGTTCGGCGGCGGCTCGTACGCGGCCTCCGGCGGTCTGCACGGCGTCGGCGCGTCCGTCGTCAACGCCCTGTCCGCCCGCCTCGACGTCGAGGTGGACCGCTACGGCAAGACCCACTCGATCAGCTTCCGGCGCGGCGTCCCCGGCATCTTCACCGAGTCCGGCCCGGACGCGCCCTTCGACCCGGCGAACGGGCTGCTCAAGGGCAAGCGGGTGCCCAAGACCCGCACCGGCACCCGGGTCCGCTACTGGGCCGACCGGCAGATCTTCCTCAAGGACGCCAAGCTCTCCCTGGAGACGCTGCACGCGCGCGCCCGCCAGACCGCCTTCCTGGTGCCCGGCCTCACCATCGTCGTACGGGACCAGAGGGCCCTGGAGGGGCAAGAGGGGCCGGCCGAGGAGACCTTCCGCTACGACGGCGGGATCAGCGAGTTCTGCGACTACCTGGCCCAGGACAAGGCCGTCTGCGACGTGCTGCGGCTCACCGGGCAGGGCACGTTCAAGGAGACGGTCCCGGTCCTGGACGACCGCGGCCACATGACGCCCACCGAGGTCACCCGGGAACTCGGCGTCGACATCGCGCTGCGCTGGGGCACCGGCTACGACACCGCGGTCAAGTCCTTCGTCAACATCATCGCCACGCCCAAGGGCGGCACCCACGTCGCCGGCTTCGAGCGGGCTATCACCCGGACGGTCAACGAGGTGCTGCGCTCCGCCAAGCTGCTGCGGGTCGCCGAGGACGACGTCGTCAAGGACGACGCGATGGAGGGCCTGACCGCCGTCGTCACCGTCCGGCTGGCCGAGCCGCAGTTCGAGGGCCAGACCAAGGAGGTGCTGGGCACCTCGGCCGCCTCCCGGATCGTCGCGAACGTGGTCGCCAAGGAGCTCAAGACCTTCCTGACCTCGACCAAGCGGGACGCCAAGCAGCAGGCACGGGCGGTGCTGGAGAAGGTCGTGGCCGCCGCCCGTACGCGGATCGCGGCCCGCCAGCACAAGGAGGCGCAGCGCCGCAAGACCGCGCTGGAGTCCTCGTCGCTGCCCGCGAAGCTCGCCGACTGCCGCAGCGACGACGTGGACCGCAGCGAACTGTTCATCGTCGAGGGCGACTCGGCGCTCGGCACCGCCAAGCTCGCGCGGAACTCCGAGTTCCAGGCGCTGCTGCCCATCCGCGGCAAGATCCTCAACGTACAGAAGTCGTCCGTCTCGGACATGCTCAAGAACGCCGAGTGCGGAGCCATCATCCAGGTCATAGGGGCCGGGTCCGGCCGGACCTTCGACATCGACCAGGCGCGCTACGGCAAGGTCATCTTCCTCGCTGACGCCGATGTCGACGGCGCGCACATCCGGTGCCTGCTGCTGACCCTCTTCCAGCGCTACATGCGGCCGATGGTCGAGCAGGGGCGGGTCTTCTCGGCCGTGCCGCCACTGCACCGCATCGAGCTGATCAACCCCAAGAAGGGGCAGGACAAGTACGTCTACACCTACTCCGACGGGGAGCTCCAGGAGACCCTGCTGGACCTCCAGCGCCGCAACGTCCGCTTCAAGGACAGCATCCAGCGCTACAAGGGCCTCGGTGAGATGGACGCCGACCAGCTGGCCGAGACGACCATGGACCCGCGCCACCGCACCCTGCGGCGGATCAACATCAGCGACCTGGAGGCCGCTGAGCAGGCCTTCGACCTGCTGATGGGCAACGAGGTCGCGCCGCGCAAGGAGTTCATCACGAACTCCGCGGCCACCTTGGACCGGTCGCGGATCGACGCCTGACGTAAAGGCTGCCCGGCGGGCCGGTTCTCGGGTGTCTGTCACCTGATGGTGTGAACCTTCCGGGCGAACCGTCCGGGATCTTCCTGCTCTGTCCATTCTTGGCTCCGCGGCAACGCGCCGCGGAGCCAAGGAGAACACGGGTGGACAACGACGACGGGCAGGACGAGTTCCACGCCGGAACGGTTCGGCTGGGCGACCCCTGGTACGACACGCTGGCCTCCGGCCGCGGCGAGGCCGGGGAACCCGACGAGCCGCCCGCCGCGGGTGCCGACGTCTACCAGCGGGTGCACGCCGGCGCCGACTTCCAGGAGGTACGCCGCCGGTACCGCCGCTTCGCGCTGCCCGCCGCGATCGCCTTCCTCGCGTGGTACCTGGGGTACGTCATCGCCGCGACCGGCGCACCGGACCTGATGGCGCGCCCGGTCACCGGCCCGTTCAACATCGGGATGCTCGCGGGCGTCGCCCAGTTCGCCACCACGTTCCTGCTGACGTGGGCGTACGCCCGGCACGCGCGGCTGCGCCGGGACCGTCTCGCGCTGGAACTGCGTTGGGTGACGCAGGAGATGACGGCACGGGAGACGAGCGCACGGGAGCGGCGCCGGTGACCGGAAACCACCAGGGCCTGGCGCTCCTGCTCTTCCTGGCCTTCGTCGCGCTGACGTTGGCGATCACCACCTTGGTGAGCCGCAAACGGCAGGGCTCGCCCGAGGAGTTCTACGCGGGCGGGCGGCTGTTCTCCCCGATGGAGAACGGATTCGCCATCGCCGGCGACTACATGTCCGCCGCCTCCTTCCTCGGCATCTCCGGCCTCATCGCGCTCTACGGCTACGACGGGGTGCTGTACTCCGTCGGCTTCCTCGTCGCCTGGCTGGTCGTCCTGCTGCTCGTCGCCGAACTGGTCCGCAACTGCGGCCGGTTCACCCTGGCCGACGTCCTGGCCGCGCGGCTGGGGGAGCGGCGGGTGCGCATCGCCGCCGGGACGTCCTCGGTGACCGTCTCCGTCCTGTACCTCGTCGCGCAGATGGTCGGCGCGGGCAGCCTGGTCGCCCTGCTGCTGGGCGGCACCAGCCATCAGGCCCGCGCCTGGACGGTCGTCGGCGTCGGCGCCCTCATGGTCGTCTACGTCTCGCTGGGCGGGATGCGCGCCACCACCTGGATCCAGATCGTCAAGGCCGTGCTGCTCATGGGCGGCACGATCGCGCTGACCACCGTGCTGCTGCTGCGCTTCCACGGCGACCTGGCCGAGCTGCTGACCACCGCGGCGGACCGCAGCGGCCACGGCCGGGACTTCCTGGCGCCCGGGCTGAAGTACGGCGGGGACCTGACCGCCCGGCTGGACTTCATCAGCCTCGGCCTGGCGCTCGTCCTCGGCACCGCGGGGCTGCCGCACATCCTGTCGCGCTTCTACACCGTGCCCACCGCGCGCGCCGCCCGCCGCTCCGTGGTCTGGTCCATCGGCCTCATCGGCGGCTTCTACCTGATGACGATCGTGCTCGGCTTCGGCGCCGCCGCGGTGCTCGGCAGCCACGCGGTACGGGCCTCCAGCCCCTCGGGGAACACCGCGGTGCCGCTCCTCGCGCTCGACCTCGGCGGCGGCGCGGGCTCGACCGGCGGCACGGTGCTCTTCGCGGTCGTCGCCGCCGTCGCCTTCGCCACCATCCTGGCGGTGGTCGCCGGGATCACCCTTTCGTCCTCGGCATCGGTCGCGCACGACCTGTACGCCACGCTCAGGCGCGGGCCGGGCAGGGCGGGGCGGGCGCCGCGCGGTGAGGTCGCGGTCGCCCGGCTGGCGGCGGTCGGCGTGGGCGCGGTGGCCATCGCGCTGGGGCTGCTCGCCCAGGACCTGAACGTGGCGTTCCTGGTTGGGCTGGCCTTCGCCGTCGCCGCTTCCGCCAACCTGCCGGTGCTGCTGTACGCGCTGTTCTGGCACCGGTTCACCGCGCGCGGCGCGGTGTGGGCGGTGTACGGCGGGCTGGTCCCGGCGCTGCTGCTGGTGACCCTGTCCCCGGTGGTCTCCGGTGCGCCGGACGCGCTCCTCCCCGGCGTGGACTTCCACCTCGTCCCGCTGCGGAACCCGGGTCTGGTCTCCATCCCGCTCGGCTTCCTGGCGGGCTGGCTGGGCACGGTCACCTCGGCGGAGCGCGCCGATCCCGCCCGGTACGCGGAGACGGAGGTACGGGCGCTGACGGGCGCGGGCGCGGCCTGACCGGCGCGGTGCTCCGGCGGACGCCGCACACCGACTCGTAGCGGTGTCGCCTCACACCGACTCGTACCGGCGCCTCGCCTCACACCCACTCGTACCGGTGCTCGGGCCGCCCCGTCTCGCCGTACCTGAGGCTGAGCCGGACCCGTCCCGTCCGCTCCAGCAGTTTGAGATAACGCTGCGCGGTCTGCCGGCTGAGTCGGCAGCGCTCGGCCACCTCCTGCGCGGACAGCGGGCCTTCGGCGGCGCGCAGGGCGGTGCGCACCCGGTCCGCGGTCAGCGCGGAGTGGCCCTTGGGCAGCTCGACCGGGCCCGCCGAGCTGCCGCCGAGCGCGCCGAAGATGCGATCCACCTGGTCCTGTTCGGCCTCGCCGCCGCCGTCCAGGGTGCGGCGCAGCGCGGCGTACGCGTCGAGTTTGGAACGGAGCCCGGCGAAGGTGAACGGCTTGACCAGGTACTGGAGCGCCCCGTGCCGCATGGCCTCCCGCACGGTGGCGATGTCGCGGGCCGCGGTCACCATGATGATGTCGGTGTGGTGGCCGAGCTGGCGCAGCCGCCGCACCAGGGCCAGGCCCGTCTCGTCCGGCAGGTAGTGGTCGAGCAGCACCAGGTCCACCGCGGTGCGCTCCAGGAAGGCCAGCGCCTCGGCGGCGCTGTGCGCCTGGCCCGCGACGCGGAAGCCGGGGACCTTCTCGACGTACGCGGCGTTGACACGCGCCACCCGTACGTCGTCGTCGACGACCAGGACGGCGATCATCGGCGTTCTCCCGCCGGGGTCAGCGGAACGGCGGTGTCCTCGGTCAGGGCCTCGGGCAGGACGACGGTGAACCGGGCGCCGGGCCCGCCGTCGCGGCCGTCCACCCGGGCGCTGCCGCCCTGCCGCTCGGCGAGGCGGCGCACCAGGGCCAGCCCGATGCCGCGCTTGCGGTGCGCGGGCGGCTCCTTGGTGGACCAGCCCTCGGTGAAGACCAGGTCGCGCCGGTCGGCCGGGACGCCGGGACCGGTGTCGGCGACCGTCAGCACGACCGTACGGCCCCGGGCCGTCAGCCCCACCTCGACCCACGGGTCGGGGGAGCCGGAGGCCGCGTCCAGCGCGTTGTCCACCAGGTTGCCGACGACCGTCACCAGCCCCGGTGGGTCCACCACCCGGTCCGGCAGCAGGGTGTCCGTACTGATCCGCAAGGACACCCCGCGCTCTGCCGCGACCGTGGCCTTGCCGACGAGGAGCGCGGCGAGCAGCGGGTCGTGGATGCGCTCGGTGACCTGCTCGGCGGTGGCGCGGTGCACCCCGACGGCCTCGGTCACGAACTCCACGGCCTCCTCGTGCAACCCGAGTTCGAGCAGGCCGAGCAGGGTGTGCAGCCGGTTGGCGTGCTCGTGGTCCTGGGCGCGCAGCGCGTCGATCAGGCCGCGGGTGCCGTCCAGCTCGCGGCCGAGCTGCTCCAGTTCGGTGCGGTCGCGCAGGGTGGCCACGGCCCCACCGTCCTCGGTCGGCATGCGGTTGGCGACCAGCACCCGGCCGCCGCTGACCGTGAGCAGGTCGGCGCCGGTGACCCGGCCGGCGAGCACATCGGCGGTACGGCCCGGCGGCAGCACCTCGTCCAGCGGCCGCCCGGTGTCCTCCGCCCGCAGGTCCAGCAGCCGCTGCGCTTCGTCGTTGACGAGCCGGATGCGGCTGTGCGCGTCGAGGGCGACGACGCCCTCGCGGATGCCGTGCAGCATCGCCTCGCGTTCGGCGAGCAGCGCGGAGATGTCGGAGAAGGCCAGGTCGTGGGTGCGGCGGCGGAGCCCGCGCGCGACCAGGTACGCGGCGACGGCGCCGACGGCGAGCGCGCCGCCCGCGTAGGCGAGCAGCCCGGGTACGGCGCCGATGAGCCGGTCGCGGACGTTCTCGTACGCGATGCCGACCGAGACCGCGCCGACGACCGTGCCGTCGGCGTCCCGCAGCGGGGCCTTGCCGCGCGCGGACCTGCCGAGCGTGCCGGTGTCGATCTGCATCACCTCGCGGCCGGCCAGGACCTGGCTGGGGTCGGTCGAGACGTGCTTGCCGATCTCGGCGGCGGAGGGGTGGGACCAGCGCACGCCCCGCCGGTCCATGACCACGACGTACTCGGCGCCGGTGGTACGGCGGATCCGTTCCGCCTCGGTCTGCACCGGGCCCGCGGGGTCGGGCCCCGAGGCTGTCCGCAGGGCGTCGGCGAGCCCGCGTTCGGCGGCTGTCGTCTGCGCGATGGCCAGCGCCCGCCGCATGGCCTGGTCGTCGAGCTGAGCGCTCAGCGGGGCGAGGAAGAGTCCGGTCGCGAGCACGGCGACGCCGCCGACGACGGCCAGCTGCATCAGCAGGACCTGCGAGAACACGCGTCGCGGGCGGGGCCAGCCGATACGCCATCGGGTGGCGGCCCGCAGGTCCCGGGGTCTCGCAGCGCTCATGGGTACGAAGGGTAAGCGCACAGGGCCTGGACCGGACCTGGTCAGGCCCCGGCGACCTCGGTCGGTGACGGGCGGAACCGGGTCAGCGCCGGCTGACGGCCACCGCGCGGACGCCGAGCACGTCCATCCGGGCCGGAGCCAGCAGCGCCGCGCCGCAGCTCTGCGGGCGGGCGGGCTCCTCGGCGACCTGGGCGACCGAGACGTGCCACTCCCGCCCGTCGGCGTGCGCCACGGTCACCGTCCACAGCGGTGCGGACCCCTCGGTGCGGACGACGGTGAGCGCGTCGGCCCCCGTCTCGCCGGTCAGCTCGCGGACCGCGAGGTCGGCGGCCTGGCCGGGCCGCTCCCACGCGGAGCGGCCCCGGCAGCCGTCGGTCACGACGCGGCCGTCCCGCACGGCCTCGACGACCTCCTTGACGGCGTGGGCGGTGGCCCGGCCGTACGCGTACCCGTACGGGAGCACGACGAGCGTGGGGGAGAAGCGGTGGCCGCCGATGTGCGTGATCTCCCAGGTGCCGTCGGCCCCGGAGGCGGCCAGCTCGGCGGCGAGCGGGCGGCCGAGCAGGGCGCAGCAGCGGTCCCGCTTGCCGTTGGTGCACACCAGGACCAGCGGCGCGCCGGTGTAGGGCTCCCAGCCGTCCCGCAAGCCCGCGGCGTCGCCCGCGCCGAGGGCGGCGAAATCCAGGTCCATGAGGCGGACGGGGTCGGTGAGGGAGGCGGTACGGATCCAGGAGCCGCCGGGCCGGGTGTGCGCGACGAAGACCCGGTGCCGGGCCGGGACGTGGCAGTCGGCGTGCCGCCCGGGACGGCGGATCAGCGCGACCCGGACCCCGGTGCCCTGGGTGGCCCGTTCCAGGGCGCGGCCGAGCGCCGGGTCGAGGTGGCTGCCGGTCAGGGCGTCGGCGCCCCAGGGGCCGGACTGCTCGATCAGCAGCCAGGTGGGGGCGACGGCCGCTGTTCCGGCGAGCGGCTCGGACAGGTCGCGGGAGGCGGACGCGCACATGCTCACGAAGGTAAGCCTAACCTAGCTTGTGCCGCCTCGCTGTCAGGGGTAAGTACGCGTCGCCGCCCAGGCGTTGCCGGGACCGGGTCCCGGCCGGTGGATGTCCGCCACCTGCCACGGAGCCCCCTCCTGCCTACGGCAGCGGGACCAGGGGCGGGGGCTGGGGCGGGCGCGGGCCGCGGTACTGGCCCACGGGCCGCATCCGCAGCGGCTGCTCGCCGTACTCCTCCAGCGCGTGCGCGATCCAGCCCGCCGTACGCGCCACCGCGAAGACCGTCTCGCCCGCTTCCTGCGGCATGTCGGCGGCGACCGTCAGCACGGCCAGCGCCAGGTCCACGTTGGCGTGCAGCGGGACGTGCCGGGCCATCGTCGCGACGATCTCCCGGGCCGCCCGCAGCGCCTCGGCGGCCTGCGGGACGTCCTCCAGCAGCGTGAAGAGGGCCTGGGCGCGAGGGTCCTCGCCCGGGTACAGCTTGTGGCCCAGCCCCGGTACGCGGCGCCCGGCGCGCAGGTGGCTCGCCACGACCGCCGCGCCTCCGCGTTCGACGGCGTCCATCAGCATCCGGTGCGCGAAGCCGCTCGCGCCGCCGTGCAGCGGCCCATCGAGTGCCCCCAGGCCCGCCGAGACCACGGCGTACGGATGGGCCTGGGCGGAGGCGGCGACCCGCGCGGCCACCGTGGAGACGGCCAGGTCGTGGTCGATGAGCAGGACCAGCGCACTGTCCAGCACGCGCAGCCAGGACTCCTCGGGTGCCCGCGTCGTCAGCCGGGTCCACATCCGCCGCGCCACCGGGGCGTCGGACGGCTCCGGTTCGCCGACCACGGGCAGCACGTCGGTCAGCGTGGCGATCAGATCGTGCGCGGTGGCCACGACCGCCGACCGTTCCAGCTCGAAACGGAGCGGATCGGCCGCCGCGGCGGCGATGGCGGCCACGCGCAGCCGGTCCAGGAGCCCGCTGTGCGCGGGCAGGGCGGCCACCGCGCGGCGCGCCGCCGCCAGTGTCTCGGTGTGCGCGGTGAACCGGACGCCCGGCCGCAGCTCACCCGTCCACAGCCACTGGGCGACCTCCTCGTAGCCGTACCGCTCGGCGAGCTTGGTGGAGTCCACGCCGCGGTAGTAGTGGCGGTCGTTCTCGATCAGCGTGATGCTGGTGCCGATCGGGCCGTCGTCATCACCGGCCCGGGTCTCGCGCCTGTTGCGCCGCGCGAGCGCCTCCACCTCCGCGGCGTCGAACGTGCTGCCGCGCCCGCCGGGGTTCCGGCGGCTGGTCAGCTGCCCACGGCTCACATACGCGTACACCGTCTCCGGTTTCACCCCGAGCCGCTCCGCCGCCTCCCGAGTGCTCAACCGCGGCGTATCCGTCCCTTGATCCGTCATGGGTCACACCGTATCCGTCTCTGTACACATTGATTCAATCAATATTGACAACTCTTTGATCAAGCATAGACATTCAGATCAACATACGCAGCGAGAAGAGGACGCAGATGCCGACCAGGGAGAGCAACGCCCCGATCGCCGTACCCCGCGGGCTCGCGGGCGTCGTCGTCACCGACACCCGGGTCGGGGACGTGCGCGGGCGCGAGGGCTTCTACCACTACCGCCAGTACTCGGCCATCGAACTGGCCCGGACCCGCACCTTCGAAGACGTCTGGCATCTGATGTTCCACGGGGAGCTGCCGGACGCCGAGCGGCGCGCGGCCTTCGCCGCCGAGACCGCGGCCCTGCGGCGGCTGCCCGCCGACGTGGAGGCCGTACTGCCCGCGCTGGCCCGGGCCGGCGCCCGCTCGGGGCCGCTCGCGGGACTGCGGACCGCCCTGTCGATGATGGGCGCCTCCGCCGGTCTGCGCCCGCTGTACGACATCGACCCGGAGACCCGCCGAGCCGAGGCGCTGGCGGCCTGCGCCGCCGTCCCCACCCTGCTCACCGCGCTGTACCGGCTGGGGCAGGGGCTGCCGCCGGTGCCGCCCCGCGAGGACCTGCCGTACGCGGCGAACTACCTCCACATGCTCACCGGCGCCGAGCCGGAGCCGAAGCGGGTGCGCGCGATCGAGCGGTATCTGATCTCCACGATCGACCACGGGTTCAACGCCTCGACGTTCACCGCGCGCGTGATCGCCTCCACCGGCGCCGACCTGGCCGCCTGCCTGGTCGGCGCGGTCGGGGCCCTCTCGGGCCCGCTGCACGGCGGCGCCCCCAGCCGCGCCCTGGACACCCTCGACGCCATCGGCACCGCCGACCGCATCGATTCCTGGGTGCGCGGGCAGGTCCTGGCGGGGGAGCGCATCATGGGCTTCGGACACGCGGTCTACCGCACCGAGGACCCGCGCTCGCGCATGCTGCGCGAGACGGCCGAGGAGTTCGGCGGCCCGCTGGTCACGCTCGCCACCCAGGTCGAGAAGCGGGTGGAGGCGATCCTCGCCGAGCTCAAGCCCGGCCGCGAACTGCACACCAACGTGGAGTTCTACGCGGGCGTCGTCATGGAGCTGTGCGGGCTGCCGCGCGAGATGTTCACCCCCACCTTCTGCGCCGCCCGCGTCGTCGGCTGGAGCGCCAACATCCTGGAACAGGCCGAGGACCCCAAGATCATCCGCCCGGCGGCGCGGTACGTCGGGCCGCCCCCGCCGCAGCCCGTGCCCGCGCCCTGACAGCCGGGACGGCGGCCGCACGACCGGGCGGATCAGGACAGCGCGGGGCCGCGGCACCGGAAGGGTGCCGCGGCCCGTTGTCCTTACCGGGGGTCGGAAGACCGGCGCGAAGCCGGGGGTCGGAAGACCGGCGCGAAGCCGGGGGCCGGACGACCGGCGCGGAGCCGGGGCCGGAAGACCGGCGTGAAGCCGGTGGCTACACCGTCCCGGCGATCGCCGCCACCGGCTTGGCCAGCGCCAATCCCGAGCCGTCGCGCCGCGGGTCCGGCTCCGGCAGCGGCGCCGGGGCTCCGGCCGCCGTCGCCGCGCGGGCCGGGGAGGCCCCCGCCCAGGCCAGCACCAGGCAGTCCTCGCCCTTGAGGAACCGCTGGCAGCGCACGCCGCCCGTGGCCCGGCCCTTGCGCGGGAACTGGTCGAACGGCGTGAGCTTCGCCGACTGCTGCACCGAGTCGTCCAGCGTGCCCCGCGCGCCCGCCACCGTGAACACCACCGCGTCGGCCGCGGGATCCACCGCCGTAAAGGCGATCACCTTCGCGCCGGAGGCGAGCTTGACGCCCGCCATGCCGCCCGCCGGACGGCCCTGCGGCCGCACCTGGCTCGCCGGATACCGCAGCAACTGCGCGTCGTCGGTGATGAAGACGAGATCCTCCTCGCCCGTGCGCAGCTCCACCGCGCCGACGATCCGGTCCCCTTCCTTGAGCCCGATGACCTCCAACTCCTCCTTGTTCGAGGGATAGTCGGGGACCACGCGCTTGACCACGCCCTGCTCCGTGCCGATCGCCAGCCCCGGCGAGGACTCGTCCAGCGTCGTCAGGCACACCAGCCGCTCGCCGTCCGCCAGCGACAGGAACTCCGAGACCGGCGCGCCGCCGGCCAGGCTCGGGGCGGCCGCCGTCTCCGGGAGCATCGGCAGGTCGATCACCGACAGCCGCAGCAGCCGCCCGGTGGAGGTCACCGCGCCGACATCGGCGCGCGCCGTCGCCGGGACCGCGGAGACGATCACGTCGTGCTTGTGGCGCTTGCCGCCGCCGTCCCCGGGATGCGGCTCGGCACCCGCCGTACGCGCCAGCAGCCCGGTGGAGGAGAGCAGCACCCGGCACGGGTCGTCCGCCACCTCCAGCGGCACCGCGGAGACCGGCGCGCCCGCCGACTCCAGCAGCACCGTCCGCCGCTCCGTGCTGAACTTCTTGGCCACCGCGGCCAGTTCGGCGGAGACCAGCTTGCGCAGCTCCGCGTCCGACTCCAGGATCCGGGTGAGCTTCTCGATCTCCTCGTTGAGCTTGTCGCGCTCCGCCTCCAGCTCGATGCGGTCGAACTTGGTCAGCCGGCGCAGCGGCGTGTCCAGGATGTACTGGGTCTGGACCTCCGAGAGGGAGAAGCGCGCGATCAGGGACTGCTTGGCCTCCGCCGCGTTCTCACTCGATCGAATGATCCTGATGACCTCGTCGATGTCGAGCAGCGCGACGAGGAGGCCCTCGACCAGGTGGAGCCGGTCCTGGCGCTTGGCGCGCCGGAACTCGCTGCGCCGCCGCACCACGTCGAAGCGGTGGTCGAGATAGACCTCCAGCAGCTCCTTGAGCCCCAGAGTGAGCGGCTGGCCGTCCACCAGCGCCACGTTGTTGATGCCGAAGGACTCCTCCATCGGCGTCAGCTTGTACAGCTGCTCCAGCACGGCCTCGGGGTTGAAGCCGTTCTTCACCTCGATGACCAGGCGCAGCCCGTGCTCCCGGTCGGTGAGGTCCTTGACGTCGGCGATGCCCTGGAGCTTCTTCGCGCCCACCAGGTCCTTGATCTTGGAGATCACCTTCTCCGGGCCGACGCTGTACGGCAGCTCGGTGACGACCAGGCCCTTGCGGCGCGCCGTGACGTTCTCCACGGACACCGTGGCACGGATCTTGAACGTGCCGCGGCCCGACTCGTACGCGTCCCGGACCCCGCCGAGCCCGACGATCCGGCCGCCGGTGGGCAGGTCGGGACCCGGCACGAACCGCATCAGGGTCTCCAGGTCCGCGCCCGGGTGCCTGATGAGATGGCGGGCGGCCGCGATCACCTCGCCCAGGTTGTGCGGCGGCATGTTCGTCGCCATGCCGACCGCGATCCCGGACGAGCCGTTGACCAGCAGGTTCGGATAGGCGGCGGGGAGCGCGACCGGCTCCTGCTCGCTGCCGTCGTAGTTGGGGGCGAAGTCGACGGTGTCCTCGTCGATCGACTCGGTCATCAGCGACGTCGCCGACGCCATCCGGCACTCGGTGTACCGCATCGCGGCGGGCGGGTCGTCGTTGCCGAGCGAGCCGAAGTTGCCGTGCCCGTCCACCAGCGGCACCCGCATGGAGAACGGCTGCGCCATGCGCACCAGCGCGTCGTAGATGGAGGCGTCACCGTGCGGGTGGAGCTTTCCCATCACCTCGCCGACGACGCGCGCGCACTTCACGTACGAACGCTCCGGGCGCAGCCCCATCTCGTTCATCTGGAACAGGATGCGGCGCTGCACGGGCTTGAGGCCGTCGCGGGCGTCGGGCAGCGCCCGCGAGTAGATGACGGAGTAGGCGTACTCCAGGAAGGAGCCCTGCATCTCGTCGACGACGTCGATGTCGAGGATGCGCTCCTCGAAGTCTCCCCCAGGCTGCGTCCGGGAGGTGCCCCCACCGGTGGACGGGGTCTTCGTGCTGCGGCGGGCCATCGCGGCTACGGCTCCTTCAACTGCCGAGGCTGGGTCTTATGCCGACCATTGTGGACCGCCGCACTGACAACGCGGACCGCGACCCATGATCGGTGGCGGGGCGCGCGGCCGGACGCACGTCCTGACGCACGTCCGGACGCCGGGCGGGAACTTCGCCAGATGTCCGCGCGCTTGCATAGAGTGACAGCACCTGCTCATCACGCGGTTGCGCAACTGTTCCCGCACGCGATCGAAGGGACGTACATGCCCATGGGTCACACGGCCACGCAACAGGCCGGTTCCGGCGGCCTGACAGCGACCGAGCACCGCCTGGCCAACGGCCTGCGGGTGGTGCTCTCCGAGGACCATCTGACCCCGGTCGCCGCCGTCTGCCTCTGGTACGACGTCGGCTCCCGCCACGAGGTCAAGGGCCGTACCGGTCTGGCTCACCTTTTCGAGCACCTGATGTTCCAGGGTTCGGCCCAGGTGTCGGGCAACGGCCACTTCGAGCTGGTGCAGGGCGCGGGCGGCTCGCTCAACGGCACCACCAGCTTCGAGCGCACCAACTACTTCGAGACCATGCCCGCCCACCAGCTCGAACTCGCCCTGTGGCTGGAGGCCGACCGCATGGGCTCCCTCCTGACCGCGCTGGACGAGGAGAGCCTGGAGAACCAGCGGGACGTGGTGAAGAACGAGCGCCGCCAGCGCTACGACAACGTCCCCTACGGCACCGCCTTCGAGCGGCTGGTCGCCATGGCCTACCCCGAGGGCCACCCCTACCACCACACCCCGATCGGCTCGATGGCCGATCTGGACGCCGCCTCCCTGGAGGACGCGCGGAACTTCTTCCGCACGTACTACGCGCCGAACAACGCGGTGCTCTCGGTCGTCGGCGACATCGACCCCGAGCAGACCCTGGCCTGGATCGAGAAGTACTTCGGCTCCATCCCCTCCCACGACGGCAAGCAGCCGCCGCGCGACGGCACGCTGCCCGACGTCATCGGCGAGCAGCTGCGCGCGGAGGTGCGCGAGGAGGTCCCCTCCCGCGCCCTGATGGCCGCCTACCGGCTCCCGCACGACGGCACCCGCGAGGCCGACGCCGCCGACCTGGCGCTCACCGTCCTCGGCGGCGGCGAGTCCTCCCGGCTCCACAACCGGCTGGTGCGCCGCGACCGCACCGCGGTGGCCGCCGGATTCGGCCTGCTGCGGCTGGCGGGCGCGCCCTCGCTCGGCTGGCTGGACGTGAAGACCTCCGCCGGTGTCGAGGTGCCCGACATCGAGGCCGCCATCGACGAGGAGCTGGCCCGCTTCGCCGCCGAGGGCCCCACGCCGGAGGAGATGGAGCGCGCCCAGGCCCAGCTGGAGCGCGAGTGGCTGGACCGGCTCGCCACCGTCGGCGGCCGCGCGGACGAACTGTGCCGGTTCGCCGTGCTGTTCGGCGACCCGCAGCTGGCGCTCACCGCGGTCCGGCGGGTCCTCGACATCACCGCGGAGGAGGTGCGGGACGTCGCCGCGGCGCGGCTGCGTCCCGACAACCGCGCGGTGCTCGTCTACGAACCCACCGAGCCCGAAGGCCAGTCCGCCGACGCCGACGAGACCGACGACGAGACCGAGGAAGCGAACCAGTGAGCGACGCCGTCACCTCCGCCATGACGTTCCACCCGCAGCCGCAGGCCGGTGTCGCCAAGCCGTGGGCGTTCCCCGCCCCCGCCCGGGACCAGCTGCCCAACGGCCTGACCGTGCTGCGCTGCCACCGCCCCGGCCAGCAGGTCGTCGCGGTCGAGATCAACCTGGACGCCCCGCTGGACGCCGAGGCCGACGGTCTCGACGGCGTCGCCACGATCATGGCGCGGGCCCTGTCCGAGGGCACCGACAAGCACACGGCCGAGGAGTTCGCCGCCGAGTTGGAGCGCTGCGGCGCCACCCTCGAGGCACACGCCGACCACCCCGGCGTCCGGGTCTCCCTGGAGGTCCCGGCCTCCCGGCTGTCCAAGGCCCTCGGCCTGCTCGCCGACGCGCTGCGCGCCCCCGCCTTCCCCGACGGTGAGGTGGAGCGCCTGGTGGCCAACCGCCTGGACGAGATCCCGCACGAGCTGGCCAACCCGGCCCGCCGCGCCTCGATGGCGCTGTCCAAGGAGCTGTTCCCGGCCGACTCCCGGATGTCCCGGCCCCGGCAGGGCACCGAGGAGACCGTGAAGCGCATCGACGCCGCCGCGGTCCGGGCGTTCTACGAGGCGCATGTGCGCCCCTCGACCGCGACCGCCGTGGTCGTCGGCGACCTCACCGGCGTCGACCTGGACCAGGCCCTGGCCGACACGCTCGGTGGCTGGACCGGCGGCACCGCGTCGAAGCGCCCGTACCGGCCGATCACCGCCGACGACACCGGCCGGGTGGTGATCGTGGACCGGCCCGGCGCGGTGCAGACCCAGCTGCTCATCGGGCGGACCGGCGCCGACCGGCACGACCGCGTCTGGCCCGCCCAGGTGCTCGGCACCTACTGCCTCGGCGGCACCCTCACCTCCCGGCTCGACCGCGTGCTGCGCGAGGAGAAGGGCTACACCTACGGCGTACGGGCCTTCGGGCAGGTGCTGCGCTCCACCCCGGAGGGGACGGGCGCCGCGATGCTCGCCATCACCGGCTCGGTGGCCACCGAGGTGACGGGCCCCGCGCTGGAGGACACCTGGAAGGTGCTCCGCACGCTCGCCGCCGAGGGGCTGACCGACGCTGAGCGGGACGTCGCGGTGCAGAACCTGGTGGGCGTCGCCCCGCTCAAGTACGAGACGGCGGCGGCCGTCGCGGGCACGCTGGCCGACCAGGTCGAGCAGCACCTGCCGGACGACTTCCAGGCCCATCTGTACGCGAGGCTGGCGGAGACCGGGACGGTGGAGGCCACGGCGGCCGTCGTGAACGCCTTCCCCGTCGACCGGCTCGTCACGGTGCTCGTCGGCGACGCCTCGGTCATCGAGGAGCCGGTGCGGGCGCTCGGGATCGGTGAGGTGAAGGTCGTCACCGGCTGACGGGGGCTCACCTATACGGGACGAAGCGGAACTCCGGCGTCACATAGGACGCCGGAGTTCCGCTTTTCCGTCCCCTGATGCGCTGGGTGTCCGATTTGGGCGAGAGGCTTCCCGTCTGCCCTGTGGCGAGGGCAACAAAAAGCCGGATCCGTTTGGTGATTGAAAGATCGTGCGTCTAGCGTCGATCCGGCTGTTCGTCAGATTGCGTCGCACCCGCGACCCGGACAGTCATCGCCGAGTCCCCGACGCGTGAGCCGAGGGGAGCCGGGGACCCACGTCCCCCTGGGGTGAATCGGGTGCCTCTCCGGAGGGATCCGTAGGAGACCTTCCTGCTCCGAACCCGTCAGCTAACCCGGTAGGCGAGAAGGAAGGAAAGGAGTACGCCGACTCATGGCGTTCACCCGTCCCACCGGGAAGCACCGCCGTCCTCGCCGCACCCCTCTCACCGGTACGCACATCGCCGGTATGGCCACGCTCGCCGCCTCCGGCGTCGTCGCGACCGTCGCCTCTCCCGCGTTCGCCGCGCCCGACGACTCTCCGCGGTTCGAGGACACCGGCCTGAACCAGGCGATCGTCGTCGACGACCACCTCGCGGACGAGATCGGCGTCCAGGCCGCCAACCAGGAGCGGGCGGCCGAGGTGGCCGCCGCCAAGCAGCAGGCGGAGGCGCAGGCCCGCAAGGAGGCCGCCGAGGCCAAGCGCAAGGCCGAGGCCGCCGCCAAGAAGGAGCGGGCCGCCAAGGAGCGCGCCGCCCGCGAGGCCGAGCGCAAGCGCCTGAACACCTACGTCGCGCCGATCGCGGGCTCGTACGTCTCCACCCAGTACCACGCCTCCAGCGGGCTGTGGTCCTCCGGCAGCCACACCGGCGTGGACTTCCACGCCGCGTCGGGCACCACGGTGCACGCGGTCGGCTCCGGCACCGTCGTCGAGGCCGGCTGGGGCGGCGCGTACGGCAACAACGTCGTGATCAAGATGAACGACGGCACCTACACCCAGTACGGCCACATGTCGTCGCTCAGCGTCACGGTCGGCCAGACCGTCACCCCCGGCCAGCAGATCGGGCTCTCGGGCAGCACCGGCAACTCCACCGGGCCGCACCTGCACTTCGAGGCGCGCACCACCGCCGAGTACGGCTCGGACATCGACCCGGTGGCGTACCTGCGCGGCCACGGCGTCGCCATCTGACGCGCACCAGCGCCACGGCGCATCGCGCCACGTCCTCTCGCACAGGCCCCGGCCCCCGGCCGGGGCCTGTTGCTTGGCCAAAAAATATCCATGAAATCAGGCCGGCCGTCGGAAATTCCCGCAGTTTGGAATAGAGTTCACGGAACACGCGTCAATCGGCTGCGTTTCGCGGGGATTAAGGCGGAGGTTCGACGATGCGGGACCGGAAATGACCGGCGATACGACTGCGATCCAGAGCGGTCGCCGGGTTTCGGCGCATGCGGTGTGCACGGCGATTCGCGACGACATCGTCTCCGGCGTGTATCCACCCGGCAGCCGACTGGGCGAGGAACTCCTCGCCCGCCGCTACGGCGTTTCACGCGTGCCGGTGCGCGAGGCGCTGCGCACCCTGGAGTCCGAGGGGTTCGTGACCACCAAGCGGCACGCGGGCGCCTGCGTGGCCCGGCCCTCCGAGCGGGAGGCGGCCGATCTGCTGGACATCCGCGCACTGCTGGAGCCGCTGGGTGCGGCGCGCGCCGCCCAGCGGCGCACCGAGGCCCATCTGAAGGTGCTGCGCGGCCTGGTCAGGCTGGGCCAGGAGCGGGCCCACCGCGGCCAGCTCGGTGAACTGCGGTCGCTGGGCGACTGGTTCCACGAGACGCTCGCCCAGGCCTCCGGCAGCCCGAGCCTGGCGGGGCTGCTGGTGCAGCTCCGTCGCAAGATCGACTGGGTGTACGCGGCCGACCCGGGGCGCATCCCGTCCGCGCCGCCGGGCGGTGTGCGGACCGAGTCGGCGACGGTGCGGGCCGTGGCGGCGTGGGAGGGCCACGGCGCCCTGGTGGACGCGGTGGCGCGCGGGGACGCCGACCGGGCCCGCGAGCTGGCCACGGCGCACGCGGAGCGGTCCCTGGCGGAATACCGGTCGCGCCGCCCGTTCGCGGTGAGCGCTCCGAAACAATCCGTAAACACCGCGCGCGTCAAGAATTAACAACCGGCCCGTATACAAGAGGTCCGCGAGACGAGCAGGTGCCATAAAAAGCTGCGCGGAGAATTTCGCGTTGCCCTGGTGGATATCCGGGTGCCCTGCCGGAAATGGTCGCGGCATGGATGCGGAAACGATAAAGGCCGCGGTGTCCCTGATCGGGACATCGCGGCCTTTGTCTGCTCGGAATCGCGGCGATTCCGTGCATCAGACGGTCTCCGGAAGCTCCCCAAGACCCTCGGCGACCAGCTTGGCCAGGCGGTCGAGCGCGGCCTCGGCACTCTCGTCCTCCGAGGCGAGGACGACCTCCTCACCGCCCTGGGCGCCCAGGCCCAGCACGGCGAGCATGGAGGCGGCGTTGACCGGGGTGCCGTCGGCCTTGGCGATCGTGACCGGGACGCCCGACGCGGTGGCCGCCCGGACGAAGATCGAGGCGGGCCGGGCGTGCAGGCCCTCGGCCCAGCCGACGGTGACGCGGCGCTCAACCATGGTGTAGCCCTTCAGGTCGTTGCTAGTTGTCTAGACCAGTCTCTCATGGTGTCGGGAGTGGTCCGGAAGCGGACTTCCCCGCGGACGCCGGTGTGCCCGCGCGGGGCGGTGTCGCCGTCAGTGCCTGCGCATACGCTGGCCCCATGCAGACCGCGTCAGACCCGGACCGCCACACCTATCCGGCCCACTGGGAAGCCGACGTGGTGCTCCGCGACGGCGGCACCGCGCAGATCCGCCCCATCGCCGCGGATGACGCCCAGCGCCTGGTCAGCTTCTACGAGCACGTCTCGGACGAGTCGAAGTACTACCGCTTCTTCGCCCCGTACCCCCGGCTCTCCGCGCGCGACGTGCACCGCTTCACCCACCACGACTACGTCGACCGGGTCGGGCTGGCCGCCATCGTCGGGGGCGAGTTCATCGCGACCGTCCGGTACGACCGCATCGACGAGCGCGGCATGTCCGCCACCGGCCCGGCCGACGAGGCCGAGGTCGCCTTCCTCGTCCAGGACGCCCACCAGGGGCGCGGGGTCGCCTCGGCCCTCCTCGAACACATCGCGGCCGTCGCCCGCGAGCGCGGCATCCGGCGCTTCGCCGCGGAGGTGCTGCCCGCCAACACCAAGATGATCAAGGTGTTCACGGACGCGGGCTACACGCAGCAGCGCAGCTTCGAGGACGGCGTGGTCCGGCTCGAATTCGACCTCGAACCCACCGACCGGTCCCTCGCGGTGATGCGGGCCCGCGAGCAGCGCGCCGAGGCCCGCTCCGTCCAGCGGCTGCTGGCCCCCGGCTCCGTCGCGGTCATCGGCACCGGCCGCGCGGCCGGCGGCGTCGGCCGCACCGTGCTGCGCAACCTCCTCGACGGCGGCTTCACCGGTCGTGCGTACGCGGTCAACCACGCCTTCCCGCAAGGGCAGACCGTCCTGGAGCCCGAGGGCGTCCCCGCCCACCGTTCCATCGGCGAGATCGCCGAGCCCGTCGACCTCGCGGTCGTCGCCGTCCCCGCCGCGAGCGTCCCGTCCGTCGTCGCCGACTGCGGTGAACACGGCGTCCAAGGGCTGGTCGTCGTCTCCGCCGGCTACGCGGAGAGCGGCGCCGAGGGCCGCGCCCGCCAGCGCGACCTGATCCGGCAGGCCCGCGGGTACGGGATGCGCGTCATCGGCCCCGGCGCCTTCGGCGTCATCAACACCGCGGACGGGGCGCGGCTCAACGCCTCCCTCTCGCCCGAGATGCCGCCGGCCGGACGGGTCGGGCTGTTCACCCAGTCCGGCGCCATCGGCATCGCCCTGCTGTCCGGGCTGCACCGGCGCGGCGCCGGTCTCGTCGGTCTGTCCACCTTCGTCTCCGCGGGCAACCGGGCCGACGTCTCGGGAAACGACCTGCTCCAGTACTGGTACGACGACCCCGACACCGACATCGCCCTGATGTACCTGGAGTCCATCGGCAACCCGCGCAAGTTCACCCGGCTCGCCAAGCGCACCGCGGCCGTCAAGCCGGTCGTCGTGGTCAAGGGCTCCCGGCACAGCGGCAGCGCGCCCCCCGGCCACGCGGTGCCGACCTCCGCCATCCCCGACGCCACCGTCTCCGACCTGCTGCGGCAGGCCGGAGTGATCCGCGTGGACACCGTCACCGAACTCGCCGACACCGGGCTGCTGCTCGCCTCCCAGCCACTCCCCCAAGGCCCGCGCGTCGCCATCCTCGGCAACTCCGAGTCGCTCGGCCTGCTCACGTACGACGCCTGCCGCACGGAGGGACTCCGCCCGCTGCCGCCCCGCGACCTCACCACCGGCGCGGGTCCGGCGGACTTCGGCCAGGCCCTGGGGGAGGCCCTGGCCGACGGCACCTGCGACGCCGTCGTGGTCAACGCCATGCCCTGGGTCGGCGGCGCGACCGCCTCCGACCTGGCCGCGGCACTGCGCCAAGCCGCCGCCACGGCCGCCGCGAGCGGCACGACCAAGCCGGTCGCGGTGGTCCACCTGGAGATCCCTGGCCTGGCGGAAGCCCTCGCGGCACCGACTCGCGCCGATGCCGCGCCGCATGGGGACGAGGTCACGCCCGCCGCCACGGGAACGGGCCCCGCAAACCGAGGGGGCGGCTCCACCGCCGACAGACCGGACGACGACCGTGCCTCCGCGTGGCAGGCGGCGGCCCCGTCCGCAGGACAGGGCGGAACCGCCGCGCCACCGGGCGGCACTCGGACGGTCGTCGCGCCCGATGGCCGACCGGGCGCAGCCGCGCCCGGTTGCGCGCCGACGGCGGCCGGGGCCGCGGGCACCGGCGCGCCCGCGGCGGCTGCGTCGGCGCCCGCGGGACCGGAGGCAGGGGCCGACGGGGCGCCCGGCGGCGGGGCTCGCCCCCGTAGGCCCGCGCCGGAGCGGAGCCCTCGCGTCCCCGCCTATCCCGCCGCCGAGCGCGCCGTGCGGGCCCTCGCCGAGGCCGTGCGGTATGCCGCGTGGCGGCGCCAGGCGGCGGAGCCCGGCCGGGTCCCGGAGTACGACGACATCGACGAGGCCGGGGCCGCGGCCGACATCGAGGTGCTGCTGGCGGGGGAGGAGCCCCCGGCGGGCGAGTCCGCAGGTCCCGGCCCCGACGAGCCTTCCCGGAGCGGTACGGTCCCGGCGGCCGGGTCCCGTGACGCCACCGCCCTGCGGCCGGGCCGTCCGGTTCCCGTGCTCCTGCGGTCGAGCCGCCCGGCGGTGCCGCCCCCGCGGTCGAGCCCGACGAGCCCGCCGGGGGTGCCCCCGCCGGGGCCGTCGGCGTCGGGCTCTCCGCGCCCGACGCCCAGCGGCTTCTCGCCCGGTACGGCATCAGCCTGCTGCCCGCGCTGCCCGCGCCGGACGCCGACACCGCCGTCGATGCCGCCACCCGCCTCGGCTTCCCCGTCGCGCTCAAGCCCACCGCCCCGCACCTGCGCCACCGCACCGACCTCGGCGGGGTCCGGCTCGACCTGGGGGGCGAGGCCGAACTGCGGCGGGCCTACGCCGAGTTGACCCAGGCCCTCGGCGCCCCCGAGGAGCTGCGGCCGGTCGTCCAGCGCATGGCGCCGCGCGGCGTCGACACCGTCGTACGGGCCGCCATCGACCCGGGCGCCGGCGCCGTGCTCTCCTTCGGGCTCGCGGGCGCCCCCTCCGAGCTGCTCGGCGACACCGCCCACCGGCTCGTCCCCGCCACCGACCGCGACGCCGCCGAGCTCATCCGGTCCATCCGCACCGCGCCGCTGCTCTTCGGCTGGCGCGGTTCCCAGCCCGTCGACACCGGTGCCCTGGAGGAACTGCTGCTGCGCGTGTCCCGGATGGTGGACGACCACCCCGAGATCGTCGCCGTCGACCTCGAACCCGTCGTCGTCGCGCCGCGCGGGCTGTCCGTCCTCGGTGCCTGCGTGCGGCTCGCCCCGCCGCCGGTCCGCAGCGACCTGGGCCCGCGCCACCTGCCGAACTACTGACCGGTCCGGTGCCGCCGGGGGAGGGGCCCGGCACCGGCTCGGCCCCGTAGGATGGGGCTCATGGCGAAGACCGGTACGACGACCCAGGGGCTGCGCGCGGCGATCGAGCGCAGCGGCTACTACCCGGCACTCGTTGCCGAGGCGGTGGAGGCCGCCGTGGGCGGCGAGCGGATCGCGTCGTACCTCGTCCACCAGGAGACCACCTTCGACTCCAACGAGGTCCGCCGCCATGTCACGGTCCTCGTCCTCACCGGCACCCGGTTCATCGTCAGCCACACCGACGAGCAGGCCGCCGACACCACCTCCCCGTCGCCGTACGCCACCACCTCCACCGAGTCGGTGAAGCTGGACCGGATCTCCTCGGTCGTCCTCAGCCGCGTCGTCGCCAACCCCGAGTCGTACACCCCGGGCACGCTGCCCCGCGAGGTCGTCCTCACCATCGGCTGGGGCGCCGTGAACCGCCTGGACCTGGAGCCCGCCGCCTGCGGCGACCCCAACTGCGAGGCCGACCACGGCTACACCGGCTCCTCCACGGCCGACGACCTGAGCCTGCGGGTCAGCGAGGCCGGCGACGGCCCCGACAGCGTCCGGCAGACCCTCGCCTTCGCCCAGGCGCTCTCCGAGGCCACCACGGACACCGGCCGCTGATGTCCGGTCCGACCCCCGGCTCCGCGCCCGCCGACTCCCCCTGGCACCAGCCGCCCGTACTCGACCTGCGCTCCGCCCCCGTACCCCGGTACGGCACCGGTTCGCTGGCCGACCTGCTGCCCGCGATCGCCGCCGGCCAGGGCGTCCCGGGGCTCGCCTCCGGCCTGGAGCTGGCCCCCGCCGACCGGGTCTGCGTCTTCCTGATCGACGGTCTCGGCTGGGAGCTGCTCAAGGCCCATCCCGCCGAGGCGCCGTTCCTGACCTCGCTGCTGTCCAGCTCCACAGGAGGCACGGGAACCCCGCTCACCGCCGGTTTCCCGTCCACCACCGCGACCTCGCTCGCCTCGGTCGGCACCGGTCTGCCGCCCGGCGCCCACGGCCTGCCCGGCTACACCGTCATGGACCCGGCCACCGGCGCCCTGATGAACCAGCTGCGCTGGCAGCCGTGGACCGACCCGTACGTCTGGCAGCCGCACCCCACGATCTTCCGGCTGGCCGACGCGGCGGGCGTGCACACCTGCCAGGTGTCCGCCCCCACCTTCGAGCAGACCCCGCTGACGAAGATCGCGCTGAGCGGCGGGACCTTCCACGGCCGGCTCTCCGGCGAGGAGCGGATGGACCTCGCGGCCGAGCAGCTCGCCGCAGGGGACCGCTCGCTGGTCTACACGTACTACAGCGAGGTGGACGGCAAGGGGCACCGGTTCGGCACCGACTCCGACGAGTGGCGCGGCCAGCTGATGTACGTCGACGGGCTCGCCCGGCGGCTGGCCGAGCAGCTCCCGCCCCGCTCCGTGCTCTACGTCACCGCCGACCACGGGATGATCGACATCCCCTTCGACCCCGAGTCCCGGATCGACTTCGACGAGGACTGGGAGCTGCGCGCGGGCGTCGCCCTGCTCGGCGGCGAGGCCCGCGCCCGGCATGTCTACGCCGTCCCCGGCGCCGCCGCCGACGTGGCGGCGGTATGGCGCGAGGTGCTCGGCGACCGGATGTGGGTGGCGACGCGGGACGAGGCCATCGCGGCGGGCTGGTTCGGGCAGCCGGATCACGGCGGCGGCGTCGACCCGCGGGTCTACGGCCGGATCGGCGACGTCGTGGCCGCGGCCGCCGACGACGTGGCGATCGTCGCGTCACTGACCGAGCCGAAGGAGTCGGCGATGGTGGGGCTGCACGGTTCGATGACCGCCGTCGAGCAGCTCGTCCCGCTGCTCGAAGTGCGCTCCTGACCGTCCGGGCCTGCCGCGCCCGTCCCCGGCGGCCCCACATCCCCGCGCCGACCCCGCGCCGCCCGGCGCTCCCGCTGCCCTGCGCCCCCGACCCCGTATCCACGAAAGGTGTTACCACCACCATGCCCGAGCTGGTGTTCTTCTCCGGAACCATGGACTGCGGAAAGAGCACCCTCGCTCTCCAGATCGAGCACAACCGCTCGGCACGTGGACTCCAGGGCCTGATCTTCACCCGCGACGACCGGGCGGGGGAGGGGCGGCTCTCCTCCCGGCTCGGGCTCGTCACCGAGGCGGTGGAGGCGCGGGAGGGGCTCGACCTCTACGCCTACGTCGTCGCCCAGCTCACGGCCGGCGGCCGGGTGGACTACGTCATCGCGGACGAGGCCCAGTTCCTCGCCCCGCTCCAGATCGACCAGCTGGCCCGCATCGTCGACGACCTCGACATGGACGTCTTCGCCTTCGGGATCACCACCGACTTCCGCACCAAGCTCTTCCCCGGCTCGCAGCGCCTGGTCGAACTCGCCGACCGCATCGAGGTGCTCCAGGTCGAGGCGCTGTGCTGGTGCGGTTCCCGGGCCACCCACAACGCGCGCACCGTCGGCGGGCAGATGGTGGTCGAGGGGGCCCAGGTCGTCGTCGGCGACGTCAACGGGCTTGACGGCGAGGTCGGTTACGAGGTGCTGTGCCGGCGCCACCACCGGCGCCGGATGACCGCCGCCACGGCCCGCGCCGGCGCGCTGTCCCCGGACGTCCTGCCCGTGACCACCGCCCCCTAACGCGGCGTCTGCACCACCCGGAACACCGCGCCCTCGGGGTCCGCGACGGTGGCCTGCCGCCCCGCCGGCCCCGCCCGCGGCGGCTCGATGACACGCCCGCCCAGCTCCGTGACCCGGCGGACGGCCTCGTCGGTGTCCGCCACGCCGAAGTACGTGAGCCAGTACGGCCCCCGGTCCGGCGGCAGGGCATGCCCCACGCCGTGGATCGCGGCAACCGGCCGCCCGCCCAGATACATCGTCGCCCGGTCGACGCCGTCCGCCCCGTCCGCTTCCTCGGCCTTCCCCGCCCCCTCCGGTTCGGTCCGGTAGCCGAAGACGGCCTCGTAGAACCCGCCGACGGTGGCCGTCTCGTAGGTGCGCAGCTGGTGCCAGACCGGGGTGCCCGGCGCCCCCGTCAGGTCCGAGCCCAGATGCTCCCGGCCCTGCCACACCCCGAACACCGCGCCCGCCGGGTCCGCGGCGATCACCAGCCGCCCCGCCAGGTCCGCGCCGAGCGGCCCCACGGCCACGGTGCCCCCGCAGCACCGGATCCGCTCCGCCGTCTCGTCGGCGTCGTCCGAGGCGAAGTAGGTCGTCCAGGCGATGGGAAGGTGCCGTTCGGGGGCGAGTTCACCGATCCCGGCCACCGCGTGGCCGTCGAGCACTCCTCGTACGTACGCGCCCAGCTGCTGTGGTCCGGGCCTGAAGTCCCAGCCGAACAGCGCCTGGTAGAAACTCTCCGTCGTGGCCAGGCCGTGCACCATCAGACTTGTCCAGCAGGGCATGCCCGGTGCGCACCGAGCCGGTGCCTCGGTCATCAAACTCTCTCCTCGGACCATCGGGGTAGCCGTGCGGCACAGGCCGATCGGCTCCTCGGGGATGGATGGGGTCGTACGGGACGGGGCCCGAGCAGATGCTTGCACCACCAGCCGCCCCGTACGCCCTGACCGCGCCGCATTCCCCGGGTTCCCGAAGGAGCATGCCCGTTTTCATGTGTCGCACCCTTTTCGGCCGCGTTGCTGGATGATGTCAATGCGACGTACACCGCGTATCCCGGGAGACCATTCGGCGCAGGCGTCTCTACGCAAGGATGGGGTCTTATGAATGCCATCATCACCGCATCCGAACTCGGCAGCGAGTCGGCCGCCGAGCAGCCGCCGACCCTGCTGGACGTCCGCTACCAGCTCGGCGGTCCGCCCGGCCGCCCGGCCTACGCCGCCGGGCACATCCCCGGCGCGGTCTACGTGGACCTGGAGACCGAACTCGCGGGCCCGGCCGGCACCGAGGGCCGGCATCCGCTGCCCGACCTGTCCGTCTTCACGGCCGCGATGCGCCGGGCAGGGGTGACCGCCGGGCGCGACGTCGTCGTCTACGACGGCGGCCAGGGCTGGGCGGCCGCCCGTGCCTGGTGGCTGCTGCGCTGGGCGGGCCACACCCGGGTACGCGTCCTGGACGGTGGGCTCGCCGCGTGGACCGCGGCCGGCGGCCCGCTGACCACCGAGGAGCCCCCGGTCGCGCCGGGCGACTTCACCCCGGCGCCGGGCGCGCTGGAGCTGTTGGACGCGCAGGGCGCGGCGGAGTTGGCGCGGCGCGGGGTGCTGCTGGACGCCCGCGCGGCGGAGCGCTACCGGGGCGAGGTCGAGCCGATCGACCGGGTCGCCGGCCACATCCCGGGCGCGGTGTCCGCCCCGACCACCGAGAACGTGGCGGCGGACGGCACCTTCCGGCCGGCGGCGGAGCTGGCCGACCGCTTCGCCCGGCTCGGCGCGAAGGAGGGAGTGGAGGTCGGGGTCTACTGCGGCTCGGGCGTCTCGGCCGCCCAGGAGGTGCTGGCGCTGGCGGTGGCAGGGGTTCCGGCGGCGCTGTACGTCGGGTCGTGGAGCGAGTGGTCGTCGGACGGGACCCGCCCGGTGGCCACGGGCCCTCACCCCGGCTGACGTTTCCCACCCACCCGCCCGTCAGGTACCCACCGCGCGAAGCCACTTGCGGGACGCGGGCGCTCGGGCGGGCGGGGGTGCTCGGGCGGGCGCGGGCGACCACCTCACCGGGGTGGTCGCCCGCGCGCCCGCGCGCTCACCGCCCGCCGTCGGGACAACGGCAAGGCGCACCCCGCCGCAGGAGCGGCGGCGCTAGTCCTGCTTCTTGCGGCGCGTGCCGAACACGATCTCGTCCCAGCTCGGTACCGCCGCCCGGCGGCCCGGGCGGACGCCGTCCGCCTCCGCCTGGCGGTCGGTCGTGCCGGTGAGCCGTTCGCGGTGCCCGGCCACCGAACGGGGCATCAGCACATCCGCGTACGCCGCGCCCGCGCCTGCGCTCGCCGCCGGGGCGGGCGGCTCGACCGCCTCCGGCTCCTCGGCGGGCTCGTCCGACGGGTCGGACGGCGGCCCCGACTGCTCGGGCACGACCATGTCGCCCCGGAAGCTCGGCACCGCCTCCAGCAGGCTGGTCAGCGAGTCACGTTCGCGTTCGCCGCCGCTGACCCCGCTGTCGTCGGCGGCCACGGCCTCCGTGTCGGCGTCGGAGTGCGGTGCCGACAGGGGGCGTTCCAGCCGCTCCAGTCGGTCGAGCCGGTCGGTGGAGCGCTCGGGGCGGTCGGGCCGGTCGAGTACCCGGTCCCGGGGCAGCCGCGCGATCCTGGGTACGAACGGAAAGCTCGGCTCGGGCGTGTCGTCGGTCTCGCCGATCAGCGCCCGCGCTTCGTCGTCGACCGCCTGTACCAGCCGCCGGGGCGGGTCGTACGTCCAGCTCGCCGAGTGCGGCTCCCCGGCGACGCGGTAGACGAGCAGCACCTCCCACGTGCCGTCGTCGCGCCGCCACGAGTCCCACTGCGCGGTGTCCTTCTCGGCGCCGCGCAGCAGCAGACGCTCGGTGACGGCCTCGCCCAGCTGCGGCCCGGTGTTCTCACCGGGGCGGCGGACGGGAGTCTTACGGGCGCGCTCGGCCATGAACGCGCGCTCGGCGAGCACCGGTCCTTCGAAGCGGCGCACCCGGTCCACCGAGATGCCGGCCATCTGGGCGACCTCTTCCGCGGTCGCACCGGCTCGTATACGCGCCTGGATGTCGCGGGGCCGCAGATGGCTCTCGACCTCGATCTCGATCTGGCCGAGCCGGGCACGGTCGTTGCGCACCGCGGCGCGCAGCCGTTCGTCGATCGGTAGCGTGTACTCCGTGCTGTCCGCAGCCTTGAGCACCAGCCGTGTGCCGTCGTTGCTGACGGCCACGACACGCAGTTCGGGCATGGGGACCTCCCGGGTGGTGCCTGCCGACGTCACGTGCGTCGCTGCCGTTCTCCCGCTAGACGAGTGTGGCCTGCCCGGGTGCAGCCTGCCACAACATTGCCGAGTTGCCCGGCGTGTCGGGTCTGGGCCCCGATCCGCCGTTATGGCACGGTTACCTGTTCGCAACTCATAGTGACGGTCGTCACTCTGTGCAGCAAGTCCCCTGCCATGTCGCGGCGCCGCCGGTCGAGTTGCCGCTGGTCGACCCCTCCCGCTGGGTCCGGGCGGCCGGACGGGAAAGCGGGGCCAAGGCTCGCCACAGTACTCCATTCGGGCCACCTGGGTGGACCGGCGCGCCAGCCAAGTTCACGCCAGACGGCTGAGTTCCGCCCCTCCGGCGCGGCCGCCGGAATCCGGTGGCGTGTCGAGTTTCACAGAAGCGTCAGAAATGGAACTACTCGCTTCGCTCGGAAGTCACTTGTGGTTGCAAGGTGGCATGAACGGTCGATCAAGGGCAGAGATGGGCGTCAGAGCCGAAAGTGAGGAAAAGTCGGCGGGAAGCGGCGGAAAGGCGGAAACCCGACGCCTCGAGCTGAGTGTCGCTCAGGTCGCGGGCAGCGCGCTGGCGGCTGTCGCCGCGGCCGTACTCGCCTCCAAACTGGGTGTGTACGGAACCATCATCGGCGCCGGCGTGGTGAGCGTGGTGGCCACGGCCGGAGGTTCGGTCTTCCAGCATCTGTTCCGGCGTACCGGTGAGCAGTTGAAGGAAGTGACGGTCCAGGCCCGGCCCAAGTCCGGGACCGGCGCCCGCGATTCCCACCCACCGGTGCCCGGCGCGTACGGCGAAGCGACGACGCACGGCACGCGGCTGCGCGGCTGGAAGCGTCCCGCCCTGGCGGCGGGCACGGTCTTCGCCCTCGCGATGGGGGCCATCACCGGAATCGAGATGTTCTCCGGCGGGCCGGTGTCCAACGTCTGGGGTGGCGACCACGGCGGCACCACCGTGGGCAACAGCGTGGGCGACGGCGGCTCCCGGCGCTCCACCCCGCGCCCCGACCCGACGCCCGGCGCCCCGTCCCCGGGCGGCGAAACCCCGGCAGGCGGCGGCGCGACGCCCACTCCGACCCCGACCCCGTCGAAGACCCCGACCGGTGACGGCGACGGTACGTCCAGGCCGGACGGCACCGCCACGCCCACTCCGAGCCCCACTCCCACCCCGACCCCCTCGCCGGGCACCGGCGCTACGGGTGGCGACGCGGGCCACGGCGACGAGGACGGCACGGACACCGGTGCGACCACACCACCCGCGACCCCCGCCAACCCCGCGACCGGCGACTCCAACGGGGGCACCACCGCCGGCCGCTGAGCCGCATCGGGCCGCCGGGCCGCGTCAGGTCGCCGGGCCGCGTCAGGCCCCCAGCACCCGCCGCAGGTAGTCGTTCCCGAAGACCCGCCCCGGGTCCAACCGGTCGCGCAGCGCGGTGAACTCCCCGTACCGCGGATAGACCCCGGCCAGATACCCGGCGTCGCGGCTGTGCAGCTTGCCCCAGTGCGGCCGTCCCCCGTGCGCGGTCATGATCCGCTCCACCGCCGTGAAGTACGCCTGGTGCGGGGTGCCCCGGTACATGTGCACGGCGATGTACGCGCTGTCCCGGCCGTACGCGGTGGACAGCGGTACGTCGTCGGCGGGCGCGGTCCGCACCTCCACCGGGAAGCCGACCCGGAAGTCCGAGCGGTCCACGGTCGCCTTCAGCTCGCGCAGCACCTCGACGGCCGCCTCGCGCGGCACCGCGTACTCCATCTCCAGGAAGCGGACCCGGCGCGGGCTGGTGAAGACCTTGTGGGGGATGTCGGTGTACGTACGGGCCGACAGGGCGCGGCTGGAGAGCCGGGCGATGCCCGGGATCGTGGCCGGTACCGCCCGCCCCAGCGCGCAGGCCGCCCGGAAGACCCCGTTGGACAGCAACTCGTCGTCGATCCAGCCGCTGACCCGGCCGAGCGGGGCGGCGGGGCCCTCGGTGCGGTTGTTGCGCTTGGTGGTGCAGCGGTCGGTGTGCGGGAACCAGTAGAACTCGAAGTGCTCGTTGTCCGCGACGAGTTCGTCGAAGGATCCGGTCACCTGGTCGAAGGACATGGGTTCTTCACGGGCGGTGAGCAGGAACTCCGGCTCCACCGCGAAGGTGATCGAACTGACCACCCCCAGCGCGCCGAGCCCCAGCCGGGCCGCCGCGAAGACCTCCGGGTTCTCGGTCGGCGAGCAGCGCAGCACCGAGCCGTCCGCCGTCACCAGTTCGAGGCCGCGGATCTGGGCGGCCAGCGAGGCGCTGTCGCGGCCGGTGCCGTGGGTGCCTGTGCTGGTCGCCCCGGCCGCGGTCTGCACCATGATGTCGCCCATGTTGGTCAGCGACAGCCCGTGCGCGGAGAGGGTCTCGTTCAGCCGCCGCAGCGGGGTGCCGGCCGCCACGGTCACCGTGCCGGCCGCGCGGTCCAGCCCGGTCACCCCGGTCAACCGGTCGGGCCGGATCAGCACCCCGTCGGTGGCGGCCGCGGCGGTGAAGGAGTGGCCGGTGCCGGCGGCCTTCACCGCCAGGCCCTCGGCGGCCGCCGCGCGGACCGCCGCCGCCAGTTCCTCCGTGGACGCCGGGGACACCGTCCGTACCGGATGGACGGTGACATTCCCCGCCCAGTTATGCCAAGTGCCGCTGCTCCGCCCGGTCCTCGTCGTGGCCATCCGCCCCTGACCTTCCCCTCGCCTGCGGTGTCACCCGCTGTGGCGCCGGCCGCAGCAGCCGGCGGTAGCCGAGGAAGCCCACCGCCGCCGCGAGCGCTCCGGACGCCGTCGAGACCACGTACCCGGCACCGGCCCCGGCGGCGTCGACCACCGCACCGGCGGCCGACGAGCCGAGCGCCGCCCCGACCGCGAGCCCCGTGCTCGTCCAGGTCATGCCCTCGGTCAGTTTCGCGCGTGGTACGTGCCGCTCGACCAGGGCCATGGTGGTGACCATCGTCGGTGCGATGGACAGGCCCGCGACGAAGAGCGCCACGGCCAGGAACTGCAGGCTCCCGACCAGTTGGAGGGGGATCATACTCACGGCCATGGCGCACACGCCCAGCAGCCACCGGCGGGCCGCGGACCCCTTGAGGTCCAGCAGGCCGAAGACCACGCCCGCCAGGCAGGAGCCGAGCGCGTAGACGGCGAGTACCAGGCTCGCCGCGGCCTTGTGCCCCTCCTCCTCGGCGAACGCCACGGTCACCACGTCCACCGCGCCGAAGATGCCCCCGGTCGCCACGAAGGTGGCCACCAGGACCTGCAGGCCGGGGGAGCGCAGCGCCGAACCGCCCGCGTGCTGCTCGCGCGGATGCGGCACGGGCTCGGTGGCGCGCTGCGCGGTGAGCAGGAAGACCCCGGCCGTCAGGAAGCAGGCGGCGAGCAGCGGGCCCGCCTCGGGGAACCAGGCCGTGGACAGTCCGATGGACAGGATCGGCCCCACGATGAAGCACGCCTCGTCGACGACCGACTCGAAGGCGTAGGCGGTGTGCAACTCACGCGGGGAGTCCTGGTAGATCGCCGCCCAGCGCGCCCGCACCATCGAGCCGACGCTGGGCACGCAGCCGGCCACCGCGGCGAACACGAACAGCGTCCAGTCCGGCCACCCGCGGTGCGCGCTCACCAGCAGCCCCGCCGCGCCCGTCGCCGCGACCAGGGTGGCCGGCCGCAGGACCCGGCGCTGGCCGTAGCGGTCGACCAGCCGGGATATCTGGGGTCCCACGGCGGCGGCGGAGAGCGCCACGGCGGCCGCGAGCCCGCCCGCGAGGCCGTACCGGCCGGTGAGCTGCGAGATCATCGTGACCACGCCGATGCCCATCATCGACAGGGGCATCCGGCCGAGGAAGCCGGCCGCGGAGAAGCCCTTGGCGCCGGGAGCGGCGAAGATCAGGCGATAGGGACTGGGCACAGGGCAGCGCTCCGCCGGTCAGCGTGGTAAGGGATGTAGGTAGCCGATACAGCTTACGGTCCCCGGCGGGGGGCGCACACCCGGATTTCCGCCGGTCCCGGGCCCCACGTTTCCGCCGGTCCCAGCCCCGCGGCGGGCCTCCCGCCCCATGAGCCCGTTCGGCCCGGGAGTGGCAGGATCGGGAACATGTCCGTCCAGCGATCACCCCAGCCCGGCGCCGCGCCGTACGACGCCCTGCTCCTGCTCTCCTTCGGCGGCCCCGAGGGGCCGGAGGACGTCGTCCCGTTCCTGGAGAACGTCACCCGGGGCCGCGGCATCCCCCGTGAGCGGCTCAAGGAGGTCGGCCGGCACTACTTCCTGTTCGGCGGGGTCAGCCCGATCAACGCGCAGAACCGCGAGCTGCTCCAGGCGCTGCGCAAGGACTTCGCCGAGCACGGCCTGGACCTGCCGGTCTACTGGGGCAACCGCAACTGGGCGCCGTACCTGACCGACACCCTGCGCGAGATCGTCGCCGACGGGCACCGCCGCGTGCTGGTGCTGGCCACCAGCGCCTACGCCTCGTACTCCGGCTGCCGCCAGTACCGGGAGAACCTCGCGGACGCGCTGGCGGCCCTGGAGAGCGAGGGCCTCCCGCTGCCGCGGGTGGACAAGCTCCGGCACTACTTCAACCACCCCGGCTTCGTCCGGCCCATGGTGGACGCGACGCTCGCCGCACTCGCCGGGCTGCCCGAGGACGTCCGGGCCGGGGCGCACCTGGCGTTCACCACGCACTCCATCCCGACTGCCGCCGCCGACACCTCCGGGCCCGCAGAGGACCACACCTCCGACGGGGCCGGGGGCGCGTACGTGGCCCAGCACCTGGACGTCGCGCGGGTCATCGCCGACGAGGTGCGCGAGCAGACCGGGATCGAGCACCCCTGGCGGCTGGTCTACCAGTCCCGCAGCGGCGCCCCGCACATCCCCTGGCTGGAGCCCGACATCTGCGACCACCTGGAGGAGCTGCACGCCGCCGGGGCACCGGCGGCCGTGATGGTCCCCATCGGCTTCGTCTCGGACCACATGGAGGTCAAGTACGACCTCGACACCGAGGCGGCGGCCAAGGCCGAGGAGCTCGGGCTGCCGGTCGGCCGCGCCGCCACGGTCGGCGCCGACGCCCGCTTCGCCGCCGCGGTCCGCGACCTGGTGCTGGAGCGGGCGGCGACCGAGCGCCGGGCGGCGGCGCCGGAGGAGCACCACCCGGTCCCGGAGCACTGCGTCCTGGGCCGGCTCGGGCCGAGCCACGACCTGTGCCCCGTCGGCTGCTGCCCGGCGCGGACCCCCAGGCCCGCCGCGGCGGGCGCCGACAGCCCGTACGCGTAGCCGCCGCCCGGATGCCGGTGCCCGACGTGTGACCCGACCGCCCGCAGCCGCGGCGGGCCGTCTGTACGACCAAGGAGAACAGTGACCGACCAGCTCAAGCAGGAACTCCTCGCCGTCGCCCTGGAGGCGGCCCGCCGCACCGGAGCCCTGCTGCGCGACGGCAGGCCCGCCGACCTCGGCGTGGCCGCGACCAAGACCAGCCCGATCGACGTCGTCACCGAGATGGACGTGGCCGCCGAGAAGCTGATCACCGACTTCCTCGCCGAGCGGCGCCCCGACGACGGCGTGCTGGGGGAGGAGGGCGCGAACACGGCCGGCAGCAGCGGCGTGCGCTGGGTGATCGACCCCATCGACGGCACGGTCAACTACCTCTACGGGCTGCCGTCGTGGGCGGTGTCCATCGCCGCCGAACTGGACGGCGAGACGATCGTGGGCGTGGTCGAGGCGCCGATGCGCGCGGAGACCTACCACGCGGTCGCGGGCGGCGGCGCGTTCCGGAACGGCGAGCGGACCCGGGTCCGGCCGACGCCGCCCTTCGAGCAGGCGCTCGTCGGCACCGGCTTCGGCTATCTGACCGAGCGGCGCGCCGCCCAGGCCGAGGTCCTGCGGGCGCTGCTGCCCCGGGTGCGGGACATCCGGCGGGGCGGCTCGGCGGCCATCGACCTGTGCGACGTCGCGTGCGGCCGTCTCGACGCCTACTACGAGCGGGGGCTCAACCCGTGGGACCTGGCCGCGGGCGAGCTCATCGCGCGCGAGGCCGGCGCACTGACCGGCGGCAGGCCGGGCGCCCCCGCCGACGGGAACCTGACGCTCGCGGCCGTACCGGGCCTTTTCGAGCCCTTGCAGCGGCGGCTGGAGGAGCTCGGCGCCTGGCACGACTGAGGGCCGCCCGCGGACAGCGGAGCGCCCCGGTGCCGTGCAGGCACCGGGGCGCTCCGTCGTCCGTGGCTTCGGGTCCCGTGTACGGGGGAGCCGGGGTGGGCTCAGACGGCGACGGCACCGACCTGCACGCCGTGCTCGGCGGCCAGTCGGCGCAGATCGTCCAGCTCCGCCAGCTCAACGTCGACGAGGTGCTCGTCGCCCGCCTCACGGGCGCGGGACAGGTCGGACTGGGTGGTCTCTATGCGCTGCAGAAGGCCTGCGGTGAACGCGTCCATATGGCGCCCCCTCGTCTGGGTCGGATCGGCGGCACGGGGGTGTGCCCTCAGGGGTTTTCCGGTCTTCCCCGCCGGCCGGGGCCGGAGGGTGGCGATCACGTGCGTGGCCCTGCCGGCCGCGAGGTCCAGCGGGTCGTTCGCGTGCCAGGAAGCAAGGAGTGATCGCGGGTGTGTGCAGTCGTCCTCCCCATCGCCGGCCGGGCGGAAACCTCGACTACCCGACGAATCGGAATCGAATCCGAACGTGTGTCGGCCGTCTGCCCGCTCTTCCGTGCCCGTCCACACGGCCGCCACCCCCGGTCCACACGGCCGCCACCGTCCATCCGCACGGCCGCTACCGCCGGGTCCGTACGGCCGCCACCGCCGGTCCACCGGCCGGAAAGGCCCCGCTCACCGCGCTTACCGCCGGTTTATCGGGCTTCGGGGCAGGATGGAGGCGCTCAAGGAGCGTGCTGAGTGATCACGGCCCCGTCCGCGGGGTCCCCGAGGGAAGGACAAGCGACGTGCGTGTACTCGTCGTCGAGGACGAGCAGCTGCTCGCCGATGCGGTGGCCACCGGCCTGCGCCGGGAGGCCATGGCCGTGGACGTCGTGTACGACGGTGCCGCCGCCATGGAGCGCATCGCGGTCAACGACTACGACGTCGTCGTGCTCGACCGCGACCTTCCGCTGGTCCACGGCGACGACGTGTGCCGCAAGATCGTCGAACTGGGCATGCCGACCCGCGTCCTGATGCTCACCGCCTCCGGCGACGTCAGCGACCGGGTCGCGGGCCTCGAACTCGGCGCGGACGACTACCTGCCCAAGCCGTTCGCGTTCAGCGAGCTCATCGCCCGGGTGCGGGCCCTGGGGCGCCGTACGACCGTCGCGCTGCCGCCCGTCCTGGAGCGGGCCGGGATCAAGCTGGACCCCAACCGCCGCGAGGTCTTCCGGGACGGCAAGGAGATCCAGCTGGCGCCCAAGGAGTTCGCCGTGCTGGAGGTGCTGATGCGCAGCGAGGGCGCCGTGGTCTCCGCCGAGCAGCTCCTGGAGAAGGCCTGGGACGAGAACACCGATCCGTTCACCAACGTGGTGCGGGTCACGGTGATGACGCTGCGCCGCAAGCTCGGTGAGCCGCCCGTGATCGTCACCGTGCCCGGCTCCGGCTACCGGATCTGACCCGCATGGCCACCTCTCCACCGCCGCCCACCGTCCCCCCGAAGCCGACCCGCGACCCGTGGCTGCCCGCGCCGCGGCATCCCTGGCTGCGCCCCACGATCCGGATACGGCTCACTCTCCTGTACGGCGGAGTGTTCCTGATCGCCGGGGTCATCCTGCTGACGATCATGTACCTGCTGGCGGCCCAGGCCCTGCATGTGGGCAATGAGCTGCCGTTCAAGCTGGTCAGCGGTCAGGTGATCGCCACCAACGACACCTGCCCGGAGATCACCGGGAAACGGCTGCCTCCCGAGGTCTTCAACCCGGCGCTCAACGACTGCATGCAGGAGCAGCGGCAGCTGGCCCTGGACAGCCTGCTGCGCCGCTCGCTGCTGGCCCTGCTGGGCCTGTCGGTGATCGCCTTCGCCTTCGGCTACGCCATGGCCGGCCGGGTGCTCTCGCCGCTGGGCCGGATCACCCGTACCGCGCGCCAGGTCGCCGGCTCGGACCTGTCCCGACGGATCGAGCTGGACGGGCCCGACGACGAGCTCAAGGAGCTGGCGGACACCTTCGACGAGATGCTGGAGCGGCTGGACCGGGCGTTCACCGCGCAGCAGCGGTTCGTGGCCAACGCCTCGCACGAGCTGCGTACGCCGCTGGCGATCAACCGGACCCTGCTGGAGGTCCAGCTCTCCGATCCGGCCGCGTCGCCCGAGCTCGTCCAGCTCGGCAAGACGCTGCTGGCGACCAATGAGCGCAGCGAGCAGCTCGTGGAGGGGCTGCTGCTGCTGGCCCGCAGCGAGAACGAGATCGTCGACCGCAAGCCGGTGGACCTGGCCGAGGTGGCCACCCAGGCGCTCGACCAGGTGCGCGGCGAGGCGGAGGCCAAGGGCGTGGAGCTGCGCGGCTTCCGGCGGGCGGTCGTGGTCCAGGGCAACGGGGTACTGCTGGAGCGGATCGCCTTGAACCTGGTGCAGAACGCGGTGCGGTACAACGTGCCGGACGACGGATGGGTGGAGGTCACCACCGAGGCGCAGGGCGGCCACGCGGTGCTGGTGGTGACGAACACCGGTCCGGTCGTTCCCGCATACGAGGTGGACAACCTCTTCGAGCCCTTCCGGCGGCTCCGTACGGAGCGTACGGGCAGCGACAAGGGTGTTGGCCTGGGTCTTTCCATCGCGCGCTCGGTGGCGCGGGCGCACGGCGGGCGGATCTCGGCGGAGCCGCGCGAGGGTGGTGGTCTGATCATGCGAGTCGTCCTTCCGCGCTGAGATCTGCGACCATGTCCGCAGGCCGTACGATCGCGCACTGGTTCGCTTTAGGCGGAATTTTCCGGACCCCACCACCACTTCGTTCGTGTGTGATCGCTCACATGAGCGAATTTCCAGCCATCCACGCTGAGTGATCGCCACGGTCGGCGGAAGGCCGGGAAAATCCGGGTTTCCGGGCGTCCCGCTCACGGGAAGTACACGTCAAGGCGGGTGCGCCACGCGCCTCGCGGACCGTGTACGGTCCCCTTCGCCACTCAACTCGATCGCCTCTTAGAGGTGCGGTTGGGTGTCGATTGAGTAACAGACCTTGATGTGAGGCAAAATCTCCGCCTCGGGTCGGGCACAAGTCCGGCCTCTCACGCGTTACGTGCGCTGGAGACACCGCAGACACCCAGAGGGGGAGAGCGACATGGCAACGGATTACGACACCCCACGCAAGACCGACGATGACGTCAACGAGGACAGCATTGAAGAACTGAAGGCCCGCCGGAACGACAAGTCGACCTCGTCGGTCGACGTCGACGAGTTCGAAGCCGCCGAGGGGCTGGAGCTGCCCGGGGCGGACCTCTCGAACGAGGAGCTGGCCGTCCGGGTGCTGCCGAAGCAGCAGGACGAGTTCACCTGCATGAGCTGCTTCCTCGTGCACCACCGCAGCCAGCTGGCCGAGGAGAAGAACGGCCAGCCGATCTGCCGCGACTGCGCGGCCTGAGGCGCGGACCGGCGTGAGCGCGGAGCAGGGCGACGCGAGCGTCGAGCGGGGCCGCGGGGCCTCGCTCGCGGCCGCGGTCGGCCGCCGTGCCCGCGTGGGCGGCCGAGGTGTGCGGGCGGGGCTGACCACCACCGTCGAGCGCATCATCGCGAACGCCCCGCGCATCCCGGTCCGCGACCTCGCGACCCTGCGCGCGCAGTTCCCCGGGCTCGGACCGGAGGAGCTGGCCGACGCACTGGTGGCCGGTGCCGTCAAAGGCACCTCCACCGTGGGAGCGGGCATCGGCGCGGCGGCGATGCTGCCGGTTCCCCCCGCGCTGCCCGCCGAGCTGGCGGCCGAGATCGTCGGCGTGGCCGCCGTGGAGTTCAAGCTCGTCGCCGAGCTGCACGAGGTCTACGGACTGCGCGCGCCCGGCGGCAGGCGTCTGCGCGCCGCCGCGTACCTCGCCTCCTGGGCGGATGAGCGCGGTATCGACGTGGCCGCCCCGGTCACCGTCAACGCGGCGCTCGGTGTCCAGCTCCGGCGCGAGCTGCGCCAGAAGGTCCTCAAGCGGTCCTTCCGCAATCTGCCCGGCCTGGCGCCCTACATGATCGGCGCGGTCGTCGGAGCCACGACCAACCGGCGCGAGACCAGGAAACTCGCCGAGAAGATCCGCAAGGACCTGCGCGCCCGGCAGCTGACCTGGGAGGCGCTGCCGTCCCTCGAACCCCTGCCGCCCGGCTGACCGGCGAAAGCGCCGCTCAGCCCGCCCGTACCGCGTCCAGCGCCGCGGCCAGCCGCTCCGGATGGCGGGTGGAGAGATAGACGTACGGCGTCGGGTCGGACGGGTCGGTGACCTCCACCCGCACCGCGGTCCGGATGTATCCCCGCAGCAGCATGAACGCCCGCGGATCGGCCTTGTGCGTGCGCCAGGCCGCCGCCTCCTCCGCGTCCAGCGCCTCGGCGGCGCCCAGGGCCGACACCGGGATCCGGGCGTCCCCCGCGACCAGCGAACCCGCCACCACCCGGACCCGCGCCGAGCCGTACGAACTCACCGCCACGGCCGCCAGCGCCGTCCCGCCGATCAGCCCGCCCACCAGCGGCAGGGTGCCCAAGGGCAGCATGATCAGCCCCAGCGCGACCCCTACCAGGGCCGTCATGAACCACCAGGAACGGGGCGCGGTCAGACGTTCTTCGTAAGGCTGCATGAGAGCAAGCTTGGCACGGCGGACGATCCGTACCTGTCGCGCGGGTAAGGTTCGGCGCTGTGAGTGGAAGAACGACAGCGCTGACGCCGCCGGCCGGGGCGAGACCACCGGTGCGGCACCCCGACGCCCCCGCGCCCGGGGAGCCCCTGGGATCGCACTACGCCCAGTGTTTCGGCTGCGGCGACGGCCAGTCGCACGGGCTGCGGCTCGCGGCGCGGGCGGGCGAGGGCGTGAGCCTGACCGCCGAGTTCACCGTGCAGACCGCCCACCAGGGCGCGCCGGGACTGGCCCACGGCGGCGTGCTGACCACGGCGCTGGACGAGACGATGGGCGCGCTCAGCTGGCTGCTGCGCGTGATCGCGGTGACCGGCCGCCTGGAGACGGACTTCCTCTCACCGGTGCCGGTCGGCACCGTACTGCACCTGGAAGCGCGGGTGACCGCCGTGGACGGGCGCAAGATCTACTCCACCGCGACCGGCCGGATCGGCGGCCCGGACGGACCGGTCGCGGTCCGCGCCGACGCCCTTTTCATCGAGGTGAAGATCGACCACTTCATCGAGAACGGCCGCGCGGAGGAGATCGACGCGGCACTCGCCGACCCCGACCAGGTCCGGGTGGCGCGTGCCTTCGAGGTGAACCCGTGACCGTATGCCCCGCAGGCGGCAGGCCCGTGACCGCGGGCATGGAAGCGAACAGGAGGACGGCGTGACCCGGACGCCCGTCGATGTGTTGATCCGCAGGGTGGACCCCGAGGTGCCCCTGCCCGCGTACGGCCACCCCGGTGATGCGGGCGCGGACCTCGTCACCACCGAGGCCGCCGAGCTCGCCCCGGGCGAGCGCGCGGTGCTGCCGACCGGGGTGTCCATCGCCCTCCCGGACGGGTACGCGGCGTTCGTGCACCCGCGGTCGGGTCTGGCGGCCCGCTGCGGTGTGGCACTGGTGAATGCCCCGGGGACGGTCGATGCCGGGTACCGTGGAGAGATCAAGGTGATCGTGGTCAACCTGGACCCGCGCACGAGCGTGCGGTTCGAGCGGTTCGACCGGATCGCCCAATTGGTCGTCCAACAGGTCGAGAAGGTGCGCTTCCACGAGGTCGCGGAGCTTCCCGGTTCGGCTCGGGCCGACGGGGGCTTCGGGTCCACCGGCGGACATGCCGCCGTGGACGGCTCGACGGGTGGGAATGGATACGCTTCGGTCGGTTCCGACCGGGAAGGACAGTGACGTGTTCGGACGTCGCCGCAAGCGCAGCGAGGAGGACGTCGAGAAGCTCGACGTCGCGGCCGAGGAGTCGGTCGAGGACGCCACGGAGGACGCGGAGGACGCGGCCGTGAGCAGGGTGAGCCTGCCACCGGCGCCGCGCCCCGACGGCCCCTGGGACGTCTCCGAGGTGGCTCGGCCCGCCGAGGGCCGGGTGGACCTCGGGGGGATGTTCGTGCCCGGTGTCGAGGGCATGGAACTGCGGGTGGAGGTCGCGGGGGACGCGATCGTCGCCGCCACCGTGGTGCTGCGGGACAGCGCCGTGCAGCTCCAGGCGTTCGCCGCGCCCAAGAAGGAAGGCATCTGGGGCGAGGTGCGGGAGGAGATCGCCAGCGGCATCACCCGGCAGGGCGGCGTCGTGGACGAGGTCGAGGGCCCGCTCGGCTGGGAGCTGCGCGCCCAGGTGCCGGTGCAGCTGCCCGACGGCACCAACGGCGTGCAGATGGTGCGGTTCGTCGGCGTCGACGGCTCGCGCTGGTTCCTGCGCGGCGTGATCTCCGGCCAGGGCGCGGTCAAGCCCGAGACCGGCAGCCTGCTGGAGGCGATCTTCCGGGACACCGTGGTGGTCCGCGGCGAGGGCCCGATGGCCCCGCGCGACCCGATCGTCCTCAAGCTTCCCGAGGACGCGCAGATGGTGCCGGACGGCGTGCAGCAGGACGAGGCGCAGGGCTCGCGGTTCGCGGGCGGCGCCGACCGGCTGCAGCGCGGGCCCGAGATCACCGAGGTGCGCTGAGACAGGGCAGAACCGGCCACAAACGGCCGGAAGCGGCTGTTCCGAGAGGGCCGCACTCCGTTTTCGGAGTGCGGCCCTCCGGTGTTTTCGCAGGTAGAAGCGATAGGCGTATGAAAGTCGTCAAGAGCGCGCTAATGGCCGTAAGGGAGCCGTCAACGGCGTTCTTACGGGCCCACGCAGGCGGTTTCCTTTGGGAGTCCGTTCAACCGAACCTCATCTCGTAGGAGCACCGATGGCCGACGTGGCCTTCGTCGTCGCCACGCTCGCGGTCTTCGCGCTGGTGGCATTCGTCGCCAAGGGGGTCTCGAAGCTATGACCGTCGAGAACATCGTCGGCTTGGCCGTGGCCGTGGCCCTGCTGGGCTACCTCGTCCTCGCCCTTGTCTTCCCGGAGAGGTTCTGAGCACCAATATGAGCCCCGTCCTCGCTGATGTGCTCCAGGTCTCCGCGCTGATCGTCGCGCTGGCCCTGGTCCACCGTCCCCTCGGCGACTTCATGGCCGCCGTCTACACCTCCAAGAAGCACCTGCGTGTAGAGCGGCTGATCTACCGCTGTGTCGGCGCCAACCCCGACGCCGAGATGCGCTGGCCCGCCTACCTCCGCGGCGTCCTCGCGTTCTCCGCGGTGGGCGTCCTCTTCCTGTACGCGCTCCAGCGCTTCCAGGACAAGCTGCCGCTCTCGCTCGGCTTCAAGGCGATCACCCCGGACCAGGCGTTCAACACCGCCGCGTCCTTCGTCTCGAACACCAACTGGCAGTCGTACTCGGGCGAGTCGGCCATGGGCCACCTCGTCCAGACCGGCGGCCTGGCGGTCCAGAACTTCGTGTCGGCGGCCGTCGGCATGGCGGTCGCGATCGCGCTCGTCCGCGGCTTCGCCCGCTCCCGCACCGGCGACCTCGGCAACTTCTGGGCCGACCTGGTCCGCGGCGTCGTGCGGATCCTCGTCCCGATCTCCGTGGTCGCGGCGATCCTGCTGGTCGCGGCCGGCGCGGTGCAGAACTTCTCGGACGTCCACCAGATCACCACGCTCACCGGCGACAAGCAGAGCATCACCGGTGGCGCGGTCGCCTCGCAGGAGGCCATCAAGGACCTCGGCACCAACGGCGGCGGCTTCTACAACGCCAACTCCGCGCATCCGTTCGAGAACCCCAACGGCTTCTCCAACCTGCTCACGATCTTCCTGCTGCTGGTGATCCCGTTCTCGCTGCCCCGCACCTTCGGCAAGATGGTCGGCAGCGTGAAGCAGGGCTACGCCGTCGTCGCGGCCATGGGCATCATCTGGTTCGGCGCGGTCATCGCCGTGACTGTTACGGAGTTCGCGCACCCGGGCACCGCCTCGCAGCTGGCCGGCGGCGCCATGGAGGGCAAGGAGCAGCGGTTCGGCGAGGGCGCCTCCTCACTGTTCTCGGTCTCCACGACCATGACCTCGACCGGTTCGGTCAACTCCTTCCACGACTCGTTCGAAGGCCTCAGCGGCGGTGTGCTGCTGCTCGGCATGATGCTCGGCGAGATCGCGCCCGGCGGCGTCGGCTCCGGCCTCTACGGCATGCTGATCATGGCCATCATCGCGGTCTTCATCGCGGGCCTCATGGTCGGCCGTACGCCCGAGTACCTCGGCAAGAAGATCGGCACCCGCGAGATCAAGCTCGCCGCCTGCTACATCCTCGTCACCCCGGCGCTGGTGCTCATCGGCACCGCCCTGGCGATGGCGCTGGGTGAGGGCGAGAGCTCCATGACCAACGGTCCGATCAATGGGGTACCCAACCCGCACGGCTTCTCCGAGGTGCTGTACGCCTACACCTCGGCCTCGAACAACAACGGCAGCGCGTTCGCCGGATTCGCGGCCAACACGGAGTACCACAACACCGCGCTGGGCCTGTGCATGCTGCTCGGCCGCTTCGTCCCCATGGTGTTCGTCCTGGCGCTGGCCGGCTCGCTCGCCGAGCAGAAGCCGGTCCCGGCCACTGTTGGCACGCTGCGGACCGAGAAGCCGCTGTTCACCGGGCTGCTGGTGGGGGCGATCCTGATCATCACCGGCCTCACCTTCTTCCCGGCCCTGGCACTCGGTCCGCTCGCTGAGGGGCTCTCGGTATGAACACTGAAGTAACCAAAGAGGAGCCTCGCTCCATGTCCACCACGCACGCCCCGACCTCCGCGCCGCACCAGGACGTGCCCACCGGGCACAAGCCGGAGGACGGCCGGGTCGGCGGCGGGCTCTTCGACCCCAAGCAGCTCGTCAAGTCGCTGCCGGACGCCTTCCGCAAGCTCGACCCGCGGGTGATGGTCAAGTCCCCGGTCATGTTCGTGGTGCTGATCGGCTCGGTGGTCACCACCGTGCTGGCGGTCAAGGACCCGGGCGACTGGTTCGGCTGGGCGATCGCCGCCTGGCTCTGGCTGACCACCCTCTTCGCCAACCTGGCGGAGGCCGTGGCCGAGGGCCGCGGCAAGGCGCAGGCCGACACCCTGCGCAAGGCCAAGACCGACACCGTCGCGCGCCGCCTGACCAAGGACGGCACCGCCGAGGAGCAGGTGCCCGGCACCGCGCTGCGCGTCGGGGACCTGGTGGTCTGCGAGGCGGGCGACATCATCCCGGGCGACGGCGACGTCGTCGAGGGCGTGGCGTCCGTGGACGAGTCCGCCATCACGGGCGAGTCGGCGCCGGTCATCCGCGAGTCCGGCGGCGACCGGAGCGCTGTCACCGGCGGCACCAAGGTGCTCTCCGACCGGATCGTCATCAAGATCACGACGAAGCCCGGCGAGACGTTCATCGACCGGATGATCAACCTGGTCGAGGGCGCGGCGCGGCAGAAGACGCCCAACGAGATCGCGCTGAACATCCTGCTCGCGTCCCTCACGATCGTCTTCCTGCTGGCCGTCGTCACGCTGAAGCCGTTCGCGATCTACGCGGGCGCCGACGACGAGACCTCCCTGATCGTGCTGACCGCCCTGCTGGTCTGCCTGATCCCGACCACCATCGGCGCGCTGCTCTCGGCCATCGGCATCGCGGGCATGGATCGGCTGGTCCAGCGCAACGTCCTGGCGATGTCCGGGCGCGCGGTCGAGGCGGCGGGCGACGTCTCCACGCTGCTGCTGGACAAGACCGGCACGATCACGTACGGCAACCGCCAGGCCGCCGAGTTCCGGCCCGTCAAGGGCACCACGGCCGCCGAGGTGGCGGACGCCGCCCAGCTCTCGTCGCTCGCCGACGAGACGCCCGAGGGCCGCTCGATCGTCGTCCTCGCCAAGGAGAAGTACGGCCTGCGGGAGCGCCACGAGGGCGAGCTCGTCGGCGCCGAGTGGGTGCCCTTCACCGCGCAGACCCGGATGTCTGGCGTGGACCTTCACGAGGACGGCGTGAGCCGGAAGGTCCGCAAGGGCGCGACCGCTTCGATCATCAGTTGGGTCAGGGAGCAGGGCGGCACCGTCGCGGACGACGCCGACAAGCTCGCCAACCAGATCTCCGAGGCCGGCGGCACCCCGCTCCTCGTCGCCGTCGAGGACGACAAGGGCGCCCGCGTCCTGGGCGTCATCTACCTCAAGGACGTCGTCAAGGACGGCATGCGGGAGCGGTTCGAGGAACTGCGCCGCATGGGCATCAAGACCGTCATGATCACGGGTGACAACCCGCTGACCGCCAAGGCGATCGCCGACGAGGCGGGCGTGGACGACTTCCTCGCGGAGGCGACTCCCGAGGACAAGATGGCGCTCATCAAGCGGGAGCAGGCGGGCGGCAAGCTCGTCGCCATGACCGGCGACGGCACCAACGACGCGCCCGCGCTGGCCCAGGCAGACGTCGGCGTGGCCATGAACACCGGCACCTCGGCCGCCAAGGAGGCCGGGAACATGGTGGACCTGGACTCCAACCCGACCAAGCTGATCGAGATCGTGGAGATCGGCAAGCAGCTGCTCATCACGCGCGGCGCGCTGACCACCTTCTCGATCGCCAACGACGTCGCGAAGTACTTCGCGATCATCCCGGCCATGTTCGCGGCCGCCTACCCCGGCCTGGACAAGCTCAACATCATGAGCCTGGCCTCGGCGGAGTCCGCGATCCTGTCCGCGGTCATCTTCAACGCGCTGATCATCATCGCGCTGGTGCCGCTCGCTCTGAAGGGCGTGCGCTACCGGCCGATGAGCGCGGACAGGATGCTCCGCCGCAACCTGGGCATCTACGGCCTGGGCGGCCTGATCGCGCCGTTCATCGGCATCAAGCTCATCGACCTGATCATTTCTGCGATCCCCGGGATCGGGTGACCCTCATGATGAAATCCGTACAGAGCACCACCCGGCTGGTGGTGGCCGCGTTCCGCGCGCTGCTGGTCCTCACCGTGGTCACGGGCGTGCTCTACCCGCTCGCCATCACGGGCGTCGCCCAGGGCGCGTTCCACGACAAGGCCAACGGCTCCATGATCAAGGTGGACGGCAAGGAGGTCGGGTCCGAGCTGATCGGCCAGACCTACAACCTGCCCGCCAAGGAGGGCGAGGACCCCAAGCCGGACCCGAGGTTCTTCCAGGGGCGGCCGTCCAACAGCGGTTACGACCCGCTGGCCACCGGCTCCAGCCAGCTCGGCACCAGCGATGCGAAGCTGGTCAAGATGGTGGGCGACGCCAAGAAGCAGGTCGCCGCGTTCAACACGGTGCCCGGCCACTACGAGGTCGAGCAGGCCGACGTCCCCAAGGACGCGGTCACCGGCTCGGCCTCGGCCATCGACCCGCACATCTCCAAGAAGTACGCGGAGATCCAGGTCGAGCGCGTCGCCAAGCACAACGGACTGACCGCGGCGCAGGTCGCGAAGCTGGTCAAGGACAACACCGAGGGCCGCACCTTCGGCTTCCTCGGCGAGCCGCACGTCAACGTGCTCAAGCTCAACATCGCGGTGCAGAAGCTCGCCAAGGGCTGACCACCCGGCATCCAGAGCCGACCGCCCGACGGCCCAGCGGCCCGTGGCACCCCGTACGAGGGGCGCCACGGGCCGCTTCGGTCTGTAGGGGCACGTCAGGACTGTGTCAATACCGCCGCACCGGCGCCCCGCGTCCCATTTGTCCGCTACCTGGGCCGTAAAGTCGAGGTTGCATATTCGATAGGCAGGGCGGTCTACCGGCCCAAGCACGAAAATGGGGCCCATGGGACGCGGCAAACTTCGGATCTACCTCGGTGCGGCACCAGGCGTCGGCAAGACCTACTCGATGCTCTCGGAGGGCCACCGGCGGGTCGAGCGGGGCACGGACCTCGTCGTCGCGCTGGTCGAGCACCATGGCCGCCCCCGCACCGAGGTCATGCTGCACGGGCTGGAGGAGGTGCCGCGCCGCGCGATGGAGTATCGGGGGACCACCTTCACCGAGATGGACGTGGACGCCGTCCTCGCCCGCCGCCCCGCCGTCGCGATCGTCGACGAGCTGGCCCACACCAATGTCCCCGGCTCCCGCAACACCAAGCGCTGGCAGGACATCGAAGAGCTGCTCCAGGCCGGCATCGACGTCATCTCCACCGTCAACATCCAGCACCTCGAGTCGCTGGGGGACGTGGTGGAGTCCATAACGGGCATCCGCCAGCGCGAGACCGTGCCCGACGAGGTGGTCCGCCGCGCCGACCAGATCGAGCTGGTCGACATGTCGCCCCACGCGCTGCGCCGCCGCATGGCGCACGGCAACATCTACAAGCCCGACAAGATCGACGCGTCGCTCTCCAACTACTTCCGGCCCGGCAACCTCACCGCGCTGCGCGAGCTCGCGCTGCTGTGGACCGCCGACCGGGTCGACGAGTACCTCCAGCAGTACCGGGCCGACCACCGGGTCTCCACCATCTGGAGCGCCCGCGAGCGCATCGTCGTCGGCCTCACCGGCGGCCCCGAGGGCCGCACGCTCATCCGCCGCGCCGCCCGGATGGCCGCCAAGGGCGCGGGCGGCGAGATCCTCGCCGTCTACATCGCCCGCAGCGACGGGCTGACCTCCGCCTCTCCGAAGGAGCTGGCCGTCCAGCGGACCCTCGTGGAGGACCTCGGTGGAACCTTCCACCACGTCATAGGTGAGGACATCCCCCACGCGCTGCTGGAGTTCGCGCGCGGTGTCAACGCCACCCAGATCGTGCTCGGCTCCAGCCGCCGCAAGACGTGGCAGTACATCTTCGGGCCGGGCGTCGGCGCCACCGTGGCCCGCGACTCGGGACCCGACCTGGACGTCCACATCGTCACCCACGACGAGGTCGCCAAGGGCCGCGGCCTGCCCGTCGCCCGCCGCGCCCGGCTCGGTCGGCCGCGCATCGTCGCCGGATGGCTGGTCGGCATGGTCGGCCCGGTCCTCCTCTCGCTGCTCCTCATCGGCATCAACGCCAACCCCGACTCGTACGACTCCGGGCCGGGCTTCGCCAACGAGGTGCTGCTGTTCCTGTTCCTCAACGTGCTGGCGGCGCTGCTCGGCGGCATGCTGCCCGCCCTGGCCTCCGCGGCCTTCGGCTCCCTGCTGCTCAACTACTACTTCACCCCGCCCACCCGCACGCTGACCATCCAGGACCCCAAGAACATCGTCGCGATCGTGATCTTCTTCGCGGTCGCCGCCCTGGTCGCGTCCGTGGTGGGCACCGCCGCCCGCCGCACCCACCAGGCCGCCCGGCTGCGCGCCGAATCCGAGGTGCTCTCCTTCCTCGCGGGCAGCGTGCTGCGCGGCGAGACCAGCCTGGAGGCGCTGCTGGAGCGGGTCCGGGAGACCTTCGGCATGGACTCGGTCGCGCTGCTGGAGCGCACCAGCGAGGTCGACCCCTGGACCTGCGCGGGCAGCGCGGGCAGCGGCGACGCCCCGCCGCCGGTACGGCCCGAGGACGCCGACGTCGACATGCCGGTCGGCGACCACATGGCGCTGGCGCTCAGCGGCCGGGTGCTGCCCGCCGAGGACCGCCGGGTGCTCGCCGCCTTCGCCGCCCAGGCCGTCGTCGTACTGGACCGCCAGCGGCTGGTCGGCCAGGCCGAGCGCGCCCACGAGCTGGCCGAGGGCAACCGCATCCGCACCGCCCTGCTGGCCGCCGTCAGCCACGACCTGCGCACCCCGCTCGCCGGCATCAAGGCGGCCGTCACCTCGCTGCGCTCGGACGACGTCGCCTGGTCGGACGAGGACGAGGCGGAGCTGCTGGAGGGGATCGAGGAGGGCGCCGACCGCCTGGACCACCTGGTCGGCAACCTCCTGGACATGTCCCGGCTGCAGACCGGCACCGTCACCCCGCTCATCCGCGAGATCGACCTGGACGAGGTGGTCCCGATGGCCCTCGTCGGCGTCCCCGAGGGCAGCGTCAGCCTCGACATCCCCGAGGCGCTGCCGATGGTCGCGGTCGACCCCGGCCTGCTGGAGCGCAGCGTCGCCAACATCGTCGAGAACGCCGTCAAGTACAGCCCCGCGGACACCCCGGTGCTGGTCAAGGCCAGCGCCCTGGGCGAGCGGGTGGAGCTGCGCGTCGCCGACCGCGGCCCCGGCGTCCCCGACAGCGCCAAGGACCGCATCTTCGAGCCTTTCCAGCGGTACGGAGACGCCCCGCGCGGCGCCGGGGTCGGCCTCGGCCTCGCCGTCGCCCGGGGCTTCGCCGAGGCGATGGGCGGCCAGCTCACCGCCGAGGACACCCCCGGCGGCGGGATGACCATGGTCCTCACCCTCCAGGCCGCACCGGGCCGGCCGCCGGCCCGCCCCGACCTCCCGGCCCAGGTCACCACGTGACCGGCCGCAACCGACGAGACAACAGACCAGAAGGGCAGGCCGCCGAATGAACCGGGTGCTCGTGGTGGACGACGAGCCGCAGATCGTACGCGCCCTCGTGATCAACCTGAAGGCGCGCAAGTACGAGGTGGACGCCGCCCCCGACGGCGCGACCGCCCTCCAGCTCGCCGCCGCCCGCCACCCCGACGTGGTGGTCCTGGACCTGGGCCTGCCCGACATGGACGGCGTCGAGGTGATCAAGGGGCTGCGCGGTTGGACCAGGGTCCCGATCCTGGTGCTCTCCGCGCGCCACACCTCCGACGAGAAGGTCGAGGCGCTGGACGCCGGGGCCGACGACTACGTCACCAAGCCGTTCGGCATGGACGAGCTGCTGGCGCGGCTGCGTGCCGCGGTGCGCCGCGCCGAGCCCACCGGGCAGAGCGACGACGCCGTCATGATCAGAACCGACAGCTTCACCGTCGACCTGGCCGCCAAGAAGGTCCACCGCGGTGACCGGGACGTCCGGCTGACCCCCACCGAGTGGCATCTGCTGGAGGTACTGGTCCGTAACACCGGCCGGCTGGTCAGCCAGAAGCAACTGCTCCAGGAGGTCTGGGGCCCGTCGTACGGGACCGAGACCAACTACCTGCGGGTCTACATGGCGCAGCTGCGCCGCAAACTGGAGGCCGACCCCTCCCACCCGCGGCACTTCATCACCGAGCCGGGGATGGGGTACCGGTTCGAAGGGTGAGCCGGGGCCGGAGAAGGGATACCGCGTTCGAGGGGTAGCTCGTGCGAGGGACCCCGGTACGCTGACCGTATGAGTGCCGTATCCCGAACCGACAAGCCCGCCGGGCGTTTCCGGCGCATGCTCGACCGGCTGTCGAGCTCCCAGGAGGAGCTCACCGCCGCCGAGCTGGAGCAGGACGCTGAGGCTACGGGCTGCACGAAGATCGGCGAGTGCGGCGACCGGCAGATCGTCAAGGTGACCGGTACACTGCGCACGGTCACGCTGCGGCCGCGGGCCGGGGTGCCCGCCCTGGAGGCGGAGCTCTTCGACGGCACCGCCGCCCTGGACGTGGTGTGGCTGGGCCGGCGCTCCATCATCGGGATAGAGCCGGGCCGCAAGCTGATAGCCACCGGCCGTATCTCCATGAGCCACGGGCGCCGGGTGCTGTTCAACCCCAAGTACGAGCTCCGACCGCTCGGACAGGAGTGACGGGTGACGTCTGAAGGCAAGCAGACCCCGACCGACACCGACCAGGACGCCGCGGCCGCCGCCGCGCAGAGCAGGGCGGCGGCCGACACCGCGCTCCTGGAGGCGTTCGGCGGGGTGCGCGGGATGGTCGACACGACCGTCCCCGGCCTGGTCTTCGTCCTGCTCTACACGATCAAGCGGGACATCCATCTGGCGGCCATCGCCGCGCTCGCGCTGACGCTGCTGCTCGCGGTCGCGCGGCTGGTGCGCAAGGAGACCCTCAAGCACGCCTTCAGCGGCGTCTTCGGCGTCGCGTTCGGCGCGGTCTTCGCGATGATGTCCGGTGACGCCAAGAACTTCTACCTGCCCGGCATGCTCTACACGCTGGGCCTGGCCATCGCCTACGTCCTCTCGGCGATCTTCCGCTTCCCGCTGATCGGGGTGCTGCTCGGCCCGATGCTCAAGGAGAACCTCTCCTGGCGCACCCGCAATCCGGGGCGGTTCCGCGCGTACACCAAGGCCACCTGGGCATGGGGCCTGATCCTGCTGGCGAAGTCGGCGATCCTCTTCCCGCTCTACTGGTGGGGCGACGCCACACAGCTGGGCTGGGTCAAGGTGGCGCTGGGCATCCCGCCGTTCCTGCTGTGCGTCTACCTGACCTGGATCTTCCTCGCCAAGGCGCCGCCGCCGATCGACGTCATCGCCGAGATGGAGGCGGAGGAGCAGGCCGAGCGGGAGCGCGAGCGCACGGCGCGCGCCCAGGTCGAGACCTCCTGACCGCGGGGGCTCCCGGCCCATAACACGGTCCTCAAACGGCGGACTCCCCCAGCCACAGCCGGGGGAGTCCGCCGTTTCGGTGCGCAGAGGCAGACGCAGACGCGGCCGTCAGTCGGTGGCGTCCTCGCGCCGGACCGACAGCAGGTCCTCCAGCTGCTCCTCGCGGGCCGGAGCCGCCACGAACAGCAGCTCGTCACCCGCCTCCAGCACGTCGTCCTTGCTGGGGGTCAGCACCCGCGTCCCGCGGATGATCGTGACCAGGCTGGTGTCCTCGGGCCACGCCACCTCGCCGACCCGGGTGCCCGCCAGGGCAGCCTCCGGCGGCAGCGTCAGCTCCACCAGGTTCGCGTCGCCGTGGCTGAAGCGCAGCAGCCGCACCAGGTCGCCGACGCTCACCGCCTCCTCGACCAGGGCGGACATCAGGCGCGGCGTGGAGACGGCGACGTCGACGCCCCACGACTCGTTGAACAGCCACTCGTTCTTGGGGTTGTTCACGCGGGCCACCACCCGCGGCACCCCGTACTCGGTCTTCGCCAGCAGCGAGACGACCAGGTTCACCTTGTCGTCGCCGGTCGCCGCGATGACGACGTTGCAGCGCTGCAACGCGGCCTCGTCCAGCGAGGTGATCTCGCACGCGTCGGCCAGCAGCCACTCGGCCTGCGGCACCCGTTCCACCGAGATGGCGGTCGGCGCCTTGTCGATGAGGAGCACCTCATGACCGTTCTCCAGGAGCTCACCCGCGATGGAGCGGCCCACCGCGCCGGCCCCGGCAATGGCAACCCTCATCACGCTTCCTCCGGCCCTGCCGCGAATGCGGCCTCGACCTTGTCGACCTCGTCCGAGCGCATCATCACGTGCACCAGGTCGCCTTCCTGCAGCACGGTCTGCGAGGTCGGCAGCATCGCCTCGCCCAGGCGGGTGAGGAACGCCACCCGAACCCCGGTCTCGTCCTGCAGCCTGCTGACCTTGTGCCCCACCCAGGACGGCGCGGCGTGCACCTCGGCGAGCTGCACGCCGCCGCTCGGGTCGCGCCACAGCGGTTCCGCGCCCGAGGGGAGCAGTCGCCGCAGCATCTGGTCGGCGGTCCAGCGGACCGTCGCCACGGTGGGGATGCCGAGGCGCTGGTAGACCTCGGCGCGGCGCGGGTCGTAGATACGGGCCGCGACGTTCTCCACGCCGAACATCTCCCGGGCCACCCGGGCCGCGATGATGTTGGAGTTGTCACCGCTGCTGACCGCGGCGAACGCCCCGGCCTCCTCGATGCCCGCCTCGCGCAGGGTGTCCTGGTCGAAGCCGACGCCGGTCACCCGGCGGCCGCCGAACCCGGCGCCCAGCCGACGGAAGGCCGTGGGGTCCTGGTCGACCACGGCGACCGTGTGCCCCTGTGCTTCCAAGGTCTGGGCGAGCGCGGCGCCCACCCGCCCGCAGCCCATGATCACGATGTGCATGGCGTGTCTACCCCGCACTCCTGGTCGGCCCGCTGATTCCGGTAAACAACCTGCTCACATCTTCCTTCTCGGGTCACGCGTGTTCTGGGGTCCACCGTAACGGCAACCCCGGGTCCGGGATCCGCCGCGTCGCGGGGCGGGCTGTCCGCCCGCCAATTGCCTCAGCGTTTCGCAAATTGTTACGGCGAACGGACGCATGGTCACCGGCGTGGCTAGGATGATCGCCGTATTCCGCTTCTGGACTCCTGTACGCCCCCGTCCATGAGGAACTGATGACAGATCACATATCGGAGGTGATGGTCTGGTGCCTGGCCGCGGTCCTGCTCGTCGTGCTGATCCTGCTGCTGCGCCAGCACCGCATCACCGCCGCCGTGCGCCGGCGAACCGCCGTTCTGGAAGGCAGCCTGCAGGCACGTGACGAGGAGCTCCAGCACCTGGTCGCGGTCCGCCTCCCGGCCATCGGCGACGCACTGAACCAGCCGGGCCCGCTGCCCGGGCTCCGGGACGGACGGCTCGCCGGGACGGCGTACGCGCAGAGCCTCCAGACGCTGCTCGACCTCTTCGCGCAGGCGGGGGAGAAGGCCCAGGCCAAGGCCGACGCCTCGGCGAAGGCCGCACTCAAGGCGTCCATGCGGGCGCTCCAGGGACTCGCGCACGAGCAGCAGCTGTCGATCTCCGACATGCAGGACCGGCACGACAACCCCGACGTGCTCCGCGACCTGCTGGAGATCGACCACGCGAACTCCCAGTTCGGGCGGCGTGCCCAGGCCATCGCCGTGCTGTGCGGCTCGTGGCCCGGCCGGCAGCGGGCCGCCTCCCCCCTCACGGACGTGGTACGGGGCGCCAAGTCCCGGATCCGCGACTACCGCCGGGTCCAGGTGCACAGCCAGATCGACATCGCCGTCGCCAGCCGGGCCGTCGAGCCGGTGGTGCTCGCGGTCGCCGAGCTGCTCGACAACGCCGCCCGCCACTCGCAGCCGAACACCACCGTCGAGGTCAGCCTGCAGCCGGTGCACAACGGCGCCTGCGTGGTGATCGACGACGCGGGCGTCGGCATGGACGGCCAGGAGGTGCAGCGGGCCACCGCCCATCTCACCGGCCGCCGCCCGGTGGACGTCGCCCGGCTCGGAGACCCGCCGCAGTTCGGCTTCCCGGTGATCGGCGTGCTCGCCGCCCGCTACGGATTCAGCGTCTCGGTCGACACCCGCTCGCCGTACGGGGGTGTACGGGCGGTGCTGTTCCTGCCCAGCGCGCTGCTCACCCACCTGGACCCGGACAGGGACAGCTCCCGCACCATGCCCGCCGCCGCCCCACCGGCCGCCCAGCCGCCCCAGCGCCAGCCCCAGGCTCAGCGCCAGCCCCAGGCCCAGGCCCAGCACCACCCCCAGGCTCAGGCCCAGCACCAGCCCCAGGCTCAGCCCCAGCCCCCGGCCGCGGCCGCCGCCCGCCCGGCGGTGCCCGAGCCGAGGACCCCGCTGGGCCACCCGGAGGTGGGCGACGACGTGCCCCGTACGTACCCGTCGACGGCCGGCGGACTGCCCAAGCGCCGTCGCCGCCGACCCGCCGCGGGGCAGCAGCAGGCGGACGACTGGCCGACGGCCGACGGGAGTCAGCAGGCGGCTGCCGAATCCGACACCGGTGCGCACCGCATCCGCTCGGCGGAGGAGACCGCCCGGCGCATGGGGGCCTTCGCCCGCGGCACCCGGTCCGGCCGCGCGGAGTCCCGAGACGACGCAGCCCCCCACCACGACGAAGGGAATCGCCAGGCATGAACGACCACATGAACAACGAGTTGGGCTGGATGCTCGACGAGGTGGTGCGGATGCCGGAGGCGCGGCACGCGATCCTGCTCTCCGCGGACGGCATGCTCCGCAGCCACTCCGAGGGCATCGACCGGGACGAGGCCGAGCGCCAGGCCGCCGCCCTCTCCGGACTCCAGTCGATCAGCCGCAGCACCTCCGAGTTCTGCGACCACCAGGAGACGCCCTGGCGGCAGACGCTGGTGGAGTTCGCCGGCGGCTACGTCTTCCTCATCGCCGCCGGCCCCGGCGCCTACCTCGCCGTCTCCGCCACCGAGGACGTGGACATGGAGGCCGTCACCTACCGGATGCAGAAGCTGGTCGACCGGCTCGGCAAGGAACTGACCAGCCCGCCGCGGCAGGACACCGCCTGGCAGGGCATCGGCAGCCCGGCATGACCCCGCCGCGCAGGCGCGAGGAACGAGGGCTGGTCCGGCCGTACGTCGTCACCGACGGCCGCGCCCATCCGACCCGTAACACGTTCGACCTGGTCACGCTGGTGATGGCCTACGGAGACCGGCCGCTGGGCGGGCTCAGCCCCGAAAAGCGCAAGCTGATGGAGCTGTGCCTGGGCGGAGCGCTGTCCGTCGCCGAGATCGCCGGCCATCTGCGGCTGCCCGTCAGCGTCACCAAGGTCCTGCTCGGCGACCTCGTGGACAGCGGCCACATCACCACCCGGTCCCCCATCCCCTCGGCGCAACTGCCCGAGGCCCAGCTCCTTCAGGAGGTGCTCGATGGACTCCGCGCTCGCCTCTGACTCCGGCGTCTATCTGCGGCAGACGGTGCGGACGGCGGTCAAGCTCCTGGTCGTCGGGCACTTCGCGGTCGGCAAGACGACCTTCGTCGGCTCGCTCTCGGAGATCAAGCCGCTGCGTACCGAGGAGACGATGACGCAGGCCGGCGCGCTCGTCGACGACCTCGCCGGCATCAAGGACAAGACGACCACCACGGTCGCCATGGACTTCGGCCGGCTCACCCTCAGCGACTCACTCGTGCTGTACCTGTTCGGCGCCCCCGGACAGCAGCGCTTCACCCGGCTGTGGCAGGACATGACCCGCGGCGCGCTGGGGGCCCTGGTCCTCGCCGACACCCGCCGCCTGGAGCAGTCCTTCGACGTCATGGGCCTGCTGGAGGAGCACGGACTGCCCTACGCCGTCGCCGTCAACCACTTCGACGGCGCGCCGGCCCACTCCGAGGCCGAGATCCGCGAGGCCCTCGACCTGCTCCCGGAGACCCCGCTGGTCACCTGCGACGCCCGCGACCGGGTCTCCTCCACCCAGGCGCTGATCTCCCTCGTCCAGTACCTGCACGCCCGTACCACCCAGGAGCCCGTGTGACCTTCACCCCCGACACCGGTGCCGTGCCGCCCCCCGGCTGCCCCGCGCACACCGGTGGCACCGGCCACGCCGCGCGCGAGCCGTTGTACGGACCCGAGTTCGCCGCCGACCCGCACGCCGTCTACGCCCGGCTGCGGCAGTACGGGCCGACCGCGCCGGTCGAACTCGCCCCCGGCGTGCACGCCACGCTGGTGACCAGCTACCAGGCCGCCCTCGAAGTGCTGCGCAGCCCCGAGAAGTTCGCCAAGGACGCCCGGCGCTGGAAGGCGCTGGCCGACGGCCGGGTCGCCCCGGACAACCCGGTCGTGCCGATGATGCACTACCGCCCCAACTGCCTGTTCAACGACGGCGAGACGCACGCCAGGCTGCGCCAGCCGGTCACCGACAGCCTGGACCGGGTCGACCCCAGCGCCCTGCGCGGCTACGTCGAGCGCAGCGCCGACACCCTCATCGACCGGTTCGCGCCCAACGGGGAGGCGGACCTGCTCGGCGACTACGCGAAGGTCCTGCCGCTCCAGGTCTTCCAGCAGCTCTTCGGCTGCCCGCCCGCGCTCGGCGAGCGGCTGGTCAAGGGCATGTCGGGGATCTTCGACGGGATCGACGCCGAGCGGGCCAACGCGCTGCTCACCGAGACGTGCGTCGAGCTGATCTCGCTCAAGCGCAGGCAGCCGGGCGCCGACATCACCTCCTGGATGCTGGCCCACCCGGTGCGGCTGACCGACGAGGAGATGATCCACCAGCTCATCGTCCTCATGGGCGCCGGAACCGAGCCCCAGCAGAACCTGATCACCAACGCGCTGCGGCTGCTGCTCTCCGACGACCGCTTCGCGGGCGACCTGTCCGGCGGCAGCCTGCCGGTCGAGGACGCGCTGGACGAGGTGCTGTGGCTGGACCCGCCGATGGCCAACTACGCCATCCACTACCCCGTGCACGACCTGGACTTCGGGGGCGTACGGCTGCTGGAGGGCGAGCCGGTCGTGATCAGCCTCGCCGCCGCCAACAACGACCCGGCCCTCGCCTCCGACCACCGCGCGGGCAACCGCGCCCACCTGGCCTGGAGCGCCGGTCCGCACACCTGCCCCGGCAAGGACGCCGCCCGGCTGATCGCCGCCGTCGCGGTGGAGAAGCTGCTGGACCGCATCCCCGACATCGAGCTCGCCGTCCCGGCAGACCAGTTGGTCTGGCGGCCCGGCCCCTTCGCCCGCGCGCTCGCCGCGCTGCCGGTCCGCTTCCCCCCGGTTCCCCTCACCGTGACGACGCCGCTGCCGACGCAGGCGCCGGCACCCGAGGCCGTACCCGCGCGTGACCACATCGACCCCACACCTGGAGACAGCCGATGGAACGCCAGTCCAGCCAGTCAGGCCCCGTCAGTCAGTCAGCTCCCGTCGCCCCGTCAGGCCCCGTCGTCATCGATCCCACAGGGCGCGACATCCACGCCGAGGGAGCCCGGATCCGCGCCCAGGGGTCGGCGACGCCCGTGGAGCTCCCTGGCGGCGTGGTGGCGTGGGCGATAACCCGCCAGTCACTGCTGAAGGAACTCCTCACCGACCCGCGCGTCTCCAAGGACCCGCGCCAGCACTGGCCCACCTGGATCAACGGCGAGGTCTCGCCCGAGTGGCCGCTGTTCACCTGGGTCGCCGTGCAGAACATGTTCACCGCGTACGGCCCCGACCACAGGCGGCTGCGCACCCTGGTCGCCAAGGCGTTCACCGCCCGCCGCACCGCCGCCCTGCGGCCCCGTATCGAGGAGATGACCGCCGAGCTGCTCGACACCCTGGCGGCCACCCCGCCCGGTGAGGCGGCGGACCTGCGCGAGGGATACGCGTACCCCATCCCGATCCAGGTCATCTGCGAGCTGTTCGGCATCGACGACCAGGAGACCCGGGAGGGGCTGCGGCGCTGCGTCGACAGCATCTTCCACACCTCCGCCGATCCGGAGGAGGTCACCCGCACCTACGAGCAGATGTACGTCGTCATCGGCGGCCTGATCGCCCACAAGCGCGAGCACCCGGGCGACGACCTCACCAGCGGGCTGATCGCGGCCCGCGACGAGGACGGCGACTCCCGGCTCACCGAGCAGGAGCTGGCCGACACCCTGCTCCTGCTGATCAGCGCCGGCCACGAGACCACCGTCAACCTGCTCGACAACGCCATCCACGCCCTGCTCACCCACCCCGACCAGCTGGAACTCGTCCGGTCCGGGCAGGCGAGCTGGGACGATGTGATCGACGAGACACTGCGCGTCCAGGCGCCGGTGGCCAACCTGCCGCTGCGCTACGCCGTGGAGGACATCGAGCTCGACGGGGGTGTGGTGCTGGGCAAGGGCGACGCGATCGTCGCCGCCTACGCCGCCGCGGGCCGCGACCCGGAGCTGCACGGCGAGGACGCCGACCGCTTCGACCTCACCCGCAAGCTCAAGGACCACCTGGCCTTCGGGCACGGGGTGCACTACTGCCTGGGGGCGCCGCTGGCCAGGCTGGAGGCACAGATCGCGCTCCCGGCGCTGTTCGAGCGGTTCCCGGCGCTGGAGCTGGCGGCCCCGCCGGAGGGGCTGGCCCCGGTGGAGTCGTTCATCTCCAACGGACACCGCGCGCTGCCGGCCCGGCTGAGCTGACCGGGCACCGACCGCGGCCCTGATCGAGGCTCCCGCCCGTCGCCCGCGCGGGCGACGGGCGGACCTCGTTTGACGGCGGGTCTTGACGACCGCTTAACATCCTCTCTTGTGTCCAAACTGACCGACGTACCGAAACGGATTCTGATCGGCCGGGCGCTGCGCAGCGACAAGCTGGGAGAAACGCTCCTCCCCAAGCGCATCGCCCTCCCGGTCTTCGCGTCCGACCCACTGTCCTCCGTGGCGTACGCGCCGGGCGAGGTGCTCCTCGTCCTGTCCGTGGCGGGTGTGTCGGCCTACAGCTACAGCCCCTGGATCACCCTCGCCATCGTGGCGCTGATGGTCACCGTCGTCGCCTCCTACCGGCAGACGGTCCACGCCTACCCGGGCGGCGGTGGCGCCTACGAGGTCGCCACCAAGAACCTGGGCCAGCGGGCGGGGCTCACGGTGGCCAGCGCCCTGCTGGTCGACTACGTCCTCACCGTCGCGGTATCCGTGGCCTCCGGCGTGGAGAACCTCGGCTCGGCGTGGGACTTCGCCGCCGAGAACAAGGTGACCTGCGCGCTGGTCATCATCGGCCTGCTGATGCTGATGAACCTGCGCGGGGTGAAGGAGTCGGGCTCGCTCTTCGCGATCCCGACGTACATATTCGTCGTCGGCGTGCTGGGTACGGTCGCCTGGGGCGCCTTCCGGGGACTGGTCCTCGGGGACACCATGCGCGCGCCCACCGCCGAGCTGGAGATCCACGCGGAGCACGCCGGCCTGGCCGGCCTCGCGCTGGTCTTCCTGCTGCTGCGCGCCTTCTCCTCCGGGTGTGCGGCGCTCACCGGCGTCGAGGCGATCAGCAACGGCGTCCCGGCCTTCCGCAAGCCCAAGAGCAAGAACGCCGCCGCCACGCTGTGGCTGATGGGCGTCCTGGCCATCTCGATGTTCGTCGGCATCATCGCGCTGGCCATGACGACCAAGGTGCGCATGGCCGAGGACCCGGCCACGCAGCTGCTCCGCGACGGCAAGCCGGTCGGCGAGGACTTCACCCAGGACCCGGTGATCGCCCAGGTGGCGGCCGCGGTCTTCGGCGACGGCTCGATCGCCTTCGTGGTGCTCGCCGCCGCCACGGCCCTGGTGCTCTTCCTGGCCGCGAACACCGCCTACAACGGCTTCCCGGTCCTCGGCTCGATCCTCGCCCAGGACCGCTTCCTGCCGCGCCAGCTGCACACCCGCGGCGACCGGCTCGCGTTCAGCAACGGCATCGTGCTCCTCGCCCTGCTGGCGGGCGGGCTCGTCTACGCCTTCGGGGCCGACTCCACCAAGCTGATCCAGCTCTACATCGTCGGCGTCTTCGTGTCCTTCACCGGTAGCCAGACCGGCATGGTCAGGCACTGGAACCGGCACCTGGCCGCCGAGTCCGACCCGGCCGCGCGCCGCCGGATGGTGCGCGCCCGCGGCATCAACGCCTTCGGCGCCGTCTTCTCGGCGCTGGTCCTGGTCGTCGTCCTGCTCACCAAGTTCACCCACGGGGCCTGGGTCGCGCTCGTCGGCATGGTCATGTTCTACGGCGTGATGACCGCGATCCGCGGCCACTACGACGGCGTCGCCGACGAGCTGGCGGCCGACGACGCCCCCTACGACGACGCCGTACGCCCCTCGCGGGTGCACGCCATCGTCCTCGTATCCAAGATCCACAAGCCGACGCTGCGCGCGCTGGCCTACGCCAAGCTCATGCGCGCCGACAAGCTGGAGGCGCTCAGCGTCGGCGTCGACCCGACCGAGACCAAGTCCCTGCGGACCGAGTGGCACGAGCGCGGCATCGACGTCCCGCTGAAGGTCCTCGACTCGCCCTACCGCGAGATCACCCGGCCGGTCGTCGACTACGTCAAGGGACTGCGGCGGGAGAGCCCGCGCGACGTGGTCAGCATCTACATCCCCGAATACGTGGTCGGCCACTGGTACGAACACCTGCTGCACAACCAGAGCGCCTTGCGCCTCAAGGGCCGGCTGCTGTTCACGCCGGGCGTGATGGTGACGTCGGTGCCCTGGCAGCTGGACTCCTCCGAACAGGCGAGGAGGCGGGCCCGCAAGCGGGCGGAGTGGAACGCGCCGGGCTCGGTGCGACGCGGCCCGGTGCCGCAGCCCAAGGGCGAGAAGCCGGCCGCGAAGCCGACCGGCGAGGCGGCGGCGAAGAAGTAAGGGGAGGGACTGGACGCGGCGGGACGTAGACTGGACGGCTGTTGTCCTAACGACGGGACGGCGGTCGTCCTACGACGGGACGGGTGTTGTCCCAACGATGGGACGGCGGTCGTCCCACGACGGGACGACTGTTCTCCTACGACCGGACGGCAGTCGCCCTACGACGGGACGAAAGCCGTCCGACCCGTGGCCCACGCCGCACCCCTCACCGACACCTGCTGCCGCATCTCTCACGTACTGGAGCCACCCGCCATGCAATCCGAAGCCCACGCATCGCTGGTCGGCGAGGAGTACGAGGTCGAGGTGGGGCCCGTCGCGCACGGCGGGCACTGCATCGCCCGCACCGCGGAGGGGCGGGTGCTGTTCGTCCGGCACGCGCTGCCCGGCGAGCGGGTCGTCGCCCGGGTCACCGAGGGCGACACGGGGTCGCGCTTCCTGCGGGCGGACGCGGTCGAGATCCTGGAGCCGTCCAAGGACCGGGTGGAGGCACCCTGCCCGTTCTCCGGACCGGGCGCGTGCGGCGGCTGCGACTGGCAGCACGCCAAGCCCGGCGCGCAGCGCCGCCTCAAGGGTGAGGTCATCGCCGAGCAACTGCAACGCCTGGCGGGCCTGACGCCCGAAGAGGCGGGCTGGGACGGCACGGTGGAGCCCGCGCCCGGCGACAAGGTCGCCACGGGCGAGGTCCCGGCGTGGCGGACCCGCGTCCAGTACGCGGTGGACGCCGAGGGCCGGCCCGGCCTGCGCAAGCACCGCTCCCACGACGTCGTCCCGATCGACCGCTGCCTGATCGCCGCCCCCGGCGTCACCGAGCTGGGCATCGAAAGCCGCGAGTGGCCGCAGATCGCCACGGTCGAGGCCATCGCCGCCACCGGCTCGCAGGACCGCCAGGTCGTCCTCACCCCGCGACCGGGCGGCCGCCTCCCCCTGGTCGAGCTGGACAAGCCGGTCTCGGTCCTGCGTGTGGACGAGAAGACCGGAGGCGTCCACCGCGTCCACGGCCGCCCCTTCGTCCGCGAGCGCGCCCTGGACCGCACCTGGCGGGTCGGCGGCGGCGGTTTCTGGCAGGTCCACCCGAAGGCCGCGGAGCTCCTGGTCGAGGCGGTGATGCAGGGCCTCATGCCGCGCAAGGGCGAGACGGCCCTCGACCTGTACTGCGGCGTAGGCCTCTTCGCGGCCGCGCTCGCCGAACGGGTCGGCGACACCGGCGCGGTGCTGGGCATCGAGTCCGGCAAGCGAGCGGTCGAGGACGCCCGCCACAACCTCCAGGACCTGGACCGCGTCCGCATCGAACAGGGCAAGGTCGAGCAGGCCCTGCCCCGCACCGGCATCACCGAGGCCGACCTGATCGTCCTCGACCCCCCACGCGCCGGCGCCGGCCGCCAGACGGTCCACCACGTATCAACCCTCGGCGCCCGCCGCATCGCCTACGTAGCCTGCGACCCGGCAGCCCTGGCCCGCGACCTGAAGTACTTCGCCGAGTCGGGCTACCGAGTGCGGCGCCTGCGGGCGTTCGACCTGTTCCCGATGACGCACCACGTGGAGTGCGTGGCGGTCCTGGAGCCGGTGAAGAAGGACCGCTGACCTGCGCCGCTGACCTTCGAGGGCCCGGCGCGCCACTGACCGGGTGACGTCCCCTGATCGCGTTGATTGATCCGTTATGACGTTTGTATGATCAATCAACCGAGAAGTCGGCGGGCCCTGGCGTTCGCCGCCGCGCTGGGGACGGCGCTTGCGCTCGTCCCCGCGTCGGTGTCCTCCGCCGAGCCCGCCGCCTCCGCCGCCCGCGGTGCGGCCGCGTACGTCCCTGTGGGCCCGGCCGAGATGCCCGAGCCGCCCGAGGTCGCCGAGATCCGTGCGGAACTGGAGCAACTCGCCGTCGCCGAGCCGCACGACATGGAGGGCTACAGCCGTGCCCGGTTCCCACACTGGGTCGACCAGGGCGAGCGGTGCGACACCCGTGAGGTCGTCCTGCAGCGCGACGGCGAGAACGTCGTGCAGGACGACATGTGCCGAGCCACGTCCGGGAGCTGGGTCAGCCGCTACGACGGCAGGACCCTGAACGCGGCGAGCCAGGTGGACATCGACCACATGGTGCCGCTGGCCAACGCCTGGCGTTCGGGGGCGGACGAGTGGACCACGGCGCAGCGACGGCGGTTCGCCAACGACCTGACCAACTCGCAGCTCATCGCCGTCTCCGCGGCCTCCAACCGCAGCAAGGCCGACAAGGGCCCCGACGCGTGGAAGCCGCCGAGTGTCGACTATTGGTGCACTTACAGCCGCGCCTGGGTCAGCGTGAAGTACCTCTACAAGCTCAACATCACGGCACGAGAAGGACGCGAGCTGAACAGAATGCTGAACACCTGCGACTGAGCTACTCCAGCAGCGCGATGAAACCGCCGCCGTGGGCGAGACGTTCGAGCTCGTCGAGGGCCTGCCGGGCCCGGTCCGCGGCGGCGGGGTCGCGTTCCGGCAGGCCGCTCTCCAGGAACTCGTCCTCGTCCAGGCGCAGCACCGTCCGCCCGTCGGCCGACACCCACAGATCGAGGTCCAGGTCCTCCACGACCAGCCCGTCGTCCTCCACCGTCGCGGGCCGGGTGATGTCGCAGTACCAGCCCTTGAGCGCGCCGTGACCGTCACGTACCTCCTTGACGGAGTACCAGCGGTCGCGCCAGTAGTGCTCGGTGAACACATCGCCGCTCTCGAAGCGCACGAACCCGAAGTCGCGGGTCGCGGCGCCGGCCCAGGGGGCGCGGACCACGAGGTGTGTGCCGTCGTCGGCGGTCACCACCGCGGGGTAGCGCACGTCACGCCGCGGGTGTTTGACCAGCCGTACCGTCACCTCGCTGTCCGGCGCCAGCCTCTCGGTCATCTTCGTGCTGCCCATCACAGCTCCCTCGCTCCGTACTCCGCGCCCGTCGCGGTGTACACCTGTACCTGACCCTCCGGCAGGGAGCCCGTTGGCGTCCATCGGATTTCCGGCGTCCCGTGCCGGCTTCCCGGCGTCCCGTGCCGGCTTCCCGGTGTCGTTGCGCCGGGGATTATGTGGTTATCCCTAGAATTGCCTGATGCAGATATCCAGCGCGTACGCTCGCGAGGCCGCCCGGTGACCCGCTTCGATGTCACCGACGAGCAGTGGGAGGGGCTCGCGGAAGTCGTCCCGCTGCGCGGCAGGAACGAATGGCCTTCCTGGCCCAACCACCGGGCGTTGCCCGAGGACGAACCGGAGCACGAGGAGGCCGGTGCGCGACGGTTCGTCGTCATTCGGGTGCAGTGCTTCGCGGACGCCCGCGAGGTCGCCGAGTACCTCATCGCCCAGATCCCGGTCCTGCTGGACCTCAGCAGCGCCGAAGGGGACGTCGCCAAGCGGGTCCTCGACTTCTCCAGCGGTGTCGTCTTCGGACTGAACAGCGGAATGCACCGGGTCGACACGAACGTCTTCCTGCTCGCTCCCGTCGGGACGGAAGTGGCGGAGCCGCGGACATCCGGGGCAGTGCTTCGTCCGTAAGAGTGGTACTCCGATCGTAGGAAGGTAGAGAAGGTGTAACGGTTCGTCTGATTTCCACCAAGTACGTTCCGATCATGAGCGTATCGAGGCTGCGGCCTGTTGTGACCGAACTGAGGCTGTCGGCCTACAAGACACACACCAGAGCCGCCTACCCGCTGGGGCCGCTCACCCTGTTCGCCGGACCGAGCGGTAGCGGCAAGTCCACGGCGCTGGAGGCGTACACGGCGCTGTCCCGCCTGGCGGGAGGCGAGCCGCTGGACGCGGTGTTCCCCGACCCGGCCGCGTGTGTGCCGCGGCGGGCGCGGCCCGACTCCCAGGGGAGGCGGGGCTTCCGCATCGGCTGCACCGTGGACGGGCCCGTCGGCCCCGTCCAGCTCGATGTCGCCGTCCAGGCCGAACCCGAACTGCGCGTCGTCGGCGAGCGGATGACCGGCGCCGGCGAGACCCTGTTGGAGACGGCACTGCGCGATCCGGGCCGGCGCGCGGTGCAGGCCGCCTGGCACACCGGGGGCGCGGTGCCCGTCACGCGTGCGCCGCTGCCCGACGACCGGCTGGCCACGGCGCTGCTGCCGCTGCGTATCGCGGGAACGACCGCCGGGCAGCTGCTCGCGCTGGCCGCCGCCGAGCAGGTGGTCATCGCGCTGCGCTCGGTCTTCCCCTGCGACCCTGTGCCGGACCGGATGCGGGTGCCCGCGCGGCGGGAGGAGGGGCGGTTGCGGGCCGGGTGCGACAACCTCGCCGCCGTGCTGCTCCGTACGCGTACGGAGTGCGCCACGCGGCACACCGCACTGGTCGGCGCGGTGCGGGCGGGGTGCGCCGGGCCGGTCGCGGATCTGACCACCGAGCCGCTGACGGGCGGGGCGGTGCGCGCGCTGCTGGATCAGGGGGAGCTGGGCGCGATGCCCGTCGACCGGCTGGGCGACGGAGAGCTGCGCTATCTCGCGCTGGCGCTGGTCCTGATGACCGGTCCGGAGGTGCTGGACGTGGACACGGTGAAGGACGTGCTTCCGGCCCGGCAGGCGCTGACGGTGCTGGCCGACGGGTTCGACCGGTGCCTGGACCGCAGGCAGGCGGGGGAGCTGCTGGGAGTGGCGGCGCGGATGTGCGCGCGGGGGCACGTCCGGCTGGTGGCGGCGGTGGGCGACACCGTGGACCTGGGCGTCGGGGCCGGGGGCGAGGATGTGACGGTGGTGGATCTGGGGAGGGCGTGACGGTGGTGGATCTGGGGAGGGCGTGACGGTGGTACACCTGGGGGCGTGAACGACGTACCCGAATCCGAGCCCGAGAATGAGCCGACGGGCGAGCCCGCGCCCGCTGCCGAGCCCTCGGCCGCCCGTGATGTGCTCGCGCTGCAGCGCCGGCTCGCCGCGTTCGCGGCGGCCCGCGACTGGCAGCCGTACCACACGCCGAAGAACCTGGCTGTGGCGCTGAGCGTCGAGGCGGCCGAGCTGGTGGAGATCTTCCAGTGGCTGACGCCTGAGGAATCGGCGCGGGTGATGGAGAACCCTGAGGCCGCTGCGCGTGTCGAGGACGAAGTGGCGGATGTGCTGGCGTATCTGCTCCAGTTCTGCGGGGCTTTGGGCATCGACGCGCTGGCGGCGCTGGACGCGAAGATCGACCGCAACGAGCAGCGCTTCCCTGTGACCGACCCGACGATCTCCCATCGTCACTCTTTGTAGTGATCGAGTTATCCACAGCGCAACTTCTGTCTACAGATTCCTGAATTCCCCTAGCTTTTCGGGCTGTTGACCATCACTCTGGGTAGTGGATGGTTAACGGGCGCGGAAGTCCGTGGAGAGGGGTACGGGGCATGGACGCGATGCGGCTGATCGGCGCCACCCGGCATGCCCTGGCGCAGGCCGGGACGGTGCAGGACATCGTTGCCGAAGCGTGGCAGGCGCATGCGCTGGCGGAGGCGATCGGCGGCCATCTCACGGTGTACGGGCCGGTGCCCGCGCGAGCGGAGGCGCGCGGACTGGGCGAGGCGGGAAGCAGGGCGCGCGCCGCCCTGTACCACCCGGCCTTGCGCCACCCGGCGGTGCGCAGCGGATGCATACGGGCGGTGCAACTGTCCGAAGTGCAGGAGCTTCGGCGGACGTTGATCGCTCTGGCGGAGCTGCTGGGGGACGCGGGGATCGCCTTGGTGGGCGTTGCCTCGGGCACCGAGGAGGAGGCGCTGTACTGGAGTTGCGTCGAATCGATCGACGCCGCCGACGAGTGCCGGGACCGGGTGCGCGGAATCCTGCGCCACCTGGAGGTCCGGGAACGGGGTGGTGCGGCGTGAGACGGTCAGAAGGCGTGCTGAGACACGTGGTCGGCACCGCGCTCGGCCTGGTCGTCTACATCGTCGTCACCGGCGGCGGTGGCGGTGTCGGTGGCGCGCGCGGCGGACGACTGCAGATCGGCGTCGAGACGCGACAGATCCGCGGTGAGCGCCGCCATCAGTTCCTCCATCTGCTGGAGGAGGCCCTTGGGGCCGCCCTGCTCGGCGGACGGGTCGGTCGCGGCTTCCTGGTGCATGGCGGCCTCCTCGGCCCCCGCCCTCCAGGCTGGGGAGGGCGGTGGTGCGGTCGCCGCCGGCGGCGGCCGCCGGCGCGCGGGCCGGGCGGTCCGGCTCCGCCCGACCAAACGATCACCTGTCGCGCCGGTCACTGGCCCGGCGGACCGATCCGTCACGGGGGAGCGGATTTCACCCGGGCGGGACGCCCCGGTTGGTCGAGGTGGAGCGTGGTTGACGTCCCAGGGGAGTGCAGGATGGGGGCATGGACCTGCGCATTTTCACCGAGCCTCAGCAAGGGGCCGACTACGAGACCCTGCTCACCGTCGCCAAGGCCACGGAGGACCTGGGCTTCGACGCCTTCTTCCGTTCCGACCACTATCTGCACATGGGAGGTGTCGACGGGCTGCCCGGCCCGACGGACGCCTGGATCACCCTCGCCGGACTGGCCCGTGAGACCCGGCGGATCCGGCTCGGCACGCTGATGACCGCCGGCACGTTCCGGCTGCCCGGTGTGCTCGCCATCCAGGTCGCCCAGGTCGACCGGATGTCCGGCGGCCGGGTGGAGCTCGGCCTGGGCGCGGGCTGGTTCGAGGAGGAGCACAAGGCGTACGGCATCCCGTTCCCGAAGGAGAAGTTCGCCCGGCTGGAGGAGCAGCTGGCGATCGTCACCGGACTGTGGAGGACGCCGGTCGGCGAGACCTTCAGCTACGCCGGGGACTTCTACCAGCTGACCGACTCGCCCGCCCTGCCCAAGCCCGCCCAGCCCAAGGTGCCGGTGCTCGTCGGCGGTCTCGGTGCGACCCGCACCCCGCGGCTCGCCGCCGCCTACGCCGACGAGTTCAACATCCCGTTCGCGTCCCTGGAGGACAGCGCGCGGCAGTTCGGCCGGGTGCGGGAGGCGGCCGAGGCCGCCGGGCGCAAGGGCGACGACCTGGTGTACTCCAACGCCCTGGTGGCGTGCGTGGGCAAGGGCGACGCGGAGGTCGCGCGACGGGCCGCCGCGATCGGCCGGGAGGTGGCGGAGTTGAAGGCGAACGGCCTGGCGGGCTCGCCCGCCGAGGTCGTCGACAAGATCGGCCGCTACCGGGAGATCGGTTCGTCGCGGATCTACTTCCAGATTCTGGACCTCGACGATCTCGACCACCTGGAGCTGATCTCCTCCCAGGTGGGGTCCCAGCTGAGCTGACCAGCCGCTGACCAGACAAGGAGCACCGCGATGTCCGCCCGTGTACCCGCGTCGGCCCCTGCCACGCCGCTCGCCACCGCGCTCGCGCGCGGGCCGCTGATCCTCGACGGCGGCCTGTCCAACCAGTTGGAGGCGCAAGGGTGCGAACTGCTGGACGAGCTGTGGTCGGCCCGGCTCCTGGCCGACGAGCCGCGGCAGATCGAGGCGGCCCACGCGGCGTACGTGCGGGCGGGCGCGCAGGTGCTCATCACCTCCAGCTATCAGGCCACGTACGAGGGGTTCGACCGCCGGGGCGTGCGGCGGCCGGAGGCGGACGCGCTGCTGCGGCGCAGTGTGGAGCTGGCGCGGCGGGCGGCGGCCGGCGCGGATCGGGAGATCTGGGTGGCCGCCTCCGTCGGGCCGTACGGGGCGATGCTCGCGGACGGCAGCGAGTACCGGGGGCGGTACGGCCTGAGCGTGGCCGAGCTGGAGCGGTTCCACCGGCCGAGGATCGAGACCCTGGCCGCGGCCGGCCCGGATGTGCTCGCCCTGGAGACCGTGCCGGACGTGGACGAGGCGCGAGCCCTGCTGCGGGCGGTCGAGGGGTGCGGGGTTCCGGTGTGGCTCTCGTACAGCATCGCGGGGGAGACCACCCGCGCCGGGCAGCCGCTCGCCGAGGCCTTCGACCTCGCCGCCGAGGCCGACCAGGTCATCGCGGTGGGCGTGAACTGCTGTGAGCCGCACGACGCGGACCGCGCGGTGGAGGTCGCGGCTCGGACCACCGGCAAGCCGGTGGTGGTCTATCCGAACAGCGGGGAGGTGTGGGATGCGCGGACGCGGAGCTGGCGGGGGCGGTCGACGTTCGGCCCGGACCGGGTCGCGGCGTGGCAGGAAGCCGGTGCGCGGCTCATCGGCGGCTGCTGCCGGGTGGGGCCGGACCGCATCGCCGAACTGGCCGCCGTCATCGGACGGAACGGCATCAGTGACACCGGCACAGGCGGCACCGGGGGTGGCGGCACGGGCCCCCGTGGCACGAGCGCCGGTGGCACGAGCGGTACGAGTTGTAGGAGCGGCACCGGAACCGGCACCGGCGGTGCGGGGACCGGCGGGGGCGTCGAGGGCGAAGGGGGTGAAAACCGGTAGGAGGCGGCGGTGCGGAGCGGCGATACTCGACCGTGTGTTCCTGACGATAACCACCACCGGCACCGCCGAACGCCCAGCCACCGACCTCGGGTTCCTGCTGCACAAGCATCCCGACAAGACCCAGCGCTTCTCCACCTCGCACGGCGTGGCGCACGTCTTCTACCCCGAGGCGACCGCCGAGCGCTGCACCGCGGCGCTGCTGCTGGAGATCGACGCGGTGGCGCTGGTGCGGCGGAACCGCGGCAAGGGCGCCGCCCCGGGCGGGGCGCCGCACCTGGCCCTCGCCCAGTACGTCAACGACCGGCCGTACGCCGCCTCGTCGCTCTTGGCCGTGGCCCTGAGCACGGTCTTCTCCAGCGCGCTCAAGGGCCAGTGCAAGGCGCGGCCCGAACTGCCAGAGCAGGCGCTGCCGCTGCGCGTGGACGTGCCCGCCCTCCCCGCGCGCGGCGGCACGGGGCTGGTGGCCCGGCTCTTCGAGCCTCTCGGCTGGACGGTCACGGCCGAGACCGTGCCACTGGACGAGAGGTTCCCGGAGTGGGGCGACTCGCGCTACGTGCGGCTGTCGCTGGAGGGCGAGCTGCGGCTGGCCGACGCGCTGCGCCATCTGTACGTTCTGCTGCCGGTGCTGGACGACGCGAAGCACTACTGGGTCGCGCCCGACGAGGTGGACAAGCTGCTGCGCTCCGGGGAGGGATGGCTGGAGACCCACCCGGAACAGCTGCTCATCACCAATCGCTTCCTGGCGCGGCGCCGGTCCCTGACCCGGGATGCGCTGGATCGGCTGGAGCTGGCGCGGCTGGCCGAGGCCGACGACACCGAGGCGGAGGAGCTGGACAACGCGGTCGACGAGACCTCGGACACCGAGGACAAACCGATCCCGCTGGCGGTCCAGCGGCGGGAGGCGATCCTGGACGTGCTGCGCGGCGCCGGTGCGTCGCGTGTGCTCGACCTCGGCTGCGGGCAGGGGCAGTTGGTCGGCTCGCTCCTCAAGGAGCCCCGGTTCACCGACATCGTCGGCGTCGACGTGTCGATGCGGGCCCTGCAGTTCGCCGCCCGGCGGCTGCGCCTGGACCGCATGCCCGAGCGGCAGGCGGCGCGCGTGAAACTGCTCCAGGGCTCGCTGGCGTACACCGACAGCAGGCTCAAGGGGTACGACGCTGCCGTGCTCAGCGAGGTCGTCGAGCATGTCGACCCGCCGCGGCTGCCCGCCCTGGAGTACGCGGTGTTCGGTGCGGCCCGGCCCGCGACCGTCGTCGTGACGACACCCAACGTCGAGTACAACGTGCGCTGGGAGAGCCTTCCGGCCGGACACGTGCGGCACGCGGACCACCGCTTCGAGTGGACGCGGGAGGAGTTCCGCGCCTGGGCGCACGCCGTGGCGGAACGGCACGGTTACGCCGTCGAGTTCCGGCCCGTGGGCCCCGACGACCCGGAGGTGGGGCCGCCGACCCAGATGGCGGTCTTCCACAACGCCGGAAACACCCCTGACACCACGACCGACTCCACGACCGAGTCCATCACCGAGTCCACGACCGAGAAGGAGGCCGCGGCATGACCACCGACAAGCGCACCCTGGCCGTGACCGACCTGTCCCTCGTGGTCCTGATCGGCTCCACCGGCTCCGGCAAGTCGACCTTCGCACGCAGGCACTTCAAGCCCACCGAGGTGATCTCCTCGGACTTCTGCCGCGGCCTCGTCGCCGACGACGAGAACGACCAGACCGCGAGCCGGGACGCCTTCGACGTCCTGCACTACATCGCCGGAAAGCGGCTCGCCGCCGGCCGGCTCACCGTGGTCGACGCGACCAACGTGCAGCCCGCGGCCCGCAAGCAGCTCGTCCAGCTCGCCCGGGAGCACGACGTCCTGCCCATCGCCGTGGTCCTCGACGTGCCCGAGGCGGTCTGCGCGGAACGCAACGCCGCCCGCGCCGACCGGGCGGACCTGCCGCGCCACGTGATCCAGCGCCACCAGCGCGAACTGCGCCGCTCGCTGCGCCACCTGGAGCGCGAGGGATTCCGCAAGGTCCACGTCCTGCGCGGTGTCGCGGAGGTCGAGGCCGCCGAGATCGTCCGGGAGCGCCGCTTCAACGACCTGCGGCACCTGACCGGGCCGTTCGACATCATCGGCGACATCCACGGCTGCCGCGCCGAGCTGGAGACCCTGCTCGGCAAGCTCGGCTACGTCGACGGGGTCCACCCCGAAGGCCGTACCGCCGTGTTCGTCGGCGACCTCGTGGACCGCGGCCCGGACAGCCCCGGCGTCCTGCGCCTGGTCATGGGCATGGTGGCCGCGGGCAACGCGCTGTGCGTGCCGGGCAACCACGAGAACAAGCTCGGCCGCTGGCTCAAAGGCAGAAACGTCCGGCACACGCACGGACTCGCCGAGACCATCGAGCAGTTGGAGCGGGAGGACGACGCCTTCAAGGAGCAGGTGCGCGAGTTCGTCGACGGGCTCGTCAGCCACTACGTCCTGGACGAGGGCAAGCTGGTGGTCTGCCACGCCGGGCTGCCCGAGAAGTACCACGGCCGCACCTCGGGCCGGGTGCGCTCGCACGCCCTGTACGGGGACACGACCGGCGAGACCGACGAGTTCGGGCTGCCCGTGCGCTACCCGTGGGCCGAGGACTACCGGGGCCGCGCCGCCGTCGTCTACGGCCACACCCCGACCCCGAAGGCGTCCTGGCTCAACAACACCATCTGCCTGGACACCGGCTGCGTCTTCGGCGGCACCCTGACCGCGCTGCGCTGGCCGGAGCGCGAGCTGGTGGACGTGCCCGCCGAGCAGGTCTGGTACGAGCCGGTCCGACCGCTCACCCCGGAGGCACCCGGCGGCGCCGACGGGCGCCCGCTGGACCTCGCCGACGTCACCGGGCGGCGGGTCGTGGAGACCCGGCACCTGGGCCGGGTCGCGGTGAAGGAGGAGAACGCCGCCGCCGCGCTGGAGGTGATGAGCCGCTTCGCGATCGACCCGCGGCTGCTGGCCTACCTCCCGCCGACGATGGCGCCCTGCGCGACGTCGAAGGAGGACGGCTACCTGGAGCACCCGGCCGAGGCGTTCGCCGCCTACCGGGCGGACGGAGTGCGCCAGGTGGTGTGCGAGGAGAAGCACATGGGCTCGCGGGCGGTGGCCCTGGTCTGCCGCGACGCGCAGGCCGCGCGCGAGCGCTTCGGCACCGCGGGGGACGCCACCGGCGCGCTGTACACCCGTACCGGGCGCCCGTTCTTCGACGACCCGTCCGTCACGGAGCAGGTGCTGGCTCCCCTCCGGGAGGCCGTCACGAGCACCGGCCTGTGGGACGAGCTGGGTACGGACTGGCTGCTGGTCGACGCCGAGCTCCTGCCGTGGTCCCTCAAGGCATCCGGCCTGCTGCGCGCGCAGTACGCGGCGGTGGGCGCCGCCGCCGGTGCCGCCTTCCCCGGCGCGCTGGCCGCTCTCGAAGCGGCGGCGGCCCGCGGCGTCGAGGGCGTCGGCGGCGCGGACGGGCTGCTGGGCAGGCAGCGCGACCGGGCCGCGCACGCCGCGGCCTTCACCGAGGCGTACCGCCGCTACTGCTGGCCGGTCGACGGGCTGGACGGCGTGCGGTTCGCCCCCTTCCAGCTGCTCGCCGCCCAGGGGCGCAACCTGGCCACCGTGCCGCACGACCGGCAACTGGCCTGGCTCGACCGGCTGGTGGAGCACGACACCAGCGGACTGCTGCGCCGCACCGGACGGCTCTCCGTGGACACCGAGGACGAGGCGTCCGTCGCGGAGGGCGTGCGCTGGTGGCTGGAGCTGACCGAGGCGGGCGGCGAGGGCATGGTGGTCAAGCCGCTCCAGGCGTTCATACGCAAGGAGAACGGGCGGCTCGTCCAGCCGGGCATCAAGTGCCGGGGCCGGGAGTACCTGCGGATCATCTACGGCCCGGAGTACACCCGCCCGGACAACCTGGCGCGGCTGCGGGAGCGGCACCTCGGCCACAAGCGCTCACTGGCGCTGCGCGAGTACGCGCTGGGCCTGGAGGCGCTCGACCGGCTGGCGGAGGGGGAGCCGCTCTGGCGGGTCCACGAGGCGGTCTTCGCGGTGCTCGCCCTGGAGTCCGAGCCGGTGGACCCGAGGCTGTAGCCGACCGCGCCGGGCCGGGGCGTCCTGCCCCAGCCCGGCCCGCCCCCGGCTTGCCCCCTGGCCCGCCGGTCCCGTCGCCAGTACATCCGGCCGCTTTGGTCCGCCCTGGCTCGCCCGGTCCGCCCTGGCCCACCTGGTCTGCCCCGGTCCGTCCCGCTCGCCTGGCGAGCCGAACGCGTCACGCTGAGAGCGGCGGCGTTCCTTCCGGGCCCCGGGCGGCCAAGATGGGTCGTATGGGATTTCATGTCGACTCCGAGGCCGGGCGGCTGCGCCGCGTGATACTGCACCGCCCCGACCTGGAGCTCAAGCGGCTCACGCCGACCAATAAGGAAGCGCTGCTCTTCGATGACGTGCTCTGGGTGCGGCGCGCCCGGCAGGAGCACGACGGTTTCGCGGACGTCCTCCGCGATCGCGGGGTCGAGGTGCATCTCTTCGGCGACCTGCTGACCGAGAGCCTGGCCGTGCCGGAGGCCCGCGCCCTGGTCCTGGACCGGGTCTTCGACGAGAAGGAGTACGGTCCGCTCGCCACCGATCACCTGCGCGCCGCCTTCGACGAACTGCGGGACACGGAACTGGCCGAGGCGCTCGTCGGCGGCATGACCAAGCGGGAGTTCCTGGAACGGCACCCCGAGCCGATCTCCGTACGCTTCCACGCCATGGATCCGGACGACTTCCTCGTCAATCCGCTGCCCAACCACCTCTTCACGCGCGACGCGTCGGCCTGGGTGTACGACGGCGTCTGCATCAACGCGATGCGCTGGCCGGCCCGTTGGCACGAGACGGTGCACTACGAGGCCGTGTACCGGCACCACCCGCTGTTCGCCGCGCAGTACGCCTCCGGCGGCTTCCACGTCTGGTCCGAGGGCCAGGCGGCGTACCCGTCGACCATAGAAGGCGGCGACGTGCTGGTGCTCGGCAACGGCGCGGTGCTGATCGGGATGAGCGAGCGCACCACCCCGCAGGCGGTGGAGATGCTGGCGCGCGGACTGTTCGCGGCCGGCTCCGCGCGCACGATCGTGGCGCTGGACATGCCCAAGCGGCGGGCGTTCATGCATCTGGACACGGTCATGACGATGGTGGACGGGGACACGTTCACCCAGTACGCGGGGCTGGGGATGCTCCGCTCGTACACCATCGAGCCGGGCGCCGAGGAGCAGGAGCTCAAGGTCACCGACCATCCGCCGGAGCACATGCACCGGGCCATCGCGGCGGCCCTCGGCCTGGACGGCATCCGGGTCCTGACCGCGACCCAGGACGTCCACGCGGCCGAGCGCGAGCAATGGGACGACGGCTGCAACGTGCTCGCGGTCGAGCCGGGCGTCGTCGTCGCGTACGAGCGGAACGCCACCACCAACACCCATCTGCGCAAGTGCGGCATCGAGGTGATCACGATCCCGGGCAGCGAGCTGGGCCGCGGCAGGGGCGGGCCGCGCTGCATGAGCTGTCCCGTCGAGCGGGACCCGGTCCACTAACCCCCTCTCGCGGGTCCACCACACCCTCTCGATATATATGCAGAGCATCGTATACACTTCCATGGTCCCGTAGATTCGCTGTGCCCTAGGAGCCACGCCATGGCGAAAGACCTCACCGGCCGCCACTTCCTCAAGGAGCTGGACTTCACCGCCGACGAGTTCAGTCGCCTGGTCGAGCTGGCGGCTGAGCTCAAGGCCGCCAAGCGCGCGGGCGCCGAGGCGCGGCGGCTGACCGGCAAGAACATTGCACTGGTCTTCGAGAAGACCTCCACCCGCACCCGCTGCGCCTTCGAGGTCGCGGCGGCCGACCAAGGGGCCTCGACGACCTATCTCGACCCTGCCGGATCGCAGATCGGACACAAGGAGTCGGTCAAGGACACCGCCCGTGTCCTTGGCCGGATGTTCGACGCGATCGAGTACCGCGGTCATGGCCAGGGTGTCGTCGAGGAGCTGGCCGCACACGCCGGGGTCCCGGTCTACAACGGCCTCACCGACGAGTGGCACCCCACCCAGATGCTCGCCGACGTCCTGACCATGACGGAGTTCTGCGACAAGCCGCTCAACCGGATGGCGTACGCCTACCTCGGGGACGCCCGGTACAACATGGGCAACTCCTACCTGGTCACCGGGGCGCTCCTGGGGATGGACGTGCGGATCGTGGCGCCGCGCCTGCTGTGGCCGGACCAGACGATCGTGGCGGTGGCGCGCGAGCTGGCCAAGTCCTCGGGCGCCACCGTCAGCCTCACCGAAGACGTGTCCGAGGGCGTGCGCGGCGCCGACTTCGTCGCCACCGACGTGTGGGTGTCCATGGGGGAGCCGAAGTCGGTGTGGGACGAGCGGATCGGCCTGCTCGGTCCGTATGCGGTCACGATGGACGTGCTGCGCGCCACCGGCAACCCGGACGTGCGGTTCCTGCACTGCCTGCCCGCCTTCCACGACCTGGGCACGGACGTCGGCCGGGAGATCTACGAGCGGCACGGGCTGACCGAGCTGGAGGTCAGCGACGAGGTCTTCGAGTCCGAGCACTCGGTCGTCTTCGACGAGGCGGAGAACCGGATGCACACGATCAAGGCGGTGCTGGTGGCCACGCTGGCCGCGTAGGCCGTGGCGGGGGGCTCCAGTCGGAGGGGGCCCGGCAGGGGCGATCGACACCTATCGCGTTCCCGTGACGACAGTCACGCATCGGTGATAACTTCTCCAGTACGGGAACCAGCCGTCCGCCCGCCCAGCCACCGGCTGAAGGAGGCCGTGCTCCATGAGTCCCTTTACCGGATCCGCGTCCCGGACCGAGCGGTGGCGCCACCTGCGCCTCACCCTCGACGCCGGGGTCGCCACCGTCACCCTCGCCCGCCCCGAGAAGCTCAACGCACTCACCTTCGGCGCCTACGCCGACCTGCGCGACCTGCTCGCCGAACTCTCCCGCGAGCGCTCCGTACGCGCCCTGGTGCTCGGCGGCGACGGCCGCGGCTTCTGCTCCGGCGGCGACGTCGACGAGATCATCGGCGCCACCCTCGCCATGGACACCGGGGCGCTCCTGGACTTCAACCGCATGACCGGGCAGGTCGTCCGGCAGTTGCGGGAATGCCCCTTCCCCGTGGTCGCGGCGGTGCACGGCGTCGCCGCCGGCGCCGGGGCCGTCCTCGCCCTCGCCGCCGACTTCCGCGTCGCCGACCCCACCGCGCGTTTCGCGTTCCTCTTCACCAAGGTCGGGCTGTCCGGCGGGGACATGGGCGCCGCGTATCTGCTGCCGCGCGTCGTCGGACTCGGGCACGCCACCCGGCTGCTGATGCTCGGCGAACCGGTGGCCGCGCCCGAGGCCGAACGGATCGGGCTGATCAGCCAGGTGGCCGACGAAGGCCAGGCGGGGCAGGCGGCCGCGGCGCTCGCCCGCCGCCTCGCCGAGGGACCCGCCCTCGCCTACGCCCAGACCAAGGCGCTGCTCACCGCCGAACTCGACATGCCGCTGGCCGCCTCCGTCGAACTCGACGCCGCCACCCAGGCCCTGCTGATGAACAGCGCCGACTACGCCGAGTTCCACGCGGCGTTCACCACGCGGCGCCCGCCGAAATGGCAGGGGCGCTAGCCATGGCGGCGGCGGGGACACCCGCCGGGGCCGCGGCGACGGCCCGCCGGGTGGCCGTCGTCGGCGGCGGCCCCGGCGGCCTCTACGCGGCGGCGCTCCTCAAACGCCTCGATCCCCGGCGGGAGGTCACCGTCTGGGAGCGCAACGCCCCCGACGACACCTTCGGCTTCGGCGTGGTCCTGTCCGACGAGACCCTCGGCGGCATCGAACACGCCGACCCCGTGGTCTACGCGGCGCTGCGCGCCGAGTTCGTCCGCTGGGACGCCATCGACGTGGTCCGCGGCGGCCGGGTGCTCAGCTCCGGCGGCCACGGCTTCGCGGCGCTCGGCCGCCGCCGGCTGCTGGCGCTGCTGCACGACCGCTGCCGCGCGCTCGGCGTCCGGCTGCGCTTCCGCGCCCCGGCCCCGCCCGCCGCCGAGCTCGCCCGCACCCACGACCTGGTGATCGCCGCCGACGGGGTGCACAGCGCCACCCGCGAGACCCACGCCGACGTCTTCCGCCCCCACCTGACCACCCACCGCTGCCGCTACATCTGGCTGGCCGCCGACGTCGCCTTCGACGCCTTCCGCTTCGAGATCGCCGAGACCGAGCACGGCGTGGCGCAGTTGCACGGATACCCGTACGGGCCGGACGCCAGCACCGTCATCGTCGAGATGCGCGAAGACGTCTGGCGCCGCGCCGGGTTCGACCGCTGCGGCGAGCGCGCCTCCATCGAACGGTGCGCGCAACTCTTCGCCCCGGCGCTCGACGGCCGCCCGCTGCGCGGCAACCACTCGCAGTGGACCGCCTTCCGCACCGTCGTCAACGACCGCTGGTCACACGGGAACACCGTGCTGCTCGGCGACGCCGCGCACACCGCCCACTTCTCCATCGGCTCCGGCACCAAGCTCGCGGTCGAGGACGCCCTCGCCCTCGCCGCCTGCCTCACCGAGCAGCCGACCGTACCCGACGCGCTCGCGGCGTACGAGGCCGAACGCCGCCCCGTGGTGGAGTCCACCCAGCGCGCGGCCGCGGCCAGCCTGCGCTGGTTCGAGGACCTGGCCCGCTACCTGCCGCAGCCGCCGCGCCAGTTCGCGTTCAACCTGCTCACCCGCAGCCGCCGCGTCACCCACGACAACCTGCGGCTGCGCGACCCCGCGTTCGTCTCGGCGGTCGAGCGCGAGGCGGCCGTGGCCCCCGGCACGCCCCCCATGTTCACGCCCTTCCGGCTGCGCGGCCTCACCCTGCGCAACCGCGTCGTGGTGTCCCCGATGGACATGTACTCCGCGGTCGACGGCACCCCCGGCGACTTCCACCTCGTCCACCTCGGCTCCCGGGCGCTCGGCGGCGCCGGACTGGTCATGACCGAGATGGTGTGCGTCAGCCCGCGCGGCCGCATCACCCCCGGTTGTGCGGGGCTGTACGCGCCGGAACACGAGGCGGCCTGGCGCCGCGTGGTGGACTTCTGCCACGACCGGTCGCCGGGCGCGGCGGTCGGCGTGCAGCTCGGCCACTCCGGACGCAAGGGCTCCACCCGGCCGATGTGGGAGGGCATCGACGACCCGCTCCCGTCCGGCAACTGGCCGCTGGTGGCGTCGTCGCCGCTGCCGTACCGGCCGGGCGTCAGCCAGATCCCGCAGGCCCTGGACGCGGCGGGACTGGCCGCGATCCGCGAGGAGTTCGCGGCCGCCGCCCGCCGTGCCGCGCGTGCCGGATTCGACCTCCTCGAACTCCACTGCGCCCACGGGTATCTGCTCTCCGGCTTCCTGTCGCCGCTGACGAACCGCCGCACCGACGCCTACGGCGGCTCCCTCACCGCGCGACTGCGCTACCCGCTGGAGGTCTTCGACGCGGTACGGGCCGCCTGGCCCGAGGACCGGCCGATGACGGTGCGCATATCGGCCACCGACTGGGCGCCGGGCGGCACCACGGCCGACGACGCGGTCGCCATGGCCGCGGCGTTCGCCGCCCACGGCGCCGACGCCATCGACGTGTCCACCGGCCAGGTCGTGCCCGACGAGCGCCCCGAGTACGGCCGCTCGTACCAGACCCCGTACGCCGACCGCATCCGCAACGAGCTCGGTGTCCCCGTCATCGCGGTCGGCGCGATCTCGTCATGGGACGACGTGAACTCGCTGGTGTTGGCGGGGCGCGCGGACCTGTGCGCACTGGCCCGGCCGCACCTGTACGACCCGCACTGGACGCTGCACGCCGCGGCGGAGCAGGGGTACGCCGGGCCCGGTGCGCCCTGGCCCCTCCCGTACCAGGCGGGCAGCCGCCGCCCGCCGACGGGCCGCACGGACGCCCCGCGGCCGCGGCTGTCCCTGGAGGTCTGAACCCGGCCGGACTTCCGGCCTCCACCGCCCCGCCACTAGTAGTCTCGTCCACGTAACGAGCAGTGAGCCTCACGGGGGGAATCGGACACCCATGCCCAAGTTTCGCCGTGCCGCGGCCTGGTTCATCGACTTCGCACTGGTGGTCGCCGCGGCCTCGGCGCTGGCCGTGCTGACCTTCCACCGGATATCGGGGCTCGTCACCGACGTGCCCGAACTGGCCTCCAGGGGCGCCTTCGACCTGTTGACCTCGCGCGGGGACGTCGTCGACGCCTCAGAGAAGCTCGGACTGTCGCTGTGGGACAAGGCGGTGCTGTACGTCGAGCAGGCCTTCGGCGCGCTGGTCATCGCCACGTTCCTCTACCAGTGGGGCTGCCTCGCCCTCGTCGGGCGCACCGTCGGCAAGGCGCTGCTCGGGCTGAAGGTCGCCCCGAGCACCGCGCGGCGGGCCGCCCTGCGGGCCGCCGTCACCACCATCGCCGACGTCGCCGTGTACGCCGTGGCCTGCGTGCTGCTGGTCGAGGGGCATGTGGTGCTGTCGGTGCTCGTGTGGGCGGTGGCCGTCGGGCTCTTCTTCCTCAACGCGCTGCCGGTCCTCTCACGCAGCCGACGGTCCCTCGCCGACCGGGTGGCCGGGACCACCGTGACCGGGCTCGGGATCGGCGCGCCCGGCTCCATGTAGCCGGCCCGCGACGTACTCCGCCCCGAGGTCCCGCAGGCGCTCGTGCAGGGCACCGAAGACATGGGCGGCGCGGGCGCCGGGCCAGTCGGGTGGGAGCAGGGCGGGCGGCAGGCCCGGGTCGGCGTACGGCAGGTGGCGCCAGGAGTCCAGGGCCAGCAGATAGTCGCGGTACGCGTCCTCGGGGGCGCCGGCCCGCCGCCGCGACCAGCGTCGCAGCACCGGTTCGTGCGCGTCGAGGAACGCGTGGTGGAGCGCCGCCAGCGCGTCCAGGTCCCACCAGCGGCGCACCGCGTCGGCGGTCGGTTCGAACCCGGCGTGCCGGCCGCGGAAGAGGTCCACGTACGTGGCGAGTTCGAGCCGCTCCAGGGTGTGCCGGGTCTCCTCGTAGAGGTGGTCGGGGGCGATCCACACCCCCGGCGCGGCCGTTCCGAAGCCCAGCCGGGCCAGCCGGGAGCGCAGCAGGTGGCGCTTGTGCCGCTCCTGCTCGGGCACCGAGAACACCGCCAGCAGCCAGCCGTCCCGGGACCGGGCCGAGGCGCGGCCGTAGACGCGCCGGTCGCCGTCGTCCAGCAGCTGTCGCGCGTCGGCGGACAGCGCGTACCCGGCGGCGCCGTCCGTCGTACGGTCCGGCACCAGCAGCCCGCGCCGCTTGAGCCGGGAGACCGCGGAGCGCACCGACGGCGGGTCGACGCCGACCGCGCCCAGCAGCCGGATCAGGGCGGCCACGGGCACCGGGCCCGCGGGGCGGTCCGCCGTACCGCGGCCGTACGCGCCGTAGAACGTCACGATCAGGGAGCGGGGAGCGTGGTGATCACTCACGCGCTTACTGTAGAGCGCCTACCGGGGCGCGCCCTCGGCGCCGTCGCGCAGGCGGTAGCGCTGGAGCTTGCCGGTCGGGGTGCGCGGGAGCGCGTCCAGGAAGACGACGTCGCGCGGGCACTTGTACGGGGCCAGCTCCGCCTTGGCGAACCGCCGCAGCGCCTGCGCCGTCTCCTCGTTCCGCGGCACCCCCGGGCGCAGTACGACGTGGGCGACGACGGCCATGCCGCGCTCGCTGTCCGGACGTCCGGTGACCGCGACCTCCTCCACGTGCGGGTGGCGCAGCAGCGCGTCCTCGACCTCCGGGCCCGCGATGTTGTACCCCGCTGAGATGATCATGTCGTCGGCGCGAGCCACATAGCGGAAGTAGCCATCCGGATCGCGGATATAGGTGTCGCCGGTCAGGTTCCAGCCGTCGCGTACGTAGTCGCGCTGCCGATCGTCCGCCAGATAGCGGCAGCCGGTCGGCCCGCGCACGGCCAGCAGCCCCGGCTCGCCGTCCGGGACCGGCCGGCCGTCGGCGTCCACCACCCGCGCCTGGTAGCCGGGCACCGGGATCCCGGTGGTGCCGGGCCGGATCGCGTCGTCGGCAGCGGAGATGAAGATGTGCAGCAGCTCGGTGGCGCCGATACCGTTGATGATGCGCAGGCCGGTCGCCGCGTACCAGTCGTGCCAGACCGCGGCGGGCAGGTTCTCCCCGGCCGAGACGCAGCGGCGCAGGCTGGAGGTGTCGTACCCGTGCAAGCGCCCGAGCATCGCCCGGTACGCGGTCGGCGCCGTGAACAGCACCGAGATCCGGTGGTGCTGGACGTCGTCCAGCAGCCGCGCGGGCCCGCCCCAGTCGGTCAGCAGCGCGGCGGCGCCCGCCCGCAGCGGGAACACCACGAGCCCGCCGAGCCCGAAGGTGAAGCCGAGTGGCGGGCTGCCGGCGAACACGTCGTCCTGGCGCGGCCGCAGGACCCGCGCGGAGAAGGTGTCGGCTATTGCGAGCACGTCGCGGTGGAAGTGCATGCAGCCCTTGGGCCGCCCGGTGGTGCCGGAGGTGAAGGCGATCAGCGCCACGTCGTCGGCGGAGGTGGCCACCGCCGGGTACGGGCTGGGGTGGGCCGCCGCGCGGCGCAGCAGGTCGTCGGCGGACCGGCCGCCGAACACCGTCACCCGCAGCCCCCGTACCTCGGCTTTCTCGATGTCCTCCAGAGACCGGGCGTCGCACAGCGCGTGACTCACGCGCGCGATCCGGCAGATCGTCGCCAGCTCCGCCGCGCGATGGGAGGCCAGCACGGTGACCGCTACGGCGCCCGCCTTCATCACGGCCAGCCAGCACGCCGCCAGCCACGGGGTGGTGGGGCCGCGCAGCAGCACCCGGTTGCCGGGCACCACGCCCAGGTCGGCGGTGAGGGTGTGCGCGATGCGGTCCACGTGCCGTTGCAGCTCGCCGTACGTCCAGCTCTCGCCGCCTGCGCCGCGCAGCGCGACCCGGTGCGGGCCCAGCCGGTCGGCGGTGCCGTCCAGCAGCTCGGCACCGCAGTTGATCCGGTCGGGATAGGCGGGGGCGGGCGGATCGTGCAGCAGCCGCGGCCACTGGCCGGGGGGCGGCAGGTGGTCGCGGGCGAAGGTGTCGATGTGCGCCGAGGGCTTGAGCTCCATCGCGTCACGCGCCTCCCATGCCTGGCCGTATGCCTGCCCTGAAGTCGCTTCTTCAGCGTAACGTGTTGGTGACGACAGTCAACAGAGCGCGATAAAGCGACAGGGAGGCTTCCGATGCCGGCCTTCGGACTGGATCCGGAACAGCTCAGGTGGCGCGCGGAGTTGCGCGCGCTGGCCGCCGAGCGGCTGCGCCCGCTGGTGGCGGGCGCCCCGCCCGGCCGGATCAACCGGCCCCTTGTCGCGGCGCTCGGCGAACTCGGCCTGCTGCGGCGGCTGTTCCCGGCGGAGGGACCGGTGCGCGCGCTGGACCTGTGCCTGCTACGCGAATCGCTGGCCATGGAATGCACGGAGGCCGAGACCGCGCTCGCCCTCCAGGGCCTGGGCGCCTATCCGGTCGTCCTGTCCGGCACCCCGGAGCAGCGCGACCGCTGGCTGCCCGGGGTACGGGCGGGCCGCGCCGTCACCGCCTTCGCGCTCAGCGAGGAGGCCGCGGGCTCCGACGCCGCCGCACTCACGCTGCGCGCCGAGCCCGACGGCTCCGGCGGCTGGCGGCTGACCGGCGAGAAGTGCTGGATCTCCAACGCCCCGGAGGCGGACGTGTGCACCGTCTTCGCGCGCACCACCGACGGCGCCGGCGCGCGCGGGGTCACCGCCTTCCTCGTCCCGGCCGACCGGCCCGGACTCGGCGGCGAGCCCCTGGAGATGCTCAGCCCGCACCCCATCGGCCGGTACACCTTCGACGCGGTCCCGGTCACCCGCGCCGACGTCATCGGCCCGGTCGACGGGGGCTTCCGCGTCGCCATGCGCACCCTCAACCTGCTGCGGCCCAGCGTCGGCGCGTTCGCCGTCGGCATGGCACAGGCGGCGCTGGACGCGGCACTCGCCCACGCGGGCGAACGCACCGCCTTCGGCGGGCCGTTGAAGGACCTCCAGGCCGTGTCCCACCAACTCGCCGAGATGGCCACCCGCACCGAGGCGGCCCGGCTGCTGGTCTACGCCGCGGCCGCCGCCTGCGACGCGGACGCCCCCGACGTCGCCAAGCGCTCCGCCATGGCCAAGCTGCTCGCCACCGAGACGGCCGGATACGTGGTCGACGCCGCCGTCCAGATCCACGGCGCCCGCGCCCTGCGCCGCGGCCACCTGCTCGAACACCTCTACCGCGAGGTGCGCGCGCCGCGGATCTACGAGGGCGCCACGGAGGTCCAGCGCACGATCATCGCCAAGGAGCTGTACCGAGAGGAGCCGCACCGATGAGTCTGGACCGGCTGAACCCCGCCGGGCTCGCCCCGGCCTCCGGCTTCACCCACGCCGTCACCGCCACCGGCGGCCGCCTGGTCTTCCTGGCCGGGCAGACCGCGTTGGACGGTGAGGGAAACGTGGTCGGCACCGGTCTGCCGGAGCAGTTCCGGCAGGCGCTCGGCAATCTCCTCACCGCCCTGCGCGCCGCCGGAGGTACGCCCGCCGACCTCGCCCGCGTCACCGTGTACACCACGGACGTCGCGGCCTACCGCTCCCGCGCCCGCGAACTCGGCACGATCTGGCGGGAGCTGGCAGGCCGCGACTACCCGGCGATGGCGGTCATCGGCGCGGTCCGGCTGTGGGACGAGGCGGCGCTGGTCGAGCTGGACGGGATCGCGGTCCTGCCTTAGTCGCCCCGGCTCAGATGTCCCGGAACGTCTCGATCTGCGCGCCGATCGAGTTCAGCCGCTCCGCCAGATCCTCGTAACCGCGGTTGATGACATACACGTTGCGCAGCACCGACGTGCCCTCGGCCGCCATCATGGCCAGCAGTACCACCACCGCGGGGCGGAGCGCGGGCGGGCACATCATCTCCGCGCTGCGCCAGCGGGTCGGGCCCTCGACCAGCACCCGGTGCGGGTCGAGGAGCTTGACGCCGGCGCCCAGCCGGTTCAGGTCGGTCAGGTAGATGGCGCGGTTGTCGTAGACCCAGTCGTGGATCAGCGTCGAACCCTGGGCGGCGGCCGCGATGGCCGCGAAGAACGGCACGTTGTCGATGTTGAGCCCGGGGAACGGCATCGGGTGGATCTTGTCGAGCGGAGCGCTCAGCTTCGACGGACGGACCGTGAGGTCGATCAGCCGGGTCCGCCCGTTGTCCGCCTTGTACTCGGCGCTGCGCTCGTGGTCCAGGCCCATCTCCTCCAGGACGGCCAGCTCGATCTCCAGGAACTCCACCGGAACCCGGCGGATCGTCAGCTCCGACTCGGTGACCACGGCCGCGGCGAGCAGGCTCATCGCCTCCACCGGGTCCTCCGACGGCGCGTAGTCGACGTCGCGGTCGATCTGCGCGACACCGTGCACGGTCAGCGTGGTGGTGCCGATGCCGTCGACCCGTACGCCCAACTGCTCCAGGAAGAAGCACAGGTCCTGGACCATGTAGTTGGAGGAGGCGTTGCGGATGACCGAGATCCCGTCGTGCCGGGCGGCGGCCAGCAGCGCGTTCTCCGTCACGGTGTCGCCGCGCTCGGTCAGCACGATGGCGCGGGTGGGGGAGACCGTGCGGTCCACCTGCGCGTGGTACGTGCCGTCGGTGGCGGTGATCTCAAGTCCGAAGTGGCGCAGCGCGGTCATGTGCGGCTGCACGGTGCGGGTGCCCAGGTCGCAGCCGCCCGCGTACGGGATCTTGAAGCTGTCCATCCGGTGCAGCAGCGGGCCGAGGAACATGATGACGCTGCGGGTCCGCCGGGCCGCCTCGGTGTCCATCGCGGCCAGGTCCAGTTCGGCCGGCGGGGTGATCTCCAGGTCGGCGCCGTCGTTGATCCACCGCGTCTTCACGCCGATGCTGCCCAACACCTCCAGAATGCGGTAGACCTCCTCGATCCGGGCGACCCTGCGCAGCGTCGTACGGCCGGAGTTGAGGAGTGAGGCGCACAGCAGCGCCACGCACGCGTTCTTGCTCGTCTTGACGTCGATGCTGCCGGAGAGCCGGCGGCCGCCGACCACGCGCAGATGCATCGGGCCCGCGTACCCGAGCGAGACGATCTCGCTGTCCAGGGCCTCTCCGATGCGGGCGATCATCTCAAGGCTGATGTTCTGGTTACCGCGTTCGATGCGGTTGACCGCGCTCTGACTCGTACCGAGGGCCTCCGCGAGCTGCGACTGCGTCCAACCACGGTGCTGACGGGCGTCACGGATGAGCTTGCCGATACGTACGAGGTAGTCGTCTGTCATATAGTGAGACTATCTCAAATATGAGATGCATATGGGTTACGGGTGCCGCGAGGGGAGGGTGTGTCGTGGGCGTGGCGGCGCATGGTCGCCCACTCGGCCCTCATCACTCCTGAAGCACCGACAGGACGTTGCCCGCGGGGTCCTTGAACCACGCGATCTGCGGGCCGCCGCCCGTGCGGACGATGCCCTTGCCGTCGTGTTCGAAGGCGTCGTACCGCTCGAACGCCACCCCGCGTCCGGCCAGGTCGTCGACGGCCTGGTCGATGTCGTCGACGGGGAAGTTGAGGATGGTGAACGTGGCCGGGGTGTGGTGGTCCTTCGGGTAGACCAGGACGTCCGTGCCCCCGGCGAGGTGCAGCGTCAGCATGCCCTGCTCCTCGGAGACCCGGAGTCCGAGGGTGCCCTCGTAGAAGTCCTTCGCCTTGCGGGTGTCGTCCACGGAGAAGCCGCTGAACGCCTTGCTGTTCCCGAACATCCCGGTACCTCCCTTTTTGCTCCCTTTTTCTCAGTCTCGCGGCCCTGCGGCGGCGAGGCGAGTGGGCAGCCCAAAGGGCGGCGGTTGCGGTCATGTACTAGAGTTATCTCGACATCGAGATATCTGCCGAGAGGCGTACCGCGACGCCCGCTGGCTGAGGCAAGCCTAACTTAGGCATACCTTAGCGGATGGGTGTGGCCCCTGTGACGGCAGGATTGCGCTGGTACGCGCGAGGATCACGCAAGAAGGAGACTGTCGTGTCGGCGAACAGCTTCGACGCCCGCAGCACGCTGCAGGTGGGCGACGAGTCGTACGAGATCTTCCGGCTGGACAAGGTGGAGGGCTCCGCCCGGCTGCCGTACAGCCTGAAGGTGCTGCTGGAGAACCTGCTCCGCACCGAGGACGGCGCGAACATCACCGCCGACCACATCCGCGCGCTCGGCGGCTGGGACTCCCAGGCGCAGCCGAGCCAGGAGATCCAGTTCACGCCGGCCCGCGTGATCATGCAGGACTTCACCGGTGTGCCGTGTGTCGTGGACCTCGCGACCATGCGCGAGGCCGTCAAGGAGCTCGGCGGCGACCCGGCGAAGATCAACCCGCTGGCGCCGGCCGAGCTGGTCATCGACCACTCCGTCATCGCCGACAAGTTCGGCACCCCGGACTCCTTCGCGCAGAACGTGGAGCTGGAGTACGGCCGCAACAAGGAGCGCTACCAGTTCCTGCGCTGGGGCCAGACCGCGTTCGACGAGTTCAAGGTCGTCCCGCCCGGCACCGGCATCGTCCACCAGGTGAACATCGAGCACCTGGCCCGCACCGTCATGGTCCGCAACGGCCAGGCGTACCCCGACACCCTCGTCGGCACCGACTCGCACACCACCATGGTCAACGGCCTCGGCGTGCTGGGCTGGGGCGTCGGCGGCATCGAGGCCGAGGCCGCGATGCTCGGCCAGCCGGTCTCCATGCTCATCCCGCGCGTCGTCGGCTTCAAGCTGACCGGCGAGCTGCCCACCGGCACCACCGCCACCGACCTGGTGCTGACCATCACCGAGATGCTGCGCAAGCACGGCGTGGTCGGCAAGTTCGTGGAGTTCTACGGTGAGGGCGTCGCCGCCACCTCGCTGGCCAACCGCGCCACCATCGGCAACATGTCGCCGGAGTTCGGCTCCACCGCCGCGATCTTCCCGATCGACGGTGAGACCCTGAACTACCTGCGCCTGACCGGCCGCAGCGAGCAGCAGGTCGCGCTGGTCGAGGCGTACGCCAAGGAGCAGGGCCTGTGGCTGGACCCGGCCGCCGAGCCGGACTTCTCCGAGAAGCTGGAGCTGGACCTCTCCACGGTCGTCCCGTCGATCGCCGGTCCGAAGCGCCCCCAGGACCGCATCATCCTGGCCGAGGCCGCGCAGCAGTTCACGCAGGACGTGCGCAACTACGTCGGTGACGACGAGGAGGCGGGCAAGGAGTCCTTCCCGGCCTCCGACGCCCCGGCGGTGGACCACAACGGCGCACCGACCAAGCCGACCCAGGTCACCACCCCCGACGGCACGGTCTACGAGATCGACCACGGCGCCGTCACCGTCGCCGCGATCACCTCCTGCACCAACACCTCGAACCCGTACGTCATGGTCGCCGCGGCGCTGGTGGCCAAGAAGGCGGTGGAGAAGGGCCTGACCCGCAAGCCGTGGGTCAAGACCACCCTCGCTCCGGGCTCCAAGGTCGTCATGGACTACTACGACCGCGCCGGGCTCACCCCGTACCTCGACAAGATGGGCTTCAACCTCGTCGGCTACGGCTGCACCACCTGCATCGGCAACTCCGGCCCGCTGCCGGAGGAGGTCTCCAAGGCCGTCAACGAGGCCGACCTGGCCGTGACGTCCGTGCTCTCCGGCAACCGCAACTTCGAGGGCCGGATCAACCCGGACGTCAAGATGAACTACTTGGCGTCCCCGCCGCTGGTCGTCGCGTACGCCATCGCGGGCTCCATGAAGGTGGACATCACCAAGGACGCCATCGGCATCGACACCGACGGCAACCCGGTCCACCTCAGGGACATCTGGCCCACCGAGGCCGAGGTCAACGAGGTCGTCGCCTCCGCGATCGGCCAGGACATGTTCGCCACCTCCTACCAGGACGTCTTCGCGGGCGACGCGCAGTGGCAGGCGCTGCCGATCCCGACCGGCAACACGTTCGAGTGGGACCCGCAGTCCACCTACGTGCGCAAGCCCCCGTACTTCGAGGGCATGACGATGGAGACGGCCCCGGTCGAGGACATCACCGGCGCCCGCGTGCTGGCGAAGCTGGGCGACTCGGTCACCACCGACCACATCTCCCCGGCCGGTGCGATCAAGGCCGACACCCCGGCCGGCCAGTACCTGACCGAGCACGGCGTCGAGCGTCGCGACTTCAACAGCTACGGCTCGCGCCGCGGCAACCACGAGGTCATGATCCGCGGCACCTTCGCCAACATCCGCCTGCGCAACCAGATCGCGCCGGGCACCGAGGGCGGCTACACCCGCGACTTCACGCAGGAGGGCGGCCCGGTCTCCTTCATCTACGACGCCTCGCGCAACTACATCGCGCAGGGCACCCCGCTGGTCGTCCTGGCCGGCAAGGAGTACGGCTCCGGCTCGTCCCGCGACTGGGCGGCCAAGGGCACCGCGCTCCTCGGCGTCAAGGCCGTCATCGCCGAGTCCTACGAGCGCATCCACCGCTCGAACCTCATCGGCATGGGCGTGCTGCCGCTCCAGTTCCCGGAGGGCGCCTCGGCCCTGGCCCTCGGCCTGACCGGCGAGGAGACCTTCTCCATCACCGGCGTCACCGAGCTGAACGACGGCACCACCCCGCGCACCGTCAAGGTCACCACGGACACGGGCGTGGAGTTCGACGCGGTCGTCCGCATCGACACCCCGGGTGAGGCGGACTACTACCGCAACGGCGGCATCATGCAGTACGTGCTGCGCTCGCTGATCCGCAAGTAGGCGGTAGCCGGCAGCGGACAGCCGAACGGGCCGCACCCCCATGGCAGGGGTGCGGCCCGTCAGCCGTTCCGGGGCCAGGTCAGGTGCTTGGCGAAGTGGATCCCCACGGCCACCGCCATGAGCGCCGCGGTCACGCTGCGACCGCCTCCGGCGCGGCGGGGCACGCCTTCGAGAACCATGCCTGGGAGCAGACGGGCACGGCACCGTACGCGACACCCCAGACGACGAGCAGCGCCAGCACGCCGATGGGCCACCGGCCGAGCACGGGAAGCAGTCCCGTCGCGCAGGCGGGCGTTCCCGCCGCAGCCGCGAACGTGGCGTGCGGATGGCGCGCCACCGTGGCGCCGCCCACGAAATTGCCGACGATCCCGGCGGCTCCGTACGTCAGCAGAATGACGGTGACCAGTCCCGAGCCCGCGTGGGAGACCTGCTCGAGGAACGGGGTCACATAGGTGTACGCCCCGAAATGCGCCAGCACGATGAGAAACGTCGTCAGCAGCGCGAAGCGCGTGGTGACGCTCTCGAGCGCGGTACGCAGGACACGCAGCCGGGTAACGCGCGTGGGCGGCAGTGCGGGAATCACCAGAAGCATCATGATCCACACCCCTACCGCCAGCACTCCCATGACGGCGAACGCGGTCCGCCAGCCGGCGACGTCCCCGATGAACGTGCCGACGGGCACACCGAGGACAGAACCCAGGGGAACCGCTGAGAAGATCACCGCTGTCGCCCTGCCGACCGACTCCGCCGGTACAAGCCGGTCGGCCAGACCGGCCCCGATCGACGTCAGCAGGCCGATCGGCAGGATCTCGGTGGTGACGCAACCGCCGCCGAAAGCGTCCGGCGGATTTCCGACGCCAACGGCATCGCGGAACGGTGACGTCGCAATCTCGCCGAACGCGCCCCCGAAAAGCGGTATGGGCCGCATTCCCTCGCGGAATGCGGCCCATACGGTCACCCGGTCACCCGGTCAGCGCTCAGAACAGCTGGGCGTACTGGTTCCAGCCCGAGGCGCCGATCTTCTTCTTCGCCTTGAACGGCGCGGACGCCCTGCCCGTGCCCGCGTACACCCACAGCGCGCCCGCCTTGTCGCGGGCGACCAGGTCGGCGCGGCCGTCGAAGGTCAGGTCGCCGGTGGAGAGCACGTGGTTGAACTGGCCCCAGCCGGTGCCGATCCTGCTGCGGGACGCGAACGGCTTGGTGTAGTCGCCGGTGCCCTTGTACAGCCACGCCACGCCGGAGCGGTCGACGGCCACGAGGTCCGCCTTGCCGTCGCCGGTCAGGTCGCCCTGCCCCGCCAGCTGGGTGTACTGGCCCCAGCCGGTGCCGACCTTCTTGCGGCCGGTCAGGGTGCCGTCGGACTTGGCCAGGTACAGCCACAGCGCGCCGGAGCGGTCGCGGGCCAGCAGGTCGGCCTGCTTGGCGCCGCCGACGTTGCCCACCGAGCGCAGCAGGTCGTACTGGCCCCAGCCGGTGCCGATGCGCTTGACGGCCCCGTCGCTGTAGTTCAGCGTGCCGTCCGGAGTCCGGGTGTAGAGCGCGACATTGTTGCCGGTGACGGCCTGGACGGACGCGTCGATGGTCTGCCAGCGGGTCACGAACTCGCGGGCCTTCAGGCCGCCGTGGCCGTTCGCCCGGTACATGTACAGGTCGCCGGACCGGGTGGCGGCGAACAGCGGCAGGATCGGCGCGGCGGCCACGCCGGCGGTCCTCGGAGCGGCCTGCGGCAGGTCGCCGAGCCGCTCGGTCGCCTTGTGCAGGCTCTTCACAGGTGCCGGGGCAGGCGCCGGGCTGTCGGCCACGGCGGCTCCGGCGGAGGTGCCGACCAGTGCGGCGGCTATCGCCGCGGTCGTCAGCCGCGCCGCGGCGCGGCCGCGGGTACGGCCAGAAAGTCGGGCCACGTAGTTCTCCAATGGGGTGATGACACGACGCGGCGCGCCCGGTGTGGCCGGGCGCGCCGCATGAGCTCCTTGATCGTTTCACACGATCTTCACTTGTCAATCGGTTTGCTCGCCGAGGAGTTCGATTTCTGCCAGGGTTGTCCGCTTGTCCGCGACCAGGCGGTAGTGCCGGTAGTCGCCGGGGTGATCGATGCCGAAGACCCGGGTCTGGTGGTCCCAGCGGAAGGACTCGCCTGAGCGCCGGTCCAGCTCCCGCCACCGCTCGCCGTCGTCGGAGCCCTCCAGCACCCAGCCCGACGGCGCCGCGGCCCGGTCCGACGACGTCAGCGTGTACTGCACCGCGCGCCGAGCCGACGCGACCGGCAGGTCCACCGAGTCGAACGAGCCCCCGTCGCCGAGGTGTCGTCGAACAGCGGCCCGGAGCCGTCGAGGAGGTCGCCGCGCGGCTCGGGCACCTCGTCGCCGTCCGTGATGGACGACGGGCCCGCCTTCGCCCCCGTGCCCCACGTCGACGGCTTCGGACCCATCGCGAACTCGAGCGTCCCCCCGGCCGCCACCACCGCGTGCGGCAGCGCCGTCGACGTCCAGCGCTTGCCGTTGACCCTCAGGCCCTGCACGTAAGGGTTCCGGGCGCTGTTGCGCGGGGCCTTGACCACCAGGTCGCGGCCGTTCTCCAGATGCACCGTCACCTTCTTGAAAAGAGGCGATCCGATCGCGTACTCCGCGCCGCCCATCACCAGCGGATAGAAGCCCAGTGCGCTGAAGACGTACCACGCCGACTGCTCGCCGTTGTCCTCGTCGCCGTGGTAGCCCTGCCCGATCTCGCTTCCGGTGTACAGCCGGGAGAGGACCTCGCGGACCTTCTCCTGGGTCTTCCACGGCTGCCCGGCCGCGTCGTACATGTATGCGGCATGGTGGGCGACCTGGTTGCTGTGCCCGTACATGCCCATCCGCACGTCCCGTGCCTCGGTCATCTCGTGGATCACGCCGCCGTACGAACCGGCGAACTCCGGGCTCGCGGTCTCCGGCGTGGCGAAGTACGCGTCGAGCTTCCTGGCGAGGCCGTCCCGGCCGCCGTAGAGGTTGGCCAGGCCGCGGCTGTCCTGGGGCGCGGTGAAGGCATAGCCCCAGCCGTTGGTCTCGGTGTAGTCGTAGCCCCACACGCGCGGGTCGTACCTGTCCGACGGCACCCGCCACGTCCCGTCCGCGTTCCTGCCCTGGAAGAAGCCCGCCGCGCGGTCGAAATGCCTGACGTAGCCGCGAGCCCGGTTCAGGAAGTAGGCGGACTCCTCTTTGTAGCGGGTCTTCTTCGTCTTCTTGTAAAGAGCTTCACCCATCCGCGCGAGCCCGAAGTCGTTGAGGTAGCCCTCCAGCGCCCAGGACATGCCCTCATGGGTCTTGGTGCTCGTGTAGCCCAGGAACACGGAGGTGTCCATGCCCTTGCGGCCGACACCGGAGTGCGCGGGGGCGACCGTGGCGTTCTTGAGCGCGGCCTCGTACGCGGCCTCGGCGTCGAAGTCCACGCCCTTGAGGTAGGCGTCGGCGAAGGCCACGTCCGAGCTGGTGCCGGTCATCAGATCGGCGTAACCGGGCGAGGACCAGCGGGATATCCAGCCGCCGTCCTTGTACTGCTGGACGAAGCCGTCGACCATCACCCCCGCGCGCGCGGGGTGAGCAGGGAGTAGGCGGGCCAGGTGGTGCGGTAGGTGTCCCAGAAGCCGTTGTTCACGTAGACCTTGCCGTCCACGATCCGCGCGCCGGTGCGGGTCGGGGTGTCCTCCCCGGCCGGCGGCGAGAAGGGGCTGGCGTACTGGTACCTGGGCCTGGCCGCCGTCCCGGTGTTCTCGTAAGCGGAATTGGGATACAGATACAGCCGGTAGAGGCTGGAGTAGAGCGTGGTGAGCTGGTCGCGGGTGGCGCCCTCGACCTCCACCCGGCCCAGGATCTCGTCCCACTCCGCCTGGGCTCGCGCCGTGACCTGCGCGAAGGTGGTGGACTCCGGGATCTCGCGCTCCAGGTTGGCCTTCGCCTGGTCGATCCCGATGAGGGAGGTCGCGACGCGCAGGGCGACGGTGCGGTCCGCGCCCGGCCTGAAGCGGAAGTAGCCGGTGACGTCCTTGCCGCCGTCGCCGGGCAGCTTCCCGCCGGCGGTCACGGGCGCGTCGAAGACGCCGTACACGAACATCCGGGTCGCACCCGTCGACAGGCCGCTCCTGACGTCGGAGAAGCCGGTGACCACCCCGCGGTCGGGGTCCAGGGTCAGCCCGCCGTCGCCGGTGACGTTGTCGAAGACGACGCTCGCGTCCTCACCCGGATAGGTGAACCGCATGACGGCCGCGTGGTCGGTCGGGGCGATCTCCGCCGTGAGGCCGTTGTCGAACCGGACGCCGTAGTAGTGCGGCCGGGCGGTCTCGGCGGTGTGCCGGAACGGGAGGGCGCGGGCCTCCCGTGCCGCGTCCGGTGTGCCCGGGGCCGCCGACGGCATCACCTGGAAGGTCTGCCGGTCGCCCATCCAGGGGCTGGGCTCGTGGCTGGCGCTGAACGCCTGGATGGTGGGCAGGTTGGCCGTGTTGTTGGCGCGCGCGTACTGGTACAGCCAGTCGGTGGAACCGGCGTTGGTCACCGGGGTCCAGAAGTTGAAGCCGTTCGGAACCGCGGTGGCGGGGAAGGTGTTGCCGCGCGAGAAGCCACCGCTGGAGTTGGTGCCGCGGGTGGTGACGGCGTAGTCCGACAGATGGGCGAGCCGCTTCTCGGGCTTCTTCGGGGCGATGGAGATGTCGTCGAGCCAGCCGCGGAAGGCGGCCGGCCCTTGGGCGCGTCGTACGCCACCAGGATGCGGTCGATCGTCCGGCCCGCGGCGACCGCGCCGATCCGGGACTCCTTGTGGTTCCACTGGTTGACGTACAGGGTCTTGGAGGCGGCCTGGCCGCGCGGGGAGAGCTCCGCGCCGTGCTGGTCGACCGCGCCCAGGTCACTCAGATAGGTGCCGTCGGTGAAGGCGAGGTCCACCGACACATGGGTGGCGGGGTAGCTCAGATCCGTCTCCGGCATCGAGGGGAAGACCCGGTAGGACAGCACGGAGTCGGCGAAGACCGCCGTGTCGACGTCGAAGACCTTGTTGTACGAGTACGCCCGGCCGTCCGGCCGGTGCGTGCCGGCGTAGACCAGCGCGTGGGTGCCGGTGAAGCCCGCGCGGGCCTTGGCGGTGGGGAGCCGGACGGGCCGCGGTCGATCCGGCTCAGCATGTCGGACGGGGCGGGCGGGCTGGTGTCGCGGCCGCCGAACTGCACCTCGGCGAGCTGGGTCAGGTCGTCGCCCGCGTTACGGGTGACCTCCAGCCGGAAGCGGCGGTACTTCCCGGCGCTGTCGAACGAGAACTCCCTGGTCTGGTGGCGTTGCGGGAAGTCCTCGCCCGTACGGGTGTCCAGGGTCTGCCAGTCCGCGCCGCCGGTGGAGCCCTTGAGGGTCCAGTCGCGCGGGTCGCGGCCCGCCGCGTCGTTGGCCGAGGTGAGCGCGTACCGGATGACGTCCACCGGTTCGGAGAGCGCGAACTCCAGCCAGGCCGTGCGGGCGAAGACCAGCCACTTGCTGGTGGGCTCGCCGTCGACGAGGTTCTCCTTGACCTCGCCCCCGGCCGGGTTCTCCCCGCTGGCCGAGACCTCGGTGACCTTGTCCGTCACGTTCCCGGGGATGCCCGTGCTGTAGGCGCCGTCGACGCCGGACGCCTTCTTCGCCCCGCCGGGGCCGGTCTCCACGGTGTTGCGCCAATCGGGTGCGGGGTCGCCCGGTTCGAAGGACGAGCTGAACGTGTCGGCACGGTCCTGGGGTTGGTGCCGGGTGGCGGCGGCCGTCGTGGTCGCCGCGGGTTCCGCGGTAGCGGTGGCGGCGCCTTCCGCGGTCACCACCAGCGCGACGGCCGCCACCAGGGCGGTGAGGCGCCCGGCCCGGCGCCGTCGTCTGTGTCCTCGCATCGCAGCCTCTCGTCGGGCGCCTCGCGGCGGGGTGACCGAGAGGCGACAACGTTGTCAAGCTCCTGGGGCAGAGACCAGTAGGGAGCACGGGGCCGGTGGTGTCAAGGGTGCTGCGCGCGGCGGGAGATGGGGGAGGGGCGAGCGGCGAGGGGCCGCGGAGTCCGTACCCCTGGACTCCGCGGCCCCTCGCCAGGGCGGGCGTGTGCGATCCGTCAGCTGCCGGGCTTCGTGCCCTTCTTGGAGGCGAACGTGACCTGGCACCTCTTCGCCTTCTTGGACGAGTCGGCCTTCGTGCCCGTGACCCTGACGGTCTTCTTGGCATCCCCGGCCACCTCGGCGTAGGACGCCGCGCCCGTGGCGACGACGCTGCTGTTCGCGTCGTAGAACCCCACGAGCAGCGTGTAGTACTGGGTGGTCGACGAGGAATTGGCGATCTTCACGTCGGCATACGGCTTACTGGAGGCGTCCCATCCGCAGTTCCCCATCGTGACGTCCGGGCTGATCAGCCCGTTGATCGGGTCGTCCGGCTCCTCGGTCTCGGTCGGCTCCGGGGCCGGTGTCGTCGGCTGCACGGGCAGCTTCGCCATGGCCTGGCCGACCGCCGTGCCGCTCTTGCTGTCCCCGCTCGACGAGCCGCCGCCGTCCTTCGAGCCGCATCCCGAGGCGAGCGTGAGTGTCGCGACCACGACAACGCTGGTGGCAAGGGGAGCTTCTTACGGAGCACTGGGGAGCCGCCTCTCAATCTGTCGCCCGCACGGCGGCACGCCGTAGGGCCTTCCGTCCCCTACGGTATGTCGAACAGGTCTCAACTCGGGAAAGACGCAGAATAAATGCGCTATCGATCTTGCCCAGTTGTGGAGAAGTGGACTATACCTGTCGGCGTCTGAGCGGCCGTCCGACCCGGCAGCCGCCCCGTGGGGTTGTCGCGCCGGCGGCCTCGCGTCGCATTTGTTTCACGGCTCCCGGCGCGCACCCCAGCACCACAACTCAGCTTCAACCGACCTGCGGTGCCGGCCCCTCGTCCAGGCGAGACGTATGCGGGAGACCGGTTCACCGCCTGTCCGAGAGAAGGCGAGACATGAGCATGGGATTCACCTCAGACAATTCAGGCATCGGACGTCGCGACCTGATCAAGCGATCCGCGGCGCTCGGCATCATCTCCGTCCCGACCGTGAGCGCGCTGTCCGCCTGTGCCACCGGCGGCGGTGACGGGGACAGCGACAACGGCGTCGACAAGAGCAAGGGCGAGACCAGCGCCAAGAATCCGCTGGGCGTGAAGAAGGGCGCCACGCTGGAGGCCTTCATCTTCAAAGGCGGACTCGGTGACGAGTACGCGAGAGACGCGGAAGCCGACTACCGGGCGACCTACGACGCCAAGGTGAACCATACCGGGACCCAGCAGGTCGGCCCGAAGCTCCAGCCCCGTTTTGCGGGCGGCAATCCACCGGACGTCATCGACAACTCCGGCGCCGAACACCTGGATATGAACAACCTGTCCTCGCAGGGACAGCTGGTCGACCTGGCACCGCTGCTCGACGCACCGTCCTTTGACGATCCGAAGAAGAAGGTCCGGGACCTCCTTTATCCCAGCACTCTGGAAAAGGGAAAGCACAAGGATGTCTTCGACGTCCTCTACTACGCCTTCACGGTCTATGGCACCTGGTATTCACAGAAGCTGCTCGACGACAAGGGCTGGGGATACCCCAAGAGCCTGGACGACATGATCCGGCTGTGTGCCGACATCAAGCAGGACGGTATCGCCCCCTGGTCCTACCCCGGGCAGTATCCGTACTACGTCCATTTCAATCTCTTCGCGCAGATCGCCAAGATCGGCGGCATGGAGAAGTGGATCGCGATCGACAACCTGGAGCCCAAGGCATGGTCCTCCAACGACGCGGTCCGGCAGGTCGTCGAGTTCTACGAGGAACTGGCCGCCAAGGGCTACATCCTCAAGGGCAGCGAGGGCCGCTCGCACACCCAGACCCAGACCAAGTGGAACCAGCGCGAGGCGGTCTTCATCCCGAACGGATCCTGGGTGGAGAACGAGTCCCAGTCGACCACGCCGAAGGACTTCGGCATGGCGGTCGGCGCGCTCTTCGACGGCGGCTCGGGCGACGCGATGCCGCACGGCACGGTCCGCGCCGAGCCCAGTGAGCCCTTCATCGTCGCCAAGCAGGGCAAGAACCCGACCGGCGGCATGGAGCTGCTGCGCATCATGCTCTCCAAGAAGCACTCGCAGAACTTCGCCCGGAAGGTGAAGTCGCTCACCTCGGTGATGGGGGCAACCGAGGGAATGGAGCTGACGCCGGGGCTCTCGGCCGCGCGGCAGGTGGTCAAGGACGCCGGCGAGAACCTGGTGTCCATTCAGCTCCAGGAGTGGTACCCGAAGCTGACGGACGAGAAGATCGGCGGCCTGACCCTGGAGCTGCTCACCGGGGACATCAAGGCCAGGGAATGGATCCGGAAGACCCAGCGGTACGCCGACGAGTGGGCCGCCGACGACGAGGTGACGAAGTTCCAGCGGACCGTCTGACAGGTCGTCCGACCTGCCAGGACGAGGTACGAGGAGGGCCGGGAGCGGCATGCGGCGCGGCAAGTACCGATTCATCGTGGGATTCCAGAAGTACCGATTCATCGTGGGGTTCCTGGCCCTGCCTCTGGCCATTTACGGGATCTTCGTGATCTCGCCCTTCATCCAGGCGTTCCAGATCTCCCTGACGGAATGGCGCGGCGTTCCGGGAACCGCCAAATATGTCGGCTTCGAGAACTACGACAAGCTGCTGCACAGCGACGAGTTCATGAACGCGTTGAAACACAACGTGATCATGCTGGCCGTCGTGCCGCTGGTGACCTTGGCGCTGGGGCTGTTCTTCGCCTTCATGCTCAATGTCGGCGGGCGGTCGCGGCGCGGCGCCGTCATCACCGGGGTGCGCGGCTCATCGGCGTACAAGTTCATCTTCTTCTTCCCCCAGGTCATCTCCATCACCATCATCGCGGTGATCTGGTTCAACGTCTTCAACCCCGACCCGAACGACGGCATGCTCAACGGCCTGCTCGGCGCGGTGGGGCTGGAATCGCTGCAGAGCGCCTGGCTCGGCGACAAGGACCTGGCGCTGGGCTGCATGATGATCGTGATGATCTGGGCGCACGTCGGCTTCTATGTCGTCCTCTTCTCCGCGGCCATGGCCAACATTCCGCGGGACATCTACGAGGCGGCGCTGCTGGACGGGGCGAGCCGCATGCACACCTTCTTCCGTATCACCCTGCCGCTGCTGTGGGACACGGTGCAGACGGGGTGGGTCTATATGGGCATCATCGCGATGGACGCCTTCGTGCTGGTGCGCATCATGTCGGGTGGTCTCGGCGGCCCGAACGGGGCGACGGACGTGGTGCCCCTGCGGCTGTATCTGACGGCCTTCGGCCAGGAGAGCAGATTCGGATACGCGGCGGCGATGGGCGTCGCCATGCTGGTGGTCACGCTGCTGTTCGCCGTGCTGACGATGCGTTTCGCGCGTCGTGAGCGGATCGAGTTGTAGGGACGGGACGGATCGATGACGACGGAGATCGACGCCGTAGCGCAGCAGGACACCGTCCCGGCGGCGGGCGAGCGGCGGCGGGGGGAGCCGGCCCGCGGCCGCTCCGAGGGCGGCGTGCTGAACGTGTTCTCCCACGGCATGCTCGCGGTCTGGGCCCTCATGGTGGGCATGCCGCTGCTGTGGGTCATGTGGAGCTCGTTCAAGACCACCGGGGACATTCTCAACCACCCGTGGTCGCTGCCCACCACGCTGCATTTCGAGAACTGGAGCAAAGCCTGGCGGGAGGCCAGCTTCGGCGACTACTTCTACAACACGGTCATCGTGGTCGGCGGCTCGGTCATCGGGACGATGGTGCTGGGCTCCATGGCCGCGTACGTGCTGGCCCGCTTCACCTTCCCCGGCAACCGCCTCATCTACTACCTCTTCGTCGGCGGCATGGCGTTTCCGGTGTTCATGCTGGTCATCCCGCTGTTCTTCGTGATGCGGGACTTCCCGGGCGAGAACCTGCTGGCGACGTACCACGGGCTGATCCTGGTCTACATCGCCTACTCGCTGCCGTTCACGGTCTTCTTCATGACCGCGTTCTTCCGCACCCTGCCGACGTCCGTGGCCGAGGCCGCCATGATCGACGGGGCGTCCCACAGCCGGACCTTCTTCCAGGTGATGCTGCCGATGGCCAAGCCGGGCCTGATCAGCATCGGCATCTTCAACTTCCTGGGGCAGTGGAACCAGTACCTGCTGCCCATGGTGCTCAACCAGGACCAGAAGAAGTACGTGCTCACCCAGGGCCTGGCGGAGATCGCGCTGAACCAGGGGTACAACAGCGACTGGGGCGCGCTGATGGCGGGGATGACCATCGCGATGCTCCCGGTGCTGCTGGTCTATCTGATCTTCCAGCGGCAGGTGCAGGCGGGCCTGACCGCCGGTGCGCTCAAATAGTCCGAGCGGTCCGGACGACTTCTGTCAAGGTCTTGACGTGGGGCAACCCAGGCGGCTCAGCTTAGGGTTCACATGTTGGAGACAGTGCCGGGTCCCATCGTCGCGGCCCGGCCGGTGGCCGGCCGTCGTGCCGTCCGTCGAGGCAGGAGTGGATGGGCGTGGAGACTCCGGGGTCGCAGTCATCGCTGCACCGGGCCAACCTGGAGCGGGTCGTACGAGCGGTACGGATGGCGGGCTCGCTGACCCAGGCGGAGATCGCCCGGAGTACGGGCCTGTCCGCCGCCACGGTCTCCAACATCGTCCGCGAGCTCAAGGACGGTGGAACGGTCGAGGTCACGCCCACCTCGGCGGGCGGCCGCCGGGCCCGCAGCGTCTCGCTGAGCGGTGACGCGGGCATCGTCGTCGGCGTGGACTTCGGCCATACCCACCTGAGGGTCGCCATCGGCAACCTCGCGCACCAGGTGCTCGCCGAGGAGGCAGAGCCGCTGGACGTGGACGCCTCCGCCGCACAGGGCATGGACCGCGCGGAGCACCTGGTCAGCCGCCTGATCGCGGCCACCGGCAGCAGCCCGGACAAGGTCATCGGGGTCGGGCTCGGCGTGCCCGGTCCGATCGACATCGCGACCGGCGCGCTCGGTTCGACCGCCATCCTGCCGGGCTGGGTGGGCACCAACCCGCGCGACGACCTCGCCGCGCGGCTCGGCGTCCCGGTCCACGTCGACAACGACGCCAACCTGGGCGCGCTGGGCGAGCTGGTCTGGGGCTCCGGTCGCGGGGTCGCGGACCTCGCGTACATCAAGATCGCCAGCGGTGTCGGCGCCGGGCTGGTCATCAACGGACAGATCTACCGGGGCCCGGCGGTACGGCGGGCGAGATCGGGCACATCACGCTGGACGAGTCGGGGCCGGTGTGCCGCTGCGGCAACCGCGGCTGCCTGGAGACCTTCACCGCCGCCCGGTACGTGCTGCCGCTGCTGCACTCCAGCCACGGCGCCGATCTGACCGTGGAGCGGATGGTGCAGCTCGCCAGGGAGGGCGACCCCGGCTGCCGCCGCGTGATCGCGGACGTGGGCCGGCACATCGGCAGCGGCGTGGCCAACCTGTGCAACCTGCTGAACCCCAGCCGGGTGGTGCTCGGCGGACACCTCGCCGAGGCCGGTGACCTGGTCCTCAACCCCATCCGCGAGTCGGTCGCGCGGTACGCGATCCCCAGCGCGGCACGCCAGCTGTCGGTGGTGCCCGGCGCGCTGGGCGGCCGGGCGGAGGTGCTGGGGGCGCTCGCGCTCGTCCTCAGCGAGATGGGCGACTCGACGCTGCTGGACGGCGCGCTGCCGCCGAGGGCCGCGGCCCTGAACTGAGCCCGGCCGCGCCGGACACGTGGCTGAAAAGGGTCCCTCGGGGCGGCTGTCGAGCCGGCCCGGGGCGCGGCCGGACGGGCGTCGGCGGCTCCTCATCGCCGCCTACCGAAGGCCCCATATCACCTTGAGTTCAGACAGATAACGAATGGCACCGTTGCCATCTCGTTAAGGATTTACTTCTTGACGACATCCTGGCGGCCGAGTTGACTTCCAGCCACCTCGGCCGCTCATGACGCGGCCTCGTCAGGGAGGTCACCCCCATATGAACGCCACGATGCGTCGCGTCGCCATTGCCACCGCCGCCATATCCATGGCCGCGTCCCTCGCCGCCTGCGGTTCGGCGAAGGAAGCCGGAGGCGGCAAGGAGAGAGAGAAGAAGGCCACCGGCCCGCTCACCATCGGCCTGCTTCTCCCGGAGGACCAGACCGCGCGGTACGAGAACTTCGACAAGCCGCTGATCACCAAGCACATCAAGCGCCTGTGCGCCGAGTGCGAGATCCAGTACGCCAACGCCAAGTCCGACCCCTCGGTACAGCAGCAGCAGGTCGACTCGATGATCACCAAGGACGTCGACGTGATCATCCTCGACGCGGTGGACTCCAAGGCCATCGCCAGCTCGGTGGAGAAGGCCGACGAGGCGGGCATCCCGGTCGTCGCCTACGACCGGCTCGCCGAGGGCCCGATCTCCGGCTACACCTCCTTCGACAACGAGGAGGTCGGCAAGGTCCAGGGCAAGGCGCTGCTCAAGGCCCTCGGCGGCAAGGCCGAGGACGGCAAGATCGTCATGCTCAACGGCTGGGAGGCCGACCCCAACGCCGCCGACTTCAAGAAGGGCGCGCTCTCCGTCCTCAAGGGCAAGGTCAAGATCGGCAAGTCCTACGACGTCGACCGCTGGCTGCCGGACAAGGCCAACGAGGCCATGAACGGCGCCGTCTCCTCGCTCGGCAAGGACGAGATCATCGGCGTCTACTCCGCCAACGACGGCATGGCGGGCGGCGCCATCACCGCCCTGGAGAACAGCGGCTTCGACCCGCTGCCCCCGGTCACCGGCCAGGACGCCGAGCTCGCCGGTGTCCAGCGTGTCCTCACCGGCGACCAGTACATGAGCGTCTACAAGCCGTACGACCCGGAGGCCACCGCCGCCGCCGAGATGGCCATCGCGCTCGGCCGCGGCCAGAAGGTCAACGCCTCCGCCACCGTGGACAGCGCGACCGACAAGGGCATCCCGGCCACGCTCATCACGCCGCTCGCGCTGACGAAGGACAACATCAAGGACACCGTCGTCAAGGACGGGCTGTGGAAGATCGACGAGATCTGCACGGCGAAGTTCGCCTCCGCCTGCGCGGCAGCCGGCCTGAAGTAACGGGCCGCCGCCCCGCGGCGGCACCCGCGTGGTGCTGACGGGCGGGGGCGCGGCTCCGCCGCCGGGGCCGAACCGGCCACCGGCGGCGGGCCCGCCCCACGCCCTCGCCCTCGGCTACGGCCCGCGGCCCCGGCCGCCGGCTCCCCGGCGGGCGCTCGGCGCCCGCTCCAGCCCAGGAACGCCGCACCACTCCCGCGGCGGCTCCCCTCTGACATGCAAGCGCGGGAGAGCCCCCCCTCCTCCCGCAATCCGCAGGGTCACCCTGCCCTAGATCGGAGATGGCCATCGTGCCGAACGAACCCGTACTGGCATTGCGCGGGATCTCCAAGCGGTTCGGCGCCGTGCAGGCGCTCACCGACGTCCACCTGGAGGTCCACGCCGGTGAGGTGGTCGCCCTCGTCGGCGACAACGGCGCCGGAAAGTCCACCCTCGTCAAGACCATCGCGGGCGCCGGCCCCGCCGACGACGGCGTCGTCCAGTGGTGCGGCAGGCCCGTGCAGATCCAGCGCCCGCACGACGCCCAGGAACTGGGCATCGCGACCGTGTACCAGGACCTCGCCCTCTGCGACAACATCGACGTGGTCGGCAACCTCTTCCTGGGCCGGGAGCTCCGGCGCGCCGGAGCCCTGGACGAGGTCGAGATGGAGCGCCGCTCGCTCGAGCTGCTCAGCACCCTGTCGATCCGCATCCCCAGCGTGCGCATCCCGATCGCCTCGCTCTCCGGAGGCCAGCGGCAGACCGTCGCCATCGCCCGCTCGATGCTCGGCAACCCCAAGCTCGTGATCCTGGACGAGCCGACCGCCGCCCTCGGTGTGGAGCAGACCGCCCAGGTGCTCGACCTGGTCGAGCGGCTGCGGGAGCGCGGCCTCGCCGTGATCCTCATCAGCCACAACATGGCCGACGTCAAGGCCGTCGCGGACCGGGTCGCGGTCCTGCGGCTGGGCCGCAACAACGGCACCTTCGACGTGCGGACCACGTCCCAGGAAGAGATCATCGCCGCCATCACCGGCGCCACGGACAACGCTGTATCCCGCCGCAAGGCGCGCAACGGGGAGGTCGCCAAGTGACCACCAACACGCACACCCCCGACCCGGCGCCGGTCGCCAAGGGCGCCGTCGCCGCCGTCGACCCCCGGCTGCTGGTCCGCGAGGAGGGCCTCAAGGGCTACCTGAAGGAGTTCGGCCGCAAGCTGCGCAGCGGCGACCTGGGGGCGCTCCCGGTCATCGTCGGCATCGCCGTCATCTGGGCCGTCTTCCAGTGGCAGGACGACGCCTTCCTCTCCCCGAAGAACCTCTCCGACCTGTCGATCCTGATCACGGGCACCGGCCTGATCGCGGTCGGCATCGTCTTCGTCCTGCTGCTCGGCGAGATCGACCTGTCCGTCGGCTCGGTCAGCGGTCTGACCGCCGCGGTCATGGGCGTCCTCAGCGTCCGGCAGGGCGTGCCCGAAGAGCTCGCGGTGCTCGTGGCCCTGGCCAGCGGCGCGGTCCTCGGGGCGGTGCACGGCTTCATCTTCGCCAGGATCGGCGTACCGGCGTTCGTCGTCACCCTCGCCGGACTCCTCGCCTGGAACGGCCTGATGCTCCAGGTGCTCGGCGCCACCGGCACCGTCCGCCTCGACCGCGACGGCTTCGTCCGCACCCTGAGCTCCCACTACTTCACCGACATCGCCGCCGCCTACGGGGCGGCGACGGTGGCCGTGGCGGCGTTCTTCCTCGCGCAGTTCCTCGACGCCCGGCGGCGCGCGGCGGCGGGCGTCCCGGCCCGGCCGCTGGGCGAGATCCTCGTGCGCACGGCCGTACTCGCCGTCATCGCCTTCGCCACGGCGTGGAAGCTCAACGAGTACAAGGGGCTGCCCCTGGCCTTCCTGATCTTCCTGGTGGTGCTGGTCGCCCTGGACTTCGTGGTGCGCCGCACCGCCTACGGCCGCAAGGTGATCGCGCTGGGCGGCAGCGTCGAGGCGGCCCGCCGCGCGGGCATCAGCGTCACCGGCGTCCGCGTCTCGGTCTACGCGATCGCCGGGGCCATGGCCGCCTCCGGCGGACTCATGATCGCCTCCCGGGTCGGCAGCGCCAGCCAGCAGTCCGGCACCGGCAACCTGCTCATGGAGGCCATCGCCGCCGCCGTCATCGGCGGCACCAGCCTCTTCGGCGGCCGCGGTACGGTCTGGTCGGCGCTGCTCGGCATGCTGGTCATCGGTTCGATCTCCTCCGGCATGAACCTGATCGGGGCCTCGAACTCGGTCCAGTACATGATCACCGGCGCGGTGCTGCTCGCCGCCGTCGTGATCGACTCGGTCTCCCGCAAGACCCAGCGCTCGGCGGGCCGAGGCTGACCCCGGCGGGCCTGCGGGCCCGCCACGCGTCGGCCGACCCGTACGGACCTGCGCGCATGTACCCGGTGCCCGGCACCGCCCCGGAGGCGGTGCCGGGCATACATGTGTACGACGATCACTCCCGTGACATACATCGCCTAGGCCGATCACATCCCGTTGCGGCCGGAACATTAGACTCGACGGACCTGCCAAGCACGGACCTGCCAAGCTCGGCACACCACAATCAGCAGGCTCGGCACACTCGACAGCAAGGAGGCACGGGTGGCGTTGCTGACCCGCATCAGGGGACCGCGCGATCTGGACCGGCTCACGCCCGGACAGCTGGACCGGCTGGCGGCGGAGATCCGCACCTTCCTCGTCGAAGAGGTCTCCAAGACCGGCGGCCACCTCGGGCCCAACCTCGGTGTGGTCGAGCTCACCATCGCCCTGCACCGGGTGTTCCACAGCCCCAAGGACAAGATCCTCTTCGACACCGGGCACCAGTCCTACGTGCACAAGCTGCTCACCGGGCGGCAGGACTTCACCAACCTCAAGGGCAAGGGCGGCCTGTCCGGCTACCCCTCGCGGGCCGAGTCCGAGCACGACGTCATCGAGAACAGCCACGCCTCCACCGTGCTGGGCTGGGCCGAGGGCATCGCCAAGGCCAACGAGCTGCGCGGCCGCCGCGACCACCACGTCGCCGCCGTCATCGGCGACGGCGCGCTGACCGGCGGCATGGCCTGGGAGGCGCTGAACAACATCGCCGCCGCCAAGGACCGCCCGCTGGTCATCGTCGTCAACGACAACGAGCGCTCCTACGCCCCGACCATCGGGGGCCTGGCCAACCACCTCGCCACGCTCCGCACCACCGACGGCTACGAGCGCTTCCTGGCCCGCGGCAAGGACATCCTGGAGCGCACCCCCGTGGTGGGGAAGCCGCTGTACGAGACGCTGCACGGCGCCAAGAAGGGCCTGAAGGACTTCATCGCCCCGCAGGGCATGTTCGAGGACCTGGGCCTGAAGTACGTCGGCCCCATCGACGGCCACGACATCGAGGCGCTGGAGTCCGCCCTGCAGCGCGCCAAGCGCTTCAACGGTCCGGTCATCGTGCACTGCCTCACCGAGAAGGGCCGCGGCTACCAGCCCGCCCTCCAGGACGAGGCCGACCGGTTCCACGCCGTCGGCAAGATCCACCCCGACACCGGGCTGCCGATCGCCGCGTCCGGCGCCGACTGGACCTCCGTCTTCGGCGAGGAGATGGTCAAGCTGGGCGAGGAGCGCGACGACATCGTCGCGATCACCGCCGCGATGCTCCAGCCGGTCGGCCTCGACAGGTTCGCCAAGCGCTTCCCCGACCGCGTCTACGACGTCGGCATCGCCGAGCAGCACGCGGCCGTCTCCGCCGCCGGACTGGCCACCGGCGGCCTGCACCCGGTCGTCGCCGTCTACGCCACCTTCCTCAACCGGGCCTTCGACCAGGTGCTCATGGACGTGGCGCTGCACCAGTGCGGCGTGACCTTCGTCCTGGACCGCGCCGGGATCACGGGCACCGACGGCGCCTCGCACAACGGCATGTGGGACATGTCGATCCTCCAGGTCGTCCCCGGCCTGCGGATCGCCGCCCCGCGCGACGCCGACCAGGTCCGCGCCCAGCTCCGCGAGGCCGTGGAGGTCGACGACGCGCCGACCGTCGTGCGCTACTCCAAGGGCGCGGTCGGCCCGGCGGTGCGGGCCCTGTCCCGGATCGGCGGCATGGACGTGCTGCGCGAGCCCGGCACCGAGCGGCCCGACGTGCTCCTGGTCTCCGTCGGCGCCCTCGCGCCGATGTGCCTGGAGATCGCCGGTCTCCTCGACCAGCAGGGCATCACCACCACCGTCGTCGACCCGCGCTGGGTCAAGCCGGTCGACGAGGCGCTGCCCGGCCTCGCCGCACGCCACCGCGTCGTCGTCACCGTCGAGGACAACAGCCGGGTGGGCGGCGTCGGTTCCGCCGTGTCGCAGGCGCTGCGCGACGCGGGCGTGGACGTGCCGCTGCGCGACTTCGGTATCCCGCCGCGCTTCCTGGACCACGCCTCCCGCAAGGAGGTCATGGCCGAGATCGGGCTGACCGCGCCGGACATCGCCCGGCAGGTCACCGGGCTGGTCGCGCGGATCGACGCGCCGCGCGAGAAGGCCGCGGACGAGGCCGCGCCCGCCGAGGTCGCCGGCGACTGACCCCGCGAGCACCGGTTCTCCCGGGCCGGTCGGCCGTCCGTACGACGCACGCACGGACATAGGCCGACCGGCCCAGCGCCTCTCACCCCCCGCGCCCTCCTATCGGATGAATCACGCGTCCGCGGGGGTGTGCCTGCACCGCCGCCGTCCGATGACCACAACGATGGCGCGGACGGGCCAGCGTGAGAGGTGCACCGGTGAGCGTTTTCCGGACCAAGACGGTCGAGCAGTCCATCCAAGACACGGAGGAGCCCGAGCACGCCCTCCGCAAGTCGCTGTCCGCGTTCGATCTCATGGTCTTCGGCGTCGGTGTCATCATCGGCACCGGCATCTTCGTCCTGACCGGCAAGGTCGCACGGGACACCGCGGGCCCCGCCACCGCCCTCGCCTTCGTGGCCGCCGGTGTGGTGTGCGCGCTGGCGGCCCTGTGCTACGCCGAGTTCGCCTCGACGGTGCCCGTGGCCGGGTCCGCGTACACCTTCTCGTACGCCTCGCTCGGCGAGCTGCCCGCCTGGATCATCGGCTGGGACCTGATCCTGGAGTTCGCCCTCGGCACCGCCGTGGTCGCGGTCGGCTGGTCCGGCTATGTGCGGTCGCTGATGGACAACGCGGGCTGGCACCTGCCGAACGTGCTGGAAGGCCCCGACGCCCCGGACGGGGTCTTCGACCTGCTCGCCTTCGTGCTCGTGCTGCTGCTGACGGCCATCCTGGTCGTCGGGATGAAGCTGTCCGCCCGGCTCACGGCGATCGTCGTCCTGATCAAGCTGGCCGTGGTGCTGATCGTCATCATCGCCGGATCCTTCTTCATCCACGCCGACAACTACGACCCGTTCATCCCCAAGGCGCAGGGCCAGACGTCCGGTTCGGGGCTCGACGCGCCACTGATCCAGGTGATGTTCGGCTACGAGCCCACGTCCTTCGGCGTCCAGGGCATCTTCACCGCGGCCTCCGTGGTGTTCTTCGCGTTCATCGGCTTCGACATCGTGGCGACCACGGCAGAGGAGACCAGGAACCCGCAGCGCGACATGCCGCGCGGCATCCTCGGCTCCCTCCTCATCTGCACCGTGCTCTACGTCGCGGTGTCGGTCGTGGTCACCGGAATGCAGAACTACAAGCTGCTGACGGTGGACGCGCCGCTCGCCGACGCCTTCAAGGCGACCGGCCACCCCTGGTACGCGGGCCTCATCAGCTTCGGCGCCGCCGTCGGCCTCACCACGGTGTGCATGATCCTGCTGCTCGGCCAGACGCGGGTGTTCTTCGCGATGAGCCGCGACGGGCTCCTCCCCAGGTTCTTCTCGAAGGTGCACCCGCAGTTCTCCACGCCGTACCGGTCCACCGTCCTGCTCGGCTGCATCATCGCCGTCATCGCGGGCTTCACCAGCATCTCCGAGCTGGCGACGCTGGTGAACATCGGCACGCTCTTCGCGTTCGTCGTGGTCGCGATCGGGGTCATCGTCCTGCGCCGCACCCGCCCCGACCTGCACCGGGCCTTCCGCACCCCCTGGGTGCCCGCCCTGCCGATCGCGTCGGTCGCCGCCTCCACCTGGCTGATGCTCAATCTGCCGTCCGAGACGTGGGTGCGGTTCGGCGTCTGGATGGGGATCGGCTTCGTCATCTACTTCCTCTACGGGCGCTCCCACAGCCGCATGAGCGCCGCCGCCGAGCAGCGTTGAGCGAAGCGACGGCCGCGGGCCGCTATCCGGGGCGTACGGCGCGCGGGCCCACCACCGCCGTACCCAGCGCCGCCACCCGCGCCCGCAGCTCCCGGTCCGCCGTCACCACCAGGCACCGGCGGTCCGGCGCCCGCTTCCGCGCCAGCTCCACGATCCGGTCGTCCCCGCTGCCCGTCGCGGCCGCCACCCGCACCCCGGCCACCGGCTCGACCCCGCGCGCCGCCCCCTCCACCACCAGGACGATCTCCAGCGGTGCCCGGGTGGCCCAGTCCGGCACGCCGTCCTGTTCGGGCAGCCCTCGCGCGGCGCGCTCCACCAGCCGGTCCCGCAGCCGCTCGGCCGCACCGTGCCGGTCCCGCCACCAGCCGTCGGGGACCGACCCCACGACGTTCGCCGCGTCCACGATGATCAAAGGGACCTCTGTCGCCACGCGAAATATTATGGTCGGAAACGATCGGGAAAGGTTGGCGGCGATCCATGGCGTTGCGGATGCTCCGCGGCAAGGACGGCCGGCTCACGGCGTACGCCCTGGTGGCGGGCGGCATCGCCCGCTGGACCGAGCTCCGGCCGGGCGGCCCCGAGTGGACCGGACCGCAGCTCTTCGAGACCCCGGGACTCACCGACATCACCGTCGCCCAGGGCGCGGACGGCTACACGCACCTCATCGGCCTACGCCGCAAGGCCGTGGGCGACGAGCGCACCGACGTGGAACTGGTGCACGCCACCCAGTTCCAGACCGGCCGCCCCCTGACCGGCTGGCACTCGCTGGGCACCCCGCACCCCAAGGACTGGCGCAAGGCGCTCAAGGTCGGCGCCCCGACCGCCGCCGTCGACGTCTCCGGGGCCGTCCACGTCTTCGTACGCAACGCGGGCCGAGGGGTGAGTGCCCGGCGGCAGGACGCGAAGGGCAAGTGGGGCGGCTGGCTCGACCTCAAGGGCAAGGAGGTGGTGGACGGGCTGTCCGCGACCGCGACCGCCGACGGCCGCCTGGAGGTCTTCGCGCCCACCGAGGACGGCGCGCTGCGCTGGTACCAGCCGGAGCCCGGCGGCGGCCTCCAGCGCGGCGACGACGTGACCGCGCGGCCCAGCCCCGGCTCGGTCTCGGCTGTGGAGAGCAGCCGCGACACCCTGACCCACTACTGGCGCGACCAGCGGACCGGCGCCGTGTGCGCCTACCGCCCGGGCGCCGGGACGACGGCCTCGCTCGGCGGGGAGACCGGCATCGGGCCGGTCGCGGTGGTCCGCGCCGAGATAGAGGGCCACGACTGCACCCTCGTCGCCCAGCGCGACACCAGGACCGGTCGGCTGGCGGTCGCCGCCCACCCGAGCGAGGACGAGGCGGCCGGGGTGTGGTGGACCGCGACCGGCGAACCGGGCCTGGCGGAGCCCGCGCTGGCGCTGGACGCCTCGGACCGCGTGGTGCTGGCCGCGATGGGCCCGGACGGCGGGCTGCGGGTCGCCCGGCAGAAGACCACGGAGCCGGGGCTGGCGCTCCACGCCTGGCAGCACGTCTGACCCGCGGGCCGCCGGTCCCGGTCGGCGGGCGGACGGTTCACGACGACAAGGCGACAAGGCGACATGACGACGGGCCGTACGGGAGACCTTCCCGTACGGCCCGTCGGGCGTTGTGCGGCGTTACGCCGGGACGCTCGCCACGCCCTGAGCCAGGAACCGCTTGCCGTTCACCCGCTCGGAGACGCCCTCACGGTCCAGGTACGGCGTGATGCCGCCCAGGTGGAAGGGCCAGCCCGCGCCGGTGATCAGGCACAGGTCGATGTCCTGCGCCTCGGCGACGACGCCCTCGTCCAGCATCAGGCCGATCTCCTGGGCCACCGCGTCCAGGACGCGGGCCCGCACCTGCTCCTCGGTCAGGACGGAGTCGCCCTGCTTGAGGAGGGCGGCGACCTCCGGGTCCAGCTCCGGCTTGCCGGAGTCGTAGACGTAGAAGCCGCGCTTGCCCGCCTCGACGACCGCCTTGAGGTTCGGCGAGACCGTGAAGCGCTCCGGGAACGCGCCGTTCAGGGTCTCCGAGACGTGCAGGCCGATCGCCGGACCGACCAGCTCCAGCAGGACCAGCGGCGACATCGGCAGGCCCAGCGGCTCGACCGCCTTCTCCGCCGTCTCGACCGGGGTGCCCTCGTCGATGACGTTCTGGATCTCGCCCATGAAGCGGGTGAGGATGCGGTTGACCACGAACGCCGGGGCGTCCTTGACCAGGACGCCGGTCTTCTTCAGCTTCTTGGCGACGGCGAAGGCCGTGGCCAGCGACGCGTCGTCGGTCTGCTCGCCGCGCACGATCTCCAGCAGCGGCAGGATCGCGACCGGGTTGAAGAAGTGGAAGCCCACGACCCGCTCGGGGTGCTTGAGCTTCGACGCCATCTCGGAGACCGACAGCGAGGAGGTGTTGGTGGCGAGGATGGCGTGCTCCGGCACGACCGCCTCGACCTCGGCGAACACCTTCTGCTTGACGCCCATCTCCTCGAAGACGGCCTCGATGACGAAGTCCGCGTCGCCGAAGGCGGCGGCCTTGTCCAGCGAGCCGGTCACGGCCGCCTTGAGGCGGTTCGCCTTGTCCTGGTTGACCCGGCCCTTGAGGAGCAGCTTGTCGATCTCGCCGTGGACGTAGGCCACGCCCTTGTCGACGCGCTCCTGGTCGATGTCGGTGAGGACGACCGGGACCTCCAGGCGGCGGAGGAAGAGGAGCGCCAGCTGAGAGGCCATCAGACCCGCGCCGACGACGCCGACCTTGGTGACCGGGCGGGCCAGCGACTTGTCCGGCGCGCCGGCCGGGCGCTTGCCGCGCTTCTGCACCAGGTTGAAGGCGTAGATGCCGCTGCGCAGCTCGCCGCCCATGATCAGGTCCGCCAGCGCCTGGTCCTCGGCGTCGAAGCCCTGGCGCAGGTCGCCGTTCTTGGCGGCCGAGATGATGTCCAGCGCGCGGTAGGCGGCCGGGGCCGCGCCGTGCACCTTGGAGTCGGCGATGGCCCGGCCGCGCTCGACGGCCTGGTCCCACGCCTCGCCGCGGTCGATCTCGGCCCGCACGACCTCGGTCTCGCCCTTGAGGACGGACGCGGTCCAGATCAGCGACTGCTCCAGGAAGTCGGCGCCCTCGAAGATCGCGTCAGCGATCCCGAGCTCGTGCACCTGCTTGCCCTTGAGCTGCTTGTTCTGGTTGAGGGAGTTCTCGATGATGACCGAGACCGCGCGGTCGGCGCCGATGAGGTTCGGCAGGACCGTGCAGCCGCCCCAGCCGGGGACGAGGCCGAGGAAGACCTCGGGCAGCGAGAAGGCGGGCACGGCCTGGGAGACCGTGCGGTAGGTGCAGTGCAGACCCACCTCGACGCCGCCGCCCATCGCCGCGCCGTTGTAGTACGCGAACGTCGGCACGGCCAGCGCGGACAGGCGCTTGAAGACGTCGTGGCCGCCCTTGCCGATGGCCAGCGCGTCCTCGTGGCGCCCCAGCAGCTCCACGCCCTTGAGGTCGGCGCCGACGGCGAAGATGAACGGCTTGCCGGTGATGCCGACGCCGACGATCTCGCCGTCCGCGGCCTCCTTCTCGACCTGGTCGAGGGCGGTGTTGAGGTTCGCCAGCGACTGCGGGCCGAAGGTGGTCGGCTTGGTGTGGTCGAAGCCGTTGTCCAGCGTGATGAGCGCGAAGCGCCCGGCGCCGGACGGCAGGTCGAGGTGGCGGACGTGGGCCTGGGTGACGACCTCGTCCGGGAAGAGCTCGGCGGCGCCCTTCAGAAGCTCAGCGGTGGTGCTCACTTGCCCTCCCAGTGGGGGTTCTCCCAGATCACGGTGGCGCCCATGCCGAAGCCGACGCACATGGTGGTCAGGCCGTAGCGGACGTGCGGCTGCTCCTCGAACTGGCGGGCCAGCTGCGTCATCAGACGGACGCCGGAGGAGGCCAGCGGGTGGCCGAAGGCGATCGCGCCGCCGTACTGGTTCACGCGGGCGTCGTCGTCGGCGATGCCGTAGTGCTCCAGGAAGGCCAGCACCTGCACGGCGAAGGCCTCGTTGATCTCGAACAGGTCGATGTCGGAGATCGCCAGGCCGGCCTGCGCCAGGGCCTTCTCGGTGGCCGGGATCGGGCCGTAGCCCATGACCTCCGGCTCGACGCCGGCGAAGGCGTACGAGACCAGGCGCATCTTGACCGGGAGGTTGTTCTCGCGGGCGAAGTCCTCGGAGGCGATCAGCGAGGCGGTGGCGCCGTCGTTGAGGCCCGCGGCGTTGCCCGCGGTGACGCGCCCGTGCACGCGGAACGGCGTCTTGAGGTTCGCCAGGTTCTCCAGCGTGGTGCCCGGGCGCATCGGCTCGTCGGCGGTGACCAGGCCCCAGCCGGTCTCGCCGACCTCGGGGTTGGTGCGGCGCACCGAGATCGGGACCAGGTCCTGCTGGATCTTGCCGTCGGCGTACGCCTTGGCGGCCTTCTCCTGCGAGCGCACGGCGTACTCGTCGGCGCGCTGCTTGGTGATGGTCGGGTAGCGGTCGTGCAGGTTCTCGGCGGTCATGCCCATGAACAGGGCCGACTCGTCGACGAGCTTCTCCGACACGAAGCGCGGGTTCGGGTCGACGCCCTCGCCCATCGGGTGGCGGCCCATGTGCTCGACACCGCCCGCGATGGCGACGTCGTACGCGCCGAAGGCGACCGAGCCGGCGACCGAGGTGACGGCCGTGAGCGCGCCGGCGCACATGCGGTCGATCGAGTAGCCCGGGACGGACTGCGGCAGGCCCGCGAGGATGCCCGCGGTGCGCCCCAGGGTCAGGCCCTGGTCACCGATCTGCGTGGTCGCGGCGATGGCGACCTCGTCGATCTTCTTGGGGTCGAGGTCCGGGTTGCGGCGCAGCAGCTCCCGGATCGCCTTCACGACGAGGTCGTCGGCGCGGGTCTCGTGGTAGATGCCCTTCGGGCCCGCCTTGCCGAATGGGGTCCGGACGCCGTCGACGAAGACGACGTCCCTAGCGGTACGAGGCACGTTGGCTCTCCTCCAGGTGCGGGATGGCACTGCTGCGGGCACGCGGTGAGCGCGTGCCTCCACGCCGCACATGCTACTTGTGGGTAACCAAGCTGCACAGTCCTCCGCGCCCAAGCGGTGAAGGTCACACGAGAGCCCTTTTGCGACGGCGGGGCTCCGCCCTTGAGGCCCGCTGCCGGGCGTCAGCCGGAGGTCGCCTTCAGGGCCGTCACCAGGACCGGCGTGACCTGCTCGACCTGCCACGGCCTGGCGCCGTGGCCGGACAGCACGGCCGCGATGTCCTCGGGCGTCGGCTCGACCGGCGGCTCCCAGCACAGCCGGCGCACCGTGTCCGGGGCGATGAGGTTCTCCTGCGGCATGGTGAGCCGCTCGGCCAGCCGGGTCACCGCCGTACGGGCCGCGGAGAGCCGCGCCGCCGCGGCCGGGTCCTTGTCCGCCCAGGCGCGCGGCGGGGGCGGACCGGTCAGCGGCTGGCCCGGCTGCGGCAGCTCCGTGTCCGGCAGCGCCCGCGCCCGGTCGATCGCCTCCTGCCACTGCTCGAGCTGGCGACGGCTCGTACGGTGGCCGAAACCGTTCAGCGCGGCGAGCGCGCGGGCGGTGGACGGCAGCGCCAGGGCGGCCTCGACGATCGCCGCGTCGCTCAGCACCTTGCCGGGCGAGACGTCCCGGCGCTGGGCGATCCGGTCGCGCGCCTCCCACAGCTCGCGCACCACCGCCATCTGCCGACGCCGCCGGACCTTGTGCATCCCCGACGTGCGCCGCCACGGGTCCTTGCGCGGCGGGGCGGGCGGGGCCGCGGCGATCGCCGCGAACTCCTGGTGCGCCCAGTCCAACTTCCCCTGCCGCGCCAGCTCTTCCTCCAGCGCGTCCCGCAGGTCGACCAGCAGCTCCACGTCCAGGGCGGCGTACCGCAGCCAGGGCTCGGGCAGCGGGCGGGTGGACCAGTCGACGGCGGAGTGGCCCTTCTCCAGGGCGTAGCCGAGGACGTTCTCCACCATGGCGCCCAGACCCACGCGCGCGAACCCGGCGAGCCGACCGGCCAACTCGGTGTCGAAGAGGCGGTCCGGAACCATGCCTATGTCGCGCAGGCAGGGCAGGTCCTGGGTGGCGGCGTGCAGCACCCATTCGGCGCCGGACAGCGCGGCGCCCAGGGGGCGAGGTCGGGGCAGCCGACGGGGTCGATCAGGGCGGTGCCCGCCCCGGCCCGGCGCAACTGCACCAGATAGGCGCGTTGCCCGTAGCGGTAGCCCGAGGCGCGCTCGGCGTCCACGGCGACCGGGCCGTGCCCGGCGGCGAAGGCCGCCACCACGGCGTCCAGGTCCTCGGGCTCCGCGATGACGGGAGGGACGCCCTCGCGCGGCTCCAGCAAGGGGACCGGCGCCGGCGGGAGGTCGGCCGGGGGAGCGCCCCCAGGGGTTCGCAGTGTCGTCTCTGCTGCGGTCTCTTGGGCGTCGGTCACCCCTCAAGGGTATCTGTGCGCGAGCGGAATGCAGGGCGCCCGCCGACGGAACGTTCCGTCGGCGGGCGCCCTGGGGAGGAGAAGAGGGGTGTGGAGGGGGAAAGCAGGCTCAGGGGTATCGGGGATGTCGCGGATGTCGGGATGTCAGGGGCCTCAGTGGATGATGCCCGTGCGCAGGGCGACGGCGACCATTCCGGCCCGGTCGCCGGTGCCCAGCTTGCGGGCGATCCGCGCCAGGTGGCTCTTGACCGTCAGCGCGGACAGGCCCATCGAGACGCCGATGGCCTTGTTGGACTGGCCCTCCGCAACCAGCCGCAGCACCTCGACCTCGCGACCGGACAACTCGCGGTAGCCGCCCGGGTGGCCCGGCGCGCCGGGCGGCCGGCGGTGCAGCCGGGCGGCCGCGGCGCCGATCGGCGCGGCTCCGGGGCGGCCGGGCAGCCCCAGGTTGGTGCGGGTGCCGGTGACGACGTAGCCCTTGACGCCGCCGGCGAGCGCGTTGCGTACGGCGCCGATGTCGTCGGCGGCGGACAGTGCCAGTCCGTTGGGCCAGCCCGCGGCGCGGGTTTCGGACAGCAGGGTGAGGCCGGAGCCGTCGGGGAGGTGGACGTCGGCGACGCAGATGTCGCGCGGGTTGGCGATGCGGGGGCGGGCTTCGGCGATCGACGACGCCTCGATGACATCGCGTACGCCCAGCGCCCACAGGTGGCGGGTGACGGTGGAGCGCACGCGCGGGTCGGCGACGACGACCATGGCCGTCGGCTTGTTCGGGCGGTAGGCGACCAGGCTGGACGGTTGCTCAAGGAGAACAGACACCAGGCCTCCTGGAGGGGAGAGGAGATGGGTGGGGGCGGTCATCTGGTCCTTCGGCACCCATATGGCCCGGCTTTAGAGAATGATCACGATCGAGTGAGTAACAATTCGGACAATTCGGATGACTGCTCGATCGTGTGGGATCCCTTGAGATCCCTCCCGATCACCGGGAGCGCGGTCCGCGCCGCTGCGGCAGCGAGACCACGCCCGGGTCCGCGCCGCCCACCGGCGGCAGCCCCGCGATCTGGCACAGCAGATCACACCAGGCCGCCAGATGCGCCCCGGTGTCCGGCACCCCGGCGGCGTCCGACGGCGTCCAGGACGCCCGGATCTCGATCCGCGTCGACGGCTCGCGGCCCGCCAGCCCGCCGAAGTGGTGCGAGCTCGCCAGGGTCACGGTGCCGCTCGGCTCCCCGTACTCGACCTCACGCGCCTGGAGCGCCCCGGTCAGCCAGGACCAGCACACCTCCGGAAGCAGTGGGTCCGCCGCCATCTCCGGCTCCAGGTCCGCGTGCACCAAGGTCACCAGCCGGAAGGTGCCGCGCCAGGCGTCGTGCCCCGCCGGGTCGTGCAGCAGGATCAGCCGCCCGTCGGCCAGCTCCTCCTCCTCGCCGCCCCCGGCGTCCACGGCGACCACCGCTTCCAACGCGTACGAGAACGGCGCCAGTCGGCGCGGCGCGGGGTGGGCTCCAGCTCCACCTCGGCCCGTGGCGGCAACCCCCGCAGTCCGGCAACCGCGTGCCGGAACGCCAGCGGGGCGCCGCCCTGACCATCCGTGCCGTCCGCACCGTCCGCGAGATGTCCCTGAGCCGCTGCCATGCTCGGAAGACTAGGCCGTGGCGCGCCGTACGGGACGTAGGGACACCCGGGTTGTCGGGTCACTCGTTCGGCCGGATTCCGCTCGCGTGCGAAGATTTACCGCATGAGCCTCTCCGACCGGCCGACGGGCCAGCAGCAGCACGGCAACAGCGCGGCGTCCGCCGCGCGGGATTCGGCGTTCCTGCGGGCCTGCCGACGCGAGCCCGTACCCCATACGCCGGTGTGGTTCATGCGCCAGGCCGGGCGCTCGCTGCCGGAGTACCGCGAGGTCCGCCAGGGGATCGCGATGCTCGACTCCTGCATGCGCCCCGACCTCGTCACCGAGATCACCCTCCAGCCGGTGCGCCGCCACAAGGTGGACGCCGCCATCTTCTTCAGCGACATCGTGGTCCCGCTCAAGGCCATCGGCATCGACCTCGACATCAAGCCCGGCGTCGGCCCGGTCATCGCGCAGCCGATCCGCACCCGCGCCGATCTGGACCGGCTCCGCACGCTGGAACCGGACGATGTGAAGTACGTCACCGAGGCCATCGGCATGCTCGTCGGCGAGCTGGGCAGCACGCCGCTCATCGGCTTCGCGGGCGCGCCGTTCACCCTCGCCAGCTACCTCGTCGAGGGCGGCCCGTCCCGCAACCACGAGCACACCAAGGCGCTCATGTACGGCGAGCCGGAGCTGTGGGCCGACCTGCTGGACCGCCTCGCGGACATCACCGCCGCCTTCCTGAAGGTGCAGATCGAGGCGGGCGCCTCCGCCGTCCAGCTCTTCGACTCCTGGGTCGGCGCGCTCGCCCCCGCCGACTACCGCCGCAGCGTCATGCCCGCCTCCGAGAAGGTCTTCGCCGCGGTGGCCCCGTACGAGGTGCCGCGCATCCACTTCGGCGTGGGTACGGGCGAACTCCTCGGGCTGATGGGCGAGGCGGGCGCGGACGTCGTGGGCGTCGACTGGCGGGTGCCGCTGGACGAGGCCGCCCGCCGGGTGGGCCCCGGGAAGGCGCTCCAGGGCAACCTCGACCCGGCGGTGCTCTTCGCGTCGCCCGAGGCCGTGGAGGACAAGGCCCGCGAGGTGCTGGACGCGGCGAGCGGGCTCGAAGGCCACGTCTTCAACCTCGGCCACGGTGTGCTGCCGGACACCGACCCGGACGCGCTGACCCGGCTCGTGGAGTACGTGCACACGCGCACCGCGCGCTGACCGTAGCCTCAGCGTTCCGGGACCGATCAGCGTTCCAGGACCAGGGCCTCGCCCTGCCCGACCCCGATGCACAGGGTGGCGACGCCGGTGCCGGAGCCGCGCGCCGCGAGCTGGTGGGCGACGGCCCCGGCCAGCCGCGCGCCGGAGGCGCCCAGCGGGTGGCCGATGGCGATCGCGCCGCCGCGCGGGTTGACGACCGCCGGGTCGAGTTCCGGCCATTCGGCCAGGCAGCCCAGTGCCTGGGCGGCGAACGCCTCGTTCAGCTCGACCGTCGCCAGGTCGGGATACGAGCGGCCCGCCTTGGCGAGCGCGCGGTGCACCGCCTCCACCGGGCCGAGGCCGAAGAACTGCGGTTCGATGCCGGTGACCGCGCGGGCGCCGATCCGGGCGAGGGGTTCGCGTCCGGTGGCCCGCAGCCCTTCCTCGTCGCACAGCAGCAGGGCGGCCGCCCCGTCGTTGAGCGGCGAGGAGTTCCCGGCGGTGACCGTGCCCCCCTTGCGGAAGACCGGCTTCAGCGAGGCCAGCGCCTCCATGGAGGTGCTGTCCCGGATGGTCTCGTCGCGGGTGAGGCCGGTGTCCGGGTAGCCGGCGACCTCGGCGTCGTACGCGCCGTCCTGCCAGGCGCGGGCCGCCTTGCGGTGGCTGTCGAGGGCGAACGCGTCCTGCGCCTCGCGGGTGATGCCGTGCTTGTCGGCGATGAGTTCGGCGCCCTCGCCCAGGGCCACCGTCCACTCCGGCGGCATGTCCGGGTTGGTCATCCGCCAGCCCAGGGTGGTGGAGTACAGCTCCTGGTGCCCGGCGGGGAAGGCCCGCTCGGGCTTGGGCAGCACCCACGGGGCGCGCGACATCGACTCGACACCGCCGGCCAGCGCGACGTGCGCGTCGCCGACGGCGATCGCGCGGGCCGCCTGGACGACCGACTCGAGCCCGGAGGCGCACAGCCGGTTCACGGTCGTACCGGGCACCGACACCGGAAGCCCGGCCAGCAGCACGGCCATCCGGGCGACGTCGCGGTTCTCCTCGCCGGCGCCGTTGGCGTTGCCGAAGTACACGTCGTCGATACGGGCCGGGTCGAGGGCGGGCGTACGGGCGACCAGGGTCCGGACGACGTGGGCGGCCAGGTCGTCGGGGCGCACCCCGGACAGCGCGCCGCCGTACTTCCCCACCGGCGTGCGGACGGCGTCGACGACGTACACGTCCCGAATGCGGTCGCTCATGCTGGCCTCGAACCTCTTCCCCGGGTGTCCCGAACGATTGATCGGTCGGTGCGAGTCTCGGCCCGGCGCTTGCGGGGTGTCAATGGGGTGATTGGGGTGCAGAGGGCGTTTGAGAAGGTGGAGTCATGAACGCACAGGGGAGTGCAGGGACAGGCCGCGTCGTCGTCATCGGCGGCGGGATCTCCGGGCTGGCGGCCGCCCACCGGCTGCTGGCGGGCGGCGCCCGGGTGACCGTGCTGGAGGCCTCCGCGCGGCTGGGCGGCAAGCTGTACGCGGGCGAGATCGCGGGACTCCCCGTGGACCTCGGCGCCGAGTCGATCCTCGCGCGGCGGCCGGAGGCGGTCGAGCTGGCACGGGCGGCCGGGATCGGCGAGCTGTTGCAGCCGCCGGCGACGACCAGCGCCAAGGTGTGGACACGCGGCGGCCTGCGCCCCATGCCCAAGGGACATGTCATGGGGGTGCCGGGCGACCCGGCGCCGCTCGCCGCCTCCGGGGTGCTCTCGGACGACGGGCTCGCGCGCATCGCGCGCGAGGTCGAGCTGGCGCGCCCGGAGCTCGGCGACGACGTCGCGATCGGCGAGTTCGTCGCGGCCCGCTTCGGCCGGGAGGTCGTGGACCGGCTGGTGGAGCCGTTGCTGGGCGGGGTGTACGCGGGCGACGCCTACCGCATCTCGATGCGCGCCGCCGTGCCCCAGCTGTTCGAGGCGGCCCGTACGCACGGCTCGCTGACCGAGGCCGTCCGCGCCGTGCAGCGACGGGCCCAGGCGGCCGTGCACCAGCAGGGTGAGCCGGTGTTCACCGGCGTCGCCGGGGGAGTGGGGCGGCTGCCCGAGGCCGTCGCCGACGCCGTACGGGCGGCGGGCGGCGAGATCCGCACCGGCACGTCGGTCGACGAGCTGCGGCGCGGCACCCCGGGTGCCCTGCGGACGGATCGCACCGCAGACGCGCACGGGCGATGGGCAGATGGCACCGCAGACGAGCAAGGGCACCGCGCTGGCGGCGGGTGGACGGTCGTCGCCGGCGGGGAGGTGCTCACCGCCGACGCCGTGGTGCTCGCGGTCCCGGCGCCCGCCGCGGCCCGGCTCCTGGGTGCCGACGCACCGGGCGCCGCGGCCGAGCTGGCCACCGTCGACTACGCCTCGATGGCGCTGGTCACCATGGTCTTCCGGCGGGCGGAGCTGTCCGCGCTCCCGGACGGCAGCGGGTTCCTCGTGCCGCCCGTGGACGGCCGCCGGATCAAGGCGTCCACCTTCTCCAGCCAGAAGTGGGGCTGGGTCCGGGACGCCGACCCGGACCTCTTCGTCCTCCGTACCTCGATCGGGCGGTTTGAGGACGACGACGACCTGAAGCGCGACGACGCCGATCTGGTAGGGATCTCGCTCGCGGACCTCGGGGAGGCGTTCGGCCTCGCGGCCCGCCCCGTGGCGACCCGGGTGACCCGGTGGGACCGCGGGCTGCCGCAGTACCCCGTCGGCCACCTCGGCCGCGTCGCCCGCATCCGGGAGCAGGTCGCGAAGCTGCCGGGCCTCGCGGTCTGCGGCGCGGTCTACGACGGCGTGGGCATCCCCGCCTGCATCGCGAGCGCCTGGCGTGCGGCGGACGGGCTGCTGGCCACCCTGCCGCCGGGCGCCGCGGGCGGCGCGCGAGAATAGACCACATGACTGCTCCTGAGACCGCGACATCCACCAAGGCCCCCAACGCCGGGAAGAAGGCCAAGGACCTCAACGAGGTCATCCGCTACACCCTGTGGTCCGTTTTCAAGCTGCGTGACGTGCTCCCCGAGGACCGCACCGGCTACGCCGACGAGGTGACGGAGCTGTTCGAGCAGCTCGCCGCGAAGGACGTCACCGTGCGCGGCACCTACGACCTGTCCGGGATGCGGGCCGACGCGGACGTCATGATCTGGTGGCACTCCGAGAGCTCCGACGCCCTCCAGGAGGCGTACAGCCTCTTCCGCCGCACGAAGCTGGGCCGGGCGCTGGAGCCGGTCTGGTCGAACATGGCGCTGCACCGGCCCGCGGAGTTCAACAAGTCGCACATCCCGGCCTTCCTGGCCGACGAGGTCGCCCGCGACTACGTGAGCGTGTACCCCTTCGTGCGGTCCTACGACTGGTACCTGCTGCCCGACGAGGACCGCCGCCGGATGCTCGCCGACCACGGCAAGATGGCCCGCGGCTTCCCCGACGTGCGGGCCAACACCGTCGCGTCGTTCTCGCTGGGCGACTACGAGTGGATCCTCGCCTTCGAGGCCGACGAGCTGTACCGCATCGTCGACCTCATGCGGCACCTGCGCGCCTCCGAGGCGCGCCGCCACGTGCGGGAGGAAGTCCCGTTCTTCACGGGGCGGCGCAAGTCGGTGGGCGACCTCGTCGCGGGCCTGGCCTGAGCCTCAGGGTCTGGCCTGAGCCTCAGGGACCGGGCTGGGCCTTACGGGCCCGGTCCCTGAGCCTCAGGGCACCCGGGGCACCCTCGCGCGGGTGGCGCGCGGCTTGCCGTCCGTCGGCTTCGGCTCGCCGCGCCCCGCGCAGTACGCGTCCGAGCGCGGGGTGCGTCCCGTCAGCAGATACCTGTCGACGTGGGCGTTGACGCAGCCGTTCGGGCCGCCCACGATGCCGTGGGTGCCCGCGTCCCGCTCCGTGACCAGCACCGAACCGGGCAGCCGCCGGTGCAGCTCCAGCGCCCCGGAGTACGGCGTGGCGGCGTCCCGCTCGGCGGCCAGCAGCAGCACCGGCGGCAGCGCGCCCCGCTCGGTGCCGACGTCGACGGGCTGCTGCCGCTGGGCGGGCCAGTACGCGCACGGCAGGTTCATCCAGGCGTTGTCCCAGGTCTCGAACGGCGCCCGGCGGGCGAGTGCGCTGTTGTCGTGGTCCCAGACCCACCACTGGTCAGGCCAAGGGGCGTCGTTGCACTCCACGGCCGTGTAGACCGCGTTGCCGTTCTCCTCGGACTTGGCCTGCGCCGGGTCGGGCATGGCCAGCTTGATCAGCGGTTTGGCGTTGCCGTGCAGGAAGGCGGCCAGGGCGTGCGCGCTGGGGTCCCAGTAGCCGTCGTGGTAGCCGACCCGCAGGAACGCGGCGTGCAGCTGGCCGGTGCCGACCTTGCCGCCCGCGGGCGCCCGGTCCAGCTCCCGCCGGACCTTGTCGTACGACGCCTGCACCTGACGGGGCGTGCGGCCCAGGTGGTAGACGGCGTGGTGCGCGGCGACCCAGCGGCGCCAGTCGGCCCACCGGACCTCGAAGGCGAGCGACTGGTGCAGGTTGGCCGAGTACCAGATCTGGTGCGGGGCGGGGTCGACGATGCTGTCGAACACCATGCGGCGCACATGCCGGGGGAAGAGGGTGGCGTAGACGGCCCCGAAGTACGTGCCGTAGGAGGCGCCCATGAAGTTCAGCCGCTTCTCACCGAGCGCGGCGCGCAGGACGTCGAGGTCGCGGGCGTTGTTGAGGGTCGTGTAGTGCGCGAGGGCGGGGCCGGCCGCGCGGAGGCAGCCCTGGGCGTAGCGCCGGGCCTTCGCGATCATCTGCCGCTTGAACTCGGCGGAGGGCCGGGTGGGTGAGCTGGTGGGCGCCTTGGCGAACTCCGCGGGGTTCTGGCAGGACAGCGGCCCGGACCGGCCGACGCCGCGCGGGGCGTAACCGACGAAGTCGTACGCCTTGGCCAGTTTCCGGTACGGGGCCTCGGCCGCGTACGCCGGAAAGCGCATGCCCGAACCTCCCGGGCCCCCGGGGTTGTAGACGAGCGCGCCCTGGTGGCGCCCCTTGGGCCCGGTGGCGCGGGCGCGGCTGACGGTCAGTGAGATCTGCCGGCCGTCGGGGTCGGCGTAGTCCAGCGGTACGGCCACGGTGCCGCACTCGACCGGCGCGGGCAGCCGCTCCGCGCGGGGCAGCGGTGGAAGGCGATGCCGTGAGCGGCGGCGTGCCGCGCGGCGACGGCCACGCCGTGGGCCTCGGCGGTACCACCTGGTGGGGGAGAGGCGGCACTGCTCGCCGGGGTGACGGTGAGCGCGGTCATGGCCAGAGATCCGAGGACGCCGTACAGCGCTACTGCTCTCACAAGGACATCCCTTCATATGTATCTCAACAAAAGGGATATTTGGCTCGGCGGTTGAAGAAGTAAAGCACCAGGTCGATGTGTCGGGCCGATGCACCTCGTGCGCCCCCGTCGACGCGCCCGGTCCCTTCCGCGCGCCCGCGTCCTCGGTATGCCCGGCGTCTCAGCGTGCGCGTGTGCGTCCGAGGCCTCAGTGCGCGCGTCGCGTGATCCGGTCGGCGGACCGCGGCTGCAGCGCCGAGGCGGGGGTCACGACCCGCCGCCGCAGCCGCCTCCCCCGCAGCCTCCGCCCCCACCTCCGCCTCCGCCATCCGAGCCTCCGCCGCCGCAGGACGCGCTCGTACCGCACGAGCCGCCGCCCGAGCCCGAATCCGGCGAACCGCACCACGACGGCTCCTCGGAGCCGCCCGAGCACGCCGCGGCCGAGTCGCCGCCGCCCGAGCCGGACGAGCCTCCCGAGCTGGAGGCCGCCGACCTCTGGGCGCGCTCCGCCGCCAGCAGCTGCTCCTGGAGCAGCGGGTCCGCGCTCAGCGCGGCCGCGCCGCCCAGCGCCACGGCGACCGCCACCGACGCCGCCGGATCGGCGCCTCCGTCTCCGCCCCCGCCCGCCGAACGCCGGCCCCGGCGCCCGCCCGAGGGCCGGGTCACGGCGCCGCGCCGGTACGCCGTCAGGGCCCGCCTGCCCGCCGCCGTGACCCGGCGGCGCGAGATCTGCGCGCAGATCGCGCCGGTCATGAGGCCCGCGAACAGCCACGGCAGCACCGTGAAGATCGACGTCGGCCCGAAGGCGTCGCTGTCCTGCATGATCGCCAGCACGATGAACACCCAGCACGCGACGGTCAGCGCGTTGGCCGCGCGCCGCCAGCGGCGCGCCGTCGCGGGCCGCACCATCAGCCCGCGCTCCGCGAGCCGGTCGCCGATCTCCTGGACCTCGGCGCTGCGCATCAGCGCCGTGCGCAGAGCCGCCAGGGCGCCGTGCGGGGCGCGGGCGTGCGCCTCCAGCAGCGCCTGCTCGACGCGGTTGCGGGCCACCGGACGCAGCACGGCCACCACCCCGGGCGCGCCGACCGCGAGCCTGTTGTCCTCGCACATGGCGGCGATCGCGGTGTCGGCCACCCGGCCGGGGCCGCCCGCGAGGAACGCCGCCTCCGTCACGTCGTACGCCCGGGCGCCCGCCCTCAGCGCCGTGGACACCCTGCGGGACGCCGCCGTACCCGCCACGACCGCCACCGAACCGCCACCGACCACTGCGTACAGCAGCGGCACCAGGGCGCTCATGCCGCCCTCCGGCCGCGCAGGGCGAGCCGCGCGGTGCGCGCGAGGCGGGCCACCCGGCCGGACGGCAGGGGCGCGGGCCCCGAACGCTCCCGCCACCAGTCGGCGAGCTGCCGCCGCACCGCCGGGTCCAGCGGTCCGCGCGGTCCACCGGTGGCCAGCAGGTGCTCGGCGAAGGCGAGGGCGTCGCGGCGGTAGCCGCCGGTCATCGGGTGGGAGCCCGCGTATCGCAGGAACGCCGACCGGAAGCCGTCCCCCAGGATCCGCGGCAGCTCCGGGGCGACCTTGGCCACGACTCCGGCGCGCTTCACCGCCAGCGCCCGGTGCTGTACGCGCAGCCGCCGCCGGTCGAAGCCCTCGGGGGCCGGGGTGCCGGCCACGAGCGCGGACAGCAGGGCGGTCTGCGCGAGCGCGAGCCGCGCCCGCGCGGCATCGGCCACGGTCACGCCGCCGTTCGGGCCCGCGGTCCGGCCTGCAGCCCCGGCAGGGGCTTCGACCGCCGCCGCGGTGGCGCCCCGGCCCGCCGTCCCACCAGTGGTTTCGCTCGCGGACCCGTCCGCGGCGCCGGACGGCTCCGGCCGCCCCGCCGCCGTACGGCCCGTCGCGGTTGCGGTCGCGGCCGCCGGGACGGCCTCATACGCCCCCTGAGGCCGGCGCGGCAGCGCGACCGCCGGGCGATCCGCGCGCGCCGCCACGGCGACCGCCGACCGCGTCCGGACCTCCGGCGCGCCCGCTACCGCTTCCACCGGCTCCACCGGCTCCGCCGCGACCGCGGTCTCCGCCGCCGTCCACGCCGCCCGTACCGCCGCCGTCAGCGCCGCGCGTTCCGTCACCGAGCGGATCTCGTCCAGCTCGGCGGCGAGTTCCTCGAAGGGAGGGAAAGCCTCGTCGCGCTCCAGCAGCACGCCCGGGGCGTCGTGCGCGCGCACAGCTCGGCGAGGACGTCCAGCACCGGCCGGGGCACCGGGTGGGCGTGGCTGTCGTGCCACACGCCGTCCCGCTCCACGCCGCCCGCCACATGCACGTACGCCAGCGCGGACAGCGGCAGCGCGTCGAGCGCGGCTATCGGGTCCTCGCCCCGGTTGACGTGGTTGGTGTGCAGGTTCGCGACGTCGATCAGCAGCCGTACCCCCGTACGCTCCACCAGCTCGGTGAGGAACTGCCCCTCCGTCAGTTCCTCGCCCGGCCAGGAGATCAGCGCCGCGATGTTCTCCAGCGCGAGCGGCACCGGCAGCGCGTCCTGCGCGATCCGCACGTTCGCGCACAGCACGTCCAGCGCCTCGCGGGTGCGCGGCACCGGAAGCAGGTGTCCGGCCTCGATACGCGGCGACGCCGTCAGCGGCCCGCCGGCCCGTACGAACGCGATGTGCTCCGTCACCAGCGGGGCGCCCAGCGCCTCCGCCCGCTCGGCGAGTGCCGCCAGCCGTTCGCGGTCCGGCGGTTCCGCGCCGCCGAGCCCCAGCGAGACCCCGTGCGGCACGACGGTCGTCCCCCGTTCCCGCAGCTGCCGCAGGGCGTCCGGAAGGTGGCCGGGACAGATGTTCTCCGCCACGACCTCGACCCAGTCGATCCCCGGCAGCCCGGCTATGTCGTCGGCGATCTCCGGCCGCCAGCCGATCCCGGTCCCAAGACGACGCACCATGATTCCCCCTCTCATCACGTGCGGGAGTCATGACCCCCTGAGACGGGACGAATCCTGGGGCCGCGCGGTTCAGAGCTTCATTTGAGCTTCGTCCCCGTACCCGCTGAGCCTCGTCCCCGTGCCCGCTGAGCTTCGTCCCCCGTGCCCACTGGGCTTCGTCCCCCGTGCCCGCGCGCGGGCCCGCGGTGCGCTATGTCCCCCCTGTTACGGACTCGGGGGTCTGGTGCGACAGGCGTTCGGAAGAGGCATAGGGTACGTGTCGTCTTGGGGGGATGGGGATCAGAGCTCGTGCCGCGCCGACGCGCGGAGCGTGGGGGCAGAACGTGCTGGGCAACACCGACTCCGGTCACAGGGACCGGCCTAACCGACACCGCCGCCGGCCTCCGGCGGCCGCCAGGACATGGGCCGTGCGCCTTTTGGCGTTCCGCCGCTGGGCGTTCCGGCGCCTCCGGCTGGACTATCCACGCGCGAACCGGAACGGAGTCCGGCGCTGGCTGCCGTCGTGGCGGCAGACCGCCCTGGTCTTCCTGTTCTGCTTCGGCAGTCTCCTCAGCGCGCTCAGCTATGTGTACTGGAAGACCGAGATCCCGGAAAACCTCAACGAATTCGCGACCCAGCAGGACAACGTCTATTACTGGGCCGACGGTACGGAAATGGCGCGGACCGGCCCGGTGAACCGGCAGGACATCGCACTGGAGAAGGTGCCGGAGAAGGTGCAGTGGGCGGTGCTGGCCGCCGAGAACGCGAGTTTCTACTCGGACAACGGAATCTCCCCCTCCGGGCTGGTGCGCGCCGTCTCCAAGATGGTGACCGGCGGGGAGACCCAGGGCGGTTCCACCATCACCCAGCAGTATGTGAAGAACGCGTATCTGAACCAGAAGCAGACGTTCTCCCGCAAGCTCACCGAGATGTTCATCGCCATGAAGCTGGACGACAAGCTGAGCAAGGAGGAGATCCTCGAGGGATATCTCAACACCAGCTGGTTCGGGCGCGGTACGTACGGAATCCAGCGGGCCGCCAACGCCTACTACGGCAAGAACGTCTCCGAACTGAACGTGAGCGAGGGCGCCTTCCTCGCCTCGCTGCTCAAGGGCGCCGGCTCCCTCGACCCGGCGGTGAGCCGCGCCAGCCACCGGCGGGCGGAGGAGCGCTGGGAATGGGTCCTGGACCGGATGGTGGAGATCGGCAAGCTGTCCAAGAAGGAACGGGCCCGGTACACGAAATTCCCCGAGCCGATCGAGCCGCCCAGGCAGGTCGGACTCAGCGGCCAGACCGGCTATCTGGTCGATACCGCCAGGGCGTACGTCAGCTCCCACACGGACATCTCCGACGCCGAGTTCGACCTGGGCGGCTACCAGATCCACACGACCTTCGAGAAGCCGCGCGTCCAGGCGCTGGAGGAGGCGGTCCGGACCACGCTCCGCGGACTCGACCCCAAGGCGCGGTCCGCGGACCGGAACGTGCGGGTCGGCGCCGCCTCCGTCGCGCCCGACGGCCGGATCACCGCGCTCTACGGCGGCCCCGACTACCTGAAACAGGGCTTCAACGACGCCAACGCCTCCAACGTCCCCGCCGGCACGGTCTTCACGCCGTTCGTGTACGCGGCCGCGCTGCGCGACGGGGTGCAGCTCGAACGCGGCGGCGAGCGCGTCCCCGTCTCCCCGGACACGGTGTACGACGGTGACGACAAGGTGGCCGTCCACACCCCCGAGGGGCCGTACTGGTCCCGCGACGGCAAGATCGTGCGCGGGTCCAACGACGGCGGCCGCTCCTGGGGGAGGATCCCCCTCCGCCAGGCCGTTGAGGACTCCGTCAACACTCCGATGATGCAGCTCGGCATGGACGTCGGCCTGGACCGGGTGCGGCAGGCGTCGGTGGACGCGGGCCTGCTGCCCAGCAGTTTCGGCGGCCCGCGGGTGCCGGTGTTCTCCCTCGGCACGGCCACCCCCAGCGCCATCCGGATGGCCAGCGCGTACGGGACGTTCGCCGCCGACGGCGTGCACGCGCCCCCGTACTCGGTGGCCTCCCTCTCCCGCAACGGTGACAAGGTGCCGCTGGAGACCTCGCCCGCGGCGCGGGCGTTCAGCCCCGAGGTCGCCAACGCGGTCGGCGACGCGCTCCAGGGGGCGGTGCTGCGGGGCAGCGCGCGGAAGGCGGCCGAGGCCGGGCCGGGCGTGGCGGGCAAGACAGGCACCGAGAAGGACGACAAGTCGGCGTGGTTCGTCGGATACACCGACACGCAGTCGACGGCTGTCTCCCTGTCCCGGCTGGACCCCAAGACCCAGGAACTGCTGCCGCTGACCGGGCTGGGCGGGGCGGACGCGTCCCGTACCGGCAGCACGTACCCGATCGACATCTGGACGCGCTACACGCGGCAGGCGCCCGCCTCGTAGCCGAACGCCGAACGCCGCCGTCCCCCCGGTTCTCCGGGCGGACGGCGGCGTCAGGAGTAGTCCGGTGAACCGTTACTTCTTCAGGAACGCCGGCCACTCCGGCGACTCCGCCGGGTCCAGCATCCGCAGCTTCGCCAGCACTTCCGGGTCCTGCGCGTCCAGCCAGTCCGCGACCTGCCGGAACGACACGCACCGCACCTCCTCGCGGTGGCACACGTCCTTCATCACGTCCTCGATGGCGCGCATATAGATGCCGCCGTTCCAGGTCTCGAAGTGGTTGCCGATGAACAGCGGTGCCCGGCTGCCGTGATAAACGCGCTCGAAGCCGTTGAGATAGGCGTCGCGGGTCTGCTTCTCCCATTCCTCGTACTTCGCCGGATCGCCTTCCGTGGTGTCCCCGGACTGGTTGTACAGGAAGTTGAAGTCCATGGAGAGGACCTGCTTCTCGCTCTGCGGATACGGCACCAGCTGGAGCGGGAAGTTCCAGATTCCGTCGGTCTTCGACGGCCAGATCTGGAAGTCGCCGGGAGAGCTCGCGTCGTACCGCCAGCCGAACTTCTTGGTCGCCGGTATCAGTGTCTTCTGCCCCTCCAGGCACGGCGCCCGGCCGCCCACCAGTTCCACGTCGTAGTCGAACGGCAGCGGCTCGATGTCGGTGAACCCGGTGTTGGTCTTCCAGTTCTTCACGAACGAGTAGGCCTGCTCGATCTCGCTGGTCCACTCCTGCGAACTCCAGAACCCGCCGCCCTTGGGCCCGCAGAAATGGCCGTTGAAGTGGGAGCCGATCTCGTTTCCCTCCTGCCAGGCGCCGCGCAACTGCTCCAGCGTCTCGCGGATGTGCTCGTCGGTGGCGAAGGGGATGGCCGTGGAACCGCGCCGGTGCATCGGCGGCTGGTAGAGGTCGCGCTTGGACTTGGGCAGCAGATACATGCCGCTGAGGAACAACGTCATGGTCGCGTTGTTCTCCTTGGCGACCTGCCGGAAGTGCGAGAACAGGCGGTCCTGGTTCTCCAGCGCCCCGTCCCAGGAGAAGACGACGAACTGCGGCGGCTTCTCGCCCGGCTTCAGGCGCCGCGGCTTGAGCTGGCGCGGCTGCGGTCCGGTGTAGGAGGTGGAGCCGTCGCCCAGGACCTTCTCCTTGCCGTCCCAGTCGCCGTACTTCTCCTCCTCCTTGGACTTCTTCCGCGCGCCCTCGCCGTCCTTCCCGTCCTTCTTCCCGTCCTTGCCGTCCGCCGGGGGCGCGCCCGTGGCGGGGGCTTCCCGGCGGACGGGCCGCCGCCGGAGCCGCCCGAGGTGAGGGTGACCACGAGCGCGACGGCCACGACCACGGCGACCAGCGCGGCGGCGCTGTATATGCGCTTGTTCAGCAACGGTTTCAAGGCGACCCGCCCCCAGGTGCACGTATGGAGATACGGTGCATGACTATCACAAGACCATCACGGCGTGTTCGGTGCGGTCCTGGCGCAGCCCGGGGCGGGCGGTCAGCGGATGAGCGCCGGATTGTCGAGGGGCGGAGAACCCAGTATGTGCACCCGCCGCAGATGGCGGGGCGCGCGGCTGGTGAACTCCTCCCGTCCGTGCAGCAGCGTGTGGTTGTCGGCGATCACCAGGTCGCCGGAGTGCCAGGTGTGCGCGTACAGATGGCGCGGCGCGTGCAGGGCCGCCTGCAGGCTCCGGTGGAACTCCGCCAGCTCGGCGGCGGGCAGCCCGGTGAACTCCAGGTCCGGGTGGTTGAGGAACGGTGTCCCCGGCGGTACGGGCTCGTTGTAGCGGATCACCGGGAAGCCGCGGTCGGGGTGGCGCGTGACGACGGGGGAGACGGCCTCGCTGTCGTAGAACTCCATGGCGCGCCGGTACCGCCCGGTGACCCGCTCCCACCGCGCCCGGTCCGCCGGATCCGCCTCCCGCAGCACCGCGGCGGTCTGGGTGAACGTCGTCCGGCCGCCGTCCCCCGTGCCGGGTGCGGCCACGCAGTGGAAGATCTGGAACTCCGGCACCTGCGAGCGGTACATCCCGTCCCAGTGCAGCGGCACGTAGCGGTGGTCGAAGATGTGGTCGGCGGGGTCCTCGTGCTCCACCAGCTCCAGCACCGCGCCGAACGGCCACATGCCGATCTCGCCCCAGCCCTCGCAGTACGCGGTCAGCTCCGCCGCGGAAGCCGGCCCGCCGAAGCCGCGCAGGAGCAGCAGGTGGTGCCTTCTGGCCAGCTCGCGCAGGGCCGCGACGGGCAGCTCGGCCAGTGGCGCGCCGGGCCGTCCGGCGTCCACCCGGATGCCGAACGGCTCCATCAGCCGGTGCGGGTGGCCGGATATCCGCCCGGTGTCCTGGGACGTGGTCGTCATGTCGCTTCCCTTCGGGGTCCTGAGGCGGCGGGCACCCGCGCGCCACCGGCGTCGGTGGGCAAGAGCGCGCCGGCGTCGGCCGGCACCCGCGCCCCGGCCAGCGTGTAGTGGCTCGGCCGCCCGCCGGAATACACCAGGTGGGCCCCGCGCCGCTCCGCCTCACCGCGCGGTACGAGGACGAAGCGCTCCCCGGTGTCCAGGGCCACGCTGTGCCACGGGGTCAGCCAGTTGTCCGCGGTCTCGACGAGGTGGATGCCCAGCTTCTCCGCGCCGCACGGCTGGGGGTGGATCGACAGCCGTACCGCGTCGGGGAACCGCTCGGCCAGCAGCGCGCCCCAGGCCCGGCTGCGCTGGATGACGGTGTACGCGCGGGCGCGGGCGTCCCGCTGCAGGGCCGCCCGGCTGCCGGTGTACCCCGGGGTGTTGCCGTCCTCGAACAGGAACCGGGTGATGGCCCGGTACAGGGCCACCTCCTCGCCCGACCGCACCCGCTCCCGCAGCACGGCGAGCGGCTCGGCGTACCGCTCGGCCAGCACCGCGCGCATCCGGTCGTGCCCCGTGTCCGCCAGTTCGGGCACGTCGTCGAGGGTGAACAGCCCGACGCCCTGGTGCGGCAGCCGGTCGATCAGCGTCTGCAAGGCCCGCTGGTAGGCGGTGATGTGCTCGTCCGGGATGCCGACGGCGTCGCTGAAGACCCGCCCGTCGGAGCAGATCAGGACGCGGGCGCCGGGCGCGTACACCGCCTGGATCCGCCCGCACAGCCCGTCCAGGAACTCCAGCGCCAGCCGCTCGGCCAGGTCCGGCAGCACGCCCAGCACCTTGGCCGTGTTCGGGGACTTGCCGGGGAACGCCGGAAGGACGAAGGTCACCGGCCGGCCGGCGGCCACCGCCCCCGCGACCTGCCGCACCTGCGCGGCCAGGCAGCGCGGACAGCTCTCGCCGGGCGGTGCCGCGCATCCGCCCTCGGCGCCGTCCGCGCTGCCGGCCATGGCCCTGCGCTGGTGGCGCAGGACGAGCTCCATGACCCGCCGCGCGAGCTGCCCGACGTCGGAGTCGGCCATCTGACCTCCCAGGATGCGACGGCGGGGCCCTGGCAAGGCACTGACGGGACGTCAGCGTGGGGGGTGACCCCGCCGCGTCGCCATCCTGGCCACATCTGGAACTTTCAAGTAATCGCAGTCGTCCATAGCATGACGCTATGGACCTGGAAGTGCGCCATCTGCGGGTGGTCTGCGCCATCGCCGACGCGGGCAGCATCACCAAGGCGGCGGCCGGCCTGGGGATGTCCCAGCCCACCCTCTCCGCCCAGCTCCGCCGCATCGAACGGGCCCTGGGCGGCCCGCTGTTCGTACGCTCCCGGCACGGCGCGGCGACCACCGCGCTCGGGGAGTTCGTGCTCGCCAAGGCCCGCTCGGTGCTGCCCTCCATCGACGCTATCCAGGTCGGCTCGGCCCTGCACGCCGGCTCCGGCGCCGGGCACCGCCCGCTGCGCTACGTCGCCACCCCCGGCCCGCTCATGGTCGGTCTGCTCGGCGAGCTCCAGCGGCTGTTCCCCGACAGCGCGCCCGCGCTGCGCACCGAGAGCCACGTCACCACCGCCGTGGACCTCGTCGCCAGCGGCCAGCAGGACCTGGCCGCCGTCGTGGAGTACCTGCGCGACCCGGCGCCCGTCCCGCCGCCCGACGTGCACTGCCGTACGGTCGCCACCGAACCGGCCTTCGTCCTGCTGCCCGGCACCCACCGCCTGGCCGGACGCCAGTCCGTCGGCCTCGCGGAGCTGGCCGACGCGGAGTGGGTGCTGCCGCCCAGCCAGGCCACCGGCCTCTTCGAGGCCTTCACGGCCGCCTGCGCCGACGCGGGCTTCACCGCCGCCATCCGGCACGAGGCCGAGGCGTCCGCCGCCCGCGAGCTCATCGCCCAGGGCCGGGCGGTCGGCCTGGGACAGGCCACCTTCCGCAGCACGCCGGGCATCGTCCCGATGCCCCTGACCGGCAGCCCGCTGCGCATCCGGCACCTGCTGCTGTGGCACCGGCACGGCGCGCTCGCCGCGCACGCCCCGGCCCTCGCCGCACGTGCCGAGCGCGTCTACGCCGACGCCGTACGGCGCAGCCCGCACTACCTCGCGTGGCTCGCGGACCACACCGCGCTCCCGGACCACCCGGACCACACGGCGCTCCCCGACCGTCCGTGATGCGGGCCCGACGGGGGTGAGTGATCCTGCTGGATGAGGCCACCGTCGAGAGGCAATGATGCGCACCACTGATCTGACATCCAGCACGCTGGCCGCGCTCCGTACGCGGCGGCCCTACCCAGCGGTCACCGTCACCATGCCCACCGACCGGCGCGTCACGCCGGGCGACGGGCAGAACGCGGTACGGCTGCGCAACCTGATCGCGCAGGCCAAGCGCCGGCTGGAGGCGGACCCCGAGGTGTCACGGGAGGCCCGCTACGCCATCGGCGACCACCTGGACCGGGCCGTGGCCGAGGTCGAGGCGCGGAACTTCGAGGAGTCCCTGGCGATCTTCGCCGCCCGGGGCGAGCACCAGGTCTGGTACCTGCCGCGCTCCGCGCCCGAGCGGGTCGTCTTCAGCGACACCTTCCTCACCCGCAACCTGGTCGCGGCCCACGAGCGCGTCCGCCCGTACTGGGTGCTCACCGCCGCCGCCGACCGTACGACGCTGTGGAGCGGCAGCGACGGCTCCCTCCGGGAGGACCGCACGCACGGCTTCCCCGTCACGCCGCCGGAGCTGGCCTCGGACCCCGAACGCGAGATGCAGGTCGGCGAGAAGCCCGGGCCGTACGGCGGCGAGAGCGCCAGCATGTACCTGCGGCAGGTCGACGCCGCCATCGACAAGCTGCTCGCCGCCGAGCCGCGCCCGCTCTACCTGGTCGGCGTCACGCCCGTGCTCAGCCTGCTGGAGGAGGTCGGCAGCGCCGCCAAGGCGGCCGTGGCCAAGGTGGTCAAGGGCGGGCTGACCGGCGGTCCCGCCGCCGTCCTGGCCGAGGCCATCGCCCCGGCCCGCGAGGAGCAGGCGGTGCGCGAGGCCGAACAGGTCATGGTCCGGATCGACCAGGCCCAGGGGCGCAAGACCTTCGCCGCGGGTCTGGAGGAGGTGTGGCAGGTGGCTCGAGAGGGGCGGATCGACCTGCTCGCCGTGGAGGAGAGCTACCAGCGCACCGTACGCGTCACCCCCGAGCATCTGGTGCCCGTCGACCCGGCCGAGACGCCGACCGCCGAGCTGGGCGCTCAGGTGCAGGAGGACATCGTCGACGAGATCATCGAGGCCGCGCTGGAGACCGGGAGCGAGGTGGCGTTCGTCCCGGACGACTCGCTGGCCGAGCACGAGCGGATCGAGGCGGTCCTGCGCTTCTGAGGTGCGTTCGCGCTTCCGAGGTGCGTTCGGCGGACGAACGGGGGTGGTCGCGAGAGCGTTGCACGAAGGGCACAGGACACACACGCCGGGTACGCCCTGCCGTTTCCTTGCCACCCCTACCGTGGCCGCTCGTCCACCCCGCCCGCACCACGCAAGGCACCACGTACGCCACGAGGATCCGGAGCACCATGTCGGCCACCTCCGCGCCAGCCGCACAGCCACCGCGCACGCTCGACGACGTCAAAGGATGGTTCCCACCACTGGACCAAGTGCTCTTCGACCGGTTCCTCACCCGCCAGGAGCGGCTCGACGAGCATGGGGACCTGCTCGAAATGGGCGCCTACCTCGGCAAGAGCGCCATCTTCACCGGAGCCTTCCGTCGCGCGGACGAGCGGTTCACCGTCTGCGACCTCTTCGACGCCCTCGCCCCGGACGACAAGAACGCCGCCGAGGCGCGCAAGTCGTACGCGTCCCTGACCCGCGTCGCCTTCGAACGGAACTACCTGGCCTTCCACGACGGCCTGCCCGAGATCGTCCAGGGCCCGACCTCCGAGGTCCCGCGGCATGTGGCACCCGGCAGCTGCCGGTTCGTCCACGTCGACGCCTCGCATCTGTACGAGCACGTCGCAGGGGACATCGACACGGCCCGTACGGCGCTGCCGCCGCACGGCGTCGTCGCGCTGGACGACTTCCGCTCCGAACACACCCCAGGGGTTGCCGCGGCCACCTGGGAGGCGGTGTTCAACCACGGTCTGCGCCCGATCTGCCTGAGCACCCAGAAGCTGTACGGCACGTGGGGCGACCCCGCGCCGCTCCAGGAGGAACTGCTCGCCGACACCGAGTGGCGGGCCGGACTCCGCATGAGCGTGCAGGACATCGCCGGGCAGCGGGTCCTGCGCTTCTCGGGCCGTCCCGCGCACCCGGCCCCGGTACCCGTCTCCCGCTTCGGCGCCGAACCGGCGGCTCCGACCCCGCCGAAGGACGCGGGCACCGCCGCCCAGGAGCCGCCCGCACGGATCCCCGGACCGCGCCGCGCGCCCGTGAGCGCCACCCGGCGGGTCGCCGCCGACCTGCTGCCGCCGATCGTCACCCGCGCCCTGCGCCGCCACCGCGCCACCCGACCCCGCGGCTGAGCCGGCCGGCGGGAGGAAGGACACACCCGGCGGAGGAACGACACAGGAGGAACGACACGCCCGGCGGGACAAGGCCCGGCGGGACAAGGACACACGGCGGGCGGAGAAACCCCGGAGCGAGCTCCTCAGCCGCAGGCCGCCCGCAGCGCCGGATGGTCGGCCACCACCGTGCACGAACCGGGCGCGATCTCGGTGAAGCCCGCGTCCCGCACCACCGGCAGCCCGCTCGCGGTGAGCCGCGCCCACTGCCGCCGGTCCGCCGTCCGCACCGACAGCGCGAACCCCGCGTCCCGCCAGGCCGCGCGCTCCGCGTCGTCCAGCCCCCACCAGGCGAGCTGCGCACCGTGGCCGGCCTGGGCCATGGCCTTGCCCGCCGACATCTCCAGGTCGGGGCTGAGCCACAGCACCGGCGCCGCGGGGTCCGGCGCGCCCGGCGGCTCGGGGTCGGCCAGTTCCGTACCGCTGACCTGGAGCTTGACCAGTTCCTTCGGCCAGCCGTCGAGCGGCACGGGCGGGAAGACCCGGACCTCGGCGGTGCGGCCGGTCACGGTGATCCCCGGCAGGCCCGCCGCCCGCCGCCACTCCGCGCCACGCGCCCGGCGGACCACCTTGCGGATCCGCGCGTCCTGCCAGTCCCGTACCGCCCGCGCCCACGCGCCGTCCGCGGCCGTCGCCCGTTCGTCGGAGAGCAGGAAGAGCACCGCCCGTGCCGCCGTCTCCAACGCGTCGGTACGCGCCGGAGGGGCCGGCGCGGCGCTCTTCTCGATCCGGACGACCAGCGGCAGGACGAACTGCGGCGCGGCGTCCCGGTCGATCTCTGCGTGGTGGAAGGGGCTGCCGGTGGCGGAGGGGCTGCTGGTGGCGGAGGGGTCAGGGCTGGTCACCCGCCCAGTGTGCCAGCACCGGTACGGCCCTCGACGGGGCCGCCCGGCCGTGGCCGTCCCCGGACGGCGGCGCGCCCGGGGCACCCCTGCCGTCACGCGACGCCGTGCCGCGACCGCATAGGCTCAACGGCCATGAGACTGCACGGAGTCGGGCGGCGGTACGGCCTCACCGGGCCCTGGGTGCTGCGCGGCGTCGACCTCGATCTGCCGCCGCGCTCCCTGCTGCGGGTGGAGGGCGCCAACGGAAGCGGCAAGTCCACCCTGTTGCGGGTGCTCGCGGGCATCGACGCGCCGAGCGCGGGCCGGGTCACCGGTCGGCCGCGTACCGCGTACGTGCCCGAACGCTTCCCCGCCGAGCTGCCGTTCACCGCCCTCGGCTATCTCACCCACCTCGGCCGGGTGCACGGTCTGGGACGTACGGTCGCGGAGCGCGGCGCCGAGGAATGGCTGGAGCGTTTCGGCGCGGCCGGGCACGCCAGGACCCCGCTGGCCGAACTCTCCAAGGGCACCAGCCAGAAGGTCGCCGTCGCCCAGGCCCTGCTCGCCGCACCCGGGCTGCTCGTCCTGGACGAGGCGTGGACCGGACTCGACCAGGCCGCGCGCGCCGTGCTGGACCGGGCCGTGACCGAACGGGTGGCGGCCGGTGGGACGGTCGTCTTCGTCGACCACGACCCGCGGCGGCTGGCCGGTGCGGAGGACGCCGTCTACCGGGTGACCGACGGCGGACTGCGCGACGTGCCACGGCGGTCGACGCCGGCCCGCGCCGCCGCCGGGCCGCGCGTGGTGATCGACGCGGAGGGCCCCGCCGGCGCCGAGCTGCCGCGCGACCTGCCCGGCTCGCCGACGTGGGAACCGGCCCTGCCCTCCGACGCTCCCGGCGCCCCGAACGGGCCGCACATACACCGAGGGCCCGACGCGGCCCCCGCCGACGGGGTTCGCCGGGTGCGGCTGACGGTCGCGGCCGCGCACTCCGACGGGCTGCTGCGCACCCTGCTCACGGCGTGGCCACCGTGGCACATACGCACCGTGACCGACGCGGCCCGGCCCCAGCGCCGCCCCCGGCCGTCCATCCGCCACCCGGGCCGTCTCCCGACCCGTAGGCCCGTAAGCCCGTCGAAGCCACGCAGACCCGTCGCCCAGCACGTCCCACTCGGCCCAGGAACCCCATGACCGCCCTGCTGCGCTACAACACCGCGCTCCTCCTGCGCTCGCACCGCTGGCTGCCGCCGCTCATCCTGTACGGCGTGTTCCTCGCCATCGGGGTGCAGGTCGGCCAGCCGATCCTCGACTCACTGGGTTGGGGCTCCGCGGCGCTGCTCCCGGTCGCCGCCTGGCTGGTCCGCGTCTGCACCACCAACGAGCCGCCCGCCGCCCGCGACTGTGCCGCCGCCGCGGCCGGTTCCGCCCGCGTGCACCTCGCCGCCGTGCTCACGGCGCTCGGCTGCTCCGTCGTACTCGGCACGGTCGGCACCCTGCTGGTCGCCGCGGTCAGCGATCCGTACAGCGCGGACCACGGGGTGGCGGTGCCCCGCCCGGACGCCACCGCCGCCGGGCTGCTCGCCGCCCTCGCCTGCGCCCTGCTCGGGACGGCGGTCGGGGCGCTGTGCAACCGTCCGCTGCTGCGCAGTCCCGGCTGGGCCGTTCCCAGCACGCTCCTGGCCGCGCTGCTGGTCTCGGTGGCTGGCGGCTCGCCCGCGCACGCCGCCGTGTCGGGGCTGGTCACCGGCTCCCGCAGCGGCACGGTGACCATGCCGCTGCTGCCGCTGGCCGCGGCCGCGGTCATCGCGGCCGCGGCCACGGCCCTGTCCTGCGCGCTGGCCGCGCGCCGTTCGTGACGACCCCGGCGGGCCGCCGCGTACCGTGAGGAGGCCGTCGTCAGCGGCGCCAGGGCCCCGTCACGGCGAACGTCGTGCCGGGCGTGTAGCAGTTGACGTACATCGTGTCGCCGTCGGGCGAGAACGTGACGCCCGCGAACTCGCCCCACTCCGGCTCTTCCTCGCTGCCGCCCGCCGCGGTAGCGGCTGATGTCAGCTCCTGTCGGTTGCGCGCCATCGGGTACACCTCGCCCCGGCGCGTCAGCCCGAACACATGCTGCGCGCCGTTGCCGTCCTCGCACACCATCAGGCCGCCGCCGGGCGCGAGCGTGATGTTGTCCGGGGACTCGCCGGGCAGTTGGACGTCCGTGCTCGGCCCGAAGACGATGACCAGCGTGAGGCGGCGGCGTTCGGGGTCGTACCGCCACACCTGCCCGAAGTGGTCGGCGGCCGAGCCGTCCGTGCTGCGCGCGAAGCTGGAGACGAAGTAGACGCTGGAGCCGCCCCAGTAGCAGCCCTCCAGCTTCTGGGCGTGGGTGATGCCGCCCCGGCCGAAGTCCTGGAGCCGCACCGGGGTCTGCCTGGCCAGCGGGTCCGGCACCGGCACCCACTCGATGCCGTCGAAGGTCGTACCCGTCTTCTGGACCACCGACAGGTCGGGCACTCCGGGCACCCGCATCGCCTCCAGACGGCCGCCCGCGCGCAGCGAGCCCCGGCCGCCGAGCGGCTTGTTCGGCAGGAAGCGGTAGAAGAGGCCGAACGGCTTGTCGAAGGCGTCCTCGGTCTCGTAGACGACGCCGTTGCGCGGGTCGATCGCGATGGCCTCGTGCTGGAACCGGCCCATGGCGGTGAGCGGGTGCGCGCCGGTGCGGTGCGGGTCGTACGGATCGACCTCGAAGATGAAGCCGTGGTCCTTGGTGTAGCCCTCCTCGCCCGCCCTGAACTCGGTCTCCTCGCAGGTCAGCCAGGTGTGCCAGGGGGTGGGCCCGCCCGCGCAGTTGGTGGAGGTGCCCGCGATGGCGACCCGCTCGCCCAGGACCCGGTTGTGCCGGTCGAGGGTGAGCGCCGTACAGCCGCCGGGGCCCTCGGGGTCGTAGGTCAGGCCCTCGACGGTGGGGACGCGGTGCTTGGCGTCCTGCCGGTTCTCGTGGTTGCGGACGAGGTGGGTGCGGCCGCCTCGTCCGGGGAAGGCGGCCATCCCGTCGTGGTTGCTGGGCACGGTGCCCTCGCCGGAGCGCAGCGCGTCGCCCTCGCGGGACAGGACGCGGTAGCGGAAGCCCTCGGGCAGGTCCAGCAGGCCGTCGGGGTCGGGGATCAGCGGGCCGTAGCCGCGGCTGCCGTCGGTGGCCGCGGCAGCCGTGCCGGTGAAGAGCTCGGGGACACTCCCGGCGAAGGCGATGGACGCGCCGAGCGCGCCGGTACCGGCCAGGATCTGACGTCGTGTTGCGGACATGCGGTGTTGCTCCCTGCTGGCGGACAGGAAATATGACCGCACGTGTGTACCACGCGCCGGAGCCCGCGGCTACGGATTGACCACGTGTTGCGCGTGTCCGTCAGGTCCGTCAGGCGCTTGGCGGCTCAGCCGGACGGTTCCGTCAGGCGCTTCGCGTCGCGGGCCAGCGCGGTCAGCCGGGAGATGGCGCGGAAGTACTTCTTCCGGTAGCCGCCGCTCAGCATCTCCTCGCCGAAGAGCGCGTCGAAGGGCACGCCGGAGGCCAGCACCGGCACCTCCCGGTCGTAGAGCCGGTCGGCCAGCACCACCAGACGCAGCGCCGTCGACTGGTCCGGCACCGGCTCCACCCCGGTCAGGCAGACGGCCCGGACGCCGTCGCACATCGCGCCGTAGCGGCTGGGGTGGACCTTGGACAGGTGGTCCAGGAGGGAGGGGAAGTCGTCCAGCGACGCCCCGGGGGTGGCGTACGCGGTACGGGTCACCGTGTCGTCGGAGTACGGCGCCGGGGCCTGCGGCAGCCCGCGGTGCCGGTAGTCCTCGCCGTCGATCCGCAGGGTGCGGAAGTGCGCGGACAGGCCCTGGATCTCGCGCAGGAAGTCGGCCGCGGCGAACCGGCCCTCGCCCAGCTTCCCCGGCAGGGTGTTGGAGGTCGCGGCAAGCGCCACGCCCGCCTCGACCAGTTTGCTCAGCAGGCTGGAGACCAGCACCGTGTCGCCCGGATCGTCCAGCTCGAACTCGTCGATGCACAGCAGCCGGTGCCCGCTGAGGGTCTGCACCGTCTGCTGGAAGCCGAGCGCGCCGACCAGGTTCGTCAGCTCCACGAAGGTGCCGAACGCCTTGCGCTCCGCGGGCCCCTCGGTGGCGTGCCACAGCGAGGCCAGCAGATGGGTCTTGCCGACGCCGTAGCCGCCGTCGAGGTAGACGCCGCGCGGGCCGCTGGGGACCGCGGGCCGCGCCTCGCGGCGGAACCAGCGCCGCTTGCCGCCGCCGACCGCGTCGGCCCCGCCGCCGAGCCGCGCGCCGAAGTCGGCCAGGACCTTGACCGCCTGGATCTGGCTGGCCTGCTGCGGGTCGGGGATGTACGTGTCGAAGCGCACGGTGTCGAAGCGCGGGGGCGGCACCATCTCCGCGACGAGCCGGTCGGCGGGGACGTGGGGCGCGCGGGCGGTGAGCGCCGCGGGGCCCTCGCCGGTGGCGGCCGGATCGGCGGCTATCGGCCCGACGGAGGAGGAGTCTGCGCTGGTGGAGGACACAGCACTCCAGCCTATCCGCAGTTGCGCCGGGACCCGGTCCATGAGCGAGGCATGTCACACTGCCGCCTATGCGCCGTCTGTTCCCCGTGTCCCCCGAACGTGGCCCGTCCGACATCGAGGACCGTGAGTGGAGCCTTGAGGAGCTGGCCGAGGCCTACGCGTATCCGGAGCCTTCCCCCGTGCCCGGGGACGGGCCGCGGGACGCCCCGGTGCCCGGGGACGCCTCGCGGCCTGGTGGCGGCTGGCTGCGGGCCAACATGGTGTCCTCGCTGGACGGGGCCGCCCATCACGGCGGCCGGTCGCAGCCGCTGTCCTGCGCCGCCGACATGCGGATCTTCGGCGTGCTGAGGGCCCTGGCCGACGTGGTCGTGGTGGGCGCCGAGACGGTGCGCCAGGAGGGGTACCGCCCGGCCCGCGCCCGGGAGGCCTTCGCGGCCCGCCGCGCGGCGGCCGGGCAGCCGCCCGCCCCGGTGATCGCCGTGGTCAGCGCGGGCCTCGACCTGGACCTGTCGGCACCGCTGTTCACCGCGCCGCTGGTGCCGACGCTGGTGCTCACCGGGGAGCAGGCCCCCGGGAGCGGGTGGCGGCCGCCCGCGCGGCGGGCGCGGAGGTGCTGGTGGCGGGCGAGGGGCGCGGGGTCGATCCGGCCCGAGTGGTGCCGGTGCTGGCCGCGCGGGGACTCACCCGGTTGCTGACGGAGGGCGGCCCCCGGCTGCTGGGCCAGTTCGCCGCGGCCGGGGCGCTGGACGAGGTGTGCCTGTCGCTGGCGCCCATGGTCGCGGCGGGGGACGCGAGCCGGATCATGAGCGGTCCCGCCCTGGTGGATCCGGAGCGGTTCGCGCTCGCCTCGGTTCTGGAAGAGGCCGGGTTCCTCTTCACCCGTTACCGTCGGATCTGATGATCGGCGGAATATCCGCTTCCACTTAGCTTCGGCCGGGCAGAATTGAGTCAACGCGAGTGCTCGCGGGCACGCGGGCACGCACAGGATGGTTTCTGTGGGGCCGGTGCGGCCCAGAAGGAGAAGGGCGTCCGTCGTGTTCACCAGCGTATTGATGATCGAGAAGCCCCTCACCCCCGCCGACGTGGAGTTCGTCACCACTCTGCACGGCGACGACCCGGTCTCCTTCGTCGTCCTCATGCAGCCGCGGGGCGACCAGGACCGGCTGCTCCGCGCGATCGACGACGTCGCGCTCGGCGAACTGGAACACGCCGTCCGCGAGGCGGACGAGCCCGAGGGCGAGGAGGCGCTGCTGCCCGCCGAGCGGGCCCTGACCCACTCCCTGGCGGCACTGCGCGCGGCCGGCAGCGAAGCCGTCGGTCAGGTCGTCGAACGGCATCCGCTGGACCTGCTGCGCTCGGTGGTCGACCAGACAGGGGCCGACGAGGTGATCGTGCTGACCGCGCCGCACTTCGTGGAGGAGTTCTTCCACCGCGACTGGGCCTCCCGCGCCCGGCACAAGGTCGGCGTGCCCGTGCTCAAGCTCTTCTCGCACGCCGTGGACGAGACCGCGGCGGGCGGCTGAGCGGCACCCCCGGTACGGGATGCGCATTACTCTGCGCCGGTAACGCCGCCGGGGGCCCTCGCCGCGCAATATTTTGCGCGGCGTATCGCCGCAGGCGACAATCGGCGCCGACAGGTGTTCGGACGACGGACAACTGGCACGCGACACACCGCACAGGCAGGGGAGCCCCGCATATGGCAGCCATTCCGTCCGCCATGGACCGACCGCACTTCATCGGCATCGGCGGCGCCGGAATGTCGGGCATCGCGAAGATCCTCGCCATGCGCGGGGCGCAGGTCGCGGGCAGTGACGCCAAGGGCTCCCCGACCGCCGACGCGCTGCGCGCCCATGGCGCCACCGTCCACCTCGGCCACGCCACCGACCACCTCGCCGCCGACGCCACCTGCGTGGTCGTCTCCAGCGCCATCCGCGCCGACAACCCCGAGCTGGCCGCCGCGAGCGAGCGCGGTATCCCCGTCGTCCACCGCTCCGACGCGCTCGCCGCGCTGATGGAGGGCGCCCGTCCGATCGCCGTCGCGGGCACCCACGGCAAGACGACCACCACCTCCATGCTCGCCGTCTCCCTGAGCACGCTCGGCCTGGACCCCTCCTACGCCATCGGCGGCGACCTCGACGCCCCCGGCTCCAACGCCCACCACGGCGGCGGCGACATCTTCGTCGCCGAGGCCGACGAGAGCGACCGGTCCTTCCACAAGTACGCCCCCGAGGTCGCGATCATCCTCAACGTGGAGCTGGACCACCACGCGAACTACGCCTCCATGGAGGAGATCTACGACTCCTTCGAGACCTTCGTGGGACGCGTCCGGCCGGGCGGCACCCTGGTGATCTCCGCCGACCACGACGGCGCCCGCGAGCTGACCCGCCGCCTGGGGGACCGCGCGGGGCTGAACATCGTCACGTACGGTGCGGCCGACGACGCCGACATCCGCGTCCTGGACGTCGCCGCGCACGGCCTGACCAGCGAGGTCACCATCGATCTGGGCGACGCCGCGCCGCTGGCCTTCACCGTCTCCGTCCCCGGCCGCCACTACGCCCACAACGCCGTCGCCGCCCTCGCCGCGGGCGTCGCGCTCGGCATCCCCGCCGCGGAGCTGGCCCCCGCCCTCGGCGCGTACACCGGCGTCAAGCGCCGCCTCCAGCTCAAGGGCAACGCCGCCGGGGTCCAGGTCATCGACTCCTACGCGCACCACCCCACCGAGATCTCCGCCGACCTGGAGGCCATCCGCGGCGGCGCGGGCGAGGGCCGCGTCCTGGCCCTCTTCCAGCCGCACCTGTTCAGCCGCACCCAGGAGCTCGGCGCCGAGATGGGCGAGGCGCTCACCCTTGCCGACGCGTCCGTCGTCCTGAACATCTACCCCGCCCGCGAGGACCCGATCCCCGGCGTCACCAGCGCCCTCATCATCGACGCCGCCGCCCGGCACGGCGCGGACGTCCGCTCCGCCCCGGCAAGGACGAGGCCGTGGAGCTGATCGCCGGAATGGCGAAGCCGGGTGATCTCGTTCTCACCATGGGCGCCGGCGACGTGACCGACCTCGGTCCGCGGATCCTCGCCCACCTGGAGCGCCCGGAGCACTGAGGAGGGGCCTTACCCATGCCGTACGAGATCGAGAAGCCGGACGAGCAGTGGCGCGCCGAGCTGACCCCGCAGGAGTACCACGTCCTGCGCGAGGCGGGCACCGAGCGCGCCTTCACCGGCGAGTACACCGACACCAGGACCGCCGGCGTCTACTCCTGCCGGGCCTGCGGGGCCGAGCTGTTCCGCTCCGACGCCAAGTTCGAGAGTCACTGCGGCTGGCCGTCCTTCTACGACCCGAAGGACACCGGCGCCGTCGAACTGATCGAGGACCGCTCACTCGGCATGCTCCGCACCGAGGTCCGCTGCGCCCGCTGCGGCTCCCACCTGGGCCACGTCTTCGCGGGCGAGGGCTACCCGACCCCGACCGACCAGCGGTACTGCATCAACTCGATCTCCCTGCGGCTGGCCCCGGACGCGGGGTGACCGGATCAGGACGGTGAGGGCTCCGGGGTGAGGTCTTCCTCACCGATCCGCCGATCGGACTCGTAGATCGTCACGACCCCGTCATGGATGCGGTAGCGGTATGCGCCGTTACGGGCCTCGTACCCGTCCGAGGTCTCCGTCGCGGACATGGCGATGCCCTTCTCCCGCCGGTCCTTGAACTCCCCGAAGTAGTAGAGCTTGCCGCCCCCCGTCCGGCAGAGGACGATCTGCTTGTTCTTCGTGCGGAACGCCTTGACCAGTTTTGTGCCGCTGCCGCCGCCGTCCGGCAGGGCCGCGGCGATCCGTTCCGGGCAGGACGGCGCACTGCTCTCCGAGGCGTCCGGGGCCGCGTCTCCGTCGCCGCCGGCGGAGATGCCCGCCAGACAGCTCTTGGGGAGCTGGTAGAGCAGGAAGAGCCCCACGATCACGCCGAGGCAGCCCTTGAGGCGGTCCTTGCTCCGGCCCCCCGGCGCCGGAGCCCTGGGCGCCGGAGGCGGATACGGCGCGGCGGTCCAGGGCTTCGGGGGCGGGGGAGACGCCGCAGGAGGCGTCCGGCGCGGCGTGGTGGGCGGCGTGTATCCAGCGGAACCGGCCGACGGGTAGAAGACCTCGCGCGGCGCGGTGGTGGGCCGGGCGGCGCGAGGTCTCGTTCCCGTACCCGTACCGCCGCCGGACCTGGAGGGCCCGGCTGATGAGGTGGTCGACTTCGTGGCCGCCGACTTCTTCGCCGGGGCCTTCTTCGGAGCAGGCTTCCTGGGGGCGGCCTTCTTCGCCGCCTTCCACCCCGTCCCGCACGCGATGCAGGACAGCGCCGTCGCCGTGTTGTTCGTGTCGCACTTGCGGCACGTCCAGTCCGCCGTCGGCCGGGCCGGGGCCGGCCGCTTCGCCGCCGGCTTCGCTCCGCCACCGGACTTCACGGCCGTGGCCTTCTTCGGCGGGTTGGACTTCGCCGTGGTCGGCGGCCGGCGTGCGGCGCTGCTCCTCGGCGTGTCACAGGCGATGCAGTTCGTCTCGCCGGGATCATTGTCGGTATCGCAGTCCCGACACTTCCAGTTCGCCGCTGCCACCCCTCACCCCCTTCCGCCGGGTCCGTCAGGACGCCCGTTCCGCCGCGATCCGCTGGAACACTTCCTCGTACAGCTCCTCGGCCGGCGCGGCCGCCGGAGCGGCGATCCACTCCCGGCTGTCGTAGGGGACCCGGCTGAACCGGTCGGCCTCCGCGCCCTCGTCATCGGAGGCGTCGCCGATCCCGTACTCGTGCTTGAGCGCTTCCACGAACTCGATGGCGGGGCCCGCGAATTCGGCGGGAACATCGGCCCGCGCCGAGATGAACCCACTCGGCTGGCCTTCCGCCGTGCGGAATTGGAAGACGAGCTGCACCCCACCGGTCTGCCCGCGCGGCTGGACGGTCAACGAGGAGCAGCGGTCCGCGGGCACCTGGAGAGAGCCAAGGGCAGTCCATTGGAAGACCAGTGTCCTCCTGTCCCGCACCACCAGCCGGAATCCGGGCCATTCGATTCTCACAGGCTGTTCGCGATCGTCTCGATGATCTCGTCCATCTCGAACTCCTCCAGCCCGTCCCCGGCCTTGGACTCGAAGTGCAGCGTGAGATCCCACTCCTCCGCGATGGGGTCCGACCACGGGGCGCCCTCGGGGGCGAAGAGCACGAGGCGCTTGGCCGACTGCTCCATCACCGCGGTCTGGCTGCGCGCATACCCCCACTGCTCGAAGAGCTCGTCCATGCTGCGCGGGATCCCGGCCGGATAGGAGTGCGCCGAGGTGCCGACCGTGCCCAAGGGGTGGGCCGGGGCGTCGGTGAACATGACGATGACGTGCCGCCTGCGGTCGAGGCCCCTCTCCCAGGGCGCGTTGATGGCGAGGGCCAGCGCTTCCAGACCGGACTCGGGGATGTCGCCGCCCCCCGCGGCGTCGATCCCGCGCACGAACGCCTCGAAGTCCCTCGCCTGTGCGGGCAGCTGGAGGAAATCGGTCTGCTCGATCGCGCTGGACGGATCGTCGCCGAAGTCCCGGAACGCGATCACCTTCAACCTGAGCTGGCTGATCGCCTTGCCCTTCTTCGCCATCACGTCGTTGAGGCGGTCATGGAACTGCAGGGCGCTCGACTTCACCGAGTCGAGGACGGGGAACATGCTGCCGGTCGCGTCGATGCACAGCACGATGTCGACCGCGTACTGGAGATTCCCCTGGTACTGCTCGATGTTGGCGTTCATTGTGGTGTCTCCTCGGAGCTGGGGTTACGGCTTGCGGCGGGTACCCAGGTTGATCCGCACCCGGGACGTCCTCGGGGCGGCCGGCTTGGGCTCCTCGGAGGGAGCCGGGGCCGCCGGGGGGTCGGAAGGGGGTGGCGACGCGGTGGTACGAGGAGTGCCGGTGCCCTTGAGGTTGGCCCCCCGGACCCGGCTCGTACGCGGCGCGGACGCGTCGCCCTCCGCACCACCCGACGTCGTGCCCGCGGACTCCGCTGCCCTGGAGGCCGCCGGCTTCGGCTTCACGGTGCCCGGGCGGCGGTGCTGGAGCGCGCACACCTGGTGGTCCTTGAGCGTCCCCAGGTAGGTGGCGATCCGCGGCCTGCGCCCGGGGGAGCGCGCCGTCATGGCCCGGATCAGGCCCCGCAGGGAATCCGAGAGCCGGGGGTCGATGGCCAGGTCCTCGCCCGCGTTGACCGCGTCGGCGGGGGACCCGTACCGGTCGGCGTATCCGGGGGCGGCTCCCGTCACGTAGTAGTGCGTCATCAGTCCCAGCGCGAAGATGTCCACCGCCGTGGTCAGGTGCTCCGCCTGGACCGCCTCGTCCTCCTGCACATAGCGGCGCCACTCCGGCGCGCCGTACAGCGAGTCGCCCGCGATGTCCTGACGCCCGGGGGGACGGCCGGAGAGGTAGGAGTCGTCGAAGTCGATCAACTTCGCGGTGTGGAACGCGGCACCGTCCCGCTTCTGCACCAGCACGTTGAGCGGCTTGAGGTCGCCGTGCACCACATCGATGTTGTGCAGCAGTTGCAGGCTCAGGCCGAGGGTCTTGAGCAGCACCGCCTTCTGACGGGGCTCCAGTGCCTGCGGCTTGTCGATGCTGGAGGTGTCGATCCGCTCGGTGACCTTGTAATACGTGCTGCCCTCGTGGAAGAAGTCCGTCGCGAGGACGAGGTTGCCGCCGCCGGGAGTGTCCGGCCGCAACTGCCTCATGATGGCGCGGTGCCGGTCCTCGAACTCCTTGCACACCTCCATGCGGATACGGCGGCTCGCCGCGCTCGCGGTGGACCCCTCACGAGGCCGCTTGGGCTCCAGGAACCGTTTCAGGAAGAACTCCTGGCCCCCCTTCTCCGCGAAGGCCCACATGCACTTGCCGCCATTGGCGTTGGTCGGCTCACTGATGACGCGGTATCCCGCGATCACATCGCCCTGTTTCATATCCGCTCCTCCGGCAGCGGCGGCAGGTAGGTCTCGTAGTCGGTGCGGTACGCCTGCCAGGCCGCGTCCTGCCAGCCGCGCGTCTCGGCCGCCGTGGCGGCCGCTGGTGGCCTGGTGCGTGCGTAGTGCTTCGTCATCGTGTCGTGGCGGTCCGCGAAGGCGGCGCGGATCTGCGAGAGGTCCCGGTAGCCGAGGGCGACCAGGGCCAGCGACGCGTCGTCGGCGGTATACCCCTGCACCTCCCGGCGGAGCAGGTCGGCCCACTCGACCGGGGTGCGCGCCCGCATCAGCGTGTCCAGCAGCAGCCACTCGAAGTCCCCGGGGGTCTGGACGTACCCGAAGAAGCCGTCGGTGGCCGCCAGGAGCACACAGGGCAGCGGGAACGCCATGCGCTGGCTGTCGATCTCGAACTCCCGGTCGGCGCAGACCGAGTTGGTCATCGGCGGATCCGACCGGAGCAGCTTGAGGGCGTCGTGCTCCTCCGTGTGGTCACGCGTGAGGACACACAGCCCCCGGTCGGGCCGCAGCGTGTACGCACGCGAGTCCCCGGCCCACAGCGCCTGGCACTCCGCCGATTCGCCGCGCAACTCATACCGCACGGCCGCCAGGGTGGTGGGCAGCTGCCGGCGCATCCTGCCCACGATCTTGCTGCGCCGCTGCGGCGCGGACGACAGGAAGTACTCCAGGTAGTCGCGCAGTTGCCCGGGGGCGTTGTCCTGGTCCTCGGCGACCACGTCATGGAACCAGCAGTCGGTGGCCAGCCTCGCCACCCGTGAACCGACCCAGGCGCCGGTCCGCGTCTCCCCGTCGGGGGCCTGCCAGACGGGCGACGAACCCGAGCCGCCCGAACCGTCGAAGACCGCGACCAGGCCCTGGGCGGTGCCGAAGTGGTGGGCGACGAAGGGCTCGGCGTCCTCGCCCCGTCCCGGGACCCGCTCGGTCCACACGACGGCGCCCTGCAGACCAGGTCCTTCGTGTCCCCAGATCATCCGCGGCGGTAAGTTCCGGCCTGCCGGGCCGGCCGGGGGAGCGGGGAGTCCACCGGGTGCTCCGGTGGCCGCCTCGGTGTCGGGACGGGCAGTGCCATGCTGTGCGGTCATCGTGGCTCCTCGCCTGTTCCCGTACCGCCGGGCGGACGCTTGGCCGTCCCCCGCACCCGGCTCACCCGCCCCGGCGGTGCCGGGTCCGAAGGCCGCGGGGGCGTGGCCGCGGGCGTCGGCGGCGCGGGCGGCGGGGGCGCGTCCGCGAACCGCGGCGCCGGTGCGGGATCCGCCGGTGTCGGGGCGGGGTCCGTCAGCGTCGGGGCGGGGTCCGCGGCGGGTACGGGTTCGTCCTCGGGTGGAGGGCCGTCCATCCGTGCCGGTCGCGGCCGGACCACGTCGCCCCGCAGCGTCGGGTGCGCCGCCGGGGACGGTGCCGCCTCCGGCGTCTCCGGTTCCGGAGCGGTGGCCCGGCCCGCGGCCAGCGCGCCCCGCAGACGCCCGCGCCGGGGCCCGCCGAAGGGCGCCCCACCGCCGTCGCCCAACACCTCCTCCACCACCGCGCGTTCGAGCTCCGCCTGCTCGAAGGGCTCGCGGTGGGCGTCGCCGCGCTCCAGCACCATCCGCATGGCCTGGAGCCGTGCCTCCCGCTTGTCCGCCTCGCCCTTCTCGATCCAGGCGAGTGCGGCGCGCGCCCCCTCCTTCTCCATGATCTCGGCGATGAGCCCCTCGACGCCCTCGTCGCGGATCAGGTCCAGATGCCGGTCGCGGCGCATCCCGTCGAGCCGGGTCTCCCGTACGACGTCCCGGTACGCGCGCCCGCTCGCGGCGATCTCGTCCTCGTCCACGAGCAGTTCGACCCGGATGCCGCGCAGCCGCACGGCCGAGTCGCCCGTGAAGTCGCGAACCGCGGCGTTGAGCGCCTCCTCGGCCTCGTGGAAGTGACCGATGTCGTACTCCCGCGCGACCCTCCGCAGCATGCCGCGGAGGTGTCCGTACAGTGCGCCGCTCATGTCCCTGATGCCCCGCGCCACCACCTCGGCGGGGTCCGCGACCCGGCACACCACGTCCACCCGGCTGCGGAACGAGAAGGTGGCATCCCGGCTGAGCAGGGCGATGTCGAGGATGAGCCGGTGCTCGGTCATATCGACCGTGTACACACTCTGGTAGGCGCCGAAGCGCGCCGCGGGTATCTCCTCGCCGGGCCGGACCGTCAGCGCGGCGCCGCTGTCCGGGACCAGCACCAGAGCCCTTCCCGGGGCCGGCGGCCGGAGCGGGTTCAGCAGCCGCCAGCGCGGCAGTGGCTGGCTGTCCAGCACCGGGTCGTACGTCAGCTCCTCCACAGGCATCTCCTCACACGGGCACTCTCGGTATGCGGTCCGGCCTCCGGGACACCCGGTCACCGGATCAGCCCGACCGGTCCACGGCGCTGTACAGCGACGCGGAGTGCCGGGACGGGTGTTCCCGGTCGTCGGCCCATTTCATGAGCCACCACAGCAGGCGTTCCCGGTGCTTGCCGGGCCTCCGGGCGATGTCCACGAGCAGCGCGCGCACGTCGTCCAGGGCGCCGGGACAGCGGTCGGTGTAGTCGTCGATCCATCGCCGCAGCGCGTCGAGCGCCGGGTCCTGCACCGGCTTGCGGGCGAGCGCGCGTGCCCAAAGCTCCGCCAGCCGCGCGGAGTGTTCGGACAGGCCGCTCAGCAGCAGCGGCACGCCGGGCACCGCGCCCCGCGGAGGCTCGGCACCCGCCGCGGCGCTCTCCTGGTACGGCTGGGACACCGCGAAGACGAACGCCGACAGGGTCTTCACCACCATCGGCGAGAGATCCTGCGGCGCGGACCAGTCCAGGTAGGCGTCCAGCACGTGGCCGGCCCGGCCCTGGTGGAGCAGGTGCACCCCGCCCCACGCGACCGGGGTGAGCGTGCCCCAGTCGTCCCGGCGGTCGAGCGCGGTGCGCAGCACCTCCAGCGCGCGCCGGGGCGCCTTCCTGCCGAGGAGCCCGCCGACGGCGTTCGCCGCCGTACCGGCCACCTTCCGCTGGTGCGCGCCGACGCCGCCGCTCGCCCACTCACGCAGCAGCTCCCAGACGGCCTCCGCCGTCTCCGGCCTGCTGCCGGCCACGCCGAGCGCGGTCGCCGCGGCCTGCCGCACCGGCCACGAGGAGCTGCCGGCCCAGGACTTGAGGAAGCGGTGCGCCGCGTAATGGTGGTCGGCCCACACCAGCACTCCGGCCGCGACCGCCGCACGTGCCCGTACCTCCAGATCGCTGTGGACGAGCAGACCGCGCAGCCAGCCGAGCACGGCGTCCCGGCGGCCGTCGAGGGTCGTCCAGGCGTAGGCGAGGACCACCTGGCGCAGGAGGCCACTGCGGAAGCGCACACGCGGTGGACCGGCGGTGGTGCCGTCCCTCGTGGTGACCACTTCGATCCACGGCTGCTCGTGTCGGAGCCGCTCCCGGAAGCGGACGTCGGGCGGTGCCTCTTCGGTCGGCGTCAGCGCGCGGCGTAAGGCGATGGCGGCGTCGGCGACGGTGAGGTAGCTGCTGTCCTCCAGCACGGCCGCGGCGAGCGCGAACGCGAGGGACTCCGGCTCGCGATGACGGCTGAACCAGGTGGCCACCTGGTCGCTCGGATCACGCAGCGCGGCCACCGCCGCGGGCAGGTCGCCGTCGGCGGTGATGACCGAGGCCAACCGCACCGCGTGCGCGGGCGACAGGCGCTCACGCAGGGCCGTCGCCGCTCCGGACCTCTCCAACAGCGCGTGCAGCTCGTTCCGTGCCTCGAGGGCCGCACCGTGTCCCAGCACACGGAGTTCCACGACGGCCACCGGATCCACCGCGGCCAGTCGATGGCGGGCGACCGGTCCCGCGCCGGGCCCGGAGGCGGCCACATCGAGATCGTGGCCGCCCACAAGCACCAGATGACTCCGCGCGGCCTTCAATCTGGCGACCGCTCCGGCTATCCCGCGCAGCCCGGCCGCGCCCAGCGGCTGCCTCCCCGGGCCCGCGTCGTCGAGCACGGCGAGATACCCGCTGTTCTCGGCGGGGGGCACCCAGTCGGGGGAGACGATCACCGAGGGGTCGAGGACACGATGGCAGGCGCCGTCGGCGCTGCCGCTCACCGCCATCGCCTCGGCGAGGAGGTTCACGGCGGCCGCCTCCCGGCCACTGCCCGGCGGTGCGGTCAGCACCAGCAGATGCTGCTCGCAGAGGGCGTCCAGCGCTGCGGCGTAGCTCTCCGGGTGCACATACAGCTCGGTGTACTCGGCCAGTTCCGTCTCGTCGAGTGGAACGGTGGCGCCGGCCCCCGGCGGCGGTGGCGCGGCCCGGCCGCCGGTGTGGAAGCCCCCGCCGAAGCTGACGGACTCGTTGAACAGGGCCAGGGTGCCGATCCGGGTGCCGGAGGAGTCGGCGTTCAGCCGCTCGGCGATGAGATCGGCGATGGCGCTCGCCCGTACCGCCTCGGAGCGCTCGGCGTCGTCCTGACCGCCGCCCTGCGTGAGGTTGCGCAGGGCGTCCGACTCGCTGACCGGGCCGTCGCCGTCCTCGTCGGCCGGGCTCGGTTCCGCCTTGGCGCCCTTGTCCGCGGTGGCCGGGGCGCCGGCGGGCCCGGCACCGGGCGGTGCCTCGTCCGCCGGTGGTTCCTCGCTCATGAACTCGTGATCTCTAACTCGTGATCTCTAACTCGTGATCTCTAACTCGTGATCTCTCACTCGTGATCTCTCACTCGTGATCTTTGCTTCGTGATCCCTGATGCGTGGACGCTCGCGCTGTTCCGGTGCCGTCAGGAGATGTTCCAGTCGCCCTTGATCTCGACCTTCTCGTTGAAGACCTGGGCGTTCTTGATGACCGCGGCGTTGACCTGAGCCCCGCCGCCCTGCGCCGCCACCGCTTCGTCGATCAGTCGGCGCACGTCCGACTCGAAGTCGCGGTCGCGCAGCATGTGGGCGTGCAGCATCCGCTGCAGCAGCTCCCGCGCGGCGTCGTCGTCCGGGCTTTGCTGTACGCGGTCGAGCGCGCCCTCCGCGTCGCCGTCACCCCGGAAACGGGCACGGATCCGCTCGATCAGCCGCGTGCCGCCGCTCCAGCCCGACCGGCCTGCTTCCTGGCCCGCAGACTCCAGCGCTCCCTTGACCACGAGCGCGACCCCGGCCGCCGCGGCGGCAGTGATGGGATCCATGTGTCCCCCCGTTCCCTCATGGATGCGGGCCTCACGCTAGATGAGCTCTGTGTTCACCGCTGTACGTTGCGTGACTACGGCCGAAAGTCGCCGATGGTGGCCTGATCCGGCTGCCGAGGAGGTGATCGGTCAGCCCTGCAAGGTCGCCAGGCCCTTCTGGAGGTCGTCGTAGTTCATCACCGGCTGGAAGGTGACCTCCGCGTCCAGTTCCTCGAAGAGCGGCTCCGCGATGGCGGGCATCTGCGAGGACTCCTTCATGTCGAAGACGATCAGGATGGCGCGGCGGCCGCCGATCGGGGTGAAGTAGGCGCACTCGGGCTTGAGCTCGTCCATGATCTTCTTCAGGGACGCGGGCATGGTGCCATTCCTGATGGCCTCGTTGCCGGCCTCGGTGTGGATCCGTGCGGTGAGCAGCGTACGCATGGCGGTCACTCCTTCGGCCGCGCCGCCACGCCCCGGTGCCCGGTCCGCGCACGCACGAAGGCGCGGGCGCGTCACCTTCCAGCGTCCTGCCCAGGTGCCGGGTCCGCAAGAACGGCCGCCGTCTCGGCGGGCAGCAGCACGGCGCCAGCCGGGTCCGGCGCGGCCACCGGCCGCCACGCGGCGACCACGCGCGCCCCGGCGGACTCCGGGCCCAGCGGGAGCGCGGCGGGCCGCGGGCCCAGGTTGACGGCCACGTGGAAGGGGCCGCGGCGGAAGTGCACCGCGCCCTCCCGTCCGGCCGTCAGCGCTCCGTACTCCCAGCCCGGATCGGACAGCGCCGGCTCACCGCTGCGCAGCGCGATCAGCCGCCGGTACCAGGCGAGCAGCGAGACGTGCGGCTCCCGGCCGGGTTCCGACCAGTCCAGGCAGGAGCGGTCCCGGGTGGCCGGATCCTGCGGGTCCGGCACCTCCGCCTCGGCCCAGCCGTGGGCGGCGAACTCGCGGCGGCGGCCGGTCCGTACGGCCTCGGCCAGCTCCGGGTCCGTATGGTCGGTGAAGTACTGCCACGGCGTGCGCGCCCCCCACTCCTCGCCCATGAACAGCATCGGAGTGAACGGCGCGCACAGCACCAGCGCGGCGGCGCAGGCCAGCCGTCCCGGGGAGCAGTCGGCCGACAGCCGGTCGCCCTGGGCCCGGTTGCCGACCTGGTCGTGTGTCTGGGCGTAGCCGAGCAGCCGCGCCGCCGGCGTGGCGCGCCGGTCCAGCGGCCTGCCGTGCGCGCGGCCGCGGAACGAGGAGTACGTGCCGTCATGGAAGAAGCCCGAGGCCAGCGTCTTGGCGAGGGCCGCGGCCGGATCGGCCGCGAAGTCGGCGTAGTAGCCCTGTGACTCCCCGGTGAGCGCCGTGTGCAGCGCGTGGTGGAAGTCGTCGTTCCACTGCGCGTGCAGCCCGTGGCCGCCCGCCTCCCGCGGGGCGGTGGTGCACGGGTCGTTCAGGTCGGACTCCGCGATCAGGAACCGCGGTCGGCCGGTCCTGGCCGCGAGCCGGTCCACGGCGGCGGACAGCTCGGCCAGGAAGTGCTCGGCACGCGTGTCGCACAGCGCGTGCACGGCGTCCAGCCGCAGCCCGTCGACGCCGTAGTCGCGCAGCCACGCCAGCGCGCTGCCGATGAAGTACGCCCGCACCTCGTCCGAGCCGGGCGCGTCCAGGTTGACCGCCGCGCCCCAGGGGGTGTGATGGGTGTCGGTGAAGTACGGGCCGAAGGCGGGCAGGTGGTTGCCGGAAGGCCCCAGATGGTTGTGGACCACGTCCAGGACGACGCCGAGTCCGTGCCCGTGCGCGGCGGCCACGAAGCGCCGGAGGCCGTCCGGGCCGCCGTACGGCTCGTGCACCGCCCACGGGGCGACCCCGTCGTATCCCCAGCCGTGCCGCCCGGGGAACGGGCACACCGGCATCAGCTCCACATGGGTCACCCCCAACTCCGCCAGATACGGCAGCCGTTCGGCGGCGGAGTCGAAGGTGCCCGCGCGGGTGAAGGTGCCGATGTGCAGCTCGTACAGCACCGCGCCCGCCAGCGGTCGCCCGGGCCACTCGCCGTCCTGGCTGAACCCGGCAGGGTCCACGACCGCGCTCAGCCCGTCCGGGCCGTCCGGCTGGCGGCGGGAGCGCGGATCGGGCAGCGGCCGTCCGCCGTCCAGCGCGAAGCCGTACCGCGAGCCGTGGCGCGCGGCGGCGTTCGCCCGCCACCAGCCGGTACGGTCAGGGTCGCGCTCCATGGGGTGCGTGGTGCCGTCCACATGGAGCACGACCCGGTCGGCGTGCGGTGCCCAGACCTCGAACAGCACTGACGTCACCTCATCTGCGGTCGCCCGGCATCCCCCACCATGCTGGGGGACGCCGGGCGGGAGCGCAGCAGGACGTCGGCGACTCCAGGCGCCGGTCCGGGCCGATGTGGCGGGGCGTCAGACCAGGTCGATCTTCTCCTGGGCGACGGGATAGCCGGCCTTCGCGAAATGGGCCGCCATCGGCGTGTTGCCCTGGTCGGTGGCGGCGGCGATCCGCGTCGCCCCGTGGGAGACCAGATCATGGGTGCACTCCACGAGCAGGTCGTAGGCGTAGCCGTGACCGCGCTGCTCCGGTACGACGCCGATGAAGCCGACGCAGGGCCCCGCCGGGTTGTGCGCGGGCACGTGGATGCCGACGAGGTCGCCCTGCGGGGTGTAGGCGAGCCGCCACCACGCGCGGGGTGAGGGGAACCAGTGGAAGAACTCCAGGTTCTCCCGCACGGCCGCCTCCACGCCCGACTCGGCGATGGTCCGGCGGTCGTGCGCGTCGAGGGTGCCCTGGTGGACGCGGCGCAGCACATCCGCGATCGCCGCGTCGTCCGGCTCCGGGCGGAACTCCAGGCGGCCCGGCCGCTCCGGCAGCCCGTCGCCCGTCGTCCACTCGTACCGGAAGCGCTCCACCAGCGGCGTCAGACCGGCGGCGGTCGCGGCGTCGATGCGGGACCGGGCGGCGGCCCGCACCGCGGGCTCGTCGCGCCAGCCGGGCGGCAGCAGCAGGCTGTACTCGGCGCGCAGCGGTGCCGTACGCAGCAGCCGCACGGCCGCGTCGGCCTCGCCGTCGGCGAAGTCGAACCAGTCCAGGGCCTTCGGTTCGGTGTCGTCGGGGCCGCCCCACCAGGCGGCCCGGGCGACGACCCGGTCACCGCGCAGGGCGACCCAGGTCCACTCCGGGCGGTACTCGCCGCCCGCCTCGCGCGTGGCGTAGGTGTGGCCGAGGTACGCACGGCCGACCAGACCGGGGTCGGGGAGGGTGTGGAAGAGGTGCGCCTCGTGTTCGGTGAGCGCGCGGATGACCAGGTCGGTCGCGTCGATCTTTTCGATCGGTTCGGTCATGAGGATGAGGATCCTTCCGGGAGATGACGCGCTCCCGGATCGGTGAGGATCGGTGGTCAGTGATCGGTGAGATCAGTGACGGGACGCCCGGAGGGTGGGGCGGGAGCGCTCAGACGGGGTGACACACAGGGTGTTCATCGCTCTCGCCTCCTTCCGGCTCTGCTCACGGGCGTCATCGCACCGTAGACGCGCCAACGTCCTGGTGTCCAGCGATTATTCGCCGCCGTCGAGCAGCCCCGCGTCGTGGGCGAGGAGCGCGATCTGCACCCGGTTGTTCAGGCCGAGCTTGGTGAGGACGCGCGACACGTGTGTCTTGACCGTCGGGATGCTCATGAACAGCTCCGCCCCGATCTCGGCGTTGGACCGGCCATGGCCCACCGCCACCGCGACCTCGCGCTCCCGCTCGCCCAGCCCGTCCAGCAGCCGCCGGGCACGGTCCCGCCGCTGGTCTCGCCCCGACCCGGCCACGTGGGCGATGAGCTGCTGTGTCACGGCCGGGGACAGCACGGGGTCGCCCGCCGCCACCCGTGTCACGGCCGCGACGATCTCGGCGGGAGGGGTGTCCTTGAGCAGGAAGCCCGCCGCCCCGGCGCGCAGCGCTCGCAGCACATGCTCGTCCGCGTTGAACGTGGTGAGGACGACGACCTCCGGGGGTTCTCGCGGCGGCGCAGTGTCTCGGTGGCCGACAGCCCGTCCACCGTCGGCATGCGGATGTCCATCAGCACCACGTCCGGCGCGTGCCGGTCCACCAGCGCCGCGACCTCGCCGCCGTCGGCCGCCTCGGCGACGATCTCGATGCCGGGCGAACCGCCGAGCATGAGCCGCAGCCCGGCCCGTACCAGCGGGTCGTCGTCAACGAGCAGCAGCCGGACGGGGGTGGGGGAGGGCGACGGGGCGCCGGTGGCGGACGAGGGGCCGGGGGCAGGGGAGGGCGACGGGGCGGAGGGCGAGGCCGCGGGCGGGGCGATGGATGAAGGCGAGGTCACGGACGGGGCGGCGGGCGACGGCGTGGACGCGTCGGCGGAGGCACTCATGCGGGCCACGGTAGCCATGCGTGGAGCCGGAAGGCCCCGTCCGATGCCCGCCCGCATTCCAGCCGCCCACCGGCCAGCGCCGCCCGCTCCGCCAGACCGGTAAGGCCCGCCCCGGCGCCGGGGATGGCATCGGCGGGTGCGCCGCCGGCGCCGTGCGCCCTGCGCGTGGTCGCACAGAGCACGGTGGCGGTGCCAGTGCCGGCCTGTCCCGCGCCGGGCGCGGCTACGGCGGCGGGGGCGGGGTCGGGGGCACCGTCCGGGGCAGGGAGCGGGTTGCGAACCTCCACCCGCAGGCCCTCGCCCGGCGCACCCGCCACCGTGACCGTCACCTCGGCTCCCGACGCGTGCTTGCGCGCGTTCGTCAGGCCCTCCTGCACGATCCGGTACGCCGTACGCGCCGTGCCGCCCGGCACCGCGGGCGCTCCCTCGTCGGCCGGGGCCTGCCGCAGGGTCACCCGCATACCCGCCTGCCGGGACTCCGCCACCAGGCGGGGCAGGTCAGCGAGCGTGGGCTGCGGCCGCTCCGGCGGCCCGTCCGCCGACTCCCCGACCGGCGCCCGCAGCACCCCGATCACCTCGCGCAGATCCTGCAACGCCGCGTGCGCGCTGCCGCGTATCACCCCGCGGCCTGGGCCACCTCCTCGGGCGAGGCGTCCGCCCGGTACTCCAGCGCGCCCGCGTGCACGCTCAGCAGCGACAGACGGTGCGCCAGGACGTCATGCATCTCGCGGGCGATCCGCTCCCGGGTCAGCCGCTGGGCCTGCTCGGCGCGGAGCGCGGCCTCCGCCTCCGCTCGCCGGGCCCGATCCCGCAGTGACTCCAGCAGCTGTCGCCGCGAGCGTACGAACAGGCCCCAGCCGATGACGCAGCCGTAGATGATGGCGCCGAACACCATGGAGGTGGCGAAGTCCAGCTCCGGGTCGTCGCGCAGCAGCCCGCCGAGGACGGAGAAGCCCATCGCGCCCGCGCCGACGAACGCGGTGGTGCGCGGCGGCCGGTGCACCGCGACCGTGAACAGCGCCACCAGCAGCGGTCCGATGACGAAGTGCGAGACGGCCGAGACCGGCAGCAGCGCGACCGCCAGCCCCACCGGGTGCCGTCGGCGCAGCCACAGCGCGGCGCAGCCCAGCACGCCGCCCACCGCCAGGTCGGCGAACATCTGGTCGTCGGATACCGCGGGGTCACGGTCCACGGGCCCGGACGTCGCCACGGAGAACGCGGCCGCGGCCGTGCAGCAGGCGGCGTCGACGGCCCAGTCGCGGGCCGTGCGGCGCGGCCCGCGCCGTGCCGCGGAGCCGGTGGTTCCGTCGTCGGTCGTTGTCGCTGTTCCCGAGCCGTCCATGCCGTCGAATCTACTGACCGCTCGGGGGATACGGGATGCCGAGGAACCAGACGGCGACCAAAGTCGAACGGCCGTATACCTTCGGCTGATCCGGCCGCCGCCCGTGCGCCCGTAGCGTCGGAGCCATGAAGAAAGCAACGGAAGTCGTGGGCCTCCTCGTGCTTCTCCACGGCGCGATCGGACTGATCCACGCGTGGACGGGCTGGTTCGGCTATTGGGGGCCGGTGCGGAGACTGCCGTTCCTCGAAGGCCACGAGGGATCCGCCCACTTCGCGATGGTCCTGGCCGGTCTGGTCCTGCTCAGCGTCCCCACCATCGTCGGTGACGCCCTCCAGCGGCGCGCTCCCGCCCGCCCTATATCTGGTGCAGACCCCGCCCGGCGAGGGTGAGGAACGCCTCGCCGACCGCCTCCGACAGGGTCGGGTGCGGGTGGACGTGCTGGGCGATGTCGGCCGGCTCGGCGTCCCAGCCCACCACGAGCTGGCTCTCGGCGATCATCTCCGAGACATGCGGTCCGACCAGATGCACCCCGAGCACCGCCCCGTCGCGCTCGGCGACGACCTTCACCATGCCGCCCTGGCCGTGCACCATGCCCTTGGCCACCGCCGTCAGCGGCATGGTGTTGACCACGACGTCCCGTCCGGCCGTCCGCGCCTCGGCCTCCGACAGCCCGACGGAGGCGGTCTGCGGGCTGGAGTACGTGACGCGGGGCACGGCGGCGTACTCCACCGCCCGGGGCGATCGCCCGGCGAGGGTCTCGGCCACCAGCAGCCCCTCCGCGAACGAGGCGTGGGCCAGGCCCAACGAGGGCGGCGGCAGCAGATCACCCACCACATGGATGCCCGGCACCGCGGTCTCCAGCCGCGACCAGTCGGCCGGGGCGACGAACCCCCGTGCGTCGGGGCCGAGTCCGGCCGCCGCGAGCCCCAGGCCCTCGGTGACGGGGGCCCGGCCCACCGCGACCAGCAGCCGCTCGGCGTCCACGGTGCGGACCTCGCCGCGCGCGGTGCGGACCGTGGCCCGGACCCCGTTCTCGTACGTCTCGGCGCCCTCCAGCCGGGCGCCGGTCAGCACGTCGATGCCGCGCTTCTTCAGGCCGCGCGTCAGATGGCGGCTGACGTCGGTGTCCTCCAGCGGCAGCAGCCGGTCGGCCGCCTCGACGAGCGTGACGTGGGCGCCCATCGAGCGGTGCAGCGAGGCGTACTCCACGCCGATCGCGCCGCCGCCCAGCACCAGGACGGAGGCCGGGAGCCCCGGTGCGAACAGCGCGTCGTCGCTGGTGACCACCCGGCGGCCGTCCGGCTCCAGCCCCGGCAGTGTCCGCGGCCGGGACCCCGTGGCCAGCACGATGCCGCGACGGGCCGTCCACACGTCGTCCGGCGCCGCCGGGCCCGTGGCATTGCGCACCCCGTTCGTCCCCGCGGCGCCCGTGGTGATCCGCACCGTGCGCGGCCCGGTCAGGGTGGCCGAGCCGCGTACGACCCGCACCCCGGCGTGGGACAGATGGCCCTCCACGCCGCGGTGGTTGCGGGCCACGATGTCGTCCCGCGTCGCGGTGAGCGCCGACCAGTCGATCGCGTCCACGGACGCCTTCACGCCCCAGCGGCCCCGTGCCTCGGCGATTCCGTCCACGAGTTCCGCGGCGTGCAGCATCGCCTTGCTCGGGATGCAGCCCCGGTGCAGGCAGGTGCCGCCGACCAGGTCCCGCTCCGCGAGGACGACTTCGAGCCCCAGGGCGGCTGCGCGCAGGGCGGTGCTGTAGCCGCCGGTTCCACCGCCGATGACGATGACGTCTGTCTCATGCATGCGTCCACCCTCCGCCGCGGCAGGGCCATGAGTCCAAGGCAATGTTTCTATGGGACCGATGAATTCCGTGCATGACGGCATACGCGCGGACCGAAGGAGGAGAAGCGATGCGGCGATGAGCCTGCGGCAGATGGAATACCTGCTGACCGTGGTCGAGGAGGCGTCCTTCACGCGGGCGGCCGACGTGCTCAACGTCACCCAGTCCGCGCTCTCGCACCAGATCAAGGCGCTGGAGCGGGAGGTCGGTGGTGAGCTGCTGGAGCGGCTGCCGCGGGGCGTGAGTCTGACGCCCATGGGCCGCGCCTTCCTGCCGCACGCCGCCCTGGCCGTCCGCAGCGCGGGGCAGGCCCGGCGCGCGGCGCGTGCTGCGGCCGTCGCGGCGGGCGGTGAGCTGCACATCGCGACGGTGCACTCGGTCGCGATCGGCGTGCTGCCACCCGTGGTCGCGCGCTGGCGGCGCGAGCACCCGGGCGTGCGTCTGGTGCTGCACGAGTACGCCACTCCCGAGGAGTTGCGCGAGCGCATGGAGCGCGGTGTGGCGGATGTGGCCCTCGGCCCCCGCCCGAGGACCTGGAGCGGACCGGTCGTCTCCCTGGGAGAGGAGGAGATCGTGTTCGTCCTGCCCCCGGACGACCCGTTGGCGGGGCGCGCTGCCGTGCGGCTGGAGGACCTGGCGGACCGGGAGTGGGTGCGCTGCGAGATGGAGCCGGTCATCGAGGGGCGGCTGTTCCTGGACTGGGTGTGCGAGCAGGCCGGTTTCGCGCCCCGTACGGCCGTGCGCACCCAGCACACGTCGACCGCCGTGCGGATCGCGGCCGCAGGAGGAGGCATCGTCGCCGCGCCCGCGCACATCGCGGCCGGGGTGGAGTGCGCGACGGTGCGCGTCGACCCGCCGTGGTGCCGGGAGCTGACCGCGTTCTCCCGGGTCGAACTCTCGGGTGCGGCGGCCGCCTTCGTCGACGGGCTGCCGCGCCTGGCGGAGCAACCGCGTGCCGTCGGGACGAACCCATCGGCGCGGCCCGCCCCGTCCGACGTGTGCAACGCGCACCAGTTGCAGCCGGGTTGACGGGCTTGATCTCGCCGCTGCCGGGGAGGCCCGCGTCAGGGAGGCCGTACTCACCCCCGTACCAGCAAGGCCACGGGAAGCCGGGAGAAGAGGGTGTCGAGCGGACAGCGCCCTTCTGCCGTGCGCCCGGTGAGCAGATCCCGCCAGCGCCCCGGCGGCAGCGGTAGGACGGTGCCACGCCAGCCGCCGGTCTCCGCCAGCCGCACCGACAGCCGGGTGACGGCGGTGACCGCCTCCTCCGAGCGGGCGAAGGCCACGCAGTGCGCGGCGGCCCGGCCCTCGGCCGCGATCGGGGCGTACGAGCCGGAGGCGCCGAACCACGCCGGGTGCCGCCGCCGCAGTCGCAGGGCGGCCGCGGTCACCAGCAGCTTCTCGGCCGGCAGGCCGTCCGGTTCCGCGTACCCCGTGTGCCCCGCGTCCAGCTCGGCCAGCAACTCCGGGCGGAACCTCGGCGGGCGGCGGTTGTCGGGGTCGACCAGGGCGAGATACGGCAGCTCGGTGCCCATGTACAGATCCGGGACGCCCGGCATGGTCAGGTGCAGCAGCGCGGCGCCGAGCGTGTTCGCCCGCGCCGGGGCCGCGAGCTCGTGGTCGAAGGCGGCGAAGCCCTCGAAGGCCGCCGGCACCGGAGCCACCGGCACCGGTGCGGACGCGGCCGACGCGGCCGGTGCGGCTGACGTGGCCGCGGGTGCGGATGTGGCCGATGCGGCCGACATGTCCGCCGGTGCCGACGCGGCTGACGTGGCCGCCGGTGCGGACGTGGCCGATACGGTCGACGTGTTCGTCGGTGCCGACGTGGACGATGCTGCCGGCACCCCGGACGCGGCCGCGCGCGCGGCGCATGGGCCCGCCTCCGCGAACGCCGCCACCGCCTCCTCGTACGCCGTGTCCTGCTCCGTCCAACTCGTGCGCAGCCCCGCCTCCCGCACCGCCTTGAGCACCGCCGGGACCAGCCGGTCGGCATCCGCGGCGGCGGGCCGCGGCGCCGATCCCGCCGAGTGCTCCGGAAGCCCCAGGCCGAGCGCCGTCTGCCACGCCGTCCACGCCACGTGCGGGTCCGGCGCCGGCACCCCGCCGTCCGCCACGTCCGCCGCGTCCGCCAGCAGCGCGCGTACCAGCCGCCCCCACCGCCGCGGCCACTCGGTCAGCACCGCCAGCCGGGCCCGTACGTCCGCGCTGCGTTTGGTGTCGTGCGTGGACAGCACGGTGCCCGTCAGCGGCCAGTCGCGCTGCACTCGGGCGCAGAACGCGTGGAACTCGTCCGCCGTGACGGCGGGCCGCCCCGGATCGCCGCCCACCTCCGCCGCCGACAGCAGCGGCGTGTAGCGGTAGAAGGCGCTGTCCTCCACGGACTTGGCGCGCAGCGCGGCGGCCGTCTGCGCGAACCGGGCGCAGAACTCCCGGTGGTGCGGCCCGTCACCGAGCCGCCCGAGCGCCGCGTCCCGCACGGTGTCCACCGCCCGCGCCTCCTGCGCCACCGTGAACGCCGTACGGGCGCCGTGTGCCGCCTCGCTGAGCATCGCCGCGTCGGCGGCCGGTACCGGGGCGCCCGGCGACACGTACGGCCGGTAGACCGGCAGCCGTACCAGCAGCTCGGTGATCGCGGTGCGCAGCGCCCAGGGCGCGTGGTCGCGCGCGCGGGGGGCCGTGTCGCAGAGCCGGGTGGCACAGCGCACCAGCCGACCGACCTCGGCGGCCAGGTCGTGGGCGAGCACCTCGTGCGCGGCGCGGCGCACGGTCGCGGGCCAGTCGCCGCCCGCGTCGGCGGCGGGCGCGACGATGTCGCGGTAGATCGCGGTGAGCCGGTCCCACCCCGCCGGGTCGAGGAACAGGCCGTCGACGTGGTGCAGGGCGTCGTACCCGGTCGTCCCGGCGACCCGCCAGCCGCGCGGCAGCCGCTCGTCCCGGCCGAGGATCTTTTCCACGACGGTCCACCGCCCGTCCGCCGCGCCCTGCCGTATGCCGGCGCTTTCCCGTACGTCCCCGCCTTCCCGTACGGTCCCGCCTCCTGGCGTCGGAGTCCTGTCTCCCGGCGCCTGAGCCTCTCCCCGTATCGCCTCGTCCAGCCGTCGCAGGTACCCCTCCGGGTCGGCCAGCCCGTCCGGGTGGTCTATCCGCAGTCCGTCGATCACCCCGTCGCGCAGCAGCTGGAGCAGCTTCGCGTGGGTGGCGGCGAACACCTCTGGGTCCTCCACCCGGACGGCGATGAGCTCGGAGATGGTGAAGAAGCGCCGGTAGTTCAGCTCGGTGCGGGCCAGCCGCCACCACGCCAGCCGGTACCACTGCGTTCGCAGCAGCTCCGGCAGCGGCAGCCGCTCGGTGCCCGGCCGCAGGGGAAGGCGTGGTCGTGGTAATGCAGGACGCCGCGCTCCACCCGCAGGTGCTTCAACTCGTCGCCGAGCGGCCCGGCGAGCACCGGCAGCAGCACCTTTCCGTGGTGCTCGCCCCAGTCGATGTCGAACCAGCGCGCGTGCCGCGACGCCGGGCCGTCCCGCAGCACGTCCCACAGGGGCCCGTTGAGCAGCTCGGGCGCGGGCACCGCCATATGGTTCGGCACGATGTCGGCGATCAGCCCCAGTCCGTGCGCGTGCGCGGCCTCCGCCAGCTCCCGCAGGCCCTCCTCGCCGCCCAGCTCGCCCCGTACGGCCGCATGGTCGACGACGTCGTACCCGTGGGCGGAGCCGGGGACCGCCTCCAGCACCGGCGACAGATGCAGATGGGAGACGCCGAGCGCGGCGAGATGCGGCACCGCCTCGCGCGCCGCCGCGAACGGGAACGCGGGCTGGAGCTGTAAGCGGTACGTGGCGGTCGGCGCGCGCGGTATGTCGGTCGGCGCGGTCGGCGGCGATGTGGCGCTGTCGGGGGTCATGGAACATACGTACCCACCGGGCGGTCCGGGCGAGCTGTGGTGTCACCCGTTCGGGTGTCACGCCGGGCGCTGGAGCACCACCAGGCTCCGGTCCACCAGGGTCAGCCGGTCGCCCGCCGCCACCTTCGGGCCGCTGCCCGGCTCCACGCCCGTCGGCTCCGCCGTGTCCACGATGAGCTGCCACTGCTTCCCGTGGTCGATCGGCACGGTGAACTCCAGCGGCTCGTGGTGCGCGTTGAACAGCAGCAGGAACGAGTCGTCGTAGATCCGTTCACCGCGCGGTCCCGGCTCCGAGATCGCGCTTCCGTTGAGGAAGACGACCAGCGACTTGGCGTGCGCCGCCTGCCAGTCCCGCTGTCGCATCTCGTCCCCCTCATGGGTGAACCACGCGATGTCGGACAGGTCGTCGTGCGTGCCCTCCACCGGACGCCCGTGGAAGAACCGGCGGCGCCGGAAGACCGGGTGGTCGCGGCGGAGCCACACCAGGGAGCGGGTGAAGCGCATCAGCTCCATCGCGGGGAGTCCGCCTCGCCGACCGGGTCCGGCCAGTGCACCCACGACTGCTCGTTGTCCTGGCAGTACGCGTTGTTGTTGCCGGCCTGCGTGCGCGCGAACTCGTCGCCGTGGCTGAGCATCGGCACACCCTGCGACAGCATCAGCGTCGCGATGAAGTTGCGCATCTGGCGCTCCCGCAGCGCCTGGACGTGCGGGTCGTCGGTCTCGCCCTCCGTCCCGCAGTTCCATGAGCGGTTGTAGCTCTCGCCGTCGCGGTTGCCCTCACCGTTGGCCTCGTTGTGCTTCTTGTCGTACGAGACGAGGTCGTGCAGCGTGAATCCGTCGTGGCAGGTGACGAAGTTGACGGACGCCAGCGGGCGCCGGCCGTCGCTCTGGTAGAGGTCGGAGGAGCCGGTCAGGCGGGAGGCGAACTCCGCGAGCGTGCGCGGCACGCCGCGCCACAGGTCCCGTACCGTGTCCCGGAACTTTCCGTTCCACTCGGTCCACAGCGGCGGGAAGTTGCCGACCTGGTAGCCGCCCTCGCCGACGTCCCAGGGCTCGGCGATCAGCTTCACCTGGCTGACCACCGGATCCTGCTGCACCAGGTCGAAGAACGACGACAGCCGGTCGACCTCGTGGAACTGCCGTGCCAGCGTCGCCGCCAGATCGAACCGGAAGCCGTCCACCCGCATCTCGCTGACCCAGTACCGCAGCGAGTCCATGATCAGCTGGAGCACGTGCGGGCTCCGCATCAGCAGCGAGTTCCCGGTCCCGGTGGTGTCCATGTAGTAGCGCTGGTCCTCGGCGAGCCGGTAGTACGAGGCGTTGTCCAGCCCGCGGAAGGACAGCGTCGGCCCCAGGTGGTTGCCCTCCGCCGTGTGGTTGTAGACCACGTCGAGGATGACCTCGATGCCCGCCTGGTGCAGCGCCCGGACCGCCGACTTGAACTCCAGCACCTGCTGGCCCCGGTCGCCCCACGAGGCGTACGCGTTGTGCGGGGCGAAGAAGCCGATGGTGTTGTAGCCCCAGTAGTTGGCCAGCCCCGCGTCGGCCAGCCGGTGGTCGTGGACGAACTGGTGGACCGGCATCAGCTCCAGCGTGGTGACGCCCAGCTCCGTCAGATGCTCGATGATCGCCGGGTGCGCGAGCGCCGCGTACGTCCCGCGCAGCTCCTCCGGCAGCCGGGGGTGCAGCATCGTCAGGCCCTTGACATGCGCCTCGTAGATGACCGTGCGGTGGTAGTCGGTGCGCGGCGGGCGGTCGTCGCCCCAGTCGAAGTACGGGTTGACCACCACGGACGCCATGGTGTGCGGGGCGGAGTCCAGGTCGTTGCGCCGGTCGGGCCGGTCGAAGTGGTAGCCGTAGACCTCCTCACCCCACCCGATGCGCCCGCTGATCGCCTTGGCGTACGGGTCGAGCAGCAGCTTGGCGGAGTTGCAGCGATGCCCGCGCTCCGGCTCGTACGGGCCGTGCACCCGGAATCCGTACCGCTGGCCCGGCATGATCCCGGGCAGATAGACGTGCCGCACGAACGCGTCGATCTCGCGCAGCTCCACCGCCGTCTCCGAACCGTCGTCGTGCAGCAGGCACAACTCGATCCGCTCGGCGGCCTCGGAGAACACCGCGAAGTTCGTACCTGCGCCGTCGTACGTGGCGCCGAGGGGGTAAGCCTGTCCAGGCCAGACCTGCATACGTCGACTCTTCCACTTCTGCTCCAGGCGCCGCGAGGACGCGTGAGGGCCTCCGGCCCCGGGCGGAGGAGGCACTGTGCCCCAACTGGCGCCCCGAAGCACCGCTTTCACCGGATCTTCCTCAAAAGTGAGGCAACCTACGACGACATCGGTTCGTCCTACCGGGTGACCTCCGCAAGCGGGATCTCCCGTTTTGCGGGCTGATAAGCGGACAGGGGGGTTTGGGGGAGAATGTGCGCATGATGAACCGCCGCCACCTGGGCAAGGTGGTGGCCGGCGCGGCGGTCGCGGTGACCGCCGCCGCGGCCCTGGTGGCAGTGTCCCTGCCGGGCGAGGCGTCGGGGGACGCGCAGTCGCCGGGAGTCGAAGCGGACAACAGCGACCAGGCGCGCCAGCGGCCGGGAGTGGTGGCGGCCGCGCCGCCGGAGCGCGCGAAGGGGGAGGGCCGCGATCCGCTCACCGACGACGAGCTGGAGCGTGCGCGGGGGATCGCGCTCGGCCGCGGGCTGCGGTCCGGCGGCGAGGACGTGCGGGGCAAGCCGGGTCCCCAGCAGATCGCCACGGACCTGGCCGAGCCCGCGCCCGCGGAGGTCGGCGCCGCCGACCCGCCCCGCCGCGCGGACGTGACGTTCTACGACTACAAGGACGACGCGTACATCACCAAGACGGTCGACCTCGCCTCCGGGAAGGTCGAGCGTACCGACACCCAGCACGGCGTGCAGCCGCCGCCGACCCGCGAGGAGGTCGCGGAGGCCGCCCGGCTGCTGATCGCCGACCCGCTCGGCGACGGACTGCGCAAGGACTACCAGGACGCCACCGGCCGGACGCTGACCGGCCCCGGCCAGCTGACCGTCACCGGCTTCGTCTACCGCGTCGACGCGGAGAACCCCGGCCCCGACCGGCTCGCCGACTGCGGCAGGCACCGCTGTGTCCGCCTCTTCACCCGGGTCGAGAACGGCCCCTGGATCGACACCCGGCAGCTGGTGGTCGACCTCAGCGACCGCAAGGTCGCCCGGCTCGCCTGACCCGCGGTCCTCCCTACATCCCTACGTTACGTACATCCCTACAGGAGTCCCCCATGCGTGACGACCAGCGCCGCCCTGCCCGCGACCGGCTCGGGGCGGCCTTCGGAGCCTGTGTGCTCCTCGGCGCCGCGAGTGTCGCGGCCGGACCGGTGGGCGCGGCGCAGGCCGCCGGCCAGGCATCGGGAACGGCCAAGGCCCCGGCCCCCGCCCCCGCGTGCAGCAGCGCCTACCGGATCGAACAGAGGCTGGACGGCGGCACCGTCTGGCGGATGTGCTGGCATTACGAGTCCAACGCCGGACTCGTCCTGGACGACGTCTCCTACCAGCCCAAGGGCGAGTCCCGGCCGATCAAGGTGCTCACCACCGCCAAGCTCGCCCAGATCCACGTCCCTTACGACGACGGCAACATCGAGTACGACGACCTCACCGGGCAGGGGTTCGCCCAGGGCCTCCAGCAACTGGATCCGGCCGAATGCCCCGGCGGCACCATCAAGACCGTCAAGGTGCCCGGCGCGTGGGATCCCGCGCACCCGAACGTCCAGGGCCTGTGCGCCACCACCCGCTCCCGCGGGCACGCCTATCGCATGGCGGGCGAGAAGCCCGGGAAGGTCTACCAGGCCCAGGGCAAGGACCTGCTGGTCTACACCGTCAACCAGGTCGGCTGGTACGAGTACATCACCGAATGGCGGTTCGCCGGCGACGGCACCATGACCATGCAGGTCGGAGCCACCGGCACGCTCTCCCCGATGGACTACGACGCGGGCGACGGCCGCGGCTGGCCGATCGGCAAGGGCGCCAAGGACTACGCCACCAGCCACAGCCACAACGTCTTCTGGCGGCTGAACTTCGGCCTCGACGGCTCCCCGAAGAGCACCGTCGAGCAGTACGACTCCAAGACCACCCAGGCGTCGGGGCAGTTGCCGAAGACCAAGACGACCCGCACCCGTGTCGGCAAGGAACAGGCCGGCGACGCGGTCGGCGCCCGCTGGTGGCGGGTGGTGAGCTCGGCGGGGAAGAACAAGGACGGCCACCCCAGGTCGTACGAGATCGTGCCCGGCCACACCGTCAAGTACCCGGGCCGCGGCTACACCCGGCACGACGTGTACTTCACCGAGTACAACAAGTGCGAGCAGTTCGCCAGCAACAACCTGCGCAACTGCGGCCCCGGCGCGGGCAGGAGCGTCGACAAGTGGGTCAACGGCCAGACGCTGAAACACCCGATCGCCTGGGTGAACATCGGCTTTCACCACATCGCGCGCGATGAGGACCAGGAGCCCATGCCGGTGCACTGGCAGGGCTTCCAGCTCTCCCCGCGCGACGTCACCGCTATGAATCCGCTCACGCCGCCCGCACTGGTCGATCACAACGGCCATAAAGAACAGGAAGGTTGAACGACTCCTCGAACGATCCTGATGCACCGCCTCCGCCCGCGCAGTAGTCTGCGGTGATCGTTGGACGGGGGCGGAAGGCGGTGCAAGGTGAGCTCGGGCGGGTTGGAGCTGCCCCCTGGCGACTCGGACGCCGGGGGTGACGGCACCACCGACGCGCCACCAGGCGCGGTGTCCCTGGCGCGGCCGATCGAGATCGGCGCGGAACTCGACTGGGGAGCCGAGGCCTGGACGGAGGTGCGGACGCGTGCCCGCCGGGCCGGCCGCGCCTACATCTGGCTGAATCTCGTCGAACAGCGGCTGCGCGCCGTCGTCGCCGCCGTGCTCCGGCCCATCTACGAGCCGGTGCACGGCGACGACTGGGTGGTGGCCGCCGCCGGACCCGCCGGGCAGGAGTGGGTGCAACGCGCCGTCGCCGTACGGGAGGTCAGCCGCCGCAAGGGCTATCTGCTGGACCCGGCCGACGACAACGTCCTCAGCTTCCTCACCCTGCCTCAACTGCGCGAACTGCTCGTCCAGCACTGGCCCTGCTTCGAGCCGTACCTGGACGACCGCCGCGACCTCGAACTCGCCCTGGACGAGCTGGAGGTCAGCCGCAACGTCGTCTCCCGCAACCGCGCCCTGTCCGAGACCGTCCTCGCCCAGGCCGAACGGGCCTCCGCCCGGCTGCTGGAGATCCTCGGCAGCGGCGCCGGGACCCCCGCGGCCGACCGGCTCCCCATCGACGCCGTCGAGGACCTGGTGGGCGACCGCTACGCCGACGTCGTGGGCGTCCACCCGGACCGGGTACGGCTCCAGCGCACCCTCCCCGCCGAGGACCTCTTCGGCAACGCCCGCCGCCTGGACGCCGTCGGCATAGGGCTCAACCTCCTGGTGCAGAGCTACTCGGGCCGGCGTCTGGTCCGGCTGGCCGAGTCCGGCTGCCGTACCCGGCTGCTGTTCCTCAACCCCGCCAGCAGCGCGGTACGCCGCCGCGAGCGCGAACTCGGTCTGAAGAAGGGCGAGCTGAGCCGCGGGGTGGAGATGAACATCCTCCACATGCGGCGCGTGCGCTCCCGGCTGCGCGACCCCGGCGCCTTCGAGATCCACGTCTTCGACGAGACCCCCCGCTTCACGGCCTACCTGGTCAACGGCGACGGCACGGACGGCCTCGCCGTCGTCCAGACGTACCTGCGCAAGGCCCGCGGCATGGAGGCCCCGGTCCTGGTGCTGCGCGGCGGCGGTCGCGACCGCGAGGTGGTGCGGGCGGACCAGGGCGCGGGCGAGGGCGGCCTCTTCGAGATCTACCGGGAGGAGTTCGAGAGCGTCTGGGCGGACTCCAGGCCGGTGTCCTGACCGCGCGTGGCGCGAGGGCCTTGTGCAACCTTGTATTCGACCACTCGATCGAGTGAATGGATGGTCGTGTGGTGATATGAGGAGTGTCGGCTCGGCACGCTGTCCTTGACCGGAGAGGGAGGGACGGTATGCAGGCGCAGTCCCATTTGCGGCCGACCGTGCGACGGCGCAGGCTCGGTGCGGAACTCAAGCGGCTCCGCGAGGCCGCGGGGGTGCGGATGGACGACGCGGCCGAGCGCATCGGCTGCGACAAGGGGAAGATCTCCCGCATCGAGAACGGCCGCCTGGGCGTCCGCAAGCTGGAGATGGAAGCGCTGCTCGACCTTTACCAGGCGGAGGGCACCAGGCTGCGCGCGGCGTTGACCGCGCTGGCGCGGGAGGGCCGCCGGAAGGGCTGGTGGCAGCGGTACGGGGACATCCTGGGGCCGGAGTTCCAGGAGCGCCTGAGCATCGAGGCGGACGCCGTGCGCATTCTGGAGTACCAGAACACGCTGGTGCCGGGCCTTCTCCAGACGCCGGAGTACGCGACGGAACTCATCCGCCGCCGGGAGACGGCGGCCGCGCGGCCGGAGCGTGAGTCGTACGTCGCGGTGCGCATGGCGCGCCAGGGGATATTCGGCGGCGGCTCGGCGCCGGACTACGTCTGCGTCCTGGACGAGGCCGCGCTACGGCGTGAGATCGGCGGGCCGTCCGTGATGGCCGCACAGCTCCGGAAGCTGATCGAGGTCAGCGGCCCGCCGGAGCTGACGATCCAGGTGATCCCCTTCGCCCAGGGCTGGCACGCGGGCGTCGAGGGGGCGTTCAGCATCTGCTCCTACCCCGACCCGATGGACCTCGACGTCGTGAACGTGGACTACCTCGGCGCTTCCTTGTACCTGGAGGAGAAGGGCGCCGTCGAAGCGCACCAAGCGGCCTTCGACCAGCTGCGCGCCTCGGCTCTGTCGCCGCAGCGGTCGATGGAGCTGATCTCGCGGACCGCGCAGGGGTTCGATGACAGGCGGCGGCAGCCCCGATGAACAGGGATGGGGGAGACGGCAGGCGGTCCGTTTATATGTGAAAGAGTCTGGGTCATGAGTGTGCCTCCGCCGCCCCAGCCCGGATTCGGCCCGCCGCAGGGCGGGCAGCCGAACCAGCCGTACGGCATCCCCCCGCAGACGCCACCGCAGGGCTACCCGCAGCAGGCGCCGTACGGAGGCCCGCAGGGACTCCCGCCGCAGGGCCCGGCCCCGCATCCGTACGGCGGCGACGGCTGGGGTGCGCCCCAGCCGCCCATGCCGCCGCAGGGGCCGGACAACTCCAAGAAGAAGCTCGCGATCATCATCGGCTCCCTCGTGGCGGTCGGTGCCGTGCTGGCCGGGGCGATCTTCTTCGTGAGCAAGGACGACGACGGCAAGAAGAAGCGGGCCGACAAGCCGACCACCAGCGCCAGCACCTCGCCGGGGGAGAGCACGAGCCCCAGCGCGTCGCCGTCGCCCTCGGAGAGCGGCGGCACCGGCACGGGCGGCGCGTACAAGCTCATCGTCCCGAAGACGTTGGAGAGCGGGAAGTACACCCTCTACAACGACATGAGCAAGCAGTTCGACTCGCAGGTCCCCAACGACGGCATCAACACGCACGACCTGAAGGCCACCGCGGGCCAGTACCGGGCCGCCACGAGCCAGATCGTCTACACCGGCTACACCGGACGCATCGACGACCCGGACCAGGCCATCACGGACTTCATCAACGGGATGGAGAAGGCCGACGGCGCCTCGGTCGGGCAGCCCCGGCGGGAGATCACCCCCGAGGGCTCGAGCGAGCCGGTGACGTGCGAGGTGCTGGTCAAGACGCAGGCCGGGCAGAAGATGGCGTTCCCCGCCTGTGTCTGGGCGGACTCGACCACGCTCGCCGCGGTCATCCTGACCGACCGCGAGATGGTGTCGGCCCCGCCCAAGTCCATCGACCTGGAGGCGTACGCGAAGCGGGCCAGTGTGATGCGCGGCGAGGTGCGGGTGGCCGCGTAACCCGGCCGCGGGGCGCGGGGCCCGCCGGAGCGGACGGCCGGTTGTCAGTGCCGCGTGGGAGGGTGAAGCGCAACCGGGGGAAGTAAGCGAAGGAGGGCCACGATGGGCTGGCACCGGGAGTTGCTGATCGGCTTCGATCTGGAGACCACGGGCACCGACCCGAACGAGGCGCGGATCGTCACGGCGGCGGTCGTCGAGGTGAAGGACGGGGAGCGGATCGGGCGGCGCGAGTGGCTCGCCGACCCCGGGGTGCCCATTCCGGACGACGCCGTCGCCGTCCACGGCATCACCAGCGAGCGCGCCGCCCGTGGCCGCCCCGCCCGCGAGGTCGCCGACGAGGTGGCCGACACCCTTGTGGCGCACTGGCGGGCCGGGGTGCCGGTCGTGGCGTACAACGCGGCCTTCGACCTGAGCCTGCTCGCCGCCGAGCTCCGGCGGCACGGGTTGCCGCCGCTCGGCGAGCGGCTGGACGGCGCCCCGACGGGCCCGGTGATCGACCCGCTGACCATCGACCGCGCCGTGGAGAAGTACCGCAAGGGCAAGCGCACCCTGGAGGCGGTCTGCGAGGTCTACGGCGTGGTGCTGACCGGCGCGCACGACGCGGGAGCGGACGCGCTGGCGGCGGTGCGGGTGGCCGCGGCGGTCGCGGAGACCCATGCCCAGGTGGCCGCGCTGACCTCCTGGGACCTGCACCGCAAACAGGTCGAGTGGTACGCGGAGTGGGCCGCGGACTTCCAGCGGTGGCTGCGTGGCCGGGGCACGCCGGAAGCGATCATCGACGGAAAATGGCCCCTGCGTGAACCGGTGATCGTCGGTTAGGGTCGGAAACGGCATCGAACGTCGTCACCGTCCGGGTGAGGCGCACGAGGTGCCAGGAGATGCCTATGGAGGCATTCCACTCATGTCAGTCGAGTTGAACCACACCATCGTCGGGGCCCGCGACAAGCAGGTCTCCGCCGAGTTCTTCGGCACGATCTTCGGGCTGGAGGTGGGGGAGCCGGCAGGCCCCTTCGTTCCCGTCACCACCGCCAACGGGGTCACGCTGGACTTCGCCAACGTCCCCGAGGGCGCCGAGATCGCGCCACAGCACTACGCGTTCCTGGTCTCCGAGGAGGAGTTCGACGCCATCTTCGGGCGCGTCCAGGAGGCCGGTCTCACGTACTGGGCCGACCCTGCCCGGCGCAGGGAGGGCGAGATCAACCACAACGACGGCGGGCGCGGGGTGTACTTCCTCGATCCCGACGGTCACTACCTGGAGATCATCACCCGTCCGTACGGGAGTGGCGACCCCGAATGACCGTGTCGGCGGTGCGCCGGTGTCAGAACGGGTACCAGCGCACCGTCGGATCTCCCTCGCGTAGCGACGCGACCCGGCGGCGGAACTCCGCGAGCGCCGCCGGGTTGCCGGGCGCGTGCTGGGCGACCCAGGCGCAGCTCGCCGTCTCCCGTGCGCCCCGCAGCACCGCGCAACCGTCCCACTCGCGCACGTCCCAGCCGTAGGCGGCCGTGAAGTCGTCGTACGCCGCGCGGTCCAGCCCGTACCGGTCCAGCGACAGGGCCATCACCACCAGATCGTGCTCGCGCAGGTCCGAGGAGAACGTCTCCAGGTCCACCAGCACCGGGCCGTCGGGCCCGGCGTGCACGTTGCGCGGCAGCGCGTCACCGTGGATCGGCCCCGGCGGAAGGCAACCGGTCAGCTCGGCCGCCGCGGCGGCGAAGTCGTCACGGCGCGCACGCAGATACGCCGCGTCGGCCGGGTCGATGGCGTCCCCGGCCCGCCGCAGCCAGCGCTCCACCCCGCCCAGCAGATCGCGGCGGGGCAGAGCGAAGGGCGGCGCGGGTAGCGCGTGCACCATCTGGAGGAGTGCGGCCAGCTCGCGCGGCCCGGCGGGGCGCACCGGCGGCGGCAACTGCTCCCAGTACGTGACGAGGTGGCCGTAGAACGGCAGCGGCTGATCGGCGCTGTACAGGGACCGCCGTACCGTGGGCAGCCCCTCCGCCGCGAGCCACTCGGCGACCCGCAGCTCCCGCCCCACCCGGTCCCAGGCCGCATCGTCCGCGTCGCGGCTGATCCGGACCACCAGGTTCGGCCGGTCCCGGCGGTCGACGGCGAAGACGGCGTTCTCCCCGAGGGCCAGCAGCCGCGCCGTCACGCCCTCGTACCGCAGATCCGGCACCGCCGCCCCGAGCACGGCGCGCGCCCGCTCCTCCGTGAATGCCGGTTCCGCCATCTTTGTCCCGCTTTCGCCCCGCCGTATCGAACAGGTCCGCGTCGAACGGGCCTGCGTAGATCAAGCCAAGTGTCGCACCGCGCGCCACCCCCGCGGCGCTTGACGGCTCCACGCGTCGTCAGCACGATGACGGGGGCCTCCGCACCGGGCGCCCGGCCCCGTCGCGCGCCTGTGAGGAGCCCTCCGCCATGCCGCGTTCTCCCGCCACAGCACCACCGGCTGCCGCGCGGCGCTCAGAAGCCGGCGCCTGGTTCCTGGTGCTGCCCGCGCTGATCCCGATCCTGGTGCTCAGTGTCGGCCCGCTGCTCTACGGCATCGCGCTGGCCTTCACCGACGCCCAGTCCGGCCGTACCGAGCCCACCCAGTGGATCGGCACGCTCAACTTCCAGGACCTGCGCCACGACACCCTCTTCTGGGAGTCGTTCCGGATCGGCCTGCTGTGGGCCGTGGGCGTGACCGTCCCGCAGTTCCTCCTCTCCCTGGGGCTGGCGCTGCTGCTCAACCAGGATCTGCGGTTCCGCTGGGCGGCGCGGGTGCTGGCGATCGTCCCGTGGGCCATGCCCGAGGTCGTCGTCGGCATCATGTGGCGGCTGGTCTACCACCCCGACGCGGGAATCCTCAACGAGGCGCTGGGCACCGAGCGGGACTGGCTCGGCAGCCTCGGCACCGCGCTGCCCGCCGTCATCGTCGTCGGCATCTGGGCCGGGATGCCGCAGACCACGGTGGCCCTGCTCGCCGGGCTCCAGAACGTCCCGCGCGAGCTGCACGAGGCCGCCGAGATGGACGGCGCGGGCCCCTGGCGCCGGTTCCGCACGGTCACCTGGCCGGCCATCCGGCCGGTCGCGCTGGCGATCAGCGCGCTCGGCTTCATCTGGAACGTCAACGCCTTCGCCCTGGTGTACGTGCTCACCAACGGAGGGCCCGGCGGGCGCACCCGGCTGCCGATGCTGTTCGCGTACGAGGAGGCGTTCCGCTACGGGCAGTTCGGCTACGCGGCGGCGATGGGCTGCGTCATGGTCGCGGTCGTCTCGCTCCTGCTCGCCGTCTTCCTCGTCGGCCGACTGAAGGGGGACGACGCATGAGACCCACGGCGAACAGGAGATCCACGGCGAGGCGGCGGGCCGGGCGTGCCGGCCAGTACCTGGCGCTGCTGTGCTATCTCGTCTTCCTCGCCTTCCCGCTGCTGTGGCTGCTCTCCACCGCCTTCAAGCCGCCCCGCGAACTGGCCACTTTGCACCCGACCTGGCTGCCGGAACACCCCACCTGGGACAACTTCCGGCAGGCGTTCGACGAGCAGCCGCTGCTGCGGGCCGCGGCCAACAGCCTGCTCGCGGCGGGCGGCGCGGCGCTCATCGCCGTCGTCCTGGCCACCCCCATGGCGTACGTGATGGCCCGCCGCCGCTCCCTGCTGACGCGGGCGGCCACCGGCTGGGTCGTGGTGAGCCAGGCGTTCCCGTTCGTCCTGGTGATCATCCCGCTGTTCCTGGTCCTCAAGCGCCTGCACCTGATCAACTCGGTGCCCGGACTGGTGCTGGTCTACGTGACGTGGTCGCTGCCGTTCGCCCTGTGGATGCTCACGGGGTACGTACGGGCCGTGCCGGCCGAGTTGGAGGAGGCCGCCGCCGTGGACGGCGCCGGGCGGCTGCGCACGCTGGTGTCCGTCATCGCGCCGCTGCTCGCGCCGGGCATCGTCGCCACCGCGCTGTTCGCGTTCATCACCGCCTGGAACGAGTTCTTCTTCGCGCTCGTCCTGCTCAAGTCCCCGGAGAAGCAGACGATGCCGGTCGTCCTCACCCACTTCCTCGGCGACGAGGGGGTCGCCGACCTCGGACCGCTGGCGGCCGCGTCCCTGCTGGCGACCCTTCCGTCCCTGGTGCTGTTCTCCGTCATCCAACGGCGGATCACCGGCGGGATGCTGGCCGGGGCGGTGAAGAACTGATGGCGCCGGTGCCCCGCCGCTCCCTCCTGGCCGGTGCGCTGGCCGCGTCCGTCGCCGCCGCCCTGCCCGGCTGCTCCGCGCCCAGGCGGCGCGCCGCCGACGGCTCGGTGACCCTGCGCTTCCAGTCGCTGGCCTGGCAGCAGGAGTCGATCGCCGTGAACAGACGGCTGGTGAAGGAGTGGAACGCCGCCCACCCGAAGATCCGGGTCGAGTACGTGCAGGGCGCCTGGGACGGCGTGCACGACCAGCTGCTCACCTCCTTCGAGGGCGGCGAGGCGCCGGACATCATCCACGACGCCTCCGACGACCTCGCGGACTTCGCGTACGGCGGGTTCCTCGCCGACCTGTCCGGACTGCTGCCCCGGCCGCTCAAGGACGACATCCCGGACCACAGCTGGCAGACCACCACCTTCGGCGACGGGGTCTTCGGTGTGCCGTTCCTCCAGGAGCCGCGCGTGATCATGGCCAATCGCACGCTGCTGGAGCGGGCCCGGCTCCGGCTGCCGACAGCCGAAGCGCCGTGGAGCTGGACCGAGTTCGAGGCGGCGGCGGAGCGCCTCACGGGCGACGGGCGGTACGGCGTGGCCTGGCCGTTGAAGGAGCCGGTCTCCGCCACGCTCAACCTCTCGCTGTCCACCGGCGGCCAGGTCTTCCACCGGGGCGCGGACGGCAAGGCGGAGGTCCGGTTCGACGCCCCGGACCAGGAGGTGCCGCGGGTGATCCACGACCAGGTCAACACCGCCCGCACCGCGGCCCGGAGCACGCTCGGCATGGGCGGCTCGGACACCCTGCCCGGCTTCTTCGGCGGCAGATACGCGATGGTGCCGCTCGGCTTCTCCTTCCGCCAGCAGATCCTCCAGCAGGCGCCCGAGGACTTCGCGTGGACCGTGCTGCCCGCGCCCGCCGGCCCCGGCAGGGACCAGCGGCAGGGCGTGAGCCCGCAGACCCTGTCCATCGCCGAGGACTGCCCGTTCAAGGAGGAGGCGGTGGCGTTCCTCGACTTCCTCCTGCGGCCGCGCAACATGGTGCGGCTCGCTCTCGGCGACTGGATGCTCCCCACCGGCCGTGCGGCGCTGGCCGATCCCGCGTTGCGTACGAAGCGCCACGGGTGGGCCACCGGCACCGCGCTCGCCCGCCATCTGCGCCCCGCGCCCGCCCAGTCCGTACGCGGCTACCCGGAGTGGAAGGACAAGATCGCGACCCCGGCGTTCCAGGAGTACTACAGCGGGGCGATCGGCGGGGGCGCGCTGCGGCGGAAGCTGGTGCGGGACGGGAACCTGGTGCTGGCCCGGTACCAGCGGTAGGACCCACCGCCGGCGGGCGTGACCGGCACCCGCAGCGGCCTCGCCCCGCACCGGGGGCCGCAGCCCTACGCGAGCGTTCGGAACACCGTCAGCCACTGGTCCGGGGTCGCATGGGCGACGACCGTGTCCCGCCGCAGCCCCGCTCGGCCGAAGGCCGCGGCGAGCCGCCGCTGCGGCCAGTCACGGCGCAGGGACGCGAACAGCGAGCCGCCGACTCCGGAGAAGCCGAGCTCCACCATCCGTCCGTACGCCGCCCGTTCGGCCGCGTCCGCCAGCAGCGGCGCCGGCCGCCGGTCCAGACGCAGGACGCCGCCGTCGACCCGGGGTACGGGCCGGAAGGCCGTGCGCGGCACGCGCCCGCACAGCCGCCACTCCACCTCCGGCCAGGTCAGCACGGTCAGCAGGCTCCACCGCCCGAAGCCGCCGGTGCGCTTCGCCGCGTACTCCCACTGCGTCAGCAAGGTCGCGGAGGTCAGCCGGGGCGCCCGCAGGCACCAGCGGACGATCTCGGCGGTACGGGCGTAGGGAACGTTGGCCACCACCGCGAACGGGCCGTGCGGCGGCCGGGCGGTCAGGAAGTCCTGGTGCACCACGCGGACATGCGGGTACGCCCCGAGCCGGTCGCGCAGCCCGCCGATGAGGTGCCGGTCGATCTCGTACGCGATCAGCGCGCGGCAGCGCGGCGCGAGCACCTCGGTGAGCGCGCCCTTGCCGGGGCCGACCTCGACCAGCAGACCGGCGGGGTCCGGGTCGGCCGCCCGCAGCACGCCGCGGAGGGCGGCGCGGTCGGTGAGGAAGTTCTGGGAGAGCGTGCGCCGCGCCTGGTCGCGCTCGGAACGGCGCGGGGCATGGGCGGGGGACGGGTGGTGTTTCGGGGTGCGGGCCACAGCCGGCGTCCTTTCGGAAACCGGGCGGGCGGCAGCGCGGATCGGGCCCTGCCGCCCGTCCGGAACGAGTGATTCCTGGACTGGCGGGGGCCCTGGCACAGGGCATGCGCAAGCGAACGGTCAGCAGTCGGCGGATCGGATCGCGCGGCAGCGAAGACGGAAACGCGGGGGAGGCGCGCCGGAGACTCGGTCGAGTACGGGCCGCTCTAAGGGCGTTCGACGCGTCCAGCCCGGTGCCAGGGCACCGGGCCGCGCCGCGGGCGGCGGGTGAGTGGAGTGAAGGCGTGCGCACAGGCCGCCCGGGCGAGGCCACGGGTGTCGACACGGGTGAACACGCCGATGCCGGGACTGCCGCCCATCGGTGAACTCCTCCCGGGCTGTGCGGATACGCGAACTGGTCGCGCGGCGGGAAGGCCGCGCGACCAGTTGACCCTAGGGGCCCGCTCCAGCGGGCCGCAACGGGATTTCTTCCAGCCTCCCTACAGCCGCGCGTGCTGCGGCTCGTACCCCTCATGCCCGGCCGGGCCATACGCCCCCGGAGCCTGGGCCGGGGTGCCGACCGCTCCCGCGGTGAGCGCCGACTCGTCGTGCGACAGGTCGGGCAGCCACCGCAGCCAGGTCGGCAGGTACCAGTTGCGCTCGCCCAGCAGCGCCATGACCGCCGGGAGGAGCACTCCGCGGATCACGGTCGCGTCGATCAGCACCGCGGCCGCCAGCCCGACGCCCATCTGCTTCATGCTCTGCATGGACAGCGTGCCGAAGATCGCGAAGACCGCGACCATGATGACCGCCGCGCTGGTGACCACGCCCGCGGTGGTCACGACGCCGTGGACCACCGCGTCCCTGGTGGTGCGTCCGGCCATCCGCGCCTCGCGGATCCGGGAGACCACGAAGACGTGGTAGTCCATGCTCAGGCCGAACAGGATCACGAAGAGGAACAGCGGCAGCCAGGCCACCACCGCGCCGACCCCCTCCGCGCCGACCAGCCCCGCGCCCCAGCCGTGCTGGAAGACGGCGGTGAGGATGCCGTAGGCGGCGCCCACCGACAGCAGGTTGAGCACGATCGCGGTCACGGCGATCGTCAGCGAGCGGAACGACATCAGCATCAGCAGGAAGGCGAAGACCACGACGAAGGCGAAGACCGGGACCACGGCGGATCCGATCTTGTCGCTGAAGTCCTTGGACGAGGCGGTGGATCCGCCGATCGGGGCGGACACCCCGTCGACCTTGCCCAGGGTCGCCGGACGCACCTCGTCGCGGAGGATGTTCAGGCTCTTCTCGGCTTTGTCCTTGTCCGCGCCGCCGGCCAGCGGGACCTCGATCTCGGCCACGTTCTGCTTGGCGTGCACGGTCACCTTGACCGGCCCCGTGGACGCGCCCTCGCGGACGGCCTGCTGACGGAAGTCGGCGATGGCGGCGCGCACCGGCGCGGCGTTGATGTCGTCTGCCTTGACGATGACCTTGGCGGGGTCGGGGCCGCCGGGGAAGGCCTCGTTCATGTGCTCGTAGGCCGCGACGACCGGCATGGAGCTGTCGAATTCCTGGTCGAGCGCGAGGTTGGCGGTCTTCATCCCGACCGCGGGCAGCGCGAGCAGGATCAGCGCGCCGCCCGCGATGCCGACCGAGAGCTTCGGCCGCCGCAGCACCCGGCCGAGCACCGCGTGCCAGAAGCGGCTCTCGCCGCTGCCGCCGTGCCGGCCGCGGCCCTGCTTGAGGCGGCCCAGGAAGGGCACCCGGCCCTTCTCCACGCGCTCGCCGAGCAGCGACAGCAGCGCGGGCAGCACCGTGAGGGAGCCGATGACCGCGACCGCGACCACCATCAGGGTGGCCAAGCCCATCGCCTTGAAGTCCGCGACACCGGTGAAGAGCATCCCGGCCATCGCGACGATGACGGTGAAGCCGGAGACGAGGACGGCGTGGCCGGAGGTGGCGGCGGCGATCCGCAGCGCCGTCTGGGCGTCGCGCCCCTTCTCCCGCTCCTCCCGCTCGCGTCGCAGGTAGAACAGGCAGTAGTCGACACCGACCGCCAGACCCACCAGCAACATCACGGAGTTGGCGTTGTCACCCATGTGCACCAGGTGGCTGACCACCGCCACCAGGCCGGTGGTGGCCAGGAACGCGGTCATGGCGAGCACGACCGGCAGCAGGGCGGCGACCAGCGCGCCGAAGGCGATCAGCAGGATGCCGAGGGCGACGGGCAGCGCCGAGTACTCCGCCTGCTGGAAGTCGTCGCCGAACGCGTCCTCGAAGGCCTTCTCGCCGCTCGCGTCGCCGAACTGCTCGACCCGCACCTGCCCATAGCCGTCCTTGACCTTCTCCACCGCGTCCAGCACAGGCGCGATGTGGTCCGTCGCCTTGTCCGGATCGCCGCGCATCTCGAACTGGACCAGCGCCGAACGCCGGTCGCCGGATATCGCCTTGGACGCGTACGGCGACTGCACGGCGGTGACCTGGCCGGTGCCGCGGACGGCGTCCACCACGGCCTGGACCGCCTTGCGGAACTCCGGGTCGTCGGCAGTCGGACCGCCGCGCTCCTTCGTCTGGATCAGAACGGTCTCTCCGGCGGGGCTCTCGATGCCCGCCTCATCGAGGATCTTCGAGACCCGCCCCGCCTCGCCGGGCTGGTTCTCGCCCTCCGTCGTGCCGACGCGGCCGGTCATCGCGCCGACGGCCAGCGCCAGAACCACGAACAGCACCCAGCCCCCGACCGCCGTCCAGCGGTGCCGCGCGCTCCAGCCCCCCATGCGGGCCGCGAGCCCCTGTGGTCGTTCCAAGTGGCCCGTGTCCGCCACGACGTCCCCCTCATTCCCTGCCGCGACCCGGTGTCGCCGCCGTACTTCGACGCTACGGCGGCTGATCACGGCGTCCCATCCTGCTGGCTGGTGAACCGAGGTCGAGGAAGCTCCACCCTGCGTAGGGGTGCTAGCCCCACCCCCACGGAAGGGGGCCCCTTACACGTAAAGGGACATGACCCGGAACACCGGGAACAGCGCGCTTTTCCGGGTTGCCGCTGTTCGAAGGGGGTTTGGCGCATGCGGAGCCGTTGGGTATGTCACATGTGTATGTCGCGCCGGGGATGAATCTTGAATTGAGCCCGACAATCGGTCAGGGTTTCGAGCAGCCCGGAGCGGATTCTCCTGTCTCCGGGGGAAGTTGCGGAAAAAACAACTTCCGTCCCCCCACAACCTCACGAGGAGGAACCCTCGTAATGGCAACTCACAAGCGCGTCACCAAGCGCAAGCTGGCCCTCGCGATCACCGCCGCTGCCGCCGTCGCCGGCGGCGCCTTCATAGCCCTCCCGGCCGGCGCCTCGACCCCGGCCGAAGGCAAGGTCTACGGCACCGAGTCCAAGGACGCCATCGACGGCAGCTACATCGTCATGCTCAAGGGCGGCAAGACCATCAAGGCCGCGTCCGAGGGCGAGGACCTGGCCGAGGAGTACGGCGGCGAGGTCAAGCGGACCTACGACTCGGCGGTCAACGGCTTCTCCGCCAGCGGTCTGAGCGAGACCGAGGCCAAGCGCCTCGCGGCCGACCCGGCCGTGGAGAAGGTCGTCCAGAACCACAAGTTCACCATCGACGCCACCCAGGAGAACCCGCCGTCGTGGGGCCTGGACCGCATCGACCAGGCGGACACCGCCGGCGACAGCAAGTACACCTACCCCGACACCGCGGGTGAGGGCGTCACGGCGTACGTCATCGACACCGGTGTGCGCGTCACGCACAAGGACTTCGAAGGCCGCGCCACCTCCGGCTTCGACGCCATCGACAACGACGACAACGCCGACGACGGCAACGGCCACGGCACCCACGTGGCGGGCACCATCGCCGGTGCCGAGCACGGTGTCGCCAAGAAGGCGAAGATCGTCGCCGTCCGCGTCCTGGACGACCAGGGCTCCGGCACCACCGAGCAGGTCGTCGCGGGCATCGACTGGGTCACCCAGAACCACCAGGGCCCCTCCGTCGCCAACATGAGCCTCGGCGGCGGCGCCGACGAGGCCCTGGACGCGGCCGTGCAGAAGGCCATCGCCTCCGGCGTCACCTTCGGCGTCGCCGCGGGCAACGAGTCCACCGACGCCGGCCAGGGCTCCCCGGCCCGGGTCAAGGAGGCCATCACCGTCGCCTCCAGCACCAAGGACGACGAGCAGTCGGACTTCTCCAACTACGGCGAGGTCGTCGACATCTACGCCCCGGGCTCGGACATCACCTCCGCCTGGAACGAGAGCGACGACGCCACCAACACCATCTCGGGTACGTCGATGGCCACCCCGCACGTCGTGGGCGCCGCCGCCGTGTACCTCGGCAACCACCAGGACGCCACCCCTGAGCAGGTCGCGACCGCGCTGACCGAGGGCGCCACCCCGGACAAGATCACCAACCCGAGCGAGGGCACGCCCAACAAGCTGCTCAAGGTCGTCGAGTAAGTCGAGTAGTCAGGCAAGCCGAGTACATCGGCTGAGCCCTGCCTCGCGGTATCGAGCATCCGGCCGGCCGTCGCACCCCACCCTGACGGGGCGCGGCGGTCGGCCGGCCCGTTGCGGCAGGTGGCCCACGGAACCCCATCGCCAATGGCCCGTTTCCCAGGACCAGTAGCCGACTACGCTCACCGTCATGACAACGCAGAGCACCACCGCACCCAAGGTCGACTTCTACTTCGACCCCGTCTGCCCCTTCGCCTGGATCACCTCCCGCTGGATCATGGAGGTCGAGCGGCAGCGCGAACTCTCCCTGCGCTTCCGCGTGATGAGCCTGTCCGTACTCAACGAGGGCCGCGAGGACCTCCCCGAGCGCTACAAGCAGCTGCTGGACAAGGGCTGGGGGCCGGTACGCGTCTGCATAGCGGCCGCGCGGCACCACGGCGAGGAGGTCCTGCGCGACCTCTACACCGCGCTCGGCACCCGCATCCACGACCAGGGGAACAAGGACACCGAAGCGGTGCTGCGGGAGGCCCTCGCCGAGGTCGGCCTGCCCGCCGAACTGGCCGCCGCCGCCTCGTCGACCGAGTACGACGAGGAACTGCGCAAGAGCCACCACGAGGGCATGGACCCGGTCGGCGAGGACGTCGGCACCCCCACCCTGCACATCGACGGGGTCGCGTTCTTCGGCCCGGTCCTCAGCGCGATCCCGCGCGGTGAGGACGCGCTGCGGATCTTCGAGGGCGCGCGGTTGCTCGCGGGCTACCCGAAGTTCTTCGAGCTCAAGCGGACCCGTACCGGGGGCTTGGACTTCAGCTGACGCGCCCCGGCGCACCCGCCGTCGGCGCCGCGGCTCAGGCCGTCAGCGCCGCACGCGGGCGGGCCGCGGCTCCGTCGTAGCGCCGCAGCAGCAGCCGGGCCAGCTCCGGGCAGGGGCCCAGGACATCGGCCGTGACGTCGGCGCCCGCCGCCCGCGCCCCCTCGGCGATCCGGTCCGGCAGCCGGCCCGGCGCGATGACGTACGGCGCGACGGCGACCCGCCGCACGCCCTCGGCGCGCAGCGCCCGTACCGCGTCCTCAGTACGGGGATAGCCCGCGGCGGACACAGCGGAGGCGAACGCAGGCCGCACGGCGCACCAACCGGTGTGCCGCCACTCCCGCGCGATTTCTGCGATCACTGCGATCGCCTCCGGGTCGGTGGAGCCCGCCGAGGCCAGGACGACCCCGGTCGAGCCACGTTCGGCCGGATCGGACGGATCCAGTCCGGCCTCGGCCAGCCGCCGCTCGAGGGCGGCGGTCAGCAGCGGCGAAGGCCCGAGGACCTCGGCCCGCCGCACGGACAGCCACGGGTGCCGCGCCGCGGCCTCCCGCAGCACCGCGGGGATGTCGGCCTTCGCGTGGAAGGCGCGGGTGAGCAGCAGCGGCAGCGCCACCACCTCCCGCGCCCCGTCCGCCGCCAGCCGCGACAGGACCTGGGGCACGCTCGGCGCGTTGAAGTCCAGGAACGCCGTCTCCACGCGCAGCCCCGGCCGCAGCGACCGCACCCGCGCGGTGAGCGCGGTGACGGTCGCCGCGTGCCGCGGATCGCGGCTGCCGTGGGCGATGACGAGCAGGACAGGAGCGGTCATGGGATCAGCCGGGCCCTACCGCGCGGCGGCCAGCAGTCCGCGGCTGCGCAGCACCCGGCGCTCGATGGGCGCGAACACCAGCAGCTCGATGGCGACGCCGACGAACAGGATGAGGATGATGCCGAGCAGCACGCCCGCCATGTCGGAGTTGTTGCGCTGGTTCTCCAGGTACTGCCCCAGCCCCAGCCCCAGATCGGGCGACTTGGCGATGATCTCGGCGGCCATCAGGGACCGCCAGGAGAACGCCCAGCCCTGCTTCAGCCCTGCGACATAGCCCGGCAGCGCGGCGGGCAGCAGGACGTGCCGGGCGCTGGTCAGGCCCCGGGCGCCGAGGGTCCGCCCGGCGCGCAGGAACAGCGGCGGCACCTGGTCGATGCCGGCGACCAGCCCGTTGGCGATGGAGGGGACCGCGCCGAGCAGGATGACGGTGTACATCATCTGGTCGTTGAGGCCCACCCACATCACGGCGGGCGCCACCCAGGCGACCGACGGCAGCGACTGCAGCCCGGACAGGATCGGCCCGATGGCGGCCCGGACGAACGTCACCCGCGCCACGATCAGCCCCAGCGGGGTGCCGATGGCCAGCGCGATGAGGAAGCCGAACAGACCGCGCGAGACGCTGGTCCACACGATGTCCAGCAACTCGCCCCGCACCCACAGCAGGTGCAGCGCGTCCCAGACCTTCGACGGGTCCGGCAGCTTGTAGTCGTCGGTGACCTTCGCCCAGACCAGGCCCTTCCAGACGGCCAGCACCAGCGCGACGGCCACGATGGGCGGCAGCACCTTCTGAACGAGGACCTGGGTCACGGGCGTACGGCGGACCTGGACCGTCTCCAGCGCGTCGAGGCCCGCCTCCAGGCCCGCGAGGTCGCCGCCCGCGGAATCACCGGCCCGGGCGGCCCCGTCCGGCTTCTCCAGGGCGGCGGTCGCCACCGGGGCGGTCTCCCGCGGCGTCTCGCCGGTGGTCTCAGCGCTGGCCATGGCGGCGGATCTCCCCACGCAGTTGTTCGGTGATCTCGACGGACAGGTCCGCGACGGCCGCGTCCTCGATACGGCGCGGCTGCGGGATGTCGACCCGCCACTCACGGACGACCCGCCCCGGGCGGGAGGAGAGCAGCACCACGCGCTGGGCGAGCCGGACCGCCTCCCGGACGTTGTGCGTGACGAACACGATCGACACGCCCGTCTCGCTCCAGATCCGGGTGAGCTCCTCGTGCAGGACGTCGCGGGTGATGGCGTCCAGGGCCGCGAACGGCTCGTCCATCAGCAGCACGTCGGAGTCCTGCGCGAGCGCGCGGGCCAGGGCGACCCGCTGCCGCATGCCGCCGGACAGCTCGTGCACGCGCTTGCCGTACGCGCCGCCCAGCCGCACCAGCTCCAGCAGCCGCTCCGCCTCGGGGCGGCGCGCGGCGCGCGGCACCCCGCGCAGCCGCAGCGCCAGTTCGATGTTCCGGCCCGCGGTGAGCCAGGGGAACAGCGCGTGCTCCTGGAACATCAGGGCCGGGCGGCCGCCGGGGACCTCGATCTCCCCGGCGGTCGGCCGGTCCAGTCCCGCGACCAGGTTCAGCAGGGTCGACTTGCCGCAGCCCGACGCCCCGAGCAGGCACACGAACTCGCCGGGCCGCACCTCGAGGTTGATGTCCTCGAGGACGGGCTGCGCGGCGGTTCCGGGCCGGCCGAACACCTTGTGCACATGGCCGATCCGGACGGCTGCGGGCGCGGTCGCCGCCGCGGTGTCCGGCGCGTCGGTCTTCTCGGTGGTCAGAGCCGTGGCCATCAGGTCACCTCCTGGTACGTACGCGGGAGTTCGGACGGAACTACTGCTCACCGAGACCGGCGGCGGAGACGGTCGGCCTGCCCTCGCCCTTGAGGACCTTGTTCAGCGGCCGCAGGTCGTAGATGCCCTTGAGGTCGGGCTCCTCCAGCAGGCCCGCCCGCACCGCGTGGTCGGCCTCGGTGCTCAGGGTCCTGGCGAGCGGGTCGTCGATGACCTCGATGCTGCGCCACGCCGGGTCGATCACCTCGGCCGGCAGCGCCTTGCCGGTCTCGGTCTCCAGCGCCTCGTTGGCCGCGGCCTTCGCCTGGTCCGGGTTGTCCTTGATCCACTGGTTGGTCCTCACCGAACCGCGCAGCACGGCCTCGACCACGTCGGGGTGCTTCTCCAGGAACGACTGCTTGACGATCACGTTGGTGATCACGAACTTCCTGTCCGGCCACAGCGTGGACTCGTCCAGCAGCACCTTGCCGCCCTCGGCGACCAGCTTGGAGGCGGTCGGCTCCGGCACCCACGCGCCGTCGATGGAGCCGGACTTGTAGGCGTCCGGGGTCACCTTGTTGTCCGTACGGACCACGGAGACGTCGCCCTTGCCGCTCTGCGCGTCGACGTCCCAGCCGCGCTCCGAGATCCAGTTGAGGAACGCCACGTCCTGGGTGTTGCCGAGCTGCGGCGTGGCGATCTTCTTGCCCTTGAGGTCGTCAAGGGTCTTGATCTTCTTGGGGTTGACGACGAGCTTCACGCCGCCGGACGCCGAACCCGCGATGATCTTCAGGTTCTTGCCGTGCGACTTCGCGTAGCCGTTGATGGCCGGGGACGGGCCGATCCAGCCGATGTCGAGGGAACCGGCGTTGAGCGCCTCGATCTCGGAGGGGCCCGCGTTGAAGACGTACGGCTTGATCTGGGTGCCGCCCAGCTCCTTCTGGATCAGGCCGTTCTGGAGGCCGACCAGCGCGGTGGCGTGGGTGAGGTTGGCGAAGTACCCGATCCTCACCTGGTCCAGACCGCCGATCTTCGCGCCCTTGGCGGCCGGCACGGTCTTGTCGTCCTTCTTCTCCGAGCCGTAGCCGCAGGCGCCGAGCGTGCCGATCAGCAGCGGGAGGACGGCGGCGGCCGCGAACAGGCGCCGACGGGGCGATCTGGGCTGAGCGGTGCGGACAGCGGACACGGGGAGGGTCCTCTCGGCGGGCCGGGGGTACGTCAGGGGACGCCCGGCAGTTCGGCGTACGGCGGTGGGCGGAGCTCAACGGACGGCTGAGCGGATGGCACGGAGCGCGTCAGCCCGCACATCGGCTGACTCCGCCCTCGCCGCTGCCCAGGGCGCCGCTGCCGATCCGGCCGCCCTCCTTGGCGAAGGTCGCGTAGACGTCAGTGATCATGATCAGAAGTCCCAGCCGTCGTCGTCGGCGGGGGCGGGCGCGGCGGCGGAGGCGAAGGACGCGCCCGCCATGCCGGCCGTCAGGGTCGTCCCGTCGGCCGGGTCGATCAGCAGGAAGGAACCGGTGCGGCGGGAGTCGGCGTAACCGTCGAGCGCGAGCGGCTCGGCGGTGCGCACCACCACCCGGCCGATGTCGTTGGCGGACAGCTCGCCGGGGGCCGGGTGCTGGGAGAGGTCGTCCAGGGTCAGCCGGGACGGGATGTCCTTCACGATCGCCTTGACCGTACGGGTGGTGTGCTTGAGCAGCACCCGCTCGCCGACCCGCAGCGGACGGTCGTGCAGATGGCACACCGTCGCCTCCACGTCCCGGGTGGTGGCGGGGGCGGCGGCGCTCGGCGCGATCAGGTCGCCGCGTGAGACGTCCACATCGTCGGCGAGCCGCAGCGTCACCGACTGCGGCGCCCACGCCACGTCCACGGCCTCGCCGAGCGCGTCGATCCCGGCGATCGTGCTCGTACGGCCCGAGGGCAGCACGGTCACCGGCTCGCCCACGCGCAGCACGCCGGCGGCGATCTGGCCCGCGTAGCCGCGGTAGTCGGGGTGCTCGGCGGTCTGCGGGCGGATGACGTACTGGACCGGGAAGCGGGCCGGGTCCGCCGACGGGTCGGTGCCCACCGGCACGGTCTCCAGGTGCTCCAGCACCGTCGGCCCGCCGTACCAGTCCATGTTCGCCGACGGGGTCACCACGTTGTCCCCGGCCAGCGCGGAAATCGGGATCGCCGTGATCTCAGGTACGCCGAGGGAGGCGGCGTACGTGGTGAACTCCTCGGCGATGGCGGCGAACACCGGCTCCGCGTAGTCCACCAGGTCCATCTTGTTGACGGCGAGGACGACGTGGGGCACCCGCAGCAGGGCCGCGACGGCCGCGTGGCGCCGGGTCTGCTCCACCACGCCGTTGCGCGCGTCGACCAGCACCACGGCCAGCTCGGCGGTGGAGGCGCCGGTGACCATGTTGCGGGTGTACTGCACATGGCCGGGGGTGTCGGCGAGGATGAACCGCCGCCGGGGCGTGGCGAAGTAGCGGTAGGCGACATCGATGGTGATGCCCTGCTCGCGCTCGGCCCGCAGCCCGTCGGTCAGCAGCGCCAGGTCCGGGGCGGTCGCGCCGCGGCTGCGCGAGGCGTGCTCGACGGCCTCCAACTGGTCGGCCAGGACCGACTTGGAGTCGTGCAGCAGCCGGCCCACCAGCGTGGACTTGCCGTCGTCGACCGATCCGGCGGTGGCGAAGCGCAGCAGCGAGGTGGCCGCTGTCTGGGCAGTAGTGGTCATGATCAGAAGTACCCCTCGCGCTTGCGGTCCTCCATCGCGGCCTCCGACAGCTTGTCGTCGGCCCGGGTGGCGCCCCGCTCGGTCAGCCGGGACGCGGCGATCTCCTCGATGACCTGCTCGATGGTCACCGCGTCGGAGTCGACCGCTCCGGTGCAGGACATGTCGCCGACCGTGCGGTAGCGCACCAGCCGGGTCTGCACGGCCTCGCCGTCCTTCGGGCCGCCCCACTCGCCGGGCGCCAGCCACATGCCGTTCCGCGAGAACACCTCGCGCTCGTGTGCGTAATAGATCGCCGGCAGGTCGATCTTCTCGCGGGCGATGTACTGCCACACGTCCAGCTCGGTCCAGTTGGACAGCGGGAAGACGCGCACGTGCTCGCCGGGGGAGTGCCGGCCGTTGTACAGCTGCCACAGCTCGGGGCGCTGGCGGCGCGGGTCCCAGCCGCCGAACTCGTCACGGAGGCTGAACACCCGCTCCTTGGCGCGGGCCTTCTCCTCGTCCCGCCGCCCGCCGCCGAAGACCGCGTCGAAGCGGTGGGACTCGATGGCGTGCAGCAGCGGCACGGTCTGCAGCGGGTTGCGGGTGCCGTCCGGGCGCTCGCGCAGCGTCCCCGCGTCGATGAACTCCTGTACGGACGCGACGTGGAGCCGCAGCCCGTGCTCGGCGACCGTGCGGTCCCGGTAGGCGATGACCTCGGGGAAGTTGTGCCCGGTGTCCACGTGCAGCAGCGAGAACGGCACCGGCGCGGGCGTGAACGCCTTGAGTGCCAGATGCAGCATGACGATGGAGTCCTTGCCGCCGGAGAACAGGATCACCGGCCGCTCGAACTCCCCCGCCACCTCGCGGAAGATGTGCACCGCCTCGGCTTCCAGCGCGTCGAGGTGGGACAGCGCGTACGGATTGTCGGTGTGCGCGTTGTCGATGTGCGCGTTGTCGGTGTGCGCGTCGCTCACGCCAGACCCCTTTCCACGAGCAGCGCGTGCAGCGCCGCGGCGGACTCCGCCACCGACTGGTGCTGGGACTCGATCCGCAGGTCGGGCGCCTCCGGCTGCTCGTAGGGGTCGTCGACCCCGGTGAGCCCGGAGATCTCGCCCGCCGCCTGCTTGGCGTACAGCCCCTTCACGTCCCGCACCGAGCACACCTCGACCGGCGTGGCGACGTGCACCTCCAGATAGGGCGTGCCCTCGCTCTGGTGGCGCCCCCGCACCGCCTCGCGGCTGTCCGCGTACGGCGCGATGACCGGCACCAGCGCCTTCACACCGTTGCTGGCCAGCAGCTCGGCGACGAAGCCGATCCGCTGCACGTTGGTGTGCCGGTCCGCGCGGCTGAACCCCAGCCCCGCGGAGAGGAACTCGCGGATCTCGTCGCCGTCCAGCACCTCGACCCGGTGGCCCTCGCCGCGCAGCCGCTCGGCCAGCGCATACGCGATGGTGGTCTTGCCCGCGCTGGGCAGGCCGGTGAGCCAGATCGTGGCGCCCGTCACGTGAGTTCTCCCGCCGTCTCTCCCCGGGGTACGGCCCCAGGTCCCCCGTGTGTCTTACCAGGGGAATGGTTGTCCGAGGCAACCCCTGCCTGCCCCAGAGCGATGTCAGGGGCTGCCGTCACCGACTCGGATCGTTGCGTTCCGGTCATGTGTGCAGCCCGCATTCGGTCTTGCCGAGGCCCGCCCAGCGGCCGGCGCGCGCGTCCTCGCCCTCCAGCACCCGGCGGGTGCAGGGTGCGCAGCCGACCGAGGCATAGCCGTCCGTCAACAGCGGGTTGGTGAGCACACCGTGGTCGGCGACGTACCCGTCCACATCGGCCTGCGTCCAGCGGGCGATGGGAGAGATCTTCACCTTGGCCCGATGGGCATCCCATCCGACGACGGGAGTTGACGCCCGCGTCGGCGATTCGTCGCGGCGCAGCCCGGTGGCCCAGGCGTCGTATCCGGCCAGTCCCGCTTCGAGGGGTCGCACCTTGCGCAAGGAGCAGCACAGATCGGGATCGCGGTCGTGCAACCGGGGGCCGTACGCGGCGTCCTGCTCCGCGACGGACTGGCGGGGAGTGAGAGTGATCACGTTGACGTCCATGACCGCGGCCACCGCGTCCCGCGTGCCGATGGTCTCGGGGAAGTGGTAGCCGGTGTCGAGGAAGACCACGTCCACCCCCGGCAGGGCGCGGGAGGCCAGGTGCGCGACCACCGCGTCCTCCATGGAGGAGGTCACGCAGAAGCGCGACCCGAAGGTGTCGGCCGCCCAGCGCAGGATCTCCAGGGCCGGGGCGTCCTCCAGCTCCCGGCCCGCGCGCTCGGCCAGTGCCTGTAGCTCCGTCGCGTGCAGGTCCGTCATATCGCGGTGGCCCCTTCGTGAGGATCGCGCCGCAGGCCCTTGGCCAGCAGCCCGAGGAACGACAGACGGAACGCGCGGTTGCAGGACGCGCATTCCCACGCCCCGTGGCCCTCGGTGGAGGGCCGCAGGTCCTCGTCCGCGCAGTACGGGCAGTAGAAGGGAGCGGCTCGCTCACTCATGACAGGTCCTCCTCCGCGGCGCGCGCCACCCACGTCGCGAACCGCTCGCCCTCGGCGCGCTGTTCGGCGAACCGGGTGAGCACCCGCTCGACGTAGTCGGGCAGTTCGGCCGAGGTGACCTTCAGGCCGCGGACCTTGCGGCCGAACCCGGCCTCCAGGCCCAGCGCGCCGCCCAGGTGCACCTGGAAGCCCTCCACCTGGTTGCCGTCGGCGTCCAGGACCAGCTGCCCCTTGAGACCGATGTCCGCGACCTGGATACGGGCGCAGGCGTTCGGGCAGCCGTTGATGTTGATGGTGATCGGCTCGTCGAAGTCCGGCAGCCGCCGCTCCAGTTCGTCGATGAGCGAGGCGCCGCGGGCCTTGGTCTCCACGATCGCCAGCTTGCAGAACTCGATGCCGGTGCAGGCCATCGTGCCGCGCCGGAACGGCGAGGGACCGACCCGCAGGTCCAGCGACTCGAGGCCGGCCACCAGCGACTCGACCTGCTCCCGCGCCACATCGAGCACGATCATCTTCTGCTCGGCGGTGGTCCGCAGCCGTCCGGAGCCGTGCTCCTCCGCGAGTTCGGCGATCTTGGTGAGGAGGGCGCCGTCCACCCGGCCGACCCGCGGGGCGAACCCGACGTAGAACCGGCCGTCCTTCTGGCGGTGCACGCCGACGTGGTCGCGCCAGCGCTCCACGGGCTGGGCGGGCGGCGGGCCGTCGACGAGCCTCCGCCCCAGGTACTCCTCCTCCAGGACCTGGCGGAACCGCGCAGCGCCCCAGTCGGCGACCAGGAACTTCAGCCGCGCCCGGGTGCGCAGCCGCCGGTAGCCGTAGTCGCGGAAGACGGAGATGACGCCCTCGTAGACGTCGGGCACCTCGTCCAGCGGCACCCACGTGCCCAGCCGCACCCCGATCTTGGGGTTGGTCGACAGCCCGCCGCCCACCCACACGTCGAAGCCGGGGCCGTGCTCGGGGTGTTCGACGCCGACGAACGCGACGTCGTTGATCTCGTGCGCCACGTCCAGCAGCGGCGAGCCGGAGACCGCGGACTTGAACTTGCGGGGCAGGTTGGAGAAGGCGGGGTTTCCCACGATCCGGCGGTGGATCTCGTCGATCGCCGGGGTGCCGTCGATGATCTCGTCCTCGGCGATACCGGCGACCGGAGAGCCCAGGATCACGCGGGGGGTGTCGCCGCACGCCTCGGTGGTGGACAGCCCGACGGCCTCCAGCCTGCGCCAGATCTCGGGTACGTCCTCGATCCGGATCCAGTGGTACTGGATGTTCTGCCGGTCGGTGATGTCGGCGGTCCCGCGGGCGAACTCCTGGGAGATCTCGCCGATGACGCGCAGCTGCTCGGTGGTCAGCCGGCCGCCGTCGATCCGGACCCGGAGCATGAAGAACGCGTCATCCAGCTCCTCCGGCTCCAGGATCGCCGTCTTGCCGCCGTCGATGCCGGGCTTGCGCTGCGTGTACAGCCCCCACCAGCGCATCCGGCCGCGCAGGTCGGCGCCGTCGATGGAGTCGAAGCCACGGTGCGCGTAGATCGTCTCAATACGTGTCCGCACATTGAGACCGTCGTCGTCCTTCTTGAACTGCTCGTTGCCGTTGAGGGGCGTGAAGTGACCCGCGGCCCACTGCCCCTCGCCGCGGTGGCGGCTCGCCTTGCGGCGGGGTGCGGCGGTAGGGGGCGTCGGGGTGTCAGCCATGGCAGGTACGTCCTTCGGGACTGCGGAGAGCGGCTCTGACCAGTGCATTCGCGCAGCGGGCGCGGCAGTGCAGGTACGGAGAGACGAGAGAGAAGTCGGCAGAAGTGCGGCGGCGCTGGGTCGTCAGCCCGCCGGACACATGGCGCTGGACATGCGGCAGAGGTCGACGTGTCGCCGACTCACCAAGTCAATTCCAGCTCCGGACATGACCGAAAGCGTGGCACGGCTGTCTCGGGAGCGTCCACCACTATCCAATATGTGGACGTGACTGTACTGGATAGTGAGATGACGGTCTTGGTCACGCCCCTGCGGCGGGCTCCACCTTCGTGTCGTACAACCGGAAGCCCCGGCGCTCGTAATTGGCCATCGCGTGCGGCCCGTCCAGGCTGCAGGTGTGCAGCCAGACCCGCGTGGTGGCCGGCAGGTCCGGCCGGCGCTCCGCCAGGTCCCACGCCCTGGCGATGCCGTAGCTCAGCAGGTGACCGCCGATCCCGCGGCCCCGGAAGTCCGGGAGCAGCCCGAAGTAGGCGATCTCCACCACCCCCGCGCCCTGGGCCTCGAATTCGATGTACCCGGCGGGCGTGCCGCGCTCGTACGCCACCCACGTCTCGACGCCCGGCCGCTCCAGGAACTCGCGCCACCGCTCCCGCGGCCACGGCAGCCGGTCCGTCCACGCGATGTCCCCGCCCACCGCCGTGTACAGAAAGCGGCTGAACTCGGGGCTCGGCACCTCGGCCCGGACGATCCGCACGCCCGCCGACGCCGGGGGCTCCGCCGCGGGACGCAGGTCCTCCGGCGCGGTCTGCTCCAGGTACCAGGTCGTGACCGTGCCGGCAGGGGCGTGCTCGTTCATGGCCCTCAGCTAATCATGTCCATGCTCTTCGGCCAATCACGTCCAGCGCGCGGCCAGCACCGCGGGCGCCGTGGACCCGGGCAGCAGGTCGGCGGGTCGCGCCGGGCGCAGCACCTCCACCTCCACGCTGTCGGCGAAGCGGTACGGGCGATGCGCCAGCACCCCGCCCACCGTACGCCGCAACCGGGACATCTCCGCCCGTACCGTGACAGTCCGTGAGGAATCCCCGAACAGATCGGACGCCAGTTGCGCCGCCCCGCGCCCCTCCCGGTGCAACGCGAGGACCAGCAGCAGCTCGGTGTGGCGCGGGCTCAGCTCATGCGACCAGCTGCCCGCGGCCCCCGAGACGGTCACCGTCCACGCCCGCCGCCCCCGCACGTCCAGCACCACCCGGCTCGGCGCCGCCGCCGGCTCCGTCCCGCCGACCCGCACCAGCCAGCCGCCGGGCAGCGGCTCCAGCGAGCACGCGCCCAGCGTCGGCAGCCAGACCGGCCCGGCCTGCGCGTTCTTCGGCAGCGCCACCCGCTCGGGGGTGCCATGCCGGTCACCGCCACCGGCCACCCCGCGGCGTCCACCGCCAGCGCCGTGCCCGCCAGCCGGGCGAGTACCGGCGCCGCCACGGTCCGCAGCCGCTCGATCGAGGCCCAGTGCCGCGCCCGCAGCTCCCCCTCGGCGACCCGCGCCACGGCCGCCACCAGCGCCAGCGTCGACGGGTGCGCGATGCCCGCCGGGCCGGTCACGTTCACCACCCCCAGCAGCCTGCCGTCCCGCGGGTCGTGCAGCGGGGCCGCCGCGCACGCCAGGGTGCGCAGCGCGTGCACGAAGTGCTCGTCGGCCAGCACCTGCAACGGGCGGCGGGTCACCAGCGACGTACCGATGCCGTTGGTCCCGGTCGACTCCTCGGCCCAGAACGCGCCCTCGGCCAGGTCCAGCCGCTCCGCGCTGCGCCGCACCGCCCGGCTGCCCTCCTGCCACAGCACGCAGCCCTGGACGTCGGTGACCACCATGACGTGCCGCTCGTCGTCGGTGAGCGGCCGCAGCCCCTCCCGCAGGTGCGGCATCAGCTCCGCCAGCGGGGAACCGTGCCGCCGGTGCGCGACCCGGTCGGCGGACAGCGGCCGGGCGGACCGGCCGCCGTCGGGGTCGATGCCGTGGTCCAGCGACCGCGACCACGACTCGGCGATCACCGGGCGCGTGTGCGCGGCGAGCGGTATGACCCGGTCCGTATGCGTGGGGTTCACGCTCTCATGGTGCCGTCGCCGGGGTGTGCCGTGCCGTACCAACGTGAAGATCGGTTGCAACGCGGCGCAACGTTTGCGGACGGGGGCGCCCGGATCGGACAGTGGAGCCCGCGAGCGGAGGGTGGTGCCGAGTCGGCGCGGCATCACTCTTCGCCGCGGATACGGTTATAAGGTGCAGCCTGCAGAAGAACCAGCGGAACCGCCCGCGGAGCAGCCCCCGGGGCGGCTCCACAGGGCCCGCGCTCTCACCCGCAACGTGTCCAAACGCAAGACGGCCTGGCTGCTGCTGAAAGACACCGTCAACGCCTGCGTCGAGTACCGGGTCACCGGGCTCGCCGCGGAAGCCGCCTTCTTCACCCTGTTGTCGCTGCCACCGCTGCTGCTCGGCCTGATCGGGCTGCTCGGCTACATCGACGCCTGGACCGACACCCACACCGTCGCCACCATCAGGGACCACATCCTCGACGCGTCGGGGACCGTGCTGTCGGAGAGGGGCGTGCGGGAGATCGCCCGGCCGCTGCTGGACGACGTCATCGAGGGCGGCCGCCCCGACGTCATCTCGCTCGGCTTCGCCATCGCCCTGTGGTCCGGGTCGCGCGCCGTCAACGTCTTCGTCGACACCATCACCGTGATGTACGGGCTCGAAGGGCACCGCGGCATCGTCAGGACCCGGCTGCTGGCCTTCCTGCTCTACCTCGTCGCCTTGATCGTGGGGGCCGTCGCGCTGCCGCTGATGGTGGTCGGACCCGACGCCGTGGTGGGCATCGTGCCCTGGAGCGGGACGCTGGTCCGCCTCCTGTACTGGCCCGTGGTGATACTGCTGTCCATCGCCTTCCTCACCACGCTCTACCACGTGTCCGTGCCGGTGCGGTCGCCGTGGCGGGAGGACATCCCGGGCGCGCTGATCGCGCTCACGATGTGGGTGCTCGGCAGCTTCCTGCTGCGCATCTACCTCACCCACACCATCGAGGGGCCCACGATCTACGGCTCGCTGGCCGCCCCCGTCGCCGTCCTGCTGTGGATCGGGATCTCCGCCTTCGCGGTGCTGGTCGGCGCCGCCGTCAACGCGGCCATCGACCGGGTGTGGCCGTCGGTGGCCATCGCCGCGGCCCGCGCCGAGCACGCGCGGCGGATACAGGCCGAGGCGCGCGAGGCGGCGGCCCGCAAGGCGGCGGAGTACATGCGTCACGCGGGGGAGGGGAGCGACGGCGACGACGACGGTGACGGCGGTTACGGCGGCTACGGGGACGACGGCGAGGCGCCGGACGACTGGCCGGACGTCCCGCCGCCGTCGGAGTTCCCCGAGCGCTGGGCCCAGTTCCTGCCGCCGGAGGACGTCCGCGCACGGCTGCACACGCGGCGCGACGAGGAGGGCGCGCCGCCGCGGAAAACCGGTTGACGGGGCGCCGAGCCCCCGGGCTAGGGTGACCGGGTGAGCGACGGCCCCACGCCGTCGCCAACGACCATGGGACAACAGGGAGGTGAGGACCGTGACGACTGTCGAAGCGGTGGGCGCTGCCCACGACCTCCAGCCACCATTCCTCACCTCTGTGGCCCCGGCCTGACGTCTCGCCGGGACCACCCTCCCGAAGGGTCTCATCCCGTTGTCCCACCTCACCTCCGCACACCCTCTCTCCGCCCGCTACGGCTGGGACGAGGGGTTCGCGGAAGCCTTCACCCCGTACGCGGCCCAAGGCCTGTCGCCCGCCCGCATCGTGCGGGTGGACCGCGGCCGCTGCGACGTCGTCGTCCCCGACAGGGACGGCGTGCGCACCGCGCAGGCCGACGCCGCGCCGGTCGCCACCGGCGACCCGCTGACCATCATGTGCACCGGCGACTGGGCCGCCGTCGACCTCGACCGCGGCTACGTACAGGCCCTGCTGCCGCGCCGTTCCGCGTTCGTACGGTCCACGTCCTCCAAGCGGTCCGAGGGGCAGGTCCTGGCCGCCAACGTCGACCAGGCCGTCATCGCGGTCTCGCTGGCGGCGGAGCTCGACCTCGGCCGCGTCGAGCGCTTCCTCGCGCTCGCCTGGGAGAGCGGCGCCCAGCCGCTGGTCGTCCTCACCAAGGCCGACCTGGTGCCGGACCCGGGCACGCTGTCTCACCTCGTCTCGGATGTCGAGACGGCGGCGCCGGGCGTGCAGGTGCTCCCCGTGAGCGGCGCGACCGGCGAGGGCGTCGACGCGCTCGCCGCCGTCCTCGCCTCCGGCACCTCCGTACTCCTCGGCCAGTCCGGCGCGGGCAAGTCCACCCTCGCCAACGCCCTGGCCGGCGAGGATGTCCAGGACGTCCAGGCGATCCGGGACAGCGACGGCAAGGGCCGCCACACCACCACCACCCGCGACCTGCTGCCGCTGCCGTGGGGCGGGGTCCTCATCGACACCCCCGGCCTGCGCGGGGTCGGGCTGTGGGACGCCGAAGACGGTGTGGGGCGGACGTTCTCGGAGATCGAGACGCTCGCCGAGGACTGCCGATTCGCCGACTGCGGCCACCACAGCGAGCCGGGCTGCGCGGTGCTCGCCGCCATCGACGCGGGCGCGCTGCCCGAGCGCAGGCTGGAGAGCTACCGCAAGCTGCTGCGCGAGAACGCCCGGCTCGCGGCCCGCACCGACGCCCGGCTGCGGGCCGAGATGCGGCGCGACTGGAAGCAGAAGCAGGCGCTCGGCCGGCACATGCTGGAACGCAAGGGCCGGTCGGTGCGCAAGCCGTAGGGCCGGCCGCCCGGCCGCGGGGCGGCACCCCCGCCCCGCGGCCGTAGGCTGGCGCCATGCTGCTGTGGATCAACGGTCCGTTCGGCGTCGGCAAGACGCAGGTGGCGTACGAACTGCACCGGCGCCTGCCGGGCAGCTTCGTCTGCGACCCCGAGCACCTGGGCTTCGCGCTGCACCGCATGCTCCCCGAGCCGATGCGCGGCGACTTCCAGGACCTGGGGCTGTGGCGGCGCGGCGTGCGCGAGATGCTCGACTCCGTGGCGCGCGGGTTCGACGGCACCGTCATCGTCCCGATGACCGTCGTCGACCCCGCGTACCACGAGGAGATGGTGGGCGCCCTGCGCGCGTCCGGGCACGACGTACGGCACTTCGCGCTGCTCGCGCGCCCGGAGACCGTACGGCGCAGGCTGCGCGGGCGCGTCATGCCCCTGATACGCGGCGACAGCTGGGCGGTCCGGCAGATCGACCGGTGCCTGGAGGCGCTGCGGCGGCCGGAGTTCGAGCGGCATGTGCCCACCGACGGGCTGACCGTGCCGGACGTCGCCGACCGGATCGCACGGGAGGCGGGCGTGGGCCTGAGGCCGTCGTCCGACAGCCGCGTCACCCACTACCTGCGCCGCCAGTGGGTGAGCGCCAAGCACATCCGCTTCGACTGAACGCCGCAGGGCGGTGCCGGGCGGCGTGCAGCCGGGCCGAGGCGGAGCGTGGTCGGGCCGAGGCGTCGCGGTCGGGCGGAGGGGGCGCGTGGCCGGGCCGAGGCGGTGCGCGGCCGGGCCGAGTGGGTCAGCCGGCCACCACGGCGGCCACCCACGCGCCCGTCACCAGCAGACACGCGCACAGCTCGATCAGCACGCTGGTGCCGATCGCCCGCATCACGATCCGCGTCGAGACCCACGCCTCGCCGTGCGCGCCCAGCCGCCGCCGCTCGGCCCCGTAGATCCCGGCGACGAACCCCAGCGGGGCGCCGAGCACCGGCACGACGAAGAACCCCGCGATGCCGGCGGCACCCGCCAGCAGGAACGTCCGCCGGGTGACCCCGGCGACGCGCATCCGGCGGGCGGGCAGCAGCCACTTGACCACCTGGTTCAGCAGCAGGACGGCCGTCGCGCCGGCGAGCACACCCCAGGACAGGACGGTCGTCTCGGACATCGACCACCACAGCACGCCCGCCCAGACGATGGGTGGCCCCGGGAGGCCGGGCACGACCACGCCGATCAGTCCGAGCAGCATGACCAGGCCGCACAGGACCAGCTGCCACGTCCCCATGGCCCCAGCCTGCCGGAAGGCGTCGGCGTGCGCTTCCGGACGCGCCCGAACGCCGTCCACGTCGCAGGACGCCGCCGTCCGCCGCCTTCCGCCGCCGTCTGCCGCCTCAGGCGGGAAGCGCGTCCGCGTTCCCGGCCGCGGGCAACGGCGCGCCGTCCGCCGACCTCGCCACCCAGCCGCGCTCGTACGCGTGCCAGCCCAGTTGCAGCCGGGTCGTCACCCCGACCAGGTCCATCAGCCGCTTCACCCGCCGCTGCACGGTCCGCAGCCCCAAGTCGAGCTGGCGGGCGGTACTGGCGTCGGTCAGCCCGGCCAGCAGCAGCGAGAGGATCTCCAGGTCCGTCCGGTCCGGCCCGTCGCCGTCCCCGTCCTCGTCCCGCGGATCGTGCGGCCCGCCGTTCCGCTCCCGGTGGTCGCGCGGCTCGCCCGTGCCGGTGCCCAGGTGCAGCGGGAGCGCCGCCCGCCACACGCCCTCGAAGAGGGCCACCAGCGCGTCCAGCAGCCCGCTGGCGTGCACCACGAGCGCGGCCGGTTCGGCGGTCCCGCCTGCCCCGGCGGCGCCGATGGTCCCGGTGGCCCCGATGGTCCCGGCGGTCAGTGGCACGATCGCGAGCGTACGGTCGGCGATCACCAGATCCGTGGGCACCCGGTCCGCCACGCGCAGCGCGGGGCCCGGCGGATGTCCGGGTACGGCGCCGAACTCCGGCCGTTCCCCCTCGCCCCCGGCGCAGCCCCGTACCGGCCCGGAGTGTTCCACGCGCTGGTGTTCCGGCCTTCGGCCACCGGGCACGGACGGCCCGTACAGCGCCGCGCGCTCGATGACGACCCGGTGCGCGACCGCGGGCGCGGCGGGCGGCAGCGGCTCCGCGGCACGGCCCGCGACCAGCGCGCAGACCTCCTCGGCGGCGCCGCTCCGCAACTGCGCGAAGCGGCGGGCGACCGGCTCCTCGCCCGTCACCACCTCCAGCGCGCCGTGCACCGCGGCGCCCTCCGCGCGATACGCCCTGTCCAGCAGCGCCGCCGCCAGCTCCGCCCGGTCCAGCTCGTCGCGGCGCCGGCTCACCAGCGCGCCCAACGCGACGCCGGGCGGCGCCGCCACCCACTGCCCCGGATGGCCCGGGGACCGGGCCGCGAGCCCCTGCCGCTCCAGGTGGCGCAGGGTGAGCAGGGTCTCGTCCGTCGCGAGGCCGAGCCGGTCCGCGAGCTCGTCGACCCCGGCGGACCCGAGCGCGATCAGCGCGCGGTACGCCGCCTCCTGCCAGTCGTCCAGACCAATGGCGCCGAGCACGTGACACCCCTCCCCACCTGTAGGCGCATCATCCTCGCACCCGCGCGCGTGTCGCGCAGGAGGGTGGCTTCCGCCGTTCGCTCTTCCCGTATGTCCCGGGCTGTGGACAATGTGGGCATGAGCCAGCAGGGGGAGAGGCGCGGCCACGAAGACGACTGGTGGCGCGAGTTGTACGACGCGGACTCAGGCGACACGGGACCGGCCACGGCAGGGGACTCACTCGATGACCGCTTCGCCACGGCATCCCTCGCGGTCGGCTCGCCGCCGGGCCGCGCGGCGTCTGTCGGCACGGTGGCGCTGGAGACCGCGCCGGCGGCCGTTCCCGGGCCGGACACCGTGACCGAAACCGGAGCGGAGGCCGGAGGAGAGGCCGGGACGGAGGTCGCCCGGCACGTCGGCTTCGTCGGGAGCCGACCGCCCACCTACGACCCCGAGCCGACCGCGTTACCGCTCGCCGACCCCGCCGACCTGGCCGATCTCGTACCCGACACGGTGCTGGACGGGGCGCGCCACGGAGCGCTCACCCTACGCGCCGCCTCCCTGCGCGGCGACTCCGCCCGCTATCGCGGACAGCCCCGGCGCGACGCGCTGCTGACGGCGCGGTTCGGGGCGGGGCGGCAGGCGCTGGTGCTGGTGGCGGTGGCCACGGGGCCGCGCGCGGTCGACGGGGCGCACCGGGCGGCCCGCGAGGTGTGCGAGGGGATAGGCGCGGCGGTCGGCCGCAGCCACGCCCGGCTGGCGGCGGACATCCACGGCGGACGGCGCGCCGCGCTCAAGTCCGGGCTGCACCGGCTCACCGCCCGCAGCCTCGGCCGGCTCCGGGCACGCGCCTGCGAACTCCACCTGGACCCGGCCGAGTACACCGCCTCGCTGCGCTGCCTGCTGCTGCCGGGCGACCCCGCGTGCCGTACCCGGGTGTTCTTCGGCGTCGGGGACGGCGGGCTGTTCCGGCTGCGCGACGGCGTATGGCAGGACCTGGAGCCAACGGCCCACGAGACGGACACCGTCGGCGGCACGGTGGTCGGCCGCGACCCGGCCACGGGCGACACCGGTTCCGCGAACGGATCGGACGCCGAGAGCGGCCCGGACGCTCCCGGCGGTACGGGCCCGACCGGCGCCGACCCCGCCCCCCACCCCCACGCGGCCTCCTTCCGTTTCCGCGCCTCTGTCGGCCGGCCGGGCGACACCCTTCTGCTGTGCAGTGCCGGCCTCGCCGACCCCCTGCGGGACGAGCCCGCGCTGGCCGAACGGCTGCGGGAGCGCTGGGCGGTGGCCGAGCCGCCGGGCTTGGCCGCGTTCCTGGCCGACACCCAGCTGCGGGTGACGGGATACGCCGACGACCGGACGGCGGCCGCGGTATGGGAGGCGTGACCGCGTGGTCCGCGGACCCGTGGACGCGTGGTCGCCACGCGTGGTTGCGTCGCACGTCACCCGCTGATCACCAGTGGGCGCGTGTGGGCGTCTACACGCGGGGAATGCATCCCGTGTGCGCGTTCGAGGGCAAGGCATGCCGGACAGCCGACGAGCAGTCGGGACGAACGGTCGGGGCGGGGAAGGAATGAAGCGTCAGCCTGCACAGCGGGGCGGCACGGACACCAGATGGCCGGATGCGGACGTGGAGATGACGGCTGGTGAGGGGGAGCGGGGGCTGACGTTGCGATTAGCCCGCGCCGAGCTGAGCGCGGTGGCTCAGGCCCGCCGGGAGCTGCGCGCGGTGCTGCGGTGCTGGGGTGGACCGGGCAAGGCCGACGTGGCGGAGCTGCTGCTGAGCGAGCTGGTCACCAACGCGCTGGTGCACACCGACCGGGGAGCGGTGGTCAGCGCCACCTTCGACAGCGGGGCGGGGCCCTGGATACGCAGCCGACTGCGCGTCGAGGTACGGGACTTCGTGGCCCGGCCGCCGACGCCGCGCGACCTGTCCGACGGATCGGACGAGGCCACGTCGGGGCGCGGGCTGCTGCTGGTCCACGCACTCGCCGACGCGTGGGGAGTGCGCACCCACGGCGTCGGCAAGGCGGTGTGGTTCGAGCTGGACGGAGCGGCCGTCTGAGCGGGAAGCGCCACTCAGCCGAACTGCCGCTCGATCTGCGCCAGTTTCGCCTCCAGGGAGTCCAGGCGCGGAATCGTCAGGGTGTCGTCCTCGGCGGTGAGGTCCACGGTGCGCGGCCGGTTCTTGTCGAAGACGCTGAGGACGTCAGCCGAGCTGTCCGCCGTGCTGGTGCCGGTGCCGGTCTCCGATCCGCTCCCGGACCCGAGGGCCGGAAGGGAGGAGGGCGCGGGAAGCTGTCCTGGCTCTGCTATAGCAGGGTCCGAGCCGAGCTGGGCGGGTTGCGCGGGCGGGCCCGCGACATCCACCTGGCGCCCGCCGCGGCGTCCCCACACCCGGTGCTGGCGGTTGTACGCCTTGATCCGGGCCCGGTCCAGCTTCTCCTGGTCGCGCCTGCGGTGCCGGTTCAGCTCCTGCTGCCGCCGGTCCTCGCGCACTTCCTCGACGGCCTCGTCCAGGGTCCGTACGCCCTCCAGCAGCATCAGCGACCAGGCGGCGAAGGTCTCCCGCGGCGCGCGCAGCCACCGGACCATGCGGATCTGGGGCAGCGGGCGCGGCACGAGCCCCTGCTCGCGCAGTGCCGCGCGGCGGGTCTGCTTCAGCGCGCGGTCGAAGAGGATGGCCGCGGAGAGCGACATGCCCGCGAAGAACTGCGGAGCGCCGGCGTGGCCCATGCCGCGCGGGGCGTGCACCCAGTTGAACCAGGCGGCGGCGCCGGCGAACAGCCACACCAGCAGCCGGGAACCGAGCGCCGCGTCACCGTGGCTCGCCTCGCGCACCGCCAGCACCGAGCAGAACATGGCCGCGCCGTCGAGCCCGAACGGGACCAGGTACTCCCAGCCGCCCGAGAGGTTGAGGTTCTGCCGCCCGAAGCCGACCAGGCCGTGGAAGGAGAGGGCGGCGGCGACCGCGGCGCAGCAGAACAGCAGGACGTACGAGGCCGCTCCGTAGACGGCCTCCTTGCGCCGCCGGCGCTCTTCGCTGCGCTCCCAGGAGTCGGTGGTCGCGTCCGCCTTCCCCTTGGCCTTCGTGCGGCCGCGAGTCATCACCGCCACGGCCGCCACGACTCCGACGAGCGCCACGGCGGCGGGCAGTGCCCATATGTCGGTCAGTCTCATCCGGCCCCTTGCCTCGCTTCCGTAAGGTGTTCTGGCCGCGGTACGGCCTACTCGCGCGACATCTTGGCGGAGACGGGCCTTGCCTCAGGGGATTTCCGGGCAAGAAAACGCCAACGAACGTCGGGGACACGCGGATAGGTGCGATACGGTTCGAACGCTCGCCTGATGCAAGCGAGTTGCATTCTATTCATGGAATCCGATGCGGTGGAATCCAGGCGATCAGCTTGCGATCAAGCGCTCGACGCGGTCCGCGTCGCAGGTGCGCGGGCAGGTCGCACAGGTGTCCCGCGGCCGCAGTGTGTAGAACAGGCAGCAGCTCGCCCGGTCCCGGGTCGGCACCGACTCCCCGCGCGGTACGGCCAGTTCGCGGAAGGACGCACCGGTGGGGTACGGGCCGACGGGCCCCGGCAGCAGCTCGGTCAGCTCGGCCACCGCCCGCCGCTCCTCGCCCAGCAGTCGGGCGATGCGCCAGAGCCCCTCGGCGATCTCGTCCGACGCCATGCCCCACAGCGCCCGGCCGCCGCGCCGCATCCGCGGCCGGAAGCCCGCCAGTACCGGCCCCAGATGCTCGGCCACCGCCGAGCGCACCGCGGCCCGCAGGGCCTCCTCGTCGGCGACGACCCGCGCCCCGGGCAGCCCCGCCGCGGGATCGTCCGGCAGGCACGCGAACTCCTCGACCAGGACGGTCATCCGGCCCTGGGTGCGGTGGAGGGAGACCCCTTCCACCGGGACGCGCGGCACGCGGCGCAGCAGGAACCAGGGCACCGTCACCAGCAGGCAGGCGGGCCAGGCGTAGCGGTGCAGGCCGAAGCCGGCCACCACGTCGGGCCGGCCGCGCTGCCCGTAGTCCCGGAGCACCTGGGCGTCGTCCCAGTCCAGGAACGCCTCGACGGCCGCGCCGCCGGCGGCCAGGTCGGCGGCCGCCACCCAGCCGTCCCCGTGCCGCGGCGGCTCCTCGGTGACCGTCAGGCCGGGGAAGACCTCGGCGAGCCGCGCGTACGCCTGGTGGACGGCGGACGTGCCGGGGGCGGCGGGGGCGGCGGGCATCGAGGTGTCGGACGGGCGGGAGGCGGGCACGGCCATGGAGGAGACCACCGAATCGCGAGTTGCATCAGGTTAGCCTTACCTTACCCACGATGATCGAGGTTTGACCTCGCGCGACGTCCGCTTATGGTGCACAAGGACGTCAGGAGGACCCGGATGGAGCAGTCGATCACCGACGCGGCGGCGGCGCCGCGCGTGCCGCCGCAGCGGCACTCCGTACGCCGCCAGGTCCTGGACGCCCTGCGCGCCGCCCTGGCCGCCGGTGAGCTGGCGCCCGGCGAGGTCTACTCCGCGCCCGCCCTCGCCGAGTGCTTCGGGGTCTCCGCGACGCCCGTACGGGAGGCGATGCAGCAGCTCGCCGTCGAGGGCGCCGTCGAGGTCGTCCCGAACCGGGGCTTCCGCGTCGCGCAGCGCAGCGCCCGCGAACTCGCCGAGCTCGCCGAGGTGCGTGCCCTGCTGGAAGTGCCGGTGATGCTCACCCTGGCCGAGACGGTCGCGCCCGAGCGGTGGAGCGGCCTGCGGCCCTTCGCCGAGGCCACGGCCGCCGCCGCGGCGAAGGGGGACCGGGCGGCGTATCTGGAGGCGGACCGCGCCTTCCATCAGGCGGTGCTGGGAATGGCCGGAAACCAGCAGCTCGTCATCGTCGCCGACGACCTGCACCGGCGGGCCCAGTGGCCGCTGGTCCACGGGCAGACGGTCCGGACCGCCGACCTCGTCGCGGACGCGGCCGAGCACGTCGCCCTGCTCGACGCGCTCGAGGCCGGCGAACTGGCCCTGGTCGAGCCGCTGGTGCGCCGGCACTTCGCGGGCGCCGCGGCCTGAGCCGCCGGGAACGTTTTGTCCTCAAGCGCCGGACGGGCCGGCTTTGCCGGCCCGTCCGGCGCTTGAGGACCGGGGTCTGGGGCGGAGCCCCGGTCTCGGGAAGGGACGGGTAGGGGAGAAGCCCGCCGCCAGGCGCCCCCGCCACCGTATGCGGGCTAGGTCGGGCGTTCGTCGTTCGGGGTGTCCGACGCCGCTCCTAACTGGCCCGCCAGCCAGGACGGTACGCCCCCCAGCAGCCGCACCAGCCGGCCCGCCTCCGCGCGCAGCCGGCTCGCCTCCGGCTCAGGACGGACCTCGGCGAGTGCGGCCAGCGCCGGGGCGATGCCGACGAGGAAGCCCAACTCCTCCCGGATCCGCAGGGATTCGCTGAAGCCGCGCCGCGCCTCGGGCAGGTCGCCGTTCTGCTCCGCCATGGCGGCCAGGTGCCGCCAGGTGAACGAGCGCAGCAACTGGTCGCCGTGCGCGGCGGCCCCGGCGTGCGCGCGCTGGAACGCCGCCTGCGCGCCCGTCGGGTTCTGCGCCAGATGCTGGGCGATCAGGCCGCGCCGGAAGTCCAGCAGCGGTCGCACCGGGGAGCCGGGCGCGAGCAGGGCCGCCGCCCGGCCCAGCGCGGCCCGCGCCTCGTCGGCCCGGTCCCGCACCCCGAACAGCGTGGAAGCGTACGCCAGTTGGCCGCGCTCGCAGGCCGCGGCGCCGCGTTCCTCGTCGCTCAGCGCCAGCGCCTCCGCCGCCCGCAGCGCGTCCTCGGCCTCGCGCCACCCTTTGGCGGTGAACACGCACTGCTCGGTGAGCAGGGCGGTGCGTTTGAGCGCGGCGGCCGGGTCCGCCGCGGCGTGCGGGGCGAGCAGCGCCGCGGCGTCGTTCCAGCACCCCCGCGAGCGCAGCCGCCACACCGCCGTATCGAGAGGGTCGTCCCCCCGGCCCGGCTGCGCATCCGACGATCCAGACCGTGACATGGCGGTATCCGCCACATTGCCTCCCCAAGCGCGTCGTCGAGCCGGAGCCGTGCCCGCATCTCAGCACGGATCCCCACGAGCGGCCAAGGGGTCGGTGTGAATCAATTCACAAACCTCAGGCGTCGTGCGGCTGGAAAACGAGCCGCACGGCGCCGGGGCCGGCTCCGTCAGCTCATCCGCAGCGCCAGGAAGAAGTCCAACTTGTCTTCCAGCCGCGACAGATCACGGCCCGTCAGCTGCTCGATCCGGCCCACCCGGTAGCGGAGGGTGTTGACGTGCAGATGCAGCTGGGTCGCACAGCGCGTCCAGGAGCCGTCGCAGGCCAGGAACGCCTCCAGCGTCGGGATCAGCTCCGCCCGGTGCCTGCGGTCGTAGTCGCGCAGCGGGTCCAGCAGCCGCGCGGTGAACGCCCGCCGTACGTCGTCGGGGACGAACGGCAGCAGCAGGACGTGGGAGGCCAGTTCCTGGTGCCCGGCCGCGCAGACCCGGCCGGGCCGGGCCGCCGCCACCCGGCGGGCGTGCCGGGCCTCTTCCAGCGCCCCGCGCAGCCCCTCCGCCGAGTGGACGGTGGCGCTGACGCCCAGGGTGAGCCGGCCGTCGCCGTCCAGGCCGCGGGAGAGCGGCTCGCGCACGGCGGCCAGCAGCCGGTCGGCGTGCAGTCCGGTGACGGCCTCCTCCTCGGCGGCCGCGGGGAGCGGGACGAGCGCGACCGCCTCGTCACCGGTGTGCGCCACCGCGATCCGGTCCGAGGGCTCGGGCCCCGTCGCCTCGGGGTCGACCAGCATCTCCTCCAGCAGCGACTGGGCCACCGGGCCGCCGGGCACCGCGCTGTCCCGCACGTCGTCCTCGCCGGGCAGCCCCCACTCCACCCGCGCCACCACGACCTGCCAGTGCGGGGCCGTGCCCAGGCCCGGCAGCAGTACCGGCGCCGCGACCCGCAGCCGGGCCGCGATCTCCGCGGGCGGCGCGCCCGCCTGCACCAGCTCCAGGACCTCCTGGGCCAGCCGGCGGCGCACGGTGCGGGCCGCCTCCCGCCGGTCGCGCTCGACCGCGATCAGCTGGGTCACCCCGTGCAGCAGGTCCAGCCGCTCCTCCGCCCAGTCCCCGGCGTCCGCGTCGACCGCGAGCAGCCAGTCCGACAGCACCGTCTCGCGTACGTCGCGACCGCCCGCGCGGCCGCCGCTGCGGATCGGGAACAGGGAGTACGTGCCGCTGCCCGGCACGGCGACCCGGTACGGGGCCCGCCGCCCGCTGCGCACCGCCGCCAGATGCTCGCCCGCCAGCTGCGCGCAGACCGCGGGGGCAGCGGCGCCGCCGCCCGCTCCGCGCCCGCGCCGGCCTCCACGCCCGCGCCCGCATCCGGGCCGGCCTCCGAGGGGCCGGATCCGGCCACCTGGCGGCCGGTGGGCGACAGGACCCAGGCCCGCAGATCCAGGTCCGAGCCGAGCAGGTCCAGGATCACCTCGGGACCGCCGCCCGCCGGGCCGGACGTCATCAGCCGCCGGTGCCGGTCCACCACGGCCGCCAGATCCCCGGCGCGCTCACCGGAGACCTGCCGCACCACGTGCTCGGTGATGGACGCGAACGACACGTCCTCGACCACGGAGAACAGCGGCAGCCGGTGCCGCGCGCACGCCTGCACCAGGTCGTCGGGGACGTCGCCCAGCTCCGCCTCGCCCGCCGCGAGCCCCGCCACCCCGGCCGCCGCCAGGATCCGGACGAACCGCTCGGAGTCGGCGGGCTCATGCCGCCACGCCAGGCCGGTGAGCACCAGCTCGCCGCCCGACAGGTACCGGCTCGGGTCGCGCAGGTCCGTCGTCATCACGCCGCGTACCGTGCGGTCCAGCTCCTCCTCGCCTCCCAGCAGGCGCAGGCCCAGAGCTTCGGTCTCCAGCAGTGCGCGCAACCGCATGTCAGTCGCCAGCCGATCTGTCGTGATGTTGCCAGTGGAATACAGCGAGGTATCGGAACCTCGTCTTTCGTTCGAATCTACAAGACCTGCACCCTGGCCAGCCAACCGCTTCATGGTTTCCGTGACTGCACCGGGCGGGGGACGCGTCGGTCTACTGGCGACAGGCCGCGTGCATCGGTGTCCGGGAAATGACTTCCGGACTACGAAATCAGGAACAGACAGGACCCCTCCACCCCCCAGGTATCTCCTCACCTCCCCCGCCCACAGTCGAGAAGAGAACAATCATGGACTTCCTGCGCCCCGCCAGCTGGGAGGAGGCGCTCGCCGCGAAGGCCGAGCACCCCACCGCTGTGCCCATCGCGGGCGGCACCGACGTCATGGTCGAGATCAACTTCGACCACCGGCGGCCCGAGTACCTGCTCGACCTGAACCGCATCGGTGAGCTGAGCGAGTGGGAGGTCAGCTCGGACGGCGGCACGGTCCGGCTGGGCGCCTCGGTGCCGTACACCCGGATCATGGACCACCTGCGCCCGCAGCTGCCGGGCCTGGCCCTCGCGGCCCACACCGTCGGCTCCCCGCAGATCCGCAACCGCGGCAGCGTGGGCGGGAACCTCGGCGCCGCCTCCCCGGCCGGCGACTCGCACCCCGCGCTGCTGTCGGCCGGCGCCGAGGTCGAGGCGGAGTCCGTACGCGGCACCCGCCTGATCCCCGTCGAGGAGTTCTACACCGGCGTGAAGCGCAACGCGCTGGAGCCCGACGAGCTCATCCGGGCGATCCACATCAAGAGCTCCGACGGCCCGCAGCAGTTCTCGAAGGTCGGCACCCGCAACGCCATGGTGATCGCCGTGTGCGCCTTCGGGCTCGCCCTGCACCCCGAGACCCGCACCGTCAAGACCGGTATCGGCTCGGCCGCGCCCACCCCCGTACGGGCCCGCGAGGCGGAGTCCTTCCTCAACGCCGCCCTCGCCGACGGCGGCTTCTGGGACAGCGGCAAGACCATCACCCCGTCGATCGCCAAGCAGTTCGCCGAGCTGTGCTCCGGCGCCTGCAACCCCATCGACGACGTGCGCGGCAGCGCCAAGTACCGCCGCCACGCGGTCGGCATCATGGCCCGCCGCACCCTCGGCTGGGCCTGGGAGGCCTACCGCGGCGGCAGCAGCAAGGGAGACGCACAATGCGCGTGAACTTCACCGTCAACGGACGCGAGCAGACCGCCGACGACGTATGGGAAGGCGAGAGCCTGCTGTACGTCCTGCGTGAGCGCATGGGCCTCCCGGGCTCCAAAAACGCCTGTGAACAGGGCGAATGCGGGTCCTGTACGGTGCGCCTGGACGGCGTCCCGGTGTGCGCCTGCCTGGTCGCCGCCGGCCAGGTCGAGGGCCGCGAGGTCGTCACCGTCGAGGGGCTCGCCGACTACGCGCAGGCGCGCGCCGAGGGCGGTTGCGCCACCGGCGCCTGCGGCGGTACGAGCCCGGACCAGGCCCAGCGCTGGCAGGCCAAGCCGTCGGAGACCGGGGACCTCTCCCCGATCCAGCAGGCGTTCATCGACGCCGGCGCCGTCCAGTGCGGCTTCTGCACCCCCGGCCTGCTGGTGGCCGCCGACGAACTGCTGGAGCGCAACGCCGAGCCGTCCGACGCCGACATCCGCGAGGCGCTCTCGGGCAACCTGTGCCGCTGCACCGGCTACGAGAAGATCCTCGACGCGGTCCGCCTCGCGGCCGCCCGCTCCGGAGAGGCGCTCTGACCATGGCGGACGTGACCCGTACTCCGACGAACCTCTCCCAGGGCAGCCAGACCACGGGCGGCATCGGCGAGTCCACGCTGCGCCCCGACGGCACCCTGAAGGTCACCGGAGAGTTCGCCTACTCCTCCGACCTGTGGCACGAGGACATGCTGTGGGGCCAGACGCTCCGCAGCCCGCACGCGCACGCCGAGATCCGCTCCATCGACGTCTCCGAGGCGCTCAAGCAGCCCGGCGTCCACGCCGTCCTCACCTACGACGACCTGCCGACCGACGTCAAGAACTACGGCCTGGAGATCCAGGACACCCCGGTGCTCGCGCACGGCCGGGTCCGCCACCACGGCGAGCCCGTCGCGCTGGTCGCCGCCGACCACCCCGAGACCGCCCGCCGCGCGGCGGCGAAGATCAAGGTCGACTACGTCGAGCTGCCCGTCGTCACCGACGAGGCGTCCGCGACCGCCCAGGGCGCCCCGCTCATCCACGAGGGCCGGGACGACCACCACATCGGCCACGTGCCGCACCCCAACATCGTCCACCGCCAGCCGATCGTCCGCGGCGACGCCGACGAGGCCCGCAAGCGCGCGGACGTGATCGTCTCCGGCGAGTACGTGGTCGGCATGCAGGACCAGGCGTTCCTCGGACCCGAGTCCGGTCTCGCCGTACCCGCCGAGGACGGCGGCGTCGACCTGTACGTCGCCACCCAGTGGCTCCACTCGGACCTGCGGCAGATCGCCCCCGTCCTCGGTCTGCCCGAGGACAAGGTCCGCATGACGCTCTCCGGCGTCGGCGGCGCCTTCGGCGGCCGCGAGGACCTGTCGATGCAGATCCACGCGTGCCTGCTCGCGCTGCGCACCGGCAAGCCGGTGAAGATGGTCTACAACCGGTTCGAGTCCTTCTTCGGGCACGTCCACCGGCACCCGGCCAAGCTCTGGTACGAGCACGGGGCCACCCGCGACGGCAAGATCACGCACATGAAGTGCCGGATCGTGCTGGACGGCGGCGCCTACGCCTCCGCGTCCCCGGCCGTCGTCGGCAACGCCTCCTCGCTGTCGGTCGGCCCGTACGTCATCGACGACGTCGACATCGAGGCCGTCGCGCTCTACACCAACAACCCGCCCTGCGGCGCCATGCGCGGCTTCGGCGCGGTGCAGGCGTGCTTCGCCTACGAGGCCCAGATGGACAGGCTCGCCGCCGAGCTGGGCATGGACCCGGTCGAGTTCCGGCAGCTCAACGCCATGTCCCAGGGCACGATCATGCCGACCGGGCAGGAGGTCGACTCGCCCGCGCCGGTCGCCGAACTGCTGCGCCGGGTCAAGGCCATGCCGCTGCCTCCCGAGAAGCAGTGGGAGTCCGCCGGCGAGGCCGTCGACGTCCGCGCGCTGCCGGGCGGGCTGTCCAACACCACCCACGGCGAAGGCGTCGTCCGCGGCGTCGGCTACGCGGTCGGCATCAAGAACGTCGGCTTCTCCGAGGGCTTCGACGACTACTCCACCGCGCGGGTGCGGCTGGAGGTCATCGGAGGCGAGCCCGTCGCCATCGTGCACACCGCGATGGCCGAGGTCGGCCAGGGCGGCGTCACCGTGCACGCCCAGATCGCCCGGACCGAGCTCGGCGTCACCCAGGTGACCATCCACCCGGCCGACACCCAGGTCGGCTCGGCCGGCTCCACCTCCGCCTCCCGCCAGACCTACGTCACCGGCGGCGCGGTGAGGAACACCTGCGAGGCCGTCCGCGAAAAGGTGCTGGAGATCGGGCGGGCCAGGTTCGGCACGTACCACCCGGCGTGGGCCACCGCCGAGCTGCTGCTGGAGGGCGGCAAGGTCGTCACCGACGGCGGCGAGGTCCTCGCCGACCTGGTGGACGTCCTGGAGGGCGAGGCGGTCGACATCGAGCTGGAGTGGCGGCACCGCCCCACCGAGGCGTTCGACCTGCGCACCGGACAGGGCTTCGGCCACGTCCAGTACTCCTTCGCCGCCCACCGCGCCGTCGTCGAGGTCGACACCGAGCTCGGCCTGGTCAAGGTCATCGAGCTGGCCTGCGCCCAGGACGTCGGCAAGGCGCTCAACCCGCTGTCCGTCGTCGGCCAGATCCAGGGCGGTACGACCCAGGGCCTGGGCCTGGCGGTCATGGAGGAGATCGTCGTCGACGCCAAGACCGCCAAGGTCCGCAACCCCTCCTTCACCGACTACCTGATCCCGACGATCCTCGACACGCCGACCATCCCGGTCGACTACCTCGAACTCGCCGACGACCACGCGCCCTACGGCCTGCGCGGCATCGGCGAGGCCCCCACCCTGTCCTCCACCCCCGCGGTGGTGGCCGCCATCCGCCAGGCCACCGGCCTGGCCCTGAACCGCGTACCGGTACGACCCGAGCACCTCACCGGCACGTAGCCCCTCCGACTGGAGGAACCCCCCACCGCGGCCCTGCCGTCCGGCAGGGCCGCACCCCACAACCCCCACAGGAGCCCTGTACGGCAGGGCCACCCCCCGCACGACACAGCGCTCCGGGCCGTCCCCCGGGTCGCGATGCCGACGCACGATCCCAAATCCCGCGCGACTGCACGGGTGCCCCTATGAACCTTGGGAGTGGCACCGCATGACCCAGCAAGCAGTTGAGCCCAGGACGTCCCCGGAGGACGCAGCCACGGGCTCCCGCCCCTCGGCCGGGCGGTCATGGCTCGACCGGTACTTCCACATATCCGACAGAGGATCCAGCGTCGCGAACGAGGTGCGCGGCGGCATCACCACCTTCATGGCGATGTGTTACATCCTCCTGCTCAACCCCCTGATCCTCGGCACCGCCGAGGATGTCAACAAGACCACGCTCGACCACGCGGGACTGGTGACGGCGACGGCCTTCGCGGCGGCCCTGTGCACCCTGCTGATGGGGTTCATCGGCAAGGTCCCGCTCGCGCTCGCCGCCGGCCTCAACGTCTCGGCGGCCATGGTCAGCCAGGTGGTCCCGAACATGACGTGGCCGCAGGCCATGGGCATGTGCGTCATCTACGGCGTCATCATCATGCTGCTGGTGGTCACCGGCCTCCGCGAGATGATCATGAACGCCATCCCGCTGCCGCTCAAGCACGCCATCACCATGGGCATCGGCATGTTCGTCGCCCTGATCGGCCTGGTCAAGGCCGGGTTCGTGGGCCGCGGCGCGGGCGCGCCGCTCCAGCTCGGCACCGGCACGGGCGAGCTCGTCGGCTGGCCGGTCTTCTTCTTCGCCGTCACCCTGCTGCTCATCTTCATGCTCCAGGCCCGCAAGGTGCCCGGGGCGATCCTCTTCGGCATCGTCGCCGGTACGGTCCTGTCCATCGCGGTCACCAAGATCGGCGGCCTGACGGACAAGGACTGGGGCGGCGCCACCCCCGAACTGCACGGCAGCGCCTTCGCCGCCCCCGACTTCGGCCTCTTCGGCGACGTCGAGTTCGGCGGCTGGGACAAGCTGGGGACGATCGGCGTCGGCATGATCGTGTTCACGCTCGTCCTGGCCGGATTCTTCGACGCCATGGCCACGATCATCGGCGTGGGCACGGAGGCGAAGCTCGCCGACAGCAAGGGCCGGATGCCGGGCCTGTCCAAGGCGCTGTTCATCGACGGCGCGGGCGGCGCGATCGGCGGTGCGACCGGCTCCTCCGGCCAGACCGTCTTCATCGAGTCGGCGACCGGCGTCGGCGAGGGCGCCCGAACGGGCCTGTCGTCGGTGGTGACCGGCCTCTTCTTCGCCGCCTGCCTGTTCTTCACCCCGGTCACCCAGTTGGTCCCGGCCCAGGTGGCCGCGGCCGCCCTGGTCGTGATCGGCTCGATGATGATGAGCGCCGCGGCCCACATCGACTGGAGCGACAAGTCCGTGTCGATCCCGGTCTTCCTGACCGTGGCGCTGATGCCGTTCACGTACAACATCACCGCCGGCGTCGGCGCGGGCGTGATCGCGTACACCGCCATCAAGGCCGCGCAGGGCAAGTACCGCGAGCCCGGCGTCTTCATGTGGGTGCTGAGCCTGGTCTTCCTCGTCTACTTCGGCCTCGACCCCATCGAGCACTGGCTGGGTGCCTGAGCCCGGCTGAGGGTCAGCTGAGAATCAGCGAAAGGATCTGATCACCGATGCTGGACATCGCTGCCGAACTGCACCGCTGGTGCGAGGAGGGGCGCGACTTCGCCGTCGCCACCGTGGTGGCGGTCGGCGGCAGCGCGCCCCGGCAGCCGGGCGCCGCGCTGGCCGTCGACACCGAGGGCGCCGCGATCGGCAGCGTGTCCGGCGGGTGCGTGGAAGGCGCGGTCTACGACCTGTGCCAACAGGCTCTGCAGACCGGCGCGACCGTGCGGGAGAGCTTCGGCTACTCCGACGAGGACGCCTTCGCCGTGGGCCTGACCTGCGGCGGGGTCATCGACATCCTCGTCACCCCGGTACGGGTCGGCGATCCGGCCCGTACCGTCTGCGCCACCGCGCTGGCCGCCGCCGCCCGTGGGCGGGCGGCGGCCCTCGCGCGGATCACCCGGGGACCGGACGCCCTGCTCGGCAGGACGCTGCTGGTCCACCCGGACGGCACGCACGAGGGCACGCTCGGCGGGGCGCCCGCCCAGGACGCTCCCGTCCAGGACGTCCCGGCCCGGGGCACCGCCGGGCTGGACCGCACGGTCGCGGGTGTCGCCCGCGCCATGCTCGACTCCGGCCGCACCGGCACCGTCGCCGTCGGCGCGGACGGCAGCCTCTGCGGCGAGTCGCTGGAACTGCTCGTGGAGTCCAGCGTGCCGCCGCCCCGCATGATCGTCTTCGGGGCCATCGACTTCGCCGCCGCGCTGGTGCGCGTGGGCAAGTTCCTCGGCTACCACGTGACCGTGTGCGACGCCCGCCCCGTCTTCGCCACCGCCGGGCGCTTCCCGGAGGCCGACGAGGTCGTCGTGGACTGGCCGCACCGCTACCTCGACGCGACCGAGGTGGACGCCAGGACCGTGCTGTGCGTCCTCACCCACGACGCCAAGTTCGACATCCCGCTGCTCCAGCGGGCCCTGCGGCTCCCCGTCGCCTACGTCGGCGCCATGGGCTCCCGCCGCACCCACCTCGACCGCCTCGGCCGACTGCGCGACGTCGGCGTCAGCGAACTCGAACTGGCCCGGCTGCGCTCCCCGATCGGCCTCGACCTCGGCGCCCGTACGCCGGAGGAGACCGCACTGTCCATCGCCGCGGAGATCGTGGCGAACCGGCGCGGCGGCAGCGGCGTGCCCCTCACGGGTGCGCACACCCCGATCCACCACGACGGCGAACCGCTCGCCGGGCAGGGGCGGTTCGACTCCGTCGCCTGACCCTCCGGCGGCGAGGGATCCGCCATCCGGAGCACACGCCCCTTGCGGGACGGGGCGTGGTCGCGTGCTCAATGGACTGATGCGCAGCAGACCACGACACCTCACCGCGCTGATGGCCGCCGCGGCGACGGCGGCCGTACCCCTGCTCAGCGGCGCCGCCACCCGCCTCGAAGCGCCACCGCGGCTCGGCGACCGGCTGTACACCCCACCCGCCAGCGAGCAGGCGTACGAGCACCTGCTGGCCCTCGTCCGGCGCGGCGCCTACCGCGACGCCGCGGGGATCCTGGGCATGGTCCGTACCCCGCACGCGGTCTGGTACGGCGACGATCCCCCCGAGATCGTGGAGCGCCAGGTCCGCATGACCACGTCCCTGGCGGCCCGTCAGGGGGCGGTGCCGGTCCTCGCCCTGTACAACGTCCCCGGCCGCGACTGCGGCAGCTACTCGGGCGGCGGCGCGGGGAACACCCGGGAGTACCAGGCGTGGGTGGACGCGGTGGCCCGCGGCATCGGGGACCGCGCGGCGATGGTCATCCTGGAGCCGGACTCGCTGGCGCTGCTGCCGAAGGACTGCCCGTCGGGCGACGCGGAAGAGCGTGCGGGGATGGACGCGTTCGTCGTGTCCGAGGCCGAGGACAGGTCGCTGGAGGCGGCGGTGGACGCGGCGGTCGACGCGGAGATGGCGGCCGAGGCCGACGCGGCCGACGCGCGTGCCGATCGCGAGGCTGCCGAGGTCGCCGACGAGGCGGGCGCCGCGGACGCGGCCGATGCCGCAGGGGCGGATGCCCTCGACGAGGGGGGCGCCGCCGGGGCCGATGCCGCCGCTCCCTACGGCGCCGCGGGTGCGGCGGCGGGCGAGCCGCCGGAAGGGGGCGCGGTGGGCCGCCGCGGGATGTCCTCGGCCCGCCGCGGGGTGTCCTCGCCCGGTGGCCCGAGTCGCCTCGGCGGCCCGGGTACGGATGGGGCCGTACGGGACAGGGGCGTGACGGGGGAGTACGCGCGGGACGGGGCTGTGCCGGGCGGGGCTGTGGGGGGCGGGTCCACGCGGGGAGTGGGGTCCGCCACGGGCCCGATGCCGTCGAGCGCACCGGCCGGGGCCGAGGCCGCGCCGGGCACCTCCGTGCCGGGCGCCCCCGTGCCGGGCGCCCCCGTGCCGGGCGCCCCCGTGCCGGGCGCCCCCGTGCCGGGCGCCCCCGTGCCGGGCGCTTCCGCGCCGGATGCCTCCGCACCGGGCGCCCCCGCGCCGGATTCCTCCATGTCGGACTCGCCCGCATCGGACTCGCCCGCATCGGACTCGCCCGCATCGGACTCGCCCGCATCGGACTCGGCCGTGCCGGACGCCGCCACAACCGGCGAGCCGACGCCGGGCCCGGCGGACGCCGCCCTGCCCGGGGCCTCGTCGACGAGCCCCGCGCCGGACGCCGTCGGGTCCGATCCGCTGTCGGACGGTCCCGCGTCGGCGGAGGCCGACAGGGCCAGGAAGGCCGGCGGGGCCAAGAGGGCGGCGCGGGCCGAGGAGGCCGCCAGGGCCGACAGGGCGGCGCGGGCCGAGAAGGCCGCCAAGGCGAGGAAGGCGGCGCGGGCCGAGAAGGCGGCGCGGGCGAAGAACTCGCGGACCGCCGCCCGGTACGCCGAGATCAACTACGCCGTCGACGCGCTCGCCGCACTACCGCGCACCCGCGTCTACCTCGACGCCGGGCACTCCGCCTGGCACCCCGCCCCCAAGATCGCGTCCCGGCTGATCGCCGCGGGCGTCGCCCGTGCCACCGGCTTCTTCATCAACGTTTCGGCGTATCAGACGGACAGCGCCAACGCCTGGTACGGCAGGCTCATCTCCTCCTGCCTGGCCTACGCCGCCAAGGGCGGGGACCCCGCCGCCTGCCCGACGCAGGATTGGCCGCGCAACCGGGCCCAGAAGTGGCTCGACGGACACGTCGGGGCGGTCGACCCGGCCCGGATGAAGCACTTCGTCACCGACACCAGCCGCAACGGCCGGGGCCCCTGGGCGCCCGCCGACGCCTACCGGGACGCGCAGGACTGGTGCAACCCGCCGGGGCGGGGCCTGGGCGCCCAGCCGACGACCCGTACCGGCGATCCGCTGCACGACGCGAAGCTGTGGGTGAAGACGCCGGGCGAGTCGGACGGACTGTGCCTGCGGGGCACCCACGGACCGCAGGACCCGGAGCGGATCATGGTGGACCCCAAGGCGGGGAAGTGGTTCCCCACGCAGGCGCTGGAACTCGTGCGGCTGGCCGCCCCGGGCAGCCTCCCCGACTGGGTGCGCATCGCCGACGCCTACGGGCGCGGACTGCTGCCCGCGACTCCTCTGGAGCCCGACGGCGGACGAACGTATGACGAGGGCGAGCGCGGGTACTCGAGGACGCCCCGGCCGTGGACGGAGCCGTGAGCGGCACCCCGCGGCTGGGCCGCTTGCGCACGCCTGGAGGTCCCGATGACCCGGCAGACCTGGCAGCCCTGCCGGTCCGACGCAGGGCCGCGGGCCGCGGCCTCGCCGCCGCCCGAACCCGCTCCGGACCGGGAACCCCAGCCTCCGGTCGAGCCGGGCGCGCCGTCCGAGCCGCAGCCTCCGGCCGAGCCGGGCAAGCGTCCCGAGCCGCGCCCCCACCCGGTGCCGGAGCCGGAGCGGCCACCCGGCCCCGAGCCGGAGCCGCCGCCCAGCCCCGAGCCGGAGCCCCCGCCTCCGCCGCGTCCCGAGCCGCACCCGGTGCCGGGCCCGGAGCCCCCGCCCCGCCCCGAGCCGGTGCCCCCGCCCGGCCCCGAACCACAGCCGCCGCCTCGCCCGGTGCCCACGCCACCGCCTTCACCCGGCCCGGTGCCCACTCCGCCGCCGCCCGGCCCGGTGCCGGAGCCGCAGCCACTGCCGGGCCCGGCACCGCACCCGGTTCCCAGGCCCCCGGGCCCCGAACCCGTACCCGACCCGTCACCGCCACCCACCCCGCTCACGCATCTCCCAGCGCGGACCGGACGTGTGCTACTAGGTAGCACACGATGGCACCAGTGGATATGGTGGACGGTATGGCAGCGCAGCCCGAAATCACCCAACGCGACCTGCGTACCAAGTCCAAAGAGATCATGGACGCCGTCCAGAGCGGCCAGAGTTTCACCGTCACCCGGGACGGCCACGAGATCGGCGAGCTGGTTCCACTGCGCCGCCGCCGTCGCTTCGTCCCGCGCGCAGAGTTCGCCGCCATGTCCCGCACCGCCCCCGACATCTCCCCGGCCGCCTTCCGGGCAGATCAGGACGCCGCCGTAGAGCAGGAGCCGGACGACCCCTATGCCCGTTGAGTACGAACAGGGTCTGCTCGACACGAACATCGTGATCCTGCGCAAGTGGGTGGACCCTGAGGAGCTGCCCGCGGAGATGGCCATCTGCGCCATCACACTGGCCGAACTCTCCGCAGGACCCCACCAGGTACGCCGCAACGGCGAGCAGGACGACTACGACGAGCACATGGAACGAGCGCGGCGCATGGATGTCCTCCAGCGTGCCGAGAACGAGTTCGATCCCATCCCCTTCGGCTCGGAGGCGGCCCGCCTGTATGGCAGAGTCTGTGCGGCCGTGATCAGCTCGGGCCGCACGCCTCGCCGCCGGGTGGCCGACCTGATGATCGCCTCTGTCGCCATCGCAGAGGAGTTGCCCCTCTTCACCACCAACCCGGACGACTACAAGGGGCTGGATGGCCTTCTCACCGTCGTCCCCGTCACCCGGCCCGAGCTGCTCCACGACCGATAGCCGACGTCACCGCGCCCGTGCCTCGATGTTTCGGTACGGCTTCGCCCGGCTACCCGGCGCTCCAGCGACGCGAAAGGGGTCCGGACATGTCCTCCACCGCAGACGCGGGCGGGTTCAACCCGATCACCACGGCGTGGAACACCGTCGCCCACTACGCGACCTACGAAGAGGCCCAGGAGGCGGTCGACCGGCTCTCCGACGAGGGGTTCCCCGTCGAGCACATCGATATCGTCGGATCCGACCTGCGCCTGGTCGAGCATGTGACCGGGCGGCTCACCAAGGGGCGGGCCGCGGCGGCCGGAGCGGCCAGCGGCGCCTGGTTCGGGCTCTTCATCGGCCTGCTGGTGGGACTGTTCACCACCGGGCCCGCCTGGCTCGGGCTGATCCTGGGCGGCCTGCTGATCGGCGCGTTCTGGGGGGCGGTCTTCGGCTACGTCACCCACGCGGCGACCGGTGGCCACCGGGACTTCTCCTCCACCCGCAGCCTGGTCGCGTCCCGCTACGACGTCGTCGCCCGCGGCGGCCACACCGAGGAGGCCAGGGTCATCCTGGAGCGCGCCGGTCTGATCCCGGCGTGATCCCGGCCCTGGCCCTGGCCTGCTCGGTGTGGCGTCCGGCCGGGATCGGCCGACTCGGTGCGGCGTCCGGCCGGGCTCAGCCGGCCAGTTCGTCCCGTACCTCCCGGAACGCCGCGACCGCGCGCAGCACGTCCTCCGTGGAGTGCGCGGCGGACAGCTGGACCCGGATCCGGGCCTTGCCCTGGGGGACGACCGGGTACGAGAAGGCGATCACGTAGATGCCGCGCTCCAGCAGGGCGGCGGCCATCCGGGCGGCGAGGGCGGCGTCGCCGATCATCACCGGGGTGATGGGGTGCTCCCCGGGCAGGACGTCGAAGCCCGCGTCCTCCATGCCGCGGCGGAACAGGGCGGTGTTCTCCGCCAGCCTGGCGCGGCGCTCGTCGGACTCCGCGAGCAGGTCGAGGATGCGCAGCGAGGCGCCGACGATGGCGGGGGCCAGCGAGTTGGAGAACAGGTACGGGCGGGAGCGCTGGCGGAGCAGCTCGACGATCTCGGCGCGGGCGGAGACGTAGCCGCCGCTGGCGCCGCCGAGCGCCTTGCCGAGGGTGCCGGTGACGATGTCCACCCGGTCGGTGACGCCGAAGAGCGCGGGCGTGCCGCGGCCGCCGTCGCCCGTGAAGCCCACCGCGTGTGAGTCGTCCACCATGACGAGGGCGCCGTAGCGGTCGGCGAGGTCGCAGATCTCGTCCAGCGGCGCGATGTAGCCGTCCATGGAGAACACGCCGTCGGTGACGATCAGCTTGTGCCGGGCGTCCGCCGCCTCCTTCAGGCAGCGCTCCAGGTCGGCCATGTCCCGGTTGCGGTAGCGGAAGCGGGCGGCCTTCGACAGCCGGATGCCGTCGATGATGCTGGCGTGGTTCAGCTCGTCGGAGATGACGGCGTCGGCGGCCGACAGCAGGGTCTCGAAGACGCCGCCGTTGGCGTCGAAGCAGGAGCTGTACAGGATGGTGTCCTCGGTGCCGAGGAAGTCCGACAGCCGGGCCTCCAGCTCCTTGTGCGGCTCCTGCGTGCCGCAGATGAAGCGGACCGACGCCATGCCGAAGCCCCAGTCGTCGAGCGCCTGCTTGGCGGCGGCGATGACGTCGGGGTGGTCGGCCAGGTCGAGGTAGTTGTTGGAGCAGAAGTTGACGACCTGCCCGTCGCCGACCCGGATGCCCGACGACTGCGGGCTGGAGATCACTCGCTCGGACTTGTACAGCCCGGCCTCGCGGATCTCGTCGAGCTGGGTGCGCAGGTCCTCGCGCATGCTGTCGAACACGGGGTTACTCCTCGTCGGGGCGATGGTGGATGAACCGGTGGACCAGGGCGGTCAGGAGGCCCCGGCGGCGAGCGTGGGCCGGGTCCAGTCGATGACGACCTTGCCGCACCGCCCGGAGCGGGCGGCCGCGAACGCCTCGGCATGCTGCTCGTAGCCGAAGCGGTGCGTGATGACGGGGCTGATGTCCAGGCCGTTCTGGAGCAGGACGGACATCGCGTACCAGGTCTCGTACATCTCCCGGCCGTAGATGCCGCGCAGCGTCAGCATGCGGGTCACGATGGCCGCCATGTCGAGGGCGACCTCGCCGGTCGGCAGGCCCAGGATGGCGATCCGGCCGCCCGGGCTCATGTGGGCGATCATGTCCTGGAGGGCGTCGGCGCGGCCCGACATCTCCATGCCGACGTCGAAGCCCTCGCTCATCCGCAGGCCGGGCATGACGTCGGCGATGGCGTCCTGGCTGACATCCACGGCGAGGGTGGCGCCCATCTTGCGGGCCAGCTCCAGCCGGTAGGGGCTGACGTCGGTGACGACGACGCTGCGGGCGCCGGCGTGCCCGGCCACCGCGGCGGCCATCATGCCGATCGGCCCGGCCCCGGTGATCAGCACGTCCTCGCCCAGCACCGGGAAGGACAGGGCGGTGTGCACGGCGTTGCCGAACGGGTCGAAGATCGCGGCGACGTCGAGGTCGATCGGGTGCCGGTGCACCCACACGTTGGACTCGGGCAGCACGACGTACTCGGCGAACGCGCCGTCGGTGTGCACGCCCAGGCCGATCGTACGGATGCACAGGTGGCGGCGGCCCGCCATGCAGTTGCGGCACTTGCCGCACACCAGGTGGCCCTCGCCGCTGACCAGGTCGCCGACCGTGACGTCCTGGACACCGGGGCCGGTCTCCACGACCTCGCCGACGAACTCGTGGCCCAGCACCAGCGGTGCGCGCACGGTGCGGGCGGCCCAGTCGTCCCAGCTGTCGATGTGCAGATCCGTCCCGCAGATCCCGGTGCGCAGCACCCGGATCAGCACCTGCCCGGTGCCTGCTTGCGGTGCGGTGACGTCGGTCAGCTCCAGGCCAGGACCGGCGGCGGTTTTTACCAGTGCCCTCATGGGCGACCACTGTGCTGGGCGACCGCGTTTCAGTCCATCGGTAATTTCCACGACTGCTTGTGAAGCTCCACTTCACAGCATGAGAGACTGGCCGGGTGATCGACCCACGCAGGCTCAGGGTCCTGCGGGCCCTCGCCGACCACGGCACGGTGACCGCGGCGGCCCAGGCGCTCTACCTCTCCCCGTCCGCAGTCTCCCAGCAGCTGGCCGCTCTGGAGACGGAGGTGGGCCACGCCCTGCTGGAACGGCGCGGCCGCTCGGTGCGGCTCACGGCCACCGGCGCCGTACTCGCCCGGCACGCCCAGCAGGTTGCCACGCAGCTGGAGCGCGCGGAGGCCGACATGGCCGCCGTGTCGGCCGGGCTGGCGGGCGTGGTGACCGTCGCGGCCTTCTCGACCGCCATCACCGAGGTGGTCACCCCCGCCGTGGTGGCGATGCGCTCGTCGGCCCCCCAGGTGCGGGTACAGGTCAAGGACGCCGAGGGCCGCGCCAGCCTGCGGCTGCTCCTCGACGGAGACGTCGACGTCGCGGTCGCGGTGGCGCACCGGGACACCCTGGGCGCGGACGAGGAGGCGATCCTGCGCGAGCCGCTGTACGCCGAGCCCTTCGACGCCGTACTGCCGCCCGGCCACCCCCTGGCCCACCACCCGACCGTCCCCCTGGCCGACCTGTCCACCGACCCGTGGATCACCCCCTGGCCGGGCAACCCGGTGCACGACGTCGTCCTGCGCGCCTGCGAGGACGCCGGCTTCCAGCCGCGCGTGGAATGCCTGTCCGACGACTTCCGCGCCGTGTGCGCCCTCGTCGCCGCCGACGCGGGCGTGGCCCTGGTCCCCCGCTCCGCCCTGCACTCCATCGACCTGGCCGCCGCCACGGTCCGCCCCTCACCGGCCGCCCCCCGACCCGCCGGGTCTTCACCGCCGTCCGCCGCGGCAGCGAGCACCACCCCCTGCTGGGGCTGGTCCTCGACGGCCTCAGGAAGAACGCCGGCCGACTGGGCACCTCCCAGGGCGGCTGACGGCGGGTCCCTTACGGCTCCGACTATGCGACCTCGAGCCGCTCGGTCAGAGCACGAGCGAGCGCGTGGAACTCCTGGTAGCAGGTCATCACGTTCTTCTGATGGCCTCCGAGCGCTCCGTCGGACGCCTTGAGATCGAACATCGGCTTGCGGGCGTCGTGGGCGAGCGGCATCAGACTGCGGTAGTTCCGCAAGGTGGTGATCTCGTAGGTGCGATCGTCGGCGGACCAGGTCGGATGGCCCAGAATCGCGGTGCCGTACACCCAGGGAATCCGGGCGAGCCAGCGCTCGTATGCGCGAACCGGCCTGTCGAGGCGCACTCCCGGCTGCATGATCACGTAACCCAGCGGCCGCATGGCCCCTGCCGGAGCCGAGATGGAGGCGGGGATCTTCGGCATCACGACGGTCTGCCACTGGTCACGCCAGTCGCGCAGGGTCGGACCGAGGTTGAGCAGACCCTTGAGGGAGAAGAGATCCGCGGCCATGGGCATGAGCACGGTGTCCGCGGCGATCAGAGCCGCGCGGTTGATCGCGCCGAGGTTCGGGCCGACATCGACGAGCACGAGCTGGGCGTCGACGGCCTTGGCCGCATGGTCGATGATGCGGTGGAAGGCTGTGGTGGTGCGGATCGCCGCCGGGTCGCCGCCGTAACCGTTGAGCCAGGCAGCGGAGAGCTTGTCCTCGAACTTGCTCAGCTCGAGGTTCCCCGGGAGTAACCAGAGCCCCTCCGTGACGTTCACCGGGGTGACGGCGGCGATATCGCCGGTGCCCTCCAGGATCGGCCGCACAGCGTCGGCGACGGTGCGCTGCCCTTCGGCACGGTGGAACAGCTTGCGCTGTTCCGGGTGGTCGTCCTGCGCGAACAGCTCGGAGTCCTTGCCCCAAAGCTCTTCCAGCTCCTCCTCGTCCAGGATCGCCGCGGTGAGGTTCGACTGGGGGTCGAGATCCACGGCGAGGACGCGGAGCCCCTGGCGCTGCAGCATGTGAGCGAGGTGGTAGGCGAGCGTCGTCTTGCCGACACCGCCCTTGTTGTTGAACAGCGCAACTGAGATCACTGGGCGACCCCCGCCCTGTGGACAGCTGCCTCGGGGAGCTCGGCCGTGCGTGGTAACCGCGAGGCGGCGGTTTGCCGCGTGATGCCGAGGAGTTCGGAACGGTCGATCGTCATACGGCTCATACTTCCGTATGGGCGTGGCGGAGTTGCGGCGTTTCGGTCGGATTCCGCAGCGGCGACCGGCGAAGCCTCCAACGGCGCCCGGCCGTTGGAGGTCGCTCATGGGTGGTTCCTCTCGTGTGAAGCCTTTCGGGTCAGCCCGCGGTCGGCGGGGCGAGGCGGGAGAGATAGTTCTCGGACCAGACGTCTTGGGACAGGGCATACAGTGCGCCGTCCGGGGTCGTGGCCAGCTGCGTGACCCTGGTGCCGTCGGTGAGCGAGGTGTCGGCCACCCACGAAGTGCCGCTCCAGCGCAGCAGCTTCGGGTCGCCGACCGTGCCGACCTGTACGCCGGCGTAGATCTGACCGCCGTAGTTGGCGAACGACGTGACGAGGCCGGAGGTGGGGAGGTCCCTGCTCGTCCAGGTCGCGCCGTCCCAGTGCCACACGTGGTCGTCGGAGGCGACCCACACGTCGTTCGGACCGTTGTTGAGCACCTTACGCAGGATGTTCATCTTGCCCGGCGTTTCGGGAAGCCGCACCTCGCTCCACCCGGTGCCGTCGTAGTGCATGGCCAGCGGCTGGTAGTCGGCCACCTCGTCGCTCATGGAGCGATAACCGACGGCCCAGATGTCGTTCTCGGACCGCACGTCCACGGCCTCGAAGCTTCCGGGTATGTCGGTGTACGTCTTGGTGTTCCACCCCTGGCCGTCCCAGTGGGTGACGGTCGGGTTGAATCTGCTGTTCCGGGTGTTGCCCGCGCCCCACAGGCTGGTTCTGCTGACCGCCTCGGCGTCGAGAATCTCCACGCGCTTGGTGTCGGGGGCGAGGTCGGACGACCACTTGGTGCCGTCGTAGCGGTGAACGTGCCAGACCCTGTCGCCGATGTCCTTCCGGCCGATCGCCCACAGGTCGTTGGGTCCGGTACCGGCCAGCGTTTCCAACGCGGCGTCGGAGGGCGGGTTCAGTGCCTTCCAGGTGCTGCCGGACCGCTGCCACAGCTTCGGCGCGGTGGGGCCGCACATCTCCCCGCACGTGCTCATCGTCGTGGCGTAGGCGTTCTGGCTGTCGAAAGGCAGCAGCGACATGTTCACGTACGTGGCGGGAACCGGCAGCGATTCCCAGGTCGTCGCGGCGTTCGCGGGCGACGCGACCAGACCGACGGCCAGGGAGGCGGCCGCGGCGAGGAGCATGGCGGTACGCCGGCGCCGGGCGGTGCTCTGTGTCATGTGATGCTCCTGAGTCATGTGAAAGGGCCCGTAGATCCTCCCCGGAGACGGTCACTTGACTCCCCTGTTTACGGCCATCGTTCGCCCCACGGATGGCCGGATTGCCTCTACAGCCAGTCCCGCCGCTTGAAGATGAAGTACAGACTCACGCACACCACGCCCATCAGGTTCAGCTCCGGCATCGCGTCGAAGTTCATGCCGTAGATCGTCCCGACCAGCGTCGGCGCGAACAGAATGGCCGCCCACGACGAGATCTTCTTGAAGTTGTCGCCCTCAACGCGCTGACCTGCGCGGATCGCTGTGCGAGCCGTGCTGGCCTGCGACTTTGCGCCTTACCGATGCTTTCATCATGACGCCGTTTTGCGCGGTCGATCCTCCCCAGCCACTCCCCAGAGCGGCTTTATTCTCCCCAGATTCTCCCCAGCCGAGGGCCTCGTGGCGTACGGATGTTGCCGGTCAGAGGCATGTTCGGACACACGGACCCGCTACGCACAGTACGCGTAGGGCCGCCCGTCGGTGGCCAGTTAGCGGCTGGCCGGTTTCAACCACTTGAAGCGGAAACTTAGCTGAGGCACCCTTTCCCGGTGCCGGGTGAAGAAGCGCACCTCGTGGGTGCAGAGACCGTCCAGCGGGCGAAGAGATGGCTCGAGGGCACCATGCGCGTGGCCCAGTCGTACACCAACACGGACGGTGCCTGGGCGAAGAAGCTCACCCTCCACTGGCCGCACGGTAATGAGAAGCAGTTCTCTTATGACCTCGGCGGGGTCATGCGTGGCGGTGACTGGGATGGCCAGATGTTCTGTGCCGAGGTCAAGTGGCGCCGGAACTCAAGTGATCAGGGTACGGAGTACAAGAGCTTTCTGGCCAAGTGCTACGTCGCACTCAGCAAGGACTACATGCTCGGCGATCACTACATGTGGATCAGCTGGGCGCCGTTCCGTGCACGCGATTGGGACGTGCTCACAGCACCGGAGACTATCCGGGAAGCCGTTCTCGCCGAGGCGGTTCGCGCTTTGGGCACGGAAGATCTCGACGAAGCCCGGGAACTGATCAAGGACGAGATCGTTGATGAGCTGTCGGCGCGGCTCTGGATCGTGGTCATGTCGGAGAAGCAGGAGAAGCTCGTTCCACTCGACGACTGGCGTGGAGTCGTCGCCCGCTTCTACAACAGCCAGGGGAAGACGTCATGGTGACACCCGTCGCACCCGAGATCGATCGCGCGCTCGACCACCCTGACCCCCGCGAGGCGGTCGAACGGGTGAAGGACGTGGTGCAGCGTCGGCTGCTTGCGGTGCATCCCTCGGCCAAGATCGTCCGGACCACCTTCTTCAACCACACCTACGTTCCTGACCTGCTGATGACGTGGAAGAACGGCAGCCGGGCGGCTGAACGGCGGGTCTATCTTCGGGCTTCCTCCGATCCGGTTCTCCTCGCCAACGACGTGATGCTGCTCGAACGAGAGCAGCAACCGCTCGTCGTGCCGCTGGGGCAGGTCGGGGAAGGCCCTTCGTGGACCCGACTGGACGACATCGCGGGGGAGCGGCAGACGCTCGTTCTGGATCCCTTCGGACTTGGGGCCCTGCCTCTCCACTCGGCGACCCGCTCGCCGGTTGCACTCGCTTCCGACGCGATCGTCGAAGGCGGTCGCGGGATCATGGGACAGGACCAGGTGGAGCAGTTCCTCGCCTCGGTGGACCTGGGAGTTGGTGCGGCCCGCGAGGGCCGGGAGGCCCCGACTCGTGCCGCCCTGACCACGCTCGGCCGGCGCACGACCCCGGGCGTGGCGCATCGGCTTTCCACTTTCATGGCCGCGATGTGGCAAGGCAGCGGCCGGTCGATGACGGACTTCCCTGGCAAGGTGCCGCTGCGCTCGTCCCTCGACGCCACCTCTTTGAGCCTGCTGTTGTCCTCGGAGGAGATCGGCGACGAAGACTTCTGGCGGCGTATCCAGCCGCTTGTGGATATCAAGCCGCTGCTCGACAGCGGCATCACGGACACCGAGAATCTGCAACACCTCATGCGTAGCGCCGTCGGCGCCTGGAAGGCCCATGTCTGCATGGTCGTCGAAGGGCGCAGCGCGGGCACCGGCGCGGTTGGCAGTTGGCGCTGGATGGTGGACCGAGGACGACTGGCCTTGCAGGGGCCCGATTTCATCGCGTACATCGCCGGCAGCCGCAAGGATCTGGAGTTCCCCGAGGAGCACGAGGTTCCGTTGCTGGCGGAGGTACGTGAGCGGGCGAACAGACACGGCATCACGCTCACGTCGATTCGCATGATGACGCCGAACCGGAGTATCGGATACGACTCGCCTGGCGAAGATGTCACCAACGACCCGCAGTTGGACGGCATCAGCGCGGCGCTGGGGCAGGAGGAGGGAGTCGTCGAGGCTCTGGCTATGACACCCGGGGGGTACGCCTTGAGGTGTAACTTCTCCACACAGACGGCTGGCCCGCCCGGCGCTCGGGCGTTGCTCGTCTACGCCGATCTCTTGGGGACGGCTCTCCGTCTTCTGCGGCCGTTCGGTGAGGAGAACGCGGTCGTGCTGCGCGACCTGCTGGGCGGAGGGCCGGTGCCGCCGGCACAGTGGTCGCAGCCGACCCTGCCAGAGACGTAAGCAGAGGACAGCGGGGAGGCCGATTTCCGTTGGTCGGCGGTCCGTGTTCCCGATCACGCCCTGGCACCGCCAATGGACTCGTCGTCTCCATTGCGAGCTACGCCGAGCTCCTGGACCCGCGAGGCAGGACTGAGACACAAAGGGTGTGAGCGCCCCGCAACGTAGCACGTCGTCCGGGCGAGGCGCGCTTCTGCGGGTCGTGCACTTCTTGTCGGAGGAGTGGGAGTGAGCGATAACGGATTGCATGCCGTGACCAGTGCTGTTGGCCTACCCTGAGCTCTTGGGAGGTCACGGGATTGCGGGCTGCACTTCTCAGAGAACTTGGCGGCAGAATCCGGGACTTCCACAACGGGGAGGCTCCAGAGGCTGTGCTCGACGAGGCGGGGATCACGCGCGCCTCGGAAGTCATGACGATGGTGAGTGAAAGCTGGACGAACTTCAGGAGGTGGACAGCGAGATCCTGCACACGGTCGCCGCGTACTACTGGGCACAAAGAGCCCGGATCGTGTCGGAGGCCGAAGCCGTCCACCAGGTCATCGACCCGGCCTTCGCGCTCTCGCAGGAGGCTGTCGCCTCCGTCGTGACAGGTGCCATGCGCCTTGTCGAATCCGGAACGCCGCGGGACGCGGTACCTGTGCTCACCCTCGTGCTGGAGGCCGCATCCGTCCGTTGGGGGAGGGGGATCGGGAGTCCCTGGTGGTGGGCGGCCGACGCCTATGTCGAGGCCGTGCGGCTGAGTTTGGTCGAGCGCCCCGACGGACAGCTGTTCCAACGTGCCCATGACGCTGTGCGCGCCCAGATCGACGCACTGCGCGCGGCCTCCGAGGCAGCGGACACCAGCGAACTCGCTCGGACCCTCTTCGCTGCCGGACTGCTGCATCTCAGCCCGTGCTTCGGCGAATCGGCAGGGTTGGACTTCACCAGTGCGCTGAGCATCCGGGAGGAGCGTCGCAGGCGACAGCAGTCCCTCCACCCGGACGATCCCGCCCACACCGCGGTCCCGGACAGGCCTCCGCCTCCGGACGCGGCCGTGGCCGCCGTCGCATACCTCCGGGAATCCGCGGGCTTGGCGGCGGGACACGAACGGGGGCGGGTGCTCAAGGCCCTGGCCGAGGCACTCTCATTCCTTGCCGGGCTGCGGAACGAGTCGTACGACCGGGAGATTCTCTTCGCCGCCCGGGAGGCGTTCGACGTCATCGATCCGCGTCGCGAGCCGTTGGCCCATCTCTACCTCTTACGGATTCTGTACCGGTGCGGCGAACTGGCCCTGCCCGACGACCTTGCTGCCATGCTGCCCGTACCCCTCTCCGCGATCAGGCAACGGCAAGGGCTCCATGAGGCGTCATGCGTCTTTGCAGAGGCGCTCACCCTGGCCATGGAAGCCCATCGCCTCGATCTCCAGGCCCGTCTGCTCACGGCGGCCGACCGTGACCTGCCGTATCTGTCCATGGACTCCCCCCGTCGGCTCCGCTGGTCGAGCGAGGTGCACTGCCTCGCCGAAGACCATCTGATCTGCACACCGGAGCCGATGCCCGTGGGCCTGCTCGTCGACCAAGTGCGCTCCTCCGCGGAGGCAGGCGCGTGGCCCGCCGAGCAACGAGCGGCGACGCTCCCTCACCTCGCGGCACACGCGGATCCGGAGCAGGAGGGCGAGGCTGGACGCGAACTCGTCGACGAGGCGCGGAAGGTGTCACCCACCCTCTTCCAGCGCCACGTCGATGCGTTCGCCTACCGCGATGCCGTACTGGCACACGACATGGGAGTGCATGCCCAGGCACAACGGCAGTTGGACACCGCCGCGGCGTCTTTCGCGTCCGCGGCCTTCGGCTTCGCCCTGTGCCGACAGTCCGACTTCGCTCTCGCAGCCCTCGACGCCGGCCTGGGGTGCGCAGAGGACTCCGAGGGGCCAGAGGCCGAACGTGCTGCGACCGCGCTGATCCCCGCGTCCGTGTTCCTGCGCCAGGTTCCGGACGAGACCGTGGACTGGAAGCTGTACAACCTCTACGGAAGCCACCGAATGACCTCTCTCGACCGGCTGACCGCAAAGGTAGCAACCTCCTACGACCTCACGCTCGTTCTGACCCTCTTCCTGCAGGCACCGACGCCTCAGCCCCCGCTGACGGGGCGGATCTCGCTGAGCGCACCGGTCGTGCGCCCGCTCACCGGCATGCAGGCTGCCGAAGGCGACGGCGATGCGGGGGATTTCCTGGAGTCGCAGTCCGCCCAGTACGACTACCTGCTCCTTAGCCTCGTCTGTTCCTTCCGCCCCTCGTCGGAGGGAGCTCCGTTTACGGACGCGGGCGTCGGCGTCCGACTGGAGGCTCCGGGCCAGCCGGCCGAACGGCAGCCCATCGCGTGGTCCATCTCTCCGAAGAAGCGGGCCGTCCCCGTCGTGCCCTCCGGCTCGCTGATGCTGACCGCCAATCTCATGCTCGTCGACGCAGGTGTCGAGTTCACGCCGCACCAGGGCGGACGCGAGGAACTGTTCGTGGTCGGCATGGGTGAACGCGACAGCGAGCCCGAGTGGAGGTCTACCGCCACCCCGGACACGCCCCTGGTTGGCGACGAATCACTCGCCCTGATCATCCGGACCCCAGCCGGTGTGCCGACGCAGGCCCACATCACAGTGGCCGCGACCGTCAAACAGCGCCGTCTCGGCCTGATCCCGTACCGTGCTGAGCTCCCTCCTGCCTTACGGACCATCGACCTTCGGTGACCCAACGACCCTCCCCAAGGAGGGTCTTCCAGGGACTGCCCTCGGCAGGAAACGGAATCGGCGGCTAAATGCTTAGAGGGCACTTGGTGGGAGGGGATGAGGTGGTTCTGACCTGCGCGAACGCGCCCGCCCGCTGGCCGCTGGCGAAGACCGCGTGCGCTAGGTGTATTAAGCCGTAGCGTTGTTGACACGGCTGATTGGCGGGTGTCCGTCGAGCGCGGTGTGGCAGCGCTGGTGGTAGGTGTGGAGGAAGTCTGCCCGGCCTGGTCAGCCCGTCTCGGCACGTGACCACCCGGGCCACAAGCCGACAGCGCAGCACCCACCTGTCCAAGCAGCGCGCCGATACCGAAGGCCACCGCCGCAGTCCTCACCGCGAAACGGTCGGTACCGTGATCATGACGCCGTGCGATCAGTCGATGTCCTGGGCATCGGATTCTTCGAGTAGGCGGGCCGCGAGGTCGTCGGCCCACTTCACGGCCCAGATGCGGAGAGCGGTGATGGTGGCATCGTCGAGGCCGTAGGCGGCGAAGGCTTCGTCATCGGTCCACTCGGCGCCGGTGAGGTTCGCCTGGAGGTCCTCGCGCTCGAAGCGGCCGCGGGCGTGGCGGCGGCCGAACTCCTCGAGCTCGGAGTTTGTCCAGCGGCGGGAGGCAGCGAACGCGTCGATCAGGTCGCGGGGCGCTCCGCGGTCGGCAAGGGCGCGGACCTTGGTCCCGATCACGTCCTCCTCTGCGAGGACAGGCCCGTATGGGCTTTGGACGACGGGCCGCCAGAAGATCTCCTTGAGGATGTCGACTTCACAGTCGTCCCCGGTGACTGGGTCAGTCACGGTGAAGCGAGCGGACAGCGGGGCTGTCTCCAGCGCCTGCACTTTCCAGCCCCGAGTCTCGAGGCCGCTACAGAGTGAGGCCGCGATGTCGGCCATGGGCGCCGGGTTCTCGGTGGCGACATCGAGGTCCTGGCTGGGACGGTTCACGAGGCGGTGCGCCCTCACGGCATACCCACCGGTGAGGACCAAGGGATACGGCGAGCCAAGGGCAAGCACATCCGCCAGGAGTCGCGTGTGCAGCTCCGGCATGTCCGTCACGCGGCTGCCCGGGCGCGGGAGGCGAGCTGGGGGAAGGCGTCCTCCCATACGGTGCGCACGGTGCGACCGACTAGGGTGCGCAGCACGGGCCACAGCTGGAGGAGCAGACCCTGGTTGAGGTACCGGGGGAGGTCGTCGTGCAGGCCCTCGTGCAGGACGGTGCGGTACAGGCCCATGCGCTGGCGAGGTTTGCCCAGGTCGTACGAGGTCATCCCGGACCAGGCCAGGTGCAGCGGCAGCTCTACGACTCCGTGCGTCGGCCCATGCAGCTCGTCCAGCGACTCCGGCAAACGGCGCCGGAACTTCTCCCGGTACAGCGCGAGGTCCTCGGCGTCCGCGCCCGAGAGGTCCCTCGGCGCGGGTGCGGTGTGCTGCGGGCTGGAGGACATGCCTCCATTATGGCGTCCGCAGAAGCGGTGCGGGCCATGATGCGCGGGCCCGCGCCCGGATTGAGCAGGGGTGGACCCCGGCGGTGCGCCGGCTGCCGCAGCCTGCTCTTGCCCTGAGTAGGAGGCACGGGCTGTCGGCCGTATGCGGGTGACGGGCCGATCCTGCGCATACTGACGTCGGCGACCTATTGGGAGTCCGCACAGAGCGGGAGGGCGTGTGCGCCGTTCAGAAGCTAACGTCACTGTCTGTGATCCGTTGCGGGTGCAGCAAGGGCTACGGTGAGACGTTGACCAGGAAGCGGGACAGCGCCGAAGCCGCAGACGCAGGACCCGGATCGTCAGCCGATTCTCCCCGGATTCTCCCCAGCGGCTGCAGGAGGAGAAAAGTCCTGGTCAGGGCCTCGCCGGAGGCAGGTAGACGAGATCCCTCTCATCACTTCTCCCCAGGGGCTCCCCAGAGCCTCAAATGGGCGCGTGTGCGGGAGGTGCGGAAGCAAACCATGCGCGCCGCGTAAGCGGGGTCGATCGACCGCTAAAGCCAATCCCGCCGCTTGAAAATCACGTACAAACTGACGCAAACAACCCCCATCAGGCCGACCGCGAAGGGGTATCCGAAGCTCCAACTCAGCTCAGGCATGGACTCGAAGTTCATGCCGTAGATGGTTCCAACAAGTGTGGGTGCAAAGAGAATTGCGGCCCAGGCAGAGATCTTCTTGATTTCCTCGTTCTGCTCGAACCCCGCCTCGGCCAGCGCCCGCATCTCCGCGTTCTGCTGCTGGGTGACCAGCGTCGCGTTGACCGCGAGGATGTCGGAGAGGGCCGAGCGGAAGCCGTCCACCCGTTCGCTGGTGGACGTGACGTGGTCGGCGACGTCGCGCAGGTAGCGCTGGAGCTCCTCGTCGGTGCCGTACTTGTCGAAACCGGCCATCAGCGCGTGCAGCATGACGACCAGGGGGCGGGTCGCGCGCTGGAACTCGACCATCTCGCGGGCGAGTTCGTAGATACGGCGGGAGACCTCGGGGTCGCCCCGGAAGACCTCGGTCTCGATCTCGTCGATGTCGTTCTGCACACCCGCGACCACGGGCCCGTAGCCGTCCACGACCGCGTCGAGGATCGCGTACAGCACGGCCTCCGGGCCCAGGGCCAGCAGCTCGGGGGCGGCCTCCATCCGGCGGCGTACCGCCGACAGGTCGGGCGCCATGCCGTGCCGCACGGTGATGACGAAGTCGGGGCCGACGAAGAGGTGCAGTTCGTCGAACTCCACCTCTTCCGGCGCGTCGAGGTAGCGGGCGGCGCGCAGGACGACGAAGAGGGTGTCGCCGTAGCGCTCCAGCTTGGGCCGCTGATGCGCCTCCATCGCGTCCTCGATGGCCAGCTTGTGCAGGTCGAACTCCTCGGCGAGCGAGACCAGTTCGGCCTCGCTGGGCCGGTGCAGGCCGATCCACGCCATGCTGCCGTCGGCCTCCTCGCGCAGCCGCCGGTAGGTGGCCGCGAGCGTGCCGGGGGTGGCGACACGGTGCCCGTCGCGGTAGACCGCCGCCTCGACGACGGTGCGCGCCGGGGGAGTGCCGAGGGAGCCCGGCGCGGGCGCGGCCGGCGCGTGCGGCCCCGCGGCAGGCGGCGGCGAGGCACCGCCGTTCGCCCGGCCGCCTGCCGGGCGCAGCCAGGAGTAGTGCTTCTTCTGCTCACCGCTTGTCACGGACTCACACCTCCTCGCCGTACGCATCGCCACGTGGCCCACGCCGCTGTCCAGGGCCGACGCAACCCCGAGCAGGATATACGTCCGATTTGACCCGGTCGGCCAGACCGGATTTGCGGACCGAACCTGTCCGCGTCGCCCCCTACCGTGGATCTCATGACAACGACCGGGACGGTGCTGACCCGCCGCGACCTCAACCGCGCCACCCTGGAGCGGCAGCTCCTCCTGCGCCGCGCCCGGATGACGGCCCTCGACGCGGTGGAGCATCTCGTCGGCCTCCAGGCGCAGGCCGTCAGGCCGCCGTACCACGCGCTGGCCGCGCGGCTCGCGGACTTCCGGCCCGAGGAACTGTCCGGGCTGCTCGACGACCGGCGGGTCGTGCGCATCGCGCTCATGCGCTCGACGATCCACCTGGTGAGCGCCGCCGACTGCCTGGCGCTGCGGCCCCTCGTCCAGCCGGTGCACGACCGCGTCTTCCAGGGGAACCACGGCAAGCGGCTCGGCGGCGTGGACCTGGAGCGTCTCGCCGCCCTCGCGCGCGAGCTCGTCGAGGAGCGGCCGCTGACCTTCAAGGCGCTCGGCGAGCAGCTGCGCGCCCACTGGCCCGACCGCGACGGCCAGGACCTGGCCATGGCCGCCCGGACCGTGCTGCCGCTGGTGCAGGTCACGCCGCGCGGCCTGTGGGGCCGCAGCGGGCCCGTCGCGCATACGACGGCGGAGCACTGGCTGGGCGCGGCGCTCGACCCCGCCCCGGACCTGCCCGGCACCCTGCTGCGCTATCTGGCGGCGTTCGGCCCGGCCTCGGCCAAGGACATGCAGACCTGGTGCGGGCTGACCCGGCTGCGCGAGGTGATGGACGGGCTGCGGGCGCGGCTGCGGACGTTCCGCGACGAGCGGGGCGTGGAGCTCTTCGACCTCCCGGACGCGCCCCGCCCCGCCCCGGACACCCCCGCCCCGCCGCGCTTCCTGCCGGAGTACGACAACCTCCTGCTGTCGCACGCCGACCGGAGCCGGGTGATCAGCGACGCGCACCGCCCCAGGATCTGGCAGGGGAACCAGGCCTACAGCGCTTTCCTGGTGGACGGATTCGTCCGCGGCGTGTGGCGGCTGGAGCAGGCCGGAGGAACCGCCGCGCTGGTGCTCGAGCCGTTCACCCGGCTGACCCCGGCGGAGCGGGCCGCGCTGGAACCGGAGGCGGCGGCCGTCCTGGCGATGACCGCACCGGAGGCCACCGCCCATGACGTGCGCTTCCTGCCGGCGTGAGCCGGGCCCTCGGGCGGGCGGCATGACGGGCGAGCCGCGCCCCGACCGCACAGCGGGCGACGGCAGCGCCCTGCCGCGTACCCGAGGCGGTGCCCACGTGGTGGGACCGATCACGAGAAGCACCAGACCCGAACGGCACCATCGACGGACGCGGACCGCAACCCGCGACGGACGCGGACGGCAACCGACCACGAGGGACACCAGCCCACCCAGGGAAGCCGCGGCGGACACGGGCCCGCGGCCGACGACGGGAGGTGGCGGGGCCGCAGGGGCGGGTCCTGGAGGCCACGTGTATTTGTGGCGTAATCGCCCAGAAGCCGACCGCTCCGCGTACGCGCCGTAAATAGACGCTCCAGGACCCGTCCCGGAGGCCCCAGCCGCCGGCACCCGACAACGGCGCTACGGCAGCAGCCCCGCCCGCCGCGCCTCGACCACCGCCTGCAACCGCGTACGCGCCCCCAGCTTCCGCATCGCGGACCGCAGATAGCTCTTCACCGTCTCCGGCCGCAGCCCCAGCCGCTCCGCCGCCGCCGCGTTCGTCGCCCCCGAGGCCACGCACGCCAGGACGTCCACCTCGCGCGGCGACAGCTCCACCGCCCGCCCCGCCCCCGACTCCCGCGCAACCGACTCCCGCACCCCGGACTCCCGCACCCCGGACCCCCGCACCCCGGACCCCCGCGCCCCCGACTCCCGCCCGACCGACTCCCGCGCCCTGGCCAGCCGCCCGCACGCCGCCAGTATCTCCTCCCGCAGCAGCGCGTCCGGCACCCGCTGCGCCAGCGCCCGCAGGTCCGCGTGCGCCGCGCGCACCTCCTCCCAAGCCGCGGGGCCCAAACCTTCCGCCCGCCATTCCACCGGCCGCCGCGCCACCGCCAGCAACCGCTCCGCCTCGTCGTACACCGCGAGCGACTGCTCCAGCTCCCGCGCGGCCTCCACCGCCGCCGTCAGCGACCGGTCGCCCAGCGCCGCCGGCTGCCGCAGCGCGCCGTACAGCACCCCGCGCACCCGGCGGCGCACCACCACCGGGACCGCCAGCACCGACCGCAGCCCTTCCACCGCCACCGCCGCGTCGTACTCATGGCTGATGGCCCGTGACGTCCGGTAGTCCGCCACCGACATCGGGCGGGCCATCGTCACGCACTTGCCGCCCAGCCCGTTCCCCGGGGAGACCGCGAACCCCTGGAGCGCCAGCGTCTCCGTACCGCTCAGTTCGGTGATACGGAACTGCCGCCCCCCGGCGAACAGTCCGCCGAACGCGACGGGCAGCCCGCCGCCGCGCCGCATCCGTGAGAGCGCCGCCCGCAACTCGACGGCCCTGTCCGGCTCCGCCACGGCCACCTCCCGACACGCCGCCACCCCCGTCCGGGGGTGGTGAGACTCAGATCACCCGGCCACGATGCTATCGAGCGGCACGGCAATGAGGAGGACACGTGGAAGCAACGAATCCGACCGGCGCCTTCCGCGCGGCCCGGGACTTCCTGCTCCGGCACCGCGAGGACTACGCGGCGGCGTACGAGGGATTCAGCTGGCCGCGCCCGGAGACGTTCAACTGGGCCCTGGACTGGTTCGACGCCATCGCCCACGGCAACGCCCGCACCGCCCTCCACATCGTCGAGGAGGACGGGCGCGAGACCCGGCTGTCGTACGGCGAGCTGTCCGTGCGCTCCGACCAGGCGGCCAACTGGCTGAGGCAGCAGGGCGTACGGGCCGGCGACCGGATCGTCGTCATGCTCGGCAACCAGCGGGAGCTGTGGGAGGTCGCGCTCGCCGCGATGAAGCTGCGCGCCGTCGTCATCCCCGCCACCCCGCTGCTGGGGCCGCTCGACCTCGCCGACCGGATCCACCGCGGCAGGGCCCGGCATGTGATCGTACGGTCCGCGGACACGGGCAAGTTCGCCGACGTGCCGGGCGACTACACCCGGATCGCCGTCGGCGAGGCGGTCGCCGGCTGGCTGGATTACGACGACGTCTACAACGCCCCCGCCGACTTCGCGCCCGACGGGCCGACCCGTGCCACCGACCCCCTGATGCTCTACTTCACCTCCGGCACCACCGCCCAGCCCAAACTCGTCCAGCACACCCACACTTCGTACCCCGTCGGCCACCTGGCCACGATGTACTGGATCGGACTGAAACCGGGCGACGTCCACCTCAACATCTCCTCGCCCGGCTGGGCCAAGCACGCCTGGTCCAACCTGTTCGCGCCCTGGAACGCCGAGGCCACCGTCTTCGTCTGCAACTACACCCGCTTCGACGCGGCCCGCCTCATGGCCGAGATGGACCGGGCGGGTGTCACCACCTTCTGCGCCCCGCCCACCGTCTGGCGCATGCTCATCCAGGCCGACCTGGGCCTGCTGCGCACCCCGCCCCGGGAGGCCGTCGCCGCCGGCGAGCCGCTCAACCCCGAGGTCATCGAGACCGTCCGGCGCGCCTGGGGCGTCACCATCCGGGACGGCTTCGGCCAGACCGAGACCGCCGTCCAGGTCGCCAACACCCCCGGCCAGCCGCTCAAGACCGGCTCCATGGGCCGCCCCACCCCCGGTTTCACCGTCGCCCTGCTGGACCCCGTGACGGGCAAGCCCGCCGACGAGGGCGAGATCTGCCTGGACCTGTCCACCCGGCCCGTCGGCCTGATGACCGGCTACGAGGGCGATGAGGAGCGCACCGCCGAGGCGATGGCGGACGGGTACTACCGCACCGGCGACATCGGCGCACGGGACGAGGACGGCCACATCACCTACATCGGCCGCTCCGACGACGTGTTCAAGGCGTCCGACTACAAGATCTCCCCGTTCGAGCTGGAGAGCGCGCTGCTGGAGCACGAGGCGGTCGCCGAGGCCGCCGTCGTGCCCGCGCCCGACCCGCTCCGGCTCGCCGTCCCCAAGGCGTACGTCGTCCTGGCCGCAGGATGGGAGCCGGGCCCGGAGACCGCCAGAGCCCTCTTCGCCCACTCCCGGGCCGTCCTTGCCCCGTACAAGCGCGTCCGCCGCCTGGAGTTCGCCGAGCTGCCCAAGACCGTGTCCGGCAAGATCCGCCGCATCGAACTGCGGGAGCGCACCGCGCGCGGCGACGGCGCCGAGTACCACGAGGAGACCGTATGACCACCGCCACCGCCCTCGCCCCGGGGCAGCAGCAGCCGTCGTACGCGAGCGGCACCGGCGACGTACCGCTCCTCGGCGACACCATCGGCGGCAACCTGGCCCGCACCGTCGAGCGGTTCGGCGACCGCGACGCGCTGGTGGACGTCCCCGGCGGCCGCCGCTGGACGTACGCCGAGTTCGGCCAGGCCGTCGAGGCGGTGGCGCTCGGGCTGCTGGCCAAGGGCATCGGCAAGGGCGACCGCGTCGGCATATGGGCCGTCAACTGCCCCGAGTGGGTGCTGACCCAGTACGCGACGGCGCGGATCGGCGCCGTCATGGTCACCATCAATCCCGCCTACCGCGTCCACGAGCTGGCGTACGTGCTCAAGCAGGCCGGGATCCGCCTGCTCGTCGCCTCCACCGAGCACAAGACCAGCGACTACCGGCGGATGGTGGAACAGGTCCGCGGCGACTGCCCCGACCTGCGCGACGTCGTCTACATCGACGACCCGACCTGGGACCTGCTCGTCGCCGCGGGCGTCGAGGTGCCCCAGGACCGGCTCGCGGCTCGCGAGGCCGGCCTGAGCTGCGACGACCCGGTCAACATCCAGTACACCTCGGGCACCACCGGCTTCCCCAAGGGCGCCACCCTCTCCCACCACAACATCCTCAACAACGGCTACTTCGTGGGGGAGACGCTCGGCTACACCGAGTCCGACCGGGTCTGCGTGCCGGTGCCCTTCTACCACTGCTTCGGCATGGTGATGGGCAACCTCGCCGCCACCAGCCACGGCGCCTGCGTCGTCATCCCGGGCCCCTCCTTCGACCCGGCCGCCACCCTCCGCGCCGTCGAACGCGAGCGGTGCACCTCGCTGTACGGCGTCCCCACGATGTTCATCGCCGAACTCGACCTGCCGGACTTCGCCGCCCACGACCTCACCTCGCTGCGCACCGGCATCATGGCCGGATCGCCGTGCCCGGTGGAGGTGATGAAGCGGGTCGTCGCCGAGATGCACATGGCCGAGGTGTCCATCTGCTACGGCATGACCGAGACCTCGCCGGTGTCCACCCAGACCCGCCGGGACGACGACCTCGAACGCCGCACCGGGACCGTCGGTCGCGTCCTGCCGCACATCGAGGTCAAGGTCGTGGACCCGGTCACCGGCGTGACCGTGCCGCGCGGCACCAGCGGCGAACTGCGCACCCGCGGCTACTCGGTGATGCTCGGCTACTGGGACCAGCCGGACCGCACCGCCGAGGCGATCGACGCCGCCCGGTGGATGCACACCGGCGACCTCGCCGTCATGGACGAGGACGGATACGTCCGGATCGTCGGCCGGATCAAGGACGTGATCATCAGGGGCGGCGAGAACGTCTATCCGCGCGAGATAGAGGAGTTCCTGTACACCCACCCCAAGATCGCCGATGTGCAGGTGGTGGGCGTCCCGGACGAGAAGTACGGCGAGGAGGTGCTGGCCTGCGTCATCCTCCGCGACCCGGCCCAGCCCCTCACCCGCGACGAACTCGCCCGGTTCTGCCGCGGCCGCCTCGCGCACTACAAGGTGCCGCGCTATCTGCGCATCATGACCGAGTTCCCGATGACGGTGAGCGGCAAGGTGCGCAAGGTCGAACTGCGGGAGGAGGGCGCGCGGGCACTGGGGCCGGCGTGACGACGGTCAGCCGCCCTGGAGGATCGTCGTGCACAGCAGGGTGCTGCCGTCGTCCACCGTCCACGCCCAGTACCGTGTCCGGTCGCCCTGCCCGCGTACGCAGTGGCTCGCGTTGGCGCCCGCCGGGGCCCGGTAGACCCCGGTGATGTGCATGATCTGGTTGTACGGGACGGGTACCCTCTGACTCCTGCTGCAGTCCACGGCCGTCATCGGCCCCACCGAGATCCGGTCGCCCGACTGCCGCCCGAGCAGGCAGTAGCTCGTGTGGAAGACGCGGGAGAGGCACAGGCTCCTGACCTCACCGGTGCTGACGGCCCGGTAGCTCCAGGACGCCTTGCCCACACCGCTGGGGCACTGGGCGCCGGTGGTCCCGGTGACGCGGACCAGCGCCCGCCCGCTGCCGCACGACACCGGGTCCGGCGGCAGCTCGGCGCTCCACTTGACGGTGCGCTCGCCGCCGAAGCCGGTGTCGTGGACCGGGAGGCAGTCGCCGGTCGAGACGGCTTCGAACGCCTCCTCGGTGGGGTCGGGGGCCGGTGGCGTGGTCGGCGACTCGGTCTCGTCGTCGGCGTGGCTCGCGCTCCCGCTCGAACCGCTGTCTGAGCCGCTGCTCGAACCGCCCCCGCTCGTGCTGTCGTCCGAGCCGCTGCTCGGATACGTGTCGCGTGTGGGCAGGGAGCCGGTCCCGCCGCCCGACGAACTGCTCGCCGTGGTCCCGCCCGTCGATCCGGAGGTGGTGTCGTCCTTCCAGGGCTGCCAGATGAAGACCGCGACCGCGACGAGCGCGAACACGAGCCAGGAGAAGCCGCCGGCCGAGGAGTTGGCGGTCCGCGGGGTGGACGACGGCCGGGCCCCGGATGACCGCCCGGACGCGGACGACCGCCGGGCCCCGGATGGCTGCCCGGACGCAGACGACGGGCGGGACGGAGCTGGGGCGCCGGTCCGGGCTGAGGGCCGCGCCTGCCGTGCGTTCCCCTGCGACCTGGCGCGCGCCCGCCTACGGGCCTCCTCCTCCCTGCGCTGCCGGGCCGCTTCCGCCCTGCGGTCCCGGGCGTCGCGCTCCCGCAGGGCGCGGGCCATCCGCTCCCGCTCCCGGCGCGCGGCCCGCTCCCGGGTGTCGACACGTGTGGGCCCCGGCGGCGGTACCGGCCGCGTCCGCGCGTCGAGCGTGGCGGCCTCCGCGCCCCCGTCCTCGTTCAGCGCCCGCCCTTGGGCCTCGTACTCCTGGATCAGCGCCGTCCACCGCGGCGGCAGCCAGCGCTCGCCGCGCTTCGACGTGCCCGTCCGGTCGAGCTCCTCCAGGAAGCCCCGCAGGATGTCGGCGGGGCCGGGCCGCCCGCCGGGATCGGCGGCCAGGCACGGGCGGACCAGCGGGGACAGCTCCTTGGGCAGCCCCGTCAGGTCGAGTTCGCCGCGCTGTACGAGGGTCAGCAGCCGGATCGTGTCGTCCGTGTCGGGGTAGGGCGGGCGGCCGACGGCGAGGTGGAAGAGCGTCGCGCCCAGCGAGTACACGTCGGACGCCGTCGTGGACGGTTCGGCGCGCGCCTGCTCCGGCGACGTGAACGCGATGGTGCCCAGCGTCAGCGACGTCCGCGTGATGTCGAAGGCGTGCGAGATACCGAAGTCGATGAGGCGTGGCCCGGCCAGGGGCAGCAGGATGTTCTGGGGTTTGACGTCCCGGTGGACGATGCCCTGCGCGTGCAGGGCCACCAGGGCCTGCGCGGTGCCCGCCGCGATCCAGCGCACCGCCGAACCGGGCAGCCGGCCCGCGCTCCGGACGAGTTCGGACAGCGCGGGCGCCGGTATGTAGTCGATCGCCATCCAGGGCCGCTCGGCGTCCGGGTCGGCGTCCCGCACCCGGGCCGTGTACGCGCTGTCGACCCGCCGGGCCAGCGCCACCTCGCGCGCGAACCGCCGCCGATCGGTGTCGCTGACCGCGCCCTCGGCGAGCAGGGTCTTGACCGCGACGAGCGAACCGTCCGCCGCGGAACGCGCCAGATAGATCCGCCCCATACCCCCGGAGCCGAGCCGCCCCACCAACCGGTAGGCGCCCAGCCGCCGCGGATCGTCGCCGCCGAGCGGCCGCACCCCCATACCGGCCATGCCGGGTTATTCCTCGGAGCCTTCGCCGTGGTGGATGTGCATCTCCCCGTTCATGACGGTGAAGACGCTGCCGTGGTCGTTCGCGGTGTTGGTCTGGACCGGGCCGGGGGCCTGGCTCTCGTCCCCCGGTGTGCTCTCGGGCTCGGCGCCGGATGGGGCGCCGGATGGGGTGCCGGGCGGGGTCTGGCGCACGTCGACGCGGTTGCCGCGCCCGGCCACGACGGGGCCGGACGCGTCGCCGCCGATGCGGATCGTGTACTGGTCGCCTGATGCGGGTGCCATGAGGGAGCTCCTTGGGTGAGGTCGCTTCTATCAGGAGGATTCCCGGGTCCACGTCTCCGACCCGCAGCCTTCGCACTCCACCGAACCGTCCGACGGTCCGGTCTCCTCGACCTGGGCGGTGGCTCCGTCGGGTGCGACGTCGATCGTGATCGTGCCGTATGCGCGCAGTGTTGTGCACGAGTCGGGAAAGTCCTCCCAGATCGGCAGCCTGCCGCGGTAATTGCCGTTACTGCCGGTGAGTTGGACGGTGGAGGGATTGCATCCCGGGTTCTCCGCGGTGTACGAGCCGGGTCCCGACGAGACGATCCTGACCGAGCCCGTGCTGGTACTCCATACGCCCGCGAGGTCGGTGCTCGCGGATGAGGCCGACGGCTGATCGTTCGACTCCTGATGCTCCTTGACGGCGATGCCGCCGATGACGACGGCTGTGACGACGGCGATCACGGCGAGAGCCGAGCTGAGCGCGGAGGCGCCCGCGGCGGCCGTCGCGGCCGACGCGGCCCCGGCGCTCGCGGCACCCGAGGCGGCGGTGGCGCCCGCCGGTGCCGCGGCCGCGCTGGCCGCGGTACCGCCCGCGTCTCCCACGCGCAACAGATGCGACAGGTCACCGTGCCCCGACAGCGCGCCTGTTGGATCGGGCCCCGCCAGCGTGCCTGTCGGGTCGGGTCCCGCCAGCGTGCCCGTGGGGTCCGGTCCGGCGAGGGCCTGGCCCGTCGGGTCGGGTCCGGCGAGAGTCTGGCCCGTGGGGTCGGGTCCGGCCAGGGTCTGCCCCGTCGGATCCGGCCCGGCCAGACTCTGCCCCGTCGGATCGGGCCCGGCCAGACTCTGCCCCGTCGGATCGGGCCCGGCCAGCGTGCCCGTGGGGTCGGGTCCGGCCAGGGTGCCCGTCGGGTCGGGCCCCGCCAGGCTCTGCCCGGTCGGATCGTTCCCGAGCTCGGCCATATGGTCCGTCGCCGCGTCGGGTGGTGTGCTCTGCGGGGCGACGCCGTCGCCGGATACGTCGGGCGGCCCGGCCGCATCCGGTGACGGCGACGGCGATGGTGACGGTGACGGTGACGGTGACGGAGACGGGGCCGGTGACGGCGGCGGCGTGTACTGCTGGGCATTGAGCGCGGCGTCGGCGCCGTGGCCGTCACCCAGCTGCCGCCACAGCACCACCGCCTCGGCCAGGAGCACCGCGGAGACCACACGCCGGCCGGTCAGCAGGCTCCGGATGCCCTCCTCGTGGGTGAAGTAGGCCATGGCGTTCCTGTCGCCCGCCTGTCGGGCGGCGACCCAGCCGCGGCCGAGCAGTCGGCCCCACACACCGAACCGCAGCGAGCGGGCCAACGTGGGCGACACGGCCCGGGCGACCATCACCGCGAGGTCCGGCCGTCCGGCCAGCTCGGCCAGCCGGGCCGCCATCTCCAGCGCCCGGCCGTGGGCGGCGACCTCGGCCGGTGTCGTCGCCGGCTCGGCCGCCCATCGGGCGAGGTACTCGCACAGCCGGTCGGCGGGGAAGGGGGCGGTGCGCCGCTGCCGCAGCGCGGGAACGACGTCCGGCGCGCAGCGGTACCCGTGCTCCGCGGCCAGGGCCAGGCCGAGGTCGACCAGGCGGCCGCAGACCGCGGCCGGGTCCGTCACGTCGGCCAGGGTGCCGATGTGCGCCGGGGCCAACTCGGCGTCGCCCAGCGTCGCCAGCAGCCGCAGGGCGCCCATCGCCGCCGCGTCGAGCTGGTCGAACAGCAGGGGGAGCAGGTCCGCGATCGCGCCGGGGCGCGGCAGCGCCACCGCGCCGGACGCGTCGGACCGGGCCAGCCCTGCCGCGCGGAGCAGCAGCAGGGGCCGACCGGCCGCGGCCTGCCACAGCTCGTCGGCACCGGCGCGTTCGCTCTCGGGTAGGGGCCGGTGCAGCTCCCGGGCGAGCAGCTCCCGACCCGCCGCGCGGTCCAGCCCCTGCACCTCCAGCACCGTGCCGTCGCCGAACAGCGATCGGTCGTGGCCGGCGAAGACGAACGTCGCGTCCGGGGCCGCGTCCATGAGCTCCCGCAACTGCTCCAGGGACAGGTCGGCGTTGTCGACGTACACGACGACCCGCACTCCGGTCATGAGTCGCCGCAGCTCGGCGCCCGACGGGGCGTACCCCGCGGCCTCGTAGCAGGCTTCGAACACCTCCTGGGCCAGGTCCCCGACGTCCCGGTGGGCCGCGCTCAGGAACACCACGCCGTCCGGCCCCGGTTCCAGGCGCCGCGCCACGTATCGCAGGAGCGTGCTCTTGCCGACCCCCGGCGGGCCCCACAGCTGGACCGGGCCGCCCGCCCGGACGGCGTCGGCCAGCGCCGCGGCCTCGGCGTCCCGGCCCAGCGGGTCGCGCTCCCGCCGCGGCAGCAGCTCGACCCGCCCCCGGCGCTCCGGCCGGGGGCGCTCCCCGCCCACCAGCAGGGTCACGGTGGAACCGTGCTGCGCGTCGACCACCACATTGTGATCGCCCGCGATCACGGGCCCCGCCGCGTTCCCGCCGACGTCTATCCGGTGCACGGTTCGCGCGCTCCCGTCCGGAGCCTCCCCGTCGGGGCCGTTCGCCGCTCCGACTGCATCGTCCGCGTCTTCCATCGCCACACCACTCTCCCCGTCGCGGAGCAGGTGACCGCCCCCTGGCGGCCCAGCGCCACGCTAATGACCGCCACTGGCGGCAATACCGTCACACGACTGTTTTCCGCTCACTTCCTCGCTGGGCGAAGGACTTCCTCGCCGGGCGACTTCCTCGCTAGGCGAAGGCGATGCTGCTCAACAGGGCGAGGTCGTCCACCCTGATGCTGCGGTAGCCCGTGGAGACCACGCCCGTCTGCCGGAGCCTGCGCAGCGCCTTGTGCACGGTCGGCTCCGCCGCGCCGGACAGCGCGGCCAACTCCGGCTGCGTGATCGGCCAGTGGATCACCGCTCCCTCGCCGGCCCGCTCCCCGTACGTCATCGCGATCTGGTGCAGCACCCGGGCCAGCCGGGTGGCGGCGTCGCATCCGGTGAAGTCGATGCGATGGGCGTTCGCGACGCGGAGTTTGGACACGATGGACGCGTTGACCGCGTGCGCGATCGCGGGGTCGCGCCGCATGCAGTCCAGGAAGTCGCCGCGCGTGACGACCCGGGCGACGACGGGCCCGCAGGTGGCGACCGTCGCCGACCGGGGCCGGCCGTCCACGGCGGCGAGTTCGCCGACCAGGTCCCCGCCCATCCGGACCGCCAGCAGGGCGTCCCGGCCGTCGTCGGTGCGACCCGTCGCCTTGACCACTCCGTCCAGCAGGATCAGGACGAAGGTCGTCCGCTCGGACTCCCGTATGAGCACGCGGTCGGCCGGGTACCGCGCCTGGGCGCCCAGGGCCAGCAGCCGGTCGCGCGCGGCCGGGGCGACCCCGCCCAGCAGGCTCGACCGCGGCCAGCTCCACCCCTCGCGGGGCCGCTGCCCGGCCGCGCCCCGGTCCGGATCTCTTCCACCCGTCATCCCGAGTCCCCCGTCTACGAGATGGCCCCGCGGCCGGATCCAGTATTGCGACGGGATCTCCAGCCTTCAATCGGGGTGACATGGGAATTCGGGCGCGAGGAGCCCTTGCCGTGACCGTCACCGACGGATAGGGGAATACGAGTCCGGCCACCGCACCAGGAGGACCGTATGGGACAAGAGTTGGAATACCGGGCCTTGTTGGCCGTCGACATCGAGCATTCCGCGGGACGCGGCAACGTCGCGTTCCAGCAGATCCGCGGCGTCCTTTCGGCGGCGCTGCGCGAGTCGTTCGAAGAGAGCGGGATCGACTGGGAGGCATGCCTGCGCGACAGTCTGGGCGACGGCATACGGGTGGCCGCGCCGGCCGGAGTGCGCAAGACCCGGCTGATCCACCCGCTGGTACACGAGCTCGAGGTCCGCCTCCGCGCCCACAACCGCAACGCGGGGCCGGCGACCCGGATCCGCGTCCGGATCGCCCTGCACGCGGGCGACGTCTGCCTCGGCCCGGGCGGCGAGTTCACCGGCCGGCCGCTCGAGGTCCTCGCCCGGCTCCTCGACGCGGCTCCGCTGCGCGACGCCCTGGCGGCGGCTCCGGAGACCGTGCCCGCCGCGCTCCTCGTCTCGCGGCACTTCTACGACGAGACGGTTCGACACGGTTATCCCGGAATCGATCCGGACACCTTTCGCAAAATCACCGTCACCGAGAAGGAATACACCGCGGACGCCTGGCTCCACCTGACGGGATACGCGGCGGTTCCGCCGGCGCCCGCACCCGGCGGCGATCCCGGCCAACGAGCCCCGGGGCACTCGAAGATGGTCAACAAAGCCTCGGGGAACGGTGTCGTCTACGCGACGCAGAACGGCACCCAGAACATCACCATCAACGGAAAGGCATGAAGGAGCGCTCGTGAACGACGAGCTGGCCGTGCCGGCGGAAGCGGGTGCCGCGGCTCCCGGGAGCCGTGACCCGCCGCCGTCAGCGGACGACGTCCGGGAGGCAGGCCCGCACGCCCGACTCCGCGCCCCGGCTGAACGACGCGATGCGCTCGGACGCGTCTCCGTGGTCCGTGGTGTCGGTCCACGGCGTCGCGTCCGCCAGCGCGGCCAGCGCCTGCGCCAGCTCCCGCGTGTCGCCCTCCTCGATGCGGAGGGTGCCGTCCCGCGCGGCCCCGAAGAGCGCCGCCCCCGCCAGGCAGTCCGCCTGCAACTCGCCCGCCAGGCTGACCAGTTCCTCGTTGAGTCGGCTCTGGATGGCGTGCCCCCACTCGTGGGCGATCACCAGATAGACCCATGCGTCGCCCATCCGGTGCCCCTGCCGCATCAGGTCCAGGTCCCAGGCGACGTAGTCCCCGGCGGGGCAGTAGACGGCGTTGTCGTCGGGCAGCGGCTCGTCGCCGCACAGGGGGACGTCCGGGGCGGCGCCGTCGTACGCGCCCGACACCTGGGGCGAGCGGTACCCGCCGGTGAACAGCTCGGTCCAGTGGGCCGACCAGAAGCCGTCGGTCGCCCGTACCGCCGCGTCGATGTCGTCCTCGACCGTCTCGTCGCCGCCCGGCGGGGACGGCGGCGCCGGGCTGGTGGTGCCGCCGGGGGAGCGCGGGGTCCCGCCACCGCCGCCGTCGCCGCAGCCGGTCAGCAGCAGCGCGAGGGCGGCGACGAGCGCGGTCGGCACCGTCACATACCAGCGAGCAGCCATGGCGGCCTCCGGGACGGCGCGGATGGGCGGCACTGCTCCCACAGAACCCGCGAGCCGTCATGATCGCAACGCCTGACCGCCGAGATCCACACGGACGAGCGCGGCGCCCTGGGCTCAGAGCTCCGGCGGGCCGTTGCGGATCAGGTCGTCCGCCGGGTCGTTGACCGGCTGCGGCGTCCCGGTGAGGTCCATGACGAACAGCGGCACCAGCAACTGGTCGGCGCGGTCGCGGGCGTCCTTCGCGTAGCCCGCCAGGGAGAAGAACACCGCGACGGCGGAGTCGTTGAGCCCGTTCAGCCACAGGCACTCGATCGCGCGGACCGCCGTGGGGCGGGTCGTCGGGTCGACCCGGGCGACCAGCCCGGGACCGCGCAGATCGACGCCGGTGGCCGCGTGGTCCGCGGTCCGGCGCGCACCGTCGAAGCCGAGCCAGCGCAGATAGAGCGCGGCGCCCGTGACCGCGTCCCGTGCCGTACGGATCGTCACCGGGCGGAAGGCGGGGCGCAGCACGCCGGTGCCGGCCGCCGGCCCCGCCGCCGGGAGCCCGCCTCCCGCGCCTGCCGGGTCCTCGTCGGACGCGGGCTCGGGGGCGGGAGCCACCGGCACCCGGACGACCGTGCCGCAGGGGCAGCCCACCTCGGGTTGGGGCCAGTCGTCCCGCCGTCCGCAGCCGGTGCAGCGGACGGTTACCCAGCAGTTGTCCCAGGTGCGGTGGTCCACGACCTCGGGCGCGCCGTCGCGCAGGACGGGCAGGGTCAGCGGGGCGCCGCACGCGCACGGGAACGTGGGCGGCGTGAACGACTGCTCGCGGCGGCACCGGGGGCAGCGCACCGGCACACTGTCTGTCATCTGCGGCTCCAGGACGGCTCCATGGACGGGGAAGGTGCTTCCCATGCTCCCGGATGCACGACGCCACGGAAGGGGGTTCGTCCCAATCCGTGGCGGCAGGGTGGCGCTGCGTGAAGCGGTGCGGAGCGGCCGTGGTAGCCGTCCGACGGCGCGAGGCTGCGTGCGACAGGACGTTCGCGCCGCCGGACGGATCTTGAGCGGGACCGGTGAGGGAGCCGGTCCCTGGCTGGTGGTGTGAGTCCTCGTCTTGTGGCGTCAGTCCTCGCGGAGTTCGCGGACGGCGGCGTCCACGCGCTTGCCGTAGTCGGCGTCGGCGGCGTGGAAGTGGGCGAGGTTCTTCTCGATCACGTCGTCCCGGGTGACCTGGGAGAGGCTGCCCGCGATGTTGGCGACCAGGCGCTGCTTCTCCTCTTCCGACATCAGCCGGTACAGCTCGCCCGCCTGGAAGAAGTCGTCGTCCTTGGTGTGGGCGGGTGCGGCGTGGGTGCCGGTCCAGCCGGAGACGGCGAGCGGGGCGGACAGCGGCTGGTCCGTCTGGGCGGGGCCGTCGTAGGAGTTGGGCTCGTAGTTCTTGGCGTGGCGGCCCTGGCCGTTGGTCGCCATGAAGCCGTCCCGGCCGTAGTTGTCGGCGGTGGTCGCCTTGGGCGCGTTGACCGGCAGCTGGGTGTGGTTGACGCCCAGGCGGTAGCGGTGCGCGTCGGCGTAGGCGAAGAGGCGGCCCTGGAGCATCTTGTCGGGGGAGGGGCCGATGCCGGGCACGAAGTTGTTCGGCGAGAACGCGGCCTGCTCGACCTCGGCGAAGACGTTGTCCGGGTTGCGGTCCAGGACCAGGCGGCCGACCCGGCGCAGCGGGTAGTCCGCGTGCGGCCACACCTTGGTGAGGTCGAACGGGTTGAAGCGGTAGTCCGCCGCCTCGGCCGCGGGCATCACCTGCACGTACACCGTCCACGACGGGTACACCCCGCGCTCGATGGACTGGACGAGGTCCCGCTGGTGGCTGTTGGCGTCCCGGCCGACCGTCTCGGCGGCCTGCTCGGCGGACAGGCAGCGGATGCCCTGGTTGGTCTTGAAGTGGTACTTGACGAAGAAGGCCTCACCCTCGGCGTTCGTCCACTGGTAGGTGTGCGAGCCGTAGCCGTTCATGTGCCGGTACGAGGCCGGTATGCCGCGGTCGCCGAAGAGCCAGGTGATCTGGTGGGTGGCCTCCGGGGCGTGGGCCCAGAAGTCCCAGACGTTGTCCGGCTCCTGCACGCCCGTGAACGGGTCGCGCTTCTGGGAGTGGATGAAGTCCGGGAACTTGATCGGGTCCTTGATGAAGAAGACCGGGGTGTTGTTGCCGACGAGGTCGTAGTTGCCCTCTTCGGTGTAGAACTTGACCGCGAAGCCGCGCGGGTCGCGTACGGCGTCGGCGCCGCCGAGGTTGTCCGCGACGGTGGAGAAGCGCAGGAACACCTCGGTGCGCTTGCCGACGGTGCCGAGGAAGGCGGCGCGGGTGACGTCGGTGACGTCGTCGGTCACCTCGAAGTGGCCGTACGCGCCGGAGCCGCGGGCGTGCACGACGCGCTCCGGGATGCGCTCGCGGTTGAAGCGGGCGAGCTTCTCCAGAAGGTGCTGGTCCTGGAGGAGGAGCGGGCCGCCGAGGCCGGCGGTGGCGGAGTTCTGATTGTCGGCGACGGGGGCGCCCGACTCAGTTGTCAGCGTGTGCTTTGGCATGGCGGACCTTCCGTGACTACTGCCCTGCGGTAGCGCGTTTCCGTATCGCGGACACTAGGGATTACTTCAACAAAATGTCAATGGTCGAGGGTGCCGCCCGGCGGCACTTTGGGCGCGACGGGACAGGTCAGCGCCGCCGGGCGGAACTCGGGGGAGGGCCCGCCGTCGAGGGCGGCCCTCAGGGGGCGGTCAGGCCCCGGGGAGCGGCTCGAACTCCTTGACGGCGTCGATGGCCGGGCCGTGCGGCGTGTTGGCCTCGCGCTCGATCATGATCTCCACGAGCACCGGGCGCCGCGTGGTCTGCGCCTCCTTGCGGGCCCACTCCAGGCTGGACCGGATGTCCTTCGGGTCGTAGACCCGGGTGCCGGAGCAGCCGTACGCCTCCATGATCTTGACGTTGTCGGAGCCGTACTCGTCGTAGTGGATGTCGACCTGGTAGTTCATGTCGAACGGGATCGACGCCTGGCGGATCAGGCCCAGGTACTCGTTGTTCAGCATGATGATGACGTACGGGACGTTGTACTGGGCCGCGACCGCGAGCTCCTCGACCATGTACTGGAAGCCGTAGTCACCGACGATGCCGACGACCTCGTTGTCCTTGCCCTCGTTCTCCAGGGCCTTCTTCACGCCGATCGCCGCCGGGATCTCCCAGCCGAGCGGGCCCGCCTGGCCGCAGATCTGGTAGTGGCGCGGCTTGTACGCCTTCTGGTGCTGGCCGCCCCAGATCTGGTACAGGCCGATCGCGGTGACGAAGTAGGTGTCCTCGTCGAAGACCTCGTTGATCTCCTTGTAGGCCCTCGGGGCCTTGATCGGGACGTCGTCGAAGTCCTCGCGCCGGGTCAGGGTCTGCCGCAGCTCCTGGACCCGGGCCACCCACGCGCCGTCCGTACGCGTCAGCTTCCTCGCCTTGGCGGCGTCGATCAGCGCGCGCAGGAACAGCCTGGCGTCCGAGACGATGCCCAGGTCCGGCTCGAAGACCTTGCCGAGCTGGGTGGCCTCGATGTCGACGTGGATGAACTTCCGCGTCCCCCGGTAGGTGTCCAGCTGCCCGGTGTGGCGGTCGCCGAAGCGGGCGCCGACCGCCAGCACGGTGTCGGACTCCAGGAACGACTGGTTGCCGTACCGCTGCGAGGTCTGCACCCCCGTCATGCCGGAGTACAGCGCGTGGTCCTCATCGATGGCGCCCTTGCCCATCAAGGTCACCTGGACCGGTATCCGCAGCAGCTCCGCCAGCTCGCGCACCTCGTCTGCGGCCTCGGCGATGATCACGCCGCCGCCCGCCAGGATCAGCGGCTTCTCGGCCGCCAGCAGCAGGTCGAGGGCGGCCTCGACGCGCGGCAGGTGCGGCTTGACCGCCTCGACGGCCAGCGGGGCGTCGATCTCCGGGTCGTACCAGATCTCGCGCTGGGCGACGTCGACCGGGATGTCGATCAGGACCGGACCCGGACGGCCGGAGCGGGCGATCCGGAACGCCTCGCGGAAGATCCACGGGGCCTGTGCGGCCTCCTTGATCTGCACCGCCCACTTCGTCACCGGCTTGGCGATGTCGACGATGTCGACCGCCTGGAACGCCTCCTGGTGCAGCTTGGTGGAGGCGGCCTGGCCGGTGATGCAGATGATCGGGATCGAGTCCGCGATGGTGGTGTACAGACCGGTGATCATGTTGGTGCCGGCCGGCCCCGAGGTGCCGATGGCCACGCCCACCTTGCCGGTCGTACGGGCCCACCCGTCCGCCATGTGGGTGGCGCCCTCCTCGTGGCGGACCGTCAGGTGGTCGATGCCGCCGACCGTCTCCATCGCCTTGTACAGCGGGAGGATCGCGGCGCCGGGGCAGCCGTACGCGATGTCGACACCCTCGGACCTCAGGACGTGGACGACCGCCTCCATGGCGGGCATCTTGCGCAGAGCCATGGCTCAGCCCTCGACCTTCTGGCCCGAGAGCCGCTCGACGCCGCGCAGCAGCGCGGAGTGGTCCAGGCCGCCGTCGCCCTGGGCGCGCAGCGAGGCGACCAGGTTCGCGACCACGGCGCCGACCGGCAGGGCGGCGCCGACGTTCCGGGCGGCGTCGGTGACGATGCCCATGTCCTTGTGGTGCAGGTCGATCCGGAAGCCGGGCTTGAAGTCCCGGTTCAGGAAGTTGCCCGTCTTGCGGGCCAGGACGGTGGAGCCGGCCAGCCCGCCGCCCAGGACGTCGAGGGCGGCGGCCAGGTCCACGCCGGACTTCTCCAGGAAGACCACGGCCTCGGCGCACGCCTGGATGTTGACCGCGACGATCAGCTGGTTGGCGGCCTTCACCGTCTGGCCGGAGCCGTGCGGGCCGCACAGCACGATGGTCTTGCCGAGCACGTCGAGGATCGGCTTGGCCGCGTCGAAGTCGTCCTGGGTGCCGCCGACCATGATGGACAGCACGGCCTCGATCGCGCCCGCCTCGCCGCCGGAGACCGGGGCGTCCAGCACCCGCACGCCCTTCTCGGCCGCGGCCGCGGCCAGGTCGACCGAGGTCTGCGGGGTGATGGAGGACATGTCGATCAGGAGGGCGCCGCGCCTGGCGTTGGCCAGGATGCCGTCCTCGCCGTAGGCGATGGCCTCGACCTGCGGGGAGGCCGGGACCATGGTGATGATGACGTCGGCGTCCCGGACGGCCTCGGCGATCGAGCCGGCGGCGGTGCCGCCGGCGGCGGCGAGCCGGTCGAGCTTGTCCTGCTCGAGGGTGTAGCCGGTGACGGAGTAGCCCGCCTTGATCAGGTTCTCGGACATGGGGGAGCCCATGATCCCGAGACCGATCCAGGCGATGTGGGGCAGATTGCTCATGAGGGTGCCTCTTTCAAAGCTTCGGTACGAAAACGGCGGCGCGCGGCGCGGGGGTCAGGCCGGCAGCCAGCCGAAGGAGTCGGCGCTCGGGCGGTCGCCCGCCTTGTACTCCAGGCCCACCCAGCCGTCGTAGCCCGCCTTGCGGAGCTGGTCGAGCAGCTCCTCCAGCGGCAGGGAGCCGGTGCCGGGGGCGCCGCGGCCGGGGTTGTCCGCGATCTGTACGTGGCCGGTCTTGGCGGCGTGGGCGTCGATGACCTCGGGCAGGTTCTCGCCGTTCATCGACAGGTGGTACAGGTCCATCAGGAACCTGGCGTTGCCGAGGCCGGTGGCGGCGTTGACCTTGTCCACGACCTCGATGGCGGCGGGTGCGCTCACCAGCGGGTAGAGCGGGGACTCCGGCGCGTTCAGCGCCTCGATCAGCAGCGTCGCGCCCACCCGGTCGGCGGCGCGGGCCGCCAGGACCAGGTTCTCCAGCGCGAGGCTGTCCTGGATCTGCGGGTCGACGCCCGCGATCCGGTTGCCGTAGAGCGCGTTCAGCGCGGTGCACCCCACCGACCGGGCGAAGTCGGCCGCCACGTCGATGTTGGCGCGGAAGCGGTCCGACTCCTCACCGGGGAGGGACAGGGCGCCGCGGTCGGGGCCCGGGAGCTGCCCGGCGTAGAAGTTCAGGCCCACGAGCTGCGTCCCGGCGGCGTCCAACGCCACGGCAAGGGCGTCGAGTTCGGCCTGCGGAGGCGTGGGCGAGTCGACCCAGGGCCACCACAGCTCCACCGCGCGGAAGCCCGCCGCGGCGGCGGCCGCCGGGCGCTCCAGCAGCGGAAGCTCCGTGAAGAGGATCGAGAGGTTCACATCGAAGCGCTGGTCCTGGAATCCCACTGGCGCTGCGCTCCTTCCGTATCGCGGAAGTTGGTTTCTGTCTGACGGAAGAGTGCAGCGGACTTCGGCGGGCTGTCAAGTGGGGCTGCCGGATCCGCGGCCGGGCGCAGTAGGTTGGCCGGGTGAGATTGAAGGTGGAGTTCACGACCGAGCCGTTCGACCTCGACGAGGCGCCGCCGCACGCGGTGGCGGCCCGCGAGGTGCTGCAGTCCGCCCAGCTGGACGCCGTCGACGTGGGTCCCTTCGGCAACACCGCCGAGGGCCGGGCGGAACAGGTGCTCAGCGCCGTGGACGAACTGCTGCGCAAGTCCCTGGCCGCCGGTGCCACCCGGGTGTCGTTGCAGGTCAACGTGGTAGGGGAGGGCGAGGCGTGATCGATTCCGCCGACCACCCGTCCGTCGCCGCCGACCACCCGTTCGTGGCCGCGGTCAAGCCGCTCGTCGACGCCATGGGCGGCGAGATGGTCGCGCCGGACCGCGCCGAGGGCGACGACGTCGTGCTCTCCTGGGAGGGTCGGGAGCTGGTGGCCGTCCGGCTGCCGCACCTGTCCGACTCGCTGGACCACATCCTCGCCGAGCTCCAGCGCCGCCACGGCATGCCGCTGGCGGAGCTGGACCGCAAGACCAAGCAGTCGGTCGTGCGCATCCTGGAGCAGCGCGGCGCGTTCTCGGTGCGACACGGCGTGGAGACCGTGGCCGCCGCGCTCGGCGTCAGCCGCTTCACGGTTTACAACTACCTGAACCGGGAGAGTGCGGCGAAGGCCGGGGAGTGACGGCGAGCCCGGCGCGTAACGGCGAGTAATGGCGCGACCGGCGGGTAACCTCGCGGCAACGTCTGTTACCAGAAGTTTTCAACAAAGTGTTGACGGGTTGTACCGGCGGCTCCTAGCTTGCCGGTGTGACTTCCAGCGCGACGCCGGGCCTCACCCGGCTCAACTCAAGCGACGAGCCGCAGGCGGCCGAGCTGCTGCGCGAGGTGTGCGCCAGCCGGTCGTGGAGCGCGGCGGTGGCGGGCGGCCGCCCGTACGCCGACGCGGAGGCCCTCTACGCCGCGAGTGACGCCGCCATGGCGGCCCTCACCCCCGCCGACCTCGCCGAGGCGATGGCGGGCCACCCGCCCATCGGGCGCCCCAAGCCGGGCGACCCGACCTCGGCGCGGGAGCAGAGCGGGGTACAGGAGTCCGTGCGCGAGGAACTGCTCGAACTCAACCTCGCGTACCAGGACCGGCACGGCCACGTCTTCCTGATCTGCGCCACCGGCCGCACCGGCGACCAGATGCTCGCCGCCCTCAAGGAGCGGATCGGCAACGACCCGAACACCGAGCGCGAGATCGTCCGCACCGAACTGGGGAAGATCAACCGCATCCGGCTGACCCGGCTCGTAGAGGGAGAGAGCGCATGAGCACGGACACCACCGCCTCCGTCTCCACCCACATCCTGGACACCAGTGCCGGCCGCCCCGCCGAGGGCGTCGCCGTGCGGCTCTCCGCCCGCGCGGGCCGCGAGGCGGACTGGCAGCCGCTCGGTGGCTCCGCGACCGACGCGGACGGCCGGTGCAAGGACCTTCCGGCCCTGCCGGAGGGGACGACCCACGTGCGGCTCGACTTCGCCGTCGAGCCGTACTTCGAGAAGAAGCAAGCCGATGCGCAGCAGGACGCCCCCGCGAATCGGGACAGCGGCGCGTTCTTCCCCGAGGTGGCGATCACCTTCGCCGTCACGCCCGGAGAGCACTACCACGTACCGCTGCTGCTCAACCCGTTCGGCTACTCCGTTTACCGAGGGAGCTAGCAGACAATGCCCACGATTCTCGGCCAGAACCAGTACGGCAAAGCAGAGAACCGCGTCGTCAAGATCACGCGGGACGGCGCCACGCACCACATCAAGGACCTCAACGTCTCCGTCGCGCTCTCCGGCGACATGGACGAGGTCCACCTCTCCGGCTCCAACGCCAGCGTCCTGCCGACCGACACCACCAAGAACACGGTGTACGCGTTCGCCAAGGAGCACGGCATCGAGTCGGCCGAGCAGTTCGGCATCCACCTGGCCCGGCATTTCGTGACCAGCCAGGAGCCGATCCACCGCGCCCGGATCCGGATCGAGGAGTACGCCTGGGAGCGCATCGAGACCTCCGACGGCAACTCCCGCTTCATCGGCGCCGACGAGGTCAAGCACTCCTTCGTCCGCAAGGGCCAGGAGACCCGCACCACCCAGATCACCTTCGACGGCGAGCGCTGGCAGGTGATATCCGGGCTGAAGGACCTGGTGGTGATGAACTCCACCAACTCGGAGTTCTGGGGCTACATCAAGGACAAGTACACGACGCTCCAGGAGGCGTACGACCGCATCCTCGCCACCCAGGTGTCGTCCCAGTGGCGCTACGGCTGGTCCACTGACGAGGAGCGCATGCCGAACTGGGACAAGTCCTACGCCCAGGCCAAGAAGCACATGCTCCAGGCCTTCGCGGAGAGCTACTCCCTCTCGCTCCAGCAGACCCTGTACCAAATGGGCGCACGGGTCATCAACAGCCGCAGCGAGATCGACGAGATCCGCTTCTCGCTGCCGAACAAGCACCACTTCCTGGTCGATCTCGAACCGTTCGGCCTGAAGAACGACAATGAGGTCTACTTCGCCGCCGACCGCCCGTACGGCCTCATCGAGGCCACCATCCTGCGGGACGGCGTCGAGCCGCAGATCCCGGTCGACCTGACCAACCTGTAGGGCGGCTGTCCTGCAGGGCCATCCCCCGACGCGCGCGCCGGCGTCGCTCCCAGGGGAGAGCGGGGGCATCTGCGCACACTGAGCAGTACCGCGGGCCCGGTCGTCACCCCGCTCGACCCCCGGGCCCGCGCATTCCACAGGGAAGAACGAGGAACCCCCATGGCAGCTTCGCGCATCGTCATCGAGAACTGCGCCATCGCGACCGTGGACGCGCACGACACCGAGTACGCCTCCGGCCACGTCGTGATCGCCGACAACCGCATCGAATCCGTGGGGGCGGGCGCGGCCCCCGGCCGGCTGGAGAACGTGGTCCGCCGGATCGACGGCACCGGCCACCTGGCCACCCCCGGCCTGGTCAACACCCATCACCACTTCTACCAGTGGATCACCCGGGGCCTGGCCCAGGACTGCAACCTCTTCAACTGGCTGGTCGCGCTCTACCCGACCTGGGCCCGCATCGACGAGCAGATGGTGCACGCGGCCGCCCAGGGCTCGCTGGCCATGATGGCCCGCGGCGGCGTGACCACCGCCATGGACCACCACTACGTCTTCCCGCGCGGCTCCGGCGACCTGTCCGGCACCATCGTCCGCGCCGCCGCCGACATGGGGGTCCGGTTCACCCTGGCCCGCGGCTCCATGGACCGCGGCGAGTCCGACGGCGGGCTGCCGCCGGACTTCGCCGTCGAGACCCTCGACGGGGCGCTGGCCGCCACCGAGGAGACCATCGACCGGCACCACGACGCCTCGTTCGACGCCATGACGCAGATCGCGGTGGCACCCTGCTCGCCGTTCTCCGTCTCCACCGAGCTGATGCGCCAGGGCGCCGAACTGGCCCGCGCCAAGGGCGTACGGCTCCACACCCACGGCTCGGAGACCGTGGAGGAGGAGAAGTTCTGCCACGAGCTGTTCGGCATGGGCCCCACCGACTACTTCGAGTCCACCGGCTGGCTCGGCGAGGACGTGTGGATGGCGCACTGCGTCCACATGACCGACTCCGACATCGCCGCCTTCGCCCGTACCAGGACCGGCGTCGCCCACTGCCCCTCCTCCAACGCCCGGCTGGCCGCCGGCATCGCCCGCGTCCCCGACATGCTCGCCGCGGGCGTCCCCGTAGGCCTCGGCGTGGACGGCACCGCCTCCAACGAGTCCGGCGAACTGCACACCGAACTGCGCAACGCGCTGCTCATCAACCGCCTCGGCGGCCACCGGGAGCAGGCGCTGAACGCCCGCCAGGCGCTGCGTCTGGGCACCTACGGCGGCGCCCAGGTGCTCGGCCGCGCGGACCAGATCGGCTCACTGGAGGCCGGCAAGCTCGCCGACCTGGTGCTGTGGAAGCTCGACGGCATCGGCCACGCGTCGATCGCCGACCCGGTGGCGGCACTGGTCTTCGGCGCGGCCGCCCCGGTGACCCTCTCCCTCGTCAACGGCAGGCCCGTCGTCGAGGCGGGCCGCCTCACCACCGCCGACGAGGACGCCATCGCCCGCAGCACGCGGGAGGAGGCCCGGCGCCTCGCCCGCATCGCCGCCGCCGCGGGCTGACCCCCGCGCCACGGCGCACACCGCCGCACAGCACAACATCAGCGGCACAGCACAACACCACAGGAACTCGGCCGGGAGGGACGGCTCCCGGCCGGGCTCGTGGACCTCTTCGGCCACGAGCGCCGCGCCCGGGGGCGGGGGCCCGTAACCCACGTCCCCGGGCGCGGTGGAAGTCTTCCGAAGGGAGCCCCACCGGGCTCCCTTCTGCCGTACGCGCACCCGTACCCGTAGCCGTGCGCTCCCCGTACGCGCACCCGCACGCGTCTGAGCACCACCAGCACACCCCCCACAGCACCTCCCTGAAACCCGCGTCCGCCGTGGCGTGTTACCCGACAGGAGGATCGGCGTGCATCCGGTCGATCAGACTCTTCCCCCTTCAAGATGTTCACCAGCGGGCTGCAGCACGTGGCCGCGATGTACGCGGGCGTGGTGGCCCCGCCCATGATCATCGGCCCGGCGGTCGGGCTCTCGCCCACCGAGACCACCTTCCTCATGGGGGCCAGCCTGTTCACGGCGGGCATCGCCACCCTCCTCCAGACCCTCGGGTTCTGGCGGGTCGGCGCCCGGTTGCCGTTCGTCAACGGCGTCTCCTTCGCGGGCGTGACCCCGATGATCGCCATCGGCAACGGCGCCGGGCCGCACGACGCCCTGCCCGTCATCTTCGGTGCCACGATCGTCGCCGGAGTCCTCGGCTTTCTCCTCGCGCCCTACTTCTGTCGGCTGGTGCGCTTCTTCCCGCCGCTGGTCACCGGCACCGTCATCACCCTCATCGGCATCTCCCTGCTGCCCGTGGCCTTCAACTGGGCCCAGGGCGGCGACCGGCACGCCGACGACTACGGAGACCCGAAACTCCTCGGCCTGGCCGCCGCCACCCTCCTCCTCGTCCTCGTCCTGCGCCGGGTGCTGCGCGGCTTCCTCCAGCAGATCGCGATCCTGCTCGGCCTCATCGGCGGCACGCTGATCGCCATACCCTTCGGGGTCACCCACACCGACGCGATCCGCGACGCCGACATCGTCGGCTTCCCGACGCCCTTCCACTTCGGCGCCCCGCAGTTCGACATCGCGGCGATCGTCTCGATGTGCGTGGTGATGCTGGTCTGCATGACCGAATCGACGGCGGACATGCTCGCGCTGGGCCAGATCGTCGACCGGCCGGCGGACGAGCGGACCCTGGAGGGCGGCCTGCGCGCGGACACCCTGGGCACCGCCGTGAGTCCGCTGTTCAACGGCTTCGCCACCAGCGCCTTCGCCCAGAACATCGGCCTGGTCGCGATGACGAAGGTACGCAGCCGCTTCGTCGTGGCGACCGGCGGCGCGATCCTCGTCGTGCTCGGCCTGTGCCCGGTCGCCGCCTCGGTGATCTCCCTGGTGCCGCTGCCGGTGCTCGGCGGCGCGGGCATCGTCCTCTTCGGCTCGGTGGCCGCCAGCGGGGTCCAGACCCTGGCCGGCGCGGCGCTGGAGAAGGGCGACAACGCGCTGATCGTGGCCGCGGCGCTGGGTATCGGGCTGATCCCCATCGCCGCACCGGACTTCTACCACGCCTTCCCCGACGACCTGCTGGTCGTGCTGGACTCGGGCATCAGCACGGGCTGCCTGGTCGCTGTCGCGCTGAACCTGGCCTTCAACCACGTGGGACGAAAGACGCCGGGCGGGCCGCAGGAGTCGGCCCGCCCGGCAGTGGAGGAAGCGGTTCAGCCCAGCAGCTCGTACGCGGGCAAGGTCAGGAAGTCCGCGTAGTCCTCGTCCAGCGCCACCTTCAGCAGCAGGTCGTGCGCCTGCTGCCAGCGGCCCGCGGCGAACGCCTCCTCGCCGATCTCCTCGCGGATGGCGGCCAGTTCCGTGGCCGCCACCTCGCGGGCCAGTTCCGCCGTGGCGCGCACGGTCCGGCCGTCGTGCTCGAACTCGACGCCCGCGTTGATCCACTGCCAGATCTGCGAGCGGGAGATCTCGGCGGTGGCGGCGTCCTCCATCAGGTTGAAGATGGCGACCGCGCCGAGCCCGCGCAGCCACGCCTCGATGTAGCGGATGCCGACCTGGACGGCGTTGCGCAGCCCCTCGTACGTCGGCGCGGCCTCCAGCGAGGCGATGTCGATCAGCTCGGCGCCGGTGACGTGGACGTCCTCCCGCAGGCGGTCCTTCTGGTTCGGGCGGTCGCCCAGCACCGCGTCGAAGGAGGCCAGGGCGATCGGCACCAGGTCGGGGTGCGCCACCCAGGAGCCGTCGAAGCCGTCTGCGGCCTCCCGGTCCTTGTCGGCGCGGACCTTCTGATACGCCACCTTGTTGACCTCGGGGTCCTTGCGGGAGGGGATGAAGGCCGCCATGCCGCCGATGGCGTGGGCCCCGCGCTTGTGGCAGGTGCGCACCAGGAGTTCGGTGTACGCGCGCATGAACGGGGCCGTCATCGTCACCGCGTTGCGGTCGGGGAGGACGAACTTCGGCCCGCCGTCGCGGAAGTTCTTCACGATCGAGAACAGGTAGTCCCAGCGGCCCGCGTTGAGCCCGGCGGCGTGGTCGCGCAGCTCGTAGAGGATCTCCTCCATCTCGTACGCGGCGGTGATGGTCTCGATCAGGACGGTGGCGCGGACGGTCCCTTGCGGGATGCCCACGTACGTCTGGGCGAAGACGAAGATGTCGTTCCACAGCCGCGCCTCGAGGTGCGACTCGGTCTTGGGCAGGTAGAAGTACGGGCCCTTGCCCAGGTCGATCAGGCGCTGGGCGTTGTGGAAGAAGTACAGCCCGAAGTCGACGAGGGCGCCGGGCAGGGCCCGCCCGTCGACCTGGAGGTGGCGCTCGTCCAGGTGCCAGCCGCGCGGCCGCATGACGACGGTCGCCAACTCGTCGGCGGGCCGCAGCGCGTAGGTCTTCCCCTCGGGGCTGGTGAAGTCGATCCGGCGCTCGTAGGCGTCGATCAGGTTGAGCTGGCCGAGGATGACGTTCTCCCAGGTGGGGCGGAGGCGTCCTCGAAGTCGGCGAGCCAGACCCGTGCGCCCGAGTTGAGTGCGTTGATGGTCATCTTGCGGTCCGTCGGGCCGGTGATCTCCACCCGGCGGTCGTTCAGCGCGGGCGGGGCCGGGGCGACCCGCCAGGTCTCGTCCTCGCGGATGTGCGCGGTCTCCGGCAGGAAGTCCAGCGTGCTCGTGCGGGCGATCTCGGCGCGGCGCTCGGCGCGGCGGGCCAGCAACTCGTCGCGGCGCGGGGTGAAGCGGTGGTGGAGTTCGGCGAGGAAGGCGAGGGCCTCGCCGGTCAGCACCTCGCCCTGACGTGCCAGGGGGCTTGCGTCGACGATGGCCGGCTGGGACGGCGCTGGTGCGGACATGGGCTGTCACTCCTTTTGCGATGGCACGGGGTGCCGCAGCTCATCAGGCGCGGCGGCCGACGGCATCGGACGGTTCGGCGATGCTCAAAGCGCTTCTGACCAGTGGAGAATAATTTCCTCATGGTGGAAGTTCAATGGTTTGTTGATGTCGAGAGATTTTTTCTCGCCGGGGCGCCCCGCGAGGTGGCTCAGAGTGCCACCTCGTTCACACAGATTCACCCGGCCCGGCGGGGCCGGGCAAAGGCGAACGTGTGTGCCCGCGTTCGCCGATTGAGGTGATCACGGCGGGACAGGGGCGCGGGTATGCGGATCTCGCACGCGAGGGCCAAGGCGAAGCTGACCTGGTACGACCGGATGATGGCTCGCCGCAAGCCGAAGAAGGGGCAGGCTGGATCGAAGGGCTACCGCGAAGCGAAGCGACTGCGCGCCAAGCTGCACAAGAAGGTCGCATGCCAGCGCCAGGACGCCGGCCGTAAATGGGCCAAGAAGGTTGTGACCGACCATGACGTGCTGGCCGTCGAGGACTTCAAGCCGAAGTTCCTCGCCAGGACCACCATGGCCCGAAAGGCTGCCGACGCCGCCATCGGCGCCACCAAACAGGCCCTGATCGAGATGGGCCGCAAGCACGGACGCACCGTGCGCCTGGTACACCCCGCGCACACCACGATGGACTGCGGACACTGCGGAGCGAGAGCCAAGCACGCACTACCGCTAGGAGAGCGCACCTACACCTGCACCGCATGCGGAACCGTGTCCCCCAGGGACAAGAACTCCGCACGTGTGATGCTCATCCGGGCTGGTCTCAACCCGGCTGGTGCTGAGGGCGTAAGACCGCCTGGGGCGCTGCCCCAGGCGGCTGCCTGAGCCAGGAATCCCCTCCCGTCAGAGAGGGGAGGATTCAATCCAGGAGTGCGAGGTCCTCGGGTGTGTCGATGTCGTCGGGCGCGGCGATGTCCCCGCACTCGACGCGGGTGAGTTCCGCCTCGTGCGCGCGCAGGAAGTCGCGGGCGCCGCGGTCCCCGGCGGCCGCCGCCGCGACCCCCGCCCAGTGCTCGCGCGCGAAGAGCACCGGATGGCCGCGCTCCCCGCCATACGTCGCCGCCACCAGGGCCGCCCCCGAGCGGTGGGCGGCCACCAGCCGGGCCACCACCTCCGGGCCGATCCGCGGCTGGTCCACGAGCATCACCAGCGCCGCCGACGCCTCGGTCCCGGCCAGCGCCGCCAGCCCGGTGCGCAGCGAGGAACCCATGCCCGACGCCCAGTCGGGGTTCTCCGCCAGCAGGCAGCCGGACAGTTCGGCCCGCCGCCGCACCTCCTCGGCGGCCGCGCCCAGCACGACCTGGACCGGCCCGCAGCCGCCCGCACGCAGCGCCGCGACGGCCCGCTCCACCAGCGGCCGACCCCGGTACGGCAGCAGCGCCTTGGGCCGCCCGCCCAACCGCCGCCCGCCGCCCGCCGCCAGCAGCAGCCCGGCCACGGGGCCCGCGCCTGCCGCCTCGTGTGAGGCGGCGTCACCTTTCGTACGCGTCATGGCCTCTGCATACCGCATCCGTCCGAGCCGCGCCCGAACCAGCCCGTTCCGAGGGAAGCCGGAAGAAATCGGGGACCTGAATTTCGCCCTCCGTGTGGCGCGCTGTGCGGAGAGTGGCGTTAACTGATCCGGGCCACGCGCGTTCGGTCATCCGCGGACGGGCGCGGCCGGTGTGGGCGATGTGTCTCGCGCGACGGCGCGCGAGGGGGAGAGGCGAGTGTTGTCCGACAATCGTGCGGGGCGTGGGCGGCTGTCCGGCGCTCCGGCCATGAAGGGCGCCGCAGTCGTGGAGCACATGCGGGTGGTCGGCACCGGTGAGGACCCGAGAACGGCGGAGCTGCTGCGGGCGGTGACCCGGCTGCGCCGCGAACTCGCCGCGTACCGGGCGGACTTGCCGGACCGGGACATAGCCGAGGACGAGCTGGCGGCGCTGGACGCCATGGCGCGCGCGGGCGCGCCGCCCGAGCTGTCCCGGCTCTTCCGCTCGCTGCTGCTGGTCGCGGGCGCGCTCGGCTCGGTCAGCGCGCTGGCCCCCGCGCTGAGCGCGGTGCGGACGGCGGTCGACCTGTTCGGCGACGTACCGCGCTCCCGGGCCGGTACGGAACGGGGCTGACCGGGCACGGGGCTGGACCGGCGGCGGCCGGTGCGGAGCGGGCCGACGCGTGTCGGTGCGGAGTGGGCCGACGCGTGTCGGTACGGAGCTGGGTCGACTCGTGCCGGTACCGAACGGGCTGACGCGTGCCGATACGGAGCGGGGCTGACCAGGGTCGCGGCAGGTCACCCGGCACGGCACGGGCCCGCGCTCCGGGCCGCGACGGCCGCCCCGGTGCGCAGCCGCGGACCCGGGCGCGCGGCCGTCGGTTACGCGCTCCCGCGCGTGCCCGTTACGCGTTCCCGTTCGTGTCGGTGAGCGCCACCGACAGCTGGGCCGCGACCGCCTTGAGGATCGGCACGATCTCCTCCGTGGCCTCCTCCGTCACCCGCCCGGCCGGGCCGGAGATCGAGATGGCCGCCGCCGTGGGGGAGTCGGGCACGGAGACCGCCAGACAGCGCACGCCCATCTCCTGCTCGTTGTCGTCGACCGCGTACCCCGCCTCGCGCACCTGCTCCAGCGCGGCGAGGAAGTCGTCCGGCGAGGTGATGGTCTTCTGTGTCGCGGCGGGCATCCCGGTGCGGGCGAGCAGGGCCCGTACCTCCTCGGGCGGGGTGTGCGCGAGCAGCGCCTTGCCCACGCCCGTCGAGTGCGGCAGCACCCGCCGCCCCACCTCGGTGAACATCCGCATCGAGTGGCGCGAGGGCACCTGCGCCACGTAGACCACCTCGTCGCCGTCGAGCAGCGCCATGTTCGCCGTCTCGCCGGTCTCCTCCACCAACTGCGCCAGGTAGGGGCGGGCCCAGGTGCCCAGCAGCCGGGACGCGCTCTCGCCGAGCCGGATCAGCCGCGGGCCCAGCGCGTAGCGCCGGTTCGGCTGCTGGCGTACGTACCCGCAGGCCACCAGCGTCCGCATCAGCCGGTGGATGGTGGGCAGGGGCAGTCCGCTGCTGCCGGACAGCTCGCTCAGCCCGACCTCGCCCCCGGCGTCGGCCATCCGCTCCAGCAGGTCGAAGGCGCGCTCAAGGGACTGGACGCCGCCAGAGCTGTTGCTGGCGGTCTTGGGCTCGGCGGACGGCGGCACGTCGCGTTCCTTTCGGGACGGGTGGGGTCGATCGTCGCGCGGTGACGGGCGCCGCGGTGCCGACCGGCAACGGGCAGCCTACCCGCCCCCGGCGATCTCCACAGCGCCTTGGGCGTGCGGTTATCGCCGGTCACGGGCTGTTTGCGGCGGAGCTCGCCCGGCCGGGCACGGGGTGGTCGGCCGCACCAGTGGACGGAACCACATTCTACTTCGCGGAAAGGCTCTTCCATTTTGTGGAATCCTCCGAGTCGCGGCCGGATTGGCGGCGCCGCGCCCCATCGGTGGGTGGGCGGGTCTTGACTCCGTGGCGAGCCGGAGGGAAAACTCTCAACAGAACGTTGAATTCCGCAATGCGGAAACATGGCGGTAACTTTATTGGGAGGGATAGGTGTCCGACGTGGAGCTGGTGCTGCGCTCGACGCGCGTCATGACCCCGGAAGGCACGCGCGCCGCTGCCGTCGCCGTCGCCGACGGGAAGATCACCGCTGTCCTGCCGTACGACGCCGAGATCCCCGCCGGGGCCCGGACCGAGGACCTCGGCGACGACGTCCTCCTCCCCGGCCTCGTCGACACCCACGTCCACGTCAACGACCCTGGGCGCACCGAGTGGGAGGGATTCGCCTCCGCCACCCGCGCGGCCGCCGCGGGCGGCGTCACCACGCTGATCGACATGCCGCTCAACAGCATCCCGCCGACCACCACCCTCGACGGGCTGGAGGTCAAGCGGGCCGTCGCCCGCGCCCAGGCCCACATCGACGTCGGCTTCTGGGGCGGCGCCGTCCCCGGCAACGTCCCCGACCTGCGCCCGCTGCACGACGCCGGGGTCTTCGGCTTCAAGTGCTTCCTGCTCCACTCCGGCGTCGACGAGTTCCCGCCGCTGGGCCCGCCCGAGCTGGAGGCCGCCCTCGCCGAGATCGCCGGCTTCGGCGGGCTGCTCATCGTGCACGCCGAGGACCCGCAGCTCATCGGTGGCGCCCCGGAGCCCCAGGGTCCGCGCTACGCCGACTTCCTCGCCTCCCGCCCGCGCGCCGCCGAGGACCGGGCCATCGCCGGACTGATCGACCTGGCCCGCAAACTGGACGCGCGCGTACACGTGTTGCACCTGTCCTCCGGCGACGCCCTGCCGCTGATCGCCGACGCCCGCCGCGAGGGCGTCCGCGTCACCGTCGAGACCTGCCCGCACTTCCTGACCCTGACCGCCGAGGAAGTGCCCGACGGCGCCACCGAGTTCAAGTGCTGCCCGCCCATCCGGGAGGCCGCCAACCAGGACGCCCTGTGGGCGGGCCTGGCCGACGGCACCATCGACTGCGTCGTCTCCGACCACTCCCCGTGCACCGCGGACCTCAAGGTCGGCGACTTCGGCCAGGCGTGGGGTGGCATCGCCTCCCTCCAGCTCGGCCTGCCCGCCGTATGGACCGAGGCCCGGCGGCGCGGCCGCTCCCTGGAGGACGTGGTCCGCTGGATGGCGACCGCCCCGGCCGACCTCGTCGGCCTGGGCGCCAAGGGCGCGATCGAGGCCGGCCGGGACGCCGACTTCGCCGTCCTCGCGCCCGACGAGACCTTCACCGTGGACGCCGAAACGCTTCTGCACCGCAACCCCGTCACCGCGTACGCCGGGAAGACCCTGTACGGAGTCGTACGGTCCACCTGGCTGCGCGGCCGCAAGATCGCCGATCACGGCGTCACCACCGAACCCACCGGCCGACTCCTCGAAAGGCAGCCCCAGGCATGACCGCCGCGATACCTTCCTTCACCGGAGACGCCAACCCGTACGGCGGGGGCGACCCGTACGCCGACTACCGCACCGCCGACTTCCCCTTCGCCCACCTCGTGGACCTCGCCGACCGCCGACTCGGCGCGGGCGTCATCGCCGCCAACGACGAGTTCTTCGCCCAGCGGGAGAACCTCCTGCTGCCCGAGCCCGCCCACTTCGACCCGGAGTCCTTCGGGCACAAGGGCAAGATCATGGACGGTTGGGAGACCCGGCGGCGGCGCGGCGCCGACGCCGACCACCCGCACCCCACCGACGAGGACCACGACTGGGCACTGGTCCGCCTCGGCGCGCCCGGCGTCATCCGCGGCATCGTGGTGGACACCGCCCACTTCCGCGGCAACTACCCGCAGGCGATCAGCGTCGAGGCCGCCTCCGTCCCCGGCTCGCCGTCCCCGGAGGAACTGCTGGCCCCGGACGTGAAGTGGACGACGCTGGTGCCGCGCACGGCGGTCGGCGGCCACGCGGCCAACGGCTTCGCCGTCGACGCCGAGCAGCGCTTCACCCACCTGCGGCTCAACCAGCACCCCGACGGCGGTGTCGCCCGGCTGCGGGTGTACGGGGAGGTCGCACCGGACCCGGCGTGGCTCGCCGCCCTCGGCACCTTCGACGTGGCCGCCCTGGAGAACGGCGGCCAGGTCGAGGACGCCTCCAACCTCTTCTACTCGCCGGCCACCAACACCATCCAGCCGGGCCGCTCCCGGAAGATGGACGACGGCTGGGAGACCCGGCGGCGCCGCGACAAGGGCAACGACTGGATCCGCTACCGGCTGGCCGCGCGATCCGAGATCCACGCCGTCGAGATCGACACCGCCTACCTCAAGGGCAACGCGGCGGGCTGGGCGGCGCTGTCCGTCCGCGACGGCGACGGCGGCGAGTGGGCCGAGGTCCTGCCCCGCACCCGCCTCCAGCCGGACACCAACCACCGCTTCGTCCTCGCCTCGCCCGCCGTCGGCACGCACGTGCGGATCGACATCTTCCCGGACGGCGGCATCTCCCGGCTGCGGCTGCACGGCGCCCTGACCCCCGACGGCGCGGCACATCTCGCCGCCCGCCACCGGGAACTCGGCGGCTGACGGACCGTAAAGCCCGGCCTCTCCCGAGGACCGCGCGGAACCGGCTGACGGCCGACAAGGCCCCGCCCCCCCCAGAACGGCTGACGGAAGGGCCGCCGACCGCTCCCACGCCAGGTCGGCGGCCTGCCTTCGCGGTGGCGCCCGTCAGTTCGGCCGCGGCGCGGGCTCCGGAATACCCATGGAGTTTCGGGATACCGGAGCACCGCGCCGCAGGCGCGCGCCGGCGGGCACGAACACCTCCGCCCGCCATGGGCGGCGACGAACGCCCCCACCCACGCCGCACGCGAGGCCCGCGCGGTCAACGAGCGGTAAACACTCCGTCACTTCGTGGACGTGATCGGTCGGATCTTGTGAACTCCCGGGAAACAATGCCCCCTTGGCGTTGACATGTCACCGTCTACGCGCGTCATGCTGGTGGGCATGAGAATCCCCCCACGGATCGCCCGTATCGGCGCCCTCGGTGCCCTCGCCTCGACCCTGCTCCTCGCCGGACCCGCCGTCGCGGCAACCCCCGGGCCGCAGCAGGCCGCGTGGCAGACGACCGCCACGGTCGCCGCGCCGTTCCAGGCCAAGGCCGTCGGCGACATCTGCTACTCCGACCTGCCGTCCCAGGCCCACGACACCCTCGACCTGATCGCGTCCGGCGGTCCGTTCCCGTACCCGCAGGACGGGACGGTCTTCCAGAACCGGGAGGGCGTCCTCGCGTCACAGAGCAGCGGCTACTACCACGAGTACACCGTGATCACGCCCGGCTCCGACAACCGCGGCGCCCGCCGGATCGTCACCGGTGAGCGTACGAACGAGGACTACTACACCGCCGACCACTACAGGACCTTCGACCTGGTCGACCGCTCCTGCTGACGGATCGCCACCGAACGGACTGCCATGAAGCGGACTGCCCTGGAGCGGACCGCTGCTGACGGGCCGCCACCCCCCTACACTGCGGCCGCTGCCTCCGCCCGGCAGCGGCCGCAGTCCTGCGGCCGTGTCGCCGGGCTCCGTCCGCCAGCCAAGGAGATGCCGTGAAACGTGCCGTCACGCTGTCCGCCCTCGCCGCCGTGCTCGCCGCGACCGCCGCCGGCTCGGCCCTGGCGTCCGGCGCCGGAGCGCCCCGTACCGCGGCGCACAAGAAGGACGCCACGCTGCTGGACGCGGTGCCCGCGCGCGGTGTGCTGCGGGTGTGCACCACCGGGGACTACCGGCCCTTCACCCATCGCGACCCCGCGACCGGCAGGTACCGCGGCATCGACATCGACATGGCGGCCGACCTGGCGAAGAGCCTGGACGCCAGGCCCGCGTTCACGGCCACCACCTGGGCGAAGCTGGTGGACGACCTCGCCGCGGGCCGGTGCGACATCGCCATGGGTGGGGTGTCGGTGACCCTGCCGCGGGCCCGCAAGGCGTACTTCAGCGAGCCCTACCTCACCGACGGCAAGACGCCGATCGTCCGGTGCGAGGACCAGGAGAAGTACCGCACGCTGGAGCAGATCGACCGGCCGGGCGTGCGGGTGGTCGTCAATCCCGGCGGCACCAACGAGCAGTTCGCCCGTGCCCACATCAAGCGGGCCACCCTGACCGTCCACCCCGACAACACCACGATCTTCGAGGAGATCATCGCGGGCCGCGCCGACGTGATGATGACGGACGCCGGCGAGACCCGCTACCAGTCCAAGATCCACCCGGAGCTGTGCGCGGTCCACCCGGACCGGCCGTTCACCTTCTCGGAGAAGGCCTACGCCCTGCCGCGCGGCGACGAGGAGTTCAGGGCTTACGTCGACCAGTGGGTGCACCTCGCCACCCATGACGGCACGTATGCCAAATACCAGGACGAGTGGATGAAGTGACCCGTCAGTGCCCCGTCGGTGACCCGTAGGTGATCCGCCCCCGCGGGCCCGCCCGTGGCGCTGAACCCGCGTATGTTGTCAGGACAACCTGACGTCACGGCTTTGCGTCATGTACGCGGCCGGTTACGCTCACCTCCGTGGCAGCAACGCAGGGAACCGACTCACCGGCGGCACCGGAACCGGTCCAGTTCAGCGTGGACCGCAGCAGCCCCGTTCCGCTCTACTTCCAGCTCTCCCAGCAGCTCGAGGCGGCGATCGAGCAGGGGCGGCTGGCCCCCGGCAGCCTGCTCGGGAACGAGATCGAGCTGGCCGGACGGCTCGGGCTGTCCCGCCCCACCGTCCGCCAGGCGATCCAGACGCTCGTCGACAAGGGCCTGCTGGTGCGCCGCCGAGGCGTCGGTACGCAGGTGGTGCACAGCCAGGTCAAGCGCCCGCTGGAGCTCAGCAGCCTCTACGACGACCTCGAATCCGCAGGTCAGCGCCCTGCCACCCGCGTCCTGACCAACACCACCGAGCCCGCCTCCGCCGAGGTCGCCGCCGCGCTCGGCGTCGCCGAGGGGGCCGAGGTCGTCCTCATCGAGCGGCTGCGGCTCGCCCACGGGGAGCCCGTGGCCCATCTGCGGAACCACCTGCCGGCCGGGTTGCTCAAGCTGGACGGCCCGGCCCTGGAGGAGACCGGCCTGTACCGGCTGATGCGCGCGGCCGGGATCACCCTGCACAGCGCCCGGCAGACCGTCGGGGCGCGCGCCGCGACCGCCGAGGAGGGCGAGCGGCTCGGCGAGCCGGCGGGCGCGCCGCTGCTGACCATGGAGCGGACGACCTTCGACGACACCGGGCGGGCCGTCGAGTTCGGCTCGCACATCTACCGCGCCTCGCGCTACGCCTTCGAGTTCCAGCTGCTCGTACGACCCTGAGGCCGCCCGTACGCTCGCGAAGCCGCCCGTACGCTCCTGAAGCCGCTCGTACGGCCCTGAGGCCGCCCGGATCCCGCCTGTCCGGTACCTGCCAGGGGACCCGCTGGGCGTCGCCGGACGCGGTGACGGATACTTGGGCGCCGTGTGCCGCTCGTCGGCACCGACCGCACCCTGGTGATCACTGAGAAGGGCGAGACTTCGTGGCAAAGCTTCGGACAGGTGTACGAGCGATAACCGCCGTGATGGCAGCGGTGCTCGGCGCGACCGCCCTGGCGGGGTGCAGCAGCACCGGCGGCAAGCGCGCGGAGGAGCGGGCGGCCGAGGCCAACGGCAAGGCGGCGGTCTCCACCCCCCGCTGGACCGTCGCCATGGTCACGCACTCCGGTGACGGCGACACCTTCTGGGACATCGTCCAGAACGGCGCCGAGGAAGCGGCCCGCAAGGACAACATCAAGTTCGTCTACGGCCACCACGAGGAGGGCCAGCAGCAGGCCCAGCTCGTGCAGTCCTACATTGACCAGCACGTCGACGGGCTGATCGTCTCGCTCGCCAAGCCCGAGGCCATGAAGGACGTGCTCAAGAAGGCCCGCAAGGCGGGCATCCCCGTGATCACGGTCAACTCCGGGTCCGACCAGTCCAAGGAGTTCGGCGCCCTCGCCCACATCGGCCAGGACGAGTCCATCGCGGGCGAGGCGGTCGGCGAGGAGCTCAACAAGCGGGGCAAGAAGAAGGCCCTGTGCGTCCTGCACGAGCAGGGCAACGTCGGCCACGAGCAGCGCTGCGACGGCACCGAGAAGACCTTCACCGGCAAGCTGGAGAAGCTCTACGTCGAAGGCACCAACATGCCCGACGTCCAGTCCTCCATCGAGGCCAAGCTCCAGGCCGACAAGGACATCGACGCCGTCGTCACCCTCGGCGCGCCCTTCGCCGACACCGCCGCCAAGGCCGCCGACCAGGCGGGCAGCGACGCGGAGATCGACACCTTCGACCTCAACGCCAAGGTCGCCTCCTCCCTCCAGGACGGCTCGCTCGGCTTCGCCGTCGACCAGCAGCCGTACCTCCAGGGCTACGAGGCCGTCGACCTGCTGTGGCTGTACCGCTACAACGCCGACGTCCTCGGCGGCGGCCGCCCGGTGCTCACCGGACCGCAGATCATCACCAAGGACGACGCCGCCGACCTCGCCGCCTACACCAAGCGGGGCACCCGATGAGCGCCGCGACCGCCCCGTCCGCGGCCCCGGAGAAGACCGAGGATGAGCGGCTGGCGCCCCGGTCGGCGGTCCGCCGGCTGCTCGGCCGTCCGGAGCTGGGCGCCGTCGTCGGCGCCGGCGCCGTCTTCGTCTTCTTCTCCATCGTTGCCGAGACGTTCCTGCAGTGGTCCAGCTTCAGCACGGTGCTGTACGCGTCCTCGACCATCGGCATCATGGCGGTGCCGGTGGCGTTGCTGATGATCGGCGGCGAGTTCGACCTGTCGGCGGGCGTCATGGTCGCCTCGTCCGCGCTGATCGCGTCGATGTTCTCGTACCAGATGACGGCCAACGTCTGGGTCGGTGTCGGGGTGTCCCTCGTGGCCACCCTCGCCATCGGCTTCTTCAACGGCTTCCTGCTCACCCGCACCAAGCTGCCCAGCTTCATCATCACGCTGGGCACCTTCCTGATGCTGACCGGTGCCAACCTCGGCTTCACCAAGCTGATCAGCGGCACCGTCTCCACCAAGACCATCGGCGACATGGAGGGCTTCCCCTCCGCCCGCAAGGTCTTCGCCTCGCACCTGACGATCGGCGACGTCGACCTCAACGTCACCATCCTGTGGTGGTTCGGCCTGGTCGCGGTGGCCACCTGGGTCCTGCTGCGCACCCGGATGGGCAACTGGATCTTCGCGGCGGGCGGCGGCGCGGACGCGGCCCGCGCGGTCGGTGTCCCGGTCAACCGCACCAAGATCGGCCTGTACATGGCGGTGGCGTTCGGCGCGTGGATCTCCGGGATGCACCTGCTGATGTCGTACGACGTGGTGCAGTCCAGCGAGGGCGTCGGCAACGAGTTCCTGTACATCATCGCGGCCGTCATCGGCGGCTGTCTGATGACCGGCGGGTACGGCTCGGCCGTCGGCGCCGCCGTCGGGGCGTTCATCTTCGGCATGACGAACAAGGGCATCGTGTACGCCCAGTGGAGCGCGGACTGGTTCAAGCTGTTCCTCGGGGCGATGCTGCTGTTCGCGGTGCTGCTGAACGCATGGGTCCGCAAGCGGTCGGAGGCCGGCAAGTGAGCACAGAGCACGTGAGCACAGAGCACGAGACCGCGGAGCACGAGACCACAGAGCAGGTGACCGCCGAACGGACCCCGCTGGTCGAGCTGGCCGAGGTCAGCAAGACCTACGGCAACGTCAAGGCGCTCCAGGACGTCTCCCTCGAGGTGCACGCCGGGGAGATCACCTGCGTGCTCGGCGACAACGGCGCCGGCAAGTCCACCCTCATCAAGATCATCGCCGGGCTGCACCGGCACGACGCGGGCACCTTCACCGTCGAGGGCGAGGAGGCCCGGCTCGGCTCGCCCCGCGAGGCCCTGGACCGCGGGATCGCCACCGTCTACCAGGACCTCGCCGTCGTCCCGCTGATGCCGGTGTGGCGCAACTTCTTCCTCGGCTCCGAGCCCACCAAGGGCCGCGGGCCCTTCAAGCGGCTCGACGTGGCGCGGATGCGCGAGACCACGCGCAGCGAGCTGCTGCGCATGGGCATCGACCTGCGCGACGTCGACCAGCCGATCGGCACCCTGTCCGGCGGCGAGCGGCAGTGCGTGGCCATCGCCCGCGCCGTCTACTTCGGCGCCAAGGTGCTGGTCCTGGACGAGCCGACCGCCGCGCTGGGCGTCAAGCAGTCCGGTGTGGTGCTCAAGTACGTCGCCGCCGCCCGCGACGCGGGCCTGGGCGTCGTCCTGATCACCCACAACCCGCACCACGCCTACCTGGTCGGCGACCGCTTCGTCCTGCTCAAGCGCGGCACCATGGCCGGCAGCCACGCGAAGTCGGAGATCGCCCTGGAGGAACTGACCCGCCAGATGGCGGGCGGCAGCGAGCTGGAGCAGCTCAGCCACGAGCTGGCCCGCACGCCCGCCCCCGACCTGTCGGGCAGCCCGGCCGCCAAGGCCGACGTCCCCGTCAAGGAGTGACGCCCCCCGTCAGGGAGTGACGCCCCCCGTGAGGAAGTGACGCACCCCGTCTGGGAATGACGCACCCCGGCAGGGGCTGAGGCACTGCCGGGGTCCGAGCCCCGCCGGGGGACCGCGCCCCCGCCGGGGCCGTTATGCGCCGCGTACCGCCGGTGAGGCACAATCGGCCACGGCGGGCCGCGCCCGCAGCCAACCGTGACCAGAGGCTCCGGCCTCCCGAGACCTCCGCAGGGACGACGACTCTTGCGAGCACGCACCCGCAGCGAACGCGACCCAGACACCGCCCCCGCGAAGGGGTGCAGCCGATGAGCATGTATCGCGAACGCGTGCACCGGGGCTCGGCCCGGGCCACCGTGCTGCGCACCGTCGGCACCCGCGAGCGGCGCTCCCACCTGACCGCCCCCCGGGTGCCGACCGTCGGCATCGACATCGGCGGCACCAAGGTCGCCGCCGGCGTCGTCGACGCCGACGGCAACATCCTGGAGAAGGTCCGCACCGAGACCCCCGACAAGTCCAAGAGCCCCAAGGTCGTCGAGGACGTCATCGTCGACCTGGTGCTGGACCTGTCCGACCGGCACGACGTGCATGCCGTCGGCATCGGCGCGGCCGGCTGGGTCGACGCCGACCGCAACCGCATCCTGTTCGCGCCGCACCTGTCCTGGCGCAACGAACCGCTGCGGGACCGGATCGCCCAGCGCCTCGCCGTCCCGGTCATGGTCGACAACGACGCCAACACCGCCGCCTGGGCGGAGTGGCGGTTCGGCGCCGGACGCGGCGAGGACCACCTCGTCATGATCACCCTCGGCACCGGCATCGGCGGCGCCATCCTGGAGGACGGCCAGGTCAAGCGCGGCAAGTACGGCGTCGCCGGCGAGTTCGGCCACATGCAGGTCGTCCCCGGCGGCCACCGCTGCCCGTGCGGCAACCGCGGCTGCTGGGAGCAGTACAGCTCCGGCAACGCCCTGGTCCGCGAGGCCCGCGAGCTGGCCGCCGCCGAGTCGCCCGTCGCGTACGGCATCATCGACCGCGTCGGCGGCCACATCCCGGACATCACCGGCCCGCTCATCACCGAGCTGGCCCGCGAGGGCGACGCCATGTGCGTCGAGCTCCTCCAGGACATCGGCGAGTGGCTCGGCGTCGGCATCGCCAACCTCGCCGCCGCCCTCGACCCGTCCTGCTTCGTCATCGGCGGCGGCGTCAGCGCCGCCGACGACCTGCTGATCGGCCCCGCCCGCAACGCCTTCCGGCGCACCCTCACCGGCCGCGGCTACCGGCCCGAGGCCCGCATCGTCAAGGCCCAGCTCGGCCCGGAGGCCGGCATGGTCGGCGCCGCCGACCTCGCCCGGCTCGTCGCCCGCCGCTTCCGGCGCGCCACCCGGCGCCGCGTCGAGCGGTACGAGCGCTACGCACAGGCGGGCCGCGGATGAGTGGCGCCAACGACCACGAGCGGTCCTCCGACCCCGAGCGGCCGGAGGAGCCCGGCCAGGCCCAGCAGCCCGGCCGCGCCGGCGCGGCGCCAGGGGACCGCCCCGGCCGTCGGCACCCCTGGCTCACCGCGATCGTCGTCTTCCTGCTGATCACCATCCCGGCGGGCTACCTCGTCATCTCCGCGCTCCAGAGCCGGGACAGCGGCGAGGAGAAGCAGGAGAACGCCTCCGCCACCGGCCTGACCGAGGACTGGCCGAGCAAGGTTCAGCGGCGCATCTACGACGTGTGGATCCCGCCGTGGTCGCGGGAAGTGGCGTACTACGAGACCAACAGCTGGAAGACCAGCACCATGTACGTCCAGTTCCTCACCTCCCCCGAGGGCGTCGACCGGTACCTGAAGGACACCCTGCACACCGACTCGCGGGCGCTGGTCGACGGCAAGGTCCCCGTCAACGAGGCCGAGGAGAAGGCCGCGGGGTGGCGCCTGGACCGCGGCGAGGGCTGGTCCGGCCTCACCGTCGACCAGAAGGACCCGGAGCCCACGGTGGACGTCGCCGTCCAATGGGTCGACGCCCGCCACCGCATGGTGTACATCGTCTCCACCATCACCCCCTGATCGGGGTGCCGGGCGGCAGCGGATAGCGTGAGCGGCGTGAGCATGACGAAGACCCTGCGGATGGCGTGAACGGCGTGAGCGAGACGAAGACCCTGCAGTACCGGACTGACGGCCCCGAGGACGGGCCCGCCCTCATCCTCGGCCCGTCCCTGGGCACCACCTGGCACATGTGGGACCGGCAGATCCCCGAGCTGTCCCGGCACTGGCGCGTCATCCGCTTCGACCTGCCCGGCCACGGCGGCTCGCCCGCCCACCCCGCCACCGCCGTCTCCGAGCTCGCCGACCGGCTGCTGGCCACCCTCGACGAGCTCGGCGTGGACCGCTTCGGCTACGCGGGCTGCTCGCTCGGCGCCGCCATCGGCGCCGACCTCGCGCTGCGCCACCCGCACCGGCTCGGCTCCCTCGCCCTGGTCTCCGCCTCCGCGCGCCACGGGACCGCCGACGCCTGGCGGCAGCGCGGTGTCGTCGTCCGCACCAACGGACTGGACCCGATCGCCCGCACCACCCCCGAGCGCTGGTTCACCCCCGCCTTCTCCGCCGCCCAGCCCGCCATCGTCGACTGGTCCGTCCAGATGGTGCGCACCACCGACCCCGGCTGCTACATCGCCGCCTGCGAGGCCCTGGCCGCCTTCGACATCCGCGCCGGACTCGGCAGCGTCGGCGTCCCGACGCTGGTCCTCGTCGGCGCCGACGACCAGGTCACCCCCGCCGCCGACGCCCGGACCCTGGTGGCCGGGATACCGGACGCCCGCCTCGCCCTGGTCCCCGGCGCCTCCCACCTCGCCCCGATCGAGCAGCCTGCCGCCGTCACCGACCTGCTCGTCCGGCACTTCTCCGGCTCCTGGCAGAACCCGGACCACACGACGGGGATGACGGCCATCCCCGCGCCCCCCGTCAAGCCGCAGCTCGCGCCCGCGCCGCCCGCCGCCCCCACCGCTCCGGCTGCTCCGGCCGCCGAGCCCGCCGCCACCCGGCCGGACCCGGTCGCCGACGCCCGCGCCGACGCGTACGACCACGGCATCAAGGTCCGCCGCGAGGTGCTCGGCGACGCCCACGTGGACCGGGCCGCCGCGAACACCGACGACTTCACCGAGGACTTCCAGGACTTCGTCACCCGCTACGCCTGGGGCGAGGTGTGGTCCCGGCCCGGCCTCGACCGGCGGACCCGCAGCGTCATCACGCTCACCGCCCTCGCCGCCCGCGGCCACTTCGACGAACTGGCCTTCCACACCCGCGCCGCGCTGCGCAACGGACTCACCCCCGCCGAGATCAAGGAGGTGCTGCTGCACACGGGCGTCTACTGCGGGGTGCCGGCCGCGAACTCCGCCTTCGCCGTGGCCCAGCGGATCATCCGGGAGGAGACCTGCCCGGAGGAGTGAGCCGGGGTGCCACCGCCACCCGGCTGAGCGCCCCTGTACCGGGCCGCGGCAGGGCAGGATGGGATCATGAAGCTCACCAAGAAGGGCCACGCCTGCGTCCGGCTCGAACGGGACGGGCAGGTGCTCGTCATCGACCCGGGCGCGTTCACCGAGGCCGACGCCGCCGTCGGCGCCGACGCGATCCTGGTCACCCACGAGCACCTCGACCACTTCGACGAGGGACGGCTGCGCGCGGCCATGGAGGCCAACCCGGCGGCCGAGATCTGGACCCTGGCCGGCGTCGCCGAGCGGATCTCCGCCGCCTTCCCCGGCCGGGTGCACACCGTCGGCCACGGCGACGCCTTCACCGCCGCGGGCTTCGACATCGAGGTCCACGGCGAGCTGCACGCGGTCATCCACCCCGACATCCCGCGGATCACCAACGTCGGCTACGTGGTGGACGGCTCGGTCTTCCACCCCGGCGACGCCCTCACCGTGCCCGACCGGCCGGTGGAGACCCTGCTGCTGCCCGTACAGGCCCCGTGGAGCAAGCTGTCGGAGGTCGTCGACTACATCCGCGAGGTCCGCCCGCGCCGCGCCTACGACATCCACGACGCGCTGCTCACGGACATCGCGCACCAGGTCTACGGCCGGATGCTGGGCCCCGAGGGCCCCGGCATCGCCGGCGCCGAGCACACCCGCCTGGCCCCCGGCGACAGCGTCACTCTGTGACTGTCAGACCCGGCCTGTAGGTTTGACGGCATGCGCATCGCCACGTGGAACGTCAACTCGATCACCGCCCGGCTGCCCCGGCTGCTGGCCTGGCTGGAGACCACCGGCACGGACGTCCTGTGCATACAGGAGACCAAGTGCGGCGACGACGCCTTCCCCTACGAGCCGCTGCGCGCCCTGGGGTACGAGGCGGCGGTCAACGCCGACGGCCGGTGGAACGGGGTCGCGGTGATCTCCAAGGTCGGCCTGGAGGACGTGGTGACCGGCCTGCCCGGCGGCCCCGCCTACGAGGGCGTGCAGGAGCCGCGCGCCATCAGCGCCACCTGCGGCCCGGCCCGCGTCTGGTCGGTGTACGTGCCCAACGGCCGCGAGATCGGCCACCCGCACTACGCGTACAAGCTGGACTGGTTCCAGGCGCTGAGGTCGGCGGTCGCCGAGGACGCGGCCGGAGAGCGCCCGTTCGCCGTCCTCGGCGACTACAACGTGGCGCCCGCGGACGAGGACGTGTGGGACCGTGCCTTCTTCGAGGGCTCCACGCACGTGACCGACCTGGAGCGCGAGGCTCTGGCCGGGCTGCGCGAGGCCGGGCTCTCCGACGTGGTGCCGCGCCCGCTGAAGTACGACCACCCCTTCACCTACTGGGACTACCGCCAGCTGTGCTTCCCCAAGAACCGGGGCATGCGCATCGACCTGGTCTACGGCAACGCCCCGTTCGCCAAGGCCGTCACCGACGCGTACGTGGACCGCGAGGAGCGCAAGGGCAAGGGCGCCTCGGACCATGCCCCGGTCGTGGTCGACCTCGCTCTGGAGACGGAGCAGTTCAGCTGACCGGGGACCGGGCGTCAGGCCCGGCGACCGGAATCCGCGCGCCCTGTGGTATGTACGCCGCCGCGGTGCGACCCTGAACCGTATGAACATCTCTTTCCTGGGCAACTGGCGCAAGAGGCACAGTGCGGCGCGGGGCACGGCGCTGGCGGTGGCCCAGGAGAGCGACCCGGAGGGCGTGGCCCAGCTGCTGTCGGAGTGCGAACTGCTGCGCGCCCGCGCCGCGTCCGCCGGTGTGGAACTCGACGACACACCGGCCTCCTTGGAAGCCCTGGACCAGCTCCAGCCGCGCTGGCGCGACCACCCCGACGACCCCGACGAGCTGACCTGGCTGGGCAACGACGCGGGCCTGTACCTGGGCACGGTCGTGGTCCGCACCGTGCCCGGCGCCCGCTGGCAGCTGTGGCCCGACGAGCGGCCGGTGGTCCGGCTCGGCTCCGGGCGCGAGGTCGACGTGGTGGAGGCCGGCCTCCAGTGGGCGGCCGTCGGCGTTCCCGAGCTGTCCCAGCTCTACGCGGAGGTCGCCGAGGGCTGACGCGCGGCCGCCCCGGGCCGGACCGCCCGTCGTGGTGGTTCTCCGCGCCCGGATGCGTGTCGCCCGGAAAGTCCCGCTTCGCTGCGGATAGTTTGCGCTGACCGCGAGAGAGCCGCGAGGGACCGCGAGAGCCGCGAGACAGCGACGAGTGGGTAGGGCTGCGTATGGCCGTCGATCCGTTGATCGAACTGCGAGGCGTCAACAAGTACTTCGGCAGGCTGCACGTCCTGCGGGACATCGACCTCGCCGTCGACCGCGGCGAGGTCGTGGTGGTGATCGGCCCCTCGGGCTCGGGGAAGTCGACCCTGTGCCGGGCGATCAACCGGCTGGAGACCATCCAGTCCGGCAGCATCGCCGTCGACGGCAAGCCGCTGCCCGAGGAGGGCAAGGAGCTCGCGCGGCTCCGTGCCGACGTCGGCATGGTCTTCCAGTCCTTCAACCTCTTCGCGCACAAGACCGTGCTGGAGAACGTGGTCCTCGCCCAGATGAAGGTCCGCAAGCGCAAGCGGGAGGAGGCCGAGGCGCACTCCCGCGAGCTGCTGGACCGCGTCGGGCTCGCCGACCAGGCGCCCAAGTACCCGGCCCAGCTCTCCGGCGGCCAGCAGCAGCGGGTCGCGATCGCCCGCGCGCTGGCCATGAAGCCCAAGGTGATGCTCTTCGACGAGCCGACGTCCGCGCTCGACCCGGAGATGATCAACGAGGTCCTGGAGGTCATGCGGCAGCTGGCCCGGGAGGGGATGACGATGGTCGTCGTCACCCACGAGATGGGCTTCGCCCGGTCCGCCGCGAACCGGGTCGTGTTCATGGCCGACGGCGCCGTCGTGGAGGACCGCACCCCGGAGGAGTTCTTCACCGCGCCCCGCAGCGAACGCGCCAAGGACTTCCTCTCCAAGATCCTCAAGCACTGACCGGGCGGTGACAGCGATGAGACCTCTCAGGCCGCTGAGGCCGTGCCGCCCGGCACGCACCCGCCGTACGGTCGCCGCCCTGCTCCTCGCCCTCCTCGCCGCCGCCTGCGGCAAAGAGGGCAGCCCGCCGGTCAAGGGCCCGGAGATCGACAAGCTGCCCGTCTACAAGGTGGACACCGGTTTCCGGCTGCCGGAATCCGGCACCTGGCGCAAGGCCAAGAGCCGCGGCCACCTGGTCGTCGGGGCCAAGGAGGACCAGCCGTACCTGGGCGAGAAGGACCCCGCCACGGGCCGCTACTCCGGCTTCGACATCGAGATCGCCAGGATGATGTCCGCCTCCCTCGGCTTCGACCCGAAGACCATCCGGTTCCGCACCATCGCCTCCGCCAACCGCGAGACCGCGCTGCAGAACGGCCAGATCGACTACTACGTGGGCACCTACACCATCAACGACCTGCGCAAACGACAGGTCGGCTTCGCCGGGCCCTACTATCTGGCGGGCCAGTCCCTGCTGGTGCGCAAGGACGAGAAGAACATCCACGGACCGGACGATCTGGCCGGCAAGAAGGTCTGCTCCGCCGCCGGCTCCACGCCGCTGCAGCGCATCCAGAACGACTACCCCGACGCCGACCCCGTCGCGTACGACACCTACTCGGTCTGCGTCGACAACCTCCTCACCCTCCAGGTGGCCGCCGTCACCACGGACGACACCATCCTCCTCGGCTACGCGGCCAAGGTCCCCGAAGACCTCAAGATCGTCGGCAGGCCGTTCTCCGAGGAGCCGTACGGCATCGGCGTCCCCAAGGGGGACAACGCGCTGCGCTTCGCCCTCGACGACGCCATCGCGGCCCACGAGAAGAACGGCGACTGGAAGCGGGCGTACGAGGCCACCCTCGGCCTGTCCGGGGTGCCCGCCCCGAAACCGCCGCCCATCGACCGCTACCCGGCCGACTGAGGAGGAAGACCGCCGCCATGGACGTACTCACCGAGAACTGGTCGCTCTACGGCGACGGCCTGCTGGGCACCGTGGAGCTGACAGGCTACGCGTCCCTGCTCGCGCTCGGCCTCGGCATCCTCATGGCCGCCTTCCGCGTCGCGCCGGTCGGCTCGCTGCGGGTGATCGGCGCCACCTGGGTGAACGTACTGCGCAACACCCCACTCACCCTGCTGTTCTTCGCCGTCCTGCTGGGCATGCCGCGCTTCGGCGTCCAGCTGCCCTTCACCACCTTCGCCGTGCTGGCGCTGGGCTGCTACACCTCCGCGTTCATCTGCGAGGCGGTGCGCTCCGGCATCAACACGGTGCCGGTCGGGCAGGGCGAGGCGGCCCGCAGCCTCGGGATGACCTTCGAGCAGACGCTCGGCACGGTCGTCCTCCCGCAGGCGTTCCGCTCCGTCATCCCGCCCATCGGCTCGACGCTGATCGCGCTGGCCAAGAACTCCGCCATCGCCGGGTCCTTCAGCGTCACCGAGCTGCTGGGCGTCTACCGGCCGCTCAACGAGCTCGGCTACAGCATCATCTGGTCCTTCGTCTGGATCGCCGCCGGCTATCTGATCGTCACCCTCACCATCAGCCTGATCTTCAACCTCCTGGAGAAGTACTGGGGAGTCGCCCGATGACCACCACCGCGCTGTACGACATCCCCGGCCCCCGGACCCGGCGCCGCCACCTCGCCTACGGCCTCGCATCGACGGCGGCGATCATCGGGCTCGTCGCCTGGATCGTCTACCGGCTGGTCGACACCGACCAGTTCGAGGCCGTCAAGTGGCGGCCCTTCCAGTACGAGGGCATCCAGGAGCTGCTGCTGGAGGGGCTGGGCAACACGCTCAAGGCCTTTGCGATCGCCGCCGGTCTGGCGCTCGCGCTGGGCGCCGTGCTGGCCACCGGACGGCTGTCCGACTTCCGCGTGGTGCGCTGGGTCTCGACGCTGGTGGTGGAGTTCTTCCGGGCGATGCCTGTCCTGGTGATGATCTTCTTCGTCTTCGTCGCGCTGGAGGTGAAGCCGCTGCCCGCCCTGGTCGCCGGACTGACCCTCTACAACGGCTCGGTCCTCGCCGAGGTGTTCCGCGCGGGCGTCAACTCCGTCGAGCGCGGGCAGCGGGAGGCCGCGTACTCGCTCGGCATGCGCAAGACGCAGGTGATGACGTACATCCTGGTGCCGCAGGGCGTACGGGCGATGCTGCCGGCGGTCATCAGCCAGCTGGTGGTGACGCTCAAGGACACCTCGCTCGGCTTCCTCATCACCTACGAGGAGTTCCTGCACGCCGGGAAGCTGATCGCCAGCAACCTCGACTACGACCTGCCCTTCATCCCGGTCGTCCTGGTCATCTCGCCGATCTACATCGGGATGTGCATGCTGCTGTCGTGGTTCGCCAACTGGGTGGCCAAGCGGCAGCGGCGCAGCGTGAAGACCGAGGCGGTCGAGGTGGCCCGCCCGGAACCGGGCACCTTGCTCCCGGGCGGGCCGCAGCCGTAGCGGAGACACCCGGTGGCACGGCGAGCGTGCTGACGCGCAGGGCGCCCTTCGGCTCGCCCGGGTGGCGGCTCGTCATGTCGAGCCGTACCCGTGACGCCCGCCGCGGCCGCTCCCACGCCACCGAGACCAGTCGGCTGTCCGCCGCGCCCGAGTAGCTCGCGTCGGCGAGCGGATACGACGGAGTCCGCCGGGCAGGAATCCGGTGCCCGCGCTGGTGCCGTGCTCGGTGGTGGGCGTGAGCTCGATGCTCAGTCGTGCGGTCGCACACAAGTCCCCTCTGTCACCGCACCATTGACCGCCTCATGGGCCCATGTCACTCTCTCGGTGGTGAGAGCGCTCTCAGATTCCGTATGCCGGCACCCCGTTTCCTCGCGGCGAAAGGTTTCCCATGCCCGCGTTCACGGCACCCCGGCGCTCCTGGAAGAGAGCGCCCTCCCGGAAGAGAGCGCTGACGGCGCTTCTGTCCTCGGTCCTCCTCTGCACGGGGCTGGCGGCCACTCCCACGCCGGCGGCAGGCTCACCCGCCGCGGCGGCCGCGCACAGTGGAGGCCACCCGGCGGCGGCCACCCCGGTGCGGGTCAACCAGCTCGGCTATCTGCCGGACGGGCCGAAGCGGGCGACGGTGGTCAGCTCGGCCGAGCGGCCGCTGGCCTGGCAGTTGCGTGACTCCGCCGGCTCGGTGGTCGCCTCGGGCGCCACCACGGCGTACGGCACCGACGCGGCGTCCCGGGACTCGGCGCATCTGCTGGACTTCTCCTCGTACACCGGTACCGGCACCGGATACACGCTCACGGTGGACGGGCGGAGCAGCCACCCCTTCGACATCCGCGCCGACCTCTACGACGGCCTGCGCTCCGACGCGCTGGCCTTCTTCTATCACCAGCGCAGCGGCATCCCCATCGAGGCGTCGCTGGTCGGACAGGAGTACGCCCGCCCCGCCGGCCACCTCGGGGCCGCGCCGAACCAGGGCGACACCCGCGTCCCCTGCCGGCAGGGCGATTGCGACGACACGCACGATGTCAGGGGCGGCTGGTACGACGCGGGGGACCACGGCAAGTACGTGGTCAACGGCGGCATCTCCGCCTGGCTGCTGGTGAACTCCTTCGAGCGCGCGCGGCGCGCGGGCACCGGCGACGCGCTCGGCGACTCGACCCTGGCCGTCCCCGAGCGCGGCAACCGGGTGCCCGACATCCTGGACGAAGCGCGGTGGGAGATCGACTTCCTGACGCGCATGCAGGTGCCGGCGGGCGAGCCGCACGCGGGCATGGCGTTCCACAAGATCCACGACGCCGCCTGGACCGGCATCCCCACGCATCCGCACCAGGACGACCAGCCGCGGGAGATCCACCGGCCCTCCACGGCGGCCACGCTCAACCTGGCGGCCGTCACCGCGCAGTGCGCCAGGGTCTACGCCGCGTACGACCCCGTCTACGCGGCCCGCTGCCTCCGGACCGCGCAGCAGGCTTGGAGGGCGGCCCGAGCCCACCCGGACATGATCGCCCCGGACTCGGACAGCACCGGTGGCGGCGCCTACGGGGACACCAAGGTGAGCGACGAGTTCTACTGGGCGGCGAGCGAGTTGTACGCCACCACCGGCATGCCGGCCTACCGCGACGCCGTCACGTCCTCGCCCTGGCACACGTCCGCCGACGCCTTCACGGCGTCCGGCTTCGGCTGGGCCGACACCGCCGCGCTCGGCCGCCTCACCCTGGCCACGGCTCCCAACGCGCTGCCCGCCGCCGACCTCGCGCGGCTGCGCGGCTCCGTGGCCGAGGCCGCCGACACGCACCTGGCGACGATGGCCGGCCAGGGCTACGCCGTGCCCCTCCCCACGGACGCGTACGTGTGGGGCTCCAACAGCCAGGTGACCAACAACGCGATCGTCCTGGCCACGGCGTACGAGCTGACCGCCCGCCCGCGCTACCGCACCGGTGTACTGGAGTCCCTGGACTACCTGCTGGGCCGCAACACCCTCGACCTGTCCTACGTCACCGGCTACGGCAAGCGGTTCGCGCGGAACCAGCACCACCGGTTCTGGGCCCACCAGGCCGACGCCTCTCTGCCCCACCCGCCCGCCGGCTCCCTCGCGGGCGGCCCCAACGCGGCGCTCCAGGACCCGGTCGCCGAGGACAAGCTCAAGGGCTGCGCACCGGCCGCCTGCTACATCGACGACCTCCACTCGTACTCCACCAACGAGGTGACCATCAACTGGAACGCCCCCCTGGCCTGGCTCGCGGCCTTCGCCGCCGAGCAGGGCCGGACCCGTGCGAAGATCGCTTCGCAGTAATCGCAGGAGCAGCGGGGTTCCGGCCGTGGAGGGCGACGATGTACGCGATATCCCTGGGCGACGACGGCGCGGAGCTGCGCCCGCTGGAGCCGTGGCAGGCCGAGGAGTTCCTGGCCCACATCGACCGGGGGCGGGAGTTCATCGGGCGGTACAACGCGCTGCCCGACGTGGTCACGGACCTGGCGTCGAGCCGGGCGTTCCTCCAGGGTTACGCGGACAAGGCCGCGGCCGACACCGGGCGGATCCACGGCATCTGGGCGGACGGCACGCTGGTCGGCGCGGTCGTCTTCCGGACGATGGACGTGAAGCAGGGCACCGCCGAGGCGGGGTGCTGGCTGGAGCCGTCGGCGGTGGGCAAGGGGCTGGTGACCCGGGCCGTGCGCCTGATCATCGACTGGGCCGTCGAGGAGCGGGGCGTCCACCGCGTGGAGTGGTGGGTCTCGACGGGGAACGAGCCCAGCATCGCCGTGGCCCGGCGGCTGGGGATGACGAAGGACGGCGTGCTGCGGGAGAGCTACCTGTACCGGGGGGAGCGGCACGACGAGGAGATCTGGTCGGTGCTCGCGCCGGAGTGGCGGGCGCACAAGCGGACGCGCCGGACCGGCTGAACGTTTCAGCCGGTCCGGCGCGCGCGTCGTCGGTCAGGACAGCTGGCCGTTGTAGTCCGGCAGCTTGAACGTGCGCTCGGCGTGGCCGCCGACCAGGTCGGTCTCGCGGTTGCCGACGTTGGCGATGATCGTGTAGCCCTGCGCCTCGATCTTCGCCCGCTCGGCGGTCTTGTAGGCGCTGACCTCCTCGAAGAGGTCCGGCAGGTCGCGTACGTGCACGGCGGTGACCGGGTAGCCCACCGACTCGAGGTTCCACTTGGTGAGGCTGTGGATGATGCCCGGCCGCGCGGTGACGAAGATGATGTCGACGCCCCGGGACTCGGCGTAACGCGCCAGCTCCAGCGACGGCTTGAGCGCCGGGGTGGGGAGCTGGTACCAGGGGTGGAAGTCGGTCTCCAGCGTCGTGTTGTCGATATCGAAGACGAGGGCGAGCTTCTGCCCCTGCGCGTTGGCCGTGCGCTGCTCGATGTACGGCTTGGCCTGGTCGATGACGGCCTTGACGTCGCGCTGCCAGGTGGCGTAGTCGACGTCTGCCGACGCCTGCGTGGTTGCCGCCGTGCTCAGGGCCGGGGCGGCCGCAGGGGCCGCGGTCGCCGAGGCCGTGGCGGTCGCCGTTCCCCCGAGTCCCAGGGCCAGTACAACCGAGACCGCGCCGATCCGGTGACGCACACCGCGTCCTGTCATCTTCTATCCCTCACTCTCGTTGGAGCGACGAGGCTGGTCGGCGCCTCGCCGCTCCGGTTGCTTCGGTCATGGTCACGACAGTCGGTGAACGGGGTGCGACGGGGAAGTGGCTGCTCTGTGGCGACTTACCGCCCTGCTCACGGCACCCGTCGGCTTCCCGCACCGCTCACGGCACCCGTCGGCCCGGCGCGTCTCAGCGGTCGCGCAGCGGCACCGACAGATACGACGGGTCGTCCTGCGGCGAGGAGAAGGTCAGGTGCGCGCCCATCGGGTTGTACTCGGCGTACAACGGGTCGACGGTGTCCACGACCACGGCGAGCCGGTGCCCGGCCGGGACGTCGTAGGCCGTGGCGAACAGCTCCAGGTCCACCCCGAACGGCTGCCCCGGCACCTTGTCGTGGAAGGTGAACGGCGCGTTGCTCACCAGCTTGGCGATGCCCAGCGGGCCCACGTCGTACAGATAGGCGACCGCGGTGCCGTCGGCCTTGTCGCTGGTGACGGTGGTGTGCAGCCGCGCCGCGCCGCGGACGCGCTGCTCGGTGGCGTACCGCTCGCTCTGCCAGACGGCGGCGAAGGCGCGCGGCAGCAGCGGGATCGAGGCCACCGGAGGCAGCTTGAGGAACTGGTCGAGGGCGTTCGAGAGCATGACGACGCCGCCGTTGGCGCCGGAGTCGATGTTCGCGGCGATCCGGCGGGTGCCGTCGAGCGGGATGCGGCGGTGGGCGGCGGGCACGGCCGACCAGCTCGGGTAGCCCTCGTGGCCGTCGCCGGTACGGGACGTCAACTGCACGGGCTGCTCGCGGTCGATGCCGTTGCGGTCGCCTTTGAGGTAGCGGTCGAACCAGCGGTGGGCGTTGGTCCACACGTCGTTGGGCAGCCCGAACAGGCCGGTGGCCTCGGCGGTGGCGTGGTCGCCGGGCCGGAACTCCAGGCGCTTGGGCCCGGTCAGCTTCTCGTAGAAGTCGGCGTACTGGTTGGGCGGGAAGATCGTGTCGCCCCAGGCGTTGCCCAGCATGATGGCCGCGCCGTTGGCGTTGATGCGGTCGAGGTACGTGGCGGGGGAGCGCTTCTTCCCCCACGCGAGCATCTGCTGCTCCTTGGACAGGTCCGAGCCGAGGAACGCCGCCATGATCTCCTTGAGTTCGGCACTCGGGCGGCCGGTCAGCGCTCCGGCGGCGCCCAGCAGCGCCCCGGCCTGGACGTGCTGGGTGCGGTTGCCGTAGATGGCCTCGGTCAGGTCCGCCCAACCGCTCATCGCCACGACGGCCTTGATCCGGGGGTCGAACCCGGAGGCCAGCAGGCTGATCCCGGCGCCGTAGGAGACGCCGCCCATGCCGATGCGGTCGGGGTCGGCGGCGGTGTGGGCGAGCGCCCAGTCGATGACCTTGGAGGCGTCGGCGATGTCCGGCGGCCCGGCCGTCTCGATCTCGCCGCCGGACTGCCAGAACCCGCGGGCGTTGTAGCCGACCACGACATATCCGGACTCGGCCAACTTCTTGGCCTGCGCGATGTATTCGATCTGCGGCATGCCCCAACTGGTGGGCAGCACGATCAGCGGGTAGCGGCGGGTGCCGTCCGCGCCGCCCGGGGTGAAGACGTTGGCGGCCAGCTTGGTGCCGCCGTCACCGGGGATGTCGACGAACTTCACGGTGGCCCCGGAGCGGGCCAGGGGGGCGCCGGCCGGGGCGCCGACCTGGGCGCTGGGCGCGGCCTGGGCGGCGGATGGGGCGACGCCGAGCGCGGCACCGGCCAGCAGGGTCGCCGAGACGGCGGCCGCGGCCGTGGCGCGCAGAGGTATGCGGGCGTGGGTCACTGTCGCTCCTGACATGGATGCCGTGGGAGGCATGGCGGTACGGCGGTGCGATGTGACCTGACGGTAACCTCAGGGCTTACCGCCGGTAATAGGTCGGCAAGTTACGCCTGGGTAACGATACGGAGAGCGGGTTGCGGCGGCTGCGGATCGGTGGGGGGCGCGCGGATCGGCGGGGGAAGGGTGCGCGGTTCGGTCGTGAGGCGCGGTGGCGCCGATCAGTCGCCCTTCCCGGCGCGCCGTGACGGCGGGGTGACGGACATCGCGGTCTTGGTCACGTCCGCGACCACCTCCACCACATCCGGCCCGTACGCCTGGGAGTTGCTGATCTTCAGCAGCAGGCAGAACGACCCGTCCACCCCGTACTTGCGCGCCAGCCGGGCCCGGTTGCGCACCAGGTGGCGGACCGCCGCGCGGTGGGTGACCGGTCGCTGCCCCGCCGCCAGGAAGACCGGTCGGCCGCCCTCGCCGCCCGTCAGTCGGGCCACCAGCACGTACTCCACCGCCCCCGGCTCCGCCCGGTACGCCGTGCCGCCGACCGTGAACGTGCCCCGGTCCGCGCCCGTCTCGTCGCCCGGATGCACCGCGACCCCCGGCAGCAGGTTCGCCATATGGGAGGCAAGGCGCCGGTGGGCTGTCGGATCGCCGACGCAGAACTCCGTACGCGCGCCGAAGCCCTGCAACCCGGTGTCGTGCGGGGCGATCTCGGCGTGCGCCCCGCAGTTCTCCACGGCCGCCGCGAGGCCCAGCAGTGCCAGCGCGTCGTGGCGCGGGATGCTCCAGTGTGCCGAGGCGGTGTCCCGGTGGGTGACGAGCACGCACTCCGAGCCGTCCGGCAGACCGAAGAACCGCTGCTCGCGGGTGCGGCCGCGGCGGGCGGCGGCAGCCCGCACGGCCCAGCCGAGGGCCAGGCCCACCACCAGGGCGGCGGCGGAGGCGATCAGGTCCTGCACGGTGTCAGTCATGGCCGCGCATGGTAGCGGTGATGCGGGTGTGTGTTCGAGCGGCGGGTGCTTCGCCGGTGGTCTGCAGGGTGCTTCGCCGGTGGTCCGGCGGGTGGTTCGGTGGTGCTCCCACCAGTGGTCCGGCGGGTGCTCTACCGATGGTCCGGCGGGTGGTCCGGCGGGCGGCGGGGCTGGACCCGTACGGGCGTAACTCCCGGTCGTGCGCGGGCGCGTGCCCGTGCGCCCCTGTCGGATCCGGTGGTGCGGCGAGTATTCTCCGGCCCTCCGGTCGTCACGCCGTTCGTATGGAGGTATGCATGGCACGTGCCGCGCGCGCAACCGCACCCACGGCCGCCCCAGCACGGCGGCTGCCCGTATCCACACGGCGGCGGCTGCCCGTTCTCGCCGCGACGACCCTGCTGGTCGCGAGCCTCGGCGCCGTACCGGCCACCGCCTCCGCGGCACGGTCCGCCTCGGCGCCCTCCACCTCGGCACTGTCCGCCACCACCAACGCCAACGCCACCGTCACCCCGCCCAAGACCCCGGTCGCCACGGGCTACGGCGGCGCCGTCTCCAGCGTCGACCCCGACGCGTCGGCCGCCGGGATCGAGGTGCTGCGACGCGGCGGGAACGCGGTGGACGCGGCGGTGGCGACCGCCGCCGCGCTCGGCGTCACCGAGCCGTACTCCGCGGGCGTCGGCGGCGGCGGGTACTTCGTCTACTACAGCGCGAAGCACCGCAAGGTGTTCACCATCGACGGCCGCGAGACCGCGCCGCTGAGCGCGGACCGGAACCTCTTCCTCGGCGCGGACGGCAAGCCGATCCCGTTCGACCAGGCCGTCACCAGCGGACTGAGCGTCGGCACGCCCGGCGCCCCGGCGACCTGGGACCGCGCCCTCGACGCCTGGGGCACGCGTTCGCTGGCGCACGTCCTGCGGCCCGCCGAGCGGCTCGCCCGGCACGGCTTCACCGTCGACGCCACCTTCCGTCAGCAGACCGCCGGCAACCAGGCCCGCTTCGCCGACTTCCCGGCCAGCGCCGAACTCTTTCTGCCCGGCGGCGAGCTGCCCAAGGTCGGCTCCACCTTCAAGAACCCCGACCTGGCCCGCACCTACGCCCTGCTCGCGAAGAAGGGCGCGGCCGCCCTCTACAAGGGCGAGCTGGGCCGCGACATCGTCACCACCGTCCAGCACCCGCCGGTGCGCCCCGGCGCCGACCGCGTCGTACGCCCCGGCGACCTGACGGCGAAGGACCTGCGGGCGTACGACACGAAGCGGCAGGCCCCGACCAGGACCTCGTACCGCGGACTCGACGTCTACGGCATGGCGCCCTCCTCCTCCGGCGGTACGACGGTCGCCGAGGCGCTCAACCTCCTGGAGCGCACCGACCTGGCGAAGCTGAGCGAGCAGCAGTACCTGCACCGCTACATCGAGGCGAGCCGGGTCGCGTTCGCCGACCGCGGCCGCTGGGTCGGCGACCCGGCCTTCGAGGACGTGCCCACCCGCGGCCTGCTCTCGCAGCGGTTCGCGGACGCCCGCGCGTGCCTGATCAAGGACGACGCGGTGCTGGCCAGCCCGGTCGCGCCCGGTGACCCGCGCGACAGCAAGCCGTGCGGCAGCGGGGAAACGGCCGCCCCCACCACGTACGAGGGCGAGAACACCACGCACCTGACGGTCGCCGACAAGTGGGGCAACGTCGTCGCCTACACCCTCTCCATCGAGCAGACCGGCGGCAGCGGCATCACCGTGCCCGGTCGCGGCTTCCTGCTCAACAACGAGCTGACCGACTTCTCCTTCGCCCCCGCCAACCCGGCCGTGCACGACCCCAACCTGCCCGGACCCGGCAAGCGGCCGCGCTCCTCGATGTCGCCCACGATCGTCCTCGACAACGGCCGCCCGGTGCTTGCGCTCGGCTCGCCCGGCGGCTCGACCATCATCACCACCGTGCTGCAGACGCTCATCGGCCACCTGGACCGCGGGCTGCCGCTGGTCGACGCGATCGCCGCGCCGCGCGCCAGCCAGCGCAACGCGGCCGCGACCGAACTGGAACCCGCCCTGTGGAACAGCCCGCTCCGCGCCCGACTGGAGGCGCTGGGGCACACGTTCAAGCAGAACCCGGAGATCGGGGCGGCCACGGGAGTGCAGCGCCTGCCGGACGGCCGCTGGCTGGCGGCGGCGGAGACGGTACGGCGGGGCGGCGGCTCGGCGATGGTGGTCCACCCGACGGGGGAGGCGCGCTGAAGGGGCGCGTGCGGCTGAGGCGCGTACCGCTGAGGCATGTACGGCGGTAAATATCGGGACTCACCCGGTTTCATCCTCGTGTGCGCGTCCGGAAAAGCGCCCGTAGCACGCCGGTGCCCCGTTCCGTAACACGCCCGGGGTCCAATGCCTGCGCACCGCGGCCGACCGGCCACGGGGGAGGAGTGGAGATGGTGGACGGCCAACTCCCGACGGCGGAAACGGATTTCGCGCGGTACCTGCGGGCACTGACCGGCCGGCTGGACCCGGACGCGGGCTGGTACGGCGTGTTCGCGCGGCGCGACCCGGACGGGATACGGGCCTGCCTGGACGGCCGCGAGGTGCCGCCCTGGGACGTGGTGCGGGCGCTGCTCCAGGACCTGTCCGCCCGGTGCGGTCCGGACACCGCCCGCCAGGCCGCCGACCGGGCCGCGGCCCTCTACCGGGCGGCCGTCGCCACCCGCGACGCCCGCCCCGGCGCGGTCCAGGACCTCCGCAACCGGCTGCGGCTGATGCTCCGCGAACAGCGGTACGCGGCGCGGCGCGAGGGGGACCTGACGGAGGCGCTGCATACGACGCCCCCCGGCGAGCCCGCCTCCGGCCTCACCGCCGAACTCGCCTGGGCCCGCGACGACCGCGAGCGCGCGACGGCCCGCTGCGAGGAACTGGCGGCCCGCTTGACCGCGCTCGGGGCGGACCCGCGCGGGGCGGGACATCGGGAGCCGCAACCGGTCCGCGCTGGGGTGGGGCACCGGGAGCCGCCGATCCGCGCGGGAGCGCGGCGTCGGAGGCGGCGGCCGACCCGCGTGCAGGCGGTGCCCAGGGAGCCGCGTACGGGGCCGGGCCGAGCCCCGCGGGCACCCGGCCGGCCCCGGCGGCCGCGCGCACACCCGAGAGCGCGCACGAGCCGATGCCCGCGAGCGAACCCGCGCCCATGCCCGCGAGCGAACCCGCACCCGCACCCGCATCTCCATCCGCGCCCGCACCCCTATCCGCGCCCGCATCCTCATCCGTGTCCGCCCCGGCCCGGCGGCGGCCGCGTGGCGCGCGCTTCGCCGGGGTCGAGGCCACGGACACGGAGACCGACGCCGCGGCGGCAGCCGCGATGCCCGCCCCCCTGCCCGTCCCGCAGGCCGTCTCCGCAGGTGCGGGTACGCCGCGCGGCGCGCGCTTCGCCGGGGTGGAGGGCGATGGCGGCCCCCGCGGCGGACGCCGTAAACGCGGCAAGGAGGCACAGGCGACCGAGGCGGCCACGGCGGCGGCAGCGGCGAACGGGACGGGAGCAGCGGGAAGGGCGGCAATGCCGAAGGGAGCGGGGGCGGGGGCCGAGGCCGCCGACTTGGAGCGGATCGCGGCGGCACGGTACGCGGCCGAGGAGGCCGTGACCCGGCTCGCGCGGCTGCGGGCGGAACACCGGGGCGGCGAGGCGCACGAACTGCTCTGCGAGGCCGCCGCCTGGCCCGCCGAGCGCCTGCCGTTACTCGCGGCCCGGCTCGAACGCGCCGGTCTCGCCGCCGATGTCGCGACCCTGCTGTGGGAGGCCGCCTGCCTGCCGCCCACCGCGCTGGCGGCGGCGGCATCCGCCCTGGCCGCCGCGGACCGCACCCGCGACTGCGCCCAACTGCTGCGGCAGAGCGTGGCCCGCCCGGTCGCCGAGGTGGCCCGAACGGCCCTGGCGCTGCGCGCGGCCGGGCAGACCCCGGAGGCGGACTTCCTCCTGGAGGCGCTGGTCCGGGCCCGTACCCCGGAGGAGTCCGCCCAAGCGGCCGCCGACGCACCCGATCAACTCATCCCCCTCCTGCTGTCCGCCGCCCGGACGGTCTCCTCCAGCAGACACCACGACCTGGCCCACGCCCTGCGCGTCGCGGGCCTGGGGTGACTTCCCCGGTGAGGGCCCGCCATGCCCCTGACCAGGGAAACAAGTGGCTGTGCACGCGCCGGCTGTGACAGGGTGCCTGCCGTGACAGACATATCCGCCTTGACGATCACCTCGCTCGCCGACCGTCCTTCGCTGATCTCCCGCGTGTACGAGATCAACGAGACGTGGCCCGTGTTCACCCCGCACGACCTGGTCGGCAGTGGCTTGCTGAGCCGGGTCGTAGAGGAGTTCCCGCAGTACTGCGCGGTGGCGACCGACGGCGACCGAGTGGTGGCACGTGGACTGGCCGTGCCCTTCAACGCCGAGGCGGACGGCCGTGAGGAGATGCCGGACCAGGGCTGGGACCGGGTCCTGTCCTGGGCGTTCCGGGACCGGCACCGCGAGCTTCCGCCGACGGCGGCCAGCGCCTTGGAGATCACGGTGGACACCGAGTACCTCGGTCGTGGTCTGTCGTACGGCATGTTGCGGGCGCTTCGTGAAGCCGCGGGCCGCCACGGGCACAGTGTGCTGCTGGCCCCGGTCCGTCCGACGGCCAAACACCTGGCGCCCCGCGTCTCCATGGCCGAGTACATCGGCCGGCGACGCGAGGACGGGCTCCCCCAGGACCCCTGGCTGCGGGTCCACGTCAAGGCGGGGGGCGTCATCGCGAAGGTGGCGCCGGCGTCGATGACGGTCAGCGGCGGTCTGGCCCAGTGGCGTGCGTGGACCGGGCTGCCCTTCGACCGCGACGGCGCCGTCGAGGTTCCCGGCGCCCTGGTCCCGGTGCACTGCGACACCGCCTTCGACCGTGCCGTCTATGTCGAGCCCAATGTGTGGGTACGCCACGACCTGCGCCCCGGTGGCGCCCAGGCGTGACGAGAGCCATCGCTCACGGGGTCGGCTTCTTGCGGGGGAGGGCTTCCCGCGTGATCACGTGACGGGGAGCAACTCCGGGCGTTTCGCCGTGCGGCCGTCGCCCGAGGAACGGCCCCGCAGGCGCCTGCCGAGCCATGGGCCGAGGAAGGACGCGGCCCAGCGCAGTTCGGCGGGGGCGGCGCGCCAGCCGGTGGGTGCGGGGGCCGGCGGGGGCGGCAGGGGGTGGGTCCAGGCGTCGCCGCTGCCGGGCAGCCGGAGGGCGTGGGCGACGGCGGCGGCGATCCGTGCGTGCCCCAGCGGGCTCGCGTGCAGCCGGTCCTGGCTCCACAGGCGCGGATCGGCGACCACCGCGTGGTGGGCGGTCTCGGCGACGGTGACGCCGTGCCGGTGGGCCGCCGCGCGGATGCGGTGGTTGAGGGCGGTGACGCGGGAGCCGATCGGGCGGGCGAGCGCGGTGATCCGCGCGACGTCGGGGAAGGTCAGCGTCGCCACATGGGCGCCCTGGGCGGTGAGTTCGGCGAACATCGCCTCCAGATGGGCGGCCACCTCGTCGGCGTCGAACCGCGGCCGGAGCAGATCGTTGACCCCGGCGACGACGGTGGCCAGATCGGGGCGCAGGGCGAGGGCCGGGCCGAGCTGTTCGGCGCGGACCTGGGCGGCGACGCGTCCGCGCACGGCCAGGTTGGCGTAGCGGACGTCGGGGTCGAGCGCCGCGAGCCGCTCGGCCAGCCGGTCCGCCCAGCCGCGCAGGCCCGTCGTGTCGTCCCCGTCGCCGAGCCCCTCGGTCTGGCTGTCGCCCAGGGCCACGTACCGCACGTACTCACCGGCCGGCATGGGCTGCCCGCCTCTCCCGCAGGACCGCGGCGCCGCGGTGGCACCAGTCCCGGTTGCCCTGCTCGAAGGCGAGACCGCGCAGGCAGGTGAGGTACGGGCCGATCCGGTCGCCGGTGCGCAGGAACTCCTCCTCGCTCCGGTCGCCCCGCATCTGCCGGAGCAGCGTGTCGAACAGCTCGATCTTGGCTTCGGCGAAGGCGGCCCGCTCCATGAGGTGCGCGATCACCTCGCCGGTGTCGACGTGGTCGACGGCCTGGACCTTGACGAGCAGGTCGTCGCGGATGAACGACGGCTTGGCGGCCGTGGACGCGAACCGCTCCAACTCGGCGGCACCGGCCTCGGTGACCGTGAAAACGCGCTTGTTCGGGCGGGTGTCCTGGACCACCTCCCGCCCTGTGACCAGCCCCTCCCTCTCCAGCTTGGCCAGCTCGGCGTAGAGCTGCTGGGGCAGGGCGTGCCAGAAGTTCGCCACCCCCATGTCGAACGCCTTGGCCAGCTGGTATCCGCTGAGCCGCTCGTCCAGCAGCGCCGCCAGCACGGCGTGGCGCAGGGCCATCGCGGGTGCCTCCTCGTTTCCGTGTCGCCTCGGTCTGCTCGCATCCGGTGTCTGCTCGCCTCTGTCCGCCCGGCGCCCCTCATGGTACTACTCAAGAAAGTGACTAGTCAGATTCTTGAGTATCGAGGAGGAGTCATGCACGCCGCCATGCACACCGCGGACCGCTTCCGTGCCGCCGTCGAAAGCCGCGACCTCGCCGCTCTGGAGGGTCTGTTCGCGGAGGACATCCGCTTCTACAGCCCGGTGAAGTTCACGCCCTTCGAGGGCAGGCCGATGGTGTTGGGCCTCTTCGGCGTGCTGCTGCGCACCTTCGAGGGGTTCCGCTACGTCGGGCGCTTCGACGGCGCGGCCGAGGCCGGTGCCGAGGGCGCCGAGGCCCCGTCGGCCGCCCTGCTGTTCCGCGCCGCCGTCAACGGCAGGCAGATCCACGGCATCGACCTGCTCCACCTCGACGAGGCGGGCAGGATCAAGGAGTTCACGGTGATGGTGCGGCCGCAGTCGGCGGTACACGCCCTGGGGGAGGCGGTGCTCGCCGGTCTCGTCGCTGATGGGCTGGTGCCTGCCCCGGGGCACCGTTGAGCGGGCCCGCGATCGCCCCGCGGCGCGCGCCGGGGCGCACGGCGCGAGACGCGCCGCCGGAAACGTGATCGGCTTCGTTGCTTAACGCGGGCGGTCTTGTCACCGTGGAGGCCGGGTCGTACGTTCTCCATCTACGCCCGGTGTCTACGTGCGTAGATGCTTCTGACGTGCAGTCAAAGGAGCCGCTCATGGCCAAGATTGTCCGTGCAGCCCTGGTCCAGGCCACCTGGACCGGTGATACCGAGTCGATGATCGCGAAGCATGAGGCGCACGCCCGCGAGGCCGCCGCGCAGGGTGCCCAGGTGATCGGTTTCCAAGAGGTCTTCAACGCCCCGTACTTCTGCCAGGTGCAGGAGCCCGAGCACTACCGCTGGGCCGAGCCCGTGCCCGACGGCCCGACCGTGCGCCGGATGCGGGAGCTGGCCCACGAGACCGGCATGGTCGTCGTCGTGCCGGTCTTCGAGGTCGAGCAGTCCGGCTTCTACTACAACACCGCCGCCGTCATCGACGCCGACGGCAGCTACCTCGGGAAGTACCGCAAGCACCACATCCCGCAGGTGAAGGGCTTCTGGGAGAAGTACTACTTCAAACCCGGGAACGCGGGCTGGCCCGTCTTCGACACCGCCGTCGGCAAGGTCGGCGTCTACATCTGCTACGACCGGCACTTCCCCGAGGGCTGGCGGCAGCTCGGCCTCGGCGGCGCCCAGCTCGTGTACAACCCGTCCGCCACCTCCCGCGGCCTGTCCGCCTACCTGTGGCAGCTGGAGCAGCCCGCCGCCGCCGTCGCGAACGAGTACTTCATCGCCGCGATCAACCGGGTCGGCCAGGAGGAGTACGGCGACAACGACTTCTACGGCACCTCCTACTTCGTCGATCCGCGCGGGCAGTTCGTCGGCGACGTCGCCAGCGACAAGGAGGAGGAGCTGGTCGTCCGCGACCTCGACTTCGGGCTGATCGACGAGGTCCGGCAGCAGTGGGCGTTCTACCGGGACCGCCGACCCGACGCGTACGAGGGGCTGGTGCGGCCATGAGCGACACCCCCGCCGCCACGAGCGGCAATCCCGGATCCACGAGCGGCACCCCCACGGCCACCAGCGGCAATCCCGGACCCACGAGCGACACCCACGCCGCGCTGCACGCCCGGCACCGCGCCGTCGCCCCCGACTGGCTCGCCCTCTACTACCGCGAGCCCATCGAGCTCACGCACGGCGAGGGCCGCCACGTCTGGGACGCCGACGGCAAGCGCTATCTCGACTTCTTCGGCGGCATCCTCACCACCATGACCGCCCACGCCCTGCCCGAGGTCACCAAGGCCGTCGCGGAGCAGGCCGGCCGCATCATCCACTCCTCGACCCTCTACCTCAACCGGCCCATGGTCGAGCTGGCCGAACGCGTCGCCCGGCTCTCCGGCATCCCGGACGCGCGCGTCTTCTTCACCACCTCCGGCACCGAGGCCAACGACACCGCCCTGCTGCTCGCGACCGCCTACCGCCGCTCCAACCAGATCCTGGCGATGCGCAACAGCTACCACGGCCGGTCCTTCTCGGCCGTCGGCGTCACCGGGAACCGCTCCTGGTCGCCCACCAGCCTCTCCCCGCTCCAGACGTACTACGTACACGGCGGGGTGCGCGGCCGCGGCCCGTTCGCGGCGCTGTCCGACAGCGAGTTCATCGACGCGTGCGTCGCCGACCTCGAAGACGTCCTCGGCCAGGCCCACGGCAGCGTCGCAGCCCTCATCGCCGAGCCGATCCAGGGCGTCGGTGGGTTCACCGCCCCGCCCGACGGGCTGTACGCGGCCTTCCGCGACGTCCTCGCCCGGCACGGCATCCTGTGGATCACCGACGAGGTGCAGACCGGCTGGGGCCGGACCGGCGAGTACTTCTGGGGCTGGCAGGCCCACGCCGCCGCCGGGCCGCCCGACATGCTCACCTTCGCCAAGGGCATCGGCAACGGCATGTCCATCGGCGGCGTCGTGGCCCGCGCCGAGGTCATGAACTGCCTGGACGCCAACTCCATCTCCACCTTCGGCGGCAGCCCCGTCACCATGGCCGCGGGCCTCGCCAACCTCGCGTACCTCCTGGAGAACGACCTCCAGGGCAACGCCCGCCGGGTCGGCGGACTGCTCATCGAACGGCTGCGGGCCGCCTGCGCGGGCAACGACGCCGTACGGGAGGTGCGCGGCCGCGGCCTGATGATCGGGATCGAACTGGTCGAGCGAGACGGGTCGCCGTCGCCGCACGCCGCCACCGCCGTCCTCGAAACCGCCCGGGAGAACGGCCTGCTGATCGGCAAGGGGGGCCTGGCGGGCAACATCCTGCGCATCGCCCCGCCGCTCTCCCTCACCGTCCGGGAGGCGGAGGAGGGCGCGGCCATCCTCGACACCGCACTGCGCCAGGCACAGGACACGATCGCGGGGAAGGAGCCGTCATGACCCGCACCGTCATCCGCGGCGGACTCGTCATCACCGCCGCCGACGAGGTCCGCGCCGACGTCCTGATCGAGGACGGGCGCGTCGCCGCGCTCGCCGCGCAGGGCAGCGCGTACGCCGAAGGCTGGACCGCCGACCGCACGATCGACGCCACCGGCCACTACGTCATCCCGGGCGGCGTCGACGCGCACACCCACATGGAGCTGCCGTTCGGCGGCACCTTCGCCTCCGACACCTTCGAGACCGGAACCCGCGCCGCGGCCTGGGGCGGCACCACGACCATCGTGGACTTCGCCGTCCAGTCGGTGGGCCGCTCCCTGCGCGAGGGCCTGGACGCCTGGCACGCGAAGGCGGACGGCACGTGCGCCGTCGACTACGCCTTCCACATGATCCTCTCCGACGTCACCGAGGACTCCCTCAAGGAGATGGACGCCCTCATAGGCGAAGGGGTCACCAGCTTCAAGCTGTTCATGGCGTACCCGGGCGTCTTCTACAGCGACGACGGGCAGATCCTGCGCGCCATGCAGCGCTCCGCCGCCAACGGCGGGCTGATCATGATGCACGCCGAGAACGGCATCGCCATCGACGTCCTCGTCGAACAGGCCCTCGCCGCGGGCCGCACCGACCCCCGCCACCACGGCGAGGTCCGCAAGGCGCTGCTGGAGGCCGAGGCCACCCACCGCGCCATCCAGCTCGCGCGTGTGGCGGGCGCGCCCCTGTACGTCGTGCACGTCTCGGCGGAGGAGGCCGTCGCCGAGCTGGCCGCCGCCCGCGACAAGGGGCTGCCCGTCTTCGGCGAGACCTGCCCGCAGTACCTGTTCCTGTCCTCCGACAACCTGGCCGAGCCGGGCTTCGAGGGCGCCAAGTACGTGTGCTCCACACCGCTGCGGCCCCGCGAGCACCAGGCCGCGCTCTGGCGGGGCCTGCGCACCGACGACCTCCAGGTCGTCTCCACCGACCACTGCCCCTTCTGCTTCACCGGCCAGAAGGAGCTCGGCCGCGGCGACTTCTCCAAGATCCCCAACGGGCTCCCCGGGGTGGAGAACCGGATGGACCTGCTCCACCAGGCCGTGGTCGACGGGCACCTCACGCGCCGCCGCTGGATCGAGGTCGCCTGCGCAACCCCCGCCCGGATGTTCGGCCTCTACCCGAAGAAGGGCACCATCGCCCCCGGCTCGGACGCCGACATCGTCCTCTACGACCCGGCGGCCCAGCAGACCCTGTCCGCCGACACCCACCACATGAACGTCGACTACTCGGCGTACGAGGGCCGACGGGTCACCGGACAGGTCGTCACCGTCCTCTCGCGCGGCGAGACGGTCATCGACCGGCGGCGGTTCACCGGACAGGCGGGCCACGGCCGCTTCGTCCCCCGCGACACCTGCCAGTACCTCAGCTGAACCGGGGAGTGAGTATGGACTTCGGACTCGTCCTGCAGGCCGACCCGCCCGCCTCTGCCCTCGTCGGGCTGATGCGGCGCGCCGAACGCAACGGCTTCCGCTACGGCTGGACGTTCGACTCGGCCGTGCTGTGGCAGGAACCCTTCGTCATCTACAGCCGCATCCTGGAGCACACCGAGCGGCTGACCGTCGGCCCCATGGTCACCAACCCCGGCACGCGCACCTGGGAGGTCACCGCCTCCACCTTCGCCACCCTCAACGACATGTACGGCAATCGCACGGTGTGCGGCATCGGCCGCGGCGACTCCGCCATGCGCGTGGCGGGCCGCACACCGCACACCCTGGCCCGGCTGGGGCAGGCCATCGACGCCATCCGCGACCTGGCGGAAGGCCGCGAGGCGGTCGTGGACGGCACCGCCCTGCGGCTGCCGTGGGTCAAGGAGGGCAGGCTGCCGGTGTGGATGGCGGCCTACGGGCCGAAGGCGCTCGCGCTGGCCGGGCAGAAGGCCGACGGCTTCATCCTCCAGCTCGCCGACCCGTTCCTGACGGAGTGGATGGTCAAGGCCGTCCGCACCGCCGCCGCCGAGGCGGGCCGCGACCCGGACGCGGTCACCGTCTGCGTCGCCGCGCCCGCCTACATCGGCGACGACCTGGCCCACGCGCGCGAGCAGTGCCGGTGGTTCGGCGGCATGGTCGGCAACCACGTCGCCGACCTGGTCGCACGGTACGGCGAGCACTCCGGCGCCGTCCCCGAGGAGCTCACCGCGTACATCGAGCGGCGCACGGGCTACGACTACCGCCACCACGGGCGCGCCGGGAACCCCGACACCGCCTTCGTCCCCGACGACATCGTCGACCGCTTCTGCCTCCTGGGCCCGGCCGAGGCGCACATCGAGAAGCTGCGGCGGCTGGCGGACCTGGGCGTGGACCAGTTCGCGGTCTACGCCATGCACGACGCGAAGGAGGCGACCATCGACGCGTACGGACAGTTGGTGATCCCCGCGCTGTCCGACTGACCGTTCAACGGCCGGTGCCACCGCCGGGGCCGAGCCGGTTCACGGCGGTGGCGAGCAGACCGCACACGTACGCGATCTCCAGGTGGGTGCGGTTGCGCTCGGTGATGACCGCGGACAGCAGCAGGGCGGTCATCGCCACCGTCCCGTTGAACGCCTGCAAGGTCAGCATCTGGGCCGCCAGCCCGTGACCCCGGAACGGGCCCGCGTCGTCCGCCGCCGCCGAGATCGCCAGCACGGAGACGACCAGCGCGCACGGCGCGGCCCCGGCCCGCTGGAAGCGGAGCGCCGCCCAGATCAGAAAAGGGAACACCAGGAAGAGCAGGTGGACGGTGGACCGCGCGGTCACCACCGTGACGGCCGTCGTACCGCACAGCAGCGCCGCCGCCTCCGCCCAGCGGTACGGGGGCATCTCCCGCGGCCACCGCACGGCGCGCGCGAGCAGCAGGACCGGGGCGACCACGAGCACCCCCATCGCGTCGCCGGTCCACCACACCGACCACGTCGCCCAGAAGTCGGCCGCGTGGATACCGCCGGCCGCCACCAGCACCGCCGTGCCCGCGGTGGCGCTGACCAGCATCGCCACGAGCGCGGCGAGGAACACCAGCGCCAGGGCGTCCCGCAGCCGGTCCACCTCGGTACGGAAGCCCGCCCGGCGCAGCAGCAACCAGCCGCACACCGGGGCGAGGGTGTTCCCCGCCACGATGCCGAGCACGGCGAGCGCCGTCGGGCCGATCGTGACGTTGACCAGGAAGGCGCCGAGCGCGATGCCCGGCACCGCCCGCACCCCCCACCACAGCAGGCACACCACCGCGATGCCGGTCGGCGGCCACAGCGGTGTCACCTGCCCCCGGACCAGCTCCTGCAGCAGGCCCACCTTCGCCGAGCCGTAGTAGGCCCCGGCGATGACGCAGGTCCGCAGGGCCTCGGCCGGGTACCGGGGGAGCGGTCGGTTGAACGCCATGCCAGCCATCAGACAACGAGCCGGCCGCGGGTCCTCGACGACACGCGCGGCCCGTGCTCCGCCCCGCCGTACGCGGGCCGACCGCCGCCGCCCCGGCAGCCGCCGCCCCGGCCGCCCGGCTACCCGCGCCGCCCGTCGTACCGGAGGACGACGACCGCGGCGTCGTCGTCATGGCCGGTCAGGTCGGCGACCTTGAGGACCTCCGTGGCGAGCAGGTCCGGGTCCGCGTCGAAGCCCGCGCCGACCAGCTTGGCGACCGCCTCCAGCCCGCGCTCGATCGGGAACTCCGGGCCCTCCACCACCCCGTCGGTCAGCAGCACGAACGCCCCCTGCGCCCTCAGCGGATGCCGGGTCACCGGGTACTCCTCGCCGGGGAACATGCCCAGCGGCAGCCCGCCCGCGTCCAGCACGATGTCCGAACGGCCGTCGGCGTCCGCCCAGACCGCAGGGACATGCCCGGCGCGGGCGTCCGCCAGCTCGCCGGCAGAAGCGTCGAAGCGGAGGAAGGAGCACGTCACGAACAGTCCGCAGGCCATGGCCACCAGCAGGTCGTTGACCCGGGCCAGCACCGCGCCCGGATCGGTGGTGGTCCCGCCCGCGACGGCGCGCAGCGCGGTACGGACCTGCCCGACGAAGGCCGCCGCCTCGGCGTCGTGCCCCTGCACGTCCCCGATGGCGACGCCGAACGTCCCGTCCCCCATGGTGAAGGCGTCGTACCAGTCGCCGCCGATGTCCAGCCCCTTCCGGGCGGGCACGTACCGGGCCGAGGTGCGCAGGCCCGGCACCTGCGGCAGCTCGGACGGGAGCATGAGGCGCTGCAGCGCCGTGGCCAGCTCCACGCGCGCCTGCTGCAGCTTGATCCCGTCCAGCACGTCGCCGGTGAGCTTGACGAGGGTGTTCAGCAGTTCCTCGCCGCTCGGCGCCTGGGACCGGGTGAAGCGGAGTCGGCTCATCACGCACACTCCGGGGGTGCCGCTCCGAAGGAGACCTCTACGTCACGTTACGCCCCCTGGGCGCCGCCGCGCCGACGGCGAGATCATCAAGAGCGTCCAGGACGAGGCCACGCACGGGCGAAACCAGCCAGATGGCAGTCACGGGCGACACCAGCCAGATGACAGGCACGGGCGACAGGAGCCAGATGACAGCGTTCACCACCCGGCCGACCCTCCAGGGCACCTTCGGCATGGCCTCCTCCACCCACTGGCTGGCCTCCCAGACCGCGCTCGCCGTACTGGAGGACGGCGGCAACGCCTACGACGCCGCCGTCGCCGCCGGATTCGTCCTCCACGTCGTCGAACCGCACCTCAACGGCCCGGCGGGGGAGGTACCCATCCTGCTCGCGCCCGCCGGCGGCCCGGTCCGGGTGCTGTGCGGCCAGGGCCCGGCCCCGGCCGGCGCCACCATCGCGCACTACACCTCGCTCGGCCTCGACCTGGTGCCCGGCACCGGCCCGCTGGCCGCCGCCGTACCCGGCGCCTTCGACGCCTGGATGGTGCTGCTGCGCGACCACGGCACCCGGCGCCTCGCCGACGTCCTGCGCTACGCCATCGGCTACGCGGAGTCCGGCCATCCGCCCGTCGAAGGCCTCGGCCGGACCGTCGCCACCGTCCGTGAGCTGCTCACGACCGAGTGGACCAGTTCCGCCGCCGTCTACCTCCCCGGCGGGCGGCCGCCGGCGCCGGGCCGCCTGTTCACCAACCCCGCCCTCGCCGCCACCTGGCGCCGCCTCCTGGCCGAGGCCGAGTCCGCGGGCAGTGGCCGCGAGCGGCAGATCGACGCCGCGCGCCGCGTGTGGCGGGAGGGCTTCATCGCCGAGGCGCTCGCCGCGGCCGCCGCCCGCCCCACCATGGACACCAGCGGGAAGCGCCACACCGGCACCCTCACCGGCGACGACCTGGCCGCTTTCGAGGCCTGCTACGAGACCCCGGTGACGTACGACTGGCACGGCTGGACCGTGTGCAAGGCGGGCCCGTGGTCCCAGGGCCCGGCCTTCCTCCAGCAGCTGGCCCTCCTCCCCGACGGCCTCGACCGCCTCCGCGGCACCCCCGAGTACGTCCACACCCTCGTCGAGGGCACGAAGCTCGCGATGGCCGACCGCGAGGCGTGGTACGGCGACTCCGCCGACGTACCCGTGAAGGCCCTGCTGTCGCCCGAGTACAACGCCGCCCGCCGCGCCCTGATCGGGGCCACGGCCTCGTACGAGCTGCGGCCGGGCAGCCCCGACGGCCGCGCACCCGTCCTCGGCCCGCACACCGCCGCCTCGGACGATCCCGGCTCGCCGGGGCCGCCCCCGGGCGCGGGCGAGCCGACCGTCGGCGGGGACGGCGCCACCCGCGGCGACACCTGCCACCTCGACGTCGTCGACCGCTGGGGCAACATGGTCTCCGCGACCCCCAGCGGCGGCTGGCTCCAGTCCAACCCCGTCGTCCCCGAACTGGGCTTCCCGCTCGGCACCCGGCTCCAGATGACCTGGCTGACGCCCGGCCTGCCCGCTTCCCTCACCCCCGGCCGCCGCCCCCGCACCACCCTCAGCCCCTCCCTCGCCCTGCGCGACGGGGTGCCGGTGCTGGCCTTCGGCACCCCCGGCGGTGACCAGCAGGACCAGTGGCAGGTGCACTTCTTCCTCGCCGTGGCACTCGGCGGGACGGAACGCGGCGGGCTGCCGCTGCAGGCCGCCATCGATGCCCCCAACTGGCACACCGACGCCTTCCCCAGCTCCTTCCATCCGCGCCGGACGCGCCCCGGGTCCGTCACCGTCGAGGCGCGCATCGGCCAGGAGACCATCACGGACCTGCGGCGGCGCGGGCACCGGGTGACCGTGGGCGACCCCTGGTCGGAGGGCAGGCTGTGCGCCGTCTCCCGCGACCCGGAGACCGGCGTGCTGTCGGCGGGCGCCAATCCGCGCGGCATGCAGGGCTACGCGGTCGGCCGCTGAGCCGCGGACGGGAGGGCGCCGGTCGGCCGCGGAGCCGCGGACCGGAGGGCGCCGGTCGGCTGCCGAGCCGGGACCGGAGGGCTCCGTTCACGCGCAGGACACCGTGGTGCCTCCGCGGCGATCCCTATTGTCGGAGGGGCATGGTTCCATGGGGGAATGATCGATGCATTCCTCACCGGTGACCTGTCCGAGGTCGAGGAGGCGATCCGCAAGGCGGCCGCCGCCGAGATCCTGCCGCGGTTCCGGCAGCTGGCCGACGACGAGATCGTCCAGAAGAACGGCCCGCACGACCTGGTCACCGTCGCCGACCGGCTCGCCGAGGCACACCTCACCGCCGCGCTGACGGCCCTGCTGCCCGGCTCCACCGTGGTCGGCGAGGAGGGCGTGCACGCCGACCCCGCCGTCCTGGCGGGGCTGCGCGGGGACCTGCCGGTGTGGATCGTCGACCCGGTCGACGGCACCCGCCAGTTCGTGCACGGCGACCCCGGCTTCGCCACGCTGGTGGCGCTCGCCCACCGCGGCGAACTGCTCGCCTCCTGGACGTACGCGCCCGCGCTGGACCTCATGGCCGTCGCCCGCCGCGGCCAGGGCGCGTGGCTGGGCGGCGACCGGCTGCACGCCGGTTCCCCGCAGCCCGGCAAGGTCCTCGAAGTCGCCATATCCCACTTCGACTTCACCGACGACGAGGAGAAGCGGTCCCTGACCGGGCTGGAGACCCCGGGCGTCGCGACCCGGCCGTGCGGCTCGGCCGGACTGGAGTATCTGCACGTCGCCCGAGGCGAACTCGACGCCGTCGCCTTCACCTGGGAGAACGCCTGGGACCACGCGGCCGGGCTGCTGCTGGTCGCCGAGGCGGGCGGTTTCAGCGCCACCGTCGCGGACGAGCCCTTCCGCATCGCGGGCGGCAACGCGCTGCCCTTCACCGCGGCGCGGGACGAGGAGACCGCGCGGCATATCCTGGCCCTGCTGTCGGGCGCGCGCTGACGGAGCGACACACCCCCGGCGCGCGCACGGCCCGGCGGCGCCAGCAGACGACCCCGCAACGTCGAGGAGGACTGTCACGTGCCGTCGATGCTCGACGTGGTGGTGGTGGGTGCCGGGCCGAACGGACTGACCGCGGCCGCCGAACTCGCCCGGCGCGGCCTGGCCGTGGAGGTCTTCGAGGCCGCGGACGGGATCGGCGGCGGCGCCCGCACCGAGGAGCTCACCCTCCCCGGCTTCCGGCACGACCCCTGCTCGGCCGTGCACCCGCTCGGCGTGGGCTCGCCGGCGTTCCGGGCCATGCCGCTCGCCCGGCACGGACTGGAATGGCTGCACCCCGAACTGCCGCTGGCCCACCCGTTCCCGGACGGCACGGCCGCCGTCCTCGCCCGCTCCGTGGGGGAGACCGCCTCCTCGCTCGGCGCGCGCGACGCGGGCGCCTACCGCCGGCTCCTGGCCCCCTTCCTCGGCCGCTGGGACACCCTCGCCCCGACTTCCTGCGCACCCAGTGGCTGGGGCTGCCGCGCGACCCCGCCACCTGGATCCGCTTCGGCCTCAACGCCGTCCAGCCCGCCGCCCTCATGGCCGCCCTCCGCTTCCGCGACGAGAAGGCCCGGGGCCTGCTCGCCGGGCTCGCCGCGCACGCCATCGCCCCCACCACGGGCCTGGCCACCGGCGGCATCGCCCTCGTCTTCGCCCTCGCCGCGCACGAGGTCGGCTGGCCGATGCCGCGCGGCGGCTCCCAGGCCATCTCCGACGCCCTGGGCGGCCATCTGCGCGAGTGCGGCGGCGCCGTGCACACCGGATTCGAGGTCAAGCGCCTGGACGACCTCCCGCCCGCCCGCGCGTACGTCTTCGACACCTCGCCCACCGCCCTGGCCCGGATCGCCGGGCTCGGCAACGCCTACCGGGGCTACCGGTACGGCCCGAGCGTCTTCAAGATCGACTACGCGCTGGACGGGCCGGTGCCGTGGACCGCGCCCGAGGCCCGGCGTGCGGGCACCGTCCACATCGGCCCCACCAGCGGTGAGATCGAGGCGGCCCTGCGGGCGGCGGTCCAGGGCCGCGACCCGTCCGTACCCTTCCTCATCACCGCCCAGCCGTCGCTGATCGACCGCACCCGGGCCCCGGAAGGCAAGCACGTGTTCTGGGCGTACGGCCATGTGCCCAGCGGCTGGACCGGCGACGCCACCGACGTCGTCGAGCGGCAGATCGAACGCTTCGCGCCGGGCTTCCGGGACCGCGTGCTGGCCCGCGCTGTCGCGGGGCCGCGGGAGTTGGCCGCGCGCAACGCCAACTACGTCGACGGGGATGTCGCGTGCGGAGCCTTCACCGGCCTCCAGGCGGTGCTCCGCCCCAAGCTCAGGGCCGTGCCGTACACCACCGCCCACCCCGCCGTCTTCCTGTGCTCCTCGGCGACCCCGCCCGGCCCCGGCGTCCACGGGATGTCGGGACACCACGCGGCACGGGCGGTGTGGCGGCGCCTGCGCGCGGACAGCTGACCGCCGGGGCCGACCCGGGCCTGTGCCCGGTGCCCGTCCCGCCCTAGTGCGGGATCCCGTCGATCAACTCCCGTGCGCCCTGGCGCAGCAGGGACACCGCCACCGAGGTGCCCAGCGTCGCCGGGTCCAGCGGCCCGGCCCACTCGTGCGCGTCCAGCACCGTCTTGCCGTCCGGGGTGAACACCCGGGCCCGCAGCGACAGCCGGCCGTCCCGCTCCGCCCTGGCGTAGCCCGCGATCGGCGAGTTGCAGTGCCCTTGGAGGACGTGCAGCAGCATGCGCTCGGCGGTGATCTCCCGCCAGGCGTCCGTGTCACCGAGCGCGGTGACCGCCTCGATGGTCGCCGTGTCCTCCTCACGGCACTGGAGCGCCAGCACCCCGGCCCCGATCGGCGGGCACATCGTCTCCACCGGCAGCACCTCGCTGATCCGGTCCGTGACGCCGATCCGCTCCAGCCCGGACACCGCGAGCAGCAGCGCGTCGGCCTCACCCGCGTCCAGCTTCTCCAGCCGCCGGTTGGCGTTGCCCCGCATCGGCACGCACTCCAGATGCGGGTGCGAGATGGCCAGTTGGGCGCTGCGGCGCACCGAGGAGGTACCGATCCGGGTACCCGCGGGCAGCTCGTCGAGGGTCAGCCCGCCGGGGTGGACCAGCGCGTCCCGGATGTCGTCCCGCTTCAGATACGCGGCGAAGACCGTCCCCGCGGGCAGCGGCCGGTCGGCGGGGATGTCCTTGACGCAGTGCACCGCGAGATCGGCCTCACCGGCCAGCAGCGCGGCGTCCACCTCCTTGGTGAACGCGCCCTTGCCGCCGAGCGCCGCCAGGTCCCCCATCCACCGGTCACCGGAGGTGGTCACGGGAACGACCTCGGTACGGGTACCGGGGTGCAGGGCGGCCAGTTCGCCACGTACCCGTTCCACCTGGGCCAGGGCCATGGGGGAGGACCGGGAGACGATGCGGATGGTGGCGGGCGCGGAGCCTGACGCGGTGGGCATGCCGTACACCATAGGGCGTGCGGCGCCGGGGCCGTCGCCTCACTCGTCCGTCTGGTCCAGTTGCCGGGCTCTGTCCGGCTGCCGGACGGGGAAGCCCTGGGCGAGGAGGGCGGCGAGGCGCACGAACGCGTCACGGGTGGCGGGGGTCAGCCGGTCGAGGTCCAGCTCCGGGTACGACCACAGCTCGGGGTCGAACGGCACGGGGACGACTGCGCGGCACAGCCCTTTGTAACGGGCCACCGCGGTCAGCATCTCCGCCGGTTCCAGCGGACGGTGTGCGGCGACCACGATGATGGCACGCTTGGCGAGCCTTGAGAACCGCGAACGGGTCAGCCGATAAAGGTCGCCGTGGCTCTTGCTCTCGTCGTCGGCGGAACAGACGACGATCAACTGGTTGGCGTGGTCGAAGACTCCGAGGGAGGTCGCCCGCTCCATGTTGGGTCCCGCCTCGCTGATGATGATCGGGTACCGCAGCCGCAGCGCGACGAGCGTGCGGGTGTAGGCCCTCCCGTCGAACATCCTGGTGGTGAGCGCCGTATTGCCCTGGACGAGCAGATCCAGTTGTCCAAGCCCCTCTCCGCCCAGCAGCCACAGATCGTGCCGGGCGTCGAACAGCTCGAACGCCCGCCCCGACTCCTCGGCCATGTTCCGAGTCCGTACCGACAGGCTGCTGCCGGGCCGGGTGGCGTCGAACGCCACTACTGGGTCCCGGCGGAGGCGGGCGAGCGTGGCGCCCAACGCGAGCGCGGTGGTGGCCTTGCCGGCCGCGGGCCGGAAAGTCAACACGGCGATGTGCTGGCTGTGCTTCAGGGGAGCGCGGATCCGGGAGACGTGGCTGTCAGCGACGTGCTCGGCCAGCACGTCCGCGACGTGACGCGCCGTCGGGCGTTCGGGATTGCTCCAGGCGGCCTCGGCGATCTCGCGCACCGGCGCCCAGCCCCCACTCCGCCACGGGGAGGCCGACCAGTCGATGGTCGGCCGCCTCGCTCCTGCGGAACGGACAAACCGCGCACCGGCCAGCAGCAGCAAGATCTCGCCGAGAGCGGCCACGTCGTCCAGGCGGGTGGCAACCCCATACCGGTACCGGTAGGGGACGCCACCGTCGATCACCGCCCTGGCCCAGCCGTCGAGTTTCACCGCACCGTCCACGATGAGCACCGTGCTCTCCGACAGACTGCCGTGTGCCATACGCTCCTCCGCACACAGGCTCACCGCTTCCGCCACCTGCCATCCGAGGGTGGCCGCGGTGCGGGCGTCGAGTGCGACGCCGCCGGACAGCAGTTCCTTCAGGGTGCGGACCGACCGGGCCGCGGAGGTCGCGAAGAGCTCCCTGGCGACCCAGGGCGGGCGGTCGTTCAGATCGTGCCCCAGCAACCTCGGTGCGTAGCGGCCCGCCATCCGGCGCAGGGCCTCCGCCTCCGTCTCCAGATCGCTGAGATCAGGGGACGACGGGCGGAAGGCGACGGTGCGCGTGCGGACCGCCGCGTAGGCGTCGCCGTCCTCCGCCTCGTATCGGGCCACGTAGACGGACGAGTTCGGGCCGGGGGCCAGGCGGCCGAGCAGCCGGTACGGGCCCAAGTGGGCCGGATCGGCGGCGATGAGCGGAGATCCGTGCGGCGCCTCGCCGGCGGGAGCGGCGGGCGGCGGTGGCAGCGGGGACGTGTCGGTGGGCGGTGGTGGCGGCGAGGGTGCCTCGGAGGTCGGCGGCGGGGGTGCCTCGGAGGACGGGGGCTCCTGGGGCATCCGCGGTGGGGCCGAATAGGCGGCGGGGCCCGACGGCGACCGTGGGGCATCGGACGGGGCATCGGACCGCGGGGCTTGGGACTGGGACGACAGCGGCAACCACTGCTCGACTGCCGGGTCCCAGACCATCCGCAACGGCCAAGGTGGCGCCTGCGCAACGGGCCGCGCAGGCGGTTCCGCCGGGCGTGGCGGGGAGTAGACCGGGGCGCCGTCGGCGGTGGTGCCGATCCGCTCGTACCGCTCGAAGACGCCCCAGACCTCGTGGATCGTCGGCCCCTCGTCGGTGTCCCGGCGCAGACAGGCGGCCACCAGGCGGCGCAGCGGCTCCCACTGGGCGCCTGGCCAGCGCGGCAGGCTGACCGTGTCCGTCGTCGCCGTGCGGTCGTACTCGCCGCCCCCGATCGTCCACAGCAGCAGGCCCAGGTCCCGGATGTTGGTCTCATGGCCCGTATCCGAACCGGAGGCCGACACACCGTCGATGATCGCCGACGACCAGCCGGTCAGTACCACGTCCAACCCCGCCACGTGCACCGTCTCGGCGTGCAGATCCCCGTGTACGAGGCCCTCCTCGGCACAGACGCGGACCGCGTCGGCGAGCTCCCGGGCGATGGCGAACGCCGTCCCGGCGTCCCAGTCGGCACGGGAGACCGCGGCGGACAACCGCCGGGTGTCGTTTCTGGCCTCTTCCGCGAGCCACGGAGGGTCCTGGTCGAGGCCGGTGGCCAGCAGCCTCGGCGCGTGACGTCCGGCCATCCTGCGCAGCGCCTCGCTCTCCGTGCGCAGCAGATGGTGGGCGTCGTCGGCCCACCGTGCCACGGTCCGCACGACCGCGGTCTCGCCCGCCGGCTTGTACCCCATGAAGGCCAGGGTCCGCGCGCCCGTGCCGTTCCGCGTCAGCAGCGTGTAGGGCCCCAGGGTGCGGGGGTCGGTGGGGAGCAGCGGCGCCCAGCCGTCGGCCATCGTGGCGCGAAGGCGCGGCGCGGGGGAACGGCGCCCCGACGCGCCGAAGCGGGCCGCGAGCCGCGCCTCCACCGTCGCGAACGGCCGCCCCGCCGACGGGAGATGGTCCGGGCCGTCGGGGTGGGCGAGCCAGGCGGGGAAGTCGGGGGAGCGCCCCGCGAGCCGCGCCAGCTGCCGGCCCACGACCTCGCCGGTACGCAGCAGTTCGCCGACCGGCACGGCGTCCAGCAGCGCCTCCTGGGCGGCGGGCGTGAACTGGAACGTCCGGTGCTGTACGGGCAGGGGCTCAGGCCCGGCTTCGGGTGGCGGCGGGGCCGGGCGCATCAGCCCGCCCAGGAACACCTCCGCCAGATGGCCGGTGTCCGCCTGCCACTCCACGGAGGACTGCACCAGCCGCATCACGGGCACCGACAGCGGTGCCACGGCGGCCAGATGCGCGGCCAGCCGGTACGCCTCGGGGGAGGCGGCGTCGCGGAACCGCTGGAGGTGGCGCAGGTCGTCCCGGGCGGACGGAGCGGCGCGCGGCACGGCCCCCGCGCGCCATTCGCCACGCCTCCCGCGCTCCCCGCGCGTCCTGTAGTCCCTGCGCGTCCCGCGGTCCCCGCGCTTCCCGCCATTCCGGCGTTTCCCCCATGGCCCGTGCCTGCCGTGCTTCTCACGCCTCCCGCGCTCCCCGCGGTGTATGCGCCCCCCAAGCCGCCCGCGTTCGCCGGGCTCCCCGAACTCGCCACGCCTCCCGCGCTCCCCGCGCTCGGCGTGGCACCCGTGCCCGCCGCCCGCGCGGGCCCGCGCGCGGGTCGCGGCCGGGACAGCAGCGGCAGCAGTGCCGTTCCGCTCGGGGACGACAGCAGCCGGGCCCAGTCCGCCATCGGCTCGGCGGCCGGTTCCAGCACCGGCACCGGAACGCCGTCGAACGCGGCGAGTTCCGGAGGCAGCACCGGGTCGGCGACGCTCCAGTCCACGTTGGCCGCACCCGGCCTGCGCGTCGTCACGCGCCAGCGCTCGGCGCGGATGCCGGAGCCCTGCCACAGCCGGGGCGGCAGGGCGTGCACCACCGCCGTGGGCCCGTGCGCCGCCCAGCGCTCCAGCACGGTCGTCATCCGCCCGTCCCGCCAGGCCGCGCCCACCCCGTCGCTCACCACCAGCACCAGCGTCTGCCCGGACGGGTCGGACACCGCGGCGGTGGGCAGGGTCGCGGCGCCGGGCGCGTACGGCTTGGCGCGCAACGCGGGCGTACCGGCACCGCGCGACCGCAGGCCGTGCACGCGCATCGCCCGGAACGCCCCGGAGCGCTGCATCAGCGTGCGCAGTTCGACGGCGAGCCGCCGCCACAGCAGCATCGACAGGCCGTCGTCCACGACGAGCGCCAGATCCAGCCAGCGTTCCCGAGCCGGGCGGGTGACCACATCCGGCAGCCCCGTCTCGGCGAGCGCGGCCGCCGTCGCGATCTCGTCCATCTCCCGTCTGAGCGGGTTCGGGCGGTGCTGCTTGAGCGGGCGCAGGGCGCGGCCCAGGGACAGCTCGGCGGGCAGCGCCTTGCCCTCCGGCACCCGCAGCGGCACCGCGCGGTGCGACGACGGCCGCGCGCGGCGCGTGACGGTGGACATCAGCGGCATGTCCGGCGCGCCGTACAGCCCGCTGGCGGGCCGGCCGCGGCCCCCCGGAAGCGTCCCCGCGGCGCCGTGTGTGCCACGCGGCCCGGTGCTCCCTGCGCCCGCGGCCGCTCCCCGGCCCAGCGCCCAGGCCGCGCCGCCGGGGCCCGCCTCGTAGGGCGGGGGACGCCCAGACGACCCGGGAGGCACCTGCGGGGTCGTCGGTGGGCCCTCGGCGACGGCCGATGTCTCGCTGCCCGATGCGGCGACGGGGCCGTGCGAAACGGTCGCCCGCTGCACGCCGTCGTCGTCCCGTACCGTCCGCGCCCGCTCCAGCGGGGCGTCCGCCGCCCCGGCGGGCAGCCGGGTGGCCAGCCACAGCGCGTCGAGCAGCTCCTCCTGCGACAGCTCGGCACCGCTCGCCGCGAGCACCGCCCGTACGGCGTCGAGCTGCCCCAGCGCCGCCGTACGCCCCGTACCGGACCCGGCGCCGCCGCTGCCCGAGGCACCGAGCGGGGCGCTGCCGCCTCGGGCGTCGGCGATCAGCGCCCTCAGCCCCGCCTCGATCTCGGCGATCGCGGCGCCGCCCACTTGGGCGTCCGCCAGTGCCCTCAGCGCCGCGAGCCCCGCCTCGAGCGCGGCGAGCTGGGCGTCGCTGCCCTGGGCGTCGGCCACCAACTGCACGCCCGCCGCAGCGAGGCCCGCCAGCGTCCTCTGCCGCAGGTCCGGCGGCACCCGGTCGACCTCGAAGGCGAGGAGGACCTCGTCGATGCCGACCCGGCCCCTTGCCCTCCCTGACTGGACGAGGGCCATGACCGCGGGGTACGGGGCGAGTTCGGCCGGAACCGCGGAGGACGCCCGCCGCGCGGTCGGGTCGTCGCCGCCCGCCATCGCTACACCGCCCCGCCGAGCTGGTGCAGCACCGCGTCCAGCAGGCCGTCAGCCGACAGGTCCGCTCCGCCCGCGCGCAGGAACACCGCGTTCAGCAGCTGGTCCGTGGCCAGTTCGCGGGTCGCGCGGCGGCGCAGGAAGGCGTCCAGCAGATCGTCCACCTCGACCAGCGCCGCCGGCCCCAGATGGGCGGTGACGATCGCGCGCAGCCGCTCCTCGTCCGGGGTGGGCAGCTCCAGGCGGACGCAGCGGCGCAGGAAGGCGGGAGGGAAGTCCCGCTCGCCGTTGCTGGTGATCACCACCACCGGGAACTCCCGGCAGCGCAGCCGCCCCCGCTCCACCGTGGCCTGCTCGCCGGGCCGCTCGGTGAGGACCGCGACCTCCGCCTGCTCCTCGGGCAGCCGCGCCAGCTCGGGGATCTCGAACTCGCCCTCCTCGAAGACCGTCAGCAGGTCGTTGGGCAGGTCCACGTCCCCCTTGTCGAGCTCGTCCACCAGCAGCACCCGTGGCTCGTAGCCGGGCACCAGCGCGGTGCCCAGCGGGCCGAGCCGGACGAAGGTGCCGATCGACGGCTCGGCCTCGTCGCGGTCCCGGCTGAGGGTCGTCTCGCGCAGCCGGCCGATCGCGTCGTAGCGGTACAGCGCGTCCTGCACCGTGGAGCGGCTGTTGATCGGCCAGTGCAGCACCTTGCCCAGCCCCAACTCCTGGGCGACCGCCTGCGCCAGCGACGACTTGCCGGTGCCCGGGGCGCCGGTGACCAGCAGCGGGCGCCGCAGATGCAGGGCGGCGTTGACCACGTCGGCGTGGTGCGGCGCGATGAGATACGGCTGCGTCGGCCGCCGGACCGCGTCGGACCGCTCCCCGGACCGGTCCTCCGGCTGGTCTCCGAACCGCCGCCAGGGCGGGGCGGGCGGCATCGCCACCTCGCGCCGCCGGCCGTCCCCGTGGAACAGCCGCCACCCCTGCTGCGTACTCATCGAAGAACCTCCGTGTCGGACGGATCGGACAGCAACTCATCGGCCGACGGCGCGGGGGCGAACGCGGCGCCACCCGCGTCGTCGAACAGCTCCGCCGACCCGTACGACCCGTACGAGCCGGACGGCGCCGAAGCGGCCTCGTCCGCCGGGTCCGCCAGCTCCAGCGCGGGCAGCGGCCGGTCCGCGTCCGCCCAGGCCAGGACCGGACGGCCGGGATAGTCGGCCGGGCGCTGCAAGGTCTTGCTGCGGTAGACCCGGACCGCCTCCGCGAGTCCGTGCGCGGGCACCCGCTCCGCGTACCGCACGGCGGGGGAGCCCGGCGCGCCGCCGCGGTCCCACAGCACCACGGGCACCCCCGCCGACAGGCACACCTGCACGATGCCGGAACGGGCCGCCGCCGGCACGTCGATGTCGACCCGCGCCGCGAACCGCCGCTCCATCAGCAGCCCGTACACCGCCCGCGTGTCACCGCAGCCGCCGTCGACGCGCAGCGGCTCCTCCTCGTGCAGCCGCCGCCACCGCTCACGCCAGTCCGCCAGCAGATCCGCACCGGCCCGCTCCCGCAGCTCGGGGCAGTTGACCACGGCCGGGTACTCCACCCCGAGGATCCGCGGCAGCACGCCCTGCGGATCGCCGTCCCAGTCGTCGAACGGGACCTCCAACGCGTCCCGGTCCACGATGAGTTCCACCACCGGCAGCGGCCCCCGCGGCTGCGGGCGGCGCAGCGAGCCCACCGCGCCGAGTATCTCCCGGGCCGCTTCCGTGGCCGTCCGGGGCCGGTTCTCGTCCTCCGAGACCCGGCGCGGCCCGGTGCCGTCGTCGCACCACAGGCGCAGCCGGTAGCGGTCGGCGGCCGGGCCGCAGGAGTCCAGCGCCGCCAGCACCCTGGGCACCGGGTGCCGTGCGCGCCGCTCCCAGTCGGCGGCGTCCCTGCGGCGTTCCCGCAGCGCCGCCGTGTGCACTCCCAGCCGCTCCGCGACCCGCTCGTTCCAGCGCCGCAGCTCCGCGCGCGGGCCGCCCGTCCCGTCGGCCGTTCCGTCGCCGTCGGCCGTTCCGTCACCCGCCCTGTGGCCCGTCCCGTCGGCCGCCCCGGGCGGGCAGCACCCGGCGGCGATGAACTCGGCCGCGCGCAGCAGCGCGGGCACCGGACCGGCGCCTCCCGGGGACGGCATGCTGTCGCCGGGCAGCTGCTCCAGATACCCCGTCAGCTCCTCGACGCGTCCGCCGTCGGCCAGCAGCCCGGCGGGCACCGGGGCGAGCAGCGCCGCCCGTACGGCCGTCGGGATGCGGGCCGCGCCGGAAGCCGGCAGCCCGCCCAGCAGGCCCACCAACTCGCGGTGCTCGCGGGGCGACAGCAGCCGCCGCAGCCCCGCCCTGCGGCCGATGTCGAGCAGCGCGTCGGCGGCGGCCGGGTCCGCGCCGCGGCGCACCAGGCCCGTCAGGGCGGGCAGCGCCCGCTCCCGGGTCAGCAGCAGGTGGGCGAACTCCTCGGCGGACGGGCCCCCGCCCTCCGGGTGGTCGAGTCCGCACTCGCGCGCCACGGACCGGGCCCAGCGCGCCCATCCCTCGGCGCCCCCGGAGAACCGCAGGCCGTCGAGGAGTGCCACGAGGTCGGTGTACTCGGTCCGGTCCCGCAGACCGTCGTCGTACGGTGCCGTCAGCCGCGCCGCCCCGGTCGCCGCCAGCTCGGCGCGGACGCGCTGCCACGGGACGCACCAGGCGCGGTGCAGCCCGCCGCGCGCCTCCAGCTTGGCCGTGACCAGCCCGACCACCGCCCGGTCCCGGCGCGACCACAGCGGGCCGCCACTGAACCCGCGCTCCACCGGCAGCTTGTCCCGCAGCCCGTCGACGTAGCCGAACCGGCCGTTGCACTCGGTCACTTCGGCATCCGCGAACCAGCCGCGCTCACCCGTACCGTGCCACGCCCGCACCACCTGCCGCTCCGCCATCGGGTGCCAGCGGGGCGGCTGGATGGCCTCCGGCAGCGCTTCGTCGAGCAGCAGCACCGCGAGATCGCCCTGCCACTCGTACGCCCCGACGCCCCCACCGCCGAGGCGCGGTGCTATCCACGTCGTCAGCCGGGCCACGCGCTCCACGGTGTCGTCCGGGCCGTGGACGCGGACCCGTAAACGCACCGGTCCGGGGTCCTCCGCGGCGAACTCGTCCTTGCCGAAGGCGCCGTTGACGACGTGTGCGCAGGTGAGAAGGTGCTGCTCGGGCAGCAGGACGGCCGAGCCGACCGGCTTGCCGTCGAGGTCGCTGAGCACGGACACGGCGGCGGGCCGCGAATCGCCGCCACGAGGCCGGAACCACCCCATACGCTCAGTCCGTTCGGCCCGCGCCCGGCGCGGCGCCCATGCTGCCGCCTGTGCCCGCGCTCGTGCCCGTGCCCGGCACGGCGCCTGCGCCCGCGCGGTCGGCCGGTCCGGTACGGTCCGGTCCCATGCGCCAGGTCGCCGAAATCGTCAGGCTGGCCTGCCCGTTGGCGCCGACGATCCCCAGCTTCAGATCCTGGCCCACCTGCACCCCGAACTGCACGCTGATCTCGTCGGGCGGCACGGCGCCGGACGACACCGCGTCGTGCACCTCCTGCAGCAGCGGACCGAGCGGACGCAGCACCGTACGCGCCGCCTCGGCGGCCCGCAGCGCGGCGGACGACGGTCCACGGCCCACCGGGGACACGCCCCCGAACCCGCCGTCAGGCGGCGGCGCCGGGACCACTTCCAGCCGTACGGAGGTGCCGTCGGACAGCGACAGCTCGGTGTAGTCGGTCACGCACGCCATCATCGCGGAAGAGCGCCCCGCCCGGCCCCGGTTTGCGGCAAGATCCGCAGGACGCTCGGCACGGCCATGTCGGATTTCCGCCAGCCGCCCGCGCGCCCGGTGCCCGATGCTTGATGCCATGCACACCGACCACGACCGGTGCGTACGCGCCGTGCAGTCCAAGGACGCCCGCTTCGACGGCTGGTTCTTCACCGCCGTCCTCACCACCCGCATCTACTGCCGTCCCAGCTGCCCGGTCGTCCCGCCCAAGGTCGAGAACATGACCTTCTACCCGAGCGCGGCCGCCGCCCAGCAGGCCGGATTCCGGGCCTGCAAGCGCTGCCGGCCCGACGCCGCGCCCGGCTCCCCGCACTGGAACCAGCGCGCCGACGCCGTCGCCCGCGCCATGCGGCTCATCGCCGACGGCGTCGTGGACCGCGACGGCGTCCCCGGGCTCGCCGCCCGACTCGGCTACAGCACCCGCCAGATCGAACGGCAGCTGCGCGCCGAACTCGGCGCCGGGCCGCTCGCGCTCGCCCGCGCCCAGCGCGCCCAGACCGCCCGGCTCCTGGTCGAGACCACCGCCCTGCCCATGGCGGACATCGCCTTCGCCGCCGGGTTCGCCAGCATCCGCGCGTTCAACGAGACCGTACGGGAGGTGTTCGCGCTCTCCCCGACCGAGCTGCGCGGGCGTGCCCGCGGCGGGCGCGGCACCGGGCCCGGCGCCCCCGGCGTGCTCGCCCTGCGGCTGCCGTTCCGCGCGCCGCTGTGCCCGGACAACCTCTTCGGCCACCTCGCCGCCACCGCCGTCCCCGGCGTGGAGGAATGGCGCGACGGCGCGTACCGGCGCACCCTGCGGCTGTCGTACGGGCACGGCGTGGCCGCCCTGCGGCCGCGCCCCGACCACATCGAGTGCCGACTGTCCCTCACCGACCTGCGGGATCTCGCCGGGGCCATCAGCCGCTGCCGCCGGCTGCTCGACCTCGACGCCGACCCCGAGGCAGTCGACGCCGCGCTCGCCGCCGACCCCGGACTCAGCCCCCTGGTCCACAAGGCGCCGGGGCGGCGGGTGCCGCGCACCGTGGACGCCGACGAGTTCGCCGTACGCGCCGTCCTGGGCCAGCAGGTCTCCACGGCCGCCGCCCGCACCCTCGCCGGACGCCTGGCCACCGCGCACGGCGAACCGGTCGACGACCCCGAGGGCGGCCTGACCCACCTCTTCCCGGCGGTGGAGGCGCTGGCCGGACTCGACCCGGCCGCCCTCGCCATGCCCGCCGCCCGGCGCGCCACCCTCACCCGCCTGATCGGCGCACTCGCCACCGGGGAACTCGCCCTCGACATCGGCGGCGACCGCGACGAGGCGCGCCGGCGACTGGCCGCCCTGCCCGGCATCGGGCCCTGGACCGTGGAGATCGTCGCGATGCGGGCGCTCGGCGACCCCGACGCCTTCCCCGCCACCGACCTCGGCGTACGCCGCGCCGCACGGGAACTGGGCCTGCCCGCCACCCCGGCGGCGCTGATCCGGCACTCGGCCGCCTGGCGGCCCTGGCGCGCCTACGCCGTGCAGTACCTGTGGGCCACCGACGACCACCCGATCAACCACCTGCCCACCGACTGACCGCGCACGTGACCACACACGTCACCGCCTCCCGAGCGATACGGAACACCCTCATGCCCCGCGTCCACACCGTCCTCGACAGCCCGTACGGCCCGCTCACCCTCGTCGCCAACGACGGCGTCCTGTCCGGGCTCTACATGACCGACCAGCGGCACCGCCCCCCCGGAGGAGAGCTTCGGCGCGCCCGACGACACGCCGTTCACCGAGGCCGCCCGCCAGCTCGCCGCCTACTTCGCGGGCGAGCTGACCGACTTCGACCTGCCGCTGAAGCTGTCCGGCACGCCGTTCCAGCTGCGCGTCTGGGAGCGGCTGCGGCGGATCCCGTACGGCGAGACGATCTCCTACGGCACGCTGGCCGACCGCCTGGGCCAGCCGACCGCCTCCCGCGCGGTGGGCCTGGCGAACGGGAAGAACCCGATCGGGATCATCGTCCCCTGCCATCGCGTGGTCGGCGCGGACGGCAGCCTCACGGGCTACGGCGGCGGCATCGACCGCAAGCGGCGGCTGCTGGACTTCGAACGGCGCGCGGCCGTGGCGCAGGCGGGGCTGTTCTAGGCGCGCGCTGGGCGAGGGTCAGGGGAGAGAGCCCTCCGCGAGCCCGGCCAGCAGCTCTGGTAGCGCCGTGCCGATGGGCTCGCGGAGCACCTCGTCCGCGAGCGCGTCGTACGGCGTCGGCTCGGCGTTCACGATGATCAGCCGCGCCCCGTGCTCGACCGCGATTCCGGCCAGCGACGCGGCCGGCTGCACCTGGAGGCTGCTGCCCACCGCGATGAAGACCTCGCATGCCTTCGTCACGGCCACCGCCTCGCCCAGCACCACCGGATCCAGGCTCTCGCCGAACATCACCGTCGCCGACTTCAGGATGCCGCCGCACTCCCGGCAGGCCGGATCGGGCTCGCCCGCCGCCACCCGTTCCAACGCCTCCGCCATGTCGGAGCGCCGGTCGCAGCGAGTGCACCGCACCGCGCGGGCCGTGCCGTGCAGCTCCAGGACCTTCCGCGCGGGCATCCCCGCGAGCTGGTGCAGACCGTCCACGTTCTGGGTGATCACCCGCACCGGTACGCCCGAGCGCTCCAACCGGACCACCGCCTCGTGGGCGGCGTTGGGCCGGGCCCGCAGCGCCTGGCTGTCCCGGCGCATCAGCCAGGACCGGCGCCGGATCTCCGGATCGGACATGTAGCAGTCGTACGTGACGAGCTTCTCGGCCTCCGGGTCCCGCCGCCAGAGCCCTTGCGGGCCGCGGTAGTCCGGGATGCCGGAGTCCGTGGAGATCCCGGCGCCGCTGAAGATCGCCACCAGGGGGCGTCGCGTCGCGTCGCTGCTCATGGCGGGAGCGTACGCAGCGTGCCGGGCGGTGTGCGACTGCCTTTTCCGCCGCCGGTTCTCCGCGCCGGTCAGGCCCCGCCGCCGGTGCGCCCCGGCCCGGGCGTGCCGATCAGGCTCCGCCGCCCGCGGCGGCGAGCCGCTCCGTGCGCTTCGCCAGCTCGCTGATCCGCGCCCCGTCGAAGCCGTACACCGCACTGCGCACCCGGTCCTCGAGCGGCTCGGTCCACTGCGGCGGGATGGCCGCCGCCCCGCACAGCACGCCCGCCACCGACCCGGCCGTCGCCCCGTTGGAGTCGGTGTCCAGGCCGCCGCGCACGGTCAGCGCGATGGTCGCGGTGAAGTCGCCCTCCCCGTACAGCAGCCCGGCCGTGATCACGGCCGCGTTGGGGACCGCGTGGATCCAGTGCAGCCGCCGCGCCTCCGCGTCCAGCTCGGCCAGGGTGTCGGCCCAGCTCAGCCCCGCCTCGTACAGGGACACGGTGCGCCGCACCGTACGCGCCAGCCGGCATCCCGGTGGGATCCGGTCCAGCGCCGTCCCCACGGCGTCCCGTGGCCCGTCGGCGGTGAACGCCGCGGCGACCAGCGCCGCCGCCCACATCGCCGCGTAGACGCCGTTGCCGGTGTGCGAGAGCACCGCGTCCCGGCGGGCCAGGGCCGCCGCCCGGCCCGGATCGCCGGGGCACACCCAGCCGAAGACGTCCGCGCGGATCAGCGCGCCGATCCACTCCTGGTACGGGTTGTCGACCGTCGCGCAGACCGGCGGCTTCAACCCGGCCGCCAGGTTCCGGTACGTGGCGCGCTCGGCGGTGAAGGTCTGCAGGTACGGCAGCCGGAGCAGCCACAGCTCGCCGACCTGCTCGGTGGTGAACCCCAGGCCGTACGTCTCCAGCAGATGCAGCCCGAGGATCGAGTAGTCGATGTCGTCGTCCCGGCAGCTGCCGTGGATCCGGCCGCGTACGCACTCCGGCCACTCGGGGCGCAGCGCGTACTCCGCGAGCCGGTCCGACGGCGGCGGGGCAGGTAGTCGGTCAGCGGCAGGGCGCCGGTGGCCCGCAGATAGCGGTCGATCCGCTCCCGCGTCCAGTAGTCGCCCCGCTCCACGGGCTTGCCCAGCATGTTCCCCGAGATCCGGCCGAGCCAGCCGCCGAGGATCCGGTCCGCGAGTGCGCTCATGGCACAGGTGTACCGGACGCGGCGCTCCGTATAGGGTCGCAGCGGCGCGACTCCTGGAAACAGCAAGGGGTAGCAAGGTGACGGACACACGGGTGCTCATCGCCGCGGACAAGTTCAAAGGCTCACTCACGGCCGTGCAGGTCGCCGAGCACGTCACCGCCGGACTGCGGCGTGGCGCGTCCGGCACCGTGGCGGTCGAGGCGCTGCCCGTCGCCGACGGCGGCGACGGCACGGTCGACGCGGCCGTGGCGGCCGGGTTCGAGCGGCGCGCGGAACGGGTGACGGGCCCGCTCGGCGAACCGGTCACCGCGGCGTACGCGCTGCGCGCGGGCACCGCCGTGGTCGAGATGGCCGAGGCCTCCGGGCTGCGCCACCTGCCGCCCGGCGTCTTCGCGCCGCTGTCAGCCACCACCTACGGCACCGGGGAGCTGCTGCGCGCCGCCCTCGACGCGGGCGCGCGGACGATCGTCTTCGGGGTCGGCGGCAGCGCCACCACCGACGGCGGCGCGGGCATGCTCAGCGCGCTGGGCGCGCGCTTCCTGACCGCCGACGGCGAGCCGGTCGCCCCGGGCGGCGGCCCGCTGCGCGACCTGGCGACCGCCGACCTGACCGGCCTGGACCCGCGCCTCGCCGACACCGAGATCATCCTCGCCAGCGACGTGGACAACCCGCTGACCGGCCCCAAGGGCGCGCCGGCGGTGTACGGCCCGCAGAAGGGCGCCACCGAGGCCGACGTGGCCGCCCTGGACGCCGCCCTCGCCCACTACGCCCAGGTCCTGGAGGCCGCGGTCGGCCCGCGCGCGGCCGGCCGGGCCCAGGCCCCGGGCGCGGGCGCGGCCGGCGGCATCGGCTACGGCGCGCTGGTGGCGCTCGGCGCGGCCTTCCGCCCCGGCATCGACGTCATGCTCGACGTGCTGGGCTTCACGCCCGCCCTGGAGCGCGCCGACCTGGTGATCACGGGCGAGGGCTCGCTGGACGAGCAGACCCTCCACGGCAAGGCCCCGGCGGGCGTGGCCGCCGCGGCCCGGGCCCGCGGCAAGCGGGTCGTCGCGGTCTGCGGCCGCCTGGCGATCGACGATGCCGCGCTGACGGCGGCGGGCATCGAGCGCGCGTACGCGTTGCTGGACCTGGAGCCGGACGCGGCCCGCTGCATGGCCGAGGCAGGCCCCCTCCTGGAACGCGCGGCGGAGCAGCTGGCAGCGGACTGCCTTTCCTGACGAGGCCGGCGCACCGCCGCCGGTTTGTGGGCAGATGTTCCGTGGGCGGAACGGGTGGGCACAAACCGCCACCGGCCCGCAGTCGCGCGCGAAACGGGACGCCCCGGCGGGGGCGGCGCACCGCCGCCGGGTGCGGGCCGGCGGGAGGGCGTGCCCCGTACACGCCGGAGGGCCCGGGTGATCTGACGATCACCCGGGCCCTCCGTAGCCAAGCCAAAGGCGCCTACGGCGCCTCCGCCGCCCTCGCCTCGCGTCGGTTGTCGCGGAACGCGTTCACCCGCCGCGCCGTCGCGAACAGCGGGATCACCGCGCCCATCACCAGCTGCAGCGAGCACGCCGTCTGGAGCAGCAGCTCGCCGCCCGGTGCCTCGAAGGCCCACGCCGCCAGCAGCCCCATGCTCGTGACGATCCAGCTGAGCATCGCCACCGCGAGCCGCCCGCGCGGCTTCGGGTACTCCACGCGGCTCACCATCAGCCACGCCACGCCCACGATCGCCAGCAGCGTCGGGATGAAGGGCAGGCCCAAGAGGACCACGGAGACCACCGTCAGCGCCCCGAACGGGCTCGGCATGCCCTGGAAGACGCCGTCCCGGAGCGTCACGCAGGAGAATCTCGCGAGTCTGAGCACCACCGCCAGTAGCACCACGATCGCCGCCACCGCCGAGACCCGCTGGTGCGCGCCGTCGGCGACCATGCCCCAGACGAGGACGAAGTACGCCGGGGCGAGCCCGAAGCTGATCAGGTCGGAGAGGTTGTCCAGCTCGGCCCCCATCGCCGAGCTGCGCAGCTTGCGGGCCACCAGGCCGTCGAAGAGGTCGAACACCGACGCCAGCAGCATCAGCATCACGGCGGTGGCGGCGCTGTGCCGCGCCATGCCGCCGTCCTCGTTGCCCGTCATGTGCGGGATGAGGACGCCGGTCGTGGTGAAGTACACCGCCATGAAGCCGCACGTGGCGTTACCGAGCGTGAGCGTGTCCGCTATCGACAGCCGCGTGGACAGCGGCATGTCCTCGGTGTCCTCGTCCTCGTCGGCCTCGGGCACCCAGGTCGGGGCTTGTGTTTCCGGATCAATCACGGTCAAGGCGAGTCACCCCCGCGACGGTGGCCTGTCCCACCTCGACCGCGACGTCCACGCCCTCCGGGAGGTAGATGTCGACGCGCGAGCCGAAGCGGATCAGGCCGATGCGTTCGCCCTGCTCCACCTTGGTCCCCTGCGGGATGTACGGCACGATGCGGCGGGCCACGGCGCCGGCGATCTGCACCATCTCGATGTCGCCGAGCTCGGTGTCGAAGTGCCAGACGACACGCTCGTTGTTCTCGCTCTCCTTGTTGAACGCCGGAACGAAACCGCCGGGGATGTGCTCGACGGAGGTCACCGTGCCCGCCAGCGGAGCGCGGTTGACGTGGACGTTCAGCGGGCTCATGAAGATCGCGACGCGGGTGCGCCCGTCCTTCCACGGCATGATGCTCTGCACCACGCCGTCCGCCGGGGAGATGACACGTCCCTGGGCGATCTCGCGCTCAGGGTCGCGGAAGAACCACAGCATGCCCGCCGCCAGCGCGGTGGTGGGCACGGCGACGGCTGCCCAGCGCCCGGAGCGCCGGGCGCGGGCGGCCGTGAGGCTGACCGCCGCCGAGGCGACGGTCGGGAGGAGCCACGGCGATGCTCCGCGCGCGAGGCGTACACCGAAGAGGCTGTCGCGTTGTGCAGAGGATGAGCTGTGGGGCATGGATGACCTTCGTAGCGGAGGATGCCGCGTAGCGAAAACGGGGACGGCGGCTTTCCGGGATGGTATCGGTTGCGGGCGGTAACTGGGCAAGCGCCGGGGCCAGTCGGTGGCCGAAGTCCCCTGGCGGGATGTGATCTTCTTCTCGCCGATACCATCCCGAAGCAGACATTCAGCCCAGTATGCGGTACTCCTCCAGCAGTCGTCGTCCGATGATCATTTTCTGGATCTCGGCGGTACCTTCGCCGATGAGAAGCATCGGGGCCTCCCGGTAGAGGCGCTCGATCTCGTACTCCTTGGAGAACCCGTACCCGCCGTGGATGCGGAAGGCGTCCTCCACGACCTCTTTGCAGTACTCCGAGGCCAGGTACTTGGCCATGCCCGCTTCGAGGTCATTGCGCTGGCCCGAGTCCTTTTTCCGGGCCGCATTCACCATCATCGCATGAGCGGCTTCGACCTTTGTGGCCATTTCGGCCAGTTTGAACTGGATGGCCTGGTGCTGGGCGATCGGCTTCCCGAAGGTGCTTCGCTGCTGTGCGTACGCAACGCCCAGCTCGAAGGCACGCTGCGCGACGCCGCAGCCACGCGCGGCCACGTTGACCCGCCCGACCTCGACGCCGTCCATCATTTGGTAAAAACCGCGTCCGGTGGTCCCGCCGAGCACACGATCGGCCGGAATGCGCAGTCCGTCGAGAATGAGCTCGGTGGTGTCGACCCCCTTGTAGCCCATCTTCTCGATCTTGCCGGGGATGGTCAGGCCCGGCCTGACCTCGCCGAAGCCCGGCTCCTTCTCGATCAGGAACGTGGTCATCGACTTGTGCGGCTTGGCGGCGGCCTCTTCGGGGGAGAGGCCCTCGTCCGTCCGGCACAACACGGCCACCAGCGACGACGTGCCGCCGTTGGTCAGCCACATCTTCTGACCGGTGAGTATGAAGTCGTCCCCGTCCCGCTCACCCTTGGTGCTGATCGCCGACACGTCGGACCCCAGGCCCGGCTCCGACATCGAGAACGCGCCCCGGATCTCGCCCAGCGCCATCTTCGGCAGGAAATAGTCCTTCTGCTCCTGCGTGCCGTGCTGCTTGAGCATGTAGGCCACGATGAAGTGCGTGTTGATGATGCCCGACACGCTCATCCAGCCGCGCGCGATCTCCTCCACGCACAGCGCGTATGTGAGAAGGGACTCACCGAGGCCGCCGTACTCCTCCGGGATCATCAGCCCGAAGACACCGAGCTCCTTGAGCCCCTCGACGATCTGCGCCGGGTACTCGTCGCGGTGCTCCAGGTCGGTGGCGACCGGCAGGATCTCCTTGTCGACGAAGTCACGGACCGTGCGCAGGATCTCCTGCTGGATCTCGGTCAGCCCGTCGGTCTGTGCCAGACGCCCCATCTCACTTCTCCCGTTCGCGCAGTTCGGGGCGGCCCGGCTGCTCGCCGCCGCGCTCCTTGATGTACGTGGCGGTCGGCACCATCACCTTGCGCCGGAACACGCAGACCAGCGTGCCGTCCTGCTTGTAGCCCTTGGTCTCGACGTACACGATGCCGCGGTCCGACTTCGACTTCGACGGCGTCTTGTCGAGCACGGTCGTCTCGCCGTAGATCGTGTCGCCGTGGAAGGTCGGCGCCACGTGCCGCAGCGACTCGATCTCCAGGTTGGCGATCGCCTTGCCGGAGACGTCCGGCACGGACATGCCCAGCAGCAGCGAGTAGATGTAGTTGCCCACCACCACGTTCTTGCCGAAGTCCGTCGTCTTCTCGGCGTAATGGGTGTCCATGTGGAGCGGGTGGTGGTTCATCGTGAGCAGACAGAAGAGGTGGTCGTCGTACTCGGTGACCGTCTTCCCCGGCCAGTGCTTGTAGACGTCACCGATGGTGAACTCTTCGTAGGTGCGGCCAAACTGCATCGGTTACGCCTCCGGGGCCTCGAACTTGCTGGTGCGCTGCATACCGGCGGCGCGGCCCTTGCCCGCGATCACCAGCGCCATCTTGCGGCTGGCCTCGTCGATCATCTCGTCGCCGAGCATCGCCGAGCCCTTCTTGCCGCCCGCCTCGGACGTGCACCACTCGTACGCGTCCAGGATCAGCTCGGCGTGGTCGTAGTCCTCCTGGGTGGGGGAGAAGACCTCGTTGGCCGCCTCGACCTGGCCCGGGTGCAGCACCCACTTGCCGTCGAAGCCCAGCGCCGCCGCCCGGCCCGCCACCGCGCGGTACCCGTCCACGTTCTTGATCTGGAGGTACGGGCCGTCGATGGCCTGGAGGTCGTGGGTGCGGGCCGCCATCAGGATGCGCATCAGGATGTAGTGGTACGCGTCCGCCGGGTAGCCCGGCGGCTGCTCGCCCACGACCAGCGACTTCATGTTGATCGAGGCCATGAAGTCGGCCGGGCCGAAGATGATGGTCTCCAGCCGCGGCGAGGCGGCGGCGATCGCGTCGACGTTCACCAGGCCCTTGGCGTTCTCGATCTGCGCCTCGATGCCGATCCGGCCGACCTCGAAGCCCATCGTCTTCTCGATCTGGGTCAGCAGCAGGTCCAGCGCCACGATCTGCTGCGCGTCCTGCACCTTCGGCAGCATGATGCAGTCGAGATTCTGGCCCGCGCCCTCCACGACCGTGATCACGTCCCGGTACGTCCAGTGGGTGGTCCAGTCGTTGACCCGCACCACGCGGGTCTTGCCGGTCCAGTCGCCGTTGTTCAGGAAGTCCACGATGGTGTGCCGCGCGCCCTCCTTGGCCAGCGGCGCGCACGCGTCCTCCAGGTCCAGGAAGACCTGGTCGGCGGGGAGCCCCTGGGCCTTCTCCAGGAAGCGCGGGTTCGAGCCCGGGACGGCCAGGCACGAGCGGCGCGGACGCAGACGGTTGACGGTCATGCGGGGACCTCCAGAGGGTCGAGCTTGTTCGCTTTCCGGATCTCGTCGACGATACGGCCGATGATCTCCGTGATGCCGAAGTCCTTGGGTGTGAAGACGGCCGCGACTCCGGCCTCGCGCAGCGCGGCGGCGTCGGCGGACGGAATGATGCCGCCCGCGATGACGGGGATGTCACCCGCCCCCGCCGCGCGCAGCCGCACCAGGACGTCGGGGACGAGTTCGGCGTGCGAGCCGGAGAGGATGGAGACGCCGACGCAGTGCACGTCCTCCGCCACGGCGGCGGAGACGATCTGCTCCGGGGTCAGCCGGATCCCCTGGTAGACCACCTCGAAGCCCGCGTCACGGGCCCGTACGGCGATCTGCTCGGCGCCGTTGCTGTGGCCGTCCAGACCGGGCTTGCCGACCAGCAGCCGCAGCTTGCCGGAGCCCAGCTCCTCGGCGGTACGGGCCACCTTCTCCCGCACCGCGGCCAGCGGCGTGCCGGCCTCCGCGGTGACCGCGACCGGGGCGCTGCTCACCCCCGTCGGGGCGCGGAACTCGCCGAAGACGTCCCGGAGCGCCCACGCCCACTCGCCGGTCGTCACGCCCGCGCGGGCGCAGGCGAGCGTGGCGGCGAACATGTTCTCCTCGCCCGCCGCGGCCTTCTTCAGCGCCGACAGCGACTCCTGGGCCAGCGCCTCGTCGCGGTCGTCGCGCCACCGGTGCAGGGCGGCGACCACGCGCTCCTCGTTGGCCGCGTCCACCGTCATGATCGCGGTGTCCAGGTCGGCGGTGAGCGGGTTGGGCTCGGTGGACTCGTAGCAGTTGACGCCGACGATCTTCTCCTCGCCCGCCTCGATCCGCGCGCGGCGCTGCGCGTGCGAGGAGACCAGCTCCGACTTCAGATAGCCGGACTCGACGGCGGCCATCGCGCCGCCCATCTCCTGGATCCGGTCGATCTCGGCCAGGCACTCGGTGACCAGGGCGTCCACCTTGGCCTCGATGACGTGGCTGCCGGCGAAGATGTCGTCGTACTCCAGCAGGTCGCTCTCGTGCGCGAGGACCTGCTGGATGCGCAGGCTCCACTGCTGGTCCCAGGGGCGGGGCAGCCCCAGCGCCTCGTTCCAGGCCGGGAGCTGGACGGCACGCGCGCGGGCGTCCTTGGAGAGGGTGACGGCCAGCATCTCCAGGACGATGCGCTGGACGTTGTTCTCCGGCTGCGCCTCGGTCAGCCCCAGGGAGTTGACCTGGACGCCGTAGCGGAACCGGCGCTGCTTGGGGTTCTCGATGCCGTACCGCTCACGGGTGACCTTGTCCCAGATGCGGCCGAAGGCGCGCATCTTGCACATCTCCTCGACGAACCGGACCCCGGCGTTGACGAAGAAGGAGATGCGCGCGACCACGTCGCCCCTGCGGTCCTCGGGGACCTGGCCGGAGGCGAACACCGCGTCGAGCACGGCGATCGCGGTGGACATCGCGTACGAGATCTCCTGGACCGGAGTGGCCCCCGCCTCCTGCAGGTGGTAGCTGCAGATGTTGATCGGGTTCCACTTCGGGATGTGGTTGACCGTGTACGTGATCATGTCGGTGGTCAGCCGCAGGGACGGACCGGGCGGGAAGACGTACGTCCCGCGCGACAGGTACTCCTTGACGATGTCGTTCTGCGTCGTCCCCTGGAGCTTGGCGATGTCCGCACCCTGCTCCTCCGCGACGACCTGGTACAGCGCGAGCAGCCACATGGCGGTCGCGTTGATGGTCATCGAGGTGTTCATCTGCTCCAGCGGGATGTCCTGGAACAGCCGCCGCATGTCGCCGAGGTGGGAGACCGGGACCCCGACCCGGCCGACCTCGCCGCGGGCGAGGATGTGGTCGGGGTCGTAACCGGTCTGCGTCGGCAGGTCGAACGCCACCGACAGACCGGTCTGGCCCTTGGCGAGGTTGCGCCGGTACAGCTCGTTGGACGCCTCGGCGGTGGAGTGCCCGGCGTACGTCCGCATCAGCCACGGACGGTCTTTACGACGTTCTGTCATGCGTGCGTCTCACACATTCCGGAAGCGATTGATGGCGTCGATGTGCTGGTCGCGCAGTTCCTGGTCGCGCACGCCCATGCCCTCCTCGGGGGCCAGGCACAGCACGCCGACCTTGCCCTGGTGGAGGTTGCGGTGCACGTCGTACGCCGCTTGGCCCGTCTCCTCCAGAGAGTACGTCTTCGACAGCGTCGGGTGGATCTTGCCCTTGGCGATCAGGCGGTTGGCCTCCCACGCCTCGCGGTAGTTGGCGAAGTGCGAGCCGACGATCCGCTTCAGCGACATCCACAGGTAGCGGTTGTCGTACTCGTGGTTGTAGCCGGAGGTGGACGCGCAGGTGACGATGGTGCCGCCCTTGCGCGTGACGTAGACCGACGCGCCGAAGGTCTCGCGGCCGGGGTGCTCGAAGACGATGTCCACGTCCTCGCCGCCGGTCAGTTCGCGGATGCGCTTGCCGAGGCGCTTCCACTCCCTGGGGTCCTGGGTGTGCTCGTCCTTCCAGAACTTGTAGCCCTCGGCGTTGCGGTCGATGATCGCCGTGGCGCCCATGGACCGGCAGATCTCCGCCTTCTGCGGGCTGGAGACCACGCAGATGGGGTTGGCCCCGCCGGCGAGCGCGAACTGGGTGGCGTAGGAGCCGAGTCCGCCGCTGGCGCCCCAGATCAGGACGTTGTCGCCCTGCTTCATCCCGGCGCCGTTGCGGGAGACCAGCTGCCGGTACGCGGTCGAGTTGACCAGCCCCGGCGCGGCCGCCTCCTCCCAGCTCAGGTGCCGCGGCTTGGGCATCAGCTGGTTGGACTTCACCAGCGCGATCTCGGCCAGACCGCCGAAGTTGGTCTCGAAGCCCCAGATGCGCTGCTCGGGGTCGAGCATCGTGTCGTCGTGGCCGTCGGCGCTCTCCAGCTCCACCGACAGGCAGTGCGCCACGACCTCGTCGCCCGGCTTCCAGGCGTTGACGCCGGGTCCGGTGCGCAGCACGACGCCCGCCAGGTCGGAGCCGATGATGTGGTACGGGAGGTCGTGCCGCTTGGCGAGCGGGGAGAGCTTGCCGTACCGCTCCAGGAAGCCGAAGGTCGGCAGCGGCTCGAAGATCGAGGTCCACACGGAGTTGTAGTTGACCGAGCTGGCCATCACGGCGACGAGCGCCTCGCCGGGGCCCAGTTCGGGCACCGGGACCTGGTCCAGGTGGAGGGACTTGCGGGGGTCCTTCTCCCGGGTGGGGAGGCCGGCGAACATCTCGGCCTCGTCCTTGTGCACGGTGATCGCGCGGTACGAGTCGGGCAGGGGCAGTGCCGCGAAGTCCGCTGGCGTGCTGTCGGTCGCGAGGATCGCGTCCAGGATCTCGTTCACTTGGGGCCTCCGGCGAAGCGTCTGGGAACGCTTGAGGGAACGCTGGGGTCGATGACAGGTGGTGCTGACGGTGCCGTCGGTTCGGCGGAGGTGGTGCTCGGCGGTGCGCGGGGTGGGGCGCTGTGGAATTGCCTGTGACGCAGGCGTCCGGGCGCGCAACGCAACGGTTGCGGGGACAGCCGACGCGCGACGGTTCTCTACGCGCCGGCCGCCCGGACACCACTCAAGCTATGGCACCGCGTGCCATCCGACAAGACACTGGGTGCCAACAATTTCCCTCAGGTGGCGTTCGCCGTGCTCGCATGAGCAAAACGGCCGCCCCGTGGCGGGGCGGCCGCTTCTGTCTGTGTGTGATTGTGTGCGATAAGTTGATCGATCAGTCGCGCTTGAGTGCCCGCTCGATGGTCCGCATGACCTCCGCCAGCGGCGCGTCCGTACGCGCCACCGCCACCAGCACCTCGCCCTCGGCGGAGGCAGTGGCAGCCGGACCCCTGCCGCCCGGCGCCGTCCGCCCCGCCCCGATGCCGGTCCCGAACGTCTCCCGCACGATCGCGAAGGCGTGGTCCAGCTGCGCCTCCACATCGCCCTGGCCGCCCGCGCGCAACCAGCGCCGCAGCACATGGTTGTGCGCCGTGACCACCGCGGACGCCGCGACCTCCGCCAGCAGCGGGTCGTCGTCGCCGACGTGGTGCGCGCCCTCGTCGAAGTGGCCCAGCAGATAGCGGGTGAACAGCCGCTCGTAGCGGGCGACGGAGGCGATCTCGGCCTCCCGCAGCGCGGGCACCTCGCGGGTCAGCCGGTAGCGCTCCACCGACGCGGCCGGGGAGGCCGCGTACATCTTCATGACCTCCTTGATGCCCCGGCACACGGTGTCCAGCGGGTTCTCGTGCGGCGGCGCGGCCTCCAGGACCGCCTCCGCCCGCACCAGGGTGTCGTCGTGGTCGGGGAAGATCGCCTCTTCCTTGGAGCGGAAGTGGCGGAAGAACGTGCGCCGGGCGACCCCGGCCGCGGCCGCGATCTCGTCGACCGTCGTCGCCTCGTAGCCCTTCGTCGCGAACAACTCCATCGCGGCGGCCGCCAGTTTGCGGCGCATGGACAGCCGCTGGGCGGCGGCGCGGCGCGAACCGGCGCTCTCCGGACCTTCCGAGGAGGTGCTGCGGTTCACACGTGCGGACTTCACGGGCTGGGACATGTGGGGAACGTAACACGCCGACGAGTGCGTATGCCGGGGCGGACCGCCGACGGGCTCCAGCAGTCCGCCCCACCCCGGGAGCTCGTCAGGCCTTCGCATACTCGCGGAAGCCGCGCCCCGTCTTACGTCCCAGGCAGCCCGCCGCGACCAGGTGCTCCAGCAGCGGCGCGGGCGCCAGGCCCGGCTCGCGGAACTCGCGGTGCAGCACCTTCTCGATCGCCAGCGACACGTCCAGGCCGACGACGTCCAGCAGCTCGAAGGGGCCCATCGGGTAGCCGCCGCCCAGCTTCATCGCCGCGTCGATGTCGTCCAGCGACGCGTAGTGCTCCTGCACCATCTTCACCGCGTTGTTCAGGTACGGGAACAGCAGCGCGTTGACGATGAACCCGGCCCGGTCGCCGCAGTCCACCGGGTGCTTGCGGACCGCCGCGCACACCGCGCGCACGGTCGCGTGCACGTCGTCGCCGGTGAGCACCGTGCGCACCACCTCGACGAGCTTCATCGCCGGCGCCGGGTTGAAGAAGTGCATGCCGATCACGTCCTGCGGCCGCGACGTGGCACGGGCGCAGGCGATCACCGGCAGCGAGGAGGTCGTGGTGGCCAGCACCGCGCCCGGCTTGCACACCTTGTCCAGGGTCTGGAACAGCTGCTGCTTGACGGCCAGGTCCTCGGCGACCGCCTCCACCGCCAGGTCCACCTCCGCGAAGGCGTCCAGCGAACCGGCCGGGGTGATCCGCGCCAGCGTCTCCTCCCGGGCCTCGGCGGTCATCCGCCCCTTGGTCACCGAGCGCTGGAGCGACTTCGCGATCCGGGCCTTGGCGGTGTCCGCCTTCTCCTGGGTGCGGGCCGCGAGCACCACGGTGAAGCCCGCCTTGGCGAAGACCTCGGCGATCCCGCTGGCCATGGTGCCGGAGCCGGCGACGCCGACGCTGCGCACCGTGCGGCCCGCCGAGAGCTCGTGCGCGTCCCCCGGCGTCTCCGCGTCCGGCACCACCTCCGTGCTTCCCGGCGCCGCGTAGGTGTAGAAGCCGCGGCCCGCCTTGCGGCCGGTCAGGCCCGCCTCGCTGAGCTGGCCGAGGATCGGCGCGGGCGCGTGCAGCCGGTCGCCGGACGCGGCGTACATCGCCTCCAGCACGGTACGGGCGGTGTCGACGCCGATCAGGTCCAGCAGGGCCAGCGGCCCCATCGGCAGCCCGCAGCCCAGCCGCATCGCGGCGTCGATGTCCTCGCGCGTGGCGTACTTCGACTCGTACATCGCCGCGGCCTGGTTGAGGTAGCCGAACAGCAGCCCGTCGGCGACGAAGCCGGGCCGGTCGCCGACCGCCACCGGCTCCTTGCCCAGCTCGCGGGCCAGCTCGGTGACGGCGGTGACGGCCGCGGGCGCGGTCAGCACCGAGGAGACGACCTCCACCAGCTTCATGGCGGGTGCGGGGTTGAAGAAATGCAGGCCCAGCACCCGCTCGGGGCGGGCGGAGTCCGCGGCCAGCCGGGTCACCGACAGCGCGTTGGTGCCGGTGGCCAGGACGGTGTCGGGCCGGACGACCGCGTCCAGGGCCGTGAAGACCTCGTGCTTGGTGGCGTAGTCCTCCGGCACGACCTCGATGACCAGGTCCGCCTCGGCGGCGGCGGCCAGCTCGGTGGAGGTGCGGAAACGGGCGAGGATCTCCGCCCGCTCGGCCTCGGTGATCCGCTCCCGGCGCACGGCGCGGGCGGTCGAGGCGTCCAGGGCGGCGGCGGCCCGCTCGGCGGCGGCCGCGCTGATGTCGATGCCGACCACCTGGCGGCCGGCGCGGGCGAGCACCTCGGCGATACCGGTGCCCATCGTGCCGAGGCCGACGACGGCGACCACGTTCAGGGCGGAGGAGGGGGCGGAGGAGGGATCTGGGGTGGACTGACGGTCCATCGCGAGACTCCAGAGGGTGTTCCCCGGGCATGGGGAGAGGTGACGACTGAAGGAGCTCCGGTTCCGCGTGAAGACGCCATCGGCGTTACACGGAAAGGGAGTTAGGCGCTGCTGGGCGGGCACCACTGGTCGTAGAAACCCGCGAGCAACATGTGCGGCCGACCCTGTCCCGGGGCCGTGCCCTACTTCGAGTGCCGAACCGACTTCACTCATGGCGGCTGCGTCACCAGGCCGCCCGAGCACGAGTGCTGCTCGTGTCCCGGAGCTTAACTCGCGGGTAACCGAGAAAGCCAGAGCTCGTTCGTAACTCAAGCGCTGTGGCGCGCGCCACTGCGTACAGCCACTGGGGAGGCACCGGCTCATGGAAGACGATTTCCGCGCCCTGGCCGACAGGGTGCGCGCTTCGCTCACGTCCCCGCAGGAGACGGCGGCGTACGTCCGGCTGCTCGGCCTCGTCCGCGAGCGCACCCCGGCCGCGCGCGAGGAGCTCGCCCGCGTGCTGGTCGCACCGGAGCAGCCGCTGTGGGCGCGGGAGACCGCCGCGTATGTGCTCGGCAGCGCGGGGGACCGCCGGGCCTTCGAGACGCTCGTGCTCATGCTCAACTACCGCGACCCGGTGCGCTGCGTCACCGCCGCGCGGGCGCTGGCCCGGCTCGGCGACCCGCGCACCGCGCGGGCGGCGGCGGCCCTGGCCACCAACCCGGTGCGCACGCACTACGCCCTGCATCCCATCCGGCTGCTGGTCGAACTGCGCGCCCCGGAGTCGGCCCCCGCCCTGATCGCCACCCTGGAGCGGCTGCTGTCCTCCAACGATCATCACTGGCCGATCGCCCGTGCGTGTGTCGAGGGGCTGGGCGCGCTCGGCGACCCGCGGGCCATCCCGGTCCTCACCAAGGCCAGCGAGTATCCGCAGCTGACGGCGGCGGCCTCGGCGGCACTGGCCCGCGCCGAGTCCGGGGTCGAGTCCGGGACCGGGGGCGAGGCCGAGGCCGGTGCCCGGGCCCGCCCCGGCCTGCGGCCCCAGCGGTCCGCCGGGCCGGGGGAGCGTGCACAGCAGCCGGGGGCGGGCCGCCGTGTGCCCGGCGCCCGCCCGCAGCCCGTGTCGCAGGCCCAGCCCCCGGCGCCCCGGAACCGCCCCGATGCCCGGCCTCAGTCGGGGAAGCGCCCCAACTCCAACACGTAGCGCACCTCGGGCACGGCGACGCCGTCCACGTCGGAGGCGACCTCCCCACCGTCCGGTGTGAAGCCCGCCAGCTCATAGAAGCGCCGCGCCCGCGCGTTCCCCTTGAGCACCCATAACCGCACCCGGGGGAAGCCGCGCTCGGCGACCCGCGCGAGCGTCTCGCCCAGCAGCGCGCGGCCGACGCCGGTGCCGACCAGCTCCGGGCGGGCGTAGAGGGCGTACAGCTCCGCGTCCCCGCTGGGCAGGTCCGGCTCGCGGTACGGGCCGAAGCAGGCCCAGCCCGCCACGTCGCCGTCCGCCCGCTCCGCGACGAGGTTGACCACGTCGCCCAGGCCGAGGGAGAAGAACTCCCGGCGCCGGGCGGCGTCTTCGGCCACGCTCAGGGCGTCCAGATGCGCCTGCGGCATCAGCCCGGCGTACGCGGACTGCCACCCGCGCACCCGCACCTCCGCCACGGCGTCGATGTCCGTCTCCGCCATCTCCCGAACCCTCATACGCACCACCATAGGGGGCCTGTACAACCGGATTTCGGGGCTCGGACTTGACCTTGACGCCAGCGGCAGGGTTCGACGATGGCCGGCATGAAGCACGCCAACGACACCGACACCCAGCAGAACGAGTACGAGGGCGGCGCCCTGGACGGCAAGGTCGCCGTCGTCACCGGGGCCGGCACCGGCATCGGCCGGGCCACCGCCCGGTCCCTGGCGCGCGCGGGCGCCCAGGTGGTGGCCGTCGGACGCCGCGCGGAGCCCCTGGACGAGACCGTCGACGGCCACCCGCGCATCCATGCGCTGCCCGCCGACATCACCGCCGCCACCGGGCCCGAGGACATCGTCCGGCACACCCTGCGCGACCACGGCAGGCTCGACATCCTGGTCAACAACGCGGGCATCGTGCGAGGCGGCACCTTCGGCGCCGTCACCCGCGAGCTGTACGAGTCCCAGATGGCCACCAACGTGATCGCACCGTCCCTGCTGGCCCAGGCGGCGCTGCCCGCGCTGGAGGCCGCGGGCGGCGTGATCGTCAACGTCAGCACGGCGGTGGGCCAGCGCGGCTGGCCGGGCCGCTGGGTCTACGCCTCGACCAAGGCGGCGGTGGACCTGCTCACCCGCAGCTGGGCGGTGGAGCTCGCGCCGCGCGGCGTGCGCGTGGTCGCGGTCGCGCCCGGGGCGATCGAGACCCCGATCGCCGACCACTCGGGTTTCACACCGGAGCAGCGGGCCGAGGCCCGGGCGTGGCAGCTCGCGCACACCCCGGCCGGCCGCATCGGCCGCCCGGAGGAGGTGGCCTGGGCCATCACGGAACTCGCCTCGCCCGGCGCGTCCTTCGTCACCGGGGTCGTGCTGCCCGTCGACGGCGGCGCGGTGGTCGGCTGACCGTCCCGCGCGGCCAGTCTGCTAGAACAGGGCCCGGAGACGGGGCCGGAAGGTGGGACGGGGTGCGCATCGGAGAACTGGCGCGGGCGACCGGGGCAACGCCGCGCGCCCTGCGCCACTACGAAGAGGCGGGCCTGATCAGCGCCGACCGCGCGCACAACGGCTACCGCGACTACCCGGAGGCGGCGGTCCGGCGTGTCCGCAACATCAGGTACTTGTTGGAGGCCGGGCTCACCCTCGACGACGTGCGGTGTTTCCTGCCCTGCCTGGACGGCGACCTCGCCAGCGCCCCGCCCGGCCCCGCGGGCCTGCGGGTGGTGCGCAACCGGCTCGCGGTGCTGGACGCCCGGATCGCCGCGCAGACGGCGGTCCGGGACCGGCTCGCCCACGCCCTCGACGACCTGGACGGCTAGCCGAGCCGGACGCCGTCGCGCATGATCAGGCGCCCAACGGTCGTACGGCCCGGGACGATCACCGCCCACGGCACTGACGACCGCTCACAGCGCTGACCACCACTCACAGCAGCGACAGCTGGGTGGCCTCGGGCGCGGTGGCGGGCGGCGGCTCGGGCGCGGGTTCCGGGAGGCCGCGGGCCGCCCCCGGCCGCCACGGGCCGATGCCGTACTCCGCCGCCAGTTCGTGCACCTGGCCGGTCACCCGCCGCTGGTACCACTTCGGGGCGTACGCGCCGTCCGCGTACAGCGCCTCGTAACGGCGCACCAGACGCGGATGGTGCCGGGTCAGCCAGGCCATGAACCACTCGCGCGCGCCCGGTCGCAGATGCAGCACCAGCGGGGTCACCGACGTGGCGCCGGACGCCGCGACGGCCCGCACCGTGGCGCGCAGGTGCGCCGGGGTGTCGCCCAGGTACGGGATGACCGGGGCCATCAGCACCCCGCACGGGATGCCGTGGTCGGTGAGCGTCCGTACGACGTCGAGCCGCCGCTCGGGGGACGGGGTCCCCGGCTCGACGGTGCGCCACAGCTCCGCGTCGGTGAAGCCGACGGAGACCGAGACGCCGACATCGGTCACCGCCGCGGCGCGGCGCAGCAGCTCCAGGTCGCGCAGGATCAAGGTTCCCTTGGTGAGGATGGAGAACGGGTTCGCGCGCTCGGTGAGGGCGGTGAGGATGCCGGGCATCAGCCGGTAGCGGCCTTCGGCGCGCTGGTAGCAGTCCACGTTGGTGCCCATCGCGATGTGCTCGCCCCGCCAGCGGCGGGAGGCGAGCTCGTGGCGGAGCAGCTCGGGGGCGTTGAGTTTGACCACGATCTGGGTGTCGAAGCCGAGCCCGGTGTCGAGGTCCAGGTAGCTGTGGGTCCGGCGTGCGAAGCAGTAGACGCAGGCGTGCGTGCAGCCGCGGTACGGGTTGACCGTCCACTCGAAGGGCATCCGGGAGGCGCCGGGCACCTTGTTCACGATCGACCTCGCCCGGATCTCGTGGAACGTGATCCCCCGGAACTCGGGGGTGTCGAAGGTGCGGGTGACGACCCCGTCGGTGCCGAAGAGGGCGGGGGCGGCGGCGGTGCCGTCGGGGTTCAGGTTGTCCCAGCGCATGGCACACCTCCTCAGTCTCTGTACGAAAGAATAGAACATACGTTCCCATGTCTCGCGTCAACCCTGGATTTGGGCGGTCGCCCGTCAGGTGGTTGGCTTGCCGCGAGGCGAATACGCCACAGGCAGACGCGTGCAGGAGGAACAGCACATGGGCCAGGTCGAGGCCACCACGGAGCGGATCGTCACGGGCAAGCCCGAGGACGTGTTCGATGCCCTCGCCGACTACAGCGACACCCGCGCCAAGCTGCTGACGGAGCACTTCAGCGAGTACGAGGTGCGCGAGGGCGGCGACGGCGAGGGCACGCTGGTGCACTGGAAGCTCCAGGCCACCAGCAAGCGGGTCCGCGACTGCCTGCTGGAGGTCACCGAACCGACGGACGGGCAGCTGGTCGAGAAGGACCGCAACTCCTCGATGGTCACCACCTGGACGGTCACCCCCGCGGGCGAGGGGCGGTCGCGCGTGGTGGTCACCACGACGTGGACCGGCGCGGGCGGCATCGGCGGATTCTTCGAGAGGACCTTCGCGCCCAAGGGGCTTGGCCGCATCTACGACGCGCTGCTGGCCAACCTGGCGGCCGAAGTGGAGAAGTGATCGTCGGCCGGGACTCCCGGCAGACTCACCGGTTCGAGTGGTTTTCCCGGCGGCTCAGCGGTCCGTCGTAGCCGCTCCGACCGGCCAGAAGGCGGTTTGTGTCCTTCTCTCCGATAAATCGTCGCGCTTGCTCGTTGTTGTCGCGTAATGCGAGAAATGGGCGGCGGCGCAGGCGCGACGATAGGGGAGAGGCACGTGGGTGGGACCACCTTGGTGAACGGCGGCGGGAGTCCGGCCGCGCCCGCACAGGGCCCGGAGCCCGCGGAGGCACCCGGGGCCCCTGAGGTCTCGGGGGCTTCGAGGGATTCCGCGGAGGCGGTCGCGACCAGCCTGATCGGCGGTCAGGGCCACATCGTCTACGACGTGAGGTACGGCACCGAGGCCGAGGGCGAGCCGCGCGACGGTCGGATCCCGGCCGAGCCGGACGCCGCCGTCGGCGAGCCCGCAGTCCACGAGCAGGCAGTCCACGAGCAGGCAGTCAACGAGCCCTCCGGGGTGCGGGCCGCCGTGCCGTCGGCGCCGGCACCGCTCAGCCCCGCCCGGGTGCGGGTGATCTTCGTCGGCCTGATGCTGACGCTGTCGCTCGCCGCCCTCGACCAGACCATCGTGGCCACGGCCCTCCCCGAGGTCGTCGGCGATCTGCGCGGCCTGGACAAGATGTCCTGGATCGTCACCGCCTACCTCCTCGCCACCACCGTCGTCCTGCCCATCTACGGCAAGGCGGGCGACCTCCTCGGCCGCAAGAGCGTCTTCCTCTTCGCGCTCGTCGTCTTCGCCGCCGGATCCGCGTTCGCGGGCTGGGCGCAGACCATGGACCAGTTGATCGTCGCGCGGGCCGTCCAGGGCGCGGGCGGCGGAGGGTTGATGATCGGCATCCAGGCGATCACGGCCGACATCGTGCCGCCCCGCCGGCGCGGCCCCTTCATGGGCCTGATGACCGGCGTCTACGGGCTCGCCTCGATCGCCGGACCGCTGCTCGGCGGCTTCTTCACCGACCACGCCTCCTGGCGCTGGTGCTTCTACATCAACCTCCCCATCGCGCTGGCCACCCTCCTCGTCATCGCCCTCGGCCTCAAGCTGCCCAGGCCCGTCCGCCGGGCCCGGTTCGACGTCCTCGGCGCGCTGCTGCTGACCGCCGCCACCATCTGCCTGGTGCTGCTGAGCAGTTGGGGCGGCACCGAGTACGCGTGGAAGTCCCGCGTCATCCTCGCGCTGGCGGCCGGCGCGCTCGGCGCCGTCCTGCTCTTCGTCCTCGTGGAGCACTTCGTCCCCGAACCGGTCATCCCGCTGCGGCTGTTCCGCGACTCGATCTTCAACGTCACGGGCGTCATCGGTGCCCTGATCGGGGTCGCGCTCTTCGGCGCCGGCAGCTACCTGCCCACCTTCCTGCAGATGGTCGACGGCGTCAGCGCCACCGAGTCCGGGCTGCTGATGCTGCCGATGATGGGCGGCCTCGTCGTGGCGTCCTGCGTCTCCGGAGCCCTGACCAGCCGTACCGGCCGCTACCGGATCTGGCCCATCGCGGGCTGCGCCGCCTCCGCCGCGGGCATGTGGCTGCTGTCCCGGCTGGACGAGGACACCTCCCGGCTGGAGTACAGCGTGGCGATGGGCGTCCTCGGGCTCGGCGTCGGCATGGTCATGCCCGTGCTCACCCTCGCCGTACAGAACTCCGCGGACCCCGCCGACCTGGGCGCCGCCACCAGCGCGAGCAACTACTTCCGGCAGATCGGCGGCAGCATGGGCGCCGCGGTCTTCGGCACCCTGCTCGCCGACCGCCTCGCCGACCGGCTGGCGGCCGAACTCCCCGCCGACGAACGGCTGCCCGACCCCAAGTCGATCACCCCGGAGATGGTGCACGCGCTGCCCTCGGCGCTGCGCGACGGCTACATCACCGCCTACGCCGACGCCATGCCGCGGATCTTCCTCTACCTCGGGCCGGTGCTCGTCCTGGGCTTCCTGCTCGCCTTCCTCCTCAAGGAGAAACCGTTGGTGTCCACCACCGAACCCGCCGCCACGGCCGACCAGGGCGTACCGAGCGCCCGCTTCTCCGCCGCGACCGTCACCGTCGCCGCCCCGTGAACCCGGTCGCCGCTGCGCCCGCCCCGGCCGCCGGGACCGCCACCGCCGCCGGGCCCGCCTCCGGCTACGTCGCGGGCATCCCGGTCTGCGGCACCGTGCAGCACCACGACGGCAGCACCGTCCCGCGCGCCGCGCTCACCCTGATCGACGTGGGTGGACGGCAGATCGGGCGCGGCGCCAGCGGTGAGGACGGCCGCTACGCGCTGGCCACCCCCGGCGCCGGCAGTTACGTCCTCATCGCGGCGGCGGGCGGACACCAGCCGCAGGCCGTCACCGTCACGGTCGGCGACCGGCCCGTCGAGCTCGACGTGGTCCTCGGTGGCGCCGGGCGGCTCGCCGGAACCGTGCACACCGCCGACGGCACCCCCGTACGGGACGCCATGGTGACCCTCACCGACGTCCGCGGCGAGGTCGTGGCGTCCACCCGCAGCGGCCGCGAAGGCGCTTACGTGATCGGCGAGTTGGTGGCCGGGGAGTACACCCTCGCCTCCAGCGCCCCCGCCTTCCGGCCCGCCGCCCTGCCGGTGACCGTCCAGGCCGCCCGCGAGACCCGGCAGGACATCGAACTGGCCGGCGGCGCGGTGCTGCGCGGGGTCGTCACCGCCACCGGCGGACGGCTGGTGGAGGACGCGCGGGTCACGCTGCTGGACGCCGCGGGCAACGTGGTCGACACGGTCACCACCGGCTCCGACGGCGCGTTCCGCTTCATCGACCTGTCGGCGGGCGAGTACACGGTGATCGCGGCGGGCTACCCGCCGGTGGCGACCGTACTCCAGGTCGCGGGCGGCGGCCGCACGGAACGCGACCTCCAACTCGGCTACGAGGACTGAGGCTTCAGCCGCCCGCGCCCTGTGGCGGGCCGCGGCGCGCGGGCGCGCGCGGGGGCGCGTCGTCAGTTCGGGTAATGCCTCCCGCCGCGCCCCGTCGCCCCCGTACGGTGTATGTGTATGCGGTGCCGCAGATCGTCGTGTGCGAAGGAGCCTTCCTCTGATGCCGGTGTCCGGACGGATTCCGCTTGCTGTCGTCGTGGTGGGCGCGGACGGGCTGGTGACGCACTGGAGCAGCGGCGCCCGCCGACTCTTCGGGGCGAGCCGCGAGGCGGCCGTGGGATTCCCGGCCGCCGATCTGATGCCGGTCTCGGGAGCCCTGCGCGGCCTCGGCTCCCGCTGCCTGGACCTCGACGGCTGCCCGGACGGTGAGACGTACTGCCCCACCGCAGGCCGCGCCCGGATGAGCGATCGCGCGGGCGGCCCGGTCGACGTGCTCTGGTGGGCGTATCCGCTGGTCTGCCCGAGTGCCGAGGGGCTGCTGGTGCTCGCGGTCGACGCGGCCCGGGTCGACCCGGACGGCGACGGTCGCGACCGGGCGCGGTTCTCGCCCGGCTTCGCGCCGCACACCGAGTCCCCCGCCGCCGGACAGTTCGCCGAGCGGCTGCCCGACATGCTCCCCGGCATGGGCCCCGCGGCGGCCGGGCGGATCGTCGCGCAGGTGCGCGAACTCGGCTACCCCGTCGTGGAGATCAGCCGGCACGACCGGGTGTGCCCGTGACGGAGTCCCGATCGGCGGCCCCACCCCGCATAGCCGTCGTCGGCGCGGGCTTCGGCGGCCTCTGCGCGGCCATCCGGCTGCGCCAGGCCGGCATCACCGCGTTCACCGTCTTCGAGAAGGCCGCGGACGTCGGCGGAGTGTGGCGGGACAACACGTATCCCGGCGCCGCCTGCGACGTGCCCTCGCATCTGTACGAGTTCTCGTTCGCGCCCAATCCCCGCTGGTCCCGCCGGTTCGCCGGGCAGCGGGAGATCCACGCGTACCAGCGGGACTGCGTCGAACGCTTCGGGCTGCGCGAGCACCTGCGGTTGGGCACGGAGATCGCGGCGGCGGACTTCGCCGACGGCGTCTGGACGCTCACCACGGCCGACGGAGCCGTCCATCGGGCCGAGGTCCTGATCACCGCGACCGGCCAGCTGTCGCGGCCGGCGATCCCGCCGCTCCCCGGCCGGGAGTCCTTCGCGGGCCCGCAGTTCCACTCCGCGGCCTGGCGGCACGACGCCGAGCTGGCCGGCAAGCGGATCGCGGTCCTCGGCACCGGCGCGAGCGCCGTGCAGTTCGTCCCCGAGATCGCCAGGACCGCGGCGTCGGTGACGGTGTTCCAGCTCGACCCGCCGCACGTGCTGCCCAAGCCGGACTACCGGTACCCGAAGGCGGTCACCCGGCTGCTCACCCGGGTCCCCGCCCTCCAACGGCTCAGCCGCTGGGCCACCTACTGGACGCTCGAGTCCCGGGCGCTCGGACTCACCCGGTTCCCGGAGCTCGCCGCGCCGTACGCGCTGCGCGTCGGACGCCACCTCAGGAGAAAGGTCGGCGACCCGGGGCTGCGCGCGCGCATCACCCCGACCAGTCCGCTCGGCTGCGCCCGGGTGCTGCTGTCCGACGACTGGTATCCCGCGCTCGACCGGCCGAACGTGCGTGTCGTGGACGACCGCGTCACCGAGGTCACCCCGACCGGGCTGGTCACCGAGGACGGCACGACCCGCGCGTTCGACGTCCTGATCTACGGCACCGGCTTCCACGCCGGCGACTTCCTGGCGCCGATGAGGATCAGCGGCCGGGACGGGCGCGATCTGCACGAGACCTGGCGGCACGGCGCCGAGGCCTATCTCGGGCTCACCGTGCACGGATTCCCGAACCTGTTCATGCTGTACGGGCCCAACACCAACCTCGGCCACAGCTCGATCATCTTCATGCTCGAAAGCCAGATGGCCTACGTCATGCAGGCCGTCGCGGAGCTCGGCCGGGGCCGGACCCGGTGGCTGGAGGTGCGCGCCGACGTGCAGGGCGCCTTCAACGACGAGGTGCGGCGACGCATCCGGGCCACCGCCTGGGATCGCGGCTGCATGAGCTGGTACACGAACGCGGCGGGCAGGAACACCAACAACTGGCCCGGCTTCACCTTCGCCTACCGGCGTCGGACCCGGCGCCTGGACCTCGCCGACTTCCACCGCGAACCGGCGGGTAGCGGCCCGGCGCCCGAGCCGTAGGTGTAACCGAGATCGGCCGGGGCACTCGGCTCGGGAAGACCACGTCTATCAGCGCTGTGTGTCCCGGCCGGGGCAGCCGGACAGGAGCCCGCTCGGGGAGTCGGGACACCGGATCGGACACGTATGAGCAGCGGGTCAATGGGTCCGAAGGGCTCCGGCCGGGATCCGATCGAAGAGTTCCTCTCGCGTTTCTTCGGCGGCACGACGGGCGTGCCCGGCGGGCCGCGGTCCGGGCCCCGGCAGATCGACATCGGCCGACTGATGAGCGAGCCCGCCCGGCAGCTGGTCGCGGGTGCCGCCGCGTACGCGGCCGAGCACGGCAGCACCGACCTGGAGACCGAGCACCTGCTCAGGGCGGCGCTCACCACCGAGCCGACCCGAAGCCTGGTGGCGCGCTCCGGTGCCGATCCCGACACGCTGGTCACGGAGATCGACCGCACGGTCGGCGACGGGCCGCCGCAGTCCGCGATATCGGTCACCCCGGCGGTCAAGCGCGCCCTGCTCGCCGCCCACGACCTGGCGCAGGCGAACGGCGTCTCCTACATCGGCCCGGAGCATGTGCTCAGGGCGCTCGCCGCCAACCCCGACTCGGCCGCGGGCCGGATCCTCAACGCGGCCCACTTCGACCCGGCCGCGGCCGCGAAGCCGAAGAGCACGCCGCCCGCCGGAGCCGAGCAGCGGCCCGCGGCGAGCGAGACGCCGCTGCTCGACAAGTACGGCCGCGATCTGACCGATCTGGCCCGGGCCGGCCAGATCGACCCGGTGATCGGGCGCGAGCTGCAGATCGAGCAGACCGTCGAGGTGCTCTCCCGCCGGGGCAAGAACAACCCGGTGCTCATCGGCGACGCCGGCGTCGGCAAGACCGCGATCGTCGAGGGGCTCGCCCAGCGGATCGCCACGGCCGACGTGCCCGTCACGCTCGTCGGCCGCCGGGTCATCGCGCTGGACCTGTCCGGCGTCGTCGCCGGCACCCGCTACCGCGGCGACTTCGAGCAGCGGATGAACGGCATCATCGAGGAGATCCGCACCCACACCGACCAGCTCGTGATCTTCATCGACGAGCTGCACACGGTCGTCGGCGCGGGCGGCGGCTCCGAGGGCGGCGCGATGGACGCCAGCAACCTGCTCAAACCCGCGCTGGCCCGCGGCGAGGTGCACGTCATCGGCGCCACCACCATGGAGGAGTACCGCCGCTACATCGAGAAGGACGCGGCCCTCGCCCGCCGCTTCCAGCCGGTCCTCGTCCCCGAGCCCACCGCCGAGGACACGCTGGAGATCCTGCGCGGGCTCCAGGACCGCTACGAGGCGCACCACCAGGTGCGGTACACCGGCCAGGCGCTGCTGGCCGCCGTGGAGCTGTCCGACCGCTACATCACCGACCGCTTCCTGCCCGACAAGGCCATCGACCTGATGGACCAGGCCGGGGCCCGGGTCCGGCTCCGTGCCAAGGCTCCGGCCACCGACGTACGGGCCATGGAGCGCGAGCTCGAACAGCTCCAGCGCGACAAGGACCAGGCGGTCGCCGACGAGAGCTACGAGCAGGCCACCGAGCTGCGCGACCGGATCGTCGCGCTGGAGGGGCGGATCCGGGCGGGGCTGGGCGAGCCGACCGGCGACGGGCTGGTCATCGAGGTCACCGCCGAGGACATCGCCGAGGTGGTCTCCCGGCAGACCGGCATCCCGGCCAGCAGCCTGACCCAGGAGGAGAAGGACCGGCTCCTCGGCCTGGAGGATCACCTCCACCGGCGGGTCATCGGCCAGGACGAGGCGGTCACCGTCGTCGCCGACGCGGTGCTGCGCTCCCGGGCCGGTCTCGCCGACCCCAGCCGGCCCATCGGCAGCTTCCTCTTCCTCGGACCCACCGGGGTCGGCAAGACCGAGCTGGCGCGGGCGCTCGCCGAGGCGCTGTTCGGCAGCGAGGAGCGCATGGTGCGGCTCGACATGAGCGAGTACGGGGAGCGGCACACCGTCAGCAGGCTCGTCGGGTCCCCGCCCGGCTACGTCGGCCACGAGGACGCCGGGCAGCTCACCGAGGCCGTACGCCGCCACCCGTACTCGCTGGTGCTGCTGGACGAGGTGGAGAAGGCCCACCCGGACGTGTTCAACCTGCTGCTCCAGGTGCTGGACGACGGGCGGCTGACCGACGCCCAGGGCCGCACCGTCGACTTCAAGAACACCGTCATCGTGATGACGAGCAACCTCGGCTCGGAGGCGGTCGGCGGCCGCGGCATCCTCGGGTTCGGCGCCGAGGGCGCCGAGGCGGACGAGGTCGCCGCGCGGGACCGGGCGCTGCGCCCGCTGCGCGAGCACTTCCGGCCCGAGTTCCTCAACCGCATCGACGAGATCGTCATCTTCCGACGGCTCGCGGACGAGCAGCTGCACCAGATCACCGACCTGCTGCTGGAGGAGACCCGCCGCCGGCTGCGGGCGCAGGACATCGGCGTGGACTTCGCCCCGGAGGCCGTCGACTGGCTCGTCCACCGCGGCCACCAGCCCGAGTACGGGGCCCGGCCGCTGCGCCGCACCATCCAGCGCGAGGTCGACAACCCGCTGTCCAAGATGGTGCTCGAGGGCCGGCTCGCCGGCGGCCAGCGGGTGCGGGTCGCGGTGGCGGAGGACCGACTGGCGTTCCGCACCGAGGCGGCGGACGACACCGCGAACGCCGCCGGCGCCATCGACGCCCGGCCCTGAATATCGCGCCGCATTCGCCGCCATAAGGACCTCAGATGACGGACCGGGCCGCTCGGTTCCGCTTATTGCGGAATTTTTATCCGAATTTTCGGCGAAGCGATGCAATGAGGCCCTCGGAGACCCCTGTTACGGCGGTTCGGGCTTTCGTATGTCAGCATGCACCGGAAATGATTCCGCGCGGGAGTGCATCATCCCGCGAGTGAGGAGGAGACGACGATATGCGATTCGCCGGACGAGGCGATCTCGATGGCGGGGCGACCCTCCGGCGGTCGGCACCAAGACTCTATGTTCTGGACCTGTTGCGTCTCCTCGCGGCCCTCATGGTCGTGATGTACCACTACGTCGCCCTGTACGGGGGCTGGGACCAGGACCCCCGGACGATCTTCCCCAGCCTCCACCAGGGCCTGCAGTACGCCTGGCTGGGCGTCGAGCTGTTCTTCCTGATCAGCGGGTTCGTCATCTGCATGAGCACCTGGGGGAGGACGCTGGGCGACTTCGTGGTGTCCCGGATCTCCCGCATCTACCCCGCCTACTGGGTCGCGGTCCTGCTGACCGCTGCCGTGGTCACGCTGTGGCCGCAGGTCCGCAGCGTGGCCGGCTGGGACGAGGTGGTCACCAACCTCACCATGCTCCAGCAGGGCCTGGGCGTATCCGATGTCGACGGCGTCTACTGGACGCTCTTCATCGAGCTCAAGTTCTACGCGCTCTTCGCGATCGTGGTGGCCACCGGGGTCACTTACCGTAGGTGCGTGATGTTCTGCGGTATCTGGACGGCGGCGGCGGTCATCGCACCCACGGCGGACAACAAACTGCTCGACATGTGGGCTATGCCGCTCTTCGCCCCCTATTTCGTCGCGGGCATCGCGTTCTATCTCATGCACCGCTACCGGCCCAACGCACTGCTGTGGGCGCTGGTGCTCGTCTCCCTGCTGCTGGCCGAGCACCACGTGGGCAAGCGGATCGCCGACAACCTCACCGACACCGAGGACCCGATCCCGTTCTGGCCCGCGCGGCTGGCGATCGCCGTGATGTTCGCGATCATGGCGGGCGTCGCCCTGGGCGCGTTCGACCGGGTGCGGTGGCGCCGGCTCGCCACGGCGGGCGCGTTGACCTACCCGCTGTACCTGGTGCACCAGTACATCGGGCTGACGCTGATCCACTGGCTCCAGGGCCGCATGCCCGCGCCGGTGCTGGTGCTCGCGGTCATCGCGGTGATGCTGCTGGCCGCCTGGGTCCTGCACCGGTGCGTCGAGCGCCCGCTGGGCCGGGCGCTGCGGCGGTCGCTGCAACGGGGCCTGGAGGACATGCGGCGGCATTCGGCCCCGGCCGCGGCGGAGGCGCCGGGGCAGCCGGCCCAGGACCCGGTCGGGCAGCCGGACGCGCCGGCGGCGCCAACTCACGTACTGACAGGGCCAACACGACGCTGAACCGCGGGTCTCCCCGCGCCGCGCGGGTCATCATGGGCATAGTCATGTCGAGACGATCGGCCGGCCCGGGGAACGGAGAGACCCGTGAAGATCCTGATCAGCGCGGACATGGAGGGCGCCACGGGGGTGACCTGGCCGGCGGACGTGCTGCCCGGCACGCCGCAGTGGGAGCGCTGCCGCAGGCTGTTCACCTCGGACGTGAGCGCCGCGATCACCGGGTTCTTCGACGGCGGAGCCGACGAGGTGCTCGTCAACGAGGCGCACTGGGACATGCGCAACCTGCTGCTGGAGGAGCTGGACGAGCGGGCGCGGATGCTCACCGGCAGGCACAAGAGCCTGAGCATGGTCGAGGGCGTGCAGCACGGTGACGTGGACGGTGTCGCGTTCGTCGGCTACCACACCGGCGCGGGCACCGAGGGCGTCCTGGCCCACACCTACCTCGCCAACTCCGTCACCGGCGTGTGGGTCGGCGGGGTCCGCGCGAGCGAGGGCCTGCTGAACTCGCTGGTCGTCGCCGAGTACGGGGTGCCGGTGGTGCTCGTGACCGGCGACGACCGGACCTGCCAGGACGCGCGGGCGTACGCGCCGGACGCCCGCCTCGTCGCCGTCAAGGACTACGTCTCCCGGTACGCGGCGGTGTGCCGCACCCCCGCCGCCACGGCGGCCGAGATCCGGTCCGCGGCGAAGGAGGCGGCGGCGTTCGCGGTGCGGCACGAACCGGCGCGCGGCGGCCCGTTCGCCCTGGAGCTGGAGTTCGACGCCGAGCATCTGGCCGGGGCGGCGACCGTCGTCCCCGGGGTCGAGCGCAGCGGTGAGCGCCGCGTGGCGTACACCTCGCCGACCATGTACGAGGCGATCCGCTGCTTCAAGGCGGTCACCACCGTCGTCTCCGCCGCGGTGGAGGAGCAGTATGGCTGACCGGTACGACGCCATGGACGCGACCGCGCTGGACGAGGTGGTGCGGTTCACCTCCGACCTGATCCGGATCGACACCACCAACCGGGGGAGCGGGGACTGCCGCGAGCGACCCGCCGCCGAGTACGTCGCCGAGCAGCTCAGCGAGGCGGACATCGCCCCCACGCTGCTGGAGTGCGCGCCGGGCCGGACCAATGTGGTGGCCCGCGTCGAGGGCACCGATCCGGGCGCGGACGCGCTGCTGCTCCACGGCCATCTGGACGTGGTGCCCGCCGAGCCCGCCGACTGGACCGTGCACCCGTTCTCCGGCGAGATCCGCGACGGCGTGGTGTGGGGCCGCGGCGCGATCGACATGAAGAACATGGACGCGATGATCCTCGCCGTCGTCCGGGCCTGGGCCCGGGCCGGGGTGCGGCCCCGCCGGGACATCGTGCTGGCCTTCACCGCCGACGAGGAGGACAGCGCCGCCGTCGGCTCCGGCTTCCTCGCCGACCGGCACGCCGACCTGTTCGAGGGCTGCACCGAGGGCGTCGGCGAGACCGGCGCCTTCACCTTCCACGCCGGTCCCGGCCGCCGCCTCTACCCGATCGCCGCGGGTGAGCGCGGCACGGCCTGGCTGCGGCTGACCGCGCGCGGCACCGCGGGCCACGGCTCGAAGAACAACCCCGCCAACGCGGTCACCCGGCTGGCCTCCGCCGTCGCCCGGATCGGCGCCCACCGCTGGCCCGTGCGGCTGACCCCGACGGTGCGGGCCGCGCTGACCGCACTCGCCGAGCTGGAGGGCGTGACCGCCGACCTCGACGCCCCCGGCTTCGACGTCGACGAGCTGCTCGCCAAGCTCGGGCGGGCCGCCGCCCTGGTCGAGCCGACCGTCCGCAACAGCGCCAACCCCACGGTCCTGGAGGCCGGGTACAAGGTGAACGTGATCCCGGGCAGCGCCACCGCCTATGTCGACGGACGGCTGCTGCCCGGCGGCGAGGAGGAGTTCCGGGCCACCATGGACCGGCTCACCGGGCCCGACGTGGACTGGGAGTTCCATCACCGGGCGGTCGCCCTCCAGGCCCCGGTGGACTCCCCGACGTACGCGGCGATGCGCGCGGCCGTCGAGCACTTCGACCCGGGCGGCCACGTCGTGCCGTACTGCATGTCGGGTGGCACCGACGCCAAGCAGTTCTCCCGGCTCGGCATCGCCGGATACGGCTTCTCTCCCCTCAAGCTCCCCGAGGGCTTCGACTACCAGGCGCTCTTCCACGGCGTGGACGAGCGCGTGCCCGTCGACGCCCTGCGCTTCGGCGTCGGCGTACTCGACCACTTCCTGCAGGAGGCATGAACCCATGGTGTCCACGGCCCCGTACGGGACCTGGAGCTCACCCATCGGCGCCGCGCTCGCCGCGTCGCGCGACGGCCGCCCGGAATACGTGGGCGTGGTCGGCGACGAGGTGTGGTGGACCGCGCCCCGCCCGGCCGAGGGCGGCCGCCGCACCCTGGTGCGGCGGCGCGCGGACGGCACCGAGGAGTCCGCGCTGCCGGCGCCGTGGAACGTCCGCAGCCGGGTGATCGAGTACGGCGGCACCCCCTGGACCGGCACGCCGCGGGCCGCCGGCGGCCCGCTGATCGTCTTCGCGCACTTCGCCGACCAGCGGCTGTACGCGTACGAGCCCGACAGCGGTGCCCCGCCGCGGCCGCTGACCCCGCTCTCCCCGGTCGGCGGCGGACTGCGCTGGGCCGACCTGCGACCGCACCCGGAGCGGGGCGAGGTGTGGGGCGTGCTGGAGGAGTTCACCGGCGAGGCCGCAACGGACGTGCGCCGGGTGCTCGCCGCCGTGCCGCTGGACGGCTCGGCCGCCGACGACCGCGCCGCGCTGCGGGAACTGACCGACGGCGCCCACCGGTTCGTCACCGGCCCGAAGCTCTCCCCGGACGGGCGGCGGGCCGCGTGGCTCGCCTGGGACCATCCGCGGATGCCCTGGGACGGCACGGTCGTGATGCTCGCCGACGTCACCGAGGACGGCACCTTCACGGGCGCCCGCCCGCTGGTGGGCGGCGACGGCGAGGCGGTCGCACAGGTCGAATGGGCCGCCGACGGCACCCTGCTGTACGTCTCCGACGTCAGCGGCTGGTGGAACCTGCGGCGGATCGACCCCGACGCCGACGACGCGGGGTCGATCGGCCTGTGCCCCCGCGCCGAGGAGTTCGCCGGGCCCCTGTGGCGCATCGGGCGGCGCTGGTTCCTGCCGCTCGACAGCGGACTGATCGCGGTCCTCCACGGCCGGGGCGGGGCCGTCCTGGGCATCCTCGACCCGCGGACGGGGGAGCTCGCCGACGCCTCCGGGCCCTGGACGGAGTGGGACGCCACCCTCGCGGCCTCCGGCACCCGGGTGGTCGGCGTCGCGGCGAGCACGCGCAGCGGATACGAGGTCGTCGAACTGGACACCCGCACCGGCCGGGCCCGCGTCATCGGCGCCGAGCACACCGACCCGGTCGACCCCGCCTACTACTCCCGCCCGCGCTCCCGCACCTTCACCGGCCCCGACGGGCGGGAGATCCACGCCGACGTCCACCCGCCGCACCACCCCGGCCGCACCGGCCCCGACGGGGAGCTGCCGCCGTATCTCGTGTGGGCGCACGGCGGCCCGACCTGCCGCGACCCGCTCGTCCTGGACCTGGAGATCGCCTACTTCACCTCGCGCGGGATCGGCGTCGCCCAGGTGCACTACGGCGGCTCGGCGGGCTACGGCCGCGCCTACCGGGAGCGGCTGCGGGAGAACTGGGGCGTGGTGGACGTCGCGGACTGCGCCGCCGTCGCCGAGGCGCTCGCCGACGAGGGCACCGCCGACCGCGCCCGGCTGGCGATCCGGGGCGGCAGCGCCGGCGGCTGGACTGCGGCGGTCTCCCTCGGCACCACCAACCTGTACGCCTGCGGGACGATCAAGTACCCGGTGCTCGACCCCGCCGAGTGGGCCTCGGGCGGCACCCACGACTTCGAGTCGCGCTACCTGGACGGCCTGCTCGGCCCCGCCGACGCGCACCCTGACCGCTACCGGGAGCAGTCCCCGATCCACCACGCCGACCGTGTCACCGCCCCGTTCCTGCTGCTCCAGGGCCTGGCGGACCCGGTCTGCCCGCCGGAGCAGTGCGAGCGCCTGCTCAAGGAGATCAGCGGGCGAGGGATCCGGCACGCGTATCTCACCTTCGACGGGGAGGGGCACGGGTTCCGGAAGGAGGAGACGATGATCCGGGCGCTGGAGGCCGAACTCTCCCTGTACGCGCAGGCTTTCGGCTTCGACCGGCCGGACGTGCCGGTGCTGACCCTGACCACGTGAGCCGGTATCGGCGAGGCGGTAGCGTGATCGACAGCGATACGTCGTCGCCGACACACAGGGGGAGAGCCACCGATGACCGAGATCAGGATGCTGGGCCGGGACGCGCTGCCGGACGCCGTGCCCGACGGCTGGCAGGGGGAGCCGCAGACCTGGCTGCTGAGCGTCTCCGAGTACGCCGCGGGACCGGACGGCGCGCTCGCCGACACGATCCTGGACGCCGAGGAGCGCGACCGGGCGGCCGCGTTCGTCCGGGATGAGGACCGGCAGCGGTATCGCGCCGCGCACGCGGGGCTGCGCCGGCTGCTCGGCGCGTATCTCGGCCTGGATCCCGCGGCGGTGCCGTTCATGCGCGAACCGTGCCCCGGCTGCGGGGCCCCGCACGGCCGCCCGGCGGTCACCGGGACCCCGCTGCACTTCAACATGTCGCACGCCGGGGACCTGGTGCTCTTCGCCTTCGCCGACGCCCCGGTGGGCGCCGACGTGGAGCGGATACAGCCGGTCTCCGTCGTCGACCAGGTCGCCGCGAGCCTGCATCCGAGGGAGCGCGCCGAGCTGGCCGGCCTGCCCGACGCCGACCGGCCCGCCGCGTTCGCCCGCTGCTGGACCCGCAAGGAGGCCTATCTGAAGGGGCTCGGCACGGGCCTGTCCCGCGACCCGGCCATCGACTACGTGGGCTCCGGCCCCCACCCCGTGCCGGTGGGCTCCTGGACGCTGGCCGACCTGCCCGTCGGCGACGTCCGGCCCGGCTACGCGGCCGCCCGGGCGGTCCTGGCGCGGCCGGTCCAGTGACCTCGTAGGCCGTGCGCGGGCGGCCCGGCCGCCCATGCCGGACCCTGGAGGGAGAGGGCCGGGCCCACCGGCGCCCGGCCCGCACCTCCGGCTCCCGACGGGAGGGTCCTGCCATGAGCCCCACGACCACGAAGAAGACCGGTGGCGACCGCGCGGGCGGCCTCAGGGGAGAGCTGACCCCGCGCAGGATCACCGCGCTCGCCGCCGCCGTCCTCGCGCTCGTCTTCGTCTTCGAGAACACCAAGGAGGTCGAGATCCGGCTGCTGGTCCCCGAGGTGACCATGCCGCTGTGGCTCGCCCTGCTCGCCGTGGGCGTCGTCGGTGTGCTGTGCGGCGTCCTCCTGGTCCGCCGCCGCTAGGCGACGTGCCCGGTGGGCCGGGGGCGGCCCGTCGCCGATGTGGCGGCCTGGCGCGACCACAACCGCTGGGCGATCACGCCGAGATGGTCAACACCTCCGCACAGAACGAGTCGTAGATCGTCTTTGCGCAACTCTGACCGGCGGAGGCCCTGTTCACACGGCCCCGGCCGTTGTTCCATGGTCATCTGACGGTCGCCGCAGCCGAGGTGGCCCTGGGCGAAGGACTGAGTGCCGCTGTGGCCACGAGTGTGCGACGTACCGTGCTGACCCTCCCCGCCGCCCCGCTCGGGCCGGAGAACCCGCTGCCCGCCCTGCGGCCCCTGGACGAGGTGCACCGGGTCGGCGACGACGCACGCGCCGCGCTCCCCGCCGAGGCGGCCCGGCAGATCGGCTACGGGCGGCTGCGGTCGGTGCTGCCGGTGCGGCTGCGCGACGGGTACGGGCGGCGCCGCGCCCCCTGCGACCTCGACGCGATCGTCATCGAGAACGACCGGCTGCGCGCCACCGTGCTGCCCGGACTCGGCGGCCGGATCCACTCCCTCCACCACAAGCCGACCGACCGCGAACTCCTCTACCGCAACCCGGTGTTCCAGCCCGCGGACTTCGCGCTGAACGGCGCCTGGTTCTCCGGCGGCATCGAGTGGAACATCGGCGCCACCGGCCACGGCGCGCTGTCCTGCGCCCCGCTGCACGCCGCCCGGGTGGCCGCCCCCGACGGCGGGGAGATGGTGCGGCTGTGGGAGTGGGAGCGGCTGCGGGACCTGCCCTTCCAGGTCGATCTGTGGCTGCCGGACGGCTCCGACTTCCTCCATGTCGGCGTACGGATCCGCAATCCGCACGACCACCGGGTGCCCGTCTACTGGTGGTCCAACACCGCCGTCCCGGAGACCGGGCGCACCCGCGTGCTCGTGCCCGCCGACGCCGCCTGGCACTTCGGCTACCGCCGCGACCTGCGCCACGTGCCCGTACCGGAGTGGGGCGGCGCCGACGTCACGTACCCGCTGCGCGGCGAGCACGCCGCCGACTACTTCTACGAGGTGCCCGACACCGCCCGCCGCTGGATCGCGGCGGTCGACGGCGACGGGCACGGCCTCGTCCAGACCTCCACCGACCTGCTGCGCGGCCGCAAGCTCTTCGCCTGGGGCGCGGGAGCGGGCGGCCGCCACTGGCAACGCTGGCTCACCGAGCCGGGCACCGGCGGCTACGCCGAGATCCAGGCCGGGCTCGCCCGCACCCAGCTGGAGCACCTTCCGCTGGAGGCCGGTCAGGAGCTGAGCTGGCTGGAGGCGTACGGCCCGGTGTCCGCCGACCCGGCCGCCGTGCACGGCGCCGACTGGGCGGCGGCCCGCGCGGCCGTCGAGGTCCGGCTCGCTGCGGACCTGCCGCGCGCCGCGGTCGACGCGGCGTACGCCGCCTGGCTGCCGTGCGCCGACAACGAGCCCAAGGAGACGCTGGCGACCGGCTCCGGCTGGGGCGCCCTGGAGGCCGAGCGCGCCGGGTTCGACCTGCCGGGCACCCCGTTCGACCCGGCCACCCAGGGCGCCGAGCAGGAGCCCTGGCGGGCCCTGCTGCGCACCGGCGCGCTGCCGGAATGGACGGCGCCGACCGGACCCGGCGCGTCGCTGGTCGCACCGCCCTGGCGCGAGCTGCTGGAGACCGCGCCGTCCGGCGCCGCCGCCGACTTCCACCTGGGGGTCGCGCAGTGGCACGCGGGCGACCGGGCGCAGGCCGCGCGCAGCTGGGAGCGATCGCTGCTGCACGCCGAGACGCCGTGGACGCTGCGCTGCCTGGCCGTCGCGGACGCCGCCTCGGGGCACACCGAGCGCGCGGCGGACCGGCTGCTGCGCGCCGTACGGCTGGTGCTGGACGGGGCCCTGTACGACGACGCGGCACCGTATGACGCCCCGTCACCGCCCGCTGCCGCAGCGGGGCCTTACGACGTCGCGTTGGAGGCGGCCCTGGCGCGTGAGGCGGTCGGCGCGCTGCTGGCCGCGGACCGCGCCGCCGACGCCGGGGCCGTCCTCGACGCGCTGCGGCCCGCCGTGCGCGACCGCGGCAGGTTCCGGCTGCTCCGCGCCCAGGTGCTGCTGGCGCGCGGCGACGCGCCCGCCGCCCGCGCGCTGCTCGACGCCGGCATCGAGGTGGCCGACCTGCGCGAGGGCGACGAGTCCCTGAGCGACACCTGGTTCGCGACGGCCGAGCGGCTCGTCGCGGGGCCGGGCGGAGCGGTCACCGAGGAGGTACGGCAGCGGGCGCGCGCCGCGCACCCGCTGCCGGAGGCCTACGAGTACCGGATGCGGCCGGGCGGTCCGGCCGCGGAGGGTCGGGTCGCGGGCGGTCAGGCCGCCTGCCGGTCGACGTATTCGAAGACCGACCCGTCCGGGTGACGGGCGACCAGGTTGCGGCCGATGGGCGTGGGCAGGGGCCCGGCGATGATCTCCGCGCCCACGGCCCGCAGATCGGCCACGGCCTCGTCCACGTCCTTCACCGCGAGCGTCGCCGTGACCTTCCGCAGGATCGACAGCTCCGCCTCGGGGCCGCTCATGAGGAAGAAGCAGCCGACCGCCGCCACCGCGACCCCGCCCCGCTGGAAGCGCAGCGCCTCGGCCCCGGTCAGCCGTTCGTAGACGGTGATCGCCTCGTCGAGATCGGCTACGCACACCCGCAGTGATGTCCCCAGAATGTCCATGCGGGCGAGCCTAGTTGATCGCTTCCGGGCGTGTGGCGGGTCTGCCGGCGATCCTCACCCGGCGGGGTTCGCCGACGCTCCTCAGCCCGCGGAGGGGACCGGCTTGCGGCACAGGATCTCGCCGTGCGGGACGGTGAACCAGCCGTCCTCCCGGGCGCCCCACGCCCGCCAGGCGTCCGCGATGTCCGCCAGCTCCCGGTCCGTGGCGTGCCCGCCGTCCACCGCCATCCGCGCGTACGAGGAGGCGACGGTGCGGTCCGCCCACATGCCGCTCCACCACGACCGGTCCTCCGGGGCGGCGAAGCACCAGACGGCGGCGGTGGCCGTCACGTCGGTGAACCCGGCCCGCCGGGCCCAGGACAGCAGCCGCCGGCCGGCGTCTGGCTCGCCGCCGTTGGCCCGCGCGACCCGCCCGTACAGCTCCTGCCAGCGCGCCATGCCGGGCACGTCCGGGTACCAGGTCATCGCCGCGTAGTCGGCGTCGCGGGCCGTGACGACGCCGCCGGGGCGGCACACCCGGTACATCTCGCGCAGCGCGCGGACCGGGTCGCCGACGTGCTGGAGCACCTGATGCGCGTGGACGACGGAGAACGAGTCGTCGGGGAAGTCCAGGTCGTGGATGTCGGCCACGGCGAAGTCGAGGTTGGCCAGGCCGCGCTCGGCCGCGACCGCACGCGCCTGCTCCAGCACGCCGGGGGCGGCGTCGACCGCCGTGACATGCCCCTGGGGGACCAGCTCGGCGAGGTCCGCGGTGATCGTGCCGGGCCCGCACCCGATGTCCAGGACCCGCATGTGCGGCTCCAGCTCCGGCAGCAGGTAGGCCGCGGAGTTCGCGGCCGTACGCCAGGTGTGCGAGCGCAGCACCGACTCGTGGTGCCCGTGGGTGTAGACGGCGGTGTCCTTCGGCATGGCGGAATCCCCCTCGAACCGACCGGTGATCGTCGGTTCCCACGCTACGCCGCCGTCTCGAATGGCGGGAGTTGCGTCTCAGTACTCGGGCACCCGCACGTGCGAGGCGACATCCTCGACCGTGCGGTAGGTGCGGTCCGGCGGCAGCGACTCCACCAGCGCGATCACCCGGTCCGGGGCGTGCCGTTCGTGCAGGGTGCGCAGCAGCTCCCCGCGCTTGCCCGGGAACGCGGTCCGCGCCAGGTGGCGGGCGATCTCGAAGCGCATCGCCTCGTACTCGCCGCGGGAGCCGCGGCGCGGCAGGGGGCCGAAGGTCGCCGTCGGATCGTCGTCCGCGGCGGGCTCGGGGTTGGGGTCGTGCCACTCCTCGGCCCGCGTGGGGTGCCCGGAGCGCAGGAGCCCGTCCAGCTCGTGCTTCAGCTCGTCGTCCTTGTGCGCACTCACCCGGTCGCTGCCTCGCTGCATGCCGTCCTCCTCGTGCCGCCCCCCGGTGCCACGTACTGGTCGCCCCCGTGTCACGTACTGTTCGAATACCCGGTCAAACCAGGATGACACCGGTTATACCGCTCAGCACTCGCCGGGTCCGGCCGAGGCGGGGAGAATGGCTGCCATGGCTGACCGCAGCGCCAAGAACCCGCTTCTGACCCGGCACGGCGAGGCGCTGGACCTGTTCACCGACCGGGTCCACGCGATCCGCCCGGACCAGTGGGACGCTCCGACGCCGTGCACCGAATGGTCCGTCCGCGACCTGGTGAACCACCTGACCGCCGAGCAGCTGTGGGTGCCGCCGCTGGTGCGCGACGGGTCGACCATCGAGGAGCAGGGCGACGCCTTCGACGGGGACGTGCTGGGCGACGACCCGGTCGCCGCCTGGGATCGCGCCGCCGCCGAGGCGCGCGCCGCGTTCGCTGCCCCCGGCGCCATCGAGCGGACCGTCCGTCTGTCGTACGGCGACACCCCCGCGTCCGACTACTGCGCGCAGATGATCAGCGACGCCGTGGTGCACGCCTGGGACCTGTCGCGGGGCATCGGCGCGGACGAGCGGCTCCCCGCCGCCCTGGTCGACTTCACGGTCCGGGAGGTCACGCCGTACGCCGCCGACCTGGAGAAGAGCGGGCTGTTCGCGTCCCCCGTGGAACCGCCGGCGGGGGCCGACGTCCAGACCAAGCTGCTGGCCCTGCTGGGCCGCCGGGTCTGACGCGGGCCCGCGGCTCGCGTCACCCCGGCACGGCCCTGCGTCGCCCCCTCACAGCACCGATCACAGCACCGACTGCGCCGTCTGCGCGGCCCTGGAGAACACGTGGACCAAGGTCTCGCAGAACGCCGGCAGATCCGCCGGTTTCCGGCTGGTGATCAGAGTGTTGGGCCCGCGCTCGCAGACCACGACCTGCTCGTCCACCCACGTACCGCCCGCGTTGCGGATGTCGGTGCGCAGGCTCGGCCACGAGGTGAGGGTCCGGCCGCGCACCACGTCGGCCTCCACGAGCATCCACGGCGCGTGGCAGATCGCCGCGACGGGCTTGCCCGCGTCGAAGAACTCCTTCACGAGGCGGACGGCCCGCGCGTCCATCCGCAGAGCGTCGGGGTTGGCGACCCCGCCCGGCAGCGCCAGCGCGTCGTAGTCCCGCGCCGACGTCTCGCCGACGACCCGGTCGACCTCGTACGCCTCGGCCGGGTCGAGGTGGCGGAACGCCTGGACCGTGCCCGGCTTGGTGGAGACCAGGTAAGGGTCGCCGCCGTGGCTGCGGACCGCGTCCCACGGCCGGATCAGCTCCATCTGCTCCACGCCTTTCGGCGCGACGAGAAACGCCACCTTCATACGGCCTCACGTCCTTTCGCACACACCCGAGGAGCGCACGGTCCGCCCGCGCCGAGCACACTCGCCCGAGACGCGCACACTCCGCCCGAGTGCCGGGTTGCCCCCTGGGCCCCGACGAAACCGCGCGTCGCCCGGCGCCCCGCCAGGGCGATCTGCGAAGGTGGGACGAGGCCCCGTACGCGGCGGCGAAGGGACGTTGAGCAGGTGACGAAGCAGCGGCAGCGGCCCGCTCCGGCCGCGGCGGACCCGCACGGCGGTCTGCCGGTGCTCCCGGAACTCGCCGCACACTTCGCGGCGGCCGCCGCCGACACCGCGCCGGAGCCCTCCGGCGGCGGCCCGCGGCTGCGCGCCGCCGCCTGCGGCTACTGGTCGCGGCGCGGGCTGTGGACCCACCAGGACCACGTCGTGGCCGCCCCCGGCGCGCAGCCGCTGCTGCTGGCGCTGCTCGCGGCGGCCGGCGGCGACGTGCTGCTCAGCCGCCCCTGCGCCGCCTGGTACGCGCCGCTGGCCCGGCTCGCCGGACGCCCGGCCTACCACGCCCCGGCGCCCGCCGAGTGCGGCGGCGTCCCGGACCCGTTCGCGCTGCTGGAGACCGTCCGCCGGGTGCGCGCCGAGGGCGGCGCGCCCCGCGTCCTGGTGCTCTCCGTCGCCGACGACCCGACCGGCACCGTCGCCCCGCCCGAGCTGCTGCACGAGGTGTGCGAGGCGGCGGTGGGGGAGGGGCTGCTGGTCGTGAGCGACGAGACCTGGCGGGACACCCTGCACGACCCGCACGACACGGTCCTGGTCAGCCCCGCCGAGATGCTCCCCGAGCACGTCATCGTGCTCGCCGACCTCGCCGGCGGCCACGCCCCCACCGGCTGGCCCGCCGCCGTCGCGCGCTTCCCCGCCACCGGCCGCGGCATGGAGCTGCGCGACCGGGTGCTGACCACGATCGGCGCGCTGCGCGCCGACCTGCCCGCGCCGGTGGCCGCCGCGGCCGCGTACGCCCTCACCGAACCGGATCCCGCACGGGAGCGCGCGCGGGCGGCGGCCCGGGCGTACGGGGCCGTCGCCACGGCGGCGCACGACGCGCTCACCGGGGTCGGGGTGCTCTGCCTGCCCCCGCATGCCGGGCGCCATCTGTACGCGGACCTGTCCGAGCTGCGCGAGGCGCTCGGTACCCGGGGCATCACCGACTCGGTGGAGCTGGCGGACCATCTCACCCGGCGGCTCGGGTGGCCGGTGTCCGGCGGCGACCGGTTCGGCGACGCCCCGCACACCTTGTGCGTACGGCTGACGACACCGCCGCTGCTGGGAGCGGACGACGAGGAGCGGGAGCAGGCCCTCCAGGCGGGGGACCCGCTCGAACTCACCCGGGTGGCCGACGCGTTGAACCGGTTCGCGGAGGTCTTCCGGGAGCTCGCGCGCCCGTCCGGGGGCATCCCGTAGTTGCCATCACCCGTAATCGGGGCATAAGTGGCGGTGTGTGAGATTCCCTCATAACTTCCAGGCATGCACACACGTCATATTCGGTACGCTGCCGCCCTCACCGCCCTCCTCGCGCTGGAGGCCGGCTCGCTGCCCGCCGCGGCCGCCGAGGCCCCCCGCAGGACCCACATCGTCCGCCCGGGCCAGTCCATCCAGGAGGCGGTGGACGACGCCCGCCCCGGTGACACCGTCCTGGTCATGCCCGGCACCTACCGGCAGAGCGTCCAGATCTCGGACTCCGACATCACCCTGCGCGGCGTGGGCCGGGGCACCGTACTGAAGCCCGGAACCGTGCACACCTCGCAGGACGCGGACGCGGGCGGGGCCGACGAGCCGGCCGGCGGGCGGGAGCCGGGCCGTGGCAATTGCCCCGGCGGAGGCGGCGGAGGTGACGGGGATGATCCGGGCGGCGGGGCGGCGGCCCCGGTGGAGGCGGCGGCGGGGGCGGCGGAGGCGGAGGGGGCGGAGGGGGCGGAGGCGGTGGAGGCGGCGGTGGGGGCGGCGGTGGGGCGGAGGCGGAGGCGGTGGAGGTGGCGGCGGTGACGAGGACGACCCCCGGGTGGTGGCGGCTCGGGCTGCGGGGGCGGGAAAGGGGGCAACGGAGAGGGCCACAACGCCGACAAGTGCGCCGCCGCCGGGAACGGCATCTGCGTCACCGGAACGGCCCGACGGCCCGTCACCGACGTCACCATCAGCTCCCTGACGGTCTCCGGCTTCGCCAAGAACGGCATCGACGCCGACTACACCGACCGGCTGCGCATCTTCGCGGTCCGCGCCGAGGACAACGAGGACCACGGCATCAGCCTGCAGCACTCCTGCCGCTCCCACCTGGCCGGGAACCGGGCCCGGAACAACGGCCAGTCCGGCATCTTCCTGGCCAACGTGGTCAACAAGGAGGGCGCGGCCCTCAACACCAGGGGCACCATCGTCCGCGGCAACCATCTGACCGGGAACCGGATCGGGGTGACCATCCGGCGGTTGCGGAGGATGACGGTCGAGGGCAACTCCGTCAGCGGCAACTGCGGCGGGGTGTTCGTGGTCAGCGACGAGTCGAGGCCGCGCGCCGGAGCCCTGTCCATCCGGGGCAACGACGTCTCCCGCAACAACAAGTACTGCCGGCCGAACGCCCGCCTCCCCTTCATCCAGGGCACCGGCATCCTGCTCACCGGCGCCGAGGAGACCTGGGTGGCGGGCAACCGGGTGCGCGGCAACGTCGGGAAGTCGCCGATGTCCGGCGGCATCGTGCTGTACCCGAGCGTCGTGGGCGCCATCAACGCCCGCAACACCATCTTCCGCAACGAGGTCATGGGCAACAAGCCCGCCGACATCATCGACAAGGACCGCGGACCCGGGAACAGGGTCAGGGGCAACCACTGCGACCACTCCGTACCCGAGGGGTGGTGCTGCAAGCAGTGACCGCCACCGCGCCGACCCGGGTCGGGCAGGATCCGCCCCGGGCGGCCATGGAACTGCGGGAGATCGTCTTCGGCGCGGCGCGCGCCGCAGCGGTGCGCGCCGCCGCCCGGCTGGGGGTGGCGGACGTCCTGGGCGAGGACCCCGCCACCGCCGGGGAACTGGCCGTCGCGCTGGACGCCGAGCCGCGGGCGCTGCGCCGGCTGCTGCGCGCGCTGTCCTGCCACGGCGTCTTCGCCGAGACCCCGGACGGCCGGTTCCGGCACACCGAGATGTCCCGGCTGCTGCGCGAGGACGCGCCGAACAGCCTGCGCCACATCTCGCTGTGGTGCACCGAGCCGTGGACCTGGCAGGCGTGGCCGCTGCTCACCGAGGCCGTCCGGTCCGGCGGCCACGTCTTCGACACGCTGTACGGCAAGGACTTCTTCAGCTACCTGCACCACGACGCGGCGGAGTCGGCCCAGGTCTTCGACCGGGCCATGACCGCCTCCAGCAGGCAGTCCGCCGAGGACGTCGCCGATCTCCTCGACCTGTCCGGGGTGCGGCACGTCGCCGACATCGGCGGCGGCCAGGGCCATGTGCTGGCGAGCCTGCTGGAGCGGAACCGGGTGATCCGCGGCACCCTGCTGGACCTGCCCGAGGTCGTCGCCCAGGCCGACCCGCGGCTGCGGGAGGGCGGCGCGCTCGCCGACCGGGTCCGGCTGGTCCCCGGCGACGCCCGCAGCCGGGTCCCGGCCGGCGCCGACCTGTACATCATCAAGAACATCCTGGAGTGGGACGACGACAGCACGCGCCGCACGCTGCGCAACGTGGTCGCCGCCGCCCGGCCCGGCGCCCGGGTGGTGGTCATCGAGAACCTCGTCGACGACAGCCCGTCGATGAAGTTCACCACCGCCATGGACCTGCTGCTGCTCCTGAACGTGGGAGGGCGCAAGCACACCAAGGAGAGCCTGGTGGCGCACATGACGGAAGCCGGGCTGGACGTCGGGGAGATCCAGCCCGTCAACGCGTATCTGCACGCGTTCCACGGCTCCGTCTGACGGCACGTCACGGTCCTGTTCGGTGGCCCGTCAGGCCCACGTGAACGAGTCCAGGTGGGCGAAGACGACCACGTTGGCGGTGTAGTCCCGGGCGGCGTGGTCGTAGCTGCCGCCGCAGGTGATCAGCCGCAACTGGGCGTCCTCGGTCTCTCCGTAGACCTTCTCGTCCGGGAAGGCGTTCTTGGGGTACGTCTCGACGCCGTCCACCGTGAAGGTCGCCTCGATGCCGTCGGCACGGGTGACGGTGACCTTCTCCTTCGGCTTGAGGGAGGCGAGCGGCCAGAAGACCGCGGGGCCGGTCCGGGTGTCCACATGCCCGGCGACGATCGCGTTGCCGGGCTCGCCGGGTGACGCCCCCTCGCGGAACCAGCCGACGAGGTTGCCGTCGTCGGCGGGCGGCGCGTTGAGCCGTCCCGCGCCGTCCAGGGTCAGCTCGGTGAACGGGGCGTTCACCCCGATCGAGGGGATCGCCAGGCGGACCGGCGCGGAACGCGGCAGGGCGGGCCCGTGCCGGGGTATGCCCGGTGTCTCCGGCGCCGGCGGCGGGGACGCCGCGGGCGCCGGCGCGGGCCGCGGCGCGGTCGCCTCGGAGGGCGCGTCGACGTGGTTGTAGATCAAGAGCGCGCCGAGGAGGGCCGCCGCCGCGGCCCAGCGGAGGGCGCGGGAGCCGCCGTCGGCGCCCTGCGGGCCCGGCGCCGGGCCCGCGTCCTGTGCGGGGTCCTGACTTCTGCCCATGGAGCGTCGCCTTTCTCGGGCCGGGGGCGGTGGCCGGCAGCACCGTGGCCACCGCCGCCGCGCGGCGATGGCCACAGCACATCGGTATACGGCGGGGGAGTCGCCTCAGACGGACGTGCCCGACGGCGTGCGGCGACGCAGCACGTAGGCACCGGCGCCCACGCCGCCGACCAGCAGGACCGCTCCGGCGGCCATGCCCGCGCCGCTGTCGAGGGCCATGCCGCCGCCACCGGTCTGCACGCCGCCGTGCGGCCGCTGCTGCTCGTCCGGGCTGACACCCTCATGTCCCTTGCCGGGCTCCCTGCCCTCATGGCCCTCGTCGGGCGGCATGCCCTCGTGTCCCTTGCCGGGGACCTGGCCCTCATGGCCCTTGGCCGGCTGCTGGGCCGGGTGCTGGGCCGGGTGCTGGCCCTCGTCGCCCTTGGACTGGCCCGCGGTGGCATCCTGCTCCATGCCCTTGGTCGACTGACCCTTGGTCATGTCGCCCGCGTCCTTGTCCTTGTCCGGCAGTGCGCCGTCGGCCTCATCGCCACTCGGCTGGGCACCGTGGTCCGTGATGGGGCTGGACGGGTCGCGGGGCTGGGTCTGGGTGTAGCCCTCGTCGGTTCCCGGGTCGGTGACGACGTCCGCGAGGGCCGCGGCAGGGGTACCCAGGGTCAGAGCGGTGCCCAGCACCGCGCCGGCTATGAGAGTGCGAGTCGAACGCATGATCCATCCTTTCGGTGCTCCAGCCGATTACTGACCATCCGTCAGATAAGGGGGATCTGGCGGAGCCACCGCTCCCACCGTCAGCCAACCGTGACCAGGCCGCCACTCGGTGTAGCGGCATTCGGGTGGATGCTGTGCGCCCTTCGGGTGGCCTTACGGCGTGTCAGGCGCCGATGAGGCCGGTGGTGTGGGTGGCGGACCGGAACTCCGGGCGGGCGAGCGTGCGCCGCAGGAAGCCCACCGTGGTCCGCACCCCCTCGCCGCCGACCCGGAACTCGCCCAGCGCCCGGTCCATACGGGCCAGCGCCTGTTCGCGGTCCGGCGCCCACACCACGGTCTTGGCCAGCAGCGAGTCGTAATGCGGTCCCACCAGGAAGCCCGGGTAGGCGTGCGTGTCGACGCGCACGAACGGACCGCCGGGGGTGACGAACTCCGTCAGCCGGCCCGGCGCCGGGCTGAAGTCCCGCTCCGGGTCCTCGGCGTTGACCCGGCACTCCACGGCCACGCCGCGCCGCACCACGTCCTCCTGACGCAGCGACAGCCGCTGCCCGGCGGCGATCAGGAGCTGCTCGCGCACGATGTCGACGCCGGTGATCATCTCGGTGACCGGATGCTCGACCTGGAGCCGGCAGTTGATCTCCATCAGGTGGAAGTCCATGGACGGCGCCAGCACGAACTCGAAGGTGCCCGCGCCGACGTAGCCGACCGCCTCCGCGCCCCGCACGGCCGCCGCGCACAGCGCGTCCCGCACCGCCACGGGCAGGTTCGGGGCCGGGGCCTCCTCCACGATCTTCTGGTGCCGCCGCTGCACCGAGCAGTCGCGCTCGCCCAGGTGGATCGTGGTGCCCTGCCCGTCGCCGATCACCTGGACCTCGATGTGCCGGGCGTCCTCCACGAACCGCTCCAGATACAGCCGCTCGTCGCCGAAGACCGCGCGGGCGTGCGCGCGGGTGCGCTCGAAGGCGTGCACCAGACCGCCCGGCTCGCGCACCACGGCCATGCCGCGGCCGCCGCCGCCGGCCACCGCCTTGAGGATCACCGGATAGCCGGTGCGCCGCGCGATCTCCTTGGCCTCGGCCGCCGAGGCCACCGCGCCGGTGCTCCCGGGCAGCACCGGCAGCCCCGCCTCCGCCATCAGCGCCCGTGCCGCCGCCTTGTCGCCCAACTGCTGCATCACCCGCGGCGACGGGCCGATGAAGGCGATCCCATGGGCCTCGCAGACCTCCGCGAAGTCCGGGTCCTCCGACAGGAAGCCGTAGCCGGGATGGATCGCCTGCGCCCCGGTGCGCAGCGCCGACTCCACGATCGCGGGCACGCTCAGATAGCTGCCCTTGGCCTGCGGCGGGCCGATGTGGACGGCCTCGTCCGCCAGCCGTACGACCGACGAGTCGCGGTCCGCCGTGGAGTACACCGCGACCGTCCGCACCCCCAGCTCACGGCAGGCGCGGATCACGCGCACGGCGATCTCGCCCCGGTTGGCCACCAGCACCGTGGAGAACACGCCGGATCACCCCCTGCCGGCCGCGCCCGCGTCCCCGGGCAGCGGTTCGAGCCGGACCAGCCGCTGCTGGAACTCCACCGGCTGCCCGTCCGAGGCCAGGATCTCCACCACCCGCCCGGCGGTGTCCGCCTCGACCCGGCTCATCATCTTCATGACCTCCAGGATCCCGACCGGCTGACCCGCCCGTACGGTGTCGCCGACGGAGACGAACGGCGGCGCGCCGGGCTCGGGGGAGCGGTAGAACGTGCCGACGGTCGGGGCGCACACGAAGTGGCCCCCGGCCTCCGGCGGCCCGCCGGGCTCCGGGCCGGTGCGGACGGCCTCCGCGCCGGTGGGGACGGCCTCCGGCGCCGTACGGACCGCGGCCGCCCCCATGCCCGTATCCGCGCCGGTACGGGTGGGAGCCGCCGCGGTCGGACCGGCCTCCGGATCGGCCCACTCCACCTCCACGGTCGTCTGCCCGTGCTGGACCCTGACCCGGCGCGGCGGTCCGGCCGAGGAGCCGGCCAGCTCGGCGACGGTACGGCAGACCGACTCCAGGCTGACCTGGATGAGCGGCACGCGGGCCGCCGCGCCGGGTACGTGCCCGTTCTCGTGCTGCTCGGTCTGATGCTCGTGCTGGGTGGTGCTCTCCGAAGTCACGATGCTCCTTGGGTCCTTGGGACATACGAGGTCACATGAGGTCACGACGCTCCGTGCGGAGCGGGCGCGGGGTCCGCGGCGCCGAAGCGGTGGAACCGGCGGCGCCGCGCGTCGAGGAGCCGGTCCGTTCCCCAGGGCTCCAGTTCGTCGAGGGCCGCCGTCACGGCGGCACCGAGGAGCTGCGCCGCGGCGGCGTGGTCGAGGTGCGCGCCGCCCGGCGGCTCCGCGACGACGCCGTCCACGACGCCCAGGCGCAGCAGTTCCCGGGCGTGGACGCGCAGCGCCGCCGCGGCACGTGGCGCCGCCTGCGGGTCCTTCCACAGGATCGCGGCGCAGCCCTCGGGGCTGATGACGGAGTACACGCCGTGCGCGCTGACCAGCACCCGGTCGGCCACGGCCAGCGCCAGCGCGCCCCCGCTGCCGCCCTCGCCGGTCAGCACGGTCACCACCGGCACCGGCAGCCGGGACATCAGCCGCAGGCTCTCCGCGATGGCGACGGCCTGGCCGCCGCGCTCGGCCTCCGGGCCCGGGTAGGCGCCCGGCGTGTCGATGAGGGTGACCACCGGCAGCCGGAGCTTGGCGGCCATCAGCATCAGGCGGGCGGCCTTGCGGTAGCCGCCGGGGGTGGGCATCCCGAAGTTGCGGCGCTGCCGCTCGGCGAGGTCGGGGCCGCCCTTGTGGTGCCCGATCAGCATCACCGTCCGGTCGCCGAGCCGTCCGGGCCCGCCGACGATGGCCGTGCAGTCCGTACCGATCCGGTCGCCGTGCAACTCGTGGAAGTCCTCCAGCAGATGGCTCACATAGTCGAGGGTCCCGGGCCGGTCCGGATGCCGGGCGAGCCGTACCGCGTCCCAGGACTCGCAGTCCGGCACCTCCTCGACCCGCCGCAGCACCGCGGGCCCCGCCGCCCCCGCCACGGGGGCGGCCTCCGACGCGGCGGCCTTCGCGACCCTCGGCTCCTCGCCACCGCCCGGCACCTGGCCGCCGCCCGGCGCCGTGCCGTGGCTCCGGGGCAGGGACAGCAGGCGGCCCAGCGTGGTGCGCAGGGCCGAGCGGGGGACGACGTCGTCCAAGAGGCCGTGCGCCAGGAGGAACTCGGCCGTCTGGAAGCCCTCCGGCAAGCGCTCGCCCGTCGTCTGCTCGATGACGCGCGGCCCCGCGAAGCCCATCCGGGCCCCCGGTTCCGCCAGGATCACATCCGTGAGGGTCGCGAAGGACGCGGCGACGCCGCCGTACGTCGGGTCGGTGACCAAGGAGACCGTCAGGACGCCCGCCTCGTCCAGTTCGGCCAGCGCCTGCGCGGTCTTGGCCATCTGCATCAGGGACAGCACGCCCTCCTGCATCCGCGCCCCGCCCGACGCCGTGACGATCAGCAGCGGCACCCGCTCCCGCAGGCTCGTCCGCGCCGCCTCGGTGATCAGCGCGCCGACCTCGCAGCCCAGGCTGCCGCCCAGGAAGCGGAAGTCCATCACGGCCGCCACCACCGGCCGGCCCGCGATCCGGCCGCGGGCCCCGATCGCCGCCTCCCGCAGCCCGGTGTCGGTCCGTGCCGCCGCCAGCCGGTCCGGATACGGGCGGACGTCCACGAAGCCGAGCGGATCCCGCACCGGCTCCGTCTCGTCGATCGGCGAGGCGGAACCGGGGTCGAGCAGATGCTCCAGCCGCTGCGGCGCGGTCAGCGGGCTGTGCCGGCCGCACTCGGGGCAGACGCCCAGGGTGCGGCGGAAACGCTTGCCGTAGATCAGGGCGGCGCAGCGCTCGCATCTGACCCACTCCGGCGTCCGGGCGGCGGCGGACCGGTCATCCGTCGCGGTCATGGGGCGGCCTCCTTCCGGTGTCCTTCTCGGGTCGGGTTCACGTGCGCCGGCCCCGCTCCCAGCGGTAGAACTCCCGCGCCACGGCGTCCCGCGGGCCGCGCCACGTCGCGGGGTCGTACGGGTCCACGTACACGGCCAGCCGCCGGCTGATGTCCTGGAACTCCGGGTGCTCGGACTGCCGCGCCAGCTCCGGGCCCGGCGGCCGCTCGGCCTCGATGAGGTGCAGGTACACCTCGCCGTACTGGAAGAGGCTGCGCCCGGTGACGCCGATCAGCCCCGGCAGCTCCCCGCGGTCGGAGTCCGCGAAGACCGTGGCGATGTCGTCCGCCGAGTCGGGCCGCATCCGGGCGACGATCAGCGCGCGGTGCCCGCTCCCGCGGTCCTGGTCGCTCACGCCTCCACGCCTTCGCGGACGCGCTGCTCGATCCGGTCCCGGATCAACTCCATCTGGGTCCTGGAGTTGCGGTTGATGCGCTCGGCCATCGCGACGTCGTCCATCGTCGCCTCGGGCTTCATCTCGAAGTCCTGCGTCCAGCGCATCCGGGTGCCCTCGGGCACCTCCTCGTACTCCCAGCGGATGTTCATGTAGGTGAAGTTGCCGGTCTCGACCCGGCGCGCCCACACCGTGCGCGCGTCCCGGTCGGCCTCGCGCTCCGAGACCCAGCTCCACACCTTGCCGTCCTTGTCCGGGTGCAGCGTCAGCCGGAAGGTCGTGGTGTCGCCCTCGCGCCGCAGCACGTCGACGGCCGCGTACTCGCTGAACAGCTCGGTCCAGTGCTCAAGATCGTTGGTGATGTCCCAGACGACGCCCAGGGGCGCCGCGATCACGATCTCGTTGTCGGTGCGTGCGGACATGTCAGGCTCCGATCGCCAGGGTCTCGTTGATGACGCTCAGGAAGTCGTCCGGGGTCTTGCAGCCCTCGGCCGTCGCGTCGAACGCCACACCGTGGCGCTGCTCCAGCTCGCTGACGATCGCCAGCAGGCCGAGGGAGTCGAGGCCGAAGTCGGTCAGCAGGGTGTCGGGGGCGGCGCGCAGCGCCTGCGGGTCCACGGTGACCCCCGCGCACTTCTTCATCAGCGCGGCCAGCGCGTCGTAGTCATAGCTGAGTTGCGTGGACATCAGTCATCTCCTTCCGCGCGGCGCAGGACGAGCGCCGCGTTGGATCCCATCAGTCCCCGGCTGAGCACCAGCGCCGTCCGCAGCTCGGCGCGGCGGGCCCGGCCGGTCACCAGGTCCAGGTCGCAGGCGGTCTCGGTGACCCGGGGGGTCGGCGGCACGATGCCGTGCTCCAGGGCGAACACCGCGCAGGTCACGTCCAGCGGGGGAGCGCCGCAGTAGGCCCGGCCGTAACCGGCCTTCGGCGCGGTCACCGGGACCCGCCCGGCGCGCGGCCCCAGGACGTCCGCGAGCGCCAGCGCCTCGGCCCGGTCCGCCTCCGGCACGCCCAGCGCGTCGGCGAAGACCACGTCGACCTCCTCCGGTGCGCACCGGGCCCGCTCCAGCGCCATCCGCGCCGCCCGCGCCAGCCCCTCCCGGGTGCCGGGCCAGCCCGGCGGCCCGGTGAACGTCGCGCCGTGCCCGGCGACCCGGGCCCGGATCGGCGCCCCGCGCAGCCGGGCCGTCCACTCCTCCTCCACCACGAGCATCGCGCCGCCCTCGGCGGGCACGAACCCGCAGGCGCCGGCGGAGAACGGCAGGTAGGCGTGGTCGGGCTCGGTGGCCCGGCTCAGCTCCGGGAACGCCAGCTGGCAGACGATCGAGTACGGGATCAGGGGCGCCTCGGCGGCGCCCACCACCATCGCGTCCGCCCCGCGCCGGATGCCCCGGCAGGCGTGCGCGATGGCGTCCAGGCCGCCCGCCTCGTCGGCGGCCACCACCCCGCACGGGCCCTTGAAGCCGCCGCGGATGGAGATCTGTCCGGTGCTGGCCGCGTAGAACCAGGCGATGGACTGGTACGGGCCGACGAACTGCGGCCCCTTCCCCCACAGCCGCTCCAGCTCGTGCTGGCCGAACTCGTTGCCGCCCGACCCGGCGGCGGTCACCACGCCCACCGCGTACGGCGACTCCTTGTCGGAGCGCAGTCCGGCGCCCGCCAGCGCCATGTCCGCCGCCGCCATCGCGAAATGGCTGAACCGGTCCGTCTGGACCAGGTACCGGTCCTCGACCGCCGCCCCCGGATCGAAGGCCCTGACCTCCCCCGCCACCTTCAGCGGGTAGTCCTGGCAGCCCTCCCGGCTGATCCGGTCCAGGACGCCGACGCCCTCCCGGACCGCCTTCCAGAACGCCTCGGCGCCGATGCCGTTCGGCGCGATGACGCCGAGGCCGGTGATGACCGCCGACCGGCGCTCCGCCTGCCGGCTTCCCGTGGGCCGGCTCCCGGCCGACCCGCCGCCGAGGCTCATCGCGACCTCCCGTCGTCCCGGCCCATGACCACCGCGGACTGGAAGCCGCCGAAGCCGCTGCCCACGGAGAGCACCTGGTGCAGGGCCGCCGCGCGGGCGGTCACGGGCACGTAGTCCAGGTCGCACGCGGGGTCCCGGTCGCGGTAGTTGGCGGTCGGCGGGATGACGCCGTGGTGCAGCGCCAGCGTGCACGCGACGAGTTCTATGGCGCCTATCGCGCCCAGCGAATGGCCGATCATCGACTTGATCGAACTCATCGGCGTGACGTAGGCGTGCGCGCCCAGCGAGCGCTTCACGGCCGCCGTCTCGTGCCGGTCGTTCTGCTGGGTGCCCGAGCCGTGCGCGTTGACGTAGTCGATGTCGGTGCCCTCGACATGAGCGTGTCTCAGTGCGCAGTCGATGGCCATCGACATCTCGAGTCCTTCCCGGGTCAGGCCGGTCATGTGGTACGCGTTGCCGAACGTGGCGAACCCCTCGACGTCGCAGTAGGCGCGCGCGCCCCGGTGGCGCGCGTGCTCCCGCTCCTCCAGGACCAGCACCGCGCCGCCCTCGCCCAGGACGAAGCCGTCGCGCGAGGCGTCGAACGGCCGGGACGCGTGCCGCGGGTCGGCGTTGTTGGCGCTGGTCGCCTTGATCGCGTCGAAGCAGGCGACGGTGATCGGCGAGATGGGGGAGTCCGCGGCACCCGCGATGCACACGTCCGCGCCGCCCTCCTCGATGGTGTGCAGGGCGTAGCCGACCGCGTCGAGCCCGGAGGTGCAGCCGGTGGAGACCGTCTGCACCGGGCCCCGGGCGCCGAACCGCCCCCCGACCTCGGCGGCCAGGGCGCTGGGCGAGAACGCGCGGTCCAGGTGCGGGCCCGCCGCGCGGTGGTCCACGGACCAGTGCCCGCCGTCGTCGCTGACCAGCCGGTAGTCGTGTTCCAGCCGGGTGGTGGCGCCCACCGCGGTCCCCAACGAGACCCCGACCCGCCACAGGTCCTCGTCGCGCAGGTCCAGACCGGCGTCGTGGACCGCCTCGTCGGCGGCGACCATCGCGAACTGCACGTACCGGTCGGCGCGCGCCACCTCGTCGGGGGACAGGCCGTGCTCGGCCGGATCGAAGTCGCATTCGGCCGCTATCCGGGACCGGAAGCCGGCCGGGTCGAAGAGGGTGATCCCGCGGGTGGCGGTGCGGCCCGCGGCGAGCAGGTCCCAGAACGCCGGTACCCCCACGCCGCCGGGGGCGACGACGCCCACCCCGGTGACCGACACCCGCCGGGTCATGACGGGACCTGGGCCGCTTCGGCGTCCTCGGTGTCCACGTGGCCCATGTTCGGGCGCGGCGCCAGCGGGCTGAGATGGAACACCATCCTGGCCTCGGCGTCCCCCACGTTGCGGAAGCGGTGGCGCATGAAGGTGGGGATCATCAGGCCCTGGTCGGTGCGGAGCGGATGCGCCTTGCCGTCCAGGTCCACCTCCAGCTCGCCGCTGACGACGTACACGAACTCCTCCGAGTACGGGTGGTAGTGCTCGCCGATGCGCTCCCCCGGGCCGAGCAGGGCCACCCCCATGAAGCCGCTGGTGGCGCCCACGGTGGCGGGGGTGAGCAGGGTGCGCAGATCACCGCCTCTGCGGCGGTTGGGCGGGACCTCGTCAAGACTCACGATGCACGGTGAGGTCTGGCTGCTCATGTCGGTTCCTTCCGTGAATGCCTGGCGTGGGCCGGTCGGCCACCCGGCGGGCGCGGCACGGCTGCTGACGTGACGTCAGCGGCTCGGCCGCCGGCCGTGGCCGGTGCTCAGTTGCCGGGCGCCCGCCGGTCGGTGACCGGGGTCATCGCGCAGTGCGCGACGAAGCGGCGCAGCCCCGCCTCGTCCGACAGCGCGCCGTCCGGGCCGAGCTCGACCAGGCGGCCGAGCACGGCCGGGGCGCGCCGGCCGCCACCGACTCCGGCCACCACCGCCGCGTGCCGCTCCAGCGGCCCCGTGATGTCGACCATCCGCATGACGAGGTCGTCGCGGTGGAAGACCGTGGCGGCCAGGACCGGGTTCGCCGGGTCCCGCGCGACCAGCTCGTCCTGGCGCCTGAGCAGCGTGGCGACCGCTCCGCCGCAGCCGTACTTGACGGGGTAGAGCAGGGCGTGCCGGCGCACCTTCGCGTCGTCGTCCGCGCCGTTCCCCGCGGCGTACGGTCCGCCGCCCGCGGCCCGGTGCCATACGGCGGGCAGCGCCGCGCGCATGAAGAACGCGCGCGCCGAGTCGGGGTCGTCGAGGTCGCGGTCGACCTCCAGATGCGGGTTGATCGCCTCCTCGACGGCGCGGACCTGCGGCTGCCGTGCCACGTGGCGCAGCGCCGCCACCAGGTCGCCCTTGACCTCGACCGCCCGGATGACCCGGTTGCCGCGCATGAACAGCGAGGTGCGCAGCAGCCGGGTGGTGTCGTCCACCCGCGCCTCGGGCGGCTCGTAGTCGGCCAGGATCCGGGCCACGGCCTGCTCGCTGCCGGGCCGCACGGTGAAGGTGAGCGCGTGCCGCACCACACCGTCGCCGACCCGCGGCTCCGCCAGCAGGCCGTCCGAGGTCCGCACGCCCGCGGCCCCGTGACCGGTCTCGCGCATGATGGTGAACCGCAGCGACCTGGTGTCGTTCACGCACCCGTGCAGCGGTTTGACCATCTCCCGGTGCGCCTCGCTGTCCACCCACGCCAGGAACGGCTGGGCGCTCTCCCATTCGCTGGTGATCAGCCACTGGGAGGGGTTCTCGATGGACTGGCACAACTGGTCGCTCACATGGCCGGGTACGGCGGCCACCTGCCGGCAGAGCTGGTCATAGGCGTCCAGGAAGCGCCGCTGGGCTCCGTTGCGGACCTCCAGCAGCAGAACGACCCGCAGGCGCGAGTCGGGCAGGGTGCTCATATGCCACCACTCCTTGAAGGGGGAAACATCTCCTTGAAAACGTGAACAAGGGGAACGTCGCCCGCTTCCCGATCGTGGAGCGCTCCCACAGGTGGCGCGAGATGTGTGGTCCATTCGGGTGAACGAGCCCCGCGGCCGTGCCCCGGTAATGGGCATTCCGGGCATAGCTGCAAGATGACCCAGATCGACACCCGGATCGACGAGTCAACGCCGGTCCTCATCGTGGGCGGATCCCTCGTGGGGCTGTCCACGTCGCTGTTCCTGGGCCGGCTGGGCGTCGGCCACGTCCTGGTCGAGAAGCACGCCGGCACCTCCCGCCACCCGCGCGGCCGGGGGAACAACGTCCGCACCATGGAGCTGTTCCGCACCGCCGGGGTGGCGGACGCCATCCGCGAGGCCGCGTCGGTGCTCGCGGACAACCACGGCATCCTGCAGGCCCGCTCGCTCACCGGAACCGACCAGGAATGGCTGTTCAAGGAGATCGATCCCGGCGGCGGCCTGCGGCGGATCAGCCCCGCCGGCTGGTGCCTGTGCAGCCAGAACGACCTCGAACCCGTCCTGGTGCGGGCCGCCCGCGCGCTCGGCGGCGACCTGCGCTTCGGCACCGAACTGATCTCGTTCGACCAGGACGCCGACGGGGTGACCGCCGTGGTCGGCGACCGCGCGACGGGGGAGCGCCGGACCGTACGCGCCGCCTACCTGGTCGCCGCCGACGGACCGCGCAGTCCGGTACGGGCGAGCCTCGGCATCGGACACACCGGCCGCGGCGACCTGTTCCACAACGTCAGCGTCACCTTCCGCGCCAAAGGTCTGGCCGACGCCGTCGGCGAACGCCGCTTCATCGCCTGCTACCTGACGAACCCCGAGGCGGACGGAGCGCTGCTGCCGGTCGACAACCGCGCGGAATGGGTCTTCCACGCCCCCTGGCACCCCGAACAGGGCGAGACCCTGGAGGACTTCACCGACGAGCGCTGCGTGCGGCACATCCGCACCGCGGTCGGCATCCCCGACCTGGAGATCGAGATCACGGGCAAGGCGCCCTGGCACGCGGCCGAACGGGTCGCCGAGTCCTACGGCGACGGCCGGGCCTTCCTCGCCGGCGACGCCGCCCACGAGATGTCGCCCACCGGCGCCTTCGGCTCCAACACCGGCATCCAGGACGCGCACAACCTCGCCTGGAAGCTCGCCGCCGTCCTCGGCGGCTGGGCGGGCCCGGAACTGCTGCGGACCTACGAGGCCGAACGGCGCCCCGTGGCCCGCGCCACCAGCGCCCGCGCCGCCGCCCGCTCCGCCGAGCACCGGCACCCCGGCTACGCCGCGCCGCCCGGCGCGGGCGGAGGGCGCCAGAGCGACGTGCTCGCGGTCGCGATGGGCTACCGCTACCCGAAGGGCGCCGTCCTGGGCGCCGACCCCGCCGCCCCCGCCGTACCCGACCGCTTCGAGTCCACCGGTGCCCCCGGCACCCGCGCCCCGCACCTGTGGCTGCGGCGGGACGGCACCCGGCTGTCCACCCTGGACCTGTACGAACGGTCCTGCGTCCTGCTGACCGGCACCGAGGGCGCGGCCTGGCACCGCGCGGCGGCGCGGCTCGCGGAGCACCTCCCCGTGCCCCTGACCAGCCATCGCATCGGCCCCACCGCCGACCACGACCTGACCCCCGACCCCGACTCCGACACCGACTGGGCCCGCGCGCACGGCACCCGCGAGGACGGGGCGGTCCTGGTCCGGCCGGACGGCTTCGTGGCATGGCGCTCCGAGCAGGCCGTACCCGACCCGGAGGAGACGCTCGACGGGGCGCTGAGGACGGTGCTGAGCCTGCGGTGACGCCCCGCGCGCCCGGGAGCGTCCGGGGAAGCGGCGCGCGGCTCCCTCAGTCCGCCGCCTCAGTCCCTCAGCCCGCCGCCTCAGCCCGCCGGTGCCCGGCGGGCGCCCCGCAGGCGGCGCCAGACCGCCGGGACCGCGCCGATCAGCAGGGCCAGGGCGACCGCCGCCACCACGCCCTCCCACGGCTCGGCGAACAGCGAGCCGCCCAGGATGCCGACCAGCTGGTACGTAGCGGCCCACGCCAGGGCCGCCGGGGCGGCGCCGCGCGCGAAGCGCCGCAGCGGCATCCGGGCCAGCAGGCACGCCAGCATCACCGGGATCCGGCCCGCCGGGACCAGCCGGGACAGCACCAGCACCACCACCCCGTGCTCGTCCAGCCGGGCGCGGGCCGCCGCCAGCCGCTCCGGCGCGGCGCGCTCGCGGAGCCGGGCCGACCAGCGCGAGCCGTTCGCCGATCGGAACCCGCGGCGGCCCAGCCAGTACAGCCCGACGTCGCCGAGGAACGCCGCCGCGGACGCCACCACGAAGACGAACAGCAGCGAGAACGGCGACGTCTGATGGACCGCCACCACCGCGGCCGAGCTCACCACCGCGCCGGTCGGCACCACCGGGACCAGCGCGCCCACCACCACCAGCAGGAACAGGGAGGGATAGCCCACCGCCTGCTGCGTCGACTCGGGCGGCAGGCTCCGCGCCAGCCCGGCGAGCTCACCGATCACCTGGCGGCCTCCAGCCGCACGCTCTCGCCGTGCCCCAGCAGATGCACCGACGCCAGCGGCGCCAACCGCTCCGCGTGCCGGACGAACTCGTCGCCGGGCGCGTGGAACTCGTGCGGCCGTACCGCGTCCATCCCGATCGGCCAGTACGTGCCGTAGTGCACCGGAACCGCGCTGACCGCCCCCAGCCGGGCCAGCGCCTGCGCCGCGCGGCGCGCGTCCAGGTGCCCGTGCCCCAGATACGGGCCCCAGCCGCCGACCGGCAGCAGCGCCACATCGCACGGCCCCACGGCCTCGGCCATGCCGTCGAAGAGCCCGGTGTCACCGGCGAAGTACGTCGTGGCCTCGCCGTGCACCACATAGCCGAGCGCGGGGACCCGGCGCGGCCCGTACGGCAGCCGGCGGCCGTCGTGCGCGGCGGGCACCGCCCGCAGCCGCACCGCCCCGACCGCGACCTCGTCGCCCGGCCGCACCTCGGTGACCCGCAGCCCCCGGACCCCCGCCACCCGGCGCAGCCCGGGCACCGCCCGCCCCGCACCCCACGGCACCAGCAGCCGGGTGCCCGGCGCCAGCCTGGCCAGCGACCCCAGGTGGAGGTGGTCGGCGTGCAGATGCGAGACGACGGCGATATCCGCCCGGGCGGCGGCGGGCGGCGGCACCGGCCCCCTGCGCCGCCGCAGATGCGCCAGCCGCCGTACGAACAGCGGATCCGTCAGCACGGCGACGCCCGAGTCGCGCACCGTGGCGGTGGCATGGCCCCACCAGGTGATCTCCACCGGCACCGGCACCCCTCCTGTCCCCACACGGACCCCCGGCTCCCGAGCCTAGGCCGTCCTGCCTGTGACACGCTGGTGGACGAGCCCGCGCGCGGGCGCGGCGACGTGAGGTGGACGGACCGTGCGAATGCCTCGTTGGACAGCCGTGGGCGCAGCCCTGCTGAGGGTGGTCACCGTCTGGGGCGTGAGCACGCTGACCATGCTGGTGCTCGCCGGGCTCCTCCCCGACTTCCGGCTCCAGTCCGCCGACGGGGACAGCGCCACCCGTATCGGCATCACCGCGGCCGCAGGCGCCGGCGCGTTCGGCGTGCTCAGCGCCCTGGTGTGGCCGCTGCTGGTGCGCGCGCTGCTGCTGATGCCCGCCTTCGTCCTCGGCCTGCTGGTCTTCGTCCTCAACGGCTCCCTGCTGCTGATCGCCCTCAGCCTGGTGCCGGACGGCCGGGGTGCCGCCGAGCCGGAGACCGCCGTGGTCGTCGCCGCCGCGATGTCGGCCGCGTCCTCCGCCACCAGCACCTTCCTCACCGTCCGCGACGACGGCGCCTACCGGCGGCGGCTCGCCCGCATGGCCGACCGCAAGCGCCGCGGAAGGGGCGGCACCGACGGCCACCGGCCGCCGCCCGGCATCGTCTTCCTCCAGCTCGACGGCGTGGGCCACGACGTGCTGCGCGACGCCCTGTCCGGCAAGCGGCCCCTGATGGAGACCGTCGCGGGCTGGGCGGAGCGCACCCACACGCTCACCCCCTGGCGCACCGACTGGTCCAGCCAGACCGGCGCCAGCCAGCTCGGCATCCTGCACGGCACCAACGCCGACGTCCCCGCCTTCCGCTGGTACGACAAGGAGCGCGGGCAGGTCATGGTCAGCAACCGGCCCACCAGCGCGGCCGAGCTCCAGCGCCGCGCCGTCGCCCGCACCCGCGACGGCGGACTGCTCACCGTCGACGGGGCCAGCCGGGGCAACCTGTTCAGCGGCGGCGCCGACCAGCTCGCGCTCGTGCTGTCCGTCGCCGCCCGGCGCGGTCGGCACAACCGCTCCCGCTACGGCTACTTCGCCTACTTCTCCGACCCCGCCAACGCCACCCGAACCGCCGGGTCCTTCGTCGCCGAGGTCTTCCGGGAGCTCGGCCAGTCCGCCCGCGCCCGCCTGCGCCGCGAGCGGCCGCGCGTCACACGCGGCGGCCTCTACCCGTTCCTGCGGGCCTTCGCCACCGTCGTCGAACGCGACGTCGTCGTCGCGGCCGTCCTCGGCGACGTGCTCTCCGGCCGCGGCGCCGTCTACGCCGACCTGGTCGCCTACGACGAGGTCGCCCACCACAGCGGGCCGCGCGGCCGCGACACCCACCAGGTACTGCGCCGACTGGACCGCGCCGTCGCGCTCATCGCCAAGATCACCGAGCACGCGCCCCGCGACTACCGCATCGTGCTGCTGTCCGACCACGGCCAGAGCCCCGGCGAGACCTTCGCCGCGCGGTTCGGGCTCACCCTGGAGGACCTGGTGCGCGCCGGGTGCGGACTGCCCGTCTCCCGGCGTGCGGGCCGCACCCCCAGCGGCGCGGAGGCGCGGGAGGCGGCCCGCGCCGCGCTGCACCGCCCCGAGAAGGACGGCGCCGACGGCCGGAAGGCCCGCGAGGGCCGCGGCCCCACCGGCCCCGTCGTCCTCGCCTCCGGCAACCTGGGCCTGGTCTCCTTCCCCGACGTCCCCGGCCGGATGACCCGCGAGGAGATCGACGCCCGCCACCCGGCGCTGCTGCGCACCCTCGCCGACCACCCCGGAGTGGGCTTCCTGCTCGTCCACTCCGCCGAGCACGGCGCCGTCGCGCTGGGCCCGGCGGGCGCCGAGCACCACCTGGAGACCGGTCTGGTCATCGGGGGGACGAGCCCGCTGGAGCCCTTCGGGCCGGGTGCCGCCGACGCCGTAAGCCGCACCGCGGGCTTCCGCAACGCCCCCGACATCATGATCAACTCCGCCTGCCGCCCCGACACCGGCGAGGTGCACGCCTTCGAGGAGCAGATCGGCTCGCACGGCGGCCTCGGCGGCCCGCAGGGCCACCCCTTCCTGCTGTGGCCGAACGACCTCACCCCGCCGACCAACGACGGGGCGGAGCTGGTGGGCGCCGAGCAGGTGCACACGGTGCTGCGGCGCTGGCTGCGCGAGACCCACGGCCCGCAGGTCCCCGCGGAGGAATTCCCGCCAACTCAACCCCTAGCCGCACCATTTCCTGTCGTGACCAGACTCACACCGGAGGAAAGTCCGTGATTTGGTACGGTCAGCGCCGTCCGGTGACCATGTCTGGGCGCTCGGCACCCACCCCTGTGACCGAGTGATCAGCACAATGGAAGGCGCACCACCCCCATGCACGACCGCTCCACCCGTCGCTTCGGGCTGCCCACAGCAACCGCGCTCGTCACGGGGAACATCATCGGAGGCGGCATCTTCCTGCTGCCCGCCTCGGTCGCCCCGTACGGCACCGTCAGCCTGCTGGCCTTCGCCGTCCTGACCGTCGGCGCCATCGCGCTCGCCCTGGTCTTCGGCCGGCTGGCGCGGCGCGACCCGCGCACCGGTGGCCCGTACATCTACGCCCGCGAGGCGTTCGGCGACTTCGCCGGCTTCCTGTCCGCCTGGTCGTTCTGGACCATGGCGTGGGTCAGCAACGCCGCCCTCGCCTTCGGGGCCGTCGGCTACATCGACGTCATGCTCCCCGGCGAGATGTCCAAGAGCGCCAAGCTGGCCACGGCGCTGCTCGCCCTGTGGCTCCCGGCGCTGGCCAACTTCGCCGGCACCCGCTGGGTGGGCGCCGTCCAGGTGGTCTCCACCGTGCTGAAGTACCTGCCGCTGCTCTTCGTCGCCGTGGTGGGACTGTTCTTCTTCGACCCCGCCAACCTCGGGGAGTTCAACGCCGGCAGCGGCAGCGCCATGGGCGGCCTGTCCGCCGCGGCCGCCCTGCTGCTGTACTCGTACGTGGGCGTGGAGTCCGCGGCGATGAGCGCGGGCGAGGTCCGCGACCCCGAGCGGAACGTCGGCCGCGCCAGCGTCCTCGGCACCATCGCCGCCGCGCTCGTCTACCTGCTGGGCACCGTGGCGGTCTTCGGCACCGTCTCCCACGAGAAGCTGGTCGACTCCGACGCCCCGTTCTCCGACGCCGTCACCGCGATGTTCGGCGAGCACTGGGGCGGCCTGGAACCGGGCACCCTCATCGCGGCCGCCGCGGTGATCTCCATCCTCGGCTCGCTCAACGGCTGGACGCTGATGAGCGCCCAGGCCCCGTACGCCGCCGCGAAGGACGGCCTGTTCCCGGCGCTCTTCACCGTGAAGCGGCGCGGCGTGCCCACCTACGGCGTCCTCGTCGGCGTCGTGCTGGCCTCGGCGCTGACCGTCATCAACTACACCTCGAACTCCGACAAGGTCTTCGAGACCCTGGTCCTGATCACCACCTTCTCGGCGACGGTCCCATATCTGCTGGCCTGCGGCGCGCAGCTGTACTTCCTGCTCTCCGGCCGCCACGAGGAGGTCCGCCGAGGCCGCCTGGCCTGGGACGCCGCGCTGGCCCTCGCCGGCTTCGGGTTCTCCTTCTGGCTGGTGTCGGGCGCGGGCTACGCCGCCGTCTACCAGGGCACGCTGTTCCTCTTCGCGGGCGTCCTCGTCTACGCGGTCATCGCCGCGCGCAGCCGCCGCCAGGCCCAGGCGGAGCCGGCCGAGGACGGCGCCCCGGCCGCGGTGGAGGCCGAAGGTCCGGCGGTGGCCGAGGCCACCGCGAACTGAGGCGGCATCCGGCATTACCTGTGCGGTAATCGACCCCCACCGTCATCGGCGGCAGGGTGGAGGCATCGGGTTCCGGTCGGCTCACTTCGGCCGGAACCCGCCCCTGACCAGCGCACCCATGCCGCCGGAGGTTGATCCGCCATGTCCGCCACGCAGTTGACCACTCGCCCTCAGTCCGTCGACGCCACCGCCGCCCGGACCTGGCTGCGCCGCTTCCTGGCCCTCGACGCGGTCGTCACCGGCGGCAACGGCCTGGCCTACCTGGCCTTGTCCGGGCCGCTGGGCGACCTGCTCGGCGTCGACCGGACGCTGCTCGTCGGCCTCGGGGCCTTCCTCACCGCGTTCGCCGCGGCGGTCGGCTACCTCGCTTCCCGGCCGCAGCCGCCCGCCCTGGGCGTACGGTTCGTCGTCGAGTCCAATCTGCTGTGGGCGGCACTCAGCATCGCCGCCCTGGCCCTGTGGCTGTCGCCGACCACCGCCGGAACCGTCTGGATCCCGATGCAGGCCGCCACCGTGGCGGGCTTCGCGACCCTGCAGTACGGCGCGCTGCGTGCCGCCCTCAGGACATGAGCCGCTGAAGATACGCCGCCGTCTCCGGGTCCGCCGGGACGAAGGTCTCGATGGCCAGCTCGGAGACGGTGACGTCCATCGGCGTGTTGAACGTGGCGATCGTCGAGATGAACGACAGCACCCGCCCGCCGTGCTCGATCATCATCGGCAGCGCGAACGGCGCGTCCTCCCCGCCGGGGGCCGTCTCGTCGGCCGCCCCGTCGGGCACCGGATAGGCGCTGACCTCCTCGTACAGCGCGCGCAGCGGCGCCGACCGCAGCAGCGCCAACTGCCGCTCCATCTGGTCCAGCAGATGGCCGCGCCACTGGCGCAGGTTGCGGATGCGCGGTGCGATGCCCTGCGGATGCAGGGTGAGGCGCATCGCGTTCATCGGCGGCTGGAGCAGATGGTCCGCGACGTCGGCCAGCAGCAGCGAGACCGCCCGGTTGGCCGCCACGACGGTGTACGTACCGTCCACGACGATCGCCGGGTACGGCTCGAAACCCGTCAGCAGCCGCTCCATGACGGCGCGCAAGGTCCCCATCGCGGGCGCGTCCAGGGCGGTCTCCGGGTAGTGCGGCGCGTAACCGGCCGCCATCAGCAGCGCGTTGCGCTCCCGCACGGGGACGTCCAGATGGTCCGCCAGCCGCAGGACCATCTCCTGGCTCGGCCGGGACCGGCCGGTCTCGATGAAGCTGATGTGGCGGGCCGAGGAGTCCGCGCGCAGCGCCAGCTCCAACTGGCTCATCCGGCGCCGGTCCCGCCATTCCCGCAGCAGCGCGCCCACCCCCGGGGCGACCGTGGCAGTCGTCATGACCTGAAAGGTAACCGAACGCGTGTCGCGGTCCGCGCGCGGTGCCGCCGCCCCCGTGGCAGGCTGGTGCCGACCCGTACCCGACGCGCATGGACAAGGGGATGACGGCGCATGACAGTCGAGCCGCTGACGGACGAGGAGATCGAGGGCCGCCTGCGCGACCTTCCGGGCTGGTCGGAGCAGGAGGACCGGCTCACCCGCCGTTACGCCTTCGACGGCCATCTGGCGGCGGCGGGCCTGGTCGGCCAGATCGCCCGGATCCAGGACGAGCTCGACCACCACTCCGACGTGCTGCTCGGCTACGACACCGTCACCGTCTCGGTGAACACCCACAGCGTCGGCGGAAAGATCACCGAGCTGGACTTCACCCTCGCCCACCGCGTGGAGGAGGCCGCCTCCGCCCACCCGACGCTGCGCCGCTGACCGCGGGTTTTGCCGAACCGGCAACGAACGTTGATCCCGCGTCGGCGGGAGGAGACGCTCTGAGGCACCAGACGCACACCCACGCGCGGCCCCGCCGGGCCCGCCGGACGGCGAAGGACCTCTGATGGCCTCTCACCACCACCACGACCACACGCAGCTGGACTGGGAGGAGCTCGCCCCCCTCCTGGAACAGGGCGCCGAGATCAACACTCCCGCCCTCGACCAGGCCATCGCCTGGCTGCGGGACGACCTGCTGGGCTCCGAACGGGCCGCCGCGATCGGCCAGGTGTGGGACGTGGGCAGCGGGCCGGGCGTCGCCGCCTGCCGACTGGCCCAGGCGTTCCCCGCCGCCGAGGTGCTGGCCGTGGACGGCGAGGACGCCCTGCTGCGGCGGGCCCGCGCCCGCGCCATGCGCCTGGGCATCGGCTACCGGCTGCGCACCCACACCGCCGACCTGCCCGGGGGGCTCTGCGGGGCCGGTACCGCGGAGCTGATCTGGACCAGCAAGACGGTGCACCATATGGGCGACCAGCGGGCCGCCCTGGCGAGCCTGGCCGAACGGCTGCGCCCCGGCGGCCTGCTGGCCGTCGCCGAGGGCGGACTGCCCACCCGGCGACTGCCGCGCGACATCGGCATCGGCCGGCCCGGTCTCGAAGCACGGCTCGACGCCGTCATGGAGGACTGGTTCGCCGCGATGCGCGGCGCGCTGCCCGAGACCGCGGACACCGTCGAGGACTGGCCCGCGATGCTCCGCGCGGCGGGTCTGGGACACGTCCGCAGCCGTACGTTCCTGCTCGACCTGCCGGCACCGGCGGACGCGCGGGTCCGCGCCCATCTGCACGCCGAACTCACCCGGTTCCACGAGGTACTCGGGGACCGGTTGGACGCCGAGGACCTCACCACTCTCGGCCGACTCCTGGACCCGGACGACGAGGCGGGGCTCCTGCGGCGCCCGGACGTGTTCCTGCTGAGCGCGCAGACCGTGCACACGGCGGTGCGGCCGTAGGGCGGACGGGCCGGGGCCGGGCCGGGGCTCAGGCCATGTCGAACGTCTCCGGGTCCGGGCCCAGCCGGTTGCCGGAGTCCAGCGCGGCGATCGCCGCGAGGTCGTCGTCGTCCAGCTCGAAGCCGAAGACGTCGATGTTCTCCCGGATCCGCGACGGCGTCACGGACTTGGGGATGACGACGTTGCCCAGCTGGAGGTGCCAGCGCAGCACCACCTGCGCCGGGGTCCGGCCGTGCTTGTGGCCGATGGCGGCCAGCACCGGGCTGTCCAGCAGGCCCTTGCCCTGGCCCAGCGGGGACCACGCCTCGGTGACGATGTTGTGCCGGGCGTTGACCGCGCGCACCTCGGCCTGCTGGAACTGAGGGTGCAGCTCGACCTGGTCGACGGCGGGGACCACCGAAGTCTCGGCGAACAGCCGCTCCAGGTGGGCGGGGTGGAAGTTGGACACGCCGATGGCCTTGGCCCGGCCGTCGGCGTGGATCTTCTCGAGCGCCTTCCAGGTGTCCACGTAGGCGTCGCGGGAGGGCACCGGCCAGTGGATCAGGTACAAGTCCACGTAGTCCAGGCCGAGCTTGTCGAGCGAGGCGTCGAAGGCGCGCAGGGCGGCGTCGTAACCGTGCTCGTTGTTCCACAGCTTGGTGGTCACGAACAGCTCGTCCCGCGGGATGCCGGACGCGGCGATCGCCTGGCCCGTGCCCTTCTCGTTCTCGTACACCGCCGCGGTGTCGATGCTGCGGTACCCGGCCTCCAGGGCGGTGCCGACCGCGGCCGCCGCCTCGTCGTCGGGCACCTGCCAGACGCCGAAGCCCAGCTGCGGCATCCTGACGCCGTTGTTGAGGGTGATGAAGGGGACCTTGGTCACGAGAGGTCGTCCTTACGTCGTGGGGGTGCGGACATCTCCACGATCAACGTTCGGCGGGCCCGCCGCATTCCCGCGCGTCGGCTCACCGCCGGTCCCGCGGCGCCTCACGGCCGGTAGAGCGCGTCGACCTCGGCCGTGTACGCCTTCTCGATCGCCTTCCGCTTCAGCTTCAGCGACGGCGTCAGCAGGCCCTGCTCCTCGGTGAACTGCGCGGCCAGGATCCGGAACGTACGGATCGACTCGGCCTGCGAGACAAGCGTGTTGGCGGCGACGACGGCCCGCCGGATCTCGGTCTCCAGATCGGGGTCCCGGACCAGTTCGGCGGGCGGCATGTCCGGCTTGCCCCGCATCCGCAGCCAGTGCTCGACCGCCTCCGGGTCCAAGGTCACCAGGGCGGCGACGAACGGCCGGTCGTTGCCGACCACGACGCACTGGGAGACCAGCGGGTGGGAGCGCACCCGGTCCTCCAGCGGCACCGGGGACACGGTCTTGCCGCCGGAGGTGACCAGCACCTCCTTCTTCCGCCCGGTGATGGTCAGATAGCCGTCCTCGTCCAGCGCGCCCAGGTCGCCGGTGGCCAGCCAGCCGTCCCGCAGCACCGCGTCGGTGGCCTTGGGGTCGCCGAGGTAGCCGGTGAACAGCTGGCCGCCGCGCAGCCAGACCTCGCCGTCGTCGGCGATGTGCACGGTGGTGCCGGGGATCGGGACGCCCACCGTCCCGTACCGGGTGCGCTCCGGCGGGTTGGCGGTCGCGGCGGCGGTGGTCTCGGTCAGGCCATAGCCCTCGTAGATGGTGACGCCCGCGCCCGCGAAGAACAGCCCGAGCCGCCGGTCCATGGCCGAGCCGCCGGACATCGCGTGCCGGACCCGGCCGCCCATCGCCTCGCGCACCTTGCTGTAGACGAGCTTGTCGAAGAGCTGGTGCTGGACGCGGAGCGTGGCGGACGGGCCGTGGCCGGTGCCGAACGCCTTGGCCTCCTGCGCCTCCGCGTACCGCACCGCGACCTCCACCGCCTTGTCGAACGGCCCCGCCTTGCCCTCCGCCTCGGCCTTCCGCCGGGCCGCCGCGAAGACCCTCTCGAAGATGTACGGGACCGCCAGAATGAACGTGGGCCTGAAGCTGCGCAGGTCCGGAAGGAGCGCGGCGGCGCTGAGATTGGGCTGGTGGGCGAGCTTGACCCGGCCGCGGACGGCGGCGACCTGCACCATGCGGCCGAAGACGTGCGCCAGCGGCAGGAACAGCAGGGTCGCCGCCTCGTCGCCCGGTTTGGTGTGGAACACGTCCTCGTAGCGGGCGACGACGTTGTCGCACTCGGCCATCAGCGCGGCGTGCGTGATCACACAGCCCTTGGGGCGGCCCGTGGTGCCCGAGGTGTAGATGATCGTCGCGGGCGCGTCGGGGGTCAGGGCCATCCGGTGCCGGTCCACCACGTCGTCCTCGATCCGGCGTCCGGCGTCGAAGAGGGCGGGCAGCACGCCCGCGTCCAATTGCCACAGGCTCGTCAGCCGCGGCAGCCGGTCGATGACCGAGCCGACGGTCATGGCGTGGTCCTCGTGCTCCACCACGCACGCGGCCACGTTCGCGTCGTACAGCGTCCAGTAGACCTGCTCGGCGGAGGCCGTGGGGTACACCGGGACGGTCTGGGCGCCGATGGACCAGATCGCGAAGTCGAACAGCGTCCACTCGTAGCGGGTGCGGGACATGATCGCGACGCGGTCGCCGAACCGGATGCCCTGGGCCAGCAGGCCCTTGGCGAGCGCCAGCACCTCGTCGCGGAACTGGCTCGATGTCACGTCTTGCCAGCCGCCGTCCGCCGTCCTGCGGGCGAGCACGACCCGGCCCGGGTCATCCGCCGCATGGTCGTAGACGGCGTCCGCCAGTCCGCCGACCAGGGGGGCCGTCGCCAACGGGGGACGGTGATCTCGCGCAATGACGTGCTCCTCGACGCGCTTCCGCACAGGGCCGCGACCGTACCCGATACCGGACGGTCGCGGGAGGGGTCACCCGCGTCCGGGACGGACGGCATATGCCCAGGCCAGTCGGGTAAACCGGGTTACTCCGGGGAACGCCGGGCATCCGCGGACCGCGGGCGGCGTCCCGTGCGTCCTGTTTCTTCACGGAATCCCTTCGGGCACGGCACATGTTCCGTCGGTTTTCGGCCGTGCGCGTACCCCCGTCCGGGGGTGGCTCCGGGATGCCGGCAGGGCCCGGTTCAGCCGCCCAGCGGTCGCTGGAGGCGGTCGCCGCTCGCGAGGATCGCGGCGGCCAGTGCCTCCGCGGCCTGGGCCCCGGCGGCGTCCCGGCCGCCGCGCTCACGCTCACCGTGCAGCAGGACGAAGTCCACCGGCCCCAGCTCCGGCAGCCCGGCCCGCTCCGGCACCCGGACCAGGCCCGGCGGGATCAGGCCGCGGGTGTGGGCCATCACCCCGAGCCCCGCGCGGGCCGCCGCGACCAGGCCGTTGAGGCTGCCGCTGGTGCAGGCGATGCGCCAGGGGCGGCGATGCCGCTCCAGCACCTCCAGGGCGCGGGCCCGGGTGAGCGCCGGCGGTGGGAAGACGATCAGGGGGAGCGGCCGGTCCGGGTCGATCCGCAGCCGCTCCCCGCCGATCCACACCAGCTTGTCCCGCCACACCAGCCGCCCCTGCGGCCCCCCTGCGGACCGCTTGGCGAGCACGAGGTCCAGCTGACCCAGCCGCTGGTGGAGGGTGCCCGACAGCTCCACCGTCAGCTCCAGGTCGACCTCGGGATGGTCGCGGCGGAAGCCCTCCAGGAGCTCCGGCAGCCGGGTGAGGACGAAGTCCTCGGAGGCGCCGAAGCGCAGCCGCCCGCGCAGCCGCGTCCCGGCGAACCAGCCCGCCGCCCGCTCGTTCGCCTCCAGGATCGTCCGGGCGAAGCCGAGCATGGCCTCGCCGTCCTCGGTCAGCTCCACGCCGTGCGTGTCGCGGGCGAACAGCTGACGCCCGGCCGCGGCCTCCAGCTTGCGGACCTGCTGGCTCACCGTGGACTGCCGCAGGCCCAGCCGGTGGGCGGCCTGCGTGAAGCTCAGGGTCTGGGCGACCGTGAGGAAGGTGCGCAGCTGGACCGGGTCGAACACGTCGCCAGTCTAGGCCGCTCATCGCGATCCGTGATGGCAGTGAGTACGGTGAGCGGGATTCCCGATGATCGTCGGGCGCGGCAGGCTGGTGGCATGCGCAGCGTCAAGCTCCCGATACCCGCCCGGCTGCCCGTGGACGGCTACATCCTCGCGCTGCTCGGCACCGTCGGGCTGGCCGCGCTCGTGCCCGCCACGGGCGCCGCGGCCCCCGTCGCCGACGGGGCCGCCACCGCCGCGGTCGCGTTCCTGTTCTTCCTCTACGGCGCCCGGCTCTCCACCCGGGAGGCGCTGGACGGCCTGCGGCACTGGCGGCTCCATCTGACCGTGCTGGCCTGCACCTTCGCGGTCTTCCCGGCCCTGGGGCTGGCGGCCCGGGGCCTGGTCCCGTACGTGCTGACCCAGCCGCTGTACACCGGCCTGCTGTTCCTGTGCCTGGTGCCGTCCACCATCCAGTCCTCGATCGCCTTCACCTCCCTCGCCCGGGGCAACGTCGCGGCGGCGATCTGCGCGGGGTCCTTCTCCAGCCTGGTCGGGATCGTCCTCACCCCGCTGCTCGCCGCCCTGCTCCTGGGGGAGGACGGCGGCGGGTTCGACGCGGACTCCGTCGTGAAGATCGTGTGCCAGCTGCTGGTGCCCTTCCTGGCCGGGCAGCTGCTGCGCCGCTGGATCGGGCCGTTCGTCACCCGGCACCGCGGCCCCCTGGGCTGCGTGGACCGAGGGTCGATCCTGCTGGTCGTCTACGCCGCGTTCAGCGCGGGCATGGCGGCCGGGGTCTGGCACCAGGTCTCCGGCGTCCGGCTGCTGGCGCTGCTCGGGGTGGAAGCGGTGCTGCTGGCCGTGATGCTGTCCCTGACCTCGTACGGGTCGCGACGGCTGGGCTTCGACCGCGCCGACCGGATCGCCATCGTCTTCGCCGGATCGAAGAAGAGCCTGGCCGCCGGGCTGCCGATGGCCAGCGTGCTGTTCGGGGCCGACGCGAGCCTGGCGGTGCTGCCGCTGATGCTCTTCCACCAGATGCAGCTGATGGTGTGCGCGGTGCTCGCCAAGCGGTTCGCGGCCCAGGCGGCCCCGGCACCGGCCGCCGTACCGGGGCCGGGGCCCGCGGTGGGGCCCCGGCCGAGGTGACGGCGGACGGCTCAGCCACCCGCCCGCCGCACCTTGTCCAGCGGCAGCCGCAGCACGAGGCCGCCGTACGCGTCGTCCAGCGGCGCGTTGAACTCGCGGACGTGCCGCAGCTCGGTGTCCGTCAGCGCGCGCCCGTACACCCGCACCTCGTCGAGCGCGCCCGCGGCGTGCGACCGGCTGTCCAGGGCCTGCCCCAGGTGGACGCCGAACGGGGAGGTCCGGCTGACCGTGCCGGGCACGTCGAGGACCGAGGCGGGCGGGTCGCCGTCCACGCTGAGCGACAGTCGTCCGCCCGTCCGCACCAGCGCCGCGTGGTGCCACTGCCCGTCGTTGTACGCCCCCGCGGTGCTGACGGAGGCGGTGCGCGGGGCGGCGGTGCCGGTCGCCGTCGTCATCAGGGCGCGGATCCGGTTGCTCCCCGGCTCGCCGCGCAGCCAGATCTGCGGCTGCCGGTTGCCGATGCCGCCCATCCACAGGAAGGGGTGCTGGCCGGAGGTGGCGTGGTAGCGGAACCACAGGCTGACGGTGAAGTCCCGGGCGCCCAGCGGGAGCGCGGTCCGGTACGGCAGCCGTACGGCGTCGTTCACGCCGTCGAGGGCCAGCGCCGAGCCGAACCGGCCCTCGGTCTCCCGCGCCCCGCCGACCACCGTGGCGGCGCGGGCCCACGGTGCCAGGTCCTGGGTGGTGGGGTCCGGCCCCCGGCGCGGACCGAGCCAGTCCTCGGTGAAGCGCGCGAAGCGGATCTCGTCGCGGGCGTCGGCCGTCCCGCCCTCGTACAGCAGGCCCACCTCGTCGTGGGAGACGGCGACCATGTCGGAGTAGCCGGACCAGTCGGTGGTCACCACCTTGCCACGGTCGACTGGGTCCCAGGTGCGCGCCTCGTCCCAGGAGGAGCGGATCATCATGGTGCGGCGCCGGTCGGGGTCGGCGGGGGCGGCGAACAGCAGCCGGCTGTACCCGTCCCGCTCGGTGCTGCGCAGCCGCAGCACCGAGCCCTGCACCTGCGGCGTGTACAGATCGGGGATGGTGCGGAACGGCGCGGCGAAGGTGGCGCCACCGTCCCGGCTGACGGCGTAGTCGCGGTGGCCGAGGCCGGTGCCGTCCTGCTCCCGCCCGTTGACGTAGATGGCACCGTCCGCGCGCTCCACCAGCGTCATCTCCGACGGCTTCTGGGGGAAGGTGCCGTCGGTGGCCACCGGATAGCTGTCGACCGCGCCGATCCGCCAGTGCTCGCCGCCGTCGTCGCTGTAGACGAGACCGGCGTGGTTGTGCGTGACCCGGACGCCGTCGAAGGTCTCGGTGTTGACGCTGAAGACCAGCCGGCCCTTGTACCTGCCGTGGGTGAGCTGGATGCCGTGCACGGGCCCGGTGGCGTACCAGGAGTTCCAGTGCGCCGGCATGATCGAGTCGCTCAGGTCGCGCGGCCGCGACCAGGTGCGCCCGTCGTCGTCGCTGTACTGGAAGTGCGGGCTGCGGTCACAGGGCACGTCGCAGCTCGCGGCGTCGTCCCGCCCCGTGTTGTACGTGCTGGCCAGCACGATCCGGCCGGTACGGGTGTCGACGATGGGGGCCGGGTTGCCATGGGTGTCGCCCTCGCCGTCGTCGATGACCTGGAGCGGACCCCAGGTGCGGCCGCCGTCGGTGGAGCGTTTGAGGACCAGGTCGATGTCCCCGGCGTCTCCGCAGTTGTCCACCCGGCCCTCGGCGAAGGCCAATAGGGTGCCGTTGGTGGATTTCACGATCGCCGGGATACGGAAGCAGGAATACCCCTGTTCCTGGGAAGACTTGAAGAGCACCTGCTGCTCGAAATCCGCACGGGCCGCGGACGCCGAGTCAGATGCGTCCACGGCCCGTACCGGGATGGGGAGGAGAGCGAGCCCCGCGGCGGTGAGTAACGCCGCCGCTCGGAGCCGCCACGGTCTTCTGGGGTGAGCACGAAGATCTGACGTCATGTCCGACCGACCCTTCGAAGGCATATGGACATCAAGACATCCCACGTCCCGAGTGCGCTGCTTCGAAGTCTCCCGCCCGGTGCGCGACCCCACAAGGACCGTGCGTCACATTTCCATAGAAATGGGCCGGTTGGGGGAGTGGGCGGGCTGCCGCCCCTGCGGACACCGGGTCACGGGACCAGGACGACCTTGCCGAGGTTGGCGCGCGCCTCGATGATCCCGTGGGCCTCGGCGGCGTCGGCGAGCGGCAGGCGCGCGTGCACGGCGGCCCGCAGCCGACCCTGGGCGTGCAGGCTCCACAGCTCCCGCCGCCACCGTTCCACCCGATCCGGCTGCTCCGCCGCGATCCGTGCCATCTGGAAGCCGATGGCGCTCTTGCCGCCCACCAGGAGGTCGTACGCGGAGAGCGTGCCGCCGCCCGAGCTGTACGCGACCAGCCGGCCGCCGGGGGCGAGGGCGGCGACCGCGCGGGGCAGCAGCCCGCCGCCGACCGCGTCCAGCACGATGTCCACCGGCGCGCCCCACGACTCGTCGTCGTAGCTCACCACCTCGTCGGCGCCCAGCCCGCGCAGGAACTCCGCCTTGGCCGGAGAGCTCACGGCGGCGACGACGCGGGCGGCGCCGCGCGCCTTCGCCAGCTGCACGGCCAGGTGCCCGACGCCGCTCGCGGCGGCCGTGACCAGGACCGACTCGCCGGGCTCCGGGCGGGCCGCGGCATACGCGCCGAGCGCCACCAGGCCGCCGCGCACCAGGGCCACCGCGTCGGTGGCGGTGGCGCCGTCCGGCACCGGACTGGCCATCGCGGCCGCGACGACGGCCTGTTCGGCGTAGGCGTCGCGGAAGCACAGGGCGGTGACCCGGTCGCCGAGCGCGAAGCCGGTCACCTGCGGGCCGAGCGCGACCACCTGGCCCGCCACCTCGCCGCTCAGCGCTCCCGGCAGCGGCAGCCCGCCGTCGCGTACCTTCCGCACCATCGGCAGGGTCACTCCGATGGCTTCGGTACGGACCAGCAGCTGCCCGGCCTCGGGCACCGGCGGCTCGGCCTCCTCGACCCGGAGCACCTCGGGACCGCCGTACTCATGAAACCGGACGCGGCGCACAGCACCTCCAGAAAACGCGGGAACACCCGACGGAAATCGTTGGGTGCCCCAACGCTAACCCCTCGATCGTTGGGAAGTCCAATGGTTTCCCGGTAGGATGGGCGCATGGCCGAAACCCCCTTCGCCCCCGCCCGGATCCGCGCGCTGCCCAGCTGGCTGCTCGGCCGCGCCGCCGCGCGCGGCCACCGGCTCGTCGCCGAGGCGCTGGCCCGCGAGGGCATGCGGATGATGCACCACGCGGTGCTGTCGACGGTCGCCGAACTCGGGCCCGTCTCCCAGGCGGAACTGGGGCGCAGCCTGCGGATCGACCCCAAGGACATGGTCGGGATCGTCACGGACCTGGTGGCCGAGGGACTGGTCACCCGCGGCCCCGACCCCGCCGACCGGCGCAAGAACGCCATCGCGATCTCCGCGGCCGGAAAGCGGCGGCTGCGCCGCACCCAGCAGCTGGGGGACGAGGCGAACGACGAGCTGACCGCGCCGCTCACCGCGGAGGAACGCGCCCAGCTGATCGACCTGCTGACCCGTATCGCCGATCCGGGAGCGGGGTGCGCGGGGGAGCCGATGCGGAGCTGACGCGGGCCGCGAGTCGCAGCCGACGAGGCGTGCGCGCGGGAGCCGAGCGGGGCTGCACTCGGAGCTGACGCCGGGCGGCACCCGGAGCTGATGGTCGCGTTGCGGGGCCGGGGCCGGGGCCGGGGCCGGAGAATCGGGATCGGGCCGGGCCGGGGGCCGGGGATCGGGGGCCGTAGGGCCGCCAGCCCGCGGCCCCGGCTCAGCCGCGTGCGGCGGCCGGTAGGACGACCCGGTGGTCGCCCGCGTACACGTTCATGGCGGAGCCGCGCAGGAAGCCGACCAGCGTCAGCCCGGTCTCGGCGGCCAGGTCCACCGCCAGCGAGGACGGGGCGGAGACCGCCGCCAGCACCGGGATCCCGGCCATGACCGCCTTCTGCGCCAGCTCGAACGAGGCCCGGCCGGAGACCAGCAGCACCGCGCCCGACAGCGGCAGCAGCCCCTGCTGCAACGCGCGTCCGACCAGCTTGTCGACCGCGTTGTGCCGCCCCACGTCCTCCCTCACGTCGAGGAGTTCGCCGTCCGGCGTGAACAGCGCGGCCGCGTGCAGCCCCCCGGTCCGGTCGAAGACCCGCTGCGCGGCGCGGAGCCGGTCCGGGAGCGCGGACAGCGTCGCGGGTGTGACCCGGACCGGCGCCCCCGCGTCGTCGCCCACCGGCCAGCGCGCCGTGGTCCGCACCGCGTCCAGACTCGCCTTGCCGCACAGCCCGCACGACGAGGTGGTGTAGACGTTCCGCTCCAGGGTGATGTCGGGGACGGGAACGCCGGGGGCCAGCCGCACGTCCACCACGTTGTACGTGTTGCGGCCCTCGTCCGTCGCACCCGCGCAGTACACGATGTTCGCCAGCTCGTCGGCCCGCCCGAGGACGCCCTCGCTGACCAGGAACCCGGCGGCCAGCGCGAAGTCGTCGCCGGGAGTGCGCATGGTGATCGCCAGCGGCCTGCCGTTGAGCCGGATCTCCAGGGGCTCCTCGGCGACCAGGGTGTCCGGGCGCGTGTCGACCGCGCCGTCCCGGACGCGGATGACGCGGCGCCGCTCGGTGACCCGTCCCATATCGATCAGCACCGGTCCTGTCTGCTCTGTCTGCGCGGATGGTGGTTGGCCGGTCTCATTGTCCTGCATGGCGGGCGGACGTGATGTGAGCCATACGCGCACGGAAACCCCGGCCGACCCGACGCCGGTGCCACTACCTTCCCCGTACAAGCGCCACCTTCCCGCCTTGCCCGTGCAACGAGACCGGCAACGAGACCGTGCAACGAGAGCGGAGACAGCAGATGGCAACCACCCTCACCCTCAAGCCCGGTACCGCCTGGGCCGACGCCTGGCAGCGCGCCCTCGCCGCCGCGCCCGAGGCGTTCCGCGACGACCGCGCGCTCAACCTGTGGGCCGGCGGCTGGCACGCCGACGGCCGCACCCTGCCGGCCACCAACCCGGTGGACGGCACCCCGATCGCCGGCCCGCCGCGCCTGGCCGCGGATGCCGCGTACGCCGCCGTACGCGCCTCCCTCGACCAGCACCGCGCGTGGCGGCACACCGCTCTCCCCGAGCGCAAGGCCCGGGTCGCCGCCGCGCTCGACGCCCTCACCGAGCACCGCGACCTCCTCGCCCTCCTCCTCGTCTGGGAGATCGGCAAGCCCTGGCGGCTGGCGCAGGCGGACGTGGACCGCGCCATCGACGGCGTCCGCTGGTACGTGGCGGAGATCGACCGCATGGTGGCGGGCCGGACCCCGCTGCCGGGCCCGGTCAGCAACATCGCGAGCTGGAACTACCCGATGAGCGTCCTGGTCCACGCGATGCTGGTGCAGGCCCTGGCGGGCAACGCCGTGATCGCCAAGACGCCCACCGACGGCGGGGTCGCCTGCCTCACCGTCGCGGCCGCGCTCGCCACCCGCGAGGGGCTGCCCGTCACGCTGGTCAGCGGCAGTGGCGGCGAACTGTCCGAGGCCCTGGTCCGCGCGCCCGAGATCGGCTGCGTCTCCTTCGTCGGCGGCCGCGACACCGGCGCCCGGGTGGCCACGGCCGTCGCCGACCTCGGCAAGCGGCACATCCTCGAACAGGAGGGCCTGAACACCTGGGGCATCTGGCAGTACACCGACTGGACCACCCTGGCGGGGCGCATCCGCAAGACCTTCGACTACGGCAAGCAGCGCTGCACCGCGTATCCGAGGTTCGTCGTCCAGCGCTCCGCCTTCGACGCCTTCCTGGCGGCGTACCTCCCGGCCGTGCGCTCCGTACAGGTCGGCCACCCCCTGGCCGTCGAGAACCCCACGGACCCCCTCCCCGAACTCGACTTCGGCCCCCTGATCAACGCCGCCAAGGCCAAGGAGCTGACCGACCAGGTGGCAGAGGCGATCGACAGGGGCGCCGTCCCCCTCCACCGGGGCGACCTGGCCACCGCCCCCTTCCTCCCCGGCCAGGACACATCCGCATACGTCCCACCCGTGACGCTCCTCAACCCGCCCTCCACCTCGCCCCTGCACCACGCCGAACCGTTCGGCCCCGTGGACTCCATCGTGCTGGTCGACACCGAGGCGGAGCTGCTGTCCGCGATGAACGCCAGCAACGGCGCTCTGGTCGCCACCCTCTCCTGTGACGACGAGGCCACATACCGCCGCCTGGCACCCCAGATCCGCGCCTTCAAGATCGGCCACGGCACCCCCCGCTCCCGCGGCGACCGCGAGGAGCTCTTCGGCGGCTTCGGCGCGTCCTGGCGCGGCGCCTTCGTCGGCGGAGACCTCCTGGTACGCGCCGTCACCCAGGGCCCGCCGGGGGAACGCCTGCCGGGCAACTTCCCCGACTACCACCTGATGCCCACCTGAGCACCGCCCCACCTGCCTGCCCACCCACCCACCCGCGGCCCGGCCCCCCGGGCCGCCTCCCCCATAAACCGCCCTTATGGGCGCGAACCAGACGGATACGCAGGTGAAACGCGCTCCAAAACCTTGGTATCGTTACCCATGTCGCCGCGGGGAAGACCCGCGGAGCACACCTGGTCCGGGTGGCGGAATGGCAGACGCGCTAGCTTGAGGTGCTAGTGCCCTTTATCGGGCGTGGGGGTTCAAGTCCCCCCTCGGACACCACTGAGAAACCCCAGCTGAGCTGGGGTTTTTCTGTTTCTCCGGCTGTGGCGTGACCAACCACGTGACCAACAGCCGAGCGAATCTCCTGGTCAGACCAGGGATGACAGGCCGATCCGGCTGGCGCCGGACGCGGCCAGCTTCTTCGCCCCTTCGGCGCGACGCCTGCCGTAGCGCGCCATGGTGTAGCCCGGCGAGTGGTGCCGGGCGTTGGCCGAGACCTCTACCGGGTTCTCGTGGGCGTCCAGATCGTTCGTGATCTTCGACGCCTGCCAGTCGTGCAGCCGGAAGTTCTCCGGCAAGTGCAGACGGTTTCGCGCCGGGGCTGGACACTGCGGCCCGCAAGGGCAACGTCGGTGGACGCCCGTCCGTAATGGACGACGACCGCCACCTGGCAGAGAGCGCCTGAGACAGGCGCACAGGGGCGTGCGACGTGCTCCGGGACCCTGGCTTACCGATCGAGTCAGGGTCCCGGGACGAGTCAGCTCCCGGACACCGGAGGGGCGGGAGCCTCCTCGGCAAGCGCGTCCATCAGGAGTTCATCACAGGGTCGACCACGCCAGTAACCGGACTGCCGCAGTCGGCCAGCGGGTTTGAACCCCGCCTTCTCGTACGCGGTGATCCCTGCCGCGTTCGGCTCCAGCACCTTCAGCCAGACCATCCGCAGCGCGGCGTACTCGAACGCCCACCGGAGCGTCAGGGCCGTCGCCTCCGTGGCCAGCCCTTTGCCCCGTGCTTCCGGCGCGAGCAGGATGACGTACTCGGCAGTCCGAACGGCTTGATCGATCTGGAGAGTCGTGATGCCGACCGGTGCGCGGTCATCAGTGGTGATCACCTCGAACTGCGGGAAGTCCCGGTTACGTCCTGCGGCTTCCCAACCGCCGGCACGGACCTCCCAAGACTGAGGGACCTGCGTACCGAATCCGAGGATCGTGCTCGGGTCGTTCTCCCAACGGTGGTAGTCGGGCAGGTGATCGCGGTTGGTCATGGCCAGGCTGACTCGCTTGCCTGGAAGCAGGATGTGAGGGTCGGTCATCTATACCTCTTCGGCGTTGGCTCTGACCCATTGATGGGCGAGTAGTCACCAGTCTGAACGGGTTCTTCGACAGGCTGACCATGACTGTCGCAGATCCACGCATGCATGCGTATCGGGTCTGTGGCGACGCCATGGCGCCAAGCTCCCCCGCGACCGCCTACTGCCAACAGCAAGGCGGCAGCCGCCGACTCCTCCAGACACGCGACGCGAGCGGGGAGAACACGCGCGGCCCATCTGACCGACCTCACCGCCAGACTCGCATGTTCGCGGGTCGGGGGCGGGAGGCTACGGCCCGCTTCTGCGAGACGTACCAGACGGCCGAACCGCGTTCGTTCTCTCCCGAGCTGACGCGCCGCGAGGGTGGTGACCAGAAGCGCCGTCGCAGCGACACGCCATGGCCACAGAGGCGCTGCGGGGGTATCCAAACGGGCGGACGACTCGCTGGTTCCCCATGAGATCTCGGAGGCGCGAACAGTCACCGGTGCCGGGGCTTCGCTGTGCTCCAGCGAATCGAGCCAGCGGCTCAGGGAGTCGCCGGTAAGGACCACCGTCGTGCCGGTCCGGTAGTTGACGACCACGCCCACCGATGCGGCGAGTGCGGTACGGGTGTACCGAGTAGGGACAGGTACCCTCACGGCCTCTTCTCCCATCGAACCCTCGCGGTTGCGGTGTCGGTAGTGCGAAGCCACAGTTCGGTGCCGAGAAGCGGTTCGATCAGCCCCCAGGGGATGTCGATACCGAGTGCTGCCCGGCGAAGAAGCGAGCGCAGGACCGCCGGGCGCACCAGGCCAAGGTCAGCCAGATGGCCAGCCGTGAGTTCCAGGACGCGGGTCTGGTTGGCGCGGAGCCCGTGGTGATGATCGACCGCGAACAGTCCCTTGGAGCCGCGCCGCAACACATCCTCGGGCAGGAGATCAGCGACCGCATCGCTCAGCAGCGGCTTGTACCGCTGGGCGGACCAGCGCTCCGACGAGGGAGCAGCCATCACGGCTTCCAACACCCGGGCATCCGTGAACGGGTTGTGCATCTCGATCCCGTACGCGGCAGCGAGCTGGTTCTCCGTCGCGGCAGTGCGGCCGACGTAGCGGGATTCGTTCAGGAGGTGGCGATCGGCATAACCCAAGCGGTCCGCACTCGCGTCTGTCGAGACAACCGACTCGGCCAGCGTGGCCGCGTGATGGGTGAGCCAAGGCTTCGCTACGGAGACGTTGCCCAGCCGAGCGGGTGCCTTGCAGGCTGCGGCCACGACACGCCAGGGGCTCGAACGGTGAAGGCGGCCCCATGACTGGGCATCTCGGGCCAGACGTAGCAGTCGGCCAGAGCGCGCGAGATCCGCGAGGTGCACCGGAGGCGGCATGAACAGGGAATCGCCCCCATCGCCGGTCAGGTGCACGGACACGCCCTCAGCGGTCAACAGGGCGAACTGCGAATAGAGCTGGGCGATCGTCACAGCGGATGGTGCTGGCTCATCCGTGAGTACCAGGGCATCCAGGTCTGTGAACGGCAGATGCTCCCGCCCCAAGGCCATGAAGACGTGCCTTATGGACGGGAAGGCATGTGCCACGATGCGTGCGTGGTCCGCGTCTCCGCCCGACTCCCGGCCCTTGGGGTGGAACGTCACTCCCAGTACCGGGCCGCACTGTGCGGCGTGCGCCGCGAGGGTGCTTGAGTCCAGGCCACCGGACAGATCTGACGAGACCTCCCGCCCGTTCACGCGGATGAGGACGCTGTCCGCCAGGTCGCTGCGGAGCCTGTACACCGCCTCGGACCAGGTGGAGGAGACCGGCCTCCAGTAGGGCGCCGAGAAGGGCGCTCCGTCTCGTGGAACCGTCCACCGATGCCCTGGGGGTACCTGCTCAATACCGGTCCAGGCCGACAGCCCCGGCGTCCACGCGGTTGGGTCCGCAAGGTGAGCCGCCAGCCAAGCGGTGTCCGGCCGACTCCCCAGCAGGGACGCAAGCGCCAGTGAGCTGGAGGCCCACACGTGTGTGCCATCGATCTCGGCCACGTAGAGAGGGCATGAGCCCGCCGGATCGGCCCACAGGGTGAGCGAGTCTCCACGATCGTCCAAGGCGAGCGCGTAGGAGCCAGACCAGGCGGTCGCCGCCGCGTCGAACTCCCGCAGGTCTGTACAGCGAACCAGCCGGGCCAGCTCCGTATCCATCGCTCCGCATGGACCGAACACCGCCAGCCGTCGCCCGCCTTCGCACTCCGCCAGGCGCACCGTTGTTTCAACGGACCAGACCTCCGGCTCCCGCCACAGGGCCCGCGCGCCCATAGGCATCGGGGGCGTGCCAGACGAGGCGAGAGCCCCACCGAACCAACGCATGTAGTCACCTCCTCTGATCAGCTTGAAAGGGTGCGGCGGCACCTCAGAGAGATGCCGCCGCCGGATGCTAGGCCCCGTAGGGCGAGCGCTTGTTCTCCACGCTGGTGTCGGTGTTGCCCTTCGTCAGGAGCGTCGCGTCCTCCAGGCTCACGACCTCCTCAACCGGCTCGGTGTCGAGCTGAGAGCGGTCCTCCATGATGTTCACCTCCGTCCGAAGTCCGTAGGGCGTGGAGGGGTGACTCCCCCTGCACGGTGGAACAACCTCCCGACGCGAGTGGCGCGGCTCAGGAGGCGGCTTAGGGGCGCGTCGTAGTGAGTCAGCGCGTCTGTCTCAGGCGGGCGTCTCGTGGTCCGGCATGGACCGATCGGCCAAGGACGAGGCGTGATCTCCAAGTCCGTCGTGCTGCGTTGCCGCGACGCCGAGGAGGAACAGAACGAGGATCTGGCCCAGCATCCAGGTACCGTTCAGGACCGATCCAAGGGCGTCGCGCCGTTCCTCGCGACGACGGCTGATGGCCTTGCTGGACCCAAGAGCCATGCCATTCTTCGCTGCCATGTCTGCACCCTTCCGCAGGTTCACGCCTGCTCCTGTTTGCGACAACTCCAAGGAAAGCGCTGAGAGTCCGAGCAGCCCACGGCATCAATGCGGCAGTCTTGATGCAGATCCGTGCACGGGAACACCGTGCGGTCAGATCGCGGGAGAGGGGCTGCCATGGGACTGGCGGAACGACGCAAGGCCCTGGGCTACAGTCAGGAGAAATTGGCCGAGTTACTCGGCGTGGACCGCACAACGGTCGGACGCTGGGAGGGCGGCAGGATCAAACCTCAGCCACCCCAGCGACGGAGCTTGGCCATCGCCCTCGAAGTCAGCCTCACCGAGCTTGACGCCCTCCTGACGCAGCCACGAGCAGCCAGCCATGAGGAAGCAGGGCAGCAGTCCAGTGACCACCCAGGCGTGGGAGACCCCGACGAAATGATCCGCCGCGAATTCCTCCGCATCCTCACAGTCAGCGGGGCCCTGACCGCCTTGCCGCTGGATGAGGCAGAAGCCCTCACCGACGGAGTGCGCAGGGGCGCGCCCGCCGACTTCACGCGGATGAACAACCACCTCTGGCAGGTCTACCAGCTAGCCCGCTCCAAAGGCTCCGTCTATCCCATCGTCCGCGACCAGCTATCGACGCTGAACGAAGCCCTGGCGGATACCCGAGGCAACTCCCGCCCGCTCCTGAACGCAGCAGCCGACCTCTTCCAACTGGCCGGAGAGGTCGCCTTCGACGCGAACCGATACACCGACGCGGCAGCGTCGTACTCCTTGGCGGCGTCCGTCAGCAAGGACGCCGAAGCCTTCGACCTGTGGGCCTGCGCCCTCGCGCGCCACGCCTACGTGGACATGTCCGAGCACCGCTACCGCCAGGCGGCGCAGATCCTTGGAGCGGCGGAGAGACTGGCCAAGCGGGGAGACAGCATCCTCGCCACCCGGCATTGGGTCGCCGCCGTCCAGGCCGAGGCGTACGCCGGCATTGGCGACCTGGACGCCTGTGAGCGCGCGCTGGACGACGCGGAGCAGGTGAGGGAGCTGAGCACGGACGGCACCAACGGGGGCTGGCTGCGCTTCGACGGGACGCGGTTGGCCGAGGAACGGGGAGCGCGCTACGTACAGCTTGGCCGCCTCGACCTGGCGGAAGAGACCCTGAAGAAGGCGCTGGCCCAGACCGCCCTTGCCTCCGGGCAGTCGTACCGGCGCAGGGGCGCCGTCCTGACCGATCTTGCCGCTGTCGGGGCGAAGCGGCGTGACCCTGAACAAGTCGTCGCATACGGGCGGGAAGCCATTCGGTTGGCCCAAGCATCATCGTCCGGGTACATCGCCCGTAGACTCCAAGCCCTGTGCGATGAGTTCGGCCCTCTGAGCAGGGACCGCCGGGTAGCGGAGCTGGGGGCGGAGATCGCCACGCTGAGCACGCCGTGACGAGAGGGGTTGGCATGTCGCAGATCGAAGGCGCACGAGTGTTCCGGGAAGCCTGGATCGAAGGAGTGCACCGCCACTTCCCGGGGGAACCCAAGCCCGGCTACGTCACCCCCTGGGAGGACACGCCGCAGTGGGAGCGCGACGCCGCAGGCGCGGTCTATGACCAGGTCCGCCAGTTCATCGAGATCAGCGACGGCCATACGGCCAAGCTGTCGCGGGAGCAGAAGGGCCGGTTCGTGGCAGTGTGCTGGACAGCGCAGATGTTCAAGCACTTCGAGGAGCCCAAGCCGGGGTACGTCGCCGACTGGCCCGACCTCCCGGCATGGCAGCAGGAGACGGACGCCGACATCTTCGAGGTCATCGAAAAGTCCTGATCAGGGCCAGAGTCGGAGGGTTGGTCACGTGACCAACGCATGACCAACAGGGGTCCGAGAGGGACTGAAACAGCAGGAAAGAAGAGGAGAAGCGCCCGCCGAAATCGAGCCTGTCAGCGGGCGTTTTCCCCCGGTCAGAGCGGTTGGGGGCTGATGCCCGAGGCGAGAGTTCAAGTCCCCCTCGGACACCACTGAGAAACCCCAGCTGAGCTGGGGTTTTTCTGTTTCCGCCTTCTGGGTGGATCCCGGATCCCGGTGGGCTCGAATGGCTCAGCCGGGGAGGCCCCCTCGCAACGGCCGTCAGAGGCTGAGGCTGTCACGGGAAGCCGTGCCCGGCTGTAGGGCGATGAGAGGCTGAGGGGTCGTATGTCCACGCTCATGTCTGGTCTGCGAACACTGTTGGGGCGCGCAAGGCGACGGCGTGGATGGTCGCGCGCGGACCGGGTCGGGGTGGGGGCTGCCATGGGCCTGGCGCTTGTGCTGGCGCTGCCCGGGGTCGCGTGGGCTGCCCCTGGCGACCTGGATACCGGCTTCGGTGCCGGTGGCAAGGTGCTCACCGACATGGGCGGGGGTGAGGAGGCCCATGGGATGGCGGTGCAGCCCGACGGCAAGATCGTCGCCGTCGGAATCGGCGCTTCCGGTGACTTCGGGCTGGCCCGCTACACCAGTGACGGCAGTCTGGACACCGGCTTCAGCGGTGACGGCATGGTGACCACCGACTTCGGCGGCGATGATGTGGCCAACGGGGTGGCGCTGCAGTCCGACGGCAAGATCGTCGTGGTCGGCCGGAGCGAGGATGTGGTCCAAGGCGGCTGCTGCTGGTTCACGGTGGCCCGTTACACCAGTGACGGCAGTCTGGACACCGCCTTCAGCGGCGACGGCATGGTGACGACCGACTTCGGCTCCGACGGCGCCGCGGACGGGTCCGCGGTGGCGGTGCAGTCGGATGGCAGGATTGTCGCCGTCGGCCAGTCGGGCGGCGAATTCGCGGTGGCCCGTTACACCAGCGACGGCAGCCTGGACACCGCCTTCAGCGGTGACGGCACGGTGACCACGGCCTTCGACGGCGGTGGCCTGGCCCTCGACATGGCGCTGCAGCCCGACGGGAAGATCGTCGCCGTCGGCTACGCCGGGGGCACCGCCTTCGACTTCGCGCTGGCCCGCTACACCAGTGACGGCAGCCTGGACACCGGCTTCAGCGGTGACGGCAAGGTGACCACCGACTTCGGCGGCACCGAATTCGGCGAGGGGGTGGCGGTGCAGTCGGATGGCAGGATTGTCGCCGTCGGCGCGTCGGGCGGCGACTTCGCGGTGGCCCGTTACACCGGTGACGGCAGTCTGGACACCGGCTTCAGCGGTGACGGCAAGGTGACCACCGACTTCGACGGCCGATTCGACCATGCCCACGACGTGGCGGTGCAGTCCGACGGAAGGATCATCGCCGCCGGCAACAGCGCTACGGCCGACGTCCATGAGTTCGCGCTGGCCCGCTACAACACCACCGGCAGCCTGGACACCGGCTTCAGCGGTGACGGCAAGGTGACCACCGACTTCGGCGGCACCGACCAGGCATCCGCCGTCGCGCTGCAGAGCGACGACAAGATCGTCGCCGCCGGCACCGGAGGGCCGGGCTACGACTTCGCACTGGCCCGCTACGAGGGCGGCTCCGCACCGCCCCCGCCCGGCGTGGACGTATCCGTCGCCAAGTCCGGCCCTGCCGCCGTCAGCATCGGCGACCGAGTCTCCTACACCGTGACCGTGACCAACTCCAGCGAGACCGCGTCGGCCACCGACGTCGCACTGGCCGATGCCCTGACCGGAGCCGGTGTGACACTGATGTCGGCCACGCCCAGCCAGGGCACCTGCACGACCACGTCCACCGGCGCCGACTGCACCCTGGGCTCCCTGGCCCCCGGGGCCGCCGCCACGGTCACCGTGGTCGCCGAACCCAGGTCCACCGGCAGCCTCTCCGACACCGCCACGGTCGACGCCACAGAAACCGACCCCGTACCGGGCAACAACACCGCCACGGCGACCACCACCGTGAACAACGCCCGTGGTTGCACGACCATCGGTACCAGCGGGGCCGACAACCTGGTTGGCACCTCCGGCAACGACGTGATCTGCGCCCTCAGCGGTGATGACGTCGTCAGTGCGGTCGGCGGCAACGACACCGTCCACGCCGGATACGGAAACGACAGGGCCGACGGCGGCATCGGCAACGACACGCTCAACGCCGGCCCCGGCAACGACACGCTGACCGGATACTCCGGCGCCGACGCGCTCGACACCGTCGACACCGTGTCCGGCAACGACACGGCCAACGGTGGCGCCGGAACCGACACCTGCACCACGGACCCCGGCGACATCCGCACCAGCTGCTCGTAGCGGACCGGCCTGCCGGGCTCCTCGGACACCTGTGAGAACCCCGGATGAGCCGGGGTTCTCAGAGGGTCGACAGGTCGGGGATGTCGTCGGGGTCGGTGACCCAGCCCGCCGCCAGTACCAGACCGGTGGCGCGGTGGACGGCGAGGAAGCCGAAGGGACGGTCGAAGCAGGCGCCGACATGCATCGACCGCTGCATCGGCACACCGGACGCGTCGATCCCGAAGGCGGTGACGGCCGCTGCCTCGAATCCCTTCGCGGTGAACGCGGCTGTCATGGCCTGCTGCGCGGAGGAGACGGCCAGCGGCACCGGGCTGATGCCCGGGAAGTGGCCGCGCGAGGCGTCCATTGCCGTGCGGAGCCCGAACAGTCCCGCGTGCCGGAGCAGGTCGTGGCGGGCCCGTACCGTGAACTGCGGCGTGGCGATGGTCAGCGTCGGGGTGGCGTCCCAGCTGGTGACTTCCCGTACGGTGACGCCCGGGCCCGCCTCACCGGGCGGCAGGGCCGAACCGGGCCGGGTCTCGCAGTCGCCGGCGAGCACGCCCACGCCCGCGTGCAGTACCTCACCGCCGGCCACGCCCTCGGAGCCGAGGAGCAGGAACACCGTCAGGCCGTTGTCGCCGGGGATCTCGGCGACGGTCAGGGGTCCTGCCGGGGTGTCGTGGGCGATCCGGACACCGTCGAGGTCCTTGCCGGACTGGTAGAGACCATGCAACTGCCGCGCCCGCCACGGCCCGTGGTCCGGGGTCATCCACCCGTCCCGGAAGGGCACCGTCCACGTGGTGCGCAGCAGCAGCGCCCCGGCCAGGACCAGCAGGGTGTCGGGCGTCACCGGCACCGGCATCGTGTCGATGGCGCCGGCCGTGTGCCGGGCCGCCCAGCCGTCCAACTCCCGGCGGTCCGCTTCCGTATCACCGGTGAGGGCGCCGCGCACGCCCGGCGGCAGCGCCGTCTCCCACGCCCGGCGCACCGGCACCAGGCCCTGCCGGATCCACAGGCCGGTGGCCGCGGCCACCCCGTCCATCGCGTCCAGCGCCTCGATCACCGCGCGTCCCTGGGCCAGCGGGCTCACGCTGCCCGCAAGGCCCACAGCGGCTTCGAGCTCGCCCCGCGCGGGCCCGTTGGCGCCGCCCGCCAGCACCGCGAGCAACGGCCAGACCCCGGCGGACGAGAAGACGGTGCCTCCGTCCACTCCGTCGGGAGCCTTGTCCACCGCGATCCGTGCCCAGTCGCCGGTCAGTTGGTTGACCGCCCGTACGGTCTCTTCGGCGAGCATTCCCGTTCCCCGTCCCCGTCTCCGTCGCTCAGCCCATCGGCCGGACCGACACCGCCCCCGGCCGTTGATCAGGGTATCCGCCCGGGTGCGTGCCGCCCCGATCTCGCTCGCGCCCCAGGAGGCCACCGACGTCCGCACGCGGTGGCACACCAGCCCACCGCGTGTGGTCGGGTAGCGGAACCCCCAGCGCGCCGGACGCGTGGCATGAAGTTCTGATCATTCTGGGCGTTCGGGCCTGGCGAGTGGGCCCCAGTGGCAACAATGTGCGCATGGCCGACGACTGGAAGCGACAGCTGGATCGGATCCACGCGGGCCTGGTGCGCCGCGATGACCCCGCCGCCTGGGTGGCCGAGGCCGATGCGGTGGAGAGATCCCGTCGGTATCCGTACTTCGCGCTCCGCGGGCCGGTCTTCGGTGTCGCCGCGCGGGATTCCGGAGTCGGTACGGGGTGGCGGCTGGTGGAGTCGATGACGAGCGGCACCCCTCAAGAGGCCCGGGACTCGTTGAACTCCATGCTGTGGTTCAGGGCCAAGGACGACACCGACGACCCCGGCGTACGGCGCGACCTGCTGGCGGCGGTGGCGGTGCTCGAACGCGAGCCGGTCAACGAGTTGGAGGCCCTCGGCGTGCGGTACCGGGTGGTACGGGGTGACGCGTTCGCCCGCGGCGGCGAGGACGGCTTGGAGCCGCCGAGGCCGACCGACGCGGAGGCGGCCGACCTGTCCTGGGACGGGCGTCATGAGACCCCCTCCCGGACCCCGGCTTCGTCCTCGACCCCGACCGGGAGGACGGCCTTATGGAGAGCGCCCTGAAGCTGGCGCTGCGTGACTTCTCCTACCCGGGTGCGCCGTTCGCCCGCGACGCGTGTGAGGACTCCGAGCGGGCCGTCGCGGACTATCCGGACGTCGTACTCCTCCCCGTGGGCTTCGGCGTCGCCGAGCGCACGGAGCGAGGGTGGCGGCCGCGCGGGGCTCTTATGCCCACCCCGCACGAGGCGCGGTGTCTGCTCTACGACGGCTTGGCCGAGGGCTGGCCCACGTTCCAGGGGTTGAGCGAATCGGAGCAGGCGGACTACGCGCGAGCCGCGGAGGAGTTCAGAGCCGCGGGCCGCGCCGATGAGGCGCGGGTGGGAGGCAGCCTGTTCCGGATCTGCCGCATCGGACGGATGGTCCGCTCCGGCACGGACGGGCCGGAGCCGCCCCGCCTGTCGGACCGGGACCGGTACGAGCCCATGAAGCTGCACCCGACGATGGACGACGACGGCACCCTCCGCCACGACGACTGACCGCCGGACCGGGACGTCACCAGTAGGAGTATCCGTAGTACTTCGACAGGGACGCGAGGCGCGGTTTGACCAACATCTCATAGGCGCAACGGTCCTTGGCCAGCTTCTCCAGGGGACTCTCGCAGACGAGTCTCACGACCGGGCCTGGTTCCCCGTCGTCTCCTGCGGGGGCCGCGTGAGCCGTGCCCGTGAGCGCGGCGAGGCCGCCGGCTGTCAGGGTGAGGGCGGTAAGAGTAAGAGCGGTTCTGTGGATAATCGTTCGCATTTGACTTTTGTACGGCATATCACACTGGCGAGGAGGCCGCGACGCGCTGGTAACGGAGCAGGACGACCCCGTTGCCGAAGGGGCGGGTCTCTTCAGCGCCGTGATCTGAACAAGATGACCTTTCTCATCGTGGTCCTTTCGCTCTCACCGGGGTTCTTCCACTCATTCCGTCCCGCTTTTTCTGTCCCGCCTTTTCTGTCCGGTGGCTGGGGAGTCCGGCGGCCAGCAGCGTGCCGGCCGCGGCCACCGCCGCGAGGGCCACCAGTGTGGGACCCATCGCGGAGGTGAAGGCATCGCCGGTCCAGCGCGGTCCCGCGCCGGACGCGCGGGTGGTGGCGGGGGCCGGCGTGGAGAGGGTCATCAGCATCGTGGCCGCGGCCACCCCCAGCGCAGGGCCGATGTTCATCGCGGTCTGCTGGAGTCCGCCGGCCACGCCGGCGGCGTCCAGCGGCGCGTGGCGCACGACGACCGCCGTCGCGGTGACCATCACCGTGCCGAAACCCGCGCCCAGGACGAGGAAGCAACCGCCGATCGCGACGGCGGTCGACCCCTGGTCGAGACGGGACAGCAGCAGGATGCCCAGGGCCAGGAGGGCCATCCCCGCCACAGCCGTCCGGCGGGCACCCTGACGGCGCATCAGGACAGCGGAGACCGGCGCGCTCAGCACCATCATCACGGCCAGGGGCAGCACTCTCAGGCCGCACTGGAGCGGGTCCAGCGCGAGGACGTCCTGGAGGAAGTACGTGCCGAGGAACAAGGCCCCGAAGAGCGCCGCCGACGCGGCCACCAGCACGCCGAGCGCGGGGGCCACGGCCGCCGACCGGAACACGCTCGGCGGCACCAGCGGACTCGCCGTACGCCGCTCGTGCCGGACGAAGGCGCCGCCGGCGGCGGTCACGGCGGCAAGGCCCAGCCCGGTCGCCGCCGTCCACCCCGATTCCGGTATGCCGACCAGTGTGTGCACCAGGCAGGCCAGGGCCGCCGCGAGAAGGCAGGCGCCGGGCAGGTCGAGCCGCACGTGGTCCGGCTTGGGTCCGTGGCCCGGGTGGGGTGCCCGGCCTGGCCGCCGTTCCGGTTCCTGACCTGGCTCCGGCCCAGGACCCGGCTCCGGTTCCTGGCCCTTCCGTTCCGGGCCCTTGCGTTCCGGGCACCTCGGTTCCCGGTCGTCCGGTTCCGGTACGCGTACGACGAGAGCCAGCGCGCCCGCGGCCAACGCCGGTACGACGCCGAGGAAGAACACCGCTCGCCAGCCCCAGTGCGCGGCCAGCGCGCCGCCGACGACCGGGCCGGCCGCGGCCGCCGCGCCGATGGCACTCGTACGCAGCGCGATCGGCCTGCCGAGTTGGTCACGCGGGTACGCGGCGCGCAGCATCCCGAGCGTGGCCGGTTGCAGCAGCGCGCCGAAGACGCCCTGGGCGACGCGCAGCCCGATGACCCAGCCGACGCCGGGCGCCAGGCCGATCGCCGCCGACGCGGCGGCGAATCCCAGCATTCCGATGGCGAAGATCCGCTGATGGCCGTACCGGTCGCCGAGGCGGCCGGAGAAGACGAGCAGGCTCGCCACGGCGATCAGATATCCGGTGCTGGTCCACTGGACCTGGGTGAACGAGGCGTTCAGATCCCGCTGCATGGTGGGCTGCGCGACGGTCAGGACGGTCCCGTCGAGCGCGACGATCACCGCACCGGTGATGCTGCCGGCGAGCGTGAGGTGTTGGTGACGCCCCATCAGGCTGTCGGCCCGGGTGTCGTCGACCCGGGCGACCCCGGTCCGGGCGATCCCGGTCCGGGCGTCGTCGAGCCGGGCGTCGCCGGTCCGAGGTGCGCGTCCAGCGCGGCGCACAGCAGCGGTTCGACGTCGTCGGCTCCCGTCGCGAGTTGGAGGCTGCCCCAGCCCCACAACTGGGCGACGCCGTGCAGGTTCGCCCACAGCGCGCCCGCCGCGACCCGCGGCTCCATGCCGGGCTCCGTCCGTACCTGGGCGACGAGGTCGACCAGGAGGCCGAACAGCGGCAGGCTGGTCTCGCGCAGGCCCAGGCGGCCGCTCTCCAGCAGATCGTGGCGGAACATCAGCTCGTACATGCCGCGGTTGCCCAGCGCGAAGTCGAGATAGGCCCGCCCCAGCGCCATGAGCCGGGCGCGCGGGTCCGCCTGACGGCCGCTCACCGCCTCGTCGGCCTTCGCGCTCAGCTCGGCGAAACCCTGACGCGCGATGGCGGACAGCAGATCGACGTGCGTGGGGAAGTAGCGGCGGGGCGCCCCGTGCGAGACCCCGGCCCTGCGGGCGATCTCCCGCAGCGAGAGGGCCTGCGCCCCCTCGCTGGTCACCAGGTCGACGCCGACCTCCACCAAACGGGCTCGAAGCCCCGTGTCGCGCTCGTTCATGGACACTGTCTACCATGGTCAGTAGACAGTGTCTATCAAGATCCTTTCCTCGATGGTCAGGCGTACATCGACCGCCACGCCCCCTCGTACGCCTCCCGCACCCGCCGCCCCGCCGCCCCGCCGTCCGCGGGTGCAGGGACCTCCACCGCGCCGGAGGGCGACCACCGCGGCGGGTGCGGGGCCCCGCTCAGGGCCCAGGCGGCCTGACGGGCGGCGCCCAGCGCCACGTACTCGTCCGGATGGGGGACGGTGACCGCCGCGCCGAAGATCTCGGCGGCGACCTCGCCCACCACCGGTGCCTTGGCGGCACCGCCGATGAGCAGCACCCGGTCCACCGCGACGCCCTCCGCGCGCAGCTTGTCCAGGGCGTCGGCCATGCCGCACAACATGCCCTCGACCGCGGCGCGCGCCAGGTTGTGCGGGTACATGTTGGCCTTGCGCATGCCCAGCAGGCTCCCGGAGGCGTCCGGGAGGTTGGGGGTGCGCTCGCCGCCGAGGTACGGCAGCAGGACGAGCCCTTCCGTGCCGGGTGCGGCCTTGGCCGCGAGCGCGCCGACCTCCGCCAGGTCGGTCCCCAGCATCCGGGCCGTGGAGCTGAGCACCCGCGCCGCGTTGAGGGTGCAGACCAGGGGCAGGAACCGCCCGGTGGCGTCGGCGAAGCCCGCGACCGAGCCGGAGGCGTCGGCGGTGGGGTGCGGCGAGCACGCGAAGGCCGTGCCGCTGGTGCCGAGCGAGACGACGACGTCGCCGGGGCCGATGCCGAGGCCCAGCGCGGCCCCCATGTTGTCGCCGGTGCCCGCGGCCACGAGCACGCCGTCCGGTGTCCGCCCCGCCGCCTCGGACGGCTCCAGCACCCGGGGCAGCCCGGGGGCGCGGCCGCGGAAGGCGAGGTGGAGCAGGTCCTCGCGGTAGCGCCCCTCGGCCGGGGACCAGTAGCCGGTGCCGGACGCCTCGCCGCGGTCGGTGGTCGGCTCCGCCCAGGCCGCGGCGCCACCGCGCAGCCGCCAGGTGAGCCAGTCGTGCGGCAGCAGCACCGCCTCCGTACGGTTGGCGAGTCCGGGCTCGTGGTCGGCCATCCAGCGCAGCTTGGCGGCGGTGATGGCGGCGACCGGTACGGTGCCGACCGCCTTCGCCCACCGTCGGGCCCCGCCGAACTCCTCGACGAGATCCGCGGCGGCCCGCGCGGAGCGGGTGTCGTTCCACAGCAGCGCTTCGCGGACCGGCTCCCCGTCCAGGCCGAGCGCCACCAGGCCGTGCTGCTGCCCGGCGACGGCGATCGCGTCCACGTGCTCCAACAGGCCCTTGCCGGCCGTGAGCAGGGCCTGCCACCAGGCCTCGGGGTGCACTTCGGTGCCCTCGGGATGGGCCGCGCGGCCCCGCGCCAGCACCTCGCCCGTCCGGGCGTCGCAGACGACGATCTTGCAGGACTGGGTGGAGCTGTCCACCCCCGCGACGGTGGGCACGGCCTCAGGCTCCCGGGCGGATCTGGATTTTGCGGCCGTGGCCGGCGCGGAAGGCCTGGAGCGCGTCCCCGAACTCCTCCAGCGCGAAGCTGTGCGTGATCATGGTGGCGGCGTCCACGACGCCCTTGCCCATGAGCTCGACGGCCCGTCCGAAGCTGTGCACCACGGCCATGGAGCCGACCACGGTGATCTCGTCGTTGTAGATACGGAACGGTGAGAACGCCGCCTTCGCCTCGGACGGGGCGACGCCGAACTGCTGGAACGTCCCCCCGCGCCGGACCCGGGACAGCCCGTCCTCGATGGCCGGGACGGCCCCGGTGCAGTCGATGACGACCTCCCAGCCCTGCGGCCGGTCGAACGCGTCGGCGCCGGTGGCCACCGCGTCCGCGCCGAGCCCCCGCGCCACCTCCAGCCGGTCGGTGTTGAGGTCGACCATCGAGACGGAGGCGGCCCCGGCCCCGACGGCCAGCTGGAGCATCATCAGGCCCATGGTGCCCGCGCCGTAGATCAGGTAGTGCGAGCCGAGGTCGCGGGGGAGTACGTCGAAGCCGTGCACCGCGCAGGAGAGCGGTTCGATCAGTGTCCCCTGCACCAGGTCCACGCTCTCGGGCAGCCGGTGGCAGTTGGCGGCGGGGACCGTGACGTACTCGGCCATGGCGCCGTCCACCGTGTCGCCGATGGCGCCCCACCGCTCGCACAGGTTGCCGCGGCCGACGGCGCAGAAGTGGCAGGCGCCGCAGAAGAGGGACGGGTCGACGGCGACCCGGTCCCCGGTGCGGACCCCCGTCACCCCGGACCCGAGCGCGACGACCTCACCCGTGAACTCGTGTCCGGGGATGATCGGGTACGGGGTGGGGGCGAACTCCCCGTCGACGATGTGGACGTCGGTGCCGCAGATGCCCACGGCGGCGACCGCCACGACGACCTCGCCGGGCCCCGGGCTGGGGTCCGCCACCGTCTCCACGGAATACGTGCCGGGGGTCTCGATCACTACAGCGCGCATGAAGTTGACTGCCTTTCGGGTGGTGCGGGGGTCCGGAGCGGTGCGGTGGGTACGGGACCGGCTCGCCCGGCTCAGACGGTGACGAGCTCGACGGGGACGCCGAGCGCCTCGATGGCCGTGACCTCCGCCTCGGGTGCGGCCGCGTCCGTCACGATCAGGTCGTAGCCGGTGGCGTCGCCGTAGCCGTAGGTGGCCGTACGGCCGAACTTGGTGTGGTCCACGGGGAGCACGCGGCGCTCCGCCGCGCCCTGCATGGCCTCCTTGAGGTCGGCCCACTCCTGGTCCGGGTGGTACAGCCGGCCGCCCTGGAGGGCCGTGGCGGAGGAGAACATCACGTTGGCGCGGATCCGGGAGAGCTGGCGCAGCGTGTCCGTGCCGGCGCACGCCTCGAAGTCGTTGCGGAAGGTGCCGCCCAGCAGTACCACCCGCGTGCCGGGGGCGGCGTCGGCGCCGCCGACCAGCCCCGCCACCCGGAGGGAGTTGGTGACCACGGTCAGATCCGCGATCCGCGTGAGCTTCCGGGCGAGCGGGAAGAGCGTGCTGCCGCAGTCCATGAGGACGGTCTGACCCGGCTCGACCTCCCGGGCCAGCACCTCGGCGAACGCCTCCTTCACCTCGATGTCGAGGTATTCGCGGAAGCGGGTGGCGGTCTCCAGGGTGACGTTCGGCAGGGCGACGGCCATGCCGCGGCGCTTGTGCAGCAGCTGACGGGACTCCAGGTTCGCCAGGTCGCGGTGGACGGTCATGGTGCTGACCTCAAGGCTCTCGGCCAGGGCGTCGATGCGGACGGCGCCCTCGGTGATGACGTGCTGGAGCAGCCGGCGCCGGCGCTGCTCGACCTCTTCCTCGGTGCCGCGACTTGGCCTCATGGGGCCTGCTCCCTCCTCGACTGCCTGTCGCCCGGCGTTCCGGGCTCGTCAAACATCACACACTTTCTGAGAAGTTTTGGCAATCCATTGACAGGAATTGTTTCCTCCAGTTTTCATCGGGCCACATCGACGCGGCGCTCACCAGGCGCCGTACCAGCACGGAGGTGTCCCCGTGGCCGAAAGCCTCACTCCGACTCCGCCCCCGACTCCGACTCCGCCCCCGGCTCATGCCCCGGCCCCGCTCCCCGGACCCGACGACGGGCCGCCGTCCGCGAGGAGTTCGCTCCCTCGGGGGCTGCTCGACCGGATCGGCATCCCCGCCACGCTGGCCTGGGGGTATCTCGGTCTCGTCCTGTTCATGATCGGAGACGGGATCGAGGCCGGCTATCTCTCGCCGTACCTCGTCGACCTGGGCTTCTCCGAGAGCGGCGTCGGCGTGGTCTTCACCGTCTACGGCGTCGCCGCGGCGGTCGGCGCGTTCCTCGCCGGCGCGCTGTCCGACGCGTGGGGGCCGCGCCGGGTGATGGCCGCCGGAGCGGTCTTCTGGGTGGTCTTCCACATCCTGCTGCTGGCGGTCGCCGTCCCCGCCAAGAGCTATCCGCTGATCCTGGCGAGCTACGGCATCCGAGGGCTCGGCTACCCCCTGTTCGCCTACGGCTTCATGGTCTGGATCATGGCGTCCGTGCCCAGGCGGCAGGCGGGCACCGCGCTCGGCTGGTTCTGGTTCTCCTTCACCCTCGGGCTCCCCACCCTCGGCTCGCTGCTCGCCGCCTCGCTCATCCCGGCCATCGGCGCCTACCGCACCCTGTGGCTCGCCCTCGGCCTGGTCCTCGCCGGCAGCGCCGTCGCCCTGACCCTGCTGCGCGACCGGACCGGCTTCCAGGGACTGCTCCCGCCAGGGCAGCGCGACGTACGCAGCACCCTCGCCGGGAGCTTCACCATCCTCACCGAGAAGCCCAAGGTCGCCATCGGCGCGGTGGTCCGGCTCATCAACACCACCTCGCAGTTCGGCGTCTGGGTCTTCATGCCGCTGTTCTTCACCGACCGGATCGGGTTCGAGCTGTCGGAGTGGCTGCACCTGCTGACCGTGATGATGGGCACCAACCTGGCGTTCGTGGTGGTCTTCGGCGCCCTCGGCGACCGCTGGAGCTGGCGCCGGACCGTGGCCTGGCTCGGCGGCGTGCTCTCCGCGATCGGCTGCCTGGCCCTGTACTACCTGCCGGTCGCGGCGGGCCACAACTTCCTCGTCGCGGCGGTCGCGGCCGGCGCCCTCGGCGCCGGGATGGCGGGCTACGTACCGCTGCCGCCGCTGCTGACGGCCCAGGCCCCCGAGCGCAAGGGCCAGGTGATGTCCGCGTACAGCCTCGGAGCGGGGGCGAGCGTCGCACTGGGGCCGCTGATCGGGACCCTGTTCATCGGGCCGCTGGGGGTCCAGGGCGTGATGTGGATCTACGCGGGGCTGCACCTTGCCAGCACGGTGCTGGCGCTGCTGCTGCCCGAGCGCCGGTAGGGCCGGCCGAGGGCCGACAGGGCTGGCCGAGCGGCGGTGGTGCTGCCCGCGGGGCGGTGGCGGCGCCCGAGCGGTGGCGGCGCCCGAGCGGTGGCGGCGCCCGAGCGGTGGTGGCGGGAGGCCCGGGGGCGGGCGGGTGCCGCCGCGGCGCGCCGTTAGGCTGGCGGGGCCATGCGTCCCCACCGTTCCGAGCCCGCCCGTGCGGCAGCCTTCCCCGCCACGCTGGCCGGGCTTGTCCTGGCGGCGGCGGGCCTGGTCGGCTGCGCGGCCGACACCGGGGCGCGGGACGGCGGCGCGGCGCCCCCGCTCACGGCCCCGACCAGCGCGTCGCCGCTCTGGCCCGGCTACACGCCCCCGGTATCGCCCGCCAAGCCCGAGCCCAGCACCGCCGTCGAGCCGTATCCGCCGGTCAAAGGCGTCACCGTGCCCGCCGGAGGGTTGCGCAAGCTGTCCGTACGGACGCTGCTGGAGCACGACTACAACGTGCCGGAGTGGGTGCGCGGCGCCGCCCGGGGCGACTGCTTCGCGGACTGCACCCTGCGCGATCCCGTCTACCGCGACCTGACCGGCGACGGCCAGGACGAGCTGGTGGTGGCCATCGACGCGCCGGCGTTCCGGCTGACCGTGCTCGAGGTCTACCGCACCTCCGGCGACACGGTGCGTCCCGTGCTGATCCACTACGGGACGCTCGGGCTCACCGGCGAGACCCTCGGCCGCGACCTCGTCATCTCCTCCCGCGGCGAGGAGGGGCAGGTCACCACCCACCTGAAGTGGAACGGGCGGATCCTCGCCCCCGTCCCTCCATCGGAGGGCCGACCGGCACACCTCCGGACGCCCGGGAAACGCCGGGCGCGGACACCGGCGCAGACGCGAGGACGACACCATGACCACCGCCTTCACCCCGCCCGGAGCCGCGGGAGCCGCCCACGTCGCGGAAGCCACTGGCGCCGTCGGGTCCGCTGGGTCCGCCGGGGTCGCCGGGTCCGCCGGGGCCGCGACCGAGGCGCACCTGCTGCTCGTCGAGGACGACGAGGTGATCCGCAACACGGTCCGGATGGTCCTCCAGCGGTACGGATTCACCGTCTCCACCGCGGGCGACGGCCTCACCGGCCTGGAACTCTTCCGCGAGCGCCGGCCCGACCTGCTCCTGCTGGACGTCATGCTGCCCGAGTTGGACGGGATCGGCCTGTGCCGCCGGGTACGGGAGATGAGCCTGGCGCCGATCCTGATGCTGTCCGCCCGCGGCGACGCCCTCGACGTCGTGTCCGGACTCGAAGCGGGCGCCGACGACTACGTGGTCAAGCCGTGCGAGAGCGCCGTGCTCGTCGCCCGGATCCGCTCCCTGCTGCGCCGCGCCTCCTTCGCCCCCGTGGAGCGGGCGGGGGAGGGCGGCGGCGCGGCCGGGGCCGACGACGACGGGCTCCTCACCTTCGGCGACCTGACGATCGACCCCAAAGGCATGGAGGTGCGCCGCGCGGGCGAGCCGCTGGCCCTGACCCCGACCGAGCTGCGGCTGCTGCTGGAGTTCGCCGCCTCGCCCGGCGTCGTCCTCGAACGCCGCACCCTGCTCAGCCGCGTATGGGACCACGCCTGGCACGGTGACACCCGCGTGGTCGACCTGCACGTACAGCGCCTGCGCGCCAAGATCGGCGCCGAACGGATCGAGACGGTCCGCGGCTTCGGCTACAAACTCAGGCGCTGACGATGGCACTGAGATGGCGGATCGCCGCCCTCGTGGCCGCGGCGACCTGCGCCGTCGCCGCGGCCGTCGGCGTCCTGGTCCACCACGCCTCCCGCGACCGCGAACTGTCCCAGGCGCGCGACGCCGCCCGCACCACGCTCGACCGCGCGGCCGTCACCTACGCCCGCACCGGCGCGGTCCAGGGCTCCGGCGCCGCCCTGGACGCGCCCGGTCTCCCGGCGGGCCTGCGCGGCCTGGTGGCCAAGGGCCATCGGGGCACCGAGTTCGCCTCCGGGCCCGGCGGCCCGGCGATGTGGGCGGCGCGGCCCGCCGGCGACCGGGTGCTGTCGGTGCGGGTCGACATGGGCCAGACCATCCGGGACCTCAGCGCCCTCGACGCCAACATCCTGCTGGCCGGCCTGGTCACCACCGCCGTCGTCCTACCGCTGGGGGTGGTGACCGCCGAGCGCATGGGCCGGCGGCTGCGGATCGCCGCCGGGACCGCGCGCCGGATCGCGGCCGGGGACCTGGACGCCCGGATCTCCGCCGCCGGCCGCCCGCACGACGAGATCGCCGAGATCTCCGGGGCCGTGGACTCCATGGCCGCCGCCCTCCAGGAGCGGCTCCGCAGCGAGCAGCGGTTCACCGCCGACGTGGCCCACGAGTTGCGCACCCCGCTGATGGGGCTGGTCACCGCCGCCGAACTGCTGCCGCCGGACGACGAGGCGGCCGGCTACGTACGCGACCGGATACGGGTGCTCAGCACCCTGGTCGAGGACCTGCTGGAGATCTCCCGGCTGGACGCCGGGGTGGAACGGGCCGACCTGGCGCCGTGCCCCGTCGCGCCCCTGGTCGAGGAGGCCGTGGCACGGACCGCGCTGCCCGTGGAGGTGCGCCCGGAGAAGGGAGCCGGGGACGGCGGCGAGGCCGCGCGGGTCTGGACCGACCCCCGGCGGCTGGAGCGCATCGTGGCCAACCTCATCGTCAACGCGCACCGGCACGGCAGCCCTCCGGTCGAGGTGGCGGTGGCCGCGGACGGCCGCACGGTGACCGTACGGGACCACGGGCGCGGCTACCCCGACGCACTGCTCAAGGAGGGCCCGCAGCGCTTCCGCACCGGGGCCCGCGAGCGCGGCCGGGGCCACGGGCTGGGGCTGACGATCGCGCTGGGCCAGGCCCAAGTGCTGGGCGCCGCGCTGGAGTTCGGCAATGCGCCCGATGGCGGGGCGGTGGCCGTGCTCCGGCTCCCGGACGGCCCCGGACCGGACCCGGACCCTGATCAGGGGCCGATACACGACTGATACACCGCCGAGCCCGAACCGACGGGCAGCCTTGGCCTTCCCAAGATCCTGGCCGCCGAGTATGGCGCCATGCGCACGCGGACCAGGCCCCAGCAGGACACGACCGGCGAGGTGGACACGACCGGCGAGGAGGGGACGGCCGGTGAGGAGGAAACGGCCGGGAAGAAGAAGAGGGTGCGGCGGACCGGCATCCGCCGCTTCTTCACCTGGCGGAAGCTCCTCGCCTACGCCCTGTCCCTGTGGGCCCTGCTGCTGGGCGCCTTCGCCGTCCTCTACTACTGCATCGACATCCCCGAGGCCAACGCGCTGGCCAAGGCGGAGGCCAACGTCTATCTGTACAGCGACGGCACGGTCGCGGCCCGCACCGGTGAGATCAACCGCGAGCGCGTGCCCATCAGCCGGGTGCCGAAGTCCGTGCAGCGCGCCTTCGTCGCGGCCGAGAACAAGTCCTTCTACCAGGACGCGGGGGTCGACCCGATGGGGATCGCCCGCGGCCTGGTCAGCACCGTGACCGGCGGCGGCACCCAGGGCGGGTCCACCATCACCCAGCAGTACGTCAAGAACTACTACCTCAGCCAGGAGCAGACCGTCACCCGCAAGGTGAAGGAGCTGGTCATCGCGCTCAAGGTCGACCAGCGCAGCTCCAAGGACGAGATCCTCGCGGGCTATCTGAACACCAGCTACTTCGGGCGCGTCGCCTACGGCATCCAGGCCGCGGCCCGCGCGTACTACGACAAGAACGTCGAGGAGCTGACCGTCGAGGAGGGCGCGTACCTCGCGGCGCTCGTGCAGGCCCCCAGCCAGTACGACTGGGCCGTCGCGGGCCCCACCGCCAAACGGCTGGTCACCCAGCGCTGGAACTACGTCCTGGACAACATGGTCGACATGGGCTGGTTGGACCCCGACCGGCGGCGGGGCATGCGCTTCCCCGAGCCGGTCGCCCCGAAGCCCGCCCCCGGGCTCGGCGGCCAGGCGGGCTATCTGGTCGAGGCCGCCCGGCAGGAGCTCATCGCCGCCGGGGTCGGCGAACAGGAACTCGCGGCCGGCGGCTGGACGATCACCCTCTCCGTCGACCGGGACAAGCAGCGGTCGCTGGAGCGCGCGGTGGCGCGGCAGTCGCGCGACGACGGCGAGGAGACGTCCCGTACGGACGGCGGCGGTGGGTCGTCCCGTACGGACGAGGGCGGTGGGACGTCCCGTACGGCGGAGGCCGACACGCAGACCGGAGCCGTCTCGGTGGACCCCCGCACCGGCCGGGTCCTCGCCCTCTACGGCGGCCGGGACTACACCCGGCACTACATCAGCAACGCGACCCGCTCCGACTACCAGGCGGGCACCGCCTTCGAACCGATCGCGCTCGCCGGACGGCTGGAGCACGGCGCGGACACCGCCGTCGGCCCCGCCGAGATCAGGAAGACCGCCGAGGCCCTCGGCATGGACCCGGACGCCAGCGGCTTCACGGTCCCCGAGGCGACGACCCTCGGCCTGATGGGGACCAGCCCGCTGGACCTGGCCGGGGCCTACGCCACGCTCGACCACCAGGGCCGCAAGGTCACCCCGACGATCGTGGCCTCCGCGCGACGCGGCGAGACGGCGGTGAACCTGCCGGACGCGATCGGCGGCCAAGCCGTGCAGCGGGAGACGGCCGACAAGGTCACGGCGTTCCTCGCCGACCCGCGCGGCCAAGGCACCAAGGAGCCGGTGTGGCTCGGAACCGTCCCGCAGGCGGTCGCGGCGAAGTCCGGCAGGTCCGATGACCGGAACGCGGCGTGGTTCGTCGGCTATACGCCCCAACTCGTCACGGTGGTGGGGCAGTTCGGCGAGGACGCGAAGAGCCGGAAGCAGGTGCGGCTGAAGGGGGCGGGCGGCGGCCGGGTCGAGCGGATCTGGTCGGCGTACATGGGGGAGGCCCTGCGCGATGCGGAACCGGCCGGCTTCGAGTTCTTTCCCCAACCCCGCCCTTTCCCGTAACTGGGGCTCCGCCCCGGGCCCCGGTCCTCAATCGCCGGTCACTCGAGAATCGCCGGTCACTCGAACCACCGCTGAGGGCGCGGCGCGGTGTTGTGCCAGATGTGCTTGGCCTCCTGGTACTCGGCAAGCCCGGCGGGCCCCAGCTCCCGCCCGATCCCGGACTGCTTCCTCCCGCCCCACTCGGCCTGCGGGACGTACGGATGGAAGTCGTTGATCCACACCGTCCCGGCCCGGAGCTGGCCCGCCACCCGGTGGGCCCGCTCCATGTCCCGGGTCCACACCGCGCCCGCCAGTCCGTACACGGTGTCGTTGGCCAGCGCGACCGCCTCCGCCTCGCCGCGGAACCGCTCGACGGTCAGCACCGGGCCGAACGACTCGTCCCGCACCACCGACATCCCCGGGGTGCAGTCGTCCAGCACGGTCGGCAGGTAGTAGAAGCCGTCCCGCAGCTCCGGGTCGGCGGGCGGGGTGCCGCCGCAGCGCAGCACCCCGCCCTCGTCCAGCCCGGCCGCGACATACGTCTCCACCTTCGCGCGGTGCGCCTCGGAGATCAGCGGCCCGGTGCGGGCCTGTTCGTCGAACGGGCCGCCGAGCCGGATCCGGCGGGCCCGGTGCACCACCTCGTCGACGAACGCGTCGTGCAGCTTGTTCTCCACCAGCAGCCGGGCACCCGCGGAACACACCTGACCCGAGTTCAGGAACGCCGCCGTCAGCGCGTAGTCGACGGCCGTGTCGAAGTCGGCGTCGGCGAAGACGATGTTCGGGTTCTTGCCGCCCAGCTCCAGGGCGAGCTTCTTCACGGTCGGGGCGACGGCGGCCATGATGTGCCGCCCGGTGGTGAGCCCGCCGGTGAAGGACACCAGGTCGACCCGCTCGTCCGTGGTGAGCGCCTCGCCGACGACGGGCCCGGCGCCCAGCACCAGGTTGGCGGCCCCGTCCGGCAGCCCGGCCTCGGCCAGCAGCCGCATCAGGTGGATGGCGGTGTGCGGCGTCAGCTCGCTCGGCTTGAGGACGATGGCGTTGCCCGCCGCGAGCGCGGGCGCGACCTTCCACGCGGTCTGCAGCAGCGGGTAGTTCCACGGGGTGATCAGCGCGCAGACGCCGACCGGTTCGTGCACCACCCGGCTGTCGATCTCCGGGCTGCCGGTGTTCACCACCCGGTCGGTGCCGCCCGCGGCGGACAGCGCGCCGAAGTAGCGGAAGCAGCCGACGACGTCGTCCACGTCGTAGCCGCTCTCGACGTACCGCTTCCCGGTGTCCATGGACTCGGCGCGGGCGATGGCCGCCTTGTCCCGGACGAGCAGGTCCGCCACCCGCAGCAGCAACCGGCCGCGCTCGGCGGCCGGGGTGCGGGGCCACGGACCCCGGTCGAAGGCGTCCCGGGCCGCGAGCACGCCGGCCAGCGCGTCCTTGGGCCCGCCCTCGTCGACGGTGGCGACCAGCTTGCCGTCCGCCGGGCAGCGGATCTCACGCGACTGTCCGTCGGCGGCTGCGCTCCACTGACCTCCGATGAACAGCTCCGGCATGGGGTGCCTCCGGCTGGGGGAGAGACGGCTGGTCCACGCCGAGCCTATGTGTCACCGGTCACCGCCGCATGGCGTGGTACTCCGCCCCGGCCGCCCACTTCACCGACCGGGAGGCGCTGTCAAGCGCCGCGCGGAGGAGATTCCGTACTCCCGCGCCACACCCTGGGGTGGCCCGCCGCCCCGCCGCCCCGGGGTGGATGTACGCCCGCCGGCCGTTTTCGCCGCCGCCGCACAACGCCCGTGCCCCGTCGGGCCTCTTCCTCCACGCACACCTCAGAACACCTCTCTCACGAAACGAGAAGAACGCATGGTGCGTGTGACACTTCCGGGGCGCCTTCCGGGACGTTTGCCGGGACGTCTTCCGGGGCGCCTTCCGGGACGGACCGCTCTGGCCATCGCGCTGGCGGGCGCGGCGCTGGTTCCCGTGGCCCCCGCCTTCGCGGCCGACCCGCCCGCCCGGGCCGACCTCCGCGCGGACGTCAACCGCGACGGCGCGGTGGACGTCGCCGGCGACACGGACACCGCGGGCGAGGACCGGTGGACCACCCGGCGGGGCGCGGTCTTCCTCCCCAACATCGACGACGACACCAAGCGGTGCAAGTCGACCGGCCCGAACGGCAAGCCGCTCCCCGACGCCCAGCTCGCCAAGTGCAACGACGCCGCCGACACCAAGGTCAACGGCGCGGCGGACGCCGCCGACCTGGCCCGGCTGCGCACCGTACCGATGCCCGACCTGCGCGGCGGCGCCACCGGCACGGTCAAGGTCACCGGCACCGGCGCGAAGCACACCCGACTCTTCGTCAAACGCGCCACCGGCTGGACCGCGGTCACGCCGACCACCCGGCTGTCCGCCGCCGAGCTGCGCGCCGGGGTCGAACTCGGCATCGAGGGCACCGACGTCGTACGCGACCGGGCGGTGTGGGACGGCACCGCGGTCGTCGAACTCAAGGTCAGCCCCGGCGGCGGCGCCGAGGCCAGCACCGACCGGGTCACCCTGCACGCGGCCCCGCTGCTCACCCACCACCACCTCCAGCAGGCGCAGCAGGTCCTGGTCACCGAGCTGCGCGGCAACGACCCGTACGAGCGCACCCAGCGGAAGTTCGTCAAGACGCTGGAGACCGAGGTCAAGCGGGCGGGCATCGCCACGCCGCTGGTGAAGTTCACCAAGGGCGACGACATCTGGGCGCAGGACTTCCTGGAGCCGGGGTACGTGACCATGGCCGGCCCCGGCGGCACGCCGCAGGGCATGCGGGTGATGATCCGCTCCGCGCAGCCGGACCGCACGGCCGGCCGCCAGGTGTTCGAGAAGCTGCGCGGGCGCGACGTGGGCGGCGTGCAGGTCGCGCTCGGCCGCGGCGACGAGAGCTCCACCCTCGACTCCATGGGCAACCTGGAGACCATCCCCGCCTACGAGCACGGCGGCCGGTCCTACCCCGCCGGGCGCATCATCATGGGCGAGCAGAAGGACATCGGCTTCAAGCCGGCCAAGGCGATGCGCACGCTGCTGGCGTCGCAGGGCATGCAGGACCCGCTGCTGCTCGACACCTCATGGCTGCACGTCGGCCACGTGGACGAGTTCGTCCAGTTCCTGCCCGCCGACACCCCGCGCGGCTGGCGGATCGCCGTCGCCGACCCGGAGGCGGGGATGCGACTGCTCAAGGACGCGAAGGCCGCGGGCCACGGCGCGACGAAGATGTTCTCGGTGAAGGGCACCGGCGACACGCCCGCGCCGAAGGAGACCATCGACCAGGCGCTCGCCTCCCGCGAGCTCCGTGCGGACAACGCGCTCGCCGCGCGGCGGATCGCCGCCAACCTGGAGATCCTCAAGCGGGAGACCGGCGTCACCGACGCCGAGGTGGTCCGGGTGCCCGCGCTGTTCACGCGCGGTTCCGGGGAGCGGGGCGACGTCGCGGGAACGCCGCGGCTGACCCGGCTCGGCGCGTCGGTGGAGGTGCCGGACGCGGTACGGGAGTACGGCCAGCAGCGGGACCTCAAGGCGCCCGCCGCGGACACGGTGATGACGAGCGCGTACATACCGGGCGCGGTCAACGGCGTGGTCCTCGGCAAGGACCGCTACCTCGCGCCGAGGCAGTGGGGGCCGGTGATCGGCGGCAAGGACATCTTCACCGAGGCGGTGGACGCCGTGTACCGCGCGGCGGGGATGCGGGTGTCCTACATCGACGACTACGCGACCTACCACCTGGGCATGGGCGAGGTGCACTGCGGCACGAACACCCTCCGGGACATCTCGACGCCCTGGTGGAAGCGCTAGCGGCCGGCGGTCACGCGCTACCGGCGGGCCGGGTGCGCCCGGCCCGCCGGTAGCCGTACTCCGACGGCCCCTGCTCCGGGCGCCCCTTCCTCAGACGTCCCTTCCTCAGACGTCTCCTCAGACGTCTCCTCAGACGTCCCGCAGCAGCGTGGCCAGATCGTCGTCCAGGGCCATGTACCCGCCCTCGTCGCCCTCGGTGACCACCTCGTATGAGCGCTCCAGGAAGCGCCGCAGATCGGCGGTGCGGAACTGGACCAGCGCGATGCCCTCGGGAGCGTGGAACTCCAGGATCGTCCGCTCCCCGTCGCACGGCCACACCTGCACGTCGCCGTTGCCCGCCGGGCCGCGCAGCCCGGCGGCGAGCAGCTCGCGGCCGAACGTCCACTGCACCTCCGAACCGTCCAGGGAGGCGGCCGGGGGGAAGCCCACGTGGACGGCGAACGGATCCGTACGCGTGTAGCGGAGAGTCGCAGGGATGGCGCGGGCCTCCGGCGTGGACGCGATGAGGCGTGCCTGGACGGCTTGGTCGATGACGGTGGACATCGCCGGGCTCCCTAGCGATCGATGCGGATCCTTGACCCTCTTGACCGGATAGACGTCCAGACGGTGGCGGCAGTGCATCCGAAGATGGCGTGACGTACGTCACGACCCCTTCGATTCGGTGGATATGTGGGGCTTATGTCTATGAAATCCACACCATCACGGCGATGAAATCCACACCATCAATCGGTGACCCGGCTGCGGTTCTTGTACGAAAGGCTCAGATAGTCGGGATGGCGGGCCATCCAGCCCGAGACGAAGGGGCACGCGGCCAGCACCTCCAGCCCCTCCGCCCGCGCCGCGTCCAGCGCCGAGCGGGTGAGCGCCGAGCCGACGCCCTGGCCCTCGTAGGCCGGGTCCACCTCCGTGTGGACGAACGCGATCAGCCGCGGCGTGCGGATGTACTCGGCGAAACCCGCGAGTTCGCCGCCGAGGCGGGCCTCGAAGCGCTGCGCCTGGGGCGCGTCGCTGACCGTGACTACTGTCATGCGGTACGTCTCCTCGCTCCCCCTGCCCACGATAGGAAGGGGGCGGGGCTCCCGCGATTCGACTTCCGCGATGCGGCGCGGGGCACCGGGCGGTGCCGCCGCCGGGCCCATGGACGGGGGCCTGCCGATGGGCTAGCTTCCAGCGCCATGAGGGGCATGGGGAAGCTGATACGAGTGGTGTCCACTGGGCTGTTCGGGGCGGCGTTGACGGCAGCCATCGGCATACCGGCGCATGCCGGACCGGGGCAGGGCGGATCGGGGCATGCCGGACCGGCGCAGGGCGGATCGGCGCAGGGGGGATCCGCCCGGGCCGAGACCGTACCGGGGCAACTGCCGCACGCCGGATGGCGGCTCAAGGACACCGGAACCGACGCCCGCTTCCGCGGGCTGGCGGCCGTCAGCCGGGACACGGCCTGGCTCGCGGGCTCCAAGGGCACCGTCCTGCGCACCACCGACGGCGGCCGCAGCTGGCGGGACGTCTCCCCGCCGGGCGCGGGCGAGCTGGAGTTCCGCGACGTCGAGGCGTTCGGCGCCCGGCGGGCGGTCGTCCTGGCGATCGGCGAGGGCGAGGCGTCCCGCGTGCTCCGTACGGAAGACGGCGGCGCCACCTGGACGGAGAGCTTCCGCAACACCGACGCGCGCGCCTTCTACGACTGCATGACGTTCTTCGACTCCCGGCACGGCATCGCGCTCAGCGACCCCGTGGACGGGAAGTACCGCATCCTGTCCACGGGGGACGGCGGCCGCAGCTGGCGGGTGCTGCCCTCGGACGGGATGCCCGCCGCCCAGCCGGGCGAGGCGGCGTTCGCCGCCAGCGGCCAGTGCCTGGTCAGCTCGGGCGGGCGGCACGCGTGGCTCGCCACCGGCGGCGCGGCCACCTCCCGGGTGCTGCACTCCGCCGACCGGGGCCGCACCTGGTCGGCGACGGACACGCCCGTCCCGGCCGGCGACCCGGCGCGCGGCGTCTTCGCGCTCGCCTTCCGCGACTCCCGGCACGGCCTCGCGGTCGGAGGCGACTACCGCGCCGGACAGCCCTCGCCGCGGGCCGCCGCCGTCTCCCGCGACGGCGGCGCCACCTGGACGGCGGCCGGGCAGCCGCCGCCCGCCTACCGGTCGGGGGCGGCCTGGCTGCCGCACACCGTCTCCGCCGCGCTCGCCGTCGGCCCCACCGGCACCGACCTCACGACCGACGCCGGCCGCAGCTGGCACACGCTCGACGACGGCTCGTACGACACGGTCGACTGCGCGCCGGACCTGGGCTGCTGGGCAGCGGGCGAACGCGGGCGCGCGGCGCGCCTGGAGTTCCAGCTAGTGCCGTGACCGGAAACGATCACCGGAGTGGTGTGACGGCCGGGCGGCCGCAGCGGTGGTGTCACGCAGGTCAACAATGTCGCGCCAGTGCCTGTCAGTTCCCCGGTCTAGGGTCGCCCGCATGGCCGAGCCCTCCTTTCTGACCGCCGTGCGTGAGTCGTACGACACGGTTGCCGTCGACTACGTCGAACGCGTCCCGCCTCCAGCCGAGATGGACCCGCTGTCACGCGCGATGCTGGCGGGGTTCGCCGAACTCGTGCGGACGGCCGGTCTGGGGCCGGTCGCGGACCTGGGATGCGGCCCCGGCCGCGTGACGGCGCACCTGGCTGGGATGGGGGTGTCCGCCTTCGGCGTCGATCTGTCACCGAAGATGATCGGGCTGGCCCGCCACGCCTATCCGAACCTGCGGTTCACCGAGGGCTCGATGACCTCGCTGGAGATGGGGGACGACGAGCTCGGCGGCATCCTGGCCTGGTACTCCACGCACCACACGCCCCCGCAGTGGCTGCCGGCGGTGTTCGCCGAGTTCCACCGCACGCTCGCGCCCGGCGGCTACCTGCTCTGGGGAGACTATGTCGGCGATGAACGGCTGCATCCGACCCAGGGCTATGGCCGTCCGGTGTCCTACGAGTCGTACCTTCTGCCCCTGGACCGCATAGTCGGCCTGCTGGACCAGGCCGGACTCGTTGTCACCGCGAGACTGGAGCAGGAGCCCGGCGGACGGGTGAGGAGACCGCGCGCCTGCCTCCTGGCCCGCAAGCCCGAAACACCCTGACGGGGCTTGTTCCTGCGGCGAGGCCGCTCGTGCCAGAACGCAGACGATCACGAGGCGGGCGTTGATCGTTTCCGGTCACGGCACTGGCAAAGAGGCTGTTGTAGGCGCACACCTTCGGTCGGCGGATCTCGACGCGGTGGCGGCGCGCTCATTGGTGCGGTGTTCCAGTGGCAGCTCACTCCAGGGCAGCTTTGTCAGTACTGACGACCTGTCCCATCGAGAGCCGGTGGGACACCCCCTCCGGCTACTCGCCGGTGACGCCGTCGGCAAGCTCCCGGACGATGTCGAGGTGCCCGACATGCCGCGCGTACTCCTGGAGCAAATGGAACAGCACCCAGATCAGCGTTGGCCGCTCTTCCTCGGGCGGGACCCGGCCCCCAGAGTGGCCATCCGGTCCTCCAGTCGCGCGCCGGCGACGATCGCGCGGGACCGCTCGCACTGGGCACGGAAGAACGCCGTCACATCCTCGACGGTCTCATCCGGCTCGACACACCATCTGCCGCCACGGGCTTCCATATCGCCCCACGGCTGTTCGACCTGCTGGCCGGCGAAGCCCCACTGCAGCCAGCGCAGCTCCACATAGGCCAGATGCTTCAGCAGCTCCAGTGGCGCCCAGCCGGATGGCAGCCGACTGCCCCGCAGCTCCTCGTCGGTCAGGCCGTCCAGCTTGCGCAGCACGGCGTCACGGTAGAAATCCAGATAGCCCGCCAACAACTCGGCCGGGCTGGTGAGCGTGACATCGGGCTCCGCCGGGGGCTCGGCTTCAGCAGTCATGGCAGGTGATGTTAAGCGGAGACCCACAGGCACGCCACGCGCTCACAGCAAAGCGTCCTGCCCGTCGACTGCCCGGTCAACGGTGCGAGCCGGGCCACTAGTGCTGTGACCGGGAACGTTCGCCGGGTTGCTCGTTGTGCTGGTTGGAGGTGACGACACCTCCAACCAGCGGGGGGAGGCGGGATGGCGCCGCCGGTCAGGGTCCGAAGGCTGCCGGGTGGCGTTGGGTCAGGTGCTCTCGGCGGTCACCGACACCTGCGGGATGGCCGTCGTGCTGGCCCGCCTTCCGTACAACCGGCGCTGACCGCGACCACCCATGACAAGTTCCCGGGTGTCAGGGCACGAGCACGATCTTGCCGCGCACTCGGCCGCTCTCACTCAGCTCGTGGGCCTTGGCGGCCTCGGTCAGAGGCAGCGTCTCCTCTACGGACGGGCGTACCCCAGCGCGGTCCACCAGGTCGGCGAAACCGGCCAAGTCGGCCGGGGTCGGTTCGAGGTAGTACTCGAGGAACCGCACGCCGTTCGCCTGTGCCTGCTCCGTCACGGCCGTCCGGTCGACCCCGACGCCCACAACGTCGATGAGGATGCCGCCGCGCTTGAGCGTACGCAGCGACCTCGGCCCATACTCCTTGCTGATCGTGTCGATCACCACGTCCACGTCACGCAGGCTCGTGAAGTCGGCCGTCGTGTAGTCGATGAGTTCGTCCGCGCCGAGCTCGCGCAGGAAGGCGTGCTTGGCCGTCCGGGCCGTGCCGATCACGTACGCCCCGCGCGCCTTGGCGATCTGGACGGCGAAATGTCCCACGCCGCCCGCCGCCGCGTGCACCAGAACGCGCTGACCGGGCTGCACCTGGGCGATGTTCACCAAGGTCTGGTAGGCGGTCAGGCCCGCGATGCCCAGTGCCGCCGCGTGCACGTGATCGAGGGTGGTGGGTTTGGCGGCTATGGAGGTCTCGGGTACGAGCACGTAGTCGGCGTGGCTGCCGCGCGGCGGGGTCACCCATCCGAACACTTCGTCACCGGGCCGGAAGCCGCTCCCTCCTTCACCGATCTCGTCCACCACTCCGCTGAACTCGTGTCCCAGGACGAAGGGCGGCTCGCCGAACCACTGCACATGCCCCGCGCGGACTTTCCAGTCCGCTGGGTTGATGCCTGTGGCATGCACGCGCACGAGAACCTCACCGGGCGCGGGGCTGGGCCGGTCGGCCTCCGCAACTTCGAGAACTTCCGGACCGCCAAAGGAAAGCTGCTTGATCACTCGCATGTGATCCATTCTCAACGAACGCCATCGATTGCAAAGCAGGCCCCCCACGAAAGCAGGTACCCGACCGTCGAGGACCGCCGTGAGTGGCGGCCGTGGGACGACAGCCGGGGCCGACGACCCGCAGGGCGACGGGAGACCGCCGCAGAACCGGGCGAGGTCGGCCGGCCGCTAGTTCTGTGACCGCCTCGGTTCGCCAGGTTGGTGGGTCATGTCGCGTCGGAGAGGGGGCGTCCGCCCCAGCGGATGCCCTTCTCGCTGCGGATGCGGGCGCGTTCACGTCGTTGGGCGGCCAGGACCTCGGGGTGGCGGGTGTGGGTGTTGCGCCAGCGCAGGTAGCGGTGCAGTTCACGGGTCTGGACGGTGTGGTTGGGGTGGTGGGAGTTGGCGAGGGTGAACTGCCGCAGCGGTCCGAAGTGCGCTTCGACCGGATTGGCCCAGGAGGCGTTGGTGGGGGTGAAGCACAGCTCGACACGGTGCTTCTTCGCCCAGGCGCGGATCTTGGTGCCTTTGTGGGCGGAGAGGTTGTCCATGATCACGTAGATCGGGGCGCCGTCCGGGCGGGCGGCGCGGATCGACTTGAGCGCGGTCAGGGAGTTCACCGCGCCCTTGCGGCGGTGGTTGACGCCCCACACGGTGTCGTCGCCGACCGAGTAGCAGCCGTGAAAGTAGGTGACGCCGTGGGTGCGGTGGTAGGTCGCCGGGACCCGGTCGGGCCGGCCCGGCTTCGCCCAGCAGGACCCGCCGGTGGGACGGATGCCCAGCGGCCCGAACTCGTCGAATGCGAAAACCCGGTCCGGTAAATGGTCCAGGACGTGCTCGATCCGGTCGAGCTTGGCGTCCCGCTGGGGGTCGGTGGACTCCTTCCACGTCTTGGTGCGCTGGAAGGTGACGCCGCGGCGGGCAAGCAGACAGCGCAGAGCCTCACGCCCGATCCGGATCGTCCGGCCGTGGACCTTGCACAGATAGGCGGCGAGTTTGCGGATCGACCAGCGGGTGAAGAGCTGGCCGAGCTTGGTCGGGCGGGTGACGGCCGTCGCCACGACGAAGTCCTCGTCGTCAGTGCTCAGCAGGCGGGGACGGCCTCCCGCCCACCGAGGGCCCAGGCAGCCAAGCCCGATCTCGTTGAACCGGTGGATCACGTCGCGCACCGTGTCCTCGTCAGCCGCCACCAACTGGCCGATGACCGGCACCCGGTTCCCACCGGCCGACGCCAGCATCATCGCCCGCCGGTACCGCACCGCGCTGGTACTGCCCCGCCGCACGATCTGCTGCAGCTCCTGACCCTCTTGATCAGTCAGACGGCGCACTTTGACCGGTACCGCCACCACGCCTCCACACGCTCGATGGGATGTCAGCCCCCCATCCAACCGGCCCCAGCCTCAGCGGGTGCCCGAACCCGGCGAACCAATGTGGTCAGAGCACTAGCCGCCGCCGCACTGACGGGCCTGGGGCACCTCCCGAACGGAGTCCGAGGCCCGCCCGAGGACGCTACGCCGGCAGCTGCTCCCGGTAGTCGGCCAGCCCGGGCGCCGTCTTGGTCGCGATGAACTCCGTGATGCGGTACGCGCAGACGCCCGCCACCGTGAACGGGTCCGACGCCGCGATCCTCTCGATCGCGGCGCGGTCCTCGGCCACCGCGAGGATCACCCCGCCGTCACGCGGCTGCTTGCGCCCGGAAGCGAGGACGACGCCCGCGGCGTACTGCTCGTCCAGCCAGGCGACGTGCTCTTCGAGCAGAGCGTCGACGCGCTCCATCGGGGCGGTGTAGGTCAGCTCAAGTACGAACATGGCAGCACCCTACGCCGGGCGGGTGTTCGAGTACCGTGAGCACCATCATGACCATGCGTCCCACCAGAACCGAGCTGCTACGCGACTGGCCCACCACCGAAGCGGAGGCGACCGCCGTCCAACTGCGGCTGCGGGCGCTCGTGGAACGCGGCGAGGAGGGGCCCGCCCCGGGCACGGGCGTCGTCGTCGGAGTCGATGTCGCCTACGACGACGAGCGCGACACCGTCGCGGCCGCCGCCGTCGCGCTGGACGGCCGCACGCTGGAGGTGCTGGAGGAGGCCACGGCCGTCGGCCGGGTCTCCTTCCCGTACGTACCCGGGCTGCTGGCGTTCCGTGAGATCCCCACCGTCCTCGACGCGCTGGACCGGCTCACCCGCACCCCGGACCTGGTGGTGTGCGACGGCTACGGGCTGGCCCACCCGCGCCGCTTCGGGCTCGCCAGCCACCTGGGCGTCCTCACCGGCCTGCCCACCGCCGGCGTCGCGAAGAACCCCTTCACCTTCGGCTTCACGGACCCGGGCGCCCGGCGCGGCGACTGGTCGCCGCTGCTGGACGGCACCGAGGAGGTCGGCCGGGCGCTGCGCACCCGGGACGGCGTCAAGCCGGTGTTCGTCTCCGTCGGACACCGGGTGAGCCTGCCGGCCGCCTGCGCGTGGACGCTCCACCTGGCGCCCGCGTACCGGCTGCCGGAGACGACCCGACGCGCGGACGCGCTCTGCCGGGAGGCGCTGGCGCGACAGCAGGGTTGACCGGGCGCCGGGCGACCGGCGGGGCCGTGCCACCCCGGCGGCGGCCCGACCGCCCATGCGTTGGCGGCCACCCGGACGTCACCGGAGCCGGCGCGTCTCCAGAAGGAAGCAGCCGAACTCGACGAACCGTACGTGTACGGCCGCCACCTCCGGATCCGCGTACACCTCGGCGAGCGCCTCGTCGACGGTCACGGTGTCACCGTCGAGCAGCCGCCCGCCGAGGATCCTCCCGTCCGCGGAGTACGCGCGGAGCACCCTCCGGTCGCCGTGCATCACCTCGGGAAAGCGGCTGCCCGCCCAGCCGTCGCACTCGGCGGGGTGGATGAAGACCGGGCCGACCTCGTCGTACGGTCCCGGTCGGGCCCCGGTCTCGCGCGCCCAGCGGCGCAGCGGGGCGTAGGAGGCCAGTGCGATCTTCTCGCCCGGAGTGCCGCGGCGCAGACAGCAGCGCAGCGGCGCCCCGCCCTCCTCGTCCACGTACGGCTGCGGCGCGTTGCCCGCGTCGTCCCGTTCGCGCAACTGCTTCAGTACGGCGGGGGCGATGGCCCGGATCTCGTAGTCGTTGTCGCTCATGTGCCCATCGTGGGGGCGGGGGTGGGCCTGATGCTGGCGGGATCCGGACGAGGATCTTTCCCGCCACTCCGTCAGAAGGAGCGGACGTAGATCTTGGCGCCGGAGTGGAAGCGAGCGGTCAGCCCGTGATGGCCGGGCCGGGCATCCGGGCGCTGCGACCACAGTTCGAGCGAGCACAGCTCCCGGTTCCCGCTGGACGACAGCAGCGACGCCAGCCACCGTTCCGCGTCTGCGGCCGATGGGCTACCCGCGATCTGAGGGCACTCGATCGGCGCCATGGGGTCACCTTCGACAGGTGCTTCCGGCACGCTGTGCTTATCCCCGGGGGCCAACTCCGCGATGACCTGCCACTGGACCTCGGTACCGCCGAGCTTCACCGCCAAGCCGAACGGATGCTTGGTGTCACCTGCCTCGGCGAGCGTCGTCACTATGTCTGCGGCCGGGGCGTTCTTCGCAAGGTCGAGGGCGAAGTCCTGGAAGCGCTGCGGCCGCATTGATGGTTGTTCCTTCCGTGGAGAACAGGCCGAGGGGTGGCCAGGCCGGGCGGGGGGGGCGTAATCAGCGCAGGCGGTTGCTTTCGCGCGCGCAGTGATCGCAGACGTACCGGGAGCGGAGCACCAGCCGCATGGCCGCCGAGTCCTTGTGGACCGGGCAGAGCCAAGACAGCTCCGAGTCCTCTGGTAAGTCGTGCTTGAGGAACCGCCGGAGCGTGGCGCGTACGCCGCCGTCTTCGGGGGTGCCGCTACTCGTCATCTCCGCTGTCGCCCTCGGTGCCGTTCGGTTCTTCTGCGGGCGGGTCGGCGGGCCGGATGGTCTCGTGCGCGCCCAGGTCGTACCCGTTCACGTTGTCATCGGTCGCACCAGAGCAACGGTCACGTGCGTCCGCGTCCGTGCGCGGGCGCGCGTCTTCGAGACGCTGAGCCAGCGGACACAGCTTCCCGGAGGGACACTCCGCGCATTCGGCCTGGTGCATGCTCAGGGCGGCCACCAACTGTGTGATATCCGCCGTACGGGGACTCGTGGAGCCTTCGGCAGCCATGCGCTCACCTCCGCTCCGCCTGCCGTTGCCTGGCCATGCCCAGTCAACGGCGCGTACGGCACGGCGGACAGGTGAGAGAGCCCCGTCTCTCATCGCATGACCCAGGTGATTTTTGCCTTCGCCCGTGTCTGGGTGACCGCACACCGTTACCGTGAGGGCATGGCACAGGAGAACCGCAAGCTCGCTGCGCGGATCGCTGAACTCGGCTTTTCTCAAGCAGAGTTAGCCCGTCAGATCAACGCTGAAGTCGAACTCCTGACAGGCAAGCCGGGCAACGTCACCGATGCCGACATCCGGCGGTGGCTGCGTGGTGCGACCAAGTGGCCGCAGGACCGGATCAGGCTGTGCGTGGAGAAAGTTCTCGATGCCAGTGCCGAAGACCTGGGGTTCGTGCCTCGCAAGAAGCGCATCGCACCACCGGAGGATGATCCCGTGAACCGACGTGCACTCTTGACCGCCACAGGCGGTACGGCCCTGGCCATTGCCGCTCCGTACGCACCCGCCCATGGGCGCCTTGGTATCAAAGACGTCCGGCGATTCCATCAGGACTACGTGGCCATCCTCCGGCACGATCAAGCCGTGGGGGGATCGCAGAAGGTGGAGAACCTCGCGGTGGAACTGGCAGCGTGGATTCAATCCGCCCTTGCCGCTTCCTTGTCCTCAACCCGCGTGCGAGCCATGCTCTATCGACTCGCCGCAAACGTCATCAGCTCAGCGGCATTCGCATCTATCGACGCAAGCTCTCCGCAGCGGGCACGCGCTCATCTCGACAAGGCTCTGACCTTCGCCAGTCTGTCCCGCGACAGCGAGACGATGTACCACGTCTGGAACCATCTGACCCTCACCTCCAGCCAGCGTGAGAACCACGCCGAAGCCGTCGCCGGAACAGAGGTGATGAAGCGCTCCTCCATCGCCCGGAGAGACCCGTTGTACGTCTCTCTCGGGCACATCCGGAACGCCAACGGACTCGCACGCCTCCGGCGTCGCTCAGAAGCTCTGCGAGCTCTCAGCGACGCGGAGCGTGCCTTCGCCCGTAGCACCGACGAGCAACGGACAGAGTGGATCAAGTTCTTCGACGCCAGCGAGGTGGACGCTCTGTCCTCATTTATATGGTCGGCGCTGGGTGATCACGGACGGGCGGAGTACTGCCTGCATCGCACGCTCGCTGCCATCCCTGACGGTATGGTCCGCAACAAGGCGCTCTATACAGCCCATCTGTCGCTGGCGCAGGCCAGACAAGGAGACCTGGAGTTGGCCTGCGCGACAGGTAGAAGGGTTCATGCATTGCTGCTGCCCTCTTCCGGGTCAAGGAGAACCGCTCACACTCTGGCCGCGACACGAAAGGTGATCGTAGCCTCAGGATCGAAGAGCCCCGAAATCGTCGAGTGGGTCGAGGAGACCAGTCAATGGATGTGAAGCGCTACACGCATGCCAATGCGCGGGACGTCAGGTCCCTGCTGCTCGATATCCACGATGACGCGTATGCGAATAATCCGAACCCGTTTCACTCGCGTGAACGCTTCTCGTACTTTGTCGATCTGTGGTCCTCACGTGAGAACTGGCAGTGTGTGGTGGGTTGGGAAGAGGGCGGCCCTGTCGGGTACGCATACGGCTCCATGCTCAAGCCGGGTGGATGGTGGAAGGGGCACCAGCGACCAGCCAGCACCAAGGGCTCCGTCTTCGCGCTGTCAGAATTGATGGTGGTTCCTCAATGGCGCGGTACAGGTCGGGCAAAGAAGATTCATGACGCACTGCTCGAATCGGTCGAATCCGATGTCGTAACGCTCCAAGTGGAGTCCACCAACCCAAAGGCTCAATCTCTATATGAAAGTTGGAAGTACAACAAGGTGGGCGAAGCGAAGCCATCAGACGATTCGCCGCTATACGCCGTCATGGCCAAGAAGCTGAAGCACGGCTGAGCACCTGGGCCCGGGCGACCGGGCGACCGGGAGACGGACGAGATGCCCCGGGTCACGGGGACGGGCGGGGCGGGGACACCGTCCGGAAGACCAGGCCCGCCCGGACCAGCCGTTCCGTCAGGGCCTCGCCCATCGCCGTGGCCGTCGTGACCTGGCCCGCCGTCTCCGGGAGATCGTCGAGCGCCAGGCAGAGCGCGGACTCGGCGAGCATCTTCGCCGTCTCGCCGTAGCCCGGGTCGCCGCCGGACACCTCCGTGACCACCCGTCGGCCGCCGCCCTCGCCCGCGAAGCGGACCGCGAACCAGCTCCTGGCGCGCCGCTCGGCGTCCGGGCCCTCGCCGGGGCTGAGCCTGCCCGACAGCCAGCGGCGGGCCGGTGGGAGCTGGGCGGCGGCGAGCAGGGCGGCGAAGCCGGCGGCGCCGCCGACGAGGACGGGCAGCCGGTCGGCCACCACGTGGGCGCGGTAGCGGAAGTCGGGGCCGTAGCGAGACAGGGCGGCGGCGGAGCGGCCCACGATCTGCGGGTCTATGGTCGGCATCGGCACGGCCCAGGCGCCCAGGTCCCGGCGCCGGTGGAGGGTTCCGGGACCGGCCGAGATCGTCCGGTCGGCGGGGCGGGGTTCGGCCCGCCGCCTCGCCGCGGCGGCGCGGACCATGCCGACCGGGCGAGACAGGGCCGTCATGGCGGAGGCCAGGGTGCCGCCGGAGACGGTGCCGCTGCCGCGTACGAAGCCCTCGATCCGCAGCGGCACTCCCTCCGGCAGCCGTGTCACCGTGTAGTGGACGCCGAGGTCCTGCGGGATCGAGTCGAAGCCGCAGGAGTGCACGATCCGGGCGCCCGTCGACCGGGCGAGCGCGTGGTGCCGCAGATACATCAGATCGACGAACTCCGGCTCGCCGGTCAGGTCCACGTAGTCCGTCCCGGCCTCGGCGCACGCGGCCACCAGCGGCTCGCCGTACGTCAGATAGGGGCCGACGGTGGTGGCCACGACGTGCGTGTCGGCGGCGATCGCGCGCAGCGACGCCGGGTCGGTGCTGTCGGCGCGCAGCAGCGCGAGACCGGCGAGCTCCGGGGCGTCCGCCGCCAGCCGGTCCCGCAGCCGCTCCAGCTTCTCCCGGTCGCGGCCCGCCAGCGCCCACCGGACGCCGGCGGGGGCGTGCTCCGCCAGATACGCCGCGGTGAGCCCGCCTGCGAAGCCCGTCGCGCCGAACAGCACGATGTCGTACGCGCGTTGTGTCGTGGACTCCCGACGCCGCATCCCGGGTTCCTCTCGTCCGCTCGCCTCCCCCCGACCCCGACCCTACGAAGCCGCCGATTTTCCGGTCAACACGTCGATCCGCACGCCCACCTGGCGCGCCGTGCGGGCTTGACAGCCCGTGTCGCCTCGGACACATTGCGGGCACATAGGATGTCCTACGTCCGGTTTGATCTCCGGTTTGGTCTCCGGCTTTGATCTTCGGCTTTGATCTTCGGTTTGGACTCGGGTTCGATCTCGTCAGCACGCCAGAAAGCTGGACTCTGATGCGCCTTCCGGTTCCGCTCACGGGCGTCGTCCCGCCGCTGTGCACGCCGCTGACCCCCGCCGGCGACATCGACACCGGATCGCTGACCGCCCTGGCGGAACGGCTCGTCGCGGCCGGGGTGAGCGGGCTGTTCGCCCTCGGCTCCAGCGGTGAGGCCGCCTATCTGACCGATGGGCAGCGGCGCACCGTGCTGACGACCGTGTGCGCCGCCGCGGGCGGACGGGTGCCCGTGCTCGCCGGGGCGATCGACATGACGACGGCGCGGGTGCTGGACCACGCCAGGGCCGCGGCGCAGGCGGGCGCGGACGGCCTGGTGGTCACCGCCCCCTTCTACACCCGCACCCACCCCGCGGAGATCGCCGACCACTTCCGCCGCGTCCGGGACGGAGCCGGGCTGCCGCTGTTCGCGTACGACCTGCCCGCCTCGGTGCACACCAAGCTGACCGCGGCGCTGCTGCTGCCGCTGGCCGAGGACGGCACGCTCGCCGGGCTCAAGGACAGCAGCGGTGACGACGGGGCGCTGCGCCGGCTCCTGGTGGAGCTGCGCCGCCGCGGCCTGGACCGGTCCTTCTCGGTGCTGACGGGATCCGAACTCGCCGTGGACGGCGCGCTGCTGGCGGGCGCGCACGGCGTCGTACCCGGTCTCGGCAACGTCGATCCCGACGGGTACGTGCGGCTGTACGAGCACGCGCGCGCGGGCCGCTGGCGCGAGGCCGCCGCCGAACAGGACCGGCTCGCCGCCCTGTTCGCGATCACCGAGAGCGGCGATCCGGCGCGCATGGGCGGCAGTTCCTCGGCCCTGGGCGGGTTCAAGGCCGCGCTGCACCTGCTCGGCGTGATCGACTGCCCGGCCACCGCCGCCCCCCAACTCCCGCTCGGCGAGGCCGAGCACGCGACCGTACGCGGGATCCTGCGGGAGGGAGGACTGCTGCGATGAACCCGGCCGCCGCGGGACCTCCGCCGCCCTGGTACCGCGAGGTGTCCCGCGGACAGTGGAAGGCGATGGCCGCCGCCTGGATCGGCTATCTGCTGGACGGCTTCGACTTCGTCCTCATCACCCTCGTCCTCACCGAGATCGCCGACGAGTTCCACCTGAGCCCGGCGGCCGCGGCGAGCCTGGTCTCCGGGGCGTTCGTCACCCGCTGGCTGGGCGGCGCGCTGCTCGGCGCGATGGGCGACCGCCACGGCCGCAAGGCCGCCATGGTCGCCAGCATTCTGCTCTACTCGCTCGGCACCTTCGCGTGCGGCTTCGCCTGGGACTACGCCAGCCTCTTCGCCGCCCGGCTGCTGATCGGCATGGGCATGGCGGGGGAGTACAGCGCCAGCGCCACCTACGTCCTGGAGAGCTGGCCCGCCCGGCTGCGCAACCGCGCCTCTGGTTTTCTGATCTCCGGATACGCGGGCGGCACCATCCTCGCCTCCGAGCTGTACAAGTGGGTCGTACCGCACTGGGGCTGGCGGTGGATGTTCTGGATCGGCGTCGCGCCGGTGCTCGTCGCCCTGTGGGTGCGGCGCGCCCTGCCGGAGGCGGCGGACTGGAGCGCGGAGGTGGCCGGGCGGGCGGCGCGCCCGAACCCCTTCCGCCCGCTGTTCCGCGGCCGGGTGCGCGGGTGCGTCAACGCCGCGCTCGCCGCCGCCGCGACCGCCGCGCTCCTGTGCGTCTTCACCCCGCTGGGCGCGGGCCTGGTGTGGCCGCCGGCGCTGCTGGCCGCGGGCTGCCTGTTCGCCTTCGCCGCGCAACTGGGCGGCCGCCGAGGCTGGGTGCTGTACGTGGCGCTGATGTGCACCGTGTTCTGCGCGTTCCTCTACAGCTGGCCGATCCAGGCGCTGCTGCCCACGTATCTCAAGACCGAGCTGGGCTACGCGCCGTCCGAGGTCACCGACGTGATGTTCTACGCGGGCTTCGGGACGATGCTCGGCTGCTGGCTTGCGGGGTTCGTCGGCGACTGGATCGGCACCCGGCGGGCGTACGCCTGCACCCTGCTGGGCTCGCTCGCCTTCGTCTTCCCCGTCTTCGCCGTCCAGGACTCGCTGGTCGGCCTCGGCGTCCTGCTCTTCTTCCTGCTCGCGCTGGGGCAGGGCATCTCCGGCATCCTGCCCAAGTACATCGCGAGCCACTTCCCGACCGAGAACCGGGCCGCGTCGCTGGGCTTCGTCTACAACACCGGGGCGCTCGGCGGCGCCGTCGCCCCCGTGCTCGGCGCCCACCTGGCCGAGGGCATGCCGCTGGGCCGGGCGCTGGCGGTGCTCACGTTCGGGCTGACCCTGGTGGTGATCGTGCTCGTCGGCGGGGACGTGCCGCGGCGGCTCGCCCGGCTGGCCGATCCGGACGCCATGGCTTCGTCAGCAACCCTTGTGGAAACTGGAACCCGTTCTTAGCATCAGCGGTGTTACAGCATCGGTGTCACAAAGAGGTGGGGGCCGGATGACGGAGTCGGAAGCGTCGGAAGCGGAGGCGACGCCGGCACCGCGCGGCCCGCTGGCCGGAGTGCGCGTGGTGGAACTCGCGGGGATCGGCCCGGGACCGTTCGCCGCCATGCTCCTGGCCGACCTCGGCGCGGACGTGGTGCGGATCGACCGACCCGGCGGCGCGGGACTGCGGATCGACCCGGACTACGACATCACCAACCGCAACAAGCGCTCGGTGCTGCTGGACCTCAAGACCCCCGACGGGGTGGCGGCCGCCCTCGACCTGGCCGAGCGGGCCGACATCCTCATCGAGGGCAACCGGCCCGGCGTCGCCGAACGGCTCGGGATCGGCCCGGACGCCTGCCTGGCGCGCAATCCGCGGCTGGTCTATGGCCGGATGACCGGCTGGGGCCAGGACGGCCCGCTCGCCGACACCGCCGGGCACGACATCGGCTACATCGCGATCACCGGCGCCCTGTCCATGATCGGAACCAAGGCCGACCAGCCGCCCGCGGTCCCCGCCAACCTCCTCGGCGACTACGCGGGCGGCTCGCTCTACCTGGTCATCGGCGTCCTCGCCGCGCTCCAGCACGCCCGTACCACCGGCACCGGACAGGTCGTCGACGCGGCCATCGTCGACGGCACCGCCCACCTGACCGCCATGATCCACGGGATGATGGCGGCCGGCGGCTGGCAGGACCGGCGCGGCGCCAACCTGCTCGACGGCGGCGCCCCGTTCTACGGCACCTACGAGACCGCCGACGGCGGCTACATGGCGGTCGGCGCGCTGGAGCGCAAGTTCTACGCCGAGTTCATCGAGCTGCTCGGGATCGCCGACCAGGTGCCCGCCCGCGACGACTTCGCGCACTGGGGAGAACTGCGCGCCGCCGTCGCCGCCCGCTTCCGCACCCGTACCCGCGCCGAGTGGACGGACGTCTTCGAGGGCTCGGACGCCTGCGTGGCGCCCGTGCTGTCGCTGCGCGAGGCCCCCGGCCACCCGCACCTCGCCGCCCGCGGCACCTTCGTGGCGCACGCGGGGATCACCCAGCCCGCCCCCGCACCGCGCTTCTCCGCCACGCCCGGCGCGGTGCACCGGCCTCCCGCCCGGCCCGGCGCGGACGCCGCGGAGGTGGCCGCCGACTGGGGCGTCACGGGCCTGTCCCCGCACGAGCCTGCCAAGGAGAGCGAGCAATGAAGCGCGACATCTTCACCGCGGAGCACGACGCGTTCCGCGAGACCGTCCGCACCTTCCTGGCCAAGGAGGTGCTGCCGCACCACGAGCGGTGGGAGAAGGACGGCATCGTGGACCGCGAGGCGTGGCGCGCGGCGGGCCGCCAGGGGCTGCTGGGCACCGCCGTCCCCGAGGAGTTCGGCGGCGGCGGGAGCGACGACTTCCGCTACGCCGCCGTGCTGTCGGAGGAGTTCGCGCGCGCCGGCGCCAGCGGCCTCGCCCTGGCGCTGCACAACGACATCATCGGCCCGTACCTCACCTCGCTCGCCACCGAGGAGCAGAAGCGGCGCTGGCTGCCCGGCTTCTGCTCGGGCGACATCGTCACCGCCATCGCCATGACCGAGCCCGGCGCGGGCTCCGACCTCCAGGGCATCCGCACCACCGCCGAGGACCGCGGCGACCACTGGCTGCTCAACGGCTCCAAGACCTTCATCTCCAACGGCATCCACGCCGACCTCGTGATCGTCGTGGCCAAGACCACCCCGGAGGGCGGGGCCAAGGGCCTCAGCCTGCTCGTGGTCGAGCGCGGCATGCCCGGCTTCGAGCGCGGCCGCAACCTCGACAAGATCGGCCAGAAGGCGCAGGACACCGCCGAACTGTTCTTCAACGACGTCCGCGTCCCCAAGGAGAACCTCCTCGGCGAGCTCGACGGCGGCTTCGTCCACCTGATGAACAACCTCGCCCAGGAACGGCTGTCCATCGCGGTCAGCGCCATCGCCGGGGCCGAGCGGCTGCTGGAGATCACCACCGCGTACGTCAAGGAGCGCGAGGCGTTCGGAAAGCCGCTGGCGAAGCTCCAGCACATCAGGTTCCAGATCGCCGAGATGGCCACCGAGTGCGCCGTGACCCGCACCTTCCTGGACCGCTGCATCGTGGAGCACTCGGCGGGCGGGCTGGACGCCGTCCACGCCTCGATGGCCAAGTGGTGGGCCACCGAACTGCACAACCGGGTCGCGGACCGCTGCCTGCAACTGCACGGCGGCTACGGCTACATGGCGGAGTACCCCGTCGCCCGCGCCTTCACCGACGGCCGCATCCAGACCATCTACGGCGGCACCACCGAGATCATGAAGGAGATCATCGGCCGCTCGCTGCTGTCCTGACCCCCCACCCGGACCTGTGTGTCGAAAGGCTGACCGACCGTGACCCCCGAAGCGTACGTATACGACGCCATCCGCACCCCGCGCGGGCGTGGCAAGGCCACTGGCTCCCTGCACGGAACGAAACCCATCGACCTGGTCGTGGGCCTGATCCACGAGATCCAGCGGCGGCTCCCGGACCTCGACCCGGCCGCCATCGACGACATCGTCCTCGGCGTCGTCAGCCCCCTCGGAGACCAGGGCTCGGACATCGCCAAGGTCGCGGCCATCGCCGCCGGCCTCCCCGACACCGTCGCGGGCGTCCAGGAGAACCGCTTCTGCGCCTCCGGCCTCGAGGCGGTCAACCTGGCGGCGGCCAAGGTGCGCTCCGGCTGGGAGGACCTCATCCTGGCGGGCGGCGTCGAGTCGATGTCGCGGGTGCGCATGGGCTCCGACGGCGGCGCCTGGTTCGCCGACCCGATGACCGCCTACGAGACCGGGTTCGTCCCCCAGGGCATCGGCGCCGACCTGATCGCCACCGTCGAGGGGTTCTCCCGCGGGGACGTCGACACCTTCGCCGCGCTGTCCCAGGAGCGGGCCGCCGAGGCGTGGAAGGACGGGCGGTTCGACCGGTCCGTCGTCCCCGTCCGCGACCGCAACGGCCTGGTCGTCCTCGACCGTGACGAGCACATCCGGCCCGGCACCACCGCCGAGACCCTGGCCTCCCTCAAGCCGTCGTTCGCCGCGATCGGCGAGGCGGGCGGCTTCGACGCCGTCGCGCTGCAGAAGTACCACTGGGTCGAGGCCATCGACCACGTCCACCACGCCGGCAACTCCTCCGGCATGGTCGACGGCGCGGCGCTGGTCGCCATCGGAAGCGCCGAGGCCGGGGCCCGCTTCGGGCTCACCCCCCGTGCCCGGATCGTCTCCGCCGCCGTCTCCGGGGCCGACCCCACGATCATGCTCACCGGGCCCGCCCCCGCCTGCCGCAAGGCCCTGGCCAAGGCCGGGCTGACCATCGACGACATCGACCTGGTCGAGATCAACGAGGCGTTCGCCGCCGTCGTGCTGCGCTTCGTCAAGGACATGGGGCTGAGCCTGGACAAGGTCAACGTCAACGGCGGGGCGATCGCCATGGGCCATCCGCTGGGCGCCACCGGCGCGATGCTGGTGGGCACGCTCGTCGACGAACTGGAGCGCCAGGACAAGCGGTTCGGCCTGGTGACCCTGTGCGTCGGCGGCGGCATGGGCATCGCGACCGTCATCGAACGTCTCTGACCGTCCCTTCCCTTACGGAGCAGCAGAACATGAGCGAGACCCCCGCAGGCGAGACCCCCGAAGCGCCGGCCATCCGCTGGGAACAGGACGAGACCGGCGTCGTCACCCTCGTCCTGGACGACCCCGGACAGTCGGCCAACACCATGAACGCCGCGTTCAAGGACGCCCTCGCCGCCGTCGCCGACCGCGCCGAGGCGGAGCGGGAGACCATCCGCGGCATCATCGTCACCTCCGCCAAGAAGACGTTCTTCGCGGGCGGCGACCTCAAGGACATGATCAAGATCGGGCCCGCCGAGGCCCAGCAGGCGTTCGATGCCGGCATGGACATCAAGCGCGACCTGCGCCGCATCGAGACGCTCGGCAAGCCGGTCGTGGCCGCCATCAACGGCGCCGCTCTCGGCGGCGGTTACGAGATCGCCCTCGCCTGCCACCACCGCGTCGCCCTCGACGCGCCCGGCTCGAAGATCGGCCTGCCCGAGGTCACCCTCGGGCTGCTGCCCGCCGGGGGCGGCGTGACCCGTACGGTGCGGCTGCTCGGCATCACCGACGCGCTGCTCAAGGTGCTGCTCCAAGGCACCCAGTACCCGCCGCGCCGCGCCCTCGCCGAAGGACTGGTGCACGAGGTCGCCGAGTCGGAGGAGGAGATGCTCGCCGCGGCGCGCGCCTTCATCGACGCGCACCCGGAGTCCCGGCAGCCGTGGGACGAGAAGGGCTACAAGATCCCCGGCGGCACCCCGGCGCACCCGAAGTTCGCGGCCAACCTCCCGGCCTTCCCCGCCACCCTGCGCAAGCAGCTGGCCGGGGCGCCCTACCCGGCGCCCCGCAACATCCTGGCGGCCGCCGTCGAGGGCGCCCAGGTGGACTTCGAGACCGCGCAGGTCATCGAGGCGCGCTACTTCACCGAGCTGGTGACCGGCCGGATCGCCAAGAACATGATCCAGGCCTTCTTCTTCGACCTCCAGGCGGTCAACGCGGGCCGCAGCAGGCCCCACGGCGTCGAGCCGCGCCAGGTGCGCAAGGTCGCCGTGCTGGGCGCCGGCATGATGGGCGCGGGGATCGCCTACGCCTGCGCCAAGGCCGGCATCGAGGTGGTCTTGAAGGACGTCTCCGCCGAGGCGGCCGCCAAGGGCAAGGCGTACTCCGAAGGGCTGCTGGCCAAGGCGCTCGCCAAGGGCCGCACCACCGAGGCGAAGCGCGACGCGCTGCTGGCCCGCATCACGCCCACCGCCGACGCCGCCGACCTGGCGGGCTGCGACGCGGTCATCGAGGCGGTCTTCGAGGACACCGCGCTCAAGCACAAGGTGTTCCAGGAGATCGAGGGCATCGTCGCGCCGGACGCCCTGCTGTGCTCCAACACCTCCACCCTGCCGATCACCGCGCTCGCCGAAGGCGTCGAGCGGCGGGCCGACTTCATCGGACTGCACTTCTTCTCGCCCGTCGACAAGATGCCGCTGGTGGAGATCATCAAGGGCGAGCGGACCGGCGAGGAGGCGCTGGCCCGCGCCTTCGACCTCGTACGCCAGATCCGCAAGACCCCGATCGTCGTGGGCGACTCGCGCGGCTTCTTCACCTCCCGCGTCATCGGCCAGTTCATCAACGAGGGCGTGGCGATGGTGGGGGAGGGCCTCGACCCCGTCTCCGTGGAGCAGGCCGCCGCCCAGGCCGGCTACCCCGCCAAGGTGCTGTCCCTGATGGACGAGCTGACCCTCACCCTGCCGCGCAAGATCCGCGCCGAGACGCGGCGCGCCGTGGAGGAGGCGGGCGGCAGCTGGACGGAACACCCGGCGGACGCCGTGATCGACCGGATGGTCGACGAGTTCGGGCGGCCGGGCCGCGGCGCCGGCGCGGGCTTCTACGAGTACGGCGCGGACGGCCGGCGGACCCGGCTGTGGCCGGGACTGCGCGAGCACTTCACCACCACGGGCGCGGCCATCCCGTTCCAGGACATGAAGGAGCGGATGCTCTTCGCCGAGGCGCTCGACTCGGTGCGGTGCCTGGAGGAGGGCGTGCTCACCTCCGTCGCGGACGCCAACATCGGCTCGATCCTGGGGATCGGCTTCCCGGGCTGGACGGGAGGCGTGCTCCAGTACATCAACGGCTATGACGGAGGTCTGCCCGGCTTCGTGGCCCGCGCCCGCGAGCTCCAGGCGGCGTACGGAGACCGGTTCGCGCCCCCGGCGCTGCTGCTGGAGAAGGCGGAGCGGGGCGAGACGTTCCACGACTGATCCGCCGCGGTCGGCACGCAGGCAGCCGCGGGCCCGGTTCAGCCCTCGCCGAACCAGGCCCGCAGCTCCTCCTTCATCGACCGCTGGAAGGCGATCACCAGGGCCTGCACCACCAGCGGGTGCATATGGGCCGAGAGTGCCTTGATGGCCTCCACCTCCTCGCCCCCGACCTCGTCCCGGAAGAGCCGGCTGAGCTCGCGGGCCGCCGACCGGGTGTGCTCCTGCACCACCGCGTGCGCGGCCAGGATCGACTCCAGCGCGATCGGCACGTCCAGCAGCCGCACCCCCAGGTGCAGGGTCGCCGGGTCGATGCGGAAGACATCCGGGTCGTCGGTGCGCTCCAGCATGCCCATCGCTGCCAGCCGGTCGACGTCCTCCTCCACCAGCTCCCGCCCGGCCCGCCGCGCGAGCTGCTCGCGGGTCGCGTCCTGCGGCGCCTCCGGCGCCCACGAGGCGACCAGCGCCCGGTGGATGGCCAGGTCGTCGGCGCTCAGATCCGCCGGAAGCCGGTGCAGATAGCGCTCGATGGCGGCCAGGGTCATCCCGTGGTGCTGGAGCTCCTCGATCAGCGCCAGCCGGGACAGGTGCTCGGGCCCGTAGCGGCCGACGCGGCGGGGGCCGATCTCGGGGGGCGGCAGCAGCCCCCGGGTGCTGTAGAACCGCACGGTACGGACGGTCACCCCGGCCCGGGCCGCCAGCTCGTCGACGGTGAGGGTCGTCGGTTCCCCGGTCTCCGCGCTCATCGGCCGCGCCTCACTCTCCGCTCTGCTCCCGATGGTCCAACAGTATTGCTGTCTCACCGGCGCTGCGAAACCCCTGGTCAACGAGATACCGGCCGCAGCGGGCCGCCGGCGATAGCCTCGGTCGACATGGCGGAACCCCTCTACTACGTCGACCGCTCGGACATTCGCGAGGGCAGGCTCGCGGAGGTCAGGAACGGGATGCGCGACCTGGCCGCGTTCGTCGAGTCGCGCGAGCCGCGGCTGATCGCGTATCACTTCTTCATCGACGAGTCGGAGGCCACGATGACCGTGGTGGCCGTCCATCCCGACTCGGCGTCGATGGAGCTCCACCTGGAGCTCGGCGGCCCGAGGTTCCGCGCGTTCGCCGCGCTGATCCGCATGAGAGCCATCGACGTCTACGGACGGCCGAGCCCGGCGGTCGTGGACCGGCTCCGTCAGAAGGCCGAGATGCTCGGCGGGGGCACCGTCACCCTCCACACGCCGCAGGCGGGCTTCAGCCGATGGCAGGCGCGCCGGGACACCGCCTGAGGAACCGCACGGCGGGCGGGAGGCGCGACAATGCGGCCATGGGGTACCACACGCCCACCGGGCCCGTATGGCGCTACTTCGGGGATCTTCGCTGCATGCTCGTCGCCCCGCAACTGCTGGTGCTGCAGGTCGCCCACCCCGTCGTCGGAGCGGGGGTGGAGGATTACTCGGCGTTCCGGACCCAGTCCTGGCGGCGGCTGTGGGAGACCCTGCTGTCGCTGAACACGGTGATCTACGGAGGGGAGCGGGCCGCCGAGGCCGAGACGGCGCGGTTGCGCGCGCTGCACGCGCGCTTCACCGGCACCGACGCCCGCGGGCGGCCCTACCGCGCGCTCGACCCCGAGGCGTACCACTGGGTGCACGCCACCCTCGTCATGGGAGCGGTCGAGGCCCACGAGCGCTTCGGCAGGCCCTTCGGACCGGCGCTGACGGAGGCGTACTACCGCGAGATGCGGGGCGTCGGGCGGCTGTGGGGGCTGGCGGAGCGGGACATGCCGGCCGACTGGGCCGCGTTCCGCGCGTACTACGACGACATGGTGGCGCGGCGACTGGAGCCGAACGCCTCCGTCCAGGACCTGCTGGACGTCCTGCGGCACCCCGCGAAGCCGCCCGTGCGGTGGGTCCCCGCCGCGCTGTGGCGACCGGTGGCCGACGCTCTGGGCCGCGGCACGCTGCTGGTCACCGCCGGGATGCTGCCCGCCCCGCTGCGCGAGCGCTTCGGGCTGGCCTGGACGCCGCGCCAGGAGCGGACGCTGCGGCGGTTCGCGCGGGCGGTCCGGGTGGGCATGGCGGTGGTGCCGCCGCCCCTGCGGATCGCGCACGCGCGCGCCCTGGCGTGGTGGAACGTACGGCGGCGCGCCGGAGCCCGCCCGTGACCGGCGGACGGCAGCCGGTCGCGGGCGGGCTCAAGGCCGAGGGCCCGGGGCTCAGTGCCCGTGCTCGTCCTCGTGGTCGTGCACCGTGTTCGTGGCCTGGATCTTCTGCCACGACTTCGGCGCCGCGGGCTTGCTCTTCGCGCCGATGGCCGCCTTCCGGGCGGTGGGCGCGGCCGGCTTGGACGGGGTGAACAGCCAGGTGTCGAAGAGCGCCGAGAGCTCCTTGCCGGTCGCCTTCTCGGCGAACGTCACGAAGTCCTGGACCGAGGCGTTGCCGTACCGGTTCGCCGTCGGCCACTCCTTGAGCAGCGGGAAGAAGGCCTTGTCGCCTATCTCGTTGCGCAGCGCCTGCAGCGCGATCGCGCCCCGGTCGTACACGGCGATGTGGAACTGGTTGTCCGGGCCCGGGTCGCCCGGCTTGACCTTCCAGAACGGATCGTCGGCCCCGTACTTGGCGTACGCGAAGTCCGCCAGCTCCTGCGCGGTGCCCTCGCCCTCCTTCTCCGACCACAGCCACTGGGCGTAGCGGGCGAAGCCCTCGTTGACCCAGATGTCGCGCCAGTCCTTCACGGAGACGCTGTCGCCGTACCACTGGTGGGCCAGCTCGTGGACGACGAGGGAGGCGTTGGCGCCGTTGCTGAACCCCTTCGGGCTGTAGAAGACCCGGGTCTGGGTCTCCAGCGCAAAGCCGGTCGGCACGTTCGGCACATAGCCGCCCAGCGCGGTGAACGGATACGGGCCGAACACCTCGCTCAGCCAGTCGGCGATCTCACCCGTCCGCTCGACGCTGGCCCGCGCCGCGCCCGCGTTCTCGCCGAGGTCCTTGCTGTAGGCGTTGATGACGGGCAGCCCGTTGGCGGTGGTGTCGGTGGTGATGTCGAACTTGCCCACCGCGAGCGTCGCCAGGTAGGTGGCCTGCGGCTTGGCGGCCCGCCAGTTGTACCGGGTCCAGCCGCCCGCCTGCGGAGAGGTCGACTGCAAGGTGCCGTTGCTGATCGCCTGGGTGCCCTCGGGAACCAGGACCGAGACGTCGTACGTGGCCTTGTCCAGCGGGTGGTCGTTGCTCGGGAACCACCAGGCGGCCGACTCCGGCTCGCCCGCCGCCACGCCGCCGTCCGGCGTGCGCAGCCACGCGGTGAACCCGTCGACCTGCACGGCGGACGGCGTCCCGCTGTAGCGGACGACCACGGTGAACGGCTTGCCCTTGTCCAACTGGGCGGCGGGGGTGATCTCCAGCTCGTGGCTGCCGGTCGCCTTGAAGTCCGCCTTCTTGCCGCCCACCAGCACCGAGCTCACATCGAGCGCGAAGTCCAGGTTGAAACGCGTCAGATCCTGCGTGGCGGAGGCCAGGATCGTCGCGGTGCCCTCCAACCGGTCGGTCTTCGGCTGGTACTTCAGCCTCAGGTTGTAGTGGGAGACGTCGTAACCGCCGTTCCCGTAGGTGGGGTAGTAGGAGTCCCCGATGCCCGGTGCACCCGGGCCCGGCTCGGCCGCGGACGCCGGGATCACCAGCAGCAGGCTGGCCGCGGCCGCCGTCGGGACGATGAGTCTGTGACGCACGAGTCCTCCAACTCGTAGGGGAGAACGATCACTCGGGACTCTATGTACTCACTGGGAGCCATGGTGTCCACGGGGCGAGGCTGTCATGTGTTCGACATCGTGTCGACATCATTCGACATCAACCGGCATCAGCCGCCGTCCCGCGTGCAGTTCCCCGCGCTTGACGATTCGCGAGACCTGCCGGTGCGACTCCCCGTAGTGTGACCCGCGCCTCCCCCTCTTCTCATCCGCTCATCGCACTCGCCCTACGAAAGGAACGACTCCTCCCTTGGACGAGAACACCCCTGCCCCTGGCCAGCAGCCACCCGTCCCCGCCTGGTCGCCCACCGTCTCCGTCCCCGTCCCCGCGGTGTCCGGGCACCCGGCTCCCGACCCCTCGGGCAAGCCGCCCGGCCGCCTGCCGGGCTCGCGCCGTACCCGCCTGATCGCCCTCGCCGCCGCCGTCGCCCTCGCGGGCGGAGCGGGGATCGGCTGGTACGTCCTCGCCGACGACGAAGACCTCATGAGCCACGTCGAGATCAGCGGCGGAAAGCAGGTGACCGGCGACGACACCGAAGACGAGGACTGCGACGACTACGACGAGTACACCTACAACGACTGCGACAGCGAGGACGACTCCGACGACGACACCTACGAGTTCATCTACAAGGTCACCAACAAGGGCGACGGACCCGCCAACTACACCGCGATCATCAACGCCTTCGACAAGGACGGCGACTACATAGGCCAGACGTACATTCTCGTCGGACACCTCAAGCCCGGAAAGTCGGAAGCCGACACCGAGGAGCTCAGCTCCTACAGCATGGAAGACGACAACGAGGTGGCGGACATCGCGACCGTCAAGCTCGCCCACGTCGAACGCACCGCTCTCGCGAACTGACCGTTCGCCACCGGTCCTTCGCCACTGACCCTTCACTCTCCGGGATTCGCGGTCCGCGACCGGCCACTCCGGCCCCTGCCGACTTCCCCGGCGGGGGCATCTCATTTGCCGACAGCCCCCTTCTGCTGACGAGTTGACTCGCGCTAACGTCCGGCCGTGCTGCTACGTAGGCGGAAACCCCGCACCCCCCATGCCACCTTGCTCGCGGCGGCGATCGCCGCGTTGCTGGCCGTGTTCACCTCAGTCCTCGGCTCGCCGGCCGCGCAGGCCGATCCCGCCGGGCACCACGCGCCGCGGGAGAGCCGACCCGTGTACTCCTACAAGGACGCGATACGCGAATCCGTCTGGGTCGACACCAGGCTCGACGGCGACGGCGACGGCAGGACCGACCGGGTCGCCGTCGACATCGTGCGGCCGCGCGAACCGGCCCAGCAGGGCCGCCGGATACCCGTGATCATGGACGCCAGCCCCTATTACTCCTGCTGCGGGCGCGGCAACGAGAGCCAGAAGAAGACCTACGACGCGAACGGCAAGCCCGTCCAGTTCCCGCTCTTCTACGACAACTACTTCGTCCCGCGCGGCTACGCCACCGTCCTGGTCGACCTCGCCGGAACCAACCGCTCCGACGGCTGCGTCGACATCGGCGGCGCCTCCGACATCCAGTCCGCCAAGGCCGTCGTCGACTGGCTGAACGGCAGAGCCCGCGCCTACACCACCCGCACCGGCACCCGCACCACCACCGCGAGCTGGTCCAACGGCGCCACCGGCATGATCGGCAAGAGCTACGACGGCACCGTCGCCAACGGCGTGGCCGCCACCGGCGTCAAGGGCCTGAAGACCATCGTGCCCATCGGCGCCATCAGCTCCTGGTACGACTACTACTTCGCCAAGGGCGCCCCGCTCTACGACGGCGGCCCCGACGGGCTGTCCGACGCCGTCGAGAGCCCCGAGGCCCGCGCCCGCTGCGGCGCCGTGCAGCAGAAGCTCGTCGAAGGCGCCCCGCGCACCGGCGACTGGACCCCGCTGTGGACCGCCCGCGACTACACCGCGAACGTGAGCAAGGTGCGCGCCAGCGTCTTCGCCGTCCACGGCATGCAGGACCTCAACGTGCGGATGAAGCACCTCGGGCAGTGGTGGGACGGGCTCGCCGACGCCGGGGTGGAGCGCAAGATCTGGCTCTCCCAGACCGGTCACGTCGACCCGTTCGACTTCCGCCGCGCGGAGTGGGTCCGCACCCTGCACCGCTGGTTCGACCACTACCTGCTCGGCGTCGACAACGGCATCGAGCGGGAGCCCATGGCCGACATCGAGCGCGCCCCCGACCGGTGGTCCACCGACAAGGTCTGGCCCGCGGAGGGGATCAAGACCACCACCCTGCACCCGAGGCCCGGCACGGCCGCGGGCGTCGGCGACCTCGGCACCGACCCGGCCGCGCCCGGCAGCAGCGCCGTCTTCACCGACGACCCGGCGCACAGCGAGGCGGACTGGGCCAAGCGGATCGACACCGCCACCCCGGACAAGGCCGGATTCAGCACCCCGGTGCTGAAGGAGGACCTGCGGCTGTCCGGATCGAGCCGGGTCACCGTCACGGCCACCCCGTCCACGTCCAGCGCCCACCTGACCGCGGTCCTGGTCGACCTCGGCCCGGACACCATCCGCGACTACACGGCGGACGGGGAGGGCATCCGCACCCGCACCGACCGCACCTGCTGGGGCAGCTCCACCACCGGTGACAGCGCCTGCTTCAAGGCGACCGAGGCCGACACGGCGAACGTCGACTACACCGTCGTCAGCCGCGGCTGGGCCGACCTGGGCAACCACGCCGACGAGGGCCACGGCGGCCCGCTGACGCCCGGTACGCCATACACCATCACGCTCGACCTGGCCGCCACCGACCATGTCGTGCCGGCCGGACACCGGCTCGCGCTGATCATCGGCGGTACGGACGCGGGGCTGATCGAGCCACCGGCCTCCACGCCGCGCCTGACGATCGACCTCACGCGTACGTCGGCCGACCTGCCGCTGGTCGGCGGCGCGCCGGTCCTCGCGGGCTCCTCGCTGCCGGCGGCCGACGGCCCGCTGAAGGGCGTGGGCGTGCCGCGCCGGTCGGTACTTCTCCACTGACCCTCCCCCTACGCCCTGGGGGCGTGGGGGACCCCCACCTTCCCGAAACTGGGGCTCCGCCCAGACCCCGGTCCTCAAGCTCCCCCGGACTTCGTCCGGGAGGTACCCCCAGACGGGCTGAAATCAGCCCGTCCGGTGCTTGAGGGGCACCTCTGCGCTGCTGGCGTGGGGCCCAGCGGACGTCCGGGCCCGCGGCGGAGCCCCGGTTCGGGAAGGGCGGGATCGGGGACAAAGCCCACCGCCCCGGCTGCGAGCAGCCCGCAGCCGGCACCCGCAGACAAGGAGAAGCACCCGTGCCCGCACGCACACACCTCCGCCGCGCCGCCCTCTGCGCGGCGATCGGCGCGTTACTGACCGCGTCGGCCCTCACCGCGCCCGCGCGGGCCGACGTACCGCCGCCCCGTACCGGGTTCGAGACCAGCCACGGCGCCCGCTGGACCACCCAGCCCGAGGAGCAGGCGTTCCTCGCCGACGTCGACGAGGCGAGCGACCTGGTCGACGTCGACCGCATCGGCACCACCGGACAGGGCCGCCCCCTCCAGCTCGTACGGATCGGCGCCCCGGCCCACGGCGCCAACGGCGCCCAGCGCGCCCACGGCAACACCGTGCTGCTCGTCTGCTCCCAGCACGGTGACGAGCCGTCCGGCCGCGAGGCCTGCCTGACCACCGTCCGCGACCTGGCCTACGCCACGGACGAGCCGACGCGCCGCTTCCTGGCGCGGACGGGCGTCCTGGTGATCCCGACCGCCAACCCCGACGGCCGCGCCGCCGACACCCGGGAGAACGCCGACGGCGTCGACATCAACCGCGACCACATCGCGCTGCGTACGACGGAGGCGCGGGCCATCGCGGGCGTGCTCCGTGACCACCGCCCCGACACCGTCTACGACCTGCACGAGTACGGCGCCACCGCCCCGTACTACGTCAAGGACCTGCTGACCCTGTGGCCGCGCAACCTCAACACCGCCGACCGGGTGCACGACGAGGCGCACACGCTCTCCGAGTCCTACGTCCGGCCGGCCGCCCAACGCTCGGGTCACAGCACCGGCACCTACGGCATCTGGACCGACCCGGAGACCGGCGACCCCGTCAAGCAGGTCGCGGGCGACGGGCAGGAGCGCATCCTGCGGAACACCGCAGGGGTCAAGCACGCCGTCGGGCTGCTGGTGGAGACCCGCGTCGACGCCCTCACCGAGGCCGAGCAGACCGACCCCGCCGTCAACAACCGGCGCCGGGTGGGCTCCCAGCAGGCCGCCCTGGACGGGCTGCTCGCCTTCGCCGACGAGCGTCGGAACCGTATCCGGGAAGCCACGGCGCGCGCCCGGCTGGCGGGCTACGCCGACACCGGCCCGGTCTACCTCGGTGGCGCGGACAACGACCCGGCGACCGAGGAGCAGGTGCTCGCCGATCCGCCGTGCGGGTACCGGCTGGACGCCGCGCAGTACGCGTCCGTGCGGGACGAGCTGGCGCTGCACGGGGTCACGGCGCGCCGGGACGGCGGCGGTTTCCTGGTGCCGCTGCGGCAGCCGCTGCGCGCGCTGGTTCCGCTGCTCCTCGACGGCCGCGCCGGCCATCACCTGACGGCAGGCCAGCCCGTAACCGGCTGCTGACCTGCGGCCGCGCCTGGCCGCCGGGCCGTACGCCGTGTGGTAGGGGGTACTGAGCAGCCGGAACTGATTCGGCGTCACCTCAGCGAAAGGCCGTCGTGTGCCGGAGACCCACTCGCCCGCGGGGGACGACAGCAGCGGACCCCCTGACGAACACCCGATCATCGCGGACATGCTGCCCGGCAGCCCGCACCGGACGCATGCCCCCCGGACCGACCGCGTGGTGTTCGGTGTCACCGCCGCGCTCACCCTCGCGTTCGTCCTCTGGGGGCCATCGCCACCGACGAGCTCAAGGACGTCTCCAGCGACATACTGTCCGAGCTGATCCACAACGGCGGCTGGGCCTTCATGCTGGCCGCCACCGGGTTCGTGGTCTTCGCGCTGTGGCTGGCCGTCAGCCGGTACGGCCGGATCACGCTCGGCAAGGCGGGCGAGGAGCCCGAGTTCCGCACGGTGTCGTGGGTCGCGATGATGTTCAGCGCGGGCATGGGCATCGGCCTGATGTTCTACGGGGTGAGCGAGCCGCTGGCGCACTTCGTGGACCCGCCGCCCGGCACCCGCCCGCGGACGCCGCCGAGCGGACCGAGGAGGCGATGGCCACCACGCTGTTCCACTGGGCGCTCCACCCGTGGGCGATCTACGCCGTCGTGGGGCTCGCCATCGCGTACGGCAGCTTCCGGCGCGGCCGCCGCCAGACCATCAGCGCGGTCTTCACCCCGCTGCTGGGGGAGAAGCGCGCCCACGGCTGGGTCGGGCAGGTCATCGACATCCTCGCCATCTTCGCCACCCTCTTCGGCTCGGCCGCCTCGCTGGGCCTGGGCGCCCTGCAGATCGGCAGCGGCATGGAGGAGCTGGACTGGCTGGACAACGTCGGGACCGGGCTGCTGGTGGTCGTGATCGCGGTCCTCACCATCGCGTTCGTCGCGTCCGCCGTCTCGGGCGTGGAGAAGGGCATCCAGTGGCTGTCCAACACCAACATGGTGCTGGCGCTGCTGCTGGCCGTCTTCGTCTTCGTCGTCGGGCCCACCGTCGTCATCCTCGACCTGCTGCCCACCACCCTCGGCGCCTACTTCGGCGACCTGCCGCAACTGGTCGGCCGCACCGAGGCCTCCAGCGGCCCGCGGGTCGCCGAGTGGCTGGGCAACTGGACCGTCTTCTACTGGGCGTGGTGGATCTCCTGGACGCCGTTCGTCGGCATGTTCATCGCCCGCATCAGCCGCGGGCGCACCATCCGGCAGTTCATCGGCGGGGTCATCCTGGTGCCCAGCACGGTCAGCCTGGTCTGGTTCTCGATCTTCGGCGGCTCGGCGATCAAACTCCGGGAGGGCGGCGATCTCACCGGTGACATCGTGCCGGACACGGAGCTGTTCAGCGTCCTGGCGGAGTACCCCATCACCACGGTGACGAGCGTGCTGGTGATGATGCTCGTCGGCATCTTCTTCGTCTCCGGCGCGGACGCCGCCTCCATCGTGATGGGTTCCCTGTCCCAGCAGGGCTCCATGGAACCGAGCCGGCCCGTCGTCGTCTTCTGGGGCGTGGTCACCGGCGCGGTCGCGGCCGTCATGCTGCTGATCGGCGGCGGCGGGGGCGACGCCCTGACCGGCCTGCAGAACCTGACGATCATCGCGGCGGCGCCGTTCGCCGTGGTGATGGTGGCGATGTGCGTCGCCCTCGTGCGGGACCTGCGGCAGGACCCGCTGATCGTGCGGGGCGAGATGGGCGAGGAGGCCGTGAACATGGCGGTCGTCGCCGGGCACCGGAAGTACTCCGGCGACTTCGAGATCCGCATCGGCCCCGCGAGCGCCGCCGACAAGGAGACCGGGCAAGCCCACCATGCGCCCCCCGGCGGCTGAGCCGTCAGGGCAGCCGGCGGGCGGCAAGCGCCGCCGCCTCGCGGGCGCAGCCCCAGGACACGGTCACGCCGGCCCCGCCGTGCCCGTAGTTGTGGACGCACCACGCCCCGCCGGGCAGCCGTTCCCCCTCCAGGCGCACCCGGGAGCGCGCGGGCCGCAGCCCCACCCGGTGGGCCAGGACGCGGGCATCGGCCAGCGCGGGATGGACGCGGGCGCAGCGGGCCACGATGGCCTCGGCCGTCGCCGGGTCGGGCGCGGTGTCCCAGACGCCCTCCCGCGCCGTGCCGCCCAGCACCAGTCCGTACGGCTGCGGCAGCGCGTACACCGTGTCGGCGGAGGCGGGGTCGGCGGCCACGAACCACTCCTCGACGCCCGGGTTCTCCACGACCACCAACTGGCCCTGCACCGGACGCACGTCGGCGTCGCCGACCAGCTCCCGGGCCCCGAGGCCCGTGCAGTTCACCACCAGCGGTGCGGCGTCCCCCGCCTCGTCCAGGGACGCGATGCCGCGCCGCACGACCGAGCCGCCCGCCGCCTGGAGCCGGTCGCGCAGATACGCCAGGTACGCGGGCATGTCGACCAGCGGCACCCGGGCCCGCAGCCCGGACGCGACGCCTCCCGGCAGCTCGCCGGGACCGGCCGCCGGACGCAGCCCCGGCACCTGGGCCGCCCACGGCCCCAGGTCCGCCACGGTGATCCCGGCCTGGGTGCCCGCGACCATCCGTACGCCCGCCTCCGGCGCGGTCCCCGCGAGCTCCGTCAGCGCCCGCAGGGTCTCCAGCGCCCACGCGCCGACCTGCTCCCGCGGCTCGACGCGGTACGGCCACCACAGCCCACCGGCCACCGCCGAGGTGGTCTCGGGCGCCGCGTCGCGGCTCCACACCGTCACCCGCACCCGGCCCGCCGAGCCCTCGGCCAGCACCACGGCGGTGGTCAGCCCGATGACCCCGCCTCCGACAACGATCACGTCACTCGCCATGCCCGGAGGGTAGTGACCCGGAGCGGAAAATCGGGAGGGGCGGGGAAGGGAAGCAACTAGGATCGACGGCCTGATGACTGCAACTCTCGTCGCCAAGGATCTCGCCGCCGGCCACGGCGACCGCACCCTGTTCTCCGGCCTGGACCTGGTCGTCGCCCCCGGCGAGGTCATCGGCCTGGTCGGCGCGAACGGCGCGGGCAAGTCGACCCTGCTGCGCATGTTCGCGGGGCTGGCCGACCCCGAGCAGGGGGCCGTCGCCCTCAGCCCGCCGCACGCGACCGTCGGCCATCTGCCGCAGGAGCCCGACCGGCGGCCCGGAGAGACCGTACGCGCCTTCCTGGCCCGGCGCACCGGTGTCGCCGCCGCACAGGCCGAGCTGGACGCCACCACCCAGGCGCTCGCCGACGGCGCGCCCGGCGCCGACGACGCGTACGCCGTCGCGCTGGAGCGCTGGCTGTCGCTGGGCGCCGCCGATCTCGACGAGCGCGCCGAGGAGGTCGCGGCCTCCCTCGGCCTCGGCATCGGCCTGGACCGGGCCATGACCGAGCTCTCCGGCGGCCAGGCGGCCCGCGCCTCGCTGGCCTCCCTCCTGCTCAGCCGCTACGACGTCTTCCTGCTGGACGAGCCCACCAACGACCTGGACCTGGACGGCCTGCGGCGGCTGGAGGAGTTCGTCACCGGGCTGCGCGCGGGCACCGTCCTGGTCAGCCACGACCGCGAGTTCCTGGCCCGCACCGTCCACAAGGTCCTCGAACTCGACCTCGCGCAGCAGCAGGTGACCCTGTTCGGCGGCGGCTACACCGCGTACCTGGAGGAGCGCGAGACGGCCCGGCGGCACGCGCGCGAACGGTACGAGGAGTACGCGGACACCCGCGCCAACCTGGAGCTGCGGGCCCGCACCCAGCGCGCCTGGATGGAGAAGGGCGTCAAGAACGCCCGGCGCAAGGCGAGCGACAACGACAAGATCGGCCGGAACGCCCGCGTCGAGGCCACCGAGAAGCAGGCCGCCAAGGCCCGCCAGACCGACCGGCTGATCGAGCGGCTGGAGGCCGTCGAGGAGCCGCGCAAGGAGTGGGAGCTGCGGATGGAGATCGCCGCCGCGCCCCGCTCGGGCGCGGTGGTGGCGACCCTGCGCGGCGCCGAGGTGCGCCGCGGGGACTTCCGCTTCGGCCCGGTCGACCTGCAGATCGACTGGGCCGACCGCGTCGCGATCACGGGGGCCAACGGCTCCGGCAAGTCCACGCTGCTGGCGGCCCTGCTCGGACGGCTCCCGCTGGACCGGGGCGCCGCGTCCCTCGGGTCCGGCGTGGTGGTCGGCGAGGTCGACCAGGCCCGTGCGCTGTTCTTCGGCGGCGAGTCGCTGCTGGAGGCGTTCGGCGCGGCCGTACCGGAGCTCGCGCCCGCCGACGTCCGCACCCTGCTCGCGAAGTTCGGCCTCAAGGCCGACCACGTGCTGCGGTCGGCCGCGACGCTGTCGCCCGGCGAACGCACCCGCGCGGCGCTGGCGCTCCTCCAGGCCCGCGGCGTCAATCTCCTCGTGCTGGACGAGCCGACGAACCACCTGGACCTGCCGGCGATCGAGCAGTTGGAGTCGGCGTTGGCGTCGTACCCGGGCACGTTGCTGTTGGTGACGCACGACCGCCGGATGCTGGAGGCGGTGCACACGACGCGGCGGCTGCGGGTGTCGGAGGGCCGCGTCACGGAGGACTGACGCCTCGCGGCGGGCGTTGTCCTCAAGCGCCGGACGGGCTGGATTTTCCAGCCCGTCCGGCGCTTGAGGACCGGGGTCTGGGGCGGAGCCCCAGTTGAGGGAAGGGGCGGGGAGGGGAAGAGGCGCCCCGCGAGGGCTACAGCAGGCCCGCCCGCCGCAGCGCGTCCGCCATCGCCCCGTTCACCGGAGCCGCGTCCCGGCCGCCACCGCCGCCGCGCCCCTCGCGGCCGTTGCCGCGCCGCTGCTGCGGGGCGCCGCGCTTCGCGCCGCCGCCGCGGCCGCCGCGGTCCGCGCGCTCGCCGCGGTCCCGGTCGCGGCCCCCGCCTCCGCCGGCGGACGGCGCGTCGTCGTCCAGCCGCAGCGTCAGCGAGATCCGCTTCCGCGGGATGTCGACGTCCAGGACCTTCACCTTCACGATGTCGCCCGGCTTGACCACGTCGCGCGGGTCCTTCACGAACGTCTTCGACATCGCCGAGACGTGCACCAGACCGTCCTGGTGGACGCCGATGTCCACGAACGCGCCGAACGCCGCCACGTTGGTGACGACCCCTTCGAGGACCATGCCCGAGGCCAGGTCGCCGAGCTTCTCGACGCCCTCCTTGAACGTGGCGGTCTTGAACGCGGGCCGCGGGTCCCGGCCCGGCTTCTCCAGCTCGCGCAGGATGTCCGTCACCGTCGGCAGACCGAACTTCTCGTCCACGAAGTCGGCCGGCTTCAGCGACCGCAGCACCGACGTGTTGCCGATCAGCGACGCGACCTCGCTGCCCGTCGTCTTCACCATCGACCGCACCACCGGGTACGCCTCCGGGTGCACGCTGGAGGCGTCCAGCGGGTCGTCGCCGCCGCGGATGCGCAGGAAGCCCGCGCACTGCTCGTACGCCTTCGGGCCCAGCCGCGCCACGTCCTTGAGCGCCTTGCGCGACCGGAACGGGCCGTTGGTGTCGCGGTGCGCCACGATGTTCTCGGCGAGCCCGGCGCCGATGCCCGACACCCGCGCCAGCAGCGGCGCGGACGCGGTGTTCACGTCCACGCCGACGCCGTTCACGCAGTCCTCGACCACCGCGTCCAGGGAGCGCGAGAGCTTCACCTCGGACAGGTCGTGCTGGTACTGGCCGACGCCGATCGACTTCGGGTCGATCTTGACGAGCTCGGCCAGCGGGTCCTGGAGCCGCCGGGCGATGGAGACCGCGCCGCGCAGCGACACGTCCAGACCGGGCAGTTCCTGGGAGGCGAACGCCGAGGCCGAGTACACCGAGGCGCCCGCCTCGGAGACCATCACCTTGGTGAGCTTCAACTCCGGGTGCCTGGCGATCAGTTCGCCGGCCAGCTTGTCGGTCTCGCGCGACGCCGTGCCGTTGCCGATGGCGACGAGCTCGACCGCGTGCTCCTTGGCGAGCCGCGCCAGCGTCGCCAGCGACTCGTCCCACTTGTTCTGCGGGACGTGCGGATAGACGGTGTCCGTGGCGACGACCTTGCCGGTCGCGTCGACGACGGCCACCTTCACGCCTGTACGGAAACCGGGGTCGAGCCCCAGCGTGGCGCGGGTCCCGGCCGGCGCGGCCAGCAGCAGGTCCCGCAGGTTGGCGGCGAAGACCCGCACCGCCTCGTCCTCCGCCGCCGTACGCAGCCGCAGCCGCAGGTCGATCCCGAGGTGCACCAGGATCCGGGTGCGCCAGGCCCAGCGGACGGTGTCCGCCAGCCACTTGTCGGCCGGGCGGCCGCGGTCGGCGATCCCGAACCGCCGGGCCACCATCGCCTCGTACGTGCTCGGGCCGGGGGCCCCGCTGTCCGCGGAGGGCTCCTCCGGCTCCAGGACGAGGTCGAGGACCTCCTCCTTCTCGCCGCGGAGCATTGCCAGCACCCGGTGCGAGGGCAGCTCCGTGAAGGGCTCGGCGAAGTCGAAGTAGTCGGCGAACTTCGCGCCTTCGGTCTCCTTGCCCTCCCGGACCTTCGCGGCCAGCCGGCCCCGGCCCCACATGCGCTCGCGCAGCTCGCCGATCAGGTCGGCGTCCTCCGAGAACCGCTCGGTGAGGATCGCCCGCGCCCCGTCCAGGGCCGCCTGCGGGTCCGCCACGCCCTTGTCCGCGTCCACGAAGGCCGCGGCGGCGGCCGGCGGCTCCACGGACGGGTCGGCCAGCAGCCCCTCGGCGAGCGGTTCGAGACCGGCCTCGCGGGCGATCTGCGCCTTCGTCCGCCGCTTCGGCTTGAACGGCAGATAGATGTCCTCCAGCCGCGCCTTGGTCTCGGCGGCCCGGATCTGCGCCTCCAGCTCCTCGGTGAGCTTGCCCTGCTCGCGCACCGAGTCCAGGATCGCCGACCGCCGGTCCTCCAGCTCCCGCAGATAGCGCAGCCGCTCCTCGAGGGTCCGCAGCTGGGCGTCGTCGAGCATCTCGGTCGCTTCCTTGCGGTAGCGCGCGATGAACGGCACGCTCGACCCGCCGTCCAGCAGCTCGACGGCGGCCTTGACCTGCCGCTCCCGTACACCGAGTTCCTCGGCGATCCTGCCTTCGATGGACATCGTCACGCTCACGCTCGGTTCCTTGTCATCCCGTCCGATCTGCGGTCTGCATTGTGGCAGGTGGCGGGCGCGGAGCGGCGGTGCCGGGTCGGACATGCCGGTGACGGGCCCCCGGGCGGCGGCGTGTGTCAGCTCTTGCCGATGAGATCGGCCGGGAAGGCGCCCGCCGCGAACGCCGCCGTGGTGAACGCCGTCGCCAGCTCCGTCAGCCGCGCGGTGCCCGCCGCGCCCAGGTGCTCGTACGGCGCCCGGTCGAGCCGGTCCGTCGCGTCCTCCAGGGCCTTGCGCAGGTCCGTACCCGCCGGCGTCAGTTCGCCCTCGGCGTCCAGCAGCCCGCGCTCACGCAGCCGGTCCTGGGCCGCCGCCCACTCCTGCGGCGTCCAGCCGCGGGTCGCGAGGATCCACTTCGGGGACATTCCGCGCCCGCTCGCCGTGTGGCTCGCCAGCGCCTCGACGGGGTCGAGACCCGCCTCGACCAGGGCCATCAGATGGCCGTCGCCGCGGTGCTCGCGCAGCAGGGTGGCGGCGTGCCACAGGGCCAGGTGCGGGACCTCCGGGACCGGCAGGTCGGCGTGGGCCGCGTACAGCGGGCGGGCGGCGCGCGAGCACGCCTCGGTGGCCCGCAGCGCCAGCTCGGCGGCCTCGGCCAGCTCCTTCGAGGCGAGCGCCTCCTCGCCCAGCACCCGCCGCAGCACGGAGTCGGCGGCGCGCAGCCGGGCGTCGAGCGCGGCCTGCGGGGAGACCACGTCCCAGGCGGCGGGTATGTGCCGGGCGACCAGCTCGTACTTGAAGTTGAAGAAGGTCGCGGCGACGGTGCCCGCGCCGACCCTGCCGAACGCCGCCGAGCGCCCCACGAAGTACGAGGCGGACCGGTCCTCCAGGCCGAGCGCCGTGAGCTCCCGGTGGTAGTCGGGGGCGAAATAGACGGCGGAGTGGAGCGGGTTGACGACGTTGTGGCAGTGGCGTCCGGCGCGTGCGGGAAGTGTGGTCATGCCCGGCACGTTACCTGCGGGTACGGGTGTCCGGAAGAGGGATCCCGCGATTGACCGACCGGTAGGTATGCCTGGCTGGAACCGCCCGGCGGTCAGTCCGTCGGCGGCGTCCAGGTGAAGCGCGGCGTGCGGCGTTCGAGGAACGCGGCCACCCCCTCCGCCCGGTCGCCGCTGTCCCGCGCCTGCCGCGTCCAGTACGCGATGCGGTCCTCCTCGGCGGGGCCCGCCGCGAACTCCTTCGCCGCCGCCTGCGTCAGTTGAGACCGGGCGGCCAGCACCGCCGTGAACTCGGCCACGCGCTTGTCCAGTCCGCCCGCGGGCAGCACCTCGTCCACCAGGCCGGTGCGCAGCGCCCGCGCGGCATCGATCAACTCGGCCGAGAACAGCAGGTACTTGGCGGTGGCCGGGCCTACCAGCGCCACCAGCCGCCGGGTCGAGGACGCTCCGTAGACGATGCCGAGCCTGGCCGGGGTGATCCCGAAGCGGGCGTCCTCCTCCGCGAACCGCAGGTCGCACGAGGCGGCGAGCTGGCAGCCGCCGCCCACGCAGGAGCCCCGGATCGCGGCCAGGGTCGGCTTGGGGAAGGCGGCGAGCGCCTCCTCGGCGGCCACCGCCAGCCCCTTGGACTCCTCGTCGCCGCCGGTCAGCGCGCCGATGTCGGCACCGGCGCAGAAGGTATCCCCGGCGCCGGTGAGCACCAGGGTCCGCACCGCCGGGTCGGCGGCCAGGCGGTCCAGCAGCACGGGCAGCTCGCGCCACATCCCGATGGTCATGGCGTTGCGTTTGGCGGGGTTGCGGATGACGACCGTGGCGACGCCGTCGGCGACGCCGTGCTCCAGGCGGGGCTTCATGCAGCGGATCGTATCCGGGGGCGCCGAAGCGTCCGGAGCGGCCGGTGAGATCACAGGGGGTCACCAGAGCCTTCGGTGCGCTCCGGCGTACGCGGAAGTAATCGGTCGACTTCCGTCCTCCGGGCGACCTGGAGGGGCTGACACGCTCAAAAGCCGCCAATACTTGCTGACTTGTGGTCAGTAGGCCGGACTATGCCCCGCGATTCCCAACACTCGACGTAGCGGTCGAGCGGCGATGGGTGGGTATCGGTCATGGAGATCCTCGGGAACGTCCCACCTGACCACGGTCGGGCGGCTCCTCGTGCCCGCATGGCATACGAGGGGGTGTGGCGGTTCACCGCCCCCTCGCTGGACTCCTCCGTACCGCGGGCCCGGCACGCCGTGCGCGACCTGCTGGCGCGGCAGGGCGTGCCCGCCTACGGCGACCTCGTCCCCAGCCTGCTGCTGATCGTCTCCGAGCTGGTCACCAACGCCGTCCGGCACGCGGCCCTGCTCTCCCCGGAGATCGCCGTCGAGGTCTCGATCGGCCCCGACTGGGTGCGGGTGGCCGTGGAGGACAACCACCCGTACCGGCCCAAGGCACTGGAGGCGGATCAGGGGCAGACCGGCGGCCGCGGCCTGCTGCTGGTGCAGGCGATCACGGCGGAGGCGGGCGGCGCCTACGACGTCGCGCACACCGCGAGCGGCGGCAAGGCGGTCTGGGCCGCCCTGCCGTTCACCCCGCCCGCCGCGGCGGCGCCCGCTCAGGTCACCAACCCGCACCGGGCCCGGTGAGCTCCCGGATCACCGGGCGGGCGGCGTCCAGCACCGTCGGGAACCAGGCCGAGAACGTACGGGTCTCGCGCAGCCGCGCCAGCTCCCCGGGGGTCACGAACGCGGTCTCCTCGATCTCGGCCGGATCCGGCCGCAGCTCCGCCCGGACCAGACCCGCGAACAGGTGGTTGTACTCCTGCTCGACCAGGCCCGACGCCGGGTCCGGATGGTTGTAGCGGACGGTTCCCGCCTCCCGCAGCAGTGCGGGCGCGACGCCGAGCTCCTCCCCGGTGCGCCGGGCGGCGGCGACGAACGGCGGCTCGTCCGGGTAGGGGTGCCCGCAGCAGCTGTTCGACCAGACGCCGGGGGAGTGGTACTTCCCCAGCGCCCGGCGCTGGAGCAGCAGCCGCCCCGAGTCGTCGAAGAGGAAGACGGAGAACGCGCGGTGCAGGCGGCCGGGTGCCCTATGGGCCGACAGCTTCTCCGCGGTGCCGATCGTCCGACCCTCCTCGTCGACCAGTTCCAGCAGGATCTGGTCCGTGGAGCCGCCCGGGGCGGGAGAGGTGCCGGTGCTGCGGCCGTTGGTGGGTGTGATCGACATTGACCATCCTCGTCGTCGGTCCGGAATCACCAAGTCTGACGCAATCCTGCCCGGCTACCGGCAGGATCTGGCCTCGTGCTCCGCATGTCCACCGGGCTCCAACTGGAACGTGCAATGGGTGACGTCGAAATGCTCACCCAGACAGCCCTGCAGGTCGTGCAGCATCCGCTCGTGTCCGGCCGCGTCCAGCATTCGCGGGCTGACCACCACATGCGCGGACAGCACCGGCATTCCCGAGGTGATCGTCCATACGTGCAGGTCGTGCAGGTCCTCCACCCCGTCGACGGAGAGGATGTGGGCCCGCACCTCCGCCATGTCCACATCCTTGGGCGCCGCCTCCAGCAGCACGTTCAGTGTCTCCCGCAGCAGCTTCCAGGTCCGCGGGACGATCATCAGCGCGATCAGCACCGAGGCCACCGGGTCGGCCGCCTGCCAGCCCGTCGCCAGGATGATTCCGGCCGAGATCAGGACGGCGACCGAGCCCAGCGCGTCGGCCAGCACCTCCAGGAAGGCGCCCCGTACGTTCAGGCTGTCCTGCTGCCCGGGCAGCAGCAGGGCCAGCGACACGGCGTTCGCGGCAAGGCCGATCGCACCGAAGACGAGGGTCAGCCCGCCCTCGGTGCCGGCGGGGGAGGCGAGCCGGCGCACCGCCTCGACGAGGATGTAGCCGCCGACCCCGAACAGCAGCAGGCAGTTCCCCAGCGCGGCCAGGATCTCGGCGCGGGCGTAGCCGTAGGTGCGGCGCGCGCTCGGCGGCCGGTTGGCGAAGTGGACCGCCAGTAGCGCCATCGCCAGACCGAGCGCGTCGGTCGCCATGTGCCCGGCGTCCGCCAGCAGCGCCAGCGAGTCGGCCACGACGCCACCGGCGATCTCCACCGCCATCACCGCCAGGGTGATGCCCAGGGCGCACCGCAGCCGCCACTGGTGGGCGGCCGTCGCCGTGCCGTGGCCGTGACCGTGGCCCGTGCCCATAGCTCCTCCCGTCACCGGTAGCCCCGCTCACGGGGCCTCCCGTTCACAGGGGTTCCCGTCACCGGGAACGCCTGTGACGGGAACGCCTGTGATCCCAGTGAACTACGGCGGGGCGCCGGTCCGGGCGGGCCACCACGGCGGGTAACCCGGGTCAGCCGCGACGCGCCTCCGGATGGCGCAGGCACCAGCCCTCCCACGCCGACTCCACCATGGACCGCACGTCGTGCCGGGCGGTCCAGCCCAGCTCCTTGCCGATCAGCTCGGTCGAGCCGACGACCCGCGGCGGGTCGCCCGCCCGGCGCGGCTCCACCACCGGCGTCAGCTCCGTACGCCCGGTGATCTCAAGGATCAGATCCGCCATCTCGCGTACCGAGACGCCCTGGCCGGTGCCGATGTTCACCGTCAGGTCGCCCGCGCCGCGCTGCCCGGCCAGCCGGCGGGCCACCGCGAGATGCGCGGAGGCCAGGTCCTCGACATGGATGTAGTCGCGGACGCAGGTGCCGTCCGGGGTCGGGTAGTCGGTGCCGAAGATCCGCGGGGACTCCCCGTGGGTGATCCGCTCGAACATCATCGGGACGAGGTTGAACACCCCGGTGTCGGCCAGCTCGGGCCGCGCCGCACCCGCCACGTTGAAGTAGCGCAGACAGGCCGTGGAGATCCCGTGCGCCGCACCGGTGGCCCGGACCAGCCACTCGCCCGCCAGCTTGGTCTCGCCGTACGGGTTCACCGGGTGGCAGGGGGTCTCCTCCGTGACCGGATCCGCGTCCGGACTCCCGTAGACGGCCGCGGAGGACGAGAACACGAAGCTGCCGATCCCGGCCGCGGCGACCGCCTCCAGCAGCACGGTCAGCCCGTGCACGTTCTCGCGGTAGTAGCGCAGCGGCTGCTCGACGGACTCCCCGACCTGCTTGGCGGCCGCGAGATGCACCACCCCCGTCACGCCGAGGTCGGCGAACGTCGCGTCCAGCAGCTCGCGGTCGAGTGTGGAGCCGGTCACCAGGGGGACGCCGGCCGGCAGCCGCTCGGTGACACCGCTGGACAGATCGTCCAGCACTGCCACGCTCTCGCCGGCCTCCGCCATCGCCCTTACTACATGTGCCCCGATATATCCGGCACCGCCGGTGATCAGCCATGTCATGACGGCACCCTATCCACGTGCCGCAAGGAGGGCGTTTGTCGGGGGAGCGCCGATCCACCATGATGATCGCGGCAAGGCGTGAACCGTCGGTCACCCGATCGGGCGGTGAATGTGCGGTGAACGGATGCTTCCGTCCATCCGATAGCCTCTGCCGACATGCCGCCGCCCGCGCAGGGCCGTGTGGCACATGCCGCCCGCTGCCCGGACCGCCGTGGCCGGGTCTGGCCGCCATGCCAGATGCCAAGGAGTGAGTTCGTCTGTCGACCGCCATTCTCACCGGTCCGCCGGTCGTCGGCTCGTCTCTCGAGGACGACCTTCGGTCGCTGGGGTTCGACGTGCGTATGGCGGCTGACGCCGCCGAGGTAGCGACGGAGCTGGCCGCCGTGCCGGCGGGGGAGCGGGTCGCGGTCGTCGACACCCGTTTTCTCGGCCACGTGCACGCGCTGCGGCTTGCCCTGACCGACCCGCGTTTCCCGGCGGCCGCGGTCCCGGGCGCGATGACGGCGCAGCCGGAAGCCCGTGCGGCGCTCACCGAGGCGGTTGTGGGCATTCGTGCCGCTGGGGCGGAACGGGTGGGCACAACCGCACCCGCACCCGGCGACGATGCGCCTACCCCCGCCGGAGCTGTCCCGTCTCGTACGCGTGTGCAGCCCGGTGGGCCGGTTGTGCCCACCCGTTCCGCCCTGCGGAACGATTGCCCACAACCGGTGCCGGATGTGCTGGCCCATGAGCTGGACGCCGCAGGCGTCAGCGTGCACCGGCCCGAGCTCGGTGTGCTCGTCGCCGCCGTGCCCACGGACCCGCAGGACAGGGCAAGCGCGCGGGCCGACATCGCTGCCGTCGACGACGAATCCGTCCGGCTGCGCAGCGCCGTGAAGTCCCGCGACGGGTTCTTCACCACCTTCTTCATCAGCCCGTACTCCCGCTACATCGCCCGCTGGTGCGCCCGCCGCGGCCTCACCCCCAACCACGTCACCACCGCCTCCCTCCTCACCGCGCTGATCGCCGCCGCCTGCGCCGCCACCGGCACCCGCCCCGGGTTCGTCGCGGCCGGCGTCCTGCTGATCGCCTCCTTCGTGCTGGACTGCACCGACGGGCAGCTCGCCCGCTACTCGCTGCAGTACTCCACCCTCGGCGCCTGGCTCGATGCCACCTTCGACCGCGCCAAGGAGTACGCGTACTACGCGGGCCTCGCGATCGGCGCCGCCAACGCCGACGGAGACGACGTATGGGCGCTGGCGCTCGGCGCGATGGTGCTCCAGACCTGCCGGCACGTCGTCGACTTCTCCTTCAACGAGGCCAACCACGACGCCACCGGCAACACCAGCCCCACCGCCGCCCTCTCCGACCGGCTCGACAGCGTCGGCTGGACGGTCTGGGCGCGCCGCATGATCGTGCTGCCCATCGGCGAGCGCTGGGCGATGATCGCCGTGCTCACCGCGTGTACCACGCCCCGCATCACGCTGTACGCGCTGCTCATCGGCTGCGCGCTGGCCGCCTGCTACACCACCGCGGGCCGCGTGCTGCGCTCCCTGACGCGGAAGGCGCACCGGACCGACCGGGCCGCGGCCGCGCTCGCGGACCTCGCCGACTCCGGGCCGCTCGCCGAAGGCTTCGCCGCGGCCTTCAAGAACCCGGCCCGCGCGCTGCCCGGCTTCGCCGCCCCGGCCGTGGCCCTGCTCGGCGGGGCCGCGATGGTCGCTGTGGCGGCCTTCACACCCTTCGGCGGCCCGTGGCCGCTGCTGGCCGCCCTCGGCTACGCGCTGGCCGCCGGTCTCGCGGTCGCCCGGCCCCTCAAGGGCCCCCTCGACTGGCTCGTACCGCCGTTCTTCCGGGCCGCCGAATACGGCACCGTCCTGGTCCTGGCCGCCAAATCGGACGTGAACGGGGCCTTGCCCGCGGCTTTCGGACTGGTGGCGGCCGTCGCCTACCATCACTACGACACGGTGTACCGCATCCGCGGTGGCACCGGCGCGCCCCCGCACTGGCTGGTGCGGGTGATCGGCGGGCATGAGGGGCGGACACTGGCCGTCGCGGCCGCCGCCGCTCTCTGGCAGAACCAAGGTTTCACTTTTGCGCTGACGGCCCTCGCGGGCGCGCTGGCGCTGGCGGTGCTCAGCGAGAGCATCCGCTTCTGGGTGGCCGCCCATAAACGGGGTGCACCCGCCGTACACGACGAATCAGGAGAACCCGCATGATCGGCCTCGTGCTGGCCGCCGGCGCCGGACGGCGTCTGCGTCCCTACACCGACACTCTGCCCAAGGCCCTGGTGCCCGTGGACGGCGAGACGACCGTCCTCGACCTGACCCTCGGCAACTTCGCGGAGATCGGCCTGACCGAGGTCGCGATCGTCGTCGGCTACCGCAAGGAGGCCGTGTACGCGCGCAAGGAGGCCCTGGAGCAGAAGTACGGCCTCAAGCTCACCCTCGTCGACAACGACAAGGCCGAGGAGTGGAACAACGCCTACTCCCTGTGGTGCGCCCGTGACGTCATCGCCGCCGCCGACGGCGTGATCCTCGCCAACGGCGACACCGTGCACCCGGTCTCCGTCGAGAAGACCCTGCTCGCCGCCCGCGGCAACGGCCAGAAGATCATCCTCGCCCTCGACACGGTGAAGAACCTCGCCGACGAGGAGATGAAGGTCATCGTGGACCCCGAGAAGGGCGTCCAGCGCATCACCAAGCTGATGGACCCGGCCGAGGCCACCGGTGAGTACATCGGCGTCACGCTCATCGAGCAGGCGGCGGCCGCCGAGCTCGCCGAGGCCCTGAAGACCACCTTCGAGCGCGACCCCGACCTGTACTACGAGGACGGCTACCAGCAGCTCGTCAACGACGGCTTCAAGGTCGACATCGCGCCGATCGGCGACGTCTCGTGGGTCGAGATCGACAACCACGACGACCTCGCCAAGGGCCGGGAGATCGCATGCCGGTACTGACCCGGCTCATCCCCTCGCCCGTCGTCGTCGACATCTCCCCGGGCGCGCTGGACGACCTCGCGGGTCTCCTGGCCGACCAGCGGATCTCCGCCTCCGGCAAGCTCGCCATCGCCATCAGCGGCGGCTCGGGCGCCAAGCTGCGCGAGCGGCTGGCGCCCGCGCTGCCCGGCGCGTCCTGGTACGAGGTCGGCGGCGGCACCCTGGACGACGCGATCAAGCTCGCCGACGCCATGAAGAAGGGCCACTACGACGCGGTGGTCGGCATGGGCGGCGGCAAGATCATCGACTGCGCGAAGTTCGCCGCGGCGCGGATCGGCCTCCCGCTGGTCGCCGTCGCCACGAACCTCTCGCACGACGGCCTCTGCTCGCCGGTCGCCACGCTCGACAACGACGCCGGCCGGGGCTCGTACGGGGTGCCCAACCCGATCGCGGTCGTGATCGACCTGGACATCATCCGCGAGGCCCCGATCCGCTTCGTGCGGTCCGGCATCGGCGACGTCATCTCCAACATCTCCGCCGTGGCCGACTGGGAGCTCTCCCACAAGGAGACCGGCGAGGCGATCGACGGACTGGCCGCCGCCATGGCCCGCCAGTGCGGCGAGGCCGTGCTGCGCCACCCCGGCGGCGTGGGCGAGGACAGCTTCCTCCAGGTGCTGGCCGAGGGCCTGGTCCTCACCGGCATCTCGATGTCCGTCGCGGGCGACTCCCGCCCCGCCTCCGGCGCCTGCCACGAGATCAACCACGCCTTCGACCTCCTCTACCCCAAGCGGGCGGCCAGCCACGGCGAGCAGTGCGGCCTGGGCGCGGCCTTCGCCACCCACCTGCGCGGGGACAAGGAGACCTGCGGCCAGATGGTCGAGGTGCTGCGCCGGCACGGGCTGCCCGTCCTGCCGACCGACATCGGCTTCAACGAGGACGAGTTCGTCAAGGCGGTGGAGTTCGCGCCGCAGACCCGGCCCGGCCGCTACACCATCCTCGAACACCTGAACCTCTCCACCGACGCGATCAGGGACGCATACGCCGACTATGCAAAAACCATCGGTAGCTGAACTCCGCCCGGTCGTTCACCCCCCGGGGGTGAAGGACCGGCGGAGCGGTGAGCACTGGGCCGGCCGGCTCTACATGCGCGAGCTCTCGCTGCGCATCACCCGGCACCTGGTGAACACGCGGGTCACGCCCAACCAGCTGACCTATCTGATGACCCTCGCCGGTGTCCTGGCGCTGCCGGCCCTGCTGCTGCCGGGGATCGCCGGGGCGCTGCTCGGCGTGCTGATGGTCCAGCTCTACCTCCTGCTCGACTGCGTCGACGGCGAGGTCGCCCGCTGGAAGAAGCAGTACTCGCTCGCCGGTGTCTACCTGGACCGGGTCGGCGCGTACCTGTGCGACCTCGCGGTGCTGGTCGGCTTCGGTCTGCGCGCCGCCGACCTGTGGGGCGACGGCTCGCCCGAGTGGCTGTGGGCCTTCCTGGGCACGCTGGCCGCGCTCGGCGCCGTCGTGATCAAGGCCGAGACCGACCTGGTCGGCGTCGCCCGGCACCAGGGCGGGCTGCCGCCGGTGCAGGAGGCGGCGGCCGAGCCGCGCTCGTCCGGGGTGGCACTGGCCCGCAAGGCCGCCGCGGCGCTGAAGTTCCACCGGCTCATCCTCGGCATCGAGGCCTCGCTGCTGATCGTGGTCCTGGCGGTGCTGGACCAGATCCGGGACGACCTCTTCTTCTCGCGCCTGGGCGTGGCCGTGCTGGCCGGCATCGCCGTCCTGCAAACCCTGCTTCACCTCGTGTCCATCCTCGCGTCGAGCAGGCTCAAGTGAACGCGGCCACGATGAAGGTCGGCGCGGTGGTGCTCACCATGGGCAACCGCCCCGCCGAGCTGCGCGCGCTGCTGGAGTCGGTCGCCAAACAGGACGGCGACCCGATCGAGGTCGTGCTCGTCGGCAACGGCTCGCCGCTGCCCGAGTACGACGTCCCCGGGCTGACCGTGCGGACCGTCGAGCTGCCCGAGAACGTGGGCATCCCGGCGGGCCGCAACGCCGGGATCGAGGCGTTCGGACCGGGAGGGAGCGATGTCGACATCCTGCTCTTCCTCGACGACGACGGACTGCTGCCCAACCCGGACACCGCCGAGCTGTGCCGCCAGGCCTTCGCGGCGGACCCGACGCTGGGCATCATCAGCTTCCGTATCGTCGACCCCGAGACCGGCACCACCCAGCGCCGCCACGTGCCGCGGCTGCGGGCCTCGGACCCGATGCGCTCCTCGCGCGTCACCACCTTCCTCGGCGGCGCCAACGCGGCCCGTACCAGCGTCTTCGCGCAGGTCGGCGGGTTGCCGGACGACTTCTTCTACGCACACGAGGAGACCGACCTCGCCTGGCGGGCGCTGGACGCGGGCTGGATGATCGATTACCGGTCAGACATGGTCCTGAACCACCCGGCCGTCGCCCCCAGCCGGCACGCGGTCTACCACCGCATGGTCGCCCGGAACCGGGTCTGGCTGGCCCGGCGCAATCTGCCCGCTCTGCTCGTACCGGTCTATCTCGGTGTGTGGCTGCTGCTCACGCTCGCGCGCAAGCCGTCCAAGGCCGGGCTGCGGGCCTGGTTCGGCGGATTCCGCGAAGGCTGGAAGACTCCGTGCGGGCCCCGCCGCCCCATGAAGTGGCGTACGGTATGGCGCCTGACCCGACTGGGCCGACCTCCTGTCATCTGACAAGCTCGGATCTGAGAGCATCGGGCGCGATCCGGGGCACGGCCCCGGCAGCGCACCCTGAGGACGAAAGTGTCAACTGTGAGCGAGACTACGCACGACAGTGCGGTCGCCATGAGTGCCCCGCCATCCCCCGACGACGGCCTGACCCCCGCCGAGCTGGCGCGCAAGTACGGGCTGGAGGTCAGCGGTGCCCGAGTGGGACTCAAGGAGTACGTCCAGCAGCTGTGGGGCCGGCGGCACTTCATCCTGGCCTTCTCGCAGGCCAAGCTCACCGCGCAGTACAGCCAGGCCAAGCTCGGCCAGCTGTGGCAGGTGGCGACGCCGCTGCTGAACGCGGCGGTGTACTTCTTCATCTTCGGCCTGCTGCTGGGCGGCCGGGGTGGCATGGAGAACGACCAGTACATCCCGTTCCTGGTGACGGGTGTGTTCGTCTTCACGTTCACCCAGAGCTCCACCCTCGCCGGGGTGCGTGCGATCTCCGGAAATCTCGGGCTGGTGCGGGCCCTGCACTTCCCGCGGGCCTCGCTCCCCATCTCCTTCTCGCTCCAGCAGCTCCAGCAGCTGCTGTTCTCGATGATCGTCCTGGTCGTCCTGCTGCTGGGCTTCGGGCACTTCCCGGACTTCGCCTGGCTGCTGGTCATCCCGATCCTCGCGCTGCAGTTCGTCTTCAACACCGGCGTGGCGATGGTCATGGCCCGGCTGGGCAGCAAGACCCCGGACCTCGCCCAGCTCATGCCGTTCGTTCTGCGGACGTGGATGTACGCGTCCGGCGTGATGTTCCCGCTGGAGCACATGCTGAGGAAGGCGGGCGCCCACAGCTGGGTCGCCGACCTCATGCTGGCCAACCCGGCCGCCGTCTACATGGACCTGATGCGCTTCGCCCTGATCGACGGCTACACGTACGACCACCTGCCCCACCATGTGTGGGCGCTGGCGCTCGGCTGGGCCCTGCTCGCCGGCATCGGCGGCTTCGTGTACTTCTGGAAGGCAGAGGAGCAGTACGGCCGTGGCTGAGCAGAACGTCGCACAGAACCGGGACAGGGCCGCCGACGGCGGACGCATCCCCACCGTCATCGCCGACGATGTGCACATCGTGTACAAGGTCAACGGCGGCGCCCGCGGCCGCGGCAGCGCCACCGCCGCGCTGAACCGCATGATCCGTCGGAAGAGCACGCCGGGCATGACGGAGGTGCACGCGGTCAGGGGTGTCACCTTCGTGGCCTACCGGGGCGAGTCGATCGGGCTGATCGGCTCCAACGGCTCCGGCAAGTCGACCCTGCTCAAGGCGGTGGCGGGGCTGCTGCCCACGCACAGCGGCAGCGTCTACACCGACGGTCAGCCGTCGCTGCTGGGCGTGAACGCCGCGCTGATGAACGACCTGACCGGCGAGCGGAACGTGATCCTCGGCGGGCTCGCCATGGGCATGTCGCGAGAGCAGATCCGCGAGCGCTACGACCAGATCGTCGACTTCTCGGGCATCAACGAGAAGGGCAATTTCATCACGCTGCCGATGCGCACGTACTCCTCCGGCATGGCGGCCCGGCTGCGGTTCTCCATCGCGGCCGCCAAGGACCACGACGTGCTGATGATCGACGAGGCGCTGGCCACCGGCGACCGGAAGTTCCAGAAGCGCTCCGAGGCCCGGATCCGGGAGCTGCGCAAGGAAGCGGGCACCGTCTTCCTTGTCAGCCACAACAACAAGTCGATCAGGGACACCTGCGACCGGGTGCTGTGGCTGGAGAAGGGCGAGCTGCTGATGGACGGCCCGACCGACGAGGTCATCAAGGCGTACGAGAAGGAGACGGGCAAGTAGCACCCGTCCGCCCAGCGCCGCGAGCATGCCAAGGCCCCTGCCGGACACCCGGCGGGGGCCTTGGGGTCCCCCGGGCCGTAGGGGGAGTGTCCGGACTCGCACACAAGTCCCTGCGCACGTTCGTGCGGTCCGAGGCGTAAGCTGGATCGGTGCCCATTTGGACCATGCCCGACGCATGTCCCCGTCACCGGTTCGGGGGCGTGGGGTCACCCGCCCTTGACGGGGCGGCGCGGCGTGTCCGCTTCGTGCCGATCCTGTTGGCCGGTGTAGAACGGGGGATGTGACGGCATTGGCCAGACGACGGCCCACCTCCAGGACTCGCACTGGGCCCGGTCGCCGGGGCCCGTGCGGAGGCGCGGTCCTCGCCCATATGCCTGGCTGTCCACAGTGACCGCGGAGGACGAGCGCATCGCTTCCCTTACCACGCCGCAGAGCCGGCCCGGTCGGCAGGGGCATGCCCAGGCAGTGCTGGACAAGGCCGCGCACGAGAACTTCCCCGTCGCTCCCTTCTTCGTCCCGCGCGCGTGGCGCACCGACCTCATGGCCGTCTACGGCTATGCCCGCCTGGTCGACGACATCGGTGACGGCGACCTCGCCCCGGGCGGCGCCGACGCCGAGCTGCTCGGCCTGGACCGGGCCGCGGCCGACGACCCGCTCGCGATGCTGGACGCCTTCGAGACCGATCTGTGGCGGGTCTTCGCCGACTCCGGGCCGCGGCCACGTCACCCGCTGCTGCACGCCCTGCGCCCCACGGTCCGCCGCCACGGCCTCACCCCCGCGCCCTTCCTGGGCCTGATCGAGGCCAACCGGCAGGACCAGCACGTACGGCGCTACGCCACGTACGACGACCTGGTCGCCTACTGCGAGCTGTCCGCCAACCCCGTGGGCCGGCTCGTCCTGGGCATCACCGGGACCACCAGCCCCGAGCGGGTCCGGCACTCCGACGCCATCTGCACGGCGCTGCAGATCGTCGAGCACCTTCAGGACGTGGCCGAGGACCTCGGCCGGGACCGGATCTACCTGCCCGCCGCCGACATGGAGCGCTTCGGCGTCACCGAGGCCGACCTGGCCGCGCGCACCGCGGGCGCTCCGCTGCGGGCGCTGATCGCGTATCAGGCGGAGCGCGCCGGGCGCCTGTTGACGGCGGGCGCGCCGCTGGTCGGCAGCGTGGACGGCAGGCTCCGGCTGCTGCTCGCCGGGTTCGTGGCCGGCGGCCGGGCCGCGCTGGCCGCGATCGCCGCCGCGGGCCACGACGTACTCCCCGGACCGCCCAAGCCCACCAGGCGCGGCCTGCTGCGCGAGGTCGCCGCGACGCTGCGGCGAGAGGGGCGGGCCGGACGGTGAACGGATCCCGACCGACGCCCCCGCCGGTGCTCGCGGCGTACCGCTACTGCGAGGCGGTGACCGGTGCCCAGGCCCGCAACTTCGCCTACGGCATCAGACTGCTGCCCGCCGAGAAGCGCCGCGCCGTGTCCGCGCTGTACGCCTTCGCCCGCCGCATCGACGACATCGGCGACGGCGCGCTGGACGCCGACGCCAAGCGGGCGCGGCTCGCGGACACCGGCGCGCTGCTGGCCCTGATCAGGGACGGCCGGGTCGCGGAGGACCACACCGACCCGGTCGCCGTCGCCCTCGCGGACGCCGCGCACCGCTTCCCGATCCCGCTCGGCGCGTTCGACGAGCTGATCGACGGGGTGCTGATGGACGTCGCCGGGCGGACCTACGCCACCTGGGACGAGCTCGTGGAGTACTGCCGGTGCGTGGCGGGCACCATCGGGCGGCTCTCCCTGGGGGTGTTCGGCACGGTGCCGGGCGCACGCCGCCCCGAGCGCGCCGCCGAGTACGCCGATACCCTCGGCCTCGCCCTCCAACTCACCAATATCCTCAGGGACCTTCGGGAGGACTCCCGCAGCGGGCGCACCTATCTGCCCGCCGAGGACCTGGCCAAATTCAGCTGTCCGCCGACCTTTCACAGCCCCGTCCCCCCGCCCGGCGCCGACTTCACCGGCCTGGTGCTCTTCGAGGTCCGGCGGGCGAGAGCCCTGTTCCAGGAGGGGTTCCAACTGCTGCCGATGCTCGATCGGCGCAGTGGGGCGTGTGTCGCGGCGATGGCCGGGATCTATCGCAGGCTCCTGGAGCGCATCGCCCGCGATCCCGCCGCCGTCCTGCGCGGCCGCGTCTCGCTCACCGGCCGCGAGAAGGCGTACGTCGCCGTGCGCGGGCTGTCGGGAGCGGACGCGCTGGCGGTCGCCCGGCGCGGCACGAGGGGACGGCCGCGATGATCCGGGCATACATGCACGTGCGATCAACCCACCGACCGGACACCGCGTCCTCGACCACGCCCGAGGGGGTGAGCACATGACGTCCCGCACCACGCGCACCGAGCGGCGGGGCACCCACGCGGCAGGCCGCCCCGACGGGGCGGCCGCGGTGGTTGTCGGCGGCGGTCTCGCGGGCACGGCCACCGCCCTGGCGCTGGCCGACGCGGGGCTGGCGGTGACCCTGCTGGAGGGGCGCCCCCGGCTCGGCGGACTGGCTTTCTCCTTCCGCCGCCCGTCCCCGGCGGGGGAGCTGACCGTCGACAACGGCCAGCACGTCTATCTGCGCTGCTGCACCGCCTACCAGTGGTTCCTCCGCCGGATCGACGGCGCCCGGCTCGCCCCGCTGCAAGGGACGCTGGACGTGCCGGTGCTCGACCCCGGCCACCCCAAGGGCCTGCGGCTCGGCCGCATCCGGCGCACCCGGCTGCCCGTGCCGCTGCACCTGGCCGCCAGCCTCGCCACGTATCCGCACCTGTCCCCGGCGGAACGGGTCAGGGCGGGCCGCGCCGCCCTCGCCCTCCGGGGACTCGACCCGATGGACCCGGCGCTGGACGGCGTGGACTTCGCCACCTGGCTGCGCGCCCGACGGCAGTCGCCGCGCGCCGTCGAGGCGCTGTGGGACCTGGTCGGAGTGGCCACGCTCAACGCCACCGCCGCCCACGCCTCGCTGGGCCTGGCCGCCATGGTCTTCAAGACGGGGCTGCTGTCCGAACCCGGCGCGGCCGACCTCGGCTGGGCCCATGTCCCGCTGGGCGAGCTGCACGACACCCTGGCCCGCACCGCCCTCGACAAGGCGGGGGTACGGGTCGCCCTGCGCACCCGGGCGACCTCGCTCACCCGTACCCCCGACGGCCGATGGACCGTCACCACCGAGAGCGGCCCGCACGGCGGCGGCCGGCTGGACGCCGACGCGGTCGTCCTCGCCGTACCCCAGCGGGAGGCGCACGGGCTGCTGCCCGAGGGGGCCCTGGACGACCCCGGCCGACTGCTGCGGATCGGCACCGCGCCGATCCTCAACCTGCACGTCGTCTACGACCGCCCGGTGCTGCGCCGGCCGTTCTTCGCGGCGATCGGCAGCCCGGTGCAGTGGGTCTTCGACCGTACGGAGTCCTCCGGCCTCAGCCGCCACCCCGACGCCGCCGGGAGCCAGTACCTGGCCGTGTCCCAGTCCGCCGCCCAGGACGACATCGACCGGCCCGTGGCCGAACTGAGGAGCCGCTACCTGCCCGAACTGCGGCGGCTGCTGCCGGCCGCGCGCGGTGCCGCCGTCCGCGACTTCTTCGTCACCCGCGAACGCACCGCGACGTTCGCCCCCGCTCCGGGCGTCGGCCGGCTGCGGCCGCACGCCACCACCAACGCCCCCGGCCTCTGCCTGGCCGGAGCGTGGACCGCCACCGGATGGCCGGCGACCATGGAGAGCGCCGTCCGCAGCGGCCTGCGGGCCGCGGACGCGGCGCTCTCCCACCTTGGCCGCCCCTATGAGAACCCGCTCCCCGCCCTGCGCGAGGAGACCCCCAAGGAAGCGGCATGAGCAGCACGACACAGAACAGAGGAGAGCTTGTGACCCCGGTGACCCCAGCTGTCGACACCGAAGGTGTCAGCGCGCTGCTGGAGCGCGGCCGCATGCTTGCCACCCCGGTGCTGCGGGCCGCCGTGGCCCGGCTGGCGCCGCCGATGGACGCCGTGGCCGCCTACCACTTCGGCTGGATCGACGCCCAGGGCCGCCCCTCCGCCGGGGACAGCGGCAAGGCCGTGCGCCCCGCGCTGGCGCTGCTCTCCGCGGAGGGCGCCGGGGCCCGCGCCGAGGTCGGCATCCCGGGCGCCGTCGCGGTCGAGCTCGTCCACAACTTCTCCCTGCTGCACGACGACCTCATGGACGGCGACGAGCAGCGCCGGCACCGGGACACCGTATGGAAGCTCTACGGCCCGGCCCAGGCGATCCTCGTCGGCGACGCGCTGGCCGCCCTCGCCAACGAGGTGCTGCTGGAGCTGGGCACCGTGGAGGCGGGCCGGGCCACCCGGCGGCTGACCACCGCGGTCCGCAAGCTCATCGACGGCCAGGCCCAGGACATCTCCTACGAGCACCGCGAGCGGGTCACCGTCGAGGAGTGCCTGGAGATGGAGGGCAACAAGACCGGCGCGCTGATCGCCGTCGCCTGCTCCATCGGCGCGGTGCTGGGCGGCGCCGACGACCGTACCGCCGACACCCTGGAGCGGTACGGCTACCACCTCGGCCTCGCGTTCCAGGCGATCGACGACCTGCTCGGCATCTGGGGCGACCCCGGGGCCACCGGCAAGCAGGCCTGGAGCGACCTGCGGCAGCGCAAGAAGTCCCTGCCGGTCGTCGCCGCGCTGGCCGCCGGCGGACCGGCCTCCGAGCAGCTCGCGGAGCTGCTCTCGGCCGACGCGCAGAAGTCCGACGCGGAGTTCATGGACTTCGACGAGGCGGAGTTCGCCACCCGCGCGGCCATGATCGAACGGGCGGGCGGACGCGAGTGGACCTCGCAGGAGGCCCGCAGGCAGCACGCGACCGCGATCGCCGCCCTGTCGGAGGTGGAGCTGCCCGCCCGGGTGCGCGGACAGCTCGCGGCGCTCGCCGACTTCGTCGTCGTACGAGAGAGATGACCGCCGACGCCCGCCCCGGGCACACCGGCCACCCCGTCGGGTCCGCCCGCACCGACAACTCCATATAGCTCGCAGTCGCCGGCCGGCACCCGGCCCGGCCTCCACCGCGGAGGCCCGGATGCCGGCCGACACCCACCCCAGCACGGCAGACATCAGATCTCACCTGCAAGGGGACGCCATGACAGCGACAACGACCGTCGAACCCTCCGAGACCCCGTCGGAGCCCGCCGCGTTGCGAGCGGCTCGCGACGCCATGGCCCGTGCCGTGGACCACCTGCTGGCCCGCCAGGACCCCGCGGGGTGGTGGAAGGGCGACCTGGAGACCAACGTCACCATGGACGCCGAGGACCTGATGCTGCGCCAGTTCCTGGGCATCCGGGACCGGGAGACCTTCGACGCCGCGGCCCGCCACATCCGCTCGCAGCAGCGCCCCGACGGCACCTGGGCCACCTTCCACGGCGGCCCGCCCGAGCTCTCCGCCACCATCGAGGCGTACGTCGCGCTCCGGCTCGCCGGCGACGAGCCCGAGGCGCCCCACATGGCCGCCTGCTCCGCCTGGGTGCGCGGCCGCGGGGGAATCGCCCGCAGCCGGGTCTTCACCCGCGTCTGGCTCGCGCTCTTCGGCTGGTGGAAGTGGGAGGACCTGCCCGAGCTGCCCCCGGAGCTCATCTACCTGCCCCCGTGGGTCCCGCTCAACATCTACGACTTCGGCTGCTGGGCCCGGCAGACGATCGTGCCGCTGACCATCGTCTCCGCCAAGCGGCCGGTGCGCCCGGCCCCGTTCGGCCTGGACGAGCTGCACACCGACCCGCGCCGCCCCGCCCCGCCGCGGCCCTGCGCGCCCGTGACCACCTGGGAGGGCGCCTTCCAGCGGCTGGACCGGCTGCTGCACGCCTACCGCGCGGTGGCCTTCCGGCCGCTGCGCCGGGCCGCGATCAAGACGGCGGCCCGCTGGATCATCGAGCGCCAGGAGAACGACGGCTGCTGGGGCGGCATCCAGCCCCCCGCCGTCTACTCCGTCATCGCCCTGCACCTCCTCGGCTACGACCTGCGGCACCCGGTGCTGCGCGCCGGCCTGGAGTCCCTGGACCGCTTCGCCGTATGGCGGCCCGACGGGAGCCGCATGGTCGAGGCGTGCCAGTCCCCGGTCTGGGACACCTGCCTGGCCACCATCGCCCTCGCCGACGCGGGGCTCGCACCGGACCATCCCGCACTGGTCAAGGCCGCGGACTGGATGCTCGGCGAGGAGATCACCCGGCCCGGCGACTGGGCGGTAAGACGGCCCCACCTGCCCCCGGGCGGCTGGGCGTTCGAGTTCCACAACGACACCTACCCGGACATCGACGACACCGCCGAGGTCGTCCTCGCGCTGCGCCGCGTCGACCACCCCGACCCCGAGCGCGTCGAGCAGGCGATCCGGCGCGGCGTCCGCTGGAACCTCGGCATGCAGTCCAGGAGCGGCGCGTGGGGCGCCTTCGACGTGGACAACACCAGCCCGTTCCCCAACCGGCTGCCGTTCTGCGACTTCGGCGAGGTCATCGACCCGCCGTCGGCCGACGTCACCGCACACGTCGTGGAGATGCTCGCCTGGGAGGGCCGGGCCCGGGACCCGCGCACCCGGCGCGGCGTCGCCTGGCTGCTGGCCGAACAGGAGCCCGACGGATCCTGGTTCGGCCGCTGGGGCACCAACTACGTGTACGGCACCGGCTCCGCCGTCCCCGCGCTCGTCGCCGCGGGCCTGCCCGCCTCGCACCCCGCCATCCGGCGCGCCGTCCGCTGGCTGGAGCGGGTGCAGAACGACGACGGCGGCTGGGGCGAGGACCAGCGCTCCTACGACGACCCCGCCGGCTGGCGCGGCCGCGGCGCCTCGACCGCCTCCCAGACCGCGTGGGCGCTGCTCGCGCTGCTGTCGGCGGGGGAGCGGGACGGCGAGGCCGCCGAACGCGGGGTGAGCTGGCTGGCGCAGACCCAGACCGTGGACGGCACCTGGGACGAGCCGCAGTTCACCGGCACCGGCTTCCCCTGGGACTTCTCCATCAACTACCACCTGTACCGGCACGTCTTCCCGGTCACCGCGCTCGGGCGGTACGTCCACGGCGAGCCGGACTTGACCCGGTCCCGGAGACCCTGATGCCCGCGGAACCGGCCTCGCCGCCGGGCGCCGTACCGCTGCTGATCGCCTGCGCGCTCGGCATCGAGCGGCTCGCGCTGCGCGGGGCTGAGCGCCCGGGACTACCCGGCCCCGTCACCGTGCTGCGCACCGGCATGGGCCCGCAGGCCGCCGAGCGCACGGTGGGCCGGGCGCTGGCCGCGGCGGGCCCGGCGGCGCGGGACACGGCCGTCATCGCCACCGGGTTCTGCGCGGGCCTGGCCCCCGGGATGCACCCCGGCGACCTCGTCGTCGCCGAGGAGACCCGCGACGAGCACGGCCGTACCCGTTGCGCCGGCAGCGACACGCTGATCGCCGCCCTGACCGCTCTGTCCTCGCGTTCCGCGCTGTCCCGCGGCGACGCCCCGCGCGCCCTGCACACCGGGCCGCTGGTCGGCTCCGGGCAGGTGGTGCGCGGCGCGCGGCGCGCGCGGCTGCGGGCCACCGGAGCGATCGCGGTGGACATGGAGTCCGCCGCCACCCTGCGCACCGCGGCGGCGGCCGGGGTGCGTCCGGTTGCGGCCGTCCGGGTGGTCGTGGACGCTCCTGAACATGAACTCGTCCGTATCGGAACCTTGCGCGGTGGAATATCGGCTTTCCGCGTACTACGCACACTGCTTCCGGCGTTCTTCGAATGGCACCGTTCTCTGCCGCTCCCCAGGAGGTGAGCTAGATGGCCATGCCGCTCCGTCAGTCCATCCGGGTCGCGACGTATCTCTTCGAGCAGAAGGTGATCCGTCGGCGTGAGAAGTTCCCGCTCATCGTGGAACTCGAACCGCTCTATGCCTGCAATCTGAAATGCGAGGGGTGCGGCAAGATCCAGCACCCGGCCGGCGTGCTCAAGCAGCGCATGCCGGTGGCCCAGGCGGTCGGCGCGGTCCTGGAGTCCGGGGCGCCCATGGTCTCCATCGCCGGCGGCGAACCGCTGATGCACCCGCAGATCGACGAGATCGTCCGGCAGCTCGTGGCCCGGCGGCGGTATGTCTTCCTGTGCACCAACGCGATGCTGCTGCGCAAGAAGATGGACCTGTTCCGCCCGTCGCCCTATTTCGCGTTCGCGGTGCACATCGACGGGCTGCGGGAGCGGCACGACGAGTCGGTGGCGAAGGAGGGCGTCTTCGACGAGGCGGTGGCGGCGATCAAGGAGGCCAAGCGGCGCGGTTTCCGGACCACCACCAACTCGACGTTCTTCAACACCGACACCCCGCAGACCGTCATCGAAGTGCTGAACTTCCTCAATGACGACCTGCGGGTCGACGAGATGATGATCTCGCCCGCCTACGCCTATGAGAAGGCGCCCGACCAGGACCATTTCCTGGGTGTGGAGCAGACCCGTGAGCTGTTCCGGAAGTCCTTCTCAGGCGGCAACAGAAAGCGCTGGCGGCTCAATCACAGCCCGCTCTTCCTGGATTTCCTGGAGGGCCGGACCGATTTCCCGTGCACGGCCTGGGGCATTCCCAACTACTCCCTCTTCGGCTGGCAGCGCCCCTGCTATCTGATGGCCGACGGCTACGTTCCGACGTACCGCCAGTTGGTCGAAGAGACCGACTGGGAGAAGTACGGACGGGGCAAGGACCCGCGCTGCGACAACTGCATGGCGCACTGCGGCTACGAGCCGACCGCCGTGATCGCCACCATGGGCTCGCTGAAGGAGTCGCTGCGCGCGGCCCGCGAGACCCTGAGCGGAAACCGCGGGTGAGGCCGGGACCCCCGACGTGACCGCGAACTGAACCAGGCAGAGGGGGATCGACCATGTCGCTCTTGGAGACCATCCGCGGACCGCGCGACCTCAAGGCCCTGCCCGCCGGACGCCTCGCCGAGCTCGCCGCCGAGATCCGCGAGTTCCTCGTCCACGCCGTGGCCAGAACCGGCGGCCACCTCGGGCCCAACCTCGGGGTCGTCGAGCTGTCGATCGCCCTGCACCGGGTCTTCGACTCGCCCGCCGACCGCATCCTGTGGGACACCGGGCACCAGTCCTACGTGCACAAGCTGCTCACCGGCCGCCAGGACTTCTCCAAGCTCCGGGGCAAGGGCGGCCTGTCCGGCTACCCCTCGCGGGCCGAGTCCGAGCACGACGTCATCGAGAACAGCCACGCCTCCACCGTCCTGGGCTGGGCCGACGGCCTGGCCAAGGCCAACGAGGTCCTCGGCCGCACCGACCGCCGTATCGTCGCGGTCATCGGCGACGGCGCGCTGACCGGCGGCATGGCGTGGGAGGCGCTGAACAACATCGCCGCCGTCAAGGACCGCCCGCTGGTCATCGTCGTCAACGACAACGAGCGCTCCTACGCCCCGACCATCGGCGGCCTCGCCCACCATCTGGCCACCCTGCGCACCACCGACGGCTACGAACGCGTCCTGGCCTGGGGCAAGGACGTGCTGCGGCGCACCCCCGTCGTCGGACAGCCGCTGTACGGATCGCTGCACGGCGCCAAGAAGGGCATCAAGGACACCTTCGCGCCGCAGGGCCTGTTCGAGGACCTGGGGCTGAAGTACCTCGGCCCCGTCGACGGCCACGACACCGCCGCCCTGGAGACCGCCCTGCGGCACGCCCGGCGCTTCCGCGGACCCGTCCTGGTGCACTGCATCACCGAGAAGGGCCGCGGCTACCGGCCCGCCCTGGAGGACGAGGCCGACCGCTTCCACACCGTCGGGGTCGTGGACCCGCGCACCGGCGCGCCGCTGGCCCCCGCGGCCGGCCGGTCGTGGACGTCGGTCTTCGGCGAGGAGATGGTGCGGATCGGCGCCGAGCGGCCCGACGTGGTGGCGCTCACGGCGGCGATGCTGCACCCGGTCGGCCTCACCGCGTTCGCCGCGAGGTACCCGGACCGGGTGTGGGACGTGGGCATCGCCGAGCAGCACGCGGCCGTCACCGCCGCCGGGCTCGCGACCGGCGGCCTGCACCCGGTCGTCGCCGTCTACGCCACCTTCCTCAACCGGGCCTTCGACCAGATCCTGATGGACGTGGCGCTGCACCGATGCGGCGTGACGTTCGTCCTGGACCGGGCGGGGGTCACCGGCACCGACGGACCCAGCCACAACGGCATGTGGGACATGGCGGTCCTCCAGGTCGTCCCGGGCCTGCGGATCGCCGCCCCGCGCGACGCGGACCAACTGCGCGCCCAGCTCCGCGAAGCCGTCGACGTGGCCGACGCGCCCACGGTCGTCCGCTATCCGAAGGAGTCGGTGGGGGAGCGGATCCCCGCGCTGGCGCGCGTCGGCGGCATGGACGTACTGCGGCGGCCCGAGGAGCCGGACCGCGTCGGGGGACCGGGCTTCGGCGACGAGGCGTCCGGCGGCGGCGACATCGTCGACGTACTGATCGTCGCGGTCGGCGTGATGGCGGGCGTCGCCCTGGACGCCGCCGCGCTGCTCGCCGAGCGCGGCACCGGCTGCACGGTCGTCGATCCCCGCTGGGTCAAACCCGTCGACCCCGCCCTGCCGCCGCTCGCCGCCCGCCACCGGTGCGTCGCCGTCATCGAGGACAACATCCGCAGCGCGGGCGTGGGCGCCGCGGTCTGCCAGGCCCTGCGCGACGCCGGAATCGATCTGCCGGTGCGCACCTTCGGCATCCCCGAGCAGTTCCTCGCGCACGCCAAGCGCGGCGAGGTGCTCGCCGACATCGGGCTGACCCCCGCCGAGATCGCGGGCCGGATCAGCGCCACCCTCGCCGCGAAGGAGACCGGCGTATGACCTCCCCCGAGCGGGCCTCGACCGAGCGGGACGCCACCGAGCGGGCCTCCACCGAGCGGGGCTCAGGCTTCGACCTCGGGAAGCTGCTCGCCGAGCGCGGAGCCGAGCGATACGACCTGCACACCCGCCATCTCAACCACCAACTGCCGCGTATGCTGCGCACCATCGGCTTCGACCTGGTCTACGAGCGGGCCGAGGGCGCGTACTTCTGGGACGCCGACGGCCGGGACTACCTCGACATGCTCGCCGGGTTCGGCGTCATGGGCGTGGGCCGCCACCACCCCGTCGTACGCCAGGCCCTGCACGACGTGCTGGACGCGGGCCTTGCCGACCTGACCCGCTTCGACTGCCCGCTGCTGCCCGGCCTGCTGGCCGAGCGGCTGCTGGGCCACGCGCCCCACCTGGACCGGGTGTTCTTCGGCAACAGCGGTACGGAAGCCGTCGAGACGGCCCTGAAGTTCGCCCGCCTCGCCACCGGCAGGCCGCGCGTGCTGTACTGCGCGCACGCCTTCCACGGGCTGACGACCGGCGCCCTGTCGGTCAACGGCGAGGACACCTTCCGCAAGGGCTTCGACCCGCTGCTGCCGGACACCGCCGTCCCGCTGGGCGATCTGGACGCGCTGGAGCGCGAGCTGCGGCGCGGGGACGTCGCGGCGTTCATCGTCGAGCCGATCCAGGGCAAGGGCGTCCACCCCGCGCCCCCCGGCTACCTGCGCGCCGCCCAGGAACTGCTGCACCGCCACAAGGCCCTGCTCATCGCCGACGAGGTGCAGACCGGACTGGGCAGGACCGGGGACTTCTTCGCCTACCAGCACGAGGACGGCGTGGCCCCGGACCTGGTCTGCGTCGCCAAGGCCCTGTCGGGCGGGTACGTTCCCGTGGGCGCCACCCTGGGCAGGGACTGGATCTTCAGACGCGTCTACTCCTCCATGGACCGGGTGCTCGTCCACTCGGCGAGCTTCGGCTCCAACGCCCAGGCCATGGCGGCGGGTCTGGCCGTGCTCGCGGTCATGGAGGACGAGGAGCTCACGGCGAACGCCCGGGCCACCGGAGATCTCCTGCGCACCCGCCTGGCCGCGCTGATCGACCGCTACGAGCTGCTGCACGACGTGCGCGGGCGCGGCCTGATGATCGGCATCGAGTTCGGCCGCCCCCGGTCGCTGGCGCTGCGCGGCCGCTGGACCATGCTCCAGGCGGCGCGCAAGGGCCTGTTCGCGCAGATGGTCGTGGTGCCGCTGCTGCGTCGGCACCGCATCCTGACCCAGGTCTCCGGCGACCACATGGAGGTCATCAAGCTCATCCCGCCGCTGATCATCGGCGAGCGGGAAGTGGACCGCTTCGTCGCGGCGTTCACGGCCGTGATGGACGACGCCCACACCGGCGGCGGCCTGATGTGGGACTTCGGCCGCACGCTGGTGAAGCAGGCGGTGGCGGGGCGCTGAGCCGTCAGTCGGTGCGCAGCGCGCTGAGCGTCAGTCGGTGAGCAGCCGGGCCCGCAGCCGCTCGCGCGTCGGCGCGTCCAGCCCGAGGCCCCGCGTGAGGTAGCTCTCCGTACCGCCCCAGGTCTCCTCGATCGCCCCGTACGCCGCCGCCAGGTACTCCAGGCGGGCGTCGAACAGCGGGCTGAGCAGCTCCAGCGCCTCCGGCGACATGGCGTCGCCCGAGGTGGTCGTGCGCCACACCTTGTATCGGCGGTGGGCGGCACCGGACTCCAGGTAGTCGGCCTCGATGGCATCCCGGTCGACCCCCAGCGCGAGCAGGGTGACGGCGACGGACAGCCCGGCGCGGTCCTTGCCCGCCGAACAGTGCAGCAGCGCGGGCGAGCTGCCGTCGGCCAGCGCGCTCAGCAGCCGTCCGTGCTCGGCGGTACGGGTGCGGATGATCTCCCCGTACGAGGCGGTCATGCGGCCCGCGGCCCGCCCGTCGCCGAGCAGCTCGCGCAGCGTGGCCAGGTCGCCCTCGCGCACCATGGCCCAGAAGCCCGCCCCGTCGGCCGGGTCGCTGAGCGGGATGTTCACGTTCCGCACGCCGGTGAGCGTCACGTCCGGGCCCTCGATCCCGATGTCCGCGGCGTTGCGGAAGTCGAAGATCGTGTGCAGGCCGAGGGTGTCGAGGAAGGCCGCGTCCTGCTCGGTCGCGGACGCCAGATGACCGCTGCGGAACAGCACGCCGTTCCGGACCCGCCGCCCGTCGACGGTGGGCAGACCGCCCACGTCGCGGAAGTTGCGCACGCCCGCGAGTTCGGGCTCGACCGACGGGACCTGCGGGCTCTGCTGCGTCACGGGCACTCCTCGTGGATCTCTCGCCGGTGCCGCCACCGGCGTTGCGGCTCATACGGACCAGCGGCTCTGCCGACCTTACGACATGCGTTTCGGCGGAAAGAGGATCGTCTGTATTCCGCATTCGGCAAAACTGACCGGGTGGGATAGATCACCCTTCGTCAACCCCTGGTTACGGTGGCGTAAGTCACTTCCGAACGTGAAAGATGTACTGACGTGGCAGACGATTCGAAGACATTCACCAATAACGCGATCGGGTCGTACGCAGCCGTCGGGGACAGTTTCACCGAAGGCGTCGGCGACCCGGGACCTGACGGGCAGTTCGTCGGCTGGGCCGACCGGCTGGCCGTCCTGCTGTCCGACCGGCGCTCCGCCGCCGGGCCCGGGACCGACGCCCAGAACGGACCCGGCTCCGACGGCCAACTCGACCCTGCCTCCACCGACTTCCGCTACGCCAACCTCGCGGTACGCGGCCGCCTTCTGGACCAGATCGTCGCGGAGCAGGTGCCGCGCGCGAAGCAGCTCGCCCCCGACCTGGTGAGCTTCTGCGCGGGCGGCAACGACATCCTGCGGCCCGGCGGCGACCCCGACGCCATCGCCGAGCGCTACGAGGCGGCGGTCGCCGACCTCACCGCCTCGGTGGGCACCGTGCTGGTGTGCACCGGGTTCGACACCCGCGACGTGCCCGTACTCCGCCATCTGCGCGGCAAGATCGCCACCTACACCGCCCATGTCCGGGCCATCGCCGACCGGTACGACTGCCCGGTGCTCGACCTGTGGTCGCTGCGCTCGGTGCAGGACCGGCGGGCCTGGAGCGAGGACCGGCTGCACCTGTCGCCGGACGGCCACACCCGGGTCGCGCTGCGCGCCGCCCAGGTGCTCGGCCTCCACGTGCCGGCCGACCCGGACCAGCCGTGGCCGCCGGAGGGCGTCCGCACGGCCGCCGAGGTCCGCCGCGACAACATCCACTGGGCGCGCGAATACCTGGTGCCGTGGATCGGGCGGCGGCTGCGCGGCGAGTCCTCGGGGGACAGTGTCGAGCCGAAGCGGCCCGACCTTCTTCCCCTGCGCTGACGCGGCGCGCGGCCGTCGGCCGACGCGCCGCCCCCGAAGCGCCGGCCGGGCCCCCGTACCCGGCCGGCGCCGCCTGAGGAACCGGCCGCGGGCGTCCCGTGCCACCGGCCGATCCGGTCTCAATGGGTCAGACAGGCCCATACGGTGCGGCCCTGGCCGCTCTCGTGCGGGCGCACGCCCCAGGACTCGGCGAGCGCCTCCACGAGCATGAGCCCGCGTCCGCCCTCCTGGTCGGCGCTCACCGGCCGCGTCCGCGGCTCCGTCCGGGCGCCGCCCTGGTCCGCCACCTCCACCCGCAGCCGCGCGTCGGCCAGCCGCAGTTCGCATCGGACCGACGCGGTGGTGGTGTGCCGCACCGCGTTCGTGACCAGCTCGGAGACCACCAACACGGCGTTCTCCCGCACCTCTTCGCCGATGCCCCAGTCCCGCAGGCGCACCAGGACGAGGCCTCTGGCCTCCGCTACGGAGCTGCTCAGTGCCGGGAGAAGGAACGCGTCCTTGAGGCACCGGGTGACGGAACGGCCCGGGCGCCCTAGCGAGAGAGCCTCATGGAAAGGAGCCACGCCGTCACTATGCGCCCCGCCACGCGCAGTTGGCAAGGATCAGTCTGTAAATTACAGAATCGCACTGGACAGTCTGTCGCCGCGGCTGAGGCCGTGCCAGACTGCTGTGCGATGAACGTAGTTGGAGGGGAGCGATAGTGGCGGAGACGCGGCCGGGTGGCGCCGGCGCCCCGACCGTCCTGCGGGTCGTGCTCGGCAAGCGGCTGCAGGACCTACGGGAGAAAGCGGGGCTGTCGTACGAGCAGGCGGGCCGCGCCCTCGACGTCACCCACGCCACCATCAGGCGGATGGAGAAGGCGGAGGTCGGGCTCAAGATCCCGTACGTCGAGAAGCTCCTGGCGACCTACGGAGTCGTCGACGGCGAGGAGATCGACGCCTTCCTCGCCCTGGCCCGGGAGGCCAACCGGCGAGGCTGGTGGCACCGGTTCAAGGACGTCCTGCCCGACTGGTTCAGCGCCTTCGTCAGCCTGGAGGGCGAGGCCAGCGTCATCCGCGCCTACGAGCCCCACTACGTACCCGGCCTGCTCCAGACCGAGGCCTACGCCCACGCGGTGCTCCGCGCCGGCATGCCGCACGCCACCGACGCCGAGATCGACCGCCTCGTCGCGCTGCGCGTGGAGCGGCAGACGCGGCTCACCCGCCCGGACCCGCCCCTGCTGTGGGTGGTGATGGACGAGACCGTGCTGCGCCGCCCCATCGGCGGACCGGAGGTCATGCGCGGCCAGATCGACCGGCTCATCGAGGCCGGCGAGACGATGCCGGGCGTCAGGCTGCAGATCATGCCGTTCGCCTCCGGACCTCATCCGGCGATGTACGGCCCGTTCCACATCTTCCGGTTCCCCATCCCGGACCTGCCGGACATCGCGTACAGCGAGAGCCTGGTCGGCGGTGTGTACATCGACCGCCGCGACGACGTGTCGGTGTTCCTGGAGGCCCTGGACCGGATGTGCGCGCAGGCCGCGCCCGCACAGACCACACAGACCATCCTGGGTGGCATTCGCAAGGAGATCTGAACCATGGATCGCATACGCACCGACCGCACCGGAATCTACAACGGCATGCCGGCGAGGGACCTCGGAACCGAGGGCTGGCACAAGCCGTGGAGCGGCGGGAACGGGGGAAGCTGCGTGGAGGCCATGAAGCTCGGGGACGGCCGGGTGGCGCTGCGCCAGTCGACCGACCCCGACGGGCCCGCCCTGATCTACACCGTGCACGAGATCGAGAGCTTCATCCAGGGGGCCAAGGCAGGCGAGGCCGACTTCCTGATCGCGTGAGCCCTCTCGCCCGCTCGTCCACCCCTTAACCTTCCCGCCATGACGACCTTGATGACGTACGCGGGGCCGGTCGACGCCGCTGCGCTGGTGACGCGCACCGGCGGGGTACCCCTCACGCCGGCCGGATTCAGCTGGCCCCGGTGCGCCACGTGCGCCGGGGCCATGCAGTTCCTGGCGCAACTGCTCCTGGACGACCTCGTCCTGGCGGTCTTCATGTGCCAGAACGACCCCGGGATGTGCGACGACTGGGACCCGGCGTCGGGCGGCAACCGGGCCCTGCTGTTCCCGCGCGGCGGGCTGGCGGCCGCCCCGGTGCCGGACCGGGGCGCCACCCTGCTGTCCGAGGTGTGCGGGATCGCGTACGCGACCGTCGACGAGGCCGACTACGACAAGGCGCGCGACCAGTGGTGCGCGACGCACGACCGCGACGTGCTGGAGGTTCTCGGCCGGTTCGGGGGCGCGCCGTCGTGGCTGCAGGGCGACGAGACGCCGCCGTGCCCGTCGTGCGCGCGGCCCATGGCCTTCGCCGCGCAGCTCGAAGAGGGCCATGACCACCGCACGGCGATGAACTTCGGCGGAGGCGGCTGCGGCTACGCGTTCACCTGCGCGCCCTGCCTGGCGGCCGCCTTCCTCTGGCAGTGCTAGCCGCGAGCCGCCGGGAGAGGATCTCGTACGGAGGTCGCGCGGTGCCCGGCCGGGGCGGGCACCCCGCCCGCCGGACGCGCCGCGACCGCCCGCCACCAGCGCTCCAGCGGCAGCCCGTCCGCGGGCTCGAACGGCTGGCCCGGGCGGGGCATCGCCACCGTTGCCCCGGCCCTCTCGGCGGCGGCCACGCTGCCCTCGGCCGGCTCCTCCCAGGGATGCGGGGCGAGGTTGAAGGTGCACCAGTGGATGGGCAGCATGATCCCCGTCGGAGTGCCGCCCTGCAGGTCGGTGTGGGCGCGCATGCCCTCCTCGGGCGTCATGTGGATGTCCGGCCAGAAGTCGGAGTACGCGCCGATCTGGATCATCGTCACGTCGAACGGCCCGTACGTCGCGCCGATGTCCGCGAAACCGGGGAAGTAGCCGGTGTCCCCGCTGTGGTAGATCCGGTGGTCCGCGCTGGCGACCACCCAGGACGCCCACAGCGTGTGCTGGGTGTTGCGCAGCGCCCGCCCGCAGAAGTGGCGGGCCGGCGTGGCCGTGAGCGTGAGCCCCCCGATCTCGGTCGATTCGTGCCAGTCCAGCTCGGTCATCCGGTCCGCCGGGACGCCCCAGTGCTCCAGGTGGGCACCGACGCCGAGCGGGACGACGAAGTGCGCACCGGTGCGCAGCAGCGCCCGGATCGTCGGCATGTCGAGGTGGTCGTAGTGGTCGTGGGAGATCAGCACCGCGTCCAGCGGGCCCAGCTCGCGCAGCGGCACCGGCACCGGGTGCAGCCGCTTGGGCCCGGCGAAGGCGAAGGGCGAGCAGCGCTCTCCCCACACCGGGTCGAACAGCAGCCGCCGCCCGCCGATCTCCGCCAGCACACTCGAATGCCCCATCCACGTCAGCCGCAGCCCGGAGGCGGGCGGCACGGCCAGGTCCGCGATGGTCGTCGGATGCACCGGCACGGGTCCGCCGGGCGCCCGCCGGACCCGGTCCTCCTTGCGGAAGTACGTGGACAGGAACTTCACCATGGACCCGGAGGGGACGGTGCGGGCCGCCACCGGGTTCGTGAACACACCGTCCGCGAAGTTCGGCGACCGCCGGATGCGCTCCATCCGCTCACCGGTCGGCTCCGCCCCGAAGGCCGCGGGGCGCAGCGCGGCGAGCAGGGGACGACGCGGCCTCCGGTTGGCGGACAGCTCCGGCGCGTGGGAACCGGTCACGGCACCTCCAGGGTGAACGAACGGGTCATCCCATTATCAGCCGGATCACGGGTCGCGCTGCGGGGCCTAGCCCGCACCGGCCACCCCGGCCTCAGCGCGCCCCCTTCCGCGCCGCTTCCACCAGGGCCTCCATGACCCGCGGGTCATCACCCGCCTCCGGGTGCCACTGCACGCCCAGCACGAACCCCGGCGCCTCCGGCAGTTCCAGCGCCTCCACCGTCCCGTCGTCGGCGAAGGCGCTGGTGACGAGCCCGTCGCCGAGCCGGTCCACGGCCTGGTGGTGATAGGTCGGGACCGACACCGGCTCCGGCAGCACCCGCCCCAGCAGCGTGCCCGGCACCGGCCGCACGTCGTGCTGCGCGAAGACGCCCGGCGGGCCGCCGTGCGCCTCCACGTGCTGGACGAGCGTGCCGCCCCGGGCGACGTTCAGCAGCTGCATGCCCCGGCAGATCCCCAGCAGCGGCACCCCGGCCGCCAGCGCCGCGTCGATCAGGGCGAGCTCCCACACGTCACGCTCCCGCGCGGGCGGGCCGGTACGGGGGTGCGGCTCGGCTCCGTACCGTACGGGCTCCACATCCGGGCCGCCCGCGATCACCAGCCCGTCCAGCCGGGCGACGACCGCGGACGCCGCGCCGGGGTCGTCCGGCGGCAGCTGCGCCGCCAGGCCGCCCGCGCGCTGCACCAGCCGGTGGTATCCGGCGGGCAGCAGCGCCGCGGGCAGGTCCCAGACGCCCCACCGGGCCGAGGACTCCAGATAGGTGCTGATGCCGATGAGGGGTGTGGACAACGGATGCTCCGGTCTCGCGTCTCGGGTCTCGTGGATCGTGGCGGGCTCAGTCGCGGGAGGGTCTCAGTCGCGGGAGAGTTCCGCCTCGGCCGCCGCCAGGGCCGCGAACTCCTCCTCGGGGGCGGCGGCGACCAGGCGGTGCCGGCTGTAGAAGGCAAAGTAGGCGAGCGCCACGGCGTACACGCCGAGCGCGATGAACGCCGCGTCCTTGTCGACCAGGAAGGTGGCCACCAGCGCGGAGCAGGCCAGGACGAACGCCACCGACGACGTCAGGACGCCGCCCGGCGTGCGGTACGGCCGGTCCAGCTCCGGCTCGCGGCGGCGCAGCACGATGTGGGACAGGGCCATCAGCGCGTACGAGATGGTCGCGCCGAACACCGCGACGTTCAGCATCCGGGCGCCGTCCTCCGACCAGGCGGCCAGCCCGAAGCCGAGCGCGCCCGGCACCAGCAGACCCAGGTACGGCGCCTTGCGGCGGCTGGTCAGGGACAGGAAGCGGGGCAGGTAGCCGGCGCGCGAGAGGGCGAACAGCTGGCGCGACCCGGCATAGATGAGGGAGAAGAACGAGGCGACCAGGCCGGCGAGCCCCGCGTAGTTGACGATGCGGGACCAGACGGTCGCCTTGCCGTCCGGCTGGAGCGCCTCGACCAGCGGATCGCCCGCCGACGCGACCGCGGCCGAGCCGCGGGCGCCGCACGCCGCGACGAAGGTGACCAGCGCGAGCAGCAGCAGGATGCCCATCGCGGCGGCCATGGCCTTGGGGAGCGTACGGGCCGGGTCCCGGGTCTCCTCGGCGGCCAGCGGCACGCCCTCGACGCCCAGGAAGAACCACATGCCGAAGGGGAAGGCGGCCCAGATGCCCAGGACGCCGAACGGCAGCCACGAGTTGGCGCCGAAGGCGCCGTGGTCGACGGGGATGTCGTCGAGCGAGCCCGCGCTGAACTCGGTGAGCGCGGCGCCGGCGAAGATCACGAGCGCGACGACGGCGATGGCGGTCACCACCAGGCTGAAGCGCAGCGCCTCGCCGACCCCCCACAGATGGATGCCGATGAAGATCGCGAAGCAGGCGAGATAGACCGGCCAGCCCGACTCCAGCCCGAAGAGATTGAGGGACTCGACGTACTCGCCGATGAACAGCGCGATGGCGGCGGGCGCGAGGATGTACTCGATGAGGATGGCCGTGCCGGTGAGGAAGCCGCCCCAGGTGCCCAGGGCGCGGCGGGCGAAGCCGTAGCCGCCGCCGGCCGTCGGCAGGATCGCCGACAGCTCGGCCAGCGCGAAGACCAGACAGGTGTACATCAGGCCCATCAGGACGGCGGCGATGGCCAGCCCGCCGAAGCCGCCCTCCGACAGGCCGGCATCCCAGCCGGAGAAGTCGCCGGAGACGACATAGGCGACGCCGAGTCCGGTCAGCAGCAGCGGACCGGCGCTGCCGCGGCGCAGGGTGCGCCGCTCCAGATAGTCGTCGCCGGGGGCGGGGGAGGGGTCTGTTCGGGGGAGGGTTCCGTCTGCCATGGGGGCTCCTGGCTGAACGCGGGGACGAAGGGGGGGCGGCAAGGAGGTGAGGCAATGGTGTGGGGCCATACCTTTGCCTTCCCTGGCGGCGCCGCGCAAGACCCTTGCGTAAAACCGCGGTAACGCGGACCTCACAAGCCGCCGCGGCAACGGGCCTCGCGACCGGCCGCGGAGCGTCGGCTCCGCGGGTCGTCGCCGCGGCGCCGCGTCGCAGGCGCGTCGCACGGTGACTCGCGGGCCGCCGCGGGGCGCCGGCGACCGCGCTGCCGCTGGACGCCCGCGCCCCGGCGGCCGCGCCGCCTCAGCTCAGGAACCCGCGCAGCAGCGCCGCCGTGCCCGCGCAGTGCTCCCGCATCACCTCGCGCGCCCCGTCCGCGTCCCCGTCCAGCACCGCCTCGACCAGCGCGGTGTGCTGCGCCTGCGAGTGCTCCAGGTTCCGTACCAGCAGCGGGATGCAGTTCAGCAGGTCGTTCACGGTCGCCCGGACGGCCGCGTACTGGGCCGCCAGCGACGGCGACCCGGACAGCTCGGCCAGGGTCAGGTGCAGCAGGGTGTCCAGCCGCCGGTACTCGGCCGGCGGCGCGGCGCCCGTCGCCTCCAGCGCGGCGCGCAGCCGCTCCGCCTGCTCGCCGGTCAGCCCGTGCGCGGCGCACAGCCCGGCCGCCCCCACCTCCAGCACCTCGCGGAAGCGCAGCGTGTCCTCGACGTCCACGCCCGCCACCCGGCGGCGCAGCTCGTCCTCGCCGTCGGCCGGCTCCGGCCGGGCGCACACGAACGTGCCCCCGTACCGGCCGCGCCGGCTGACCACCAGCCCCTGCTCCTGCAGCACTTTCAGCACCTCGCGCAGGGTGACCCGGCTGATCTGCAACCGCTCGGCCAGCTCCCGCTCGGCGGGCAGCCGGCCGCCGTCCGGCACCAGCCCGAGCCGGACGATCTGGAGTATCTGCTCCAGCGCCTCCTCGAAGCCGTTGCCGGCCCGGACCGGACGCAGCACCGGCGCCAGTCGGTCCTCCGTCCGCTCCTCCTCGGCCCCGCCGTCCCGGGCATGGATCCGGTCTGCGATCCCGTCCTCGATCCGGTCCGCTTCCATGAACCCCTCCGCCACTACTTCCCAATCAATGGTCTGTGCCCCTACCTTATGACCTCCGGTCCACCGACAGGAGGCATCACCGTGGCAGACCGCACGCCCCCGCTCTCCGTCGACGAACTGAGAAAGCTCGTCGACACCGGGGAGATCGACACCGTCGTCCTTGCCTTCACCGACATGCAGGGAAGACTGCAGGGCAAGCGGTTCGCCGCCCGCTTCTTCCTCGACGACGCCCTGGAGCACGGCACCGAAGGCTGCAACTACCTCCTCGCCGTGGACGCCGACATGAACACCGTCGACGGCTACGCCATGTCCTCCTGGGAACGCGGCTACGGCGACTTCGCCATGCACGGCGACACCGGCACCCTGCGCCGCACCCCGTGGCACCCCGGCACCGCCCTGATCACCGCCGACCTCGCCTGGCACGACGGCTCGCCCGTCCTCGCCTCCCCGCGGCAGATCCTGCGCCGCCAGCTCGACCGGCTCGCCGAGCGCGGCTGGACCGCCTACGCGGGCACCGAGCTGGAGTTCATGGTCTTCAAGGACACCTACGAGAGGGCCTGGGCGCGCGGCTACCGCGAGATGACCCCGGCCAACCAGTACAACGTCGACTACTCCGTCCTCGGCACCGGCCGCGTCGAGCCGCTGCTGCGCCGCATCCGCAACGAGATGGGCGCCGCCGGCATGACCGTGGAGTCCGCCAAGGGCGAGTGCAACCTCGGCCAGCACGAGATCGCCTTCCGCTACGACGACGCCCTCACCACCTGCGACCAGCACGCCATCTACAAGACCGGCGCCAAGGAGATCGCCGCCCAGGAGGGCATGGCGCTCACCTTCATGGCCAAGTACGACCAGCGCGAGGGCAACTCCTGCCACATCCACCTGTCGCTGCGCGACGAGGCCGGGCACCCGGTCCTCGCCGACCACGACGGCGAGTACGGCATGTCGAGGCTCATGCGGCACTTCCTCGCCGGGCAGCTCGCCGCCATGCGGGACTTCACCCTCCTCTACGCGCCCAACATCAACTCCTACAAGCGGTTCCGCCCCGGCTCCTTCGCGCCCACCGCGGTCGCCTGGGGCCCGGACAACCGCACCTGCGCGCTGCGCGTCATCGGCCACGGCCACGGCCACCGACTGGAGAACCGGCTGCCCGGCGGCGACGTCAATCCCTACCTCGCCGTGGCGGGGATGATCGCCGCCGGTCTGTACGGGATCGAGCAGGAGCTCGAACTCCCCGACGCCTGCACCGGCAACGCGTACAACGGCGACGCCCGGCACGTGCCCACCACCCTGCGCGAGGCCGCCGACCTGTGGGCCGCCAGCCCCATAGCGCGCGCCGCCTTCGGCGACGACGTCGTCGAGCACTACCTGAACATGGCGCGCGTCGAACAGGAGGCGTTCGACACCGCCGTGACGGACTGGGAGCGCTTCCGCTCCTTCGAGCGCATGTAGAGCTGGTTGTGCCCACCGGCGTGCACCTTGGAGAGACACCTTGCACGAACTGAACGTCATCAACCCGGCCACGGAAGAGCTGATCGCCACGGTCCCGGCAACCACACCGGCCGAGGTGAACGCTGCAGTAGCCCGCGCAGCGACCGCGAAAACCGCCTGGGCGGCCCTGCCGCCCAGCGACCGCGCCCGCCACCTCCGCCGCTTCGCCGCCACCGTGGACGCCCACCTGGACGAACTCGCCGAACTGGAGGTCCGCGAGGCGGGCCACCCGATCGGCAACGCCCGCTGGGAGGCGGGCAACGTCCGCGACCTGCTCGACTACGCCGCCGGGGGAGTGGAGCGGCTGGCCGGCGCCCAGATCCCCGTCCCCGGCGGCCTCAACGTCACCTTCCACGAACCGCTCGGCGTCGTCGCCGTCATCGCCCCGTGGAACTTCCCCATGCCCATCGCCGCCTGGGGCACCGCACCCGCCCTCGCCGCGGGCAACGCCGTCGTCCTCAAGCCCGCCGAGACCACCCCGCTCACCGCGCTGCGGCTGGCCGCACTCGCGCTGGAGGCCGGGCTGCCCGAGGGGCTCTTCCAGGTCCTGCCCGGCGAGGGCCCGGTCGCGGGCAACGCGCTCGTGGAACACCCCGGCGTCGCCAAGGTCGTCTTCACCGGCTCCACCACCGTCGGCAAACAGATCATGGCCAAGTGCGCGGACGGCGTGAAGCGCGTGACCCTCGAACTCGGCGGCAAGAGCCCCAACATCGTCTTCGCCGACGCCGACATCGAACAGGCCGCCACCGCCGCCCCCGGCTCCTTCCTCGACAACACCGGCCAGGACTGCTGCGCCCGCAGCCGCATCCTCGTCCAGCGGTCCGTGTACGACCGCTTCATGGAGCTGCTGGAACCCGCGGTGCTGTCCTTCACCGTCGGCGACCCCGCCGACCCGGGCACGCGGATGGGCCCGCTGATCTCCGCCGCCCAGCGCGAGCGCGTACGGTCCTACGTCCCCGAGTCCGCCCCCGCCGCCATCCGCGGCGAGGCCCCCGCGGGCAAGGGCTTCTGGTACCCGGCCACCGTCCTGGAGGGCCGGCCGTCGGACCGTACCGCCGTCGAGGAGGTCTTCGGGCCGGTCGCCGTCGTCATCCCCTTCGAGGACGAGGCCGACGCGATCCGGATCGCCAACGCCACCGACTACGGCCTGTCGGGGTCCATCTGGACCCGCGACGTCGGCCGCGCCCTGCGCGTCTCGCGCGCCGTCGCCGCCGGCAACCTGTCCGTCAACTCCCACAGCAGCGTCCGCTACTGGACCCCCTTCGGCGGCTTCAAGCAGTCCGGCCTCGGCCGGGAACTGGGGCCGGACGCCCTCACCGCTTTCACCGAGACCAAGAACGTCTTCCTCAGCACGGAGGCCTGACCACCATGACCACGACCGACACCGCCACCGACGACGCCGCGACCGACAACACCGCCGTCTGCCGCCGTCTGGTGGGCCGTACCGCCGTCATCACCGGAGCGGGCAGCGGCATCGGCCTGGCCACCGCCCGCCGGATCGCCTCCGAGGGCGCCAACGTCGTCTGCGCCGACATCGACCCCGTCGCGGGCAAGGCCGCCGCCGATGAGGTGGGCGGACTGTTCGTCCAAGTGGACGTCACCGACGCCGAGCAGGTGGAGGCGCTGTTCCAGACCGCCTACGACACCTACGGCTCGGTCGACATCGCCTTCAACAACGCGGGCATCTCGCCGCCCGACGACGACTCCATCCTCACCACCGGGCTGGACGCCTGGAAGCGCGTCCAGGAGGTCAACCTCACCTCCGTCTACCTGTGCTGCAAAGCCGCCATCCCCTACATGCAGCGGCAGGGCAAGGGCTCCATCATCAACACCGCCTCCTTCGTGGCCGTGATGGGCGCCGCCACCTCCCAGATCAGCTACACCGCCTCCAAGGGCGGCGTCCTGGCCATGTCCCGCGAACTGGGCGTGCAGTTCGCCCGCGAGGGCATCCGGGTCAACGCCCTGTGCCCCGGCCCGGTCAACACCCCGCTCCTCAAGGAACTGTTCGCCAAGGACCCGGAGCGCGCCGCGCGCCGCCTGGTGCACGTGCCCGTCGGCCGCTTCGCCGAGCCCGAGGAGATCGCCTCCGCCGTCGCCTTCCTCGCCAGCGACGACTCCTCGTTCGTCAACGCCGCCGAGTTCCTGGTCGACGGCGGGATCGCGGGCGCGTACGTCACGCCTCTGTAACCATCTCCCGGAACGGGGCGGGTGCGGGGCGCAGGGAGTAGTAAAGGCCGAGGTCACGGGCCTAGGGTGTCGGCGTGAGCATGACGACACCACCCGGTTGGTACCCCGACCCGGCCCACAGCGGCCCTGGCCCCGCCCCGGAACGCTGGTGGGACGGAGCCGCCTGGACCGAGCAGCGCCGCACCGCCCAGCCCGCTCCCCAGTCCGCTCCCCAGGGGCAGCCCGCCCCCGGGGACCCCTCCCTGCACGCCGCGCCGACGATGGTCGGCATGCCGGGCCCGGCAGCCCCGGCCGCCCCGGCGCCCGGGACGCCGCAGCCGGGGTTCTCCGGCCCCCCGGGCTACCCGGGCTCTCCCGGAGCCCCCGGCTACCCGGGATATCCGGCTACGCCCGACGGCGCCGCGCCGCGCGGCCGCGGCTCGAAGGCCGCCGCGGCGGCGGTCGCGGCGGTCGTCCTCGTCGCCGCGATCGTCGGCGGTGTGCTTCTGCTCCAGGACGATGGCGACGGCAAGCGGAAGAAGCGGGCCAAGCCGGGGCAGAGCACCTCCGCGCCCAGGACAGGCGGCCAGAACGGCGGGCAGGGCGGCGACGGACCGGCCGAGCAGCCGGGCTCCACCGCCGCGGACGCCATCAACGGCATCTCGCTGCCCGTGTTCGCCGGCTGGGAGAAGCAGAACCACCCCGCCGGCGTGTTCCTCGGCAAACAGTCCTACCCCTGCCCGAACAACCCCAACGGCACGTGCCTGCGCGGCGGCGTGGTCACAGAGAATGCCGCCGGCGGCGGATACCGGGCGACGACGGCGGAGGGCATCGCCAAGGAGGACATTGCCGGGAACGCCAAGGAGAGCTACAGCGTCAAGTCCTACGGCGGCATCACCTCGCACACGGAGCTGAAGTCGGAGCCGGTGACCGTGGCGGGCGAGCAGGGCTACCGCGTTCTCTGGCGGGTCAAGAACAAGATGGGCGGCGACGGATACGTCCAGTCAGTCGTCTTCCCCCGGCCCGGCGGAGGGTCCGGCGGGTCGCAGTCGATGATCGTCGTCCAGTTCGGCTTCGACGTGAACGACCAGGCCCCGACGCTCGACGACATGGACAAGATCGTCAAGGGGATCAAGCCGCTGGGCTCCCCGGGCAACAACGAGTCGGTGTAACGGGGGGGCGGGGCGAGGACCGGGCCGGGGTGAGGACCGGGGTCGGGGGCGGACCCCGGTCAGGGGCGGATGCGAACCCCGGTCAGCGGGCGGATGCGGGTCAGAGAAACGTGCGGCCCTCGCCCCGGTACGTCGGCACCGTCCGCACCACCCGGTCGCCGTCGACCAGACACAACCGGTCGAAACGCTCGCACAGCTCACCGGCCTTGGCGTGCCGGAACCACACCTTGTCCCCGATCAGCAGGTCGTCGGCCGGCGAGCCCAGCAGCGGTGTCTGCACCTCGCCGGCCCCCTCCCTCGGGTCGTATCGCAGCCCCTCGGGCAGACACGGCACCGGCAGCCGGTCCCGGCCCGCCGCCCCCGACGCCGGATAGCCGCCGCCCAGCACCGTCACCACGCCGACGCCCGGCCTGCGCACGACGGGCAGCGCGAACAGCGCCGCCGGGCGCCCGTGGAACGCGGTGTAGTCGTCGAACAGCCGCGGCTGGTACAGCCCCGAACCCGCCGCGATCTCGGTGACCGCCTCCTCCGCGGCGGTGTGCTGCACACTGCCCGTGCCGCCGCCGTTCACGAACTCCAGATCCGCCACCGCCCGGACCGCCCGCACCGCCGCCGCCCGCCGTGCCGCCAGCTCCCGGCGCGCCGCGGCCTGCATCAGCCGTATCGCCCGCGACCGCACGGGATGCCCCGCCACCGCGTCACCCACACCGGCCACATGGCCCTCGTACGCCATCAGCCCCACCAGCCGGAAGCCCGGCCGCCGGGCGATCTGCCGGGCCAGCTCGGCGAGCCGCTCCGGCTCGCGCAGGGGGGACCGCAGCGCGCCGATCCGCACCCGCCCGCCCAGCAACCGCAGCGAGGTGTCCAGCTCCAGGCAGACCCGCACCTCCTCGGTGCCGCCGCGCACCGCGTCGATCAGATCGAGCTGTGCCGGGTCGTCCACCATCACCGTCACGGCGGACGCCAGCTTCGGGTCCCCGGTCAGCTCGGCGAACCGGTCCCGGTCGGCGGACGGATACGCCAGCAGCACGTCCTCGAAGCCCTCACGCGCCAGCCACAGCGACTCGGCGAGCGTGTAGCTCATCACGCCCGTGAACCCGTCGAGCGCCAGCACGCGCTCCAGCAGCGCCCGGCACCGGACCGACTTGCTCGCCACTCTGACGGGCTTGCCCTGGGCGCGCCGTACGAGGTCGCGCGCGTTGGCGTCGAACGCCCGCAGATCGACGATCGCGACAGGGGCGTCGAGGTGCGCGGTGGCCCGGTCGTAGCGGGCCCGGTCAGAGGCTGCGACGGACATGAACGGCAGCTTGCCAGAATGCGGTTACCAGACGGTAGAGGGCCGGCCGGTGCGCACGGTCGGCGCCGCCCCGTAAAGTGTCGCGCACGCCATGACCGGCAGGTCAGGGGCGTGATGTCCGCATACGGGCCGGGCTGCCCCGAAAGCGATGGGGCGGCCGCGGCGCGAGGTGAACCAGGTCCCGAGGGGTGACGAGGGGGTGCAGGTGAGCACCGACGCGGAGTACGCACACCCACCCCACCCGGCGCCACCACCCCGTCCCGCGTCCCCTCCGCCGCCCGCGCCCGCGTCCCCTCCGCCGCCCGCGCCCGCGGCGTCTGCGCCGCCCCGTCGCGGCGTGCCGGTGGCCGACGATCCCACGCCAGTCCTGCCGCGTCGCGTCGTGCGGCCCACCTCCCGGTCGGGCCCGGCCGCGCAGGTCGCCACGCCGCGCGTACGGCCCGTACCACCGAGCCGAACGCCTACGCCTACGCCTACGTCTACGCCGACGCCGACGGACCGCCCTTCGGCGGCTCCTCCAGCATCCGGTGACACCGCTTTCGCCGCGGCCGCCGAGGCGCCTCAGGACGGGGGTCCGGCACCCGCGTCCGGCGCGGAGCCGTGGTACCGCACGGGCGGGACGGACGCCGCGGGCGGCCCGGCCGGACCTCCGCCGTATCCGCCCGGCACGGCGGACCACGACGGCGCGTCACACCGCCCCCGTACGCGCACCCGCGCCGTGACCGCCGCAACGTGCCTCGTGCTCGGACTCGGCCTGCTCGTCGGAGCCGCCGCCGGCAGCTGGCTCACCGACGGCTCCGACGACCGGCCGACGGTGGAGGCCCGCTTCGCCCAGGCGCGCGCCGTCTGGCACAGCGTTCCGGTCGACGGGCTCTTCCCGCCCACCCTGAAGGGCAAGGAGGCCGGCCCCGGTGGCGCCGACCGCACCTGGACCCGGATCGCGGTCGCCCCGGACAGCAGTTGCGGCGGCGCGTTCGACCCGCTGCTGGACAAGGCGCTGTCCCCCGTGGGCTGCCAACGGTTGCTGCGCGCCACGTACACCGACTCCACCAGCACCAGCGTGACGACGGTCGGAGTCCTGGTGACCAGGGCGGACCCGGACGGCATGCGAGCGCTGCACAAACGCTTCACCGGCGAGGCGCTCGACCGGCGCGCCGACCTGATGCCCCGGCCGTACGCGGCGAAGGGCACCGCGGCGGCCGAGTTCGGCGACAAGCAGCGTGCCACCTGGCGGATCGGGGTCCTGACCGACGCCCCGGCCATCGTCTACACGGTCACGGGCTTCGCCGACGGACGTACGGTCACCGATCCGCGGTCGGCGAAGGAGGCGACGGCGAAGGGCGCGTCCAGCACACCGGCACTGTCCGGCCTCGGCCATGACGCGGTGGGTGTGGCGAAGGGCGTCGAACGCGCGTTCCGCGCGGCGGTGTCGGAGACGGAGGGCTCCCTGTGACGGTCCGACGGCAGGACGAGGAGCAGGGCGAGGAGCAGGGCGCCGGGCGCACGGAAGCCACCCCGCACGGCGCGCCGCGGCGGCCCGGCGGCGCCCCTGCGGCGCCCGGCTCTCCCGCCGGGACCGTTGCCCCAGGCGCCGCAGCGGCATTCGGTCCGCCCGGCTCCGGGGTTCCGGGTAGCGCCCTGCCCGCCGCAGCGGAGCCCGGTCCGCCCGGTGCACGCCGTGGCCGCCCGTACCGCCTCCGCCTGGTGCGTGGCGCCCCCGCGCGTTCGCTGCCGCGTTCGCCGCCGCTGCAGTCGCGCTGCTGCCCTCGGCGCCCGTACAAGCCGACGGCATACGCGAGCAGGAATGGGCGCTGGACGCCATCCACGCCCGCGACGCCTGGCGGACGACCAAGGGCGACGGCGTGACCGTCGCCGTTCTCGACACCGGCGTCGACGGCGAGCACCCCGACCTCAAGGGCCAGGTGCTCCCCGGCAAGGACCTCATCGGCTTCGGAGCCGAGCGCGGCGACCGGGCCTGGGCCCGCCACGGCACCGCCATGGCCGGCATCATCGCCGGTCGCGGGCACGGCGCGGCGGGCGGCGACGGCGTCGTCGGCGTCGCGCCCGAGGCGAGGATCCTCCCGGTCCGGGTGATCCTGGAGGACTCCGACCCCGCCCGGAAGAAGGCCCGCGGCGCCCGCGGCAGCGCACTCGCCGACGGGATCCGATGGGCCGCCGACCACGGCGCCGACGTCATCAACCTGTCGCTCGGCGACGACAGCGCGTCCGCTCATCCGGAGCGCGCGGAGGACGCCGCCGTGCAGTACGCGCTGGCCAAGGGCGTGGTGGTCGTGGCCTCGGCGGGCAACGGCGGGGAGAAGGGCGACCGCGTCTCGTACCCGGCCGCGTACCCCGGCGTCATCGCCGTCACCGCCGTCGACCGGTACGGCACGCGAGCGGCGTTCTCCACGCGCCGCTGGTACGCCACGGTCTGCGCGCCCGGCGTCGACGTCGTCATCGCCGACCCCGACCGCCGCTACTACCAGGGGTGGGGGACCAGCGCGGCCGCCGCGTTCGTCTCCGGTGCCGCCGCGCTCGTCCGCTCCGCGCACCCCGACCTGAGCCCGGCCCAGGTCAAGCGGCTGCTGGCGGAGACCGCGCGGTCGGGGCCCGAAACCGGCGGCCACAGCGACGAACTGGGCGCGGGCCTGGTCGACCCGGCCGCCGCGATCGAGGCGGGCGACGCGCTGCGGCCCCGGCCGCAACGGCCCGCGCCCGCCGCGTACCCGCGCCGCTACTTCGGCGAGGGCCCGGCCCGCACCCGAAGCGCGGCCGGGGGAGGCGACTCGCACCGGCTGGCTCTGACCGCGGGCCTCGCGGGCGCCGCGCTCCTGGCCACCGCCGTCGTCGTGTGGCGGGGTACGGGCCCCCTGCGCGGGTTCGGCGCCGGCGCGGTCCGGGCGAGAACCCGGACCCGCTGAGCGCCGAGGGCACACCACCTCGCCACCAGCCCGCCGCCCGGCCCCGCGCGGCCTCCGGCTACCCTCGTCGCGTGGCGCTCAAGAACATCCCCGACCCTGGCTTCTCCGGCGACGACGGCTCCGCCGACCCCCGCCTGACCGCGGCGCTCGCCGCGTGGGCCGCCGATCCGTCGGCCGAGCCCGAGGTGATCGGGGCGCTGGCCGGGGCCCGGCTGCTCGTGCCGCTGGTGGCCGTACTCGGCGAGGTCGAGGAAGGGCCCGACGGCCTGCGTCGCGAGAAGACCAGCGACATGGCCGTGGCGACGCTCCAGGCGCCCGGTGGCCGCCGGGCGCTGCCCGCGTTCACCTCCACCGAGGCACTGGCCCGCTGGCGCCCCGACGCCCGCCCGGTGGCGGTGCCGCTGCGCCAGGCGCTCGAGGCCCTCGCCCACGAGAAGGCGGACACCCTGGTCATCGACCTCGCGGGACCGGTGACCTACCAACTGACCGGCCCCGCCCTGCTCGCCCTCGCGGAGGGCCGGACCAGCGCCGACCCGCTCACCGACCCGGCCGTCGCCGACGCGATCCGCAGCGTGCTGGCCGCCGAGCCCGGCGTGCTGCGCGCGCACCTGGTGGCCGCCGCGGACGCCGACGCGACCCTGGCCCTCGCCCTCGCACCGGACGCCGACGCGCGCGAGGCCGCGCAGCGCGTGGCCGGGGCGCTGGCCGCGCACGAGTCGCTGCGCGCCCGGCTGGTGCGCGGGCTGACCCTGGCCCTGCTGCCGCCGGAGGCCTCCGTACCCGGAAAGCCGCTGTTCAGCCGCTGACCGGTGCCGCCCGCGGGCCGCTGCCAAGATGCCGCCCGGACGCTGATCTTCGAGAGGCGAAACCTCCCCGCTTGCCCCAGAATGCAAGCAAAGATCGCGATCCGGCTTCGGAGAGCGTGCCGAGGAGGGCGTCATGGAGACCAGGACGGACGTCATCGAGACCAGAACGGTCGTAGCGGAGTTCGTCGGAACCCTGCTGCTGGTGTTCTTCGCCGTCGGGTCGGCGGTCGTCGGCGCGCGGTACATCGGCACCACCGGCATCGCGCTCGCCTTCGGCTTCACGCTGCTCGCGCTGACCTACGCGCTGGGCCGGGTGTCCGGCAGCCATCTCAACCCGGCGGTCACCCTCGGCGTACTGCTGGCGCGCCGCATCGAGCTGCGTACCGCCATCGAGTACTGGCTCGCGCAGCTCCTCGGCGCCATCGCGGGCGCGGCCCTGCTCCTGCTCCTGGCGAAACAGGTGCCGGACCTGGAGATCAGCGGTGCGTTCGGCAGCAACGGCTACGGGGACCGCTCCGCCGTGGGCATGGAGGCGGGCGGCGCGTTCCTGGCCGAGGTGATGCTCACGCTGCTGCTCGTCTACGTCTATCTGTCGGTGACCCGCACCGTGTCGGTGGGCGGCCTGGAGCCGCTGCCGATCGGCCTGACCCTGGCCGTGGTGACCCTGGTCGGCGTCCCGCTGACCGGGGCGTCGGTGAACCCGGCCCGCAGCCTGGGCCCGGGGATGTTCGCCGGCGGTGACGCGATGGAGCAGTACTGGCTCTTCCTGATCGCGCCGCTGGTCGGCGGCGCGCTCGCGGCTGTGGTCCATCGGTTCACCCATGCCGACCTGGCGGCGGAGCGGATCGCCCCGGGGACCACAGGCCCGGCCGCGCCCACGGGACCGGACACGGCCGCGGGCCCGGACACCAGCCCAGGGCGGGACAAGGGCGCCGAGTGACGCGGAGGCGCCCCGCCCGCCCGCGGCGCGTCAGCCGCCGAAGATCGGGCCCGTGTACTTCTCGCCCGGCCCCTGCCCCGGCTCGTCCGGCACCACCGACGCCTCGCGGAACGCCAGCTGCAGGGACTTCAGGCCGTCCCGCAGCGGCGCCGCGTGGAAGGAGCTGATCTCGGTGGCGCTCGCCGTCACCAGACCCGCCAGCGCGTTGATCAGCTTCCGGGCCTCGTCCAGGTCCTTGTGCTCCGCGCCCTCCTCGGCCAGCCCCAGGTTCACCGCGGCGGCGCTCATGAGGTGCACCGCGACCGTGGTGATCACCTCGACCGCGGGCACGTCCGCGATGTCGCGGGTGATGTCGTCAAAGCCGGGGGTGTCGTCCGGGGCGGGGGTGGCGTCGCTCATGGCTCACTTTCCGAGGGGAGAGGGATGTCGGCCGGGTGTCGGCCGGGTGTCGGCTTCGGGTGGGGCCGGCTTCCGCCGGGTACCGGCCTCCCAGCCTAGATCCCCAGGTCCGGCGGCCGAGAGGCGCCTCCGTTCGGCGTCGTGTAGAGTTAAGCCACGACCGGCTGGACAGCTATGCCCAGCCCGCAAGTGGAGGCTCCAGTCTCCCACCCAGCCGACCTCAGGTCGGCGGGTCACAGGTCAGGCTGCGCCCCGCGATGATCGCGGCGGTGCTCCGGTCCGTTGGAGCCCCGCCTGCATTCCGTCCGGGGCGTTTCGCATGCCACGGCGCGGTGGTCGTACAGAAGAGACGTTACGTGGCCGTCCCTCAGACGGTCGCGTGGTGCAACCGAGGAGGATCCATCAGCGCCGAGCCCCGCATCAACGACCGGATTCGCGTCCCCGAGGTGCGACTCGTCGGTCCCAGCGGCGAGCAGGTCGGCATTGTGCCGCTTGCCAAGGCCCTGGAGCTTGCGCAGGAGTACGACCTCGACCTGGTCGAGGTGGCGGCGAACGCCCGTCCGCCGGTCTGCAAGCTCATGGACTACGGAAAGTTCAAGTACGAGTCGGCCATGAAGGCCCGTGAGGCGCGCAAGAACCAGGCGCACACGGTCATCAAGGAGATGAAGCTCCGGCCGAAGATCGACCCGCACGACTATGACACCAAGAAGGGTCACGTCGTCCGGTTCCTCAAGCAGGGCGACAAGGTCAAGATCACGATCATGTTCCGCGGACGTGAGCAGTCCCGGCCGGAGCTCGGCTACCGGCTGCTGCAGCGGCTCGCGGAGGACGTCCAGGACCTCGGCTTCGTGGAGTCGAACCCGAAGCAGGACGGCCGGAACATGATCATGGTTCTCGGTCCGCACAAGAAGAAGACCGAGGCGATGGCCGAAGCTCGCGAGGCGCAGGCCGCCCGCAAGGCGGAGCGCCAGGGCGTCGCCCACATGGACCAGTCTCCGGGCCACGCCACGGAGCAGTCCGCCGAGGCGTGACTTCGGGGCCCGTGCCCCGACAGCCCGGGGCCACGGCCCCGGGAGACCAACGAAACAGCTGACGCTTTCGCATGCCGGTTTCACCGGCCTGGTTGCACCGGAAGCGCCACCGACGATGGAGAGTACGGCGCATGCCGAAGAACAAGACGCACAGCGGTGCCAGCAAGCGCTTCAAGATCACCGGCTCCGGTAAGGTGCTGCGGCAGCGCGCCGGCAAGCGCCACCTGCTTGAGCACAAGCCGTCGACCCTGACGCGTCGCCTCACCGGCACCGCCGAGATGGCCCCGGCCGACGCCAAGAAGATCAAGAAGCTTCTCGGCAAGTGACGCCCCCGCCCCGCTCCGGCGGGGTGCGCCCCCTCCTCGCCCGTCCTCGGGCAGGAGGAGCCCACCGATCGGGACCCATTCGTTTCCGGGCCGTGTGAACCTGCGGCCCCGTACAAGGAGTTAATCAAGTGGCACGCGTCAAGCGCGCAGTCAACGCCCACAAGAAGCGCCGGGCGATCCTGGAGCAGGCCAGCGGCTACCGGGGCCAGCGCTCCCGCCTGTACCGCAAGGCCAAGGAGCAGGTCACCCACTCTCTGGTCTACAACTACAACGACCGCAAGAAGCGCAAGGGCGACTTCCGTCAGCTGTGGATCCAGCGCATCAACGCCGCTGCCCGCGCCAACGGCATGACCTACAACCGCTTCATCCAGGGTCTGAAGGCCGCCAACGTCGAGGTGGACCGCAAGATCCTGGCCGACCTCGCGGTCAACGACGCCAACGCGTTCGCCGCGCTGGTCGAGGTGGCCCAGAAGGCGCTGCCGAGCGACGTCAACGCCCCGAAGGCCGCGGAAGCGGCCTGACGACCGCGTCAGCCGGACGTTCCGCCGGACCCGCAGGCGAGTGGATCGCCTGCGGGTCCGCGCGCGTCCCGGCCGGGGACGACCCGGTTGGCCCCCGCGCCTTGCGGCCCTGCTCCGGTAAGGGCCCCGCGAGGGCCGGGCGCGGCCGGTTCCGGCGCCGCCAGGGCTCGGCCGCACGCCGCGCTGTCCGCTGCCGCGGACAAGACGCCGCCGACCCGCCGCGGCGGGCCCCAGCCGCATCAGCACCGAGGACGCGCACCTCCCCGCGTGCCCGCGCGGGCCGAACGCCCGCCAACCTCTACCCCGAAGCGAGTGCACCCACATGGCCCCCGAGCTGACCTCCCTGCGATCGCCGCGCGTCGTCGCGGCCCGCCGCCTGGCGAAGCGCAGCTTCCGCGGCAAGGAGCGCCGGTTCCTGGCCGAGGGACCCCAGGCCGTACGCGAGGCGGTCGCGCACCTGATCGAGGTGTACGTGACGCCGGAGGCGGCCGAGCGCCACGCCAGCATCGTCGCCGCCGCGCGCGCCGCCGGGGTGCCGGTGCTCACCGCGACCGACGAGGTCGTCGCGGCGATGTCCGACACCGTCACCCCGCAGGGCATCCTCGGCCTCTGCCGGTTCCTGGACTCGCCCTTCGAGGAGATCGTCGCGGCCCGGCCCCGGCTGGTCGCCGTCCTGGCGCACGTCCGCGACCCCGGCAACGCCGGCACGGTCCTGCGCTGCGCGGACGCGGCGGGCGCCGACGCCGTCGTGTTCACCGACGCCTCCGTGGACCTGTACAACCCCAAGTCGGTGCGGGCCTCCGTCGGCTCCCTGTTCCACCTCCCCGTCGCCGTCGGCGTACCGGTCGAGGAAGCCGTACGGGGGCTGCGCGCGGCCGGCGCCCGACTGCTGGCCGCGGACGGCGCGGGCGACCGGGACCTGGACGCCGAACTCGACGCGGGCCGGATGGGCGGCCCCACCGCATGGATCTTCGGCAACGAGGCATGGGGCCTGCCGGAGGAGACCCGCGCACTCGCCGACGAGGTCGTGCGCGTTCCGATCCACGGCAAGGCCGAGAGCCTCAACCTGGCGACCGCCGCCGCCGTGTGCCTGTACGCCTCCGCTCGTGCGCAGCGCGCTGCCGGAGGGTGCCGCAGCGTGACCTCCACCTAGTAGGGTTGCGACCCTGACGGCCGAGAGGGGGTGCGGGGATGGACGTGAGGACCTCCGAAGCGAGGGCGGCCGACGCAAGGGCCGCCGACGCGAGGACGACCGGTGCGCGCGTGCCCGGCGCCCGTCCGCCCGGCGCGTACGGGCCCGCGGACCCCGCGCAGCCGCCCCCGCCCACGCCGCCGTACGGAGGCCGGGAACCGGCCCCGACCGGCCCCGATCCGACCTCCGGCCCTGATCCGGCCTCCGGCCTCGATCCGCGGCCGCCCGGCTCCGACGCGCTGCCCGGGCTCGGCCTGCACCCCGACGACCTGCCCGACGGCCTCGTCGTCGCCGACGAGACCGGCCGTGTCACCTGCTTCAACGCCGCCGCCGCCCGGATCACCGATGTACGGCCCGCCGACGCCATCGGGCTGCCCGTGGAGAAGGCGCTCCCGCTGGAGGACCTGGAGGGGCGCCGCTGGTGGGCGCTGACCGACCCGTACGGCGGGCTGGCCATCCGGGCCGGCCAGCCCGAGCGGAACCTGCTGCTGCACGGCCGTGAGGTGCTGGTCTCGGCCCGGTACGTGCGCGAGCGCCCGGCCGGGCCCCTGTCCCGCCTCGTCGTCTCCCTGCGCGGCACCGAGGCCCGCCGCCGCACCGAGCTCAGCCACGCCGAGCTGATCGCCACCGTCGCGCACGAGCTGCGGTCCCCGCTCACCTCGGTGAAGGGCTTCACCGCGACCCTGCTGGCCAAGTGGGAGCGGTTCACCGACGACCAGAAGCGGCTGATGCTGGAGACCGTCGACGCCGACGCGGACCGCGTCACCCGGCTCATCGCCGAGCTGCTCGACATCTCCCGGATCGACTCCGGACGGCTGGAGGTGCGCCGCCAGCCCGTCGACGTGACCGCGGCCGTCCGCCGCCATGTCCAGGCGCACACCACCGCCGGCCAGGCCTCCGACCGCTTCCACATCCGGGTGCGGCAGCCGCTGCCCAGCCTGTGGGCCGACCCCGACAAGATCGACCAGGTGCTCGGCAACCTGCTGGAAAATGCCGTGCGGCACGGCGAGGGAACCGTCACCATCGAGGTGGCGCCCTCGTCATCCCCGCACGAGCGAGGGTGCGCCGGTACGGCCGTCACTGTGAGCGACGAGGGCCCGGGCATTCCGGAGGAGTCGATGGGCCGTGTCTTCACCCGCTTCTGGCGGGGCAGCAAGCGCGGCGGCACGGGCCTGGGCCTGTACATCGTCAAGGGCATCGTCGAGGCGCACGGCGGGACCATCACCGTCGGCCGGGCCCCCGGCGGCGGCGCCAGGTTCCGATTTACGTTGCCCGTGGGCGCCCCGGCCTTCATGGCTTGAGCCGCCCACGGGCTTCCCGTACCCGCCCACGGGCTCTCGCGCCCCTCACGCCCCGTAGACTCGACCTTTGGCACCTTTGTGTCCTTGTCGTCCGTCCGCGGGGACCCCCAGCCAGCCAACCGGAAGCACGGAAGAGATGTCGGCACCCAATAAGTCGTACGACCCGGTCGAGGTCGAGGCACTGAAACCGGAAGAGATCGCCCGCGTGCGTGACGAGGCGCTCGCCGCCGTCGCCGCCGCCGGGGACCTCGACGCCCTGCGCGAGGTCAAGGCCGCCCACGCCGGTGACCGCTCGCCGCTCGCGCTGGCCAACCGAGAGATCGGCGCGCTCCCGCCGCACGCCAAGGCGGACGCGGGCAAGCGCGTGGGTCAGGCACGCGGCCAGGTCAACCAGGCCATCAAGGCCCGCCAGGAGGAGCTGGAGGCCGAGCGCGACACCCGCGTGCTGGTCGAGGAGGCGGTGGACGTCACGCTGCCGTACGACCGCACCCCGGCCGGCGCCCGGCACCCGATCACCACGCTCGCCGAGCGGATCGAGGACGTCTTCGTGGCCATGGGCTACGAGGTCGCCGAGGGCCCCGAGGTCGAGGCGGAGTGGTTCAACTTCGACGCCCTGAACTTCCCGCCGGACCACCCGGCCCGCGAGATGCAGGACACCTTCTTCGTCCAGGGCAACGACAAGACTGCTGCTGACAGCGGCTCCGCCGCGGGTGACTCCGGCGTCGTGCTGCGCACCCACACCTCGCCCGTCCAGATCCGGTCGATGATCGACCGCGAGCCGCCCATCTACGTGATCTGCCCGGGCCGGACGTTCCGCACCGACGAGCTGGACGCCACCCACACCCCGGTCTTCACCCAGGTCGAGCTGCTCGCCATCGACGAGGGCCTGACCATGGCCGACCTCAAGGGCACCCTGGACCACATGGTCCGGGCGCTGTTCGGCGAGGGCATGCGCACCCGGCTGCGGCCCAACTTCTTCCCGTTCACCGAGCCGTCCGCCGAGATGGACATGGTGTGCTTCGCCTGCCGCGGCGAGTCCGTGGGCAACCCGGACCGCCCCTGCCGCACGTGCGGCAGCGAGGGCTGGATCGAGCTGGGCGGCTGCGGCATGGTCAACCCGCGGGTGCTCACCGCCTGCGGCGTCGACCCGGAGAAGTACAGCGGGTTCGCCTTCGGCTTCGGCGTCGAGCGGATGCTGATGTTCCGGCACAACGTTGAAGACATGCGAGACATGGTCGAGGGCGACGTGCGCTTCACTCGGCCCTTCGGGATGGAGATCTGATGCGGGTCCCGCTTTCCTGGCTGCGGGAGTACGTCGACCTGCCCGCCGGTACCACCGGCCGCGAGGTGCAGGCCGCGCTCATCGCCGCCGGCCTTGAGGTCGAGACCGTCGAGCAGCTCGGCGCCGGCCTCACCGGCCCCCTGGTCGTCGGCCAGGTCCTCACCATCGAGGAGCTGGAGGGCTTCAAGAAGCCGATCCGCTTCTGCACCGTCGACGTCGGCACCGCCAACGGCACCGGCGAGCCGCAGGAGATCGTCTGCGGCGCCCGGAACTTCTCCGTCGGCGACAAGGTCGTCGTGGTCCTGCCGGGCGCCGTCCTGCCCGGCGACTTCAAGATCGCCGCACGCAAGACGTACGGCAGGGTCTCGCACGGCATGATCTGCTCCGGCGACGAGCTGGGCATGGGCGACGACGGCGGCCACGGCATCATCGTGCTGCCGCCGGAGTACGAGCCCGGCACCGACGCCATTGAGCTGCTGGAGCTGCGCGACGAGGTCCTCGACATCGCCGTCACCCCTGACCGCGGCTACTGCCTGTCGCTGCGCGGCATCGCCCGCGAGACGGCCACCGCCTACGGGCTGCCGCTGCGCGACCCGGCCCTGCTGGACGTCCCCCCGCCCAACTCCTACGGCTACCAGGTCCAGGTCTCCGACCCGGTCGGCTGCGACCGCTTCACCGCCCGCACCGTCACCGGCCTCGACCCGCACGCCACGTCCCCGATCTGGCTCCAGCGCCGCCTGCAGAAGGCGGGCATGCGCCCGATCTCGCTGACCGTCGACGTCACCAACTACGTGATGCTCGAACTGGGCCAGCCGCTGCACGCCTACGACCGGACCCGGGTCGACGGACCCATCGGGGTGCGCCGCGCCGAGCCCGGCGAGAAGCTCACCACCCTCGACGGCACCCAGCGCGTGCTGGACGCCGAGGACCTGGTCATCACCGACAACCGCGGGCCGATCGGGCTCGCGGGCGTCATGGGCGGCGCCGACACCGAGATCGCCGACACCGCGGAGGAGCCGACGGGCACCACCGAGGTCGTCATCGAGGCCGCCCACTTCGACCCGGTCGCCATCGCCCGCACCGCCCGCCGCCACAAGCTGTCCTCGGAGGCGTCCAAGCGGTTCGAGCGCGGCGCCGACCCGAACACCACCTCGGCGGCCGCCCAGCGCACCGTCGACCTGCTGGTGCTGCTCGCGGGCGGCACCGCCGAGGCCGGGGTCACCGAGATCGTGGCCCCCCGCGGGCCGCGCACCATCACCATCCGCGCCGACCACCCGGACAAGGTCGCCGGTGTCGCCTACGGCCGCGAGACCGTGGTGCGCCGCCTCCAGCAGGTCGGCTGCGACGTCTACGGGGCCGACGACCTGACCGTCACCGTCCCCAGCTGGCGCCCGGACCTCACCGACCCCAACGACCTCGCCGAAGAGGTCATCCGCCTGGAGGGCTACGAGAACCTCCCCTCGACCCTCCCGCAGCCGCCGTCCGGCCGCGGCCTGACCGAGCGTCAGCGCCTGCACCGGCGGGTCGGCCGCGCGCTGGCCGGCGCCGGCTATGTCGAGACGCTGAACTACCCGTTCCTCTCCGAAGAGGTCTTCGACCGGCTCGGCATGGCCCCCGACGACACCCGCCGGAAGGCCGTCCGCCTGGTCAACCCGCTCAGCGACAGCGAGCCCGCGCTGCGCACCACGCTGCTGCCGGGCCTCTTCGCCGCGCTGCGCCGCAACGACGGCCGGGGCGAGCACGACCTGGCGCTCTTCGAGACCGGGCTGGTCTTCCGGCCCTCCGGTGACGAGCCCGCCGCCGTGCGCCTCCCGGTCGACCGCCGCCCCACCGACGAGGAGATCGCCGCGCTGGACGCCGCGCTGCCGCAGCAGCCGCGCCGGGCCGCCGTCGTCCTTGCCGGGGCCCGCGAGCAGCACGGCTGGTGGGGCCAGGGTCGCCCGGCGACCTGGGCCGACGCCGTCGAGGCGGGCCGCACGGTGGCGCGCGAGGCGGGTGTGGAGCTGATCGTCCGCCAGGACCAGCAGGCCCCGTTCCACCCGGGCCGCTGCGCCGCGCTGCTGGCCGTCGTGGACGGCCAGGAGATCCTCGTCGGCAACGCCGGCGAGATCCACCCGCGCGTGGTCAAGGCGCTCGGCCTCCCCGAGCGCACCTGCGCCATGGAGATCGAGCTGGACCGCCTGGAGCGGGCCGGGGCGGGCACCGTCACGGCACCGCGCGTGTCGACCTTCCCGGTCGCCACGCAGGACGTCGCGCTCGTCGTGGACGCCTCGGTCGCCGCGGGCGACGTCGAGGCCGCCCTGCGCGAGGGCGCCGGCGAACTCCTGGAGTCGCTGCGGCTCTTCGACGTCTTCACCGGCGAACAGCTCGGCGAGGGCAAGAAGTCCCTGGCCTACGCGCTGCGGTTCCGCGCCGCCGACCGCACCCTGACGGCGGACGAGGCGTCGGCCGCCCGGGACGCGGCCGTGGCGGCCGCGGTCGAGCGCACCGGCGCCGTACTCCGCGGCGCCTGACGCACCCGCGGGGCGGGGGAGCACCGCCCGCCCGCCCCGCGTCCCGTCCGTCCACCGGGGCGCACCTCGCGACAGCCGAGGTGCGCCCCGTGCGCGTTCGACGTCACTTCCTCGGTGATTGCTCATCAGTACCTCGGTGATTGATCACCCGATCGGATGAAGTCCGTCCGGAGTCCGGTCACTTCGGTCCCGAAGATCGCGATAATCGACCCGATCGCCACGGCCCACGCGCGCGTTCCCGAACGGGCCCGGCCAACCGCCTCATCCGGTTGCCAGGAGGCCGACTGCATGATCGGGACCAACGCGGCCGGCGGTACGGGCACCGGCACCGCACGCCTCGGCCGGGCCGTCGTCCTCATGCTGCCCGGCCTGTGGATCCTGTCCGTGGTCGCCTGGGAGCTGTTCAGCCCGTACGGCACCGAGGCCGCCCAACTCCTCGTCGCCGTACCCGCCATCGCCTGTGCCGGCAGCGGCAGCCGGCGCTGCGTGGTGACCGGCGGCGTCACCGCGGTCTGCGTACTGATACCTCTCACGGCGGGCGGCACCCGGGGCCTCGGTACCCTGCTCGGCGGCTGCGGGGCCATCGCCGCCGTGCTCGCCGCCAGCTACCTCGCCTCCGGTCGCGGCGTCCGGCTGGCCCGCGAACTGGACCGGGCCCGCGCCGTCGCCACCGCCGCCCAGGACGTCGTCCTGCGCCCGCTCCCCGCCCGCCTCGACAGCATGACCCTGGCCGGCGGCCATCTGTCCGCCACCCGCGGCGCCGCGCTCGGCGGCGACCTCTACGAGGCGGTGGCCACCGCCCACGGGGTCCGCGTCGTGATGGGCGACGTCCGCGGTCACGGCCTCGCCGCCATCGGCACCGTCGCGGCCGTCCTCGGCAGCTTCCGCGAGGCCGCCCACGACGAACCCGAACTCCCCGACGTCCTCCGCCGCCTGGACCGCGCCCTCCAGCGCCACCTGCGGGACCGGGCGCGCGCCGCCCACCCGGCGGGCCGCGGGGACGAGCCGCACAGCCCGCTCGCCGAGGAGTTCGTGACCGTACTCCTGCTGGAACTGCGCCCCGACGGCGAGGTCATCGCCCTCAACTGCGGCCATCCGTGGCCCTATCGGCTGACCGCCGCACCGGCGGACGGCCCGGCGGCGCGACAACTCGCCCCCGACGGCGTCCTGCCGCCGCTCGGACTCTTCCCGCTCCCCGCCGACCTGCCACCGGTGCCCTGCGGCCGGCTGCGGCACGGCGACGCCCTCGTGCTGCACACCGACGGGGCGGAGGACGCCCGGGACCGCGACGGCGCGTTCTTCCCCCTCGGCGCCGCCCTGAACCGCGCCGCCCGCCACCCGGCCATCGTCCCCTCCGACGTCGTCGCGGAGATACAGCGCGGCGTCCTCGCCCACACCGGCGGACGGCTCGCCGACGACATCGCCCTGCTCGTGCTGTGCCACGACCGCCCGGAAGCGCCCACCCCGTCCACCCCGTCGACCGCGTGCGCCGTCCACAGTTCACACGGGGTGTGAATCGCCCTCCGTTACGATGGTTACACACAGTGCATCGGAGAGGGGGGCGATGGAGCCCAACACACTGCTCGACTCCTTACTCGACGAAGCCGGGATGTCGCACGCGGGTCTGGCCGTGCGCATCAACGAGGCGGGTCGGGCGCGCGGGCTGGCCCTGCGCTACGAACACACCGCCGTGGCGCGGTGGTTGAAGGGGCAGCGCCCCCGCGGCCAGGTGCCGGACCTGATATGCGCCGTGCTCGGCGAGCGGCTGCACCGCACCCTGACTCTCGACGACGTCGGGCTCGGCACCCCCGGCAGCCGTCGGCACGCCACTGCGCTCTCCGGCTTCGTCGAACGCGCCACCGCCCTGTGGCACTCCGACGAACAGCAGCGGCCCCACGTCATCGGCGCCCAGGCCGTCACCGGCACCCCGGCCGTCATCCCCGTATGGGAGTGGGAGAACCCGCCGGAGGACTCCGACGTCTCCCGGCGCGGGCTGACCAGGGTGGGCCAGGCGGACATCGAGACGCTCCGCGCCGCCCGCGCCCACTACGAGCAGATGTACCGCAGGGCGGGCGGCGTCGCGACCCGCGCCCGGGTCGTCGGCTTCCTCAACGCCGAGGCGGCGCCGCTGCTGCGCGGCGGCTACAGCGACGCCACCGGCCGCCAACTGCACCGGGCCACCGGCGGACTGGCCGCCGTCGCCGGCATCTGCGCCTACGACTCCGACGCGCACGGCCTGGCCCAGCGCTACTTCCACCAGGCGCTGCGGCTGGCCAAGGCCAGCGGGGACCGCGGACTGGGCGCGTATGTCATCGCGCTGCTGGTCAACCAGTCCCTGTATCTCAAGGAGTACCGCCAGGCCGTGGCGTTCGCCGAGTCCGCGGTGCGCGCGGCGCGCGCCGAGGTCACCCCGGCGCTCGCCGCCGACCTGTACGCGATGCAGGCCAAGGCGTACGCACGGCTCGGCGACGGCGCGGGGGCGCTGGCCTGCATCCGCCGTGCCGAGGCGGCCGCCGAACGCATCCGGCGCGGCGCGGAGCCCGACGAGACCGGGTACGTCCAGCCCGGCCTCGTCAACGTGCAGGTGGCGGAGGCGCTGCTCAGCCTCGGCGACCTGGCGGCCGCCCGCGAGCACGCCACCGCGGCCGTCGGCACCCCGGCGCACGACCGCGGCCGGGTACACCGGCTGGCCATGCTCACCCACATCGAACTGCGCCAGGGCGACGCCGACCAGGCGGTGGCCACCGCGGTGGAGATGGCCCATCGGGCCCGCGGGATGGAGTCACGGCGCCTGCGGGACCGGCTCCGGTCGGTGCGCGAGCATCTCACCGAGAGCCGCTGCGCGGCGACGTCCGAAGCCGCCGAACTGATCGACGGAGCACTGCGCGTCCCGCTCTGAGCACCGCGCGTCCCACTCTGAGCTGGGGGGCACCTCCCAGCCAGAGGGAGCTGGGGGAGGCCGCGACACGGTGAGCACTTCCTTCCGGGTGCGTACGGGCCCTTGCGTCGGCATGCTGCCCTCTACGCGACGGAAGGTGGCTGACAGTGCGATGGAAGAATCTCGCCGAGCGGACCGTGTACGAGAACAGGTGGTTCCGGGTGAACCTCGCCGACGTGGAACTCCCCGACGGCCGCCATCTCGATCATTTCCTGATCCGGCTGCGGCCGGTGGCCGTGGCCACCGTGGTCAACGAGGCCAACGAGGTGCTCCTGCTGTGGCGGCACCGCTTCATCACCGACAGCTGGGGCTGGGAACTGGCCGCCGGAGTCGTCGAGGACGGTGAGGACATCGCCGCCGCGGCGGCCCGCGAGATGGAGGAGGAGACCGGCTGGCGCCCCGGACCGCTGCGGCATCTGCTGTCGGTCGAGCCGTCCAACGGGCTGACCGACGCGCGGCATCACATCTACTGGGCGGAGGAGGCCGCGTACATCGGCCACCCGCAGGACGACATCGAGTCCGACCGGCGCGAGTGGGTGCCGCTCAAGCTCGTCCCCGACATGGTCGGGCGCGGCGAGGTGCCGGCCGCGAACATGGCGGCGGCCCTGCTGATGCTGCATCAGATCCGCCTCGGCTGACGGGTCCGGCGGACTGGCGGGCTGGCGGACCGGCCGGGCTGCTCCGTGACGGCTCCGCTGTCCACTGAGCGGCTCGGCTAACGGCCCACGACCTGCCACACGGTGAGCGCCAGGCCGCCGAGCCCGGTGAGCGCGGCGATCGACGGCAGTGGCCAGCGGGCGTGCTCCAAGGCGCGCACTCGCGCGGCCAGTTGGGCGACGTCGTCCTCGGCAGTCTCGGCCCGGTGGTCGAGGAGCGCGAGCCGGCCGTCGACCCGGGTGAGTCCGACGTCGACGTTTCCGCGGAGTTCCGCGAGCTCCGCGGCGGTCACGGCGTGCTCGGGCTCGGTGGTCACGGATCGTTCCCCCTTCTTCGGTGGGTGCGTGAGGTGTCCGACGATCCGAGTGAACCGCGCATCGGGCGCGCGCGGCAGCGTGTGCGCCGGGTGAATGCGCGTCATCGCCGCGCACCCCGTGTGAACTCGGGGCGCGCGGCGCGCGCTCCGGTCGCACATCGCCCGCACGGCCCCATACGACAGGGCCCGGCCCCGGACGTCACCGGAGGCCGGGCCCTGTCTCCCTGTGCCCAGGGGCGCCTGGCGGTCAGTACGAGTAGAAGCCCCAGCCCGTCTTGCGGCCCAGCCGGCCCGCGTCCACCATGCGCTGGAGGATCGGGGGAGCGGCGTACAGCGGCTCCTTGAACTCGGCGTACATGGAGTCCGCGATCGCGGCGATGGTGTCCAGGCCGATCAGGTCGGACAGCTTGAGCGGACCCATCGGGTGCGCGCAGCCCAGCTCCATGCCGTTGTCGATGTCCTCGCGGCTCGCGATGCCCGACTCGAACATCCGGATCGCCGAGAGCAGATACGGGATGAGCAGCGCGTTGACGATGAAGCCCGAGCGGTCCTGCGCCCGGATGGCGTGCTTGCCGAGCACGTCGTGGACCAGCGCCTCGGAGCGCTTGATGGTCTCCTCGCTCGTGGTCAGCGCGGGGATCAGCTCGACCAGCTTCTGCACCGGCGCCGGGTTGAAGAAGTGGATGCCGATGACCTGGTCGGGACGGGAGGTGGCGACGGCCAGCTTGACCAGGGGGACGGAGGAGGTGTTCGAGGCCAGGATCGCGTCGGGCCGGGTGACCACCTGGTCGAGGATCTGGAAGATCTCCGTCTTGACCTGCTCGTTCTCCACGACCGCCTCGACGACCAGATCGCGGTCGGCGAACTCGCCCAGGTCGGTGGTGAAGCTGAGCCGTGCCAGCGCCGCGTCCCGCTCCTCCGGCGTGATCTTGCCCCGCTCCGCGGCCTTGCCGAGGGAGCTGGTCAGACGGGTGCGGCCCAGTTCCAGGGCCTCGCCGGTGGTCTCGGCGACCTTGACGTCCAGTCCGGAACGGGCACAGACCTCGGCGATGCCCGCGCCCATCTGGCCGCAGCCCACCACTCCGACGCGTGCCACGTCTGCCACAGTGTCCGTCACATCGTGCCTTTCGCTGATCTACGGGACGGCGGGCCCCGTGCGTCCTCCCACGGTCGGCAGGAGTGCGCCACGCGCCCGCGCTCGTCCCAGACGTTACTCCGCCGGGGTGGGCGACCGTCCGTCCGGGCGGTCTGGGAGCGCTCCCACGGGTGTGGAGCATTGCCGCGAGCCCCGGCGCCGTTCATCATCAGCGCAACGTGACCAGTACGTGACGCACGCTCAAGTCGAGCGACCAAGGGAGCGATCATGGGTGAGATCACGCGCAGGGACCTGACCGCGACGGCGGCCGGGTTACTCGCCGCCGCGGCGGTGCCGGCCGCGGTGCCGACCGCGGCGGCGGCCGCTCCGGCGTCCGAAGGCCCCGCCGGGCCCCCTCAGGAAGGGGCCGATGCCCGGGCCGCCGACCGTCCGCCGCGGGCACCGGGCCGCCGGCACCAGTTCCGCGGGATGTGGCTGGCCACCGTGGCCAACCGCGACTGGCCGTCCAAGCCCGGCCTCCCGGCCGGACAGCAGCGCCGGGAACTCCTCGCGCTCCTCGACGCGGCCGTCAAGCGCCGGCTCAACGCGGTGGTCTTCCAGGTCAGGCCCACCGCCGACGCCCTGTGGCCGTCCCCGTACGAACCGTGGACCGAATACCTCACGGGGAAGCAGGGCCGAAACCCCGGCTGGGACCCGCTGGGCGTCGCCGTACGCGAGGCCCACGAGCGCGGCCTGGAACTGCACGCCTGGTTCAACCCGTACCGCATCGCCAACCACACCGACCGCTCCCGGCTGGTGCCCGGCCACCCGGCCCGCAGGCATCCGGAGTGGGTGGTGCCGTACGGCGGCAAGCTCTACTACAACCCCGGACTGCCCCGGGTCCGCCGCTTCGTCCAGGACGCGATGCTCGACGCCGTCGCCCGTTACGACGTCGACGCCGTGCACTGGGACGACTACTTCTACCCGTACCCGGTGGCCGGTCAGAAGTTCAACGACGACGCGGCGTACGCACGCTACGGCAAGGGCTTCCCGGACCGGGCCGCCTGGCGCCGGAACAACATCGACCGCCTCGTCCTGGAGACGGCCCAGCGGCTGCGGAAGCTGAAGAAGGGCCGCGTACGGTTCGGCGTCAGCCCGTTCGCCATATGGCGCAACAAGGCCACGGACCCGCGCGGTTCGGACACCCGCGCCGGCGTGCAGACCTACGACGACCTGTACGCCGACACCCGCAAGTGGGTCCGCGAGGAGTGGATCGACTACATCGTGCCCCAGGTCTACTGGAACATCGGCTTCCCGGTGGCCGACTACGCCAAGGTCGTCCCCTGGTGGGCGCGGACCGTCCGGGGCACGGGCGTCGACCTCTACATCGGCGAAGCGCTCTACAAGGCGGGTGCGCAAGGGCAGCCGGCGCCCTGGCAGGATCCGGCCGAGCTGTCCCGCCACCTCACCTTCGACCGGGACTTCCCCGAGGTGCGCGGCAACGTGTACTTCTCCGCCAAGGAGGTGGCCGAGGACCGTATAGGAGCGATGGCACGCGTCGTCGCCGACCACTACCCGGGCCGGGTGCGCCCGCCGCACTGAGCCCGACCGGACGATTCCGCGCCCGACCGGGACGATGACACTGCCCGATCGGGATGATGAACACGGGAGAGCCGTCAGGCGGGCTCTCCCGTGCTCCTCCGGACCACGGAGTCCGGTCCCGGCGTCATGATCGTTTCGTGGCCGTTCTCGGCACGGACGCGGTACGGCGGTTCGCCGTTCTGCCCGAGTACTTCGACGATCTCCACGACGTGGTCGTGCTGTCCGACCACCCTGCCGTGCACCACCAGCCTGTCACCCTTGCTCGCATGCATCGCTCACGGCCTCCTGTCCGGCTCTTTCAGGAGATTGGCTCGGTAGTTGCAGTCTATGGCGGGCACCGCGGGTGTGCCCCTGATCGTCACGTTCTGGCGCGTTGCGTCACGGCGATGCAGACCAGCACCGCCACCGCGGTGACCGGCGCGGCCGGAGTCAGGTGCTCGCCCAGCAGCAGGACCGACCACACCAGGGTCAGCAGCGGCTGGGCCAGCTGCAGCTGGCTCGCCCGCGCCACGCCGATCGCCGCCATGCCCCGGTACCAGAGCACCAGGCCCGCGAACTGCGAGCCCGCGGCCAGCCACAGCAGCCCGGCGACGGCGTGCCCGGTCAGCCGCGCCGGCTCGGCCGACAGCGCCACGGCAGCGCCCGCCACGGACAGCGGCAGACAGCCGACCAGCGCCCAGCCGATCACCTGCCAGCCCGGCATGTGCCCGGCCAGCCGCCCGCCCTCGGTGTAGCCCGCCGCGCACACCAGCAGCGCCGCGAACAGGTAGAGATCGCCCGACGTCGGCGTGCCGCCGCTCTGCTGTACGGCGAAGCCCAGCACCGCCGCCGCACCGGCCAGCGCCGCCGCCCAGAAGGCGCGGGAGGGCCGCGCTCCGGTCCGTACGGCGGAGAACGCGGCCGTGGTGAGCGGCAGGAGACCGACCACCACCGCCGCGTGCGAGGTCGTCGAGGTCCGCAGCGCGAGCGTGGTCAGCAGCGGGAAGCCCACGACGACCCCGGCCGCCACGACGGCGAGCCCCGGCCAGTACCGGCGGTCGGGCAGCGGTACGCGCAGTACGGCCAGGCAGCCGCCCGCGAGCAGCCCCGCCAGCACCATGCGCAGGGAGACGGCGGACCACGGCCCGAAGCCCTCCAGCGCCCAGACGGTGCCGGGGAAGGTGAGCGAGAAGGCGGCGACGCCGAGCCCGGCGAGCAGGGTGCCGGCGGCCGTGCCCGTGGCGCTCCCCGCGCGCGTGGCGGCGCCGGCGGCCGCCCCCGTACGCGCGGCTGCGGCGCCCGGGGCCGTCGCGCCGGTGCTCACCGCTATCGACGTGGAGCGGATAGCGCTATCGTCATCTCTCATGCAAGAGCGTAGCAGTGTGGCGGAGTTGGCAAGCATCCTGCGAAGTGAACTCAACCGCTACTCACCAGGTGAGAAGCTGCCGTCCAGTCGGGCCCTTGTGGAGCGCTTCCGGGTCAGCCCCGTGACCGTCTCCCGCGCGCTGGCCGCGCTCGCCGCCGAGGGGCTGGTCGTCACCCGGCCCGGCGCCGGAGCCTTCCGGGCCGACCGGCCGCGCCGCGGCACGGCGCGCCCCGGCGACACCTCCTGGCAGGAGGTCGCCCTGAGCGCGGAGACCCCGGGCGAACCGGTGCCCCGCTCCGTCGACGCCTCCGCCGTACTCGCCACGCTGGCCGCCCCGCCGCCCGGTGTCGTCGAACTCAACGGCGGCTACCTGCACCCCTCGCTCCAGCCGGAGCGCGCCATGGCCGCCGCACTCGCCCGCGCCGGCCGGCGGCCGGGCGCCTGGGGCCGCCCGCCGACGGAGGGGCTGGCCGAGCTGCGCGCCTGGTTCGCCCGCGAGATCGGCGGCGCCGCGGGCGCCGTCGCCCCCTCCGACGTCCTGGTCACCGCGGGCGGCCAGAGCGCGCTGACCGCCGCGCTGCGCGCGCTCGCCACCCCCGGCGCGCCCGTCCTCGTCGAGTCCCCGACCTACCCCGGCATGCTCGCCGCGGCCCGCGCCTCCGGCCTGCGCCCGGTCCCCGTACCCGTCGACACCGACGGCGTCCGCACCGACCTGCTCGCCCAGGCGTTCCGGGTCAGCGGCGCCCGCGTCTTCGTCTCGCAGCCGCTGTTCCAGAACCCGACCGGCGCGGTGCTCTCCGCCGAGCGGCGCGCCGAGGTGCTGCGCGTGGCGCGCGAGGCCGGGGCGTTCGTCGTCGAGGACGACTTCGCCCGCCGTCTGGCGCACGAGGACGCCGCCCCGCCGCCCGCCCCGCTCGTCGCCGACGATCCCGACGGCGTCGTGGTGCACGTCTGCTCCCTCACCAAGATCACCTCACCCAGCCTGCGGGTGGGCGCGCTCGCCGCCCGCGGCCCCGCCCTGGAGCGCCTCCGCGCCATCCAGATCGTCGACAGCTTCTTCGTGCCGCGCCCGCTCCAGGAGGCCGCCCTCGAACTGGTCGGCGCGCCGGGGTGGCTCCGCCATCTGCGCCACATCGCCGCCGAACTGCGCGGTCGCCGCGACGCCCTGGTCACCGCGCTCCGGCAGGAGCTGCCCGAGGCGGCCGACATACGGCACGTACCGTCCGGCGGCTACGTCCTGTGGCTGCGCCTGCCCGACGGTACGGACGAGTTCGCGCTGGCCGCCGCCGGCCTGCGCGCGGGGGTGGCCGTCGCCCCGGGGCGCCCCTACTTCTGCGCCGAACCGCCCGCCCCCCACCTGCGGCTCAGCTTCGCGTCGGCGGCGAGCGCCGGTGAGCTGGCCGAGGGAGTGCGGCGGCTCCGCGCGGCGTACGACGACATCCGGGCCTGACGGCGCCCCTGCCCCTGCGCCCGTGTCCGGTCGACGAGACGACCGGGCAGCCCGCAGGAACCGATCGGCCGGGCCCAGCGTTCAAGAGATCCTCCGGCGGCCGCCCCGCTCCAGCGAGCGTTGCATAAAACTGCCGAGAACCGTATAGTCATGCCATCTAGAGGAGGCTTCCATGAAGGTACGTGCGGCAGTGGCCGGAGCGAGCGGGTACGCCGGCGGCGAAGTGCTGCGCCTGCTGCTCGCGCACCCCCGCGTCGAGATCGGCGCGCTGACCGGCAACTCCAACGCCGGGCAGCGTCTCGGCGGGCTCCAGCCCCACCTGCTGCCGCTCGCCGACCGCGTGCTGGAGCCCACCACGCCCGACGTCCTCGCAGGTCACGACGTTGTCTTCCTCGCGCTGCCGCACGGGCAGTCCGCCGCCGTCGCGGAGGAACTGGGCGACGACGCGCTGATCATCGACTGCGGAGCGGACTTCCGCCTCAAGGACGCCGCGGACTGGGAGAAGTTCTACGGTTCCCCCCACGCGGGCACCTGGCCGTACGGGCTGCCCGAGCTGCCCGGAGCCCGGGAGGCGCTGAGCGGATCGCGGCGGATCGCGGTCCCCGGCTGCTATCCGACCTCTGTCTCGCTCGCGCTCTTCCCGGCGTACGCGGCCGGGCTGGCCGAGCCCGAGGCCGTGATCGTCGCGGCGTCCGGGACGTCCGGCGCGGGCAAGGCGCCCAAGCCGCACCTGCTCGGCAGCGAGGTGATGGGCTCCATGAGCCCGTACGGCGTCGGCGGCGGCCACCGGCACACCCCCGAGATGATCCAGAACCTGTCGGCGGTCGCCGGGGAGCGGGTCTCGGTGTCCTTCACCCCCACCCTCGCCCCCATGGCCCGCGGCATCCTCGCCACCTGCTCCGCCAAGGCCCGGCCCGGGGCCACCGCCGCCCAGGTCCGCGAGGCGTACGAGAAGGCCCTGGCCCCCGAGCCCTTCGTCCACCTCCTGCCCGAGGGGCAGTGGCCCGCCACCGCCGCGGTGTACGGCTCCAACGCCGTGCAGATACAGGTCGCCTACGACGAGGCGGCCGGCCGGATCATCGCCATCAGCGCCATCGACAACCTCACCAAGGGCACCGCGGGCGGCGCGGTGCAGAGCATGAACATCGCCCTGGGTCTCCCGGAGGAGACCGGACTATCCACGATCGGAGTCGCACCGTGAGTGTTACGGCAGCCAAGGGGTTCACCGCCTCCGGGATCGCCGCCGGAATCAAGGAGAGCGGCAGCCCGGACCTGGCCCTCGTGGTCAACAACGGGCCGCGTCTCGCCGCCGCGGGCGTCTTCACCTCCAACCGGGTCAAGGCGGCCCCCGTCCTGTGGTCCGAGCAGGTCCTCAAGGGCGGTCAGGTCTCCGCCGTCGTCCTCAACTCCGGCGGCGCCAACGCCTGCACCGGCCCCAAGGGGTTCCAGGACACCCACGCCACGGCCGAGAAGGTCGCCGAGTCGCTCAACACGGCAGGGTGCGACGAGACGGGCGGGCACAGCGCGGGCGAGGTCGCCGTCTGCTCGACGGGACTGATCGGCGTTCTCCTGCCCATGGACAAGCTGCTGCGCGGAGTGGACAAGGCCGTCGCCCAACTCAACCCGCATGGCGGCGAGAAGGCCGCCATCGCCATCAAGACCACCGACACCGTGCACAAGACCGCCGTCGTCCAGAGCCCGGCGGGCTGGACGGTCGGTGGCATGGCCAAGGGGGCGGGCATGCTCGCCCCCGGCCTGGCCACGATGCTGGTCGTCCTCACCACCGACGCCGACACCGACAGCCCGGCCCTCGACACGGCGCTGCGCGCCGCCACCCGCACCACCTTCGACCGGGTCGACTCCGACGGCTGCATGTCCACCAACGACACTGTGCTGCTGCTGGCCTCCGGCGCCTCGGAGGTCGTCCCCGACCCCGAGGAGTTCGCCGAGGCCGTCCGTGCCGTCTGCGACGATCTGGCCCGGCAGCTGATCGGTGACGCCGAGGGTGCCTCCAAGGACATCCGGATCGAGGTCGTCAACGCGGCCAGCGAGGACGACGCCGTGGAGGTGGGCCGCTCCATCGCCCGGAACAACCTGCTCAAGTGCGCCATCCACGGCGAGGACCCCAACTGGGGCCGGGTGCTCTCCGCGATCGGCACCACCTCCGCCGCCTTCGAACCCGACCAGCTCAATGTCGCGATCAACGACGTCTGGGTCTGCAAGAACGGCTCCGTCGGCGAGGACCGCGAACGGGTCGACATGCGCTACCGCGAGGTGCGGATCACCGCCGACCTCGCGGCGGGCAGCGAGTCCGCCGTCATCTGGGCCAACGACCTCACCGCCGACTACGTACACGAGAACAGCGCGTATTCCTCATGACCGCTCGTAAGCACACCGCCCTGCCCAAGGCACGCACCCTCATCGAGGCGCTGCCCTGGCTGACCCGCCATCACGGCAAGACCGTCGTGGTCAAGTTCGGTGGCAACGCCATGGTCGACGACGGGCTCAAGGCCGCGTTCGCCCAGGACGTGGTCTTCCTGCGACACGCTGGCCTGCGCCCCGTCGTCGTGCACGGCGGTGGGCCGCAGATCAGCGCCCAGCTGGACCGGCTCGGCCTGGAGTCGGAGTTCAAGGCGGGGCTGCGCGTCACCAGCCCCGAGGCCATGGACGTCGTCCGGATGGTGCTCGCGGGACAGGTCCAGCGCGAGCTGGTCGGTCTGCTCAACCAGCACGGCCCGCTCGCCGTCGGCCTGACCGGCGAGGACGCGCACACCATGACGGCCATCAAGCGGTACGCCGACATCGACGGCGAACAGGTCGACATCGGCCGGGTCGGCGAGGTCACGGACATCGACACCGGCGCCATCCAGGCCCTGTTGGACAACGGGCGGATCCCGGTGGTGTCCTCCATCGCCCGCAGCGCCGACGACGGCCACGTCTACAACGTCAACGCCGACACCGCGGCCGCCGCCCTCGCCGCCGCGCTGGGCGCCGAGACGCTGATGGTGCTCACCGACGTCGAGGGCCTGTACGCCGACTGGCCCGACAGCGACGACGTCATCAGCCAACTCACCGCGAGTGAACTGGAGAAGCTGCTGCCCGATCTGGCCAGCGGCATGGTCCCCAAGATGGAGGGCTGCCTGTTCGCCGTGCGGAACGGGGTCACCACCGCGCGCGTGATCGACGGACGGGTACCGCACTCCATCCTGCTGGAGATCTTCACCGACGAAGGGATCGGCACCATGGTCGTGCCGGACCCGGTGCATCAAGGGGAGGAAGCATGAGCGAGATCCCGGACAACACCAGCCTGACGCAGCGTTGGCGGGGTGCGCTGATGGACAACTACGGCACGCCCCGGCTGCCGCTCGCCCACGGCGAGGGCGCGCGGGTGTGGGACGCCGACGGCCGCGCGTACCTGGACTTCATCGGCGGCATCGCCGTGAACGCCCTCGGCCACGCACACCCCGCCGTCGTGCGAGCCGTGTCCGACCAGATCGCCACCCTCGGCCACGTCTCCAACCTCTACATCGCGGAGCCGCCGGTCGCGCTCGCCGAACGGCTGCTCCACCTGTTCGGCCGCTCCGGCCGCGTCTACTTCTCCAACTCCGGTGCCGAGGCCGTCGAGGCCGCATTCAAGATCGGGCGGCGCACGGGCCGCACGCACATGGTGTCCACCACCGGCGGCTTCCACGGCCGCACCATGGGCGCCCTCGCCCTCACCGGGCAGCCCGCCAAGCAGGACCCGTTCCGGCCGCTGCCCGGCGACGTCACCCATGTGCCGTACGGCGACGTCGAGGCCCTGCGGGCCGCGGTGACCACCGACACCGCGCTGGTGATCATCGAGCCGATCCAGGGGGAGAACGGCGTCGTCGTGCCCCCGGCGGGCTACCTTGCGGCGGCGCGCGAGATCACCCGGGCCACCGGGACGCTGCTCGTCCTCGACGAGATCCAGACGGGTATCGGCCGAACGGGCCATTGGTTCGAGCACCAGGCGCAGGGCGTCGAACCGGACGTCGTCACCCTGGCCAAGGGGCTCGGCGGCGGCCTGCCCATCGGCGCCACCGTCGCCTTCGGCCCCGCGGCCGACCTGCTGACGCCCGGTCAGCACGGCTCCACCTTCGGCGGCAACCCGGTCGCGTGCGCCGCCGCGCTCGCCGTGCTGGACACCATCGTCGCCGAGGACGTCCTCGACCGGGTCAAGCGCGCGGGGGAGCGGCTGAGGGAGGGAATCGAGGCGATCGGACATCCGCTGGTCTCCCATGTCCGCGGCGCGGGCCTTCTGCTGGGTATCGTGCTTACAGAATCCCTCGCACCACGGGTGCAGCAGGCGGCTCAGGACGCGGGTCTTCTGGTGAACGCGGCCGTGCCGGACGTCATTCGGCTCGCCCCGCCGCTCATCGTCGGCGACGACGTCGTGGACACCTTCCTCCAGGCGCTCCCCACGGCCCTGGACGCGGCCCTGCACGCCCACCGCGTGGAGACGGGGTCCAACACATCCGGAGACTGACGAGAACATGACCGAGGCGCAGCAGAACGAGCTACGGGACGGCGACGCACGGGACGCCAACGCGGCGGCACAAGCCGCCGCACAGGCCGCCGGCCAAGCCGTGCCGCAGACCCGCACCGCCCGCCACCGCCGGATCGTGGACATCCTGAACCGGCAACCGGTGCGCTCCCAGAGCCAGCTCGCGAAGCTGCTCGCCGACGACGGACTCTCCGTCACCCAGGCGACCCTCTCCCGGGACCTCGACGAGCTCGGCGCCGTGAAGATCCGCAACACCGGCGGAGAACTGATCTACGCGGTGCCGAGCGAAGGCGGATTCCGTACCCCCCAGGCGCCCCTGGGGGAGTCCGCCAAGGAGGAGCGCATGCGCCGCCTCTCCGGCGAGCTCCTCATCTCCGCCGAGGCCTCGGCCAACCTGGTCGTGCTGCGGACCCCGCCGGGCGCCGCCCAGTTCCTGGCCTCCGCCATCGACCAGGCCGAGCTGCACGACATCCTGGGCACCATCGCGGGCGACGACACCCTGCTGCTCATCAGCCGGGACCCGGCCGGGGGCAGGCGCTCGCGGACCATCTGCTGGGCCTGGCTCAGAAGGCCCGCTAGCGCGGAAATTCGGTACCGGCGCTGATCGCTCTCGTCCTAGGCTGCCCAGGTGCTGATCCACACCGATGGCGACGCCGCCACCCCTCCCGACCTCGCTGCCGTCACGAGCCGGAGCTGGCAGGACCGCACGCACCGCGAGGCGCTGGCCGAACTGGTCCAGTCGGGATGGACCCCCTGCGGGCTCGGCGACTGGGCGGTCGCGCTGCGCTCGCCCTCCGGCCTGTTCGCCGCGCGGGTCTGCCCCTTCGACCCCGCGTACGCGGCGTTCCTGGAGCTGTGCCGCCGGTGCCCGGACAACCGCTATCTGCCACGGGTCGAGCTCGCTGCCGCGCTCGATGGCGGCGGCACCCTCACCGTGATGGAGTTCCTGGCGCCCGCGCCCGCGGAGCTCGCCACTCGAGCGGCCGACCGCTGGCACGCCGACGGCCCCGACGAGGATCCGGAGTTCGAGGCCGTACGGCACGCGGCGCGGGGGGTCGACGAGCAGTTCCGGACCGCGACACCGTGGTGGTACGGGATCGACCTCAACGCGGGCAACGTCCGCCGCGCGCTCGACGGCCGGCTCACCCTCGTCGACGTCTTCTGCATGGACGGCGCCAAGCTGTACGGGCAGGTGCTCAAGGACCCGGACGTGGTGCGGCAGCACATAGGGGAGGACCAGGTCCGGCACCTGCTGGAGATCCCGTACATCGCCCGGGAGTCCAGCCCCGAGGAGATCGACGCACTGCGCCGCGCCTGGGAGGGCACCCGCCCCTAGCCGGGCCCGGAATCTCACCCGGGACCTTCCGGAGGCCTCCTCACGGACCTACGCGGGGAACGCGTGCCCGTCGTGCTGGGCGCGCGACAGCAGGCGGTAGTGCTCACTGGCGTCCAACAGCTCGCGATGGCTGCCGGTGGCGACCACCTCGCCGCCGTCGAGGACGACGATCAGGTCCGCGCCCTGGATGGTCGAGAACCGGTGCGCGATCACCAGCAGCGCGCACTCCGCCGAGATGCGCCGGATGGAGCGGCGCAGCGCCGCTTCGTTCACCGCGTCCAGATGGGCCGTCGGCTCGTCGAGCAGCAGCAGGCTGGGCCGGGTCAGGAGCGACCGGGCGATGGCGATCCGCTGGCGCTCCCCGCCGGACAGCGCCATCCCGTGCTCACCGGCGTCCGTGTCCAGCCCGCGCGGCAGCCGGGAGACCAGTTCGGCCAGATGGGCCAGCTCGATCACCCGGTCCAGCTCGTCCGCGCCCGCGTCCGGGGCGGCGTACAGCAGGTTCTCCCGCAGCGTGCCGTACAGCACCGGGGCGTGCTGCTCGACCAGGCCGATCCGCGCCCGGTGCTCGGCATGCCCGAGCTGCCGCAGGTCGCGGCCCTCGAACAGCACCTGGCCGCGGTCCGGGTCGTAGAACCGCTCGGCGAGCGCGAAGACGGTCGACTTGCCGACCCCCGAGCTGCCGACCAGCGCGACATGCCCCTTCGGCGGCACCCGGAAGGAGACCCCGCGCAGCACCGGCCGAAGCGGGTCGTACGCGAACCAGACATCCCGGAACTCCAGCACCGGCGTGTCCCGCCGCCGCTCCGGCGCCTCCGGACGCCTGGCGGGCGGGGCCTCCGGCTCACGCGGCAGATCGAGGACCTCGGTGATGCGGCGGAGCGCACCCGTGCCCTGCACCATGGTGCTGACCGCCTGGAAGACGGCGCCGAGCGGGGCGATCAGATACAGCATGTACAGCAGGAACGCCGCCAGATCGGCGATCGAGCCGCTGCCTCCCGCCACGCGCACCCCGCCCACCAGCAGGACGACCAGGAAGGAGCCGTGGAGGGTGAGCTCGAGCGCCGGCGCCACCGTGGCGTCCAGCTTCCCCATGCGGACGCTCGCCACGTACGCCGACCTCGCGTGCGCCGCGATGCGCTCGGCCTCCCGCCGCTCGGCGCGGCTGGCCCGTACGGTGCGAATGGCGCCCAGCGCCCGCTCCAACTCCGCGGTCATCGCGCCGATGCCCTGCTGGGCGCGGAGCGAGGCCCGTCCGATCGCCTTCAGCACCGAGCTGATGGTCAGCGCGCCCACGATGATCAGGGCCAGCACGATGAGGAACAGGACCCAGTCGAGCCAGACCATCAGGGCGACGACGCCGATGAGCCCGATGGTGCCGCTCACCGCGTCGGTGAACCCCTCGGCGATGAGCAGGCGCAGCGCCGTGCTGTCCGCGCTGGTGCGCGAGATCAGGTCGCCGATCCGGTGCCGGTCGTAGGTTCTCATCGGCAGCCGCAGCAGATGGTCGATGAGCCCCAGCCGGATGCCCAGGACGACTCCTTCGCCGGTTCGCGCGAGCACGTACCGGGCGACTGCCTGGACCGCCGCCTGGGCGACGAAGAGGGCGATCAGCACGCCGATGTAGCCGCCGAGACCGCGGTCGGAGCCGGCCGCCTCGATCACGTTCTTGACCACCAGGGGCTGGGCCAGGCCGAGCGCCGAGCCGACCAGCGTCAGGGCCACCGCGCCCGAGATCCAGCGCCAGTGCCCGCGCAGGACGCGCAGCACCTGGCGCGGCGCCGACGCCGGTACGGCGGGCACGGGATTCCGGGGCGCGGGACCCGTGGCCGCGGACTCGCGATCGGGGCGGCGGCTCATGGGACGGTGAAGAAGGTCCGGAAGTAGTCGGGCGGGTGGTCCTCGCCGACCACCAGGCCCTCCGCCTCCACCCAGGCGTGCGCGCCGAACGGGGGTATCCGCCGGACCCCCACGCACCAGGTCGGCCACTGGCCGTGCACCCGGCAGAGCAAGGCGGTCGCCAGGGACCTGGGCAGGCAGCCCTCGGGACCGGTGCAGGCGAGGCTGACCGCGGTGACGGCGTCCCGCGCCGCCTTGGCCTCCGCGTAGCTGGCCGGCCGGGCATCGCGGCTCACCCGGGCGAGCACCGCGCGGATCCGGCGGGGCGGCCGGCGGGCGAGCACCCGGGCGCAGCCGACGGCCAGGTGGGTGAGCATCCGGCGCGGCATCGGCACCGAGCGCGGGTTGTAGGAGATCACGTGGCTCACCGGACTCTCCTCTCCGACCTGCCGGGTGGACGTCAGGGCTCCAGCAGCCCCGCCGACCGCAGCGTCGCAACCAGCTCCGTCACGTCCACGCGGGCGGTCTCGGCGTCCACGTCGTATGCCTCGGTCAGCTCCCGGGCCGCCTGCTCGGGGGTGCCTCCGGCCAGGAGCGTGCGCAGCGCCTGGGCCCCGGTGGGGTTCAGGTTCCAGTACTGGCCGGTGTCCTCGTCGAGCAGTGCGATCCCCTCGTCGGTGTCGGCGCGGGACACGCCGTCGCGCAGCCTGAGCGTCATGGCCTCGCTCCCGTGCTCGGGACGGTCGTACGCCGCAGCGTGCGGAGCCACACCTCGCAGGCGACCGTCTGGTAGAGCGCACCGTGCAGGTCGTGGGGACCGGCGCGCATCGGATTGCGGCACAGCTCACGAAGCCGGGCGGCGTCGATCAAGCCCATTCTCGCGAGCAGCGAGTCCTCCCACAGCCGTAGGAGTTCCGCCTGGTTCTCGCGCAGGGCGACGTCCAGGTCGGAGATGCCCCCCGCCTTGGACTGCCGGGTCAGGGCGTCGGCCGGGACGACGCCGCGCATCGCCTCCACGAGCAGCGGTTTGTACTGCCAGGGGGTGTACTTCTCCTCCGGCCGTACGGACAGGGACGCCTCGAGCACCCGGTCATCGCTGTAGGGGGCGGCAAGGGTGAGCCCCGCCCGGTCCGCGAGCCAGGCCACCTCGCGGAGCGGACGGGCCGCGTCCAGTACGCCCAGCAGATTGCCGTGGTGGTCTCGGCGCCCGGCCAGTGGCTCGGCCGACGGCGCCTCGGCGCGGATCAGCTCCCGTACGGCGGTGGCGGTGTCCACGGTCGCCCACGGCGGCAGCAGCGGCGGTGGCCCCCAACCGAGCGGCGGAGTGTCCCGGGGCGGCGGGGGCCGGTCAGCCGCTCCGAGACTCCGAGCAACCAGGCACTGTAGCCCCGGTTGTCCCACAGCTGCCGCAGCATCAGCCCCAGCGGCCAGCGGTACGCGGCGGCGATGCCGCGCAGCCGCCGCGTAGCGACCACCGGGTGCCGGACCAGCAACGCCCGCAGGTGGAAGGGCAGGCCGCTCAGCAACTCGTCGCCGCAGAAGCCGGTCAGGTGCAGCCGCGAACCGCGGGCGAGGGCTCGGTGCGCGATGGTGAACCACCGCGCGTGGTCCGCGGCTGCACGGCAGGGTTCGTCCATGGGCTCGTTGAGGTCCAGCAGGCCGTGGTAGACGAGCGGTAGCTCCGCCACCGGAATGACGTGGTGCTCCAGGGCGGGCAGCGCGCCCGCGGTGCGCCGCGCCCAGGTCACGTCATCTTCCAGCGGGTCCGGGCTCGCCGCCGTATACGCGACGACCCGCGCGCCCGACCGGACGGCCAGGCAGCACACCGACGTCGAATCCAGGCCGCTCAGATCGCTGCTGACGAGCTCGTGCCCCTCGACCCGGGCGGCCACCGCTGCTGCCAGCGCCTCCCGTAGCGCGGCGGCGCCTTCGGCGAGGGACCACCGCGCCTCCGGCGGTGTCCACCACCTGGTGTGGTGTGACTGCCCGTCATCGTCGAGGACCAGACAGCTGTCCGTCGGCAGCCCGCGCACCCCACGCCACAGGGGGACGTCGGTCAGCGGCGGCAGCGCGGGCGGGTCCAGCAGATGCAGCGCCAGACGGCCTTCATCCAGCGGCGCGTCGAGCAGGAAAGCCAAAGTGTCGGCCCGGTCCGCGGCGACGGTGACGGGCCCGAATTCCGCCGCGAACACCCGTCGGATTCCGGTGACCGTGCCCTGAATGCGAACCTTTCCCGCCACGGACGCGACGACATGGGAACTCCCGGCCAATGTCGCCGATATGTGGTCGACGTCAGTGACATGATGCAACCGGGCAGCGGCTTCGGTGAGTTCGCGAGTGGTCACGACGTGTTGCCCGATGACCGCGAGCGCGTTGTTCCCGCAGGTCCCGACGGTCACGGTGCCTGGACGCCAACGTCCCACCAGCCACGGGCGGCCGGAGGGATGTCGGATTCTCTGGTCGGCGCAACCGCGCAGAGCGCCTTCGACAGGGCCTGCCGCGGAATGATCCGGAAGAGCCACGAACCACGAGGGAAGTGCGGCGAGGCCGGTCGGTCGCACCACTGCAAACCGCCCCTTCCAGCCCGGTGGCAGGCGATTACACGCCTACCACCAGGTCTTATCCGGATTGGTTACGGTCACTCCGCCGACCGCTCAGGTGAACAGCGCGTGGTTGCGCCCCAAGAAGTCCTTGGGGCCACGCCGCTTGAACAGGAACAGCCCGGTCGCCTTGGTGAAGGTGCCGACCGCGGTCAGCGTGGGACGCTCATATGCGCGCATACGGTTTCCACCTCCGTCCGTGCGGGTCGCGCGTGCCCACGACCCCGAACCGGGACGGTATTGAATTGCTCAACTACCAACACTCGTCCGTGTTTCGGTGGTTCGTTGGCATATACCCAGGATAGACCCGCGTGTGTGCCGTACGCCGTACAGGCGAGTTGCCGGGACCCGCGCGGCGGCAGTGGGGTGGCGGGCCCGGCAGACGCAGCGGGGGGTGTGTTGACGAAACATACGGCGGAGTGCATACTTATACCCATCAGCGTATGGATCGTAAGGAGAATCCCGTGACCGAGCGCGTCGTACTCGCCTACTCGGGCGGACTGGACACCTCTGTCGCCATCGGCTGGATCGCCGAGGAGACTGGCGCCGAGGTCATCGCCGTCGCCGTGGACGTCGGCCAGGGCGGCGAGGACCTGGGCGTCATCCGTAAGCGCGCGCTCGCCTGCGGTGCCGTCGAGGCCGAGGTCGCGGACGCCAAGGACGAGTTCGCCGACGAGTACTGCCTCCCGGCGATCAAGGCCAATGCGCTGTACATGGACCGTTACCCGCTGGTGTCGGCGCTGTCCCGGCCGACGATCGTCAAGCACCTCGTCGCCGCCGCCAAGAAGCACGGTGCCTCCACCGTCGCGCACGGCTGCACCGGCAAGGGCAACGACCAGGTCCGGTTCGAGGCCGGGATCTCCTCCCTCGCCCCCGACCTGAAGTGCATCGCCCCGGTCCGTGACTATGCGATGACGCGGGACAAGGCCATCGCCTTCTGCGAGGCGAAGAACCTGCCGATCGCGACCACCAAGAAGTCCCCGTACTCGATCGACCAGAACGTCTTCGGGCGGGCCGTGGAGACCGGCTTCCTGGAGGACATTTGGAACGCGCCGATCGAGGACATCTACGAGTACACCTCGAACCCGGCGGTCGCGCGTGAGCCCGACGAGGTCGTGATCTCCTTCCGCGAGGGCGTGCCGGTGGCCATCGACGGCAAGCCCGTCACCGTGCTCCAGGCCATCCAGCAGCTGAACGAGCGGGCGGGCGCCCAGGGCATCGGCCGGATCGACATGGTCGAGGACCGGCTGGTCGGCATCAAGTCCCGCGAGGTCTACGAGGCCCCCGGCGCCATCGCGCTGATCACCGCCCACCAGGAGCTGGAGAGCGTCACGGTCGAGCGTGAGCTGGCCCGTTACAAGCGGCAGGTCGAGCAGCGCTGGGGCGAGCTGGTCTACGACGGCCTGTGGTTCTCCCCGCTCAAGCGGGCCCTGGACGGCTTCATCAACGAGGCCAACCAGCACGTCACCGGCGACATCCGGATGACGCTGCACGGCGGCCGCGCCGTCGTCACCGGCCGGAAGTCCGACGCCTCGCTGTACGACTTCAACCTCGCCACGTACGACACCGGCGACACGTTCGACCAGTCGCTGTCGAAGGGCTTCATCGAGATCTTCGGCATGTCATCGAAGATCGCGGCCAAGCGCGACCTGGCCTGACGGTTACCGCGCCGCGCTTGCCTACCCCGCGCGATGGCGCGGGGTAGGCAAGCGCGGCGGCCACCGGCCCGCACCCGGCGACGAATCCGCACCCACTCCAGGAGCACCCGAACGTGAGCAGCAACGAGAACAAGGACGTCCGGCTCTGGGGCGGCCGCTTCGCCGACGGCCCCGCCGAGGCCCTGGCCAAGCTGTCGGCCTCCGTCCACTTCGACTGGCGCCTGGCGCCGTACGACATCGCCGGGTCCCGCGCGCACGCCCGCGTGCTGCACACCGCGGGGCTGCTCACCGCCGACGAACTGGACCGCATGCTCGCCGGGCTCGACGCCCTCGAAGCCGATGTGGCCTCCGGCGCCTTCGTGGGCACCATCGCCGACGAGGACGTGCACACCGCGCTGGAGCGCGGCCTGCTGGAGCGGCTCGGTCCCGACCTGGGCGGCAAGCTGCGCGCCGGCCGCTCCCGCAACGACCAGGTGGCGACGCTCTTCCGGATGTACCTGCGGGATCACGCGCGGATCATCGGCGCGCTGCTCACGGATCTGCAGGAGGCGCTGGTCGGCCTGGCCGAGGCCCACCCGGACGTCGCCATGCCGGGCCGTACGCATCTCCAGCACGCCCAGCCGGTTCTCTTCGCGCACCATGTCCTGGCCCACGTCCAGGCCCTGTCGCGGAACGCGGAGCGGCTGCGGCAGTGGGACGCCCGCACCGCCGTCTCGCCGTACGGTTCGGGGGCCCTGGCCGGTTCCTCGCTGGGCCTGGACCCGGAGGCGGTCGCCCGTGACCTCGGCTTCGAGCACGGTTCGTCGGCGAACTCCATCGACGGCACGGCCTCCCGGGACTTCGTCGCCGAGTTCGCCTTCGTCACGGCGATGATCGGCGTCGACCTCTCCCGGATCGCGGAGGAGGTCATCATCTGGAACACGAAGGAGTTCTCCTTCGTGACGCTCCACGACGCCTTCTCCACCGGCTCCTCGATCATGCCGCAGAAGAAGAACCCCGACATCGCCGAACTCGCACGCGGCAAGTCCGGCCGCCTCATCGGCAACCTCACCGGCCTCCTGGCGACGCTCAAGGCGCTGCCGCTGGCGTACAACCGGGACCTCCAGGAGGACAAGGAGCCGGTCTTCGACTCCTGCGACCAACTGGAGGTGCTGCTCCCGGCGTTCACCGGCATGATGGCGACGCTGACCGTCAACCGCGACCGGATGGAGGAGCTGGCCCCGGCGGGCTTCTCGCTGGCCACCGACATCGCCGAGTGGCTGGTCAAGCAGGGCGTGCCGTTCCGGGTCGCCCACGAGGTGGCGGGGGAGTGCGTCAAGGAGTGCGAGGCGCACGGGATCGAGCTCGACCAGCTGACGGACGAGCAGTTCGCGAAGATCTCCCCGCACCTGACCCCCGAGGTCCGTACGGTCCTGAACGTGCCCGGCGCGCTGGCCGCCCGCAGCGGGCGCGGCGGCACCGCGCCGTCCGCGGTCGCCGTCCAGCTCGCGGAGGTCAAGACGGACCTGGTCGTGCAGCGGCAGTGGGCGGACGCCAAGCGCTGACCAGGGCGGAGGGGGCCCGCCTGACCGGCCTCACCACGAAGAAGCCAGCCCGGTGCCGCTCCAGCGGCGCCGGGCTGGCTTCGCGTCTCCACCCTCCCGGATGAGACATTGATGTCTCATCCGGGTTATGTTTGTCTCATGTCTGTTGATCGTGCCCACGTGCTCCGGGAAGCCGCCGCGCTGCTCACCCGTAAATCGACCGCGTCCATGGACGAGATCGCCAGAGCCGCCGGCATCAGCCGCGCCACCCTCCACCGGCACTTCGCCGGCCGCGACGCGCTGATCCGCGCCCTGGAGGAGCTGGGCATCGAGCAGTTCGAAGGGGCGCTGGACGCTGCCCGACTGGAGGAGGGCGACGCTGTCGACGCGTTGCGCCGACTGGTCGCGGCCGCGCGCCCGGTCTCCGGGTTCCTCGCCTTCCTCTACACCGAGAACCAGCTCTTCGAGGGCGAGGAGATCAACGCGGGCTGGGCCCGGCTGGACGCGCGCGTGGGCGCCCTCTTCCGGCGCGGTCAGGAGGAGGGCGTGCTGCGCATCGACCTGACCCCGGCCTGGCTGACCGAGGCGTTGTACGGGCTGATCGCGGCGGCCGCCTGGGCGGTCCACGACGGACGGCTCGCCACCAAGGACATGGACTACATGATCGCCGAGCTGCTGCTCGGCGGAGCGCGGAGGAGTGCCGGGCGATGAGCGCCAAGCTGACCGAACGGGAAGCCGCCCCCCAGCTGCGGCCCGGACGGTGGCTCGCCCTCGCCGTCCTGGTGCTCGCCGTCCTGCTGGTCGCCGTGGACGCGACCGTGCTGGGCCTGGCCACCCCGTACCTGAGCGAGGATCTGCGCCCCTCCAGCACCCAGCTGCTGTGGATAGGCGACGTCTACTCCTTCGTCATCGCCGGACTGCTGGTCTCCATGGGCAGCCTCGGCGACCGCGTCGGCCGCAAGAAGCTGCTGCTCTGGGGCTCGGTCGCGTTCGGTGCCGTCTCCGTGCTCAACGCCTACGCCGACAGCCCCGAGATGATGATCGCCGCCCGGGCCCTGCTGGGCGTGGCCGGTGCGACGCTCATGCCCGCCACCCTCGCCCTGATCCGCAACCTCTTCCACGACCCGCGGGAGCGCAGCCTCGCCGTCGGCATCTGGGGCGCGACCGCCTCGGCCGGTGCCGCGGTCGGCCCGGTCGTCGGCGGGTTCCTGCTGGAGCACTTCTGGTGGGGGTCGGTGTTCCTCATCAACCTGCCGGTGATGGCGGTCCTCGTCCTCGTCGGCGTCCGGCTGCTGCCCGAGTCGCGCGACCCCGCGCCCGGCCCCTGGGACCTGCTCAGTGTGGCGCTGTCCCTGGTCGGCGTGGTCGCCGTGGTCTACGGCGTGAAGGAGGCGGCGGCCTACGGGATGCGCTGGGACGTCGCGGCGGCGGGTGCGGTCGGCGCGGGCGCCCTGCTGTGGTTCGTACGGCGGCAGCTCACCCTCCCCGTACCGCTGCTGGACATGCGGCTGTTCCGGCACCGCGGCTTCTCCGGGGCGATCCTGGCGGACCTGCTCACGATCCTCGGGCTCTCCGGCCTGATCTTCTTCCTCTCCCAGTTCCTGCAACTGGTGCAGGGCCGCGAGCCACTGGAGGCGGGGCTCGCCGAACTGCCCGCCGCCATCGGAGCGGTGACGGCCGGGCTGGTGGCGGGGACGGCGGCCCGCCGGTTCTCGGTGCGGGCCGTGGTCGCCGGCGGACTGGCGGCGGTCGGCCTCGCCCTCGCCGCGCTGGCCTGGCTGGAGACCGGCACCGGCTATCCGGTGCTCGGTTCGGTCCTGCTGGTCGTCGGCGTCGGCGCGGGCTTCTCCTTCACCGTCACCGCGGACGTCATCCTCTCCAGTGTGCCCAAGGAGCAGGCCGGTGCCGCCTCCGCGGTGTCGGAGACCGCGTACGAACTGGGCGCGGCGCTCGGCATCGCCGTGCTCGGCTCCATCGTCACCGGGGTCTACCGCGACTTCACCGTCCCCGCCGGCGCGGCGGGCGTGACCGGCGACGCGCACGACTCCCTCGGCGGTGCCGTGGAGTCGTCGGCCGGGCTGCCCGCCCCCGTCGCCGCGGACCTGCTGGACTCGGCCCGCGAGGCGTTCGTCGAGGGGCTGCGGAGCGCGGCCGTGGTGGGCGCGTCCGTGCTCCTGGTGGCGGCGGTGGCGGCCTGGTTCCTGCTGCGCGGGCAGAGGTTGGCGGACAGCGCGCACGAGGAGTGACCCCGCGACAGTAACCTTCGGTAACGGTGCGGTAGTGACGCAGTACTCATTGACGGGCAGTTAACGCGCTAGTGAAATAGCTGATCGCCGGTCGACATTGTCGACCGGCGATCGGCATGTCCCGATGATGGAGGGGTTTCATGCGCCTTCGCGCGATTGTCCGTTCGCTGTTCGCCACCGCCGCGGTGGCCGCACTGTCGCTGACCGGGTTAGCCGCCCCGGCAGCCGCCTCGGGAGCGGACCTTCCGCCGCCCGGAGCCAACAACTGGGCCTGCAAGCCCGATTCCGCCCACCCGGAACCGGTCGTGCTGGTCAACGGCACGCTCAAGCACATGTGGGAGAACTGGCTCACGCTCTCGCCCAAGCTCAACAGAGCCGGCTACTGCGTCTTCGCCTTCAACTACGGCACGTTGGGCACCGCCCCGATCGCCGACTCCGCGGCCGAACTGCGCGACTTCGTCGCCGCCGTGCGCTCCGCGACCGGCGCGAGCAAGGTCGACATCGTCGGACACAGCCAGGGCGGCATGATGCCGCGCTACTACGTGAAGTTCCTGGGCGGGGCCGACAAGGTCGACGACCTCGTGGGCATCGTGCCGTCCAACCATGGCACGGCCAACCCGCTCGCCCTGGCGGCCGGCTGGACGTTCTGCCCGGCATGCCTGGACCAGCGCCCCGACTCCGACCTGCTGCGACGGCTCAACTCCGGCAGCGAGACGCCGCCGGGCCCCGACTACACCGTCATCACCACGCGCTACGACGAGGTGGTGATCCCGTACACCAGCGCCTACCTCAGCGGTCCGGCCGAGCGCGTCACCAACGTCAAGCTCCAGGACCGCTGCCCGCTCGACCCCTTCATGCACGACCAGTCCCCCAAGGACCCGGTCGTCGCCCAGTGGGTGCTGAACGCCCTGGGCCGCCAGGGCCCGGCCGACCCCGACTTCCAGCCCCACTGCCTCAGCCTCTGAAGCCGCCGGCCGCTGAAACGCCCAAGGGTCTTCGGAGCGAACCTCCGAAGACCCTTGGGGTCGGTCAGCCGGCGGGCGTCAGGCGGCCTTCTGCGCCCTGGCCTTGGTGGCGTAGATGTCCACGTACTCCTGGCCCGAGAGCCGCATCACGTCGGTCATCACCTCGTCGGTGACCGCCCGCAGCACATAGCGGTCGCGGTCCATGCCCTCGTACCGCGAGAAGTCCAGCGGCGCGCCGAAGCGGACCGTCACCGGCGCGATGCGCGGCATGCCCTTGCCGTCGGGCTGCACCCGGTCGGTGCCGATCATCGCGAACGGCACCACCGGCGCACCGGTCATCAGTGCCAGCCGGGCGATCCCGGTGCGGCCCCGGTACAGCCGGCCGTCGGGGGAGCGGGTGCCCTCCGGGTAGATCCCGAAGGCATGACCCTCCTCCAGCACCCGGCGGCCGGTCATCAGCGCCGCGACGCCGCCGTGGCCGCCGTCCCGGTCCACCGGGATCATGCCGGCGGCAGTGAAGAACCAGGCCATCAGTCGGCCCTTGAGGCCCTTGCCCTTGACGTACTCGTCCTTGCCGATGAAGAACACCGGCCGCTTCACCACCAGCGTCAGGAACATCGAGTCGATGAACGTGACGTGGTTCCCGGCGACGATCACCGGACCGCTGCCGGGGATGTGCTCCGCCCCCTCGACGCGCGGGCGGAACAGTACGCGCAACAGCATTCCGAGCGTCGCCTTGAGGAAGATGCGGGACAACGGGTCCTCCGGTGGTGGTGGTCGGTCGGCGCTGCGGCGTACGGCCATCCGGCGCAGCCGTCCACCGCACCTTGCGCAGCTGAGGACGATACTCGCGGGTCACACCCGTTCGCACACCGGGTTCACACAGCCGATACGCACTGTTGACTGAGGTTTTCCGCGCGTTTGGCCCGCCGCCTCGCGCCGGCAAGCCGATCGCGCCTACGATCACCAGGTCTTTTGGCAGGTGCCGGACAGCACGACAAGGAGTGTTCATGGAGCAGGAGCAGCAGCTGGGGCGGCGCGCCCTCCTGGGGGCCACGGCCCTCGGTACGGGAGCGATGGTGCTGGGCGCGGCGGGCACCGCCGCGGCCGGCGGGAACGGCGGCCCGGCCTCGTACAAGGAGCTGCCGGTGCCCACCGTCGTCGGGCACCGCGGCGCCTGCGGCTATCGGCCCGAGCACACCCTCGGTTCCTACCAGCTCGCCCTCGACCTGGGCGCGGACGTCATCGAGCAGGACCTGGTCCCCACCAAGGACGGGCACCTGGTCTGCCGGCACGAGAACGACATCACCGCCACCACCGATGTCGCCGACCGCCCGGAGTTCGCCGGCCGCAAGACCACCAAGACGGTCGACGGGCAGGCGCACACCGGCTGGTTCACCGAGGACTTCACGCTCGCCGAGCTCAAGACGCTGCGCGCCAAGGAGCGCATCCCCGACGTCCGCCAGCGCAACACCCTCTACGACGGCGTGTGGCAGGTGCCCACGTTCGAAGAGGTCCTCAAGTGGGCCGAACGCGAGGGCCGCGCCCGTGGGCGCCGGATATGGCTGTACGTCGAGACCAAGCACCCCACCTACTTCCGCAAGCTGGGCCTGGGCCTGGAGGAGCGGCTGGCCAAGCTGCTGCGCCGGTACGGCCGGGACACGGCGGGTTCCCCGACCTTCCTGCAGTCCTTCGAGCCCAGCAGTATCCAGCGGCTCGGCAAGCTGGGCCTGCGGTGCCCGAAGGTCGTGCTGCTCGACGAGCCGACCGTCAAGCCCTGGGACTTTGTGGAGTCCGGTGACCCGCGCACCACGGCCGACCTGCTCAAGCCCGAGGGCCTCAAGTGGATCGCCGGCTTCGCCCAGGGCATCGGCCCCTGGCTGCCGCAGGTCATCGCGCAGGACGACAAGGGCAAGCTCGGCGAGCCCACCACCCTCGTCCGCGACGCGCACGCCGCGGGGCTGCTCGTCCACCCGTACACGATGCGCAACGAGAACAGCTTCCTGCCGCTGGACTTCCGGGTCGGCGACGACCCCGCCGCGTACGGCAATGCCCTCGGCGCCGTGAAGGCGTACTTCGCCACCGGCATCGACGGCATCTTCTCCGACAACCCGGACACGGCACTGCTGGCGCGGCAGGCGTTCCGGCGGTCCTGACGCCGCGTCGGGGCCGTCCACCCGGCGGCGCCGACATCCCCCGGTCGGGTGAGCTGTGGCCGCGTCGGCAACCATGCGCCGACGCGGCCACGTCCCGCCCGGCATGGACCTTGTGGAGGAACTGAGTCCGCTGCTCGCCGCCGAGGCCGCGGCCGAGGCGCACGGCGCCGGCATCGACCCCGCCGACCTGGAGCAGGGCGTGTGGCTGCGGCTGCTGGAGCTCACCCGCGCCGCGGGCCCGCCGCCGCACCCCGCCGCCTGGCTGCGGACCGCGGTACGGGAGGAGGCGCGCGGCGCCCGCCACCGCGCCCACCGGGAGGTGCCCTATGACCCTGTCGGCGGCGGGCCGTCCGGCGGCCCCGAATCCTGCGCCGAGGGCCGGGTGCTGGCCGCCGAGACCGGGCGCGCGCTCCGCGAGGCGGTGCGCCGGCTGCCCGGCCGCTGCCCTCGGGTGCTGGGCGCGCTGCTGTCCCGATCCGATCCGACGTACCGGGAGATCGCGGGCGAGTTGGGAATCTCACAGGGCAGCCTGGGGCCGGTTCGTTCCCGATGTCTGGGTTGCCTGCGCAGAATGCTCACGGCGGAGGTTGCGGCTCCTGACCTACGGGGAAGAGCGTGAGTGACAATCGGCCCGCCACTCGGAGACGGCGTGCACCCACGGCGGCTCCACCAGGCCACACACCCCGGTCGCCTACCCTCACCCTCGTCGCGGCCGGGTGACTTCGGACATGGGGAGGCATGCGCACCATGGGCATGAGCGTGACCATCTCTGCGGCGACCGGGCACGACGCCGAGCAGATCCTCAAACTCCAGTACCTGTGCTACCAGCGGGAAGCGGAGCTCTACAACGACTACTCCATCGAGCCGCTGACCCAGTCCCTCGACGACCTCCGTGCCGAACTGGGCGAGGGCTGCGTGCTCGTCGCCCGGCTCGGCGCGGAGGTCGTCGGCTCGGTCCGCGGTGTCGTCGACGAGGACGGCACCGCCGCCATCGCCAAGCTGATCGTCCACCCCCGGATGCAGCGGCACGGCCTCGGCGGCCGGCTGCTGGCGGCGATCGAGGAGCGGCTCGCCGAAGAGGGGGCGGCCAAGCGGTACCGGCTGTTCACCGGGCACCGCAGCGAGGGCAACCTGCGTCTGTACCGCCGATGCGGCTACGCCCAGGTCGGAACGGAGGAGGTCAACCGCCGCCTGAGCCTGGTGCTGCTGGAGAAGGCGGTCACGGCGTCGGCGTTCGCCACCAGCGCCTGATCTCCCCAAGCTCCGCGAGGCCCGCCGGGACTACGCTTCCCGGCGGGCCTTTCGCAGCCAGACCAGGCCGGTGACCGGCAGGAAGATCGGGATGAACAGATATCCCATGCCGTAGTCCGACCACACCGTCTCGTCGGGGAAGGCGGACGGCGCCGCCAGCGTCCAGGTGCCCACGGTCAGCACCCCCAGCAGCTCGGCGGCGCAGCAGACCAGCGCCGCCTTGCGGGCGCCCTCGCCGCCGCGTACGAGCGAGAGGGTGATGAAGGCGTACACCGCGGCGGAGACCGCCGACAGCACGTACGCCAGCGGGGCCTCCTCGTACTGGGCGATCAGCTGGTAGATCGAGCGGGACGCCGCCGCGACGGTGAACACCCCGTACAGCATCACCAGCAGCCGGCCCGGCCCCTGGCCCAGGCCCGCGCCCGCCGCGGACGCGGACGGCCGGGACGACGCGGACCGCGAGGACGAGGGCGCGGACTGCTCGGAAGCGGACTCAGGCACCGGTGCCTCCCCAGATGTCGAACAGCCGGACTTCGAGGACGGCCATGACCACCGCGCCGGCGGCCACCGTCGCCGAGCCCCAGCGGGTCCGCTCCGCCAGCGACATGAACCCGCCGATCGGCACCGCGAGGGCCGAGCCGATCAGATACGCCAGGAAGATCGCCGTGCCCTGGTCGGGCTTCTCGCCGCGCGCCAGCTGGACGACCCCGATCACCAGCTGGACGAGCCCGAGCACGGAGACCACGGCCATGCCGATGAAGTGCCAGTCCTTGGTGGGCTGGTCGCGGTAGGCGGCGAACCCGCACCAGGCGGCCAGGGCGAGGGCGGTCACACCGATCGCGACCGTCAGAGGGTCAAGCATGGGACGACTCTAATCGGCGCGAATCCCCGCGTTGCGCCCGACCCCGTGTCCGAAGACTGATCAGAGGTGTCCGCTATATGGACTTAGTTGAGTCGTTCATCAGTCCGTCTGCTTTACTGATCCGCATGACCGCGACGAGCAACCGCACCTGTGCGACCGAGGCGATGGAAGCGCCCGGTGCTCGTTGTATGTGTCGAATGTGTGACTGCTGAGGGCCCCTGCCTGCACCTCGCGCCCCGAAGCGAGATAGCCGCGCCCCGCGTCACCGGAACCCGCAGCCGCGCCCACGCGCCCGCCGGGTCCTCCTCATGCCGCGTTCCGCAATGAATGCCCCGTGCCCGGCGGCACCACCGCCGCGCACTCGACAGTGACGGAATCCCTGTGATCACCACTACGGGCCTGACAAAGGTCTACCGCTCACGAGGCCGCGAGGTCACCGCCCTCGACGGTGTCGACCTGCACGTCCGCGAAGGAGAGGTGTACGGCGTCGTCGGCCAGAGCGGCGCCGGCAAGTCCACCCTCATCCGCTGCGTGAACCTCCTGGAGCGGCCCAGCTCCGGCACGGTCACCGTGGCGGGCCAGGACCTCACCGAACTGGCCGGCCGCGGCCCGCGCGCGGGCAAGGCGCTGCGCCGGGCGCGCACCCGCATCGGCATGGTCTTCCAGCACTTCAACCTGCTCTCCTCGCGGACGGTGCAGGACAACATCGAACTGCCGCTGGAGATCCTGGGCGTCTCCGGCAAGGAGCGCACCCGCAAGGCCCTGGAGCTGCTGGACCTCGTCGGCCTCGCCGACAAGGCGAAGGCGTACCCCGCCCAGCTGTCCGGCGGGCAGAAGCAGCGCGTGGGCATCGCCCGCGCCCTGGCCGGCGACCCGAAGGTGCTCCTGTCCGACGAGGCGACCAGCGCCCTCGACCCCGACACCACCCGCTCCATCCTCCAGCTGCTGCGCGACCTCAACCAGCAGCTCGGGCTCACCGTGCTGCTCATCACGCACGAGATGGACGTGGTCAAGACGATCTGCGACTCGGCCGCGCTGATGCGCGGCGGACGGATCGTGGAATCGGGCACCGTCGCCGAACTGCTGGCCACCCCCGGCTCGGAGCTGGCGCACGCGCTGTTCCCGGTCGGCGGGGAGGCATCGGCCCCGGGCCGCACGGTCGTGGACGTCACCTTCCAGGGCGAGGCCGCGACCCGGCCGGTCATCTCCGAACTGGCCCGTACGTACAACGTCGACGTCTCCATCCTCGGCGCCGCCATGGACACCGTCGCGGGCCGCCAGGTCGGCCGGATGCGGATCGAACTGCCCGGCCGCTTCGAGGAGAACGTCGTCCCGATCGGATACCTGCGCGAGCAGGGCCTGCAGGTGGACGTGGTCGACGCGGCGGCCGCCGCCGAGGCCCCGGCCGCGCCCGCGCTGCTGAAGGAAGGTGCCAAGTGACCTGGTCGGAGATGCAGCCCCTGCTGGAGCAGGCGTCCGACGAGACCCTCTACATGGTCGGCTGGTCGGCGCTGATCGCCATCCTCGGCGGCCTGCCGCTCGGTGTCCTGCTGGTCCTGACGGACCGTGGCGGCCTGCTGCAGAACGCCCTGGTGAACAAAGTCCTCGGCCAGGTGGTGAACATCGCGCGCTCGATGCCGTTCATCATTCTGATGGTCGCCCTGATGTCCTTCACCCGATGGGTGGTCGGCACCACGATCGGCCAGGACGCCGCGATCGTCCCGCTGGCCATCGGCGCCATCCCGTTCTTCGCGCGGCTGGTGGAGACCTCCGTACGCGAGGTGGACCACGGGCTCGTCGAGGCCGTCCAGGCGATGGGCGGCAGCACCTTCACCGTCGTACGCAAGGTCCTGCTCCCCGAGGCGCTGCCCTCGCTGATCGCCGGCGCCACCACCACCGTCGTCTCGCTCATCGGCTACTCGGCCATGGCGGGCACGGTCGGCGCGGGCGGCCTCGGCGACCTCGCCGTCCGCTACGGCTACCAGCGCTTCGAGTCGGACCTGATGTGGGTCATCGTGGCCATCCTCGCCGTCGTCATCTCCCTCATCCAGCTCGCGGGCGACCTTGCCGCACGGCTGCTGTCCCACCGGGGTCGCGCCTCCACCGGCTCCTGACCCCGCACGCGGCGGACTCCCGCCGCACCCCCTCAGTAAGAGAGAAAGGCACTTTTCGTGCGTAATTCCATCAAGATCACCACTGCTGTCCTCGCCGCCGGAGCCCTCAGCCTCGGGCTCACCGCCTGCGGAGGAGACAAGAACGACGACGCGTTCGTCGTCGCCGCGAGCCCGGTCCCGCACGCGGAGATCCTCACCTTCGTCAAGGACAACCTCGCCAAGGACGCCGGCCTCGACCTCGAGGTCAAGGAGTTCACCGACTACATCACGCCGAACACGGCGACGCAGGACGGCTCGGTCGACGCCAACTACTTCCAGACCCAGCCCTACCTCGACAACTTCAACAAGAAGAACCACACCGACATCGTGTCCGTGGTCTCCGTCCACCTGGAGCCCCTCGGGCTGTACTCCCGCTCGCTCAAGTCGTTGGACGACCTGAAGCAGGGCGCGACCGTCGCCGTCTCCAACGAGGCCGTGAACGAATCGCGTGCGCTCAAGCTGCTCGAGACGCACGGCATCATCACCCTCAAGAGCGACGCGGGCACCGAGGCCACCCCCAAGGACATCGAGAAGAACCCCAAGGGCCTGGAGTTCAAGGAGCTGGACCCCGCCCAGCTGCCGCGCTCCCTGGACGACGTCGACGCGGCCGTGATCAACGGCAACTACGCCATCGAGGCGGGCTACAAGCCCGCGAAGGACGCCCTGGTGCTGGAGTCCGCCAAGGACAACCCGAACAGCAACCTCCTGGCCGTGAAGAAGGGCCACGAGAACGACAAGGACGTCAAGACGCTGGCCAAGCTGCTCACCTCTCCCGAGGTGAAGAAGTTCATCAAGGACAAGTACGACGGCTCCGTCATCGCCTCCTTCTGATCCGGCGGCTGACCCGTACCACCGAGGGCTCCCGTCCGTCCCGCCCGGCCGGACCGGAGCCCTCGGCCGCCGCAATCCGTGCTGCACGTCAGGGGCCGATGCTGCATGCTGGGCTCTCCCGATGGCCCTGGCCCTGGTGTAACGGAGCGACACATGACATCCACCTTCCCGGATATCTCCATCAACACGGACCGGCTGGTGCTGCGCCCGTTCGACGCGTCGGACGTCCCCGAACTGACGGACATGATGAACGACGAGCTGGTCACCGCCTGGACCTCCGTCCCGCACCCGTACACCGCCGCCGACGCCCGCGAGTGGGTGACCCGCACCGCCCCCGCCGAACGGCTCTCCGGCCGCGGCATCGCCTTCGCCGTCACCGAGTTCCTCACCCAGCGACTGGTGGGCATCGCCCATCTGACGAACACCGACTGGCGCTGCCTCTCCAGCGAGATCGCCTACGTCACCGCCCCGTGGGCGCGCGGCGAGGGCTACGCCTCCGAGTCCGTCCTGGCCGTCGCCGGCTGGCTCTTCCGCGACCAGAAGTTCGAGCGCCTGGAGCTGCGGACGGCCGCCGACAACACCGCGTCCCAGCAGGTCGCCCAGAAGGTCGGCTGCGTCAGCGAGGGCGTCCTGCGCAACGCCTGGATAGCCCGTACCCAGACGGAGGACGGCGGCTGGACCGACATCCGCACCGACCTCATCGTCTGGAGCCTGCTCCCCGAGGACCTCGAAGGCGGCGCGGGGGAGCCCCTCAGCGGAGCCGGCTACGCCACGTTCGCCGACTGGAGCTGACATACCCGGTCCTTCGGCCCCTATCGGCCGGGGTACGCTCAACCACGCCGCCACCCACCTGCGAGAACGACCGGGAGACTCACGACGATGGCCGACCGCGTCACGGTGATCGGTTGGGACGGTTCCCCGCTGACCGACGCGGCTCGCTCCGCCGTCGCCGCCGCCACCCTCGTGGCCGGCGCCGCACACCACCTGGCCCTGCCCGACGTACCGCCCGGAGCGGAACTGATCAGGCTCGGCAGCGTCGACCTCGCCGCCCGCCGGATCGCCCAGCACCGCGGCTCCGCCGTCGTCCTCGCCGACGGCGACCCCGGCTTCTTCGGCGTCGTACGGACCCTGCGGGCCCCCGAGCACGGCCTGGAGGTCGAGGTCGTGCCCGCCGTCTCCTCCGTGGCCGCCGCCTTCGCCCGCGCGGGCATGCCCTGGGACGACGCCCAGGTCGTCGTGGCCCACAGCCGCGACCTGCGGCGCGCGGTCAACGTCTGCCGCGCCCACACCAAGGTCGCCGTGCTCACCTCGCCCGGCGCGGGGCCCGCCGAACTCGCGCTGCTGCTCCAGGGCGTCCACCGGACCTTCGTCATCTGCGAGGCGCTGGGCACCCAGCGCGAGCAGGTGACCGTTCTCACCTCCGACAAGGTCGCCGACCACGGCTGGCGCGACCCGAACGTGGTCATCGTCATCGGCGGCTCCGCCACCCGCCCCGCGCCGCCGCAGGTCAGGGGCCAGCTCCGGCCCGAGACCCAGGGCGGCTGGATCGCGGGGCGCGAACCGGACTACCCCGCGGGTGTCCGGGGCTGGGCGCTGCCCGCCTCCGCGTACGCCACGGTGCCGGCCGAGCACGAGTCCCCGCAGCTGCGCGCCGCCCAACTGGCCCGCCTCGGGCCGCGCGTGGGCGACCTGGTGTGGGACATCGGCGCGGGCAGCGGCGCGGCCGCCGTCGAGACGGCGGGCTTCGGCGCGGCCGTCATCGCCGTGGACCGCGACGCCGAGTCCTGCGCGCGCATCACCGCCCTGGCCCGCCGCTTCGGGGTGCAGCTCCAGGTCGTCCAGGGCGTCGCCCCGCAGGTGCTGGAAGACCTGCCGGAGCCGGACGTGGTCCGGGTCGGCGGCGGTGGGGCGGCCGTCGTTGCCGCGTGCGCCGCCCGCCGCCCGGAGCGGATCGTCGCCCACGCCGCCACGCGCGACGAGGCCGAGGCGATCGGCGACGTGCTCGGCGAGAGCGGCTACGGCGTGGAGTGCGTCCTGCTGCAGTCGGTCGAGATGGACACCCGCGTCTGGGCCGAGCGGGAGCGCGCTGTCGCCTTTCTGCTCTGCGGTCACCGGCCCCACCCATGACCGCCGCTGAGCGGGGCGCGGGGTAGGCTGGCAGATCGTTGTACCGCCTGTACCACCGCCCGGCGTTCGGTGATTTATATGCCAATGGCCGGAATGCGCCCCCCGCTTGGTGGGCCGCGGTACGGCAGGGCCGGGGACGTGCAACGTGCCGCGCACCGCGCACGCTCGTTCTTGCTGTGGGCGGGTTGGAATGAGCACGAGCTGAGCACTGGCTGAGCACTAGCGATGGGCGAGGGAACGCATGACCGACACCGGCCAGGTCCCGGGCGAGGGGCTGCCGGAGAACGCAGGCGGACAACCCGGACTTCCGCCGCACTCCGCGGACGTTCACACCCCTGCCGACGCCGCACACCTCCAGCACCCGGGCGCGCCCGCACCGACGGCGTACGCCTACCCCGACCCGCAGGTCGCGCATCAGCACGACGGCGCGGTCGGCGCTGACGAGGACGACCAGCTGCTGATGCCGGGCGCGCAGGGCGCGTGGGTGGAGCACCAGGCGCAGTACCAGGTGCCGCAGCAGGCGTCGCCGTCCAACCGCCGCCCGCTGCACATGGGCCCGCCGGTGCCGGACGCGCCCACCGGCGGCGTTGTCCGCTCGCTCGCCGACCGCGGCCCGGCCACCGTGCCCCCGGCCCCGGCCGCCGCTCCGGCGGTCGCCCCGCAGAGCGCGCCGCTGCCGCAGCAGGCCGCGCCCATGCCCGCCGGGGGACCGGAGTACCTGGACACGCAGGCCGCGGAACCGGCCGCGCCGGACGCGCAGATGAACGCCCAGACGGATGCACAGATGAACGTGCAGATGAACGCGCAGACGGCGGAGCCGCTGCCGGGTCCGCAGCTCGGTGAGCTGCCGCCGATGGCCGCCGAGCCGTGGCCGGGCGACCCGCAGCAGGGGCTCGCCGCGCCGGAGGACACGGCCGGTCAGACGGCACAGCACGCCGCCGAACCGGTGTACGTGGACTCGCTCCCGCCACCCGCGGAGGCGCCCGGCGCCGAGGTGCCGGTGACCGGTGTGCCGGTGGCCGAGGCGCCCGGTGCGGGCGCACCCGCGGGCGAGGTTTCCGCGGGCCAGGCGCAGGTGCCCGCGGCGTCGGGCGGCGACGCGGCCGCGCCGGAGGCCGCCGTGAACGAGAACGAGGCGCCGGTCGCCGCCGTGAGCGAGGCGCCGGTGGCCGAGGCCGTGCCGACGCCTGAGCCCGCGGTGTCCGAGGTGGCGGCGGATCAGACGGCGGCCGCGGCGCAGCCGGTGGCCGACGTGCCCGTCGCCGGGCCGGACGCCGAGCTCGCGGCCGGGGTTCCGGCCGCCGCACCAGCCGCCGCACCCGACGCTGTCGCACAGCATCCGGCGGACGGCAGCGTCCCGCCCGAGCAGACGGGTGCGGTGGTGGCTGAACAGCCCGCGGTCGCCGAGCAGCCTGGTGTCGTCTCCGAGCAGCCTGGTGTCGTCTCCGAGCAGACGGGTGCGGTGGCCGAGCAGCCCGGCCTCGTAGCCGAGCAACACGCCGTCGCGGCCGAGCAACAGGGTGCCGCAACCGAGCAGGCTGCGGTCGCAGCGCCGTCCGGTGGCGCATCCGAGCAGACCGCTGGCGTCGAGCAGCCCGGGGTCGCACCCGAGCAGACGGCGATCGCCGCGCAGCCGGGTGCCGTACCCGCGCCACCCGGCCCGTCCGTCGCATCGGGGGCACCGGTGGAGGGCGCGCAGTGGGCCGCGGCTGGCGAGGCGCAGCCCGAGCCGCTGCCGCAGGCGGTGCCGGTGGCCCAGGCCGTGCCGGGGCAACCGACGCCCGGTGGCGCGCAGGAAGCTCAGCAGTCCGCGCCGACCGCGCAGTCCGCGGCCCCCGCGCCGGGCGGCGAGCCGCAGGGCGCGGTCCCGTTCGTACCGGCGCAGGCGGCCGGTGAGCCTGCCCCCGCCTCTGCCTCTGCTCCCGCCCCCGTACCGGAGCAGCCCGTGCCCGTACCGGCGCAGACGGCCGAAGCCGACATGGCGGAGGCCGAAGCCTCCGCCGCCCAGCCCGGGGCCGCTCCGAGCGACACCGAGCCGGAATCCGCAGCCGAGGAAGGGCAGGAAGCCGTGGCGGTCCCGCCGACCGAGCAGGCTCCGACGGCAGCAGCGGCCGAGCCGGTCGAGACCGCCGGGGCCGCGCCGGTGCCGGAGCCCGCGACCGTCACCGGTGACGCGCCCGCGCCTCAGGCCGAGGCTGCTCCCGCGACCGGGGCCGCCGCTTCGGCCGGGCCCGCCCCGCAGCCCGAGCAGGCCGCAGCGTCAATAAACAACGAAGCCCCGGCTCCCGCGCCCGAGGAGAACGTGGCCGAGGGGGCAGAGACGGTCCGGGCCGCCGACGCGCCCGCGGCTCAGGCGCCCGAGGCCCCGGCGGCTGACGCTCCCGCGGTGGAGGGGACCACTGAGGCCGACGCGGCTGCCGCAGCCCAGCTCGCGCCCGAGACTTCGGCGCCCGACGCCCCGTCCGCCGAGGCCGAGGCCGGGGCCGATGCCGCGCCCGCGGAGGCCGCGTCCGCCGCCGACGCGCCCGCTGCTGCCGACGCCTCCACCGAGATCCCGACCGACGTCCCGAGCGAGGTTCCGGCCGAGGCGATCACCGGTCCCGCGGCGGAGGCCGCCGCCGACGGCACCGAACCCGCTGCCCAGACCCCCGCTGCCCAGCCCGCGGAAGAGCCCGTTGCAGCGGCCGGAGCCCCGGGCGAGGCGACGGAAGCCGGTGCCGCCGAAGCCGAAGCCCAGGCCGAAGCCGGGGCCGCCGACCCGGCTGCCGCCGCCGTGCCGGAGGAGCCGCCCGCCCCCGTCGCCCCGGCCGCCGAGGGGTACGGCGAGGCCGAGCGCGCCGCCGTACACCGGGTGATGCGGGAGCGCCGCGACATCCGCAACGGCTTCCGCACCGACCCCATCCCGCACGAGGTGCTGCTGCGCGTCCTGGAGGCCGCGCACACCGCGCCCAGCGTCGGCCACTCCCAGCCGTGGGACTTCGTCGTCATCCGGTCCGAGGAGACCCGCCGCACGATGCACGAGCTGGCCACCCGCCAGCGCGAGGCGTACGCCAAGTCCCTGCCCAAGGCTCGGGCGAAGCAGTTCAAGGAACTGAAGATCGAGGCGATCCTCGACACCCCGGTCAACATCGTGGTGACCGCCGACCCCACGCGCGGCGGCCGCCACACCCTCGGCCGGCACACCCAGCCGCAGATGGCGCCGTACTCCTCGGCGCTGGCCGTCGAGAACCTCTGGCTCGCCGCGCGCGCCGAGGGCCTCGGCGTGGGCTGGGTCAGCTTCTTCGACGAGCGCGAGATGGTGCGGGCGCTGGGGCTCCCGGAGCACCTGGAGGTCGTGGCGTACCTGTGCGTCGGGTACGTGGACGAGTTCCCGGACGAGCCGGAGCTGATGCAGGCGGGCTGGTCCAAGCGCCGCCCGCTGTCGTGGGTCGTCCACGAGGAGACGTACGGGCGGCGCGCGCTGCCCGGCGAGGAGCCGCACGACCTGCTCCAGGAGACCCTCCGCGGCATCCGCCCGCTGGACGCCAAGGCGCTCGGCGAGGCGTGGGAGCGGCAGAAGCGCATGACCAAGCCGTCCGGTGCGCTCGGCATGCTGGAGATCATCTCCGCGCAGCTCAGCGGACTGTCCCGGAAGTGCCCGCCGCCGATCCCGGAGCCCGCCGCGGTGGCGATCTTCGCGGGTGACCACGGGGTGCACGCCCAGGGCGTCACCGCCTGGCCGCAGGAGGTCACCAGCCAGATGGTGGCCAACTTCCTGGGCGGCGGGGCCGTGTGCAACGCCTTCGCCAACCAGGTCGGCGCCGAGGTGTGCGTGGTGGACGTCGGCGTCGCGGGCGACCTGCCCAGTACGCCGGGGCTGCTGCCCCGCAAGGTCCGCGCGGGCACCGACGACTTCACCGCCGGCCCCGCCATGAGCCGCGAGGACGCCCTGCGCGCCATCGAGGTGGGCATCGAGACCGCCCGCGACCTGGTGGCCGCCGGGAACAAGGCGCTGCTCACGGGCGAGATGGGCATCGCCAACACCACTGTGTCGGCCGCGCTGATCTCGGTGTACACGGGCGCCGACCCGGCGGAGATCACCGGGCGCGGCACGGGCATCAACGACGAGATGCACGCGCGGAAGGTCGATGTCGTACGGCGCGCGCTGGAGCTGCACCAGCCGGACCCGACGGACCCGATCGGCGTCCTGGCGGCGATCGGCGGACTGGAGCACGCGGCGCTCGTCGGCCTGCTGCTCGGCGGCGCGTCCCTGCGTACGCCGGTGATCCTGGACGGGGTCAGCGCGGGTGCCGCCGCCCTCGTGGCGCGCGCCATCGCGCCGGAGGCGCTGGCGGCGTGCATCGCCGGGCACCGCAGCGCGGAGCCCGGGCACCGGGCGGCCCTGACCAAGCTCGGGCTGCGGCCGCTGGTCGACCTGGACCTGCGCCTCGGCGAGGGCACGGGCGCGCTGCTCGCGCTGCCGGTGGTGCAGAGCGCCGCGCGGGCGATGCACGAGGTGGCGACGTTCGACTCGGCGGGGGTCACCGAGAAGGGCTGACCCCGCAGAAGTCTGTCCTGTTCCCCCGCCCCCCGGCGCCGCCGAGTGATCCGTACCGCAGGTGCGGGCATGCGACGGCGCCGGCCGCAGGTCGTAGGGTATGCGCCAAGAGGACCGGGGGGAGGGGCTCGGCGGAGCCGCCCCCATACTTGATCAGCCGCTTCAGTGCCGCAGCGGTCAGCGCAACCGTACGAGGAGAGCCGCACCGCCATGCCCGAGAACTTCGCTTACCCCGTCGGACTGCGCCTTTCCGGGCGGCGCGTGGTCGTGCTCGGGGCGGGGCAGGTCGCCCAGCGCCGGCTGCCGGCGCTGATCGCGGCGGGCGCGGACATCCTGCTGGTGTCGCCGTCGGCGACGGCGTCCGTCGAGGCGATGGCCGACGCGGGCGAACTCCGCTGGGAGCGCCGCACGTACCGGGACGGCGACTTCGAGGGCGCCTGGTACGCGCTGATCACCACCGACGACCCGCAGGCCAACGCGGCCGCGTCCGCCGAGGCGGAGCGGCGGCGGGTGTGGTGTGTGCGCAGCGACGACGCCGAGGCCGCGTCGGCGTGGACGCCGGCGACCGGACGCAGCGAGGGCGTGACCGTCGCCGTGCTGACCGGCCAGGATCCGCTCCGCTCGGCGGCCGTGCGGGACGCGGTGGTGGAGGGGCTGCGGGACGGCTCGCTCGCCGCGCCGCACCGCCGGAGCCGCACGCCGGGCGTCGCACTCGTGGGCGGCGGGCCCGGCGACCCGGATCTGATCACCGTACGGGGCCGGAGGCTGCTCGCCGAGGCCGATGTCGTCATCGCGGACCGGCTCGGGCCGCGCGACCTGCTGGACGAGCTGCCGCCGCACGTCGAGGTGATCGACGCCGCGAAGATCCCCTACGGCCGGTTCATGGCGCAGGAGGCCATCAACAACGCGCTGATCGAGCACGCGCGGGCGGGCAAGGCGGTCGTGCGGCTCAAGGGCGGGGACCCGTTCGTCTTCGGCCGGGGGATGGAGGAGGCCGAGGCGCTGGCGGAGGCCGGGATCCCGTGCACGGTGGTGCCGGGCATCTCCAGCTCCATCAGCGTGCCGGGTGCCGCCGGGATCCCGGTCACGCACCGGGGCGTCGCGCACGAGTTCACCGTGGTCAGCGGCCATGTCGCGCCGGACGACCCGAGTTCGCTCGTCGACTGGGCGGCGCTGGCCAAGCTGCGCGGCACGCTGGTGCTGCTGATGGCCGTGGAGAAGATCGGCAGGATCGCCGCGGCGCTCATGTCCCACGGCCGGGACGGGGACACGCCCGTCGCCGTCGTACAGGAGGGGACGACCGCGTCGCAGCGGCGGGTCGACGCGACGCTCGCCACGGTGGGGGAGACGGTCGCCGCGGAGGGCGTACGCCCGCCCGCCGTCATCGTGATCGGCGACGTCGTCGCCCTCGGCTCACGTAACCGTCGGTAACGCCCGGCGTTGGCACCACAACCAGGACAAGGCAGTATCACCCTGTGGCTGAACTCATCACCATCGACGACCCCGCCGACCCGCGCCTGAGCGACTACCTCGGCCTGACCGACGTGGAGCTGCGCCGCAAGCGCGAGCCCGCCGAAGGGCTGTTCATCGCCGAGGGCGAGAAGGTGATCCGGCGCGCCCGGCAGGCCGGGTACGAGATGCGCTCGATGCTGCTGTCGGCCAAGTGGGTCGACGTCATGCGCGACGTCATCGACGAGGTACCGGCGCCGGTGTACGCGGTCAGCCCCGAACTGGCCGAGCGGGTGACGGGCTATCACGTCCACCGCGGCGCACTCGCCTCCATGCAGCGCACGCCGCTGCCGGACGCCGGGACACTGCTGGCCTCGGCGCGCCGCGTCGTCATCATGGAGTCGGTCAACGACCACACCAACATAGGCGCCATCTTCCGCAGCGCCGCCGCGCTGGGCATGGACGCGGTGCTGCTCTCGCCGGACTGCGCCGACCCGCTGTACCGGCGGTCGGTGAAGGTCTCCATGGGGGCCGTGTTCTCGGTGCCGTACGCCCGGCTGGAGACCTGGCCGCGCGGTCTGGACGCGGTGCGCGACGCCGGGTTCACCCTGCTGGCGCTCACTCCCGACGAGAAGGCCACCGCCATGGACGAGGCCGCCCCGCACCGGCTCGACCGGGTCGCGCTGATGCTGGGCGCGGAAGGGGAGGGGCTGTCCCGGCAGGCGCTGATGGCGGCCGACGAGTGGGTCCGGATCCCGATGGCCCACGGCGTCGACTCCCTGAACGTGGGCGCCGCCGCGGCCGTCGCGTTCTACGCGGTCACCGCCGGCCGACCACGGGACTGATCCGCGCACCGCTCATCGCGCACCGCTCACCGCGGTGGTGACGTCCCTCAGAGCCGCCGGGAGTCCGGGGATGTCTCAGAGCCCGCCGGAGTCTGGGTATGCCTCAGAGTTCGCCGGGAGTCCGGGGAGCCGTCGGCGCGGGGTGCCGGTCGAGCAGCCCGTCCACCGGACCCTGGCAGCCCTGCGCCGCTCCGATGCCGAGTGCCGCCAGCAGCGTCACCACGATGAAGACGATCAGCCGCTGACGCAGCAGCCGGCGGTTCGGGCCGACCGGACGGCGGCCGCCGGACCCGGTACGCGGCGCCGGCCGCCGGCCCGGACGCCGCACCGGGGTGCGCCCGGCCGTCCGCCCGCCCGGGCGGCTGCCCGGTGCCGTACGCGATCCCGAGCGCGGCGCGGGCGAGCGCGACCCGGACCCGGAGGCCGTCCGGGAGGCGCCCCCGGGGCGCGGCGTCGCCCCGTCCTCGGGACGGCGCTCCGTGCGCTGCCGCGCGTACTCGTCGGCACGCCGCCCGGTCGGCCGCTCCGGGTGCTGCCGCGGCCCCGGCGCGCGCGTGTCCCGCACCCCGTGCGCCTCGCGGGCCGCGATCTCCTTCAGCCGCAGCGACAGCTGGAGCGTGCTGGGCCGCTCCTCCGGGTCCTTGGCCAGGCAGGCGTGGATCAGCGGGGCGAGCGCGTCGGGCACCGCCATCAGCTGCGGCTCCTCGTGCACCACGCGGTAGAGCATCACCTCGGAACTGCCGTGCCCGAACGGGGTGTCGGAGGTGGCGGCGTACGCGAGCGTGGCGCCCAGCGCGAAGACGTCCGTGGCCGGGGTCACCGCCGCACCGCGCACCTGCTCGGGCGCGAGGAAACCGGGGGAGCCGACGGCCGTGCCGACGTGCGTCAGCGTGCTGGCGCCGGTCGCCCAGGCGATGCCGAAGTCGATGATCCGCGGCCCCTTGGGGGACAGCAGGATGTTCGACGGCTTCAGATCGCGGTGCACGACGCCCGCGTCATGGACCGCCAACAGCCCCTCGGCCAGCGCCGAACCGATCGACGCGACCTGAGCGGCGGGCAGCGGGCCCGCCTCGTTGATCTTGTCGTGCAGGGACGGGCCCGGGACGTACTGGGTGGCGAACCACGGCCGCTCCGCCTCCAGATCGGCGGCCACCAGCCGGGCCGTACAGCCGCCGCGGATCCGGCGCGCCGCCGACACCTCCCGCGCGAACCGCGACCGGAACTCCTGGTCCTCGGCCAGATCCGGACGGATCACCTTCAGCGCCACGCGCTGGCCGCGCCGGTCGGAGCCGAGGTACACCACGCCCATGCCGCCCGCGCCGAGCCGCCGGTGGAGGCGGAAAGAGCCGACGACACGCGGGTCCTCGCGGCGGAGCCGCATCATCGCCATGTCCGTCCCCTACCTCCGGTGGGGAGGCCCCACTCTCCGCTGCCGTTCCGTCTGACGAGCCACAGCTTACGGATTGACGGCCCGCCGTGCTGCGAGGCCGCGCATGCGTCGGGCGATGGATTGTCAGAGGTCGCCGGGAGCGGCGAGTTGCGGGCCGCAGCCGGGCGAGCCCGGCTCCGCACCGCGCCGCGTGATCTCAAAGCGCCTCCGCAGAAGGGGGGTTGATCGGGTGGAGGGTGATCGGGCGGGGTCGGCCCGCGCCGCCGGGGAGACGACCCGGGCGTGTCAGGTGGCGGCGGACGGGCCGGGCCGCCGGACGGAGACGGCGGTGCGGTGGGGCGCGGCGGAAGTGAGCGAAGTCACCCGGACCGGGGGCGGTGTGCGTACAACCCGCGCACGGCCGAACGGGTCTGGCATCGGCCGGGCGACCGGGTGCCCAGGGCTGACAAGGGGCAGGTGGGCGGACCCCTCCGGGACAACCCCGACCGTGAGTCGGCATCTCCACCCAGGGGAGTACGCGCACCGGGTGGACGTCATCCTCATGGAGGCCCGGTAATCAGTACGAAGGCATGACGCCGGGGTCGGCCCGCGCGCCTAATGTTGAGGTCAAGCGGCGGGCGCAGCACTCGTCCCCCGAGGTCAGACGCCCGCCGCTGCACATGGATTCCTCGCTGTCCTGTTCGGCGGCTGGGAAGCGGTCGTCACACAAGCGTCGTCCGTGGCGGGAATGCTGGGGCGCTCAGGCGCCCCGGGTCCGGGAGAGCGGCCCGGACCGGGGACTTCCGGCCATCAACCCCGTGGGGACGGGGGTGCGGCGGACGGCACGAATGGCCGGGTAGTTGGGGAACTGCCCGGCCATCGAGCCGTTTTGGCGCGAGTGGTTCGCGCAACCTGCCCACCAGGAACCCGCCTCCGGGACCGGATGCCCCGCCCTCACCCCCCCCGACACCGCCCCGCCGAGAACCGCGACCTCCGCACGTGCCGCGCCGCCCGTGCCCCTTGCCCGCCCTGCCCCGGTGCGCGACGCCGCGTGCGGGGCTCCGCCCGGACCCGAGGTCCAGAGGGCGAAGCCCCTGGTTGCCGGCGGGGACCGGGGGCAGGCGGGCGCGGACGGGGCGCCGGTGTCGCATCGCCACTGGGTAGCATCCCCTTGGCACCAGCACGTACGACGCGGGGCGGGAACTGTGAGCTCAGGACCGGGCGGTCTCGCCGCACCCCATGTACGGCACCTCGCCGAGGCCGCCCGCCGGGCGGCTGCCCAGGCACCCGACGTGCCCAACGGTCCGGACACCCCGCACACGGCGTGGCACGGCAGCGGCCCCGCCGGTGAGGCGACCGTGCTCGCGGACCGCCCCGACGGGACGGTCGTCCGCTGCGGCCCCGTCGTCGCCAAGGCGCACGCGCCCGCCGCCGGGCCGGGCGAGCCGGCCGCCCTGGCCGCGAGGCTGCGCTTCGCCGCTGGTCCAAGGGCGGCGGGGATCCTGTTGCCCCCGCTGATGCCCGAGCCGGGCGTCCTGCCGGGCGGTCGCCTCATGACCCTGTGGCCGTACGGCGTACCGGTCTGCCCGGACCGGCCCGAGGCGGTGCCGTGGGAGGAGGCCGGAGCGCTCCTCGCGCGGCTGCACACCCTCCCGTGCGACGACCTGCCGCTGCCACTGCCGCCGATGCGCGGCCCGGCCAAGGCCGCCCTCGCGGTCGCCCGGCTCACCGCGTCCCCCGCCGGAGGCACGGCGGCTGCCGACGCCGTGCTGCGTGCCTGGGCGGGCCTGCCGCCCTGGGCCCGAGCCGAGGCCCCGGCCCCGGCTGCCCGCGCGGAGACCCCCCGCCCGCGGGGCAGTGGCCGGCCCCCGGCCCCGGGCGCCCGCGTCGAGGCCCCGGGCCCCGTCGCCCGCTGCGATGGCCCTGCCCCGGGCAGCCGGGCCGTGTGCCACGGCGATCTGCACCTGGGGCAGCTCGTCCGGCACCCGGCGCCCGATGGTCCGTGGGTGCTCATCGACATCGACGACCTGGGGCTGGGCGACCCGGCCTGGGACCTCGCACGGCCCGCCGCCTGGTACGCCGCCGGGCTGCTCGCGCCCGGGGAGTGGAACCGGTTGCTCACCGCCTACCGCGACGCGGGCGGGCCCGCCGTCGGCTTCGGCGACGACCCCTGGCCCGCGCTGGACGTGCCCGCCCGCGCGCTGACCGTGCAGTCGGCCGCCACCGCTCTCGCCAAGGCCGCCGCCGCCCGCGTCGGGCTGGACGAGGCCGCGGAGGCGATGGTGGACGCCTGTGCCCGCATCGCACGGCTCCCCGAGGCCGTAGGGTGAACTCGACGTGCCCGCCGGGATGTTCCCGGCGGTGCGACTGTCCGATGTGTAAGGAGTTGAGCGGACATGCAGTGTCCCAAGTGTCACGCGCCGATGCATACCTACGACCGCAACGGTGTCCAGATCGAGCAGTGCAGCGGCTGCCGGGGGATCTTCCTGGACTACGGCGAGCTGGAGGCGCTGACCCGGCTCGAGGCGCAGTGGACGCAGCCCGCCCCGCCGCCCCCCGCCCCGGCCCCGCAGGCGTACCCGGCGCAGCCGTACCCCGCGGCCCCGGCCCCCGCCTGGGGCGCTCCGCAGCACCACGGGCATCACGGGCACCACGGCCACAAGCGGGGTTTCGCCCACATGCTCTTCTCGTCCTGAGCCGCTGAGCCGCTGAAGTCCTGAGCGCTGGGCTGCCGAGTGCTCCTGAGCTCCCGAGCGCTCAGGAGCACTCCTGAGCCCGAGCCCCGGAGACGACTGAGGGCCGGAGCGTCTGCTCCGGCCCTCAGTCGATCGGTGTGGACGATACTGGGATTGAACCAGTGACCTCTTCCGTGTCAGGGAAGCGCTCTCCCGCTGAGCTAATCGTCCTCGGGACCGCGACCGCCATCATGCTCGGCGATCTCGGGTACAGCGTGCGCGATACTGGGATTGAACCAGTGACCTCTTCCGTGTCAGGGAAGCGCTCTCCCGCTGAGCTAATCGCGCGGGCAGGCCCTCGCGGGCCTGCGTCAGGTCCTCGCGGACCCAGTGGACGATACTGGGATTGAACCAGTGACCTCTTCCGTGTCAGGGAAGCGCTCTCCCGCTGAGCTAATCGTCCGTAGAGGTGGAGACGGGATTTGAACCCGTGTAGACGGCTTTGCAGGCCGTTGCCTCGCCTCTCGGCCACTCCACCAATCGCGGGGGACGGGAATCCCCCACTTCGAGCGGACGACGAGATTCGAACTCGCGACCCTCACCTTGGCAAGGTGATGCTCTACCAACTGAGCCACGTCCGCATATGTCCCCGGATGAGATCCGGGAGGCATCGTATCCCCGGGGCGCTTTCGCGTCCCGGCGACGTGTTGAACTCTAGCGGATTCCTGAGCCAGCTCAAATTCCGTTTGCCCAGCGTGCTGTGCTGCTCGCGGCGCGCTCACCCGCCGTTCACCCGCCTGAGGCAGCGTTCACCCGCCTGAGGCGGCCCGCCGGAGCCCGCCATACACTCGCAGGCGTGTACGACTTGCCCCCTCTGGCTCGCTTCGGCGGCCTCGTCGCCACTGACCTGCGCGATGTCACCCGGGACCCCGAAGCACTGGAGTCCGCGGGCTTCTGGGCGGTGGTCGCCGACTTCGAGGGCGGTCTGGTCTGCGCCCGCTTCGGGGACGTCCGCGGCGAGCCCGTTCCCCGGCCCGTACCCGGCGCCTGGCACGGCCCCGCGCCCACCGACTGGACCTCCTCCCTGGATCGGGACGGCTACGTCGCGGGCGTACGGCGGATCCGCCAGTACATAGCGGCCGGCGACGTCTACCAGGCCAACCTGTGCCGGGTGCTGACCGCGCCGCTGCCGGACCCGGCCCGCGCCGACGTCGACGCCCTCACCGCGCTGCTGGCGCGTGGCAACCCCGCCCCGTACGCCGGTACGGTCCGGCTGCCCGCCCACGGTGTGGAGGTCGCCACCGCCTCACCCGAGCTCTACCTGCGGCGCACCGGCCGCGCCGTGGAGTCCGGGCCGATCAAGGGCACCGGGCGGACGGCGGCGGACCTGCTGGAGAAGGACCACGCCGAGAACGTGATGATCGTGGACCTGGTCCGCAACGATCTCGGGCGGGTGTGCGCCACCGGCTCCGTGACCGTGCCCGCGCTGTGCGCGGTCGAGCCCCACCCCGGCCTGGTGCACCTGGTCTCCACCGTGCGCGGCGAGCTCGCCGAGGGGGCGGGCTGGCCGGAGCTGTTCGCCGCGACCTTCCCGCCCGGCTCGGTCACCGGCGCCCCCAAGTCCAGCGCGCTGCGGATCATCAAGGAGCTGGAGACCGCGCCCCGCGGGCCGTACTGCGGCGGCATCGGCTGGGTGGACGCCGACAGCGGCACCGGCGAGCTGGCCGTGGGCATCCGCACGTTCTGGATCGACCGCGCCCCCAGTGACCACCCGGGCGGCCCCGTGCTGCGCTTCGGCACCGGCGCGGGCATCACCTGGGGCTCCGACCCGGAGCGCGAATGGGACGAAACCGAACTGAAGGCCGCCCGGCTGCTCGCGGTAGCGTCGGGAGCGGCACATCAGCTGACGGGAGGGAACGCACGGTGAGGATCTGGCTCGATGGAGCGCTGCGGGACGTGGCCGACGCACGGGTGTCCGTGCTCGACCACGGGATGACCGTGGGGGACGGCGTCTTCGAGACCCTGAAGGCGGAGCACGGCAGGGCCTTCGCCGTCACCCGCCACCTGGAGCGCCTGGCCCGCTCCGCGCGTGGTCTGGGGCTGCCCGAGCCGGACCTGGACGAGGTGCGGCGGGCCTGCGCCGTCGTGCTGGAGGCCAACCCGATGCCGTTCGGCCGGCTGCGGATCACCTACACCGGCGGGCTGTCTCCGCTCGGCTCCGACCGGGGTACGACGGGCCCGACCCTCGCCGTCGCGCTCGGCGCATGCCCGCGCCGACCGGACACCACCGCCGTGATCACGGTCCCCTGGACCCGCAACGAGCGCGGGGCGCTGGCCGGTCTGAAGACCACCTCCTACGCCGAGAACGTCGTGGCGCTCGCCCGCGCGCACGAACAGGGCGCGTCCGAGGCGCTGTTCGCCAACACCGTCGGCCAACTCTGCGAAGGCACCGGCTCCAACGTCTTCGTCGTCCTCGACGGTGAACTGCACACCCCGCCGGTCGCCTCCGGCTGCCTGGCCGGCATCACCCGGGCCCTCGTGGTGCAGTGGGTCGGCGCCAAGGAGACGGACCTGCCCCTGGAGGCGCTGGACCGGGCCGAGGAGGTCTTCTTGACCTCCACGCTGCGGGACGTCCAGGCCGTGGCGCGGCTGGACGGCCGGTCGCTGCCGGGCGCGCCGGGCCCGATCACGGCCGAGGCCCTGCGGATCTTTACCGAGCGGTCGGCGGCGGACCCCGACCCCGCCTGACCCGCCGCCCCCGGGGCCGTACCGGCTGACCCGCCGGCCCCTGGGGCCGTAGGCCTGACCCGCCGCCCCCCCGGGGGGGCGTACGCCCGCCGGTTCGGGGAACGAAGATCCGAAAACCGGGGTGACGCGCCGCCCCGGGGCCGGGTAGAACACCAGGGTGACCACCACCTTGCGGCCCACCGGACCAGAGCAGCGCACCGAGGACGGCGGGCGAGCCCGCACGTACGACGTCTGCGTCAACAGCCGCCCCGTCGGCCGGATCGAGCTCGCCACCGACCACCGCTTCGGCCCCTCGGTGGGGCGGATCGAGCGGCTGGAGATCGATCCGGCGGACCGGCACCGCGGCCGGGGCACGGTCGCCGCGCTCGCCGCCGAGGAGGTGCTGCGCGGCTGGGGCTGCGAGCGGATCGAGGCCGCCGTCCCCGCCGGCGCCACGACCGCGCTCGGGCTCGCGGGGGCGCTGGGCTACGGCGAACGCGGTCGGAACATGATCAAGCACCTCGGCCGGGCCCCGGAACTGCCCGCGGGCAGCACGGACCGTCCCTTGTCGGACGCGGAGTATCCGGCGTGGCTGGCCCACGAGCGCGAGGGATACATACGGGAGTGGACCAGCCGCGGCGTCCCCGAGGACCAGGCGCGCGCCAAGGCGGACGACGACTACGCGCGGCTGTTGCCCCAGGGCCCGGCCACGCCCGGGGCGTGGCTGCGCATCCTGGCCCACGGCGGCACCGACGTGGGGACGATATGGGTCGCGCTGCACGACCCGCGCGGCGACCAGGGGGAGGCGTACGTGTACTCCGTCGAGGTCGCCGAGGACCACCGCGGCCGGGGCCACGGCCGCACCCTGATGCTGGTCGCCGAGCGCGAGTGCCTGGCGGCCGGCGCGCGCGCCCTCGGACTGCACGTCTTCGCGGGCAACACCCCGGCGCTGCGGCTGTACCAGTCGCTCGGCTACCGCCCGACCCAGTACAACCTCTTCAAGCAGCTGATCTAGGCCGAAGCCGCGGCCCCCGAGACGCGGCCTACTCGGCCAGCAGGCGGGCGGCGATCTCCTCGATGCGCTCGCGCAGCCCCTCCTGGCTCTTGCCGCCGTCGAGCCGCCCCCCGCCGATCACGTAGGTGGGCGTGCCGGTCACCCCGATCGCCTTGCCCTCGGCCTCGTCGGCGTCGACGATCAGCAGGTGCCGGCCGTCGATCAGCGCGGTGTCCATCTCCTCGGCGTCCAGGCCCAGTTCGCGCGCCACCTCCACGAGCAGCTCCTCGCCGCGCGCGCCCAGCTCCTCCGTACGCTCCAGCACCGCTTCGACGTACTCCCAGCCCCGGCCCTGCTCGGCCGCCTCCTCCGCGGCCTGCGCCGCCGCGCGGGCGTGCTTGTGCCGCTCCAGCGGGAAGTGCCGGAGCCGGATCTCGAGCCGGTCCCCGAACCGGTCGCGCAGCGCGCGCAGATCGGTCAGCGCGGTGCGGCAGTCGGGGCACTGGAGCTCGCACCACACGTCGAGGACGAGGGGGCGGGGAGGTCGGCGTCGCTCATGGGGCCAGTCTTCCAGCTCCCGCGGGTGTCCTCGAACCGGGATCCGGCCGGCACCCGGGGAGGAGGGCCGCCCCCGAGATGTCCCTGAGGCGGCCTTCGGATCGTGGCCCGCGGCGCGCCGCAGGGTGCAGGATGGAAGCACAGCTCCCATCGCCAGGAGGATCCGATGCTGATCGACACCGTGTGCGTCGCGCTCTCCGCGGGCGGCCTGGGCATCGCCCTGCTGACGGCGTACCGCAAGCGTTTCCTGGCCGCTGCCCGGATCGCCGCCTACGCGCTGATCCCCATCGGCCTGGCCATGACCGGGATCCTCGACTGGATCGCGGACCTGGTCTTCGACCCCACGGTGTGGCTCGGCTTCGCCGTGCTCGGCCTGTCCTGGCTGCTGTTCACGGTCACCCGCGCCGTGGAGCGGCGACGGACCCCGGAGCCGGACGGCGGCGAGAGCGCGGGGCGCACGGCGGTCCGCTCCTCGGACGGCCCCGGACGCCGGGTGCTGGGCAGGGGGAAGGCCAAGCGGTCGGCGGGCTCGGGCGACGAGGACCTCGCCGACATCGAGGCCATCCTCAAAAAACACGGGATCTGAGGTCCACCATCCGAGACGCGCCCCGAACTACCGGGTGAAAATGGCGCGTTGGCCATCGGGGCCTGCGCCGCTGGGCCATGATCGTGCCCGAGATGCTGCAATCACCAGGGGAGACCTCTCCCGTCGAGAGCCCGACCGTTCCGCCCAGCGAAGAGCCCCGTGGCTGTCTCTTCGCCCTCTCCCAGCCCCCGCTGATGCTCTTCCTCGGGGTCATCGGCGCACTGCTTCTGCTCACCGCGGTCCACGATCTGTACCGGTGGTGAGCGTCAGGGTGAGAGGTCACTCCGCGGCTTCGCGCCGCCGTGCCCGGTAGGCCGCGACGTGCAGCCGGTTGCCGCAGGTACGGCTGTCGCAGTAGCGGCGTGAGCGGTTGCGGGACAGGTCGACGAAGGCGCGTCCGCAGTCCGGTGCCTCGCAGCGCCGCAGCCGCTCGCGCTCGCCCGCGACCACCAGGAACGCCAGCGCCATGCCGCCGTCCGCGGCGAGGTGGTCGGCGACGGACGCGCCCGGCGCGAAGTAGTGCACGTGCCAGTCGTAGCCGTCGTGGTCGGTGAGCCGCGGGGTGGTGCCCGCGGCCGCGACCATCCGGTTCAGCAGGTCGACGGTGCTCCTGGTGTCGGTCGCGGCGAAGACCTGGGCGAACTGGTCGCGCACGCCGCGTACGGCCGCCAGGTCGCGTTCCCCGAGCGTCCCGACGTCGCTGATGTCGCTCTGTTCGACGAAGCGCCGCAGTGCGGCGACGTCGGCGAGGTCGTCGTGGCCCTCGCCCTGCGGCGCGGTGTTCACCAGCTCGACGACCACGTCGAGCGCGTACCGGGTGTCATGGTTGATCAGCACGGTGTTGGCTCCCTGGCCGGCCGGGGCGGCGGTGGCCGCTCAGCGGCCGCCGCCTTCGATCCTGCCGACTCTAGCGGCTGCGCGCGACGGTGCCGCCGCCACGGGACGCCGCGGCGACGGCACCGTCGTCACCTGTGCTGTGCCATTGCTGTGCCATTGTCGTGCGTGCGCCGTCTCCCCGAGTCGGACGGCGCGGTCTCTCAGCTTGTCCCGGACCTCCTCAGCTCTCCGCCAGGATGTGGGAGAGCTCCGTATCGAGATCGAAGTGGCGGTGCTCGGTGCCCGGGGGCACGGCGGCGTCGGTTCGCTTGAGGAACGATTCCAGGGCCCGCGCCGGGGCCTCGAGCAGAGCCTCGCCTTCCGGAGAGCTCAGGGCGATGCAGACGACGCCCTGACCGTGGCTGCGGGACGGCCAGACGCGGACGTCGCCGGTGCCCGTGGGCCGGTGCAGGCCCTCGGCGAGAAGGTCGCGGGCGAACACCCACTCGACCGTCTCCTCGGCTCCGGTGTGGAAGGTGGCGTGCACGGCATAAGGATCGGCCGTGTCATACCGCAGGCCCGCGGGTACAGGCAGTGAGGACTCGCTCGACACAACGAGGCGCAGGTGCAGCTCGCAGCTGACCGTGGTGTTCATAAGCGCCAGGGCCTTTCGCTCAGTGTGCGCTCGGGGATTCGCACGTCGGCGAAATCGACATGCCACCTACGGTGCCGTTGTAAACCCCTCTGCCCGTTTTGTGGGTGTTCTGATAGCTCGTGCGGCGGATTATTCGGCGCGTCGGTTCCGCCGTCCCGGTGACGCCGCGGCATCGGGTACGTTTGGTTATATGAATGCGGAGAGTGACGGTCGACAGGGCGTCGCCGATTCGGCGGCCGGCCCTGCGACGACGGGGGACGGCGCCAAGGCGGAACCGGCACTCGGTTCCAAGGCGCCGGGATTCATCAAGAGATCCCGTGCCCTGCACCTGAGCTGGCAGGTCGGAGTCTTCGTGGTGGGGCTCGCGGTCGTGGTCGTGGGCATCATCATGCTGCCCCTGCCCGGCCCCGGCTGGGTGGTGATCTTCGGCGGCATGGCGATCTGGGCGACCGAGTTCGTCTGGGCGCAGCTCGCGCTGCGCTGGACCAAGCGCAAGGTCACCGAGGCGGCGCAGCGCGCGCTGGATCCGAGGGTGCGGAAGCGGAACCTCACCCTGACGGTCATCACGCTGGTGATCTGCGCGGCCGCCGCCGCGGTCTACCTCTGGAAGTTCGGCATCGTCATGCCGTGGAAGATCGACGAGTGACCCAGGGCCCGCCCGTGACCGGCCGACGGTTGGTCACGGGCACCGTCTGACATGCGCTAATGTTGGGCCTGCGCCCGGGCGATTAGCTCAGTGGGAGAGCGCTTCGTTCACACCGAAGAGGTCACTGGTTCGAACCCAGTATCGCCCACCCGGACCGAGGGCCCGGAGGTTTCACAACCTCCGGGCCCTCGGCTTTGCCGCGCCGCACACTGAGCCCATGGACTGGTGCCACTACCGCTTCCGCAGCCGCTGGGACCTCGACGCCCCACCGGACGCCGTCTACGCGGCGCTCGCGGCCGCCGAGGACTACCCGCGCTGGTGGCCGCAGGTCCGCGAGGCGGCCCGCTACGAGGACGGCGGCGGCAGCGCCCGGATCCGTTCCCTCATTCCGTACGACCTCGCCGTGACCTCCGACCAGGTGCGTCAGGACCCGGCGGCGGGGGAGCTGTGGACCGCGCTCCACGGCGACCTGGAGGGCTGGGCGCGGTGGACCGTACACGCCCGTGGCGCCGGTACCCGCGCCCTCTTCGAGCAGGACGTCGTCGTCCGCAAGCCGCTGCTGCGCCGACTCGCCGTACCGGGCCGCCCCTCTTCCGCGCCAACCACGCGCTGATGATGCGCGGCGGCCTGCGCGGCCTGCGGGCGCTGCTGGCCGAGCGGGAGCGGGAACGGGACGGAAATGCGGTTTGAAGGAAGCCGCCCACGACCTGTATTGTTCAGGTCGTTCCGCCGGGCAGACCGGCCGGAAAGCCGGGGCGATTAGCTCAGTGGGAGAGCGCTTCGTTCACACCGAAGAGGTCACTGGTTCGAACCCAGTATCGCCCACCCCGACGAGGCCGGGCCGCCAACAGGCGGCCCGGCCTCGGGCATTGCCGAGGTCCTGCGCATTGCCGAGGTGCTACGCCGCGGCGGGCAGCTCCGGGCGCAGCGGCCACGCCGGGTCGCACGTCTCGTCCGAACCGTTGCGCGCGAACCACGCCTGGAGACCGCGGGCCTGTGCCGCGTACCACACCGCCTGGCGGGTGTGCAGCTCCGCCGGGCTCAGCCCCTCCAGCCGGGCCGCGAACCGGCGGCCGACCGCCCGGACGACCTCCAGCGCCGCGACCGCGTCGGCCGCCGCGTCGTGCGCGTCCAGCAGATCCACCGCGTAGTGGGCGCACAGGTCCGCCAGCGTACGGCGCCCCTTGCGATAGCGGTCCAGATGCTTGTCGAGCACCCGCGGATCGAGCACACACAGCGAACTGGTCGACAGATAGGCGGCCAGCGAGCGGTTCCGATGCCGCTTCAACTCCCGGTCCAGCAGCGTCAGATCGAACGGCGCGTTCATCACCACCAGCGGCGTGCCGCGCAACGACTGCTCCGCCAGCGCCCGCGCCACCTCCTCCATCACCGGCGCCGGCCACCGCCCGTGACGCTGCAGATGGTCGTCGGTCAGCCCGTGTATCGCGCTCGCCGCCTCCGGGACGGGCACCCCGGGGCTCACCAGCCACCGCATGACCTCCGGCACCCCGCCCGGCACGCGCTGTACGACCAGCGCGGCGGACACGATCCGGTCCTGTTCGACGTCGACACCCGTGGTCTCCGTGTCGAAGGCGGCGAGCGGTCCCTCGAACCAGCACGGCATGGCCCCAACTCCTCGTGCTTGCGTGCCGAATGGCAGATACGTCCGGGCCCGAGCAGGTGATACCCGAGGAGACCGGCCGCCGAACCGCCCTTCCCGCGCCGCCGACGCCCTTCGTTTGCCGGTACTCCGGCCAGGAGACAACACAGGTGTACGGTCCGGTGCTTCGCCGGACAGGCACGGCAAAGCCCGGAAGGCGATGGCGACATGGCGCTCGCGCAGCCCGACCCGGCCACCCAGGCGCACAGCCCGTCACCCGAGCCGATCGCCCCACTGCGCGGCGCGCTCGCCACCACCGCCTGCATGGAGACCCTTCAGGTGGGCTATCTGCACGCCGTCGCGGCCGCCGCCGGCTGCTCCCTGGCCCAGCCCTTCCCCGACAACGGCATCGACTGGCACGTCAGCCACAGCTCCCGCGGCCACACCGTCGACGACGAAGTGACGATCAAGGTGCAGCTGAAGTGCACGTACCAGCTCGGCCCCCGGCCGCCGGGCGCCACCTTCGCCTTCACCCTCGACAACGACCACCTGGTCAAGCTCGCCCGCAGCCCGGTGTCGGTGCACAAGATCCTCGTCGTGATGATCGCGCCCCGCCGCCAGGAGGACTGGCTCCGCGCCGGACACGACCGCCTCGCGCTGCGGCACTGTTGCTACTGGACCAACCTGGCGGGCCACCCGGTCACGGGCCGCCGCCGGACCACCGTGCGGATTCCGACCACGCGCGTCTTCGACGACCGCGCGCTCTGCGAGATCATGACCCGGGTCGGGCGGGAGGGAGACCCTGATGCACTGGCCGACCGACGAGCCCGTACCCACCCCGCATCCCGGCCAGGTCGACCCGGCCGTGCTCGGCGCGCTCCTCGCCCGGCACGGCTGGCGGCGCCGCGGCGGCGCACCGGGCCGGTACGCGCGCTGGACACCGCCCGGCCCCCTCGGCGGCACCAGCCTGCTCGTACCCGACAGCCGCGATTTCCCCGACAGCGGCGACCTGCTCGCCGAGGCGCTGACCGCGCTCGCCCGCAGCGCCGCGCCGACCGCCCGCGACGTGCTCATCGGCCTCACCGTCCCCAGCGACGAGATCCGCTGGTGGCGGGATGTCCCCGAGTCCGTCGAGGGGGCCGCGGCCTGGACCGCCCAGGAGCAGCTGCGGGCCGCCGCCCGCACGATGCTGCTCGCCGGCGCCCTGGCCGCCCAGGAACGCGCCGGCTACCACGGTGCCCGGCACCGCCGCGCGGTCGAGGCGACGCTCGACCGGGTCCTGGTCGGCCCCGTCACCCCGGCGCCCGGCGGCCGGGCGCTGACCGTGTTCGTCCCCGTCGCCGCCGGGCGGGCGGTCACGGCCGCCCTGCTGCGCGCGCTGTACGCCGCCCGCGACGCCGCCGACTACCAGCGGGCCACCGGCGGCATGGAGGCGTTCGACGCCGCGGTGGGGGCGGGCGTGAGCCGCGAGCTGACCGAGTCCCTGGTGGCGCTGGTACGGGGCAGCGAGGGCACCCGCGTCGCGCTGGAGTGGTCACCCGCCGCGGGCCCGCCGGACGGCTTCACGCCCCGGCCGGAACCGGTCGAGTTCACCCCGGGCGACCTGTCCGCGCTGCGCGAGGCCGGCGCACGCTACCTGCGGGACGAGCCGTCCGTCCCGGTCCGGATCACCGGCGCCGTCGTCCGGCTGCGCCGCGCCGCCCCGGAGGCCCCGGCATCGTACGGCTGAGGGTGCTCGCCGGGGCCGACGTCGACCAGGTGCGCATCGCCCTGGACGAGGACGACTACCGCATCGCGGGCCACGCGCACCTGGTCGGCCTCCCGGTCAGGGTCAGCGGCCGACTGGAGAGCCGGGGCGGCTTCCGCCGGCTCACCGGCGCGACCGGCGTGACCCCGGTCGAGGTCGACGAGGCCGAGCGGGACCGGCTGGTCAAGGCGCTCCAGGAGAACCTGGACTTCTTCGAGGAGGCGTGCGGCGGCGCTGCCGGCCTCTCCGACGACTGAGGCACGCGGTCGACGGCTGAGGAACGCGGTCGAGGACTGAGGAACGCGGTCAGGGCCGGGTCACGGCGGCAAACCGTTTCGCGGTCACACCCTCCGGCTCGGTACGATTCACGCTGCGCAGTGTCCGCTGCGACGCATCCATGAGTCAGGAGAGACCGGTGTCAGACGTCCGTGTGATCATCCAACGCGATTCCGAGCGGGAAGAGCGCGTGGTGACCACGGGCACGACGGCCGCGGACCTCTTCGACGGGGACCGCAGCATCGTCGCCGCGCGCGTGGCCGGACAGCTCAAGGACCTGGCGTACGAGGTCGCCGACGGCGACGAGGTCGAGCCGGTCGAGATCTCCAGCCCCGACGGCCTGGACATCCTGCGCCACTCCACCGCGCACGTGCTCGCGCAGGCCGTGCAGGAGCTGTTCCCGGAGGCGAAGCTGGGCATCGGCCCGCCGATCCGCGACGGCTTCTACTACGACTTCGACGTCGAGAACCCGTTCCACCCGGACGATCTCAAGCGCATCGAGAAGAAGATGCAGGAGATCCAGAAGCGCGGGCAGAAGTTCGCCCGCCGCGTGGTGACCGACGAGGCCGCCCGCGAGGAGCTGGCCGACGAGCCGTACAAGCTGGAGCTGATCGGCCTCAAGGGCTCGGCCGCCGACGCCGCCGAGGGCGCCTCCGCCGAGGTCGGCGCGGGCGAGCTGACCATCTACGACAACCTGGACGCCAAGACCGGCGACCTGTGCTGGAAGGACCTCTGCCGCGGTCCGCACCTGCCCAGCACCCGCGTCATCCCGGCCTTCAAGCTGATGCGCAGCGCCGGTGCCTACTGGCGCGGCAGCGAGAAGAACCCGATGCTCCAGCGCATCTACGGCACCGCCTGGCCGTCCAAGGACGAGCTCAAGGCGCACCTGGAGTTCCTGGCCGAGGCCGAGAAGCGCGATCACCGCAAGCTCGGCAACGAGCTGGACCTGTTCTCCATCCCGGAGGAGCTGGGCTCGGGCCTCGCGGTCTTCCACCCCAAGGGCGGTGTGATCCGCCGGGTCATGGAGGACTACTCGCGCAAGCGGCACGAGGAGTCGGACTACGAGTTCGTCAACACCCCGCACATCACGAAGGCCAACCTCTTCGAGACCTCGGGGCACCTGCCGCACTACGCCGAGTCGATGTTCCCGCCCATGGAGTTCGAGGGGCAGGACTACTACCTCAAGGCCATGAACTGCCCGATGCACAACCTGATCTTCAGGGCGCGCGGGCGGTCCTACCGTGAGCTGCCGCTGCGGCTCTTCGAGTTCGGCACGGTCTACCGCTACGAGAAGTCCGGCGTGGTCCACGGTCTGACCCGTGCCCGCGGCTTCACCCAGGACGACTCGCACATCTACTGCACCAAGGAGCAGATGGGCGACGAGCTGGACAGCCTGCTCACCTTCGTCCTGAACCTGCTGCGCGACTACGGCCTGACCGACTTCTACCTGGAGCTGTCCACCCGCGACGAGTCCGAGAAGTTCATCGGTGAGCCGGAGGAGTGGGAGGAGGCCACCGAGACCTTGCGCCAGGCCGCGGAGAAGCAGGGCCTGGACCTGGTCATGGACCCGGGCGGCGCGGCGTACTACGGGCCGAAGATCTCGGTCCAGGCGAAGGACGCCATCGGCCGTACCTGGCAGATGTCGACGCTCCAGGTGGACTTCCAGCAGCCGAAGCGGTTCAACCTGGAGTACACCGCGGCGGACGGCTCCCGGCAGACCCCGGTCATGATCCACCGCGCGCTGTTCGGCTCCATCGAGCGGTTCTTCGCGGTGCTCCTGGAGCACTACGCGGGCGCGTTCCCGGCGTGGCTGGCCCCGGTCCAGGCGGTCGGCATCCCGATCGGCGACGCGCACGTGCCGTACCTGCGGGAGTTCGCGGCCCAGGCGAAGGCCAAGGGGCTGCGGATGGAGGTCGACGCGTCCTCCGACCGCATGCAGAAGAAGATCCGCAACGCCCAGAAGGCCAAGGTGCCGTTCATGGTCATCGCGGGTGACGACGACGTGGCGCAGAACGCGGTGTCGTTCCGCTACCGCGACGGGTCGCAGAAGAACGGCATTCCGGTCGCGGAAGCGCTCGCCGAGATCGCCAAGGCCGTCGAGGACCGCGTCCAGGTCTGATCCGCGCACACGGTCACGGGCCCCGGGGCACTGCCCCCGGGGCCCGTTCTTCTGCCCATACGCCATATGCTGGCCCGCATGACGAGTGAGCCGGAGCAGCAGATCGGAGTCGGCACCCAGGACGCCTTTCAGCGTCTGTGGACGCCTCATCGGATGGCGTACATCCAGGGCGAGAACAAGCCGACCGGCCCGGGCGCCGGCGACGGCTGCCCCTTCTGCACCATTCCGGAGAAGTCGGACGAGGACGGGCTCATCATCGCCCGGGGCCGCCATGTGTACGCGGTGCTGAACCTGTACCCGTACAACGGCGGCCACCTCATGGTCGTGCCGTTCCGGCACGTCGCCGACTACACCGAGCTGGACGGCCACGAGACGGTCGAGCTGGCGGAGTTCACCAAGGCGGCCATGGTCGCGCTGCGCACCGCGTCGGGCGCGCACGGTTTCAACATCGGCATGAACCAGGGCGCCGCAGCCGGCGCCGGGATCGCCGCGCATCTGCACCAGCACGTGGTGCCGCGCTGGGGCGGGGACACCAACTTCATGCCGGTCGTCGGCCACACCAAGGTGCTGCCGCAGCTGCTCGCCGACACCCGGCGGATGCTCGCCGGCGCCTGGCCGCTGTCGTAGCGGCGGCCAGGCGGCGCCGGCCGCGCGCCACAACGCCATGCGGTTCCACCACGCCTTGCGGCGCCACTACGCCATGTACTCGTCGGCCTTCGACGGCACCGGGGCCTGGACGGCGCCGCTGAGGAACGTCGCCCGCTGCCCGAACTTCTCGGTGTCCACGCCGTTGTCCTTGAGCACCCGGATCGCCGCCTCGTGGACCACGCGCAGGACGGGGGTGGCCGCCCGTAGCGCGTCGTCGGCCATGAAGCGGTGGCGCCACGGCTTGTCCGCCCAGGCGTGCCGCAGCCCGAACGGCTCGGGCAGGGTGAGCTTGCCGCCCAGGTAGTCCAGCAGCGGCGGGTACCACGTGAAGGGGGCGCGCGCGGCGAGCCGTACCACCTCCTTGGCGTCCACCAGCGGCAGCGGGATGTCCTTGGTCTCCCAGAACTTGATCGTCTTGCTGACCGTCTTGGTCGGCGCCGTGGGCTTGCTGGTGAACAGCGGGTGGACCGGGCCCAGCGCGTGCCCGGTGACCTCGATCCGCAGCGTGTTGTGCAGGTACGTCACCGTGACCAGCATGGTGATCACCAACTGGCCGTCCCACAGCACGAACTGCACGCCCAGGTAATGCCGGTCGCCGGCGCCGAACTGCTGCTGGTCGCAGATCCGCTGGAGGTCGACGCCCTTTATCTGGTAGCCCTCTTCCTCGGTGGTGCCGCCGCGCGCCACCTCCTTGGCGCCCTCGCCGACGGGGGAGACCACCCAGTGCCGGACGGAGGGCGGGGGGAAGCCGCCGGTGTGCAGCGAGCCGCGCTCCAGCAGCCGCAGCTGGTCGTGGACGGCCTTGATGACGTCCCAGCTGCGGAAGGGGTTGATCTCCTTGCCCTCTTCGGCCGGCACCAGGTCCTCGGCCAGCTGCCAGCTGGCCCAGCGGGTGCCCATGCCGAGTATGCCCTTGCCGCCCGCGTAGAAGACGACGTTGCTGTACTGCTCGGCGGTGAGCTTCTCCAGGCCCTTGCGGAGCTGCTCGGCGGCGCCGCCCGGCGCGCTCGGCACGGCCTCGGGGATCTTGGCGCCGACGCCGCCGCCGGAGAGCAGGCCCGTCCAGCGGTCCCGCAGGTCCTCGGCCGTGCGCTCGCTGATCCGCTTCGCCAGCCACCAGCCGATCACCGGCGCCACCGGGACCGCGCGCAGATACCAGCCGAGCGGTCCGCCGAGCGGCATCTTGATCATGAGGAAGACGACGCCGGCGGCCAGGACGACCAGCAGCAGCGTGCCCGCCGCGCCGACCCGCTTGTCCTGCGCCCCGGCGAACGTACGGCGCAACTGGAAGGCGCCCAGCCACAGCAGCACGCCCGGCAGGAACAGCAGCCCGAAGACGACCATCAGCGCGGTCAGGCGGGCGTCGCGCTGCCGGCGGATGCGATTGGCCGCCAGGCAGTGCTCCACGACCGTCTGCGGCTCGGTGCCGAAGGACTGGATCAGCTGCTTGCGTCCGCCGCCGAGCATCCGCAGCTGCACCGCTCGCGCGAACGCCTCACCCAGATTGGGCTCGAAGAGGGATATCCGGGGCGCTTTGACCTCCGACACGGCCCACTCGGAGTTGGCGTCCAGCAGTTTGGCCACCGGGCTGTCACGGTACGCCGCCGACGCGAGGGCCTGCGTCGCCGCGGTCTGTCCCGCCGCCCCCGTGAGCGGGACCTGTGCCCCGGGACTGAAATCGTATCCGTCCGTCACCAACGCCCCCAATAACGCATGCTGCTTGAGCTGCGGTATCAGGGTATCCACCGAGGGTGCCCCCTGTCGCCGGGGCGTGTGAGAAGCCGCCCGCCCAAGGGGAGTTGGACGGACGGCGGTGAGGATCAGGCCGCGGCGGTGGCCTGTTCCCGGACGCGTTCCGCCAGCTGAGGGGGCATCGGCTCGTGCCGGGCGTAGTCGCGGCTGAACCGCCCGGTGCCGTGCGACAGCGAGCGCAGGTCGATCGCGTACCGTCCGATCTCGATCTCCGGGACCTCGGCGCGGATCAGGGTGAGGCCGCCGCCGGACTGCTCGGTCCCCATGACGCGGCCGCGCCGCCCCGACAGATCGCTCATCACCGGGCCCACGTACTCGTCGGAGACGAGCACCCGCACCTCGGCGACCGGCTCCAGCAGATGGATCGGGACGTCGGCGGCCGCCTCCCGCAGGGCGAGGGCGCCCGCGGTCTGGAAGGCGGCGTCGGAGGAGTCCACCGAGTGCGCCTTGCCGTCGAGCAGGGTGACCCGTACGTCGACCAGCGGGTATCCGGCGGCGACGCCGCGGGCCGCCTGGGCCCGGATGCCCTTCTCCACGGACGGGATGAACTGGCGCGGCACCGCGCCGCCCACCACCTTGTCCACGAACTCGATGCCGGAGCCGCCGGGCAGCGGCTCCACCCGGATCTCGCAGATCGCGTACTGGCCGTGGCCGCCGGACTGCTTGACGTGCCGTCCGCGCCCGGCCGCCGCGGCGCCGAACGTCTCGCGCAGCGACACCTTGTGCGGGATGGTGTCGACCTGGACGCCGTACCGGGTGCGCAGCCGCTCCAGCGCCACGTCCCGGTGCGCCTCGCCCAGGCACCACAGCACCACCTGGTGGGTGTCCTGGTTCTGCTCCAGGCGCATCGTCGGGTCCTCGGCCACCAGCCGGGCCAGGCCCTGGGAGAGCTTGTCCTCGTCCGCCTTGCTGTGTGCGTGGATGGCCACCGGCAGGAGCGGGTCGGGCATCTCCCACGGGGCCATCAGCAGCGGCTGGTCCTTCGCGGACAGGGTGTCGCCGGTCTCGGCGTGGTTGAGCTTGGCGACGCAGGCCAGGTCTCCGGCGATGGCCTGGGCCAGGGTGCGCTGCTGCTTGCCGAACGGCGCGGACAGGGCGCCCACCCGCTCGTCCACGTCGTGGTCCTCGTGGCCCCGGTCCTCCAGGCCGTGTCCGGACACGTGCACCGTCTCGTCCGGGCGCAGGGTCCCGGAGAAGACCCGCACCAGGGAGATGCGGCCGACGTACGGATCGGAGGAGGTCTTGACCACCTCGGCGGCCAGCGGGCCGTCGGGATCGCACGTCAGCGGCGGGCGCCGGGCGCCGTCGGGGGTGGTGACGGCGGGTACCTCGCGCTCCATCGGGGTGGGGAAGCCGCCGGTGACCAGCTCCAGCAGCTCGATCGTGCCCAGCCCGTGCCGGGCTCCTTCGGCGGCGGGCGCGGCGGCCAGCACGGGGTGGAAGGTGCCGCGCGCGACGGCCTTCTCCAGGTCCTCGACCAGGGTCTTCATGTCGATCTCGGCGCCGCCGAGATAGCGGTCCATGAGGGTCTCGTCCTCGCTCTCGGCGATGATGCCCTCGATGAGCCGGTTCCGGGCCTCGGCGATCCGTGGCAGCAGCTCGTCGGCGGGTGTGGTCTCCTTCCGTTCGCCGGACGCGTAGTCGAAGACCCGCTCGGACAGCAGGCCGATCAGCCCGGTGACGGGACTGTGCCCGTCCGCGCCCGCCGTGCCGCGCAGCGGCAGGTACAGCGGCAGTACGGCGTCGGGGTCGTCGCCGCCGAACGCCGCCTGGCACGTCTGGACCATCTCCTCGAAGCCGGCCCGCGCCGACTCCAGGTGGGTGATCACCAGTGCGCGGGGCATGCCGACGGCCGCGCACTCCTCCCACACCATGCGGGTCGCGCCGTCCACCCCGTCCGCCGCCGAGACGACGAAGAGGGCCGCGTCCGCGGCTCGCAGACCGGCCCTCAGCTCCCCGACGAAGTCGGCGTACCCGGGGGTGTCCAGTAGGTTGATCTTGATCCCGCCCCATGCGACGGGAACCAGGGACAGCTGCACGGAGCGCTGCTGCCGGTGCTCGATCTCGTCGTAGTCGGAGAGCGAGCCGCCGTCCTCGACCCGGCCCGCCCGATTGACCGCGCCCGTCGCCAGCGCCAGCGCCTCCACCAATGTGGTCTTGCCCGATCCACTGTGGCCGACCAGCACCACGTTCCGTACGGAGCCGGGCTGGTCGGCCGGCATAGCCCTGCCGGCGGCCCCTGGGTTCGTCTCGGTCCTCGTCCTCACGCCCATGTGTCTCGCCTCCCGGTCGACACCTGCGGTACTTCGAGCTTTCCACCGCGCTCACCAGCCGTCCATACGTCGCACACCCGGGCGTATCGTGATGCGTCCGCTCGGGCCGCCGGGCGCGTGGCTACGATGGGCCAGCCGGTGGCCTCTTGGCCGCTCGGCCCGTATCGACCCTCTGGGAAGGCCATGCTGAACAAGTACGCGCGTGCGTTCTTCACGCGTGTTCTCACACCGTTCGCCGCCCTGCTCATCCGCCTCGGAGTCAGCCCCGACGCGGTGACCCTCGCCGGGACCGGCGGTGTGATCGCGGGTGCGCTGGTCTTCTTCCCCCAGGGCGAGTTCTTCTGGGGCACGATCACGATCACCCTGTTCGTCTTCTCGGACCTGGTGGACGGGAACATGGCGCGGCAACTGGGCCGCTCCAGTCGCTGGGGCGCCTTCCTGGACTCCACCCTCGACCGGGTCGCGGACGGCGCGATCTTCGGCGGGCTCGCGCTGTGGTACGCGGGCGGCGGGGACGACAACGTGCTGTGCGCGGTCGCCATCTTCTGCCTGGCCAGCGGCCAGGTGGTGTCGTACACCAAGGCGCGCGGCGAGAGCATCGGCCTGCCGGTGAACGTGAACGGGCTGGTGGAGCGCGCCGAGCGGCTGGTGATCTCGCTGGTGGCGGCCGGTTTCGCGGGTCTGCACAAGTTCGGGGTCCCGCACATCGACATCCTGCTGCCGATCGCGCTGTGGATCGTCGCCCTCGGCAGCTTCGTCACGCTCGTCCAGCGGATGGTCACCGTCCGCAGGGAGTCCGCCGAGGCGGACGCGGCGGACGCACGGACCGCCGCGGCGACCCCAGGAGGCGACGCGCGGTGAGGGAACGGCTGACCGACGCGCTGTACGGACTCGGCTGGGGCACGGTCAAGAAGCTCCCCGAACCGGTTGCCGTCGGGCTCGGCCGGATAATCGCCGACCAGGCGTGGAAGCGGCGGGGCAAGGGCGTGCTGCGCCTGGAGGCCAACCTGGCGCGGGTGGTCCCCGACGCCTCGCCGCCGCGCCTCGCCGAGCTGTCGCGCGCGGGCATGCGCTCGTACATGCGGTACTGGATGGAGTCCTTCCGGCTCCCGGCGTGGAGCAAGGAGCGCGTAAGGAACGGCTTCGACCTCGCCGACGGGCACCATCTCAGGGACGGGCTGGCCAGCGGGCGCGGCGTCGTCCTGGCGCTGCCGCACATGGCCAACTACGACCTGGCGGGGGCCTGGGTCACCACCGAGCTCGGCGTACCCTTCACCACCGTCGCCGAGCGGCTCAAGCCGGAGACGCTGTACGACCGCTTCGTGGCCTACCGGGAGGGACTGGGCATGGAGGTGCTGCCGCACACCGGCGGCAGCGCCTTCGGGACGCTCGCCCGGCGGCTGCGCGCCGGGGGCCTGGTGTGCCTGGTCGCCGACCGCGACCTGTCGGCGTCGGGCGTCGAGGTGGAGTTCTTCGGCGGGACGGCCAAGATGCCGGCGGGACCGGCCCGGCTCGCCGCCCAGACCGGGGCGCTGCTGCTGCCGGTCACGCTCTGGTACGACGACTCCCCGGTGATGCGGGGACGGGTGCATCCGCCGATCGAGGTCCCCGCGACCGGCACCCGGGCGGAGCAGGCGGCGGCCATGACGCAGGAACTGGCCGACGCGTTCGCAGCCGGGATCGCCGCGCACCCGGAGGACTGGCACATGCTCCAGCGGCTGTGGCCGGCGGACCTGGACCCGGCGGCCGGCCCGGGGAACGGCGAGGACCAGGCGCTGGGGAACGGGTTGCCGGCGCAGCCGGACCGCACCGGGTCCGGTTCCGGCCGGGCGGCGGCCGGGCCGCAGCGCGACGAGAGCCCCGGAACGGAGAAGCCGTGAGGATCGGGATCGTCTGCCCGTACTCGTGGGACGTCCCCGGTGGCGTCCAGTTCCACATCCGCGACCTGGCCGACCACCTGATCCGGGGCGGCCACGAGGTGTCCGTGCTCGCCCCGGCGGACGACGGCACCCCGCTGCCCCCGTACGTGGTCTCCGCGGGCAGGGCCGTCCCCGTGCCGTACAACGGCTCGGTCGCGCGGCTGAACTTCGGCTTCCTGTCCGCCGCGCGGGTCCGGCGCTGGCTGCACGAGGGCGCCTTCGACGTCATCCACATCCACGAACCCGCCTCGCCCTCGCTCGGGCTGCTGTCCTGCTGGGCGGCGCAAGGGCCCATCGTGGCCACCTTCCACACCTCCAACCCGCGCTCCCGCGCCATGATCGCCGCCTACCCGATCCTCCAGCCGGCGCTGGAGAAGATCAGCGCCCGGATCGCGGTGAGCGAGTACGCGCGGCGCACCCTGGTCGAGCACCTGGGCGGCGACGCCGTCGTGATCCCCAACGGCGTCGACGTCGACTTCTTCGCGCGGGCCGAGCCCAGGAAGGAGTGGCAGGGCGGCACGCTCGGGTTCATCGGCCGGATCGACGAACCCCGCAAGGGGCTGCCGGTGCTCATGCGCGCCCTGCCGCGCATCCTGGCGGAGCGGCCGGAGACCCGGCTGCTGGTCGCCGGGCGGGGCGACGAGCGGGAGGCGGTGGCGGGACTGCCGCCCGGGATGCGGGACCGGGTCGAGTTCCTCGGTATGGTCAGCGACGAGGACAAGGCGCGGCTGCTGCGCAGCGTGGACGTGTACGTCGCGCCGAACACGGGCGGGGAGAGCTTCGGCATCATCCTGGTCGAGGCCATGTCGGCGGGCGCGCCGGTGCTCGCCAGCGACCTCGACGCGTTCGGCCAGGTCCTGGCCGGGGGAGAGGCGGGCGAACTCTTCGCCAACGAGGACGCGGAGGCGCTGGCCGCGTCGGTGGTCCGGCTCCTGGGCGACCCGGCCCGCCGCGCCGAACTGAGCGACCGGGCCCGCCGGCACGTCCGCCGCTTCGACTGGTCCACGGTCGGGGCGGACATCCTGGCGGTGTACGAGACGGTGGCGGCGGGCGCGGCGTCGGTGGCGGCGGACGAACGCACGGGGCTGCGCGCGCGGTGGGGACTGGCGCGGGACTGACCCGCCTCCGGGCGCGGGACCGATCCGCCTGCCGGCGCGGGACCGGTGGCGTCTGCCGGCTCCCCTTCCGCGGGGAGTGCGCCGACGCGCCCCGCGGCAGGCGTCGGGGCCGCGCTGCGCCGTCCGGGTGACAACCGTCGCCGGGGGCACCTCGGTGGCACCCCCGAACGGAGTCCGAGGCCGCGCCGAGGCAGGTACCGTGGCGCGCCGTGAGCACTCTCATCTGGATCGCGGCCCTCCTCGTTCTCGTCGCCGTCTACTTGAGCTGGACCGCGGGCCGCCTCGACCGCCTGCACAGCCGCCTGGACGCGGCGCGGGCGGCGCTGGACGCCCAGCTGCTGCGGCGCGCCTCGGTCGCCCAGGAGCTGGCCACCGCGGGCGTGCTGGACCCGGCCGCCTCGATCGTGCTCTACGAGTCCGCGCACGCCGCCCGGCAGGCCGAGGAGGAGCACCGCGAGGTCGCCGAGAGCGAACTGAGCCAGACGCTGCGGGTCGTGTTCGGGGAGTCGGCGCAGGTGGAGGCCGTACAGGCGGCGCCGGGCGGCGAGGCCACGCTGGGTGAGCTGGCGGAGGCCGTACGGCGGGTGCCGATGGCGCGGCGGTTCCACAACGACGCGGTGCGCTCGGCCCGCGCGCTGCGCCGGCACCGCACGGTCCGGCTGCTTCGGCTCGCCGGGCACGCGCCGTTCCCGCTGGCCTTCGAGATGGACGACGAGCCCCCGGCGACCCTGGTGGCACGAGCGGCCTGAGCGCCGTACCAGGCCACCGGCACAGGGCGGGCCGCGCTGTACCCCGCCACTGGAACGGGGCGGCCTGAGCCCCGTATCCACGCCACTGGCACGGGCGCACTGAGCGCCGTACCACCCCGCTGGCCTGCTCTTCCTCCCGCCTTCGGGACCACCGGGCAATCCACTGGCCTCGGATTGGCCCTTGCCGCCGGACCCCGTCGGCCGGTTTTGTCTGTCTGTCGCGTTTTTTCATCATCGAGTGAGGTCAACCGTGTCCAGCACGCTTCCCAGCACGCCCCGCCCCGACGAGGCTCCCGCCACCGGCACCGCGCGCGTGAAGCGCGGCATGGCCGAGCAGCTCAAGGGCGGCGTGATCATGGACGTCGTCACCCCGGAGCAGGCCAAGATCGCCGAGGACGCCGGCGCCGTCGCCGTCATGGCCCTGGAGCGTGTGCCCGCCGACATCCGCAAGGACGGCGGCGTCGCCCGGATGTCCGACCCGGACATGATCGAGGGCATCATCGACGCCGTCTCCATCCCGGTCATGGCCAAGTCCCGGATCGGCCACTTCGTCGAGGCCCAGGTGCTCCAGTCCCTCGGCGTCGACTACATCGACGAGTCCGAGGTGCTCACCCCCGCCGACGAGGTCAACCACAGCGACAAGTGGTCGTTCACGACCCCCTTCGTCTGCGGCGCCACCAACCTGGGCGAGGCCCTGCGCCGGATCGCCGAGGGCGCGGCCATGATCCGCTCCAAGGGCGAGGCCGGCACCGGCAACGTCGTCGAGGCCGTCCGCCACCTGCGCCAGATCAAGAACGAGATCGCCAAGCTGCGCGGCTTCGACAACCACGAGCTGTACGCCGCCGCCAAGGAGCTGCGTGCCCCGTACGAGCTCGTCAAGGAGGTCGCCGAGCTCGGCAAGCTCCCGGTGGTGCTCTTCTCCGCGGGCGGCGTCGCCACCCCGGCCGACGCCGCGCTGATGCGCCAGCTCGGCGCGGAGGGCGTCTTCGTCGGCTCCGGCATCTTCAAGTCCGGCGACCCGGCCAAGCGCGCCGCCGCGATCGTGAAGGCCACCACCTTCTACGACGACCCCAAGATCATCGCGGACGCGTCCCGCAACCTCGGCGAGGCCATGGTGGGCATCAACTGCGACACCCTCCCCGAGGCCGAGCGCTACGCCAAGCGCGGCTGGTAACCACCCTCGTCCCGCGGCGCCGCCGCGGAGCGACCCTGCGATGGACGGCCCCGTGGCACCGCGGGCCGTCCATCGGCCGTCCCCGTCCCGGAACAGTTCGAGAGGTCCCCTCCGTGTCCACCCCCGTTATCGGCGTACTGGCCCTCCAAGGCGACGTCCGCGAGCACCTCGTCGCGCTCGCCGCGGCCGACGCGCTGGCCCGCCCGGTCCGCCGCCCCGAGGAGCTCGCCGAGATCGACGGCCTGGTGATCCCCGGCGGCGAGTCCACCACCATGTCCAAGCTCGCCGTCATCTTCGGCGTACTGGAACCGCTGCGCGCGCGGATCCGGGACGGCCTGCCGGTCTACGGCACCTGCGCCGGTATGATCATGGTCGCCGACAAGATCCTGGACGGCCGCGAGGACCAGGAGACTCTCGGCGGCGTCGACATGATCGTGCGGCGCAACGCCTTCGGCCGCCAGAACGAGTCCTTCGAGGCCACGATCGACGTCGCGGGCATCGAGGGCGGCCCCGTGGACGGCGTGTTCATCCGCGCGCCGTGGGTGGAGTCGGTGGGCGGCGCCGTCGAGGTGCTCGCCAGGTACGACGGCCACACCGTCGCCGTACGCCAGGGCAACGTCCTCGCCACGTCCTTCCACCCCGAGCTGACCGGCGACCACCGCGTGCACGGGCTCTTCGTCGACATGGTGCGCGCAGCCCGTTGAGCAGATCCCGGTAGGATCGCAGACGTTCGGATCTCAGAGAGTTACGCGAAGGAGACAGGCAGATGTCCGGCCACTCTAAATGGGCTACGACGAAGCACAAGAAGGCCGTGATCGACGCCAAGCGCGGCAAGCTCTTCGCGAAGCTGATCAAGAACATCGAGGTCGCGGCGCGCATGGGCGGCGTCGATCTGGAAGGCAACCCGACGCTCTACGACGCCGTCCAGAAGGCCAAGAAGCAGTCGGTCCCGAACAAGAACATCGACTCCGCGATCAAGCGCGGCGGCGGTCTCGAGGCGGGCGGCGCCGACTACGAGACGATCATGTACGAGGGTTACGGCCCCAACGGTGTCGCGGTGCTCATCGAGTGCCTCACCGACAACCGCAACCGCGCCGCCTCGGACGTGCGCGTCGCCATGACCCGCAACGGCGGCTCGATGGCCGACCCGGGCTCGGTGTCGTACCTGTTCAACCGCAAGGGCGTGGTGATCGTCCCCAAGGGCGAGCTGAGCGAGGACGACGTGCTCGGCGCGGTCCTCGACGCGGGCGCCGAGGAGGTCAACGACCTCGGCGAGAACTTCGAGGTCATCAGCGAGGCCACCGACCTGGTCGCGGTGCGCACCGCCCTCGTGGAGGCCGGGATCGACTACGACTCGGCCGACGCCAACTTCGTCCCGACCATGCAGGTCCAGCTGGACGAGGAGGGCGCGCGCAAGATCTTCAAGCTGATCGACGCGCTGGAGGACAGCGACGACGTGCAGAACGTCTTCGCCAACTTCGACGTCACGGACGAGGTCATGGAGAAGGTCGGCTGACACCAGCCGCACCAGGGGCCGGCGGGACACACGTCCCGTCGGCCCTCGCGTTGTCAGTGGCGGCCGCTACTGTCAGGGACTGATGACCGAGACGGCGCCGGAAGGGGGGCGTGCGATGCGGGTGCTGGGCGTGGACCCGGGACTGACCCGGTGCGGCATCGGCGTGGTCGAGGGCGCCGCGGGCCGCCCCCTGCACCTGCGCGGCGTCGGCGTCGTACGGACCCCGGCGGACGCGGACACCCCCGACCGCCTGGTCCTCATCGAGCGCGGCATAGAGGAGTGGTTGGACGCCCACCGTCCCGAATTCGTCGCGGTGGAGCGGGTGTTCAGCCAGCACAACGTGCGGACCGTGATGGGCACCGCCCAGGCCAGCGCGGTGGCCATGCTCTGCGCCGCGCGCCGCGGACTGCCCGTCGCCCTGCACACGCCCAGCGAGGTCAAGGCCGCCGTCACCGGCTCGGGGCGCGCCGACAAGGCACAGGTCGGCGCCATGGTCACCCGGCTGCTGCGGCTGGACGCGCCGCCCAAGCCGGCCGACGCCGCCGACGCGCTCGCGCTGGCCATCTGCCACATCTGGCGCGCCCCGGCGACGAACCGGCTCCAGCGGGCCGTCGCCGCGCACCGCGCCACGACGTCCCGACCGTCCTCCGGCCCGCTGCCCGGGGGACCCCAGAGAGGCACCACATGATCGCCTTCGTCAGCGGCCCGGTGGCCGCACTCGCGCCCGACACCGCCGTCATCGAGGTCGGCGGCGTCGGCATGGCGGTGCAGTGCAGCCCGGGCACCCTGTCCGCGCTGCGGATCGGCGAGCCCGCCCGGCTCGCCACCTCCCTCGTCGTCCGCGAGGACTCCCTGACGCTGTACGGCTTCGCCGACGACGACGAGCGGCAGGTCTTCGAGCTGCTCCAGACCGCCAGCGGCGTGGGCCCCCGGCTCGCCCAGGCCATGCTCGCCGTGCACACGCCCGACGCGCTGCGCGTCGCGGTCGCCACCGGCGACGAGAAGGCGCTCACCGCCGTCCCCGGCATCGGCAAGAAGGGCGCCCAGCGGCTGCTGCTGGAGCTCAAGGACCGGCTCGGCGCGCCGACCAGTCAGGCGGCGGCCCCCGCCGCCGCGCCCGGCCACCGCGCCTCCGACTGGCGCGAGCAGCTCAGCGCCGCCCTGGTCGGGCTCGGATACGCCGCGCGGGAGGCGGAGGAGGCCGTCGCCGCCGTCGCACCGCAGGCCGAGGCCGCCACCGCCGCCGGCGGCCGGCCGCAGGTCCCCCAGCTGCTGCGCGCCGCCCTCCAGACCCTGAACCGGGCGCGATGAGCCGAAGCAGCCGACCGCACCACCCCGCCCCGCAACGAACCGTGAGGTTTCACCCGTGAACTGGGATGACGAGCCCGTACCCGCGCCCGCGACCGGCCTGCCCGCCGCAGGCGACCGGCTCGTCGGCGCGGCCGCCGACGGCGAGGAGCAGGCCATCGAGGCCGCGCTGCGCCCGAAGGACCTCGGCGAATTCGTCGGCCAGGAGCGCGTCCGCGAGCAGCTCGACCTCGTCCTGAAGGCGGCGCGGCAGCGCGGCGGCACCGCCGACCACGTGCTGCTCTCCGGCGCCCCGGGCCTCGGCAAGACCACCCTCTCCATGATCATCGCGGCCGAGATGGGCGCCCCGATCCGCATCACCTCCGGGCCCGCCATCCAGCACGCCGGCGACCTCGCCGCGATCCTGTCCTCGCTCACCGAGGGCGAGGTGCTCTTCCTCGACGAGATCCACCGCATGTCCCGGCCCGCCGAGGAGATGCTGTACATGGCCATGGAGGACTTCCGGGTCGACGTCATCGTCGGCAAGGGCCCCGGTGCCACCGCGATCCCGCTCGAACTGCCGCCCTTCACCCTGGTCGGCGCCACCACCCGGGCCGGGCTGCTGCCGCCGCCGCTGCGCGACCGCTTCGGCTTCACCGGCCACATGGAGTTCTACGCCCCGGCCGAGCTGGAGCGCGTCCTCCACCGCTCCGCCCACCTGCTCGACGTCACGCTGGATCCCGAGGGCGCCGCCGAGATCGCCGGCCGGTCCCGGGGCACGCCGCGCATCGCCAACCGGCTGCTGCGCCGGGTCCGGGATTACGCCCAGGTCAAGGCGGACGGCCTGATCACCGCCGAGATCGCCGGCCGGGCCCTGGAGGTGTACGACGTGGACGCCCGCGGCCTGGACCGGCTGGACCGCGGGGTGCTGACCGCCCTGCTCACCCTGTTCGGCGGCGGCCCGGTCGGCCTGTCCACCCTCGCCGTCGCGGTGGGGGAGGAGCGCGAGACGGTGGAGGAGGTCGCGGAGCCCTTCCTGGTCCGCGAGGGCCTGCTGGCCCGTACGCCGCGCGGCCGGGTCGCCACCCCCGCGGCCTGGGCCCACCTCGGGATCGCCCCGCCGCGGCAGGGCGCCGGCGGGGGCGGACAGACCGGCTTGTTCGAAGCGTGACCGGGACGTGGCGGCGCGGAGACTGGTCCGGTCAGGAACCCTGGTGCCATGCTGGGCGTTGTTCCTTAGGCGCGGGCTCGCTTAGACTCCGCCGATGCCGTCCGTAACGTGCGGCATACCACCCCCGTAGACCAGGCCGCGTTTCCCCCCGCGGTCGTGCGAAGGAAATTCCGTCCCGTGATTGTGACTCTCCTGCCGTTCATCGTGCTCATCGGGGCCATGTTCCTGATGACCCGGTCGGCCAAGAACAAGCAACGCCAGGCCGTGCAGATGCGCGACGCGATGCAGCCGGGCTCCGGCGTGCGGACCATCGGCGGTATGTACGCCACGGTGAAGGAGGTCCACGACGACACGGTCCTCCTCGAAGTCGCCCCCGGTGTGCACGCCATCTACGCGAAGAACGCGGTGGGTGCCGTCCTGGAGGACTCCGAGTACAACTTCATCGTCCACGGCATCGAGCCGGAGGCGGCGGACGCCGACACCCCGGCCGTCCCCGATGACGCCTCCTCGCTGACCGAGGCCGATGCCGACGCTTCCGTCCAGGACGAGGCAGAGAAGACCGACGTCGAGAAGACGGACCTGGCGAAGGCCGACCTGACCAAGTCGGACGACGACAAGGCCGACGCTCCGGCGGACGGCAAGGGCGACAGCGACACGAAGTAGGACCTTTACGGAGCCGCGTCGCGCCACCCTGGTGATCTTGGTGGGCCCCTTGGGGCCACCCGGGCCCAGGGGGAGCGTCGCGGTTCCATGACGGTCTAGGCTCCGGCGGGGGCTGGTCCCCACAACATTCGTGGCCGCCCGGCGCACACCCGGTGCCGGGGCGGTTGGACAGGGAGATACGAGAAGGTGGCAGCACCGAAGAAGGGCCGCAGGTCCCCCGGGACCCAGGGCCGGCCCGGGCGCACCCTGGTCTTGATCCTGATCGCCATCGTGGCGCTCACCGCGGGGATGTTCGCCTCCGGTGAAACCACGCCGCGGTTGGGAATCGACCTCGCGGGCGGCACCAGTTTCACACTGCAGGCCAAGAACCAGCCGGGCAAGCCCAACGCGATCAACTCAAAGAATCTGAACACCGCCGTCAACGTCATCGACCGGCGGGTCAATGGTTTGGGTGTCTCCGAGGCCGAGGTCCAGACCCAGGGCACCAAGCACATCATCGTGAACATCCCCAAGGGGACGGACGCGAAGCAGGCCCGCCAGCAGGTCGGCACCACCGCTCAGCTGTTCTTCCGCTCGGTGATCACCAGCGCCCCCGGCACCCCGACCCCGGAGCCGGGCGACACGGGTAAGAAGGACCAGGGCAAGGACAAGCAGGGCGACGCCGGCGACAAGGCCGACCAGGGCGACAAGACCAAGCCGTCCGGCACGCCGAGCCCCACCGCCACCACCCAGGGCCGCCCCGTCAGCGACGCCCTCAAGGCTGACGACGCCCCCAAGCCCAAGGCCACCGAGAAGCCGGACGCCCAGAAGTCCGGCTCCAAGAAGCCGGCCGAGGACGACCCGACCAAGCAGTTCGCCGCCCTGGACTGCCGCACGCCCAAGGCGCGCGCCGCGGCCAGCGAGAAGGCCGCGGCCGCCAAGGAGGACGCGACGATCGCCGCCTGCGGCGAAAAGGGCCAGAAGCACCTGCTCGGCCCGGTCGAGCTGGCCGGCACCGAGGTTTCCAAGGCCAAGGCCGCCTACGTCCCCCAGCAGGGTGGCTGGCTCGTCGAGCTCGAGTTCACCGATAAGGGCGGCAAGCGCTTCGGCAAGATCACCGAGGATCTGTCGAAGAAGGCGGCCCAGGGGCAGAACAACCAGTTCGCCATCGTCCTCGACGGACAGGTTTTCTCCGCCCCCACGGTGGACTCCCCGATCAGGAACGGCAGCGCCGTCATCCAGGGCAGCTTCACCCAGTCCTCGGCCGACAGCCTCGCCAACGTGCTGTCCTTCGGCGCCCTGCCGCTCTCCTTCGACATCGTCGACGAGCAGACCGTCTCCGCGGCACTCGGCAGCGAGCAGCTCCGGGCCGGTCTCATCGCCGGCGCCATCGGCCTCGCGCTGGTCGTCATCTACCTCCTCGTGTACTACCGCGGCCTGTCCCTGGTGGCCCTCGCGAGCCTCGCGGTCTCCGCGGCCCTCACGTACACGATCATGACGCTGCTCGGTCCCGGCATCGGCTTCGCGCTGAACCTGCCCGCCGTCTGCGGTGCCATCGTCGCCATCGGCATCACCGCGGACTCCTTCATCGTCTACTTCGAGCGCATCCGCGACGAGATCCGCGAGGGCCGGACCCTGCGCCCCGCCGTCGAACGCGGCTGGCCGCGCGCCCGGCGCACCATCCTGGTCTCGGACTTCGTGTCCTTCCTCGCCGCCGCGGTGCTCTTCGTCGTCACCGTCGGCAAGGTGCAGGGCTTCGCCTTCACGCTCGGCCTGACCACCCTGCTCGACGTCGTCGTGGTGTTCTTCTTCACCAAGCCGCTGATGACGATCCTGGCGAAGAAGAAGTTCTTCGCCAGCGGCCACCCGTGGTCCGGCCTCGACCCCCAGCGTCTCGGCGCCAAGCCCCCGCTGCGCCGTAGCCGCCGCACCCCCGCCGCCCCCGCCGACCCGAAGGAGGCGTGAGATGTCGCGACTCGGCACCCTCGGCGCCAGGCTGTACCGAGGCGAGGTCGGCTACGACTTCGTCGCCAAGCGCAAGATCTGGTACGGCATCTCGATCCTCATCACCATCACGGCCATCGTCGGCCTGGCGGTGCGCGGCCTCAACATGGGCATCGAGTTCTCCGGCGGCGCGGTCTTCAACACGCCCAAGACCAGCATGTCCACCTCGGAGGTCAAGGAGACCGCGGAGTCGGCCTCCGGCGGCCACACCGCCGTCGTGCAGAAGCTCGGCAGCGGCAAGCTGCGCATCCAGATCAGCGATCTGGACACCAAGGAAGCCATCCCGGTCAAGGAGAAGATCGCCGACAAGCTGGGCGTCTCGTCCGACAAGGTCGACGCCCAGCTGGTCGGTCCGAGCTGGGGTGAGGAGATCGCCAACAAGGCATGGAAGGGCCTGGCGATCTTCATGGTCCTGGTGGTGATCTACCTCGCCATCGCCTTCGAATGGCGGATGGCGCTGGCTGCGCTCATCGCACTGATCCATGACCTCACCATCACCGTCGGCGTCTACGCGCTCGTCGGCTTCGAGGTCACCCCGGGCACCGTGATCGGTCTGCTCACGATCCTCGGCTACTCCCTCTACGACACCGTCGTCGTCTTCGACGGTCTGAAGGAAGCGTCGAAGGACCTCACCAAGCAGAGCCGGTACACCTACAGCGAGATCGCCAACCGGAGCCTCAACTCGACCCTGGTGCGGTCGATCAACACCACCATCGTGGCGCTGCTCCCGGTCGGCGCGCTGCTGTTCATCGGCGGCGGCCTGCTCGGCGCGGGCATGCTCAACGACATCTCGCTCGCCCTGTTCGTCGGCCTCGCCGCCGGCGCGTACTCCTCGATCTTCATCGCCACCCCGCTGGTCGCCGACTTCAAGGAGCGCGACCCGGAGATGAAGGCCCTGGCCAAGCGGGTGCGCGCCAAGCGCGCCTCCGCCGTCGCCAAGGCGGAGTCCGCGGGCGACCCCCAGGACGCCTCCGCCGCGGACGAGGACGACGACCGGGACGACGACCCCGAGGACGACGGCATGGCCGCGTCCGCCGGAGCCGCCGGCCGGCGCCAGCAGCCCGCCGCCCGCAACCGCGGCCGCGGCCGCCCGTCGGGGAAGCGCCGATGAGCGCCGCGGGCGGCGACGAGCTGCGCGGACTGCTGCTCAGCCGCATCCACGACGTCCCCGACTACCCCAAGCCGGGCGTGATGTTTAAGGACATCACCCCGCTGCTCGCCGACGCCCAGGCGTTCGGCGCGCTCACCGACGCGCTGGCCGACCTGTGCGTACGGCACCGCGCCGACAAGGTCGTCGGGCTGGAGGCGCGCGGCTTCATCCTGGCCGCGCCCGTCGCGGTCCGGGCGGGCGTGGGCTTCGTCCCCGTCCGCAAGGCGGGCAAGCTGCCCGGCGCCACGCTCGGGCAGGCCTACGAGCTGGAGTACGGCACCGCGGAGATCGAGATGCACGCCGACGCGCTCGCCCCGGGCGACCGCGTCCTGGTGATCGACGACGTGCTCGCCACCGGCGGCACCGCGGAGGCGTCGCTCCAGCTCATCCGGCGGGCCGGCGGCGAGGTCGCCGGACTGGCCGTACTGCTGGAGCTCGGCTTCCTCGACGGCCGCCGCCGTCTGGAGCCCGAGCTGAAGAACGCGCCGCTGGACGCGCTGATCACGCTCTGAGGCATGGACCGCAGGAGGGCGGGAACCCGGGCACCATCGGGTCCCGCCCTCCGGCACGCCGCGGCGCACGGCGGCCGCGGAGTCACCTCCGTGGCGGGATCGATACCATGGCATCCCGACCCCTGTGGTCCGGTCCCCGCTTGAGGAGTGCTCTTGCCAGACGAGGCCCAGCCGCTGACCGCCGCGCACCCGGACGAGCCGACCGCCGCCGACGCCACGGCGGCCCGGGAGCTGCCCAAGACCGGCGGTGGGGCGGAGGCGCGGTCCAAGGCCCAGCCGCCGGCCGCACCGGTCACGTCGGCGGCCAAGAGTCCCGCGACCACCAAGAGCCCGGCACCGGCCGCCCCCTCGTCGGCTGCCCCCGCTCGCCCGGCCCAGGGCCCGGCTCCGCGCTCCGGCTCCTCCAACCGGGTCCGCGCCCGCCTCGCCCGCCTCGGCGTGCAGCGCTCCAGCCCGTACAACCCGGTCCTGGAGCCGCTGCTGCGGATCGTACGGAGCAACGATCCCAAGGCCGACGCCGCCACGCTGCGCCAGATCGAGCGCGCCTACGAGGTCGCCGAGCGCTGGCACCGCGGCCAGAAGCGCAAGAGCGGCGACCCGTACATCACCCACCCGCTCGCGGTGACCACCATCCTCGCCGAGCTGGGTATGGATCCGGCCACCTTGATGGCGGGCCTGCTGCACGACACCGTCGAGGACACCGAGTACGGCCTCGACACGCTGCGCCGCGACTTCGGCGACCAGGTCGCCCTGCTCGTCGACGGCGTCACCAAGCTGGACAAGGTCAAGTTCGGCGAGGCCGCCCAGGCCGAGACCGTCCGCAAGATGGTCGTTGCCATGGCCAAGGACCCGCGCGTCCTGGTCATCAAGCTCGCCGACCGCCTGCACAACATGCGCACCATGCGCTACCTCAAGCGGGAGAAGCAGGAGAAGAAGGCCCGCGAGACGCTGGAGATCTACGCCCCGCTGGCGCATCGGCTGGGCATGAACACGATCAAGTGGGAGCTGGAGGACCTCGCCTTCGCGATCCTCTACCCCAAGATGTACGACGAGATCGTGCGGCTGGTCGCCGAGCGGGCTCCCAAGCGCGACGAGTACCTGGCCGTCGTCACCGACCAGGTCCAGGCCGACCTGCGCGCCGCCCGCATCAAGGCGACCGTCACCGGCCGCCCCAAGCACTACTACTCCGTCTACCAGAAGATGATCGTGCGGGGCCGCGACTTCGCCGAGATCTACGACCTGGTGGGCATCCGGGTCCTGGTCGACACCGTCCGCGACTGCTACGCGGCACTGGGCACCATCCACGCGCGGTGGAACCCGGTCCCGGGGCGGTTCAAGGACTACATCGCGATGCCCAAGTTCAACATGTACCAGTCGCTGCACACGACGGTCATAGGGCCCAGCGGCAAGCCGGTCGAGCTCCAGATCCGCACCTTCGACATGCACCGGCGCGCCGAGTACGGCATCGCCGCGCACTGGAAGTACAAGCAGGAGGCCGTCGCCGGCGCGTCCAAGGTGCGCACCGACGTGCCGCGCCACACGGGCAAGGGCGCCGGCAAGGACACCGTCAACGACATGGCGTGGCTGCGCCAGCTCCTGGACTGGCAGAAGGAGACCGAGGACCCCGGCGAGTTCCTGGAGTCCCTGCGCTTCGACCTCTCCCGCAACGAGGTCTTCGTCTTCACGCCCAAGGGCGACGTCATCGCGCTCCCGGCCGGCGCCACCCCGGTCGACTTCGCGTACGCCGTCCACACCGAGGTCGGCCACCGCACCATAGGAGCGCGGGTCAACGGGCGGCTGGTCCCGCTGGAGTCGACCCTCGACAACGGCGACCTGGTGGAGGTCTTCACCTCCAAGGCGCCCGGCGCCGGGCCGTCCCGCGACTGGCTGGGCTTCGTCAAGTCCCCGCGCGCCCGCAACAAGATCCGCGCGTGGTTCTCCAAGGAGCGCCGCGACGAGGCCATCGAGCAGGGCAAGGACGCCATCGTGCGGGCCATGCGCAAGCAGAACCTGCCGATCCAGCGGATCCTCACCGGCGACTCGCTGGTCACCCTCGCCCACGAGATGCGCTACCCGGACATCTCCTCGCTGTACGCGGCGATCGGCGAGGGCCACGTCTCCGCGCAGAGCGTGGTCAGCAAGCTGGTCCAGGCCCTCGGCGGCGAGGAGGCCGCCAACGAGGACATCGCCGAGACCGCCCCGCCGATCCGCCGCACCAAGCGCCGTACCACCGCCGACCCGGGCGTCGTCGTCAAGGGCGTCGAGGACGTGTGGGTGAAGCTGGCCCGGTGCTGCACGCCGGTCCCCGGCGACCCCATCATCGGCTTCGTCACGCGCGGCAGCGGCGTCTCCGTCCACCGCGCCGACTGCGTCAACGTCGACTCGCTGTCCCAGCAGCCGGAGCGCATCCTCGACGTCGAGTGGGCGCCCACCCAGTCCTCGGTCTTCCTGGTCGCCATACAGGTCGAGGCGCTGGACCGGTCCCGGCTGCTGTCGGACGTCACCCGCGTCCTGTCCGACCAGCACGTCAACATCCTGTCCGCCGCCGTGCAGACCTCCCGCGACCGGGTCGCCACCTCGCGCTTCACCTTCGAGATGGGCGACCCCAAGCACCTGGGCCACGTGCTGAAGGCGGTACGGGGCGTGGAGGGCGTGTACGACGTCTACCGGGTGACCTCCGCCCGCCAGCGCTGACGCCGAACAGAAGCGGCCCCGGCGCGCTGCGCCGGGGCCGCTTCCTGCTGCGGCGAAACCTTCAGCCGCTTCAGCCGCCGAACTCCTCCAGGCCCTTCAGCGCCTGGTCGAGCAGCGCCTGCCGGCCTTCCAGCTCCTTGGCGAGCTTGTCCGCCTTGGCGTTGTTGCCCGCGGCCCGCGCGGCGTCGATCTGGCCGCGCAGCTTGTCCACGGCGTCCTGAAGCTGGCCGGTCAGGCCCTGGGCGCGCGCCCGCGCCTCAGGGTTCGTACGCCGCCACTCGGCCTCCTCGGCCTCCTGGATGGCCCGCTCCACCGCGTGCATCCGGCCCTCGATCTTCGGCCGGGCGTCCCGCGGCACATGCCCGATGGCCTCCCACCGCTCGTTGATCGCGCGGAAGGCCGCCCGCGTCGCCTTCAGGTCCGACACCGGGAGCAGCTTCTCGGCCTCGACGACCAGCTCCTCCTTGCGGGTCAGGTTCTCCCGCTGCTCGGCGTCGCGCTCCGCGAACACCTCGCTGCGCGCCTGGAAGAACACGTCCTGAGCCCCGCGGAACCGGTTCCACAGGTCGTCCTCGGCCTCGCGCTGGGCCCGGCCCGCCGCCTTCCAGTCCGCCATCAGCTCGCGGTAGCGCGCCGCGGTCGTACCCCAGTCGGTGGAGCCGGACAGCGCCTCGGCCTCGGCGACCAGCTTCTCCTTGGCCTTACGGGCATCCTCGCGCTGCGCGTCCAGCGACGCGAAGTGCGCCTTGCGGCGCTTGGAGAACGCCGAGCGGGCGTGCGAGAACCGGTGCCACAGCTCGTCGTCCGACTTGCGGTCCAGCCGCGGCAGGCCCTTCCAGGTGTCGACCAGGGCACGCAGCCGCTCCCCGGCCGACCGCCACTGGTCGCTGGCGGCCAGCTTCTCGGCCTCGGCGACCAGCGCCTCCTTGGCGTGCCGGGCGTCCTCGGACTGCTTCGCCTTCGCGGCCTTGCGCTCCTCGCGGCGCGACTCGACCTCGCCGACCAGCTTGTCGAGCCGCTTGGCCAGCGCGTCCAGGTCCCCGACCGCGTGGTGCTCGGCGACCTGCTGACGCAGATGGTCGATCGCGGTCATCGCGTCCTTGGTCGACAGGTCGGTGGTCCTGACCCGGCGCTCCAGGAGGCCGATCTCGACGACCAGGCCCTCGTACTTGCGCTCGAAGTAGGCGAGGGCCTCCTCAGGAGAGCCCGCCTGCCACGAGCCGACGACCTGCTCGCCGTCGGCCGTACGCACGTACACGGTCCCCGTCTCGTCGACGCGGCCCCATGGGTCGCTGCTCACAGCGCCTCCTCCACATGATGCCGAGGCGGGCGGGCGGCCCGCTGGCATCGTCCACAGTTTCTTCCGGCCGGGCCGCGCCCGGACCGGTCCGACGGACTGCTGTCACGCCGCTTCCCTGGCGGCGCGAGGTTTCCGCGCGGGGCGGCAGCCGTCGGCGCAGGCGCCCCGCACAACGCCAACATAGGCGACCGGCGCCCCGGCTGTCCGCATCCAGCGCGACCGAAATCAGTCCTTCTCGACGGTTGCCTTGCTGATGGTGACGGTCTTCTTCGGGGCGCCGTCGTCCGGGTACTGCGGGTTGGCGGGGGTCAGACCACCCTTGGCGATGTCCTGCACCGCCTTGAGCCCGGCGTCGTCCACGGTGCCGAAGGGCGTGTAGGAGGGCGGCAGTTCGCTGTCCTTGTAGACGATGAAGAACTGGCTGCCACCGCTGTGCGGCTGGCCGGTGTTGGCCATGGCGACGGTGCCCGCGGGGTACTTCACCGTCCCCTTCTTCTTGTCGGGCGTGCCCAGGCCGGCGAGGTTCTCGTCCGGGATGGTGTACCCCGGGCCGCCCATGCCGGTGCCCTCCGGGTCGCCGCACTGCAGCACGAACGGGTTCATGGCGACCAGGCGGTGGCACTTGGTGCCGTCAAAGAACCCCTTGTCCGCCAGATGCTTGAACGAATTCACCGTGTGCGGGGTCTTGGCGGCGTCCATCGCTATCGTCAGATCCCCCTGATTCGTCTTCAGGGACATCGTGTACTTGGCCTTCTTGTCGACGGCCATCTTCGGCTCGGGCTTCGGCTTCGGGGCCGAAGGCGTCGGCGTCGGCGTGGGCTTCACCGCGGAGTCCGACGACTTGTCGTCGCCCGAGAAGGCCCCCGCCGCGGTCGCGACGGCACCTACCGCCAGTACCGCCGCGAGGCTGGAAGCGATCACCACATTGCGCTGGCGCACCTTGCGCCGCGCCGACTCACGCCGTTGCTGCTGCCGGGCGAACTTCTCCCGCGCGAGCTGCTTCCGCCGCTGCTCGTTACTGACCACCGGGTCCACTCCTCAATCCTCTGGGCCGTCTCTCCGGGCGCCTGGCCGTACCGTATACGGGTTCGCTGTGCGGGCAGCGCCGCCGGTAGGCTCTGGAACTGCCGAAATCTTCAGCCGCCGACTGTGAGGGACGATCGTGCTCATTGCCGGGTTCCCCGCCGGGGCCTGGGGGACCAACTGCTATCTGGTCGCCCCTGCCGCCGGCGAGGAGTGCGTGATCATCGACCCGGGCCACCAGGCCGCCCAGGGAGTCGAGGAGACGATCGCCAAGCATCGGCTCAAGCCCGTCGCCGTCGTCCTCACCCATGGCCACATCGACCATGTCGCCTCCGTCGTCCCGGTGTGCGGCGCGCATGACGTACCGGCCTACATCCACCCCGCCGACCGCTACATGATGAGCGACCCGGAGAAGGCCCTCGGCCGCTCCATCGGGATGCCGCTGATGGGCGAGCTCACCGTGGGGGAGCCGGACGACGTGCACGAGCTGACGGACGGCACCCGGCTGCGGCTGGCGGGCATGGAGCTGACCGTCGCGCACGCCCCAGGCCATACCAAGGGGTCGGTGACCTTCCAGCTGCCCGAGCAGGCGGACATCCCGTCCGTCTTCTTCTCGGGTGACCTGCTCTTCGCTGGCTCCATCGGACGTACCGACCTGCCCGGCGGCGACATGGCCGAGATGCTCGCATCGCTGGCCCGTGTGTGCCTGCCGCTCGACGACTCGACCGTGGTGCTGTCCGGCCACGGCCCCCAGACCAGTATCGGCCGCGAGCGCGCCACCAACCCCTATCTGCGGGAGGTGGCCGCCGGCCGAGGAGCCGGGACCGCGGCTCCGCGACGAGGAATGTGACAAGACCTTCGTGAGTACCTTCCAGGCCCCCAAGGGCACCTACGACCTCATCCCGCCGGACTCCGCGACGTTCCTGGCGGTACGCGAGGCCATCGCCGCGCCGCTCAAGCGCTCGGGCTACGGCTACGTCGAGACCCCCGGCTTCGAGAACGTCGAGCTGTTCGCGCGCGGTGTCGGCGAGTCCACCGACATCGTGACCAAGGAGATGTACACCCTCACCACCAAGGGCGGCGACGAGCTGGCGCTGCGCCCCGAGGGCACGGCCTCCGTCCTGCGCGCCGCGCTGGAGGCCAACCTGCACAAGGCCGGGAACCTGCCGGTCAAGCTCTGGTACTCCGGCTCGTACTACCGCTACGAGCGCCCGCAGAAGGGCCGCTACCGCCACTTCTCGCAGGTCGGCGCGGAGGCCATCGGGACCGAGGACCCGGCACTCGACGCCGAGCTGATCATCCTGGCCGTCGACGCCTACCGGTCGCTGGGCCTGCGGAACTTCCGCCTGCTCCTCAACTCCCTGGGCGACCGCGAGTGCCGCCCGGCCTACCGCGCCGCTCTCCAGGAGTTCCTGCGCGGCCTCGACCTGGACGAGGACACCCGCCGCCGGGTCGAGATCAACCCGCTGCGCGTCCTGGACGACAAGCGGGAGGCGGTGCAGAAGCAGCTGACCGGCGCGCCGCTGCTCCGCGACCACCTGTGCGAGGCGTGCAAGGCGTACCACGAGCAGGTCCGCGAGCTGCTGACCGCGGCGGGCGTGGCCTACGAGGACGACCCCAAGCTGGTGCGCGGCCTGGACTACTACACCCGCACCACCTTCGAGTTCGTCCACGACGGCCTGGGCTCCCAGTCCGCGGTGGGCGGCGGCGGCCGCTACGACGGCCTGTCCGAGATGATCGGCGGCCCCGAGCTGCCGTCGGTGGGCTGGGCGCTGGGCGTGGACCGCACGGTCCTGGCGCTGGAGGCCGAGGGCATCGAGCTGAACCTGCCGGCGGCCACCAGCGTGTACGCGGTGCCGCTGGGCGAGGAGGCGCGCCGCGTGCTCTTCGGGCTGGTCACGGAGCTGCGCCGGGCCGGGGTGGCGACTGACTTCGCGTACGGCGGCCGCGGCCTGAAGGGCGCGATGAAGTCGGCGAACCGCAGCGGCGCGCGCCTGGCGGTCATCGCGGGGGAGCGCGACCTCGCGGAGGGCGCCGTCCAGCTCAAGGACCTGGAGAGCGGGGAGCAGACCGCGGTGCCGCTCGCGGAGCTGACCGAGACGGTCCGCGCGCGCCTGGCCTGACCTGACGTTGACGTCCCGGGGCTCCGCTCCGGGACGTCAACCCCGTGGGCGCCGAATCATCCCGCCGGCGCCCTCGCCCTTACGCACATCGAACAGTGGGCACGGCAGGATGGCGGGGGTTGTCCACAGGGGCGGACCGGAAGGCCGCCGGTGCGGCACAATGACGGGCAATGTGGCCTCGGGAGCGACGGAAGCGGGATATGGCGACGACAGTGGCGGACGACGTGGACAGCGCGGACGGCGTGGACACGGACCGTGCCCGGACCGATGGTGCCCGTCGCGCGGTCGGGAGCGGTCGTGCCTTCGCGCTGCTGCTGGTGATCACCGGCGCGCTGGGAGTGCTCGCCGCGTGGGTCATCACGATCGACAAGTTCAAGCTGCTCGAGGACCCGAACTTCACGCCGGGCTGCAGCGTCAACCCGATCGTGGCCTGCGGCAACATCATGAAGAGCGACCAGGCGTCGGCCTTCGGCTTCCCCAACCCGATGCTGGGGCTCGTCGCCTACGGCATCGTCGTCTGCGTGGGCATGTCGCTGCTGGCCGGGGCGCGCTTCCCGCGCTGGTACTGGCTGACGTTCAACGCCGGCTGCCTGTTCGGCGTCGGCTTCTGCACCTGGCTGCAGTACCAGTCGCTGTACGTCATCGGTTCGCTGTGCCTGTGGTGCTCCCTGGCCTGGGTCGTCACCATCGTGATGTTCTGCTACGTGACCGGCTACAACATCAAGCACGGCTTCCTGCCGGCGCCCGAGGGCCTCAGGAAGGGGCTGCTGGAGTTCCACTGGGTCGTGCCGGCGGTGTGGGTCGGGACCATCGCCATGCTGGTCCTGACCCGCTGGGGCAGCGACCTGTGGGCAGCCTGACGCTCCCCGCGGCCGCGGCGGTGTCAGTCCCCTGACATAGGCTCCATCTGTGGAGCCAGACCTGTTCACCGCAGCCGCCGAGGACCGCCAGGAGAAGGACCCGGCCAGCAGTCCGCTGGCCGTGCGGATGCGTCCGCGCACCCTCGACGAGGTCGTGGGCCAGCAGCATCTGCTGCGGCCCGGGTCGCCGCTGCGCAGACTCGTGGGGGGTGCCGCGGGCCCGGCCGGGCCGTCGTCGGTGATCCTGTGGGGCCCGCCCGGCATCGGCAAGACGACCCTGGCGTACGTCGTCAGTCAGGCCACCGAGAAGCGCTTCGTGGAGCTGTCCGCCATCACCGCCGGGGTGAAGGAGGTCCGGGCGGTCATCGACGGGGCGCGCCGCTCCTCGGGGGCGTTCGGCCGGGACACCGTGCTCTTCCTGGACGAGATCCACCGGTTCAGCAAGGCCCAGCAGGACTCGCTGCTGCCCGCCGTCGAAAACCGGTGGGTCACGCTGATCGCGGCCACCACGGAGAACCCGTACTTCTCGGTGATCTCCCCGCTGCTCTCCCGGTCGCTGCTGCTCACCCTGGAGCCGCTGACCGACGGCGACCTGCGCGGGCTGCTCGGCCGTGCGCTCACCGACGAGCGGGGGCTCGCCGGGGCCGTCACCCTGCCCGCGGACGCCGAGGCCCATCTGCTGCGGATCGCCGGCGGCGACGCCCGCCGGGCGCTGACCGCGCTGGAGGCGGGCGCGGGCGCGGCGATCGCCAAGGGCGAGCCGGAGATCACGCTGTCCACGCTGGAGGAGGCGGTCGACCGGGCGGCGGTGACGTACGACCGCGACGGTGACCAGCACTACGACGTGGCCAGCGCGCTCATCAAGTCCATCCGCGGCTCGGACGTGGACGCGGCGCTGCACTATCTGGCCCGGATGATCGAGGCGGGGGAGGACCCGCGGTTCATCGCCCGGCGGCTGATGATCTCCGCGAGCGAGGACATCGGCCTGGCCGACCCGACCGCCCTGCCGACCGCGGTGGCCGCGGCCCAGGCGGTGGCGATGATCGGCTTCCCGGAGGCCGCCCTCACCCTCAGCCACGCCACCATCGCGCTGGCGCTCGCGCCCAAGTCGAACTCCGCCACGACGGCGATCGGCGCGGCGCTCGAAGACGTCCGCAAGGGGCTCGCCGGTCCCGTCCCGCCGCACCTGCGCGACGGCCACTACCAGGGCGCCAAGAAGCTGGGGCACGCCCAGGGCTACCTGTATCCGCACGATCTGCCGGGCGGCATCGCCGCGCAGCAGTACGCACCGGACGCGCTGCACGGCAAGCGCTACTACGAGCCCACCCGGTACGGCGCGGAGGCGCGCTACGCGGACGTGGTCGAGCGGGTCCGGCTGCGCCTGCGCGGCGAGCGGTCCGACGGCGAGCCGTCGTAGTCCCGATCACCGGGCCGTGACCGGCTAGTCCGTGGCCGCCTCGAAGAGCACGTGCATGGCTCGGCGCAGTTCCGCGATGTCCCCCACCGGCTCGGGGAAGTCGAACCGCGCGTCGAAGACCTGCTGGGCCGAGCCCGTGAACCGCACGCGCAGGCCGAAGCGGTCCAGCGCCACGGGCACCGGTCGTCCGTGCGCCCCGCACACCGCGCGTTCGCCGAGCAGTGCGCACAGTCCGCGCACCTGGTCGCTGTGGGCCGCGTGCAGATGCTGGAGCAGCTCCGCCTCGTGCGGGGCGAGCGGATCGGCGACGGCCGCGGCGAAGGCGTCCGGCTCCACGTCCTCCACGCCCCACAGGTCGTCCACGCCCGCCTCGCCGACCTCCAGCCGCAGCAGCGTCCAGGAGGGCCCGTCCACCGAGCCGAGGGAGAGGATCTCGCCGACGGGGTGCTGCTCGGCGAGCAGCATGGCGCAGGCCGCCCGCTCCTCGTCCCGTACGGGGGTCAGCCAGCCGGCGACCCAGGCGCGTCCGCGGATGCGATGGGGCACCGAAACGGGGGCGACGTCCGTGATCTCCATCACGCACGTCAGCTCGTCATCGTGGGCGTGGGCGGCCGCGCGGGCGGCCGCGGAGTGGCCGGAGACCAGCAATAGCACGTCTCCGTCGGGGGTGACGGTGCGCGCGGCGGGTCCGCCCCCGCCGAGTTCGTCGGCGACCTCGATTCCAGGAATCGCCAAGGACGCCGTAGCCTTGGACTCCACGAGAGTACGTACGCGCTCCGCCGCCGTAGGCCGCGGAGTTTCTTCCATGGGGCGCGGCTGACCCTCCTCGGCGTTCTGAGCAGCGCTGGGCAGGGGGATCCCAGGTCGAATCATGCGTTCTCCTCGGCTAAGGTAAGGCTAACCTAACTTACAACGGAGGTTCGTTCCACGTGAACCAGTCGCGTCCCAAGGTCAAGAAGTCGCGTGCGCTCGGCATCGCGCTGACCCCGAAGGCCGTCAAGTACTTCGAGGCCCGCCCGTACCCGCCGGGTGAGCACGGCCGTGGCCGCAAGCAGAACAGTGACTACAAGGTCCGTCTGCTGGAGAAGCAGCGTCTGCGCGCTCAGTACGACATCAGCGAGCGCCAGATGGCCCGTGCCTACGACCGCGCTCGGAAGGTCACTGGCAAGACGGGCGAAGCCCTGATCATCGAGCTTGAGCGCCGTCTGGACGCGCTCGTCCTGCGGTCGGGTATCGCCCGCACGATCTACCAGGCCCGCCAGATGGTCGTCCACGGCCACATCGAGGTCAACGGCCGCAAGGTCGACAAGCCGTCCTTCCGCGTCAGCCCCGACGACGTCGTGATGGTCCGCGAGCGCAGCCGCGAGAAGCACCCCTTCCAGGTCGCGCGTGAGGGTGGCTACGCCCCCGACGGCGAGACCCCGCGCTACCTGCAGGTCAACCTCAAGGCGCTCGCCTTCCGCCTCGACCGGGAGCCGAACCGCAAGGAGATCCCCGTGATCTGCGACGAGCAGCTCGTCGTCGAGTACTACGCCCGCTGATCCAGCGGCGTCAGCCCGTCCGGCGCTCCGGCGCCTGAGGGCAACCGGGTACGTCCCCGCATTCGGCCCGCGGGCTCCCCACCGACTCCGGTCGGTGCGGGCGCCCGCGGGCCGTCGCCGTTCCCGGGGGTTATCCGGTGCGGACAGGCGGCCGCGGCGCGATAAGGTCGATGAAGCGAAACGATGGGGCTAAACGACGCAGCAGGGAGCGGTGCAACGTGTCCGGTGGAGAGGTGGCCGGGATCATCGTGGCCGTCTTCTGGGCGATCCTCGTGTCGTTCCTCGCGCTCGCGCTGGTACGGCTCGCGCAGACGCTCAGGGAGACCACCCGGCTGGTGGCGGAGGTGACCGAGCAGGCGGTCCCGCTGCTCAGCGACGCCTCCGCGACCGTACGAAGCGCGAACACCCAGCTCGCCCGGGTGGACTCCATCGCGGCCGACGTCCAGGAAGTCACCGCCAACGCCTCCGCGCTCTCCTCGACCGTCTCCACCGCCTTCGGCGGACCGCTGGTCAAGGTCGCCGCGTTCGGCTACGGCGTCCGGCGCGCGATCGGCCGCAAGCAGGCACCCGAGCCGGAGCCCCGGCGCACCGTCATCGTCGGCAAGACCCTGCCGTCCGCCCGCTGGGGCGGCCGCCGCAACCGTGGATCGAAGGGCTGAGTCAGTCGGATGTTCCGCCGCACGTTCTGGTTCACCACCGGCGTCGCAGCCGGCGTGTGGGCCACCACCAAGGTCAACCGCAAGCTCAACCAGCTCACCCCGGAGAGCCTGGCGGCACGGGCCGCCGACCGCGCCGTCCTGGCCGGCCGGCGGGTCAAGCTCTTCGCCCTCGACGTCCGCGAGGGCATGGCCGACCGTGAGACGGCCCTGCGCGACGCGCTCGGCCTGACCGCGGCGCCGCCCGCGGACGACATTCCCGAGCTGCCCGCGCCGCGCGGCCCCGGCCGGCTCGCCCAGACCTATCCCACCCCCTACCGCACCACCGGAAAAGAGGACCACTGATGGAGTCGGCTGAAATCCGCCGCCGCTGGCTGCGCTTCTTCGAGGAGCGTGGGCACACCGTCGTGCCGTCGGCGTCGCTGATCGCGGACGACCCGACCCTGCTGCTGGTCCCCGCGGGCATGGTGCCGTTCAAGCCGTACTTCCTCGGCGAGGTCAAGCCGCCCTACACGCGCGCCACCAGCGTGCAGAAGTGCGTCCGAACCCCGGACATCGAAGAGGTCGGCAAGACCACCCGGCACGGCACGTTCTTCCAGATGTGCGGCAACTTCTCCTTCGGCGACTACTTCAAGGAAGGCGCCATCAAGTACGCCTGGGAGCTGCTCACCACGCCCCAGGACAAGGGCGGTTACGGCCTGGAGCCCGAGAAGCTCTGGATCACCGTCTACGAGCAGGACGACGAGGCGGAGCGCATCTGGCGCGAGGTCGTCGGCGTCCCCGCCGAGCGCATCCAGCGCCTGGGCATGGGCCCCAACTACTGGTCCATGGGCGTCCCCGGCCCCTGCGGCCCCTGCTCCGAGATCAACTACGACCGCGGCCCCGAGTTCGGCGTCGAGGGCGGCCCGGCCGTCAACGACGAGCGGTACGTGGAGATCTGGAACCTGGTCTTCATGCAGTACGAGCGCGGCCCGGGCTCCGGCAAGGAGGACTTCCCGATCCTGGGCGAGCTGCCCAGCAAGAACATCGACACCGGCCTCGGTCTCGAACGCCTCGCCATGATCCTGCAGGGCGTGCGGAACATGTACGAGACCGACACCCTGCGCGTCGTGATGGACAAGGCCACCGAGCTCACCGGCGTGGCCTACGGCGCCGACGCCGCCTCCGACGTCTCGCTGCGCGTCGTCGCCGACCACATCCGCACCTCCGTGATGCTCATCGGCGACGGCGTCACCCCCGGCAACGAGGGCCGCGGCTACGTGCTGCGCCGCATCATGCGCCGCGCCATCCGCAACATGCGCATGCTCGGCGCCACCGAGCCGGTCGTCGGCGCGCTGGTCGACGTCGTCATCAAGACCATGGGCGAGCAGTACCCGGAGCTGGTCCAGGACCGCAAGCGCGTCGAGACCGTCGCCCTCGCCGAAGAGGCCGCCTTCCTCAAGACCCTCAAGGCCGGCACCAACATCCTCGACACCGCTGTCGCCGAGGCCAAGGCCTACAACGCCACCGTCCTCACCGGCGACAAGGCGTTCCTGCTCCACGACACCTGGGGCTTCCCGATCGACCTCACCCTGGAGATGGCCGCCGAGCAGGGCCTGTCCGTGGACGAGGAGGGCTTCCGCCGCCTGATGAAGGAGCAGCGGGAGCGGGCCAAGGCCGACGCCAAGGCCAAGAAGACCGGCCACGCCGACCTGTCGGCCTACCGCGAGGTCGCCGACGCCTCCGGCTCCACCGAGTTCACCGGCTACGCCCTCACCGAGGGCGAGGCCCGGATCGTCGGCCTGCTCGTCGACGGCGTGCCGTCGCCCGCCGCCTCCGAGGGCGACGACGTCGAGGTCGTCCTGGACCGCACCCCGTTCTACGCCGAGGGCGGCGGCCAGCTCGCCGACACCGGCCGGATCAGGCTCGACTCCGGCGCCGTCGTCGAGGTCCGGGACGTCCAGCAGCCGGTGCCCGGCGTCAGCGTCCACAAGGGCGTCGTCCAGGTCGGCGAGGTGACCGTCGGCTCCGCCGCGTACGCCGCCATCGACGTCAAGCGCCGCCGGGCCATCGCCCGCGCCCACAGCGCCACCCACCTCACCCACCAGGCGCTGCGCGACGCGCTCGGCCCGACCGCCGCCCAGGCCGGCTCGGAGAACTCGCCCGGCCGCTTCCGCTTCGACTTCGGCTCGCCGAGCGCTGTGCCCGGCACCGTCCTCACCGACGTCGAGCAGAAGATCAACGAGGTGCTCGCCCGCGAGTTGGACGTCCAGGCCGAGATCATGAGCCTGGAGGACGCCAAGAAGCAGGGCGCCATCGCCGAGTTCGGCGAGAAGTACGGCGAGCGGGTCCGCGTGGTCACCATCGGCGACTTCTCCAAGGAGCTGTGCGGCGGCACCCACGTGCACAACACCGCCCAGCTCGGCCTGGTGAAGCTGCTCGGCGAGTCCTCGATCGGCTCCGGCGTGCGCCGTATCGAGGCCCTGGTCGGCGTGGACGCCTACAGCTTCCTCGCCCGTGAGGCCACGGTCGTCGCCCAGTTGACCAACCTGGTCAAGGGCCGCTCGGAGGAGCTCCCGGAGAAGGTCGCCGGGATGCTCGCCAAGCTCAAGGACGCCGAGAAGGAGATCGAGCGGTTCCGCGCCGAGAAGGTGCTCCAGGCGGCCGCCGGGCTCGCCGAAGGCGCCAAGGACGTGCGCGGCGTCGCCCTGGTCACCGGCCAGGTGCCGGACGGCACCTCCGCCGACGACCTGCGCAAGCTGGTCCTCGACGTGCGCGGCCGGATCCCCGGCGACCGCCCCTCTGTCGTGGCGCTGTTCACCACCGCCAACGGCCGCCCGCTGACCGTCATCGCCACCAACGAGGCCGCCCGCGAGCGCGGACTCAAGGCCGGCGACCTGGTCCGTACCGCCGCCAAGACGCTCGGCGGCGGCGGTGGCGGCAAGCCGGACGTCGCCCAGGGCGGCGGCCAGAACCCGGCCGCCGTCGGAGACGCCATCGAGGCCGTCGAGCGCCTCGTGGCCGAGCAGGCGTGACGGACGTGAGCTCCATGCGACGCGGCAGGCGGATCGCCATCGACGTCGGGGACGCCCGGATCGGGGTCGCCTCGTGCGACCCCGACGGGATCCTCGCCACCCCGGTGGAGACCGTGCCGGGACGCGACGTCCCGGCCGCCCACCGGCGGCTGGCCGCGATCGTCGAGGAGTACGAGCCGATCGAGGTCGTGGTCGGGCTGCCCCGCTCGCTCAGCGGGCGGGAGGGCCCGGCCGCGGCCAAGGTGCGCGCCTTCGCGCAGACGCTCGCCCAGCGGGTCGCCCCGGTGCCGGTGCGGCTGGTCGACGAGCGTATGACGACCGTCACGGCGACCCAGGGCATGCGCGCCTCCGGTGTCAGCTCCAAGAAGGGCCGCAGCAGCGTCGATCAGGCCGCTGCCGTGGTGATTCTGCAGAATGCGCTGGAGACCGAACGGGTGTCCGGGGAGCCGCCGGGCGAGGGCGTCGAAGTGGTCATCTGATCGCGATACGGTAACGTTCCGCGCGTTAACGGCAGCTGATGTATCCGCCCGCGCCACGAGCGCCGCGCCACCTCGGCTGCCGCCGCGCGGCCCTAGGGGATCGATGACTGAGTATGGCCGGGGCCCCGGCTCCCAACCGTGGCACCCCGACGACCCTCTGTACGGGGACCAGGGGTGGGGCGGGCAGCAGGCCGGGGCGGGTCATGATCCGTACGGGCAGGACCCGCTGGGCCAGGATCCTCTGGGACAGCAGCCCTACGTGCAGGATCCTTACGGCGGTCAGCAGTACCCCGAGCAGTACCCGCAGTCGCAGGACTACCAGCAGTACCCGCAGCACGGGCATCAGCCGTACCCCCAGCAGCAGTGGGAGGGCCAGGGCCATGAGGGGGGTTACCCCCAGCAGCCGCAGGGCGAGGCCCAGCACGCCGGCGGCTGGGACCCCGGTTACGGCGCGACCGACCCCACCGACCCGTACGCCCGCCCCGCCGACCCGCACACCGGCGAACACCCGGACCACTACGCGGCCCCCGGCGCCTACCCGCCGCCCGAGCCGCACTACGCGCGTCGGCAGCAGGATCAGCAGCCGGGATATGCCCAGGAGCCCGTGGCGGCCGGGGCCGGGGCCGCGGCGCCGTCATCCCCGGCGGAGACCGGCGGCGGTCCGACCGAACCCGAGCCGTCCGAGCAGGACGACCGCATCCGCGCCTTCCTGGCGGGCGACGACGAGGACGACGGCCCCGACGAGGAGCCCGGCCGCGGCCGCCGCAACAAGAAGCCCAAACGCCGCAGTGGCCTGGCCTGCCTGTTCACCGCCGTCGTGCTGGTCGGTGCGGTCGGAGGCGGCGGCTACTACGGCTACCAGTTCTGGCAGAGCCGCTTCGGCGAGCCCGCCGACTACTCGGGTCAGGGCACCGGCCAGGTGACGGTCGAGATCCCCGAGGGCGCGGGCGGAGCCGAGATCGGCAGAATCCTCACGGACGCCGGAGTGGTGAAGAGCAGCGGTGCCTTCGTGAAAGCCGTCGAAGACAGCGGCAAGTTCATCCAGCCGGGCTCGTACACCCTCCGGAAGGAGATGTCCGCGGCCGCCGCCGTCGAGATGCTGACCGACGGCTCCGCGAACGGCCTGACCATCTTCGAGGGCATGCGCAACGCCAACATCTACGCGGCGATCGACAAGAAGATCGGCCTCAAGGCGGGCACCACCGCGGACGTCGCCAAGCGCGAGGCCAAGAACCTCGGGCTGCCCGATTGGGCCGACGACAACCCGAAGATCAAGGACCCGCTGGAGGGCTTCCTCTACCCGGCCCGCTACAACGTCGGCAAGGGCACCAAGCCCGAGGCCGTGCTGCGGCAGATGGTCAAGACCGCCACCGCGGAGTACGCCAAGTACGACCTGGCGGGCGAGGCCAAGAAGCTCGGGCTGGACTCCCCGCTCCAGGTGATCAACGTCGCCAGCCTGGTCCAGGCCGAGGGCGTCACCCACGACGAGTACCGGAAGATGGCCGAGGTGGTCTACAACCGCCTCAAGCCCGACAACTCCGAGACCTACGGCAAGCTCCAGTTCGACTCGACGTACAACTACATCAAGAACCAGAGCAAGACCGACATCGGCCTCGACGAGATCAAGAACTACGACAACCCCTACAACACGTACTTCTACAAGGGGCTGCCGCCGGGCCCGATCGGCAACCCGGGCAAGGATGCACTCAAGGCCGTGCTGAACCCGACGCACGACGGGTGGTTCTACTTCCTCTCGCTCGACAGCAAGACGACGAAGTTCACCAAGACCTACACCGAGTTCCAGAAGCTGTACAACGAGTACAAGAACCAGAAGAAGGGCTGAGGGAGGCGGGCAGATGACCTACAACCGCAGGGCGGCGGTGCTCGGTTCGCCGATCGCCCACTCCCTCTCCCCGGCCCTGCACCGCGCCGCCTACGCCGAGCTGGGCCTGACCGGCTGGACGTACCACCGCTTCGACGTGAACGAGGCCGGGCTGCCGGACTTCGTCACCGGGCTCGACCGGCGGGTGTGGGCCGGGCTGTCGCTGACCATGCCGCTCAAGCGCGCGGTCATCCCGCTGCTCGACGAGATCAGCGACACCGCGGCCTCGGTGGAGGCGGTCAACACCGTCGTCTTCACCGACGACGGCCGCACGGTCGGCGACAACACCGACATCCCCGGCATGGTGGCCGCCCTGCGCGAACGCGGCATCGAGCGGGTGGAGCGCGCGGCGGTGCTCGGCGCCGGGGCCACCGCCGCCTCCGCGCTCGCCGCGCTGTCCCGGATCTGCCCGGGGGAGGTCACCGCCTACGTCCGCAAGGCGAGCCGCGCCGCGGAGATGCGGGGGTGGGGCGCGCGGCTGGGGGTGCCGGTGCGGATCGGCGACTGGGCCGACGCGGCGGAGGCGTTCGAGGCGCCGCTGGTGATCGCCACCACCCCGGCGGGCGCCACCGACGACCTGGCCGCCGCCGTCCCCGAGTGGCCCGGAGCCCTGTTCGACGTGCTGTACGACCCGTGGCCGACCCCGCTCGCGGCCGCCTGGTCCGCGCGCGGCGGCGCGGTGCTCGGCGGCCTCGACCTGCTGGTGCACCAGGCGGTGCTCCAGGTCGAGCAGATGACGGGCCGGACGCCGGGACCGCTGGCCGCGATGCGCGCGGCGGGCGAGGCGGCCCTGGCGGCCCGCGCCGCCTGAATCCGCCCCGGCCCCGGACAGGGGGTCCACCCACTGAGACCACGTCTGAGACGCCCACCCGGACGTGGGAGGATCAGAGGTGGCGGGAACAGGGCCGCGCACCTGCTCGCGCCGTCGTACGCGTCAGGCGCGAGCATGAGGAGCACCGTTGAGCAGGTTGCGCTGGCTGACCGCGGGGGAGTCGCACGGCCCCGCACTCGTGGCGACGCTGGAAGGACTGCCCGCCGGCGTGCCGATCACCACCGAGATGGTGGCGGACGCGCTGGCCCGGCGGCGGCTGGGCTACGGCCGCGGTGCCCGGATGAAGTTCGAGCGCGACGAGGTCACCTTCCTCGGCGGCGTACGGCACGGTCTGACCCTCGGCAGCCCGGTGGCCATCATGGTCGGCAACACCGAGTGGCCCAAGTGGGAGCAGGTCATGGCCGCCGACCCGGTCGACGCCGAGATCCTCGCCGGGCTGGCCCGCAACGCGCCGCTCACCCGCCCGCGGCCCGGCCACGCCGACCTCGCCGGCATGCAGAAGTACGGCTTCGACGAGGCCCGGCCGATCCTGGAGCGCGCCAGCGCCCGCGAGACCGCGGCCCGGGTCGCCCTCGGCGCCGTCGCCCGCTCGTACCTCAAGGAGACGGCCGGCATCGAGATCGTCAGCCACGTGGTGGAACTGGCCGCCGCCAAGGCCCCGTACGGCGTCTACCCCCAGCCGTCCGACGTCGACAAGCTCGACGCCGACCCGGTGCGCTGCCTGGACGCCGACGCCAGCAAGGCGATGGTCGCCGAGATCGACCAGGCCCACAAGGACGGCGACACCCTCGGTGGCGTCGTCGAGGTGCTGGCCTACGGCGTGCCGGTGGGTCTCGGCTCGCACGTGCACTGGGACCGCCGCCTGGACGCGCGGCTGGCGGCGGCGCTCATGGGCATCCAGGCCATCAAGGGCGTCGAGGTCGGCGACGGCTTCGACCTCGCCCGGGTCCCCGGCTCCAAGGCCCACGACGAGATCGTGGCCACCGACGAGGGCATCCGCCGGACCTCCGGCCGGTCCGGCGGCACCGAGGGCGGCCTGACCACCGGTGAGCTGCTGCGGGTACGGGCCGCGATGAAGCCGATCGCCACCGTGCCGCGGGCGCTGGCGACCGTCGACGTCACCACCGGCGAGCCCGCCCAGGCCCACCACCAGCGCTCGGACGTGTGCGCGGTCCCGGCCGCGGGCATCGTCGCCGAGGCGATGGTGGCGCTGGTGCTGGCGGACGCGGTCGCCGAGAAGTTCGGCGGCGACAGCGTCGCCGAGACCCGCCGGAACGTCCAGGGCTACCTCGACAACCTGGCCATCCGGTGACCCCCGCCGTCGTACTCGTCGGCCCGATGGGCGTGGGCAAGACGACGGTCGGCCGACTCCTTGCCGAGCGCCTCGGCACCACCTTCCGGGACACCGACGCCGACATCGTCGCGACCGCCGGCAAGGAGGTCTCGGAGATCTTCTTCGACGAGGGCGAACCGCACTTCCGTGAGCTGGAGCGGCGGGCCGTCGCGGCGGCCGTCGCCGAGCACCGCGGGGTGCTGGCGCTGGGCGGGGGAGCGGTCATGGACGAGGGCACGCGCGCCCTGCTCGCCGGGCTGCCCGTCGTCTTCCTGGAGATGGGCGTCCACGAGGCCGTCAAGCGCACCGGCCTGGACGCCCCCCGGCCGTTGCTCGCGGTCAACCCGCGGCAGCGCTGGCGCGAGCTGATGGAGCAGCGCCGCCCGTACTACACCGAGGTGGCGCGCGCCGTGGTCTCCGCCGAGGGCCGCAGCCCCGAGGAGGTCGCCGACGCGGTCCTCGACGCACTGGAACTGAAGGCGCACACGCCGGGGGCCGGGGCCCCCGGCCGGGAGGAACACCCGTGACCGAGCACGTCACCCGCATCCAGGTCGCAGGCAGCCACGGCAGCGACCCGTACGACGTCCTGGTCGGCCGCCGGCTCCTCGGCGAGCTGCCCGGACTCATCGGCAGCGCCGCCAAGCGCGTCGCCGTCCTGCACCCGGAGGCCCTCGCCGAGACCGGTGAGGCGATCCGCGAGGACCTCGCGGACCAGGGCTACGAGGCCATCGCCATCCAGCTGCCCAACGCCGAGGAGGCCAAGACCGTCGAGGTCGCCGCCTACTGCTGGAAGGCGCTGGGCCAGACCGGCTTCACCCGCAGCGATGTGATCGTCGGCGTCGGCGGCGGCGCCACCACCGACGTCGCGGGCTTCGTCGCCGCGACCTGGCTGCGCGGCGTGCGCTGGATCGCCGTCCCCACCACCGTGCTCGGCATGGTCGACGCCGCGGTCGGCGGCAAGACCGGCATCAACACGGCCGAGGGCAAGAACCTCGTCGGCGCCTTCCACCCGCCCGCCGGAGTGCTGTGCGACCTGGCCGCGCTGGAGTCGCTGCCGGTCCACGAATACGTCAGCGGCCTCGCCGAGATCATCAAGGCGGGGTTCATCGCCGACCCCGTGATCCTCGACCTGATCGAGGCGGACCCGGCGGCGGCCCGCACGCCCGCCGGTCCGCACACCGCCGAGCTCATCGAGCGCTCGATCCGGGTCAAGGCCGACGTGGTCTCCTCCGACCTCAAGGAGTCGGGGCTGCGCGAGATCCTCAACTACGGCCACACCCTCGCGCACGCGATCGAGAAGAACGAGCGCTACAAGTGGCGGCACGGGGCCGCGGTCTCCATCGGCATGGTCTTCGCCGCCGAACTCGGCCGACTGGCGGGCCGGTTGGACGACGCCACCGCCGACCGGCACCGCGCCGTACTGGAGTCGGTCGGACTGCCGCTGACCTACCGCGGCGACCAGTGGCCCAAGCTGCTGGAGACGATGAAGGTCGACAAGAAGTCGCGCGGCGACCGGCTGCGCTTCATCGTCCTGGACGGCCTGGCCAAGCCGACCGTGCTGGAGGGTCCGGACCCGGCGGTGCTGCTCGCGGCGTACGGCGAGGTGTCGTCGTGAGCGTCGGACACGCGGCCGCCGGGCCGCAGACTGGGGGCACCTCCCAGCCGTCAAGGCTGGGGGAGAAGCCCGCACCTCTGCGCCGCGCGGCCGGAGAAGCGAACCACGTTGCTGCCCGGCGGGTGCTCGTGCTCAACGGGCCCAACCTCGGGCGGCTCGGCAGCCGCGAGCCGGACGTCTACGGCGCCACTTCCTACGCCGGGCTGGTGGCGGAGTGCACCGCGCTGGGCAAGGAGCTCGGCTTCGACGTCGAGGTCCGGGAGACCAACGACGAGGGCGAGATGATCCGCTGGCTGCACGAGGCCGCGGACGGCTCGATCCCCGTCGTGATCAACCCCGGCGCGTTCACGCACTACTCGTACGGCATGCGGGACGCGGCCGCCCAGCGCACCGCCCCGCTGATCGAGGTGCACATCTCCAACCCGCACGCGCGCGAGGAGTTCCGTCACACCTCCGTCATCGCCGCCGTCGCCAGCGGCACCATCGCGGGCTTCGGGATCGGCTCCTACCGGCTCGCGCTGCGCGCGCTGTCCGGGGAAACGCCTGGCTGACGGCGTGCGCCGGGCCCGCGACGGGCCCGGCCCGGTTCCCCGGCCGTTCACACGGCGACGGCCGGGGGAGGTACCGTTCGGTACGACCCGGCCCCACGGCCGTGGTACGGCATGCCAGTTGCCGTCAAGCACCGCACGAGACGGAGTGTCACCGGATGCAGCACACAGGGGGAGCGCCGCTGCCACCGCCCCACGGGGCAGGGCAGGGCCCCGGTGTCGGCTGGACCCAGGACGCGAGCCACCACCCCGTTCCGCCGCCTCCCGCGCAGCCCGCGGCGGCCCCGGCGCCGCCCGCCGCACCACCCGCGGGCCATACGCAGCCGCAGCCGCACCCGCCCGCGACCGGCGGGCCGGTGCCGCCGCACCCGCAGCCGGCGACCGGGCCGGTGCCACCGGCGGGGCCGCCCGGGACCGGGCCCGTCCCGCCGCCCGGCCCGCCCGCCGGGGCGGCGCCGATCGAGGCCACGATGACCACCGGCCATGTCCAGCTCCCGCCCGGCGGGCCTGTGCAGATGCCCCAGCACGCCCCGGCCGGTGCGACCGCGGTCGCCGACGCCTCGCTGGCCGCCGTGGCGGTGCTGCTGATCGGCCCGGCGGGGGCGGGCAAGACCACCGTCGCGCGGCACTGGGCCGACCGCCGGCGGGTGCCGACCGCCCACATCAGCCTGGACGACGTCCGCGAATGGGTCAGGTCCGGCTTCGCCAATCCGCAGTCCGGGTGGAACGACAACTCCGAGGCGCAGTACCGCCTCGCCCGCCGCACCTGCGGCTTCGCGGCCCGCAACTTCCTGGCCAACGGGATCTCCTGCATCCTCGACGACGCCGTCTTCCCCGACCGCCCGGTCGTCGGTCTCGGCGGCTGGAAGCGGCACGTCGGCCCCGGACTGCTGCCCGTGGTGATCCTGCCCGGCCTGGAGATCGTCCTGGAGCGGAACGCCGCGCGCAGCGGCAACCGCAGGCTCAGCGACGAGGAGGTGGCCCGGATCCACGGCCGCATGGCCGGCTGGTACGGCTCGGGCCTGCCGATCATCGACAACTCCACGTACGACGTGGAGACCACCGCTCGAGTGCTGGACGAGGTCGTCGCCCGCTCCATCGCCAGCCCGCCCACCTGGTGACCGCCGCGCCGGAGCCGCCGGGCCCGGGCCGCCGCCCATCCGGCCCCGCTCAACCGGCCGCCGCGCCCCGCACTCCGTACGCTCGGAAGCATGTCCGAGGTGTACGCGGCGCGCCGCACGCGGCTGCGTGAACGCTCCGCGGCGGCCGGCGCCGAGGCCGCGCTGGTCTCCCGGCCCGCCAATGTGCGCTATCTGTGCGGGGCCGCGCCCCGCGGTGCGGTGCTGCTGCTCGGGGCCGCCGACGACCCTGGTGACCTGCTGGTGTGCCCGGAGGATCCGGCGGAGAGCGGAGGGGGCGCGTCGCTCTTCCTCTCCCATGGCCTGAAGGGCATGGCAGGGGCCCCCATCGATGACGCGCTGCGGCTGATGCCCCTGCCCGCCGCCGAGACCGACGCCGCCGTGGCCGCGGCCGCCGTGGCCGAGCGCGCGGGCGCCGCGTCCCTCGCCGTCGAGGAGCACCACCTCAGCGTCGCCCGGCACCGGACCCTGCGCGCGGCGGCCCCCCGGCTGCGGCTGGCCGACCTGGGCTGCGCCGTCGAGCAGCTGCGCCTGGTGAAGGACGAGGAGGAGATCTCCTGCCTGCGGATCGCCGCCGAGATCGCGGACCAGGCGCTCGGCGAGCTGCTCGAGTCGATTCTCGTCGGGCGCACCGAACGGCATCTGGCGCTGGAGCTGGAGCGGCGGCTGATCGACCACGGCGCGGACGGCCCGGCGCTGCCCACGGCCGTCGGCTGCGGTCCGAACGCGGGACGCGCCCGGCACACGCCCACCGACCGGCGAGTGGAGGAAGGCGATTTCCTCTGCGTCTGCCTGGGCGCGAACTACCGGGGCTACCGCTGCGAGGTGGGCCGCACCTTCGTCATCGGCACCACCCCGGCCGACTGGCAGATCGAGCTGTACGAGCTGGTCTTCGCGGCGCAGCGGGCCGGCCGGGAGGCGCTGCTGCCCGGCGCGGCGTACCGGGACGTGGACCGGGCGGCCCGCCATGTCCTGGACGCGGCCGGGTACGGAGAGGGCTTCGGGGCCCGTACCGGGCACGGCGTGGGCCTCGAAATCGACGAGGACCCTCGGCTCGCCCCCTCGGCCATGGGTAAACTGGACGCTTGCGTGCCGGTCACCGTCGAACCGGGGGTCCACCTCCCGGGCCGGGGCGGTGTCCGTATCGATGACACACTCGTCGTCCGTCCCGAGGCGGACGGCGGGCCCGAGCTACTCACCATCACGACCAAGGAGCTGCTCGCGCTGTAGCCTCACGGCGCTCGCGTGGCATCTTCTGGTCCCATCAGCTTCAGTCCAGGAGATCCCGCAACCGTGGCATCCACGAACGACCTCAAGAACGGCATGGTGCTCAAGCTCGAAGGCGGCCAGCTCTGGTCCGTCGTCGAGTTCCAGCACGTCAAGCCCGGCAAGGGCCCGGCCTTCGTGCGCACCAAGCTGAAGAACGTACTCTCCGGCAAGGTCGTCGACAAGACCTTCAACGCAGGCGTGAAGGTCGAGACCGCCACCGTCGACAAGCGCACGATGCAGTTCTCGTACATGGACGGCGACTACTTCGTCTTCATGGACATGGACACCTACGACCAGCTCCACGTCGACCGCAAGTCCGTCGGCGACGCCGCGAACTTCCTCATCGAGGGCTTCGAGGCGACCGTGGCGCAGCACGAGGGCAGCGTGCTCTACGTCGAGCTCCCGGCCGCGGTCGAGCTGACCATCAAGCACACCGAGCCGGGTGTCCAGGGCGACCGCTCCACCGGCGGCTCCAAGCCCGCCACCCTGGAGACCGACTACGAGATCCAGGTCCCGCTCTTCATCACCACCGGTGAGAAGATCAAGGTCGACACCCGTTCGGGCGACTACCTCGGCCGGGTGAGCAGCTAACCGTGGCCGCCCGTAACAAGGCCCGCAAGCGCGCTTTCCAGATCCTGTTCGAAGCCGATCAGCGCGGTTGCTCCGTGCAGACCGTGCTCGCGGACTGGATCCGGCTCGCCCGGACCGACGACCGGCAGCCGCCGGTCACCGAGTACACGATGCAGCTGGTCGAGGGCTATGCGCAGCACACGGCCCGGATCGACGAGCTGCTGGCCACCTATGCGGTGGGCTGGACGCTGGACCGGATGCCGGTGGTGGACCGCAACGTCCTCCGGCTCGGCGCGTACGAGCTGATCTGGGAGGACGGCACGCCGGACGCGGTGGTGATCGACGAGGCGGTGCAGCTCGCCAAGGAGTTCTCCACCGACGACTCTCCGGCCTTCGTCAACGGCCTGCTGGGCCGGCTCAAGGAGCTCAAGCCGGGGCTGCGCCGCGATCAGCCGGAGCAGTCGTAACCCAAGCCCAACACGCCGGGCCCGGAGCGCAGAGCGCGCACCGGGCCCGTTCGCGCGCCCGGCCCGCTTCCGGCGCCCGGCCCGTTCGCGCCGGAAAGCCGCCGGGGGCGGCGGAACCCCTTGGCTCCGACGCCCCCGGCGGCACGTTTCTGCAGGTAGGAATGGGTGGGTGGACGCCTAAACGTCCTCATGCTGGACCGCGCGACGCGCGTCCGCGCCGAGCACGCCCCAGCTGATCAGCTGCTCGGTCAGCACCGAAGGCGACTGGTCGTAGATCACGGCCAGCGTGCGCAGGTCGTCCTGGCGGATCGACAGCACCTTGCCGTTGTAGTCCCCGCGCTGGCTCTGGATCGTCGCCGCGTATCGCTGCAGCGGGCCCGCCTTCTCGGCCGGAACATGGGCCAGGCGCTCAAGGTCCAGCACCAGCTTCGGCGGGGGCTCGGCGGCCCCGCCCGGAGTGGTGCCGGGCAGCAGCTCCTGCACCGGGACGCCGTAGAAATCGGCCAGCTCGGCAAGGCGCTGCACGGTCACGGCACGGTCGCCGCGCTCGTAGGAACCGACCACCACGGCCTTCCAGCGGCCCTGGGACTTCTCCTCGACACCGTGAAGGGAGAGGCCCTGCTGGGTGCGGATGGCACGGAGCTTGGCTCCGAGCTGTTTGGCGTATTCGCTGGACATAAAGCTCCCCGGACGAGACTGGTAACTCACTGTGAGGTTACGCAGCGTAATCTCCATTCGTCAAGCCGAATGAACCTCACTGTGCGCCGTCAGGGGTGATGCCGGCGCTCCCGGTTGACCCTGCTACTGTGAATGGCGCAATTCCGACGTCCTTTAAAGTCCGTCCCGTGAGGCGGAGAAGGAGGTCCGTTTCGTATGGACACAAACAGCCCGAACTCCGCGCCCGCGGTACCGGCCCGCCCCGTTCTGGAGGGCCCGGACATCGCGCGGGTGCTCACCCGCATCGCCCACGAGATCGTCGAACGCGCCAAGGGCGCCGAGAACGTGGTGCTGCTGGGCATTCCCACTCGCGGGGTCTTCCTCGCCCGGCGCCTCGCCGCCAAGCTGGCGGACATCACCGGCCGGGACGTCCCGGTCGGCTCGCTCGACATCACCATGTACCGCGACGACCTGCGGCTGCGCCCGGCCCGAGCCCTGGCCCGCACCGAGATCCCCGCCGACGGGATCGACGGCCGCGTCGTCATCCTCGTCGACGACGTGCTGTTCTCCGGCCGCACCATCCGGGCCGCCCTGGACGCGCTGAACGACATCGGCCGGCCGCGCGCCGTGCAGCTCGCGGTCCTCGTCGACCGCGGCCACCGCGAACTGCCGATCCGCGCCGACTACGTGGGCAAGAACCTCCCCACGTCGCTGCGGGAGACGGTCAAGGTCCAGCTCACCGAGGAAGACGGCCGCGACAGCGTGCTCCTCGGAATCGCCCGCGAGACCGCCCCGGCCGGCGAGCAGTAGCGCCCCCGTGTACGGCCCCGGTATCCGCTCGGGGGCCGTGCCGGCGCCTGCCCGCCCCTTGCCCCAGCGCGACCTCCCCCAGCGCGACCGCTGGGAGGTGCCCCCAGCGGTGCCCCCAGAGGCGCCCCCGGAAGTGCCCCCAGGGATGCCCCCAAGCCCCGCCACCCGCCTCACCCACGGAGTAACCGGATGAAGCGCCACCTCATCTCGGCCGCCGACCTCACCCGCGACGACGCCGTCCTGATCCTCGACACCGCCGAGGAACTGGCCCGGCTCGCGGACCGGCCGATCAAGAAGCTGCCCACCCTGCGCGGCCGCACCGTCGTCAACCTCTTCTTCGAGGACTCGACCCGCACCCGCATCTCCTTCGAGGCCGCCGCCAAGCGGCTCTCCGCCGACGTCATCAACTTCTCCGCCAAGGGCTCCTCGGTCTCCAAGGGCGAGTCCCTGAAGGACACCGCGCTCACCCTGGAGGCGATGGGCGCCGACGCCGTCGTCATCCGGCACCACGACTCCGGCGCCCCGCACCGGCTCGCCACCTCCGGCTGGATCGGCGGCTCGGTCGTCAACGCCGGCGACGGCACCCACGAGCACCCCACCCAGGCGCTGCTCGACGCCTTCACCATGCGCCGGCGACTCGTCGGCATCGAGGCCGGCGCGGGCCACGACCTGTCCGGCCGCCGCATCACCATCGTCGGCGACGTCCTGCACAGCCGGGTCGCCCGCTCCAACGTGCTCCTGCTGAACACCCTCGGCGCCGAGGTGACCCTGGTCGCCCCGCCCACCCTGGTCCCGGTCGGCGTCGAGAACTGGCCCTGCGAGGTCAGCTACGACCTGGACGCGGTCCTGGCCAAGTCCGACGCCGTCATGATGCTGCGGGTCCAGCGCGAGCGGATGAACGCGGCCTTCTTCCCCACCGAGCGCGAGTACGCGCGCCGGTACGGCCTGGACGGCGACCGCATGGCCCGGATGCCCGAGCACGCCATCGTCATGCACCCCGGCCCGATGAACCGCGGCATGGAGATCACCGCCGAGGTCGCCGACTCCCCGCGCTGCACCGCCGTGGAGCAGGTCGCCAACGGCGTCAGCATCCGCATGGCCGTCCTCTACCTGCTTCTCAGCGGCGCCGAGCTGCCGGCCCACCCGTCGCCCGCCACCACCCTCAGCGGAGGCGCTGCGCGCCCCGCCGCTGATTCCGCGACCACCGCCTGACGTACGGAGATCCCACCATGAGCAAGACCCTGATCCGCGGCGCCCAGGTCCTCGGCGGCGACCCGCAGGACGTCCTCGTCGACGGCGAGACCATCGCGGCCGTCGGCCCCGCACTGGAGGCCCCGAGGGCGCCACCGTCATCGAGGCCGAGGGCCGGATCCTGCTGCCCGGCCTCGTCGACCTCCACACCCACCTGCGCGAGCCCGGCCGCGAGGACTCCGAGACCGTCCTGACCGGCACCAAGGCCGCCGCCGTCGGCGGCTACACCGCCGTCCACGCCATGGCCAACACCTTCCCCGTCGCCGACACCGCGGGCGTCGTGGAGCAGGTCTGGCGGCTCGGCAAGGAGTCCGGCTACTGCGACGTCCAGCCCGTCGGCGCCGTCACCGTCGGCCTGGAGGGCAAGAAGCTCGCCGAGCTCGGCGCGATGCACGACTCCGCCGCCGGCGTCCGGGTCTTCTCCGACGACGGCAAGTGCGTGGACGACGCGGTGATCATGCGGCGGGCGCTGGAGTACGTGAAGGCGTTCGACGGCGTCATCGCCCAGCACGCCCAGGAGCCCCGGCTCACCGAGGGCGCCCAGATGAACGAGGGCATCGTCTCCGCCGAACTGGGTCTGGCCGGCTGGCCCGCCGTCGCCGAGGAGTCGATCATCGCGCGCGACGTGCTGCTCGCCGCCCACGTCGGCTCCCGGGTGCACATCTGCCACCTGTCCACGGCCGGCTCCGTCGAGATCGTCCGCTGGGCCAAGTCCAAGGGCTGGCACGTCACCGCCGAGGTCACCCCGCACCACCTGCTCCTCACCGACGAGCTGGTGCGCTCCTACGACCCCGTCTACAAGGTGAACCCGCCGCTGCGCACCGAGGCCGACGTGATGGCCCTGCGCGAGGCCCTCGCCGACGGCACCATCGACTGCGTCGCCACCGACCACGCCCCGCACCCGCACGAGGACAAGGACTGCGAGTGGGGCGCCGCCGCCATGGGCATGGTGGGCCTGGAGACCGCGCTCTCCGTCGTCCAGCACACCATGGTGGACACCGGCCTGCTGGACTGGGCCCAGATCGCGGACCGGATGTCCTTCCGCCCCGCCGCCATCGGCCGCCTCGACGGCCACGGCCGCCCCGTCGCCGCCGGAGAGCCCGCCAACCTCACCCTGGTGGATCCGGCATACCGTGGTGTGGTGAACCCCGCGGGCTTCGCCTCCCGCAGCCGCAACACCCCCTACCGGGGCCTGGAGCTGCCGGGCCGCGTGACGCACACCTTCCTGCGGGGCCGGGCCACGGTCGTAGACGGGAAGCTGACGTGACACCTTTCATCACTCTGGCGGCGGAGCGCGAGTCCCAGGAGGTCACCGACTGGGCCGCGCGGCTCGGCTGGGTCGTCGGCCTGCTCCTCCTCATCGGCCTCGTCTACTGGCTGATGCGCGAGGGCTGGAAGTGGCGCGGCACGCTCCAGAGCGACCTGCCCGAGCTGCCCGAACCCCCCGCCGACCCCGGCCCCGCCCGGCTGACCGCGGCCGGCCGCTACCACGGCTCCACCACCGCCGGCCAGTGGCTGGACCGGATCGTCGCCCACGGCCTCGGCACCCGCAGCCGGGCCGAACTCACCCTGACGGACCAGGGCCTGGCCGTCGCACGGCCAGGCGCCCGCGACTTCTTCGTCCCCGCCGACGCACTGCGCGGCGCCCGGCTCGACAAGGGCATCGCGGGCAAGGTCCTCACCGAGGGCGGACTGTTGGTGATCACCTGGCGCCACGGCGACAAGCTGATCGACTCCGGCTTCCGCTTCGACCACGCCGCCGAGCACCCCGCGTGGGTCGCGGCCATCGACCCCCTCACCGGCGACAACGCCGTCGCCGTACAGCACGACCAGGAAGGCCAACGATGACGACCTCCACCCCGGGGCCAGGACCCCCGCCGTACTCGTCCTGGAGGACGGTCGCACCTTCCGTGGCCGCGCCTACGGGGCCGTGGGGGAGACCTTCGGCGAGGCGGTGTTCTCCACCGGCATGACCGGCTACCAGGAGACCCTCACCGACCCGTCGTACCACCGGCAGGTGGTCGTCATGACCGCCCCGCACGTCGGCAACACCGGCGTCAACGACGAGGACCCGGAGTCCAAGCGCATCTGGGTCTCCGGCTACGTCGTCCGCGACCCCGCCCGCGTGCCGTCCAACTGGCGCGCCCGCCGCTCCCTCGACGACGAGCTCGCCGCCCAGGGCGTCGTCGGCATCAGCGGCATCGACACCCGCGCGCTCACCCGCCACCTGCGCGAACGCGGCGCCATGCGGGTGGGCATCTTCTCCGGCGCGGCCGTCGCCGACGACGCGGCCATGCTCGCCAAGGTGCAGGCATCCCCGCAGATGAAGGGCGCCGACCTCAGCGGCGAGGTCGCCACCCTCGAGCCGTACGTGGTCCCGGCCATCGGAGAGAAGCGTTTCACCGTCGCCGCCATCGACCTCGGCATCAAGGGCATGACCCCGCACCGGATGGCCGAGCGCGGCATCGAGGTGCACGTGCTGCCCGCCTCCGCGACCATCGACGACGTGTACGCGGTCCAGCCCGACGGCGTGTTCTTCTCCAACGGACCCGGTGACCCGGCCACCGCCGACCACCCGGTCTCCGTCATGCGCGGCGTGCTGGAGCGCAAGACCCCGCTCTTCGGTATCTGCTTCGGCAACCAGATCCTCGGCCGCGCCCTGGGCTTCGGCACGTACAAGCTCAAGTACGGCCACCGCGGCATCAACCAGCCGGTGCAGGACCGCACCACCGGCAAGGTCGAGATCACCGCGCACAACCACGGCTTCGCCGTCGACGCCCCGCTCGACGGTCCCACCGAGTCCCCCTACGGCCGGGTCGAGGTCTCCCACGTCTGCCTCAACGACGACGTGGTCGAGGGTCTGCAGTGCCTCGACGTCCCCGCTTTCAGCGTCCAGTACCACCCCGAAGCCGCCGCAGGTCCGCACGACGCCGCGTACCTGTTCGACCGCTTCGTCTCCCTGATGGAGGGCCAGCGTGCCTAAGCGCACCGACATCCAGTCCGTCCTGGTCATCGGCTCCGGCCCGATCGTCATCGGCCAGGCCGCCGAGTTCGACTACTCCGGCACCCAGGCGTGCCGGGTCCTCAAGGCCGAGGGCCTGCGGGTCATCCTGGTCAACTCCAACCCCGCCACGATCATGACCGACCCGGAGATCGCCGACGCCACGTACGTCGAGCCGATCACCCCGGAGATCGTCGAGAAGATCATCGCCAAGGAGCGTCCCGACGCGCTGCTGCCCACCCTGGGCGGCCAGACCGCGCTGAACACGGCGATCTCCCTGCACGAGGCCGGCACCCTCGACAAGTACGGCGTCGAGCTCATCGGCGCCAACGTCGAGGCCATCCACAAGGGCGAGGACCGCGACCTGTTCAAGGAGGTCGTCGAGGCGGTCAAGGCCAAGATCGGCCACGGCGAGTCCGCCCGCTCGGTCATCTGCCACTCGATGGACGAGGTGCTGGCGGGCGTCGAGACGCTCGGCGGCTACCCCGTCGTGGTCCGCCCCTCCTTCACCATGGGCGGCGCCGGCTCCGGCTTCGCGCACGACGAGGAGGAACTGCGCCGGATCGCCGGCCAGGGCCTGACGCTGTCTCCCACCACCGAGGTGCTCCTGGAGGAGTCCATCCTCGGCTGGAAGGAGTACGAGCTGGAGCTCATGCGCGACAAGCACGACAACGTCGTGGTCGTCTGCTCCATCGAGAACTTCGACCCGATGGGCGTGCACACCGGCGACTCCATCACCGTCGCCCCGGCGATGACGCTCACCGACCGCGAGTACCAGATCCTGCGCGACATCGGCATCGCCGTGATCCGCGAGGTCGGCGTGGACACCGGCGGCTGCAACATCCAGTTCGCCGTCAACCCCGACGACGGCCGGGTCATCGTCATCGAGATGAACCCGCGCGTCTCCCGGTCCTCGGCGCTTGCCTCCAAGGCCACCGGCTTCCCGATCGCGAAGATCGCCGCCCGCCTCGCCGTCGGCTACACCCTGGACGAGATCCCCAACGACATCACCGAGCAGACCCCGGCGTCCTTCGAGCCCACGCTCGACTACGTCGTGGTCAAGGTGCCGCGGTTCGCGTTCGAGAAGTTCCCGGCCGCCGACGCCACCCTCACCACCACCATGAAGTCGGTCGGCGAGGCCATGGCGATCGGCCGCAACTTCACCGAGGCGCTGAACAAGGCCCTGCGCTCGCTGGAGAAGAAGGGCAGCCAGTTCGCCTTCACGGGCGAGCCGGGCGACAAGGCGGAGCTGCTGGCCAAGGCCCAGGTCCCCACCGACGGCCGGATCAACACCGTGATGCAGGCGATCCGGGCCGGCGCCTCCCCGGAGGAGGTCTTCGACGCCACCAAGATCGACCCGTGGTTCGTCGACCAGCTCTTCCTCATCAAGGAGATCGCCGACGAGCTGGCGGCCGCCGCCGAACTCGGCCCCGAGCTGCTGGCCGAGGCCAAGCGCCACGGCTTCTCCGACGCTCAGATCGCCGAGATCCGCGGCCTCGGCGAGGACGTCGTCCGCCAGGTCCGGCACGCCCTCGGCGTCCGTCCCGTCTACAAGACCGTCGACACCTGCGCCGCCGAGTTCGCCGCGAAGACCCCGTACTTCTACTCGTCCTACGACGAGGAGAACGAGGTCGCGCCGCGGGAGAAGCCCGCCGTGATCATCCTCGGCTCGGGTCCGAACCGCATCGGCCAGGGCATCGAGTTCGACTACTCCTGCGTCCACGCCTCCTTCGCGCTGAGCGACGCCGGGTACGAGACCGTGATGGTCAACTGCAACCCGGAGACCGTCTCCACCGACTACGACACCTCCGACCGGCTCTACTTCGAGCCGCTCACCCTGGAGGACGTGCTGGAGATCGTCCACGCCGAGACCCAGGCCGGACCGGTCGCCGGCGTCGTCGTCCAGCTCGGCGGCCAGACCCCCCTCGGCCTGGCCCAGGCGCTCAAGGACAACGGCGTGCCGATCGTCGGCACCCCGCCGGAGGCCATCCACGCCGCCGAGGACCGTGGCGCCTTCGGCAAGGTGCTCCAGGACGCCGGGCTGCCCGCGCCGAAGTACGGCACCGCCTTCTCCTTCGAGGAGGCCAGGCACATCGCCGCCGAGATCGGCTACCCGGTCATGGTCCGGCCCTCCTACGTGCTCGGCGGCCGCGGCATGGAGATCGTCTACGACGAGCCGTCGCTCGGCGAGTACCTGGAGCGGCACGCGGGCCTGATCTCCGAGCACCCGGTCCTCATCGACCGCTTCCTCGACGACGCGATCGAGATCGACGTCGACGCGCTCTACGACGGCACCGAGCTCTACCTCGGCGGCGTCATGGAGCACATCGAGGAGGCCGGCATCCACTCCGGCGACTCCGCCTGCGCGCTGCCCCCGATCACCCTCGGCGGCTTCGACATCAAGCGGCTGCGCGCCTCCACCGAGGCCATCGCGCGCGGCGTCGGGGTCCGCGGCCTGATCAACATCCAGTTCGCCATGGCCGGGGACATCCTGTACGTGCTGGAGGCCAACCCGCGCGCCTCCCGTACGGTCCCGTTCACCTCCAAGGCCACCGCCGTGCCGCTGGCCAAGGCCGCCGCCCGGATCTCGCTGGGCGCGACCATCGCCGAGCTGCGCGCCGAGGGCATGCTGCCGGCCGCCGGCGACGGCGGCACCCTGCCGCTGGACGCGCCGATCTCGGTCAAGGAGGCCGTGATGCCGTGGACGCGGTTCCGCGACCCGTCCGGCGCCGGCGTGGACACCGTCCTGGGCCCGGAGATGCGCTCCACCGGCGAGGTCATGGGGATCGACTCCGTCTTCGGCACGGCGTACGCCAAGTCCCAGGCCGGGGCGTACGGCGCGCTGCCCACCAAGGGCCGGGCCTTCGTCTCCGTCGCCAACCGCGACAAGCGCGCGCTGATCTTCCCCGCGCGCGAGCTGGTCGCGCACGGCTTCGAGCTGATGGCCACCTCCGGCACCGCCGAGGTGCTCAGGCGCAACGGCATCAACGCCACCATCGTGCGCAAGCAGAGCGAGGGCGAGGGGCCGAACGGTGAGAAGACCATCGTCCAGCTCATCCACGACGGCCAGGTCGACCTGATCGTCAACACCCCGTACGGCACCGGCGGCCGCCTCGACGGCTACGACATCCGTACGGCCGCCGTCGCCCGCGCGGTGCCCTGCCTGACCACGGTCCAGGCGCTCGCCGCCGCCGTCCAGGGCATCGAGGCGCTGAGCAGAGGCGAGGTCGGCGTCCGGTCGCTCCAGGAGCACGCGGAGCACCTGATCGCCGCCCGCGAGGAGTGAGGTGAGCGAGGGGGGCACCGTCCGGTGCCCCCCTCCTCATGAGCCCCCCGTTCCCGCGCGCAGAAAGCTTCCGCATGTACCCGCTCTTCTTCCGGCTCCTCTTCCGGCGCATGGACGCCGAGCAGGCCCACCACCTGGCGTTCGCCTGGATCCGGCTGGCCGCCCGCGTCCCCGTCCTGCGGACCTTCGTGGCCGCCGTGCTCGCCCCCGCCACAAGGCCCTGCGCACGGAGGCCCTGGGCCTGCGGATGCACGGCCCGTTCGGGCTGGCCGCCGGCTTCGACAAGAACGCGACCGGCGTCGACGGCCTGGCGATGCTCGGCTTCGACCATGTCGAGATCGGCACCGTCACCGCCGAGCCGCAGCCCGGCAACCCCAAGAAGCGCCTCTTCCGGCTCGTACCGGACCGGGCGCTGATCAACCGCATGGGTTTCAACAACGACGGCTCCGCCGCCGTCGCCGAGCGCCTGGCGGCCCGTAACCCGGTCTTCAAGACCACGCTCGGCGTCAACATCGGCAAGACCAAGGTCGTCCCGGAGGAGGAGGCCGTCGCCGACTACGTGGCCTCCACCGAGCGGCTGGCCCGCCACGCCGACTACCTGGTCGTCAACGTCTCCTCGCCGAACACCCCGGGCCTGCGCAACCTCCAGGCCACCGAGGCGCTGCGCCCGCTGCTGACCGCCGTCCGCGAGGCCGCCGACCGCAGCGTGCCGGAACGCCGGGTCCCGCTGCTGGTCAAGATCGCCCCGGACCTCGCCGACGAGGACGTCGACGCCGTCGCCGACCTCGCGGTCGAACTGGGCCTGGACGGCATCATCGCCACCAACACCACCATCGCCCGCGACGGCCTGGGCCTCACCGCCGACCCGGCGATCATCGCCGAGACCGGCGGCCTGTCGGGCGCCCCGCTGAAGCCCCGCTCCCTGGAGGTGCTGCGCCGGCTGTACGCCCGGGTCGGCGACCGCATCACGCTGATCGGGGTCGGCGGCATCGAGACCGCCGACGACGCCTGGGAGCGGATCCTCGCGGGCGCCACGCTGGTGCAGGGGTACAGCGGCTTCATCTACGAGGGCCCGTTCTGGTGCCGCAAGATCCACAAGGGGCTGGCCGCCCGGCTGGCCGCCAGCCCGTACGCGACCCTCGCCGAGGCGGTCGGCGCCGACACCCGCAAGGAGACCGCATGACCTCCCAGGAGTCCCGGCAGCCCTTCGGCGCGCGGCTGCGCGCCGCCATGGACACCCGCGGGCCGCTGTGCGTCGGCATCGACCCGCATGCCTCCCTGCTGACCGACTGGGGGCTGAACGACGACATCGCGGGCCTGGAGCGCTTCACCCACACCGTCGTCGAGGCGCTGGCCGGGCGGGTCGCGGTCCTCAAGCCGCAGTCCGCGTTCTTCGAGCGCTTCGGCTCCCGCGGCATCGCCGTCCTGGAGCGCGCCGTCGCCGACGCCCGCGACGCCGGAGCACTGGTGCTCATGGACGCCAAGCGCGGCGACATCGGCTCCACCATGGCCGCGTACGCCGCGACCTACCTCGACCCGGCGAGCCCGCTGTTCTCCGACGCCGTCACGGTCAGCCCGTACCTGGGCTTCGGCTCGCTGCGCCCGGCGCTGGACCTGGCGCGGGAGAGCGGCGCGGGCGTCTTCGTCCTCGCCCTGACCTCCAACCCGGAGGGCGCCGAGGTACAGCACGCGGTACGGGCCGACGGCGCGTCCGTCGCCGCCACCATGCTGGACCACCTGCGGGCGGAGAACGCCGACGCCGCCCCCCTCGGTTCGTACGGGGCGGTCGTCGGCGCCACGCTGGGCGAGCTGTCCCGCTACGACCTGGCGATCAACGGACCGCTGCTCGCCCCCGGCATCGGGGCGCAGGGCGCGACCCCCGCCGATCTGCCCGCGGTCTTCGGTGCCGCGGTCCGGGACGTCGTGCCGAGCGTCAGCCGCGGGGTGCTGCGGTACGGCCCCGATGCGCCCGCGCTGATCGAAGCGGCGGAGCGATTCGCCGACGATGTGCGCGCGGCGGTCGGCTGACCCTGTCGCACGGGCCGGGCAACCCGGCCGTTTTGCCCCGGAAAGTCCGCGGAAAGTCCAGGTCGATCGAGTCTGACCTGGACTTTTCGTCTGTTCTCGCTGACTGGAGCGGCGTCTGCCGCTAGTCTCCGTGACGAGCGGTCGTGCAAGCGCGTTGCGCGTTGCTCCCCAGGTGAGGGGCGACTAGGTTCCTCACCGGTCCATATCCGACAGTTCGACATCCGAGGTGACGTAGGCGTGGCTCTTCCGCCCCTTACCCCTGAACAGCGCGCAGCCGCGCTCGAAAAGGCCGCCGCGGCTCGCCGGGAGCGCGCCGAGGTCAAGAATCGGCTCAAGCACTCCGGCGCCTCTCTGCACGAGGTCATCAAGCAGGGCCAGGAGAACGATGTCATCGGCAAGATGAAGGTGAGCGCTCTGCTCGAGTCGCTGCCGGGCGTCGGCAAGGTCCGCGCCAAGCAGATCATGGAGCGGCTCGGCATCTCCGAGAGCCGTCGCGTGCGCGGTCTGGGCTCCAACCAGATCGCCTCGCTGGAGCGTGAGTTCGGCGGCGGCGCCGCCTGACGGGTCCCGGTCCTCCCGGGAGCGTTACCAGGCACTCCCGGGAACCTGGATAATCGCTGCATGAGTACTACGGTCTCCCGGGGGACGGCCACCCCCGTCCCTCCGGCCAGACGCCCGCGGCTGACCGTGCTCTCCGGCCCCTCCGGGGTCGGCAAGAGCACGGTCGTCGCGCATCTGCGCAAGGCACACCCCGAGGTCTGGCTCTCGGTCTCCGCCACCACCCGCAAGCCGCGACCCGGCGAGCGGGACGGCGTCCAGTACCACTTCGTCGACGACGAGGTCTTCGACAAGCTCATCGCCAACGGCGAGCTGCTGGAGTGGGCCGAGTTCGCGGGCAACCGCTACGGCACCCCGCGGGAGGCGGTCCAGCAGCGGCTGGAGAAGGGCGAGCCGGTCCTGCTGGAGATCGACCTGCAGGGCGCCCGGCAGGTCCGCGCGTCCATGCCGGAGGCGCAGCTGGTCTTCCTCGCCCCGCCCAGCTGGGAGGAGCTGGTCCGCCGGCTCACCGGCCGGGGGACCGAGTCGCCCGACGTCATCGAGCGGCGGTTGGCGGCCGCGAAGATCGAACTGGCCGCGGAGCCGGAGTTCGATGAGACTCTGGTCAACACCTCCGTCGAGGACGTAGCAGCCGAGCTGCTAGCCTTGATGGGAATTGCATGATCTTTACTCCCCATTCGGAAGGCGAAGGCAGAGAGTGTCCTCTTCCATCACCGCGCCCGAGGGCATCATCAACCCGCCGATTGATGAGCTGCTTGAAGCGACGGACTCGAAGTACAGCCTCGTGATCTACGCCGCCAAGCGGGCGCGCCAGATCAACGCGTACTACTCGCAGCTCGGCGAGGGCCTGCTGGAGTACGTCGGTCCGCTTGTGGACACCCACGTCCACGAGAAGCCGCTGTCCATCTCGCTGCGCGAGATCAACGCCGGTCTGCTGACCTCCGAGGCCGTGGAGAGCCCGGCTCAGTAATCGGTGGTTATCTTCATCACGGGCCCGGCAGCACAGCTGCCGGGCCCGTGGTGTGTCATGGATGTGCGGGAGCACGAGTACACACGACGGCGTGGGAGAACGAGCGATGGACAAGCCGAAGGTCGTCCTGGGGGTCAGCGGCGGCATCGCCGCGTACAAGGCGTGTGAGCTGCTGCGCCGCCTCACCGAGTCCGGACACGAGGTACGGGTCGTCCCGACCGCCTCGGCGCTGGAGTTCGTCGGCGAGCCGACGTGGGCCGCGCTGTCCGGCAACCCGGCGTCCACCGAGGTGTGGGAGACCGTCCACGAGGTCCCGCACGTCCGGATCGGCCAGGCCGCCGACCTCGTGGTCGTCGCGCCCGCCACCGCCGACCTGCTGGCCAAGGCCGCCCACGGCCTCGCCGACGACCTGCTCACCAACACCCTGCTCACCGCGCGCTGCCCGGTGGTCTTCGCGCCCGCCATGCACACCGAGATGTGGGAGCACCCGGCCACCCAGGAGAACGTGGCCACGCTGCGCCGCCGCGGCGCGGTCGTCATCGAGCCCGCCGTCGGCCGGCTCACCGGCGCCGACACCGGCAAGGGGCGGCTGCCCGACCCGGCGGAGATCTTCGAGGTGTGCCGCCGGGTCCTCGCCCGCGGCGCCGAGGGCGTCGTACCGGACCTGGCCGGGCGGCACGTGGTCGTCAGCGCGGGCGGCACCCGCGAGCCGCTGGACCCGGTCCGCTTCCTGGGCAACCGCTCCTCCGGCAAGCAGGGCTACGCGCTCGCCCGCGCCGCCGTCGCGCGCGGCGCCCGCGTGACCCTGCTCTCCGCCAACAGCGAGCTGCCGGACCCGGCGGGCGCCGACGTCATCCGGGTGGGGACGGCCGCGCAGCTGCACGAGGCGGTGCTCAAGGCCGCCGCCGACGCGGACGTGGTGGTGATGGCCGCCGCCGTCGCCGACTTCCGGCCCGCCGTCCACGCCGCCGGAAAGATCAAGAAGCAGGACGGCCAGGACCCCGAACCCATCGCGTTGGTCCGCAATGCGGACATCCTCGCGGAGATCTCCGCCGAGCGCGCCCGCCCCGGTCAGATCGTCGTGGGCTTCGCCGCGGAGACCGACGACGTGCTCGCCAACGGGCGGGCCAAGCTGGCCCGCAAGGGCTGCGACCTGCTGGTGGTCAACGAGGTGGGGGAGCGCAAGACCTTCGGCGCCGAGGAGAACGAGGCGGTCGTGCTGGCCGCCGACGGCACCGAGACGCCCGTGCCGTACGGGCCGAAGGAGGCCCTCGCGGACACCGTGTGGGACCTGGTCAGCGCCCGTCTGGCCTAGCCCCGGCCGGTGCCCCGGGGCCCGGTCCGCGCCGCGTCACGGGCCCGGCCGCCCGAGCCGCGTCCCGGGCCCGGCCCGAGCCGCGCCGACGGCGGTCCGCGCCGCGCCCACGGTCCGGCCCGCGCCCGCCTCGTCCCGCCGACGGGACGCCGGGGCGGCCCGGACACGCCGGTGATCCGCGCCACGATCTCCAGCGCCGCTCCACGCGGTGTCCGGCCTCGCCACACCCCCGTATGGCAGGTTCTTGCCTACGTCCGAGGCTGTGTTTCCCCGCGCGGAGAGGTATGTTCCCGGTCAGGGCCTGTTCGTCCTTCGAGACGGGATGCCCGACTCGGCCAGTACGACGGATAAACTGGCCCACAGGAACCGCACCGGGCGCAGCCCCCGGGCGGCTCCACCCATGATCAGCCAGCAGCCGCTGCAACCCCAGGGAGCGATGTGTCCCGCCGCCTGTTCACCTCGGAGTCTGTGACCGAGGGCCACCCTGACAAGATCGCTGACCAGATCAGCGACACCATTCTCGACGCCCTCCTGAAGGAGGACCCGACCTCCCGGGTCGCCGTCGAGACGCTCATCACCACCGGCCTGGTGCACGTGGCCGGTGAGGTGACGACCAAGGCGTACGCGCCGATCGCCACACTGGTGCGCAACAAGATCCTCGAGATCGGCTACGACTCGTCGAAGAAGGGCTTCGACGGCGCTTCCTGTGGCGTGTCGGTGTCCATCGGGTCTCAGTCCCCGGACATCGCGCAGGGTGTCGACACGGCGTACGAGAACCGCGTCGAGGGCGACGACGACGAGCTGGACCGCCAGGGCGCCGGCGACCAGGGCCTGATGTTCGGCTACGCGTGCGACGAGACGCCCGAGCTGATGCCGCTCCCGATCAACCTGGCGCACCGGCTCTCCCGCCGCCTGTCGGAGGTCCGCAAGAACGGGACCATCCCCTACCTCCGCCCCGACGGCAAGACCCAGGTCACCATCGAGTACGACGGCAACAAGGCCGTCCGCCTCGACACCGTCGTGGTCTCCTCCCAGCACGCGTCCGACATCGACCTGGACTCGCTGCTGGCCCCGGACATCCGCGAGTTCGTCGTCGAGCACGTGCTCAAGGAGCTGGTCGAGGACGGCATCAAGCTGGAGACCGAGGGCTACCGCCTCCTGGTGAACCCGACCGGCCGCTTCGAGATCGGCGGCCCGATGGGCGACGCGGGCCTGACCGGCCGCAAGATCATCATCGACACCTACGGCGGCATGTCCCGCCACGGCGGCGGCGCCTTCTCCGGCAAGGACCCGTCCAAGGTCGACCGCTCCGCCGCGTACGCGATGCGCTGGGTCGCCAAGAACGTCGTCGCCGCGGGCCTCGCCTCCCGCTGCGAGGTCCAGGTCGCCTACGCGATCGGCAAGGCCGAGCCCGTCGGCCTCTTCGTGGAGACCTTCGGCACCGCCACGGTCGACGCGGAGAAGATCGAGCAGGCCATCTCCGAGGTCTTCGACCTCCGCCCGGCCGCGATCATCCGCGACCTCGACCTGCTCCGCCCGATCTATGCCCAGACCGCGGCGTACGGCCACTTCGGCCGCGAGCTTCCGGACTTCACCTGGGAGCGCACGGACCGCGTCGAGGCGCTGCGCAAGGCCGCCGGCCTGTAAGCGGTCACCGCACCACCGCGCGAGGAGGCGCCCCCGAGCCAGGGGGGGGCGCCTCCTCGCGTATGCGCACCCGACCCGGGCCCCGCTGTCGGTGCCGTCTGGTAGGACTGGTGCTGTGAGCAGGGACAACGAGCGGGAGGAGCCCCCGGCGCGGGCGCCGGACGGGGGCGAGCAGCTCGCGCTCATCCGCGAGACCGTGCGGAAGGCCAAGCCGCCCAAGGCCAGGCCGCGAACCTGGCGAGGGGCCGCGCTCGCCGCCCGGCTGCCGGTGGCGCGGGTGCTCGTGGACAAGGGCCCGGTCCACCTGGACAAGCTCTGGGACTACGCGGTGCCCGCCGAGATGGACGAGCAGGCCCAGCCCGGGGTACGGATCCGGGTGCGGTTCGGGGCCGGTGCCGGGAACGTGCGTGACGGACGCCGGGAAGGCGGCGGGCTGCTCGACGGGTACATCGTCGAGCGGATCGCCGAGTCCGACTACCAGGGGCCGCTGGCCGCCATCGCCCAGGTGCTGTCGCCCGAACCCGTCCTCACCCCCGCGCTGCTCGGCCTGTGCCGGGCCGTCGCCGACCGGTACGCCGGATCCCTCGCCGACGTGCTGCAACTGGCCATACCGCCCCGGAACGCCAAGGCCGAGGCCGCGTCCTCGCCCGCCCCGTTGCCCCCGCCGCCGCACCCCGACCCCGGCACCTGGACGCGCTATCCCGCCGGTCCCGGATTCCTCGACGCCCTCGCCCGGGGCGGTGCGCCGCGCGCCGTATGGACCGCGCTCCCCGGTCCGCACTGGCCCCGGGAACTGGCCACCGCGATCGCCGCGACCCTGTCCGCCGGGCGCGGCGCGCTGGCGGTGCTGCCCGACGGGCGGTCTGCCGCCCGGGTCGACGCGGCGCTGACCGAACTGCTCGGCGGCGAGCGGCACACCCTGCTCGTCGCCGGGGCCGGTCCCGAGGAGCGCTACCGGCGCTGGCTCGCCATCAGCCGCGGCTCCGTACGGGCCGTGGTCGGCACCCGCGCCGCGATGTTCGCCCCCGTACGGGACCTCGGCCTGGTCGCCATCTGGGACGACGGCAACTCCAGCCACAGCGACACCAACGCCCCTCAGCCGCACGCCCGGGACGTGCTCCTGCTGCGCGCCGTGCACGAACGGGCCGGTTTCCTCGCGGGCGACCTCAGCCGCACCGTGGAGGCCGCGCAGCTGCTGGAGAACGGGTGGGCGCTCCCGCTGGAAGCCGACCGCGAGCAGATCCGGACGGCCGCGCCGGTGATCCGCACGGTCTCCGAGAGCGAACAGGCCCGCGACCCGCACGCCCGCGCGGCCCGGCTGCCCACCGTCGCCTGGCAGACGCTGCGCGAGGCGACGCTCCGCGGCCCAGTCCTCGTCCAGGTGCCGCGCCGCGGGTACGTCCCCAGGCTGGCCTGCGACCGCTGCCGCGAACCCGCGCGCTGTGCCCACTGCGCCGGGCCGCTGGAGGCCGTCGACGCCGACACCCTGCGCTGCGGCTGGTGCGGGCGCGGCGAGGAGCACTGGCACTGCGCCGCGTGCGGCGGAAACCGGCTGCGAGCCCAGGTCGTGGGCGCCCGGCGCACCGCGGAGGAGCTCGGCCGGGCGTTCCCCAGCGTGCCGGTCCGCACCTCCGGCCGCGACCACATCCTGGACACCGTGCCCGACCAGCCCGCCCTCGTCGTCAGCACCCCCGGCGCCGAACCGGTCGCCGAGCGCGGATACGCCGCCGCGCTGCTGCTCGACGGCTGGGCCCTGCTCGGCCGCCCCGACCTACGCGCGGGAGAGGACGCGCTGCGCCGCTGGCTGGACGCCGCGTCACTGGTCCGCCCGCAGGGCGAGGGCGGCACGGTGGTGATCATGGCCGAGCCGACGCTGCGACCGGTGCAGGCGCTGGTGCGCTGGGACCCGGCCGGACACGCCGCCCGGGAGCTGGCCGACCGCGCCCAGCTGGGCTTTCCGCCCGTCTCCCGGATGGCGTCCCTCGCCGGACCGCCGGAGGCCGTCGCGGACCTGCTGGATACGGCGGAGCTGCCGGAGGGCGTCGAGGTCCTGGGCCCGGTGCCGGTCCCGGCCCCCGGAGTCCCCGGGGCCGCCGGGGGGCCCGGTGCTCCCGGGCGAGGGCGCCCCGGGCCGGGGGAGACATGGGAGCGCGTGCTGCTGCGCGTACGCCCCGGGAACGGCGCCGCCCTCGCGGCCGCGCTGAAGAACGCTCAGGCGGCCCGGCTGATCCGCCGTGAGGGCGCGCCCGTACGGGTACGGATCGATCCGCTGGACCTCGGCTGACGGGCCGCCTGGCACGCCGCTGCCGGGTGCGGGCCGTTGCCGCGCGCCACGCGACGCGCGGGCGGCTCGGCGCGGGCGGAACGTGCGAGGCGTCAGCCGTTGCGGGGAGCCGGGAAGGCGCTGGTGCGGGAATCCTCGCGCATGGCAGGCGTGGGCTGGCCCGGGACGGTCGGCAGCGAGCGCGCGGCGGGCACCGACGGAACGATCGGCGCCGTGGTGGTGGCGGTGACGGCCCGCCCGGCGCCCGGTTCGCCGCCCTCCGCGGAGCTCTGTGCCGAGGCCCGGCGCGCCCCGTAACGGCGGTGCACGGCCTGCTTGGTGACCCCGAGCGCCGAACCCACGGCGTCCCAGGAGAAGCCCAGCGAACGGTCGAAGTCCACCGCCGCCGTCACGAGTGTCTCGACGCTGTCCCGCAGCTCCTGGGCCAGGCGCACGGTCGGCGCGGGCGCGCGTCCGTAGACGACGAAGCCCGTGGACGGGCCGGTACGCCGCGGGCGGTAGACATTGCCGAGCTGGGCGGTGAGCGTGCGCAGTGCGTCCACCTGTCGGCGGACCCGCTCGATGTCCCGGACCAGGAGGTGCAGGCTGGCCCGTGCCTGGGCGTCGTGGGTTGCGTGGTCGGCCATGAACAAGCCTCTCGAACCGGCGTTGGAAGAAAAGGGAAAACGATCGGGCCGCTGCAGCGGCCCGATTCGGTCAATCTCACTTGACCAACGCGGCACCCGGCTTCTTGGTCACGGTCCGGGGCGTGCGGGGTCACGCGCGTACGCCCCCGGAATCCGGGCGCCGGGCACATCGCCCCATAGACTGATGCGTCGTTCCGCTGCGCGTGAGAGGTAGTTCGCCACCTATGAGGCTCGTCTTCGCCGGTACCCCCGAAGTCGCCGTACCCGCCCTGGACGCCCTGCTCGCGTCGGACCGGCACGAGGTCGTGGCCGTGGTCACGCGCCCCGACGCCCCCGCCGGGCGCGGCCGTCGCCTGGTGGCCAGCCCGGTCGCCGAGCGCGCGGAGGAGGCCGGTATCGAGGTGCTCAAGCCGGTGCGACCGCGCGACGAGGACTTCCTGGCCAGGCTGCGGGAGATCGCCCCTGACTGCTGCCCGGTCGTCGCCTACGGCGCGCTGCTGCCCAAGGCCGCGCTGGAGATCCCGGCCCGCGGCTGGGTGAACCTGCACTTCTCGCTGCTGCCCGCGTGGCGGGGCGCGGCGCCCGTCCAGCACGCGGTGCTCGCGGGCGACGAGATGACCGGCGCCTCCACGTTCCTCATCGAGGAGGGCCTGGACTCCGGGCCGGTGTACGGCGTGCTCACCGAGGCGGTCCGGCCCACCGACACCAGCGGGGACCTGCTCACCCGGCTGGCGTTCGCCGGTGCCGGGCTGCTCGCCGCGACGATGGACGGCATCGAGGACGGCACGCTGGAGGCCGTACCGCAGCCCGCGGAGGGCGTCTCGCTGGCGCCGAAGCTCACCGTGGCGGACGCGGAGATCGACTGGACCGCGCCCGCGCTGCGCGTGGACCGCGTGGTACGGGGCTGCGCGCCCGCGCCGGGCGCCTGGACGCTGTTCCGCGGGGAGCGGCTGAAGGTCATGTCGGTGGCGCTGGTGACGGACCGTTCGGATCTGGGTGCCGGGGAGATCGCCACGACGAAGAACGCGGTGTATGTGGGGACCGGCAGCCACGCGGTGGAGCTGCTGTGGGTGCAGCCGCAGGGCAAGAAGCCGATGCGCGCGGCGGATTGGGCGCGCGGGGTGCGGATCGCCGCGGGCGAGCGCGTGGGCGGCTGACGCCGCCGCCCCCCGGCGCGCGGCCGCGGCCGTCGCGATGCGCGGCTGCCGCCGCGTGGCGGGGCTCCGCCCCGGACCCCCGCCACGCGGCGGCAGCCGCACATCGGATGCAGCGGGAAGGGGCGGGGAGGGGAAGGAGCCGCGCGACGTACGCTGGAGCGGTACCTCTTCATCTCGATCCGGAGCACCTTTTCGTGAGTCAGCCGCCGCCGCGCCACCGCCCCAGCAAGCCCTACCGCAGGCCCAAGAAGGATCCCGTCCGCATCCTCGCCTTCGACGCGCTGCGGGCCGTCGACGAGCGCGACGCGTACGCGAACCTCGTCCTGCCGCCGCTGCTCCGCAAGGCCAGGGAGGAACGGGGAGAAGGCGGCTTCGACGCGCGGGACGCGGCGCTGGCCACCGAGCTGGTCTACGGCACGCTGCGCCGCCAGGGCACGTACGACGCGATCATCGCCGCGTGCGTGGACCGGCCGCTGCGCGAGGTCGATCCGCCGGTGCTCGACGTGCTGGGCCTGGGCGCGCACCAGCTGCTGGGGACGCGGATCCCCTCGCACGCCGCCGTGAGCGCCACCGTGGAGCTGGCGCGGGTGGTGCTGGGCGACGGGCGGGCCAAGTTCGTCAACGCGGTGCTGCGGAAGATCGCCGCCGATGACCTCGACGGCTGGCTGGAGCGGGTCGCGCCGGACTACGACGACGATCCCGAGGACCATCTGGGGGTCGTGCACTCCCATCCCCGCTGGATCGTCTCCGCGCTGTGGGACGCGCTGGGCGGCGGCCGCGCCGGGATCGAGGACCTGCTCGAAGCCGACAACGAACGGCCGGAGGTGACCCTGGTCGCGCGCCCCGGGCGGGCGGACGCGGCGGAGCTGCTGGAGGCGCTCGGCGAGCGCGGCGAGCCGGGGCGCTGGTCGCCGTACGCCGTACGGCTCGCCGAGGGCGGCGAGCCCGGCGCGCTGGACGCGGTGCGCGAAGGGCGGGTCGGGGTGCAGGACGAGGGCAGTCAGCTGGTGGCGATCGCGCTGGCGAACGCGCCGGTGGACGGCCCCGACGCCCGCTGGCTGGACGGCTGCGCCGGGCCTGGCGGCAAGGCCGCCCTGCTCGCGGCGCTGGCCGCCGAGCGCGGCGCGGCACTGGTCGCCTCCGAGAAGCAGCCGCACCGGGCCCGGCTCGTCGCCCGCGCGCTGGCCGGCAACCCCGGCCCGTACCAGGTGATCGCCGCGGACGGGACCCGGCCCGCGTGGCGGCCCGGCTCCTTCGACCGGGTGCTGGTCGACGTGCCGTGCTCCGGCCTGGGCGCGCTGCGGCGGCGGCCGGAGGCCCGCTGGCGGCGGCGGCCGGAGGACCTGGACGGCTTCGCCCCGCTCCAGCGCGGGCTGCTGCGGGAGGCGCTGAACGCCGTGCGGGTGGGCGGCGTGGTCGGGTACGCCACCTGCTCGCCGCATCTCGCGGAGACGCGGGTGGTGGTGGAGGACGTGCTCAAGGGACGCGGTGGAGCGGCCGCCGCGGCGGAGTGGATCGACGCCCGGCCGCTGATGCCCGGCGTCCCCGCGCTCGGCGACGGCCCGGACGTCCAGCTGTGGCCGCATCTGCACGGCACGGACGCGATGTACCTGGCGCTGCTGCGTCGTACAGGCTGACCGTCCGTACGGATGGCCGCCGCCTCTGGCGGCGGCGCCTGACCGCCGGTCTGATCGGCCCGGCCCCCGATCAGAGAGACGGGGAGCCACCGCGTCACCGGGCCGCGCCGCCCCGTACCGCCTACTCCCGCCGCTCCCGCGTGCCGTCCTCGCGGGCCAGCCGGTGCGGCCACCACATGCGTGGTCCGATGTCCAGGAACAGCGCGGTGACCAGCACCGACCGTACGACGAAGGTGTCCAGCAGCACGCCGACGGCCACCGCGAACCCGATCTCGGCGAAGCCGGTGATGGGCAGCGTGCCCAGCGCCGCGAACGTGCCGGCCAGGACCAGTCCGGCCGAGGTGATGACGGCTCCGGTGGCGGCGAGGGCGGTGACCGTGCCGGGGCGCGTCCCCTGCCTCAGGGCCTCCTCGCGGACCCGCGTGGACAGGAAGATGTTGTAGTCGATGCCCAGCGCGACCAGGAAGACGAACGCGAACAGCGGGAAGGCGGTCTCCTCCCCCTCGAAGTCGAAGCCGTAGCGGAAGGCGAGGGCGCTGATGCCCAGCGCGGAGGCGTACGACAGCACCACCGTGGCGATCAGCACCAGCGGCGCCACCAGCGCCCGCAGCAGCACCGCGAGGATCAGCAGCACCACCAGCAGCACCAGGGGCATGACGACCTGGTTGTCGCGGGTCGAGGCGGTGTCGGCGTCGAGGATCGCCGCCGTGCCCCCGCCCACCATCGCGTCGGCGCCCGGGATGCCGTGCACCGCGTCCCGTACCCGTTCGACGGTGTTCTTGGCGTCCGAGCTGTCGGCGGGGTCCGTCAGCGTCGCCTCGAACAGCACCCGGCCGTCCCGCTCCGGCGCGGTGGCCGGTGGCCGGATCACCGAGCCCTCCACGACCCCCGGCGTGGTGTTCACCGTCCGCGCCACGGCCGCCGCCCGGTCGGCGTCGGCGAGCACCACCAGGGGGTCGCCGGCGCCCGCCGGGAAGTAGCGGGCCGATACCTCCTGCCCGGTGATCGAGTCCTGGGTCTCGGTGAACGCGTCGGCGTTGCTGATCCCCGCGGCGCGCAGCCCGAGGATGCCCAACGACAGCCCGGCCAGGACGACGGCCGTCACCAGCCACACGGCGCGCGGCCGCCCGGCGATCCGCCGACCCGTCCGGGCCCATACGCCCCGCTCGGTCGGCTCCGGCGAGCCCTCGTGCGGGATGGCCGGCCAGAAGATCCACCGGCCGAAGATCACCAGCAGGGCGGGGAAGAGCGTCAGCAAGGCCAGCAGCGCGACGGCCACGCCGATCCCGGCCACCGGGCCGAGGCCGCTGGTCGAGTTCATCTCGGCGATCAGCAGCACGAGCATGCTGATGACCACCGTCGATCCGCTGGCGAGGACCGCCGGGCCCGCGCGGTGCAGGGCCAGCGCCATCGCCTCGTGGCGGTCGTGGTGGCGGCGCAGCTCCTCCCGGTAGCGGGCGACCAGCAGCAGCGCGTAGTCGGTGCCCGCCCCGAAGACGAGGACCGTGAGGATGCCGGCGCTCTGCGCGTTGACGGTCAGCCCGCCGTGCTCGGCCAGCAGGTAGATGATCGCCTGGGCGGCCAGCAGCGCCCCGTAGACGGCCACCAGGGGCACCAGCAGCAGCGTGGGGCTGCGATAGGTGATCAGCAGCGCCACGATCACCACCGTCAGCGCCGCGATCAGCAGTGTGGAGTCGATGCCCTCGAAGGCGGTGGCGAAGTCGGCGGAGGTGCCGCCCGGTCCGGTGATGTGCACCGACAGCCCGCCCCCGCCGCGGCCGGTGATGTCGCGCATCGACTCGACGGCGTCGTCGATGCGCTCCCAGCCCCGCTCGTCCATGGTGACCGGCACCCAGATCTGCGCGGCGCGCGGCGACCCCGCGCGGTCGAGGACCGGGCCGCGGGTCTCCTCGCCCCGGGTGCCATGGGCGCGCAGCGCCCGCAGCTCGGCGGCGTCCTCGGCGATCCGCGCCCGGTCCGCGGCGGTGAGCCCGCCCTCGCGCGCGTAGATCACCACGGCCGGGATGGACCGGGCCCGGAAGTCCTTGGACAGCTCCAGCACGCGCGTGGACTCGGCGCTGCCCGGAAGCCAGGACTCGGCGTCGTTGTCCTGGGCGTCCATGAGCTTGGCGGACAGCGGTGACAGCGCCGCGATCACGACCAGCCAGAGCAGCACGGTCAGCCACTTCGTGCGGCGGCCGCAGACCAGCCGGGCCACGCCGCGCGATCCGGCCTTCGCCGGTATCCCCTCCGCCGGTCCGGGCTTCCCCGGCCCGGCCTTACCGGACCCGGGCTCCGATCCGTCCTCCGCCATGGTCACCCTCTCGCGCCGGCGGGCGCGCGTCATCGGGCGATCCCGCGCGCCCACGGTGGATCCCCGAGACCGTGGAGGCCGCTGCTGCGGGCCGACGGCACTCCCGCCGCCACACGCGGCCGACGGCCGTGGCAGGCTTGGCGCCATGGCCGTTCAGATCAATCCCAGTATCCTCTCAGCCGATTTCTCGCGCCTGGCGGAGGAAGCCGCAGCCGTCGAGGGCGCCGACTGGCTGCACGTCGACGTGATGGACAACCACTTCGTCCCGAACCTCACGCTCGGCATGCCCATCGTGGAGTCGCTGAGCCGGGCCACCGGCACCCCGCTCGACCTGCACCTGATGATCGAGGAGCCGGACCGCTGGGCACCGGGATACGTCGAGGCCGGGGCGGGCTCGGTCACCTTCCACGCGGAGGCCGCGGCCGCCCCCGTACGGCTGGCGCGGGAGATCCGGGCCAAGGGCGCGCGGGCCTCGATGGCGCTCAAGCCCGCCACCCCCATCGAGCCCTACGAGGACCTGCTGCCCGAGCTGGACATGCTGCTGGTGATGACCGTCGAGCCCGGTTTCGGAGGCCAGGCGTTCCTCGACATCATGCTGCCGAAGATCCGCCGTACGCGTGAGTTGATCAACAAGCACGGCCTGGAGATGTGGCTCCAGGTCGACGGCGGGGTGTCCGCCGAGACCATCGAGCGGTGCGCCGAGGCCGGTGCCGACGTCTTCGTCGCCGGGTCCGCGGTGTACGGGGCGCAGGACCCGGCCGCGGCGGTGCGGGCCCTGCGCGCCCAGGCCGAGACGGCGACGGCCTCCGCCGCCTGGGCATGCGGCCATTGAGTCACCGCTCGGTGAACGGAAGGGTGAAGGGCAGATCAAAGACTCCCGTTTCTGACAGGATGACGGTGAGTCCAGAACGTGAACAGTGAGGAGACCGCGGTGTCGACGGGCGGCCGTTCAGCCACGCGGATGGGACCCGCCGAACTGGTGCAGGCGGCCGCCATGGCGCGCCGCTTCTACCTTGAGGGCAAGTCCAAGATCCAGATCGCCGAGGAGTTCGGCGTCAGCCGCTTCAAGGTCGCGCGCGTCCTGGAGACCGCGCTGGAGCGCGATCTGGTGCGTATCGAGATCCGGGTGCCGGCGGAGCTGGACGCGGACCGCTCCGACGCGCTCCGCGCCCGCTACGGCCTGCGGCACGCGGTGGTGGTGGAGTCCCCGGCCGACGCCGCGGACGACGCCCCGGACCCGGAGAACCTCGGCGAGGTCGCGGCCGACCTGCTCGGCGAGCTGGTGAACGAGGGCGACGTCCTGGGCCTGGCCTGGGGCCGCTCCACCATCCACATGGCGGCCGCCCTGCACCGGCTGCCGCCGTGCACCGTCGTCCAGCTCACCGGGGTGTACGACGCGGGCACCGCCGAGCGCGGCTCGGTGGAGGCGGTCCGCCGTGCCGCCGCGGTCTCCGGCGGCGAGGCCCACCCGATCTACGCCCCGATGCTGCTGCCCGACCCCGCCACGGCCGCCGCGCTGCGCGGCCAGACGGGCATCGCCCGCGCGTTCGAGTACTTCGACAAGGTCACCGTCGCGGCCGTCTCCATCGGCTCGTGGGAGGCGGGGATCTCGACGGTCTACGACATGCTGAGCGAGGAGGAGCGCGCGCACTACGCCTCGCTGGGCGCCGCCGCCGAGATGTCGGCCCACCTCTTCGACACCGAGGGCCGCCGGATCGGCCGGGACCTGGGGGAGCGGTGCATCACGGTCGAGGCCGACCGGCTGCGCCGTATCCCGGAGGTCGTCGCCATCGCCGGCGGCCGCCGCAAGGCCGCCGCGATCGGCGCGGTACTCCGCTCCGGACTGGTCACGAGCCTGGTCACGGACACCGCCGCGGCCGACTTCCTGCTGCTGGAGACGGGCCCCGGACCGCGCCCCGCGCTGGACCGGGCGGACCCGGACGGGGCCGCCTGACCACCGCGTCCGCACGCTTGGTCGAATCTACGGGAGCGCGCCCCCGCCTCCTGGTAGAAGGCACAGAATGCGGCTCCTGGACCGTCAAGGGATGGAAAATCATGGATGATAGGTCTAGGAGCCGCAGCCCGATCCGATGCCGGTTCTGAGCTGACTCCCCGCCCGCTGCCCCAGCAATACCGCAGGTGAGAGAGTTAGCATGCGATTTCTGAACGACGCGAAGCCGCCGTACGACCTGACGTACGACGATGTGTTCATGGTGCCGAGCCGCTCCGCCGTGGGCTCGCGGCAGGGAGTGGATCTCGCCGCTCCCGACGGGACCGGGACCACCATCCCCCTCGTCGTGGCCAACATGACCGCGATCGCCGGGCGCCGCATGGCCGAGACGGTCGCCCGCCGCGGCGGTCTCGTCGTCATCCCCCAGGACATCCCGCTCGACGTCGTCACCGACGTGGTCTCGTGGGTCAAGAGCCGCCACCTGGTGCTCGACACCCCGATCGTGCTGGAGCCGCACTCCACCGTCGCCGACGCGCTGGCGCTACTGCCCAAGCGGGCGCACGGCGCGGGCGTCGTGGTCGAGGACGGCCGCCCCGTCGGCGTCGTGACCGAGTCGGACCTGACCGGCGTGGACCGCTTCACCCAGCTCACCGAGGTCATGTCCACGGAGCTGCTGGTGCTCGACGCGGACATCGACCCGCGCGAGGCGTTCCACCGGCTGGACTCCGCGCACCGCAAGTTCGCGCCCGCCGTGGACGCGGACGGCCGGCTCGTGGGCATCCTGACCCGCAAGGGCGCCCTGCGCGCCACGCTCTACACCCCGGCCGTCGACGCCGCGGGCAAGCTGCGCATCGCCGCCGCCGTCGGCGTCAACGGCGATGTCGCCGGACGCGCCAAGGTGCTGCTCGACGCCGGCGTGGACACCCTGGTGGTGGACACCGCGCACGGCCACCAGGAGTCGATGATCAGCGCGCTCAAGGCGGTGCGCGCGCTCGACCCGAAGGTGCCGATCGTCGCGGGCAACATCGTCGCGGCCGAGGGCGTACGGGACCTGATCGAGGCCGGTGCCGACATCATCAAGGTCGGGGTCGGACCGGGCGCCATGTGCACCACCCGGATGATGACCGGCGTCGGCCGCCCGCAGTTCTCCGCGGTGCTCGAATGCGCCGCCGAGGCCGCCAAGTTCGGCAAGCACGTGTGGGCGGACGGCGGCGTCCGGCACCCGCGCGACGTCGCCATGGCGCTGGCCGCCGGCGCGTCGAACGTCATGATCGGCTCGTGGTTCGCGGGCACCTACGAGTCGCCGGGCGACCTCCAACACACCGCCGACGGCCGTCCGTACAAGGAGAGCTTCGGCATGGCATCGGCGCGCGCCGTGCGCAACCGCACGGCCGAGGAGTCGGCGTACGACCGGGCCCGCAAGGCGCTGTTCGAGGAGGGCATCTCCACCTCGAGGATGTTCCTGGACCCGACGCGGCCGGGCGTGGAGGACCTGATCGACTCGATCATCGCGGGCGTGCGCAGCTCGTGCACGTATGCCGGTGCCGCCTCGCTGGAGGAGTTCCACGAGCGTGCCGTCGTCGGTGTGCAGAGCGCCGCCGGCTACGCGGAGGGCAAGCCGCTGCACGCCAGCTGGAGCTGAGCCGACGTCATCCTCACCGCCGCCGGACGGGCTGCCCGATGGCAGGCCCGTCCGGCGTCAGCCGCGTGGCTGCGGCCGCCGCTGGCGCGGCAGCGCGTGGCGCGGCGGGCTGGTGAGGGTGATCTGCCGGACGAGCTGGTGGAAGGCGACCAGCGCGGAGACCGGGGGCAGCGCGGCGACGGCGATCCCCGGCAGCGTCTTGGGCGCGTGCGCCACGCACAGGAACACCGCGATGGCCGAGAAGAGGACGACCACCGCCCAGGAGTGCCCGGCGCCGTGCTGGTGCAGCGCCGCCCGCAGCACCGACAGGGACGCGACCAGCCACGGCCCGTAGACCAGCAGCGGCCACCAGTCGGCCAGCGAGTCGGTGGTGCTGGGGCTGGCCAGGAAGCGCAGCGGACCGTAGGAGATCATTCCGCCGAGCACGCTCAGCATGGCGACGATGACCGCCGTGATCGCGGCGAAGATCAGACTGATCAGCTGGAACCAGGGCAGCGACGGCAACCGGATGCGGACCCGGCGGCGCCGGCCCCGCCCTCGGGCGTGCGGAACCGGGCCCGGGGTGCTCGGCGTCATCGGCTCGGCGGCCGGTCCCGGCTCCTCGGCGGACGCCTGGAGCAGCCGGGCGAGATCCCCTTCGAGATCCCAGCGGCTGTCGAGCGTCTCGGGGTCGGGGAGCGGCATGTTGTGCACGTCGTAGTCGGCGGCGAGGTCGAACCGGTCGCCGGGAACAGGGCCGTGACCTGCGGGGTAGGGCCCGAAGCCGGGCGGTCCCGGAGGGGGATAGGTCATCGTCGCACGCCCGGTCCCGTCGTCGTACGCCCTCTTCCGACGCCGGTGTCGGGGGGCTGAAGGACCGCGTTCCAGGGGCTCTCTCTCGTCGTCACGTCACACCAACGACGGCCAAAATGGTGGCGTATCGCTGCATTCGAGTGAAAACAGTCGCCGCGTCGTGCGTGTGTGATGTCTGCAACGATTCCTCGTGCGTGACCTCTGGGCGCAATATTTATGCGTATATGCGCAACAATGATGCATTACGTGCGCCGCTACCCAGCTCGTAGGGTCTTGCGTCGACCAAGCGATGAAGGAGCCACCTACGTGTTGGACCACGGCGCAGCCCCGGCCGTCGACGAGCGGACCGCCGCGCCCCAGCGGCTCGGCACCCGCCTGACACGGCGCAAGCCCGTCGAACGGCTGGTCACCGAGGGCGGCAAGGGCGAGGGTGGAACGCTCCGGCGCTCCCTGGGCATGTGGCAGCTGACCATGATCAGCATAGGCGCGACCCTGGGCACCGGCATCTTCGTCGTGCTCGGCGAGGCCGTACCCGAAGCCGGTCCCGCGGTCGTGCTCTCCTTCGTCCTCGCCGGGCTGACGGCCCTGTTCTCCGCGCTGTCGTACGCGGAGCTGGCGGGCAGCGTCCCGGTCTCCGGCTCCTCGTACTCCTACGCCTACGCCACCCTCGGCGAGCTGATCGCCTGGATCTGCGGCTGGTGCCTGATCCTGGAGTACGGCGTCTCGGTGGCGGCGGTCGCCGTCGGCTGGGGCGAGTACCTCAACACCTTCCTCGACGGCACGATCGGCTGGACCATCCCCGCAGCCCTCGCCAACCCGCCGGGAGACGGCGGCACGTTCAACCTGCCCGCGCTGCTGGTGGTCCTGCTCTGCATGGCCTTCCTGCTCGGCGGGGCCAAGGAGAGCGCCCGCGCCAACACGATCATGGTCGTGGTGAAGATCGGCGCGCTGCTGCTGTTCTGCGCCGTCGCCGTCACCGGCATCAGGGCCGGGAACTACCAGCCGTTCATGCCGCTGGGCATGGCGGGAGTCAGCGCCGCCGGTTCGAGCCTGTTCTTCTCGTACATCGGCTTCGACGCGGCCTCCACCGCCGGTGAGGAGGCGAAGAACCCGCAGCGGGACCTGCCGCGCGCCATCATGCTCTCCCTGCTCATCGTCACCGTCGTCTACTGCCTGGTGGCCGCCGTCGCCGTGGGCGCCCTGCCGTGGCGGGAGTTCACCGGCTCCGAGGCCGCACTCGCCGGGATCATGGAGCACGTCACCGGACAGAGCTTCTGGGCGGTGCTGCTCGCCGCCGGCGCCGTCATCGCCATCGCCTCCGTCGTGCTGACCGTGCTCTACGGCCAGACCCGGATCCTGTTCGCGATGTCCCGCGACGGGCTCGTACCGCGGGTGTTCTCCAAGGTCCACCCGCGCACCGGTGTGCCGCGCGCCAACACCCTCATCGTCTCCCTCTTCTGCGGCGTCCTCGCCGCCGTGGTCCCGCTGGGTGAACTCGTCAACGCCACCAGCATCGGCACGCTCTTCGCGTTCGCGCTGGTCAACGTCGGCGTCGTGGTGCTGCGCCGGACCCGGCCCGACCTGACGCGCAGCTTCCGGGTGCCGCTGTCGCCGCTCTTCCCGGCCATCGGCTTCGGGCTGTGCGTGTACATGATGACCCGCCTGGACCTGATCACCTGGAAGTACTTCGGCCTGTGGATGGTGGCGGGACTCGCTCTCTATTTCGGTTACGGTATGCGCCGTTCCCGACTGGCCACCGCGGACCCGGCCGGCACCGACCTCACCGCAGCAGAGAAGTGATCCACGCGCAGTGCGACTGAATGATCTCGACGAACGCATCGTCCACGCCCTCGCCGAGGACGCCCGGCGCTCCTACGCCGACATCGGCGCCGAGGTCGGCCTGTCCGCGCCCGCCGTGAAGCGGCGCGTGGACCGGCTGCGGGCGGAGGGCGCCATCACCGGCTTCACCGTACGCGTCGACCCGGCGGCGCTCGGCTGGGAGACCGAGGGCTTCATCGAGATCTACTGCCGCCACAACACCTCGCCCGACGACATCCGGCGCGGACTGTCGCGCTACCCGGAAGTGGTGTCCGCGTCGACCGTCACCGGGGAGGCGGACGCGCTGGTGCAGGTCTTCGCCTCCGACATGCGGCACTTCGAGCGGGTGCTGGAGCGGATCGCGGGCGAGGCGTTCGTGGAGCGCACGAAGTCGGTGCTGGTGCTGTCGCCGCTCCTGCGCCGGTTCTCGTCGGGCGCGCCGGGGTAGGGTCCGCGGCCCCCGCGCCGACTTGCCTTCACGCCGACTTGCCTTCACGCGCAAAGACACTCGGCGATACTTGCGTGATGCGCAAAGACCCCGATGACAGCGGACCGCGGCCCCTTCGCGCCGACCTGAATCTGCTCATCGCCCTGGACGCGCTGCTCGCCGAGGAGAGCGTCACCGGCGCCGCCGCCCGGCTGGGCCTCTCCGGCCCCGCGATGAGCCGCACCCTGGGCCGGATCCGCCGCGCCCTCGGCGACCCGGTGCTGGTGCGCGCCGGCCGCCACATGGTCCCCACGCCGCGCGCGCTCGCCCTGCGCGCCGACGTCAGCCGGGTGCTGGACGACGCGCGCGCCCTGTTCGCCGCCTCGGCGCCCGCCGACCCCGCCACCCTGACCCGCGCCTTCACCCTCTCCGCCCACGACAGCAACGTCGTGGCGTTCGGCGCCGGGCTGCTGGACCGGGCCGCCCGCACCGCCCCCGGGGTGACCCTGCGCTTCCTCGCCGAGGGCGCCGACTCCGTGCCCCCGCTCCGGGACGGCAGCATCGACCTGGAGATCGGCGTCATCGACCGCAACGAGCCGGAGATCCGCGTCGAGCCGCTCGGCGAGGACCGGATGGTCGGCGTCGTCCGGCCCGGCCACCCGCTCCTGGACGGGCCCGTCACCGCGCACCGCTTCGCCGCCGCCGACCATCTCGTGGTCTCCCGGCGCGGTCGGCTCTCCGGCCCCGTCGACGACGCCCTCGCCGACCGCGGGCTGCGCCGCCGCGTGATCGGCTCCGCGCCCACCATGGCCGCCGCCCTGTTCCTGCTGCCTCGCGGCGACGCCGTCGGACTGGCCGGCGAGCGCCTCGACGCCGCCGCCGTGGCCGCCCTGGGCCTGCGCACCTTCGAGGTTCCGCTGCCCCTGCCGCCGCTGCCCGTGGCCATGGCGTGGCACCCGCGGCACGACGCGGACGGCGGCCACCGCTGGCTCCGCGCGCTGGTCAGGGATGTGGTCCGCGACACTTTCGCCCGCTCCGCGCAATGAATCACCGCCCTATGGCCTGATCACGAAACGAAACGACGGCGGGCCCGCAACGGTCGCGCCTTGTCCCCGCTCCTGCCGGGACCGTACCGTCGTAGCGTCCCTGCCAGGCCTTCACGCACCGCCCGAGGTCTTCATGCCGTCTCTGCGCACCGCTCTCCTCCAGAGCTCCGGTCACCCCGGCGACGTCGCCGCCGGCCTCAAGGTGCTGGACGAGGCGGCCGACCGGGCGGCGGCCGCGGGCGCCCGGCTGCTCGTCACCTCCGAGATGTTCCTCACCGGCTACGCCATCGGCGACGGTGTGCACCGGCTCGCCGAGCCCGCCGACGGGCCGTCCGCCGAGGCCGTCGCGGAGATCGCCACCCGCCGCGGCGTCGGCGTGCTGTACGGCTACCCGGAGCGCGACGGCGAGGACGTCTTCAACGCCGCGCAGCTGATCGGCCCGGACGGCAAGCGCCTGGCCAACTACCGCAAGACCCACCTCTACGGCCCGTTCGAGCACAAGTACTTCACCCCCGGCGACACCCCGGTCGCCCAGGCGGAGTTCGACGGCCTGCGGATCGGGATCATGATCTGCTACGACGTGGAGTTCCCGGAGAACGTCCGCGCCCACGCGCTCGCCGGCACCGACCTGCTGCTGGTGCCCACCGCCCAGATGCACCCCTTCCAGTTCGTCGCCGAATCGGTCGTGCCGGTGCGCGCCTTCGAGAACCAGATGTACATCGCGTACGTCAACCGCACCGGCCGCGAGCGCAGCTTCGAGTTCGTCGGGCTGAGCTGCCTGGCGGGCCCCGACGGCGCCACCCGGGCCCGCGCCGGCCGCGGTGAGGAACTGGTCATCGGCGACGTCGACCCCGAGCTGCTGACCGCGTCCCGCACCGAGAACCCGTATCTGCACGACCGCCGCCCCGGCCTGTACGGCTCCCTGAGCTGACCCGCGCGGCGCCGCCCCCCACGGCGCCCCCGGACCGACACCCCTTCACCCGCGCGGGCGCCGCCCGCCCGCCGGGCCACCCCCTGCCCTCGCCCCCGCCTTCCCCCTGCCCTGCCCTCGTCCCCGCGCAAGGAGTCCGTACCCCATGACGTCCACGGTGCCCACCGCCGTCCACGACGAGCAGGACGAGCCCACCGCCGGCCTGCCGCCCATCACCATGTTCGGCCCGGACTTCCCCTACGCCTACGACGACTACCTGGCGCACCCCGCCGGGCTCGGCCAGGTCCCCGCGACCGAGCACGGCACCGAGGTCGCCGTCATCGGCGGCGGCCTGTCCGGCATCGTCGCCGCGTACGAACTGATGAAGATGGGGCTCAAGCCCGTCGTCTACGAGGCCGACCGGATCGGCGGCCGGCTGCGCACCGTCGGCTTCGAGGGCTGCGATCCGTCGCTGACCGCCGAGATGGGCGCGATGCGGTTCCCGCCCAGCTCCACCGCCCTCCAGTACTACATCGACCTGGTGGGCCTGGAGACCAGGCCGTTCCCCAACCCGCTGGCCCCGGACACCCCGTCCACCGTCGTCGACCTCAAGGGCGAGTCGCACTACGCCGAGACCATCGACGACCTGCCGCAGGTGTACCGCGACGTGATGGACGCCTGGAACGCCTGCCTGGAGGAGGGCGCGGACTTCTCCGACATGAACCGCGCCATGCGGGAGCGCGACGTGCCGCGCATCCGCGAGATCTGGGCGAAGCTGGTGGAGAAGCTGGACAACCAGACCTTCTACGGCTACCTCTGCGACTCCGAGGCGTTCAGGTCCTTCCGGCACCGGGAGATCTTCGGCCAGGTCGGCTTCGGCACCGGCGGCTGGGACACGGACTTCCCCAACTCCATCCTGGAGATCCTGCGCGTCGTCTACACCGAGGCCGACGACCACCACCGCGGCATCGTCGGCGGCAGCCAGCAACTGCCGCTGCGGCTGTGGGAGCGCGCGCCCGGCAAGATCGTCCACTGGCCGCAGGGCACCTCGCTGGCCACGCTGCACGTCGGCGGCGAGCCCCGGCCCGCCGTCACCCGGCTGCACCGCACCGCCGGCAACCGCATCACCGTCACCGACGCCTCCGGCGACATCCGCACGTACCAGGCGGCGATCTTCACCGCCCAGTCCTGGATGCTGCTCTCCAAGATCGAGTGCGACGACTCGCTGTTCCCCATCGACCACTGGACGGCGATCGAGCGCACCCACTACATGGAGAGCTCGAAGCTGTTCGTGCCGGTCGACCGGCCGTTCTGGCTCGACAAGGCCGTCGACGACAAGGGGGAGCCCACCGGCCGCGACGTCATGTCGATGACGCTCACCGACCGGATGACCCGCGGTACGTACCTGCTGGACGACGGCCCGGACCGGCCCGCCGTCATCTGCCTGTCGTACACCTGGTGCGACGACAGCCTCAAGTGGCTGCCGCTGTCGGCGGGCGAGCGGATGGAGGTCATGCTCAAGTCGCTGGGCGAGATCTATCCGAAGGTCGACATCCGCAAGCACATCATCGGCAACCCGGTCACGGTGTCGTGGGAGAACGAGCCGTACTTCATGGGCGCCTTCAAGGCGAACCTGCCCGGCCACTACCGCTACCAGCGGCGCCTGTTCACCCACTTCATGCAGGACCGGCTGCCCGACGACAAGCGCGGCATCTTCCTCGCCGGGGACGACATCTCCTGGACGGCGGGCTGGGCGGAGGGCGCCATCCAGACGGCGCTGAACGCGGTGTGGGGCGTCATGCACCACTTCGGCGGTGCCTCGGACGCCACCAACCCCGGTCCGGGCGACGTGTACGACGCGATCGCGCCGGTCGAGCTGCCAGAGGACTAGATGTCTTAGGGCGTTTCGAGACCCGGGCCGCTGCCCCTGCACCCCCCAAGAGCGGGGCAGCGGCCCGATCCCACACGCGGCCTTGGCGGACACGGCGGCGCGCCGGGGCCCTCAGTCCAGCGGCGTCAGCAGGAAGCGGCCGATCAGGCCGACACTGGCGTCGAGCCGCTCGGCGAACTCCTCGGCCAGGTCGGGGAGCCCGCGCAGCCCCCACAGGCCGCGGAACGCGGCCCACGCGGCGTCCCGCGCCCGCTCCAGGCTCCAGGAGCCCACCAGGTGAGTGAGCGGATCCGCCACGTCCAGCAGGTCCGGGCCCGGCATCAGCTCCTCCCGGATCCGCTCCTCCAGCAGCGTCAGCAGATCCCCGACCCGGTCGAAGTCGCCTTCCAGCGCGGCCGGTTCGGCCTCCCGCGCCCGGCACGTGTCGACCAGGGCCAGCGCCAGGTCGTGCCCGATGTGCGCGTTGATCCCGGCCAGCGCGAACTGCAGCGGCCGCACCGCCGGATGGGCGCGCGCGGTGAACAGCGGCCGCCAGCAGGCGGGCGGCCGCCGCCCGGCCGCGGCGGCGTCCACCGCGGCCAGATAGCGCCCCGCGAACCGCACGTCCAGCTCCTCCGCCAGCCCCGGGTCCTGGAAGTACCCGGTGGTCAGGCGGCGGCCGACCTCCTCGGTGACGGACAGGTACACCTGGTTGAAGACCGCCACCCCGTCCCGTGGCGGCAGCGCGGCGCCGATCTCGCGCATCCGCGCCACCACACGGTCCACGGTGCGGGGGAGGGCCCGCTCGGGCTGCGGAAGGATCTCCTCGGCCGAAGTCATGGCAGTCAGCGTCCCAGCGGGACGCCGCCCCGGCCCGCCGCCTGCCGCCGCTTCCCCGGAACGGGCTAACGGGCGCGTGCGGACCGGGTGGCGGGGAAGGCTCCTGTATCGGCCGGTTCCATGATCGCGACGCTGGCGATCACCAGTTTGTCCGAACGGAAGTGCTTCGACTATTAATCACACCGGCTCTGTGACGTGCAGAGCGTCGCGAGCGTGGAGTGTGATCATGGCGAGCTTCGGGTGGAAGCTGCATGGGGACGGCAAGCACCTGGAGCCGGGAGAGGTGGTCAAACCGGGGGAGCGCCTGACCTGGGGCCGCACGATAGGACTCGGCGCTCAGCACGTCGTCTCGATGATCGGGGCATGTTTTGTCGCCCCGGTACTCATGGGCCTGGACCCCGGCCTTGCCCTGATGGCTTCCGGCGTCGCGACTGTTCTGTTCCTCGTGATGACACGTGGACGTGTCCCCAGCTACCTCGGCTCCTCACTCTCCTTCGTGGGCGTATCGGCGGTGATCGCGGGCCAGGGCGGAGACGCCGGCACTCTGACGGGCGCCATGCTCGTCGTGGGCGCGTGCCTGGCGGGGTGCGGCATCGCCATCCACGTTCTCGGGGCCCGCGTGATCCACGCCGTGCTCCCGCCAGTGGTCACGGGCGCCGTCGTCATGCTGATCGGCTTCAACCTCGCCCCGGTCGCGGCTTCGACGTATTGGCCCCAGGACCAGTGGACCGCTCTGGCCACCATGCTCTTCACCGGCCTCGCTCTTGTGGTCCTGCGAGGCTTCTGGTCACGCATAGCGATCTTCCTCGGCCTGGTCTTCGGCTACGGCCTCTCCTGGATCCTCGATCTCACGGCGGGCAAGATCCATTCGGTCGATGGCTCGGGCAAGTCCACCGATCACTGGCGCATCGACTTCTCCGGAGTCGAGAAGGCTGACTGGATTGGCATTCCGCAGTTCCACACCCCCAACTTCTCGGTCTCGGCAATCCTGGTCGCGTTGCCCGTCTTGGTGGCGCTGGTGGCTGAGAACGCAGGCCACGTCAAGGCGGTCGGCGAGATGACCGGCGACCCGCTGGACGACAAGATGGGGATGGCCATCGTCGCGGACGGCACGGCATCCGTGCTCTCGACTGCGGTCGGCGGCCCGGCGACCACGACGTACGCGGAGAACATCGGGGTCATGGCCGCGACCCGCGTCTACTCGACGGCGGCGTACTCCGCCGCAGCGGCCTTCGCTCTGCTCTTCGGTCTCTGCCCCAAGTTCGGCGCCGTCGTCGCTGCCATCCCCGGGGGCGTGCTCGGGGGCATCACCGTCATCTTGTACGGGATGATCGGCCTCCTCGGGGCGCAGATCTGGGTGCGCAACAAGGTGGACTTCACCGTGCCGCTCAACCTCGTCCCCGCAGCCGCCGGCATCATCATCGGCATCGGCGGCGTCTCCTTGAAGTTCACGGACGACTTCGAACTCAACGGCATCGCGCTCGGGACGCTCATCGTGCTCACCGGATACCACGCCTTGCGTTGGCTCTCGCGGACCGCTGGTCGGCCCAACACGCCGCTCCTCGACGGCGGCACCAGCGAGTACGAGCGGTCCACCAGCGAGCCCGCCTGACGCTCGAGAGGAAGGGCGGGATCTCGATGGTGGAAGCTCACGGGCGGCCTATCAAGATCCCGCTCATGGCTGAGGTGGGCTCATGGCTGCCCGGCCTGCGCAGCAGTAACGGGTGAGGGCAGACCACCGAGCGGTCTGAGCTGCGGAGACGTATTTTCAGAACATGGACTTCCGCATCACTGCGGAGGAGCAATCCGTGCTCTTCTTGATCGTGGAGCATCTGGAGGGCGGCAACGCGCCGACAGTGCACGAACTGTCCCGTGATGCCGACCGGAACGTAGCCGCCGAGGTCGCCTCGTTGCGTGCGAAAGGCTGGATACTGGCGCGCCTGGTCGAGGGGCGTGAAACGGTGATCGCGCTCTCCCCCCTCGCGGTGCAGGCGCTGAGCAACCTCCGGTACGGCGGGCGGTCGGGTGAGTGACAGGGCCCCGCCCGCTGATACCCGTGGACCCCCGCAACACCTCGCGCACGTGCCCGCAGTGCGGGCACGTGGACGGCGAGAACCGCGACGGCGAGGAGAAGCCCGCCGGATCTATCCGGGGGAGGAGTCACGACTGCTCCACTTCTTCCAGGTGAGGGGGATCGGAGCAATGTTGGTGGCCGAAAACAGCGGTCCTTCCGGCGTCGTCCGCGATGGTCCTGCGGCCCCGTACGTGATGCCCAGCAGGTCGTGCAGGGCCCGCCGCCCCTCCTCGGTCACCCGCAGCGCCCGCTGGCTGCCGATCCGGACGCACCAGCCGGCGTCCAGCGCGTGGCGGCAGAGCGCGGCCCCGGCCACCCCCGCCAGGTGCGGTCGGCGTTCCGTCCAGTCCAGGCAGTCGCGGGCCAGCGGCCTGCGGCCGCGCGGCGCGGTGGCCAGGTCCATGCCCAGGTCCCGATACCAGGCCATCCCCGTGTCCGTCAGCGCGAACCCCGTGGCCTGCTGGAGCAGTCCGCGGTCCAGCATGGCGGTGGTGATCGCGGTGCCGAGCCGCCCGGCCAGATGGTCGTAGCAGGTACGGGCACGGGCCATGGCCTCGCTCGCGCCGGACGCCCGCAGCGTGCGGGGCGGCGGGGACGGCGCGGCATGCGCGGACAGGTCCTCGATGAGCTGCGCGACCCGCGGACCGGCCAGCCGTACGTAGCGGTGGCGGCCCTGCCGTTCCTGCGTCAGCAGACCGCCCTCGACGAGACGGCTGAGATGTTCGCTCGCCGTGGACGCGGCGACCCCGGCGTGCCGCGCGAGCTCACCGGCGGTCCACGCCCGCCCGTCCAGCAGGGCCAGGCAGAACCGCGCCCGCGTCTCGTCGGCCAGCAGCCCTGCCAGCCGGGCCAGTTCCGGTCCTGTGTGCGGCTCGCGGTGCGTCATCCGACCATCATGCGCCCGCGATGTTTCGGTGTCTGCCGAAACATCGGGGACGGAGGGGCGGGGAGGAGACCGCAGAGGGATACGGCCCGTCCGGGGCGCCGCGGCGGCTACCCGGTGTGCTCTCGCCGCGCGGGCTCGCCGTCCGGCCGCGCCGCCGCGGCCGCGCCCCGCCCCGGCGCGGACGGCGCGCTGCCCGCCAGGACGCCCGCGCCCGCCACCAGGCCCAGTGCCAACGCCGTGACCAGGCCGAACGACACCGTCAACGAGGTCAGGTCGGCGACCGAGCCCATCGCGGCCGGGGCGATCAGGCCCGAGGTGTACGTGATCGTGGCGACACCCGCGATCGACTGGCTCGGGGCCGGGCCGCTGCGGCCCGCCGCCGCGAAGGCGAGCGGGACGACGACGGCGACGCCCAGGCCGATCAGGCCGAAGCCCGCGATGGCGACCGCGACGCCCGGCGCCGCCACCACCAGCACCCCGCCGACCGTGGCGAGCGCTCCGCCCGCGCGGACCGTACGCGCCGGGCCGAACCGTTCGACGACCGCGTCGCCCGCCAGCCGGGCCGCGGCCATCGTGCAGGCGAAGGCGGTGGTGCAGGCCGCCGCGAGGCCGGGGGAAGAGCCCAGCGCGTCGCGCAGATAGACCGCGGACCAGTCCAGGCTCGCGCCCTCCGCGAAGACCGCGCAGAACCCGACCGCGCCGATGACCAGCGCCGAGCGCGGCGGGAGCGCGAAGCGGGGCGGCGGGTGCTCATCGGGGGCGCCGCGCACGTCCAGCACCCACCGGCAGACCACGGCCCCGAGCGCCACGAGCACCGCGGCCGCGACGCCCAGATGCAGCAGGCCGTCGGCCTCGGCGTGCACGGCGACCGCGCCCGCGGCGGAACCGGCGAGGAGTCCGGCGCTCCACATCCCGTGCAGCCCCGACATGACGGACCGGCCGAGGCGCTGCTCGACCTCCACCCCGAGGGCGTTCATCGCGACGTCCGACATCCCCGAGGTCGCGCCGTACACGAACAGCGCTCCGCACAGCGTGACCGGCCCGGACGCGGCGGCGGGCAGCGCGAGCGAGGCGCACCACAGCACCATCAGCCCGCGCAGCGCGGCACGCGCTCCGAACCGGTGGCTGATCCGCCCGGCCAGCGGCATCGCGACGGACGCGCCGATCGCCGGGAAGGCGAGCGCGACGCCGAGCTGTCCGGCGCTGAGGTCCAGCCGCTCCTGGAGCCACGGGATACGGGTGGCGAAACTTCCGGAGACGGCGCCGTGCACGGCGAACACCGCGGCGACGGCCAACCGTGCCCGCCGCACCTCGGATATGTGCGGCCCGCCTGCTGTCCCACTGCTGCCCATGCTGCTGCCCACCCCTTCCCGAAACTCCCCTTGGATCGCGTCGCGGACGACGCGGAGAGAAACTATCAGGAACCCTGCCTGATGAATAGGCGGCCGGGTGTGCGATCTGATGGAAGGATTCGGTCATGACGTCGACGCGCACAGCCCCGGTGGGCCGTACCGCCTCCCCGAGCACGGCACGGGTCATCAACGACCGGCTCGCCCTCCGACTCCTCCAGGAGCACGGGGCGCTGACCGCCAGTCAGCTCAAGGCGCTGACCGGGCTGTCCCGGCCCACCGTCGCCGACCTGGTGGACCGGTTGCAGGACGCCGGGCTGATCACCGTCGTCGGCGAGTCGGGCGCGGAGCGCCGCGGCCCCAACGCCCGGCTGTACGGGATCGTCGCCGACCGAACCCATCTCGCCGGGGTCGACGCCCGTACGCACAGCGTCGCCGTGTGTGTCACGGACCTGCTCGGCGAGGTACTGGCCGAGGCGACGCTGCCCGTCGACCCGGACGCCGACCCCGCGCACACGGTGGGCGCCGCCGTCGACCTGATGGCGCGTACGGTCCAGGAGGCGGGTGCCGCGCCGCTGCACACCGTCGCCGTCGGCGCACCGGGCCTGGTCGATCCGGCCACCGGAGAGCTGAACCCCGCTACCGGGCTCCCCTCCTGGCACCTGCCGCCCTGGCATCGGCGGCTGGCCACGGCCCTGCACCGGCGACTCGCGGTGCCGGTACTGCTGGAGAACGAGGTCAACCTCGCCGCGGTCGCCGAGCAGCGCACCGGCGCCGCCCGCGACCGCGACACCTTCGTGCTGCTCTGGCTCGGGCACGGCATCGGCGCGGCCGTCGTCCTCGACGGAGCGCTGCGGCGCGGGGCGTCCGGCGGCACCGGCGAGATCGGCTTCCTGCCGGTCCCCGGCACCGGAGAGCTGCCGTCGGCGACCGACTGCGCGGGCGGCTTCCACGACCTGGCATCGGCCGAGGCCGTGACCCGACTGGCCCGCGAGCACGGTTTCGCGGAGGAAGCGGCCCAGGGCGCGGCGGACGGCGCGGAGGCGGCGACCCGGGCGGCCGTCCAGGCGGGCGAGCGCGGCGAACCGTTTCTGGACGCACTCGCGGCCCGGATCGCGATCGGCGCGGCCGCCGTCTGCGCCGTGCTCGACCCCGGCTGCGTGGTCCTGGGCGGCGAGGTCGGCCGCGCCGGCGGCGCGGCGCTCGCCCGCCAGGTCGAGCGCCATCTCGCGCGGATGTCGCCGCTGCGTACCGAGGTACGGGCCGGGGCGGCGGGCGGCGGCGGGGTGCTGCGCGGCGCGGTCCTCACCGCGATGGACGCCGCCCAGGACGACCTCTTCGGCGGCGGCGCCCGCTGACGGCTCCGGCGGCGGCTCCCGGCATCCGACGCCGCGGGAGCCGACGCCGTCCATTCCCCGGACACCGGGTGAGACAAGCCACACGGAACCGGCCTCCAGCCCGGTTGCGGCGCATGGCACACTGGGGGGCGTACCAGTGACGTCAGCGCACTCCGGGGTCGGTGAAAATCCGAACCGGCGGTTACAGTCCGCGACCCGTCCGCAGCCAGCGGCCGGTTGACCAGGTGAAACTCCTGGACCGACGGTGAAAGTCCGGATGGGAGGCAGTGCGCGGCGGGCGAAGCACCGGTGCGCCGCCGGCCGGCGGTCCGTCCCTGTTCGGGGCGTGCCCTGTCCGGTCCCCGGCGTACGCGCGGTGTGGCGTTCCCGCTTCTCTGTCGTACCGACAGCCCCGGAGTCCGTGCCCGAAGAGGCAGGAGGACCCGGTGGCCACCGCAGCCGAAACCCGCGCCATGCGCCGCGCCATCGAGCTCGCCGCCCACGGCCTCGGCCACACCAGCCCCAACCCCGTCGTCGGCTGCGTCATCCTCGACGCCCACGGCGACCACGCGGGCGAGGGCTGGCACCGCCGCGCGGGCGGCCCGCACGCCGAGGTCGAGGCCCTGCGCGAGGCCGGCGACCGGGCCCGCGGCGGCACCGCCGTCGTCACCCTCGAACCCTGCAACCACACCGGCCGCACCGGACCCTGCTCCCAGGCCCTCATCGCCGCCGGCGTCACCCGCGTCGTCTACGCCGTCGCCGACCCGAACCCCACCGCCACCGGCGGCGCCGCGGCTCTCCTGGCCGCCGGCATCGACGTCGAAGGCGGGGTGCTCGCGGACGAGGCGGCCGCCGGCAACGAGGCGTGGCTGACCTCGGTCCTACGCCACCGCCCCTTCGTCCTGTGGAAGTACGCCGCCACCCTGGACGGCCGCAGCGCCGCCGCCGACGGCACCAGCCGCTGGATCACCTCGCCCGAGTCCCGCGCAGACGTGCACCGGCTGCGCGCGGGGGCCGACGCCGTCCTCGTCGGCTCGGGGACGGCCCGCGCCGACGACCCGCACCTGGCGGTCCGCCACCGCGACGCCGACGACGAGGTCACCCAGCCGCTGCGGGTCGTGCTGGACTCCGGCGGCACCGCCGTCGCGCCCGGCGCCCGGGTGCTGGACGACGCCGCGCCCACCGTCATCGCCGTCGCGCAGGACGCCGACACCGCCCATCTGGCCGGGACCGGCGCCGAGGTGCTGCGGCTGCCGCGCGCGGCCGACGGCCGCGGTCTGGACATCGCCGCGCTGCTGCGCGCGCTGTACGAACGCGACGTCCGCTCCGTCCTGCTGGAGGGCGGACCGACCCTCGCCGGCGCCTTCCTGGCCGCCGGAGCCGTCGACAAGATCGTCAGCTATCTCGCCCCGGTGCTCCTCGGCGACGGCCCCGCCGCGCTCGCCGACGCCGGAATCACCACCATCACGCAGGCGTTGCGGCTCGAGGTGACCGACACCGTCCGGCTCGGCCCGGACCTGCGGATCACCGCCGTACCGTCCGCCCTTCCGACCGACTCCGAGGAGAACTGACGTGTTCACGGGCATCGTTGAAGAACTGGGTGAGGTCGTCGCCATCGAGGAGCTGGGCGACGCCTCCCGCTTCCGGCTGCGCGGCGAGCTGGTCACCCAGGACGCCAAACACGGCGACTCCATAGCGGTCAACGGCGTCTGCCTGACCGTCGTGGACACCGCGGACGGCGAGTTCACGGCCGACGTCATGGCCGAGACCCTCAAGCGCTCCAGCCTCGGCGCCCTCACCCCCGGCTCGCGCGTCAACCTGGAGCGGCCGATGGAACTCGGCGGGCGGCTCGGCGGCCACCTCGTCCAGGGGCACGTCGACGGCACCGGCGCCATCCTCGAGCGCACCCCCGCCGAGCACTGGGAGATCGTCAGGATCTCGCTGCCGCCCGCCGTCGCCCGGTACGTCGTGGAGAAGGGCTCCATCACCGTCGACGGCATCAGCCTGACCGTCGTCGACGCGGCCGACGACTTCTTCACCGTCAGCCTCATCCCGACCACGCTCGCCCTCACCACCCTCGGCATCAAGCAGGTCGGCGACCCGGTCAACCTCGAGGTCGACGTCGTCGCCAAGTACGTGGAGCGGCTCATGGGGCGCGACACGCAGGACAACAGCCACGCCGCAGCCCGTGAAGGAGGCCAGGCATGACCGTGCTGGACACGCTGCCGAACTGGACCGACGACCTGGCCCTGGACCCCGTCGAGCGGGCCATCGCCGAGATCGCCGCGGGACGTCCGGTGGTCGTCGTGGACGACGAGGACCGGGAGAACGAGGGCGACCTGATCGTGGCCGCCGAGAAGGCCACCCCCGAGATCGTCGCCTTCATGATGAGCGAGTGCCGCGGGCTGATCTGCGCCACGCTCGAAGGCCCCGACGTCGACCGGCTGGAGCTGCCGCAGATGGTGCAGCACAACAGCGAGTCCATGCGCACGGCCTTCACCGTCTCCGTCGACGCCACCGCCGAACACGGGGTGAGCACCGGCATCTCCGCCGCCGACCGGGCCACCACGCTCCGGCTGCTGGCCGACCCGGCGAGCGTCCCCGGCGACTTCGCGCGCCCCGGCCACGTCTTCCCGCTGCGCGCCCGCCCCGGCGGCGTCCTGGTCCGCAACGGCCACACCGAGGCCGGAGTCGACCTGGCCCGGCTGGCGGGCCTGCGCCCGGCCGCCGCGATCGTGGAGATCGCCGGCGAGGACGGCGCCATGCTGCGCCTGCCGCAGCTGGTCCCGTTCGCCCGCAAGCACGGCCTGGCGATCATCTCGATCGAGGACCTGATCGCCTACCGCCGGTCCGCCGAGCCGACCGTGCGGCGCGAGGCCGAGACCCGGCTGCCCACCCGCTTCGGCGACTTCCGCGCCTACGGCTACCGCTCCACCGTCGACGGCGTCGAGCACATCGCCCTGGTCCAGGGCGAACTCGGCGACGGCGAGGACGTCCTGGTGCGGGTCCACTCCGAGTGCCTGACCGGGGACATCTTCGGCTCCCTGCGCTGCGACTGCGGCCCCCAGCTGCACAGCGCCCTGGACCGGATCAGCACCGAGGGCCGCGGCGTGGTGCTCTACCTGCGCGGACACGAGGGCCGCGGCATCGGGCTGCTGTCCAAGCTGCGCGCCTACGAGCTCCAGGAGCTCGGCCGCGACACGCTGGACGCCAACCTGGAGCTCGGCCTGCCCGCCGACGCCCGCGACTACGCCGCCGGCGCGCAGATCCTGACCGACCTCGGCGTACGGTCCGTCCGGCTGATGACCAACAACCCCGACAAGACCGCCGCCCTGGTCCGGCACGGACTGCGGGTCACCGGCCGGGAGCCGATGCCGGTCCAGGCCGGGGAGCACAATCTGCGCTATCTGCAGACGAAGCGGGACCGAATGGGCCATGACCTGCCCTGGCTGGAGTCCGGGCACACCGCCCCGGTCCCCGCCTGCGGCACCCGCTGAACCAACCGAACGACCGAGCGATCCAGGAGAGACATGAGCGGCAAGGGCGCCCCCGAACTGACCGTGAAGAACTGCGGCGACCTGCGCGTGGCCGTGGTGGCCGCGCAGTGGCACGAGAAGGTGATGGACGGACTCGTGGACGGCGCGCTGCGCGCCCTGCACGAGCTGGGCATCGACGAGCCGACGCTGCTGCGCGTCCCCGGCAGCTTCGAGCTGCCCGTGGTCGCCAAGGTGCTGGCCGGCCGCGGCTACGATGCCATCGTCGCGCTCGGCGTGGTCATCCGCGGCGGCACCCCGCACTTCGACTACGTCTGCCAGGGCGTCACCCAGGGCCTGACCCAGGTCAGCATCGACACCGGCGTACCCGTCGGGTTCGGCGTCCTGACCTGCGACACCGAGGAGCAGGCGCTGGACCGGGCGGGCCTTGAGGGCTCGACCGAGGACAAGGGCCACGAAGCGGTCACCGCCGCCGTCGCCACCGCCACCATCCTCCGTTCGGTGTCCGAGCCCTGGCGCTGACCCGCCCCGGGACGCAAGTAGGCTAGGGGGACCATGGCCAACAAGACATTCGAGGAGCTCTTCACCGAGCTCCAGCACAAGGCCGCCACCGGCGACCCCAGCACCTCCCGCACCGCCGAGCTCGTGGGCAAGGGCGTGCACGCGATCGGCAAGAAGGTCGTCGAGGAGGCCGCCGAGGTGTGGATGGCCGCCGAGCACGAGGGCGCCGACCGCACGGCGGAGGAGATCTCCCAGCTGCTGTACCACCTTCAGGTGATGATGGTGGCCCGGGGCATCTCCCTGGACGACGTCTACGCCCACCTCTGACCGGCCCCGCCGGACCCGCCCAACCTCCCGACGTACGAAGGAAAACGCCGCCATGCTGCGCATCGCCGTCCCCAACAAGGGTTCCCTGTCCGAGCCTGCGTCGGAGATGCTCCATGAGGCGGGCTACCGGCAGCGCAAGGACCGCAGGGAACTCGTCCTGGTCGACTCCGACAACGACGTGGAGTTCTTCTTCCTGCGGCCGCGGGACATCGCCGTGTACGTCGGCTCCGGCCGGCTCGACATCGGCATCACCGGCCGCGACCTGCTGCTGGACTCCGGCTCCCAGGCCGAGGAGATCATGCAGCTCGGCTTCGCCGGGTCCACCTTCCGCTACGCCACCCGCCCCGGCACCGCCAAGGACGTCCACGACTTCGGCGGCATGACGGTCGCCACCTCCTTCTCCGGACTGGTCGCCAAGCACCTCGCCGACAACGGCGTGGACGCGTCCGTGGTCCGGCTCGACGGCGCCGTCGAGACCGCCATCCAGCTCGGAGTCGCCGAGATCATCGCGGACGTCGTGGAGACCGGCACCACCCTGCGCAACGCCGGTCTGGAGATCATCGGCGAGCCGATCCTCAAGTCCGAGGCCGTCGTCATCCGGCGCACCGGCGCCCCCGCCGACGACCCCAAGGTGCAGCAGTTCCTCCGCCGCATGCAGGGCGTCCTGGTCGCCCGCCGCTACGTGATGATGGACTACGACATCCGGGTCGAGCAGGTGGAGGCCGCCGTCGCGCTCACCCCGGGCCTGGAGTCGCCGACCGTCTCCCCGCTGCACCACGAAGGCTGGGTCGCGGTCCGCTCCATGGTGCCCGCCAAGGAGGCCCAGCGGATCATGGACGAGCTGTACGAGCTCGGCGCCCGCGCGATCCTCACCACCGGCATCCACGCCTGCCGCCTCTGACCGACCCACCTCGCCCTTCACTGCCACCGATCGAGAGCCCACGCGCCGTGTCCGCCCCCGTGCCGCTGCCCGACCTGCCGGTCACCTTCCGGCCGACCCGTACCCGGGCCGTCCTGCTGACCGTCGGCGCCGCGCTGTTCGCCGTCCTCACCGCGATCGCCCTGCTGCTGACCCGGCTCGGCACGGGGGAGAAGCTCACGTTCGTCCTCACCGGAGCGCTGTTCTTCGGTGTCACGGCGCTGTTCAGCAGGCCCAAGGTGGTCGCCGACGACGGCGGCGTCACGGTCGTCAACCTGACCACCCGGCGCCGGCTGACCTGGCCGGAGGTGCTCCGCGTCAACCTGCGCTCCGGCGACCCCTGGGTCTATCTGGACCTGGCCGACGGCACCAGCCTGCCCGCCATGGGCATCCAGCCCGGCATCGCCAAAGAGCGCGCGATCCGCGACGCCAGGGCGCTGCGCGCGCTCGCCGAGGAGTACGGCACCTCTTCGCGCGACTGATCGTCGTGATTACCCTGTCCCCCAGGGCGCGCCACGCGCCCCGCCCCTCACCCGGGCCCCTGCCACCCGAGGAGTGACTCCCTCCAGCGATGGACGGATCGTCCTGTAGTACCTGCGCCGCCGCTCGTCCCAGACGCAAGGCGGCGGCATGAGCGCCACGAACTCCCTGCTGCTGCTCATGGCGGCACTCCTGCTCATCCTGGCCAACGGCTTCTTCGTCGCCGCCGAGTTCGGCCTGGTCACCGTGGAGCGTGCGGACGCCGAGCGGGCCGCCGCCGAGGGCGACCGCCGGGCCCGCACCGTCTCCCGCGCCCTGCGCGAGCTGTCCTTCCAGCTCTCCGGCACCCAACTGGGCATCACGATCACCTCCTTGATCGTCGGCATGCTCGCCGAGCCCGCGCTCGGCCATCTGCTGACGGCTCCGCTGACCGCCACCGGACTGCCGCACGGCGTGGTCCCCGGCGTCGCCGTGGTCGTGGGCATGCTGGTGGCCTCCGCCGTCCAGATGGTGATCGGCGAGCTCGTGCCGAAGAACTGGGCCGTCTCCCGGCCGATGCAGGTCGCCCGGTTCGTGGCCGGCCCGCAGCACGCGTTCTCCCGCTTCTTCCGGCCGCTGATCGCCCTGCTCAACACCGTCGCCAACCGGCTGGTGCGGGCGCTGGGCGTGGAGCCGACCGAGGAGCTGGCCTCCGCCCGCACCCCCGGTGAACTGGTCTCCCTCGCCCGCCACTCGGCCCAGGCCGGCGCCATCGAGCAGGACACCGCGGACCTGTTCGTCCGCACCCTGTCGCTCGGCGAACTGACCGCCCAGCACGTGATGACCCCGCGGGTACGGGTCAGCGCCCTGCAGTCCACCGCGACCGCCCAGGACGTGCTCAACCTCACCCGCGCCACCGGCCTGTCCCGGTTCCCCGTCTACCGCGAGCGGCTGGACGAGGTGGTCGGCATGGTGCATCTGAAGGACGCGCTCGCGGTGCCCGCGGCCGAGCGGCTGCGCACCCCGGTCGGGCGCGTCGCCCGGCCCCCGCTGCTGATCCCCGAGACGCTGCCGGTCCAGCCGCTGCTGGAGCAGCTGCGCAGCGAGCAGCCCATAGCCGTCATCGTCGACGAGTACGGAGGCACGGCGGGCGTGGTCACCCTGGAGGACATCGTCGAGGAACTCGTCGGCGAGGTCCGCGACGAGCACGACGACGAGGCCGCCCACAGCCCCGACCTCACCGCGCTGCCCCTCGAGGACGGCCGGGCCGCCTGGGACGCCGACGGCAGCTGCCGGGTGGACACCCTGCGGGACATCGGCCTCGACGTCCCCGACGGCCCGTACGAGACCGTCGCCGGACTGGTCGCCGACCTGCTGGCCCGGATCCCGGTGCCCGGCGACACCGCCGAGCTGCCCGGCTGGAAGCTGTCCGTCCGCCAGGTCGGCCACCATCGCGCGGAGCGGGTGCGGATCGTCCGTACCGCCGCCGCACCGGTACCGGCGGGAGCGGACCGATGACGATGACCGCACTGCAACTGCTGTTCGCCGTGGCCCTGGTGCTGGCCAACGGCTTCTTCGTCGGCGCCGAGTTCGCCCTGGTCTCCGTACGCCGCAGCCAGATCGAGCCGCTGGCCGCCGAGGGCTCGGCCAGGGCCCGTACGGTCATGACCGGCCTGGAGAGCCTCCCGCAGATGATGGCGGCGGCCCAGTTCGGCATCACCGTCTGCTCGCTGACCCTGGGCGCGGTCGCCGAACCCACCGTCGCCCGTCTCCTGGAGCCGCTGTTCCACTCGATGCACCTCCCCGACCAGCTGATCCACCCCCTCGGCTACGCCATCGCGCTCGCCGCCGTGGTCTGCCTGCACCTGGTCATCGGCGAGATGCTGCCGAAGAACCTGGCCATGGCGGCCCCGGAGAAGACCGCCCTGTGGCTCGCGCCCGGCCTGGTCGCCTTCGCCCGGCTCTGCCGCCCGGTGACCGTCGGGCTCGGCGCCTGCGCGCGCTGGGTGCTGCGGCTGTTCCGGGTCGAGCCCAAGGACGAGGTGGAGGCGGTCTTCACCAGCGAGCAGCTCACCCACCTGGTGGCCGACTCCTGGCAGGCCGGGCTGCTCGACCCGGGCGAGCACGAGCGGCTCGCGGACGCCCTGGAGCTGGGCAGCCGACCGGTCACGGAGGTCCTGCTGGACCCGTCGGGCCTGGTCACCGTCGATCCGTCCGTGACCCCCCGCCGGATCGAGGAGCTGACGGTGCGCACCGGCTACTCGCGCTTCCCGATACGCGGGCCGGGCGGCGGCTTCATGGGCTATCTGCACGTGAAGGACGTCCTGGACCTGGAGGACCCGGAGCGCGCCGTGCCGCAGCACGTCTGGCGCCCGATCGAGACGCTGCGCGCCGAACTGCCCCTGGACGACGCCCTGACCGTGATGCGCCGGGCCGCGTCCCACCTGGCGGCCGTCACGGACGCGTCGGGGAAGGTGCTGGGGCTGGTGGCGCTGGAGGACGTGCTGGAGATGCTGGTGGGCGAGGTCCGCGATCCGGCGCACCGGGTCCCGGTGCGGCCGCGTGTCGCCGCCGCGACCGAGGACAGCCACGAGGCGGTGCCGGTCGCGTAACGCCTGCGGCGCCTGCGTAGGGGCCCGGATGACGGCGGTGCCGTTGTCCGGGCCTTCGGCTTGTCCTTCCTCTCCCACACCTCGCGGACGGCTCCGGAGTCCATGCGGGTAAGGCATCAATCACGCGCCGAGACGCATCAGTAATCCCTTCCGCATCGATTCGCGCTCCGTCACGATCGCATACAGAAAGAAGCCGCACCGGGACGTATGCGTCGTGCGGCTTTTCCGAAGAAAGCCCAGGAGAAGTACGTGGCGAACCGGAAGATGCCGTGGCTGCGCGCAGCAGTGCCCGTCGTCCTGGCGGTCGCATTGGCCGCCTGTAACGACTCTGATAAGGACTCGGACAGTAAGGGAAGTGCCGGCAGCAGCGCCCCGAGCACTGCCGGCGAGCCCCAGGACGGAGGCGGGTCCAAGAGCCCCGCCGCGAGCCCGGCCGGTAGCGGGCGGATGGATCTCGGTGAGAGTGCCACGAGTGTGGTCAGGGAAGACGACGGGAAGGTGACGTATTCCGTCCTCGCGGAAAAGGTCGACGTCGGCTCCGAGGCGGACACCAAGAAGCTGGTCAGCGACCCGGCGAAGGCGAAGGGCCTTGTCCCGGTGGTGGCTCATGTGAAGTACACGCACAAGGGCGGCGCTGTTGTCGAGGGTTACCCGAGCGTCGGTGAAGAGGTCGAGATCCACGCCGACGGCACCCGCGGATCGGACCTGATCGGGGCAAGGACGACGCGCCCGGTTGTGAGGACGATGACGATATCGAGAACTGGAAGCAGGGCCAGAGCCACGTCATCTGCGAGACGTACTTGGTCCCCGAGAACGCGAAGACACTGGAAGTCCACTGGGCAGCCGCCAGCGACAGTGATCCCTATGTCTGGACTTTCTCGAAATCCTGAGGGGACGACGCGCGTTCTCGTGTGCCGAGTTGTCACACGAACGGCCAAACCGGGTGCCGCAGGCGGCGGGGCTCACGCGAACGGCGGGTCCTGTGGGCCGCGGTCCATGGGGCCGCGGCCCGAGAGGACCTCTCCGTAGGCCTGCATCAGGTCCGGCAGTCGCAGCGTCGCGAGGTCGTCGCGGCCGGGCACGCCGTTCCAGCCCGACAGCCGCAGATCGCGGTAGGCGCAGCTCTTCTCGTACAGCGTGCGCAGGAAGCGGCCGTTGCCGAGCTCGTCTATCCAGCCCTGGTCGACCACGTGCCCGCTGATGCTGCGCAGCTCCTCCACGGCCTCCTCGTCCCACCGGTCGCCGTTCTCGGCGGCGAGCACCTCGCCGATGGAGGTCAGCTCCAGCGGGCGGTAGCTGGGGAAGTCCACCCGGGTGGTGAACCGGGAGCCGAGCCCGGGGTTGGCGGCCAGGAGGCGGTCCATGCCCTCCGGGTAGCCGGCGAGGATGACCACCAGGCGGTCGCGGTTGTCCTCGGCCCGCTTGAGGAGGACCTGAAGGGCCTCGTCCCCGTACGCGTCGCCCTTGCTGTAGCCGGAGTTGGACAGGCTGTACGCCTCGTCCACGAAGAGCACCCCGCCCAGCGCGGAGTCGATCAGCTCGTTCGCCTTGACCGCCGTCTGGCCCAGGTACTCGCCGACCAGATCGGCCCGGCCCGCCTCCACCAGATGGTCGCCGCCGAGCAGCCCGAGGGCGTAGAACACGCGGCCGAGGATGCGGGCGACCGTGGTCTTGCCGGTGCCGGAGGGGCCGGAGAAGACGAAGTGGCGCTTGGGGGGCTGGACCGGCAGGCCCTGCCCGGCGCGCAGCCGCGCCATGTTCAACTGCGCGGACAGCGCCCGCACCTGCCGTTTCACCGGCTCCAGGCCGACCATGCGCTCCAGCTGCTGGAGCGCCGCGCGCAGCAGTTCGGGGTCGGAGGGGCCGGGCTCGGCGGGGTCGGCGGCCTTCTTGCGCCGGCCGCCGGTGCCGCCGCCGGCGCCGGTGGGGCCGAGCAGGGCCGGGCCGTCGAAGGGCCGCGACTCGCGCCCGTCGCCGGTGTCCGGCGGCATCGGCGGCGGGTCGGGGTCGGTGAGCGGGGGGCCGGTGCTCTCCCGGGCGTCGGAGGCGTCCTGGCCGACGCCGGTGGCGGACGGGACGGCCGCCAGATCCGCCGTCTCGTCCAGGCCGTCGCCTTCCGCGATGGCCGCCAGCCGGGCCGCGGTGTCCATGAACGCCGCGTCGATCCGGTGCACCGCGCGGTACAGGGGGAGGGCGGCGGCCGTGCGCCCGGTGCCCTCGTGGGCCCGCGCCAGCCAATAGCGCAGCTCCTTGCGCTGCGGCTGCTCGCTGCGGCAGCGCATCAGCGCCGCGGCCAGCAGCGGTTCCGCCTGGCTGAACATCTCCAGCCGGACCCGCGCCATGCCGCCGAAGAGCCCCGCCTCGATGCCCAGCAGCGGATCGTCCAGCAGCGGCTCGGTGTGCCGGACCAGCTGTTCCCAGTCCTTGACCAGATAGGCGCGGCAGGCGTGCAGGAAGCGGGCCTGCGGATCGGCCTCCACCGGCGGGCAGCCCGCCAGGGCCCGGTCCAGTTCCGGTACGTGGCGGCCGTCGAGCCAGTGCGAGGCGTGCGCGAGCAGCAGGTCGCGGCCGCTCTCCAGCACCGGCTGCACCCACCAGCCCAGCCAGTACCAGGAGTTGAGCGGGCGCCGGTGGCGGGTGCGCTGCTCGCCGAACCGGTCCCGGTGGCGGTACATGCGCAGCAGCGCGGTGGCGGTGTCGGCGCGCAGCGCGTGCAGCCCCAGCCACGCGTCGGCCATCCCCGGGTCGTGCCGCACCGCGGTCCGGAACTCGTCCTCGGCCTGGGCGTACGCGCCCATGGTGTAGGCGTCGACGCCGCGCAGCCAGGCGAGGTCGGCCGGGGCGGGTGAGCTCTGCGTGCCGAAGTCCATCCCGTCCCCCACAAACCGTGCCCCGTGGTGAGCCGCCGGGCGAGTGCCTGGCTGCCTTCCTGCCCAACCGCCGTGCCGTGGCCGGGGGTTGGCCAGTGTGCCAGTGCCTCCGCCGGAAAAGGACCTGTTCGGCTGCACCGATTCGCATCGTACCTGCGCAGGCGGCACGGGCCGAGGGTGCGGTACGCCGTTCATGCCGGGTGGCGGCGGGGAGCGGTCCGCGGGCGCCGGGGGGCGGCTCTGCGCTGATGGTGACCCAGGGTGAAGGGAGAAAGGAGGGCAGAAATGCACGAATCGCATATGGCGGACAGGACGAAGCCCCCGGTCACGGGGGAACAACCGGGGGCTTCGCGTTGCTGGGCGACTCGTACGAGCCGCACATTGAGAACGTAAGACCTGTATGGCCCCCAGGTCAAGCCGAGTTGGGGCACTCGTAGCACCTTGGGCAAGTCTCCGGCGCAGCGGACGGTCGACCACTACGGACAGTCACGCCGGGGGCAGACCGGTGGCCGCCGCGGGCCCCGGCAGCAGCGCGTACCCCTCCGGCCCCCGCCGTACCAGCGTGTCGGCGAACGGACGCGAGGGGTCGGAGGCGAAGTGGGCGCGCTCCGCCGGCCGCCAGTCGTCCCAGAACACGGACAGCCCGGGACCGTCGCGCAGCTGCCCCTGGGACCAGGCGGCCCGGTCGGGGACGTCCATCCACAGCAGCCGGGCCAGGTACGGGCGCACCGCGCGGCGGCCGCTGCCCACGCCCTCGATCAGCACCACGGGCGCGGGCGGCAGTGCGCGCCGCCGGTCGGCGAAGCGCCCGGCCACCCAGTCGTAGGGCGCGTACCGGGCGGTCGTGCCGCGCGCCAGCGGCTGGAGGATCTGCACGCGCAGCCGGTCCGTCCAGGCGAACAGCTCGTCGTGGGTGGCCAGGTCGTCCGTGTGCACCACCGGCGCGCCGCCGAGCTCGGCGGCCAGGTGGGCGGCGAAGGTGGACTTGCCCGACCCCGCGTGCCCGTCGACGGCCACCAGCCGGACCGGCCCGCAGGACGGGGGTGCGGCCCTCAGGTGCCGGGCGAGCGAGGAGAGCGTTTCCATCGGCTCCACCCTAGGTCAGCGGGCCGGAGCCGCCAGTGGTCCCTACCAATATTGGAGACGCGCCGCGAGGGGAATCACTGGCCTGTGACCGCTCACAACGGCGATAGTTGTGCACTGCCGCGCACCCGCCCACTGGCCCGAGACTGGGGGACCCCGTCATGACCGGAACCGGAAGCAGGCCCACCCCACGGCGCACCGTCATCGCCGCCGCCCTCGGCACGGCGACGGGCCTGACCGCGGCCGGCACGGCCGCCGCGCTGCAGGCCGGCCGCACGACGACCACCGGTTGCGTCGACCACCACGCCTGGAGCGGCTACGGCGACTGGTGCGGCGGCACCGCCCAGGGCGTGCGGGTGATCGCCGGCGCGTGCCCCGGCGTGGCGCTGTCCCACCCGGCGGGCACCGCCGAGTACACCGACCCGCACACCGGGACCGCCGCCGCCTGGCACTACGCGACCTGGACCTCCCCGGTCGTGCGGCCCGCCGTGCCCGCCACCGAGGCCGTCGTCTCCTGGAACGCCCGCACCCCCGCGGGCACCTGGCTGCAGATCGAACTCCAGGCCACCTACACCGACGGCGCGGCGTCCCCCTGGTACGTCCTGGGCCGCTGGGCGTCGGGCGACGGCGACATCCGCCGCACCTCCGTCGACGGCCAGACGGACGGCAGGAGTTCGGTGTGGACCGACACCCTCTCCGTCGACGACCCCGCCCAGGGCCTGCGGATCGCCTGCTACCAGGTGCGGCTCACCCTCTACCGCAGGCCGGGCAGCGGCCTCACCCCGGTGGTGTGGCGGCTGGGCGTCATGGCCTCCGACGTCCCCGACCGCTTCGAGGTGCCGCCTTCCGTCCCCGGGCTCCCCGGCGGCCGGGAGCTGGTGGTGCCGTGCTACTCGCAGAACGTCCACATCGGGCAGTACCCGGAGTACGACAACGGGGGCGAGGCGTGGTGCAGTCCCACCAGCTCCCAGATGATCATCGAGTACTGGGGCCGCGGGCCCACCGCCGAGGACCTGGCCTGGGTCAATCCCGATTACGCCGACCCGCAGGTCTGCCACGCCGCCCGCTTCACCTACGACTACCAGTACGAGGGCTGCGGGAACTGGCCCTTCAACGCTGCCTACGCGGCCACGTACCGCGAACTGCGCGGCGTGGTCACCCGGCTGGAGAGCCTGAGCGCCGCCGAGCGGCTGATCGCCGCGGGCATCCCGCTGATCACCTCGCAGTCCTTCGTCAAGTCGGAGCTCGACGGGGCGGGTTACGGCACCGCGGGCCATCTGATGACGGTGATCGGCTTCACCGCGGACGGCGACGTGATCGCCAACGACCCCGCAAGCCCCTCCGACGCGGCGGTGCGGCGCGTTTACCAACGCCGCCAGTTCGAAAACATCTGGCTGCGCACCAAGCGCTACAACGACACCGGCAAGGTCGTCTCCGGTACCGGAGGAGTTTGCTATCTGTATTTTCCGGCGTGGCTGAACCGGCCGCAGAAGCGGGCGCTGGCCTCCGTCGGAGTCTGCTGATCGAGCGGCGGAAACGCGGTACGTAACGTCATCACGGGGTGTCGTTTCGTAACTCCTGGCCGAATGCGGACCGTTGATTTCCGTTTGCTTCTTCCCATCGAACGGACGATCAGTAACCTCGGCTGAGCACCGGCGAGACAGGAGCCGGACCGAGTGCTCGACGAGTGGGAGATGCTGACTGATGGAGAACAAGGCGGCGCGGCCGATTGATCCGGACCAGCCGGTTGCCCTCGCGGACGCCGCCGTGCTCCACTTCCCCGGGGACGCGGGCGGTGACGGCTCGGGCAGGGATCCGGTGGTCTCCAGCGGATTCGCAGGCGTAGGACGGAAGATATGACCTCGGGCACAGCCGGCAGAGACGGAAGACAGACTGCCGACGACGGACCGCTGCGGCGGTTCGCGGCCGTCTGGAACCGCGCCGTCTTCCCCGCCACCGCGACCTCGACGACGCGGGAGGAGTTCGAGGAGTTCCTGCTCCCACTCGCCCGTCGGCTCCAGGCGGCGCTGCGCGCCCCGTCCTTCGACACCCAGGCCGCCTACGAGGTCGGCGCCGCACTGGTGGACGCGCACGTCACCGACCCGGACGCGCTGCCGCAGATCCTCGGCACGATCGACACCTGCCTCGTGCCGTACTGCGCCCCGGACCTGCCGCTGCCGCCGGAGGAGGCCCGCGCCCGCTGCACCCGGCTCCAGCACGCCCTGGCCGCCGGATTCGTCCGCGAACTGCGTGAGCGCACCCGCAGCGAGCAGGAGGCCATCTCCCAGGCCGCGCTCGCCGCCGCCAGCGAGGCGGAGGTGGCGCTGCACGCCAGCGAGGCCAGGTTCCAGGCGGTGTTCGAAGGGGCGGCCATCGGCGTCGGGATCGCCGACCTCGACGGCCGGGTGCTGGTCGTCAACGACGCGGTGGCCCAGATGTTCGGCGGCCGGGAGTACTTCCGGACCAGCCGCAACGTCCTGGACTGGGTGCACCCCGAGGACGCGCCCGGCGTCCTGGACCTCTACCACGAGCTCGTCTCCGGCAAGCGCGACTTCTTCCGCATCGTCAAGCCGCACCCGCACCCCGACGGCAGCGTGCTGTGGACCAACCTGACGGTCTCGCTGCTGCGCGACTCCACGGGGCAGCCGCAGTACCAGCTCGCGCTGATGGAGGACATCACCGAGCAGCGGCTGCTGGAGGAGCGGCTGCGGTACGAGGCCACCCACGACGAGCTCACCGGGCTGCCCAACCGCACCCTGTTCCTCGAACGCCTCGACCAGGCGCTGGCCGAGGGCGCCGAGACCGAGCGGTTCGGAGTCTGCTACCTGGACCTGGACGACTTCAAGACCGTCAACGACAGCCTCGGCCACGCCGTCGGCGACCAGCTCCTGATCGCCGTCGCCGAACGGCTGGCGGCGTGCGCGACCTCCCCCGCCGAGATGGTGGCGCGGGCCGGCGGCGACGAGTTCGCGGCCCTCATCGCGGGACCCGGCGCGGCCACCGAGGCCGCCGCCCTCGCCCACCGGATGCTCACCGCGCTCGCCGAGCCCGTCACCGTCGCCGGCCGCGAACTGCTGGTACGGGCCAGCATCGGCGTCGTCGAAGGACGCGCGGGCGAGATCGGCACCGCGGAGGTCATGCGCAGCGCCGACATCACCATGTACCGGGCCAAGGCGGCGGGCGGCAACCGCTCCGTGCTCGCCGACGCCGACTCCAACGCCCGCGTCATCGCCCGGCACAGCCTCACCAACCGGCTGCCGTCCGCGCTGGAGAACGGCGAGTTCTTCATCGAGTACCAGCCCCTGGTCCGGCTCGCCGACGGCAGCGTACGCGGCGCCGAGGCGCTGGTGCGCTGGCTCCACCCCGTCCACGGTGTCCTGGGGCCCGACCAGTTCATCCCGCTCGCCGAGAACACCGGACTGATCGTGCCGCTGGGCCGCTGGGTCCTGGAAGAGGCCGCCCGGCAGGCCCGCGCCTGGCGGGAGAACACCGGCCGCCTCTGCGGCGGCGACCAGCTGCGGGTCAACGTCAACCTCTCTCCGTTGCAGCTGGCCCACAAGTCCCTGGTCGCCGACACCGTGGCGGTCTTGAAGGACGCCGGGCTGTGCCCCACCGCGCTGTGCCTGGAGGTCACCGAGTCCGACCTGATCGGCGCGGACGAGGACGCGCTGCGGCCGCTGCGCCAGCTGTCCGAACTGGGCGTCGACATCGCCCTGGACGACTTCGGCACCGGCTACTCCAACCTGGCCTACCTGCGCCGGCTGCCGGTCAGCACGCTCAAGCTGGACCGCTCCTTCACCCGGGGCATGCAGCGCGCACCCGCCGACCCCGTCGACGTCAAGATCGTCGAAGGCATCGTCTCGCTCGCCCACACCCTGGACCTGGCCGTGACGGTGGAGGGCGTCGAGACCGGGGTGCAGGCCGAGCACCTGCGGATGCTGGGCTGCGACACGGCCCAGGGCTGGTACTACGCCCGCCCCGGGCCGCCGGAGCGCCTGCACACCCTGGCGCTCGCCGACGCGAGCTAGCCGGTCGCGGGGGCGGTGGTCGGCCGGGCGCTCGGAGGGCGGTCGAGCGCTTGTCGGCGGACCATGGAGGTGTCGGCCCATCCGGTCCTCGGGCCGCCGGTGACCTTGCGGGCGGCCCGCGGCCGGGCCCCAGGAGGTTCCCATGGACATCGCCGCCCCCTGGCGGCCGTCGCCGGGCACGGCCTCTTCGCCGCCACCACCCTGGTACTGGTCCTGCCGGCCGCCCTCGGCGTCGGTGAGGGCTGACCCGTGCGGGCCCCGGTACGGGTACCCGTGAGCGCCGGGCAGGAGCGGGGCGAGCCGCGGTGACGATGCCCGGAGCCCCGCGCTCGTACTGGATGGAGACGGCCCCCGGGCCCGCCTACCCGCGGCCGCCGGCCGCCCTGCGCGTCGACGCGGCGGTCGTCGGAGGCGGCATCGCCGGAGTGTGCACCGCCTGGGAGCTGGCCCGCGCCGGGCGGTCTGTCGCCCTGCTGGAAGCGGACCGGATCGGCGCCGGGACGACCGGCTGCACGACGGCGAAGATCTCCGCGCTGCACACCCTGAGCTATGCGCGGCTGCGCGCGACCCACGGGCCCCGGGCGGCGGGTCTGTACGCGGCCTCGCAGCAGGACGCCCTGGACCACATCGGCCGGGTCGCCGACGAGCTGCGCATCGACTGCGATCTGGAGCCCGCCCCGGCCTACACCTTCGTCACCTCGGACGACCGGCGGGAGTCGGTGCGGCAGGAGACCGAGGCCGCGCTGGCGGCGGGGCTGCCCGCCTCGCTGGTCACCGACACCGAGCTGCCCTTCCCGGTGGCCGCCGCCGTGCGCGTCGCCGACCAGGCCCAGTTCCATCCGCGCCGCTTCCTGCTCGCGCTCGCGGACGACCTGCGGGGCAGGGGCGGGCAGATCTTCGAGCACGCGCGGGTCACCGGCCTGCGACCGGGCCGCCCGCCCGTCCTCACCACCGAGGACGGGGCGACCGTCACCGCCGCGGACGTCGTCGTGGCCACCCACTACCCGGTGTTCGACCGGGCCCTGATGTTCCTGCGACTGGAACCGTTCCGTGAACTGGTCGTCGCCGCGGCCGTCCCCGCGTCGGCCGCGCCGCACGGCATGTACATCACCCCCGAGCAGGGCACGCGCTCCGTACGCACCGCCCCGCTGGACGACGGACGGCGGCTGCTCATCGTCACCGGGGAGAAGTTCACCCCCGGCGCGGGCGGGGTGCAGGCCCGGTACCAGCGCCTCGCCGCGTGGCTGCGGCAGTACTTCCCCGACGCGGAGATCACCCACCGCTGGGCCGCCCAGGACATCGCCTCCACCGACCGGCTGCCGCTGATCGGACCGCTCCACCCCGGCGCCGCCCACGTCTACGTCGCGACCGGCTTCGGCGGCTGGGGCATGGCCACCGGCGCGCTCGCCGGACGGCTCATCACGTCCCTGATCACGGGGGAGGGGACGCGCTGGGCCCGGCTGTACGACCCGCGGCGGCTGAAGCCCTCCGTGGAGGCCGGTCCCGCCCTGGCACTCCAGGCCCGGGCCGTACGGCACCTGGTCGGGGACCGAGTGACCGCGCCGCGCGTCGGCTCGGTCCGCGAGATCGCCCCGACTCCGGCGCCGTGGTGCGCGTGGGCGGGCGGCTCCGCGCGGTCCACCGCGACCCGTCCGGGGCCGTGCACAGCCTCTCCGCCCGGTGCACCCACCTCGGCTGCGTGGTGCACTTCAACGACGCCGAACGCACCTGGGAGTGCCCCTGCCACGGCTCGCGGTTCGGCCTGGACGGGGCCGTGCTCCAGGGCCCGGCTGTGCGCCCGCTGGCCCGGGCCGAGAGCCCGCCGGACGAGCCTGCGCCGCCGTCGTAGCGGCGGGAAGACGTTCTCCCGCCCGCCGCGGAGGACCTCCATACTCGTGGAGCCGCGCGCGAGAGGTTCCTACGCAGAGGAGTGGGGAGATGGCGAAGCCGACGCTGCTGGTGATGGGGAGTACCGCGATGACACCGTGGGGCCGGGACCAGATCCGCAGGGTCTGCGCCCAGGCCCGGCGCCGGGGGCTGCGGCTGCTGGGGGCCGACACGGAACGGAACGTACGGGGCGCGCCGCCCGAGGAGATCGCCCTGATGGACGAGACCCTGGCCCTGGACGTCCACGACCCCGAGGCATGCCGTGCCTGGGCCCGCACGGTCCGGCCCTCCGTCGACGCGGTGCTGACCATCCGGGAGCTGTCCGTGCTGCCCACCGCGGTCATCGCCCGGGAACTGGGGCTGGCGGGCAACGCCCCCGAGGCGGTGGTCCGCATCCGGAACAAGGACGAGTGCCGCCGGCGTCTGCGCGAGGCGGGCCTTCCGCAACCCGCCACCGCCCTGTGCCGCAGCGCCGCCGAGGCCGAGGACTTCATCCGCCGCACCCCGCCGGGGCCCTGGGTCGTCAAGCCCCGTGACGGACTCGCCAGCATCGGCGTGTCCCGCATCGACGAGCCCGGCCGGCTGCCGGACGCGCTGGCGAGGTTCGGCGCTCCGCCACCCGCAATGGGCGACCTGCCGCTCTCCCCGTACTTCCTGGTGGAGACCTACGTCAGCGGTGACGAGTACTCCGCCGAAGGCGTCGTGGTCGGCGGCGTGCCCCAGGTGCTGGCACTGACGCGCAAGACCGTCACCGACGACTTCGTCGAACTGGGACAGCGGGTGCCCTCCGGGCTGGACGAGAAGACGTCGGGCGAGGCCGCCGACGCCGTCAGCCGGGCACTGACCGCGGTCGGCCTCACCCATGGCATCTTTCACGCCGAATTCTGGGTGACGCGGGACGGCATCGTCCTGGGCGAGCTCCACGACCGCGGTGGCGGGGACTTCATCCACGCGCTGGTCGAGCACACCCGCCCCGGACTGGAGCTGTACGGCACGCTGATCGACGACCTGCTCGGACGTCCCCCGGCTCCGGTCCCCGCACCGGCGGGCTCCGCGCGCGCCGAGTTCCTGCTCGCCCCGCCGGGCACGCTGCGCGCCGTCGACGGGTGGGACGAACTGGCCGCGCACCCCGCCGTCCAGGCGGCCCACCTCCAGGTGGCCCCCGGCGACGTCATCGGGCAGGCCAAGGACTCCTACACACGCTCCGCCGTCTTCGTCACGCGCGCCGACGACGGCCCCGACCGCGTCGACGAACTCACCGCCGACCTGGCCGCCCGCGTGACCTTCCGGGTCACGTCCGAAACCGGCTGAGCACCGGGCCGCCGCGGGCGTGCGGCCGGTCCCGCGGGGGTAGGGCAGCCGCATGCCGGAGACTTCAGCGGACACCGCATCGGACGCCTGCTTACCTCTCACCGACCCCAGGACCGGCCGCCCCAGGGACCCCGCCCCCGTCAGTGGGACGGGCCGCGTCGCCGCCGCGGTCGCGGCCGCCCGCGCGGCGCTGCCCGGCTGGGCCGGGCTGACGACCGCCGAACGGTCGCGCCGACTGCTCAGGCTCGCCTCTCTCATGGAGGACCACGCACAGGACTACCTCCGCGCGGAGCAGGCCGGCACCGGAAAGCCGGCCGCCGAGCTCACCGGCGAGATCGAGCAGTGCATCGATCTCGTCCGGTTCTACGCGGGCGCCGTACGGGCGGATCTCACACCCGCGAGCGGGCACCGGCTGCCCGGCCGGGAGAGCTGGGTGCGCTGGGAGCCCCTGGGAGTCGTCGCCGCGATCGTGCCGTGGAACTACCCGCTGATGATGGCGGTGTGGCGGTTCGCCCCCGCTCTCGCGGCGGGCAACACCGTCATTCTGAAACCGGCGGAGACGACCCCGGACAGCGCCCTGCTCGTGGCGGCGCACGCCCGCGAGGCGCTGGGACCGGACGTCCTCGCCGCGCTGCCCGGCGGCCGGGCCACCGGCCGGTCGCTCGTCATGAGCCGCGGCGTGGACGGCATCGCCTTCACCGGCAGCCGGGCCGCGGGCCTGGACGTCGTCGCCCGCGCGGGGCTGCGCCGGGTGAGTCTGGAGCTCGGCGGCAACGCGGCGGCGGTGGTGCTGCCGGACGCGCCCGCGTACACGTACGAGCGACTGGTCGGGGCCTCGACGTACAACGCGGGCCAGAGCTGCGCCGCCCCGGCCCGGGTGCTGACGCTGCGCGAGTCGTACGAGGAGGTCGTGGCGGGGCTGGCGGCCGCCATGGCCGGCCGCCGGGCGGGCGCGGACTTCGGCCCGCTCAACAACCCCGACCAGGTCAAGCGCCTCGACGCCATCCTGGAGGCCAGCGACGCCGGCGTCCGGAAGGTGTCGCCGTTGAGCCTCGGGGAGGGCGAGGAGGACGGCTATTGGCGGCCGGGCATGGTGCTGGCCGACGTGCCGGACGACGATCCGGCCGTACGTGAGGAGGTCTTCGGGCCGGTGCTGACGGTGCAGGCCCTGGACGACACCGACGCGCTGCTCAGGGCGGCCAACGGTGTGCCGCACGCCCTGGCCGCCAGCGTGTGGGGCCGTGACACCGCCGCCGTACTGCGGCTGGCCACCCGGCTCGACGCCGGCGAGGTGTGGGTCAACTGCCATCTGGAGCAGACCGGCGAGCTGCCGCACGGCGGCCGCAAGGAGTCCGGGCACGGAACGGACCTGAGCGTGCTGGCCCTGACCGAGTATCAGCGGCCCAAGACCGTCACCGTCAACGTGGAGTAGCGGTCGCCGCCCGGCCGGTCCCGCTCCCGGGTGCCTCCGGCGCGAAGCGTGCCAGCACGTACAGCGCGGGGCCGGTCAGGTCGCTGTCGGCGGCCCGGGTGTTGTCGTACATGCCGAGGACCCGGAAGCCGTGACCGCCGAGATAGTGCTCGATCTCCTTGGGGAACGTCAGCCGGAACCTGACGTGGTCGCGCTGCGGCGGTCGATCGCCGATGCGCCATTCACGGGTGCGGACCAGGAGCTGGTTGCGGCGGTCGAGGCGGTACCGCGCGTCCGCGGTGGCGGTGAGCCCCGGCGTGTCGATGGTGAAACGCTGCTGCAGGGCGTGGCCGTCCGGTGTGGCGATCGCATTGGGCACGTGCAGGATCAACAGCGTGCCCGGCACGGAGTGCGCGGCGAAGGTCTCCACGGTCCGGTCGAGGTCATCGTTGGTGTGGATGTTGGACAGCGCCCAGCCCAGGCAGGTGATCGCGGCGAACGTCCGGCCGAGCCGGAGTGCGCGCATGTCGCCGGTGTGGAAGTCGAGTCCGGGACGGCGCTTGCGGGCGTAGGCGACCATGGCGTCCTGGTAGTCGACGCCGACGCAGTCGAAGCCCGCCCGGGTGAAGTACTCCGCATGGCGGCCCGTACCGCAGCCGATGTCGAGCAGGGAGCGTTCCGGTACGGTGCCGTGTTCGCCGATCAACCGCACGCACATGGCGGGAATGGCGGTTTCGGTGTCCGGATAGACCTCCTCGTACAGCTCCGGACTCTCGTACAGCAGATTGCTCAGCGACGGATCCATGTTCCCTCCCGGTCACGGGCCATCGGCCCTCCGGGCTCGGCGGGGCGGGCGTCGAAGACGACGCGGGAGGCGAGGCCGGTGGCCAGCGCGTCGGCGTCGCCGGGGCTGTCGGCGCCGACGACGAAGACGGCCGAGCGGGTGAAGGCGTCCTTGACCGCCGGGACGACGTCACCGGGGGCCACGTTCAGATCGGCGATCCGCACGGCGGGGTGGCCCGCCAGTTCGTCCCAGCCGTGGACGGCGCGCAGCGTGCCCGCGGGAGCGAAGAGGAATTCGACGCGTGCCGAGCCGACGGGGTCGGGGAACGGTGTGGGGGCACGGCCGAGCGCGTCGTCGACGCAGGCGCCGAACAACTCCAGGCCGGGCCGGGTGTGTTCCACCAGGGCGTGGATGTAGTCGCCGGCCGTCCGGACGTGGAACTCGCCGAGCACCACCCCCGACGGCGTCAGCCACAGCTCGACGTGGAAGATGCCGTGGGTGACTCCGAGCGCTTTCAGCGCCCGCGCCACGGTGTCCTCGGCGTCCGCCGCCACGTCCGGCGCGAGCCCTGAGGGCACCCGCTGGCTCGTCGAGAGGAAGCCGTCGGTGATCTGCTTGTGGGTCAGGGCCAGGACGTGGGGGACGCCGCCCACCACGACGCCTTCGGCGGAGTACTCCTCGCCGGTGACGTAGGTCTCGATCAGGAAGGAGCTCGCGGGGGGCAGCGATGCCTTGGGGGACAGCCCGCCCCACAGCCCGTCGACGGCCGCGGCCAGCTCCCCGCGGTGATCGATGCGTGAGACGCCGATGCTGCCCAGGCCCGCGCGCGGCTTGACGATCCAGGGCCCCGGCCCGGTGGCCTCCAGGAACCGTTCGGCGTCGGCGAGGCCGCGGCACACGGCACTGTGCGGCTGCGGGAACCCGGCCTCGCCCAGCCGCTGCCGGCACAGGTCCTTGGTACGGACACGGGCCACCACCTCCGGGGCGTTGCCCGGCAGACCCAGCGCCTGAGTCACCTCGGCGGCGGCCAGGACGGAGGTCTCCCGGATCGTGAGGACGGCGCCGACATCGGGCCGGGTGGCAAGCGCCCACTCCCGGCACGCCGTGGCGTCCTGCACGTCGAGCGGCACCACCTCGTCGAACAGGGCGAGATGCTCCTCCGGCGCTCCGTCGAGCAGCGCCGGTCTGTCGGCGCCGATCACCCGGGTCCGCCGGCGGGCCTGTTCGCTGATCCGCCGGACCATGTCCTGCCCCAGCTCGGCATGCCCGTGATGCCCAAGACCAGCACCGCCGCGTCTGTCATGGTGCCTCTATGCCCTCTCTGTGGGGATGTCAGTGATGCCGCTGTGCCGGTTCAGCCGATCGGAGGGCGTGCCCCTTCATGTGCTCGGAGCACGCCCCGCCGGACATCGGGGATCAGGTACGCCCGGCATCGGAGGTGATCGCGCTGTGGACGGCCGTCCACAGCCGGTGCCGGGCGTGCAGGGTGACCTGCACGGACCGGGCGCAGTCGGCCCACTTCCCGGCGTCGTCACCGCACAGGTCGACGAGCATGTGCATCGCCATGGGCGTGTGCTCGTCCGCGTCGACCTCGATGTGGCGATCCAGGTAGTCCTTGAAGCGCGCCAGCCTGCCGTGCGGGTCCTCGATCCGGACGACCTGCTCGAACATCTCCGGGATCAGGTCCTCGCGGCCGAAGGCGAAGACCGCGGCCCGGCAGTGCAACGGGGCGGTCTCCAGCACGGTCCAGGTGCTGGTGACGAAGTCGGCCGACGCCTGCGGCACGCGCGCCGTCTCCAGGGCCTTCACCACCGGCAGCCCGTCGCGCAGGGCGTCGAGGAAGGCGTCGACGGGGGCGGTGTCGGCACCGAGGTCACCCATCGCCATGCGGTACAGCTCGAAGTGGCTGAGGTAGCCGTCCCCCAGCTCGTCGCTCTCCTCCACCAGCGTGATCTCGTTGATCAGCCGTCGGCTGGCCACCGGCCCCTGGGGCAACCAGGGCACCTCGACGCACGTCAGCTCGCGTTGCAGCGACGTCAGCAGGGACATGAAGTCCCACACGGCGAAGACGTGGTGCTCCATGAAGACCCGCGCGGCCGCCTCGGTCGTGACGGAGCGGTACATGTCGTGGCCGATGACGCTCGTGCGGGCGGGTGCGATCCGGTTCCTGAGGTCGGTCAGCCCCGGGTGTGAGACGGCGGTGTGGTACCGCGAGGTCGCCATCATCGCTCCTTCGGCGGGGTGCCGCTGCGCGTGCCCTCGGCTCCGGCGCAGGCGTGGCACGGGCAGTGGGCACAGCCGACGTCATGCAGATAGGAGGGCAGCCGGGACTTGCCGTCGCAGATCAGGCAGTGCAGATTCCCGATCGGGCTGAGCACCTCCTCGTAGACCACGACGTCCATCCGGCCCTCGGAGTCGACCGGCATGTGCGGAGCGCCGATGGCCAGGATCACGTGATCGGTGATCGCCCCGACCGCGTGCGAGACGGCCCCTTCGACGATGTAGATCTCCCCCGCCTCGGTGGGATGGACGCGGCCGTTGTAGGTGATGGTGCCCCTCCCGGCCAGGACCACCAGAACGTGGTGGCCGGGATGGGTGTGCGGCGGGAAGCCCTTGCCGGCGGGCAGCCGGATCACATCGGCTCCGATGGTCCCGTTGCCGACCAGTCCCACGCCGGTCGCGTCGGCGCCGTGCATGGCCACGGGCCGCTCGCCGTGCGGGACGTGCAGGGAGGTGGCGTCGGTGCCGATCGCGGCGTCGGCCCACCGGACGATGCTGAGCTCGTCCTGCACCGCGGGCTGCGAGGTCATGACGCGGCCCCGTCGGCGTCACGGAAGTAGGCGGCGTTGAGCTCGGTGAAGTGCTGCCACTCCGGCGGCACCTCCTCCTCCCGGTAGATCGCGTCGACCGGGCACACGGTGGCGCACAGGTCGCAGTCGACACAGCGTTCGGGATCGATGAACAACTGCCGGTCCCGCTGCTCGCCCTCGATACAGTCCACCGGACAGACGTCGACGCAGGCTCCGTCCTTGACGTCCACACAGGGCTGGGTGATGACGTATGTCACGTGCGATCTTCTCCTCGTGAAGCGGTGTCGGTACGAGAACCCTTCTCGGTGCGGTGGGGCCGGGCCCGGCCTTCGCCCTGGCCCGGGCAGCCGTCGACGGTGACCGCCAGGTCGGAACAGACCGGCCCGCGCAGCCGCTTGCCGGTGCGCAGGTCGAAGGTGGCCCCGTGCCAGGGGCACTCCAGGAAGGCGCCGTCGACGACTCCTTGCGCCAGCGGGGCACCGCGGTGCGGGCAGCGTGCCGGCACGGTGACGGCGCGATCGCCCAGCTGTACCGTGAACACGTCCTTGCTGCTGCTCAATTCGGCTCCGATCACAGGTGGCGATCCCGGCCTTTCACAGGTGGAGGTCCGGACCTTTCACAGGTGGAGGTCCCTGACCTTGCCCGCCCATTTCTCCGCGAACTGCAGATCTCTCCGGTACGTCGCGTCAGCGATCCCCTTGGCCCATTGCGTATAGCGACAGCCGCGGACCATGTCGCGCGGCCGGAAGCGGTTCTCCTGGCGGTATGCGGACCGGTTCAGCCGGACATCCGCGAGGCCGTTCCATTCGGTTCCGCGATGCTCGACGGTGATGGGCAGGCGGCATGCCAGCCGTATCCCCGCCGCGGTGTGTCCGCCGTGATTCGCGTCTTCCGCGATGGCGATGTCGGGAAGGTTGAAACCCTGGGGCGCGAAACGCTGAACCGGCGCGTAATTCTGCGCCTTCTTCACCGCGTTGTACCGCATGCGCTGAGCGATGATGTTGTACATCTCCACCCGGCTTGCGGTGATTCCGTGGTCCTCCGGTCGGAATCCGTCCCGGAATCCGGTGTAGCAGAACAGGTCCGTGAACTCCATGGTCCACGGCGCGTCGAGCTTACGGCCCACCGGGACCGTGAAAATGGCGAGATCGACCTCGGGATCCGGGCTGTTCGCCGCCCAGTGCGCGATCTCCTGCAGGAGGCGGGTCGGACTGCTGCCCGCTTCCAGAGCCAGCTCCACCAGCCTGTCCCAGTCCTCCGGCCGGCCGGTCCGTCCGGGCAGTTCGACGCCGACGCTGTCGTACAGATGGCGGCACAGCCCCTCCGGCACCCGCTGGACCCGCCGGTATATCGAGCGCGGCAGCAGGAACTCGCGGCGTTCCCAGTTGCTGCCGTCGAAGTGCAGGCACCGCTCGAACTCCGCCTCGACACCGGTGCGGACCGCTCGCAGGCGCCGGGCCAGCGCCACGACATCGTTGCCGACCGGCTCCACGACATCGTTGCCGACCGGCTCCACGACGTCGGCGACGTCCGGCTCCACCGGGGCGGCGGAGGCCGGCGTGCCCGGGGCGGTGGCGAGCTGACCGCCGTACGTCCGCGCCTTACGCGTCAGGAACAGCGCGAGCGCGGGGAAGGAGAGCAGCGACTGGTTCAGCTCCTGGAGCACGCACCCCGACTCGTGCCAGCACCAGAGCACCGTCGCGAGGACGAGATGGCATCCGGACCAGTCGGCGACGTCCGCCTTACGGCATTCGGCGACCATCGCGACGACGGCCCGGTTGTCGAGCACCTCCTCATCGACCAGGAGCCGCACCCGTTCGATCGAGGAGACCCGCTGCTCGAACCCGGCCAGCAACTCGTCGCGCTCGGCGTCCGCGAGCCGCTCCCACGCCCGTCGGGCCACCGCCGGAAGGTCCCGCAGCGCGACGGGCGGGCCGAGCCACAGAGCGGCGCCCGACCCGCCGGGTGGCTGAGCGGCAGCGCCTGCCCCGCCGGGCGGTCGAGCGGCGGCACCCGCCCCGTCGGGTCCGTGAACAGCTGCGTCCGCTGCCGCGACCACCCCCAGCCCGTGCGCCCGCGCGACGTCCCGTGCCGCCTTCACGTCGTCGACCGCCACCAGCGGGGCGTGCAGCCGTACGGCCGCCGCCAGCGCGGCGACGTCGGTCAGCTCCGCGTCGGTGACCACGACCGTGTCCGTGGCCAGCCCCAGCGCCTCGCCGATCCGCGGAAGGACGGCGGCAGGGGTACCGCCGAGCATCCCGAGCCACTGCCCCATACGGTCCAGGGCACCCGCCACGCCCTCCGCCTCACGCCCCATGGCCAGACAGAACACGTACCACCAGACCAGCGACGCCCGCGCGTAGGGAACCTTGAAGCGATACCAGAGCCGCTGGAAGCGCGCGAAATCCTCCGCGTCGATCCCGTACCCGGCCAGCTCACCCGGCTGAATGCGGAACTTTCCACCGCGCGTCAGTCCATCGACAACATCCCGACCTAGGACCTCCGCCGCGGCCATACCCAGCACGACGACCAGATCATCGTCCTCGTTCAGCATTTTCAGTCTGCCGAGTAATTCTTCTTCGATTCGGGCGACTCGGACTTCGTCCTCCTCGGTGAAGTCCGGATGCGCACACAGCGAGACCGACGATGTCATACGACCTCCGGTAAACTCGCGAGGGAATTATCCCGCTCTGGGAGATCAAGCCCATCCGAGGCTAGGGAAGACCTTTGCGAGGGGCAACGGCGCCTGATGTGACGTCGTTGCCCTCTGGTTTGATCCCGCCATGGCGATCACAGGCCGCCCGAACCATGTATGCGAACCTCATGCGGCCTCAATGGCCGGAAGTCCGTGCCATGCGGCCGCTTTGCCTCTTGCCGCGCCGATTCCCGGTGCCGCAGGGGGACGGTGTGACGCGTGGGCAGTCCCGCGCCGAGACCCGGAACGACTGAAACCCCGTCAGGTGCCTTCTCGGGCCTGCCCGTCCCGTGGTGTCAGAGGCGCTGACTGGCCTGTCGGCCACACACCAGGAGAATCGGCGCATGCGATACATCATCATCGGTGCCGGCGCCATCGGCGGCGCGATCGGCGCCCGCCTCCACCAGTCCGGGCAGGAGGTCGTCCTCGTGGCCCGCGGCGAGCACCACGCGGCGCTGCGCGAACGCGGGCTGACACTCCAGGCGCCCGACGGGAGCCACACCCTCCGCATCCCCGTGGTACGGGGGCCCGAAGAGATCGAACTGCGCGGCGACGACGTGTTCTTCCTGGCCGTCAAGACGCAGGACACGGCGTCCATACTCGCCGCCTGGGCGGCCCGCCCGGTCTCGGGAGGCGGTTCCGCCTCCCGCCTGCCGCTGGTATGCCTTCAAAACGGGGTGGAGAGTGAGCGGATGGCGCTGCGTCACTTCCGGCACGTGTACGCCGCCTGCGTCGTCCTGCCCGCCGCCTTCCTCACACCGGGCGTCGTCCGGACGTGGTGCGGCCCCCGCACGGGCGCCCTGGTCCTGGGGTGTTTCCCCGAGGGCAGCGACGAGACCGTCCAGCGCATCGCCGACGACCTGCGCGGCTCCACCTTCCGCACCCTGGTCGCGGACGACGCGATGCGCTGGAAGTACGGCAAACTCCTCGGCAACCTGGCCAACGCCGTGGACGCGCTGTGCGGCCGGGCGGCGGACGGACAGCTCCAGGAACTGATCGCCGGGGCCAGGGCCGAGGCGGTCGAGGTCCTGAAGCGCTCGGGCATCGCCTACGCGGAACCGGAGGAGCTGGCCGAGCTGCGCCGCGGGGCCGTGGACGAGGTGACGGGCACCGCCGCCGAACCGGGGCACAGCTCCACGTGGCAGAGCCTGCGGCGCGGCAGCGGCTCCGCCGAGGTCGACTACCTGAACGGTGAGATCGCCATGCTGGGCCGGGCGTGCGGGGTCCCGACCCCGGTGAACGAAGCGCTGCAACAGCTGGTGAACACCTGGGCGCGGGAGCGCCGTGAGCCCGGCGGCCTCGCCCCGTCCCGCCTCGCCGAACTCCTGGCACACACGGCAGTCCCCGTTCGACAGGGCTCCGGCTGAGTGCCGTCGCCGCGGGCGTTCAGGCCCGCTCGGCGGCGAGGGTGGCGGGGGTCGGGCCGTCCGGGCGGACGGTGAGGCTGTAGGCGGCCTTGGTGGGGGTGGAGCGGAAGGTCAGGGTGTGGGCGGGCAGCAGGTGTTCGAGGAGAAGGGTCGACTCGCGGAGGGCGAACTGCAGGCCCAGGCAGGCGCGGGGGCCGATACCGAAAGGCAGGTAGGCGCCTGGCGGGGTGGGGCGGCTGCCCGGAGTGGTGAAGCGCCGCGGGTCGAAACGCTCGGGATCCGGCCACAGCTCAGGGTCCCGGTGTACGAGGTAGGGGCAGACCAGGACATCGGTGCCCGCCTCGATGGCGTAGCCGGCCAGGGTGTCGTCCTCGACGGCGTGCCGGGGCAGGATCCAGGCGGACGGGTAGAGCCGGAGCGTCTCGTTGACCAGGGCCTGGATGGCTTCCCGGCGCTGCGGTGAGCCTTCGTCGCCGGCGGCGAGGGCCTGTTCGCGGGCCGCGGGGTGGCGGTCGAGGAGCAAGTAGAACCAGGTCAAGGTGGTGGCGGTGGTCTCGTGGCCGGCGACCAGCAGCGTGATCAGTTCGTCGCGGATCAGCCGGTCGGTGTACTCGGGGCGCTCGGTGGCCGCGTCGAGCAGGACGTGCAGCAGGCCCGGGCCGTCGGGACCGGCAGCGCCGCGGCGGGCGGCCCCGATGGCGCGCCGGGCGACCGCGTCGATCCTGGACAGGTCGGCGGCGACGGCCTCCTCGGCGTCGACGGCGTCGGCGGGCAGGGTCGGCAGGGCCGCCACCACGGTTCCTACGGCGGTCAGTTCGTGCGCGGTCTCGCCATCGAGGGGGTATCCGGTGAGGGAGCGCCAGATGGTGTCCAGGGCGAAGCGGCGCATCTCCTCGCCGACGTCGAGCATCTGCCCGGTGCGGGCGTACTCGGCCCAGCGCTCGGCGGTGCTCCGGGCGGCCTCGCTGATCCGCTTTTCGTAGCGGCGCATCCCGGTGCCGGTGAACTGGGACTGCAACAGGCGCCGTTGCCGCTTCCATGCCTCGCCGGTGGCGGCGAGGACGCCGTCGCCGATCAGCAGGCGGGCGCGGTGGGAGCGCTTGACGTACCGGTCCGGGTGCCGGGCGAGCACGTGTTGGACGGCCCGGGGCTCCGTGACCAGGACCGTGGGGCGCGGCCCGAGGCGGAACGCGGCGATACCGCCGAGCCGCTCGCGCGCCAGGGCCAGCAGATCGACCAGCTCCCCGCCGTCGGAGCGCCACCGCTCCACGAGGGCGGAGTCCACCTCGGGGACCGGCCGACCAGCTGGAGCAGCGTTCGGCGGGAGGGCGGCGGAACGGGCTTCGGTGGCCACGGGTCTTCTCCTGTTCGACCGCTGGGCTTGGTCCCTGACGGAGCGTGAGCATCACGGACTGTACGGGAACCGACGTGCTCGGTGACAGCCCGCCTCGCATCGGGACCACGTGAGAGGTGAGGAACCCCCGTCGCCGCCTTCCGCCGGCACTTCGCCCAGCACCCTTCCCTAAGGTCCCCTTGCCCCGGGGCTAAGGCACCTCCCGTGCGGCACGATGCGCAAGCCTGTCGATGTGGCGCCCCCGCCTTGGAGACGACGCTGGAAGCACAACAAGAGACCAGCTGGGTCCAAGGAGACCGTCATGTTGCACCACGAGTACCAGACCGCCCGCCAGGCCGAGCTCCTCTCCCGCGCCGCGCAGCGCCGCCTGGTCCGCGAGGCCGAGCAGGCCGCGAAGGCGGCCCGTGCCGCCGCCGACAGCACCTCCGGCGCCGACGGTCGCAAGCACCACGTCCGCGCCGCATGACGGAGCAGGGGCGTCGCGTGGCTGGGCACCCGGCTGCAGCGGCCCCAGCCGACGCCGTAACCGCTGTCCCTCACCTTGTACGGCATGCGATGCTCGGCACCGTGCAGAGCAGTCACACAAGCCCCGTCTTCGTCGGCCGCAGCGCCGAGCTGACCGCCCTCGGAGAGGCCCTGTCCCGGGCGCACGCCGGGGAGCCCCGCGCCCTCTTCGTGGGCGGCGAGGCCGGCGTCGGCAAGACCCGGCTGATTCAGGAGTTCCTCGGCCGGGCCGCCGCGGACGGTGCCGTCGTCGCCCTCGGCGGCTGCGTCGAAACCGGCGCCGATGCCCTGCCGTACCACCCCGTCTCCACCGCCCTGCGCTCCCTGCGCCGCCAGCTCGGCGCGGAGCTCGACGCCGCGGTCGCCGGCCAGGAGGGCGAGCTCGCCCGGCTGCTGCCCGAGCTCGGCGAGATGGACCGGGGCCGCCCCGAAACCGACGGCCGCGCCCGGCTCTTCGAGCTCACCGTCCGCCTCCTGGAGCGCCTCGCGGCGGACCGGACCCTCATCCTGGCCCTGGAGGACCTGCACTGGGCCGACCGCTCCACGCGCGAGCTGCTCAGCTATCTGCTGCGCGCCCTCACCGACAGCCGCCTGCTCATCGTCGCCACCTACCGCACCGACGACCTGCACCGCCGCCACCCGCTGCGTCCCGCCCTCGCCGAGTACGAGCGGCTGCGCACCGTCACCCGCCTCGAGCTGCCCCGCTTCGACCGCACCGAGGTCCGCCGCCAGCTCGCCGCCCTCCGCGGCGAGGCCCCGCCCGAGCAGGTCCTTGACCGGGTCTTCGAACGCTCCGAGGGCAACGCCTTCTTCGTTGAGGAGCTGGCCTGCAGCATCCTCGAAGGCTCCCCGGGCGGCATCAGCGACACCCTGCGCGACCTTTTGCTGGTCCGGGTCGAGGCACTGCCGGACGAGGTACAGCGGGTGGTGCGGATCGCCGCCGGGGGCGGCTCCGAGGTGGAGTTCCGGCTACTGGCCACCGTCACGGGCCTCGCCGTGGACGAGCTGATCGGCACCCTGCGTACCGCTGTCGGCGCCGCCGTCCTGCAGCCCGCCGACGAGGGCGAGTCCTTCCGCTTCCGGCACGCCCTGATGCGCGAGGCCGTGGCCGGCGACCTGCTGCCCGGCGAGCGCTCGCGGCTCAGCCGCCGCTATGCCGAGGCGCTGGAGGCCGACCCCACACTCGTACGGTCCGAGGAGCGGGCCGGACGCCTGGCCGGCTACTGGTTCGACGCCCGCGACCCTGCCAGGGCGCTGCCCGCCGTGATCGCCGCGGCGGGCAGCGCCCGCGGCCGGTACGCGTTCGCCGAGCAGCACCATCTGCTGGAGCGGGCGCTGGAGCTGTGGGACGACACCCCCGAGGAACTGCGCCGGCAGTCGATGCGGCAAGGCGTCGAGGAAGACCTGTGTCCGGCCATCTCCCCGGACATGCCCGGGGACTTCGTGGACCTGCTCGCCGCGATCACCGTCGCCGCGCGCCTCGCGGGAGAGCGGGAGCGGGCACTCGCCATCTGCAAGCGGGCGCTGCGCAAGCTGGAGGGCGATCTGTCCCCGAGCTCTCGACCTGGCTCGAACGGCGGAGACCCTCTTCGTGCGGCCTGGTTCTGGACCGAGCGCTACCGGCTGGTGCGCGACCTGTCCCGCTCCGACGGCTGGGACGAGATCGCCCAGGCCCAGAAGCTGTTGAAGGGCCTGCCGCCGTCCGTCGTGCACGCCGATGTACTGACACATGCGGCGCACTGGTCCGTCGTGCACCAGCCCGCGCGGACCGCTCTCAAGACCGCGGAACAGGCGGTGGAGCTCTGCCGGATGACGGGCGCCGAGATCACCGGACTCGCCGCACAGCACACCCTGGCCTGGCTGACCATCCACTCGGGCGACGTCGAGGCCGGGCTCGCGCGGGCCCGCGACGTGTGCGCCCGGGACCTGGAGCCGGGCAACGCCAGTGTCGTGCTGAATGGCTACGGCAACCTGTCCACGGCGCTGCACGGCCTCGGCCGCTACGCCGAGGCCGTCGAGACCGCCGAGGAAGGCAGTGGCCTCGCCGAGCGGTACGGGCTGCCGAACATTGCCTCGTTCATCGACGGCAACCTCGCCGAGTCCCTCATCCATCTCGGCCGCTGGGCCGAAGCCGACGAAGTGATCGAGCGGGCCCTCGGCCGCCGTGCGGTGAGCGTCCGCATCCGGGCGCTGATCGCCGAGCGGAGGGCCGAACTGGCCCTGGCCCGGGGCGCGTACGACGAGGCCCGGCTCCGGATTGAGGAGTCCGAGAGCGGCAGCACCGGCTCTTACCCGGAGCCACAGCACACCCTGGCCGTGGGGCGCATGGCCATCGCGCTGGCGATCGCCGACGGCCGGATTCTCGACGCCCGCTCCCTGCTGGAGTCAGCGGTCGGCGAGGCCATCCCCTTCGGCCACCACCGCTACGGATGGCCGCTGCTGTACGAGGCCGCGGCGGCGGAGGCGCGGGCCCGCGGGCTCGCGGTGGCCGAGCCGGGGCGCAAGGCGGCGGTGGAGCGGATCCGCAAGGCGATGAAGGGCCAGCCCGAGTTCGTACCGCTGTGGGCCGCGCAGGCCCTGATGACCCGGGCCGAGCTGCTCACCGCCGAGGGCCGGGACGCCACCGCTGACTGGACGGAGGCCGTCGCCGCCACCGAGCAACTGGAGGCCCCGGCACTGCTGGCCACCGCCCGGTTGCGGCTCGCGGAGGCCCTGATCACCGAGGGCCGCACCGGGTCCCGCTCAGCCGCCGGTGAGTTGCTGCGGCAGGCCGAGGCGGTGGCGCGCGAGCTGGGAGCGGCGCCGCTCGAGACGGAGATCACCACGCTGGCCGGCCGCGCTCGGATCCGGCTGCGGCAGGCCGACGGGGAGGCGGCTCCGCCCCCGGCGCCGGCGGTGTCGCTGGGGCTCACCGCCCGGGAGCGGGACGTGCTGCGGCTGGTCGCCGCCGGGCGGAGCAACCGGAGGATCGCGGAGGAGCTGTTCATCTCGCCGAAGACGGCGAGCGTGCATGTCTCCAACATCCTGGCCAAGCTGGGCGCTTCAGGCCGAGGAGAGGCCGCGGCCATCGCGCACCGGCTGGGGGTTTTCGACGAGTGACGCTCCGCTGAGGTGCACAGCCTGATGGGGTCCGCGAGCTCCGCCCGCGGACCCCATCAGTCAGCTGACCTCCAGCCGCGGAACGCGGGCGGCGCGGCGTTGTTGAGGACACCGAATCGCCCGGGTGCGGGCGGCGTCGAGTCAGGGCCGGGCGGCGAGGGCCTCGACCTCGAACAGCACGTCAGGCGCAGCCAGGCTCGCGACACCGATGAGGGTCTGCGTGGGCGGTTTCGTCCCCCAGCCCTCCTGCACAGCCTCGGCGATTGGCCCGAGCTTGCTGACGTCATGGTTCACCACATACGTCCTGAGCTGGACGACATGGCTGAGGTCGAGCCCATGGGCGGAGAGAGCGACGCCGATGTTGCGGAACGTCTGCTTCACCTGCTCGGTGAAGTCGGCCGAGACGACCGCGCCGTCCGGGCCCGATCCGTACTGACCCGCGATCAGCACCAGTTCCGTACCTGCGGGGACGGTGGCGGTGTGGCTGTAGCCGAACGGGACCGGGTCGTGCAAACCGTCCGGATTGACAATGGCGTGTGCCATGCGGGTCACCTCTTCATGTGCGATGGGTCTGTGTGGTGCTGCTAAAGCCTCGCAACGAATCACGACATCCTGTGTCGTGTATTCCAGTACGGTCTTCGTATGCGCGCCGATCGGTTGGTCTCGCTGGTGCTGCTGCTGCGGCAGCACGGTCGGCTGTCCGCGGCCGCGCTGGCCCGCGAACTGGAGGTATCCACCCGCACCGTGCTGCGCGACATCGATGCGCTGTCCGCGGCCGGTGTCCCGGTCTATGCCGAACGCGGTCGGCACGGCGGTTTCGCGTTGCTGCCCGGTTTCCGGACCGAGCTCACCGGACTGAACCATGACGAGGCGCTTGCTCTGCTGATCGCCGGATCGCGGCGCGGCGCGCAGGTATTCGGCCTCGGCCCGGCGCTGGCTTCGGCCATGCGCAAGGTGGTTGACGCGCTACCCGAGAGCTATCGGGCCACCGCGGCCGGCGCGGCTCAGCGATTGCTCATCGATCCGGAGACCGATCTCCTCTCGCGCCGGCTGGTTCCTGAGGAGGTGCCCGACACCATCGTGGCCGAGGTCCGGCGCGCCGTGCTTGCCGGACACAAGCTACGCATCCACTACGCGGCTGTGGACCAGACCCCGAAGTGGCGCACGGTGGACCCGATCGGCCTGGTCACCGTACGCGACCAGGGCTACTTGCTGGCCACGAGGTCTGGCGCGGACCGCACTTACCGGCTGTCCCGCATCCTGGCCGCCGAGGAACTCGCCGAACCGGCCCAGCGACCGGACCGGGTCGATCTGGACCGGGCCTGGCAGGAACGCAGCACGCGGTTTCGGACCGGCGGCGACCAAGTCACCGTGCTGGTACGGGTGAACCCGGCGCGGCGGGAGGACCTGGTGGGCACCGCGCTGGCTGTCCTCACCGAGGAAGCCGACGCAGACGGCTGGCTGCGGCTGGAGGTGACCTTCCAAGATCCGAGACACGCCGAATGGGCGCTGTGGCAGCTCGCCACGAGCGCGGAGGCCCTGGCCCCGCAGTGGTTGCGCGACTCCCTGCGCAACCGCGCCGCCGCGATCGCCACCTGCTACGGAGTGTCAAAGGCAACTCCGGCTGCGCCGACGTCATTGACGATCGACGTCGGCGCAAGCAGTATGCACGACAGTCGCGTACCTGAGGCATAACGTTTGCTTCAGGCACCCGACTTCAGGCTCTAGAAGAACCCAAGCTTCTTCGGCGAATAGGACACCAGGAGGTTCTTCGTCTGCTGGTAGTGGTCCAGCATCATCTTGTGGGTCTCGCGGCCGATGCCGGACTGCTTGTAGCCGCCGAACGCGGCGTGCGCCGGGTAGGCGTGGTAGCAGTTGGTCCATACCCGGCCCGCCTGGATGGCCCGGCCCGCGCGGTAGGCCGTGGTGCCGTCACGGGTCCACACCCCCGCCCCCAGTCCGTACAGCGAGTCGTTGGCGATGCCGATCGCGTCGTCGAGGTCCGCGAACGACGTCACCGCCACCACCGGGCCGAAGATCTCCTCCTGGAAGACCCGCATGTGGTTGCCGCCCTCCAGGACGGTGGGCCGGACGTAGTAGCCGCCCTCCAGTTCGCCGCCGAGCTCGGCGCGGGCGCCACCGGTGAGCACGCGGGCGCCCTCCTCCCGCCCGATGTCCAGATAGGAGAGGATCTTCGCCATCTGGTCGCCGGACGCCTGCGCGCCGATCATGGTGCCGGTGTCCAGCGGATGACCCTGCACGATCTTCTCCGTGCGGGCCACGGCCGCGTCCATGAAGTCCCGGTAGTGGCCGCCCTGGGCCAGCGCGCGGGACGGACAGGTGCACACCTCGCCCTGGTTGAGGGCGAACATGGTGAAGCCCTCCAGCGCCTTGTCGTAGAAGTCGTCGTCGGCCGACGACACGTCGTCGAAGAAGATGTTCGGGCTCTTGCCGCCCAGTTCCAGCGTGACCGGCTTGAGGTTCTCGCTCGCGTACCCCATGATCAGGCGGCCGGTCGCGGTCTCGCCGGTGAAGGAGATCTTGGCCACGCGCGGGCTGGACGCCAGCGGCCTGCCGGCCTCCTCCCCGAAGCCGTTGACGATGTTGACCACGCCCGGCGGCAGCAGGTCGGCGACCAGGCTCAGCCACACGTGGACCGACGCGGGGGTCTGCTCGGCGGGCTTGAGGACCACCGCGTTGCCCGCGGCCAGCGCCGGAGCCAGCTTCCAGGCGGCCAGCAGGATCGGGAAGTTCCACGGGATGATCTGGGCGACGACCCCCAGCGGCTCGTGGAAGTGGTACGCGACGGTGTCCTCGTCGAGCTCGGAAAGGCTGCCCTCCTGCGCCCGGATCGCTCCGGCGAAGTAGCGGAACTGGTCGATGGCCAGCGGGATGTCGGCCGCCAGCGCCTCCCGTACCGGCTTGCCGTTCTCCCACGTCTCGGCGACCGCCAGCTCCTCCAGATGGGCCTCCATCCGGTCGGCGACCTTGTTGAGGACGGCGGCGCGTTCGGCGGCCGGGGTACGGCCCCAGGCGTGCGCGGCCGCGTGCGCGGCGTCCAGCGCCCGCTCGACGTCCTCCGCGGTACCGCGCGCGACCTCGGTGAACGGCCGGCCGTTGACGGGCGTCGGGTTCTCGAAGTACCGGCCCTGCTTGGGCGGGACGTACTCGCCCCCGATCCAGTGGTCGTAGCGCGACTGGAAGCGGACGATCGAGCCTTCACTGCCGGGACTTGCGTAGCGCGTCATGAGCGGCCCCTCCGTGCGGATGCGCCGCCCGCGCCGTCACGGGCGGCGTCGCGGCGAGGCTAGCCGCGGCCACGTTGCATGGACGTTGCCGCCCGGGAGGCGTACGCGAGGGCGGGATCCGCGGCCGGGTGCGGGCTGGGGTGGGGGTCGTCCGGGCTGTGGTCTGTGGTCGGGTGCGGGCTGGGGTGGGGGCTGGCCGGGCCGCGGTCTGTGGTCGGGCGGGGATCGGCTGGGCCTTGGTCCGCGGCCGGGCGGGTGCTGGGGCACGGGTCGCCCAGGCCGTAGGCCGCGCGCAGCCAGTCGATGCGCCGGACCAGCGCGGTCCGGCCGGGCGCGCACGCGGGCAGCGCCGCAAGCAGCGCCTCGCACACCTCCAGGTCGTCCTCGCCCCACGGGGACTCCGTCCAGCGGCGCAGCAGTTCCGGGTCCCGGCGGGACAGCACCGCCCACCGCAGCCGGTCCTCCAGCCTCCGCCGCATCCGGCAGACGCCGGGCGCGTCCGACAGGGGCAGCAGCGGCCCGTGGTACGCGCGCAGCGCGGCGTGCAGGTTCCCGGCCGCCAACTCCTCCGCCACCGCCGTCACGTCGGTGACCAGCGGGGCGCACAGCCGGTACGGGCGCGAGGCGAGCAGCGGGCCCGCCAGCCGGCGCAGCCGCGACAGTTCGGCGCGCAGCGTCACCGGGGAGCGCTGGTCGGCCCGCTCGCCGTACAGCTCCAGGGCCAGGCGTTCGCCGGTCAGGCCCTCCGGGTGACCGGCCAGCAGCACCATGATCTCGCTGTGCCGCCGGCTCAGGCGTATCCGTTCGCCGTCGGCGACCAGCAGCGCGTCGTCCCGGCCCAGCGCGGTCAGCGCGACCCGCGGGCCGGTCGGGTACGAGGCGGGCGCCGCGAGCTGGGCCTCGGCGGCGCGGGCGGTCGCCCGCACCAGGGCCAGGCTCTGCGGGGCGGCCAGATGGTCGCCGCCGGTGATGTCGACCGCGCCCAGCAGCCGCCCGGTCCGCGGGTCGTGGAGTGGCGCGGCGGCACACGTCCACGGCTGCACCCGGGGGTTGTAGTGCTCGGTGGCGAAGATCTGGACGGCGTGGTCGACGGTCAGGGCGGTGCCCGGCGCGTTGGTGCCCGCGTGGCGCTCGTCCCATCGGGCGCCGGCCACGAAGTTCATGCGCTCGGCGCGCCGCCGGACGCCGCTGTGCCCCTCGACCCACAGCAGCCGCCCCTGCTCGTCGCAGACCGCTAGCAGATGGGCCCCGTCATCGGCGATGCTGCCGAGCAGCTCCCGGAAGAGCGGCATGACGCGGGACAGCGGATGCTCGGCCCGGTACGCCGCCAGCTCCGCGTCCGCGAGGTCGATCGGCGCCATGGCCTCCGGACTCGCCAGCGCGTCGGCTGAGCGCCGCCAGGAGGCCGCGACGACCGGGCGCACACCGGGGCCCACGGACCCTTGGGCCAGGAACGCCTCGTGGGCGCGGCGCACCGCGCGGCTGCGCTCCGCCGGGTCCGTACCCGGCGCCATCGCCAGCCATGGATCGACCACACGGCCTCGCTTCATCGGACGGACGGTTCCGCGGCCACGTTCCCGCGCGGGAGGCCGCCCCGCAACGGCGGGAACAAGCCCCGCGGGGAACAAGCCCCGCGGGGTGCGCGGCGCCCTGCGCGATCTCGTACGGCGCGGCCCTGTACCGCACGGTGCGCCGCGGCTCGTATACCACACGGTGCCGCAGCCGTGTACCACACGGCGCGCCGTGACGGTGGCGCCTTGTCCGTCCTCGCGCGTCATCCGGCCCCCGCCGTCGGAGCCCGGAGCGCGGGTGAAACGATGTGGACGTCATGGAAGCGCGGCATGTGGGGCACGTACTGCGGGCGCTGCGAGCCGCGGTGTTCGCAGCGGTCTGCGTGCTGCTCGCGGCGCTGGGCCACGCGGTCATGTCCGGCGCGGCCGTCCCGTGGTGGGCGATCGCCTCGGCGCTGGCGGTCACCGGGGGCGCCGCGTGGTGCCTGGCGGGCCGGGAACGCGGACCGCTGCTGGTGACCGGTGCCACGGTGGGCGCGCAGCTCGCGCTGCATACGGTGTTCACCCTCGCCCAGGAGGCGGCGGCCGGACGGTCGGTGCCGTCAGCGGGTGCTGGTGCCGGTGCCGGTGCAGCCGGTGTCGGTGCGGGGGCAGGCGCAGGTGCCGAGGGGCTTCGCGGTGGCGGGTTGGGCGCCTCGCGCTGCGGCGCCTTCCTTCCCCTGGATCCGGGCGGGCACGCGGGCCATCTCCACCAGGCCGGACAGGTCGGCTCGGGTGGGATGCCGGAGCACGGGATGTCCCACGGGGCGTCCATGCCGGGCACGGACATGTCGGGAATGGGCATGTCCGCGATGGACATGGCCGGCATGCATCACGGGCACGGTGCGCTGGGCATGTGGTCCGCGCACGTCCTGGTCGCCCTGATCTGCGGCATCTGGCTGTCCGGCGGCGAACAGGCCGCCTTCCGGCTCGGCCGCACCCTTGCCGTACGGCTCTTCGCCCCCCTCCTGCGCCTGCTCCGTGACCCCGCGCCGGTCGCCGGGCCGCCCCGCGTCCGCCCCGCGCACCACGGCGCGGGACAGCGGCTGCGCCGGCTGCTGCTCGTCCATGTCATCGCCACCCGTGGTCCGCCGCCGTGCGGCGCCGTCGTTTGACGGCTGCCCACCAGGCCACCGACCACATCACCGGGCTCCGCCGCCGCGCGGCGGCCGAGTCCGGATTCCAGGAAGGACCGCAGGCGATGACTCCTGCCCTTGTCCGGGCGATGACCCCTGCCCACGTTCGGGCGCCGGCTCCGGCCCGAGTTCGGGCCGTGCCACCTCGGCACCCGGCCCCCGGTTCACCCGACCCCGCTCCAGCGGCCGGTTCACCCCAGCTCGCTCCAGCGGCTGGTGAGCTCCCGCAGCTCCCGTGCGCGGTCGCGCCAGTCGCGACAGGCCGGGCACTGCCGCAGATGCGCGTCGAGAACGTCGTCCGGGATGTCCGGCGGCATGTCCTCGCCGTCGAGCCGCGCCGAGATGGCGGTGTGAAAATCAGAGCAGTCCACGCCCGTATCGTCTCTCGCCGCCACGGAGGTGGCGATGCGTGACCGCGACGACGAGGCGCTGACCGCCTGGGCGCTCGCCGCGGGCGGCGGGGACGCCGAGGCCGTGGACCGCTTCATCCGGGCGACCCGCACCGATGTGTGGCGATATGTCTCCCGGCTGAGCGATGACCCGCAGTCGGCGGACGACCTGGTCCAGGAGACGTATCTGCGGGCGCTGCGCGGCCTGCCGAACTTCGAGGCCCGGTCCTCCGCCCGTACCTGGCTGCTGTCGATCGCCCGCCGGGCCGTCGTGGACCGGCTGCGCTGGAACGCGGCCCGGCCGCGGCTCTCGGACACCGACGACTGGCAGTCGGTGGCCGAACGCACCCAGGCCCGCGCCCTGCCCCAGCTCGGCTTCGACGAGGGCGTGGCGCTGTCGCAGCTGCTGGCCCTGCTGCCGTACGAACGGCGTGAGGCGTTCGTCCTGACGCAGCTGCTGGGGCTGCCGTACGCGGAGGCCGCGGTCGTCGCGGGCTGCCCGGTGGGCACGGTCCGCTCCCGCGTGGCACGCGCCCGCGAGGCGCTGATCGCGCAGCTGACGACGGCGGAACGGGACGCGTCGGACGGACCGGGCGCGCTGGCTGCGTCGGTTACGCCCGGTGCACCAGGGGCTCCGGGTGCGCCGGGCTTGGTGGCTACGCCGGGCACGACCGCGAAGGTGGCCGGAGGCGGCATCGCCGCGGCGGCCGGACGGTGCGACCGCGTACCGGCGCTCGCGGGATCCCGCTGACGCGGGGCAGAGGCACGTGGGGGCCACGGGGACGCGGAGGCGCTCCCGTGGCCCCCACACCGCACGGGTCACGGCCCGGCGTTCACGCCATTGCCCGCGGCCGAACGCTGGGCCGCTCTCCCAGCCTGTGGGCGGGGGGCGGGCTCCCGGCCCATACACGGGGCCGCTCCCAGCCGTACGCGGGGGTCACTCCCAGAACTAGGCGGGGGGATACGCGCCGGCCGCGATTGTCAGTGCCGCGCCGTACGGTGACGTCATGGCAGCCAGCATCGATCTGACCCTCGACTGCGCGGACGCGCGGCTTCTCGCCGACTTCTGGAAGGCGGCGCTCGGCTACATCGACGAGCCCCCGCCTCCTCCCTTCGCGACGCGCGAGGAGTGGCTCGCGCAGTTCGACCTGTCGGAGGACGACTCCGCCGACGACGTGGCGTGGCTCTGCGATCCCGACGGTGTCGGCCCCCGCCTGTCCATCCTCAAGGTCCCCGAGCCGAAGACGGCGAAGAACCGGCTTCATATAGACATCCGGTTGCCCCGGCACGGCAGCCCCGAGGAGCGGTGGGCGCGGATCAGGGCGGAGGCACGGCGGCTGGTGGCGGCGGGCGGGACCCTCCTGGAGGAGGTCGACGAGCACCATGTCGTGATGGCCGATCCGGAGGGGAACGAGTTCTGCGTCGCCTGAGCACCGCCAGGAGGGTGCGTCAGCCGTGTACAGGGGAGGCGTTCTCGTAGGCGCGGTCGGCGGTCGGCGGTTGGCGGTCGGGGGCGGCTGGGAGGCGCGTGCGCCGGAACGCGTCAGAGCTGTCCCGGGCGGATGACGACCGCCTCCACGCGCACCTGCCCGCTGTCGCGGAAGTGCAGGACGAACGGCACGCGTTCGCCCACGCGCAGCCGCGGCGGGTCCTCCACCATGACGTCCACCCCGGACGCGGACATCCGTACGGTGCCGCCCGCGGGAAGGGCCACCGACGGGACCATCCGCATGGCGCCCGCCCCTTTGCGCACGACCGTGCGGCTCAGCATGGCGCGGCCCGTCTCCGGTGAGGTGACGCGCACGAGCTCGTCGTCCACGCCGCCGTCGTTGCGCAGGTCGAAGAAGGCGGCCGTCACGTCCGGGTTCGTCGGCACCAGCATCCGTGCCGCGATGACCGACGGCTGGGCGGGGCTGCCCGCCGCCCCGGTCGCGGCCCACGCCGTGAGCCCGGCCAGAGCGAGGACGCTCGCGGCGACGGGGGCGAGGGCGGCCCGTACGGCGGTCAGATCGGTCATCAACGCCCCCAGGCGGTGTCGGTGGAGTTCCGCGGACGCGAACGCGGATGTGTACGTGTACGTGTCGGGCGGCGGGTGCGGTGGCCCGCGGCGCCGCCGGACGCGGACGGCTGCCATCCGCGCAGCCGCAGGCTGTTCGCGACCACGATCACCGAACTCGCGGACATCGCGGCGGCGGCGACCATCGGGTTGAGCCAGCCGACGGCGGCCAGCGGGATGGTCACCAGGTTGTAGCCGAACGCCCAGGCCAGATTGGTGCGTACGGTGCCCAGGGTGCGGCGGGCCAGCCGCACCGCGTCGGCCACCGCCGCCATGTCCTCGCGCACCAGCGTCACGTCGGCGGCGCCGATGGCCGCGTCCGTACCGCTGCCCATGGCGATGCCCAGGTCGGCCCCGGCCAGCGCCGCGGCGTCGTTGACGCCGTCGCCGATGACGGCGACGCGGTGGCCGCGCTCGCGGAGGGCGCGGACCAGCTCCGCCTTGCCCTCCGGGGTGGTGCGGGCGTGCACCTCGTCGATGCCCAGCTGCTCGGCGACGGCGCGGGCGGCGGCCTCGCTGTCACCGGTCGCGAGCACCGGCCGCAGCCCGAGCCGCTTGAGGTGGTGCACGGCGCGGTAGCCGCCGGAGCGGAGTGCGTCCCCGAGCACGATCACGGCCTCGGGACGCCCGTCCACCCACACGACGACGGCCGTATGCCCGGCCCGTTCGGCGGCCGCCACGGCGTGGCCCAACTCGTCGGGCAGCGCACCGTCCGCCGGGGTGGCGCCCCGGCGCGGCCCCTCCCCGTGGCCACCGGTGCCGGCGGCGGCACGCCGCCCATCGCCCGCCGCGCCGTCGGCCGGGCCGCCCGGGACACCGCCCGGGCCGGCACTCGCCGGTGCGGTGGCGCCCCGGCGCGGCGCCGGTCCACCCGCGCACGTGCGGGTGGCCGCCGCGGCGGCTCGGCCACCCGCGTCCACCCCGGCGGCACCGCCGCCTGCCCCCGCCTCCGACGGTGATCCGGCGGCGTCCGGCCCTGGAGGTGGGGTGGCGCCCTCCGCCGTTCCGCCGCCGCCCGGGGCGCCGGTGACGCTGTTCTCCGCACCGGCCCGTCCGCTGGCGGGCGTACCCCGGGTGCCGGACCCGCCGCACGCCTCCGGCCGCGACGGCGCGCCCGGCCCGTCAGTCGCCCCCAGCTCGGGCAGTGACCCGCATGCCTCTGCCTCCGACGACGATCCGGCCGAGTCCGGTCCGGCCGTGTCCGGCCCGGCGGTGTCCGGCTCGGCCGGGGAACCGCCCGTGTCCGAGGCGGGCGGTGCCCCGTCCGCGGCCGACTCGGGCCGCGGTCCGCGCGCGTCGGGCCCCGGTGGCGACCCGACCGCGTCCGGGCGTACGACCTCCACCCGCCGGCCCGCCACCGCGCCGCTGACGCCGAGGCCCGGCGTTGCCGTGAAGTCCGCGACCGTCGGAAGGTCGTCCTCCGGCGCGGTGCTGCGGGCGTGGGCGGTCACCGCGCGGCCTACCGGGTGCTCCGAGCCCTGCTCGACCGCGCCCGCCAAGCGGAGCGCCGTCTCCGCGCCGACGCCGTCCGGGCGGGCCGTCACCTCCAGGACGTGCATCGCGCCGTGGGTCAGCGTGCCCGTCTTGTCCAGTACGACGGTGTCGACCCGGCGCAGGCCCTCCAGCGCCTGCGGCCCGCTGACCAGGATGCCCAGTTGCGCGCCGCGGCCGGTGGCCGCGAGCAGGGCCGTGGGGGTGGCCAGGCCGAGGGCGCACGGGCAGGCCACGACCAGGACCGCCACCGCCGCCGTGACCGCCGCCTGCGGGTCGGCGCCCGCACCGAGCCAGAATCCGAGCACGGTGACCGCGACCGCCAGCACCGACGGTACGAACACCGCGGCGACCGCGTCGGCCAGCCGCTGCACCCGGGCCTTGCCCGCCTGCGCGTCCGCCACCAGCCGGGCGATCCGGGCCAGCTGGGTGTCGGCGCCGACCGCCTCGGCCCGTACCTCCAGCAGGCCACCGGAGTTGACCGCCCCGCCGACGACCGCCGAGCCGGGCCCCACCTCCACCGGTGCGCTCTCGCCGGTGACGAGCGACAGGTCCAGGGCCGAGCCGCCGTGCGTGACGACGCCGTCGGTGGCCACGCGTTCCCCGGGGCGTACCACGAACCGGTCGCCGACCCGCAGCCGTTCGACGGGAACCCGGCGCTCGGTGCCGTCCGCGTCCCGCACGGCCACGTCCTTCACGGCGAGCGAGGCCAGGGCGCGCAGCGCGGACCCCGTACCGCGCCGGGCGCGCCCCTCCAGCAGCCGCCCCGCCAGCACGAACAGCGTCACGCCGACCGCCGCTTCGAGGTACACGTGCGCGGTGCCGCCCGAGGCGGACGGCAGCAGGGAAAACGGCATCCGCATGCCCGGCTCCCCGGCCCCGCCGAGGAACAGCGCGTACGTCGACCAGCCGAAGGACGCGACGACACCCAGCGACACCAGCGTGTCCATCGTCGCGCCGCCGTGCCGCAGACCCCGCAGCGCCCGGGCGTGGAACGGCCAGGCCCCCCACACCGCGACCGGGGCGGCCAGGACGAAGCACAGCCACTGCCAGTTGCGGAACTGCAGCGCCGGGACCATGGACAGCACGAGTACGGGGACCGACAGCAGGGCGGTGACCAGCAGCCGCGTCCGCCCGAGGAGATCGGCGTCCGGCGCGGCCTCGTCGTCCTCGGCTGCCGGCGGCTTCTCCCGCGGCGGGAGCGCGGCGGTGAACCCGGCGGCCTCCACCACGGCCACCAGCTCCTCGACACCGACCTCGGCGGGATGGCTGACCCGCGCCCGGCCGGTGGCCAGGTTGACGGTGGCGCTGACCCCTTCGAGCTTGCCCAGCTTCCGCTCCACCCGGCCCACGCACGCGGCGCAGGTCATCCCGCCCACCACCAGCTCGGTGGTGGTGGCAGGGGCGGGGGCGACGGGCGCGCTCACCGGCCCGCCCCCGCCCCCATGTCGTGCATGTCGTCCATGTGCCCGGAGCCGCCCGAGCCCCCACTGCCGCCCTTCTCGTGCATTCCCGGGGCCACCGGCCCCACGGCCGAGCCCACGGCGTACGCGACGCCGAACATCGCGGCGAGCAGCAGGAGGAATCCCGTCAGAACGACGGTCGGACTGTGCTGACGTGAGGTCATCGCCGCTCCAGAAACGCGGTCGACCGGGAAGCCGGCCGGGGATGGGGGAGCGGCCATCGTGACACGCCCCAGAGCCCGGACCCGCGCCTTCACTCACCAGATGACACGTGAGGATTCTCCTCTTCGCGCCCGGGAACCAGCGCCCCCGCGCGGCCGACTTCCTGTGGATGCCGGACCTCCATACGGCACGCCTCACCGTCACCGCGGACGCCCGGGAACTCATCCGCACTTCCGTACGACTTCTTCGGGGACCCACGACATCCGAGGAGCCGCAGCCGTGTCCCTGCCCGACCCGATCCCGTTGCTCGGCCGCGCGTACAAGCGCGATCCCTACCCGCTGTACGAGCGGTTGCGCGCCGCCGGGCCCATCCACCGGGTGCGCTTCCCCAGTGGTGTCGCCGCGTGGCTGGTCACCGGCCACCGGGCCGCGGTGCAGACACTCGCCGACCCCAGGCTGGGCAAGAGCCACGACCTCGGCAACGATCGCTGGCGCGAACGCGCCTCGATCATGCCCGAGCCGCAGCACTCCCAGCTCCAGGTGCACCTGCTGCACCAGGACCCGCCCCGGCACACCGCCATGCGCCGCCTGATCCTCGACACCTTCGCGCCGCGCCGCGTCGAGGCGATGCGCCCTCGCTTCCAGGAGATCGCCGACGAACTGGTCGACGCCATGCCGCCGGTCTCGGGGGCCGGGGACGGCGCCGATCTCGTACGGTGCTTCGCCGCCCGCTTCCCCTTCCTCGTCCTCGCCGAGGTCATCGGCCTGCCGCCGCGCCTGGCCGCCGCGTTCCGCCGCGAGTGGGGCAAGGTCGTCCAGCCGGTCGGCCCGAAGGACCCGGGCCGCCCCGCCTACGAGGCGCTGCTGCGCGGCCTGCAGGGCTACATCGCCGAGGTCGTCGCGGAGAAGCGGCAGCGGCCCGCGGACGATCTGCTGACCCGGCTGGTCACCGCCTGCGAAGGTGGCGAACTGACCGCGGAGGAACGGGACTCCATGGTCTTCCAGCTCCTCGTCGCCGGTCAGGAACCGGTCACCAACCAGATCACCACTGCCCTCATGGCGCTGTTCCGCCACCCGGAGGCCCTCGACCGGCTCCGCGCGGAACCGGAGATCCTGCCCCGCGCGGTGGAGGAACTGCTCCGCTACGACGCCGCGTTCGAACTCACCACCTGGCGCTTCCTCGCCGAGGACGCGGACCTGCACGGCACCCGGGTCCCGGCGGGCGACTCGGTGATCGTCTCGCTGTGCGCCGCCAACCGGGATCCGGAGCGGTTCGCCGACCCCGACGCCCTCGACCTCGACCGGGCTGACGGCTCCCATCTCGCATTCGGGCACGGCATCCACTTCTGCCCCGGTGCCGCGCTCGCCCGTATCGAACTCCAGGTCGCCCTCGGGACCCTGCTCGCCCGGCTGCCCGGCCTGCGGCTCGCCGTACCCGACGAGGACATCGAGTGGATCCCCGCCGTCCTCGGCCGCGGCACCCCGCACCTGCCCGTCTCCTACGAACCGCGTGTGTGCCCCCGTGACCGCGACTGACACCACCATGACCGCGCCCAAGACGGCTGCGACCCAGACCGCCGCGCCGGAGACCGCGCAGGAAACCGCCGCGCCGGAAAACGCCGTGACCGACACCGTCAGCACCAGCGCCCGCATCCTGGCGCTCCTACTTCCGCACCGAAGAGCAGCTGAGCCTGACGCCGCCGGGGGCGCCGCCGACCCGACACACCCCGGCTACGCCGAACAGCTCCGCCAGATCGGGCAGTTCGTCCGCGCCGGAGAGCCGGTCGTCTTCACCCTCCCCGGCTTCCCCTGCAAGTCGCCCAACCCCGCCAAGGTGCTCGGCCACCTCCCCGACGAGGGCGAGCGGCTGTCGCTCGCCTTCCTGGACCGGCTGTGCGCGCGGGTCGGCGAGGTCCACGCGCCCGGCGCGCGCATGCTCATCTGCTCCGACGGCCATGTCTTCGGCGACCTGATCCGCGTCCCCGACGCGCACATCGACGCGTACGCCGACGAACTGCGCGCCATGATCAGCGACGCCGGGCTGACCCGGCTGTCCACCTTCGACCTGCGCGAGGTGTACGGCGACCTTCCGTACGACACCAAGCGGGCCCTGGTGGACGAGGCGTACGCACCCTCCGCCGAACGCCTGCGCGCCGAGGTCCGCACCGACGCGGACACGCTCCGCCTCTACCGGGGCATCACCCGCTTCCTGGTGGAGGACACGACTGACTTCGCCGGCACCCGGTCCGCCCTCCAGCGTGAGTGCCGGACCCGCGCCTACGGCGTGATCGCACGCAGCCGCGCGTGGGGCGATCTGATCGCCGACCACCATCCGCGCTCGGTCCGGCTGTCGATCCACCCGCAGCGGTACGGATCGGCCAAGTTCGGCATACGGCTGCTGGATTCCGACGACATCTGGGCAACGCCCTGGCACACGACGGTGCTGTGCGGCGCCGACGGCCGCCGACGGCTGATGCGCCGCGCCGACGCGGAGCGGCTGGGCCGGCTTGTACTGCACGACGGCCGCCCCAGCCACTTCGAGGCCGCCCGGCCGGAGTGATCCCGCAGCGTCACGTGTACGCATAGGTCATCCCGATGCCCAGGGTGCTGCTCGCGGGCAGCAGGCCGGTGCCGACGATGTCCATGACGGTCGGAACGAGCAACTCCGCCAACCGTCCGGCCGAGGGGGTCCCGAGCGCACGCCAGGGCTCTGAGGCCAGTTGGTCGGTGAGCCGCTCGACGGAGGTCCGGCCCTCGACGCCACGTGGCGTCGCCGTGCCGTCGGCGGACACCCAGCCCCGCTCCGCCAGCCGATCCCGCGCCGCGTCCCACTCCGCGCTGCTCCACTGCCTGCTGGCGAACACCTCTGCCGGGGCGGCTCCGGCGGCGGCGTGCGAGACAAGCGCCTCGGCGCCGTCGAGCTCATGGGTCAGCAGGGCGGCGACATGGCCGTCACCCCGGTGCTCCCGCAGGATGGTGGCGGCCTGCCAGAGCACCAGGTGCGGCTCGTCGGGCCAGGGCAGCGCGGCGTTCGCGGCGGCCAGCGGACGCCCGACCGTACCCACCGCCTCCGCCGCGCGGCGGGCGAGCACCGCGGCCTCGGCCAGCTCGGGGGAGTCCGCGCGGTCGCCGAGTATCGCCCGCAGTGCCCGGTCCATCGCCCGGGTACGGGCCCGAACGACCTGGTCGGGGTCGGCGACTCGCCAGGCGTCCGGGACGTACCGCGCGACCATGCCGGGGCTGAAGCTGTAGAAGGCGGCGGTCACCAGCGCGGGGCCCGCCGGCCCCAGTGGAGCGCCGCGCCAGGCGAAGTAGCTGGGCCAGCGCTCGTCCGTGCCGTATCCCAGGGCGGCGGCCTCCTCGAAGACCTCAGGGGCGTAGTAGAGCGTGGCGTGCACCGGCTCCAGCAGCTGCCACAGCTGCCGGGTGAGAGCGAGCTCAGTGGTCATGGCGGCGCCTCCTGCGAGGAATCTCTCGAAATCTTGTCACTGACTAGATTCCTCGCCCACGGTGAACTTGTCAATGCCTAGATTGGCGCTACGGTTGAGTCATGGCTCCTCCCGCACCGGCACGACGTCCGTACCACCACGGCGATCTGCGCCGTGCCATCCTCACCGCCGCGCTCGACGTGGTCGCGGCCGACGGCCCCGGCGCGATCAGCCTGCGCGACCTCGCCCGCCGGGCCGGCGTCTCCCACGCCGCGCCCGCCCACCACTTCAAGGACCGGGCCGGTCTCCTCACCGCCATCGCCGCCGAGGGTTACAGCCTCCTCGCCGACGCCCTGGCCGAGGTCCCCGCCGGGACGCCCGACAGCCTGCGCGAACTCGGCGTCCAGTACGTACGCTTCGCGCTCGCCCACCCCGCCCACTTCGAGGTCATGCACCGCCCGGAGCTTCTGCACCGGGACGACCTCGAGTTCGTCGCCGCCCGCTCCCTCGCCTGGCACCGTTTGCGGCGCGGGGTGGAGTCCCGCGCCGCCGCGGGCCGAGGGCCCGACCTGGAGCAGGCCGTCCTCGCCGCCTGGTCTCTGGCCCACGGCTACGCGACGCTGCGGCTGAGCGGCAACATCCCCGGGGAGGGCGACCCCGCCGAGGCGTTCCGCGCCCTGGCGCGGCTGACGTTCGGGGAGCCGGGAGACTAGCCGGGCCCGGCCGGTGCCCGGTGGTCGAAGGCGATCAGCGGGTCGCCGGTCAGCGGATGGTCCACCACCGCCGCCCGCACGCCGAACACCTCGGCCAGCAACTCCGGGGTGAGCACCTCGCGCGGCGTGCCGGAGGCCACCAGCGCGCCGTCGTGCAGGACGTGCAGGCGGTCGCACACCGATGCCGCCGCGTTCAGGTCGTGCAGCGCCAGCAGGGTCGTACGGCGCTGCCGGCGCAGCAGGGCGAGGAGCTCCACCTGGTGCAGGACGTCGAGGTGGTTGGTCGGTTCGTCCAGCACCAGGACGTCCGGGGCCTGGGCGAGCGCGCGGGCCAGCAGCACGCGCTGCCGCTCGCCGCCGGACAGCGCCGAGAACCGCCGCCGCTGCTGCCCGCCGTCCATGCCGACCTGGGCCAGCGCCCGCCCGATCGCCTCCCGGTCGCCGTCGTCGTCCCCGGCGAACGCCCGCTTGTAGGGCGTACGGCCCATCGCGACGATCTCCCGTACCGTCAGCTCGAAGTCGCTGCCGCGCTCCTGAGGGAGGGCGGCGACCCGGCGGGCGGACTCCACCGCGGACAACTCCCGCAGGTCCGCCCCGCCGACCAGCACCCGCCCTGCGCGCGGGGCGAGATGGCGGTAGACGGTCCGCAGGACGGTGGACTTGCCGCTGCCGTTGGGGCCGACGAGCGCCGCGATCTCGCCCTCCTCCGCGATCAGGCCCACCCCGCTGACCACGGTCCGGCCGGACAGCGCCACCGACAGGTCCTCGATGTCGATCCTCATGAACCCTCCAGGTCCTGCACGGCCGTTCCCGTCGCGTCCTGCGCGGTCGCTCCCGTCAGGTCCTGCACGGCCGTTCCCGTCCCGTCCTGCGCGGTCGCCCCCGTCAGGTCCTGCGCGCCCGCTCCAGTCGCGTCCTGCACGGCCGTTCCCGTCAGGTTCCTCACGGTCGCTCCAGTCGCCGGTCGAGCAGATACAGCAGGGCGGGCGCCCCGATCAGCGAGGTGACCACGCCGACCGGCAGCTCCTGGTCGGGCAGCGCCGTACGGGCCACCAGGTCCACCACGACGAGCAGCACCGCCCCCGCGAGCGCGGAGATCGGCAACAGCCGCCGCATGTCGCCGCCGACCACCAGCCGGCAGGCGTGCGGCACCATCAGGCCCACGAAACCGATGGCGCCGGAGACGGAGACGAGAACGCCGGTGAGCACGCTGGTCACCACGAACAGCTCGCGACGCAGCCGGGTGACCCGCACGCCCAGGCTCGCCGCCGTCTCGTCGCCCATCAGCAGGGCGTTGAGCGCGCGGGCCCGTGCCTGGAGGGCCAGCAGGCCCGCCGCCACGGCGGCGGTGGGTACCGCCAGGGTCTCCCACTGCGCCCCGCCCAGGCTGCCCATCAGCCAGAACAGTGCTCCGTGGGTCTGCTGTTGGTCGTTCGCCTGGAGCACCAGGTAGTGGGTGAAGCCCGCCAGGAACTGGCCGACGCCCACCCCCGCGAGCACCAGCCGCAGCGGCGAGAAGCCACCGCCGCGCCGGGCCATCGCCCACACCAGGGCGAAGGCGCCCAGCGCTCCGGCGAACGCGGCCGCGGACAGCCCGAGCCCCAGCACCCCGCCCGCTCCGGCGCCGAGCACGATCGCGGCGACGGCGCCCAGCGAGGCGCCCGAGGAGATCCCGAGCAGGTACGGGTCGGCGAGCGGGTTGCGCACCAGCGCCTGGACGGCCGTACCGACCAGGCCCAGGCCCGCGCCGACCACGGCCGCCAGCAGCGCCCGCGGCAGCCTCAACTGCCACACGATCAGGTCCAGGGTGCCCGGAACCGGTTCCCGCCCCGTGATGCCGCGCCCCACGGCCGACCACACATCCCGCAGCGGCACGTCGGTGGAGCCGAGCGAGACGGCGGCGGTGAGCGCGGCGAGCAGTGCCGTGCCCAGTGCCGCGCCGACCCACCCGGCCCGTATCCCGCGCCGCGCCTCGGTCGCGACGTCGGCCACTACTTCACCCGGTCCGGGTAGAGGGTGTGGGCGATCTCGCGGACCGTGTCGGCGCTGCGCACCCCGCCGATGGTGGTGGCCTCCGAGCCGATCCGCAGGAAGTGGCCCTCCTTGACGGCCTTCAACCCCTTGGTGGGGCCGTAGGAGCGCAGGAAGTCGGCGGCTTCCTCGAACGCCTTGTCGTCGGCCGCCTCGCTGCCGCGGTTGCGGACCCCCAGCTGGATCCAGTCCGGGTTCTTCGCGACCACGTCCTCCCAGCCCACCTGCTTGAAGTCGCCGTCGCAGCCGGCGAAGACGTTCCGCGCCCCGGCCTGGGTGATGACCGCGTTGGCGACCTGCTTGCCGCACACCGCGACCGGCTGCTTGGTGCCCGCGTCGTAGTCGAAGAAGAAGTACGTGGGCCGCTCGGACTCCGGCACGTCCGCGAGCGCCTTCCGGACCGCCGCGGTCTTCTTCCGCATGCCCGTGACGAGTTCGGCCGCACGGCGGGAGGTGCCGGTGACCCGGCCCAGCTCGGTGATGTCCTCCTCCACCCCCGAAAGGTCCGTCACCGGCTTGTCGCGCTGCGCCGCGCACGCGGTGGAGTGCAGGAACATGTGCTTGATCCCGGCCGCCCTGAACTCCTCCGGCCGGGGGCCCTCGCCGGCCCCGCCCATCATGTCCATGGACGCGAACGAGTCGATGTACAGGTCGGCGCCCGAACCGAGCAGCCGCTCCTTGCCGATCACCATGCGGCCCAGTACGGGCACCTTCGCGGCCTTCGCGGCGAACTGCGCGGGCATCGTGCCCTTGCCGGGCGGGAAGCCCGTACCGATCACCTTGTCACCGGCGCCGAGCCACATGAGCATCTCCAAGCTCGACGCGTTGCTGGTGACGATCTTCTCGGGCGGCCCGTCGAACGAGGTCTCGGCGCCCTCGCAGTCCTTCACCGTCACCGGGAAGCCGGAGCGGCCGCCCCCGGCCGCCTTGCCGGTCGAGCCGTCGCCCCCGCCGCCGCAGGCCGTGACGGACAGGGCGACGGCGGCGAGGACACCGCACAACACGCGTGGGCGCATGGAACATCTCCTGGGAGTTCGCGACTGGCTGCCGGGCCCGCCGCTGCGGACCCGGACCAGGTAGTCGGCCGCGACGCCCGTCCGGTTCCCGCTGCTCCCGTCCGGATCGCCGCCGCCTGCTCCAGGGTCCGAACGGTTTCCGGGACAGCCGAGGCGACGCCCCGTACGCTGCCCTCGTCCAACGATCATGAAGGAGCTCCGATGACCAGCGATCAGCTCGTGCCCATGCCCACGGACTGGCGGCGTGCCCTGGCGATCGTCGCCCACCCCGACGACCTGGAGTACGGCGCGTCCGCGGCGATCGCGTGCTGGACCGACGCCGGACACGAGGTGGCCTATGCGCTGGCCACCGTGGGGGAGGCCGGGATCGACGGGATCGCCCCCGCCGAGTGCGGTCCGCTGCGCACCCAGGAGCAGATCGCGAGCGCGGCCGTGGTCGGGGTGGAGACGGTGGAGTTCCTGGACCACCGCGACGGTGTCATCGAGTACGGCACGGCGCTGCGCCGCGACTTCGCCGCCGCGATCCGCCGCCACCGGCCCGAACTGGTGCTGACCCTCAACCACCACGACACCTGGAAGGGCGGGACCGCGTGGAACACCCCCGACCACCGGGCGGTGGGCCGCGCCGTGCTGGACGCGGTCGGCGACGCGGGCAACCGCTGGATCTTTCCCGAGCTGACCGAGGAGGGCCTGGAGCCGTGGAACGGGGTGCGGTACGTCGCGGTGGCGGGCTCGCCGCACCCCACCCACGCGGTCGACGCCGGGGCCGGTGCGGAACGGGCCGTGCAGTCCCTCCTGGCGCACCGTACGTACATCGAGGCGCTCACGGACGAGGACCCGGAGACCTACTGCCGCGCCTTCCTGAACGGCACCATGACGGCCGTGGCGCAGCGGTTCGGCGGGCGCCCGGCCGTCGCCTTCCAGGTGTTCAGCCGCTGACGCCGTTCAGCCGCTGACCTGTTCGGCGCCGTTCAGCCGCTGACCTGATCGGCGTCTGCGCCTGTACCTGCGCCTGCGCCGGAGCCGTCCGCGGCGGCGCGTTCCATGATCAGTGCCGCCGCGTCGTCCTGGAGCCGCCCCCCGGTGTGCGCGTCCAGGTCGGCCCGGAGCCGCGCCAGCAGTTCGGGGGTGGGCAGCGAGGCCCAGCCGCCCAGACGGTCCGCCAGCGGGTAGAACGTGCCGTCGGGGTCGCGCGCCTCGGTCACCCCGTCGGTGCAGGCGAAGATCCGGGAGCCGACCGGGACGGCGACGCGCTGCACCGAGCGCGGCCGCTCCACCAGCTCACCGAGGCCCAGCGGCAGCCCGGGGCTCTCCGGCTCCAGCTCGCGCACGGTGCCGTCGGCCCTGATCAGATACGGGGCGACATGGCCGCAGTCGACGAGGAGCAGCGGTACCTCCTGAGCCGACCGCGGGCCCGGGTGGTCCTGCTCCACGCCGAAGACCAGGGCGGTGACGAACCGCTCCGCCGCCGCGTCCTCGTTCTCGCCCGTCGACCGGTTGTAGCGGCGCAGCCCCTGCTCCATGGCGTTCACCCCGCTGACCAGGCTCCGCCGGTGGAACGCGGCCTCGCGGAACGCGGTGAGCACCGCGGCGCCCGCGCCCAGCGTCCGCAGCCCCTTGCCCTGGACGTCGCCGACCAGCACCCGGGTGCCGTACGGCGTCTCCACGACCTCGTAGATGTCGCCGCCGACCAGTGCGTCGCGCTGCGAGGAGACGTAGAAGCCGTCCACCACCACATCGGCGCTGCGCAGCGGGAGCTGGCGCAGCAGGGCGCGCTGCGCCGCCTCACCGGTGACGATCAGCCGCTCCGTCAGCGCGTCGCGGTCCCGCAGCAGTCGGGCGACGACGATGGCGACGCCCGACAGCAGGGCGTCGCCGACGAGGGCGGTGATCTTGTTGACCGCGTGCGGGTCGTCCGGCACCCACCCGCTCAGCCCCGACAGGACCAGGAAGTCGACCACCGCGATGACGACGGCCTGCCGGTAGCTGCACAGCGCCGCGGCCACCAGCGGGGCGGCGGCCGCGTACACGTCCAGGCGGGTGGACCGCGGGACCAGCTGGTCGACGAGCACGACCACCGCGATGTACCCGAGCAGCGCCACGAAGAGGCTGTTCGACAGACGGCGGCGACGGGCCCTCCACGGCACGCTGGCGGAACCTCCGCGTCCGGATGCGGGACGGTTTCAGAGTCGCACGGCCCCGGCGCGGCTGCTACCGCACCGGGGCCGCGGTCCTCCGTCAGCCGGCCTACCTGATCGCCTTGATCAGCTCTCCGTCGGCGGTGTCGCCGCTGAGCTCCCAGAAGAACGTGCCGCCCAGCCCCTGCCGCTGCGCGTAGTCCGTCTTCCCGGCGATGGTGGCGGGGGTGTCGTAGCTCCACCACTCGTTGCCGCAGTGCGCGTACGCGGTCCCAGCGACGGTCCTGTTGGCCGGACACTTCCCCTTGAGGACCTTGTAGTCCTCGATGCCCGCCTCGTACGTACCCGGGGCCGCGCCGGTGGCCGTGCCGCCCGGCTCCTGCTGGGTCACGCCGGTCCAGCCGCGTCCATAGAAGCCGATGCCCAGCAGCAGCTTCTCGGACGGAATGCCCAGCCCCTTGAGCTTGGTGATCGCGGCGTCGGTGGTGAAGCCCTCCTTCGGCAGGCCGTCGTAGGAGGTCAGCGGGGAGTGCGGGGCGGTCGGGCCCTTGGCGTCCCAGGCGCCGAAGAAGTCGTACGTCATCGGGTTGTACCAGTCCACGTACCGGGCCGCGCCCGCGTAGTCGGCGGCGTCGATCTTGCCCCCGGGCGAGGCGTCGGCCGTGATCGCGGCCGTCACCAGGTTGTCGGAGCCGAACGTCGTCCGCAGTGCGGACAGCAGTTTCGTCAGGGCGTCCTTGCCGCTGGTGTCGCATTGCAGGCCGCAGGCGTTGGGGTACTCCCAGTCGATGTCGATGCCGTCGAAGACGTCCGCCCAGCGCGGGTCCTCGACCAGGTCGTGGCAGGACTGGGCGAAGGCGGCCGGGTTCTTCGCGGCCTCGCCGAACCCGCCGGACCAGGTCCAGCCGCCGAAGGACCAGATCACCTTGAGGTCCGGGTGCAGCTTCTTGAGCTTGCGGAGCTGGTTGAAGTTGCCACGCAGCGGCTGGTCCCAGGTGTCGGCCTTGCCGTCGACGCTCTGCTCCGCGCTGTAGGCCTTGTCGTAGTCGGCGTAGGCGTCGCCGATGGTGCACTTCCCGCCCTGCACGTTGCCGAACGCGTAGTTGATGTGCGTGAGCTTGTCGGCCGAGCCCGACGTCTCGATGTTCTTGACGTGGTAATTGCGCTGGTAGACGCCCCAGTTGGTGAAGTAGCCGACGACCTTGCCGCCGGCGGCGGCCGTGCCGGTACGGGCCGGGGTGCGGGTGCTCCCACCGGCCGATGCCGATGCCGAGCCGGCGAGCAGGGCGGCGGCCAGCACCGCCGTACACAGGGCCGCGAGGGCGGCGAGGAACCGGCGTGGTCCGATCATGGGTTCTCCTCGTGGGGTGGGAGAGTGGGGGGAGGGAACGGACGCGAGCGCGAGGGAACGCGCCCAGATTGACATGAACGCGTGGAACGTTGCGGGAAACCGTAGAAGGACTAGACCAGTACGGTCAATGGTTCGGACCAATCTGGCCGAGACGCCGACGCGGGGTGAAGATCGATTGGCCAGTGACGTAGGGCCGCTGATCGGGCATACTCCAACCCGCCACAGCCGCAGGTCATCGCCCGCCGTGATCCGGTGGGAGAGGATCGGCTGGGCAGGTCAGACCGGCGGCGCCGCCACACCCTTCGGCCCGCGCCGTCCCGCGCCCGACAGGAGGAGAGCCCCGCGATGACCGAGTACGGCCGGCAGCCGGTGGAACGCCAGCTGCCCACGGAGGAAGCCCGCGACCTGATCGCGCTCGTGCGCGAGCTGGCCGACCGGGAGATCAGGCCGCACACCGCCGAAGAGGAGGCCGCCGGGCACTTCCCGCGGCCGCTGTTCACCCTGCTCTCCGAGTCCGGGCTGCTCGGACTGCCCTACCCGGAGGAGTTCGGCGGCGGCGAGCAGCCGTACGAGGTCTACCTCCAGGTCCTCGAAGAGCTCGCCGCGGCCCGTCTGACCGTCGGCCTCGGCGTCAGCGTCCACACCCTCGCCTGCCACGCGCTGGCCAACTTCGGCACCAAGGAGCAGCGCGCCGAGCACCTGCCCGCGATGCTCGGCGGCGGCCTCCTCGGCGCGTACTGCCTCTCCGAGCCCGCCTCCGGCTCCGACGCGGCGTCCTTGCGCACCCGGGCCGAGCGGGACGGCGACACGTGGACCGTCAACGGCACCAAGGCGTGGATCACCCACGGGGGCGTCGCCGACTTCTACACGCTCATCGCGCGCACCGGAGCGGACGGCCCGCGCGGCATCACGGCCTTCCTGGTCCCCGGGGACGCCGCCGGACTCTCCGCCGCGGCTCCCGAGCGCAAGATGGGCATGAACGGCTCGCCCACCGCCCAACTCCACTTCGACGGCGTACGGATCTCCGACGACCGCCGCCTCGGCGACGAGGGCCAGGGCTTCACGGTCGCCCTCTCCGCCCTCGACGCGGGCCGGCTCGGCATCGCCGCGTGTGCGATCGGCGTGGCCCAGGCCGCCCTCGACGAGGCCCTGGCCTACACCGCCGAGCGCCGCCAGTTCGGCCGGCCGATCTCCGACTTCCAGGGCCTGCGCTTCATGCTCGCCGACATGGCCACCCAGATCGAGGCCGGGCGCGCCCTCTACCTGGAGGCCGCCCGCCGCCGCGACAACGGTCTGGCCTACTCCAAGCAGGCGGCCATGGCCAAGCTGTTCTGCACCGACGCCGCGATGCGCATCACCACCGACGCGGTCCAGCTCCTCGGCGGATACGGGTACACCGTCGACTTCCCGGTCGAGCGGCTGATGCGCGAGGCCAAGGTGCTGCAGATCGTCGAGGGCACCAACCAGATCCAGCGCATGGTCATCGGCCGCCACCTGGTGGGCCCGGAGAGCCGCTGACCCACCGGGGCGCCGCTCAGGACCCGGCCGCTCGCCTACGCCGTACCGCCCCTGCCGCTCACTGCCTGCGGCGGGGGCGCGGTGGCTGGGGTCGAACCGGCCGCTACGGCCGGCTCGTGCGCATGTCCGGCACCCGCATCGGGCGGGAGCCGGGCCCGCCGATGTGCGAGAACGGCTGGGTGCGCCAGTCCAGGCTCTGCGGCAGGGTCAGCAGCAGTGCCGCGTTCTGCTCCTGGGCGTCCAGGGTGTCGTCCGCGGGCGCGGCGTCCGCCGCCGCGCGGCCCGTGCCGGGGCACACGGTGAGTCCGAACGGGTTCCACGGGGAGGGGCACAGCGCGTGCTCCGGCAGGACGTCCTCGTCCGCCAGCAGCGCGATCGGCCGCGCGCAGTCCGGGCAGGTCACCCGGAACATCTCGTAGGTCTCGTGGGTCTCGTACGTATCGTTGTCGCCCTCGTCGAGGCGCTCAAGGTTGGGCATGTCGTTCTCCCCCTCGGATGGGCCGCGCACCGCTGCGGTCGCGACCACAGCAAGCATTTCCCGCGGTGCCCGCCACGTAATCGCGGCACTCCGGAGCAGCCCGGCCCATACCTGTGGCGTTCGTCACATGCCTGATGCAGATGCTTCCCGCATCGGGTACGTCCGCTCCGTACTCCGGATCGCGGTCCGGCTGTGCCGGAACCCTGCCGACACCATAAGGTGATCCGCTGTGGAGGAGTTGGACCGACAGATCGTGGAACTGCTCGTCAAGGACGGGCGGATGAGCTACACCGACCTGGGCAAGGCCACCGGCCTGTCCACCTCGGCGGTGCACCAGCGCGTCCGCCGCCTGGAACAGCGAGGGGTCATCCGCGGCTACGCCGCCGTCGTCGACCCCGAGGCCGTGGGTCTGCCGCTGACCGCGTTCATCTCGGTCAAACCCTTCGACCCCAGCGCGCCCGACGACATCGCCGACCGGCTCGCCGACGTCCCGGAGATCGAGGCCTGCCACAGCGTCGCGGGCGACGAGAACTACATCCTCAAGGTGCGCGTCTCCACGCCCCTGGAGCTCGAACACCTGCTGACCCGGATCCGTTCGCTGGCCGGGGTCTCCACCCGTACGACCGTCGTGCTGTCGACCCCGTACGAGGCCCGCCCGCCGCAGGTGTGAGGCGAGAGGCCACACTGGACCCCATGACCGAACGCACCACCCCCCGTGCCCGGGGCGGCGCCGCCCCGGGCGCCCGTGTCCAGGACGCTCCCGCCCCCGGCGGCCCCGGCCGGCAGGACGACGACAGCGGCCGCACCGTGCTGCTGCGCGGCGGCGAGGTGCACAGCCCCGCCGACCCCTTCGCCACCGCCATGGTCGTCGAGCGCGGCACCGTGGCCTGGGTGGGCTCCGAGGGCGCCGCGGACGCCTTCGCCGACGGCGTCGACGAGGTCGTCCACCTGGAGGGGGCCCTGGTCACCCCCGCGTTCACCGACGCGCACGTCCACACCACCGCCACCGGTCTCACCCTCACCGGGCTCGACCTGACCTCCGCGCGCACCCTCTCCGAGGCGCTGGACCTGGTCCGCGCCCACGCCGCGGCCCACCCCGCGGACCCGGTGCTGCTGGGCCACGGCTGGGACACCACCGGCTGGCCCGAGCGGCGCCCGCCGTCCCGCGCGGAGCTCGACGAGGCCGCCGGCGGCCGCCCGCTGTACCTGTCGCGGATCGACGTGCACTCGGCCGTCGTCACCACCGCCCTGCTCGACCGCGTGCCCGGCGTCACCGGTCGGCCGGGCTGCCACGCCGACGCGCCGCTGACCGCCGACGCCCACCACGCCGTGCGCGCCGCCGCGCTCGCGAGCGTGGGCCCCGCCCAGCGCGCCGCCGCCCAGCGCGCCGCGCTGGCCCGCGCCGCCTCCCTGGGCATCGGTTCGCTGCACGAGTGCGCCGGTCCCGCGATCTCCAGCGAGGACGACTTCACCGGGCTGCTGGCGCTGGCCGCCGAGACCGCCGGACCGCGGGTGGTCGGCTACTGGGCCGAGGCCGCGACGAGCGCCGCCGACCTGGACAAGGTGCGCGCCCTGGGCGCCCTCGGGGCGGCGGGCGACCTGTTCGTCGACGGGGCGCTCGGCTCGCACACCGCCTGCCTGCACCAGCCGTACGCCGACGCCACGCACACCGGCACGGGCTACCTCGACGCCGCCGCGGTCGGCGCGCACGTCGCCGCCTGCACCGAAGCCGGGCTCCAGGCCGGTTTCCACGCCATCGGCGACGCCGCCGTCAGCACCGTGATCGAGGGCGTCCGGGCCGCCGCCGACACGCTCGGCCTGGCCCGCGTGCGCGCCGCCCGACACCGGGTCGAGCACGCCGAGATGCTCACCCCCGAGACCGTCGCCGCCTTCGCCGAACTCGGCCTGACCGCCTCCGTCCAGCCCGCCTTCGACGCCGCCTGGGGCGGCGAGGACGGCATGTACGCCCAGCGGCTGGGCCGGGAGCGGGCCCGCACCCTCAACCCGTACGCCGCCCTGCTGCGCGCGGGCGTCCCACTCGCGCTCGGCTCCGACAGCCCCGTCACCCCGCTCGACCCGTGGGGCACCGTCCGGGCCGCCGCCTTCCACCGCACCCCGGAGCACCGGATCTCGGTCCGCGCCGCCTTCACCGCGCACACCCGCGGCGGCTGGCGGGCGATCGGCCGTGACGACGCAGGCGTCCTCGTGCCCGGCGCGCCCGCCGACTACGCGGTGTGGCAGACCGGCGAACTGGTCGTCCAGGTCCCCGACGACCGCGTCGCCAACTGGTCGACCGACCCCCGCTCCGGCACCCCCGGCCTGCCCGACCTCACGCCCGGCGGCCCGCTGCCGGTCTGCCTGCGCACGGTGGTGGGCGGACGTACGGTCTACCGGCGGCCGAACGAGTGACGTACGGCCCCGGCCGTACCGCCGAACGACGTGCCCTGCGCGGGTTCGCCTCGCTGAACACCGTCCGTACTGACCTGGTCATTTGGGGAAACGGCGCAGGTCGTGCGGCTGTTGACAGGGTGCGGGCGGCGGCCGGTAGGTTCGGCCGGGTCCACCACAGGACGTCCGACCGCGGAGTCTCCACGCAGTCGTCGCACGCCGCTGGGCCACGGGGTGGCGTACCGCGTCGGTACGCCATCGCTGGGAGCCAGGTCCAGTGCACGGGGGCGAGGGAGAGATCACCGGGTCGGCAGGTGCGACCCGGGAGGGGCCCGGACGCTCAGTAGACAACGGCTCTCGGTCGACCCGCAGCCAGCGGGTCCCAGGTCGGCCCGAAGGGCGCCGGGCGCCTCCGCGCGCTGCGCGCCAGAGGCGCACTTGGCCCGGAATCCCGCACCCGGCGCCGTTCCGTGTGCGCCGCGGTTCCTCTCCTCTCCGCCCCTTCTCCGCCCCTGTGACTGCCGTCTGCTCCGGGGTGCAGTCTCGGCCCGCGGTCGCGGGCGTCTACGGGGGCCGCCGCTGGCGCAAGCGCCGCGGTGGAGGCCGGGAACCCGCTTCGCCGCCCATCCGTTGCCCACCTCGGGGCCACGTCCCGCGCCGCGCGTTGTACGGTCACCTCACCAGCTCACGACCTGCAGGAAGGCCGCGCCCGTGCACTCGGGACCCGAGACCACCGCCGATGCCGCCAGTGGCGGCACGGCCGCCGACCGGCCGGAGGAGCCGCCCGCGGCGGCCTCCGAGGCGGCCCACGGCGCCGCCGTAGCGCCCGAGCGACCGCGGACCGAGCCCGTCTCGTCCGGGACGGGGCAGACGGAGGCGGGGCGGCCCGAGCGCCCGGCGGCTGATCGGCCCGAGGCCGCCCGGCCCGGTGCCGCCGCGACCGCCGACGCCGACGCTGTGCCACCCGCCGGTGCCGCCGCGGCCGCCGACGCCGATGCCGTGCCACCTGCCGGGGGCTCCGCGGACGTCGCGCCCGTTGCCGTCCCGCCGCCCGCCCGGGGCAGGACGCGGCGGCAGCGGCTCGCCGGGTGGGCGCGGCGCGAGTGGCGGCGCAGCGCGCTCGCCGCGGCCGCCGGGCTCGCGCTCGGCCTCGCCTTCCCGCCGTACGGCGTGTGGCCGCTGTCGCTGGCCGCCGTCGCCGCGCTGAGCCTGCTCACCCGCGGCCGTACGGCGCGACAGGGCGCCTGGACCGGTTACGCCTTCGGGCTGCCGTTCTTCGTCCTCCTCCTCAAGTGGCTGCACGTCGTCGGCTGGGACGCCGTGGTGGGCCTGTCCCTCATCGAGGCGCTGTTCTTCCTGCCGCTGGGCGCCGCGCTCGCGCTCACCTCCCGGCTGCCCCTGTGGCCCCTGTGGGCCGCCTGCCTGTGGGTGGCGGAGGAGTGCCTCCGCGACCGGGCGCCGTTCGGCGGCTTCCCCTGGGGGCGGCTGGCGTTCGCCAACACCGGATCGCCCTACACCCCGCTCGCCGCGCTCGGCGGCGCTCCGCTGGTCACCTTCGCCGTCGCCCTCACCGGCGCGCTGCTGGCGGCCGTGGGGCTCGCGGCGTGGCGGGCGCGGGCGGGCGCGGGCGCGGCGGCGGGGGAGCCGAGAGCCCGGGGGAGCGCCCGGGTGGCGCTGGGCGCGGCCGGGGCGCTGGGCCTGGCCGCGGCCGTGACCGCCGCCGGGTACGCGGTGCCGGTGCCCACGGACGCCGACGACACCGTCGACATCGCCATCGTCCAGGGCAACGTGCAAAAGCCGGGCATGGACTTCCTGGGCCGTCCGATGAGGATCCTCAACAACCACGTCGAGCCGACGCTGCGGCTGGCCGAGGACGTCGAGGAGGGCCGCATCAAGCGCCCCGACCTCGTCATCTGGCCGGAGAACGCCTCCGACCTGGACCCGTTCAAGTACCGGCAGGTGTACGCCCGGATCGACGAGGCGGTCAAGGCGATCGGCGTCCCGGTCCTGGTCGGTGCCCTCATCGACCACCCCACCAAGAAGGGCTACGTCGAGAACCAGGGCATCGTGTGGGACCCGAAGACCGGCCCCGGCGCCTCGTACACCAAGCAGCACCCGGTGCCGTTCGGCGAGTACGTGCCCTTCCGCGAGGCGCTCAGCAAGGTGATCAGCAGGCTGGACCGGGTGCCGCGCGACTTCTACCCCGGCGACCACACCGGCGTGCTCCAGCTCGGCCCGGCCCGGCTCGGCGATGTGATCTGCTTCGAGGTCGCCTACGACGGGATCGTCCGGGACACCGTCAAGGCCGGGGCCCGAGCGCTGGTCATCCAGACCAACAACGCCACCTACGGCCGCACGGGCCAGCCCGAGCAGCAACTGGTGATGTCCCGGCTGCGGGCCATCGAACACGGGCGCGCCGTGGTGACCGCGGCCCCCAGCGGCATCAGCGCGGTCGTCGCGCCGGACGGCACCGTCGAGCAGCGGACCAAGGAATTCACCCAGGATGTCCTGACCGCGCAGATCCCGTTGCGCGATGACCTCACGGTGGCGGACCGAGTCGGTGCCACGCCCGAGTGGGTCCTCGCTATGGTGGGCGTTCTGTCCTGCGCGGCCGCGATCATGTTGGGCCGTCGAGGACGTACGGACGAGAAGGGGCAGTAATCCGTGAGCGACGCACGCGAGGCCGACGAGCCGCGCCGCAGCACGAAGCAGGAACAGCCAGAGGCGGCGAGCGAAAGCGGTCAGCGGACGTTCGGTCCGCTCGGCACGACCTTGGTGATCATCCCGACCTATAACGAGGCGGAGAACATCAAGCCGATCGTCGAGCGGGTCCGGGCCGCCGTGCCCGAGGCGCACGTCCTGGTGGCCGACGACAACAGCCCGGACGGCACCGGCAAGATCGCCGACGAGCTCGCGGCCGAGGACGACCATGTCCAGGTCCTGCACCGCAAGGGCAAGGAGGGCCTCGGCGCCGCCTATCTCGCCGGGTTCCGCTGGGGCATCGACAACGGCTACGGCGTCCTGGTGGAGATGGACGCCGACGGCTCGCACCAGCCCGAGGAACTGCCCCGGCTGCTGACCGCGCTCAAGGGCGCGGACCTGGTGCTCGGCTCCCGCTGGGTGCCCGGCGGCCGGGTGGTGAACTGGCCCAAGTACCGCGAGTTCCTCTCCCGCGGCGGCAGCACGTACTCCCGGCTGCTCCTCGACGTCCCGATCCGGGACGTCACGGGCGGTTTCCGGGCCTTCCGCAAGGAGACCCTGGAAGGGCTCGGCATGGACGCCGTCGCGTCGCAGGGCTACTGCTTCCAGGTCGACCTGGCCTGGCGCGCGTTGAAGGCGGGCTTCCATGTGGTCGAGGTGCCCATCACCTTCGTCGAGCGCGAGCGCGGCGACAGCAAGATGAGCAAGGACATCGTCGCCGAGGCGCTGTGGCGGGTCACGTCCTGGGGCGTGGGCTCCCGCGTGAACCGGGTGCTGGGCCGGAAGCCGGACGAGCCGTCCAAGGACCAGTCGTCCAAGGACCAGGTGTCCAAGGAGCAGTCGTCCAAGAGCCAGCCGTCCAAGGACCAGGTGTCCGAGGACCAGCCGTCCAAGGACGAGCCTTCCAAGGATCAGCCCTCCTAGGGTCGGTCGGCCCTCCAGAGGCGGCGCGGTATCCGCCCGCCCTGGGGCGCGGTCCGGGCAGGGGTCCAGGCACACTGGGGGCATGACGACCGGCGTACCGCATCACTTCGACCCTTCTTCTCCGGGCTCCGCCGGAGGAGGGGACTCCCGGCGCCCCAGGCGCTCCCGTGCCCGGACCCTCGTACCGCTGGGCATCGCGGCGTGGCTGGTGCTGGAGATCTGGCTGCTGACGGTGGTGGCCGACGCGGCGGGCGGGCTGACGGTCTTCCTGCTGCTGGTCGGCGGCCTGGTGCTGGGCTCGATCGTGATCAAGCGGGCCGGGCGGCGGGCCTGGCAGTCGCTGGCCGGATCGCTCCAGCAGCCCGGTGCGGTCCGCCCCGAGGAGGCCGGACGCGCGGCGCCCGGCACCGGCAACTCCTTCGTCATGCTCGGCGGGCTGCTGCTCATGCTGCCGGGCCTGGTCTCCGACGCCCTCGCGCTGCTGTGCCTGTTCCCGCCGACGCGGGCGCTGCTGCGGCGCTGGGCGGAGCGGGCGCTGGAGCGCCGGATGCGGACGGTGGTGCCCGGCTCGGTCCAGGACGCCTTCGAACAGGCCCGTATGCGGCAGCCCGAAGGGAAGGTCGTCCAGGGCGAGGTCATCAGGGACGACGACCCGGCGCGTGGCGAGGGCGGACCGCGCGATGGCGGCCGCCAGGACCCTCCGCTGACCCGCTGACCCGCTGACCCGCTGACCCGCTGACCCGCTGACCCGCTGACGGGTCAAGCCGTCGGCGCTCTGCCCCTCCGGCACAGGCGCACCAAGACACGCAAGGGCCGGGGCCGCTGCTCGGCAGCGGCCCCGGCCCTTGGTCGTTCCCTCCGCCGTCAGGCGGACTTACGGGTGTCCCGCGGATGCACGGCGATGTTCATGGCGCCGGAGCGCAGGACGGCCAGCCGCTCGGCCAGCACCTCCTCCAGCTCCTCGCGGGTGCGCCGCTCCATGAGCATGTCCCAATGCGTACGCGCGGGCTTGCCCTTCTTCTCCTCGGGGCCATCGCCATCCACAAGGAGTGCCGTGGCGCCGCAGGCCTTGCACTCCCACTCCGGCGGGATCTCCGCCTCTACTGAGAACGGCATCTCGAATCGATGGCCGTTCGGGCATGCGTACTCCACCGCCTGGCGCGGGGCCAGATCGATGCCGCGGTCGGTCTCGTAGCTGGTCACCACGAGTCGCGTGCCGCGAAGAGCTCGCTCACTCATGCTTCGTGCCTCCCGGGCTTGTCGCCCACAGGACAGGTGTCGCTGTCGTCGTCATCCGGTCAACGTCCGGTCGGCGGTGAAGATTCCCGTACTGGGACATGCGTCGCCCGTCGTGCCGCCCCGTTGTTCTACCCACAGGCGCCCGGTTTGTCACATCTGGCAGCAGATGTCACCCAGCGTTTTCGGTACTTTAGCGCGCAGTAACGGTCCGCCTGGTAGGCCAAGGGCGTACACTACCGCTCCGCGCCCGTAACCTCTAAATCCGGTCCGGAGCGGGGTCCTCGGCGCGGTCCTCCGAGGCGGTCCCGCGGGCCACGACCGGGGAGTGCGCGCCCTCCGGATCCGGAATGGCGAAGATCCGCAGGAAGAACTGCGACAGCGGCCCGATGGCCAGCGCGTACGCCACCGTCCCGACGCCGATTGGCCCGCCGAGCAGGAAGCCCGTCGCCAGCACGGTGACCTCGATGCCCGTCCTCATCAGCCGGATCGAGCGGCCGGTGCGCTTGTGCAGCCCCGTCATCAGCCCGTCGCGCGGGCCCGGCCCGAAGCGCGCGGAGATGTACAGGCCCGTCGCCACCCCGTTGAGGACGATCGCCGCGACCAGCAGCGGAATCCGGACCGCCAGGGAATCCGGCTCCGGCAGCAGCCACAGCCCCCCGTCCACGGCCAGGCCGATCACGAAGACGTTGGACACGGTGCCGAGCCCCGGCCGCTGCCGCAGCGGAATCCACAGCAGCAGCACCGCCGCGCCGACGACGATCACCACCGTGCCGAACGACAGCGGAGTGCGCTCGGCGACCCCCTGGTGGAAGACGTCCCACGGGTCGAGCCCGAGGGTGGCCCGCAACTGCATCGCCATGCTCGCCCCGTACAGGACGAGCCCCGCGTACAGCTGGACGAGACGACGGGTGAGGTGCGACCCCCCGGGTGTGGACAACTGCGGCTCCTGGGTTCGAGGAAGGAAACAGGGCTCGAAAAAGGGGGCGACTGGTGACAGTGGCCCACGGCATGTCACCCTGGACCAAGAGACCAGTCCAGTTCCATGGCCAATTCCGGGAAGGTGGACCGCAAGAGATGAGTCCGTGGACCTCGGCGGTCGGCGCACCGCAGCTCGCCCGCCTCCTCCAGTCGCAGCACACGCGGGAGGCCACCGCCCTCGCCGGCGGGCGGCGCCTGCCCGCCTACCGCGCGCTCGCCGACGGCGTGCGGCTGCTCGTCCTCGAAGGCCGCGTCCCGGTCGCGGCCAGGCTCCCCGCCGAACGGGAGCTGGCCGCCGCGCTCAAGGTCAGCCGCACCACCGTCGCCACCGCCTACGAAACCCTGCGCGGCGAGGGCTTCCTCGAATCGCGGCGCGGCGCGGGCAGCTGGACCGCCGTCCCCGCCGGGCGGCCGTTGCCCGGCCGGGGCCTGGACCCGCTGCCGCCCGAGGCCGCCGGTTCGGTGATCGACCTGGGCTGCGCGGCGCTGCCCGCCCCCGAGCCCTGGCTGACCCGCGCGGTCTCCGGCGCCCTGGAGGAACTGCCGCCGTACGCGCACACCCACGGCGACTACCCCGCCGGACTCCCCGCCCTGCGCCAGGCCATCGCCGACCGCTACACCGCGCGCGGCGTGCCCACCATGCCCGAGCAGATCATGGTCACCACCGGCGGCATGGGGGCCGTCGCCGCCACCTGCGGACTCTTCGTGCGCCCCGGTGAGCGTGTCGCCGTCGAGTCCCCTTCGTACGCCAACGTGCTCCAGCTCATGCGCGAGGCCGGGGTCCGGCTGGTGCCGGTCGCCATGGCGGACCGGCTCGCCGGCTGGGACCTGCCCGCCTGGCGGCAGGTCCTGCGGGACGCCGCGCCCCGCATGGCCTATGTGATCGCCGACTTCCACAACCCGACCGGCGCGCTCGCCGACGACGGGCAGCGGCGGGAACTGGTGGACGCCGCCCGCTCGGCCGGCACCGTCCTCATCGCCGACGAGACCATGTCCGAGCTGCGCCTGGACGGGACCGACGATGCTGCCGCGCCCCGCCCCGTCAGCGCCTTCGACCCGTCGGGCAGCACGGTCGTCACCGTCGGCTCCGCGAGCAAGTCCTTCTGGGCCGGGCTGCGGATCGGCTGGGTGCGCGCCGCGCCGGACGTCATCCGCAGCCTGGTCGCCGCCCGTGCGTACGTGGACCTGGGCACCCCCGTCCTCGAACAGCTCGCCGTCACCTGGCTGCTGACCACCGGCGGCTGGGACGAGGCCGTCGCGCTGCGGCGCGACCAGGCGCGGGAGAACCGCGACGCGGTGGTGGCCGCGGTCCGCCGCCATCTGCCCGACTGGGAGTTCACCGTCCCGCGCGGCGGGCTCACCCTGTGGACCCGCACCGGCGGGCTCTCCGGCTCGCGGATCGCCGAAGCGGGCGAACGGCTCGGGGTGCGGGTGCCTTCCGGCCCCCGGTTCGGCGTGGACGGCGCGTTCGAGGGCTTCGTGCGCCTGCCGTTCACGGTCAGCGGCGCGGTCGCCGAGCAGGCCGCCACCCGGCTGGCGGCAGCGGCCCAGCTCGTCGCCACGGGCGCCGCGGCGGAGTCCGACCTGCCCCGGACGTACGTGGCCTGAGCCGCCGAGGGGCGCGGCGCCGCCCAGGACGTCATGGCCGATCCGCCGCCCGCACCCCCCCCGCCCTGGACCCGCCGGGCCGTGCCCAAGACCGCCGGTTACGGCGTTCCCACCGGCCCCGGCTTCGTCAGCAGCCCCGGCACCGGCCCCGGCGCCTCCGGTGCGGCGGCCGTCGGCCCCGGTGGCTGCGGCAGCAGCCCCAGCACCGCCTGCCGCTGCTGCTCGCCGGTGGCGCTGTCGTACGGATCCGGGGTGGCCGGGACCTGGAGCCGGTGCACCGGGCCCGCGCCCAGCCGGGCGTACCCGCGGCCCGGCGGCATGTCGTGGACCGGCGTGGTGTGCGGCGGCTCGCCCAGCACGGCGGTGACGTACTCGTACGGCGCCGGACCGAGCACCACGCGCGCCCGGGCGAGGGACCAGACGGGCTCGCCGAGCGCCTCCGCGCTGTCGCAGTGGTCGGCCACCACCACGGTGACGTTCGCCGCCCGGCCGTACCGCAGCGGCACCTGGAGGAGCTCCACCGGGTCCCGCCGCCCGCCTCCCGAGGCGCCGCCCCCGGCCGCCGCGAGCTGGCCGAGCACCGAGGGCCGGTCCAGGACGAGCCACAGCGGCCGGTCGACGTCCTCCGGCAGTGGACGGCCGTGCTGCCGGGACCGGTTGGCGGCGATGAGTCGCCGCTCGGTCTCGTGGGCGGCCCACTCCAGCATCGCGAGCGTCCCGGCCAGGTCGCACTCCACGGCCAGCACTCCGGGCCGCCCGGTCAGGAACGCGTAGTCGCCCGTGCCGCCGCCGTCCACCACCGTGACGTCGCCGTGCTGCAGCACCTGGAGCACGATGGACCGCAGCAGCGTCGTCACGCCGCTGCCGGGCTGACCGAGCGCCAGCAGATGCGGCTCGGCGGAGCGCGGGCCGGTGCGCCACACCACCGGTGACGCGTCGCGCGTCGCGCCGCCGTCGACGACGACCGGCAGCGTACGGGCCACGTCGCCGGGGTCGGTGAACCCCAGGACCGTCTCGCCCTGCGCGGTGACGAAGCGCTGCGCCGCGACGCCCGTGGACAGCGGGGGCAGCACGGTCACGTGGAGTCGGTTCCCCTCCTCGTCCCAGTCGAAGAGGTACTCCCGGCCGCGCCCCGACTTCGCGTACAGCAACTGCTCGACGCGGCGGCGGGCTTCCGGCTCGCCATCGGTGAAGTACGCGGGGTAGCGCAGCCGCAGCCTGATCAGCCGGCCGCCCTCGTCGAACGCGTGGTCCTCGAAGGCGGACGTCCACACCCCGCCGTACCGGTACAGCGGATCGCAGTCCTGCGGCACCGAGAAGTAGGGCACCAGCGCGTCGTAGAGCGTCTGGAGCCGCTCCGTTCCGGCGGTGCCCGGGGCGGCGGCGCCGACCGCCGCGCCCCGCCCGGCCCAGGCGGCCGCGCCCATCAGTCCGAGCAGCGCCAGCAGCGGCCCGTACGGGATCAGCGGGATGACGGCGAGACAGGCGGCCGCGAGGAACACCACGGGGCCGCGCCGGTCCTTCGGCGTACGGAGCCAGCCGCGCCGCGCCCGGGCCGCCAGCTCGCGCAGCCCGCGCAGGAGGATCAGCAGCGGTTGCAGGACATCGGCGGAGCCGTCGGTGACGGCGCGGGGGAGCCGGGCGAGTCGAGGGAGCCGGGGGAGCGGTGGCCGTGGCACGTCAGATCTTGATTCCACCCAGCAGGTTGGCGAGGCTCGCCCCGCCCGCCTTGATGCTCGGGGCGATGGCGGTGCTGGCGAGATAGAAGCCGAAGAGGGCGCAGACGAGCATGTGGGTCGGCTTCAGTCCGTCCTTGCGGAAGAACAGGAAGACGACCACGCCCAGCAGGACGACTCCGGAGATGGACAGAACCATGACGTTCTCCTGGCGAGTGGGACGGTCACTGTTGGTGGTGTCTCGATCACAGCATGTATCCAATGGGTGAAAGGTGCAAATGGAGGAGGATGTTGATTTATCCGGTGAGTCGTGCGCGTTCGGGAGCGCAGCGCGGTGCGTCCCCCCGCATGCGCGTGCGCCCGGCTGCCGGAACGCGCCGCCCCGCGTCGGCTGACTGTCCGTAGGGTGGAGGCATGAGCGAACCGACCCCCGAGTCCACCGAGCCCGCGCACGACCCCGAGGTGCTCCAGCTCGCTTCCAAGGTCTTCGACCTCGCCCGGCACGGAGACACCGACACGCTCGCCGCCTACGTGGACGCGGGCGTGCCCGTCAACCTCACCAACGACAAGGGCGATTCACTGGTCATGCTCGCGGCCTACCACGGCCACGTGGCCGCCGTGGCGGCGCTGCTGGAGCGCGGCGCCGACCCGAACCGGACCAACGACCGGGGGCAGACGCCGCTGGCCGGGGCCGCGTTCAAGGGTGAGGCGGAGGTGCTGCGGCTGCTGCTCGCGCACGGCGCGGACCCGGCGGCCGGGAGCCCCTCGGCGATCGACACGGCGCGGATGTTCGACCGCCAGGACATGCTGGAGCTGTTCGGGGCGCAGTGAGGGGGCGAGCGCCCGGCCCGCCCGGTGCGCCGCGCCCACGCCAACGGCGCCGCAGCGACGCGTTCGCCGAGGGCCGTACGAGGATGGGGACATGACCGAGAACTTCCGTACCCACGTCCTTGAGATCACCACCGGCCGCGAGGAGGCCGTGGTCGATCTGACCGCCGACTGCGAGGCGTTCCTGCGCGAGTGGGCGGGAGGCCGGGACGGGCTGCTCAACGTCTTCGTCCCGCACGCCACCGCCGGTGTGGCGGTTCTGGAGACGGGGGCCGGCAGCGACGCCGACCTGCTGGCCGCGCTCCGCGACCTGCTGCCCGCCGACGACCGCTGGCGCCACCGGCACGGCAGCCCCGGCCACGGCCGCGACCACGTCCTGCCGGCGATCGTCCCGCCGCACGCGACCCTGCCGGTCATCGGCGGCAGGCTGGCGCTCGGCACGTGGCAGTCGGTCTGCCTGGTCGACACGAATGTCGACAATCCCCACCGTCAGGTCAGGCTCTCGTTCCTAGGGTGAGCCCTTATACGCCGAAGCTGTAGAGGTGATCTTCGGCCAGACCAACGAGGCTTCTACGGTCGGCTGTCCACGGCATAGGACTGCCGGCCTTGGATCATCAGCGGGGCCATCGCCGCATCTCACCGGGTATGGAAGGCACCGCGGTCGATGAGGCCCTGGATGTAGGGCGGCCAGTCCCGCTCCAGGCTCTGGGCGATGCCGTCGTGCACGTCGCGCCGCAGCTGCGGGCCGACGTGCTCGACGTCGCCGTTCGGGTAGTGCAGTCGCAGGCCCTCGCGGCTGGCATCGCACAGGATGGCGTGGGCCTTCTGCGTGAGCGTGAGGTACAGCTGAGGGACAGGCGCGTTCAGCAGTTCGTCGAGGACCGCGTCATGGTCGATGCCGAGGTCCGCCCAGGTCGTACCCTGCTTGTCGAGCCACAGGGTGATGTCGGAGAAGAAGACGACCTTCCCGGGCCCCTCGTTCGCATCGCCGGCCAGGGCGGCGGCGACATCGAGCGCGGTGCCGGCGCCTTGACTTACGAGAGAGCGGGGAATCATCGTCGGCGCGATGACGGTTGCGCACTCCCCCCAGCCGTCGCGGGTCTGGGTTGGCCAGGGCAGACCCAGTACGAGCCATCCGGCCGGTGACAGCAGTGTGGTGTTCACCGCGCTTCTTCCCCCTTGATGCTGTGATCACTGTCCTCTGATCATTTCGCGTCAACCTCCCGGCGAACAAGACGGTCCTCAGCCACCGCCAAAGGTCCTCGCTGACCCATTCAGACGTGCTCGGCGACCTGTCACTGCTGCCCGTTCTCCGCCGTACCTACGGGTGCGTCGCCGGGTGTGTCAGCGGGCCGGCTGCTGTAGGTCCTACGCCGTCGTACTCGACGCTCACTGCCACGGCGCTTGCGTCCGTCTCCGGCCCGGGTGCGGCGGATGCGCTCCATGACGGCGATGAGCTACCCGAAAGCCGGCACCGGTCAGCGTTCGAGATCGGCGTAGCGCACGACCTGGATGGCGAGACCGATGACCATGGCAGCCTCTGCCACCGAGACCAGGAGCAGCGCCCACTGCATCGGCCCGAGCAGCCAGTAGACGGTGAGGGCCGCGAGCGGGGCCGCGCAGAAGGTCAGCAGATCCACGGCGAGCTGGAACCGCTTGCGGGAGTGGCGGCGCGCGTCGCGGCGGTGCGCGGATTCCCAACCGAAGACCTCGGTCCGTTCCGGTGTGAGTTCCTTGAGACGGGGGGCCAGTTCGTCCCGTACGTACCGGCCGACGGCCGAGATCTTCTCGTCGTTGACCAGATAGGTCCAGCCGAGGGTGACCGACAGCGGGGGCAGCAGGAGCAGCATGTCGAGATGGCCGCCCCCTGCCAGCGTCGAGCCGATCACCGCTGCCATGACCCCGAGGGTGGCGTAGATGAGGTTGTCCCGAAAGCCGATACGGGCTCGCTGCTCCTGCTTGATCTGCTCGTACTCGGCGAGCAGGAGTTGGCCGGTGTCGATCACTTTGGTTCATTCTCCAGTCGGGCCAGTTGGGCCTCCAGGCCGCTGCGGCCGGTTCTCGCGGCGCCGCCGCGAAGGCGGGACAGGTCGGGGACCTCCAGGCGCAGTTGGCGGGCCAGGCGGGCGACGGCTTCCTCCGCCTCCTGCCGGGTGACCTGCCGTCGAGAGCCGAGGCGTTGGTCCAGGCGGTCCAGCAGAGCGCGCTTCCGCGGGGTTTCCGCCGGGCACCACACGCGGAAGAAGCGGCTGCCCGCCATGCGGTAGGTGCCGATGCGGGATACCGGGATTCCGTTCTCACCGAAGGCGGTGGCGGGCAGCGAGACCGACCAGGTGCCGTCGTCGTCCTGTTCCGGGGCGACTGAGTCGAGGTCCTGTTCGCGGAGCCAGTTCCGGGCGGCCCGCATGACGCGCTCGTCCGCATCCTCGCCCTGCTCCTCGTTGTCGAGGGCGTTGATCAGCTCTGGAGTACGGGCGCACAGCTCGCTCAGCTCCGGGTCGTGTGCGGCCCCCGCCCCGGCCTGGCCGTAGACCAGGAGTCCCCCCTGGCCGCGCACCAGATAGACCGGCAGGAAGACGAGCTTCTCGTCCAGGCTCTCCAGCGCGTCCAACGCGACGGGCAGATTGAACCGGGCCCGGTCCTTGCGGTCTTTGAGACGGTCCAGGGCTGAGCGGTCGAATCCGGATGTCACGTGGATCGGGGTGAAGCGCGGGTAGCGGTCGCTCCGCGTCGCCCTGGCCAGTTCGTCGCCGGACAGCAGGGTCACGACGTCCTCGTCGTAGTGGACCCGCGTCAGCGGGGTACAGCTCAGGGCCTCGAAGTGCAGCTTGCGGCGGTCCTGACGCGTGACCACATAGCGGATGTCGTCGTCCACGGAGCGCTGTCCCAGTGACGTCAGGGACAGACGGTCCCCGGACTCCCGCAGGTGGCCGATCGCGGTCAGGAAGCGCACGGCCTGCGCGACCAGGGCACGGTCCAGGGCGAAGAACGCGGCGAGTTCGTCGACGGTGTGCAAGGCTCCGTGGCGCAGCCCGCGCTCCAGGAAGCGGTCGATGAGGAAGAAGTCCTCGCCCTCGGTGATGTCGGCGCGGATCTCCACCTGCCAGACGGGCAGCAGCAGGGCGTAGAGCCGGGTGGGCACGATGCCCTGGCCGAAGGCGGCATCCTCCAGGACCCGCTCCTCGGGGAAGGGCATCAGGCGGGGGCGGTCGTCACACTCGGCCTCCTTCCGGGGCCAGGCCGGCGGCTTCGTCCAGGCCCGGGGCGGCTTCGTCGAGCGCCGCCATGACGTCCTGGTAGTCCCGTAGGTCGCCGCGGTCGAGCAGATGCCGGTGCAGGTCGTCGGCGAAAGCGCGGAAGTCGGGGTCGTCCGCGCGGAGCAGGGTGCTCAGGTCGCCCGTCAGCACCAGTTGGCTCTTGGCGCGAGTGAAGGCGACGTTGGCGCGGCGCAGCTCTTTCAGGAAGCCGATACGGCCATCGGGGTTGCTGCGCGTGAAACCGTAGAGGACGACGTCGCTCTCCCCGCCCTGGTAGGAGTCGACGCTGCCGACCGAGGCGTCCGCGAGCTGGGAATCACCGATCAAGGTGGTGAGGTGGCGGACGACCTCCAGGCGCTGCGCGAGGTAGGGGACGATCACCACCCACTCGGAACCCCGCCCGTGGTAGAAGGCGGCGAGGCGGGCCAGGAGGCGCGCTTCACAGGTGTTGGAGGAGCCCTTGCGGCCGCGGCCCTCGGCGCGGTGTCCGCCCGACTCGCGACGTACACGGTCGGGCAGCGCGGCGGTGTCGACGAAGGCCATCGGGCTTGAGAACAAGGGGTCGGTGTGCCGGTGTTCCTTCTCGGTGAGCAGCTCCCCCTGGTAGAAGGCGGCCGAAATGAAGTCGGCGATCTCGGCGGGCATCCGGCGCTGCCGGGTCAGCTGGACGATGTGGGAGGAAGGCAGTCCGGCGCGCAGCTGCTCCAAGGCGCTCTGTGACGTCAGTCGGAGGAGTTCGGGGTCGCCGATGTCCTGGGCCCAGTCGGCCACCGCGGAGTCGAGGAAGGGCGGCAGTTGCCGGTCATCGCCGACCAGGACACCGCGGCGGACCCGGGTCAGCGGCACCAGCGCGTCCGGGACGCCGATCTGGCCGGCCTCGTCGACGATCCCCAGGTCGAAGTCGACTCCGGCCAGTTCGGGGCGGGACGCGGCCCCGATACAGGTGGCGCCGACCACCTGGGCGTAGCGGACGAGTTCGGGCACCAGTTGGCCCGGGTCCTGGCCGATCGCGGCCTGCCACTGCCGGGTGAGTTCCTGACGCTGGGAGAGGAGCGGCAGCGACGCCTCCAGCTGTCGGTGCAGGGTGTGCAGGTCGGCTGCCGCATCGGCCGGATCCGGCAGCCGAGCGGGCGCGGATATGCCCGGCATGACCGGGCCGAGCGCCCGGACGGCCATGTCGGCGGCCTCGTAGGCGGAGTGGACGCTCTCGCCGCGCCGACGCTCTGCCGCCTCACAGGCGGCCAGGGCCGAGCTGACGGCGGGGTCCTCGCGCGCCGCGCGCTCCGCCTCGGCGCGCTCCGCTTCGGCCTGCCGGCGCAGCTCGGGTCCCAGGGCGTCGAGCCGCTGAATCTCGTGCCGTACCGTGGTGAGCTCCTCCTCCCCGCGGCGGGCCCTGGAGCGGTGCAGCCGACCGGTCAACAGGGCATGGGAACGCTGCTGCGCGGACTCCACCTTCGCCTGGAGCCGCGAAGCCCGCTCGGCGAGGCTCAGCCGGGCCGACTCCCTTTCGCTCTCCTCGCGTTGGAGTGAGGCAAGCCGCTCCCGGGCCGGTGCGGTGGACGCCCGGACGGCGTCCTGCAGACGCAGCGACGCGGCCTTCTCCTTCTGGATCAGGTCGCCGACCTGGTGGAGGCGGGCGGCGAGCTCCGCCGTCCACGGCGCGGCCGCTTCCGCCTCCTGGTATGCCTGTGTGCGTTGGGTCATGGCGCGTCGGATTCCCTCGGACAGGTTCTCCGACTGCTCCTCCAGGAGGAGTGGCCTCACATCGGCGTGGACCTTGCTCTCGTCCCCGACCCGGATCACTACGAGCTCCCGGGGCAGCCGGGCCAGTACGTTGTCCACGGCGCGGTTGGTGTGCGAGGTGACGAGGACCCGGCCGCCGCCGGAGGCGGTCGTGATCGCGGTGGTGTGGGCGATCTCGGTGATGGTCCGGGTCTTGCCGGTACCGGGCGGGCCGAGCACCACCAGCAGGTCCTCGGTGGTCAACGCCTTGCGGAAGGCGTCGAGTTGTTCGGGGTCGAGCTCCTCGTGCGGCGTCGCGGTCGTGGCCGGGACGGTGCGCACGCGGTGCTCGACCACTGCCGGGAGCAGGCCCGGATTCCTGGTGTCCCGCGCGCGGAGGCTCGCCACGGCCTGCCGCTGCTTGTTGAAGACCACGTTGCTCGGAATCAGTTCCAGTGCTCCGCGAGCCGGCAGCCTTTCCCATGACACGGGCTGGTCGAAACGGACGGTGACGGACCTTCCCGCGGTCCGGCTCACCTTGCCACGGGTCTCCGTATCGCCCTGGATGCGGAGGAAGGTGCCGACTGCTGGCAACTCCGGCCCGATGAGCTGGAATTCGTACACCGATTGCGGAGCGCTGCTGCGCCTGCCGCCGGTGGTCGTCAGGCGCTGATACAGGAAGGGGGCGGCCTCGCGCTCTTCCCGTGTGGTGATCTCCTCGGTCGCGTCGATCAGCCGGTCCACCGTGTCGAGGAACTCCGACTGGGCTTCGCTGACGGAGGAGGTTTCCTCCTGCTGCTGTGCAGGCGTTTGGCTGAGACGTTGCCAGGCCTCTTCAAGTACCCGCCACTGGGCGTCCGAGCCCTCGGGCACCGCCCTCAGTTCGAAAACCATCCGCCAGGCGGGCGGGCGCACCAGGAGACAGGACCGGGCAAGGCGCGCGTGGTCGGCGAGGCGCAGCGGATCGATGTGCTTGACGAAGTAGCCGGTACCTCGGTTCGTGGCCTCCAGGCGCAGCCGGTACGTACGCGTGTGCACCAGCAAGGACGGCTTGTACTTGCCGTTGCTCGGGCTGACGCTCACGGCGGCGCCGCCCTCGAGCTGGTTCAGATCGTGGATGATCCGTGAGACGTCGGGCGGTAACCCGGCGCTGGACTCGGCCTTCGTGCGGAGCTGTTCGTCCAGCGTGTGTCCCGGGACGAGCACCAGCGGAGCGCGCAGGGCGACGGTGGCGACGGACATCGGCGGCGCTCCTCAGCGCTGGGGCGGCGGGACGGACGACAGCTCGCGGACAGCGGCGAGCAGGGCGAGGCGGAGCGTACGTACGCCTGGGCGCGCGCCCGGGTCCTGCCGCAGCGCACCGGCGACCGCGTGGACGAGGCTGTCCGGCACGGAGGCCGAGCCGCGGTAGGGAGGCAGCCCGGGGGCGGGGGTCCTGCCGGTCAGGGCTCGGTAAAGCAGCGCGCCAAGCTGGTAGACGTCGGTGGCGGGTCCGGGGCGGATACCGGAGCCGTACCGCTGCTCGGGTGCCTGATAGGGCCCGGGGTTCTCGCCAAGGCGGGGTGGCACGGCGGCGAGGCCCAAGTCGCGCAGCACCATGTGCGGCCGGTTCATGACGACCGCGGTCGGCCGGAGCGCCCGGTGTGATAACCCCTCGCTGTGCAGCCCATCGAGGACTTCGGCCACTTCGGTGAACCCCTTCACGATCGACCACAGCCGCAGCGGGTCCGTCGGCGCGGGCTGCTCGGGCAGCAGTTCGTGCAGGGTCTCCAGGGGCCGGCCGAACCTCGCGTCGGCCGGCCAGGCCAGGGCCAGGGTGGCGGTGTTCCCACGACGGGCCAGTTGTACGACGTCGGGGCCGCGGAAGGCGCGACACAGCCCCGCCTCCTGTTCGAGCGCGGCCAGGGGGTCGAAGCGGCCCGGACTGGGCGGCCGCGCCCACTCGACCTGGCGCAGCCACGCGTAGGAGCCGCGGGAGTCCCGGTCGGACACCACCCGTGCCACGGCCTGACGCCGTATCACGTCGCCGTCCCTCCACTCGTGGAGGAGGTCCTCGGGACCTTCGTACAGCAGGTACTCCCGTTCCCCGACCTCGACGACGGGCCGGGTGTCCCAGGCCGCGGGGCCGGATCCGCGGTCGGGTCCGGACACCACGACGACAGCGGGCCGCTGAGGCCGCTCTTGGGCCGGTCGCCCGGCGGGGCGCAGGTCGCGCAGCACCCGCAGCGCGAAGGCGGCGGCGTGCCGTGACGCCGTCTCCTGGGAGCCCGCGGCGTCCGACGCGGCCTTGCCGGGGTCGGCGAAGTCGCTGATACCGCGGACGGACAGCATCCGCACCCCCCGGTGCATGGCGGCCGCGTGTGCAACGCCCTGGCTCTCCATGTCGACGGCCGCGGCGTCGTTGTAGTGGCTGCGGATCCGGCGGACCGTCTCGGAGTCCCGGGAGCCGATCAGGACATCGCCCGAGGCGATCGGTTCGAAGTGCACCCGGGGCGGCGCGGTGGGCTGCGGCGCCGCGGTGGGGGTGAGGAAGGCCCACGGCTTGTTACGGCGGGCGGAGCGCACCAACTGGTCCATGTCGTACGACGGTCGCCAGGCCTCGGGCCGAGCGTTGAACCTGTCCGAGCTCTCCCGGCCGCCTTGATAGTCGTAGATCTTCCTGGCGACCACGACGTCCCCGAGGCGGAGATCGTCCTTGAGCGCACCGGCGACGCCGACGAAGAACACCGCCTCGGCATCGAAGTACTCGATCGTGGGCTGCGTGACGAGCGCGGCACGGGTGTTGGTGGGGCCCGTCTCGGCCAGTGCCACCTCCCAGTTGAGGCCGGGTATTCGGCCGACGTCGAGGAGGGTGCCCTGCGGCAGCTCGACTTCGCGGACGTCCTCCAGGTGCCGGCGGACCGCCTCGTACTCCACCTGTAGGGCGGTGAGCACGACCACGGTGGGCCGCCGACTTCGCGCTCCCCCCAACGGAACCCCTTCACCTTCACGGGATCTGCGACTCGACCCCACGACTCCCGCCGGCGAATCCGCTCGGCACCTGAAGTGGAGTGGAGGATCACTCTAGCCCGTATGTCCCGGAGCCCATTCGGTAGCCCGTTGCCTCCGACGACGCGACGGACCTGAGTGCCTCCAAGAGTCGTTTGAGCGCCGGGGTAAGGGGCCCGGCCTGGACTGCGAGCGATGTGGTGAGGGCAAGACCGGTCAGGGGACGGAGTGCTGTTCGGGGTGCCGGCGGCAGCCCTGAGACCTCGTAGAAGACCGTCCAGGAGGGGGCGTCGGTACCGATGTCGATCAGGGTCTGCCGAAGGCTGGTGAACGGCGGTCCTGGCGGGGGCTCGGTGCCGGCCCTCCGGCAGGCATCGAGGACCAGGTCGTGGAAGGGAGGGTTCCCGTCGCGTGCGGCGAGACGCAGCGGCAGGTCGGCGAGGTGTTCCAGCCGTAGCAGGGGTTCGTCCGCCAGCGCGTGGTCGGCGGGCAGCGCGACGTACAGAGGGTCGCTCCACACCGGGATCAGCCTCAGCCCCGGCGCCGCGGTCACGGCGCGCACCAGCGCGGCGTCCAGCTCGCCCGACCGCACGGCTGCCAGCCGGTCGGTCGGCGGAGCCTGCTCGAGCCGGACACGCAGCCGTGGAGCGCCCGCGGCGAGCTCGACAAGGGCGCGGTAGAGCCGGTCCCCGGGGCCGTGGATGGCTCCCAGCCGCAGGCCGCCGTCGGTACCGGCCGCGATGTCGGCCGCCACCTGACGGGTACGGTCCGCCGCGGCGAGCACGGTCCGCGCCTCGACCAGCAGACGCTCACCGGCGGCCGACAGACGCACGTGCCGGGTCGACCGGTTGAACAGCGGCAACCCGAGCTCGCGCTCAAGCCTGCGGATCTGCTGGCTCACAGCCGACTGCACGATGGTCAACCGCTCGGCGGCCCGCCCGAATCCGCCCTCCTCGGCCACGGCGACGAAGTACCGCAACTGTCGTAGCTCCATGTGTTCTCCGGTCCGTCACCGTTGATTGATCACCGTTGCTGATTTCTGTCTGCCACAACTGCTTGTGGTTCCGCCGCTGTTCCCTCGGTCGAATGGGGGGACATCGAGCGGAATCAGATCGCCCTAAGGAGCGGAGATGTCGGTGGCCGGTCGTCGCATGGAGGAAGCCGTGGTCATTCCCGGGGAGGTTGTGGAGGTGGTGGAGCTGTCCCCAGGTAGTGCGTTCCAGCTGCTGGTCGACGCCAGTGGCACCGACGGCGCATTGGGGGCGAACCGACTCACGCTCGGCACCGGTGCCGACGGGGCCAGGCCGCATTACCACTCACGGTCATCGGAGATGTTCTACGTACTCGACGGGTGATGGAGTTCCTCCTCGGGAGCGGATTACCACGGTTGCCGCGGGCGGTCTGGTCGTCATCCCGCCGAACCTCCCCCACGCGTTCGGCGCGGCCGCCGAATCCACGGCTGACCTGCTTGTGGTGGCGACTCCCGGTGTCGAGCGGTTCGGATACTTCCGGCAACTCGGCCGCATCGCCCGGGGCCAGCTGTCCGGGACGAGCCTCCTGCCCGAGCAGGACCGTTACGACGTCCACTTCGTCGACGGCACGCCGTGGGACGCGGTACGCGGGCGCCGTACACCGAGGTAGGACGAACCGCTCCAGACCGACCGCGCTGAGCAAAGCGTCGACTACGTCTCGAGGAGGTCATGCGCCTTCAGCGCAGTCGTAGAGGGTGTGGCTTCCGCCCGGGGGCCGACCGTAGGCGCTGGGGGGATGCGGGTGCAGTTCTTCTTCACCCAGGCCGATGCCGGTGTGGTCGGGCGGCGCGTGGTGAGCAGGGCGTAGCGCAGTTGGTGGGTGGAGACCAGGTCGCTGAGCCGTCGTGCGGTCGGATAGGGGGTCAGGCCGGTGAAGCCGCCCATGACCAGGATGGGTTGGGAAGTGGCGCGCAGCAGGGGCTCGGCGCCGTAGGCGGCCTGGGTGGCGAGCAGGTACTTCTCCCCGGAACGGTGCGCGGAGAGGTAGTTCAGCAGTGCGGTGTCCCGGGCGGACGGTTTACTCAAGGGGAATCGTGGGACCTTGACCGGGTGGTGGTGCCTGGCGTCATAGCCGGGTCCGACCGGTCCTGCCAGTGGCTCCATCGCTGAGCCGGGGTACCGCGGGTGCAGGCAGGAGGCGGCCCAGACGGCCGGGGCGAGCAGGACGGCCGTCAGGGACGCTGCCAGGGCGCCGTGCACCGTCCGTCGTGCGGTGTCCGGCCCGCTGGTCCACAGGCCGACGGTCCCGCACAGGCCCAGCATCAGCACCACCGGTAGCAGCCAGGGCGCGAATCCGCTGTGCGGGCCGTCGATGGCGGCTGCCCACAGTGCGGTGAGGGCGACCGCGACGGGCAACGCCCGCCGACGTCGGCCGCCGGCGCGGTACTCGGCCCAGAAGAGGGCAACTCCGCTACCCGTCAGCGCGGCGAGGGCCGGGGCCAGTACGGTCGTGTAGTAGCCGTGGTTGCCGTTGGAGTTGCTGAAGACCACGATGTGTACCACCAGCCAGCCGCCCCAGAGCAGGAGCCCTGCCCGCGGCCCGTCGGTGCGCGGTTGTCCGGCGCGCCACCACACGCCCAGCGCCAGGGCCAGCACGGCGAGCGGCAGGAGCCAGGCGATCTGCGGGCCCACGGTGTGGTTGACCACCATGCTCCACCCCGTGTTGCCGGTGGAGCGGCTGGCGGCCGTGCCGGCGACGGCGCCCAGCGCGTGCGGGTCGTCGCCGAAGCGGCTCAGCCCGTTGTAGCCGAAGACCAGGGTGAAGGGGTTGTTGTCGGTGGTCCCGTCGATGTAGGGGCGGTGCGCGGCGGGGGAGGCCCATACCAGCAGCAGCCAGGAGCAGGAGACGACGAGTGCGGTGATCCCGGCGAGGAGCAGCCGCCGGGCCCGGTCCAGCCGGGAGCCGGGCGCTGCCCAGAGGTACACCGCGGCGAAGACCGGCAGAACGAGCCACGCTTGGAGCATCTTGGCCTGGAAGGCCAGCCCCACCCATGCCCCGCAGCCGAGCAGCGGCAGCAGCCTCCCGGTGGCGACGGCCTTCTGCAGCGACCCCGCCGCGAGGACCAGCAGCAGGACGAGCAGGGTGTCGGGGATGTTGTGCCGGTTGAGCGCGACGGTGACCGGAGTGAGGGTGAGTACCAGCGCGGCGAGCAGCCCTGCGAAGGGGCCGGCCCAGGCGCGGACGATCCGGTGCAGCACCCAGACGGCGAGGACGCCCTCCAGCACCTGCGGCAGTACCACCGCCCAGGTGTACGGTCCGAATAGCCTGACGGAAAGGGCCTGCGGCCACAGCGCACCGGGGATCTTGTCCACGGTGATCGAGCCGCTCGGGTCGAGCCCGCCGAAGACGAAGGCGTTCCAGTCCGCCGCCATCGACCGCACGGCGGCGCTGTAGTACGGGTGCACCGGGGTACGGCCGATGCCCCAGGCGTAGAGCACCGCGGCAGCCGCCAGGATCAGCAGCAGGGCGTATGCCTCCCGGCTGATGGTGGTCCGTCGACGGCGCTTGGCGTGGCCGCCGCGTCTGGTGCGGTGCGTGCGGTGGTGGCGGTCGGTGGGGTCCCGGGTGAGGGTGGCGGCGTCCATGGCGGGGCTCCTTTGGCTGCGGGCTGGTGGCGTCGGCTTCACAGGCGGCGGGCCATGCGAAACCCCTGGGCGTAGAAGCCATGGCCGTCGAGCGTGGCGCGGCCGGCCAGGTCGCCCATGGTGGGCCCGTTGGCCCGTGAGCGGCTGGAATAGAAGCGCGGATGCCCGTCGGTGTCCGGCCCCAGGTACATGCCGACGTGGTCGATGGCGCGAGGTCGGCCGATCTCGATGGCGAAGAAGACGAGGTCGCCGGGGAGTAGCCGGCTGATGTCGGCAGGTGGCCGGCCGGTGTTCGGGATCAGCAGCACGCCGGGGCCCGGTCGGCGATGGCGTAGGCCCGGCGGGCAGACCGGTCCCCGGGTTGTTGGTGGCGTGCATGGGGTAGCCCATGCGGTAGCCCCAGACCAGGCGCATGAAGCCGGAGCAGTCCACGTCCCCGTAGCGCTTCTTCTCCGGGTGCTTGCGGATGCCGTCGGGGAAGGTCCAGGGAACGCCGAGGTAGTCGTAGAAGTCGGACTTCTCATCGCGGGAATGGAACGACGTCGGCGACTGCCCTGGCAGGAGCGGCCCGAAGTGGGCCTTGCCGGCGTAGCGCAGGCCGGAGTCGGTGCGCAGATCGGGCGCCCCGTCGCCGTACTGGAAGGCCACGGCGATGACGTCCGGACTGCGGTCGGCAAGGGCCTTGGGGAACCATCCCCGGAACCAGCGGGTTCGCTCCTTGCCCCGACTCCATGCGCCGTCCATCAGCCGCACCCAGGCGTCGCCGCGCACCACCGCGCCGGTGGTGCGCGGCTCGCTCCAGGTACGGGTCGGGCCGGTCAGCAGCGCGGTGCGGGCGCCGTCGGTGAAGGTGGCCAGTACGCGGCCGTCGGCGGCGCGGACCACGGTACGGGCGGGCGCGGCGAGGCGCTCGAAGCGGTAGCCGCCGGTCGGCACCGAGACGTCACCGTCCCCCGGAACGTCACCGTCCCCCGGAACGTCACCGTCCGGTGTGCCGCTTCGGGAGTGGTGCCATGCGTATCCGCCGACCGCTCCGGCAGCGGCCAGACCGGCGGCGGACGCCAGGATCTGACGGCGGCTGGGCCTGCCGGTCGGGGTGGGGTTGGTGCCCATGGCGACCTCCTCTACGTGGTGCTCGATGTGCGGATGGACTCGACGGACGCGTGCGGCTCGCTCAGCCGACGGGCAGTGCCCCCAGCAGCAGCCCGGCGACCAGCACTACATACGTGCCGAGGGTCACCGCGGTGGTGGAGACCACGGTGGCCGCCAACGGCTGGCGGACCATCTGATAGGCGATCAGGCCGGGCACGATGAAGCCCAGGGTCTGGGTGGTGTAAAGGAGCGGGAACTCGTGCTGGAGGGCGAGCATCACCGTGGTCTGGAGCAGCACCGCGGACAGCACCACGGCGGCGAACAGCCGCTTCCCGTAGAGGATCACATGACGCTGGAGGACCTTGGTCGTGACGAGGGTGAGCACCATGACGCCGACCATCAGCGCGGCCCGGACCACATCGGTCACGATGGTCAGCGCCAGCCAGCCGGGGGTGATCATGCCGCCGGGAGAGAGGTTGGTGGTCAGATAGCAGACCAGCGAGAAGACCAGTCCGAGGGCGATCCCCAGCGCGGCGATCTGCGGAGTGATGGTGACGGGGATCACAGCGACTTCCTTGCGGTCTCGTACCAGGCGTCGGGATGGGCGGCGGAGGGGCTTGGGACAGAAGAGGGGCGTGGGACAGCGGAGGGGCGTGGGATATACGGGCCGGACGTCGGGTCGTTCAGCGCCGCCACCCAGCTGTACGGCTCCGGCTCGGGCGGGTGCGCGATCGGAAGCGGCTCATCGGCGTGGTCCGGGGGCAGCTTGCCGAGGTGCTCCAGGAGCAGTTCGCCCTGGCCGTGGATGTTGCCGACGGCCACCAGTGAGGAATGAGGGGCCAGTTCGGCGAGGATGGCGCGGGTCAGCTCGTGCGCGTCCCGCCGTTCGCCGCCCAGGTCCACCACCCGGCCCGACGACCAGCCCGGCGGGATGCCGTCGAGGGCGCTCTTGGTCGGGTGCCCGATGAGGAAGACCGTCTCCGGGGCCAGGTCGGGGACGATCGCTCCCATCTGCCCGTTGCGTTCCACCCGGTCCGGGCGGCAGTTGACGACCAGGTTCAGCGGGCGGCGGATCGCACCGAGCTCCTCCAACTGACGGACGTTCATCAACGTCGACTCGGGGTCGTTGGCGGCGAAGACGTTGGCGAAGCGCAGCCGCTTGCCTTCCGGTGTGCGGTAGCGCTCGACGGTGAGCACGCCGGGATCCGGCGGCGCGTCCCACATACCGCGCAGCGCCGTGGCCCGGTCCACCCCGAGCAGTTCGGCCACCGCCAGCGCGATGGCGACGTTCTCCTTGAACGTAAACCAACTGAACCCGCGCAGCTCCTCGTCGGTGACCGACTCCGGGTCGACCGCGATCAGGTGGCACCTGCGCTTGTCCGCCTCCTCCTTGAGGATGTGCAGTCGCTCCTGCTCGGCGGTGACGCAGACCCCGCCGACCGGCATCGACCGGGACAGCGAGCGCGCCACATCGTCCAGCGTCGGGCCCATTTCGGCGAGGTGGTCCTCACGGACGTTGCACAGCACGCCGATGGTGGAGCGGATCAGCTTCTCCTGGTTGACCTCCTGAAGTGCGGGCATCACCGCCATGCACTCGATGACCAGAGCGTCCGGCCGGTATGCCGCGGCGCGCCGGACTATGCCGATCTGCTCGACGATGTTCGCGATGCCGAACTTCCGGTACACCGGCTCCTCTGTGGCATCCGGGTGGATGAACCGGGCAGCGGTACCGGTGGTCTTGGCCACGGTGACCAGACCACCGCCGCGCAGCGCCCCCGCGCACAGGCGGGTGATCGAGCTCTTGCCCCGGATGCCGTTGACCAGCACCCGCGTGGGGATCTGCGCCAGCGCGGCGTAGTGGCGCCGCTGCTCCAGCACGCCGGCGACCAGCAGCGCGGCACAGCTCAGCAGAAGTACAACGTAAAGGAAAAGCACGTCAGTCGGTCCTTCACTGTTACGGCGCGCCGCCGGGGTGGAACGATGGGGCAGGGACAGCGGCCACGCCGGCCTCCGCGCCGCGGTCCTGCTCTGCCAGCGCCTGCCGGAGCAGCTCCAGACTGCGAGCGACCGAGCCGCATTCGTCGTGGTGGACCGGGTACAGCACGGTGCGGCGGTCACCGGCGGCCAGCCGCTCCGCGCAGTTGGCGAGGGTGCGCAGCGGTCTGACCACCACGATGTGCAGCCAGCCCAGGCAGGCGACCCCCGCGGACAGGGCGAGCAGGCCGGCCAGCATGGTGCGTGCCTGCGCCTCGAACGCCGCCAGTTTGAGCGCCGCGGCAGGCTCGGCGGAGACCACCCGCCAGCGGAGTCCGGCGGCGGGCCCCGTCTGTGCCACTGGCGCGGCGGCCGCGACCGACGGGCCCCCGCCCGGCGCGCTCCCCGAGTGGAGTACGGCCGATGCCGGGCTGCCCGCGCCGCCGGGTGCCGCGTCGGTCTTGACCACCAGACGGGTGAGGCCCCGACTGGGAAGTGACTGGAAGGCTTCGAAGTCGACGCTCGCCGCGACCACTTTGTGGTGCTCGTCGGTCAGCCACACCCTGCCGAGCCCCGGACGGGCGACCAGGTCGTTCAGCGCGTCCACGCCGATCTCCGCGACGACGACAGCCGGGGCGGTGCCTTTGGCATTCCCGTCGTTCTCGTCGTTCTCGCCGGTCTTGAGCTGAGCGTAGGCGGCGATCGCGGGGATCTTGCCCGATGCGCCGATCGGGCTGATCCCGTTGCCGGCCGGCGCGTGGAGCAGGGGGCGCAGCGGCTGCTTGCCCACCCGCAGCACGATGGCACCGCTGCGGTCCAGCACGTACAGCGATCGGTACGTGGGATGGTCGGCGCGGCCCCGTCGCAGCACCTCCGTCGCCCGCTCCCGTGGCGCACCGGCGATGGCCGATGCCATCGCCGTGAGGTCGGCGTGGCTCTGGCCGAGGGACTGCCGCACCCGGTCGGCGGCGGCTTCGGTGCGTGCCTGTTGGTCGGCGACGACGGCCGCCGGTACGGCCCGCGCGTCCGGCACGCGGTTGAGCAGGAAGAGCAACGGCATCCCCCACGCGCCGATCACCAGTGCGCAGACGACGACCAGCGACCGGACACCGGGGCGGCGCCGGGGAGGCGGCACAGGCTCCGGTCCCGTCTCGCCGAGCAGTTGACGGCGAATCGACTCCAGCGCCCGGCCGACCCTGCCGGGCTCGCCGAACGCTCCGGCCGGCACCGGCCGCGCCAACTCCGCCCGCGCCTCGGGCAGGCCGCAGGCGCCCCTGGCCAGCCGGGCGGCGGAGAGGTGCAGCCGCAGCAGCGGACGCTGCACGATGCCCCACAGCACCAGGGTGACCAACACGGCGATCACCACCAACGCGCCCGCGGCCACGATGGCGAACCCTGTGTGGTCGGCTCCGCCCTTCGCCGGGGGCACCTCCCTGAACGTGAGAATCGTCAGTCCCAGGCCGGAGGTGTCGTCCTTGCCGTCCACCGCGGCGACCGATGCCCACCCCGCGACCCTGCGCAGCCCGTCGTGACCGTCGCCGAGCATGCTGCCGGAGGCGTCGCCGGTGCGCTGACCGGCGTCGGCGGCAGCGGAGGGCAGGGCGCGGTCCTCGGTGTCGGGCGTCAGGGCCGCGCCGGTGGCGGCGGAGGTGGCGAGCACCTTTCCTTTCCGGTCCACCACCTGACCGGTGCGCCCCTCTCCGTGCACCGTGAGGGCCGCGACCTTGTCCGAGACGACCAGCAGGAATGCGCGTGTGCCGCCGCGCCGTTCCCGCGCCGCGTCCCGTGCGTGGTCCTGGTTCCGGGCCGGAGCGGGGACAACCACCCGGGCGAAGAACAGCAGTCGTGGTCCGGCGCTCTCCGAAGTGGTCGGCCGGGGAGCGATGTCGGCAGCACCGGAGCGCGCCAGAGCCGCCACATCCACCCCGGTCAGCGGCACCTTTTCACCGCTGGCCGCCAGCGGCCTGCCGGTGCGCGGGTCGAGGAGCACACCGCCCCGCACGCGGGGACCGGCCGCAAGGAGGGACCGCAGCGTCGCCTCCGGAGCACCGCTCGCCGGGGCCTCGACCGACGCGGCGGAACGACGCACCGCCCTGGCTCTGACGTCGACGGAGGTTCCGAACGAGGCCGCGGCGTCCTCGGCGATCCGGCGTTCCGCGTCGCGTACCGCCTGGGGTACTTCCTGTTCATGGACGGCGGCGAGGCCGAGTGTGGGAAACACGGCAACTGCCAGAAGTGCGCACAGCAGTGCGGCGATCGGCGGGCGGACACCTCCGAGCAGAGGCATGTCGGCGCGGCGTCGTGCGCGGTGTCGACGGGGCGCGGGGGCAACCGGGTGCAGGGCAGCGTCCTCTCGGCGCGTGGGGGGATGCCGTGCGGCAACTTGATCAGTATCGATACTGCGTTCACACGATAATCACAAGCCTGTTCGCGTTTCCATATGCACACGGCTCCGCGGTAAAGATTGCCCGCGCGACCGGCGGCGCCACCTGGTGCGAGGTCAAAACTATGCACTTCAGGGTGGGTTGTTGGCGCCCGCATCACCATCCGTGCGGGGTCGGGAACTCTCCGCATAATCCGGAGCGTTGGCTTGGCTATGGCAAACTGCCTATACGATGGGCCGCCAGCCGATCGCCGGTCACGTGGCGATCACCATCGTGGAGACGGGGCTGCCCATGAAGCACGCGAAGCACGCACGAAAGCGCCAGAGCCGGCTGCGCGCCCGGGTCGCCGGCACCACAGGGGCACTGGCCGTCGTCCTGGGCACCGGGGTCGGGTCTGCCGCCGCCGTCGGGAACGGCTCCGGTATGCCCGAGGCCGCGGCGGAGCCCTGGGACATGGCGCCGGCCCCGGACCACACGCCCACGGCCGCGGCGGCGGTCCTGAACACGCCGCAAGCCCCGGGCCAGCTCACTCTCCCCGCCCCGACCGGGCGCTACGGCGTCGGAACGGTCGACCTGCACCTGCGCGACGCGAAGCGCATGGATCCATGGGTGCCCGGACAGCAGCGCGAGCTGATGGTCTCCCTGTGGTACCCGGCCACGCACACCTCCCGCTACCCTGCCGCACTCCTCCCCAACAGCCAGCAGGTGCTGCCGGGCGGGGTGACCCTACCCACCACCGCCGGGCACACCGGCGCCCCGGTCGCCCGCAAGGCCGGCAAGCTGCCGGTGCTGCTGTACTCGCCCGGCGGGCGCGGGAACCGGGCGACGGGCACCGCACTGGTTCAGGACCTGGCCAGCCGCGGCTACTTGGTCGTCACCATCGACCACACCCACGACACCGGCGACGTGGTGTTCCCCGGCGGGCGACATGAGGTGAGCATGCTGCAGCCAGGTACCAAATCGCGCGACTTGATCGACGTTCGGGCGGCGGACTCCCGCTTCGTCGTTGACCAGCTGGCCGAGATCGCCCGCGGCCACAACCCGGACGTGGAACAGAAGCAGCTCCCCCACGGGCTGACCCAAGCCGTGAGCACGAAACGTATCGGGATGTTCGGCGCTTCCCTCGGCGGAGGATCGGTGGCAGCGGCCATGCAAGCGGACTCCAGGATCGACGCCGGCGTGAACCTGGACGGCCAGCTCTTCGGTTCGTCGGTCCACCAGCGGCTCGATCGCCCCTACATGCTGTTCAGCGCCGAGCGCCACAACCGTGACACCGACCGGAGCTGGGCGCGGTTGTGGGAAAACCTGCACGGAGAGCGGCTCGACCTGAAGCTGCACGGCTCCGGGCACAACTCCTTCGTCGACAACCAGGTCCTGTTCCCCCAGGCGCCGGGCGCATTCGGTCTGACCCCGCCTCAACTGGAGCAGATACTCGGCAGGATCGACCCCAACCGCTCCATCGAGGTCCAACGCACCTACCTCGCCGCCTTCTTCGACAAGCATCTGCGCCACCGGCACAGCGAGCTGCTCGACGGCCCCTCGCGCCATTACCCCGAGGTCGACTTCATACGGTGAACCGACCGGGGCATGCTGGCGGTTGCCTCAAAAAAGACAAATCCCCAAAAGGAAAAGCCCCGGATGAATTGACATCCGGGGCTTGATCCTGCGTATATTTAACCCTTCATGCCTTTATGGAAAGGGCATCAGGGGAAGTCTTCTGCGAGAAGCGTATCGCGTCAGGAGTGGAATTGTCAACCGAGGAAATGCGGCAGGAGCAGCAATTCATCACCGGCCTCTACGCTCGGCTGGACCAGCTCAGGGAGCAGGCCGAGGAGTCGGTGCGCGGCGCGCTCGTGCAGGTCGGGAGCGGTTTTCAGGCCAGACTCGAGCGGGATGTGCTGGTGGCGGAGCAGTCCGGGCTGCTCAGTGCGATCCAGGCGGGGGAGAACGGGCTCTGTTTCGGACGCCTCGACTTCCGGGACGGCCGGTCCCACCACATCGGGCGCATCGGAATTCGCCGGGATGACCCGTCCCGTACGCCCCTGGTGATCGACTGGCGGGCCGACGTGGCGCGTCCCTTCTATCTGGCCACCGGCCATTCTCCGATGGGCCTGCGGCGCAGGCGGCACATCACCACTGAGGGGCGCACCGTCACCGCGCTCCACGACGAGTTGATGGACCTCGGAGATCCGACCCGCACCGGCCACGAGGGCGCGGACGCCGACGAGGTCCTGCTGGCCGCGCTGGACGCGGGCCGCACGGGGCGGATGCACGACATCGTCCGGACCATCCAGGCCGAGCAGGACCGCATCATCCGGGCGCCCCACCAGGGCGTCATGGTCGTCGAGGGCGGGCCCGGCACGGGGAAGACCGTCGTCGGGCTGCACCGGGCGGCGTATCTGCTGTACGAGCACCGGGAACTGCTGGCCCGTCGCGCTGTGCTGATCGTCGGCCCGAATCCGGCCTTCCTGAGCTACATCGGCGACGTGCTGCCGTCGCTGGGGGAGACGGGGGTGCTGCTGGCCACCATCGGCGAACTCTTCCCCGGTGTGCGCGCCACCGGCACCGACAGTCCGGCCGCCGCCGAGGTCAAGGGGCGCGCCGCCATGGCCGGCGTGCTGGCGAAGGCGCTGCGGGACCGGCAGACCGTGCCCGAGCGGGCGATGGAGATCGACCACGACGGATACGGGACGCTCCACCTGGACCGGGCCATGGCCGAGGACGCGCGCTGGCGGGCGCGCGAGAGCGGGCTGTCCCACAACCTGGCCAGGCCCGTCTTCGCCTTCCACGTCATCGACGCGCTCACCGCGCAACTGGCCGAGCGGATCGGCGCCGACCCGTTCGGCGGGCCCAACCTGCTGGGGCCCGACGACCTCGCCCAGATGGGCAAGGAGATCGCGACGAGCCGGGAGGTCCACGCGGCCGTCGACGAGCTGTGGCCGCAGCTCACGCCGCAGGAGTTCGTCGCGGACCTCCTCGCTGAGCCGGTCCACCTCGACGACGAGTCGGCCGACCTGATCCGGCGGCAGGGCGGGCCGTGGACCCAGGCCGACGTACCGCTCCTCGACGAGGCCGCCGAACTGCTGGGCGAGGACGACAGCGCGGCCCGCGCCGCGGCCGAGGCCGAGCGCCAGGAGCGGATCGCCTACGCACAGGGCGTGTTGGAGCTGTCCGCCGGCTCGGAGACGTACGAGTTCGAGGACGAGGAGTCCGAGGTCCTCGCCGCGCACGACATCATCGACGCCGAGCGGATGGCCGAACGTCACGAGGAGGCCGACCACCGCAGCGCGGCCGAGCGGGCGGCGGCCGACCGTACCTGGGCGTTCGGCCACATCGTCGTCGACGAGGCGCAGGAGCTCTCGGCGATGGCCTGGCGGCTGCTGATGCGGCGGATTCCGACGCGCTCGATGACGCTCGTCGGGGACCCGGCGCAGACCGGGGAGGCGGCCGGGCTCGGCTCCTGGGAACGCATCCTGGAGCCGTACGTGGGCGACCGCTGGGAGCACGTGCGGCTGGGGGTCAACTACCGTACGCCCGCCGAGATCATGGAGGTGGCGGCCGGGTTCCTGCGCGCGCACGACCCGTCGTTCGTACCGCCCGGCTCGGTGCGGTCGACCGGGGTGCGGCCCTGGGCGCTGCGCGTTGCCGCAGGCGGCCTCGCCGCCGCGGTGGCGCGGGAGGCCGCGGCGGCCCGGGGCGGGGGACGGGTCGCGGTCGTCGCCCCGGCGGCGCTGCACGCGTCGCTCCTCGCGGAGCTGCCGGACGCGGGTCACGGGCCCGCGCCCGACCTCACCCGGGACGTGGTGCTGCTGGACGCACGGCAGGCGAAGGGGCTGGAGTTCGACACGGTGCTGGTCGTGGAACCGGCCGAGTACGGGGTGAGCGACCTGTACGTCGCGCTGACCCGCGCCACCCAGCGCCTCGGGGTGGTGCACACCGGCGACCTGCCCGGGGCGCTGGGAGGATTGGAGGAAGCGGGGAGCCGTGAGGACGCGTTCCATCGGCCGGTCAAACAATGACGCATCTCACACCGGAATGATCCGTTCAGTCAGAAACTCGTCGCCTTTGCCCTTTGTGTGCTGTAGACCACCGTGATCGCGCTGGTTTACCTTCTCTCCTCGTCTCGTCCACGTGATCTCCACGTTGTGACGGGACGAGGGTCAGGGGAGGGCCCGGGGGATGCTTCGTCATGCGCGCATGCGTGGCTCGAGACGTGTTGTCGTCGGCGGGCTGGGGGTCGCCCTGGCGTCCGGGCTGCTGCCCGGCGCGCTGGCGGCCCAGGCCGCGGCGGGTCCGGCGACCGCGCCGGCGAAGACGGCCTCCGCCTCCCCGCGTACGAAGGCCGCGCCGGTCGCCGCCACCGAGGGCACCGCCGTGCAGAAAGCCAAGCGGTCCGGCGAGAACGTGGAAATCGCGTCGCTGCGCGGCGAGAGCCGCGAGGTCTTCGCCACCCCGGACGGAAAGCTGGAGGCCGTCGAGCATCTGCGACCGGTCCGGACGCGGGTGGCCGGCGAATGGCGGCCGGTCGACACCGACTTGGTGAAGACCGGCGAAGGCGGCGTCGCGCCCAAGGCGGCCACACTGGACCTGGCCTTCTCCGGCGGCGGCGACGCCCCCATGGTGCGGATGCGACGCGCCGGCCGTGAGCTGTCCCTGTCGTGGCCGGCCACGTTGCCCGAGCCGACACTGGACGGTGCGACCGCGACGTACCCGGACGTGCTCCCGGGCGTGGACCTGCGGTTATCGGCACAGGTCGACGGCTTCTCGCAGCTGCTGGTGGTGAAGTCGGCGAAGGCGGCGGCCAGCCCGGAGCTGGAGCGGCTGCGGCTGCGCCTGGCCACTGACGGCGTGCAGGTGGCGGAGACCGCGGAGGGCGGTCTGGAGGCGGTCGACAAGGGCGCGAAGTCGGCGGTGTTCGAGGCGTCGGCACCGCTGATGTGGGACTCCAGCGATGTCACACCGGCCAGGCGATCCGCCGCCGCACCCGCCGCACACAGCGCGGCCACCGCGACCGCGGGTGACGGCGGCACAGAGCCCGGCGCGGGCGAATCCGGCAAGCTGGCCCGCATCGACGTCGACCTCCCCACCGGTGGTCGCGAACTCGTGCTGACCCCGGACCGCGGTGTCCTCCGCGGCGCGGACACCGTCTACCCGGTCTACATCGACCCGCAGTGGCACTCCCCGCGCGCGTCCGCGTGGACGATGGCATCGAAGTACTGGGCTGGTTCGCCGCAGTGGAAGTTCAACGGCAAGCCGGACGAGGGCCTGGGCCTGTGCGAGTGGAACTACTGCAACCCGTACGACACCAAGCGGCTTCTCTACCGCATCCCGACCTCGCCCTTCGCCGGAAAGTCGGTCCTCTCGGCCGAATTCGTGGTGCGCAACACCTGGTCCGCGTCCTGCTCTGACCGCGAAGTACAGCTGTGGCGCACCAAGGACATCAGCTCGTCCACGACCTGGAACTCGCAGAGCGCCTCCGGCTTCTGGATCGACAAGCTGGCGTCGCGCTCCTTCGCCCACGGCTGGGAGGGCTGCGCGGCCGGTGACGCCGAGTTCGACATCAGGGGCGCGGTCCAGGAGGCCGCGAACAAGCGGTGGTCGACCATGACGTTCGGCCTGCGGGCCGGGAACGAGTCGGATCGCTACGCCTGGAAGCGCTTCTCGGACGATGCGTTTCTCCGGGTGAAGTACAACAGGCCGCCGGCGCAGATCAGGATGACCCAGCTGCTGATGGAGTACGGCGGCGAATGCGCTCGGCCCGGTGACGCGCTCCGCGTGCGTACCCGCGGCAAGCTCTACGCCAACAACGTCACGGACCCGGACCGTGACACGGTGTCGGTGGAGTTCCAGGCCGCCTGGGACGCGGGTGATGGCAAGGGGACGATCCCGCGCTGGAAGCCGGGCCGCACCACGGCGAAGAGCTCCGGCTCGAGTTTCTCGATCACGCTGCCCACCACACTCCCCCCGAACAAGACGATCTCGTGGTACGCCCGTTCCTGGGACGGCGCGCAGTATTCGCCGTGGTCGTCGGCGGGGACCTCGACCAGCTGCTACTTCGTGTACGACACGAGTGTGCCGAAGGCGCCGGGGGTGTCGTCCGGTGAGTACCCGGCCTCCGATCCGGAGGACCCGGACGATCCGTGGTACGACGGCGTGGGCCGGTACGGGCACTTCACCCTCGACTCGTCCTCCACCGACGTCACCCGGTACCGGTACGGGGTCAACGGCAGTCCCGCACCGTGGAACCAGCTGACCACCTCGGGCGGCGCAGCACGCATGGTGAACATCCTGCCGTCGAAACCCGGCCTGAACTTCGTCACGGCCCAGGCGCTCGATGAGGCGGGTAACACATCCGAGATCCGTACGTACCAGTTCCGAGTGAAGGCCGGACAGCCGGAGCGGGCCACCTGGCAGCTGGACGAGGCGGCCGGGGCCACCGAGGCGAAGGGCTCGACCCCGCCGCGTACCGCGCGACTGCACGGAGGCGCCCAGACCGGCGCGCCCGGCGCGGTCGGCACCGGCCTGAAGCTGGACGGGACCACCGGCTACGCGGGGACCGACATCCCGGTGGTGGACACCGACCGCGGCTTCACCGTCTCGGCGTGGGTCAAGCTGGACACAGTGCCCGACCATGCCGCGATCATCGCCGCACAGCCGGGCAACCACCGACCGGGCTTCGAGCTGTACTACTCGTCCGCGTACGACCGGTGGGTGTTCAACCAGTACAGCTCCGACAGCCCCGACGCGACGGCCGTACGCGCCATGGCGGCCCAGCCGGGCGGGGTGACGGCAGGGGAGTGGACCCACCTGGTGGGCTCCTACGACTCCGTCGCGGGCCGTCTGAAGCTGTATGTCAATGGCCGGAAGGTCGGCGAGACCGCGCACTCGGCTCCGTGGAACGCCCGCCGGGGCCTCCAGATCGGCGCGGGCTCGTACAGCGGCCGGCCCGACTCCTTCCTCCCCGGCACCCTCGACGAGCTCCAGCTCTTCGACAAGGGCATCGCGGACGACGAGGTGGCGCGGCTCTACGCGAAGGAACGCGTCGGCGACCCGGGCCGCCCGGCCGTCGCGATCTTCACCCTGGACGAGGCGGCCGGGAAGAGCGAGGTCGCCGGTCATGGCGACGTCCTTCCGGCCCGCCTCCAGAACGGTGCCACGGCAGGCGTGCCCGGCGTGGCGGGGAAGGCCCTCACCCTCGACGGCGTGGACGACCACGCCCGCGTCGGCGCGCCGCACGTCAACACCTCCCGCAGCTTCGCGGTCTCCCTGTGGGCCAAGCTCCCCAAGAACAAGCCGACCCGCTCGGTGGTGGCGATCTCCCAGGGCGGCGAGCACAAGTCCGGCTTCGAGCTGTACTACTCGGCCGCGTACGACCGCTGGGTGCTCAACCAGCACACCTCCGACGCCCCCGACGCGGGCGCCATCCGTGCCATGCAGCGCGAGGGCGACCATGCCCACGGGGACACGTGGACGCACCTGGTCGGCGTCCACGACACCGTCGCCGACACGCTGACCCTGTACGTCAACGGACAGGCAGCCGGGTCGGTGAAGCCGGCAGGTGCCTGGTACGCGGCAGGGCCCATGTTCATCGGCGCGGGCTCCTACGACCAGACGCCCGGGAACTTCTTCCCCGGCCGGATCGACGACGTACGGCTGTACGACCGCCCGGTTGCGGCCGGCGAGGTGCAGCAGCTGTTCAAGCAACGCCCGGTGCTCAAGAGCCGCTGGAAGTTCGAGACGGCGACCGGCACCCCCCTCTCCTCGCCCGACGCGTCCCCCGAGGACAACGCGGTGAAGCTGAACGGCGGTGCGGCCATCGGCAGCGGCCGGGTCGACGACGGCGGGCTCCAGCTGGACGGGCTCAACGACTACGCCGCCACGGAGACCGTGCCGGTCGACACCAGCGGCAGCTTCACGGTGACGGGTTGGGCGCAGGCATCCGCGGCTCCGGACCACAGTGTGGCGCTGCTGAGCGCAGAGGGCGCGTATCACAGCGGTTTCGTCGTGCGGTACGTACCGGAGCCGAAGGGCGGTGCCGGCTCGGGAAGCTGGCGGATCACCCTGCCGGACAGGGACGCGAAGGAGGCGTCCTTGGCGAACGCGGACAACGAGCTGTTCTACGCCGTGGAGGATTGGACCCACCTCGCACTGGTCTACGACGGTTTCGCCAAGGAAGCACGCCTGTACGTGGGCGGCGAACTGCAAGATGCCGCCTGCGCCGATGAGAACGGCGACGGGGAACCAGACGATTCCCAGTGCCCCGACCGGCATTCCTGGGCGGAGAACGCGCTGACGTTCAAGGCGACGAAGTCGCTGCAGATCGGCAGGGCGAAGACGGCGGGGGCATGGGGCGAGTACTGGCCCGGTGTCGTGGATGACGTGTGGACGTTCCAGGGCGCGCTGACGAAGCCCCAGATCCAGCAGTTGCGCGACAGCCAGCGCGATACGCCGACGGAAGTGCCGAGTGATTGAGACCGGTGTCGGCGCGCCGACCGTACAGGGGCGCACCGACCTCGCAGGAGTCGACCAACGAGGAGCATTTCCGTGCCGCGACGAACACGCGCGCACACGACTCGCGGTGAGGAATGAGGCAGGATGAACGGCAGCCCGAGGGCCCGTGTCAGTACAGCGCTGCGCAGACGCGCGGCATCAGCGGTGTCCGCCGTGATGGTGGCGACGCTCCTCCAGGCGGTGACCGCACCGCAGAGCGCCGCGGACAGCGGCGAGGGGCGCCCCGACCTACCGGTCGCGGAGCGGCCCGTCGCCGGTGGTCCCGCCGGGAAGGCCAAGCCCCGCACGGTGGAGAAGGGGCCGAGGGTCCCCGATCGGGCCCCGAAGGCGGAGTGGGCCCGCGGCGGCTCGGCCGTGGTGCGCATACCCGCGGCAACCGCGAAGCGCGGGTCTGAGCCGGTCCCCGCCGGCGATCTGCCGATCTCCCTCACCCTCTCCGCCGATGCCGATGCCGATGCCGATGCCGAGGCGCGTTCGGCGGTCGGCAGCGTCGAAGCACGCGTGCTGGACCGCAGAAGCGCCCGCCGGGCCGGCGTCGACGGCCTGCTGTTCAGCCTCACCGGCACGTCCGCGCGTGGCAAGGCGGCCCCAGCGGCCTCCGCCAAGGCCCAGGTGCGGGTGGACTATTCCGCCTTCTCCGAGGCGTACGGCGGCGGTTACGCCTCCCGTATCCGGCTGCTCGAACTGCCCACCTGCGCGCTGACCACGCCCGAGAAGGCCGCGTGCCGCGTCGGCAAACCCGTGGCCGCCGTCAACGACACGGAGAAGCAGACGCTCAGTGCGGACGCGGTCTCCCTGCGGTCCGGAGGCGCGACCGTGCTGGCCGCCGTCTCCGGGGCACAGGGCGGCAAAGGTGACTACAAGGCCACGTCGCTCTCCCCGTCGGCAACCTGGCAGACCAACCTCAACACCGGTGACTTCACCTGGTCGCACCAGATGACCGTGCCCGAGGTGCCCGGCGGTCTGAAGCCGAACGTGGGGCTCTCGTACTCCTCCGGCGGGATCGACGGCCGGACCGGCGGCACCAACAACCAGTCCTCGTGGGTCGGCGACGGCTTCGATGTCTGGCCGGGCTTCATCGAGCGCCGCTACAAGCCCTGCTCGGACGACGGCGTCGAGAACAGCGACGGCAACAAGCCGGGCGACCTGTGCTGGGGCTACGACAACGCGTTCCTGTCCCTGAACGGCAAGGGGGGAGAGCTGGTCCCGGCCGGTGACGGCGAGTGGAAGCTCAAGCAGGACGACGGCACCAGGATCAAGCGCCTGACCGGCACCGCTCGCGGGAACGGTGACAACGACAACGAGTACTGGCGGGTGACCACTCCGGACGGTACCCGCTCCTACTTCGGCTATCACAAGCTCAACGGCTGGGCCTCGGGCAAGGAGACCACCGACTCCACCTGGACCGCCCCCGTCTACGGCGACGACTCCGGCGAGCCCTGCCACGAGTCGACGTTCGCCACCTCCTGGTGCCAGCAGGCATGGCGCTGGAACCTGGACTACGTCGTGGACACCCACGGCAACGCCATCGCGTACTACTACGACAAGGAGACCAACTCCTACGGCCGCAACCTCAAGGCGGAGGACGACACCCCGTACGTCCGGGGCGGCTCCCTCGACCGCATCGAATACGGCCTGAACTCCACGGATCTCTACGCGAACAAGGCCCTCGCCAAGGTCACCTTCACCAACACCGAACGCTGCATCCCGGTCGACGGTGTCACCTGCGCCGCCGACACGATCGGCAGCAAGGCGCAGTACTGGTACGACACCCCCTGGGACCTGAACTGCAAGGCAGGCACCACATGCGACCAGGGCCGCCTGTCCCCGACCTTCTGGACCCGCAAGCGCCTGACGGGAGTGACCACCGACGTACTCAAGGGCGACGCCTACGCCAAGGTGGACTCCTGGAAGTTCACCCACCGCTGGGGCACGGCCGACGTCGACTACCAGCTGCTGCTCGACTCGATCCAGCACACCGGCCACGCCGCGGCCACGCCGATCACCCTGCCGAAGACCACCTTCGCGTACACCCAGCTCGCCAACCGGCTCGACAGGACCGGAGACGGCAAGGCCCCGTTCATCAAGGCGCGTGTCTCCACCGTCGCGGACGAGTCCGGCGGCCAGACCGACATCACCTACTCCGGCCCGGCCTGCGCCTGGGACAGCCTGCCGACCCCGCAGACCAACACCACCCGCTGCTACCCGCAGTACGTCGGCGGCAGCTCCACCGATGATCCGGACCGCGAGTGGTTCAACAAGTACGTGGTGGACTCCGCCACCGCCACCGACCGCACCGGCAAGGCACCGGACCAGGTCACCCGCTACTCCTACCTGGGCGGCGCGGCCTGGCACTTCGACGACGATGACGGCCTGACCAAGGAGAAGTCCAAGACGTGGTCGCAGTGGCGCGGCTACGGACACGTCCGCGTCCAGACCGGTGGCCAGGGCGCCGACGGGATGAGGTCGCAGGAGGAGACCTACTTCCTCCGAGGCATGGACGGCGACAAGAAGGAGCCGTCCGGCGGCACCAAGTCCGTCACCGTCGCCCTCGGCGACGACGAGGGCGACCCGATCACCGACCACGAGTCGGCGGCGGGATTCGCGTACAAGTCGGCGTCGTACTCCGGCCCGGGCGGCAAGGTGCTGTCCAAGGAGATCAACCGTCCCTGGCGCCACCAGACCGCCAAGCGGGAACGCTCCTGGGGCACGGTGACCGCGAACTTCACCGGGACCGCGTACTCCAAGGCCTTCACCTCGCTGGATGACGGCGCGGGGGACCGGTGGCGTACGACCAGTAAGGCCACCTCGTACGACACGGTCGCGGGCCGCCCCTTCCAGGTGGACGACTTCGGCGACACCACCGTGGCGTCCGACAACCAGTGCACCCGCACCACCTACGCGGACAACACCGGCGCCAACCTCCTCACCCTGCCCTCGCGCGTCGAGACCGTGGCGGTCGCCTGCGACGCCACCCCGGACCGCACCAAGCAGGTCATCTCGGACGTCCGCACCGCCTACGACGGCGGCGGCTACGGCCAGGAGCCCACCAAGGGCGACGCCACGGCCCACGCCACCCTCAAGGCGCACGACTGGACCAAGGCCACCTACCTGGAGTCCGGCGTCACCTACGACGCGTACGGCCGCGCGCTGACGAGCACCGATCTCACGGCCGACGTCACCGTCTCCGGCACCGGCGCCCCGGTCCGCACGGCTCGCGACGACGGCCGCACCACCACGACCGCGTACAGCCCGGCCACCGGCTACCCGACCAAGACGACGGTCACGACCCCGCCCGCCAAGAAGGGCGACACCGCCACGGCGCAGACGACCACCACCGAACTGGAGCCCCTGCGCGGCCGGCCCAAGGCCCAGGCCGACACCAACGGCAAGCGCACCGAGTTCGCCTACGACGCTCTGGGACGCTCCACCAAGGTGTGGCTCGCCAACCGGCGCATCGACCAGCTGCCGACCTACGAGTTCAGCTATCTCGTCGAGGAGGGCAAGCCGGTCGCGGTCGGCACGCGGACCCTGGACGAACAGGGCGACGGGCAGATCGAGTCCTTCACCCTCTACGACGGGTTCCTGCGCCGGCGCCAGACGCAGGCGCCGGGTCCCGACGGCGGCCGCCTGCTCACCGACACCTTCTACGACGGGCGCGGCCTGACCGCCAAGACCTTCGCCACCTACTACGCCGAAACCAAGCCCAGCAGGCTGCTCTTCGAGCCCGAGAACGCGCTGAGCGTCGAGACCCAGTCCCACCACGCCTACGACGGGCTGGGCAGGGAGACCGAGGCCAAGGAGATCGCCGGCAACGGCGACGGCGGCAAGGTCCTGGCCGTCACACGCACCGTGTACGGCGGCGACCGGACCACCGTCACCCCGCCCGAGGGCGGCACCGCCACCACCACCGTCACGGACGCCCGCGGCCGGACCACGGAGCTGTGGCAGCACCACACCCGCCAGGCCCCGGCCACGCACGACACGACCCGGTACGAGTACACCCCGGCGAGCCGGCTGGCCAAGGTCACCGACCCCGCGGGCAACTCCTGGGCCTACGAGTACGACCAGCTCGGCCGCCAGGTCGTGGCCAGGGACCCCGACCGCGGAAGGACCGACAGCGCCTTCGACGACCGGGGCCGGCTGACGACCACCACCGACGCGCGAAAGCTCACCCTCACCCACCTCTACGACGACCTGGGCCGCCCCACCGAGCTGCGTGAGGGAAGCGCCACCGGTGTCCTGCGGGCCACGTGGGTCTACGACACGATCAGCGGCGCCAAGGGACAGCTCGCCGAGTCCACGCGCTACGTGAACGGGGCGGCGTACACCGACAAGATCACGGAATACGACCGGCTGTATCAGCCGACCCGGACCGCCGTGGTCATCCCCAAGGAGGAAGGCGCCCTCGCGGGAACGTACCAGGCCACCACGACGTACAAGATCAACGGGCTAGTCAGCGGAGTGAGCTACTCGGCGGCGGGGGCGCTCCCCGGTGGCGGCCACAGCTACGAGTACGAGGACCGGACGCTGCGCCCCATCCGTGTGTTCGGCCGGGGTATGAGCGCCTCCACCGCCTACAGCCTGACCGGCAAGCCCCGCCAGTACGAGCTGGGAGGCGCCGCCACAGGTGACAAGAAGACATGGGTGACCAACACCTACGAGTGGGGCACGCAGCGGCTGTCGACCAGCCGGGTCGACCGCCAGGACGTGGCAGGCGTCGACCAGTTCGCGACCTACGCCTACGACCCGGCGGGCAACGTCACGTCGGTCTCCGACACCTCCCGCTCCGGCACCGACACCCAGTGCTTCCGCTATGACTACCTGCGCCGCCTGAACGAAGCGTGGACTCAGCCGACGAAGACGTGTGCCGACGTTCCCGCCTCCGGCACGATCGGAGGCCCGGCCCCGTACTGGTTGTCGTACACCTACGACACGGTCGGCAACCGCCTCACGGAGACGCGACACGATCCGGCGGGTGACCCGGCGAAGGCCACCGAGCGCCGCTACTCCTACCCGCCGGCGGGCGGCCCGCGGCCGCACACGCTCGACCAGGTCGACATCACCGGCCCCTCGGGTACGGCCAGGGAGAGTTACGGCTACGACGAGGTGGGAAACACCGAAACACGCACCCTGGGCGGCGACAAACAGAGCCTGGTCTGGGACGCGGAGGGCCACCTGGCCAAGGTGACCCAACCGTCCGGGTCCGGCGCGGACTCGGTGACCGAGTACGTCTACGACGCCGACGGCAACCGCCTCATCGGCCGAACACCCACCGAGACCACGCTCTACCTCGGCCACACCGAGGTCGTCCTGCCCAAGGGCTCGACCACCCCGAAGGCGACCCGCTACACGGACCTCGGCGGCGGCCACCAGGCCGTCCGCACCGACGACGACAAGGTCTCCCTCACCCTCGCCGACCACCACGGCACGGGCCAACTCGCCATCGACGGCCCGACCTTCCAACTGAACCAGCGCCGCACCACGCCCTTCGGCGGCATACGCGGTGAACAGCCGAAGACCTGGCCGGGCACGAAAGGCTTCGTCGGCGGGACGAACGACACCGTCACCGGTCTCACCCACCTGGGCGCCCGCGAATACGACCCCGCGACCGGCCGGTTCCTCTCCGTCGACCCGATCATGGATCTGCTCGACCCGCAGCAGATGCACGGCTACACGTACGCCGACAACAACCCGCTCACGTACAGCGACCCGACGGGCCTGCGCCCGGACGGCCCTGCGGGCGGCGCGGGGTACAACGACCAATACACCAAGCACGGCGACATCAACCACGGGTCCACCGGGAGCGGGTGGTACCGGGACGACGCGGGTGGCTGGAGCTATCGGAATGAGACGTACTTCCCCGGCTACACGGGCAGCAAGGTAGGCGGCGCTCATTCCACCACCATCACCTCGTCCTGGGCCGCCCAGAGAAAGGGCGCACAGAAGCACACTTCTTGGTTGCGTACTGAGGAAAAGGAGACCCCGAAGAACTTCTGGACCCAGTACGCCGCCCCCGTCCTCGCCTCTGTCGTCCTCCCCGATGTGGAAGGGTGGGAGAGCTGCGCGAGCAACTTCGGCTTCACCGCGGCCTGCGGCAGCGCGGCAACGGACCTCCCGACCCCTGCCAAGCTCCTGAAGGGGCTCAAGGGAGCGGACGCCGCCAAGGACGCGGGAAAACGGAGGAAGGGCTCCGCGCCTTCAGGTTGCAAGTGCTTCCTGGCCGGCACCGACGTCCTCATGGCCGACGGGACCACCAAGGACATCGAGGACGTCGAACTGGGCGACAAGGTCCTGGCGACCGACCCGGAAACGGGAGAATCCGGCGCCCGCGACGTCACCCGTCTCATCCGCACCGAGGACGACAAGCGGTTCAACACGCTCTCCATCGCCACCGCCGACGGCATCGAGACACTCACCGCGACCCACGAGCACCCCTTCTGGTCGCCATCCGAGGACCGCTGGGTCGAAGCGGGCGGACTCCGGCCGGGAATGAGCCTGCGCACCGACGACGGCCACACCGTCATCGTCACGGCCAACAAGCCCTTCACCAGGCATGCCCGCACGTACAACCTGACTGTGGGGGGCCTCCATACGTACTATGTGCTGGCGGGCGAGACGCCGGTACTCGTTCACAACAGCAATGGCAAGGGGTGCGGGCCGAGCGGTTCGGGAATATCTGCGCGTCACGAAAATGCTGGTGATCTCGGCCAATACACCGATGGGCAGAGCACCCGGGATCCGGCTTCGCAGTGGTATCACGAGGAGCTGAGTAATGATGAGCTCCTGGACGGCATCAACAATGCTGATGAAGGAGATGGAATCCTCGTCTCGCGCGATGGCACCATTCTTGGAGGTCATCACCGAAAGGACGAGATCCTAAGAAGGATCAAGGACGGGCGTATCGATCCGGATACGCAGATTCGTATCGACGTCTACGATGGGGATTAGTTTCTGATGTCACTCATCCGTTCGACGGACCCCGACTTCCGCGTGTGCGAGATCAGCTTCGACGCGTTGCTGGTGATCCAGGCGGAGGCGGAGGGTCGAGGCTGGGCAACTCGGTGGTCCTCTGTGGAAGCGCTTCGGGGCCAGGTCAAGGAAGGCGCCGTCTTGCTCCGGCCGTTGATGCGGGAGGAACGCGGAGGGGTTGTGCAGGCGTATCGATGTCTGCTGCTGTTCGCGACGGCTGGCGACCAGGATGCTGGCGGAGTTGCCACTATCGACCTCGATCCGGCAATGCTGGAATCGCTGGAGCGAATCGATCGAGATCCTGATGTTCGCAGAGCTCTCGTGCGGATGTTCTCTCTAGCTGCAGGTGGGATTTCGATGATCTCGAAGGAGTAACCGTTCTTGGCTGCAGGGGAATTGCTGGCTTTTTATTCCGTCAAGTGATCAAATCGGCGAAATAGAACAGCCTGGTTGGTGCAGCGGGGCAACTTCCGGCTCGGTGATTGACGCTACTGCGGAGCTCTGCGTGTTCGTGCTAGCGAACCCATGGGGTCATCACGTGCCCGGCATCGACCGTTATGTCGTCACCTGACGGCAGTAGTTGACGGCAACGGCGGCGAACACCAGGGGTGCTCGCCGCCGTTGCCGTGCGTGGGTCAGGGGTGGTCGAGAGCGTTTCCGAGCGCCATTACGGCGTCGCGTTGGAGGCGGAGTCGGACGTGGGCGTAGACGGTTGCGGTGACGCCGATGTGGGCGTGGCCGAGGAGTTCCTTGATCACGACGAGTTCGACTCCCTGCTCCAGGAGCAGGGTGGCGGCGGAGTGCCGGAGGTCGTGGAAGCGGATGCGGCGGAGGCCGGCCTTGCGGAGGAGCGTGGCGAAGGTGCGGGTGAGGTTGGTGGGGGCGATCGGTCGGCCCTGCACCGTCGTGAACACGTGCCCGTCGTGCTGCCACGTGGTGCCCGCGGCCTCACTCTCGCGCTTCTGCTGCTCGCGGTGGAGCTTCAGCGACCGGAGGCAGCGGGTGGGGAGGGGGGATGCGGCGTTCGGAGGCCCGGGTCTTGGTGGGTAGCGTGGTGAGTCCGCCTGCGCTGGTGCGCTGGAGGGTTCGGCGGATTGCGGCGGCGCTGGCGTCGAGGAACTGGCGGGCCTCGGCTGTGGTGAAGGGCCGGAAACGCGTCGGCCGGGGTGCGGTGGTCTTGACGTTCCGGGCGACGTTGCGGGGCAGCTCGTCTTCACGAACGGCGTTTTCCAGTGCCGACTTGAGCACCGAGTGCACGTAGGTCACGGTCAAGGCGACCCGCTGACGCGGGTCGCGCGCGGCACGGCCGCTCACCCGGCCCGCTCTCGGCTCCGCCACCGCGGGCCGGCCAGCGACCAGGCCGCGCAGAAAAGCGCAGCGTTGTGCCGGAGGCGCGGAGAAGCCGGACGCGCCCGCACGGCGAACGCCAGGCCGACGGCGAGGCGATGGCGGGGAATTGGCCGGGGCGGAGGCCCGGATGTGGGGCCGGTCGGTTCCATGGGCTTTACCCACCTCCCCGGGCCGGGGCCCGCGTCGGGCAAGGCCAGGGAGCCACTCGTTCAAATTCCGGGCAGGTCCAAAGCCTGCCCGAGTTGCCGGGCCAGCGTACGGCCCCCTGACCATGCCCGACCCCAACCCGGGCAGGACACCGGCCAAAGCCCACTCCACCGCCCTCACGCGCGTAGCCGTCTGACGGCAACGCCGACGGCAACAGAGGCGCACAGCACGGCACTTCCATGCACACCCACGGACAGGCCGGAATTCGCTGACCAGCGAAAATGCAGGTGACGCCCATCCGGCGCGCACACGTACTATGTGCTGGCGGGCGAGACGCCGGTACTGGTTCACAATAGTGGCTCTGACTGCCGGACGGCAGTTGGCGGAAAGCCCGGCGACAAGCTTGGAGGGCAAGACTTCCATGGGAGTGAATACTCGCTAGACGAGTTCGTGGAGTTTGCAAACGGGCATACTGATGACGGAAATCCGGCACTGGGGCGGCCGACGCGAGCGGAAATTGAAGATACCTTGCGGAATGCAGGCCCTGTGCAGCTCACCGGCCAAAATTCCTCTCGCTTCGATCGCAACGGAGTGCGAGTTATTGTGAACTGGGATATGCCCTGGAGGACAACAACGTACTACCCGGGGAGACGGTGATCGCCATGAATCACGAGATCAAGGAATGGCTCAGTCGTTTCCTGGGGTCGAGCGAAATTTCCAAACTGCAACAGATCTCGGTTCGAGTGTCAGCGAGTCGTGAGATTGACTTGTGTGACCTGGTGGCTGGCTGGTATCAGCACCTCAAGAAGATGGAAAGTGATCTACCCCTCTCTGATTCCGACCGGACGGTCTGGGGTGCCTACGATCTCCTTGCAGCCCTTTCCCTGCGCGATTTCGTGGCTAGAGGGCTCGGGAAGCTTGACCCGGATTGTTCCACGGCTGCTGCTGCGGCAGTGAGAGACGTAGACGAGAAGTTTCTCTCCTATACGGAACAGGACGACTGTCAACGCATCAAAAAACTCGACGACTCGATCGGTGAGGGGCGCGGCTGGTGGTGGAAGAGGATTCCGGTCAGTGGGCCGATTCGCCGGGAAATAGATGCAATTAGCGCCCGGATGGCGGACTGAGCTGCGGGTGTTGATTCACCCGAATCTCATGAACCGTCAGCCTGCCTCGAATCGGAATTGCCTCAGCCGATCGGTTCGTTGAATAAACGGGAAGCCCCGCTGAAGCGGTATCCAGCGGGGCTTCTGAGGGGCCTTGACGGCAACGGTTGAGGGCAACGTTGCCGGACGGGTGCTGTACAAAGGCGACCCGCTGGCGCGGGTCGCGCGCGGCACGGCCGCAACGCCGTGACGAACGCCGCGTGCGCACACGTAGTATGTGCTGGCGGGGGTCACGCCGTAGAGGTGAGCACTTGCGAGCATCAGAGCGAATCATCAACGAGGTCGCCCAAGGGTTCCGCGCCTTTGAGGAGGCCGTGACCTGGTTCTCTTCGCTGGAGCTGGGTGAGCAGAGAGCGGTACTGCAAGAGGTGGTTCGCTACTCCATGCAGGCACACGCAACGGCGCAGGATGGGCGCGACGGTCTGTTGCGGTCAGGGGTAAAGACGACAATGACCCCCGCGGTCTTGATCGTTCGAGAGAGGATTCTCGAACAAATGGGGAGGATTATCAATCTTCCGCCGAGCGAATACTTGAATGCCTTTCGTGTTCTGCTCTCCGTGTTCGTCGTCGCCGACACGCGGCGAAGAGAAGCAGAATGTCGAGGTGCTTGTGGTCACGCCTGGCATAACCTGCACTAAGCGTTGTCCCGTAATGATCTCCGAGGCGTGCGAGGCTGGCTGACTACCCAGGGCGGGTAGCCCGCTATGCGGCTTGGATGAGGTTGTGCAGGCGGGCGATGCCGAGTATGGCGTGGTGGACACCGTCGCCCTTGAGTCGACAGTCGCGCAGGATCTTCCAGGTCTTCATTCGCGCGAAGACGTGCTCGACACGGGCCCGGACCTGCTTGTGGGAGCGGTTGGCTTTTGCTTCCAGTCGCACAGCTCGCCGCCGACGGGACGGCGGTGCGGAATGACCAGTCCAGTGCCCGGGTAGCCGCCGTCGGCGATCGTGGTGGTCTTCCCGACGGCGGCCTTCGCGCCGGACTCGGCCCACGCCTTGCAGTCGTTGCGGTTCCCAGGCACCGGCCGTCCGACCACAACGACCAGCTGTGTGTCTGCGTCGATGACCACTTGGTGGTTGGTGGAGTACCTGTAATTCTTGGACTGCTCGGCGGCGCTGTGGTCGCGGGTGGGCACGAGTGTGCCGTCTACGATGAGCACGGTGCCGGCGCGGAAGCGCTGCCGCTGCTTGAGGGCCAGCAACGGCCCGACGTCGTCGACGATGCGGGCGGCAGCTGACGTGGAGATGCCGAACAGCGGGGCTAGCTGGCGCAGTGTCAGGTTGGTTCGCCAGTACGCGGTGACCAACAGCAGCCGGTCTTCCAGCGGCAGTGACCAGGGACGCCCTCGACGAGTCAGCTCAGCACCCTCTCGGCGCAACATAGCGGTCAGCCTGCGGAAGTCGCGCGGCTGCAGCCCGCTGAACGGGGCTATCCAATGCGGTTCCGACGCCGTGATCACACCAGCCACGTGAAGAGATCGTTCCACATCTGTGGACCTCGGAAAGCCGCGAATCAGCCGCAGCGGCTCTCCCGCGGCTCCACGGAACCCACCTGTTCCATGCGCCGGATCTCCCGCTCTGCCGCTTCCAAGTGTCCAAGATCGAGGGCCATCGCGGCACGCCCGGCGACGTAGAAGACATCCTGGCGGATCCGACAGTCCAACTCCGGTTGGCGGCACAAGGCCAGAAACCGCACCTCAAGACTGAGTTCGATGCGGCCCATCTCGTCCCGGACGCGGACCGGGAGTGCTGCGTGCCGGAGATCCTTTGCGTAGTCGCGCGTCTGCCGGTCGGCCTCGTCTGGCCGGGCTTCCACGGGACGATAGGGGTGATCGGCCCACTCCGTGTCAGCCCACCAGACGAGTTCGTCCAGGTGCTCCGAGGCGACCACCAAATCCGGGGGCGAGGTGGAGAGGGCCGCGTCCGCGCCAGCAATCAGCTGGGCGAGACGGCGTCGCGCGTCGTCGTCCCCCACCACGCACATCGCGATGAAGCCCGACAACACGTCGAGCCTGCGCGACACGTCCGCCCGCTGCCAGATCTCGTACAGTCCCGCCATCCACCGTTCCCTCTTCGCCGACCGCGTCACCGCGCCCCGAACCCTACGACGCGCCCCCGTCAGCAGGTCCAACGGTTTTCCCGGGCTCAGCGAACGAACCGCATGCCGGCTCGGTGCGGCGCACGATCTCCTCGCACAGCTCGTGTGCCCGCGAGCGGGGCTTCTTGATGGTTGCGGGACAGCTCTTAGCCAATGTGAAGCCCCCGCCAGGTGTCTCCTGGCGGGGGCTTCATCGTGCTCTGGGACGGTAAGGCTGACGGCAACGTCAGTGGACGGGAGTGATCCCAGCCGTCAGGTGCGGCTCAGCTGCCTTGGATGATCCGGACCGTCCAGGGTGTGGCGGACAGGCTGTTCGTTCACTGGTCCTGTGCGGTCGTCAGCAGGATCTTCAGCAGTTCGTCAGGAGCGTCCCGCATCACGTTGTGGCCGGAGGCCACGGCGTGCGTGCGCCAGGCGGGGTCGTCGCGCAGTCGTTCGTGGAGCGCGGTGAAGGGGGACTGCCCGTCCCAGCCGGTGGCGTAGACGTAGTCCCTGCTGCGGTAGCGGTCGAGGCCGCCCTTCAAGCGGACGGACTGGAGGAGGGAGGCCAGCGGGTGGGGTGTGGCCCGGGGGTCGAAGAACGGCAGGGGTGCGCTGGTGTAGCCGGTCTCGCCCACGCCCTCGAGGTACCAGGCGCGCTCTTGGTCGGTGACGAGGGACCAGCATGAGTCGCCGTCCTCGGGGACCATGGCGTCGACGTAGACCAGGCCGGCCACGCGCTCCGGGACGCGGTCGGCGGCGCCTGTGATCACCATGCCGCCGTAGCTGTGTCCGACCAGGACGGCGTCGGTGATCTGCTGGTCGGTCAGGAGGTTGACGACGTCTGCGATGTGGGTGTCGAGGTTGACCGTGGAGGTGAGCAGGTGCCGGCGGTCCCCCACTCCGGTGAGGGTGAGGGGGTGGGCCTGGTGTCCGTGTGTGCGGAGCTGCCGGGCCAGCGGTTCGTAGGTCCAGGCGCCGTGCCAGGCGCCGGGTATGAGGACGAAGGTGGTCATCGCAGGAAGGGCTCTTCCGGTCCGTCGGGCGGTCAGCCGGGTGGTCAGTCGGTGAGGGAGAGGACGATCTTGCCGGTGGTGCGGCGGCTGTCGCCCAGCTCGTGGGCCTTGGCCGCCTGGTCGAGCGGGAGCACCGTGTCGATCGCGGGCCGGAGCAGGCCCGCCTCGGCGAGGGCGGCGATCTCCCGCATGCCCGCCTGGTCGGCTTCGACGATCATGAAGGTGGCGCGCAGCCCGAGAGGGGCGGCCTCGTCGGCCAGGTACGCCTCGGCCGGGGAGGCGAGTGAGACCAGGACGCCGCCGCGGCGCAGGGTGCGCAGTGAGCGCGGCCCGTACGCGCCGCCGATCGTGTCGATGACGACGTCGACCGGTTCGATGGCCGTCTCGAAGTCGGCCTCGGTGTAGTCGACCAGTTCGTCGGCGCCCAGGCCGCGCAGGAAGTCGTGCTTGGCCGAGCGGGCGGTCCCGATCACGTGGGCGCCGCGGGCCTTCGCGATCTGCACGGCGAGGTGGCCGACGCCGCCCGCCGCCGCGTGGATCAGCACCCTCTGGCCGGGGCTCAATTCGGCGACGTCGACCAGGGCCTGCCAGGCGGTGAGCGCGGCCAGCGGCAGCGCGGCGGCCTGTACGTGGGTGAGCCCGGCGGGCTTGCGGACCAGGTGCCGGGCCGGGGAGGTCACGTACTCGGCGTAGGTGCCCGCGGGGAGCGGGTGGCGCGGCAGGCCGAACACCTCGTCGCCCGGGGCCAGTGTGGTCACCCCCGGACCGACGGCCTCGACGACGCCGGAGACGTCCCAGCCGAGCCGGACCACGGCGCCGGCCAGCCCGCCGGAGGCCCGGTGCCAGGAGTCGGTCGGGTTGACCCCGGCGGCATGCACCCGCACCAGCACCTCGGCCGGACCCGGCTCCGGGCGCTCCACCTCGATGACCTTCAGTACCTCGGGCCCGCCGAAGCCGTCCTGACCGATCGCACGCATCGTCATCCCTCTGTTCCGTTCGGGCCGTTCCGGCCCGCTTGGATCAAGGTTCTCGCCTTCCGGCACCAGGAACGAGTGGCATGATTGCCATCATCTGGAAGGATCTTGCCATGCACCGTGTCGTCGTCCTGGCCCTCGAAGGCGTCTATCCCTTCGAACTCAGCATCCCGGTAAGGATCTTCGGCACGGCTGCCGGGCGCGACGGGCAGCCGCTGTACGAGGTCGCCACCTGCAGCCTGGACGGCGGTCCGGTCATCACCAGCGCTGACTTCGCCATCACCGTGGCCCATGGAAGCGAGGCGCTGCGAACGGCGGACACCCTCGTCATCCCGCCGTTCACCTGTGGTCCCGATGAGCAACGGGACTGGCTGCCCGGCGAAGTGGCCCAGGCTCTGGCCCTCCTCCCCGCCGACGCCCGCATCGTCTCGATCTGCACCGCCTCCTACGTCCTGGCTGCCGCGGGCCTGCTCGACGGCCGTTCCGCCACCACGCACTGGAACGAGGCCGACCACTTCCAGCAGACCTTTCCGCAGGTCCAGGTGGACGCCAACGTGCTGTTCGTCGACAACGGCCAGGTCCTCACGGCGGCGGGGGTCGCCGCCGGCGTCGACCTCTGCCTGCACCTGGTGCGCCGCGACCACGGCAGCGAGGTCGCCAACCGGGTGGCCCGGCTCTGTGTGGTGCCCCCGTGGCGTGAAGGCGGCCAAGCCCAGTACGTCGACCGCCCCGTGCCGGAGCCCTCGGCCGCCACCACGGCCGCCACCCGCGACTGGGCCCTGGAACAACTCCACCGACCCCTCACCCTGGCCGAGCTGGCGGCGCATGCCCGCATGAGTGTCCGAACGTTCTGCCGACGGTTCCGCGACGAGGTCGGCATGCCGCCCGGGCAGTGGCTCACCCGGCAGCGGGTCGATCACGCCCGACGGCTCCTGGAGACCACCGACCTGCCGGTCGACCACATCGCCGCCCGTGCGGGTTTCGGCACCGCCGCCTCACTCCGCCGGCACCTCGCCACCACGGTCGGCATCTCGCCTGCTGCCTACCGCCGGGCATTCCGGGGCAGATGAGACCCGGAGCGCCTGAGTGCGTCGGCGATCTCCTCGTGGCGTGCCCTCACCAGCGCCCCCTTCGATCGATACGTGCGCGACACTTCGCCGTTGTGTGCGCATTTCACCGCATCACGGGTCAGCCTGACGGGGCCGTACGGTCATCCGCGGGTCGCGGGTGGCGGCAGGGTCGCGCTCTGTGAGCGGCTGGGGGAAGCGGGCCTGTTCGCCTCCTCCCGGGGGTGAACTTTTCTTCTCAAGTTCACCTTCCGTTCACCGATGCCGGGCCTACTGAGCCCCGACTTGTTCAGGCAAGTTGTTCGAGCTCCGCGCAGGTGGCCGCTCGTATCGACCCGTACCGAGGAGACATCGTGATCACGTTCCGGAACAGACGGGCGGCCCTTCCCAAGGTGGCTGCCCTGACCTGCGGCGTCGCCGCCACCGCGCTCGTCCTGAGCGCGTGCGGCGGGTCGGAGGGCTCCGGTACGGCCGACGCCGAGAACGTGGCGACCGCGACCTCGATGGAGGAGGCGGGCGGGTTGGACGCCCTCGTCGCGGCAGCCCAGAAGGAGGGCACGCTCAACGCGATCGCCCTGCCGCGGGACTGGGCCAACTACGGGCAGCTGATCGACGGATTCACCGACAAGTACGGGATCAAGGTGAACGTCGAGAACCCGAACGGCTCCAGCGAGGACGAGGTCCGCGCCATCACCTCCCGCAAGGGCCAGAGCAAGGCCCCGGACGTGGTCGACCTCGGCAGCTCCTTCGCCCACGGCGCCGCCCAGCAGGGCCTGCTCGCCCCGTACCGCGTCGCCGCCTTCGACGACATCCCCGAGGGCCAGAAGGACCCCAAGGCGCGTTGGTACAACGACTACGGCGGCTACATCTCCATCGGCTGCGACGCCAAGCGGGTCAAGCGCTGCCCGACGACCTTCGCCGAGCTGCTCAAGCCCGAGTACCCGGGGAAGGTCAGCCTGAACGGCGACCCGACCAAGTCCGGAGCCGCCTTCGCCGCCGTGTACGCCGCCTCCCTGGCCAACGGCGGTTCCTTCGCCGACATCCAGCCGGGCCTGGACTTCTTCGCCGAGCTGAAGAAGAACGGCAACTACACCTCGGTCGAGGCCACCGCCGCCACCATCGCAGCGGGCGAGACGCCGATCATCATCGACTGGGACTACCTCAACACCGGCTACGCCGAGAAGCTCAAGGCCAAGGGCGTGGACTGGGAGGTCGCGGTTCCCGACGACGGCCAGTTCGCGCAGTACTACTCGCAGGCGATCAACAAGGACGCACCGCACCCCGCCGCGGCCCGTCTGTGGCAGGAGTACGTCTACAGCGCCGTGGGGCAGAACACCTACCTCTACGGCTTCGCCCGCCCGGCGCTGATGATCGCCATGGCCAAGAACGGCACCCTGGACAGGGATGCCGCGTCCAAGCTGCCGCCGGTGATCGGCGTCCCGTCCTTCCCCAGCGAGGCGCAGGAGACCCAGGCCAAGCGGACCGTGGCCCGGGGCTGGGGCAAGGCCGTCTCCGGCTGATCGCCCGGCGACCCGCCTCGGCCCGTGGGCGACGGCGGGTGACGGCGAGTACCCGACCCGGTTGCGCCTCCCCGCCCGGCGGCCTGGGAAGATCAACTCCGTGGCCGGCGGCCGGGAGGGCTGCCGCGAAGCGGGGAGGCGGTCCCATGGGCAGCGGTATCAGTTCCTTCACCGACGATCAGGCGAGGGCGCGGTTCCTGGCCGCGTACGAGCGGGCAATGGAGTTCTGGCCGCGGCCGCGCGAGGAGCGGGACGTGCCGACCCGCTTCGGCACCACCCGTGTGTACGGCTACGGAAACGCCGAGGGCGTCCCGCTGGTGCTGCTGCCCGGCGCCAACGCGACGCCCGCCGTGTGGGCGTCGAGCGTCGCCGCGTTCGCCGAGGACCGGCCCGTGCTGGCCGTCGACCGCGTCGGCGAGCCCGGCCGCAGCACGCAGACCGCTCCGATCCGCTCCGCGGAGGCCACCGCGGACTGGCTGGAAGAGGTCCTCGCCGGCCTCGGCGTCGACCGGGTCCACCTGGCGGGGATCTCCTACGGCGCCTGGGTCGCGCTCAACCAGGCCGTGCGCCTCCCCGACCGGATCGTCTCGCTCACCCTGGCCGAACCGGCGCAGGCCCTGGCCCCGCTCAAGCCCGGCTTCCTCCTGTCAGCCGTCGCCGCCATGGTGAGCGGCTCCGAGGACTTCCGGCGCCGCTGGTTCGGCAAGATCGTCGGCGACACGGGCGAGAGCCCGGAATGCGCGGAGGCGCAGGCCCGGTTGGTCGTCGAGGCGATGCGCGGATTCCGGGGACGGCTGCTGCCGCCGCGGAAGGTCGGCGACGACGAGCTGCGTTCGGTCACCGCGCCCGTCCTGGTGCTGCTGGGCGGCGCCAGCCGCGCCATCGACGCCCGCCGCGCGGAGGCCAGGGCACGCCTCCTGCCGAACGCGCGGACCGAGGTGGTTCCGGGAGCCGGACACGCGATACCGGTGAGCGTGCTGAACAGCCGCGTCCCGGCGTTCGTCCGCGATGCGGAGACCGGCCGCTGAACCCGTTCGCCGTCCTGGATCCCGGGTCTTGGATGCCGGGTCCTGGACCCCGGGTCCTGGATCCCAGGGTCCAGGATCCCCGGGCTCAGGCCGCGCCCCGGTGGAGGCCGTCCAGGACGGCCAGTTCGGCCTCGGAGAGGCGCAGCGCGCCGGCGGCCACGTTGTCGACGAGGTGATCGGGGTCGCCGGTGCCGGGGATGGCCAGTACGTGCGGCCCGCGGTGCAGCGTCCACGCGAGTCGCACCTGCGCCGGGCTCGCCCCGTGCGCCCGCGCGATGGCGAGCACCTCCGCACTGTCGCCGCCGCTCGCGCCCGTCTCGCGTCCCGTACCGGCGACCGCGTAGAACGGCACGAACGCGACGCCCTGTTCGCCGCAGCCGCGCACGAACGCGTCGTCCTCGGGCCGCACGCCGATGCCGTACATGTTCTGGACGCAGACCACCGGCGCGATGGCCTGGGCCTCGGCGAGGTGCTCGGCGGTGACGTTGGAGATGCCGAGGTGGCGGATGAGCCCGGCGTCGCGCAGCTCGGCCAGGGCGCCGAACCGCTCGGCGATCGAATCGGTCCCGACGACGCGCAGGTTGACCACGTCGAGATGGTCGCGGCCGAGCTGGCGCAGGTTCTCCTCGACCTGGCCGCGCAGTTGCTCCGGGGTCCTCGCGTGCGGCGCCCACTGCCCCGCCGCGTCCCGGCACGGGCCGACCTTCGTCGCGATGACGAGGTCGTCCGGATACGGGGCCAGGGCCCGGTTGATCAGCTCGTTGGCGGAGCGCAGCGGCGAGAAGTAGAAGGCGGCGGTGTCGATGTGGTTCACACCGAGCTCAACGGCGCGGCGCAGTACGTTGATCGCCTGCTCGCGGTCGCGGGGCACGGCGGCGGGGACAAGCGCCCCGCCGGTCTGCGGCAGGCGCATCGCACCGAACCCGATCCGGTTGACTTCCAGGTCGCCGAGCTTCCACGTACCCGATGCGGCCGCGGTGATCATCTCTGAGGTCATGCGGGAATGATCTTTCATGAACCACGCTGACCGCCAGTCCTGGACGACGGGTGCCTGCCCCGGCCGGAGCCGATCCGGCCGGGGCGTCGGCGGCTCAGCGGACGTCAGTCCTGCTGCGCCTCGGGCGAGAGCTCACGCCACTTCACCGTCGACTTGGTGCGGAACGACCAGTCGAGCATCTTCTTGGCGTCCGTGTAGCGGTTGGTGTCGTTGAGGATGACACCCACCACCGTGCGGTCGCCGCGCTTCGCGGCGAACACCAGGCACTTGCCGGCCGCGGTGCCGGTGCCGGTCTTTATACCGATGGCGCCCCGGTACGAGCCGAGCAGCTTGTTGGTGTTCTCCCAGGTGTAGATCCGCGTCCCGCCGTTGGCGGCCGGGGCCTTCTGCTTGGTGATGGTCGTCTTCACGACCGTACCGAACGTGGTGTTGCCGATCGCGTGCCGGGCCAGCTTCGCCATGTCCCGCGGCGTGGTGAAGTTGCGGTTGCTCTGCGAGATGCCGTCGAAGGAGTCGTACTGGGTCTTCGACATCCCCAGCGCCCTGGCCTTGCTGTTCATCTTGGAGACGAACGACTTGGTGCGCTTGGCCATCGTGTCGCCGGTGCCGAACGTGTCGGCCAGCGCGTAGGCGGCGTCGCAGCCCGACGGCAGCATCAGCGCGTACAGCAACTGCCGCACGGTGACCTTGTCACCGGTCTTCAGGTCGGCCGTGCTGGCACCCTGACGGGTGACGTAGTCACGGTACGCCTTCTTGACGGTGACCTTCTTGTCCAGGTTCACCCCGCGGGTGTCGAGCACCACGACCGCGGTCATGATCTTGGTGGTGCTCGCCATCTGGCGCTGGGTGTCCGCGCCCTTGCCCCACAGCTGCTTGTTGGACCCGCTGTCCAGGAGGTACGCGCCCTTCGCCGTGACACCGGACGGGCCGGTCGTCGCTTCGGCGGTCGCGGCCGGCAGCACCACCGACAGGGCCGCGGTCGAGGCTATGACCGTCGCTCCCCAGCGGCGCATCGCCCCGCCCCCACATGCTCGTTCCATATGCGCTCCGTTCTCAGAATGGAAGGAAATGGGCGAGCGCATAGTCTCATCCGGTTAAATCCGAAAAAACCACGGGGGCGTGGCCCACCGTCAGGAGTCCGCGTACGAGGGGGGTTACGGGCGCGGTACGAGGAGGTCAGAGCGGGCGGCGGGCGCGGGCCGCGGCGGCGCGGCCGATCTCGTCGACGAGCGGCAGCACGCGGTACGCCACGCGCTCGCGCAGCGCCATCTCGGTGCGGGTGCGCACCACGCCCGGCAGCCGGATCAGCCGCTGGATCACGTCCTCGAGGTGTTCGTTGTCCCGCGCCACGACCCGCGTCAGCAGATCGCCCCCGCCGGTGATCGAGAACGCCTCGATGATCTCCGGCACCGCGGCCAGGGCGTCGCCGACGTCATCCAGGTGCCCCTGCGTGACCTCGATGTGGATGAACGCCAGCACCGGATGGCCGAGGGCGGCGGGCGACAGATACGGGCCGGAACCGGTGATCACACCGTCCCGCTCCAGCCGGTCCAGCCTGGCCTGCAGGGTGCCGCGGGCGATGCCCAGCGTGCGCGCGTACTCCCGGACACTGGTGCGCGGCTGTTCCAGCAGCAGGCGCAGGATTCTCGCGTCGAGCGCGTCCACCGACGCCGGGTCCACCGCCGACATGGGCCAACGGCCTCCCTCTGGTCGGAACATCTGGCGTCCGACTGTACCAATGGCACACCTATGGCGGCATCGGTTGAGCCACTGTCCCTGCGGATGCTTTCCTTCTCCCGACAATGGCGTTGCGGGGAGTCCCGCAGCGCCTTTTCCATGCCCGGAACAGTCTTCCCACGTCGGGAACAGCGCGCATCAGAGGATTCAGAGGATTCAGGTGATCAGGGGGCGTTCGGCGACCGTGCTGCAACGGATGTTCATGACTCCGGACCCGGGCCGGCTGCGGCTGCGCACCTCGGCGCGGGCCGTCGTCGGCGTCGGCCTGGCGGTGACCGCGACCGAGCTGTGCGGGCTGTCGCTGGCCGCCTCGATCACCGCGGGACTCGCCGCGATGCTGGCGCTGTTCACCGTCGCCGACCCCACCGTACGCCGCCAGGCCGGCACCACCGCGCTGCTGCCGCTGGCCGGGTTCCCCGTGCTGGCGGCGGCTACCGCACTGCACGAGCTGCCGCTCCTGCGCGACGCCGCGTTCCTCGCTGTGGTCTTCTGCGGGGTCGCGGCCCGCCGCTGGGGGCCGCGTGGCAACGCGCTGGGCATCTTCGCGTTCATGATGTTCTTCGCCACCCAGTTCCTGCACGCCGTCCCCGGCCAGCTGCCCCAGCTGTACGCGGCCGTGGCGATAGCCCTGCTGGCGGTGGCGGGCGTCCGGTTCGGTGCCTGGTGCATCGAGCGCCACAACCCGCCACCGGCCGCCCCGGCCCCGCCGGGCGGGCGCCGGCTGGCCCACCCGGCGACCCGGCAGGCGTTCCAGGCCACCGCTGCCTGCGCCTTCGCCCTCGCCGTCGGGCAGGCGCTCTCCGACGAACGCTGGTACTGGGCCGTCGGCGCCGCCTGGTGGATCTTCGTCAACACCGCCTCGCGCGGCGAGACGCTCGTCCGCGGCCTCCGCCGGGTCGTCGGCACGGTCTGCGGCATCGCGGCCGGCCTGGTGGTCGCCGTACCGCTGCACGGCGAGCCCGCACCCACCGTCGCCCTGGTCGCCCTCTGCGTGTTCGGGATCTTCTACACGGCGGCCCCGTCGTACAGCTGGATGATGTTCTTCGTCACCGTGATGGCCGCCCTGCTGTACGGGCTGATGGGCGTGCTGCACCCGGGGCTGCTGGCGCTGCGCCTGGGGCAGACCGCCGTCGGCGCGCTCGGCGCGGCGCTGGCTGTCGCGCTCGTCCTGCCGATCACCACCCACGCCGCGACCGACGCGTGGATCCAGCGCGCCCTGCACTGCGTACGGCGCTGCACCGCGGCGGCCGCGCGGCGGCTCGCGGGCGACGCGACCGCCGACCCCGCCCCGGACGTCGCCGAACTGGAACTCCTGCTGGCCCGGGTACGGCTCTCCCTCGCCCCGCTGCTGCACCCGCTCAGCCCGCTGCGCGCCCGCAAGGACCGGGCCCGCGCGGTCATGGTGCTCCTCGACGACTGCGCCCGGCAGGTGCGCGGGCTGGCCGAGACGGCCGCCGACCCCGACGCCTCCCACGACGCCCGGCTCACCGCGGCCTGCCAGCGGGTGGAGGCGGCGGTCCACCGGCTGACCTCGCCGGGCCGCGAGCCGTCGCCGGCCTCCGCCGCCCTCGCGGCCGACGCGCACCACCACCCGGGTGCGGAGCGGGCACTGGCTCATCTGCACGGACTGGAGACGGCGCTGACCGGCCTGGCCGCGCCGCTGGGCGCGGCCAGGTAGCCCGGGCTGCCCGCCCGGCCTCTCAGAACGCCGAAGGGGGCCCTCCGCGACGCGGAGGGCCCCCTTCCGTGCGGAGTGGGCGGATCGAGGCCGTATGGCGCGTACAGCGGCTCATACGGCTCGTGTGGCGGCTCGCCTCGTAGGGGGAGCGGCGGTGTACCGGGAGCGGGCGGTGCTGCTCAGCGCAGCGGCGCGCCCTGCGCCCCCGACCGCAGCGTGATGCCCACGGCCGCCGCGTACTGCGACAGCACCAGCTTGCCCACGGCCGGGTACGCGCCGAGCGGCTCCGCCGTCGCACAGCCGGCCTCGCGGGCGGCCTCGGCGGGCACCTCGCCGGCCACCTCGGGGCCGATCAGGTACGGGGCCAGGGCGAGCTGCCCGGAGCCGGAGCCCCGCAGCTGCTCCGCCACCCGGACCACGGAGCCCTCCTCGTCCAGCGCCGCGGCCATCACCGGCACCGCGAGGCGCGCGGAGAGCAGCATGCCGGTGATCCCGGCGGCCTGCACGGCCTCGGGGCCGCCGACCGTGGCCAGGATGATGCCGTCCGCGGCCGTCGCCACGGTGAACAGGCGGGCGCGGTCGGCACGGGCGAGCCCGGCCTCCGACAGCCGTACATGCAGCGCCTCGGCCAGCAGCGGGTGCGGGCCCAGCACATCGGTGATCTCGGCGGCGGACCCGCTGCTCACCACGGCTTCGCGTATCCGCCGCAGCAGCCCGGACTCCGGACCGGCCAGCAGCGGGACCACGACGGCCGCCGGGCCCTGCGCGGCGGCGCGCACGCCGGACTCGTCGAGCGGGACCTCGGCCGGGTCCACGCCCTCCGCCTCGGCGACGACGAGCAACTCCTCGCGGGCCGCGCGCGCCGCTTCCTCGGCCCGGCGCACCCGGTCCCCGCGCTCCTCGGCCGCCTGCTTGAGCACGGCCTCCAGCTGCGGGAACTCCCCGCCGTCCGCCTCCGCGAAGGCCAGTCGGGCGTCGAGACCGGGCAGCTCGGAGCGGGTGATGCTCAGGATCTCCTCCGCCACGCCGCGCGCGGCGGCATCGGGCGCACCCGGTACGGCGAGCACCAGCGGAGGTGCGCCGACGGGTGCGGCCGCGGGCTCCGGTCGGCGGTGCCGTCCGGACTGGCGGGGACGCGGTGTTCGTACTGGCAGGCCGGACGAGGGCCCTGTGGGGGAGCTCATGGCGCCGCATGTTAGTCGTTCGAAGCCCTGTGCTGCGCGGGCGGGGGCGACGTCGGGTCATACGTCCAGCTATGCCGGTTTCCATATTGACGCCCGCGGTCCGGACCAGTGCTTCCGGGGCCTCGCAGGACGCGTGCCCGCAGCTCACGAGCGCCGCGGGTTCCGGCACAGGCCCCGCACCTCCGCACCGGACCCGCGCCTCCGCAACAGGCCCGCGCCTCACATCACGCGCAGCAGCGCCGCGTCCTGAGGGAGCAGCAGTCGGTCGGTGGCGAGCGCCGCCGCCACGCGCAGCGCGCCGGCCAGCGGGTCCGCGGGGGACTCGACGACCCGGGCATGCGGCAGCCGCGCCCACAGCTCGGCGCGTACGGGGCGCAGCAGCGGCTCGCCCATGCGGAAGAGGCCGCCGGTGAGTGCCACCGTGCACGTCTCGCCGCGTCCGGCCGCCCGGCCGGGGGCGTGGCCCGCCGCCGCCACGGCGGTCGCCGTCCTCGCCCGGCCCGCGGCCGCGCCAGGGGCCCGCCCGTCCGCCGGACCGGCATGCCCGGCCAGGTCGGCCGGATGCGCCATGCTCTCGGGGTCCGCCGGGGTGGTGGGCGTACGGTGCCCGTCCCATGCCCTGCCCCGTGTCCCGGGGGACCCCCGGTCGCCGCGTTCCGGTGCCTCGCCGGCCGGGTGCGCGCCGTGCGGGCAGACCGCTTCCGCCGCCTCGGCGATGTGCCGGGCCGCCTGCCGCAGGATCCGCGCCGCCACCGGGTCCTCGGCCGCGCACCGGCCGACCTCCGGCGCGAACGACGCCAGTACGGCGGGCCGGTCGGCCCGCGGATACAGGGCGCCGGGCAGCTCTCCTGCCGGCCCGAAGACCGCCTCCGCCCGCGCGAGCAGCGCCACCGAGCCGCCGTGCCGCCCGTCGTGGGCGCGCAGCGCCGCCTCCAGGCCGGCCCGGCCGATCCACGCCCCGCCGCCACAGTCCCCGAGGAGATGCCCCCAGCCGTCGGCGCGCCGCCAGCCCGCGGCCAGGTCGGTGCCCAGGGCGATGAGCCCGGTGCCCGCCGCGACCACCGCGCCGGGCCGTTGGCCGAGCGCTCCGGCGTACGCGATCACCCCGTCGGCGGCCAGCGCGAGCCGCCGCACGCCGAGGGCCCGCCGCAGGGCGTCCGGGAGCACCGTCCGCAGTTCGCCGCCGAGCGCGGCCATGCCCGCCGCCCCGACACAGGCGGCCGCCGGCCGCTCCGCTCCGGCCTCGCGCAGCAGCTCTCGCGCGGCGGGCACCACCTGGTCCAGCAGGCTGCGCGCGTCGACGCCGCGCGCGCCGACCACGGCCGGGGTGGGCGAGGACCACGTCAGAGGCTCGCCGAGGCCGTCGATGCCGGGGCCGTCGACGGGCGCCACCGCGACCCGTAAGCCAGAGCCGCCGGAGTCGATGCCGAGCACGTGCCCGGGGGGCTCCGGGTGCCGTCGTGCGCCCATCGGGCTCAGCCGAATCCGCGGGCGTCCTGCTTGAGCGCGGTGTCGACCGTCAGCGCGGTCGCCACGACCAGGCTCAGCAGCGGGTCCGGCAGCGGCCGGTGGATCTGCAGGACGTAGTTGTCCGCCGTGGTGAACATGGTCTTCGCCAGGCCCTCCCACGTCTTGGTGATCCGGGCGATCTCCGTGTCGGTGTGGTCGACGATGGCGAAGTTCCAGGCGCGCCAGTTCTCGGCCTTGATCGCGCCGACGCGCTGCCCGTTGGCCTCGATCGAGAAGTTGATCTTTCCGATGACGTTCTGCTGGACGATCTCGCCGACCGGCTGGCCGTCCGGGCGCGCCACGATGACCCGGGACTTCATGAACTTGGCCGGGCGGGTGAGCACCAGGTGCGGCTGCCCGTGCGCGTCCCGGATCTCCAGGCGGTGGGTCATGAACTGGTCGAGGCTGGAGACGAAGCGCGCGACCTTCTTCAGCGTGCTCTGCCCGACCTGCACCACCGAGCCGATGGTCCGGCCGTGCTGGTCGAAGACGCTGTACTCGTTGGTGAGCTCGATCAGCTTGGCCTTCTGGTTCACCACCAGGACCGGCTCGCTGAACAGGGTGCCGCCGCCGGTCACGGCCGGGGCGACGCCCGCCTGCTGCTGGACCTGGTGCTGGATCTTGGCAGGTTCGGCCACGGGCTGCTGCGGGACCTGGCCGGGCTGTCCGGGGTGGGTGTGCTCGGTCCACCGAGTGCCGTCCCACCAGCGCAGCAGGTTCGGCGTGCCCTGCGGGTCGGCGTACCAGCCCGAAGGGGTGTTCGGATGTGTCGTCATGGCGGGCACCCTACCTGCGCCCGCTGTCACCCGCCCGTCAGGGAAGACGCCACTCCACGGGCTGCGCACCCTGCTGGACCAGCAGGTCGTTGGCGCGGCTGAACGGCCGGGAGCCGAAGAAGCCGCGGTCGGCGGACATGGGGGAGGGGTGGGCGGACTCCACGCACGGCAGCCCGCCCAGGAGCGGCCGCAGGTTGCGCGCGTCCCGGCCCCACAGGATCGACACCAGCGGGCGGCCCCGCGCGGCCAGCGCCCGGATGGCCTGCTCGGTGACCTCCTCCCAGCCCTTGCCGCGGTGCGCGGCGGGGCGGCGCGGCGCGGTGGTGAGCGCCCTGTTGAGCAGCAGCACCCCCTGCCGGGACCACGGCGTGAGGTCCCCGTTGGAGGGGCGCGGGTGCCCGAGGTCGTCGTACATCTCGCGGAAGATGTTCTCCAGGCTTCCGGGCAGCGGCCGCACCTCCGGGGCCACCGAGAAGCTCAGCCCGACCGCGTGCCCGGGGGTGGGGTACGGGTCCTGTCCGACGATGAGCACCCGCACCTCGTCGAAAGGCTGCTGGAAGGCGCGCAGCACATTCGCCCCCGCGGGGAGGTAGGTACGGCCCGCGGCGATCTCGGCCCGCAGGAAGTCGCCCATCGCGGCGATACGCCCGGCGACCGGCTCCAGCGCCTTGGCCCAGCCCGGTTCTACGATCTCGTTCAACGCTCGTGCAGCCACGATGCGTCACTCTATCGGCTCAGCCTGTGAGGGCCGCACCGATACGGCGGGCGGTCGGGCGGTACGGGGGCCGGAGCGGCCGCGGGCGCGTCACCGCGTGGGGAGACCGTCAGCTGGTCGCGGTCTGCTCGATCCGGATGCGGCCGCCGTCGCTGGTGGGCACCGAGAAGCCCCCGCTGGTGGGCACCGAGAAGCCGCCGAAGAGACCCGCGAGCCCGTCGTCGTCCTTGTCCTTGTCGGAGCCACCCGAACCGCCGGAACCACCAGAGCCCTGCTGGCCCCGGAGCCTCCGAAGTTCCCGAGGTCATCCCAAGGGTCGTCGGCGGCCACGGCGGGGGCCGCGAACCCGAACATGAATGCCGCGATTCCGGCGGCGGCGACCAAAGATCTGCGCATGCGAAATTCTCCTTTGCGATGAGGTGCTGGAAGAGGTGAGGTTTGGGAAGCAAGCACAGGAATGCCCCGCCCCGCACTCGGATATGCCTCACCTAATTCGCTTGGAGCAGTCCCCTCTGATTCACCTGGAGCAGTCTCAGCCGACTGCGGCGGCCCGGACGCACAGCACATCGGGCAGGTGCGAGGCGATCAGGCGCCAGCTGTCTCCCTCGTCCGCGCTGGCGAACACCTCGCCATTGCGATTTCCGAAATACACCCCCGCGGGCTCGGCGTCGTCGGTGCGCAGCGCGTCGCGCAGCACCACCCCGTAGTGCTCCTCCGCGGGCAGCCCCGTGGCCGGCGCGGACCACGAGGCCCCGGCGTCCTCGGTACGGAAAACCCGGCAGCGGTAGCCCGGCGGATAGCGGTCGCTGCCGTCGCTGACCGGGAAGACGTACGCGACGCCGCCGCGCCGCGGGTGGGTGGCGACGGCGAATCCGAAATCGGCGGGAAGACCGGCCCCGATCTCCGCCCAATTCGCCCCGGCGTCGTCGCTTCGGTACACCCCGCCGTGGTTTTGCAGATACAGCCGGTCGGGGTCGGTCGGGTCGCGGGCGACCTTGTGCACGCATTGGCCGAACTCCGGATACCGGTCGGGCAGGAACTCCGCCTTCAGGCCCGCGTTGGACGGCTCCCAGCTCGCGCAGCCGTCACGGGTGCGGTAGACGCCGCCGGCGGAGACGGCGACCAGCACCGACCTCGCGTCCCGCGGGTCGGTCACCACGGTGTGCACGGCCTGGCCGCCGAAGCCCTCGCCCCACTGCTCGCGCTGCGGGTGCTCCCACAGGCTCCGTACGAACGCGAAGGTCTCGCCGCCGTCGTCGGAGCGGAACAGGGCGCCAGGCTGCGTGCCCGCGTAGACGACATCGGGTTCCTCGGGGCCCGCGGGCTGCAACTGCCAGACCCGCTCCAGCGAGGCGCCGGTGTCCCGCGGGAACGCCACGGCGGGCTTCGGCGGCTCCCGCCAGGTGGCTCCGAGGTCGTCGGAGCGGAAGACCGACGGCCCCCAGTGCGAGCTGTCCGCCCCGGCCAGCAGCCGGGGCACGGGGCGGCGGGTGTCGATGCCGACGGAGTACACCGCCTGCATGGGGAAGTGCGGACCGGTGAAGGCCCAGTCGGCCCCGCCGTCGCGGCGCCCCAGGAACAGCCCTTTACGCGTGCCCACCGCGAGCAGCACGTCCGCCATGGCGCGTCACCTCCAGGGTTGAGGATGTGTCCGGCATCACAGAGTCTGCACCCCGGCACTGACAACGGCCCGTCGGTCGGCCGTCCCGGACGGCTCCGCCCCCGGTCGTCCCCGTCCCGGACCGGGGCGGGGACGACCCTCCGGCGCGGCCCGCGGCCGCGCCGGGCCGGTCAGGCCGCCCGGCCGTACTGCGGCGGGACGGACACCTCGTCGCCGAGCTCGCGTGCCGCGCGTCGCGCCCAGTACGGGTCGCGCAGCAGCTCCCGGCCCAGGAGCACCGCGTCCGCCTCGCCGCCCGCGAGGATCCGCTCGGCCTGCTCCGGCTCGGTGATCAGCCCGACGGCCGCGACCGGCAGCTTTGTCTCGGCCTTCACCCGCGCGGCGAACGGCACCTGGTAGCCGGGCCCGGTCGGGACCCGTACGCCCGCCGCGTTGCCCCCGCTGGAGACGTCCAGCAGATCCACGCCGTGCTCCCGCAGCAGGCGCGCCAGCGCCACGGTTTCGTCGACCGTCCAGCCCTCGCCCGCGCCGTTCTCCGCCAGCCAGTCGGTGGCCGAGATCCGGAAGAACAGCGGCAGTTCCTCGGGCCACACCTCCCGCACCGCGTCGACCACCTCCAGCGCGAAGCGCGTGCGGTTCTCGAAGGACCCGCCGTACTCGTCGGTGCGGTGGTTGCTGTGCGGGGAGAGGAACTCGCCGATCAGATAGCCGTGCGCGCCATGGATCTCGACGACCTCGAAACCGGCGGCGAGCGCGCGCCGCGCCGCGTCCGCGAACTGCCCCGTGATCTCCTTGATCTGCGCGGTCGTCAGCTCGTCCGGCACCGGGTGGCGCTCGTCGAACGCCGCCGGGCTCGGCCCCAGCGGCTGCCAGCCGTGCCGGTCCGGCCCGAGGGGCGCGCCACCCAGCCACGGCCGGTCCGTCGACGCCTTGCGCCCCGCGTGGCCGATCTGGATGCCCGCAATGGTGCCGCGGTCCTTGAGGAACGCGGTGATCCGGCGGAACGCCTCGACCTGGGTGTCGTTCCAGATGCCCAGGTCGAAGGGGCTGATCCGGCCCTCGGGGCTGACGGCGGTGGCCTCGGTCAGGATCAGCCCGGTGCCGCCGCTGGCGCGCGACGTGTAGTGGGAGAAGTGCCAGTCGTTCGGGACGCCCGCGTCCGGCCCGCAGGGCTCCGCGGAGTACTGGCACATGGGAGCCATCCAGATGCGATTGGGGATGGTCAGGGACCGCAGGGCGTAGGGCTCGAACAGGGCGCTCACGGGCTGCCTCTCTCTCATCCGGCGGAATGCCGCTCGTACGATAAACCTCGTAGTACGTAGAGTGTCAAACTACGATGGTTCTCGTACGATGGAGGTCCGAGCGGGGTCCGATGGAGATCCCAGGGGAGAGCGAACGAGGTCCCGCCGTGCCGACGCAGACATCCAGCACCGCACCGGAGTCCCCGGCGGGCCGCGCCCTGGACCACCCCGAGCGGGCCGCCATCCGCCTGGAGGACGTCCTGCACGCGCTGTCCGATCCCATGCGCCTGCGCGTGGTCCGGGCGCTCGCCGCCGGAGCCGACGCGCTGGCGTGTTCGGAGATCGAGCTGCCCGTGAGCAAGTCCACGTGCACGCACCACTACCGGGTGCTGCGCGAGTCCGGCGTGATCAGTCAGATCTACCGGGGTACGGCCAAGTTGAACGCCCTGCGCCGGGAGGATCTGGACGAGCTGTTCCCCGGGCTGCTGGACGCCGTCCTGCTGGCCGCCGCCCGCCAGGGCGACCGGCTCGGCGACTGACGGTCAGGTCAAGGACGCTCGACCGCCGGCGGCGGGTCGCCCTGCGTCCAGTCCAGCCCGTACCGGTGGAACAGCTCCGCGCGCAGCCGCTCCGGCGGCATCGGTGCCCCCGGCAGCAGGATGGCCACCACCGCGCCCATCAGCAGCGCGCGCAGCAGCACGTAGTCCTCGTCCGGGTCCGGCGAGCCGTATTCGGCGACCGTACGGCGCAGCAGGGCCGCGAGTTGCTGCTGCTCGGGGCACTGGACGAAGCCCTCCGCCGTCAGGATCCCCGCCATGTGGGTGCGCATCAGGCGCGGCCGGTCGCGGGCGAGCCCGAGGACCGCGTCGATCGCGCGCGCCAGCCGCTCCCGGCCGGCGTCCGGACCGGTGGGCAGCGGCTCCCGGTCCAGGGCCGCGGCCAGCCGCATGTGCATCAGGCGGTGCACCGCGCTCTGCAGGAGCTGGCGCTTGCTGGGGAAGTAGTACGAGACCAGGCCGCGGGCGGTCCCGGCCCGGTCGGCGATGCCGGCGAGCGTCGTCGCCTCGTAGCCGTCCCGGCCCACCAGCTCGACCGTCGCCTCCAGCAGTCGCGTCTTGGAGCGTCGGCGCAGTTCCTCATTGACCGATGCGCTACGCGGGGACATGCGATAACTCCTGCGTTGACTGGCTGGTAGCCAATATACTCAGAGGGCCGCCGGGCATCCGTGCTCCGCCGAACAGTTCGGATTCCAGCGGCTGCCGTCGATTTCGGGCGAAACGGGGGATCGTCCGAAATCGGCGGCTTCTTCATGTCTCCGCTCACCGAGATGCGGCCCCCGGCCCCCTTAATTAGATGCTCATCTATGTTGACGGATGTCGATACAAGGGGGAGTGTTGTGTACGCAGGGACGTGAAGAAGGAGGAGTCATGACCGAACATGCCTCTGATCTGCGCGAGGCCGTCCGGGCCGGATACGCCGCGGCGGCCCGCAAGGTGGCCGAAGGGGGTACGGGTTGCTGCGGCACCGGGACGGCCGCGGAGATCGACGAGAACTTCGGCGCCGCGCTGTACGGGGCCGACGAGCGGGACGCGCTCCCCGCCGAGGCGGTCGTGGCGTCCCTCGGCTGCGGCAACCCGCTGGCCGTCGCGGATCTCCACCTCGGTGAGCGAGTCCTGGACCTCGGCTCCGGTGGCGGGATCGACGTCCTGCTCTCCGCCCGCCGCGTCGGCCCCACCGGCAAGGTCTACGGGCTCGACATGACCGAGGAGATGCTGGCACTCGCCCTGGCCAACGCCGAGCGCTCGGGTGCCACGAACGTCGAGTTCCTCAAGGGCACCATCGAGTCCGTTCCGCTGCCCGCGCACACCGTCGACGTGGTGATCTCCAACTGCGTGATCAACCTGTCCACGGACAAGCCCGCCGTCTTCGCCGAGATGTTCCGCGTGCTGGCCCCCGGCGGCCGCGTCGGCGTCTCCGACGTCGTGGCCGACGACCGCCTCACGCCGGATCAGCGCGCGGAACGCGGCGACTACGTGGGCTGCATCGCCGGTGCGCTGTCGTTCGCCGAGTACCGCGCGGGCCTGGAGGCCGTGGGATTCACCGGTGTCGAGATCACCCCGACTCATCCGGTGGCGGACGGCATGCACTCCGCCGTGATCCGGGCCGTCAAGCCCGCGGCGGCGACGGGGCGCTAGGCCGTCACTCGGCCGTCACCCGGCGGCCTTCGGGGCGATCTCCTCGATCAGGTCCTCGACGAGCCTTCTGATCTCGTCGCGGATGGGGCGCACGGCCGCCACGCCCTGCCCGGCCGGGTCGTCCAACTGCCAGTCCAGGTAGCGCTTACCGGGAAAGACCGGGCAGGTGTCGCCGCAGCCCATCGTGATGCACACGTCCGACGCCCTGACCGCGTCGACGGTGAGGGCCTTGGGGACCTCGGCCGACATGTCGATACCGACCTCGCGCATGGCCTCGACGGCGGCCGGGTTGACCCGCTCCGCGGGCGCGGAGCCCGCGGAGCGGACCTCGACGCGGTCCCCGGCCAGGTGGGTCAGCCACGCGGCGGCCATCTGCGAGCGGCCGGCGTTGTGGACGCAGACGAACAGCACGGAGGGCTTGTCGGGCATCAGGCGGTCTCTCTCGTCTCTGGCTCGTCTCCGGCCCGCGGGCGGGGCCGGCATGGTGTGAAAGTATCAGCACATGCTGACGTCAGTCGACACTGAACTGTTGCGGGTCCTCGCGGACCCGCTCCGGCTCCGGATCGTCCATCTGCTGGCCCGCGAGACGCTGTGCACCACCCACCTGGTGGAGGAGACCGGCGCCCGGCAGACGAACCTCTCGAACCATCTGAGGGTGCTGCGGGAGGCCGGGGTCGTGGACACCGAGCCGTGTGGCCGGTTCACGTACTACAAGCTCCGGCCCGACGTCATCGCCGCACTGGCCGGCCAGTTCGCCGAGCTCGCCGAGACCGCCCGTACGACCCGCGACACCGCACGAAAGAGGTCCTGCCCGTGACCAGGACGGATTCCCCCGGCCGCAGTGACCCGACGATCCCGGCAGAGGCCGGGATCGTCGGCAAGTTGTCGACACTCGACCGCTTCCTCGCGGTGTGGATCCTCGCCGCGATGACCCTCGGTCTCGGCCTCGGGCGGGCCATCCCGGGCATGGACGACGCCCTGGCCAAGGTCGAGATCGGCGGGATCTCCCTCCCGATCGCCCTCGGTCTGCTGATCATGATGTACCCGGTCCTGGCCAAGGTCCGCTACGACAAGCTCGACGCGGTCACCGGCGACCGGAAGCTCATGATCTCCTCGCTGGTGATCAACTGGCTGCTCGGCCCGGCGGTCATGTTCGCCCTCGCATGGGTCTTCCTGGCGGACCTGCCCGAGTACCGCACGGGCCTGATCATCGTCGGCCTGGCACGCTGCATTGCCATGGTCGTCATCTGGAACGACCTGGCCTGCGGCGACCGCGAGGCCGCCGCCGTCCTGGTGGCCCTGAACTCGGTCTTCCAGGTCCTGGCCTTCGGCCTGCTCGGCTGGTTCTACCTCGACCTGCTGCCCGGCTGGCTCGGCCTCGGCGACGGCGAGCACCTCGACATCTCCACGGGGAAGATCGCCCTCAACGTCGTCATCTTCCTCGGCGTCCCACTGGCGGCCGGGTTCCTGACCCGCCGTCTGGGCGAGAGGAAGCTGGGCCGGGAGGGCTACGAGCAGACGTTCCTGCCGAAGATCGGTCCGTTCGCCCTGTACGGGCTGCTCTTCACCATCGTGGTCCTCTTCGCCCTCCAGGGCGACACCATCACCAACCGGCCCCTGGACGTGGCCCGGATCGCGGTGCCGCTGCTGGTGTACTTCGCGGTGATGTGGTTCGGCACCTTCGCCCTCGGCAAGGCCATCGGCCTGGCCTACGACCGCACCGCCACCCTCGCGTTCACCGCGGCGGGCAACAACTTCGAGCTGGCCATCGCCGTCGCCATCGGCACCTTCGGCGTCACCTCCGGCCAGGCCCTCTCGGGTGTCGTAGGGCCCCTGATCGAGGTTCCGGTGCTCGTGGCGCTGGTGTATGTCTCCCTCGCGTGGCGGAAGACGTTCCGCGACCGCGCCGACGAGGGAGTGGGCCCATGAGCAAGCCGTCGACCGCCGGAGACCTCCCGGAGGAGTTGCAGCGGCGGTTGGGGGTGTTCGACGCGGTGGTGATCGGCCTGGGGGCCATGATCGGCGCCGGGATCTTCGCCGCGCTGGCCCCGGCGGCGCGTGCCGCCGGGTCGGGGCTGCTGCTCGGCCTGGCGGTGGCGGCCGTCGTGGCGTACTGCAACGCGACCTCCTCCGCGCGGCTGGCCGCCCGCTACCCGGCCTCCGGCGGCACCTACGTCTACGGCCGCGAGCGGCTCGGCGACTTCTGGGGCTACCTGGCTGGCTGGGCGTTCGTCGTCGGCAAGACCGCCTCCTGCGCGGCCATGGCGCTGACCGTCGGTTCGTACGTCTGGCCCGGCCAGGCCCACGCCACCGCGGTGGCCGCCGTCGTGGCGCTCACCGCCGTGAACTACGCCGGGGTGCAGAAGTCCGCCTGGCTGACGCGGGCCGTCGTCGCGGTCGTCCTGGCCGTGCTCGCCGCCGTGGCGGTGTCCGCGCTCACCTCCGGCGACGCGGACACCGCACGGCTGGACGTCGGCGGCGACGCCACCCTCGGCGGAGTACTCCAGGCGGCGGGCATGCTGTTCTTCGCCTTCGCCGGATACGCGCGCGTCGCCACCCTCGGCGAGGAGGTCCGCGACCCGGCCCGCACCATCCCGCGCGCCATCCCCCTCGCGCTCGGCATCACCCTGGCTGCGTACGCCGTCGTCGCCACCGCGGTCCTCATGGTGCTGGGTCCGCAGCGGCTGGCGGAGGCCGCCGCACCGCTGTCGGACGCCGTACGCGCCGCGGGCGCGGACCATCTGGCGCCGGTCGTCCGCGTCGGCGCCGCCGTCGCCGCGCTCGGCTCCCTCCTGGCGCTGATCCTCGGCGTCTCCCGTACGACGCTGGCCATGGCCCGCGACCGCCACCTGCCGCATGCCCTGGCCGCCGTCCACCCGCGCTTCAAGGTGCCCCACCGGGCCGAACTCGCGGTCGGCGCGGTCGTGGCGGTGGTCGCGGCGACCGCGGACGTACGCGGGGCGATCGGCTTCTCGTCCTTCGGCGTGCTGGCCTACTACGCCGTCGCCAACGCCGCCGCGTGGACCCTCGCCCCGGCCGAGGGCCGGCCGCCGCGCGTCGTCCCCGTGGTCGGACTGGCCGGCTGCCTGGTCCTGGCCTTCGCGCTGCCGGTCTCCTCCGTGGTCTCCGGCGCCGCGGTGCTCGTCGTCGGCGCCGCCGCGTACGGGGCGCGCCGTACGATCGCCGCCCGCCGGACGCTCTGAGGCGACCAGGCGACCAGGCGACCAGGCGACCAGGCGGTCAGGCGATCCAGTGCGGGCGCCGGTCGGCGGGCTTCGGTGACGGTCCGTCCGCGAGGGCGGCCGCCATACGGCGCACCGCCTCGCGCAGGGTGTCCGGAGGCGTGGTGTACGGGATGCGGAGGCGCTGTTCGAAGACGCCCGGGTCGGTGGCGAAGGCGCCACCACCCTCGATCCGCACCCCGTAGTCCCGTGCCCGCTCGGCCAGGGCCGGGGCGACGGGCTCGCCCAGGTCGACCCAGAGCGACAGTCCGCCGGGCGGCAGCCGCCAGGTCCACCGCGGGAGGTGCTCGGTCAGGGCGGCGGCCAGGGCGGCGCGCTGCTCGCGCAGCTGCTCCAGGCGGGGCGGCAGCAGTTCCCCGGCCCGCGCCAGCAGGGTGAGGGCCAGGAGCTGGTCCAGCACCGAGCCGCCCATGTCGGTGGCGACCCGCTGGCCGGCGAGCTCGGTGACGAGCCGCGCCGGGGCGCGCAGCCAGCCGATCCGCAGCCCCGCCCAGTGGGTCTTGCTCATCGAGCCGACGGTGATGACCTGGCCGGCGTCGCCGGGCGCGGCGCGGGAGGCCAGCGGTGGCGGGGCCGGAACGTCCAGGGCGAGGTCGGCCAGGGTCTCGTCGACGACCAGCCAGGTGCCGGAGCGCCGAGCGGCGCGCAGGAGGCGCGCGCGCTCCTGATCGGGCATGAGGCAACCGGTCGGGTTGTGGAAGTCGGGGATCAGGTAGGCAAGTCGGGGCACCGCCTGACGAAAGGCCGACTCGACGACGTCGAGATCCCAGCCGGTGTCGGTCACCGGGACCGGCACGGTGCGCAGCCGGGCCCGGCGCAGGGCGTCCAGAGCGTTCGGGTACGACGGGTTCTCGGCCACGACGCGATCGCCGGGCCGGCACAGCAGCCCCAGGACCAGCGTGAGCGCGTGCTGGGCGCCGGAGGTCACGAGGATCTGCTCGGGCACGGTGGCCAGGCCCCGCCGGGTGAAGCGCTCGGCGACGGCGGCGCGCAGCTCCGGAAGGCCGTAGGGGTGGTAGCCGGGGGTGTGCGCGTGGTCCGCCAGCCGCGGAGCGACCTGGGCGAGCGCGTCGACGAGCGCCTGCCCCGGCAGTCCGGGCGCGGCCCGGGCCAGGTCGATCGCGGTGTCCGCGGTGCCGAGGAGCCGGTTGACGCCGTTGGGCCTGCGGCCTTCCGGCAGGTCCGTCCACGTACCGGAGCCCTGCCGGCTGTGCGCGTAGCCGCGCTCGCGCAGCAGGTCGTACACGGCGGTGACGGTGGCTCTGCTGGTGTTCAGGGCGGCGGCCAGTTCCCGCTCGGCGGGGAGCCTGACGTGCAACGCGATCCGCCCGTCCAGGATCAGCGCGCCGATCGCCCGCGCCAGGTGGCGGTAGGCGGGCCGCGCGCCGACCGGGTCGGGCAGCATGGCGGCGAGCTGCCGGCCGCCCAGCGCCCGGTCGCCGCGCTCCATGCCCCGCGGCGGCGGAACCGCGTTCGAGTCGGCCATACCAACCATTCCCCTGAGATTGGCCCTGTGGTGCGGGCCAATCACTCTACAGACTCGCCCCATTGGCCTTGAAGGACGTCGAACACCGTGTGGAGCGAGCCGTATGAAGCAGGACCTCACCTACCTCCGTCTGGCCGAGCGGCCGCTGCGGCGCCTGCCCCAGCTGTTCATCGGCCTCGGTCTGTACGGATTCAGCATCGCGCTCACCGTCCGGTCCGCGCTGGGCGTCAGCCCCTGGAGCGTGCTGAACGAGGGTCTGGAACGCCGCACCGCCCTGAGCTTCGGCATGGTCAGCGCCCTCGTGGGCGTGCTCGTGCTGTTGCTGTGGATCCCCCTCAGACAGCGGCCGACGTTCGGCACCGGCGCCAACGTCATCGTCGTGGCGTGCTCGTCCGACCTGGGCCTCTGGCTCGTTCCCGAGCACCTCGGCCTCCCCGCCCGGGTCGGTCTGCTCGTCGGCGGTGTCCTGCTCAACGGGCTGTCCGTGGCCGTCTACGTCGGCGCGCGCCTGGGGCCCGGGCCCCGGGACGGGCTGATGACCGGCGCGTCGGCCGCGACCGGGCGTTCCATCCGGCTCGTCCGCACCGTGATCGAGCTCACCGTGCTCGCCCTGGGCCGGCTGCTGGGCGGCAGCGTGGGCGTCGGCACCGTGCTGTACGCGCTCGCGGTCGGGCCGACCGCCCAGTTCTTCCTGCCCTGGTTCGCCTACCGCGGCACTACGGAACGCGCGGTGGACGCGGCACCCGCCGAGGAGCCGAGTCCGGCGGAACGGTGACGGACACCCCGGGCGCGGCCTGCCTGCCGTCCGTCGGGTGGCCCCGGTTGTAGCTTGCGGCGAAAGGGCAACGGCCGAGGACTCAGGGGGGTCAAACGGAGGTTCGATCGTATGGAAGGACAGCGATGAGCGGCACGCTCACGGTGGAGGAGCGGGGAAACGTCCTGCTGGCGACCATCGACAACCCGCCCCATGCGCTGCTGGACGCGGCGATCCACATGGAGCTGGCGGCGCTGGCCCGACGCGCGGACGAGGATCCCGACGTCGGGGCGGTCGTCCTCACCGGCGCGCACCCCTCGCGCTTCGTCGCGCACTTCGACGTCAGTCTCGTCCTCGCGAACGCCGAATCCTCGCCACCGATGAGCCCCAAGGCGGTCCACGCCGCCCTGAAGGCCGTCGGCGCGGCCCTGCGGGTGCCGGGCGCACAGGAGGCACTGCGCCGCAGCCCGGCGGCGGGGCTGGCGGTGATGGAACGCATGCGCCAGGTCAGTCTGGGGATCGAGCGATGCGCGGCCGTGTGGATCGCGGCCCTCAACGGGCACGTGGGCGGCGGCGGTTGCGAGCTCGCCCTGGCCTGCGACATGCGGCTCATGGCCGACGGCGACCACTGCATCGCCCAGCCCGAGATCTTCCTCGGCTTCCCGCCCGGCGGCGGGGGAACCCAGCGGCTCACGCGGCTGCTGGGCCGGGCCGCCGCGCTGCGCCTGTGCCTGGACGGCGGGCCGCTCAGCCCGAAGGAGGCGCTGGACATCGGGCTCGTCGACGAGGTCGTCGACCCGGACCTGCTGGTCGAACGAGCGGTCGAGGTGGCCGCCCGGCTCGGGCGGCGCCCGAAGGCGGCCATCGGCGCGATCAAACGCTCCGTCAACATCGGCGGATCCCTGCCGCTCGTGGACGGACTGCGCCTGGAGGCGGCGGAGTTCCTGAGCGCGATCACCACGCCGGAGGCGATCACGGCGATGAAGGCCTACGCGGCGGCGACGGAGGAACTGGGCGATCTCCCGGCGTCCGACCCCCGCGTCGTCGACGAGGTCCTCGAGCGCGGACGGTTCGCCTGATGGCCGGCCGGATCGTGGTCTTCGGAGCGACGGGCTACACCGGGGAGCTCGTCGCCCGCGCCCTCGTCGCCCAGGGAGCCCGCCCCGTCCTCGCCGGCCGCTCCGCCCGGCGGCTGGAGCGGCTCGCCGCCGAGCTCGGCGGCGAGCTCGGCGGCCTGGAGACCGCCGTCGCCGAGGCGGACCGCCCGCGTACGGTGCGGCAGCTCGTGGACCGCGGTGACGTGCTGATCTCCACGGTGGGCCCGTTCGACCGCTGGGGCGACCCGGCGGTCGAGGCGGCGATCGGGGCCGGAGCGACCTATCTCGACTCGTCCGCGGAGCAGCGCTTCATCCGCCGCGTGTTCGAGCACTTCGGGCCGCCGGCGGCTGCCGCCGAATGCGGCCTGCTCACCGCCTTCGGCTTCGAGTGGGCGCCCGGCCACCTCGCCGGAGCCCTGGCTCTGCGCGAGGCCGGGCCGGACGCAGTGCGGGTGGACATCGGGTACTTCCCCCACGGCGGCGGAAAGAGCCGCGGCACACGGGCGAGCCTGAAGGGCTTCATGCTCGAACCGTCCTTCGGCTTCCGTGGCGGGCGGCTCCGCTCGGAGCGTACGGGTGCCCGGATGAGAGCCTTCGACATCGGCTGCTCCACGCCGCGGTACGGGGCCAGCGTCGGCGGTTCGGAGCACTTCGGGCTGCCCGCGGCGCACCCGGAGCTGCGCGACATCGACGTCATCCTCGGATCGTTCGGGGCGCTGTCCCGGGCGATGCCGCTGCTGTCGGTCGGCATCGCGGCGGCCGCCCGGATCCGGCCCGTCAAGGCCGGGCTCGCCGCGATCCTGGACCGGCAGGCGGCGGGCCCCTTCGTCGGCCCGGACGCCACGGCACGCGAGCGGAACGGTACGACGGTGGTGGCGGAGGCGTTCTCCTCCGCGGGGCACCTGCTCGCCCGCGCCACGCTGCGCGGCGTGAACGGGTACACCTTCACCGCCAACTTCCTCGCCTGGGGAGCGATGACCGCGGCGCGGCACGGCGTACAGGGAGTCGGAGCGCTCACCCCGCTGGCCGCGTTCGGACTCGACGCCCTCCACTCGGGCGTCACGGAGGCCGGCCTCACGCGCGCGGAGGACCATAGGCGGTAGGGGCTCACAGCAGCGCCACGATGAAGGCCACGCAGAAGGCGACGAAGACCAGGACCAGCAGGAGGATCGCGACGGTGGGCCCCTTGGCCCACCCCTTGGTGGGGTTGTAGGTCTCCCGCGGCCCCGCCCCCGACATGCTCGACTCGCCGGGCGGCGTCTCACCGGGCGGCACGCCCGCGCCGGGCTGTCCGGCGTCGCGCGAACGATCTGGATCAGGGCTTTGCTCCGTCATGCCTCCCGGGTTCCCCGTTCTACCCCGACATCACAGAGTTCTGCCCCGACATCACCGGTGGAGTTGCCGATGTTGACCGGGCCGCGCATCCCGTGGCTCCGCCGCGGCGAGGACGCCCCCCGCACCGCCGGTGACGACGGCGTGCTCCCAGGTCTGCGGAAGTGCGTTGCTCACGTCCTGCTCTCTCAGGCGGACGAGTACAGGCCCCGGGATCAGACTCGTGGCGTACGGCGCCGGAAGCGCGGTGACCAGGGCGTTCGGGTGACATACGGTGCGCGGGCCGTGGGCGGCGCACGGCCGCGTCGCGGTCGGTGTCGTAAGCGAGGGGTACCTGCCCCACCCGCGGCCTCCCCGCGCCGCCCGCCCGGTCGAAGGCGCCGAGCAGGGCGGCGTCGGGCTCGACGGCGATGCCGATCGCCGGCGGCGGGTCCGGGAAGTCCCACAGCTTGGCGGAGTCGACGGTGAAGTGCGCTCCACGCGTACGGCGAGTGGCCCTGGGTCCGCAGCCAGGGAAACGCGTGGTCGGACGTCACGGAGAAGTCGAATCCCACGTCCTCCGTGTGCACCACGTGGTCCACGAGCTGCCGCGGGCCGGCCTGTTCCGTCATCATCGTGTATCCGATGCGCACCATTTGCCTCGGGTTCCCGCCGGTGCTCCGCGAAAACGACGGTTTCCCCGCGCGCGTGCGGGTTACCCGGGACGGGTCCGTGACTCCGCCGAACCGGAGAGGGAGCGATCCGCGATGGCAAAAGGCAAGGCCAAGGCGAAGCAGGCGAAGGGCAAGATCAAGGAGACCCTGGGCAAGGCGACGGGCGACAGGTCCCTGCAAGCCGAGGGCCAGGGCGAGCAACTGACCGGCAAGGCGCGGGAGGCGGCGGAAGAGGCAGCCGAAAAGGCCCGCAAGAGGACCGGCCGCTGACGGAAGACCCACGGGCGGGCGTCCGCCGCGCCCTGCGCCGGCGGCCGGTGGGCGTCCTGCTCGGCGAGTTGCCGCCGCGTCAGGCGTCAGACGTCAGGCGCCGGGCGTGGACGCTCGGTGGGGCCGTCGGGGATCGCGCACACGTTCTAGAAGTGTCATATGTGAAATGGTACTCTCCGCCGAAACGGACCACGACGATTCGGAGCGTGCGGTGGAGCGGCAGAACGGCTTGCGCGGTGTCGGGAGTCACGACCGTGAGGTGTCGGCCGCGTTGGCCGAGTCGTTCCGGCACGGATGGGCGGATACCGGCCTGAAGCTGCCGCCCGTGCCCGGGGCGGCACACGCGGCCAAGCGGCGCGCGGTGGTGTCCGAGCGGTTCCCCGGCGAGCGGATCGTCATCCCGTCGGGTGGGCTCAAGGCCCGGAGCAACGACTTCGACTACACCTTCAGGCCGCACTCCGCGTTCATCCATCTCACCGCCGAGCAGGGTACGCAGGCGGTCCCCGACAGCGTCCTCGTCTTCGAACCCATCGGGAACGGGCACGCGGTCACCCTGTTCACCCGGCCGCGGTCGCCCCGTGACGGCGGGGCGAACGGCGGGGAGTTCTACCGCGACCGGCAGCACGGCGAGTTCTGGGTCGGGCGGCGCCGGACGCTTGCCGAGACCGCCGACGCCCTGGGCATCGAGACCGCCGCACGCGACGACCTGGAGCGGGCCCTCGGCGGGAACGTCGCGACCCGGGTGCTGCGCGGCGAGGACACGCTCGTCGACGCGCTGGTACCGCCGGCCCGCGAGGCCGAGGCCGAACTGCTCACTTTCCTCTCGGAGTTGCGGCTGGTCAAGGACGAGTGGGAGGTCGAGCAACTGCGCGCGGCCGTGGGGTCCACCGTCGCCGGGTTCCACGACGTCGTCGGCGAGCTGCGCCACGCCACGACCCTCGCGCGGGGCGAGCGCTGGATCGAGGGGACCTTCAACCGGCGGGCCCGGCTGGACGGTTACGGCCTGGGCTTCGAGACCATCGCGGCGGCGGGCGCGCACGCGTGCGTCCTGCACTGGATGCACAACGACGGGCCGGTGCGGGACGGGGACCTGCTGCTGCTGGACGCCGGTGTCGAAGCCGACTCCTTCTACACCGGCGACGTCACCCGGACGCTCCCGGTCAGCGGACGCTTCACCGATGTCCAGCGGCGGGTCTACGACCTGGTCTTCGCCGCCCAGTCGGCGGGCATCGCCGCGCTGCGGCCCGGGGCGCGGTACGGCGACTTCCACGACGCCGCGATGCGCGTCATCGACGAGGGCCTCGACGACTGGGGACTGCGGCCCGGCGGCGAGGCGGCCCACGCTCCCCACTCCATGCTGTACCGCCGGTACACCGTCTGCGGCACGGGCCACATGCTCGGCCTGGACTGCCACGACTGCGCCAGTGCCCGCAGCCAGACCTACCTGGACGGCGTGCTCGAGCCCGGGCACGTCCTCACCGTCGAGCCCGGACTGTACTTCCAGCCCGACGATCTGACGGTCCCCGAGGAGCTGCGCGGCATCGGCGTCCGGATCGAGGACGACTTCCTCATCACAGCCGACGGCGCGGTCTGCCTGTCATCGGGCCTGCCGCGCGGCGCGGACGAGGTCGAGGCCTGGATGGCGTCGCTGAGGTGACCGCCCGGCGCGCGGGACCACGGTGCCCCGCGCGCCCTTCGCCTCGGTGCACGTCCGCGACGCGGCCGAGGCGCGTGCGACGTTCACCGCGGCGGTCGGCGTCGTCAGCCCCGCAGTCGGGCCATCCAGGCCTCCACCTCGTCCGCCGCCCGGGGCAGGGCGGCCGAGAGGTTCTCGTTGCCGTCGGCGGTGACCAGGAAGTCGTCCTCGATCCGGACGCCGATGCCGCGGTACTCCTCGGGCACGGTCAGATCGTCGGTCTGGAAGTACATCCCCGGCTCGACGGTGAGCACCATGCCCGGCTCCAGCGTGCCGTCCACGTACATCTCGGTACGGGCCTTGGCGCAGTCGTGGACGTCCAGGCCGAGCATGTGTCCGGTACCGGCCAGGGTCCAGCGGCGGTGCAGGCCGAGCTCGAAGACCTCGTCCACCGACCGGTCGCCGAGCAGGCCCCAGGAGACCAGGTGCTCGGCGAGGGTCCGCTGGGCGGCGTCGTGGAAGTCCCGGTACCCGGCGCCGGGCTTGACCGCGGCGATACCGGCCTCCTGCGCCGCGAACACCGCGTCGTAGACCTTGCGCTGGATCGGGGTGAAGCGGCCGCTGACGGGCAGGGTGCGGGTGACGTCGGCGGTGTAGAGGTTGTTGGTCTCCACCCCGGCGTCGAGCAGCAGCAGATCACCGGGACGGGCCTCGCCGTCGTTGCGGACCCAGTGCAGGGTCGTGGCGTGCGGCCCCGCGGCGCAGATGGAGGCGTAGCCGACGTCGTTGCCGTCGATGCGCGCGCGCAGGAAGAACGTGCCCTCGATGGCGCGCTCGAGGGTCGGCGTGTCCGCGCCGAGGATGCGGACGACGTCCTCGAAGCCGCGGGCGGTGGCGTCGCAGGCGAAGCGCAGGTCGGCGATCTCGAACTCGTCCTTGACCAGGCGCATTTCGGAGAGGAAGACGCGGAACTCCTCGTCGCGCTCCGCGGTCACCTTGTCGCGCAGGGCGGCCTCGGCGCCCGCGTCGTGGCCGCGCAGCAGGCGGATGGGGCCGGTGGCCTCGCCGAGCCGTGCGATCAGCGTACGGACATCACGGCAGGGCAGGCCGAGGAGCCGCTCGTTCTCGGTGAGGCTGTTGCGCCGGCCGTCCCAGAGCTCGCCGTGGTAGTCGAGCCAGAACTCGCCGTTCTCGCGGTCGGATCGGGGCAGCAGGTAGGCGATCGCCTGGTGCGCACCGTCCTCCCCGGGCTCCAGGACCAGTACGGCGTCCTGCGACTGGTCACCCGTCAGGTAGACGTAGTCGGAGGAGGGCGGAAGGGGTAGTCCGTGTCGTTGGAGCGGACCTTCGGGTTGCCGGAGGGGATCACCAGCAGCTCACCGGGGAAGCGGGCGGAGAGCGCGGCCCGGCGGCGCGCGGTGTGCGCGGCCTGCGGTAGGGGCTCCAGGTCGCGCAGCTCGGTGTCGGCCCAGCCGGTCTTCATGTTCGCGGCGAGCTCGTCGGAGACGCCCGCGTACAAGCCGTTCTTCCGCTTCTTGCCCTCGCTCTCGGAGGCCTCGGGCTCCTGGCTCTCGGATGTCCGCTCGGTCACAACCGTCTCCTGACTCGAATCGGTCCAGGCTGCCTTCCGGCGGGCAGCTCCGGCATGGGTGGGCGGGCGCAGGCGACCCTGGCCCGAGTGCTGTATCGCCGCGACGGGAGGCTGTCGGCGAGTGGGACGTCGACGCGTTCGACCACGTCAGCGGTCCGGTCGAGCTGCGGCTCGCTCTCCGCCTTCGTCGAGGGGAGCGACCGGCATAATGACCTCGTCCGCTGGCATGATTCGTACGTTATACCGAACGCCAGTCGGAGGAAAGAGGAAGCGTGAGCGTCGCCGAGGGATCGGTCCGGGACGTGCTGGCCGCCAATCTGAAGCAGGTGAGGACCCAGCGGGGACTGTCGCTGTCCGAGCTGTCCCGGCGGTCGAAGATCGGCAAGGCGACCCTGTCGCAGCTGGAATCGGGCACGGGCAACCCCACCATCGAAACCGTGTTCAGCCTCTCGCGCGTCCTGGAGGTGCCGATCTCCGACCTGGTGGACCGGCGGCCCTCCGACGGGGTGACCGTCGTCCGCGCCGCCGACGTCGAGCTCCTCAGCGGCGAGGGCGTCGACCTGCGTCCGCTGCGCCGCATCGAGTCCGGCGACTCCATGTTCGAGGTCTACGACCAGCAGGTACGGGCCGGTTGCACGCAGGAGTCACTCGGCCACACCGGCACCGAGCACACCGTGGTCCAGGCGGGCAGGCTCGGCGTGCGGGTGAACGGCCGCACGGTGGAGCTGGGACCCGGCGACTACGTGGGGTTCGACGCGGCGATGCCGCACTCCTACACGGCCCTCGACGGTGCCGTGCGCTCGGTGCTGCTGCTGCACTACCGCGCGGAACAGCGGCTGCACCTGAGCGATCCCGGCCCGAACGCCTGCGGCCCCGGCGACTCGGCCTGGCCACCGCCGCAGGACACCGCCTCGTCATGACCGCTGGCGTATCTCCTCGGAGGTCGTGGCCTTCCCGTCGTTCGGTTTAACGAACATGGGTCAGCGCTCCCGCCCTCGTGGCTTCAGGGGCAGCGGGGGCAGCTCGGGAGCGGGCAGCGGGGCGCCGCCGTAGCCATGCACCTCGCCGAATCGAGACCCGGACATCCAGTCCTCGCGGGCCCGCGCGATGTCCTCGTGCGACCGCCCGACGAAGTTCCACCACATACCACAGCTTTCACGTCTTCGTGCAGGTCAGGAGTGTCTCGGACTATCGGCGGTCAGCAAACCGTCAGCATCGGCGCTCCGGGAGTCAGCACGACCATGGCCACCAAGACCCTGGCCCGCGGCATGGGCACCTTCTTCAAGGACTGCGAGCACCCCCAGTCCAGGTGGTCCAAGTGCCCTCACGAGTACAAGATCAGGTATCGCAACGGGGTCGGGCAGCGAGACCTGGCCGAGTCTTCCGTGAGGCACCTCGACGCCCACAGGCTGGGCCTCTTCGACGAGAACCCCTTGAAGGGCGTCAAGCCTCCCCAACATTGTGGCTGACGACGTCTACCGGATCTCCGAGCAGGTGAACCAGACCACCAGGCAGTACGGGCGGCTCAAGCATCGGAAGGTTGGCGAGTACCACGACGTCCCCCTCCCCACACGGATCAAGGACACCATCGAGTACGCCGACAAGTACGGCACCGTCGACGGGTACCTGCTCCGGCATCCACAGGACCCCAGCAAGACCCTCCCGTACTACTACCTCTCGAACCAGTGGAAGAGGATCAAGAGGGCTGGTGAGGTGGACATCCCGGAAGGAATGGTCCTGTACGGATTCCGGCACTTCTTCGCCTCGACCTGCTTGACCAACGGCATCCCGATCACCGACGTCGCTGAGTGGATGGGACACAAGTGCCGAAGGTGCCTGGGCCGAACTGCGCGCCGTGGACACCGATTTGATCGGCGCCGTGCCTGAGGGAGCCGATCTCGGCCCGATCAGCACGCTGCCGGTCGCGGCGGGCACGGCCCTGCGCGCCCTGCACCGGATCGGTCCGATCCTGGGGCGGCGCGTCCTGGTGACCGGCGCGGGCGGCGGCGTGGGTCGCTTCACCCTGCAGCTCGCCGCCCGGGGCGGCGCGCACGTCACCGCGCTGACCAGCGATACGTCGAAGGCCGAGGCACTGCGCAAGCTCGGCGCCCACGAGGTCGTCACCGACCTGGCCGCGCTCGAGCATCTCGAACCGGTGCATGGCGTGGTCGAACTGGTCGGCGGCGCCCATATGGTCGCCGCACACGACACCCTCGCCGAGAACGGAGTGCTGGTGGCTGCGGGGCACATATCCGGCGACGGCGAGCAGTTCCCCTACGGAGCCCTCTTCGGCAACTCCCATCGCCACAACCGCCAGATCGCCACCTACTTCCTGCTGGACGATGCCGTCGGGCTGGGCGCGGACCTCACCTGGCTCGCCACACTCACCGCCCGCGGCGAGCTGGACCCGCAAGTCGCCCTGCGCACCGACTGGACCCAGGTGGCACGGGCAGCCGCCGAACTGGCAGGCCGCCGCGTGCCGGGCAAAGCCGTCATCGATGTCCACTGAGCGGACAGGACGGTGTCCGTTGCTGATCCCGTGACGACCCCGCGGACCGCGAAGCCGTCAGGACGAAGCGTCAGCAGTTGATTTCGTAACTCCCGCCCAGGAGCGCCGGATCGGCAACACCGCCTGTAGCTGTCGGGTCTGGAGGCAATCGGCGCTTGTCTCCAGACCCGAGGTGCGTATCGGGTTGCAACTCGCGACGTTAAATCTCAAGCCTAGGCCGTGTTTGAGATGTTGGCGTGCGGTTGCAACCACCTGTTAAGACATATCTGGTCAGAGGGCGATTTCGCTGCGCAGGGAGCCGACTTGCAGATCATCTCGGACGGCGTTGCGCAGTACCTGGAGGTGGAGGTTGTAGCTCGACAGGTCGGCCTCGTACTCCGGGGAGCCCATGCCCTGGCCTTGAGCGATGCGGTCGCGTAGCACGCGCAGACTTTGGAATGCAGCATCTGCTGCCTGGACGACCGCCTCTGGGGCGGTGAGCACAAGATGCTCCCGGGTTTCAACCAGCCCCGCATCACGCATGGCTGCCCTGGCGGCCAGGTTTCGCGGGACATCTTCCGAGTGGTCGCCCAGCGAGACTGCGCGCAAGGACTGGCTAGCCAGATGCAAAGCGCCCAGGTAGGCAACGTAGATCTCCCTCTGCACGCTGAGCCGACGGTCGTTGCGTTCTCGCTTCCAGCGCAGGCCGTCCGACAGCAGGGCTGAGCCCAGGCCAACCATGGCTCCGACAACGGTGGACAGCAATGCGATCCATGTCATGGCCCGAGAGCGTAGGCCGAGCCTTGACCCATGGTCACAGGGACTGCCGTATCAGGGCGAGCAAGACGGTTGCCTCGTAGCGAACGGCGAGCTTGTCATATCTCGTGGCGACGCCCCGTGCCTGTTTCAGCAGGCCGATTCGGCACTCGATTTGTGACGGCGCTTGTATCGCTCGCGATCGAAGCCAGGCGGCCTGCCACCTGCGGAGCCGCGCCGCAAGCGGTGTCCGGCCTGGTCTCGTTTCTCAGGGATGGTGTGCGGGATTTGCCGTCGGCGCAGGTAGGCACGGATCTTCCGGGAGGAATACGCACGGTCCGCGAGGACGTGGTCGGGCCGCGTGCGCGGATGTCCGCCACCGACGCGGGGAATGCGGATGGAGTCCATGACTGCGGTGAACAGGGGTGCATCAGCCCGTTGTCCGGCGGTGACCACGGCCGCAAAGCACGTGCATGGAGGAGTCGACCGCAAGATGGATCTTCGTGGTCAGGCCGCCCCGCGAGCGCCCCAGGGCGTGGTCATCAGGCTCGCCCGCCAAGCACCCAGGCAAGGCCGCGTCCGTCCAGACCACGCCGGAAGTCGGCGTTCGCGCCGTAGCCGGTGTCCGCGACCAGGACGGCGGGCCGCAGACCGGCGGCGGCGAGGTCGTCGAGCATGTCCAAAGCGAGCTGCCACTTGGGCCGGTGGTGCTCGGTGTCGGGGATCCGGCAGGACCGCCTGCGGGCTTCGGCGTCGGGCCCGTCCCAGGTGGCGGGTAGGAACAGGCGCCAGGACAGGGGGCCTGAGGCGGTGTCGGAGGCGGCGTGGACACTGACGCCGATCTGGCAGTTGCCGACCTTGCCCAGCGTGCCGGAGTACTGCCGGGCCACCCCAGGCGAGGAACGGCCGTCCTTGGGGAAGCCGGTGTCGTCCAACACCCACACCTGCGGCCTAACCGCGGCCACCGCCCACCATGCCAGCCGGGCCCGCACCTGCTCGACCGGCCAGGTCGAGGACGTCATGAACTGCTGCAGCTGCAGGTGGTCGACACCGAGCCGTTCAGCTATCGGCTGCATCGACTTCCGCCGGCCGTCCAGCAGCAGCCCTCGCAGATACAAGGCACCCTTCGCCCGCTGGTCCCGCCGTGCCAGCGACGCGAACACCTCCCCGACGAACTCCTCCAACCGGCCCCGACACGCAGCAAGCTCACCCGCCCTCATACAGGCAAGGAACTACCGAACACCAACCGTGACAAGACCAGCTAACAGAGCGCTACTAGGACTTGTCCGGCCGATCATGCCGTGGAGGCGGGGTTTCCGCCTTGATCTGCCGGGCAGTCCTGTTCGCTCGCGTACGCGCGCAGGAAGGTGTCCACGGCCGCTTCCGCCGTGCCGCGCAGCTCGGCGGCCAGGACGCGGCGCGTGCCCAGCCGGGAGCGGGACTCCAGGGGGCCGGTGAGCAGGGCGAAGAAGTGCTCGGCGGCCTGCTCCGGGTCGCATGGGCGCAGGCGGCCGGCCAGTGAGAGGCGGGCCAGTCGGTCGGCGAGTGCCGCGTTTGGGCGGTGTGCGGTGCGCTCCTGCACGATCTCGACCAGGTCGGGGAACTGTGCCACTTGTGCGTAGGTCAGCCGGCGCAGCGCGTGGGCGCGTTCGCCGCAGCAGATGCGCGCCAGCCGGTGCGCCAGGTCCGTCAGCGCAGCCCGCGGATCCTCCTCCGGCGCCCGATCGCGAAGGTGCTCGATCGCCGTGAGGTGCTCCGCCATGAGGGCGTCAGCCGCGGCCTCGACGGTATGGCGGAAGAGGGTCTCCTTGTCGTTCAGATGGCTGTAGACGGTCGGCTTGGCGACCCCTGCCTCCTCCGCGATCTCCTGAACGCACGCTTGCGCGTATCCGCGCCGCGCGAAGACGGCGAAGGCAGCGCTCAGGATCGCGTTCCGCTTGTCGGCGCGCCCGCGCGGGACAGCCTTGGGTCTGCTTGACGCCGCTGAACTCATGCGTTCATTCTAGTGAACTACTCGCTGGGAAATTTTTCTGAACCGGCTAGTTCAATCAAGGTCACTCAAGGAAGTGGAAACCCATGATCGTTCACATGCTGCGGTTCGCCTTCAAGGACGGGACGACCGAAGAGCAGAAGGCCCGTGTGCTCACACTGATGCGGCGCACGGCGTCCGTCGAATCGGTCTCCTTCGCAACGGTCGGGCAGAGCCTGGCCGACCCCGCCGACGGCTTCACCCACGCCTACTGCGTGGGCATCAAGGACTTGGCGGCCCTGGAGCGGTACATGTACGACCCGGTCCACCTGGCTGGAGACCCCGAGATCATTCCGCACCTGGCCAGGATCGCCATCGGCCCTGACCTCTCCGACGACATGGACCCGGCGCTGGCCGACGAGATCATGGCGATGCACGAGAAGAAGGCCGCCCGGTATCCGCAGTGGGCAGCGCAGCTCGAACCGCTCCTCACTCTCGCCTGAGTCCGTCGGGCCATGTGACTGCCTCGTGCCTGGACCGTTGCTCTGGGCATGGGGCGCGGCGATCCAAATGATGCGGAGTGGGAACGTCTGCGGCCGTTCCCGCCTGTGAGCAACAAGGGTTGTGGCCGGGCGGGACCGTCAGGTTCTGGGCTGCGCGCCGCATCGATGGTCTTGCCGCGCTTGCGGGCGCGAGTACTACTGGGACCCCATTGTCACCGCATTGGTGCGTGGGCGTAGGGCTCCCATTCGTACATGCGCTGGTCGCGGTGGATGACGATGAGGTCGGCTGCGGTGATGCGGGCCGTGGCCGGGGCGGTGTTGACGGTGCTCAGGGCCTGGTAGACCGGTTCGGCCGGTGCTTCGGAGTTGCTGTAGGCGATCGAGACGTGCGGGCGGAATCCGTCCGGAGCTTCGGGGACGGTGGGCCAGACCTCGGCGATGGCAGAGCGGATGGTTTCGCGGACCGCGGTGACGGCGTCGGTGGGCTGGGCGGGGGCCAGGACCGCCTCGGGAGTGACGATCACGTCCGTCAGGGTGAGTTCCAGCGCTGGCAGGTCCGCGAGGCGCCGTTGGGCGGCGGCGGCGATGGCCTGGACGTCCCGCTCGTCGACTTCGTCGATGAAACCGAGTCCCTGCATGGTCAGGTGCAGCCACTGGTCGGGGATGGGGTCGAGGCCGGGCAGGTGGGCCAGCGCGTCGCGATAAGCGGCTGCGTACCGGTGGACGTCGGGGGCGTGGGCGAAGTGAGGTGCCAGGTGTAGAAGCGGCGGCCGACGCTCCAGCCGGGCCGCCACCACCAGTGATCCGCCATCGAAGCGTGCTGCGTCGTCGTCATGCCGTGAGAACCAATCAGGAGCAGAGGGTGCCTGGCGAGAGGGCGAGCCGGGGCGCGGAGTGTCGGCAGAACGCCTCAATCCGCCCCTGCAGCTCGCGGCCTGGGCGACTGTCGGCGAGCGTGCTGCGGGCGGCGGTTGCGGCGAGTTCGCCCAGTCGGCGGGTGACCGGGTCCATCCGGCGTTGCTGGGCCAGGGCGTCGGCTTGCTGGCAGGCGAGCAGGGTGCCGACGGTGCCGCTGCCGCGGTAGGTCTGGCCGTGCTGGGCGTGGTCGACGGCGGCGTGGAGATGGCCGTTCCAGAAGGCGATCTTGGCTCGGGTGGACAGCACCCACGCGCGTAGGTCGTCGGAGTCGGCTTTCTGGGCGCAGACCCAGGGGGTGCGGCCTTGGGTGTCGGCGTCGTCGAGCTGGCCGAGGTCGGAGCTCATCCATGCCAGGAGAGTGCACAGGTAGCCAGCGACGGCGTACAGGTCGGCCGTCTGCCGCGGATACTGATGCCCCTTCAGCAGGCCGAAGGCGGTGTCGCGGAGTCGGCGGGCGCGGTGGAAGAGCCGGACCGGTTCGGCGTGGGTGAGGTAGTCGCGGGCCAGGGAGCGGGTGGTGGCGACCAGCTGCTGCACGGGGGTCTCGCCGCAGTTCGACGCTTCCGCCCATCGGGCCCAGTCGGCTGACTCCTCGGCGGCCGAGCGGACCAGGGCCTCGCTGGTGACCGGTGCCGCTAGGTCGTGGGGGCGCTGGAGGAGCCGCAGCTCGCCGGGCGGCATCGCCTGTCGGTCCTCCAGGTCCAGCAGCTCCTCGACCTCGCACTCGTACACTGCGGCGAGGGCCGGCAGGGTCGCGGGGGTGGGCCGTCGGCCCGAGGCGGCTGGCCAGCGCTCCCACTTGCTCATCAGCGAGGCGTCCGCCGACACCGCTTCACCGGGACGTCGCGCGCCGAGATCGTTCACCTTGTCGGCGGCCTGCTGGAGAGTCAGGCCGTGCGCGTGCCGCCAGGCTTCTCGGGGGCGCAGCGACAGCCGGGCGCGCATCTCCTGGGCGATCTCCCTGGGGGTGGTTGCCCAGCTGCGCCAGCGTCTGCCGGAGCCGGTCCCGGCCTGCTTTCGACGGGTACGGACCCATCACGCACCTCCACGCCGGACAAGGGGGTTGGTCGGCCCTCAACCGTAGGGGCGGCGGCGCGGGGCGCGCATGGGCATCGGTGTCCAAAAAAGTTGGTCGCCGGTGCCCGTGACGGCCCGGTGGCGAGCTGCGAAGGTGTTCCGCCCGGCGGCAGGGAGTCTCACCGTCTCCCCGGGGCGACCCTGTCGCCGGAACGCGCCGTCGCGCATGAGCAGCGGCGGTTCGACCGCGCCCAACTCCCCATGCTCGGAGGGCGATGCGACATGCACCAGCGCAGCCCAGGCACACCCGGCCCTTCGCCGGGCCGCGGTATCGCGGTACCGACGTACCAGCCCAAGGTAGGTGACCTCGTGCGCGACGTCGATGCCGACAGTCTCGCGGTCGGCTGCATCGAGTCCGTCGGCCGGCTCGACGGTCCGCCCTCGCCCGTGCTGGTCCAGCCGATCCGCGGCGGCCAGTGCTGGCAGGCGGTTCCCGGAGCCCTGCGCCAGGCGCTGCCGGACGAGGTCGACCGCGCGCGGGCGGGGGCGGAGTCGTGATGGCCTCGACGGTGGCGCCCGCGCTGGTGCTGGAGAAGTTGAGCCCGTGGCAGCGGGCAGGCACGTCGTGCTGCTGGTGCTCGGACACCGCCTCCGCGCGGTACCCCGTCCCGCTGCTCTCCACGGTCCGTGCCGCGTTGCGCGCGTGCCCGGGCTGTGCGGAGGCGTTCGACATCCCGGCCGTGGAGGTGCCCCGGTGACCGGCAAGGCTCTGCCCGCCCACCGCGGCACCCGCATGTTTTCTTGACCTGTAAGTCAAGAAGGGTGTTAGGGTCTTCTCATGGGTAGACCCAAGCAGTTCGACCCGGACGTGGCGATCGACAAGGCCATGGACGTCTTCTGGCGCAAGGGTTACGCCGCGACGACGCCGCAGGACCTCGTCGACGAGATCGGCATCGGCAAGGGCAGTCTCTACCACGCCTTCGGTAGCAAACACGCCCTGTTCGAGCGGGCGTTGGAGCGCTACCGCGACACCCGGGCCGCCCAGCTGGTCGAGCTCCTCGACCGGCCGGGGCCTGTGCGGCCGCTGTTGCGCGAGGCGCTGGAGCTGCTGATCGAGATCGACCTCGGCGACCCGGACCGGCGAGGCTGCCTCGCGGTCAACACGGCCACCGAACTCGCGGGCGCGGACGAGAAGTCCACCGACCTCGTACGGTGGATGTTCGCGCGGACGGAGGACGCCCTGCGGATCGCTGTCGAGCGCGGTCAGCGCGCGCGGGAGATTGACGGGGGCCGGGACGCCCGCGCGGTGGCGAGCCTGCTGCTCGCGACCGTGATCGGCATGCGGGTCATTGCCAGGACGGCCGAGGGGCCCGAACGGCTGCGCCGCGTCGTCGACGCCGCACTCGACGCCCTCTAAGACACGCCACCCCGACGGCCCGGGTTCACGCGTACCCAAATTTTGTACCCACAGGTCAAGAAAAAGAGGAAGTGCCATGGACCTCCACCTCACCAGCAAGACGGCCCTCGTCACCGGCGCGAGCCGTGGCATCGGCCTCGCCACCGTCCGCCGGCTCGCCGCGGAGGGCGTACGGACCGTCGGCGTGGCCCGTACGATCACCGACGAGCTGAAGGCCACCGGGGCCGTCACCGTCGCGGCCGACCTGGCCACCCCGGACGGCGCCGAGCACGCCGTCGGCGCCGCGCGCTCCGCCCTCGGCGGCATCGACCTGCTGGTCAACGGGGTCGGCATCGGCGACGCCTATGCGACGGACGGCTTCCTCGCCGCGACCGACGACGTCTGGAAGGCCACCTTCGACATCACCCTCTTCAGCGCCGTGCGCGTCACCCGGGCAGCCCTGCCCGACCTGCTGGAGCGACACGGCGCGGTGGTCAACATCGGCTCGATGGGAGCGAGCGTCCCCTCCAGCGGCCCGGTCGACTACACCGTCGCCAAGGCCGCGCTCAAGGCGCTCGGGAAGTCGCTGGCCGAGGAGTTCGGGCCGCGCGGCGTCCGGGTCAACACCGTCTCGCCCGGGCCGGTCCGCACCGCCGTGTGGGAGGCGGGGGAGGGCTTCGGGGCGGAGCTCGCCGAAAGGGCGGGCATGGCACTGCCGGAGTTCCTGGCGCAGGTGCCCAGCATGATCGGCATGACCACGGCCCGGATGACCGAACCCGAGGAGGTCGCGGCCCTGGTGGCGTTCCTGCTGTCCGACCACGCACGCAGCATCATGGGCGCGGAACTGCGCATCGACGGCGGCGCCGTCAAGACGGTCTAGGGCCTGTTGTGAAAGTGCTGGTCACAGCCACTCGTAGAGGACTGCGACCAGCACGGTCGCCTCGTAGCGGACGGCGAGCTTGTCGTATCTCGTGGCGACTGCGCGGTGACGCTCGAGTCGATTGATTCCGCATTCGACCGCGTGGCGCTCGCGGAAGTCGGTCTTGTCGAACTTCGGCGGTCGGCCGCCGCCAGAGCCGAGCTTCTGCCGGTTGCGGATGCGGTCCGCAGGGACCGGGATCGTTGCTTCGATGCCGAGTCTGCGCAGGTAGGCGCGGTTCTTGCGGGAGTCGTACGCCTTGTCGGCCCGTACTCGGTCCGGTCGCTTGCGTGGCCGTCCCGGGCCCAGCCAGGGAACCCGGATTGCCTCCAGGACCGGCTCGAACTGCGGGGAATCACCCCACTGACCGGCGGTGATTACCACGGACAGCGGCTTCTGGCCCTGCTCGACCGCGAGGTGGATCTTGCTGGTCAGGCCGCCTCGGGAGCGTCCGAGGCCGTGGTCGGCCGGCTCGACGGCGATTCCGCCGGGCGGCTCCTTCTGAGCGTCCCCTTTTTGCCGCTCCGGCGGCGTGCTGGTGGGCCCGGCAGACAGTCGAGTCGACGTTCACGTCCCAGGTGATCAGGCCCTTCGCGTCCGCCTCGGCCTGGAGCTGGGTGACGATCCGGGCCCAGGTGCCGTCCCGCTGCCGGCGTCGGAACAGGTCGTAGACCCGGTCCCACGGGCCGTACCTGTCGGGTACGTCTCGCCACGGGGCGCCGGTCCGAGTCCGCCACCGTATGCCATCTATCAGCTGCCGCCGTGTCCACACTGGCGGACGGCCCGGCTTGATGCCCTGCGGCAGCAGCGGTTCAAGCTGGTCCCACTGGCCGTTCGTCAGATCCCCACGTCCCACAGAGCGTGATCATTCACGACCAAGATCCACTTTCGCAAACAGACCCTAGGCGGGGCGGACGGCTACCGCCACGGACGTCACGTACGGCTCGTCCAGCTCACCACCGGGGAAGTGCCGGGCGAGGTACTTCCGCTCCGCCGCAAGGAAAGCCGAGGCCCTGGGCTCGCCGAGCACGATAAAGGCTGAATGAGTGGCCAGCTTCGCGAGGTGGAAGTCGACGGAGACCCGGCGCGACCAGCGCAGCGCACGGGTCCTCCAGCAAAGCCCGGCCGGTGTTTCCACATTGGAGATGTAGAAGCCGGGCCCCAGCCACTCCTCGATCCTGGCCCCCTGCTCCGCCACCCATGGCACGGACGGGTCCGGGTCGTTCCACCACAACGCGAGAGCGCCCCGGGACGCAGGGCCCGCAGGGCGGACGGGACGGCGCGTGCGGGGTCGGTCCAGTGCCAGGACTGGGCGTACGAGACGAGGTCGAGCGAGCCGTCGGCCAGCGGCAGCCGGTTGCCGTCCCCGCGCACGAGCGGGACCCCCGGTAGCTCGCGCCGAAACTGCGCTGCCATCCCGGCGCCTGGCTCCACGCCCACCACCCGGGCCCCGCGCTCATGCAGATCCCGGGCGGCGATCCCCGTCCCGGTGCCCACATCGGCCACCCGGGCCCCGGCAAGCCGCTGCCCGCTGAACTCCTCCACGGTTTCGAAGACGGCCGCGGGGTACTGCGGCCGGTGCGCGGCGTACGCGCCCGCGGCCCGGTCGAAGGCCAGAGCCCGTTCGTGGGCGGGGATGTCGTACGTCACGCCCCGACTATTCCGCAGGCCGCCACTCCGGAACAGGGCGCGTCCTCGGCCAAGATCGACTATCGCGAGCGCCACGCGGTCGAATGCGGAATCAATCGACTCAAGCGCCACCGCGCAGTCGCCACGAGATACGACAAGCTCGCCATCCGCTACGAGGCGACCGTGCTGGTCGCAGCTAAGGGCTGTCCCGCAAATGATCTCTGAGTCGGTCTGGCCGCGTTCGTCTGATGGGCGGCGTGCTCGCTCACCCGGCGAGTGCGAGGTTGTGCAGGCGGGCGATGCCGAGCATGGCGTGGTGGACGCCATCGCCTTTTAGACGTCATCTCATTTGGACTCCTCCGGTAGCCTGCGGGCGTGGGGATCGTGGAGCGGCTGGTGCCGGATCAGTTGTGGGAGTTGTTCCAGCGGGTGGTGCCGGAAGCGCCTACCCGGCCTCAGGGCGGCGGCCGGCGTCGGCACGGCGACCGGGAGGGCACGGATGCGGTGGACGACCGGAGGCTGCCGATCCAGGCCGGAGGGCGAGCGAGGCTGCGGCTCGGGCCAGGGCAGCAGTGCATTGGATCCACAGGAGGCAAGAACAGTGCGGCGACCAGTCCAGGAGCGGAGCAAGGCCAAGCGGGCGGAGCTTCTCGATGCGGCCGCACGGCTGTTCGCGGAGCGCGGCTACGCCCAGACAACGGTCGACGACTGGCTTCGGTGACCTGCTGCAGGCGCCGATCCTGCTGGGCGTCCATGTAGAGGCTTTGCACGGTGACGTCGTCCGGGTAACCGCTGCCGCCGAGGTCGCCCGCGACTTCGCGGCCGGAGTACGCCGCACCCGGCGCTCCGCAGCCTGACCAACAGATCCCCCACCATCAACTCCATGAAAGCCCGCGCCATGCGCATGCAAGAAAGAGCTCATCCGATGACGAAGAACAAGATCCGCAGCGCCATAGCGGCAGCGGTAATCACAGCTGCAGCACTGGGAGGGGCAGTGGCAACCGCCCCGGAAGCGGCAGCGGCCTCGTGCAACTCCTGGACGCAGAAGGGCAAGACGACGGCCACGGTGACACTCCGGTCGAACCACTCCACCAGTTCGACGGCCCTCGGGGTCCTGAGCAAGGGCACCCGCGTCACCTCCAACTGCCTCTGGTGGGACGGCCACTCCCAGTACCAGTGGTACCGGGTCAAGGTCACCAGCGGCGCCAACACCGGCCGGACCGGCTGGATCTGGGGCGCCTACTTCTGGGGCTTCGCGAACTGACCGGCCAGCGCCCACCCCCCGTTCCAGGCGGAAGAACACATGTCCCGATACCCACCGCGATCAGGCCGGTGAACAGTCCCAACCCGCCCCTTGGGGAGAGCCAGGAACCGGACACCCTGATGGCCGCGCCGGAAGCCGCCACTCCTTCATGGGAGCACGAGCCTGACATGCGCTTCGACCTGTTCATAGCCAAGTGCCTGGCGCACGCCGACGCGACCGGCTGCACCGCCGAACGACGACTCGCCGCCGGTGTGCGTTCGGTCTTCACCGAATGGCGCGACAAGCGCGAGTTCGCGCTGACCGCCGGCAGCAACGAGATGGCCGTGCAGACGGACGCTTTGGGATGAGGGTCGCTGGGTGACCCCTGGCCGTTAAGCGCGTCCGGCGCTATGCGTCCGCACCCCTCACCGGGAGTGTGGCAAGCCATGCTCCCGGTGAACCCTTCTTAAAGCTTGTCTCGTGACGCTGTGATCAGTGGCTGAGGGCGAGGTTGTGCATGTGGGCGACGCCGCTGGTGGCCCACCAGACGCCGTCGCCTTTCAGGCGGCAGTCGCGCAGGATCTTCCAGTTCTTCATGCGGGCGAAGGCGTGCTCGACGCGGGCGCGTACCCGCCGGTGGGAGGTGTTGTGCTGTTCCTTCCAGTCGGGCAGCCGGTCCTGCCCGGCCTGGCGACGGTGGGGCATCAGGACGCCGGTGCCCTGGTAGCCGCCGTCGGCGAGGACGGTCGCGGTGCCGCATGCCCCCTTGATGCCGGACTCGGCGAAGGCGGTGCAGTCGTTGCGGTTGCCGGGCAGCGGGCGGCCGACGGCCAGCACCACCCGGGTGTCCGCTTTGATCAGGACCTGGAGGTTCGCTGAGTACCGGTAGTTCTTCGACGAGGCCGACACCGTCCGGTCTCTCGTGGGCACCAGTGTGCCGTCCACGATGAGGATGTGGTGCCGTCCGGGCTTGTGCTTGCCCGGGGCCAGGGCCAGCAGGGGCCCGTGCCGGCCGATCATCCGGCCGACGGCCGCGGGGGAGATCCCGAAGAGCGGGGCGAGCTGGCGCATGGTGAGGTTCGTACGGCAGTACATCGCCACGAGCAGGACCCGGTCCTCCAGGGGCAGTGCCCACGGGCGGCCCGGCCGGTCCGGGTCCAGAGCCCGGCCACCGTTGCGGTGGACAGCCCGCACCAGACGCTGGAACTGACGCGGGCGGAGCCCGGTGAACACCTCTATGAGCTCACGTCGTTGAGCCGTGACAACCTGCACGACTAGCTCAACGCCGCACCCGACCGCGAGTTACGAGACAGGCTTTAGGACGTGTTGCGAAGGTGTGTGCGGCGACGGACGTGCCGTAGTACACCTGGGGAGACATAGAGACGCGTTTGTTCTCACTTGGAGTCGTCGATGGCCGTTCGCTGTGTCGTGCCCAACATCCAGTCGGAGGCCGCGCAGGGGAGCCGGGAGTTCTATGGCCTGCTGGGTTTCGAGGAGGTCATGAACCACGGCTGGATCATGACGCTCGCCTCCCCGTCCAGCCCGGCAGCGCAGATCAGCATCATGACCAGCGACAAGACCGCGCCTGTTACCCCCGATATGAGCGTCGAGGTGGACGACGTGGATGCGGCCTATGCGGTCATGCGGGAGAAGGGTTGCGCTGGTCAGGCGCCTACTGGTCTGGGATTTCCCAGGGACTTTTCAGGGACGTTTCGCTGAGGAAAGGATCGAAACCCAGGTCAGGCCCTGTTTCCTCAGCACTCGATGACGTTGACCGCGAGTCCGCCGCGGGCCGTCTCCTTGTACTTGACCTTCATGTCTATGTTGATCCCCCTTTAGGGCCTCGGTGACGTTGCCGGCCATGTAGTGTCGACCAGGCCGCCGTCGCCGGACGGCGGCGTTGCCGTTGCGGTCGATACACGCGATCTAGATGAAGTCGCCGATCGGGCCGTAGGTCAGTTCGAGGTGGCGTGCTCCTTGCCGATCGCCGAGGGCCTCGGGTGGATCTTGCCGCCGCCCCGACGGACCGCATCGAGTTTCTCAATCGTGGTGTGACAAACCGTCAGTAGGGTCAGCAATGGGTCAGCATAAGGACGGCTAGAGCTGGTAACGGATGGTCGAACCTGCAACTCTTCGTGCCGCTTGAAGGGCTCCTGTGCCGAGCTTGGCGGGGCATCTGGCGGCGGTCGGCTCGGCGAGGTAGTGGCCGCACTCGGCAGCGCGCTGTTCAAAGTGCGTAGGCGCAGGTCAGCGCTCCCACCCTCGTGGCTTCAGGGGGAGCGGGGGCAGTTCGGGAGCGGGCAACGGGGCGCCGCCGTAGCCATGCACCTCGCCGAATCGGGACCCGGACATCCAGTCCTCGCGGGCCCGCGCGATGTCCTCGTGCGACCGCCCGACGAAGTTCCACCACATCACGATCCGCTCCTCGAACGGCTCGCCGCCCAGCAGCATGAACGCGCTGTCCACGTCGGCGCGCAGCGGCAGTTCGGAGCGCCCGCAGCCCAGGTACAGCAGCGAGCCGGGGGCCAGCCGCACGCCGTCGACCTCGGCCTCACCGGACATGGTGAGCGCGGCGTACTCGAAGTCGGGCCGCACCGGCAGCCGGGTGTCCGTGCCCGCCGCGAGCGCGATGTCGGCCCCCACGAGCGGGGAGAAGGTGCTGCCGGGGGAGGCCGCGCCGTCCAGTTCGCCCAGGATGACGGTGGCCCGCAGGCCGCCGCCGCCCGTGACCCGAGGCAGTTCGGCATGGTGCTCCCAGCGCGGCTCGATGTGCCGGTCGCCGTCCGGCAGCGCGACCCACAGCTGCGCCCCGTGCAGGAAGCGGGCGTGCTCCCGCGGCGACTCCTCGGAGTGCGCGATGGCCCGGCCGGACGTCATCAGCCCCAACTCGCCGGGGCGCAGCGTCTGGCGGCTGCCCAGGCTGTCCCGGTGCAGCACCTCGCCGTCGTGCAGCCAGCTCACCGTCTGCAGCCCCATGTGCGGGTGCGGTGGGACCTGCATCCCCGGCTCCTGGGCGATGTCGTCGGGCCCGTAGTGGTCGACGAAGCACCACGCCCCGATCATCCGCCGACCGAGGTGGGGCAGCAGGCGGCGGACCACGGTCGACTCGCCGAGCGGAACGCTCCGGCCGGTCAGCAGTTCGCGGACCGGGCGGGCGGTGACATCGGCGCGCCCGCCGCACACCGTCGCCGGGGGCCTGAGGTCGAGATTGCTCATGACGGAACTCTCCCATCGCGGACGTGGTCCTGGTCGCGGCCGGCACCGCCGGTCCCCGCCGCTTCGTACGTGGCCACGGCGGCGGCCACCAGCGCGGCGCCCAGCAACCAGCCGCCCACGACATCGCTCGTCCAGTGGACGCCCAGGTAGACGCGGGTGAAGCCCACGCCCAGGACCGACACGGCCGCGACGGCGGCCGCGAGCGCCAGCCATCGGGGCCGCGCGCCGTGCCGTGCGAGCAGCCAGAGCACGAGTCCGCAGGAGACGGCCGCGGTCACGGCGTGCCCGGAGGGGAACGCGAAGTAGTTGCCCGAGTCGACCGGGTCCGGCCAGTGCGGGCGCTCCCGCCTGACCGTCGCCTTGACGGTCCATTGGAGCAGCGTGCCCAGCGCCGAGGTGAGCACCACCCAGAGCGCGAGCCGCCACTCCCGCCGCCACGCGAGCCAGCCGACCGCCACGGCCAGCAGCGCGCGCATCGTCATCGGGTCCCAGACCCGGTCGGTCAGGACGCGGTTGGCGTCGGTCCAGCCGTCGTGTGTGACCGCCCAGCGGTGCAAGGACCGGGAGATCTCCCGGTCGGCGGAGTCCAGCGGACCCCAGTCGGCCGCCACCGGCACCAGGAGCAGGAGGAACAGTCCGGCGAGCAGCGTCGCGCCGCGGGCGGCACGGGTGGTCGGCACCAGCATGGACCGATGATCGCGCAGAGCCGGACGGGGGCCAAGCGGATCGGGTGGGCCGGACGGGCCGCGGCCGCGCTCCGGACCCGGTGAGTCGTGCCCCACGGGTCGACGGACCTGGTGAGCCGGGCCGTGCCCGGCGGGCACGGTCGGCGGCCTCGCTCAGCCGAGCACGCGCAGCGCCGGGACGAAGGTCACCAGCACCGGGACCGCCGGGACGAGGGCCGCCGCGGCCGTGAGCCGCAGTCGGCGTGCCGCCGACAGCCGGGACGCGGGCGCGAGCAGCCGGTCCACCCGGCGCGGCACCGCGGCGAGCGGCGCCGGACAGGGGCCGAACACCCCGCGGTCCTCGTTGAGTTCGACCAGCGCCAGCGCGGTGGTCAGCCGCCCGAAGCGACGGGAGGCGGAGTCGTCGGCGGCCAGTTCGACCAGCCGGTGCACCTCGTCGCGGAACGCGGCGAAGACCGGCACCTGCGGAAAGCCGGTGGCCAGCGCGGACGCGCAGTGCAGCAACCAGTCGTGGCGGGCCCGCGCGTGCCCCTGCTCGTGCGCCAGGACGGCGTCCAGCTGCCGGCCCTTGAGCCGGCGCAGCGCCGCGGTGGTCAGGACCAGTTGAGGCGTGGCGCCGGGCAGCCACCAGGCGCCGGGCCGCTCGCCTTCCAGCACCACGAGCCGTTCCCCGCGCGGCTCCTCGCCGGGCATCAGCGGGGAGCGTACGAGAAGCTCCGCGCGCCGCTGCCTGCGCCGGGCGCGCGCCCCGCGGACCTCGCGGGTGAGCATCACAGCGGTCCATACGGCGCCGGCGGCGAGGGCCACGGCGACCGGCGCGGCCCACGGACCGTAGAGGCCGAGGGCATACGCCTCGACCACACCCTGCGGGGCGGGCGCGAAGACGTTGCCCCGCACGGCCTCGGAGGCGGCGGCCGCGCTCAGCGCCATCGCGAGCCCGCAGCACAGCAGCACGCCGACGACCACGCACTGCCACATCCACAGGGCGAGCACGGGTTCGCGGTCGGGCCAGTCGGAGCGGGCCAGCAGTCGCGGTGCCATCGCCGCGGCCAGCGTGCCGAGAACCAGCAGCGCGAGCGGGACCATCATGGCGATCAGCCTATGAGCGAGGCCCTATCAGGCGGTACGGTCGCGCGGGGGAAGTGACGCACGCCACGGTTTCCGTGGGGTGGCCGATGGTTCGGCAGGCGGGGGAGTGGTAGGTCCGACTGCCGACTGCCGACTGCCGACTGCCGACTGCCGACTGCCGACTGCCGACTGCCGACTGCCGACTGCCGACTGCCGACTGCCGACTGCCGACCGGCGGTCGCTGGACGCACGACTGCCGACCGGCCGTCGCTGGACGCATCTGCCGCGTCTGCGTCTGCCGTGGCCCCTGGTTCCGCCTCCGCCTCCGCTCACAGGGTCAGCAGCATCGCGCACATCCCCGTGCCCATCGCGACGCGGCACGCGTCGAGCACCTCGGGCCGTTGCGACCAGGCGACATGGCCCGCGCCGCGGGGCAGGTCCGTGTCCGCGACCGATACCAGCCGGGCCCCGCCCCGTATGACGTACGCCGCGAAGTAGGCCAGCAGTGCGCCGGTGAGCAGCGGTTCGCCACCGCGCATGCCCTCCGCGGGGCCGCCGGTGTGGTCCGCGTGCCCGCCCGGGCCGCTCGTGCCGCCCGCCGCCATCGCGACGGCCATGTAGACCATCGCGCAGGCCTCGACGGCGTGATGCATCCGGTGGGACGGCGGCCGGCCGCCCCACCGGTTCGGCAGCGGCAGCAGAGCGTGCACCGCCGCCGCGCCGAACACCGCCACGAACGCCGGTGGGGCCCAGGCGTGTTGGCCGAGTGCCGCGGCCGGGACCGCCGGGACTGCCGGGACCGCCATCACCGCCATGCCCCATGCCATGAGCGCCTCCGCCCCGGCCGATTGCCGCAGGTTCGGCGGGGCCGCGCGCAGCCGCAGCAGGCAGTACGCCCCTGTCGCGGCGCCGAGCGCCACGAGCAGCCAGCCGACGAACGGTGGTCCGTGCACGGCGCACCTCCGTGGGAGCACTCCCGGGTACCGCTGGGCCTACCCTCCCGTCCGGCGTCCGGCGTCCGGCGTCCGGCGTCCGGCGTCCGGCGTCCGGCGTCCGGCGTCCGGCGTCCGGCATCCGGCTATCGGGCCGGAGGCCGGGGGAGGGCACGTCCGGAGCATGCCCCGCGCGCGCCCGACGTACGGCAGTGCACGGGCGCAGCCGGGGAGCGCGGCAACGCTTCAGCCCCGCCCCCCGGGGGGCAGGGGAGGAGTTCCCCCGGGGCGATCAGGCCGGTTCCCGGCCGGCGCGTGCCCTGACGCAGGCGGCGGGCCGGCGTCAGATTCCCGGGCGGTACCGCAGGGGATGGTCCGCGGGTACCTCCACCACGCAGATGCGGACCCCGTCCGGGTCCGCGACCCACATCTCCACCAGCCCCCACGGCTCCTGCCGGGGCGGCCGCAGCACGGTGGCCCCGGCCTCCGCCAGCTCTTCGTGTGCGGCGCGCACATCCGGTACCTGGAGCCACAGTTCGAGGCCGGGCGCCGGCGGGGTGTCGGATTGCCCGGACACCTCCAGGAAGCCGCCGCCGAGGAAGTACACCGTGCCGCGCAGCGGCCCCGTGCCGAACTCGCGGTAGACCGCGAGGCCGAGCGTCGATCCGTAGAAGGCCCGCGTCCGCTCCGGGTCGGTGGGCCGCAGCAGCACCCGGCTGCCCAATACGTGCACCATGCCGCGACCCTACGCAGTCGCGCCCTCGCACGCCCGTAACCGCGCACGCGTAACCGCGCACCCGGTGGCGGTGCCCGCCCGCACACGAATCCGCGTCCCGCGCTAGTGTCGGCCGCGCCGTACACCGCAGGGAAGGACACCCGCACACCGATGGAGACCGCCGACACCGCCCCCACCGCCGACGCGCTGACCTTCCGGGCGGGCACCCGGTCCGACGTGCCGGAACTCGTCGCGCTCATAGAGTCCGCCTACCGCGGCGAGGCCAGCAAGGCGGGCTGGACGACCGAGGCGGATCTGCTGGACGGCCGGCGCACCGACCCCGAGGGCGTCGCGGCCGTGATCGACGCCGAGAACAGCCGACTGCTGACCGTCGAGCGGGACGGCGAGCTGATCGCCTGCTGCCAGGTGGAGCGCCGGGGCGAGCACGCGTACTTCGGCATGTTCGCGGTGCGGCCCACGCTCCAGGGAGCCGGCCTGGGCAAGGTGATCATCGCCGAGGCCGAGCGCTTCGTGCGCGCCGAGTGGGGGGCGCGGGAGATGCACATGACCGTGATCTCCGCGCGGGATGAGCTGATCGCCTGGTACGAGCGGCGCGGCTACTCCCGCACCGGGCAGATGAGCCCGTTCCCGTACGGCGACGAGCGCTTCGGTGTCCCGCGCCGCATGGACCTGCAGTTCGAGCTGCTGGTCAAGCCGCTGGTCTGAACGCGCGCGAAGGCCCGCCCCGCCGAACGCGCGGCGTAGGCCCGCCTCGCCGGACCCGCGCGAAGGCCCGCCCCACAGGGTGGGCCCACCGAGCGGGCCCACCCGAGCAGGTCTGCGCCGTGCAGCGGACCTACGCCGTGCAGCGGACCTACGCCGTGCAGCGGACCTGCGCCGTGCAGCGGACCTGCGCCGTGCAGCGGACCTGCGCCGTGCAGCGGACCTACGCCGTGTAGCGGGTCGCGCGCCGGATCTCCGGGAAGTCCGTCGTACCGCCGTCGAGCCCGAGTCCCCGGGCCAGCCGCAGCTGGTCCTGGGTGTTCACGGTCCACCCGATCACCTTCAGCCCGGCCGCGTGCGCCCGCTCCACCAGCTCCAGGGTGAGGCGGCGGATGTTGAGGACGAGCATCCTGGCGCCGACCGCCTCCGCCCGGTCGATCACATCCGGTCCGTACCTGCTGGCCACCAGCGCGGTGCGCACCGCGGGCAGCAGGCCGCGGATCTCGGCGAGCGCCTCGTCGTGGAACGACAGCACGTCGACGCGGCCCAGCAGGTCACGCCGCACCATCACCTCGGCGAGCGCCCGGGCCGCCGCCCTGTCCTTGATCTCGGCCTGGAGCGGCGCCTGCACCGCGTCCAGGACCTCCTCGAAGAGCGGGATCCGCTCTCCCTGCCCGGCGTCGAGTTCGCGCAGCTCGGCCAGGGTCTGCACGCTGATGGGGCCCGAGCCGTCGGTGGTGCGGTCCACCTCGGCGTCGTGCATCACCACCAGCGCGCCGTCCTTGCTCAGATGGAGATCCAGCTCGATCACGTCCACGCCCTCGCGTTCGGCGCGGACGAACGACCGGAGGGTGTTCTCCGGTTCGACGCCCATCAATCCGCGGTGTCCGATGGTGAGAAAGGTCAACGCAGTCTCGCCTTCTGTCGGCGGCGGCTCCACTCGGCGGCGGACAGCCTAGCGGCCGCCGGGCGTCTGTTGGTGAACGGCGCGATGCTTGCGGGCGGCCCGGAGTCGTCCCGTGGACGACCTGGAGACGTCTCGTAGGCGGGGCCCCGTGGACGACCTGGAGGCGTCCCGTAGGCGGCCCGGTGGACGACCCGGAGGCGCCCCGAATGCTCCCGGACGTGACAGGAAAAACATCGGTCACGGTCTGATGACGCCGGATAATTTCCCGTTGGATCACTTGAGCGGGGGAAGCGCGCATGGATACGGTGGGCTTACGCGAGGTTCTCCTGTGGAGGTTGTGACATGACGGAAATTCTTGCGCCCGAGGCGACAGACAGTGCGGTTCTGCCCGCCCAGCGCGTGGTGGACCACTCTGCCTGGCCCGTGCTCAAGGCCGCCGTGGAGGAGATCCGGCCCTGGCAGTCCGCGGACGGCTCGATCGATCTCGACGCCGGGAACGCCCCTTCGGGTGACACCGTCCGGGCCACCGTCGACCGCATGATCGCCGCCATCGAGGACCTGGCCCCGCTGCTGCCGCACAACGCCGCGTACCACCAGGCGCTCGTCGCCGACCTGCGCCGCTGGGCGGACGACGGCTTCGGCGTCCCCGACTTCCTGGACTCGCTGCTCGCCTTCCAGCCCGCCCAGCGGCGCGTCGACGGCCTCCAGCACCTCGTCGTCTTCCCGATGTACACGCAGAACGGCAACCCGGACCGCAACTTCGAGGCCGTCGTGCTGCGCATGGTGTGGCCGGAGTGGCTGGCCGAGCTGGAGCGCACGCGCTTCGACAACCCGCTGTTCCTCGGCATCACCTTCGAGGACTTCACCGCCGGTTACGACACCAACTCCGCGGTCCTCTTCCCGGAGACCATCGCCGTACGCGAGGCCCCCGAGCGCTTCACCTGGGGCGGCATCTTCTGCGACCGCGAGGCAGCGCGCTTCCGCAAGGTCAGCGAGGCCGCCGTGGACGTCCTGGGCATCGACCTGCCCGAGGACATCAAGCTGCTGCTGGCCGACCAGAAGCGGTGCGAGGAGGCGTTCGTCCTGTGGGACATGGTCCACGACCGCACCCACAGCCACGGCGACCTGCCCTTCGACCCGTTCATGATCAAGCAGCGCCAGCCGTTCTGGATGTACGGGCTGGAGGAGCTGCGCTGCGACCTCACGGCCTTCAAGGAGGCCGTGCAGCTGGAGGCCGAGGGCTTCGCCCAGGCCCGCGACGTGCAGTACGCCGTGATCTTCGACCGGATGTTCCGCTTCCCGGTCACCGGCGACCGGGTCCGCAACTACGACGGCCTCGGCGGCCAGCTGCTCTTCGCCTACCTGCACAAGCACGACGTGGTGCGCTGGACCGACAACACCCTGCGCATCGACTGGGAGCGCGCCCCGCAGGTCACCAACCAGCTGTGCGGCGAGATCGAGCGGCTCTACCGCGACGGCATCGACCGCCCCAAGCTCGTGCACTGGTTCAAGGCGTACGAGCTGGTCTCCACCTACCTCGCCCCGCACCCCGGCTCCGTATGGGCCAAGGGTCCCGACGCCTTGGACCTCACGCAGCCGCCGCGCAAACTGGTGGACGAGGTGCTCGCCGACGAGTTTCCGCTCAGCATGTTCTACGAGGCCCTCGCCAAGAAGCTGCGCGGCGTGATCAAGTCCACCCAGGGCATCACCGCCCGCAGCGACATCCAGGCCGCCGCGTGAGCGCGGGGCAGGAGGAGACGACCGAGATGACCACTCCCACGTCGAGCCCGACCCCCAACGAGCCGAACGGCAAGGGGCCGCTGGACGGCGCCGTCGTCGCCGTCGCGGGGGCCGCCGGACCGGCGGGCCGGGCGGCACTGCTGCGGCTGGCCGAGGCCGGGGCGACCGTCGTCGCCTGCGACGCGGACCCCGGGCGGCTCGCCGAGGCCGTCGACGCGGCCCGATACGCCCACGGCGGCGCCACCGTCACCGGCGAGACCGTCGACCTCCTCGACCTGGAGGCCACCCGCGCCTGGGCGGACCGTACGGAGAAGGAGTTCGGCCGGATCGACGGGCTGGTGCACCTGGTCGGCGGCTGGCGCGGCGGCAAGACCTTCGCCGACGCCCCGCTCGCCCACTGGGACACCCTGCACAACCTGCTGATCAAGACCGTCCAGCACACCTCGCTGGCCTTCCACGACGCGCTCCAGCGCAGCGGCAAGGGGCGCTACGTCCTGATCAGCGCCGCGGGCGCCTCCCAGCCGACCGCCGGGAACGCCGCGTACTCCGCCGCCAAGGCCGCCGCCGAGGCATGGACGCTGGCCCTCGCCGACTCCTTCAAGAAGCTGGCGGGCGAGAGCGCTCTGCCGGCCGCGGCTACCATCCTGGTGATCAAGGCGCTGGTGCACGACGCCATGCGCGAGGAGCGCCCGAATGCCAAGTTCGCGGGCTTCACGGACGTGCGCGAGCTGGCCGAGGCCATCGCCGGTGTCTGGGACCGGCCCGCCCAGGAAGTGAACGGAACCCGTCTGTGGCTGACCGAAAAGCCGTGACCGCCGATCCCGCCGACACCGCCGGGACCGACGCGCGGCGCCATCACGACCCCGAGCTGCGCGGCTTCGCCAGCGACAACTACGCCGGGGTCCACCCGGAGATACTCGCCGCGCTCGCCCTCGCCAACGGAGGCCACCAGGTCTCCTACGGCGAGGACGAGTACACCTCGCACCTGCAGAGCGTCATACGCAGCCACTTCGGGGCGTCCGCCGAGGCCTTCCCGGTCTTCAACGGCACCGGCGCCAACGTCGTGGCCCTCCAGGCGATGACCGACCGGTGGGGCGCGGTCATCTGCGCCGGCACCGCGCACATCCACGTCGACGAGTGCGGCGCGCCCGAGCGCGTCGGCGGGCTCAAGCTGCTGACCATCCCGACCGAGGACGGCAAGCTCACCCCCGAGCTCATCGACCGCGAGGCGTGGGGCTGGGACGACGAGCACCGTGCCATGCCGCAGGTGGTCTCGATCGCCCAGACCACCGAGGTGGGCACCTGCTACACGCCCGAGGAGATCCGCGCGATCTGCGAGCACGCCCACGAGCGCGGGATGAAGGTCCACCTCGACGGCGCCCGCATCGCCAACGCCGCCGCGACGCTGGACGTTCCGATGCGGACGTTCACCAACGTCGCGGGCGTGGACGTGCTGTCGTACGGCGGCACCAAGAACGGCATGCTCTTCGGCGAGGCCGTCGTCGTCCTCAACCCCGACGCCGTACGGGCCATGAAGCATGTGCGCAAGCTGTCCATGCAGCTCGCGTCCAAGATGCGCTTCGTGTCCGTACAGCTGGAGGCGCTGCTCGCCAAGGACCTGTGGCTGCGCAACGCGCGGCACGCCAACAAGATGGCCAAGCGCCTGGCCGCGGGCGTACGGGCCATCGACGGCGTCGAGATCAAGTACGCGGTGGAGTCCAACGCGGTCTTCGCCACCCTGCCGCACGACGTCGCCGAGCGGCTCCAGAAGCGCTACCGCTTCTACTTCTGGGACGAGGCGGCCGGACTGGTGCGCTGGATGTGCTCCTTCGACACCACCCCGGAGGACGTCGACGACTTCACCGAGGCGATCGCCGAGGAGATGGGCAAGCGCTAGTCGACGCATGAGTATGCACCCGGCCGTAAATCCATTGACGCGCGGCCGGGTGCTTCGCTACGCTCCGTAGTCATGGAGCTGATTCCTGAGACGGCCGATCCGTCCGCCTATCTTGCCGCCGACGACGCCATCGACCACGAGCACCCGCTGGTGCGGGACACCGCCGCCCGGCTGCGTGCCGGAGCGCCCGCGCCGGCCGCGTACGCCCGCGCCGCCTACGCGTTCGTGCGCGACACCATCCCGCACTCGGCGGACGTCGACGACCCGCGCGTGACCTGGCGCGCCTCCGACGTCCTCGCCCAGCGCACCGGCATCTGCCACGCCAAGGCGCACACTCTCGCCGCGCTGCTGCGCGCCGAGGGCATACCCGCGGGGTTGTGCTACCAGCGGCTGGCCGACGACGACGGCTCGAACCCCTTGGTCCACGGGCTCATCGCGCTCCGGCTGCCCGAACACGACGGCTGGTTGCGCCAGGACCCGCGCGGCAACAAGCCCGGCGTGGACGCGCAGTTCAGCCTCGACGGCGAGCGGCTGGCGTGGGTGCCGCGCCCGGAACTGGGCGAGACCGACTACCCGACGGTGTACGCGGCGCCGCCGCCCGCCGTGCTGGCCGCCCTGCAAGGCGCCACCGACCGGCCGCACCTGTGGCAACTGCTCCCCACCGGCCTCCGGCTGCCCGCTTGAATGCTCAAAAAGGCGTCGGGTTAGCATATGAGCGCCGCCTAGCTCGAAAGATAAATCTGTGACTGTCAATGACGACTCGTTCACTAACTGGAAGAACCGCGAGGAGATCGCGGAGTCGATGATCCCGATCATCGGGAAGCTGCACCGCGAGCGGGACGTCACGGTCCTGCTGCACAGCCGCTCCTTGGTGAACAAGTCGGTGGTCAGCATCCTCAAGGCCCACCGATTCGCCCGGCAGATCGCCGGAGAGGAGCTCTCGGTCACCGAGACGCTCCCGTTCCTGCAGGCTCTCACCGCGCTCGATCTCGGCCCGTCCCAGATCGACATCGGCATGCTCGCCGCGACGTACAAGACCGACGACCGCGGTCTGTCCGTGGCGGAGTTCACCGCCGAGGCCGTCGCCGGCGCCACGGGTGCCAACAAAATCGAGTGCCGCGAGGGGCGCGACGTCGTCCTCTACGGCTTCGGCCGCATCGGCCGCCTCGTCGCCCGCCTGCTCATCGAGAAGGCCGGCTCCGGCAACGGCCTGCGGCTGCGCGCCATCGTCGTCCGCGGAGGCGGCGACCAGGACATCGTCAAGCGCGCCTCGCTGCTGCGCCGTGACTCCATCCACGGCCAGTTCCAGGGCACGATCACCGTCGACGAGGCGAACAGCAAGATCATCGCCAATGGCAACGAGATCCAGGTGATCTACGCGAGCGACCCGTCGGAGGTCGACTACACGGCGTACGGCATCAAGGACGCCATCCTCATCGACAACACCGGCAAGTGGCGCGACCGCGCGGGCCTGTCGGAGCACCTCCGGCCCGGCATCGACAAGGTCGTCCTGACCGCGCCGGGCAAGGGCGACGTGCCCAACATCGTCCACGGCGTCAACCACGACATGATCAAGCCGGACGAGCGGATCCTGTCCTGCGCGTCCTGCACCACCAACGCGATCGTGCCGCCGCTGAAGGCCATGGCGGACGAGTACGGCGTCCTGCGCGGCCACGTGGAGACCGTCCACTCGTTCACCAACGACCAGAACCTGCTGGACAACTACCACAAGGCCGACCGCCGCGGCCGCTCGGCGCCGCTCAACATGGTCATCACCGAGACCGGCGCCGCCTCCGCCGTGGCCAAGGCGCTGCCCGACCTCAAGGCGCCCATCACCGGCAGCTCGATCCGCGTCCCGGTGCCGGACGTCTCGATCGCGATCCTCAGCCTGCGGCTCGGGCGCGAGACCACCCGCGAGGAGGTCCTCGACCACCTCCGCAACGTGTCGCTGACCTCGCCGCTCAAGCGCCAGATCGACTTCACCACCGCGCCGGACGCGGTCTCCAGCGACTTCATCGGCTCGCGGCACGCCTCGATCGTCGACGCCGGCGCCACCAAGGTCGACGGCGACAACGCGATCCTCTACCTGTGGTACGACAACGAGTTCGGCTACTCGTGCCAGGTCATCCGGGTCGTCCAGCACGTCTCCGGGGTGGAGTACCCGACCTACCCGGCCCCGGTGGCCTGATCTCGGCGGATGGACTGCCCCACCCGGCCTCTCGGCAGGCCGGGTGGGCGTCAGCCGCGGCGGTCCAGTGCGACCGCCTGCTCCGGCGTCGGTGCCGTCCCGCCCAGGTGCGCCGGCACCCACCAGGTGTCCTCCGGGCCCTTGGGGCGGACCGGGTAGGCCCGCTGGGCGGCCTCCAGCAGGTCCTGCACGCGGGAGCGCAGCCGGTCGGTGATCTTGTCGGGGTGCTCCGCCGGATCGGCCTCCACCGGCTCGCCCACCCGCACCGTGATGGGGAAGTGGTTGCGGCCCAGATCTCGCTTGTGGCCCTTGGTCCACAGCCGCTGGGTGCCCCACAGTGCCATCGGCAGCAGCGGCACCCCCGCCTCCTGGGCCAGCCGGGCCGCCCCCGACTTGAAGTTCTTCAGCGTGAAGGACTGAGAGATCGTCGCTTCCGGGAAGACCCCGATGATCTCGCCGGAGCGGAGCGCCTTGAGCGCGTGCTTGTACGCCTCCATGCCCGCGGCCCGGTCCACCGGAATGTGCTTCATCGCCCGCATCAGCGGCCCCGACACCCGGTGCCGGAAGACGGACTCCTTCGCCATGAAGCGCACCAGCCGCTTGGCCGGGCGGGCGGTCAGGCCGCAGAAGATGAAGTCCAGATAGCCGATGTGATTGCTCACCAGGACCGCCCCGCCCTGCCGCGGGATGTTCTCGGTGCCCTTGATGTCGAAGCGCAGGTCGAGCGCCTTGAACATGGTGCGGCAGGCACCGATCACCGGCGGGTAGACGAGTTCAGCCATGGGTGGGGGGACCCTTCCTGTTCTCCTGGGAGGGTTCTCCCGATGGAAGTTACGCGGCCGTAGGTTAGGGCTTTCGGCAGATCGTGCCCCATGTCGGCCCGGTCTGCTACCGCGGGGACCCCGCTGGCCAGGAGATTCTCGTCACGTCACACGGCGGATGCCCTGGCGTCCACACGGGAATAGCTCCTCCGTCCGGCACGCTACAGCCAGGGAATCAGGACCGGTGCAGGCGGGAGGGAAGGCGTGAGCGACGAGGTGCGGCTGACAGCCGACCGGATCGGAGGCCGACTGGGGGAGCGGGCCACGCTCGTGCAGTTCTCCAGCGCCTTCTGCCAGCCGTGTCGCGCCACCCGCCGCACCCTCGCCGAGGTGGCCGCCATGGTCGACGGCGTGGCCCACGTCGAGATCGACGCCGAGGCGCGGCTGGAGCTGGTGCGCGAACTGGGTATCCTGCGCACCCCCACCGTGCTGATCCTCGACGCCCGGGGCCGGATCGTCCGCCGCGCTGCGGGCCAGCCGCGCCGGGCCGACGTGATCGCCGCGCTCGGCCGGGCGGTCTGATCCGGTACGCCTGACCCGTTGTCCGGGACCTCCGCGCCGGTCGCGCGTGCCCGGCCCGCGGACCGCACGTGACGGCGCGTACGGCGCTCGACGCGGTGACGCCCATACGACGCCGATCCCAGCTTCTGTACAGGAGGGCAACCACCCCATGACGGCAACGCCCGACCTCGCCACGCATCGGCTCGCCGCCCCCGAACTCTTCCGCTCCGTCTTCCGCCGGCACGCCGCCGGCGTCGCGGTGATCACGGCGCGGGGCAGCGGCCCCGTCGGCTTCACCGCCACCTCCCTGACCTCCGTGGCCGCCGAGCCGCCGCTGCTCTCCTTCGGGGTGGGAAACGGCTCCTCCTGCTGGCCGGTGCTCGCCGAGGCCGAGCACGTCGGGGTGCACATCCTCGGCGAGGACCAGCGGGAGCTGGCCGCCATCTTCGCGCGCAGCGGTGCCGACCGGTTCGCGCCGCCCACCAGTTGGCGCACCGGACCGGAGGACGTGCCGCTGCTGGACGGAGTGCTGGCGTGGCTGGTGTGCCGGATCGCGGCCCGAATACCGGCCGGGGACCACCACGTGGTCATCGCCGAGGCCGTCGCCGGCGACCCTTCGGGAAGCGGCCGCCCGCTCCTGTACCACCAAGGCCGCTTCAACGCGCTGCGGGACTGAGACGTTGCGCCCGCGGCCGTTGGAAAGGTCACAGTTCAGTGGCCTTGCCTCTCGGGAAACCACTCGGTGTACTGACGAGTAATATTTCGTTCGGCGAGTGGGACGCCCCGACCGGGATCCGGCCCACGAGGCGCCTATGCTGCCAGCACAAGGCAGCTCAAGAGACGATGCAGTAGGAGAGCCGGCGTGAGCTTGAGGATCGTTGTCTGTGTGAAGTACGTGCCCGACGCCACCGGCGACCGGCACTTCGCCGAGGACCTGACCGTCGACCGCGACGACGTGGACGGCCTGCTCTCGGAGCTCGACGAGTACGCGGTCGAGCAGGCGCTGCAGATCGCCGACGAGGCGGACGACGCCGAGATCACCGTGCTGACCGTGGGTCCGGAGGACGCCAAGGACGCGCTGCGCAAGGCGCTGTCCATGGGTGCCGACAAGGCCGTCCACGTCGAGGACGACGACCTGCACGGCACCGATGTGATCGGCACCTCGCTCGTGCTCGCCAAGGCCATCGAGAAGACCGGCTACGACCTGGTCATCTGCGGTATGGCCTCCACCGACGGCACCATGGGCGTGCTCCCGGCGATCCTCGCCGAGCGCCTGGGCGTGCCGCAGGTGACGCTGCTCTCCGAGGTGTCGGTGGAGGACGGCAAGGTGACCGGCCGCCGCGACGGCGACACCGCCAGCGAGCAGCTGGAGGCCTCGCTGCCGGCCGTCGTGTCGGTGACCGACCAGTCCGGCGAGGCCCGTTACCCGTCCTTCAAGGGCATCATGGCCGCCAAGAAGAAGCCGGTGGAGTCCTGGGACCTGGAGGACCTGGAGATCGACGCTGACGAGGTCGGCCTCGAGGGCGCCTGGACCAAGGTCGAGGAGGCCACGGAGCGCCCGGCGCGCACCGCGGGCACGATCGTCAAGGACGAGGGCGAGGGCGGCAAGCAGCTCGCCGAGTTCCTCGCGGGCCAGAAGTTCATCTAAGGCTCGCGCCGCCCCTCAACCGCCGTCACTTTTCCCGCAGGAGAGCAGAACCATGGCTGAAGTCCTCGTCTACGTCGACCACGTGGACGGCGCCGTCCGCAAGCCCACCCTCGAACTGCTGACCCTGGCCCGCCGGATCGGCGAGCCGGTCGCGGTCCACCTCGGCGCCGGTGCCGACACCGCCGCCCCGGTCCTGGCCGAGCACGGCGCGGTGAAGGTCCTCACCGCCGACGCGCCGGAGTTCGCCGAGTACCTCGTCGCCCCGAAGGTCGACGCCGTACAGGCCGCCTACGAGGCCGTCTCCCCGGCCGCCGTGCTCTTCCCGTCCTCCGCCGAGGGCAAGGAGATCGCCGCCCGCCTGGCGGTCCGGATCGGCTCCGGCATCATCACCGACGCCGTCGACCTGGAGGCCGGCGACGAGGGTCCGGTGGCGACCCAGTCGGTGTTCGCCGCCGCGTTCACCACCAAGTCCCGGGTCGGCAAGGGCACCCCGGTCATCACGGTCAAGCCGAACTCGGCCGCCGTGGAGGCCGCCCCGGCCGCGGGCACCGTCGAGCAGCTCGCCGTCAGCTTCGGCGCGCAGGCCACCGGCACCAAGATCGTCTCCCGTACGCCGCGTGAGTCCACCGGCCGCCCGGAGCTGACCGAGGCCGCGATCGTGGTCTCCGGCGGCCGCGGCGTGGGCGGTGGCGAGAACTTCCCGGTCATCGAGGCGCTCGCCGACTCGCTCGGCGCGGCCGTCGGCGCTTCCCGCGCCGCCGTCGACGCCGGCTGGTACCCGCACACCAACCAGGTCGGCCAGACCGGCAAGTCCGTCTCGCCGCAGCTGTACATCGCGGCGGGCATCTCCGGCGCGATCCAGCACCGCGCCGGCATGCAGACCTCGAAGACCATCGTGGCCATCAACAAGGACGAGGAGGCCCCGATCTTCGAGCTGGTCGACTACGGCGTCGTCGGCGACCTGTTCGACGTCGTTCCGCAGCTGACCGAGGAGGTCAAGGCCCGCAAGGGCTGACCCGCCCGGCTGTGCCCAGGACGGCCCCCGTACGCACCGCGTACGGGGGCCGTCCGCGTGCCAGACGGGTGTTGACCTGCGCGCATGCCCCGGATAACTTCGCTCTACGGATTGTTGATTCCGTGCAGCGGAAAAGATGGAGGGTGTGGGTATGGGGCAGCACGAGACGGTGACGACGAGCCTCGGCAGTGCCGTGCACGAGGACATCGCGGCCTCTCTCGCCGCGGTGGACGCCGAACTGGCCGCCCGCTACCCCGGCGACCCCGGCACCCGGCAGCCCGTCCACACCGTCTACGTCCCCGCCGACGCCTTCACCGCCGGCACCATCCGCGAGTGGGGCGACCAGGCGCTGGCCGCCCTGGACGCGCACGCCCCGGACGCCGCCGCCCTCGCCGCCGTCCTCGGCCTCCCCGGCGAACTGGCCGAGCCCGTCCACGCGCGCGTGCGCGCCAAGTTGGAGCGCGAGCCCGTCGAGGACCTGCGGATCGACTTCGAGGACGGCTACGGCCCGCGCCCCGACGCCGAGGAGGACGCCGCCGCCGCCCGCGCCGCCCGGCTGGTGGCGGAGGCGTACGCGCAGGGCACGGCCGCGCCGTACATGGGCATCCGTATGAAGTGTATGGAAGCGGCCGTCCGCGACCGAGGCATCCGCACCCTCGACATCTTCCTCACCGGACTGACGGAGGCGGGCGGTCTCCCCGCGGGCCTCGTCCTCACCCTCCCGAAGGTGACCTACGCCGAGCAGGTCACCGCCATGGCCCGGCTGTGCGAGGAGTTCGAGAAGGCCCACGGACTGGAGGCGGGCCGCATCGGCTTCGAGATCCAGATCGAGACCACCCAGGCGATCCTCGGGCCCGACGGCCGCGCCACCGTCGCCCGCATGATCGACGCCGCCGAGGGGCGCGCCACCTCCCTGCACTACGGCACCTTCGACTACAGCGCCTCCTGCGGCGTCAGCGCCGCGTACCAGTCGATGGACCACCCCGTCGCCGACCACGCCAAGGCCGTGATGCAGGTCGCCGCCGCGGGCACCGGCGTCCGGCTCTCCGACGGCTCCACCAACGTCCTCCCCGTCGGCCCCACCGAGCGCGTGCACGACGCCTGGCGGCTCCACCACGGCCTCGTACGCCGCTCCCTCGCCCGCGCCTACTACCAGGGCTGGGACATGCACCCCGGCCATCTGCCCACCCGCTACGCCGCTGTGTACGCCTTCTACCGCGAGGGGTTGGAGCAGGCCGCGGCGCGGCTGGCGGCCTACGTGAGCCGGGCGGGCGGCGACGTGATGGACGAGCCCGCGACCGCCAAGGCGCTCAGCGGCTATCTGCTGCGCGGCCTGGACTGCGGGGCGGTCGACGCCGACGAGGTCGAGTCGCTGACCGGGCTGACGCGGGCCGGCCTCGACGAACTCGCCGGTCGGGCACCGCGCCCGTAGCGCCGACACCGACACCGGACCCGGCGCCGCGCCCGTGACCCGTACAGACCTGTACCGGCCCGGCGCGACGCCCGTGACCCGTACGGGCCGGGTCAGGCGGCGTCCGGCGGCGGGGGGAACTCGCCCGAGCCGCGCACGATGAGACGGGTCGGCAGCACCACGCGGCGCGGCGCGTCCGCTCCGCCGTCGAGGCGGCGGAAGAGCATGTCCGCGGCCTTACGGCCCAGTTGGGCGGGGTCCTGCGCCACCACGGTGACGGCGGGGGAGAGCAGGTCGGCCAGTTCGAAGTCGTCGAACCCGACGAGGGCGACGGGCCGGAGCCGGCCGGCCAGGACCCGCACGATGGTGACGGTGACCCGGTTGTTGCCCGCGAACAGCGCGGTGACCGGGGCGGGCCGGTCGAGCATCGCCTCCGCCGCGGCCCGTACCCGCTCGGGACCGGTGGGGCCCAGCGACACCCACGCCTCGTCCACCGGCAGCCCGGCGTCGGCCATCGCGGCCCGGTAGCCGCGCAGCCGCTCGGCGGCCGTGTGGATGTGCGGCTGGTCGCCGATGAAGCCGATCCGGCGGTGGCCGTGCGCGATGAGGTGGGCCACCGCGGTGCGGGCGCCGCCGAAGCTGTCGGCGAGCACCGCGTCGGCGTCGATCCGCGCGGCCGGGCGGTCCACGAAGACGGTGGCGACGCCGGCGGCGATCTCCGGCGCCAGATAGCGGTGGTCGTCCCCGGCCGGGACGATCACCAGGCCGTCCACCCGGCGGGCGCACAGCGCCAGGACCAGCTCCTGCTCGCGCTCGGGGTCCTCGGCGCTGGAGCCGTTGATCAGCAGGGCGCCGTGCGCCCGCGCGACCTCCTCCACCGCGCGGCTCAGCGGCCCGTAGAAGGGGTCCGCGAGGTCCTCCAGGACCAGGCCGATGCTGGCGGTGCGGCCCTTGCGCAGGATGCGGGCGCTGTCGTTGCGCCGGAAGCCGAGGGCGGTGATGGCCTCCTGCACCCGCCGCTCGGTGTCCGGGGTGACCCCCGGCTCTCCGTTGACGACCCGGGACACCGTCTTGAGGCCGACTCCGGCGCGCGCCGCGACGTCCTTCATCGTGGGCCGGGTGCCGTAGCGGCGCGGGACGGAGCTGTGGACAGGGTCGGCCACGGTGCGCTTTTCCTGTTCTGTCGCCGGTGGAGGGGGATTTCAGGGTAGGAATGAGGTGACGAGCATAGCCCCTGGACAACGTTGTCAAGGCCGGGGAGACTGTGTGCGACCCCTGTATCGTCCCGCCCCGCGCCAGGAGAACCGACTCGCATGCCACGTGACCTCATCGCCGCGCTCGACATCGGCGGCACCAAGATCGCGGGCGCCCTGGTGGACGGCAGCGGCAAGCTCCTCGTACGGTCCCGGCGCGCGACGCCCGCGCAGGAGGACGGCGCGACGGTGATGGGCGCCGTCTCGGAGGTCCTCGGCGAGCTGACGTCCGGTCCGCAGTGGTCGCGAGTGGCCGCCGTCGGCATCGGGAGCGCCGGTCCTGTGGACGCCTCGGTCGGCACCGTCAGCCCCGTCAACATCCCCGGCTGGCGGGACTTCCCGCTGGTGGCGGGGGTCCGCGAGACCACCGGCGCGCTGCCGGTCACGCTGGTCGGCGACGGGGTGGCGATCACCGCCGCCGAGCACTGGCAGGGCGCCGCCCGCGACCGCGGCGACGCCTTGTGCATGGTCGTCTCCACCGGAGTCGGCGGCGGCCTCGTCCTGGGCGGCAAGCTGCACCCCGGCCCCACCGGCAACGCCGGGCACATCGGGCACATCTGCGTCGACCTGGACGGCGACCCGTGTCCGTGCGGCGCGCGCGGCTGCGTCGAACGCATCGCCAGCGGCCCCAACATCGCCCGCCGCGCGCTCGCGGACGGCTGGCGACCGGGCCCCGACGGCGACATCAGCGCCGCCGCCGTGGCCGCGGCGGCCCGCGCGGGCGACCCGGTGGCCCGGGCCTCGTACGCGCGCGCCGCGCGGGCGCTGGCCGCCGGCATCGCGGCGACCGCGGCCCTGGTGGAAATCGAGGTCGCGGTGATCGGCGGCGGGGTGGCGGGCGCCGGCGACGTCCTGTTCACCCCGCTGCGCCGGACGCTGCGCGACTTCGCCACGCTGTCCTTCGTACGGGAACTCACGGTCGTGCCCGCCCAGATGGGTACGGACGCGGGCCTGGTCGGGGCCGCGGCGGCGGCCGCGCAGGAGACCGGGCTGGCGGGGTTCGCGACCATGGTGTGACGGGCGCCGGGTGGCCGGACCGGCCACCGGCACCGGCGTACAGGCGCCGGACTTGGGGGCACCCGCGCCCACCGATGGCGTGCGGGCCCGCCGCTGGTCCGGTGGCGTGCAGGGCCGCCGCGGGTTCGGCGACGCCGACCACAACGCGGCCCGGAACGTCGTGCACCTGTACCGGATCGGCCATGGGTCGCCGCCGACCGGGACCGATGGCATGGGTGGCAGGCGCCGCCGCGCCGCCGGCGTTTCCGTGGCAGGGTAATGCGGGCAATTCTCGGGTGGCGACAAAAGGGGGAAAAACGTGATCGTCTGGCTGAACGGCGCGTTCGGTGCGGGCAAGACCACCGCGGCCCGCGCGCTGGTGGATCTGCTCCCCGGCAGCACGCTGTACGACCCGGAGCTGGTCGGCGACGGCCTGCGCATGATGCTGCCGCGGAAACGCCTGGCGGAGGTGACGGACTATCAGGATCTGCCGTCCTGGCGACGGCTGGTGGTGGAGACCGGGGCGGCGCTTCACGCGGAGACGGGCGGCCCGCTCGTGGCACCCATGACCCTGCTGCGGCAGGACTACCGCGACGAGATCTTCGGAGGCTTCGCTTCCCGCCGTATACCGGTCCGCCATGTCCTGCTGCGTCCCGACGAAACGATCCTTCGCCAGCGGATAGACCAACGCGAGGAGGTGCCCGGCGACCCCGAGGCGAACGAGTCGGTGCGCCGCTGGTGCCGGGACCATCTCGTGCCGTACCGGACCGCGCTGAGCTGGCTGGGTGCCGACGCCCACGTCGTCGACACCACAGGGCTGACGCCCGCGCAGACCGCGGAGCGGATCGTCGACGCCGTCCGCCGCGGGGCGGGCGCCTGCGACATCGTGCAGACCCCGGAGCCGAGGACCGCGACCGTGGCGGCCGGGGTCCTGCTCTTCGACGACCAGGACCGGGTACTGCTCGTGGACCCGACGTACAAACCCGGTTGGGAGTTCCCCGGCGGGGTCGTGGAGAGCGGGGAACCGCCGACCCGCGCCGGGATCCGCGAGGTCGCCGAGGAGTTGGCGGTACGGCTCGACGGGCCGCTGCGGCTGCTGGTCGTCGACTGGGAGCCGCCCCGGCCGCCCGGCCACGGGGGCCTGCGGCTGCTGTTCGACGGCGGTCGGCTGGATCCGGAGGCGGCGCGGCGGGTGACCCTGCCCGGTGAGGAGCTGCGCGGCTGGCGCTTCGTCACCGAGCAGGAGGCGGCCGACCTGCTGCCGCCGGAGCGGCTCCACCGCCTGACGTGGGCGCTGCGAGCGCGGGAGCGGGGCCGCCCGATCAACCTGGAAGCGGGCGAGCCGGTGGGCTGACGCGGGCCGGGGTCCGCCGCCTGGCCGGTGGCGTCCTGCGGGGCGGCAGGAGGGGCCGTGCAGGGGCGCTCGGCGGGAGCGCGCCCCGCCCGCCCCGAAGGGCGTACCCCGCGGCGCGGGGTACCCCGTCCACGGCCCCTCGCCGGGAGGCGCCTACGCGCGGCCGCGGGTTGCCTCGGCCGCCGCGTACTTGCGCAGGAACAGTGCCTCCGTCAGCGACAGCCGCTCCAGCTCCTGCGGCGACACGCTCTCGTTGGGCGCGTGGATCTGCGCCTCCGGCTCGCTCAGGCCGATCAACAGGATCTCCGCCTCCGGGTACAGCGCGCCGAGGGTGTTGCAGAGCGGGATGGAGCCGCCCTGTCCGGCGATGGCCATCTCCTGGCCGTCGTACGCCTCGCGCATGGCCTCGCTCATCGCGGCGTACGCCGGGCTGTCGGTGTCCGCGCGGAACGGCTGGCCCTGGCCGACCTGCTCCACGGCCACCCGCGCGCCCCACGGCGCCGCGTTGTGCAGGTGGGCCGTCAGCAGCTTCGTCGCCTCGGCCGCGTCCGTGCCCGGCGGCACGCGCAGGCTCACCAGAGCCCCCGCGCTCGCCTGGACGGACGGGGTGGCGGCGGCCACCGTCGGGCAGTCGATGCCGATCACGGTCACGGCGGGGCGCGCCCAGATGCGGTCGGCGACCGTGCCGGAGCCGATCAACTCGACGCCGTCCAGCACCTTCGCGTCGCCGCGGAAGTCGTCCTCGCCGTACTGGAGTCCGTCCCAGGACGTGTCCACCGTCAGCCCGTCGACGGTGGTGGAGCCGTCCTCCGCGCGCAGCGAGTCCAGCATGCGGATCAGCGCGGCGAGTGCGTCCGGTGCGGCGCCGCCGAACTGCCCGGAGTGCAGGTTGCCTTCGAGGGTGTCGACCTGGATCCGCAGCATCGTCATGCCGCGCAGCGTCGCGGTCACGGTCGGCAGCCCGACCCGGAAGTTCCCGGAGTCGCCGATGACGATGGCGTCCGCGGCCAGCAGCTCCGGGTGGGCCTCGGCGTAGCGCTCCAGGCCGCCGGTGCCCTGCTCCTCCGAGCCCTCCACGATCACCTTGACGGCGACCGGGACCCCGCCGTGCTCCTTGAGCGCGCGCAGCGCCGTCAGGTGCATGATCAGGCCGCCCTTGCAGTCGGCGGTGCCGCGCCCGTACCAGCGGCCGTCGCGCTCGGTCAGCTCGAACGGCGGGGAGAGCCACGCCTCCTCGTCCAGCGGCGGCTGCACGTCGTAGTGGGCGTAGAGCAGCACCGTCGGGGCGCCGGCCGGGCCGGGCAGGAAGCCGTAGACGGACTGGGTGCCGTCCGGGGTGTCGAGCAGCTCGACGTCCTGGAACCCCTCGGCGCGCAGGGCGTCCGCGGCCCAGCGCGCGGCGCCCTCGCACTCGCTCACGGGGAACCGCGACGGGTCCGCGACCGAGCGGAAGGCCACGAATTCGGTCAGTTCGCTCTTGGCCCGCGGTATGAGTGCGGCGACGGACGTGGCGAGATCCATGGGGAACGCTCCTGGGGTGCACGGCGTTGGGCACATTGTTGGCACGCACCTTGTCGGCACGTTGCTCGGGCACGTTTGTGCGACTTGTTGTGTGCTGTCGATCATCCCACAGTGAGCCTCGGACCCCTCGCGCCGTAGGATGCGGAAACAGCCGGAAGCGACGGGTCCGAGGTCAGTCGAGTGGGAGCGGAAGCACACGTGAGCAGCGACAACGCAGCCCAGGGCAAGGGTTCGGTGTGGGACGTCGTCGTGGTCGGGGGAGGGCCCGCGGGCGCCTCCGCGGCCTACGCGGCAGCCTGCGCGGGACGCCGGGTGCTGCTGCTGGAGAAGGCCGAGCTGCCTCGGTACAAGACGTGCGGCGGCGGCATCATCGGCCCGTCCCGCGACGCCCTGCCGCCGGGGTTCGAGCTGCCGCTGCGGGACCGGGTGCACGCGGTGACGTTCTCGCTGAACGGCAAGCTGACCCGCACCCGCCGCTCCAAGCAGCCGCTGTTCGGGCTCATCAACCGCCCGGAGTTCGACGCCGGGCTGGTGGCGGCGGCCAGGGACGCGGGTGCCGAGATCCGTACCGGCGCCGCCGTCTCACGGGTCGAACAGCATGGCCCGTCCGTGCCCGACCGGCGGACGGTCGCCGTGGTGCTGGCGGACGGCGAGACGGTGCTGGCGCGCGCGGTGGTCGGCGCGGACGGCAGCGCGAGCCGCATAGGAGCACATGTCGGGGTCAAGCTCGCCCAGGTGGACCTCGGCCTGGAGGCGGAGATCCCGGTTCCGCCGACGGTCGCGGAGGACTGGGCGGGCCGGGTGCTCCTCGACTGGGGCCCGATGCCCGGCAGTTACGGCTGGGTCTTCCCCAAGGGCGACACGCTGACGGTCGGTGTGATCTCGGCGCGGGGCGAGGGCGCGGGCACCAAGCGCTATCTGGAGGACTTCATCGCCCGGCTCGGCCTCGCCGGGTTCGAGCCGAGCATCTCCTCCGGGCACCTGACCCGGTGCCGTTCCGACGACTCCCCGCTGTCCCGCGGCCGGGTGCTGGTCTGCGGCGACGCCGCGGGCCTGCTGGAGCCGTGGACGCGCGAGGGCATCTCCTTCGCGCTGCGCTCGGGACGGCTCGCGGGGGAGTGGGCGGTACGGATCGCCGAGGCGAACGACGCGGTCGACGCCCGCCGCCAGGCCCTGAACTACGCCTTCGCGATCAAGGCCGGGCTGGGGGTCGAGATGGGCGTCGGCCGGCGGCTGCACACGGCGTTCTCCCGCCGCCCGGGGGTGTTCCACGCGGCGGTCACCGGGTTCCGCCCGGCGTGGCGGGCGTTCACGAAGATCACGCGCGGCACGACGAGCGTGGCGGAGATCGTCCGTACGCATCCGACGGCCCGGCGGGCGCTGTCGGCGATGGACCGCGGCTAGGGCCTTTTCCTCCCCCCGCTCGCGGTAGGAGCCGGATGCCCTGCGTCACACGGCGGTGGTACGGAACACCGGGTGGCGCGGGGCGGCTTGGCGCCGCTCGCCGTCGCCGGGACGCGCACGACGCGGGCCTGCCGCGCGTCCCGGACGCCGCCGCGCTGCCCGAGGCGGCGCCGCGCGACGCACGGCCGGTCTGCGCGTGGCCCAGGAGCCGGGGGCGGCGACCGGCCAGGGCGCGTCCTGCGGGGTACTCCCCGGGGAGTACGCGCGATCACCGCGCCCGGCGGACGCCACCGCGCGCCCGCCGGGTCTAGCGTGGCCGTATGAGTGAGGGCGAGGGACGGACGCGGCCCTGCGACGGCGGGTCGGGACCGCGGCACTGGCTGCCTCCCGGCCCGTATCCGCGCATGTCGCCCGACGGCGGCGGGTCCGGCGCGGACGGCCCGTCCCGGCTGCCCTGGCGGTCCACTACCCTGCTGCTGCTCTTCACGCTCGTCGGTACGGGCTTCGCCGCGCGGAACCAGCCCGAGCGCGCGGATGTGGACCCGTTCGCCCTCACGCTGCTCGTCCTCACCCCCGCCCTGCTGGTCCTGCGCCACCGCCATCCGGCGCCGACCGTCCACGCGGTCGCCGCGGCGACCCTGCTCTACCTCGGCGCGGGCTATCCGTACGGGCCGATCCTGGTCAGCGTCGTCGTCGCCTCGTACGCGGCGGTCGTGGCGGGCCGCCGGCACGCGGCCTGGGCCGCGCTCGGCATGCTGTGGGCGGGCCATCTGCTGATCACCCACTGGCTCTACCGGTGGCTGCCACCGGCCGGTGACCACGCGGCCGGATGGGGGCAGGAACTGGCGGTCGCCGCCTACGTCACGGCGGTGCTCGCCGCCTCGGAACTCGCCGCCTCCCGCCGCGAGCAGTGGGCCCGCGAGCGCGCGGAGCGGGCGGCGGCCGAGCGCCGCCGGGCGGACGAGGAGCGGCTGCGGATCGCCCGCGAACTGCATGACGTCCTCGCCCACAGCATCTCCGTGATCAACATCCAGGCGGGGGTCGGGCTCGCCCTGCTCGACCAGGACCCCGGGCAGGCCCGCGCCGCGCTGACCACCATCAAGTCCGCGAGCAAGGAGGCGCTCGGCGAGGTCCGCCGGGTGCTGGACGCGCTGCGCGCGCCGGGCGCCGCGCCGCGCGCGCCCGCGCCGGGCCTGGACCGGCTGCCGGAGCTGACCGCGCAGGCGGCGGGCGCCGGGCTGGCGGTGGACGTCACCACCGAGGGCCCGCGGGCCCCGCTGCCGCCCGGTGCCGACCTGGCCGCCTTCCGGATCGTGCAGGAGGCGCTGACCAACGTCGTGCGGCACTCCGGATCACGCACCGCGCGAGTGCTGCTGCGCTACGCGCCCCGGGCGCTGGAGGTCACCGTCGACGACGACGGGCCCGCCACCGGTGGCGATCCCGCCACCGGCGACGGGGGCCTCACCGGCGGCGGCAGGGGCCTGATCGGCATGCGGGAGCGAGCCGCGGCCCTGGGCGGGACGGTGGCGGCGGGCCCCCGCCCCGACGGCGGCTTCCGCGTCCACGCCCGTCTGCCGGTCGGCCCCGGCGCCGGCGAGCCGACGCCCCCTGGCCCCGAGCCCGGCCCTGCCCCTGGCCCTGAGCCCACCCCCGCCCCTGGCCCTGAGCCCACCCCCGCCCCTGGCCCCGAGCCCACCCCCGCCCCCGCTCCTGGGAAGGAGACGTCTTGATCCGCGTCACCCTCGCCGACGACCAGGTCCTGGTCCGCGCCGGATTCCGCGCCCTGCTCGACGCTCAGCCCGACATCGAGGTGGTCGGCGAGGCCGCCGACGGCGAGCAGGCGGTCGCGCACGTCGCCGCGCTCCGGCCCGACGTGGTGCTCATGGACATCCGTATGCCGCTGCTCGACGGGCTCGCCGCGACCCGCCGGATCACCTCGGACCCGGACCTGTCCGAGGTCAGGGTGGTCATCCTCACCACCTTCGAACTCGACGAGTACGTCTTCGAGGCGATCCGCTCCGGCGCTTCCGGCTTCCTTGTCAAGGACACCGAGCCGGACGAACTGCTGCGCGCGGTACGGGCGGTGGTCGAGGGCGACGCGCTCCTCTCGCCGGGCGTCACCCGCACCCTGATCGCCGAGTTCGCCGCCCGCTCCAAGGAGCCCGCGGCGGACGCGCGGCTGGCGGAACTGACCGAGCGGGAACGGGAGGTGATGGCGCTGGTCGGCATCGGGCTGTCCAACGAGGAGATCGCCCGCCGCCTCGTCGTCAGCCCGCTCACGGCCAAGACCCATGTCAGCCGCACCATGGTCAAACTGGGCGCCCGCGACCGCGCCCAGCTGGTCGTCCTCGCCTACGAGTCCGGCCTGGTCCGCCCGGGCTGGCTCGGCTGACGGCGGCGCCGTTCACCGCGGCCCCAAGGCCGGGCCCCTCAGAACAGCGCCTCCGGTTCGGGGGCCGCCGGGAACCGCACCTGAGCGGTCGCCACGGCATCCGGCGCGGCCGCCTCCAGGGCCCAGCCAGCGAGCTGCCGTACGTCCAGCAGGAGTCCGCGCCCGTCCGCCGCGCGCAGATACACGTCCGGCCCGGCCACCGCCTCGACCTCGCCCGCGACCGTACGGCCCGCGGCGAGCGAGACCACCCCGTGTGCCGCCCCCGCGCCGCGCACCCGGTCGAGGTGGAAGACCGCGTCGTGGTGCACCGGCGCGAAGGGGGCCGCGGCCAGGGACTCCGGCAGCCCGGGCAGCGCCCGCGCCCTGCCGTGCAGAGCGGCCAGTTCGGCGGCGCGTGTCTCCCGCTCCGGCGGATCCCGCCGCGCGGCGCGCTTGGCCGTGTACGGGAACCTGTCGGGGACGCCGAGTCCGGCCCCCAGCACGGCTTCCGCGCGCCGCGCGGCCATCAGCGGCCCGCGGCCCAGGAGCGTGAAGGAGAGCGCGGCCTGCTCCAGCAGCCGGGCGCCTTCGCGCTCGGCCGCGGTGATCCCGACCTTGATCAGGCCCGGGGCGAACCAGGCCAGATAGACGTCGTAGGGGCGCGGGTCGTCGGTGCGGGTGTCGGCCGCGACGGAGTACGAGCGGTCCAGCCGCGCACAGTCCGGGCACTGCGCGGAGACGGCGGAGTCGGACACCTCGGCGGCCGCGGGGCACGGGGTGTGCCGCGCGCCCCGGGTCACCCCTGCGCACTCCCGCCGCGCTCCGGTGGTGAACGCCAGCGGGCGCCCCGGCGGCAGCGGGGAGGTCCGCTCACCGCGGGTCCCGTGCCGCCAGACCAGGGCGGGCCCGGAGGGGTCCCAGCGCAGCCCGGCGCACCGCCATTCGGCCGCCGGGGTCATCGCCGTCCCACCACCGCGGTCATCGCCGTCGATCGCGTCACGGGCGCCCGGTCACCGCACGCCCGTCATCGGTCACCCGCCGCTTGGCGCCGAACCGCCGCAGGACGCCGACCACGCGCGCGGCGAAACCGGCGCCGGCGACGAGCCCGGCGCCCCGCAACCAGGCGCCCTCCCAGGCGGGGTCCAGCACGCCGGCCAGCGCCGGGGAGGCGGCGGCGAGGAACAGCGCGCCCGCCAGCAGCAGCCCCGTGGCGACGGCGAACCCGATCTCCACGGTCACCGCGTCGCGCGCGGCCTGGTCCCGGATCCCCGCCCCCATACGTCAGCCCTTCGTGCGCTGCACGGGGCGGCCCTGCGGCGAGGCCCCGTTCTCCTTCGCCGACTTGCGGCGCACGTACAGCTGCTTGCGTACGCGTGCCACCACCGTACCGTCGGCCGCGACCACCTCGTTCTCGAACCACGGAAGCGCCTTGCCGCCGTCGGCGGTCGCCTCGCGGATCTCCCGCAGCCGGTCCTCGGTGAGCGTGAAGTCGGCGAACACGTCGCCGCGGCCCGGCGCGACGAAGTCGATCTCGCCCGCCTTGTCCCAGACGATGTAGTCCCGGCCGAGGTTGTGCATGGCCAGCAGCATCCAGAACGGGTCGCTCATCGCGAACAGCGAACCGCCGAAGTGGGTGCCCACGTAGTTGCGGTTGAAGCGGTGCATCCGCAACCGGACGCGCGCACTGCTCCAGTCCTCGGCGATGTGGACCACCCGTACGCCGGAGAAGAGGAAGGGCGGCCACAGGTTCATACCGCGGCGCAGGGTCTGCGGCGACAGCGTTCTACGCGACATGGCGGCACGCTAACACGGTTTGTTACTCGTCGGTAGCCTTGGCTTGATCCGACCGGTGCGGGGGCTGTCCGAAGGTGATCGCCGAGGTCTCGCGCCACAGCCGGGCCACCGCCTCGTCGCCGGTCGTCCCGACCGTGCCGACCGGCGGCCGGTTCCACAGCGCGAGGTACAGGTCGGCGGCCGTGCCGCGCAGTTCGCAGTCGGCCGCGCCGGTCCCGTCCCGTACGGTGCGGGGCACGTCGTCGGTGAGGTGGACGGTCCACACGTCCGAGGTGTCGGTGGTGCGTACCCGCAGGGTGTACGGCACCTCGGTGCGCACCCGGCTGCGGGGCCGGGAGTGGAAGCCGGCGAGCAGTTCGTCGATGCCGTCGGCCGCGAAGCCGGCGTCGAAGGGGGAGAGCCCGGCGCCCGCCGCGGTCTCGGCGTCCACCCGGTGGACGGCCGTCTCGTGGGCCTGCCGGCGGGCCCAGAAGGCGAGCGGGGTGGGGGCGGGCAGAAAGGCGAAGCAGTCGACGTCGGGCGGGGCTTCGGTGAGGGTCCGTACCAGCGCGCGGTGCCCGTCGCGGTACCAGTCGAGGAGCGCGTCACCGTCGAATCCGGGCTCCTCGGGCGGCGGTACGCGCGCGGGCAGGCCCTCGGCGACGAACCGGGCGGCGAACCGGTGCACCACTCCGGTGTGCGCCACCAGGTCCCTGACCCGCCACGCGGGGCAGGAGGGCACCGGGGCGCCCGTCCCCGCGATCCGGGCGGCCTCCCCCAGCAACTGTCCTTCGCGTTCCAGCACTTCGATGAACTCGTCGGTCTCCATGGGCGGAGTCTGCCAGGCTGACCCGCCGGACCCGGCGACCGTGCCCCGGCCGGGCGAACGCGCGCCCCTTATTTTGTTCCACGTCGTCACAAAGTGAGAATGGAGACGTGACCCAGACACGGACAAGGCTGGAGCGGGGCCGCGGCGCCCTCGGCCCGGCGCTGGAGCTCGTACACACCGGCCGCGCGCCCACCCGCGCCGTGCTCACCGCGGAACTCGGCGTGACCCGCGCCACCGCCGGTGCCGTCGCCGCCGAACTGGAGGCGCTCGGCCTGATCCAGGTCGACGCGCGCCCCGGCGGCGCGGCCGGGGGCCAGGGCCGCCCCTCGCACCGCCTGGCCATCGCCCCGCGCGGCCCGGTCGCGCTCGCCGCGCAGGTGCACGCGGACGGCTTCCGCGCCGCGCTGGTCGGACTCGGCGGCCGGATCGTGGCCACCGCGCCCGGCTGCATGACGGTCTCCGCCGACCCCGCGCAGGTCCTCGACGCCGTCGTCGCGGCGGGCGCCGGGCTGCTCCGCGAGACCGGCCGCCGCTGTGTGGGCGCGGGGCTGGCCGTGCCGTCCGCGGTCGCCGAGCCGGAGGGCACCGCGCTCAACCCGCTGCACGTGGCCTGGCCCGCGGGCGCGCCCGTCCGCGAGCTGTTCCACCGCAGCCTGGATGCCGCCGGGCTCCCGCACCCCGCGTTCGCCGGCAACGACGTCAACCTCGCCGCCCTCGCCGAGCACCGGCACGGGGCGGGGCGCGGCGCCCAGCACCTGCTGTGCGTCGCCACCGGCCACCGCGGCGTCGGCGGCGCGCTGGTCCTCGACGGGCGGCTGCACACCGGGAGCGCGGGCCTCGCGCTGGAGGTGGGCCATCTGACCGTCAACCCCGAGGGCGCGCCCTGCCATTGCGGCAGCCGCGGCTGCCTGGACATCGAGGCCGACCCGCTGGCCTTCCTCACCGCGGCCGGACGCGAACCGGGCCCGGAGGAGTCGCTGCTCCAGCAGGCCCGCACGCTGCTGCGCGAGGTGTACCCGCAGGACCCCGGCGTCCGCGCGTCCGCGCACCAGCTCATCGACCGGCTCGGGCTCGGGCTCGCCGGGCTGGTCAACATCCTCAACCCGGACCGCATCATCCTGGGCGGCCTGCACCGCGAACTGCTGGCGGCCGACCCGGAGCGGCTGCGGGCGGTCGTCGCCGACCGCAGCCTGTGGGGGCGCAGCGGCGGCGTCCCGATCCTGCCGTGCACCCTCGACCACAACAGCCTGGTGGGCGCGGCCGAGCTGGCCTGGCAGCCGATCCTCGACGACCCGCTGGCGGCGCTGGGCGCGACGGTCTGAGGAGGCCGGCGGGAGACGCGAGGCGGCCGGGATCCGGGGGAGCCCAGGTCCGGGGGAGCCCAGGTCCGGGGGAGCCCGGGTCCGGGGGAATTCGGGTCCGGAGAAGTCGGCCGGGGCGTGTCCTGCGGTGCTCGACCGATGCTCGCGGGACGTGGACCAGGCTGCCGGGATGGTTCCCCACGAGATCGCCCGCAGCGCGTACGTCAGCCTGGTCACCTACCGCCGCGACGGCACCCCCGTGCCCACCCCTGTCTGGGCGGTGGCGGCCGGGGACACGCTGCTCGTCTGGACAGGGGCGGACAGCTGGAAGGTCAGGCGGCTGCGCAACGACCCCCGGGTCACCGTCACCCCGTGCGGCTTTCGCGGCCGCGCCGTGCGCGGGGCCGCGGCGGTGCCCGCGACCGGCCGGGTGCTGGCGGACCCGGCCGGGGTGGCCCGGGTGCACGCGGCGATGGCCCGCAAGTACCGGTGGCGGTTCCGGATGGTGGACCGCGCCCACAAGCTGCTGTTCCGGGGCCGGCTCCGGCACGTCGGCATCGCCGTCACCTTCCGGCCCGCCGATCAGCCCGCGGGCTGATCGCTCGGCGCCCGCCACTCGACCGCGAACGCCCGAGCCGGGTTGCCGACGAGGATCCGCTCCACCAACTCCTCGCCCAGGTCGGCGGCGAGCCGCGGGCGCAGCCGCCGCAGCAGGTACGGCATGCCGGGGCCGCCGCCGGTAGCCGCCCGGGCCGCGGCGGTCGTGGTGTCGCCGCCCAGCAGCAGCCGGTCCGCGTACCCGGCGTCCGCGAGCGCGGCCAGTGCCTCCGGCAGCCGCCAGTCCGTGGCGTGGTGGGCGCGTGACGGCCCGTCGAAGGCCAGGTACGCGCCCGTCTCGGCGAGCCGTCGATGGTCGGTCGGATCCGGCGAGCGGTTCAGATGGCCCAGCAGCACCCGCCGCGGCGGTACCCCCAACTCCCCGCACAGCAGGTCGAGCACGTCCCAAGCGCCCGTCCCCAGCTCCAGATGCACCCCGATGGGCGCCCCCGTGCGGTGGTGGGCCCGCGCTGCGGCGGTCATCGTGTGCCGGGCGTGCGCGTCGAGCCCGTGGAAGCCGCCGGCCACCTTGATCAGCCCGGCCCGGGGCCCGTCCCCGCCGATGCCGCGCGTCAGCTCCTCGGTGAACAGGTCCGCGAGCCGGTCCCGTACGTCGTCGAGCAGCCGCGGCGGGTAGTGCACCGCCTGGTGCAGTCCGGTGGCGGCGACGACGTGGACGCCGGTGGCGCGGGCCAGCCCGGCGAGGGCCCCGGCCCCGCGCCCCATGCCGTACGGCGTCCACTGCACGACGGATCCGCCGCCCAGCCCGCGGAACGCGCGCAGTTCGTCGGCGGCGGCCGACGCGTTGTCCAGCTCCTGCCCCGGGAGCAGCGGGCTGCGGAGGAACAGGTGGTCGTGGGCGTCGCAGACGCCGAGCTCGGCGGGCGGGATGTCGCCGAGGACGGTACGGATGGCGGCGGCGTTCACCAGTGCCGCCCCTGCGGCAGCGCGTCGAGATGCGGGGCGGACAGGTGCAGCACCTGGAAGCGGTCGCCCGCCGCCTCGGGCGCGTCGTCCCGCCAGAGGGTGAAGTGCAGCAGCTCCCAGTGCCGCGGGTCGATCGCCAGAGCCGTCGAGTGGACCCCTTCCGTGCGGGCGCGTTCGCCGGTCTCCGCCAGCGCCCGCTCCACGGCGGTGGCCGGATCGGCGCCGGGCGGGACGGGCTCGGCGCGGCGGGTGGCGGTGCGCGGCGCGCGGTCCGCGGCCGGGCCGCGTTCGAAGGCCAGCCCCTGCCAGTGCTCGACGGTGGGACGGCCGAAGTCCTCGACGAGGCCGCGGAACCCGGCGCCCCACAGGAAGCGGTTCATGGCCTCGGGGGAGGCCCACAGATAGAACGGCGCGTAGGCGTTCACCGGCGAGCCGTCGACGCCCCGCTCGCGGATGCCGTACGCCTTGAGCCCGAGCCCGGGGAAGTCGTCCAGCAGGTGTCCCCGCGTCGCCACCCGGCGGCGGATGATCTCCATGTCGTAGTCGGCGGGCAGGGTGATGCGGTACTGCATGGCGTGCACGGAACTGCTCCTGTCGGTGGACGGGCGGCGGACGGTGTCCCCGGCCGTCGTAGGGGGCCTTGGAAGTGGTCGTCGCTCAAGGGCCCTGATACGGGCCGTCGTTCAGAGGCGGTCGACGGTCCGCGTCGCGAACAGGGCGGGCAGTCCGCGCACCGCGTGGTCGTCGCGGATGCGGGCGTACGCGCCCCTCAGCAGGTCCTGGGTGCTCTCGATCAGGCGTTCCGGAGTGCTCATGAGCACACTGTACATACTAGTAAGTACAGAATTCCAGCGCGGGGCGATCCGGTGCCCGGCGCGGGGTGATCCGGTGGGCGTCGCGCGGAAAGCCGGGCGCCCCCGGCTGGGTGACGGGCAGTCACCCGCAGGCCCGGCCGATGGCGCCCTCCGAACTCCGTCAGCCCGAGACGGCCGACCGGACCGCCGTGCGCTCGCGTGCGGCGGCCACCGGCCCCGGTCGCGTGCCGCCCCTGCGGTCCGGCGGGGCCGCCGCGCGACGCTCGGCGGCGGGCGCGCGCCCCGCGCCGTGCGCCGCGAGCGGGGACGTGCCAGTGGTGAGCCCCCGCGGCGCGGCGAGCGTGAACCACACGACCTTCCCGCTGCCGTCGTCCCCGGCGTGCATGCCCCAGCTCTCGCTGACGGCGGCCACCATGGTCAGCCCGCGACCATGGGTGCTCACCGGGTCCGCCTCGCACACCCGCGGCAGCCGTGGGTCCCGGTCGCGCACCGAGACCGTGAGCCGGTCCAGCATGAGAACGATCTCCACCGTGCACTGCTTGTCCGGCTCCGCATGCCGGTGCACGTTGGTCAGCAGTTCGGTGACGCACAGCGCCGCCGGGTCGATGAGCGCGTCGATGTGCCAGTAGCGCAGCTGCGCCGAGACGATTCTGCGGACCTGGCCGATCCGCGCCGGCAGAGCCTGCAACTCCACCGTGCAATGCCTGCTAGGAAGACTGATCACGGCTGCGACTCCCTGAAGAAGAGTTAGGGCTAGCCTGATTCAGATGCGGGCGATGAACGTGCGCGGCCGCGCGGGCAGCCGTACACGACCGGAGGGCCGGTTCTCAGCGTCACCGCCGGTTAACCCTCAGTGATACTCATACGCGTCAAGCGTCGGCCCACCCGCTCAGATGCGCAACTCGAAGGTGCTCAGTCCTTCCCGGCGCGGCCGCGTGCGCTGCGGATCGCGTCCAGGAACCGGCTGGCGGCGCCCCCCTCCGCGGGTGCGGCGGGGGCCGCCGCGTCCTGCTCCGCGAGGGTGAGGCGATAGCGCGTACCGTTGACCGTGGCGCGTGCCTGGTCCCCGTCGGTGAACCAGGGCCTGCCGGCCCGGACCGACTGCACCGGAGCGCTGTCGATCTCCCGGCCGTTGCTGGTCAGCAGCTCCAGCCTGCCGTCCTTGATCAGGACCTGTCCGGCACGCGTGACGGAGCGCAGATTCTTCTCGATCCGCACTCCTCGGGCGTTGAACTCGGTTTCCGCCACGTGGACCGCCTCCCCGAATCTCCCCAGCGGGCTCGCGCCCGCTCTCCCATTGTCCCTGTTGCGCAGTCTGCCCGTGACAGCGACTGGACACCAGTACCCACATATGATCGAGATGACCGACTGTTTTCAGTCAGGTCGGAACGCGAGCACAGGGAAGCGGTATGAACGGCGCGGGCACCACACAGCAGGCGATCATGGGCACCATCGACGTGGACCGGAGTGACACCGCTTATCGGGACTGGCTGAAAGAAGCCGTCCGAAAGGTCCAGGCCGACGCCAATCGCTCGGCCGACACCCACCTGCTGCGCTTTCCGCTGCCCGAGCAGTGGGGCATCGACCTGTACCTGAAGGACGAGTCCACCCACCCCACCGGCAGCCTCAAGCACCGGCTGGCCCGCTCGCTGTTCCTGTACGGGCTGTGCAACGGGTGGATCAGGCCCGGCAAGCCCGTCATCGAGGCGTCCAGCGGGTCCACCGCGGTCTCCGAGGCGTACTTCGCCAAGCTGATCGGGGTGCCGTTCATCGCCGTGATGCCGCGCACCACCAGCCGCGAGAAGTGCCGCCTGATCGAGTTCCACGGCGGCCGCTGCCACTTCGTGGACGACTCCCGGCGGATGTACGAGGTGGCCGCGGCGCTCGCGGCGGAGACCGGCGGCCACTACGTCGACCAGTTCACCTATGCCGAGCGCGCCACCGACTGGCGGGGCAACAACAACATCGCCGAGTCGATCTACCAGCAGCTGCGGCTGGAGCGGTTCCCCGAGCCTGCGTGGATCGTCGCGACCGCGGGCACCGGCGGCACCTCCGCGACGATCGCCCGCTACGTCCACTACATGAGTTTCGACACCCGGGTCTGCGTCGCGGACCCCGAGAACTCCTGCTTCTTCGACGGCTGGGTGAACGACGACCCGGACGCCACCAGTGACTGCGGCTCGCGGATCGAGGGCATCGGCCGACCGCGGATGGAGCCGAGCTTCATACCGGGCGCGATCGACCGGATGATGAAGGTGCCGGACGCGGCGAGCGTTGCGGCGGTGCGCGCGCTGGAGGGCGCCATCGGCCGCAAGGCGGGCGGCTCGACCGGCACGGGGCTGTGGAGCGCGCTGCGGATCGTCGCGGAGATGGTGGCCGAGTCACGTACGGGCAGCGTGGTCACCCTGCTGTGCGACCCGGGCGACCGCTACCTGGACAAGTACTACTCCGACGCCTGGCTGGCGGAGCAGGGGCTGGACATCACGCCGTACGCGATGGCGATCGAGGGCTTCCTGGCGACGGGGAAGTGGTCGAGCTGACCGCGCCGCGCGGCACGCACCGAGCCGCCGGGCGCTAGCGCCCGGCGGACGCCACGCGGCGGTCCAGGGCCCGCATCGCGCGCCGGAACGCGCGCCCCACGCCCGCCCGGCCCAGTGTCATCGCCCACCGCAGCGGCGCCGGGGCGTCCACCGCGAAGGTGTACCGGACCCGGGTGCCGGCTCCGTTGCCGGACGGCGTCAGCCGCCACTCCTCCAGCAGGGCCCGCAGCCCCGGGGCGTTGGTCGCGTCCACCCGGTACGCGTACCGCTCGGCGGGCTCGGCCGCCAGGACCGTCTCGGCGAACCGGGTGCCGCCCCGCAGCCGGACCTCCCGGCCCCGCCCGCCGTCCACCGGGCGCGCCTCGGCGACGGCGGCGAACCACCGCGGCCAGTCCGCGGTGGTTCGCAGTTGGTGGAAGACGGCGTCGGGGGCGGCCGCCACCTCGGCATGGAAGACCAGCCGCAACGGGGCGGCCCCGAGGAAGTCGAGCCCGACGGGGCGCAGGCGGCGTGTCATGGCCGCACCATAGCTGACATGCCGTCAAGTCGGCAGGTTGCTCACCGCGGTCACCGGGTCACTCGGTCACCGGGTCACCGGCGCCAGGTTGATGCCCCACTTGGCGAGATCCCTCGGGCCCTGGGTGAGGAACGAGTCCCCGCAGTGGTTGATCCTGCCGTTGAGCGGCGTGGAGATGTGGTCGTCGCCGACGGACCCGTGACGCGGAAGGGGCAGGAGGTGCCTGGGCAGGTCGGTGGAGTCACCGCCGCTGCCTCCGCCACTGCCTCCGCCGTGGTTGGTGACGGTGCAGTTGTTCTCGAACGACACGTTCGGGGGGCCGTCGGACAGCGTGGCCGCCCCGGCGACGGGCGCGACGCCGAGCACCGCACCCGCTGCCGCCGCGGTGACTGCCACAAAGCTTGCGATCTCACGTGTTGGCATGCCGGGTGAACGACGCGGAGCACCATAGGGTTCGCCCGGACTCGCCCGTTCGGGTCGCTGTCCCGACCGGCGGAACGCGCTCGGCGCCCGCTACGGCTGCCCGTCGTCCGACGGCTCGCCCGCCACGATCAGCTCCGGCAGGTGCTCCGCGATCTCCGCCCGCTCCCGCGCGGGCAGGCCCGCGTCCGTCACGAGCGCGTCCACCTCGTCCAGCGAGGCGAAGGAACTCAGGCCCACCGTGCCCCATTTGGTGTGGTCCGCCACCACCACGACCCGCCGCGCCGACCGCACGAAATGGCGGTTGGTCTCCGCCTCCGCCAGGTTCGGCGTCGACAGCCCCGCCTCGACCGATATCCCGTGCACCCCGAGGAACAGCACATCGAAGTGCAGGGAACGGATCGCGGCGTCCGCGACCGGACCCACCAGGGTGTCCGACGGCGTCCGCACCCCGCCCGTCAGCACCACCGTCGCCGCCCCCGGGCGCGCCGCGCCCGCGCCGCCGCCCGCGGCCGAGCGCTGCGCCGCGTAGAAGACGTCGGCGACCCGGACCGAGTTCGTCACGACCGTCAGATCCGGAACCTCCAGCAGCCGCTGGGCCAGCGCGTACGCGGTCGTCCCGCCCGCGAGGGCGATCGCGCTGCCGGGCGCCGCCATCGCCGCCGCGGCCCGCGCGATGTCCTCCTTCGCGCTCAGCTCCAGCGCCGACTTCGCCTCGAACCCGGGCTCGTAGGTGCTCGCCTCCGCGACCGGCACCGCACCGCCGTGCACCTTCTCCACCACACCCAGCCGGGCGAGGGCGTCCAGATCGCGACGGACCGTCATGTCCGACACGTTCAGCTTGCGCGTGAGTTCGTTGACCCGCACCCCGCCGCGCCGCCTGACCTCGTCGAGGATCAGAGCACGCCGCTGCTCCGCGAGGAGGTTCTGGTTGTCACTCACGGTGTTCCCACCTTGCTTCCGATCAGCCACCCGCCCAGGTGAGCTCATCCTCCCACGCGCCGATGACAGGCGGCCGGATGAGCGCACAGGGTTACGATTTCGGTTCACCCGCCCGTGTCGCGCCACGACCACGCCGCGCGGCGGGGATGCTTCATGGGGGATGTCCCAGACCTCATGGGGACACCGGAATCGGGGGGCGACGGTGGCGACGACCACGCGGGACAACGGCACGGCACGAGGGCAGGAGCAGCCGGACGGGACACCGGACACGGCACCGGACGCCGCGCCGGACGACGGGCCGGAAGGGCAGCCGGACACCGAGTCGGACAACGGGCCGGAAAGGGCGCCGGACGGCAAGCGGCCGCGGCTGGAGCTGGAGCTGCTGGTCCACGGGGTCGGCGGCGCGACGCCCCAGGAGATGCTGGCCGACCCGCGCGTCGTCCGGGTCACCGGCGACCAGACCGCGGGCGTCCACCGCCGGACCGAGGACGGCGACGCCGAGGACCGCCCCGGCGACTACCGCCGCGAACCCGTCCGCGAGGCGTACTGCTGGTCCAACCTCACCTCGGGCAACGGCGCCCGCGCCCTGTGGCTGCTCCTGCTGCCCTTCATGGTCGCCAACCTCGCCCACTGGATGCGGCCGCCCGCGCCCGGCCGCACCCGGACGGTACGCGCCTACGGCGTCCTCGTCCGGCTCGTCGCCCTCAGCCTGACCGTGGTGCTGATCGCCGCGGCCTGCGAAGTGGCCCTGGACCTGGTCGCCTGGCAGTGCGCCGGCACCGGCTCGTGCGCCGACAACCGGCCCTGGCTCGGCTTCATGTCCGCCGGGCACGACGGCTGGTGGAGCCAGCCGGGCCGCAGGCTCGCCCTCGCCGCCCTGCTGCCCGCCGCGCTGACCGGGCTGCTGTGGTACCTGTCGAACCGCACCTGGAGCGCCTACGAGTCGCAGCCGCCCCTCGGGCTCCCGGTCGAGGAGACCGACCCGGAGTCCGGCGAAGGACCGGCGCTGCGGCTGCCCGGCTTCTGGTACGGCCGCCGGCTCGTGGCCCGGCTGCGCGCCGCCCACACCGCCGCGGGCTTCCTCACCGTCGCGTCGGCCGTCGCCGCCCCCGCCGCCCGCTACGACCACGCGCCGGGCGGCAGCGCGGCACTGGACGTCTTCAGCTGGGTGCTGGCCGCGGTACTGGTCGTCGTCGAACTGATGGTGCTCTACGTGGTGTGCAGCCGCGGCCGCAGCGAGAGCAGGCTGGACGAGCACCTCGACCGGCTCACCGTCACCGCGCTGCCGAGTGCCGCGCTGGGCAGCCTCGCGCTGTCGATGCTGTACGCGGGCTGGTCCCGCCCGGACTGGTCCTCGGCCGGGCGGCAGCTGCCCGGCGACCAGACCTTCGGCCTCATCGTCCTCGTCCAGGGTGCGCTGGTCACCGGCATCGCGGTGTGCGCCCTGCTGCTGCACCGCGCCAACCGCACCCCGCGTACCCCGCTGTTCGGGCTCGGCGGGGCGGCGGTGGCCATGTTCGCCTGCGCCCTGGGCGCGCTGCTGACCGGGGGCGTCACCCAGCGGATGGCCGACTGGCTGGACGGCCCGGCCGTCCCCGGCGCGGGGCCGATGCCGGGCCCGCCGGTCATCCTGTCCTGGCAGGCCGCCGCCGTCCCCGTGCTGGTGCTCCTGCTGCTGCTCCTGGCCGCCGTCTTCGCCGTCCGCGTATGGCGGGTGCGGGCCCGGCTGATCCGCACCGTGCCGGACGGCTATCCGGGGGAGCGGCCCGACGGCGTGCGCACCCGCAGGATCGCCGGGACCATCGCCCGCGCCGGACTCACCGACGACGTGCCCGCCATCGTCGGCCCCCTGGCCCTGTTCGCGCTCGTGCTCGGCGCGGGCGCCGTCGCCGGCGCCTGGGCCACCGACGAGGTCCCCGGCCGGGCCTGCGACGACACCAACGCGGTGCTCGACGGCGCCGCGCAGACCGCGCAGGCGCTGGGCTCCTGGCTGGTGGGCCTGGCGTTCCTGACCTTCGTCGCCTGGGGGCGGCGCGCCTACCGCAACCCGTCGGCCCGCCGCACCATCGGCATCCTGTGGGACGTCGGCACGTTCTGGCCGCGCGCCGCGCACCCCTTCGCGCCGCCCTGCTACGCCGAGCGGGCCGTCCCCGACCTCACCTGGCGGATGCGGACCTGGACCCAGCGCACCGGCGGCCGGCTGGTCATCTCCGGCCACTCCCAGGGCAGCGTGCTGGCGGCGGCCGCCGTCTGGCAGTTGGACCGCAAGACCCGCCGTCAGGTCGCCCTGCTCACCTACGGCTCCCCGCTGGAGCGGCTGTACGGCCGCTGGTTCCCCGCCTACTTCGGCCCCGGCCCGCTGCTCGCCCTGCACGGCGAGGTGCGCTGCTGGCGCAACCTGTGGCGGTACACCGACCCCATCGGCGGCCCCATCCGGCTGCCGGACGAGGCCGGGCCCGAGGTGGACCGCGGCGCCCTCAAGGATCCGCTCGCCTACGGCCGTACCGCCGAACACCCGCTGCCCGCCGCCATCCTGGGGCACGGCGACTACCAGGCCGACCCGGTCTTCGAGCAGGAGCGGGCCGGGCTGCTGGCCCGGCTGCCCGACGGGGCCGGGCACCGGCTCCCCGCTCAGGGCAGCGCCGGCAGGTCCTCCGGATAGAGCAGGGTGAGCTCGTCGGTGCTCGGGTCGGCCAGCTGGGCGACCCGGCCCGCGTGCCGCTCGACCATCGCCTCGAAGGTCTGCCGGGCGGTACGGCCGTTGCCGAACGCCGGGCCCTTGGGCACCGCCGTGAAGTACTTCAGCAGCGCCTCCGACGCGCCCTCCCCGATCCGGTACTCCTGCTCCTCCGCCTGCTGCTCCACGATCCGCAGCAGCTCCTCGGGGGTGTAGTCGCCGAAGGTGATGGTGCGGGAGAAGCGGGACGCCACCCCGGGGTTGACGGTCAGGAACCGCTCCATCTCCGCGGTGTACCCGGCGACGATGACGACGACCGCCTCGCGGTGGTCCTCCATCAGCTTCACCAGCGTGTCGATGGCCTCCCGGCCGAAGTCCCGGCCCGCGTCCTCCGGTGACAGGGCGTACGCCTCGTCGATGAACAGCACCCCGCCGCGCGCCCGGTCGAACGCCTCCTGGGTACGGATCGCCGTGGAGCCGATGTGCTCGCCCACCAGGTCCACCCGGGAGACCTCCACCAGATGGCCGCGCTCCAGCACCCCGAGGGCGGCCAGGATCTCGCCGTACAGCCGGGCCACCGTGGTCTTGCCGGTCCCGGGGAGCCGGTGAAGACCAGATGGCGGCGGACCGAGGCGGCCTTGAGCCCGGCCCGCTGCCGCCGGCGGCCGACCTCGATCATGTCGGTCAGCGCCCGCACCTCGCGCTTGACGCTCTCCAGCCCGACCAGCGCGTCCAGCGCCCCCAGCACCTCCTTGGCCTCCCGGGCCGGCGGCGCGGGCTCAGCCATCTGGGCGGTCTGCGCGGGCCGCGGCACCGGGACGCCGCCCAGCAGCCCGGCGGTTGCCGGGGCCGACTGCGTTGCCGTGGCCGGGAGCGGCGGCGGGACGGGCTCCGGCGTCGCGCTCTCGTCGCTGGTGCAGTCCTCGCTGACGGGGCCGGGCTCGGCGAACTCGTAGCCGCCGCGGGCGCAGCGCTCGGTGCGGCAGCGGGTCAGCGTCGTACGGCAGCCGTCGATGATGTGGAAGCCGTAGCCGCCGCTGCCCGTCACCCGGCAGGTGTGGAACGTGCCCCGGCCCTCGGCGGAGACGTAGAACCCGGCCTCGGTGGGGGAGCTGACCGTGGTGCGCTCCACCGTCGGGTCGGCGCCCTTGGTGACGATCACCCCGGTCGCCGTCCCGTCGATCGTGCAGCCCGCCAGCGTCCCGCCGCTGCCGTGGTCGCGGAACCACGCGCCGGTCGCGGCCTCCCGGATCCGGCAGTCGTCCAACTGGGCGGTCGCCCCGTCGCTCACCGACACCGCCGTGTTGCGCACCTGGGAGATGTCGCTGTCCACCACGTCGGCACGGGAGCCGCGGTCCAGGACGAACAGGGCGTCCGGCACATCACGCACCCGGCAGGCGTCGAGCACGGCCGCCGCCCCGTCGCTCACCCACACCGCCGGGTAGTCGCCGGTGCTGTCATGTATCTCGCACTGGTTGGCGTCCACGCGCGTGCCCGGGTCCCACACCGACAGGCCGTTGCGCCCGAACCGGCGGACCGTGGAGCGGGTGAGCGTCAGCACCGAACGCGACCGCAGGTCCACCGCGTTCTCCGGAATGTCGTGGATGTCGCAGTCGGCGAGCGTGAGGACGGCGTCGGTGTCGAGGTTGACCCCGTCGGAGGAGGTCCGGTGCACCTGGCAGTCCGTCAGGTGTCCCGTGGCGCGCGCCGAGACCGCGACGCCCGCGCCCCGGATCTCGTACACCTCGCAGCCGACCGCCTCCAGCGTGCTGCCCTCACCGGTGACGGAGAGACCGGACCCGGAGGTGTGGTGGACCTTGCAGCGCTCCAGCCGCGGACGGCCGCCGCCGCGCACCGCGACGCCGGACTGCCCCGCGGCCACCACCTCGCACTCCTCGAACACCCCGCCCGCGCCGTCCAGGACGCTCACGCCCACCCCGGCCGGGTTGTCGACGGACGTGCGGCGCACCGTCGGCCGGGCGCCGCCGCGCACCTCGATGCCCACCGCCGAGCGGGTGGCCACCCGCACGTCGCAGATCTCCGGCGCCCCGTCCTCGACCAGCAGCGCGGGCGAGGCCGAGTCCTGCCCCTCGATGTGCAGGTCCCGCACGGTCGCGGAGGCGCGGATGGTCAGCGCCACACCGTCGGCCGGGGCGATCCGCACCGCGCCGCGGGAGCCCTCCGGGCCGCGCAGCGTCACCGCCCGGCCGATCACCAGGTTCTCCCGGTACGTACCCGGGGAGATCGACAGCACGTCCCCCTCCCCGGCCGCCTCCAGCGCCGCGGCGAGGGAGGCGTACTCTCCTGTGCGGCGCCGCCAGCGCGACGTTCCGGTGTGCGTCACCTGGACGACCGAGCCCTGTGCCATGGTGCTGCTGTGCCCCCACCTCGTGCGTGTGCCGACCGCGTACAGCGGCGCCGTGAAGGCCCGCCGTGGTGCGTGAAGGCCCCACCGTAGCGTGCGCGGTGGAGGGCGAGTTGAGCGGTCAGCTCCCCGCGCCCGCTCTGCCCCAATCCTGCCCGGCCCGTTCCCACGCGCTGTCCCAGCGGGCGTACCGCCGATGCGTCAGCCGCCATACGACCAGCCGCCGCGCGCCCTCCACCAGGCCGGCCGCCAGGGCCGCCGCGCCCACCCCGGCGAAGACGGCGTGCGTGGTGGCCGTCGCGCTGTCCAGCGGGCGGCCGACCGGCGAGCCGTGCTCGTCGGTCCACAGCGGGATGCGGTCGCCCGGGCCGGCCTCGGAGGCCGGCGCGTGCACCGTTCCGGTGCGCGTCTTCCCGTCCGGCCCGGTCCAGCGGGCGAGCACCCGGCGGTGGGCGTCCCGCGCCGACGAGGTCTCCGGGTCGGGGTCGACCGGCGGCTGCGCCAGCACCGTGACCACGGTCGCCGTCACCTCGTGCCGCCGGGCCCGCTGTTCGCGCACCGCGTCGTTGAGCGCGTCATGGGCGATCATGCCGGTCAGCCAGCCGACGGCGGGGGCGAGGCACAGGATCAGCAGGGCGGCGGCCAGCCCCGCGCACGCCTCGGCCAGGTCCGTCGCGCGGCGCAGCGGGTTGTCCCGCCACCGCCAGAGCCCCCGAACCGTTCGCACCCTGCCGCACCCCCTTGTCCGTTTGTGAGTACCTCATATACCGCGTCAGGCGGGAGGAGCGGTGTACGGACGGCGAAATCCGGACCCCGCGTACACTCGTCCGTATGACTGATGAGCCCGCCAAGGCGCCGCACGCCGGGTACGAGGGCGGCGGTGCCGGATCCGAGGAGTACAAGGAGCGCGCCGTCGCCTGGCGCGTCTTCGTGTACGTGGTCGCCGGGCACGTCTTCGCGGGCTTCCTGTGGCTGCTGTTCTACCTGGGTGCCCACGCCCCGAAGTAGCAGCCGCGCCGGAGTGAGCCGCGGGCTCAGCCCGGCCAGCTCCACTCCACGACCTCCGGCAGGTCCGTGCCGTGCCGTCGGATCCAGCGGTGGTGCCGCTGCCGGATGTCCGCCATCGCCTGCCGGACCCCCGTGGCGCCCACCGCGAGCCCCGGCACCCGGTCGATGACGTCCATCACCAGCCGGTACCGGTCGAGATCGTTGCGTACGACCATGTCGAAGGGCGTGGTCGTGGTGCCCATCTCCTTGTAGCCGCGCACATGCACCTGCGGGTGGACGGCCCGCCGGTACGTCAGCCGGTGGATCAGCCACGGATAGCCGTGGTAGGCGAAGATCACCGGGCGGTCGCGGGTGAAGACCGCGTCGAACTCCTTGTCCGTCATCCCGTGCGGATGCTCCTCGCGCGGCATCAGCCGCGTCATGTCGACCACGTTCACCACCCGGACCGACAGCTCCGGCAGATGCCGGCGCAGCAGCGCGGCCGCGGCCAGCGCCTCCTGGGTGGGGACGTCGCCGGCGCAGGCCAGCACCGCGTCCGGTCCGGTGCCCCGCTCCTCGGTGCCCGCCCACTCCCACACCCCGGCCCCGCGCGCGCAGTGGTCGCGCGCCTGGTCGATATCCAGCCAGTCGAAGCCGGGCTGCTTGCCCGCGACCACGACGTTCACCACGTCGCGGGTGCGCAGCACATGGTCGGCGACGCACAGCAGGGTGTTGGCGTCCGGCGGCAGGTACACCCGCACCACGTCCGGGTTCTTGTTGAGGACGTGGTCGACGAAGCCGGGGTCCTGGTGGGAGAAGCCGTTGTGGTCCTGCCGCCACACATGCGAGGTCAGCAGGTAGTTCAATCCCGCGACCGGCGCCCGCCAGGGCACCGTGCGCGCGGTGCCGACCCACTTCACGTACTGCGCGGCCATGCTGTCCACGATGTGCGCGAACGCCTCGTAGCACGAGAACAGCCCGTGCCGCCCGGTGAGCACATAGCCCTCCAGCCAGCCCTGGCACAGGTGCTCCGACAGCACCTCCATGACCCGGCCGTCCGGCGCCAGGTCCCGGTCGGTGGGGGCGCGCTCGGCCTGCCACGCCTTTCCGGTCGCCTGGTACAGGTCCTGCAGCCGGTTCGACGCGGTCTCGTCGGGACCCACCACCCGGAAGTCCCGGCGGTCCGCGGTGTCCGCCATGATCTGGCGCAGCAGCCCGCCGAGCACCCGCGTCGGCTCGTGCAGCGCGGTGCCGGGCCGGTCCACGGGCACCGCGAACCGGGCCAGGTCCGGCAGCGGCAGCTCCCGCAGCAGCCGGCCGCCGTTCGCGTGCGGGTTGGCGCCCAGCCTGCGGTCCCCGTCGGGGACGCAGGCCAGCACCGGGGGCCGCGGGTGGCCGCCCTCGTCGAACAGCTCCATCGGCAGGTACGAGCGCAGCCACCGGTCGAGCTGCCGCAGATGGTCGGGGTTCTCGCGGACGGCGTCGAGCGGCACCTGGTGGGCGCGCCAGGTGCCCGCCACCGGCTCGCCGTCGACCTCCTCGGGCCCGGTCCAGCCCTTCGGCGTACGCAGCACGATCAGCGGCCAGTGCGGGCGCCGCCGGTCCCCGTCCTCGCGGGCGGCGCGGCGGATGGCGGCGATCCGGTCCACCGCGAGGTCCAGGGCGGCGGCCATGTCGCGGTGGACGTGCGCGGGATCGCTGTCCAGCCGGCCGGTGACGTACAGCGGCTCGTGGCCGTATCCGCGCAGCAGGGCGTCGAGCTCCGCGTCCCCCAGCCGCGCGAGCACCGCCGGGTTGGCGATCTTGTACCCGTTGAGGTGGAGGATGGGCAGCACGGCACCGTCGTGCACCGGGTCCTGGAACTTGTTCGCGTGCCAGGAGGCGGCCAGCGGCCCGGTCTCCGCCTCGCCGTCGCCGATCACGCAGGCCACCAGCAGGTCCGGGTTGTCCAGCGCCGCGCCGTAGGCGTGCCCAAGGCAGTGGCCCAGCTCGCCGCCCTCCTGGAGGGAGCCGGGCACCTCGGGGGCGGTGTGGCTTGCCACGCCGCCCGGCGTCGAGAACTGCCGGAACAGCCGCGTCAGCCCCGCCAGGTCGCGGCCGCAGTCGGGGTTGAGCTCGCCGTACGTGCCCTCCAGCCAGGCACCGGCGAGCACCGCGGCCCCGCCGTGCCCCGGACCCCACACGCACACGGTGTCCTGGTCGCGCTCGCGGATCATGCGGTTGAGGTGGGTGTAGACCAGGTTCAGCCCGGACAGGTGCCCCAGTGCCCCAGCAGCCGCGGCTTGATGTGCTCCGGCCGCAGCGGCTCGGTGAGCAGCGGATTGCCGCGGAGATAGAGCTGGCCGGCGGCGAGGTAGTTCAGCGCGCGCCAGTGCGAGTCGAGCTCCTCCACGGCGCTGTCGGAGAGCGTGGATGGCGTGTGCACCGTTACGTCCCTCGTGTACGTCCCTTGTGCGGGCCGCCGTGCGGCACGCGTGCGGCCCTGCGACCGACCATGCCACAGCCGCCGCCGATGAGCGCGACGAGAGGCCGGTGCGGCGCGATCGGACGCCGACGGGGCGCGATGGGACGCCGGTGCGGCACCACGGACGCCGATGGGCGGGACGGGAGCCGACGCGGCACCCTGAGGACATGAGTGGACTTCTCAGCGGGCTGTCCGGCGAGCACCGCGACCGGCTGCTGGCGCTCGCACACGACGCGTCCTTCCCCTCCGGCGCGCGGCTCTTCGAGGAGGGCGGCAGGGCCGACCGCTTCTGGATCGTCCGCACCGGATCGGTCACCCTCGACATGCGGGTGCCGGGGCGCCGGCCCGTGGTCATCGAGACACTCGGCCCCGGCGAGCTGGTCGGCTGGTCGTGGCTGTTCCCGCCGGGCGGCTGGCACCTGGGCGCGGAGGCCCTCAGCCCGGTGCGCGCGCACGAGTTCGACGCGGCCGCGGTCCGGCAGCTCTGCACGGACGACACCGCCCTGGGCTACGAACTCGTGCTGGCCTGCGCGCAGGCCATGGGCCGGCGGCTGCAGAGCGCCCGCAACCGCGCGCTGGACCTGCACAACCCCTACAACAGCGGCGGGCCGCACTGACCGCGGAACGGGTCAGCGGGTGGCCGCCGCGAACGGTTCGGCGGGCGGCCGTCGTTCGCCGGGGCGGCGCCCCCCGCGGCGCCTCCCCGATGGTGCGGTCAGTAGCCCTGGTTCGGGTACTGCTGACGCCCGTACTGGTCCTGGTACGGGGCGGGCGCCGGGCGCGGGGCGGCAGGCCGCGGCATGGCCGGGCGCATCGCCTCGTACCCCGTCGGTCCGCCCATGCCCGGACGCGGCTGCTGCATCGGCGGCTGGGCGCCCGGATAGCCGCGCGGGCCCGTCGACTGCGGCGGGATGTACGGCGCCGGGGGTGCTGCAACCCGCTGGGCTGCGGCATGCCGCCCTGCGCCGGATAGCCGTGCGGCGGGGTGTGCTGCGGGGACGGCGCGGCCGGCAGGGCGGGCAGCGCCGCCGGGAGCGCCGGCGAGGCAGGCGAGAAGAAGCCGCTCGCGTCATACGGGGACGGGACCCGGATGGGCGCGATCTGCGGTGTCCCCCGCTCCGCGACGAGGCTGTCGTAGATGGGAGTGTCCGGGAAGGACGGCGAGGAGTAGTAGCCGCCGCCATAGGTGCTGCGGGGGGAGCTCATAGTCCATAAGTTAAGCCCACGATGTGCTGGTTGTGGAGTCGGATAAGCGGGTTGTTTCGTGGGTTCCCTGCGCCCGGCGATCCCCAATCACAGCGAACCTGGGAAAATCGGTCGTCAGGGTACGTTGAGATCGTGTAAAGAGCGCGCTCCCGGTGGGTTACCGTCGGTTGGAATCCGGGCACGGACCCGCCGGACACACGACGGATGAGAGGCAGGGGGAAGGAATGGCGATGCGCAAGGGCGCCAATGTTCAGGTGCCGGCGTCGGCGGTGCGGGTCGAGATCGGCTGGCGAGGCGGGCCGGGGGTGCCGGACGTGGACGCCTCGGCGCTGCTGCTGGCCTCGGGCAAGGTCCGCTCCGACGCGGACTTCGTCTTCTACAACCAGGCGACGCACCCCTCCGGCGCCGTCCGGCACGAGGGCAAGCGCACGGCGGGCGGCGAGGTGACCGACACGCTCTTCGCCGACCTGGACCGGGTGGAGCCCGCCATCGAGACCGTGGTCCTCGCGGCCTCGGCCGACGGCGGCGCCTTCGGCCAGGTGCCCGGCCTGCACGTACGGGTGCTGGACGCGGCCGCAGGCACCGAGCTCGCGCGCTTCGACAGCGAGGACGCCACGGTCGAGACGGCCTTCGTCCTCGGCGAGCTGTACCGCCGGCAGGGGACGTGGAAGTTCCGCGCCGTCGGCCAGGGCTACGGCACCGGACTCGCGGGCCTCGCGACCGACTTCGGCATCACGGTCGACGAGCCGCAGCAGCCTCCGCACGTCGCCGCCCAGCCGCCCGCGCCCGCGCCGCCCGCGCGGCCCGCCGCCCCGGCCCCCGCCGCACCCGCGCCGCCGCCGACCGGCTACGCCGCGCCGCTGCCGCCCCCGCCCGCCGCCGCCCCGCAGGTTCCCGCCGGGGCCCCCGCCGCGCCGCCCGCCGCGTCCGCTCCCGTACGGCTGACCAAGGTCACCCTGACGAAGGAGTCCCCGACCGTCTCGCTCACCAAGCAGGGCGGCACCTCGGGCGCCATGCGGGTCAATCTCAACTGGCAGGTGCACAAGCAGTTCCAGGGCTGGGGGAGCAAGCTCGGCAAGGCGCTGGCCCTGCACGGCGACCTCGACCTCGACCTGGGCGCGTTCTTCGAGCTGGCCGACGGCAGCAAGGGCGTGGTGCAGGCTCTGGGCAACTCCTTCGGCTCGCTGCACCAGCCGCCGTTCATCCACCTGGACGCCGACGACCGCACCGGCGCCCGCGCCGACGGCGAGAACCTCACCATCAACCTCGACCATCGGCACGTCTTCCGCCGCATCCTGGTCTTCGTCACCATCTACGAGGGCGCCCGCAGCTTCGCCAACCTGAACGCCACGGTCACCCTCACGCCGCAGGCCGGCGCCCCGATCGACTTCTCGCTGGACGAGTGCACCGTGCCGTCCAACGTCTGCGCGCTCGCCCTCATCACCAACAACGGGGCGACCTCGTCGTCCAGCGCGAGGCGCGCTACCTGGTGCCGCAGCGCGGCGTCAGCCCGCAGCGCACGCTCGACCACGCCTACGGCTGGGGCATGAACTGGACACCCGGCCGCAAATAAGTCACATGGGTGCGGACTGAGCTCGTGTCAGGCGTCGGATCGCGGCGCGGCCTTGGGAGCGGGGTACGTACGCCCCTTCCAGGCCGCGCCGCGCCCCGCGCAGTGCCGCACCGCCGAATCCACCGTCATCAGCAGATACAGGACGGCCGTCAGCGGCAGCAGGGGAGCCAGCCAGAGGGTCTGCCGGTAGTAGCGCAGCATCGGCACATACGTACCGGCCATCACCGCCCAGGCCGCGCCGCCCACCGCCAGCAGCGCCCCGTCCCCCGTCAGCGCCCCGGCGCACGCGGCGACCGGCGGCACGAGATAGACCACGGCCAGCCCCGCGACCGTCGCCACCAGCAGCAGCGGATTGTGCCGCAGCTGGGCATAGGCGCTGCGCGACACCATCCGCCACAGCCCGCCCAGCCGCGGATACGGCCGCACGCTGTCGACCCGGTCGGCCAGCCCCAGCCAGATGCCCCGGTTCGGCTTCGTCCGCTTCACCGCGCGCGCCAGCGCCACGTCGTCGATGACCGCCTGCCGGATCGCATCCGGGATCCGGGCGCGCTCGGCCGCCTCCCGGCGCAGCAGGACGCAGCCGCCCGCCGCGGCCGCCGTCCGCGCCCCGGCCCGGTTCACCCACCGGAAGGGGTAGAGCTGGGCGAAGAAGTACACGAAGGCGGGAACGATCAGCCGCTCCCAGAACGTCACCACCCGCAGCCGCGCCATCTGCGACACCAGGTCCGGGCCGTCCGGATGCGCCGCGCGCACCAGCTCCCGCAGACTGTCCGGCTCGTGCGCGATGTCCGCGTCCGTCAGCAGCAGATACGCGGCGTCGGTACGGGTCCGCGCCAGCGCGATGCCGTGCCGCACGGCCCACAGCTTCCCCGTCCAGCCCGGCTCGGGGTCGCCGGGGGAGGCCACCGTCAGCGGCAGCCCCCCGTACTTGTCGGCGAGCGCCCGCGCCAGCTCACCGGTGCCGTCGGTACTGCCGTCGTCCACGAGGAAGACCTCGGCGCGGCCCGGATAGTCCTGCGTGAGCACCGACGGCAGGCTGCGGGGCAGCACCTCGGCCTCGTCCCGCGCCGGCACCACCACCGCCACCGCGGGCCACTCGTCCGGATCGGCCCGGCGCGGCAGCCGGACGTCCGTACGCCAGAAGAATCCCTGTCCCAGCAGCAGCCAGCCCCACGCGAGCAGGGCCCCGACGGCGATCCACAGCAGCGAGCTCACCCGCCGCAGTCTGCCGGACCGGCCACCTCACCGCCGCCGGGCGCGCACCGGCGATCGACTAAAGTGTCCGGGGCCCGTGCCATGGCCCAGGAGACCCCTGGCGCACCGGTCCGGACGGACGCCGACGGCATCCGGGCACGGACCGGGACGACAGACCGGAACGACAGCGACCACGACAGCTGCGACGGCAGCCACAGCGAACAGGGCAGGCGGAACTCGGTGAAGATCGCGCTCATGGACTCCGGACTCGGGCTGCTCGCGGCCGCCGCCGCCGTGCGCCGGATGCGCCCCGACGCCGACCTCGTGCTCTCCTCCGACCCCGACGGCATGCCGTGGGGACCGCGCACCCCCGAGGACGCCACCAGCCGCGTCACCGCCCGCGCGCTCGCCTGCGCCCGCGCCGCCGCCGCGCACGCCCCGGACGCGCTGATCGTCGCCTGCAACACCGCCTCCGTACACGCCCTGCCCGCGCTCCGGGCCGAGCTGGAGCCCGCGCTCCCGGTGATCGGGACCGTCCCCGCGATCAAGCCCGCCGCGGCGGCCGGCGGCCCCATCGCCATCTGGGCCACCCCCGCCACCACGGGCAGCCCGTACCAGCACGGGCTGATCCGCGACTTCGCGGATGGCGTACGGGTCACCGAGGTGGCCTGCCCGGGGCTGGCCGACGCGGTGCAGTGGGCGGACGACGACGCGATCGACGCGGCGGTGGCCGCCGCCGCGGCCCGCACCCCGCGCGACGTGCGGGCCGTCGTCCTCGGCTGCACCCACTACGAACTCGTCGTCGACCGCATCCGCGCCGCCGTGCAGCCCGCCGGGGCGCCCCCGATCGCCTTCTACGGGTCCGCCGAGGCCGTGGCCGCCCAGGCGCTGCGCCGCATCGGGGCGGCCCCGGCTCCCGCCGCGGCCCCGACCGGCACGCTCACCGTGCTGCTGAGCGGCCGGGACGCCGCGCTGCCCCCGGAGGCGCTGAGCTACCTGGAGGGCAGCGGCCTCACCGGTGGAACGGCTCCCCGCCTCGCCGCTGGAACGTAGGTACGCTGCCTGGTATGAGGGACCACCGCGAGGAGCTGTTCCGGGGTGGGGGCCAGCTGCCGCCGCCCGTGTGGACCGGCCGCGCGACCAACCGCGCGCAGTGGCTCTTCGCCATCCTGGGCGCCGCCTGCGTGGCCCTCGGCATCGATCTGGCCGTCGACACCTCCTGGGCGGTCTCCGGGCTCGGACCGCTGCTGATGTCGGTGATCGGCTGCGTCGCCGCCGGACTGCTGGTCCTCTTCGGCACCCTCGCCTTCGTCCACGTGGCGGTACGGATCGACAGCGACGCGATGGAGGTGCGCTGCGGCTACGCCGGCCTGCCGCGCCGCCGCATCCCGCTCAAGTCCGTGGTGAGCGCCGAGTTCGCGCCGCGCGTCACGCCTCGCCAGTGGGGCGGCTGGGGCATCCGCTGGCGGCCCGAGAAGGGCACCGCCGTCGTCGTACGCCAGGGCGAGGGAGTGGTGCTGCGGCTCGGCGACGGGCGTCTGTTCACGGTCACGGTGGACGACGCGGAGGCGGCGGTGCGCGTCGTCCGCGCCCACCTGAGGCTCCTGGCCCGCCGCACGTCGCAGGCGTAGCCCTCTCGACCCGGCGGGACCGTCATCTAGGGCAGGTCCTCGGCTCGCACATGGGCCGTGGCCAGCCCCGCCAGCAGCCCCGCCCCCGCCGTGACCTGCGGAAAGCTCAGCGCGTTGCCCAGCGTCGCCGCCACCGCCAGCGCGGTGAGCGCCGCCCCGGCGGTCAGGACGACCTGGGTGGAGCGTGGCGAGAGCCACAGCGCGTACAGCAGCCAGCCGAAGGCGGCGGCCAGCAGGACCATCCCGGGGACGCCCTGTTCGGCCGCCTGCTGGAGCGGGGCCGAGTGCGGCTTGCCGTCCGGCTCCGCGGACTCCCGCGCCACCGGGCTCAGTTCGCTGTACAGGTCCGGGCCCGCCCCGCGCACCGGGTGGTCCTCGGCGATACGGGCGGCGTCCTGCCAGAGCCGGATCCGGTGCTCGGTGAGCTGCCCCTGCACGGCGCCGCCGAGCCCGGACGGCAGGGCGTTCTGCGCCACCGCCCAGCAGCCGCCGACCGCCACCGCCGCGACCAGGGCGAGCCCGGCCAGACCGAGCAGCCGGTGCCGCATCCGGCCCGCCGCCAGCGAGCACAGCAGCACGCCGGCCGCCGCCGCGCAGGCCGGTACCGAGCCGATCGCGAGAGCCGCGCCCGCGACACCGGCGGCCAGCAGCCCAAGGCCCAGCCGCAGCACGGGCCGCCGGGTCGCCCACGCCGCGCAGCACGCGGCCCCCGCGGCGAGGATCAGCTGTGCGGCGTCCGCCCCCGACCGACCCGCCGGACCGCCGTCCACGCCGGTGATCCAGGTGGTCGAGGTGAGCGCGAGCCCCGCCAGCGCGGTGGCGGCCGTCGCGGCGACGGGCAGGAGCGCCCCGGCCATGCGCCCGCACGCGTACCCGGCGGCCACGGCCAGCACGGCCAGCAGCACGCCCTCGGGACGGGCGGCCCGGCCCGCGGCGCTCACCAGCGCCCAGATGGCGCAGCCGCCGAGGATGAGGACGCCGGCGGTGTCGGACGCGCCGCCGCGCATCCGTAGGGCAGGGTGAACGGCCGATGACGCCATCCCGTCGAATCCCCCGAGTCGTGACGGGCACCGCGCTATGGACCGTGGGGCCGGACTCCCCCAGAGGGGACCCCCAGCGCAGGCAAAGGACTGCCGGACACCGTAGCGGCTGCGGCCCTGTCTGTGGAGGAGTTGCGCGGAAACGGGGTCTCTGATGTGCGAATCGGTCGTCGCGAGCGGATCGTCCCCGCCAGCTACCCTCGCCCTATGCCTACCCCTGACTTCATTCGCGAGCTTCGTGCCGATATCGGCCACCGGCTGCTGCCGCTGCCCGGCGTGAGCGCCATCGTCCTCGACGACGAGGACCGGGTACTGCTCGGCCGCCGGTCCGACACGGGCCTGTGGGCCATCATCGGCGGCATCCCGGAGCCGGGGGAGCAGCCCGCCGCGGCCATCGTGCGCGAGGTGTACGAGGAGACCGCCATCCGGTGCGTGCCGGAGCGCGTCATCCTCGTCCAGGCCCTCGAACCGATCGTCTATCCCAACGGCGACGTCTGCCAGTTCATGGACATCTGCTTCCTCTGCCGGGCGGTGGGCGGCGAGGCGCGCGTCAACGACGACGAGTCGCTGGAGGTGGGCTGGTTCGAGGTGGACGCGCTGCCCGACATGGAGGACTTCGCCATCAGTCGAATCAAGCAGGCCAGAGAGGGTGGGCCTACGTGGTTCGAGGGTATCGGCGGGGAGTGAGCGAGAGCCATCCGAGTTGAGTTGGATGGATGCGCCGCGGAGGCGTCGACCTGGCCGGCGCGGGACCGAAACGGCCTAACTCAGCACCAACTCAGCACGGGACGCGGCGGGTGCTGGCGCTGACGGGGGCATGTGCGGCGCGTAGCTGGTCTGGATGATCTGGCGGCAACGCTCGCGGCCGTCCTGAGTGAGGTGGCCGTACAGGGCCGCAGTCAGGTTGACCGAGTAGTGCCCCAGCCAGCGGGCAACCTCGTGCAGAGACGCGCCATTGGTCAGCGTCTCGGTCGCCCACTTCTTACGGAGATCGTGAGGGTTGTACTCCGGCAGGCCGAGCCGCCGAATTGCCCGGTCCCATGACTTGCGAACGAGACCGGTGTGCGTCATTTTCCCATTGGCGTTGAGGATGGGAAGCCGTTCCTGGAGCGGATCGAGAATCGCCGCGGCGGGGATGTCGCGCCACTCGCCTTCCTTGCGATGCTTCAGCGGCGCATACATGGCGGCGTACTTTCCCGCTTCGTTCTTCACGCGGACAACCTGTCGACGCAGGCGCAGATTGCCGTCGAAGAAGTCTTCTGGGAAGACAACGAGAGACTCACCGATCCGCAGGCCACAACAGGCCATCAGCCATATTGCAGGTTCCAAGCGCGGGCCGATTTCGCGAGCGATAGCGGATATCTCATCGGTGCTGGGCAGAGTCTTCTCGTCGACCGGAATGACGGGGTTGTCGAGCTTCTCGGCTTCGCTGACGGGACTGTTTGCGATCCTCTTGTGCCGCACCGCGTGCGAGAACATCCCTGACAGGGCAACGCGGCGGGACTCGATGGTGTTGAGCGATGCTCCATCCTGACGCCAGCGGGCGTACAGGCCCTCCACGTCGGCAGCCGTCACCTGGGCTATGGACTTGTTGCCCAGGTGCGGCACGACGTGGAGGCGCATGATCCGTTCGTAGGACTCAAGGGTCCCGGCCGAGGCAACCTTGAGCGCCACCCAGTCCGTCGCGTACTGGCGCACCGAAACCCTGCCAGCGGTCGGGTCGATATAGATGTTCTCGCGCTTGTCGTTCTCGACCTTGGTTGCGAAGTCGACAGCGTCCTTCTTGCGGTCGAACGACTTCTCACGCTGCCTCGCGGTACGCCCGCCCTGTCGCGGCCGCGGAAGCGGGCGGTGGGCGCCGGCGCGAAGCACCGGCTGGTGTTCGTCGACCGGCTTCTGGCCACCCTCGTCCATCTCCGCCACGGAACCACCCACGATGTGCTGGCCTGCTGGTTCGGTGTGGAACGCTCGACCATCACCCGGGCCATCGGCGAGGTGCGGCCCCTGCTCGCCGAGCGCGGGTGCACCATCAGCCCCGGCGTACGACTGCGGACCCTCGCCGAGGTGGTCGACCATCTCGGCGCCAGCGGGAAGACCGGGATGGTCGACGGCACCGAGATCCGGGTCCGACGCCCCGCCGTCGGCCGCAAGGGCCGGGATGCGTTCATCTCCGGCAAGAGCAAGCAGAACGCCGTCAAGGCCATGGTGGTCACGGACGAAGACGGCCGCGTGCTGTTCTGCAGCCCGACCAGGCCCGGAAGCTGCGCGGACATCACCCACGCCCGCCAGTTAGGGCTGGTCAAGCTCTTGGCCGATGGACCCGCGGTGGAGATCCTCTCCGACGCCGGCTACCAGGGTCTGGGCGCGCAGACCGGCGGACGTGCGGTGACACCACCACACCGCAAGTTCAAGAAGAACGCCCCGGACTGGTACGAGGAGATGTACGAGCGCCAGCGCAAAGCGCATTCCTCGCGACGCATCCGGGTCGAGCACGGCATCGCACACCCGAAGAACTGGCGAGCCCTGGCCCGCCACCACGGCCATCGCGAGCACATGAGCGACACCGTCCAAGCCATCGCCAGCCTGCTGTCCCACCAGCAGACCACGGACCTGGCATCGACTCAGCAGACGTGAACATCGAGCCCTAGCGAAGTCCTCGACGCCTCACCTCCAACCATGCACGAGCTCGTTAGCGTTGAACGGCGCGGGAAGCGAGGCTTCGAGGATCGCGGAAGCAGGGATTGGTTCCTCCCTCAGTCAGGCCCGCGATGTCGCGAGCGTGCCGCGCGGAGTCTGGTGTGCCGTACGCCGTTGGTCGCCTCGTAGCGGGCTTTCGTGATCGTCGCTATGTGCCGCGGAGCATCTCTGCGAGTCGCGACAGCGTGCCCTCGTTGCGTTTGTAGTGGATCCACTTGCCGACCCGCGTGGCCTGTACCAGGCCTGCCCGCTCGAGGGTTGCCATGTACGAGGAGACTGTCGATTGCGCCAGCCCCGACTTGGCTTGCAGATGGCTGACGCAGACCCCGACCTCGTCCCGGTCGGCTATCGGCTCCCACTGAGCGAACTCGCCGTGAGGGTCCCGCAGCCAGTCCATGATTTGCAGCCGTGCAGGGTTCGCCAGCGCCTTCAATGCCTCGACCGCAGCCAGAGGGGGCTCGTTCTCCGCGTCGCCCCCTGGGCTCGTCGCCTGTGCCGTCGCCACGGTCGCCTCCTCACCTCTCACGCACCACCGTATCTCGATGTGACGAACTGAGTTCGCTCCCAGCAGACACATTTACATATCGCGATGTGTCGATATGATGGAGTGCGTTCACGCCCCCTCCGGTGTCCGCCGCGCAACTGCCGACCGCCGCGAACACCGGGGATACACAAGAGGAAGTACACGATGTCTGAGACCAGCAAGCCGTTGATCGTCGTCGCGGGTGCCACTAGCAAGCAGGGAAGGAGCGTCGTCACCTCCTTGCTTGAGAGCGGCAGGTTCCGGGTGCGAGCCCTGACCCGGGACGCCGACTCTGCCCAGGCCCGGAGCCTGGCGGGGCTGGGAGCGGAGATCGCCGAGGTTCCCCTCGCGCTGGGTCACCAGCGTGAGTTCGTCGACGCGTTCGGATCGGCCGAGGGGCCTTCCTGATGACCCCGCCCATCGCGCCTCCCTCCACCGAGGAGTTCCCTCTCGGGCGCCAACTTGCCGATGCAGCGGTCGAGGCCGGAGTGAGCCACGTCGTCTTCAGTGCGCTCGAGAACGTCAACGAGCGGTCCTCGGGCACCAAGTACGCCCCGCACTTCACCGACAAGGCGCTCATCGCGGAGCACATTCGGACTCTGCCGATCGCGCACACCTTCATCATGCTCTCGTTCTTCTACACCAACGCGCTGGAGTACTACACCCCGCGCATCGATGGTGACACGGTGCTCATGCCTTTCTACCTCCCCGAAGGCTTCCGTGCCCCCTTCGTGGACCCACTCACCGCGACCGGGCCGGCCGTCCTCGAGGTGTTCTCCAACCCCGACACCTACCGCGGCGCCTGCCTGCCGGTCGTGGGGGACGTCATCTCCCCAGCCGAGATGGTCGAGGCGTTCTCCCGTGTCACCGGACTCAAAGCCGAGTACCGCAGCGCCTACTCTCGCGAAGGCCTGCTGACCTACTTCCCCGCGTTGGGGGAGAACCCTCTGGTGGTCGACGAGATCCTCGGCATGGCCCAGTACGCAGTCGACCTCGGATACTTCCGAGACGACCGCGACACGACGTGGAGCCGGCGCATCGATCCCAACACGCTGAGCTGGGAACAGTTCCTCCGCAAGACCGGCTGGCATGGCCAGCCGGTCACCTATGGTCACTAGACCCATCGCCGACGAGATCAGATACGCGCCATTCGGGAATGCCTCGACGTTGTCCGAGTCTGTGGCGCGTGCCGGTCCGCGCTGCCATCGCGCCAACACCTACTGCGTGAACTGCGACCTGCTCGTCGGTCTCGACGATCTCCACGTGATTGGCGTCGACCGGGGTGACGGCGACCGATTGACTGTTCGGGTCGAGTCGGCGCAGGCGGTGATGGGCTGCCGGACCTGCGGCGTGATCGCTCACTCCCACGGTCGACGCGAGGTGGTCCTGATCGACGCGCCTTGCTTCGACCGGGCCGTGAAGATCGTGTGGCGCAAGCGAACCTGGCGCTGTGTCGAATCGGCCTGCCCGGTCGGCACGTTCACCGAGCGGAACCCCACGGTGGCCGCGCCGCGGGCGCTGCTCACCGTACGGGCGTGCTGGTGGGCGATCCGATAGATGCGGCGTGAGCACGCCTCCGTGCGCGGGATCGCCCGCCAGCTCGGCACGACATGGAACAACCGGCCCGCCGCGGTGGTGACGTCCGATGCGTGCGACGGAATCCAGCCTTTCCACGCACGCGCCTGCGAATGGCGGCGTTGGGGCGTGACTCAGCTGCGGAGCCAGGAACCCGGGGGCGGGCCATCGGGTGCGCGGATCCCGCCTCGGGCGCAGTCAACCGCGTAGGTCGCCCAGTCGCGTGTCTGCTCACTCAGGGAACGGTCACTGGTCATGTGCCGGAGGGCCGCCAGGGTATCCGGACCGCACGTGAGGTGGCGCGAGCCATCGAGCATCCCCACAAGGAGATCAGCCACGGGGGCAGGGGCAATACGAACCGTGTCGATCACGCGCACCAGCTGATCGAGCCCCACGGACGACCGCCGGACTCGCGAGACCCAGTAACTGAGGGTCTCGGTAAGTGCTCCGTGGTGTGCCGGTGTACTGGGAACGCCTTCGAAGATCAGACGGGCCGCGAGCTCGCGCGCTTGGTCGTCGCCGGCGAGTAGCCAGTCCAGCAGGTCATCGCTGTTCGAGAGCAGCGCGCGGTGTAGCACAACTTCGTGGTCTTGAGGGCGGCCACTGGTCAGCGCGCTGCGGAGCGTGTGCCACCATCTGGGATCATCGGCGTCGAACCGGGCCGGCAGGCGCCGCGCGGCGCCTGCCGCGGCCAGGTGTTCAGCGAAGCTGCGGTGTAGAAAGGTGAGGTTGGTGCCGTCGTGGGTCACCAGCCCTGTTGAGGTAAGCACCGCGGCAACGACGTCAGGCCAGTCGGTGGGCTGCGGATATGGCTGGGAGTTGGCCGTACGCAGCCATTCCAGCGCGGTGGGCAGGATCTCCGTGCCGCGTAGCCAGGCTGCCGCACAGTGCTCAAGCAAGTCGATTCGTCCAGTGACCAGCCGCTCCATGATGCGGTCGGATTCAGCCCAACCTGCCAGCCGAGCCCGCAAGTTGGTGGTCAACTGTTCCGCGCGCGATTCGTAGAGGTGCGACACGAATCGTTGATAGAGCGCAAAGGCGGTCTGTGGCAGCGGTTGCCCGGAGCGTTCCTCGAAGACGATGGCCGCGACGGTGGCCAGCAGAGGAACGGATACGACCTCCTCCAGCCGGGCGGTGCTGATCTGGGTGAGGAAGTCACCAGCGAGGGCGGGCCGGTTCCGAAACCACCTCTCGACGAAGTCTCGGCGCTGGCCCCGCTCGAACGGCTCGATTTCGCATCGGCCGAGATCACGCCTGGCCTGCCACCGAGCACTCTCACGTGACGGCAGCTGCCGTGTCGTGATCAGTAGCCGGTGCTTGGTCTCGATGTCCATGAACCGCTGTAGCCGATCCGAGAGGTCTGCGCGCGCGGTGGCATTTTCAACTTCGTCCAGGCCGTCGATGATGAGCAGCCATGCCAGCGTCCCGGTCGGACGCACGCACAGGTCCTCTCCGATGTCGATGCCGAGGCGGGCTGAGACGGCAGTACGGGCTGCAGCGGATATCGCAGCGCTGAGCTCACCCTCGGGGCGGCCTGCCAGGTCCCGAGCTGACACCCGGATCGGGATCAGTTGTGTCGCCTCACCTTGACGCAGGCCAGGGACGCGCACCAGCTCGGCAGACATCTGCAGGGTGAGGGTCGACTTCCCCGTTCCAGGGGAGCCGACGACCAGCACGTGACGGAAGCGAGCGAGGAAGTCCTCGACGGTGCGGGGCGGCCGCTCATCCTCAGCCTGCGCGGCCTCTTGCACAGAATGGGACCGGTCTTGGGGCTCGGCGCCGGCAGCGAGCTGCTGGCGTACGTAGACCTGGGTGAGATCGTCCCGATGGAGCCCCACAGACCGGTATGGAAAGGACACGGCTGCCTGCTGCTGCGCCTTCAGGAGCGGCCAGACGTGCGGATCGAGGCTGCTCCGAGGATCGTGCTTGCCCAGGAGACGCTCGCGCAGAACATCGCCGCGGATGCCATAACTCTGCCGGAATGGCACGGCCGTGGTCATGTTGCTGTACGCGACTCGGTCGTGCGCGCTGACCATGAGCCCGACCACCGCCGCTCGCCTACGGTCCCACAGCGGCCCCCCGCTGTAGCCCGGTTGGACAGCGAACCCAGTCGGCGGAGATTCGAGGACGAGCCACTCGCCCGCCGCCCCATTGACTCGCAGCCGCACCACTGTGCGCGGGTCTCCGTTGCCGCGCCAGGCCCACAACGTGTCGCCCAGTTCCGGAACTGCTAGAGGTACCGGCTGCAGCTCGGCTGGCAGCGGCATCATTGGCTCAAGTTCAGCAATGTCTGCTGCCCAGCGGCCGTCGTGTCCGCGTACGGGTGGTGTATTCGGGTCGGTCAGTCCGCTGGCCGGCCACCACCGTCTTACCCGGGCCTTGATCCGAACCTCGGGGACAGCCGGGAACTCCAGGGTGACCTCGGCCTGGCCAGGAGAGTCCACGGTGAACTCGCTGCGGCCGAGAGCAAGATTGACGACATGCGCGCACGTCAGGAGTGTTGGATGTTTCGGGTCCCCGTAGTGCCCGTAGATTCCGCCGCCGATGACGTGCCCATCGTCCGCGCGGACGGTGACGAACGCGTTCCACAGCGGCTCGTCTGCCTCCATCATGATCTGCCCGTCAGGATCTGCATCAGCTCAATGGCTGCCCACTATCGACGACCGGGGCAGTGGGCTGGGATTCATCGGCACGGCTGCCGTTCTGCGGCTGTGTCCGGGGTGTGTTCCAGGTAGCGGTCACGGTGAAGCTTGCCTCTCCGCCGCTCACAACTGCCATCTTCAGCCCGGCAGTGAGCTTCACGCCGAATGCGACGGACAGTTCGTCCGGCGCGTTGCCCATTCTCCGTGCTTGGCCGTGGATGCTCGACAGGATCGGCACCAGCGGGGCGAAGGCGTCGTGCAGCAACTGACCCGATCGCTGGATCACCCGGGAGCCAGCGCCGACCGGTCCGACGGGCGAGTCGTCTTCCCACTGGCCGTCACCGCGGGTACCCGAATCCGTTCCGTTCACGGGCGAAACCTCCACCAACACAGAGGTCCCGTCCCCGAACTCGAAATCCACAAACTGGGACACAATTCCCCCGTCACACCAATGAACAAACCCCTGTGAAGTCACAGAAGGATAGCGTCTCCCCGCAGCCTCAAAGCAGCGTTGCACGTCACCGACGGGAACTTGGACCCAGTGGCCACCCGCCGCTGCCAGACCTGCGATGCCCAGTCGTAGGTCACCGCGACGGTCTGCCAAGCGTGAGCGGACGGTGGAGCCGGAGCCACATAAAAGGGCCAAGCACCGAGCCTGCTCTGACTCGCAAGGGCATCACCACCCAGGATGACTCGACACCCCCGGTGAGGGATTCGATCCTCTCCGTAATGAGCAGTTCCTCGAAACGCGCCTAGAAGCGTCTCCGGTGGTACGACTGGACTGGACCTCGTCAGTCGGCAGGGGGCGGATGCTCGCTCTCTCGTGGGCGCGAGAGCCCCCGTCGACCAGGGACATCCCGGGGACTTTTCGGGGACTTTCCGCTGGGTAAGCAGGGAAGGCCCTGACAGCGCTGAAAGAAGCAAACGCGCTGGTCAGGGCCTATTTCCTCAGCACTCGATGATGTTGACCGCGAGCCCGCCCCGCGCCGTCTCCTTGTGCTTGACCTTCATGTCGTCGGGTGCGGTGCGAATCCATTCGGGAGCAGCCCGGATGGAGGTGACCAGCTTGGAGATCCTGGTGAGCTCAAAAGGTGGTTTCCCTGCAATCGGTGTCCATCCATCGACGTATTTCGGCGGGGGAGAAGCGGAGCTGCTGGCCGATTCGGAAACTGGGGATGTCCATCCTTGCGTGATTGTCGTATACCCACGAAGGTGGCTTGCGTAGGAACTCGGCTAGATCGGGGACGTCCCACAATGGTTCAGTCACGAGGGCCTCGCTGAGGGTTCGGCTGGATTATCCAGGTGAGAAGATATGGATGATCTGCGGCCGCGCCAACGGCCTGCCAATGATCAAGCGGCTTCGCTGCGGCCCACTGGCTCTTTTCTGACCCGGCGCGCTGAGTACTCCAGCCGTAGATCGTGATCTTCGTGTCTGATTCGCGGCTTGCCGACGGTAATGGCTGGCTTGGGCGCGGGCCTGGTGGCGGCGTCGCCAGGCGGACCAGCCGAGCCGGTGGGCCATGTCGTGCACGGGCTGGGTGACAAGCGTCGTGAACAGGTGCTGGATCTCGTTGCAGGTGAGCGGGATCAGCCCGTCTGGGGCGGGATGGCGGGCGTGTTCGTCGGCGCGGACGACGGCGAGGAAGGCATGAGCGAGCATGGCCAGGGTGACCCAGCGAGACCACGAGGTGAAGCGGCGGACCTGGTGCTCGTCCAGCCCGACCAGGCCCTTTCCGGCCTGGAAGGTCTCTTCCACCCGCCATCTTGACCCGGCGACGCGGACCAGCGTGGCCAGGGGCACGGGGGCGGGCGAGAAGCAGCGGTAGTAGGCGAGTTCACCGGTGGTGCGGTTGCGGCGGATCAGCAGCCGGTGGCTGCCGGGTCGCACTTCGGCCAGGTCGACGACGGCCCAGTCGTAGAAGCGGTGCCCCTTGGCTCCGGCTCCTGCCGACAGTTTCTGCCAGGCCCGCTTCGGCACCTTCGTGGCCAGGATGTCCGCGCGGAACTTCCCCGCACCGGTGGTGACTTCAGCCGAGCAGGCGACGGCGAGCACGTAGCCGACCTGGCGCTCTTCCAGCGCGGACCGCAGCTTCGGGTTGCCGCCGTAAACCTCGTCCCCCGCGATCCAGCGCACGCGGTGCCCCGCGTCGAGGAACCGGCTGATCATGCGGGCGGCCAGCTCCGGCTTGGTTGCAAAGACGGTGCCGTCGCCCAGCCCGGCGGCCCTGCAGCGCTCCGGGGCGCATGCCCACGAGCGCGGGATGTACAGCTCACGGTCCACCGCCGCGTGCCCGTGGGCACCCGCGTAGACGAGGTAGACCGCGACCTGCGCGTTTTCGATCCTCCCGGCGGTGCCGGTGTACTGACGCTCGGCACCGACGGTGTGCGTGCCCTTCTTCACGTCCCCGGTCTCGTCGACTACCAGCACCGCATCCTCGTCGTGCAGATGCTCCAGCACGTACTCACGCACGTCATCACGCACGCGGTCGGCATCCCACCTGGCCCGGCCGAGCAGGTGCTGCATGCCGTCCGGACTCGCCTCCCCGGCCCACTCGGCAATCGACCAGCAGTTCCTGCGCGGCAGGTCCGACAGCAGCCCCAGCACCAAGTCCCTCACCCGGCGCCGGGGCTCAACTCGCGCGAACCGGCCCGCTATCCGCCCCATCAGGGCCTCGAATGCCTCCTGCCAGCGGGCAGGGTCTACGCTGTGCCCCGCGGCCACCGCATGATCTTCAGTCTTCACACGCCGATGATCAGCGGTGGCCGTACGCGTCTCCCAGCCGGCCCCATCAGTAAGATCGCGACCTACGGCTGGAGCATGAGCAGTTACTGAGTGGTGAGGAGGCACAGTCGGGTGCTTGCCAGCGGTGAACAACAACACGTGCAGCGTCGGCGGATCTGGGCGGTCCGTGCGGCACGGCTGTTTGACGGGTACGCATTACGGCCGGGGCGTCCACTTGTGCTCATCGACGGCTCGCGCATTGCCGGTGTCGATATGACGGGAGCCCCTCCTTCTGCAGACCTGCGCGTTCTGGATCTCGGTGACGCCACACTGTTGCCCGGTCTCATCGACTCTCACGTCCACCTTGCCTTCGACCCGGAGGACAAGTCGAAGCCGGCGATGGCAGATGAAGATGCCCACACCACCCTGGCGCGCATGCGCGTCCACGCCGGGCAGCAGCTGCGGGCGGGGGTCACCACCGTACGGGACCTCGGCGATCGTGATTTTCTGGCCGTATCGCTGCGTGACCACTACGCGGCAGGGGCGGAGGCCGGTCCGGAGATTCTCGCCGCCGGACCGCCCATCACGCGAACTCGCGGACACTGCTGGTTCTTGGGCGGTGAAGCCGACGGCATCGCGGCCGTGGAGGCCGCGGTCAAGGAGCGGATCGCACGCGGCGCCGACGTAGTCAAGATCATGGCGACCGGTGGCGTGATCACCCCTGGGTGGGGGCCGCACCAGTCGCAGTACACACGCGACGAACTTGCAGCGGTAACCCGGGCGGCCCACACCAGCGGCAGACCGGTCACCGCACATGCTCACGGCCGGCAGGGAATGGCTGATGCTGCCGCAGCTGGCGTCGACGGCATCGAGCACGCCTCCTTCTTCACCGAAGACGGTGTCGACCCCGACTGGCGGACCGTTGCGGCCGTAGTGGAGGCAGGCACCTTCGTCGGCGCCACCGAAGCCTGGCTCCCGACCGGCTCGATGGTCGCACCCCACATGGCCAAGCGCGTAGAGCAGCGAAGTGCGAATTTCGCACGAATGCACCGCGAAGGAGCGCGGCTGGTCTGCTGCTCCGATGCCGGTGCGGGTCCCCGCAAGCCCCACGGCGTGCTCCCCCACGGGATCATCCGCCTTGGCTCTCTCGGCCTCACCAACACCGAAGCCCTGGCTTCGGCCACCACCCTCGCCGCACAGGCATGTCGGCTGGCCGATCGCAAAGGAAGGATCGCCGTCGGCTACGACGCCGACCTCATCGCCGTGCCCGGCAATCCCCTGCACCGTCTGGAAACTCTGCTCGACATCCGGGCCGTGATCCGAGCCGGAAGGGTATCCAAGGGCTGATCCCGCTCACCTGCAACGAGATCCAGCACCTGCTCACGATGCTCGTCACCCAGCCCGGGCACGACGTGGCCCACCGGCTCGGCTGGTCCGCCTGGCGACGCCGCCACCAGGCCCGCGCCCAGGCCAGCCATTACCGTCGGCAAGCCGCGAATCAGACATGAAGATCACGATCTACGGCTGGAGTACTAGAAAGCCAGCACCGATCCAGCGCACCGCACCCGAACGGACCGGAACGGATCCCAGCGGAAGCCAGCACGAAGTCGGCGTTGCGCGGCGTGGGCTCGTCTGCGAAAAACGAACCCACGCCGCTGACCTGCATGTTTGCCAACTAAGGTGCGCTTCTGCTAGCCCCCTTCTCCCAGATCATGGACGTCTGCTTCCTCTGCCGCGCGGTGGGCGGCGAGGCGCGCGTCAACGACGACGAGTCGCTGGAGGTGGGCTGGTTCGAACCGGACGCGCTGCCGGAGCTGGAGGAATTCGCGCTCGCCCGGATCAAGCAGGCCGCAGGGGCTGGACCGACGTGGTTCGAGGGCATCGGCCAGGCGTGAACCCCGCCCATGACCGCCTTCGGTACCGGATGCAAACGCGACTCACACCAGTTCGGGTTGCCGTTCCGGTTGCCGCGCTGGTGCGGTCTTCGGTTCCCATTGTCTGGTGGTCCGTATGTAGCCGTAGATCACCGAGGTCATCGCCAGGATGAGAAGTGGTCCGAACACCCAGGGATGTTCGGCCATTTCCATCGGCAGATAGCGATAGGACACCAAGAGCGCGGCGAAGACCGTTGTGCCGTAGGCGACCAGCTGGATTCCCGACCGATCCCAGCCGCGGTCGAGCGAGCGCAGCGCTGCCTCGATGGTGAGCGTGAACACCACGCCTGCAACGAGATCCGCGCCGTAGTGGTAGCCGAATCCCAGCGTTGCGCCGAGCGTGGCAATGAGCCAGAAGGTGCCTGCGAAGCGCAGAATCCGCGGGGCCTTGCGGGAGTGAATGAAGATCGCGACGGCCCACGCCGTGTGCAGGCTGGGCATGCAGTTGCGAGGGGTGATCTCGTCGTATCGCACCGGGTGCGGGGTGGTGATCGGCGGCAGCGTGTCCGGCCACAGGTTGGCGATCGCCCACTCCTCGCCGCCGGTGCCGAAGGCGCCGGTGCCGTAGGTGTAGATCGGTCCGACGACCGGGAAGATCATGTAGATGGCCGGCCCGAGGAGGCCGATGGCCAGAAAGGTGCGCACCAGATGATGGCTCGGGAAGCGGCGTTCGACCGCCACGTTACGTAGCTGGTACAGCGCGACGACGACCGCGGCCACCGCGAGCTGAGCGTAGACGAAGTCGAGAGCATGGGCGCCGATCGGGCCGGTGGCCTCGATCACCCGGCCTGCCAGCCATGACGGGTTGCCCAGCGCGTGATCGGCGGTTGCCACGTACTCGTCGAGCACCTCCGGGCGGGTCTTCGAGGTGATGAGCAGCCAGGTATCGCCCGTTTTGCGGCCGGCCACGAGTATCAGGCCCAGCCCGACGCCCTTGAGCAGCAGGACACGTTCCCGGCCGGTGCGGCGCGTGACAGCGATGACCGCGTAGCCCAAGATCACCCACAACGCGCCGTTGCCGAAGGCGTGGCCGTGGCCTTCGGTCACCCTGGTGTCGAATGCCCACCGCACCAGGAAGAAGGCGATGTCGATGCCGACCGCGACACCGGCCGCGATGAACCGTTGCCGCCAGGTGAGCACCACCATCATCAACGCCATACTGGCGTACAACAGCGGCCCCGATTTAGGGGCGAATATCACCTCTTTCGCCTGGTTGGCCATCGGCCCCGGTACGCCGTAGCGGCCTGCGGCGATCTCCAGCGCGACGAGGAATCCGAGGGTCGCCACACCCGCCGCGACCCACAGGAGCGCCCGTGGTTGACGCCACGCGGCGAGCGTAATTCTGCCGTTTATTCGGGCAAACACCCGCGATGCTATAGGTATCAACTGTTTTGGCCGATTTGGTAGATGTTTGGTTGGATAGGTCACTCTTCGCGCCGGATAGCGTGCTTTCCGGTGAAGGACGGGCGGTGAGAGGTGCTCGTCATGAGTCGGATCATGTTATCGGAGCGGTGTGGGTGGGTTTCGCTGGTCATGGGTGGTGATCATGAGATTCTCGGCGCCCGGCGGGCAATTGCGGGCGTCACGGGTTATCCAGTGGCTCTAAAGGGGGGGCGCCCCCGATGAAGTCGACCAGGTCCTGGTCGACTTCATCGGCGTGGGTCATGAAGAGGCCGTGCTCCGCTCGGGGGCACTCCTGTGAAGATCGGGCGCCAGGGCCCTGGCCTAGGCTTCGGTCCGCTTCTCCAGGCGACTGCCGCGTGGCAGGGTGACGGCCATGATGTCGCCGGGGGCGTCCAGCGCGGTGCGGTGCCATCGCCCGCGCGGCACGATGGCCGCGGTTCCCGCCGCCAGCCTGATCTCCTCCTCCTCGTCTCCCGGCCGCTCCGGGCGGAGGTAGAGGCGTATTCCGCCGCTGAGGCAGCAGACGACTTCGTCCGCCTCGGGGTGGACTTCCCAATGGTCGGCGTGGAGGTCGGCGTCGGTCTCCACATGGAAGGCCATCACCTGCCAGCCGTCCCGCTCGGGGTCGAACACCGGCTGTTCGGCGTGCACGTGGCCGCCTTGGCGAAGGTGGATGAAGGAGGCGAAGAGGTCGATCGGAGTAACCGTCATGCCGAGATGTCCTTTCTGCGGTGGTATTTCGTCTGGTGGGCTGTGGCCGCCGAGCGCGCGACCCTGCGGCTACGGGCCGAACGCCGGGACCTGCGCGGCACTCGCGGCCTGGGCGTCTCCGTTGCCGCACATCGCCTGCCGGTACAGGGTCGACAGCGCGTCGTCGATGGGGTGGTGCTGCGGCTTCCCCGAGGAGTCCCGCTCGTTCCACCTCGCGAGGTTGATCGCGACGGACATCTGGCGCTTGCCGTCGGCCCGGGTCAGGGACATCGTTCCGGCGCCCCAGGCCGAGCCGTCGTGGCCCCAGAAGGTGCCGCAACCCGGGACGTCGACCTTGTGCAGACCGAGGCCGTAGTCGATCGTCGTTCCGTCCAGGGCGCGGACCGGGACCGTGCGCTGCATCTGCGCCAGCGACGACCGGTTGACGATCTCACCGTCGAGCAGCTTGCCGTAGAAGCGGTTGAGATCCTCCATGGTCGATACCAGAGCGGCCCCCGGCCCCACCCAGGACATGGTGTAGACGCTGTAGTCGCGCGGCGGGTCGATCAAGCCCCACAGGCCCTCGTACATCAGCGAGTGCGGCCCCTCGATCCGCGGCCCGGCCGGAAACCCGGTGTGCCGGAGCCCGGCACGCTCGATGACATTCCGGGTGATGTACTCCTCGGCCGTGGTGCCGGTCACGTGCTTCAGGAGTTGGCCGAGGAGCTGGTAATTGGTGTTGGAGTACACCCCTGTGGGGCCTCCGGGCTCGCCGGTGGGAGGCGCGGTGAGCCCCAACGCGATCAGTTCGGCCGGGCGGAACTGCCTGAAGCGGTTGTCGTCCAGGCTCTTGGGCGAGACGTCCGGCGCGGAAGGGAACCCCTGGAGGGACGGGAACGCGTAGGGGATGTAATCGGGGATGCCGCTGGTGTGGTTGAGCAGCATCCGAACCGTGATCTTCTTGCCGCGCTCTCCCGGCACCAGCCGCGGCAGGTAGTCGCCGATCGGCGCGTCGAGCCGGATCCGACCCTGCTCGACCTGCTGCATGACGGCGGCGGCGGTGAAGGTCTTGGTGATGCTGCCGACGCGCTGCCGCATGTCGGGGCTGACAGGGCGGCCGGTCCTGACATCGGCGACCCCGGAAGCGCCGCGCCATACCCGGCCGGTGTCGCGCACCTCGGCGTACACGCCCGGAATCCCCGCGCGGTGGACGCCGTCCATGGCGGACTTCAGCTTCGCGGGATCGAAGCCGGTCGACGGGCTCGTGCTGGGGGCGGCCGGGTCGGTCCGGTCGGTCAGGTCGGCATGGGGGAACAGCGGGGTGGATGCTTCGAGTTCGGGGTCCATGGCGGCCATCCTGACCGGCCGCCACCTGGCGGATCATCCGCCAACTGTCGGGCATCCCGCACTGATCGCGCGCCGTTCGGCGCCTCGCGTCACCGCCGTGCTGACCGCCACACGAGCCGGACGCCGAAGGGTGGGCTCAGGCCGGCTCCGGGTGGCCGAACAGTTCGGCGTATCCGGCCGGGAGCTGGCTGAGGAGCTTGTTGAGTTCTCCGCGGCTGACCTGGTCGGCCAGCGCGGACAGCACCGAACGGGCGGCCGTCTCGGCGCTCGCCTCGTCGGTGCCGACGGCCCCCGCGACACGGCTGACGAACTCCTCCACCCCCCACGTGCGTGCCGCTGCCTGCGCGTCGTTCAGCACGTCGGCCAACGGCATGGGCAGTTGGTCCGCCAGGTGCCCGACCGATTCGGGCGCCAGCCGCTCGCCGAGTGCGGTGAGCACCGCGTCGGTGACGCGCTCCGCCTCCGTGGCGTCGTATCCGCCGCGTTCCTGTACGTTCGCGAGAAAGTCCTCGTACGACATGGGCTTCCCATTCCTTCGGGGATATGCCGGGATGTGTCGGAATGTGCCGAGCGTGCCGGGATGTGCTGGAATCCTGCGCGACCCGAGTACCCGCCGTCCGTCCGGGCATGCGGGGACACGGCCTGCGGGCTCCTGCCGCGGCTCGGCCTGCCGGCGGGCCGGCGGACTGCGGGGCTTCAGGACCTGCCGCGCCCGGAGAGCGCGTCCCGGGTGCGGTCCACCAGGCCCATTCCGGGAGCCAGCAGCCTGTTCGCGGGCGGCGTGTGAGGCGCGGCCGGGTGCGGGCGCGTGGGGGCCGTCCTCTTGGCCTGCCGGATCCTGTCGCCCAGCTTCTCCAGCTGCTCCGGGGAGCAGGCGGCGCGCAGCAGTGGGAACAGGCGGTGTTCCTCGTCCCGCACATGCGCGCTGACCTCGTTCACCAACTGGGTGACGAGGGTGTCGAAGTCGGCGTCGTCGACGTCCCGCCGCTCCAGGTCCTTCAGGATCCGCTCGACCCGGCCGTGGTCGGTGATCTCCTTGTCCGCCAGGGGGTTGCCCTCCTCGACATGCTCGCGGACCGCCGGATACAGGTACTGCTCCTCCGCCACCGCGTGCCGCACCAGCTCGATGGTGGCGTTGTCGACCAGCCGCTTGCGTTCCGGATCGCTGGGCGGCATCGCCTGGATGCGCTCGAACATCTCCTCCACCTCACGGTGGTCGGCGGTCAGCTCGCTGATCACGTCCTTGCCGTGGGCCATGGTCGTCCACCTTCCGTAGTGCACCGTCGCGTCCGCGCGTTCGCAGACAAGACAGCCGACCTCATGGCATGGGCGCGTCCGCCCGAATGCACCGCTCGTGGGCGTGTCGACCCCGCGTGCGTGGCGATGGGGGTTCACACGGGGGGCGCGGTCATGCGGGGTCCGGCGGGCCCGTTCCGAGTCGTTCCATGAGCTCGGCGCGGTGCAGTACGGCGATGCGGGACAGCAGGTCGGGGTGGCGCAGCAGCGGGGCGGCGAGGCGGTCGCGTTCCCCGGGTGCCGTCAGGCGGCCGAACTCCACGGGGGTCGCCGAGCCGTGCTCGCTGCCCGCGGCGGCGGCCGCCGCCGCCCGGGCCAGCGCCGGCTCGGCGAGCAGGCACGCGGCCCAGCTCGCCACGACCTCGTCCACCCACGAGCGCCAGGCGTGGTCCGCGGAGTCGGGGGCGGCGGCGTCCGCGTCCACCAGCAGGTCCAGCCGCTGTGACCCGCCGGGGCCCAGCAGGGTCACCAGCCCGGCGTCCACAGAGGTCGGATAGCGCAGCCAGGCGGCGACCGTCACGGCCTGGCGGGCCTGGGCCTCGGCGAGTGCCGCGCTCAGCGGCCCGCCGACCGGGGGATAGGCGTTCAGCAGCCACTTGGTGGTGGCCGTGATGACGGCGGTGAGCTCCACCGGCATGGCGTGCCGCCTCTCCTTCCCGAGGCCGGTCCCCCCTCTCCTTCCCGAGGTCCGTACGAGTCCCCGGCTTCCGCGGGGTGAAACAGAGCAGCGGCGAGGGCGTATGTCAGTCGTGGTCTGCCAGGGCGCGGGCCAGCGGGGCCGCGACCAGGCCCGCGGCGGTGGCGGCGGCGATGGCGCCCGCGGTGATGCCCCACGCGGCGGGGCCCAGCGGGGTGCAGCCGAAGAACCGGCTGACGCCCGGCGTCTGGATGACGGCGGCGAGGACGGCGGCCGAGCCCAGCCCCGCGAGCAGGACCCGCCGGTCACGTCCCCCCGTCGCGAGCGTCTGCGCCAACTGGGAGCCGACGAGCGCCGCCAGCGCGACCGTACTGGCGCGCCGCCGGCCGCCGGTGAGCCGGGCCGCCGCCCAGGCCAGTCCGGCACCGAGGGCGGTGACGGCGCCACGCAGCAGCATCTCCCTGGTCAGCACGGCACCCAGGGACCGAGGTCGGCCGCAGTCTGGCCACGGCCCGGCAGGCCGCGCCGGTGACCGGGGTGGAGGCCCGTCTGACCGCGCTCACCCGGGCCGGCCTGCCCATCGCGGTCGGGTCCGGGATCGCCGTCGCAGGCTCCGGGCTGCTGCACGGACGCCGGCTCACCGACCCGCTGGCGTCGGCGGTGAACCTGGCCGTCGCCTCCGTACCCGAAGGGCTGCCGTTCGTCGCCTCCGACTTCTGCCAGATGGTCATGGTGCCCGAGCAACTGCCCAACGTGCTCGACCGGGCGATCCGCACCGCGTACGCGCGCCGCTGCCCTACCGCGCTCATCATCCCGGCCGACGTGCAGCAGTTGGACTACCGGCCGCCCACGCACGCGTTCAAGATGGTCCCCTCCAGCCTCGACCTGAGCCACTCCACGGCGACCCCGGCCGAGGAGGACCTGCGGCGGGCCGCCGAGGTGCTGAACGCGGGCGAGAAGGTCGCCGTCCTGGTCGGCCAGGGCGCCCGCGCGGAGGTCGAGCAGATCGCGGACGTCCTCGGGGCCGGTGTGGCCAAGGCGCTGCTGGGCAAGGACGTGCCCGAGTTCGAGGGCGTGCGGGGCGTGCAGATCGAGATCGACCCGCACATGGCCGGCCTGCGGTTCCCGTACGAGGTGAACCTGATCGGCGACGCGCGGGCCACCCTGCGGGCACCGGGCCAGGTCGCGCCCTTGATCGTGCCGTTCATTGATCTTGCCGCCCGGAACTCTGCCTATGTATATTCGGCTACAACCTAGAGGGTCTAGGTTGTAGCCGAAGGAGTGACGCATGGTCCGCGCTGGTCTGACGACCGACCGCGTCGTGGCGGCCGCTGCCGATCTCGCGGACGAGGTCGGGTTCGACAACGTCACCCTGTCCGCGCTCGCGCGGAGCTTCGGCGTCAAGGACGCCAGCCTGTACTCGCACGTGAAGAACATCCGCGACCTGCGGACCCGCGTCGCGGTGCGGGCCGTGGCCGAGTTCACCGAACGCATCGGCGCGGCGGTGGCGGGTCGCGCGGGCAAGGACGCCATGGTCGCCTTCGCCCACGCCTACCGCCGGTTCGTGCTCGACCACCCCGGGCGGTACGAGGCGACCCGGTTCCCCGTCGACCCCGAGGTCGCCGCGGAGTCCGTCGGGCATCGGCGCGCCGTCGAGCTCACCTACGCGATGCTGCGCGGCTACGGACTCTCCGAGCCGGACCTCACCGACGCGGGACGGCTGCTGCGCAGCACCTTCCACGGCTACGCCGCCCTCGAGGCCACGGGCGGCTTCGGGCACCCGCGCTCCGTACAGGCGTCCTGGGAGCAGGCCGTGGAGGCCCTGCACGTGGCGCTGGAGCACTGGCCGTCGTCCTCCGCGCCTGAGCAGCACACGTAAGTCAGACACAGCACATCCGAGCCAGAGAGAAACGGGGGAGAGCGATGTCCGATCAGGCACCGTTCCACGACAGCGAACCGCGCACCGGCACCTTGAAGGTGCCCGGCGCGACCCTCCACTACGAGGTGCGCGGCACCGGCCCGCTGCTGCTGCTGATACCGGGCGGCTCCGCCGACGCCGCCGTGTACGACCCGGTCGCGGCCGATCTCGCCGACCGGTACACGGTCGTCTCCTACGATCCGCGCGGCTTCTCGCGCAGCCCGCTCGACGACCCCGCCGCGGACGGCGGCGTGGCGGCGCACAGCGACGACGCGCACCGCCTGCTGGCGCATCTGGCCCCTGCGACGCCGGGCGGCGAGCCCGCGTACGTCTTCGGCAGCAGTTCGAGCGCCATCGTCGCGCTGGACCTGCTGACCCGGCACCCGGAGCAGGTGGCCCTCGCCGTCGCACACGAACCGCAGACGTGGCCCCTGCTGCCCGACGGCGCGCGGATGCGGGCGCTCTTCGCCGAGGTGCGCGACACGTACCGCGCGGAGGGGCTCGGCCCGGCGCTGGCACTCATGCAGGCCGAGTTCGCGGCCGGCGACGGGGCCGAGGAGCCGCCCGCCAGGCCCGAACCCCGCCCCCTGCCCGCCGATGTGATGGCCCGTATGCAGGCCAACATGCCCGTCTTCCTGGAGCATGTGCTGCCCGTGTTCACCGGGTACGAGCCGGACCTGGACGCGCTGCGGGCCGTGGCGGACCGGCTGCGCCCGGCCGCCGGACGCGACTCCCGCGGCCACGCGCTGGCCCGCCCCGTGGCCGCCCTGGCGGAACGACTCGGCACCGGGGTCACGGAGTTCCCCGGCAGCCACATCGGCGTCACCGAGTACCCGGCCGAGTTCGCCAAGACCCTGGCGGACGCCCTCCGGTCGTAAGGGGCTCGCAGCCGCCCGTTCCACACCGTGGAATTCCCGGTGGACAGAGGCGCCGATGGCGCACAATCGCTCACATGAACTACCTCCCGCAGCTGCTTCCCCTGGTCGGCGTGTGGGTGATCGTGCTGATCACCCCGGGGCCCGACGTGCTCGTGACCGCCCAGTACGCGACGGCGCGGTCGCGCCGCGACGGCGTGCTCGTCGGGCTCGGCATCACCTCCGCGATCGGGGTCTGGGCGAGCGCGAGCCTGCTCGGGCTCGCGGTGCTGCTCGCCCGGGTCAGCTGGCTGTACGACACGGTGCGGCTGGCCGGTGCCGCCTATCTGGGCTACCTGGGGGTACGGGCCCTGCTGGCGGTGCGCCGGGCCGGGCCGGCCGAGGCGGCGGTGGAGCACGCGGGGGCCGACGTGGGGCAGCGGTCCGCGTGGGCGGTGTGGCGGGTCGGCTTCCTGACCAACATCGGCAACCCGAAGGCCGCGGTCTTCTTCGGCAGCCTCTTCACCGCCTTCCTTCCCCCGCACCCCGAGCTGTGGCTCCAGGCGGCCGTCGTCGGAGTGATGCTGCTGATGGCGACGGCCTGGTTCACCGCCGTGGCGTGCCTGTTCTCGCTGGCGCCGATCGCGCGCGGGTACCGGCGGGCCAAGCGGGGCATCGACGCGCTGACCGGCTGTCTGTTCGTGGCCCTGGCGGGCCGGCTGGCCACGGAGTAGTCGGCCCGGCCCACGACGGCCGTTCGGTGGGTCGTTCGGTGGTCGTTCGCGCACGGCGCCCGGCGGGAGCCGGTCACCCGAACGACCGGCATACGGCTGTCATGCGACCGCGACGCACGGTGGTCACGGGTACGCTCTCGAGTACCCGGGGCCGACGGTGCCCGTACCGCGCTGAAGGGGCGTCAGCCATGTCGCCGTCCGTCATGTCGCCATCCCGCCTCGCGCGACGAAGGGGCGGGGCGCTGTGCGCGCTCCTCCTCGCGCTGCTCGCGATCGCCTCCGCTTCGGCCCCCGTCTCCGCCTCCGGGCCCGCCGCGCCGCCGGCCCCGCCCGGCGCGCCCGCCGAGCCGGTCGTCACCACCGGCGGCGGCCCGGTGCGCGGCAGGGCGCACGGCGCGTACCACACCTTCGAGGGCATCCCGTACGCCGCGCCGCCCACCGGGCCGCTGCGCTGGCGCGCCCCCGTGCCGCCCCGCCCCTGGCAGGGCGTACGGGACGCGGGGGCGCCGGGGCCGCGCTGCATGCAGGAGGAGTACAACACCGAGTACACCACCATGGCGATGGTCGGCTCCGAGGACTGCCTGTATCTGAACGTCACCGTGCCGTCCGGCCGCCCGGCCCCCGGCCGCAACCGGCCCGTCCTGCGCGACCGGCCGGTCATGGTCTGGATGCACGGCGGCGCGTTCGTCTCCGGAGCGGGCAGCGAGTACGCCGCCGAGCGGCTCGCCGTCCAGGGCGACGCCGTGGTCGTCACGGTCAACTACCGGCTCGGCGTCTTCGGCTTCTTCGGCCATCCGGCGCTCGGCAACGCGCCCGACAACGGGCTCGCCGACCAGCAGGCGGCGCTGCGCTGGGTGCGGGCCAACGCGCGGAGCTTCGGCGGCGACCCGCACAACGTCACCCTGTTCGGCGAGTCGGCGGGCGGCCTGAGCGCCTGCGCGCACCTGGTGTCCCCCACCTCCGCCGGGCTCTTCCACAAGGCCGTCCTGCAGAGCGGCTCGTGCATGACGACGTTCCCGGTCGGCGTCTCGGCGCCCGGCAGCCCCGCGTACACCCCGTTCGCGCCCCAGGCCACCACGCAGGCGGTGGGGGCGGCCGTGGCCCGCCGGCTGGGCTGCGCGGAACCCGCCAAGGCCCTGCCGTGCCTGCGCGCCCTGCCCGCGCGGAAGCTGGCGACCCGCGAGCTGATGGAGACGTTCAGCAGGGCCTCGTACGGCAACGCACTGCTGCCCGTGCGGCCCGATCTGGCCCTGGAGAGCGGCCGCTTCCACCGGATGCCGGTGATCCAGGGCACCAACCACGACGAGCTGCGCTACTTCGTCGGACCGTCGCTGGCCGCCCATCCGATCCGGGACGCGCGGGACTACCGGGCGCGGCTGAAGGAGTCCTACGGCCGCGCGGCCGCCGCCGTCGAGGCGCGCTACCCGCTGTCGGCGTACGGCACCCCGGCGCTGGCCTGGGCCGCCGTCCTGACGGACAGCAGCTACGCGTGCACCACGCTGCGGGCCCACCGCGCGCTCGCCGCCCATGTGCCGACGTACGGGTACGAGTTCAATGACGCGACCGCCCCGGTGCCGCCGGGCGTGCCGCCCGTGGCGGGCTTCCCGTACGGCGCCGCGCACGGCTTCGAGCTGCCGTACCTGTTCGCCACCCGGCTGCCCTTCACCGCCGACCAGCGCGCGCTGTCGGACCGGATGATCGGCTACTGGACCCGGTTCGCGCACACCGGTGACCCGAACGGGACCGGCGCCCCCGCCTGGCGCCGGTTCGACCGCACCCCGCTCGTACAGTCCCTGGCGCCCGGGACCGGCGGCGTCCGGCCGGTGGACCTGGGCGCCGGGCACCACTGTGGCTTCTGGGACCGGCAGCTGCGCGGCTGAGCAGAGGGGCCTCAGCCGCGCGGCTGAGCCGAGGCCTGTGTCACCCAGGTGTGCCGGGGCACAGGCGGCGCGGCTTCTCGTCGCCCTTGAGGGTGGCGTCCACGCAGCCGCCCGGCAGGCCGTCGTGCGGGCTGCCGCCGAAGTTGGCGGTGACGGTGAGGACGCCGTCGCCGAAGACGGTGCGCTGGACGGAGCGGTCGGCGGTGAGGTCACGGAAGTCCGTCATGGCCTCCGTGCCGGCCGCCCGGTGCAGGGGCGCGAAGTACTTCTGCAGCGCGGCCAGCTCCCCGCCCCGCTCCTTGAGCGACGCGCCGTCGAGGACGAAGTTGAGCGGGGTGTTGTAGAGCATCGCCAGCAGCGCGCGGGTGGTCTTCTGCTTCGGCAGCTTGTCGTACGACAGCTCCCAGCGTTCGGTGTTGACCAGCGAGTCGTGCAGGGCGGTCTCGTACAGCGGGACGCGGTAGGCCGGGTCGTACATCGCCTTGGCCACGGCCTCGGGCAGCTCGGCGGGCTTGAAGAAGACACCCGGCGCGTTCGCGGGCGCGTAGCCGCCCCACTTCTCCTTGTCCCGCTGGGCCTTCCAGAGCCCGTCGACCACCGGGGTGCCGGAGCCGTGGTCGAAGGCGAGGACCTGGTTGGCCCAGGCTCCGGCGGACTCCGAGCCGAGCACCAGGCGGTCGCCGTCGGCCAGCCGCTTCATGCGGGCCAGCCGGTTGGCGCGGTCGCGCGCCCGGTCCATGGGGTGGGCGGAGCTGTGGTCGCGGAACAGCTCACCGGCCGCGTCGACGTCGAGGAAGTAGCTGTCGGCGCCGTTGGCGGTCATCGCGCGGGTGCGGTCGGCGAGGTGGTGGCGGGTCGGCTCGGCCTTCTCGAACGCCTCCGAGGACAGGTAGCACCCGCGGTCGTGGAAGCCGGGCACGGGCTTCCCGTCGGCGTCCCGGACGCAGAAGTCGGGGTAGACCCGGTCGGGCCAGACGGAGGTGGGCGCGTCCGACGTCTTCGGGTCCTGCCCGTTGGCGAACGAGTCGTACGGGCCGACGAGGTAGCCGGCGTCCTTGGCCGCGGTGACGGCGGCGGCGTCCATCGGCCGGTCGTCGGCGTCGTAGCCGAGCCACATGCCGTCCACGCCGAGCGCGCGCAGCTGCCGTACGCCCGCCGCCTTGCGGGCGTCGCCCCACAGGTAGGCGTGGAAGGCGCCGAGCAGCTTGCCCGTGGCCGGGTTGGCCCGGATCTTCTCCCGCAGGCTGCCGAGCTGTCCGCGCTCGCTGAGCCAGGCGCGGTAGTCGACGGCGGGGGCGACCGGCGACCCGTCGGTCAGGGAGAAGGCGACGGTGTACCGGGTGGTGCCCTCGGCGCGCGAGAAGCGGTGGGTGGCGGTGGCGCGCAGCCGTCCCCGATCGGAGGCCGTGCGCAGGGACGTGCCGATGTCGGTGGGGACCAGGTAGCTGACGCCCTGCCGGCCGAGGGTGTAGCCCCACAGCGGCATCGACAGGGCCGACTCCAGGGGGAGGTCGCTGCCGACGAGCTGGGCCTCGGCGGAGTTCCAGAAGCGGTCGGCGACGGGGAGGGAGAGCCCTTCGCCGCGCGGCAGCTGGAGGGCGGAGGCGGCCCGGTCGGTGCCCGTGACGGGCCAGGACAGGGTGCGGTCGGCGCGGCCCGTGGCGGTGACCGACATGACCAGACGGCCCTCCTCGGCGCGGGCGGTGACGGCCAGTCCGCTGCCCGGATAGCTCCAGCGGACGCCGCCGTCCGCCGTCCTGGCCACCGGGCCGGGGGCGCCCGGGGCGGTGGCGGCGGGGGCCGACAGCTCCACGGTGCCGTGGGCCGTACGGGCGGTGACCCGCAGCGAGGAGGCGTCGACGGTGGCCGTGCCGCCCTTCACGGGGATGTCGACGAGGTGGCCCCGGATGACGCCCACCGCCTGCGGCGGCAGCGACACGGTCGCGTCGGAGGGAGCGACGAGCGCGAGGCAGGACAGCGAGGCGACCACGGCCGCGGCGGCGGCGCGGTTGCGGTGACGTGAAGTGAAGAAGCGCATGAGGAGTTGATAGTCGGCGGAGGTAAGAGAAGATCTAAGAACGGGGGAGCGGGCCGTGGTCGCGGTGCTGCGCCGCACTCACGCAGGGGGACGCGATGGCGGCCGATCGCTGCGCTCACGCACGAGGGAACCGCAGCCGGAAGCAGGCCCCGCCGCCGTCCGGCCGCTCGGCGGTGAGCTCGGCGCCGTGGGCGCGGGCGATCTGCCGGGCCATGGCCAGGCCGAGCCCCGAACCGGGCAGGGCGCGCGCCTGGCGCGACCGGTAGAAGCGGTCGAAGACGTGCGGCAGGTCCTCGGCGGCGATGCCCGGGCCGTGGTCGCGCACCGTGAGGTCGATGCCGTCAGCCGTCACCGCGAGCCGGATGTCGACCGGCGCGCCCGGCGGGCTGAACTTGGCCGCGTTGTCGAGCAGGTTGGACAGCAGCCGGGCGAGCCGGGCCGGAACGCCGTACACCGTGCATGCCGCCAGCTCCGTGCCGAACGGGGTGTCCGGCCAGTGGCCGCGCGCCTGCTCGACGCAGCGCGCCACGAGTTCGTCCAGCCGCAGCGGTTCCACCAGCGGCTGCGGCTCCTCGTCCCGCGCCAGCTCGATCAGGTCGTTGACCAGCCCGGTCACCTCGCGCAGTTGGCGGCCGAGCGCGGCCGCGGCCCGGTCGCGGCTGCTGTCGGAGAGCCGGTCGGCGCGGGCGAGCAGCTCGGCGTTCGTCCGCAGCGCGGTCAGCGGCGTCCGCAGCTCGTGGGAGGCGTCGGCGACCAGGCGGCGCTGGGCGGCGACGGACTGCTGGAGCTCGCCGAGCATGGTGTTGAAGCTGTCCGCGAGCCGGGTGATCTCGTCCGGGCGGCGGCGCTCGGCCGCCGAGAGCTCGATGCGATGGGCGGGGTCCCGGGTCGCGGTGATCCGTTCCGCGGTGGCGGTGAGCCGGGTGACGGGGGCCAGCGCCGTACGGGACGCGAGGTAGCCGAGCCCCGCCGCGAGCAGCACCCCGGCGGCGCCGACCGCGCCCAGCAGCCGGCCCGCCTGCCGTACGCCCTGGTCGGCGGTGTCGGAGCGGATCGCCAACTCCAGCGCGCGATGGCCGCGCAGCGGGGTGGTGAGCAGCCGCATCCGGTGGCCGCGCAGGGTGATGTCGCTGTTGTACGCCGGGCGGGAGCCCGCGGCGACGGCGCGGGTGGCGTCGGTGACCGGGAGCACCAGGTCCCCGCCGCCGCGCGCGCCGGGCAGGCCGGTGCGCGGGGTGACGATCTGCGCGCAGGCCGGGGCGGACAGCCAGACGCACTCGCCGTACAGCGGCCCGGCGGGCTGGTCGCGCTTCTCCTGGGCGATCAGGTTCGCCTGCTGGGTCAGCTGGAGGTCGAGCTGGCGCACCAGCTCGTAGCGGATGACGACAAACGCGGCCGCGCACACCCCGAGCGCCACCAGCGCGACGGCGACGGAGGTGATCAGGGCGAGCCGGGTGCGCAGCGGCGCGCGGCCCACGCGGCGGGGCAGCCCCGGGCGCGCGCGGCGCGGGCGGCGCGACAGGCGGCGCAGGCGATCGGACAGGCGACGTGGTCGGTCGGCCTTCGCGGCCGGGCGGCGGCGTGGTCGGTCGGCCCGTCCGGCCGGGCGGCGGGCGGTCACCGGGCCGCCAGCTCGTAGCCGACGCCGTGCACGGTGTGCACCAGCCGCGCGGCGCCGCCCGCCTCCAGCTTGCGGCGCAGATAGCCCACGTAGACGGCGAGCGAGTTGGACTCCGGCCCGAAGTCGGCGCCCCACACCCGCTCCTGGATCAGGTCGCGCGGCAGCACCTGGCCGGGGTGCTGCAGGAACAGCTCCAGCAGCGCGAACTCGGTGCGTGTGAACTCCAGCCGCCGCCCGCCGCGGACGCCCGTGCGCGTCTCCGGGTCGACGGTCAGGTCGGCGAAGGAGAGCGCGCCGCCGGAGGGCTCGTCCGCGATCCGCGGGGGAGCCGCGCGGCGCAGCAGGGCGCGGAGCCGGGCCAGCAGCTCGTCCAGCGCGAAGGGCTTGACCAGGTAGTCGTCGGCGCCGGCGTCCAGGCCCGCGACCCGGTCGCTGACCGCGTCGCGGGCGGTGACGACGAGCACGGGCGTACGGTCCCCGAGCCGCCGCAGCTCGCGGCAGACCGCCAGCCCGTCCAGTACCGGCATGGCCAGGTCCAGCAGGATCGCGTCGGGCGGCGCGGCGGCCACCGCGCTGAGCGCCGCCAGCCCGTCCGCCGCCTCCCGCACCTCGTACCCCTCGACGGCCAGCGCGTCCACGACGGCGGCGCGGACGTCGGGGTCGTCGTCGACCACGAGCACGACGGCGGAAGCGGGGGTGGGTGAGGGCATCGGCGGGCCTTTCGGTGGGCGTGTCTGCGCCCAACCCTCGCAGAGGCCGCTCTTAGAACGTTCTTAGGACCGGCATGGCTCAGCTCGTGCGGGTGACCGCCATCAGCGGGAGCTCCCGACCGGGTACGGATCCGGACGACACGGCCGGGCGCGTCACCTTCCGTCGTCCGGTTGGCAGCGCGGGCACCAGACGGTGCCGCGGCCGCCGATCCGCGTCCGGCGCAGCGGGCCGTCGCAGCGCGGGCACGCGGGGTCGGGCGCGTCGCGCCGTCCGGTCAGCCACGACGGGCGGTCCGGTACCCGTCCGGCCCGCACCGAGGACCGCAAGACGCCGCGCATCTCGCGGTACAGCCGTCGGCGTTCGTCCTCGTCCAGGGCCTTGGCCGGGCGTCCCGGAGGGATGCCCGCGCGCCACAGGATCTCGTCCGCGAGGAGGTTTCCCAGCCCGGCGAGCGCGGACTGGTCGGTCAGCACGGTCTTCACCCGTGCGCGCCGCCCGGCCAGCAGCGACGCGAAGGTCTCGCCGTCCACCGCCAGCGCGTCAGGCCCCAGTCGCGCGGTGACGCGCTCGATGTCCGCCTCGGAGTCGGCCAAGCGCAGCCCCTGGAGCTTGCGCTGGTCGCGGTAGCGCAGCTGATGGTCGTCGTCCAGCGTGAGCACCACACGGTCGTGCCGGTGCCCGGGGTCATCGGCGGAGCAGCACAGGAGCTCGCCGGTCATCCCGAAGTGCAGCAGCACGGCGGGCCCGTCCGTACGGGCGATGAGCCACTTGCCGAGCCGTTCGGGCTCCCGCAGTCGGCGGCCTTCCAACGCGCGGCGCAACCGCCGTGCGCTCACGGCGCGCAGCACGCCCGGGTCGGCCCGCTCCACCCGGGTCACGCGCCGCCCCCGCCCACAGGAGTCCAGCACCCGCCGGTACCCCTCGACGTCCGGTAGCTCGGGCATGCCGTGACCGTACCCCGGTACGGCCCGGACGACCTCCCGGCGAGCGGCGCGCCCCCGGCCCGGCAGCCGGGTGCCCCCCCCGGCGGCCCGGCGGCCCCGGGGCCCCGCCCTGGCGACCCGGCGGTCTGGTGGCCCGGAGCACCGTCGGCCCGGCGGCCCCGGGCCCCTGCCCTGGCGACCGGGCGGTCTGGTGGCCCGGCGCCCTCGTCGGCCCGGCGGCCCGATGCGTCGGCACACCGTTCACGTCTTGCGGTAGCCGTACGCCTCCTCGGCCGCCGCCGCGACCGCGGCCAGGTCCGTGCCCGCCGAGGCCGTGGCGACCGCGGCCACCGCCCCCTCGACGAAGGGGGCGTCCACCAGCCGGGTGTCCGCCGGGAGTTGGTCGCCCTCCGCGAGCAGCGCCTTCACCGTCAGCACCGCGCTGCCCATGTCCGCCAGGATCGCGACGCCCGCGCCCCGGTCGACCGCGTGGGCCGCCTCGGCGATCAGCTTCGCGCTGGTGCCCAGGCCGCCGTCCGGAGTGCCTCCGGCGGGCGCCACCGGGGCCGTCGTACCGCCACCCGCCAGGCCGGTGGCCAGCTCGGCGACGGCCGCGGCCACCGCCGCGCTGTGCGCGACGAGCACCACCCCGACCAGCCGCTCCGCCCGCTGTTCGGCTCGCTTCTCCGCTCGCGTCTCCCCGTCCGTTCCGCTCACTGTCTGCCCCGTCCCCTCAGCCGTCGTCCCCTCCGCCGCGCTCACTGCGCCGCCCCCTCCGTCGACCCCTCCGACCCCTTCGCCACCTCCGCCAGCGTCATGAGCAGCAGCGCCGAGGAGGTCGCGCCCGGGTCCTGGTGGCCGATGCTGCGCTCGCCCAGGTAGCTGGCCCGGCCCTTGCGCGCCTGGAGCGGTACGGTCGCCAGCGCGCCGTCCGAGGCCGCCGCCTCCGCCGCCGCGAACGACTCGGCCAGTGCCTCGACCCCCGGGATCAGCGCGTCCAGCATCGTCTTGTCACCGAGGGCCGCGCCACCCAGTTGGGCGACCGCGTCCACCCCGGCGCGCAGCGCCTCCCGCAGCTCCGCGGGGCCGACCGCCTCCGCGTCGCCGAGTGCCTTGCCCGCGCGCCGCAGCAGCGTTCCGTACAGCGGGCCCGACGCGCCGCCCACCGTCGAGATCAGCTGCCGACCGGCCAGGACCAGGACGGCGCCGGGCGTGCCGGGCTGCTCCTTGTCCAGGACGGCGCACACGGCCCGGAAGCCGCGCTGCATGTTCGTGCCGTGGTCGGCGTCGCCGATCGCCGCGTCCAGTTCGGTGAGCCGGTCCGCCTCCCGCTCCACGGCGGCGGTCACCGCGCTCATCCAGCGCCGGAAGAAGTCGACGCCGTACGGCCTCTCACCGGCGGAACCCCTGTCGCTCACTGTGCCTCCTCGCTCGCTTCTCCGCCCACGCGGCGCAGAGGTACCGCCATCGTCGTCGGCTGCCGCCCGGTGGCCGCGCGTGCGTCGCTCACAAAGCGGTCCTCCTCGAGATCCGGTTCATTGCCCACAGCGTACGCACCCGTTCAACACCCCCACCGGAGCCCGGCGGTGCGGACCGGGGCGTCCCACAGCCGCAGCAGCTCCTCGTCGACCTCGCACAGCGTCACCGACGTGCCCGCCATGTCCAGCGAGGTCACGTAGTTGCCGACGAGGGTGCGGACCACCGGAACGCCCCGTTCGGCCAGTACCCGGTGCACCTCCGCGTTGAAGCCGTACAGCTCCACCAGCGGCGTCGCGCCCATGCCGTTGACCAGCAGCAGCACCGGGCTGTCCGGCCGGAGGTCCTCCAGCACCGTGTCCACCGCGACGTCCGCGATCTCGCGCGAGGTCATCATGGCGCGCCGCTCCCGGCCCGGCTCCCCGTGGATGCCGATGCCCAGCTCCAGCTCCCCGGCCGGGAGGTCGAAGGTGGGACTGCCCTTGGCCGGGGTGGTGCACGCGCTCAGCGCCACGCCGAAGCTGCGGGCCGACTCGTTGACCTGACGGGCGATGGCCTTGACGCGCTCCAGCGGCGCGCCCTCCTCGGCCGCCGCGCCCGCGATCTTCTCCACGAACAGCGTCGCGCCGGTGCCCCGGCGACCCGCCGTATAGAGGCTGTCCGTGACCGCCACATCATCGTTGACCAGCACCTTGGCGACCTGGATGCCCTCGTCCTCGGCCAGCTCGGCCGCCATGTCGAAGTTGAGGACGTCGCCGGTGTAGTTCTTGACGACGAACAGCACGCCCTTGCCGCTGTCCACGGCCGCCGCCGCGCGCACCATCTGGTCCGGCACCGGCGAGGTGAAGATCTCGCCGGGGCAGGCGGCGTCGAGCATGCCGCGCCCCACGAAGCCGCCGTGCAGCGGCTCGTGCCCGGAGCCGCCGCCGGAGACCAGCGCGACCTTGCCCGCCACGGGCGCGTCGCGCCGCACGATCACCCGGTTCTCGACGTCGACGGTCAGCTCGGGGTGGGCCGCGGCCATGCCGCGCAGGGCGTCGGGGACCACGGTCTCGGGCACGTTGATCAGCATCCGCATGGGTACCTCCCGGGTCTGGGGCGGAGCCCCAGTATCGATCTGCGGCGGCCCCGCCGCCCCCCGCACGACCCTTCCCTCTTAGTGGAACACGTTCTACCGTGCCCCCTCCCGCGCACCACGAGAGAAAGAGGGAGGCGCCGTGCACCTCGCCTACACGCCCGAGCAGCAGCGGCTACGCGCCGAACTGCGTGCCTACTTCGCCGAACTCGTCCCCGACGACCGCGCCCCCGCCACCGACCGCGCCGCGCAGAAGCGCTTCTACCGCGCCACCATCCGCCGCCTGGGCGCCGACCGCTGGCTGGGCGTCGGCTGGCCGAGGGAGTACGGCGGGCGCGGGCTGACCCCGCTGGAGCAGTTCATCTTCTTCGACGAGGCGGCACAGGCGGGCGTACCCCTGCCGCTGATGGCGCTCAACACCGTCGGCCCCACCCTGATGCGGTACGGCACCGACGAGCAGAAGGCGTACTTCCTGCCGCGCATCCTCGCCGGTGAGATCGACTTCGCCATCGGTTACAGCGAACCCGACGCGGGCACCGACCTGGCCTCCCTCAAGACCCGTGCCGTACGCGAGGGCGACACCTACCGCGTCAACGGCCAGAAGACCTGGACCACGAACGGCGACACCGCCGACTGGGTGTGGCTCGCGGTCCGCACCGACCCGGACGCGCCGCCCCACAAGGGCATCAGCCTCCTGCTGGTACCGACCACCGACCCCGGCTACTCCTGCACCCCCATCACCACCCTGGCCTCCCACGACACCACCGCCAGCTACTACGAGGACATCCGGGTCCCGGTCACCCGCCGCGTCGGCGCGGAGAACGAGGGCTGGCGCATGATCACCACCCAGCTCAACTACGAGCGCGTCACGCTCGCCGCGCACGGGTCCATGGCCATCCGCGCCCTGCGCGGCGTCCAGCACTGGGCCGCCGGCACCCGCCTCGCCGACGGCCGCCGCATCATCGACCTGGCGTGGGTACGCGCCCGGCTGGCCCGCACCCACGCCCGCCTGGAGGCCATGAGACTGCTCAACTGGCGGATGGTCGACGCCCTCCAGCACGACGCGCTCACCCCCCAGGACGCCTCCGCCGCCAAGGTGTACGGATCCGAGGCGCGCCGGGACGCCTACGCCTGGCTGATGGAGGTCCTCGGCGCGGCCGGTCCGCTCAAGGAGGGGTCGGCGGGCGCGGTCCTCCACGGCGAGCTGGAGCGCGGCTACCGCAGCAGCGTCGTCTTCACCTTCGGCGGCGGCAACAACGAGGTGCAGCGGGAGATCATCTCCTGGATCGGGCTGGGGATGCCGCGGGTCCGCCGATGAGCCGGAGCGAGTCCGCCCACGAGCCGGCTGCCGGGGGCTACCGCCGGGCCAGGGCGGCCAGCGCGGCGTCGAGGTCCGCGGCCCGGGGGCGGTTGTGCGGCAGCCTGGCGAGTACGGCGGCCATGCCGCAGGTGTCGCTCACCGCCGAGTAGACCAGCCCGGCCCCGATCCCCGCGGAGAGCAGCCGCCATGCGGGGCGGCACAGGCCCAGGCCGAGGCCGGCGAGGACGACGGCGCCGGCGGTGAACCGGACCTGGCGCTCCATCGACCAGGCGGCCCGGCCGGCGGTGGCCGGGCGGTGCAGGTCGTGACCGGCGTCCGCCCAGGCGCTGGTGCCGCCGGTGAGCGTCGCGGCGGTCACGCCGTGCGCGGCGAGGGTCCCGCGGGCGTCCTCGGACCGGGCACCGGACGCGCAGACCACGAGGAGCCCGCTCCGGTCGGCCGCCTCCCTGAGCGCGGGCAGCGCGCGGGGAAGCTGGTCGAGCGGGATGTTGACGGCGCCGGGAAGGTGCCCGGACGCGTACTCGCCGGGAGTGCGGACGTCGATGACGGTCAGGTCGGGCAGGCGGGTGCGGGCCTGCTCGGTGTCGAGGGCGCTGGGCATGCTCATACCGGTGAGGGTATCCGTGGTGACGGGCCGGACACCGACCGTACGACCCGCCGCCGATAACCTGACCCGAGCCGTCTACAAGCCGCGCGCGCAGCCAGCCATACTGGGCAGTCGGACCAGCCGGTGGGAAGGGGCCGCGCGGCCTCGTAGAGGTGCGATGACGAGCCACGGACGGAGAAGAGACGGGGCGGGGCCGGAGCATGGCGGACACCAGGCTGATCCAGGGCCGGTACCGGCTGCTCGAACTCATCGGGCGCGGCGGAATGGGCGAGGTGTGGCGGGCCCGGGACGAGTCACTCGGCCGCCGGGTGGCCGTGAAGTGCCTCAAGCCCAGGGGCCAGAGCCATGATCCGTCGTTCCTCGGCGTCCTGCGCGAGCGGTTCCGCCGCGAGGCGCGGGTGGCGGCCGGGCTCCAGCACCGGGGCGTGACGGTGGTGCACGACTTCGGCGAGGACGACGGCGTGCTGTTCCTGGTGATGGAGCTGCTGGACGGGCGCAACCTCTGCCAACTGCTGGAGGACCACGAGCGGCGGCCGCTGCCCGTGGCGGACGTGGTGGACATCGCCGACCAGGTAGCGGGCGCGCTCGCCTACACCCACGGGCAGGGCATCGTCCACCGCGACCTGAAGCCCGCGAACATCATGCGGCTGACCGACGGCGACGTGAAGATCTGCGACTTCGGCATCGCCCGCCTCGGCCACGACATCGGGTTCACCGCCCGGCTCACCGGACCCGGCGCCGGCATGGCCATGGGCACGCCGCACTACATGTCGCCCGAACAGATCGAAGGCGCCTCCATCGACCACCGCAGCGACCTGTACTCGCTGGGCTGCGTGCTGTACGAGCTGGCCACCGGAGCCCCGCCGTTCGACCTCGGCGACACGTGGTCCATCATCGTCGGCCACCGCGAGACCGCGCCGGTGCCGCCGCGCCGGCACCGCCCCGAGCTGTCCGAGCCGTTCGAGGACATCATCCTCGACCTGCTCGCCAAGGAGCCGGAGGGCCGGCCCAAGGACGCCGCCGACATCGTCCGGCGGATCGCCGGGAGCCGCACCACGGGCGGGCCGCGTGGGGCCGATGTCCTGGTGGGCGCCACTCGCGGCGGGGCGGCGGACCTGTCGGCGCCGCCCACCGTACTGATGGACCGTCACCAGGTGGCTCACGAGGCGACCGGAGGCGGCCACCGGTCCGACCCGCGGGAAGGCGCGGGCCCGGCGCAGGAGCCGGCGCCCGACCGCCTGCCGGGCTGGGCGCGGGAGATGACCACCGGCGCCAAGGCCGACGGCGCCCGAACGGCGCACACCGCCGTCCCCGAACCGCATCCGGGTGGGCTGACCGGCGCGTGGACCGGACACGTCGCCGCGTACCCGGGGCCCACCCTGCCCGACCCGCCGGCCGCGCACCCCACGGCCTCCTCGCCGTCGTCCCAGGAGTCCGCCACGCCGCCCCGGATGCCCGCCCGGCCGCCGCAGGCACCCGCCACGCCACCCCAGCAGCTGTCCGACGCCCCGTCCACGCCGCTGTCCGCCGCCCCGCCCTCGCCGCTGTCGGCCGCGCCGGACGGGCTGGCCGAGCGGCACCAGGCCGGGCTCGCCCTGGCCCGGCAGGGCCGCTGGGCGGAGGCGGAGCGGGTGCACCGGGAGGTGGCCGCCGCGCGCGCCCAGGCGCTGGGCCCCGACCACCCCGACACCCTGGCCAGCCGGTACGAGGTCGCCTTCACGCTCGGCGGGCTCGGCCGCCCGGACGCGGCGCTGCGCGAGTACGGACAGGTCGCCGAGGCCCGGGAGCGGGTGCTCGGCGCGGACCACCCGGACACCCTGGCGGCCCGTCAGGAGAGCGCGTACGTCCTCGGCCAGCTCGGGCGCCACGGAGCGGCCTACGAGATCTACACCGCCGTGCTCGCCGCCCGCGAGCGCGCCATGGGCCCCGACCATCCCGACACCCTGCGCTGCCGGCACAACCTCGCCTTCACCCTGGGGCGGCTGGGCCGGGTCGCCGATGCGTACCGTACGGCCTGCGAGGTGGCCGCCGCGCGCGCCCGCGTGCTCGGCGCGGACCACCCGGACACGCTCGTCACCCGGTACGAGGTGGCGTACGGGCTGGGCCGGCTCAACCGCTGGCCGGAGGCGCTGCGGACCTACCAGGAGGTGGCCGCCGCGCGCGCCCGGACGCTGGGCCCGGACCACCCCGACACCCTCGCCGCCCGGTACGAGGTCGGCATCAGCCTCGGCCGGCTGGGCGAGTGCGCCGAGGCGCTCAAGCTCTACCGCGAGCTCGTCGACGACCGCACGCGCGCGCAGGGGCCCACCGACCCCGAGACGCTGCGCGCCCGGCACGGCCTGGGGGTCAACCTCGGCCGCCTCGGCCGCTGGGAGGAGGCCCTGGCCGAGGCCCGCGAGGTGTGCGCGAGCCGCGAGCGGGTCCTGGGCCTCGACCACCCCGACACCCTGGTCAGCCGCCGCGAGGTCGCCGTGGGGCTGGGCTGGCTGGGCCGCTGGGCCGACGCGCTCACCCTCTACCAGCAGGTCGCCCGAGCCCGGGAACGGGTGCTGGGCAGCGGCCACCCCGACACGGTCACCAGCCGTACGGACGAGGCGCAGTGCCTGGAGCAACTGGGCCGGACGGAGGAGGCCGCCGCCCTCTACCGCCGCGCGGCGGAGGCCGTCCGACCGGGGCGCCCGCACCGGTAGCCGGTGCCGGTGCCGTCGTCGTTGAGCGCCGGGGTCTGGGGCAGAGCCCCAGTTTCGGGAAGGGGCGGGGAGGGGCAAGGTGAGAGCCATGACCCGCACCCAGCCAGCAGACGCGTACGACGCCGTCATCGTCGGCGGCGGTCACAACGGACTCGTCGCCGCCGCCTACCTCGCCCGCGCGGGCCGCAGCGTCCTCGTCCTGGAGCGCCTGGACCGCACCGGCGGCGCGGCCGTCTCCACCCGCCCGTTCGCCGGGCTCGACGCCCGGCTCTCCCGGTACTCCTACCTGGTCAGCCTGCTGCCGCGGCGGATCGTACGGGATCTCGGACTGGGCCTCAGCCTGCGCAAGCGCGCCGTGTCCTCGTACACGCCCGCCGTGCGCGGCGGCCGGGCCACCGGGCTGCTGGTCCACCACGACCAGGAGCGCACCCGGGCCGCGTTCGCCCGGCTGACCGGATCCGACCGGGAGTTCACCGCCTGGCAGCGCTTCTACGGCATGACCCGGCACGTCGCCGAACGCGTCTTCCCCACGCTCACCGAACCGCTGCCCACCCGCGCCGAGTTGCGCGCCCGGATCGGCGACGACGCGGCGTGGGAGGCGCTGTTCGAGCGGCCGCTGGGGGAGGCGGTCGAGTCGGCGTTCACGGACGACCTGGTGCGCGGCGTGGTGCTCACCGACGCGCTGATCGGCACGTTCACCCACGCGCACGACCCGTCGCTGCGCCAGAACCGCTGCTTCCTGTACCACGTCATCGGCGGCGGCACGGGCGACTGGGACGTCCCCGTAGGCGGCATGGGGCGCTGACGGACGCGCTCGCCGACGCCGCGCGCGCGGCGGGCGCGCGGATCGCCACCGGCCGCGAGGCGACGGCCATCGCCACCGACGGCACGACGGCGGAGGTGACGTACCGGGACACCGGCGGGGACGCGGAGGCCGTGGTGGCCGCCCGCCATGTGCTGGTGGGCGCCTCCCCGCGGGAGCTGGCCGACCTGCTGGGCGAGCCGCGCCCCGAACCCGCCTCCGAAGGCGCGCAGTTGAAGGTCAACATGCTGTTGCGCCGGCTGCCGCGGCTGCGGGACGCGGACACCGATCCGCGTGAGGCGTTCGCCGGGACCTTCCACGTCTCCGAGGGGTACGGGCAGTTGGCGGACGCGTACCGGCAGGCCGCGGCGGGCGCGCTGCCGTCCGCCCCGCCGTCGGAGATCTACTGCCACTCGTTGACGGACCCGACCATCCTGGGCGCCGACCTGGTCGAGCGCGGCTACCAGACGCTCACCCTCTTCGGGCTGCACACGCCGGCCCGGCTCTTCGCACACGACAACGACGCCGCCCGCGAGGAGCTGCTGAAGTCGACCCTCGCGCAGTTGGACGCCCACCTCGCGGAGCCGATCGCGGACTGCCTGGCCACCGACGCGGACGGGCAGCCGTGCATCGAGGCGAAGACCCCGCTGGACCTGGAGCGCGACCTGCGGCTGCCCGGCGGCAACATCTTCCACCGCGAGCTCGCCTTCCCGTACGCGCAGGAGGGCGCCGGGCGGTGGGGCGTGGCGACCCCGCACGCCAACGTCCTGCTGTGCGGCGCGGGCGCCGTCCGCGGCGGCGGGGTGAGCGGCATCCCCGGCCACAACGCGGCGATGGCCGTCCTCGAAGCGCTCGGCGAGGCCCCCGGCGGCCACGATCAGGGGCGCCGATAGGCGCGGCCGCGATCGGGGCGGGGACGGGCGAGGCCGCGGTCAGGCCGGGGGCGGGTGTGGCCGCGGTCAGGGCCGGGACGGGCGCGGCCGAGGTCAGGGGCTGGGATAGGCTCGGCGGCGATGACTTCTCGTCGTGGGCACGGCAGTCCCACCTTCACCGAGCAGGCCCGCCGCCGGCAGATCATCGAGTGCACCATCGACCTGATCTCCACGAAGGGCCATCCGGCGACCTCGCTGTCGGCCATCGCCGAGCAGGCGGGCATCTCCAAGGCCGCGGTGCTCTACCACTTCTCCTCCAAGGACAACCTCACGCGGGCGACCCTGGAGCACGTGCTGGAGCGGTTCCTCGCGTACGTCACCGAGCGGGTCGAGCGGGAGTCCGACCCGCGCTCCGCGCTCGTCGCCTACGTCCGCGCCATGATCGGCTACCAGCAGGCCAACCGCCGCCACGTGCGCGTCATCACCGAGATGCTGCTCGACGACAGGGACGGCACCCGGCTCAAGAACCCCGGAGGCCACGACACGGCAGGCCGCTGGAACGCCCTCGCCGAGCTGCTGGCGGCGGGCCAACAGGCCGGCCTCTTCCGGGACTTCGACCCGCGGACGACGGCCCTGGCCGTCGGCGGGTCGATCGACGGGGTGATCGCCCACTGGCTCGCCCACCCCGACCTCGACCTGGACGCCGCGGCGGACGAGCTGGTGACGTTCACCCTGAACGCCGTCGAGCGGCGCGGCTAGGCGGCACCCGGCGGTCCCCGCCGGACCCGTGTGCCCATCGGACCCGCGCGCCCACCGGCTCACCGCCGGGCGAACGCCGGGGCGTGTTCCGGCCGTACGCCGATCCCGCCCAGGTACCCGGTGACCGTCCGCAGCGCCGGAACGCGCCGCAGCAGCCGGAGCGGCACCGGCAGCCGGTCGCCCCGGAGCGTGCCCTCCAGCGCCGGGCGCAGCAGCATCTCGTGCTCGCCCAGCTGGGACCGCTGCGTGACGGCCATCGGCAGCCGGCGGCGCCTCTGCACCCGCGCCAGGTCGCGCGGCCCGACCGTCCCCGCGCGCAGCGGCCCCGCGAGCAGCCGGGCGGCCGCGACCGCGTCCTGCACGGCCAGGTTGACGCCGACGCCGCCGACCGGCGACATGATGTGCGCCGCGTCGCCGATGCACAGCAGGCCGTCCCGGTACCAGCGCGGCAGCCGCCCCATCGTGACCTCCAGGAGCTTCACGTCGTCCCAGGAGCGGATCGCGCTCGTCGCCTCGCGGTCCCAGCCGAGCAGGCCGCCGAGCCGGTCGCGGAACCAGTCGATGCCGTGCGCGCGGAGCTGCTCGTCCATGCCCTTCTTGATGAGGTAGGAGGTCTGGTAGTAGTCGCCGCGGTCCATCGTGGCGGCGACCTGGCCGTCGCGCATGCTGAGGAAGACCCGGCTGTCCTTGGCCTCGTCCCGGTCCTCGTCGCGCGGCGCCGGGACCCGTACCTGCCAGACGTCCATGGGCACGTCGAAGTACTCGGGCACGAGCCCGGCCTGGCGGCGTGTCAGCGAGTCGCGGCCGTCGCACGCGACGGTGAGGTCGGCCGCCAGTTCGCCGGGCCTGCCGTCCTCGTCGACGTAGCGGACCCCTGTGATCCGTCCGGTGGCCGCCTCCGTGCGCAGCCCCGTGACGGCCGTCCGCATGCGCAGGGTGAACGAGGGCTCCTCGGCCGCCGCGCCCGCCAGCAGATCGAGGAAGTCCCACTGCGGGACCATCGCGATGTACTTGTGGCGGCCGGGGATGTGCCGCAGATCGCCCGCGACGACGGTGACGCCGTCGATGTGCATCCGCATGTCCCGGAGCCTGCGCGACGGGAGCCGCGCGAACCGTTCCCCGAGGCCGAGTTCGTCCAGCAGGCGCAGCGTCGAGGGGTGGACGGTGTCGCCGCGGAAGTCGCGCAGGAAATCCCCGTGCTTCTCCAGCACCGTCACCGCGACACCGGCCCGCGCCAGCAGCAGCCCGAGCATCATGCCCGCCGGGCCGCCGCCCACCACACAGCACGTCGTGCGCTCCATGTTTCCCCCTCACTCGTCAGCGTACGTCGCCCAGACTAACCGATCGGTCAGTTAACTGACCGATCGGTTAGTCTGGTCGCGGCGTGGGGGTCGAGTGATGTGACAAGGCGTCAGAAAATCTCTTCCCTCGTCCGCGTGGCTGCGGCATCCTGCGCCCATGCAGACGGAGTTGAGCAGAAGGCTGGGCGTCGAGCACGCCATCGTCGGCTTCACCCCGTTCCCCGCGGTCGCCGCGGCGATCACCCGGGCGGGCGGCCTCGGCGTTCTCGGCGCGGTCCGCTACAGCGCGCCCGAGGACCTCGCCCGTGACCTGGACTGGATGCAGGCCCACACCGACGGCAAGCCGTACGGACTCGACGTCGTCATGCCCGCGCGGCGGGCGCACGGCGTCACCGAGGCCGAGGTCGAGGCGATGATTCCCGACGGGCACCGGCGGTACGTCAGGGACACGCTCGCGCAGTACGGCGTCCCCGAGCTCGCCGAGGGGGAGGCATCCGGCTGGCGGATCACCGGCTGGATGGAGCAGGTCGCCCGCACCCAGCTCGACGTCGCCTTCGACTACCCGATCACGCTGCTGGCCAACGCGCTCGGCTCACCGCCCGCCGACGTCATCGCCCGCGCCCACGACCGGGGCGTGCTCGTCGCCGCGCTCGCGGGCAGCGCCCGGCACGCCCGCAAGCACGCGGAGGCGGGCATCGACATCGTCGTCGCCCAGGGCTACGAGGCCGGCGGCCACACCGGGGAGATCGCCTCCATGGTGCTGACGCCCGAGGTCGTCCGGGCCGTCGATCCGCTGCCCGTCCTCACCGCGGGGGGAATCGGCACCGGCGACCAGATCGCCGCCGCCTTCGCCCTCGGCGCCCAGGGCGTCTGGCTCGGTTCCGTCTGGCTGACCTGCGAGGAGGCCGAACTGCACTCCGACGCGCTGACCGCCAAGCTGCTCAAGGCCGGTTCCGGCGACACCGTGCGCTCCCGCGCGCTGACCGGCAAGCCCGCCCGCCAGCTGCGCACCGCGTGGACCGACGCCTGGGACGATCCGGCGGGCCCCGGCCCGCTGCCGATGCCCCTGCAAGGGCTGCTCGTCGCCGAAGCCGTCTCCCGCATCCAGCGGTACGAGGTGGAGCCGCTGCTGGGCACGCCGGTGGGGCAGATCGTCGGCCTGATGACCTCCCGGCGCCCGGTCCAGGCCGTCTTCGACGACCTGACCAGCGGATTCGAGCGCGCCATCGACCGCGTCAACCGCGTCGCCAGGCGGCGAGAGGAGGGGTGACATGACCAGCACACCCGCGGGCGGGACACCCGACCGGCCCCAGGGCGGGACGCCGCAGGACGAGGCGGCCACCACCCCCAAGGGCTCCCCCCAGCGCTCCCCTCAAGGCTTCTGGGCCCAGGCGGCCGCCGACCCCGACCGCACCGTGGTGATCGCACCGGACGGAACGCCGTGGACCGCCGCCCGCCTGCACGCCGACTGCAACCGACTCGTCGGCGGCCTGCGCGCGGCGGGGCTGCGGCCCGGCGACGCCTTCGCCGCCGTCCTGCCCAACGGCGTCGAGTTCCTGACCGCCTGTCTCGCCGCCACCCAGGCCGGGTTCTATCTCGTCCCCGTCAACCACCACCTGGTCGCCCCTGAGATCGCCTGGATCGTCGCCGACTCGGGGGCCAAGGCCCTCCTCGCCCACGAGCGGTTCGCGGCCGCCGCCACCGAGGCGGCCGACGCGGCCGGACTGCCCGCCGACCACCGCTACGTCGTCGGCGAGGCGCCCGGCTTCCGGCCGTACGCCGCACTGCTGGACGGGCAGCCGGGGACCCCGCCCGCCGACCGCACCCAGGGCTGGGTCATGAACTACACCTCCGGCACCACCGGCCGCCCGCGCGGCATCCGCCGCCCGCTGTCCGGCCGGCCCCCGAGGCCAGCCATCTCGGGGGCTTCCTCGGGTTCTTCGGCATCCGGCCGTTCGGCGACAACGTCCACCTGGTCTGCTCGCCGCTCTACCACACCGCCGTCCTGCAGTTCGCGGGCGCGTCGCTGCACATCGGCCACCGGCTGGTGCTGATGGACGGCTGGGCGCCGGAGGAGATGCTGCGGCTGATCGACACCCACCGCTGCACCCACACCCACATGGTCCCCACCCAGTTCCACCGGCTCCTGGCGCTCTCGGAGGAGACCCGGCGGGCGTACGACGTCTCGTCGATGCGCCACGCCATCCACGGCGCCGCGCCCTGCCCCGACCACGTCAAGCGGGCGATGATCGACTGGTGGGGCCCGTGCGTCGAGGAGTACTACGCGGCCAGCGAGGGCGGCGGCGCGTTCGCCACCGCGGCGGACTGGCTGAAGAAACCGGGTACGGTCGGCAGAGCCTGGCCGGTCAGCGAACTGGCCGTCTTCGACGACGACGGGAACCGGCTGCCGCCGGGCGAGGTCGGCACCGTCTACATGAAGATGACCACCGGCGCCTTCGCCTACCACAAGGACGAGGCCAAGACCCGCGGGAACCGCATCGGCGACTTCTTCACCGTCGGCGACGTCGGCGTGCTCGACGACGACGGCTACCTCTACCTCCGCGACCGGAAGATCGACATGATCATCTCCGGCGGGGTCAACATCTATCCCGCCGAGATCGAGGCTGCGCTCCTGGCCCACCCCGCCGTCGCCGACGCCGCGGCCTTCGGCGTCCCCGACGACGACTGGGGCGAGCAGGTCAAGGCCGTGGTGGAACCGGCACCGGACCACCCGCCCGGCCCCGCCCTGGCCGCCGACCTGCTCACCCACTGCGCCGGGCTGCTCGCCGGCTACAAGCGCCCCCGGTCCGTCGACTTCGTCCCCGAGATGCCGCGCGACCCCAACGGCAAGCTCTACAAGCGCCGGTTGCGCGACCCGTACTGGCAGGGCCGCGAACGCCCCGTATGACGCCGCCTCTTCATGGTCCCGGTCTCCTTCCGCGCCGCGCCGCCGGGCTAGGCTGCCCGGAACCGACGACGTGGAAGGACCCGCCCGTGCGCCCGAGCCACCCCCTGCGCCGCGTGCTGCTCGCCGCGACGACCGCCGCCGTCCTGGCCACCGGGGCGACGGACGCGCTCGCCGCCCCGGACGGCGCTCCGCACCGCCCGGCTGCCGCCGGCCACCCGTACCAGGATCTGCTGCCGTTCGCCGACCTGTCCGCCCAGCGGCTGCTGACCGCCGATCAGGTCGCCGCCGCGAAGTGGGGCACCGACAGCCCCATCGACGACCCGGCCCGGGAACGGCAGGTCCTGGAGGCGGTCGCGCGGCAGGCCGAGGAGCTGGGCGCCGACCCGCAGGCCACGGTGCGGATCTTCCGCGACCAGATCGAGGCGAACAAGGTCGTCCAGCGCGCCCTCCACCGGCAGTGGGCGGCGGACCCGGACAACGCCCCCACCGAGCGGCCGGACCTGTCGCAAGTACGGCAGGAGATCAACCGCATCAACGGCGAACTGGTGCGCGCCATCGCGGCCTCGGCCCCTGCCCGCACCGCCCGCGCCTGCCCCGCCCTGCTGACCGCGGGCGCCGTGCGCGTCGCCCACGCCCGAGACCTGGACGCCCTGCACGGGCGGCGCTGGCCCGCGCGCTGCCGTCGGTGTGCGAACGCGCGTAAGGGCGGGCGCGGGGCCTCAGGCTGCCTGCCCCGGCCCCCGGTGGCTACGGCTCGTACACGTACGGCGTGGTCGTGGCCAGCGGCTCGAAGCCGAGCCGCCGCAGGATCGGGCGGCTCTGGCTGGAGGCGTCGACCTGGAGGAAGCGGTAGCCGTGGTCCGCCGCGATACGGGTGCGAAAGGCCACCAGGGCCCGGTAGACGCCCCGCCCGCGCCACTCCGCCACCGTGCCCCCGCCCCACAGGCTCGCGAAGTCGGTGCCGGGATGCAGCTCCATCCGGGCCGAACTCACCGGCACCTCACCGGCCATGGCGACGACGGCCGCGACGGTGTCGGGCCGCCCGGCCAGTTGGTCGAGCAGCTGGTGCCTGATGCGGGAGCTGTCCGTGCCGAACGCCTTCTCGTGGACCTCCGTCACCAGGTCCACTCCGGCCGGGTCCGTCACCGGACGCAGCCGGACCCCCTCGGGCGGCTCGACGGCGGTGGGCAGATCGCGCACCTCGGCCACCATCAGGGTCTCCTCGGGCTCCGGCGCGAAACCGGCCGCCCGCAGCCGCCCGGCCAGGTCGTCCGGCCGGTCGTGGCCGTACAGCTTCCATTCGAAGGCGCGCCCGAGCGCGGTGAAGTACCGCACCTGATCGGCGATGGCCGCGTCCGCGGTGGCCTCGTCCAGGTCCGACCAGAGAACGCCCTCCCAGCCGTGCTCCCCGCCGACCTGCCGGACCACGCCGCCCACCCGCTCGACCCGCGCCCCGGGCCCGTCGGCCCGCGCGCCCTCCCGCATCTGCCGGTCGAACAGCGCCAGCACCTCATCACGATTCATCCGCCCACACCAGCACCGGGGCGATGCGGCGGCAACCGGATTTCGCCGCGTGCGGACCGGCACCCCCGCGCACCCGGTCGACCCACGCGCCGCGGGCTCAGCGCATGCGGTCGGCCGCCGCGGCCAGAAAGGCGTCGTGGGCGACCTTCGCGCGCTCGCGCCGTGCCGACATCCCGCTCTGGTCCGCGGCCTGCCGGAGTTCGTGCGCGGACGTCAGAGCGTGCTGCGCCAGTTCCACCAGTGCCGCGTCGTCCGGCAGCAGCCGTATGTGCACCAGAGCCTGTTCGGCGGCGGACCGGTAGGTGTAGGTGTCCCAGCGCGCCGTGTCCTGCCGGTCCTCCGCCGCCCTTTCGTGCTCGACGTTGAAACGGACGTAGAGGCTCCGCCGGTATTCCGTGAGGGCGCGGGAGAACGCGGTGTAGGCCGCCAACCGTTCCTGTCTGAGCCGCTCTTCCCGGGTCAGCCGTTCACCGCGGCGGGCCGTCTGCTGCTGGAAGGCGTGGGTGGCAGCCGAGCCCAGCAGCGTGCCCAGTACGGCGATCGCACTCGTCCACAAGGTGTCCATGGTGACAGGCTGTCACCCCTGCGCGTCCCGGAGGACCTCGGCCGCCCAGCGGTAGTCCGCCTTGCCGCTCGGGGAGCGCTGGATGTGGTCGGTGAAGACGACCGTGCGCGGGATCTTGTAGCCGGCGAGCCGGTCGCGGCAGTGTGCCCGTACGGCCTCGGCGGTCAGTGGCTCCGCGGCGGGGCACGGCTGGACGACCGCGGCCACGCGGCTGCCCCAGTGCGCGTCGGGAACGCCCGCCACCAGCGCGTCGTAGATGTCCGGATGGGCTTTGAGGGCCTGCTCGACCTCCTCCGGATACACCTTCTCGCCACCGGTGTTGATGCACTGGGAGCCGCGGCCGAGCACGGTGACCACGCCGTCCGCGCCGACCGTGGCCATGTCGCCCAGCAGCACCCAGCGGTCGCCGTCCGCCTCGAAGAACGTATCGGCGGTCTTCTCCGGGTCGTTGTAGTACCCGAGCGGCACGTGGCCGCGCCGCGCGATCCGGCCCGGTTCGCCCACCGGGACCGGCCGGTGCGTCGCCGGGTCGACCACCGTGGTGCGGGCGTCGACCCGCAGCCGGAAACCGGTGCGCGGGCCGGAGTCGTCGGTGGCGGTGCCGTTGAACCCGGACTCGGAGGAGCCGAAGTTGTTCAGCACCGTGACATGCGGCAGCAGCGCGGTGAACCGGTCCCGCACCGTCTCCGACAGCACCGCGCCGGAGCTGCTGACGGCGTACAGCGACGAGCAGTCGACGCCCCGGCACGGCCCGGCCAGCGCGTCCACCAGCGGGCGCAGCATCGCGTCGCCCACGAGCGACACGCTGGTGACCCGCTCCCTGGCCACCGTGCGCAGCACCTCCGGTGGGGCGAACCGCCGGTGCAGGACGACCTTCTGGCCGTAGTCGAAGGCGATGAAGGAGGTGAGGGTGGAGGTGCCGTGCATCAGCGGGGGAGTGGGGAAGAAGACCAGGCCCTCGCCGCCCGCCGCGACCCGCGCGGCCAACTCCTCGGGGCGGGCCACCGGTTCGCCGGTCGGCGCGCCGCCGCCCAGCCCGGCGAAGAACAGGTCCTCCTGCCGCCACACGACCCCCTTGGGCAGGCCGGTGGTGCCGCCGGTGTAGATGACGAAGCGGTCGTCGGCGGAGCGCCGGGCGAAGCCCCGGTCGGGCGCCCCCGACGCCTCGGCCTCGGTGAACGGCACGGGCGCCGGCGCCGGTTCGGGAGCGCCCGGCGCCGGAGCGCCGACCCGGATGAGATGCCGCAGCGTGCGGGCCCGCGGCGCGGCCGCGGCCACCCGGCCGGTGAACTCGGCGTCGAAGACCAGCGCCGCCAGGTCCGCGTCCCGGTAGAGGTAGGCCAGCTCGTCGGCGACGTAACGGTAGTTGATGTTGACCGGTACGGCCCGGATCTTCAGACAGGCCCAGACCGTCTGCAGATACTCCACCCCGTTGTACAGGTGCAGCCCCACGTGCTCACCGGCGCCGATCCCGGCCGCCCGCAGATGGTGGCCGAGCCGGTTGGCGGCCGCGTCGAGCTGCGCGTACGTCAGCCGGCGCTCCGCCCCGGTCCCGGGATGGTCGACGTACACCAGGGCCTCGCGGTCCGGGACCGTGTCCACGACCGACTCGAACAGGTCGGCGAGGTTGTACTCCACGACGCAACTCCTCTCCTCCTGGCCGGGCGGCGTGAGTGAGCGGGGTCCGGCCGCCCATTAGAGCGCCGGGCGGTGGGGGTGGGAAGGCCCCCGCCCAAGAAACTGACTGTCCGTCAGAAAACTCTTGAAGTCGCGGCCCGCCTCCTGCAATCTGTTCTGGATCCGAGGACGGGAGGCCCCATGGGCGGGACCGAGCACGTGATCGCGGAGCGGGCCGGCGCGACACTGGTGATCACCCTGAACCGGCCGGAGGCAAGGAACGCCCTCTCCCTCCCCATGCTGGTCGGGCTGTACGACGCCTGGCTCGCCGCCGACGCCGACGACGCCGTACGGTCGGTCGTCCTCACCGGCGCGGGCGGCGCGTTCTGCTCCGGCATGGACCTCAAGGCGCTGGCCCGCGGCGGACGGCTCGACGGGGACGACGCCTTGCGGGAGCGGCTGCGGGCCGACCCCGACCTGCACTGGAAGGCCATGCTCCGCCACCACCGGCCGCGCAAACCCGTGATCGCCGCCGTCGAGGGCCCCTGCGTCGCGGGCGGCACCGAGATCCTCCAGGGCACCGACATCCGCGTCGCCGGACACGGCGCCACCTTCGGCCTCTTCGAGGTCCGCCGCGGCCTGTTCCCGATCGGCGGCTCCACCGTCCGCCTCACCCGCCAGATCCCGCGCACCCACGCCCTGGAGATGCTGCTGACCGGCCGCCCGTACACCGCCGCCGAGGCCGAGCGGATCGGCCTCGTCGGACGGGTCGTGCCCGACGGCACGGCCCTGGAGACGGCCCTGGAGACCGCCGAACTGATCAACGCCAACGGGCCGCTGGCCGTCGAGGCCGTCAAGGCGTCGGTCTACGACACCGCCGAACTGCCCGAGGCCGACGGGCTGGCACTCGAACTCGAGCGCGGTTGGCCGCTGTTCGCCACCGAGGACGCCCAAGAGGGCTCCCGCGCCTTCACCGAGAAGCGCCCGCCCGTCTACCGCCGGGCCTGACGGCTTGATCGCCCAACCGCCTGACCTCATCGCCGCCCGACCGCCTGACCACCTGACCGCATCGCCGTCCGACCGCCCGGCCGAAGGAGCTCGACGTGCCCGAAGTCCTCAGCGCGCCCCTCGTCGTGGAGTTCCCCTTCACCCGGTCCCTCGGCCCCGTCCAGAGCGCCTTCCTCACCGGGCTGCGCGAGCGCACCGTCCTCGGGTGCGGACCGGCGACGGCCGGGTGCTGGTGCCGCCCGTCGAGTACGACCCGGTCACCGCCGAGGAACTGCGCGAGCTGGTCGAGGTCGCGCCCACCGGCACCGTCACCACCTGGGCCTGGAATCCGGCCCCGCGCCGCGGCCAGCCCCTGGCCACCCCGTTCGCCTGGGTACTCGTGCGGCCGGACGGCGCCGACACCGCCCTGCTGCACGCCCTGGACGCGCCCGGGCCCGACGCCGTACGCACCGGCCTGCGGGTCCGGATCCGCTGGGCCGAGGAGCGCACCGGCGCCATCACCGACATCGCCTGCTTCGAGCCGTACGAAGGGCCACCGGGCGGCGCCCGGCCCCGGGACCACGACGGCGCCTTCGCCGACCCCGTCACCCGCGTCACCGCCCCCGCCCGGCTCGACTACACCTACACCCCCGGCCGGGCCCAGACGGGCTGGCTCCGGGCCCTCGCCGAACACCGGACCGTCGGCGAACGCTGCCCGGCCTGCCGCAGGGTGCACGTCCCGCCCCGCGGCGCCTGCCCCACCTGCGGCGTGGCCACCGCCGAACAGGTCGAGGTCGGTCCGCGCGGCACCGTCACCACCTTCTGTGTCGTCAACATCAAGGCCCGCAACCTCGCCATCGACGTGCCGTACGTCTACGCCCACATCGCCCTGGACGGCGCCGACCTCGCCCTCCACGGACGCGTCGGCGGCATCCCGTACGACCAGGTGCGGATGGGCCTGCGCGTCGAACCGGTGTGGACCGACGGCGGCCGCTACCCCGACCACTACCGCCCCACCGGCGAACCCGACGCCGACTACGACAGCTACAAGGACCTGCTGTGACGCGCCACGTGGCCGTCGTGGCCTTCGCGCAGACCGACCACCGGCGGCGCACCGGCGAACTGTCCGAGGTCGAGATGCTGATGCCCGTCCTGCACGACGTCCTGGGCCGGGTCGGCCGCGCCGCCGGGCAGCTCGACTTCACCTGCTCCGGCTCCGCCGACTACCTCGCGGGCCGCGCCTTCTCCTTCACCATGGCCCTCGACGGCGTCGGCGCCTGGCCGCCCATCGCCGAGTCCCACGTCGAGATGGACGGGGCGTGGGCGCTGTACGAGGCGTGGGTCAAGCTCCTCACCGGCCAGGCGGACACCGCGCTGGTGTACGCCTACGGCAAGTCCTCGCCCGGTGACCTGCGCGAGGTGCTGACCCGCGGCCTCGACCCGTACTACCTCGCCCCGCTGTGGCCCGACCCGGTCGCGCTCGCCGCTCTCCAGGCCCAGGCGCTCATCGACGCGGGGGAGACCGACGAGCCCGCCCTGGCCCGGATCGCCGCCCGCAACCGGGCCGCCGCCTCTCGCAACCCGCACGCGCAGCTCACCGGTGACGTACCCATGGGCGACTACGTCGTACGGCCGCTGCGCACCGGGGACTGCCCGCCGGTGAGCGACGGCGCCGCCGCCGTCGTCCTGGCGGCCGGCGACACCGCCCGCGAGCTGTGCGACCGCCCCGCCTGGATCCGCGGGATCGACCACCGCATCGAGCCGCACGCCCTGGGGGTACGGGACCTGACGGCGTCCCCCTCGACCCGGCTGGCCGCCGAGCGGGCGGGCGCCTTCGACGCGCCCGCCGACACCGCCGAGATCCACGCGCCGTTCACCGCGCAGGAGGTCGTCCTGCGCCGGGCCCTGCGGCTGGACGACGACACCACGGTCAACCCGTCCGGCGGCGCGCTGGCCGCCAACCCGCTGATGGCCACGGGCCTGATCCGGATCGGCGAGGCCGCCGCCCGGATCCACCGCGGCGACGCCCACCGGGCCCTGGCCCACGCCACGTCGGGGCCGTGCCTCCAGCACAACCTGGTGGCGGTACTGGAAGGGGACGAGAGGGTGGGGTCATGAGCAAGGAGCCCGTGGCCGTCGTCGGGATCGGCCAGACCGAGCACCGGGCCGCCCGCCTGGACGTCTCGATCGCCGGACTCGTCCGCGAGGCTGCCCGGCGCGCCCTCGACGACGCCCAGGCGGATTGGCCGGACATCGACGCCGTCGTGATCGGCAAGGCCCCCGACTTCTTCGAGGGCGTGATGACGCCCGAGCTGTACCTGGCCGACGCGCTCGGCGCCGTGGGCAAGCCCATGCTGCGGGTGCACACCGCGGGCTCGGTCGGCGGGTCCACCGCGCTCGTCGCCGCCGACCTGGTCGCCGCCCGCCGCCACCGCACCGTCCTGGCCGTCGCGTTCGAGAAGCAGTCCGAGTCCAACGCCATGTGGGGGCTCTCCCTGCCGGTGCCCTTCCAGCAGCCGCTGCTGGCCGGGGCGGGCGGCTTCTTCGCCCCGCACATCCGGGCCTACATCCGGCGCACCGGCGCGCCGCCGGGCATCGGCGCGCTCGTGGCCTACAAGGACCGCCGCAACGCGCTGAGGAACCCGTACGCGCACCTCCACGAGAAGGACCTCACCCTGGAGAAGGTGCGGGCGTCCCCGATGCTGTGGGACCCCGTCCGCTACTCCGAGACCTGCCCCTCCTCCGACGGCGCGTGCGCGTTGGTCCTCACCGACCGCGCGGGCGCCACCCGCTCGCCGCACCCGCCCGCGTGGCTGCACGGCGGCGCCATGCGCAGCGAGCCGACCCTCTTCCCCGGCAAGGACTTCGTCTCGCCCAGGGCGGGCCGGGACTGCGCCGCCGCCGTCTACCGGCAGGCGGGCGTCACCGACCCCCGGCGGGAGATCGACGTGGCGGAGTTGTACGTGCCGTTCAGCTGGTACGAGCCGATGTGGCTGGAGAACCTCGGATTCGCCGCCCCGGGCGAGGGCTGGAAGCTCACCGAGTCCGGCGCCACCGCGCTCGACGGCGACCTGCCCGTGAATCCCTCCGGCGGGGTGCTGTCCACCAACCCCATCGGGGCATCCGGCATGCTGCGCTTCGCCGAGGCCGCGCTCCAGGTGCGCGGCCGGGCGGGCGCGCACCAGGTCGACGGCGCGCGCACCGCCCTCGGCCACGCCTACGGCGGGGGCGCGCAGTTCTTCGCCATGTGGCTGGTCGGCGCGGCCCCGCCCAGCGGTTGACCAGCGGGACCGAGGCCGCCGTCGGACCTTATACCACAGCGAAGGCGTCCCCCTTCGGGGCCTGTCCGTCCCTGGGCCCGGTCGCTAGGGTGGGGCGTCGAAGGCAAAACCGGGAGGAGCTACGGACGTGGCCGAAACCACCACCGATCAGCGGCTGGACAGCGGCAAGAAGCCGGAACTCGACCTGACGGACGCGAAGTGGCAGTCGAGCAGTCAGGGGAAGGGCGATGTCGAGATCGCCTTCGTGGAGGGCTACATCGCGATGCGCGACGGCCGGAACCCGGACGGCCCGGCCCTGATCTTCACCCCGGCGGAATGGCGTGCGTTCGTCCTCGGCGCCCGTGACGGCGAGTTCGACCTCACCTGAGCACCGTCTGAGCACCACCTGAGTACGGCGCGAGCCGCCCGGGACCGGGCGGCTCGCGCCGCGTATGCCACCGGCGTCAGGTCAGGACGACGCAGCCCCTGTCCCGCAGGGCGCGCAGCGCTTCGTGGTCGTCGTCGACGTCCATCCAGCGCAGGTCCAGTTTCTCCAGGCACGGCAGCCCGGCGATCCAGTGCGGGACCTCGCGCAGCCGGTTGCCGCGCAGATCGACCTGGCGCAGCAGGGGCAGCCCGCGCAGGACGTCGGGCACGGCCTCCAGGGCGTTCTCCCGCAGCTCCAGAAGGCGCAGTTCCCGCATCCTCGCGGCGCTCGGCGGCAGCCCTGTCAGCCGGTTGCCGCGCAGCCACAGCTCTCGCAGCGAGCCGAGCCCCCGATCGTGCCGGGCAGCTCGGCCAGCGCGTTGTGCTGCGCGCGCAGTTCGACCAGTCCCGCCATCCGGCCCAGCTCGTCGGGGAGGCGGGTGAGGCGGTTCTCCCCGATGTTGAGATAGGCCAGCCGTGTCAGGCGGCCGAGGGCGGGCGGGAGCCCGGTGAGCCGGTTGTCGTGCAGATACAGGTAGCGGGTGAGCGCGGGCAGGTCCCCGATCTCGTCCGGCACGCCGGTGAGGCGGTTGTGGCCGAGGTCGAGGGTGTGCAGGTGCCGTAACCGCCCGACGGCGGCGGGCAGTTCGGCCAGCGCGTTGTCCGCCAGGATCAGCACGCGCAGCCCGGTGTGCCGCCATACCTCCGGCGGCACGCTGCCCAGGCCCGCCTTCCACAGGTTCACGCGTTCCGTCATGAGTGGGGACTCTACGGCGCGGTGAGTTCGCCGAGCGGTGCGAGGTCCGCCCAGGGGCGCTGCCGCCCGTCGCTCACGGCGGCGACGCCCCGCTCGTCGTATCGAGCGGTCTCCAGCGACCACGTCACGTTGCCGCGCATCACGTGCCGCATCCCGTCCGCGTACAGCGCGGCGTGCCGCAGGAGTTCGGGGGAGGCCCCGCCCTCGGCCAGCGCGGCGGGCAGTCGCGCCGCCAGCTCCTCGAAGTACCGGTAGCGGGAGTTGGCCAGCCCGGCGATGTGGCGCACGGCTCCCTCCAGGGTGCAGCCTCCCCGCTCCCGCCACAGGATGACGCTGTTGTACACGTCGCCCGCCGCCAGTTCCTTGTCCAGCGAGACGATGTCGTTGACGAAGATGACGACGTCGTCGGCGGCCGCGCGCATCGCGGTGAGCAGCGCGCCGTCGTGCACCGCGCGCGGCAGGGCGTATCCGCTGAAGCGTTCGTGCAGGTCGAGGCAGGTGTGGACGCCTATGGAATGCCTCCGTACGGACAGCAGGGCGGCCAGCGACCGCGGGGCGAACTCGGCCTTGCCCTGGGCCTCGCGCGTGTAGGCGCGCAGATAGTCGACCCAGTTGGCCCGGGTGCGCTCCCGCCAGACCGGCGGCATCCCCGAGTCGAGGCGCTGCCACAGGTCCCGGAAGCTCGCGAGCAGCGGGTGCGCTTCGACGTCGGTCGGCACCGCGGGCGTCGGCTCGCGGGTGATGCCCACGAGGTCGTCCACGAGCCGGGACACGGCATCCGGCCGGCAGCCCAGCGCGCCGTCGAACTGGTCGTCGAAGACGAAGACCCAGCCGTTGATGTCGTTCGCCAGGTCGAGTTCGGCGCCGGTGGCCTGCGGCCAGAACAGCGCCGACAGCCGGTCCAGGCGCAGCGCGTCGTACTCCGCGACCGCCGCGTCCTCCGCGAAGACGCCGAACCGGCGTAACCAGTTGATGGTGTGGACGCGGGCGGCTTCGCCGTCCGGGCTGACCGCACGTCCGGCCGGGATGTCGAGCAGCGCGATCCGCCGCGCAAGCTCCGATCGCTGGGCTCGTGGTCGTACCGTCATGTCCATCGTTCCCCCACCGCCCTCAGTCGCATGGCTGGTCAACGGCAATCGAGCAGGTTGTCTGAAAATAGGCTCGGACTTCAACGAAGCCCTATCGTTCCGTGATCACGGTCCGACCGAAAGTGTCATTGTCGAATTGGCGTGTGCCAGTGGCTCATGCCAGCCCGAATTCGCCCATGGGGGTGCTACGGAGCGTCCCGCAGTACTACGCTCAGCGTTACCTGCCGAAAGGGACGGAGTATGATCGAGGGCGTGGACAGCGGGGGCCGAAAGAGCCGCGGGTTACTGGAGCGGGACTCCGAACTCGACGCGGTCGACAGCATATTGGACGATCTCTGCGGGATCGGAGCCCGAGCCGGAGCCGGCCTGGTCGCCACCGGAGGGGTGATCGCGTTCGCGGGCCCGGCGGGCGTCGGCAAGACCGTGCTCCTGGGCGAGCTGCGCCGCGGCGCGCTGGACCGCGGCTGCACCGTGCTGTCCGCGCGCGGCGGCGAACACGAACAGGGCGTGGCCTTCCACGTCGTACGCCAGCTCGTGCAGCCGGTGCTCGCGGCGGCGGCCGAGGAGGAGCAACGCGCCATCCTGGGCAGCTGGTACGACATCGTGGCGCCCGCCGTCGGACTGGTGGTCCCCTCGGGCGGCGGCGCCCCCGACCCGCAAGGCGTCCGCGACGGCATCGACTGGCTCGTCACCCGGTTCGCCGTGCAGCAGGCACCGGTCGTCATCATCCTGGACGACGCGCACTGGGCGGACGCCGAGTCCCTGGACTGGCTCACCGCGTTCGCGCCCCGCACCGCGGACCTGCCCCTGCTCCTCGCCACTGGCTACCGTCCCGACGACCTGTCGGCGGACGCCGTCGCCTTCCGCAGGCTCACCGAGCGCCAGGGCTCCCGGCCGCACGTGCTGGCCCCGCTGACCCCGCACGCGGTCGGCCGCCTGCTGCGCGACCGGCTCGGCGAGGACGCCGACGACGCGTTCTGCCGCGAGTGCTGGGCCGTCACCGGCGGCAACCCGTTCGAGGTCACCGAACTGGCCGCCAAGGTCCGCGACCGCGACCTCAAACCCCTGTCGGCGAACATCGCCGAGCTGCGCGGACTGGTCTCCACGGCCAAGGAGAACGGCCTGTGCGAGCGGATGGAGCGGCTCGGCAGCGAGGCCGTCCGCCTCGCCATGGCCATCGCCGTGCTCGGCGCCGAGGCCACCCCGGCACTGGCCGCCAACATCGCCGCCCTCAGCGCCGGGCGGACCGCCGAGCTCATCGCGGGACTCCGCGGCGCCCGGATCCTCGCCCGCGGCGGACCCGGCCAGGACCAGGTCGAGTTCTTCCACCCGACGATCGCCACCGCCGTGTACCGGTCGATCCCGCCCGCCATGCGCGTCGCGATGCACGGCCAGGCCGCCACCGTCGTCATCGACGCGGGCCGCGGCGCGCTCGCCGCCAGCCGGCACATGCTGGAGATGCACCCCGAGGGCGACACCTGGGTGGTCGGCCAGCTCCGCGAGGCGGCCCGCGACTTCCTGCGCGCCGGCGCCCCGGACGCCGCGCGCCGCTGCCTGGAGCGGGCCCTGCGCGAGCCGCCGAGCCTGGACGACCGGGCCGCCGTCCTGTTCGAACTCGGCTGCTCCGCCGCCCTCACCGAACCCGCGACGACCGTCAACCACCTGCGGGCCGCCCTCGACGAGCCGATCCTGGACCCCGCGCTCCGCGAAGCGGTCACCGTCCGGCTCGCCCAGGCGTACGCGCACAGCGGCCGGATGGCCGAGGCGGAGCGCACCGTCGCCGAAGAGGCCCGGCGGGCCGCCAGCACCAGGACCCGGCTGCGCATGCAGGTCGAGCAGTTCACCTGGAACGCCTTCCGCGCCGACGAGGAGGACTCACCCGCCCGCTCCCGGCGGCTGGCCCGGCTCGTCGACCGGCTCGGCGGCCGCGGACGGGCGGAGCGCTATCTGCTGGGGCTGCGGGCCTTCGACGCGGTGGTGCGCGGCGAACCCTCCGGCACCGCCCTGCGCTACGCCGAGGAGGCCCTCGGCGGCGGGCTCAGCTGGACCGAGGACGACTGGGGCTTCGAGGTCCCCGTCAGCGTCGCCCTCACCTTCATGTACTGCGACGAGCCCGGACGCGCCGAGGAGCTGTTCAGCGAGGGCATCGCCGCATGCGAGCGCAAGGGCTGGCGCGGCTCCCACCTCGCGTTCGGGCTCACCCTGCTCGGGTACATCCGCTACCGGCGCGGCCGGCTCGCCGAGGCCGAGGAACTGGTCCGCGAGGGACTGCGGATCGCCGCCCGGGTCGGCACCTCCACGCCCGCCCAGTGGGCCGCGGTCGGCACCCTCGTCCAGACGCTGCTCGCCACCGGCCGGGTCGCCGAGGCACAGGAGATGGCCGCCGCCCACGGGTACGGCCGCGTGGTCCCCGAGGCCGTGGTGTACCCGGACTCCCAGGCCGTCTACGGCGAACTGCTGCTGGCCGGCAACCTGCACCGCGAGGCACGGCAGCAGCTCACCGCGGCCGGCCGTCGGCTCGACCGGCGCGGGATGCGCAACCCCGCCTGGTGCCCCTGGCAGCTCCACCTCTCCCAGGCCCTCGCGCACACCGAACCCGACCGCGCCCTGGAGGTCTCCCACGAAGCGGTACGCCGGGCCCGGCAGTTCGGCACCGCGTCCGCCATCGGCCAGGCCCTGCACAGCGCCGCGACCGTGGCCAGGGGACCGGAGCGGATCAAGCTCCTCGCCGAGGCCGTCAGCCACCTGGAGCGCTCGCCGTCCGCCTACGACCTCGCGCTGGCGCTGGTCGACCACGGCGCCGCGCTGCGGCGGCTCGGCCTGCCCCAGGAAGCGGGCGACCGGCTCTACCGGGGACTGGAGGGCGCCCTCCACTGCGGCGCCGACGCGCTGGTGGCCCGCGCCCGCGACGAGCTGTCCGCCATCGGGCTCCGCCCCATGCAGCTGCGCGTCGCGGAGAGCGGCACCCTCACCCGGCAGGAGCAGGCCGCCGCCGAGCGCGCCGCGGCCGGGGAGCCCGACGTCCGTATCGCGGACGAGCTGGGGATGACCGAGCAGGACGTGGCCCGGCTGCTGTCCAACGTCTACCGCAAGGTCGGCACCAACCGGTCCGGGCTCGCCACCCTGATAGAGCCCGGCGAGGACGCCGACCGGCAGGCCCGCTGACCGGCCGCGCGGGGCAGCCGTCCGGGACCGTGCCGGCCGCTCCCCGCGCGGCGTGGCGGGCCGCCGGACACGTACCATGTCCCCATGTCGTTCCTCCGCCGCCGCAGCGCTCCCACACCCACCGGCCCGGACTTCGACGTCCTTGCCATGGACCCGGGCGACTGGCCCGGCGATCTCGGGGCCGGACTGCTGCCCGCGCCGGACGGCAGCTGCCAGGGGGTCTTCCTGCGCTACGACCTGTTCGGCGGCCGCGGACCAGCCATGATCATCGGCAATCTGCCGGCGGGGTCGCCGGTCCGCGAGCTGGCCGAGGGCCAGGTGCCGTTCGAGGTCACGCAGCTCCTCTCCGCCCTCGGCAACGAGGAGCCGGTGGAGGTGCTGGACACCGAGGACACCCCGGTGATGCACGAGGACAACCTGCTCATCGTGCGCCGGATCAAGATCTCCGAGAGCCGGGTCTCCTGTGTCCAGTTCGACCGCAGCGACGGCGTGCTCGTGACCATCGCCAGCTGGGACCGGCCGATCACCGACGACCTCTACCGGCTGCTCAAGCCGCTGCCCGCGGAGATGTTCCAGCAGGGCTGACCGCCCGCTCCGGCGGGGCGGCACACGCGCGGCGTACGGGGCCGGGTGTCCGGCGGACGCCGCGCGCGTGCCCAGGGGCCCGGTCTACCACCCCGCCGAATGACGCACCGTCACATCGCCGGCCTTCACGAACGCCACCCGGTGCCCGAACTGGATCTGGTAGTACGTCTCCGCACCCCGCACCACCTTGTGCCCGGCGGGGTCGAACGTCGTCGCCCACAGATACTCGCCGCGGGTCGCGAGCCCCAGGGCGTAGCGCTGCCCCGCGAGCAGCTTGTACGGCAGCGGCGAGACCGCCTGCACCGGGACGCCCTCCGGGTACGCCTCCTTCTCCGGGTACGCGCGTCCGTACACCGGTACCTCGGCCGACCCCTCCTTCGGCGTCACGACCCACCCGGCGGCGTCCACCGCGGTCGGCTGCCCCGCCGGGTTGCGGAACCACGCCTTCTGCCCCAGGTACCAGATCGCCGTCCAGTCGCCGGCGCGCTCCGCGACCGCGTATCGCTGGCCCGTGGACGCCCGCGCGCCCGTGTCGTTGACGCCGGTGGTCGACGGGCCGCCGTCGGGTCGCAGCCCGATGTCCTGGACCAGCGGAGCCGTGTCGCTCGGCGCGGTGTGCAGCCGCACCGCACCCGAGCCGTGCGGCGGGCACGCGTCGGCGGGCTTCACGCAGCCCGTGTACAGCGGCTGGTGCGTGTCGTAGTCGGGGCGGATGGTGACCAGACCGCCGTGCGGCCCGGCCGTACGGGTGAAGGGCGCGCCCAGCAGCCTGAAGTAGTGCGCCCAGTCCCAGTACGGGCCGGGGTCGGTGTGCATGCCCTTGATCGCCGGGGTCAGGGTGCCCGGCACGGTGTCGTGCCCCAGGATGTGCTGCCGGTCCAGCGGGATGCCGTACTTCCCCGCCAGGTGCCGCACCAGCCGGGCGGAGGTGCGGTACATCGCCTCCGTGTACCAGGCGTCGGGCGCGGCCAGGAACCCCTCGTGCTCCAGGCCCACGGACTTGGCGTTGACGTACCAGTTGCCCGCGTGCCAGCCGATGTCCCTGGTGGCCAGATGCTGCGCGATGTGCCCGTCGGCGGAGCGCAGCGAGTAGTGCCAGGACACGTATTTCGGGTCCTGCACCAGCTTCAGGGTGGTGTCCCACGTGGCCTCGGTGTCGTGGATGACGATGTAGTCGATCTTCTGGGACACCGGGCGGCTGCCCTTGTCGTGGTTGCCGTAGTCGCCGTCCCCGAGGTCCTGGTACGGGGCCGGGATCCACTCGCACGCCACGGTCCAGGGGCACTCCACGTGCCCGTCCCGGGCCTGCCGCCGCAGCCCCAGCGCGCTCAGCTGCCGGGTCCTGGGGGTGAGCGAGGGGGCGGCGTCGAGCACCACCCGCTGGCCCGCCTCGGTGACGCGCCGCTCGCCGTCGCGGATCACCGTGAAGACGTCGTCGGCGAAGACCTTGGCGGTGCCGGCGTCCGAGGCCCCGGAGTAGTCCGCCACGGCGGCGTACCAGTCGGCGGGGTCGGCACTCAGCGGCAGCCCCAGTCTGCGCTGGGTGGCTGCCAGCAGCGCGGCGCCACCGCGCACGTTGGCCGCCTCGTCGCGGCGCAGCGCGTCGGCGGCCAGTCCGGTCAGCTCCGCCGCGCGCTCCAGGGTGCGCAGCCGCGCCGGGAGCGAGGCCGGCGCGGGCGCCGCGGGCCGTTCGGCATCGGCGGTCCGCACCGCGCGCGCGGAGTCCCCGCGCGCGTCCTCGGTGCCGTGTCCGTGGTGCGGCGCCTCGGCCAGGGCGGTCGCCGCGTCGGTGAGGTGCATCGGGCCGTAGCCGCCGGTGACGCTCGGCGCGCCCCGGTGCCCGTCCCAGCGGGACTCCAGATACGACACGCCCAGCAGCACGCTCCGCGGTACGTGGTACCGCTCGGCCGCGTCGGCGAAGGCCCGCTGGAGGGTGTCGGACCGCGGCGGGGCCGCCGTGGCGGACGGCGCCGCGGCGAGCAGGGGCAGGAGCAGGGCCGTGGCCGCGGCGGCGCCCGCGGCCCGCAGGCCGATCGTGCGGCGGGCGGTTCGGGTACGGGCGCGTGGCTGGGGGGATCCTCGCAATGCAGCCTCCTCGGGGTGGGCCGTGCCATGCGCCCCCGGCCCGGGAGGTGTCCCCAGGTGGTGTGGCGCCGGCCGGCCGGTGCGGGGCCGAACTGCACCTAGAGGTAATCGCTGCCGGATGTTCCGTCAATCATGTCCGTGACAAGGCGGGTTGGCGTGTCGGCGCCCGCGCCACCGGTCCGCCACCGGTGGCGCTCCTCCGTCGGTCAGCGGGTCCCCACCGCGGCCCGTACCGCACGCCGTGCGAGCGCGCAGTCGTCGTGCAGCCTGCGCAGCAGCAACCGGTGCTCCTCGCCGGCCGCGGCCGCGCCCGGCGTCACCGGAGCCGGGTCGGTCATGGTGCGCTGCACGGCCGTCTCGTACCGGCGGATCTCCCGGGTCAGTACGAGCATCAGGTTCACCAGGAAGGCGTCCCGTGCCGCCGGGCCGTCCGCCTGCGCCAGCCCGCTGATCTCGCGCCGCGCGCCGGGGGCGTCGCCGAGCGCGGTCCACAGCGTCGCCAGGTCGTACCCGGGCAGGTACCAGCCCGCGTGGTCCCAGTCGATCAGCACCGGGCCGGCGGGGGAGAGCAGGATGTTGTTGAGCAGGGCGTCGCCGTGGCAGAACTGGCCGCGGCTCTGCCGCCCCGGGGCGTGCGCCAGCCCGTGCATGAGCTTCTGCAGGTCGCCCATGTCCCGGTCGGTGAGCAGCCCCAGCTCGTGGTAGCGCGTCAGCCGGGCGCCGTAGTCGAGCGGCGCGTCGAACCGGCCGGCCGGCGGGCGCCAGCCGTTGATCCGGCAGATCGCGGCGATCGCGGCCCGGATGTCGGCCCGGGGCGGCGGCTCGACCGGATGCCGCTGGGCGGCCGCGACCCGGCCGGGCATCCGCTCGATGACCAGTGTGCAGTTGTCCGGGTCCGCGGCGATCAGCCGGGGTACGCGCACCGGGGGTCGGTGCCGGACGAACGTGCGGTATGTCGCTATTTCTCCTTGGAACCGCTCCGCCCACGCCGACGAGTGGTCCAGCAGGCACTTGGCCACCGCGGTGCTGCGCCCTGTGGTGCCCACCAGGAGTACGGTCCGCCCGCTCCGCCGGAGCACCTGGACGGGGTTGAACTCCGGGCAGATCCGGTGCACCGCGGTGATCGCCGTGCGCAGCTGCGCGCCCTGCGGGCCGGACAGGTCGAGCCGTCCGCCCAGCGGCTGCGGCGCGAGTGCCTGGGCTCGCCGTGCCCGTCCGCCATGGGTGGGGTCGAGGAAGGGCCCTCCGCCGGGGTGCGGCTGGCGGTAGGGCCGGGATGGAGCGGACACGGAGGACGATGCTGCGTACATGGGCAATACAGATCCCTTCGCGTGCCGACGAGTTGCGTGCGTCCCCGGCCCCGGGCCGCGAGGCCGCACCCTGGGGAATGCGGTCCGGCCGCCGGGCCGGGGGCGCGTTCCTACACCACACCCCGTCGTGGGTGGCGCACCAAATGGCGGGGGTAGCGAACCCTGGCGAATAGTCGCGTGGCCCGTGACAGGTGGTTAATGTCGAAACCAGCCGAGGAACCTGGGGGCTTGACGTGACGAGGGAACCCAACGCCCGACTTGCGGACTTGTTCGGTCTCGCCGGATGGTCCAAAGGGGAGCTCGCGAGGCTCGTGAACCGGAAAGCGGCAGCCATGGGCTATCCGCAACTGGCGACCGACACCTCTCGGGTCCGGCGCTGGATCGAGACCGGCGAGACGCCGCGCGATCCCGTGCCGAAGGTCTTGGCAGCCCTGTTCACCGAGCGTCTCGGTCGTGTTGTGACCACCGAAGACCTCGGTTTCGGGCGACAACGACGCACGGGGAGAAGGAAGTCCGGCGACTCCCTGCCCTGGGCGCCCGATCGTGTGGCCGGGGTCCTCACCGAATTCACGGGAATGGACCTTATGTTCAACCGACGCGGCTTGGTGGGCGCCGGAGCGGCGCTCGCCGCAGGCTCAGTACTCAGCAACGCCATGTACGACTGGCTGCACACCGACCCGGCCCTCGCCACCGACGCCCCCGACTCGACACCCCCCTGAACGCCGAACCGGCGGGCTTCGACCCCTACGAGGCGGCGCCCGTCGGCTCCACGGAAGTCGCCGCGCTGGAGCGCTCGGTGGACATCTTCCGCGCCTGGGACGCCTCCCGCGGCGGCGGGCTGCAGCGCAAGGCGGTGGTGGGCCAGCTCAACGAGGTGGGCGGCATGCTCTCCTTCCGCCACCCCGACCATCTGCAGCGCAGGTTGTGGGGCGTCGCGGCCGATCTCGCGGTGCTCGCGGGCTGGATGTCGCACGACGTCGGTCTGGAGCCGACGGCGCAGAAGTACTTCCTCATCGCGGCGCACGCCGCCCGCGAGGGCGGGGACCGGCCGCGCGCCAGCGAGGCCCTGTCCCGCGGCGCCCGGCAGATGGTGCACCTCGGCAGGCCCGACGACGCGCTCGACCTGATGAAGCTGGCCAAGTCCGGGGCGGGGGAGGAGACCCTGCCGCGCACCCGCGCCATGTTCGCCACCATCGAGGCGTGGGCGCAGGCGGTCAAGGGCAACGGCCAGGCCGTGCGCCGTACCCTGGGCGAGGCGGAGGAGCTGTTCGTCTCCGACAAAGGGGACGTGCCGCCGCCGAGTTGGATGCAGTTGTTCAACGAGGCGGACCTGCACGGCATGGAGGGGCTGGTCTACCGCACGCTGGCGGAGCACGAGCCCGGCGCGTCCGGGGTCGCGCAGCACCACGCCAAGTTGGCGCTGGAGATGCGCGAAGGCGGCCGGGAGCGCTCGACGATCTTCGATCACATCTCGATCGCGTCCTCGTGCTTCCTGGCCGACGACCCGGAGCAGGCCGACCGGTACGCCCGGATGGCGCTGCTGTCGATCGGGGACAACTCCTCGCATCGCACCTGGGACCGGCTGCGGGAGATGTACCGGCTCACCGGCCAGTACGCCACCAGCAGCAGGATCAAGGAGCTGCGCGAGGAGATCCGGCTGGCGGATCCGAAGGGGCAGGGCCAGGGGTACGGCGGGACCGCGACCGTGTGAGGTGTGCGGCCCCGGCGTCCGCCGTTCCGGCTCGTGTGAGCACGGCCGGTCCGAGTCGTGTGCGCGGCGCGGTCAGTTCGAGAAGACGCGTGCGACGAGGACACACGCGTCGTCCTCGCGCTCCTCGTCACCGAACGCCTCGACCACCGTCCGTACGCACTCCTGGGCGCTGCGCGCGGCGGTGAGCCGCGGCGCGAGCTCCAGCAGCCGCTCGGTGCCCGCGTCCGTGTCGGTATCGGGGCTGCGGGGGCTGAGTCCGTCGGTGTGCAGCACCAGCAGGTCGCCCGGCTCCAGCCGCTCGACAGCCTGGGCGTACGTCGCGCCGGAGGTGGCGCCGAGCAGCACGCCGTCCGGTGACGGCAGCGCGCGCCCCGTCCCGTCGCGGAAGAGCAGCGGGGCGGGGTGTCCGGCCTGCGCCCAGACCAGGCTGCGGGTGTCCGGGGCGTACAGCGCGCAGACGGCGCTGCCCAGCGCGGGCTGCGAGGAGCTGTCGAGGAGCTGGTTGAGGTGGCCCATCAGGGCGCCGGGCTCGACCCCGGCCACGGCCATCCCGCGCAGCGCGCCGAGCAGCATCGCCATGCCGGTGGTGGCGGCGACGCCGTGCCCGGTGAGGTCGCCGACGCTCAGCAGCGTCCTGCCGCTGGGCAGTTGCAGCGCGTCGTACCAGTCGCCGCCGATCAGCGCGCTGGTCGCGGAGGGGAGGTAGTGCGCGGCGAGGTCGAGGGCGGCCGTGCCGCCGTGCGGGAGCCGCAGCGAACCGCGCCACGGGGGAGGACGGTTTCCTGGAGCTCGACCGCCAGCCGGTGCTCGGTCCGTGCGAAGTGCCGCTGGCGGCGCAGCGAGTCACGGGTCTCGCGCACCGCGAGCTGGCTGCGGCGCAGTTCGCTGACGTCCCGCAGCACCGCCCACAGGGAGGCGGTGCAGCCGGCGTCGTCGAGCACCGGCTCGCCCACCATGTGCACCGTGCGGACCTCGTCGTCGGTGCGGCGGATGCGGAACTCTCCGTCGATCGGCCTGCCGTCGACGAGGCAGCCGGTGACCAGCGAGGTCAGCACCTGCTGGTCGTCGGGGTGGAGCCAGGAGGGGAGCTCGTCCAGGGTGAGCCCGCCCTCGTCCGGGTGCCGGCCGAAGATCCGGCACAGTTCGTCGGACCAGTCCGCCTCGTCGGTGAGGAAGTTCCACTCGGCGCTGCCGACCCGGCTCGGCGGGGTGTCCGCGGGCCCGTCCCAGGGGCCGGGCCCCCGCTCGGGCTCCGGCTCGCCGTGCTCTGCGTACTCGCCCGGCTCGCCGGGGAGCCCGTCCCGCAGCTGGCCGAGCTGGACGCCGAGGTCGTCCAGGTGGTGCACGGCCAGATCGCACAGGGCGCGCTGCCAGCGCAACCGCGAGTCGTCCGGGCCCGGGAACTCCATGGAGGCGGTGTCGCGCCGCACGGCGTTCACGCCGCCGCGCAGCAGCCGGGTCTGCGAGATCAGCGCGTCGACTGCGCCGCGCTCGGGTGGCTGGGCGGCGGGGTGGTCCGCAGAGCGTGGGGACGGCATGAACGAAACTCCATACGGGCGCGGCGCGGCCAGGACTGGCGGAAGGGCCGGTAAGGACCGGTTACGACTGTTGCACACGCTGCGACATCGCGTAAGGGATTCTGCAATACCCGATACGGTGGTGCTGCTGGCATATGCCACCGGCCTTCCTGAGGCAAGTCGGTATACGACTCGGCGGAGCGAGCCATTCCGGGTAGGCTGCGGCGCTCGGGAACCCGCTGCCCATGCCGTTCATCAGGCATACCACGGCCGGACACCGGCAAGAATGCCGGTCGACGGAAATCCCGTTGCCAGCGAATCACACCGCACCGGATGCTGACCTCATGTTCGATCCAGACATAGCGCCCAGCGGCACCCTGCTCGGCCTCCTGCAGCGAGGCCGCGGCGACGGGACCCTGCATGCCCTCGCCGCGCCGCGGGCCGAGGCGCTCGCGGCACTGCACCACTGCGTGCTGCGCGACCCCCGCCGCGACTGGCAGGTCGAGAACCGCTCGCTGTACTACGCCCGGCTCTGCCTGGACCTGCGCGCCGACCTCGGAGAAATCGAACAGCACCTGTTTCACCCCGACGATCTACTGGACACCGCGGAGGAGCGCACCGGGCTCGCCCTGTCCGTTCTCGGCCATCTCGCCAGCTACGGCCGCGACGACGCCCTGCTGCTCCTGCGCCGCTACGCCGCCACCGGCGCGAACTGGGCCTGGGCCCTGGACGAGCTGGCCCTGCGCGACGACGACACCGCCCTGCGCGCCCTCGGCCCCGCCGTGCTCGCCCGTTTCCCCTGTACCCCGGACGGCGACGCGGAGCTGGCCGCCGCCGCCCGCGGCGCCTACGAGCCCCGCCCCTGGCGGCTGTGGGCCGACGACCCCGTCCACGGCACGCGGGTCCGCGCCGCACAGGAACGCACCGCGTTCGACCGCTGGCAGCGCCAGCTGCGCCCCTCCGGCCCGCGCCCCGGCTGGAGCGTCCACGACGTCCTGCAGTGGGCGCAGGAGGAGCACGACGCCCGCCGCTCCGACGCGGCCGCCCGCTGCCTGACCGCCGTGGCCGGCCCCGAGGACCGCCCCGAACTGCTCGCCGCAGCCGCCTCGGGCCCCGACGCGGCACGCGCCGCCGCGCTGCGCCACCTCGCCGAGACCGGCGACCCCGACGTCCTCGACCTCATCGAGGCCGCGGCCACCGGCCCCGCCCCGGACCTGGTGACCCAGGCGGCCCTGACCGCGTTCGAGCGCATGCGCAGCATCACCGCCCTGGACCGCGCCCGCCTCTGGGCCCAGCGGCCCGACGCGCTCGGCGACGCGGCCGCCGCGATGCTCGCCTGCCGCGGCGGCCAGTACGACTCCGGCCTGGTCCTCGCGGCACTGCGCAGGACCGTCCGCGGCGAGGGCCCCGACGCCCGGACCCTGTGGGCCCTCGTCGAAGGCGCCGGACGGCTGGCCATCGGCTGCGCGGCCCCCGTCCTGCGGCACATCTACCGCGAGACCGCCTCCTCCCACCTGCGCGGCGTCGCGGCCCACGCCCTCGCCGCCACCGACCCCTCCTTCGCCGCGGGCTTCGCCGTCGAGTGCCTGTGGGACTGCGAGGAGAGCACCCGCGAACTGGCCGCCCGCCACGCCGCCACCGCCGACTCCCGCGTCGTGGACCAGCTCCGCAGACTGGCCGCGGACCCGGTGGAGGAGGCGGAGGTCCAGACGGCGGTACGCAGCCGCTTCGCCCCGGACGCGTAGCACCTCCCGGCGAGGGCCCGCGCGAGTGCAGCCCTGTGGGTCGAGTGCGTCGAATCCGTCGGCCGACGTGCGCCACGCCTGGACGTACACCGCCCGGACGCGCGCCGACGGCCGGGAGACGCAGGTCACATGCGTCCGTGTCACAGGGGGTCGGGCTACCCCGTCTCAGGGGGTGTAGCCACTGACGACCACGGAGGAGCACACCATGGACGCCCGACTGAACTTCTTCGCCGACCCGACCGCCGGCAAGGTCCTCAAGTACCTCATGTCGGCGGGCAAGGCGCTCAAGGACTCGCCGCTGCCGGACGCGACGCAGGAGCTGGTTTCGCTTCGCGTGAGTCAGATCAACGGCTGCGCCGTCTGCCTCGACATGCACACCAAAGAAGCCGCCGCTGCCGGTGAGACCTCGGTGCGGCTGAACCTGGTCGCGGCGTGGCGCGAGGCCACGGTCTTCACGGAGGCCGAGCGCGCCGCGCTGGAGCTGGCGGAGGAGGGGACCCGGGTCGCGGACGCGGCCGGTGGGGTCAGCGACGAGGTCTGGGCGAATGCCGCCGAGCACTACGACGAGGAGCAGCTCACCGCCCTGGTGATCCTGATCTCCTTCATGAACATGGCGAACCGGATGAACGTCATCACCCAGCAGCCGGCCGGCGACTACGTGCCCGGGCAGTTCCACTGAGCGGCAGGGCTTCAAGGGGAGGGGATTCGGCGTGAGCAAGGTCGAGGAGTTCGAGGAACTGCGGCCGCTGCTGTTCTCGATCGCCTATCGGATTCTGGGCAGCGTGGGTGAGGCCGAGGACGCGGTGCAGGAGACATGGCTGCGCTTCGACGGCTCGGCGACCCGGCCCACGTCGACCAAGGCGTTTCTGTCGGCCGCGGTGACGCGGATCTCGATCGACGTGCTGCGCTCGGCCCGTGTCCGACGGGAGGAGTACGTCGGGCCGTGGTTTCCCGAGCCGCTGCTCGCCGACCCTTACGAGGACCCGGCGCGGTCGGTGGAGCTGGCCGACTCGGTGTCGATGGCGGCGCTGCTGCTGCTGGAGCGGCTCAGCCCGCTGGAGCGGGCGGTGTTCGTGCTGCGGGAGGTCTTCGGCTTCGGGTTCGACGAGGTCGCCGCGGCGGTGGGGCGGTCGGAGGCGGCGTGCCGGCAGCTGCTGGTGCGGGCGCGGCGGCATATGGAGGCCGGGCGGCCGCGCTTCGAAGCGGCCCGCGAAGAGCGGGAGGAACTGGCGTCGCGGTTCTTCGACGCCCTCCGCGAAGGCGACGTCGCCGGCCTGCGGGAACTGCTCGCCGCCGACGTAGCGATGGTCGGCGACGGTGGTGGCAAGGCCCCGCAGCTGGCCAGGCCCGTCGTCGGCGCCGACAACGTGGCCCGGCTGCTTGCCTCCGTCGTCCCCTGGCTGGCCCGGATCGACGTGACGTTCGCGCCGCACGAGGTCAACGGCCAGCCGGGCGCGATCTTCCGCGACCGGGACGGCAAGGTGCTCCACACCATGGCGCTCGACGTACTCGACGGGCAGATCCAGACGATCCGCTCGGTGATCAACCCCGACAAGCTCGGGCACGTGGGCCCGGTAGCGGACGCCTGGGCGATCCACCGCGAAGTACGACAAGTGCGGCGACCCGCGCAGTAGTCACAACGGTCGACCGCACCTCGAACGCTCTCGGTCGCCCCGGACTGTGCCGTGCCCACCGGCAGCGCGCCGGTGGGATGGCCGTCACGCATCGCGGGACGGCCAGGGCGGGCGTCTCAAGGCTCATCCGCCGCACCAGGCATGCCCGGGGCAGGGCGTCGCTCAGCGGCTGTCGGCGCCGAAGGTCTCGCTTTCGCGCAGTACCGCCAGCGCGAAGGCGAGACGCTTGTCCAGCCAGCCGTCCCGCTTGACGAAGTACCAGCGCTTGCCCTCGGTGCTCCGCGGGAAGGTCAGCACCGCCTCCCCGTACTCCCCGTCCGCCCCCTCCTCCTCCGCGTCCTCCGCGCCCACCGCCCAGACCACCGGCTTGGCGCTCGCCCCAGAGCCCGTCCCTTCGTCGGACCCGAAGGACAGCAGGGAGTCGACGACCCCGTCGAGGACATGGCCCACCCCGCGCCCCAGGGATGCTCCCGAGCCGCCCCTCGCCCAGTTGCGGGGGGCCACGATGGCCGGGTGCCCAGGCTGTTCCATCCACAGGCCCTGCTGGGTGAGCCGCTTGGTGACCGGGGTGCGGCGGACCGAGCCGAGCTCCCGGCCGGTGGCGTCCGTCACCCGGTAGCGATCGGAGCCGTCCGGGAGCACCGTGCACAGCAACTGCCGGCTGCCCTCGTCCTCGAAGAGCCGGAAACCCCCCTTCGAGAGCGGTACGTCCGCCTCCACGGGGACGATGTAGACGCCGGGCACCATGTACTCGTCGACGCCGCGTGTCCTCATGAACCGGACCGCGTGCGCGCCCTCGCCCCGCTTCGACTTGCGGACCGTGTGCCGCATCATCCTGCCCACCGTGAACTGGGTGATCTCGTCCCAGTGCACCGCCTCAAAGGGCTCGACCCGCCTGTTCCTTCCGAATGCCATCGGCTTCCCCTCCCGGTCCCCTCGGATTCCTCTCCGGCGGCACGACAATACGAAATGGGCCCGAAGCCCCTGCCGGGCAGGCAGGTTGCGAGGCCGCCACCGGGGCGCGGCGCCCGACGGCTCCTCGCCGGGAGGCGACCCGGCGTAGGCCAACGCTCATGGGACGTTCCCCGCGCGGAAAGATGCGCGCCGCCGGGGCTACCCCTGGTGCGCCGACAACAGCGGTATGCGTGTCGCCATCGTGACCGAATCCTTTCCGCCCGACGTCAACGGCGTCGCCCACTGCGCCCTGCAGACCGCCCGGCACCTGCGACGACGCGGCCACCACCCGCTCGTCATCGCCCCCGCCGGGCCGCCCGACGCCACCGCGATCCCCGCCCCCGCGGTCCCCGACACCGAGGACCCCGGCCTCGAGCACCCCGACCTCGAACGCCCCTGCCCCGTCGTCCGCATCCCGTCCCTTCCACTGCCCGGATACCCCCAGGTCCGCGTCGCCCTCCCCAGCCGCCGCCTCGCCTCCGCCCTCACCGAGCACCGCACCGAACTCGTCCACCTCGCGAGCCCCTTCGTCCTCGGCGCCCGCGGCATGACCGCCGCACTGCGCCTGCGCATCCCCGCGGTCGCCGTCTACCAGACCGACCTCGGCGGCTACGCGCGCACCTATCTCGGCGCCGGGGAGAGCGCCGCCTGGCGGCGCATACGGGCCGTGCACACCGCCGCCGACCGCACCCTGGCCCCCTCCACGGCCGCCGCCCGCGATCTCGACGAACACGGCGTGCCGCGCGTACGGCTGTGGCCGCGCGGCGTCGACACCGAACGCTTCCAGCCGCGGCACAGGGACATCGCACTGCGCCGCACCCTCGCCCCGCCGGCGAACTCCTCGTCGGCTACGTCGGCCGACTCGCCCCGGAGAAGAGCGTGCACCTCCTCGCTCCTCTCTGCGTGCTCCCCGGAGTCCGCGTGGTGGTCGTCGGAGACGGCCCCAGCGAACCCGCGCTGCGCGCTCTCCTGCCCGGCGCGCACTTCCTCGGCCGCCGCACCGGCACCGAACTCGCCCGGATCTTCGCCTCACTGGACGTCTTCGCGCACACGGGCGCACAGGAGACGTTCTGCCAGACCGTGCAGGAGGCGCAGGCATCCGGCGTCCCGGTGATCGCCCCCGCCGCGGGCGGTCCCCTGGACCTGGTCGAGCACGGCCGTACAGGACTCCTGGTACCTCCCGGCGACGCGGAAGCCCTGCGCGACACGGTCACGCTGCTCGCCGCGGACCCGCGTCTTCGCGCCCACCTCGCCCGCGAGGGGCGGGCCGCCGTGGCGGACCGCACGTGGGCCGCCGTCGGCGACCAACTCCTGGACCACTACGCCGAGGTGCTGGCGGCCCGCACGGCGGTGGCGGCGGCATGAGCGGCGCGCACCGTCCACAGACGGCACCGGCACGCGCGGGGGACTCGGCAGCGGCAGCGGGCCGGGGACCGGCGGGGGGCCTGGCAGCGGCAGCGGTCCGGAGACCGGCGGGGGGCCCGGCTTCGGGTCCGGCGGGGGCACCGGGAGGGGGCCCGGCCTCGGTCCCGGCTCTGGGTCCGGCGGGGGTACCGGGAGAGGGCTCGGCCTCGGGACCAGCTCCGGCTTCCGGCTCAGCCTTGGCTGCGGCTCGCGTCCCGGCAGGGACTCCGGTTCGCGCCCCGGCACCCCTGCGCATCGTCCGGCTCGCCAACTTCGTCACGCCCGCCTCCGGCGGACTCCGTACCGCCCTGCGCGAACTGGGTGCCGGCTACCGGGCCGCCGGCCATGAGCCCGTCCTCGTCGTGCCCGGCGAGCGCGTCTCGGACACGGACACCGAACAGGGCCGGGTCATCACCGTGCCGGGCCCGCGCGTCCCCGGCACCGGCGGCTACCGGGTCCTCACCGACCGACGGCGGCTCACCCGGCTGCTGGAGGCGCTGGCACCCGACCGGCTGGAGGTGTCCGACCGTACGACGCTGCGCTGGACCGGGGAGTGGGCCCGCCGCGCCCGCGTACCCGCCGTGATGGTCTCCCACGAGAGCGCCGACGGCGTGCTGCGCACCTGGGGCGTGCCCGAGGGCGCCGCCCGCCGCGTCGCCGACCGGCTCAACCTCCGTACCGCACACGCGTATTCGCGGGTGGTGTGCACCACCGAGTGGGCGGCCCGCGAGTTCGTACGGATCGGCACGCACAACCTCGTCCACGCTCCGCTCGGGGTGGACCTCGACCACTTCCACCCTGCCCGGCACAGCGCGTCGCTGCGCGCCCGACACGCGGACGGCGCCGCCGTCCTGCTCGTCATGTGCTCCCGGCTCTCCCCCGAGAAGCGGCCGGGCCACGCGCTGGACGCGCTCGCCGAACTGCGGCGGCGCGGTGTGCCCGCGACGCTCGTGGTCGCGGGCGACGGCCCACTGCGCCCGCGGCTGGAGAACCGGGTCCGGGAGGAGGGGCTGCCCGCCGAGTTCCTCGGCCATGTCGCCGACCGAGGTGCGCTCGCCGCGCTTCAGGCCAGCGCGGACCTCGTCCTGGCCCCGGGCCCGGCCGAGACGTTCGGACTGGCGGCGCTGGAAGCGCTGGCCTGCGGCACGCCCGTGGTGGTCAGCGCCCTGTCCGCCCTCCCGGACATCGTCGGCCCGGCGGGCGAGACGGCCGCCGACCGGGGGCACCTCCTGGGGGTACCGCCTGGGGGCACCTCCCAGCGGCCGCGCTGGGGGAGGAGTCCGGGGGAGGTGGCCGGGGCAGGCCCGGCCTTCGCGGACGCGGTCGAACGGCTCCTGGCCCGCCCCGCCCCGGACCGCCGCGCGGCGGCCCGCGCGCGAGCCGAACGCTACGGCTGGCCGGCGGCCGTCGCCGCGTTTCTGAGTGCGCACGACGCCGCGCCGCTCCGCGATCCGCGCAGCGGCCCGGCGCACACGGACGGCTCCGCCGTCGCGCGGCACGCGGCGGGCACGACACGCCGGGAGGTGACCGCGGGTGCGCGTGCGGACGGTGCCGCCGCCGCGTCCGGGGGTCGGCGGATGGCCCGCGCGCGGACGGGTACGGGTACGGGGACAACGACGGGTACGCGTACGGGGAGGGGGAGACGGGGGACGATACCGCGGACGGTGACGCCCCGGTCCGTCGCCCGGGCCACGCCGCATCCATGGCCGACCGGGCCACGTCGGACGCGCCTGCCACCTCGCCGACACCCGCCGCAACCTCCACCGGCCGGCCACGCACGCCTCCCGATCGCTCAACGGCGGACGCGGTGGCTTCGGCGAGCACACGCGGGTTCGTGCCCGAGCCCGGTGCCGTCGTCCCGGAGGCGCCCGCCACCCCCGAGGCCGAGCCGAATGCCTCCTGCCTCGTGCCCACGCCTGGTGACCTCGCCACGGAGACGCCCGTCGGCCCGGAGGCCGAGCCCGCAGCCCCCGGGTTCGTGACCACGCCCGGTGCTCCCGACCACGGCCTCGCGCCCGGCGTTCCCGGCGGCGTGCCCACGCCTGGCGCTACCGGTCACCTGCACACACCCGGCGGCGTTCCCGGGGTCACCTCGCCTCAGGTCCGAGGCCCGCGATGACCGCCGACGCCGACGGGGTGGACCGGCGGGGGCGCGGCCCGACGGGGCGGCGCTCGGGAGGAGCCGCGCAGGAGCGGGGCGCGACGAGCCCGCGTTCACCGGAGCCCGAGGTCGCCGCGACCGGAGCCGAGCCGGACCCGGCAATCGCGGCCGCGGACGCCGTCTTAGACCGAGGGTCCGGCCGTTCCGGCCGGGTGTCCCAAGGACAGGCCGTGGCGGCTGCACGCGAGGGGGCCCACCCGGGCGTCGTACACCGCGGGACCGGCGCGCCCGGCCCGCCGGGCCCGCCCGGCAGCGGGGCGACGACCGTCGCGGGTGCCGGTTCCCAGGGGACGCGGCGGCCGCTTCCGTCCGGCGCCGGCGGCGGCCCCGCCCGCGGCGCCGACACGGCCACCGCGATCCCTTCCGACGACGGCCGCCGCTGCGACACGCCGTCCGACGTGCCGCCGTACGGGATGACGGTGCCGTTGGGCAGGACGGCCGTGCCGCCGGATGGGACCTCCGTGCCGCTGTGCGGGGTGACCGTGGTGCCGGGTGGGGCCTCTGAGTCGCTGTGTGGGACGGCCGTGGTGCCGGGTGGGGCCTCTGAGTCGCTGTGTGGGACGGCCGTGGTGCCGGGTGGGGCCTCCGTGCCGCTGTGTGGGACGGCCGTGGTGCCGGGTGGGGCCTCTGAGCCGCTGTGTGGGACGGCCGTGCTGCCGGATGGGGCGACCGTGCCGCCGTGTCGGGCGGCCGTGGTGCCGAGCGGGGCCCCGCGCCGCTGTGCGGGACGGCCGTGCTGCCGGGTGGGGCGACCGTGCCGCCGTGTCGGGCGGCCGTGGTGCCGGGTGGGGCGACCGCGCCGCCGGGTGGGGCGACCGTGCCGCCGTGTCGGGCGGCCGTGGTGCCGGGTCGGGCCTCTGCGCCGCCGCACGAGGCCGCCGTGTCGCTGCATGGCACCCCCGCGCCGCTGCACGGCGCCCCCGCGCCGGGCGGGACCCCCGTCCCGACGGGCGGGACAGCGGAGGCGAGCCCCGCGCCCCAACGGCTCGTCCCGGCAACGCCTCACGTGCCGCCGCCGCGGCGTGTCGCGCCACCGCCACTGCGGTTCGTCGCCCTGGGCGACTCCCTGACCGCGGGGTTCGGCGACCCCGTGCCCGGGGGAGGTTGGCGGGGTTGGGCCGCGCTCCTGGCGGACGGGCTCGTGGCCCGGCCCGGGGGCGTAGAGCTGGTCAACGTGGCCCGGAGCGGCGCGCTCACCGCCGACGTCGCCGGTTCGCAGCTCGCCGCCGCGCGCCGGGTCCGCTCCGGCCTCGCCTCCGTCGTGGCCGGAGCCAACGACACCCTGCGGGCCGCCTTCGACATCCGGCGCGTCGCCGACGCGTTCGACGTGGCGATCGGCAGTCTCACCGCCGACGGCGCCGTCGTCCTCACCGCGTGTCTGCCCGACCCCGGCCGGATGCTGGGCCTCCCCGCGCCGCTCGCCCGCCCGCTGCGGCGCCGTATGGAAGCGGTGAACACCGTGGTGCACGTCCTGTCACGGCGGTACGGGGCCGTGCACGTCCACCTCGCCGACCACCCCTGGACCGCCCGGCGGGCCGCGTGGAGCGTGGACCGGCTGCATCCCAGCGAACTCGGACACCGGCTGCTGGCCCGGGAGTTCCACGGGGCGCTCGTCGCGCGCGGCCTGGCGACCGGCGCCCCGCCTGCGGCGTGTCCCGAAGGGCCGCCGCCCTCGCGAGCGGCCGCCGCCCGATGGATGGCGACTCGCGGCACCCGCTGGATCGCCGACCGCTGCACCGACCTCCTCCCGGCGCTTCTCGGCCTGGCGGTGCGCGAGAGCCGCCATCTGTTCCTGGGCACCGACCGCCTCCTGGACCTGCGTGCCCGCAGCGCGACGCGCGCCGCGCTCGCCGACCTCGCGCGGCGGCGACACGCCCATACCGACTCGCCCAAGCCCGCCACCGACACACCGGGCGCTGCCCCGTTTCCGCCTGGCCCGTACCCGCCTGGCCCGTACCCGCCGGGCGCCGCCCCGCTTCCGTCCGACCCGTACACGCCGGACCTCGCCCCGCTTCCGTCCGGCCCGGGCACGCCAGACCTCGACCCGCCTCCGCCCGGCCCGTGCACGCCGGACGCCGCCCCACCTCCGCCCCGTCCCGACACCCCGTACGCCACTCCGCCTCCACCCCGCCCCGACACCCCGTACGCCGCCCCACCCCGCCCCCGCCCGGACGCACCGGACCCCGCCCCGCCTCCGCCTCGCCCCGGCGCACCGCACGCCACCCCGCCCCAACCCCACCCCGACACGCCGGACCCCGCCCCGCCGCCGCCCCCTCCCGCTACGCCCGGCGCTGCGACAATGACGGGATGACGACCGGACGCTGGGAGTTCTGGATCGACCGTGGCGGCACCTTCACCGACGTCATCGGCAAGCGGCCCGACGGCCGCCTGGTCGCCCGCAAAGTGCTCTCGCACCATCCCGAGCGGTCGCAGGACGCGGCCGTCTTCGGGATTCGGCAGACCTTGGGGCTGCGCCCCGGCGAGCCCGTCCCGGCCGAGCGGGTCTCCGTCGTCAAGATGGGCACGACCGTCGCCACCAACGCCCTGCTGGAGCGGACCGGCGAACCCACCGTCCTGGTCGTCACCCAAGGGTTCCGGGACGCCCTGCGCATCGCCTACCAGAACCGTCCGCGGCTCTTCGACCGCCGGATCCTGCTGCCCGAGGCGCTGTACGACCGGGTCGTGGAGGTCCCGGAGCGGGTCGACGCGCACGGCGAGGTCGTGACGCCGCTGGACCTGGACGCCGCCACCGAGGCGCTGCGCGCCGCCCACCGCGACGGCTTCCGCAGCGCCGCCGTCGTCCTGCTGCACGGCTACCGCCACACCGCCCACGAACGGGCGGTCTGCGCGGTGGCCAGGGACCTCGGCTTCACCCAGGTCAGCTGCTCGCACGAGGTCAGCCCGCTGATGAAGCTCGTACCGCGCGGCGACACGACGGTGGTCGACGCCTACCTCTCGCCGATCCTGCGCCGTTACGTGGAGGACGTGGCCACGGAACTGCGCGGCATCCGGCTGATGTTCATGCAGTCCAACGGCGGGCTGCGCGAGGCCGCGCACTTCCGCGGCAAGGACGCCGTGCTGTCGGGCCCCGCGGGCGGCGTCGTCGGCATGGTGCGGTCCTCCGCCGAGGCCGGCCTCGGGCCAGGACCAGAAGGACCAGGGCCCGGCCCCCGCCCCGCCCCCGCCCCGGCCCCCGCCCCGGCCCCGGCCCCCGCCCCGGCCCCGGGTCAGGACCAGAGCCAGGACCAAAGCCAGGGACCGGCCCCGGACCAGGGCCCGGCCCCGCGTACGACCGTGTCATCGGCTTCGACATGGGCGGCACCTCCACCGATGTGTCGCACTACGCCGGGGAGTTCGAGCGGGTCTTCGGCACCGAGGTCGCCGGGGTGCGGATGCGCGCCCCCATGATGAACATCCACACCGTCGCCGCGGGCGGCGGCTCCGTCCTCCACTTCGACGGGCGCCGCTACCGCGTCGGCCCGGACTCCGCCGGCGCCGTGCCGGGACCCGCCTGCTACCGGCGCGGCGGCCCCCTGACCGTCACCGACGCCAACCTCATGCTCGGCCGCGTCCAGCCCGCCCGCTTCCCGGCCGTCTTCGGCCCGCACGGCGACCAGCCGCTCGACGCCGAGCTGGTACGGGACCGCTTCGCCACCCTCGCCGAGGAGATCACCCGGGCCACCGGCGACCGGCGCGGGCCCGAGGAAGTCGCCCGGGGTTTCCTCGACATCGCCGTGCTCAACATGGCCAACGCCGTCAAGAAGATCTCCGTACAGCGCGGCCACGACGTGACCCGCTACGCCCTGACCAGCTTCGGCGGCGCGGGCGGCCAGCACGCGTGCGCCGTCGCCGACGTGCTCGGCGTGACCACCGTGCTCGTACCGCCGCTGGCAGGCGTGCTGTCCGCGTACGGCATCGGCGTCGCGGACGCCACCGCCATGCGCGAGCAGGCGGTGGAGACCGAGCTGACCGACGACGCGCTGCCCCGCATCCGCGAGCTGTGCGAGACCCTCGCCGAGCGCACCCGCGCCGAGCTCGTCGACGACGGCGTGCCGCGCGCCTCCATCGGCACCTCGGCCCGCGTCCACCTGCGCTACGCGGGCACGGACGCAGGCATCCCCGTCCCCCTCGACACCGCCGCCGCGATGCGCGCGGAGTTCGTCCGCGTCCACCGCACCCGCTACGCCTTCACCATGGACAAACCGCTGGTCGCCGAGGCCGTGTCGGTGGAGGCGACCGGCTCGGCGGGCGGCACCCGCGCCCACACGGTCAAGCCCCCGGAGACGGCTGCCCCACCCGTGACCGTCCGGATGTTCACCGACGGCGCCTGGCGGGACACCCCGCTCCACGAACGCGCCGCGCTGCGCCCCGGCGACACCGTCACCGGGCCCGCGATCATCGCCGAGGAGGACGCCACCACCGTCGTCGACCCCGGCTGGCAGGCGGCGGTCGGCGACCGCGGCCACCTCGTGCTGACCCGGGTGACACCCCGGCCGCGCACCGTCGCGGTCGGCACCGACGTCGACCCGGTGCTGCTGGAGGTCTTCAACAGCCTCTTCATGGCCATCGCCGAGCAGATGGGGGTGCGCCTGGAGAACACCGCCCACTCCGTCAACATCAAGGAGCGGCTCGACTTCTCCTGCGCCCTGTTCGACGCCGAGGGCAACCTCATCGCCAACGCCCCGCACATCCCCGTGCACCTCGGCTCGATGGGGGAGTCCATCAAGGAAGTGCTGCGGCGCAGGCGGGGCGACCTGCGGCCGGGCGACGTCTACGCCGTCAACGACCCGTACCACGGCGGCACGCACCTGCCCGACGTCACCGTGGTCACCCCGGTCTTCGACGAGGAGGGAGCCGACCTGCTCTTCCTCGTCGCCTCCCGCGGCCACCACGCCGAGATCGGCGGCATCACCCCCGGCTCCATGCCCGCGTTCAGCCGCACCATCCAGGAGGAGGGCGTCCTCTTCGACAACTGGCTGCTGGTACGGGACGGCGAGCTGCGCGAGGCGCAGACCCGGGAACTGCTCACCGCCGGCCCGTACCCGTCCCGCGCCCCGGACGCCAACCTCGCCGACCTGCGAGCCCAGATCGCCGCCAACGAGAAGGGCATCCACGAACTGCGCCGCATGATCGGGCAGTTCGGGCTCGACGTGGTGCGGGCCTACATGCGGCACGTGCGGGACAACGCCGAGGAGTCGGTCCGCCGCACCATCGCCACGCTCCACGACGGCTCGTACCGCTACGAGACCGACAGCGGCGCGGTCATCCAGGTCGCCGTGACTGTCGACCGTCAGGCCCGGTCCGCGGTGCTGGACTTCACCGGCACCTCCCCACAACAGCCCGGCAACGCCAACGCGCCCAGCTCCGTGGTGATGGCCGCAGTGCTGTACGTCTTCCGGACCCTGGTCGCCGAGGACATCCCGCTCAACAGCGGCTGCCTCGAACCGCTCCAGGTCCGCATCCCCGAGGGCTGCATGCTCGCCCCCGTCCACCCGGCGGCCACCGTCGCGGGCAACGTGGAGACCTCGCAGGCGGTCACCGGCGCGCTGTACGCCGCGCTCGGCGTCCAGGCCGAGGGCTCCGGCACCATGAACAACGTCACCTTCGGCAACGACCGCGTGCAGTACTACGAGACCGTGGCCAGCGGCTCGGGCGCCGGCGACGGCTTCGACGGCGCGGACGCCGTACAGACGCACATGACCAACTCCCGGCTCACCGACCCCGAGGTGCTGGAGTGGCGCTACCCGGTACGGGTGGAGAGCTTTGCGGTACGGGAGGGCAGCGGCGGCCGCGGCCGGTGGCGCGGCGGCGACGGCGTCACCCGGCGCATCCGCTTCCTGGAGCCGATGACGCTGGCGCTGCTGACCGGCCACCGGCGGATCCCGCCGTACGGCATGGCGGGCGGCGAGCCCGGCGCCCGCGGCCGCAACCAGCTCGAACGCGCCGACGGCACGGTCGAGGAACTGGCGGGCTGCGACACGGCGGAGGCCGCCGCCGGAGACGTCCTGGTGGTCCACACCCCGGGCGGCGGGGGCTACGGAACGCCCGCCCGCCCATCAGCCGCTCCTGTCAGCCATCCCTGAATGGCCATCACGTCCTGAATGTCCATCAGGCACGGCCTTCCCCGGTGCCAGGCGGAGCGCCACAATGACGGCGGGGGAAGAGGGGGCGGCCATGCGCGGACCTTGGGCCTGGTGGCGGCGGCGCGGCAGACGGCGCGGCGGGACCGGCGGTCTCGACCCGGAGCTGCTCGCGGCGGTCCACTCGGCGTACGAACGCGGCACGCCGGTCCCGGAGGCGGCCGCCCGCGCGGCGGCCGAGGCCGGCGACCGGCGCGGCATGACGGTCTACGGAATCGGCCTGGGCAACCGGGGCGAGTACGAAGCGGCCGAGCACTGGCTGCGCTCCGCGATGGCGCTCGGCGACCTGGCAGCGTCGGTGGTACTCGGCACCCTCCACCTGGACCTCGGCCGCTACGCCGAGGCGGAGCGCGTGCTGCGCCCGGCCGCCGACCGCGGCCACAACGGCGCCCGCCTCGCCCTGCGCGAGGCCCGCGCCCGCCGCAACGGCCACGGCTGACCCGCCGCGTCGTCCTCAATCGCCGGACGGGCTCGATTTTCGAGCCCGTCCGGCGATTGAGGACCGGGGTCTGGGGCGGAGCCCCAGTTTCGGGAAGGGGCGGGGTCAGGGGAGAAGCCCGCCGCAGGCGCCTCCCCGGCGGGGCCGGCGCGGCAGGAAACGTACCGGCGTACCCGGCAGCGCCTGCGCCGCGGCGTCCAGGTGCGCCTCGGGCACCACCCCGATGACCGGGTAGCCGCCCGTCGTCGGATGGTCGGCGAGGAAGAGCACCGGCCTGCCGTCCGGCGGCACCTGCACCGCCCCGCGCACCATGCCCTCACTCGGCAGCTCATCCACCCGGGCGCGCTCCAGGGCGGGCCCCTCCGTGCGCAGCCCGATCCGATTGCTCGCGGCCGAGACGCGGTAGCCGCCGGTGGCGAGCGCGCGCGGCGCCGCGGCGGTGAACCAGTCGTGGCGCGGGCCGAGGACGAGGGGCAGCACGAGTTCGCGGGCGAACCCGGTACGGGCCGCGACCGGATCCGCCACCGCGGGCGGCGGCCCGTACGGCACGCCCAGCCGCAGCACGCGGCCGTCGGCCAGCGGCGCCGGACCGAGGCCGGAGAGGACGTCCGTGGCGCGGCTGCCGAGCTCCGGCTCCGCCGCGACCCCGCCGCCGAACGCGACGTAGGCGCGCACCCCGTGGGTGGCGGTGCCCACTTCCAGCAGCGACCCGGCGGGTACGCGCACCGGGGCGCCCCAGGCCGCGGGCCGACCGTCGACGGTGACCGGGCAGGCGGCGCCGGTGACCGCCGCGATGGCCGCCCGGCGCAGCCGTACCGCGCAGCCGGTGAGCGTCGCCTCCAACGTGGCGGCCGTCTCCGGATTGCCCACGAGCCGGTTGGCCAGCCGGTGCGCGCCCAGGTCCAGCGCCCCCGAGCGCGGGACGCCGAGATGGGCGTACCCGGGGCGGCCGAGGTCCTGGACGGTGGTGAGGACGCCCGCCCGCACCACCGCGAAGGCGCGATCCGTCACGGCGCCGCCCCCTCCGCCGGAACCGGTACGAAGCGGACCCGCGTCCCCGGCGCGAAGAGCGCCGCCGGATCGCGCGCCGGGTCCCACAGCACCGCGTCCGTGGTGCCGATCAGCTGCCAGCCGCCGGGGGAGGAGCGCGGGTAGACGCCGGTGTAGGGGCCGGCCAGGGCGACGGACCCGGCGGGCACGACGGTCCTGGGCGTGGCGCGGCGCGGTACGTGGCGGTGCTCGGGCAGCCCGGTGAGATAGCCGAAGCCCGGCGCGAACCCGCAGAAGGCGACCCGGAACTCGGTGGCCGCGTGGAGCGCGGCGGCCTCGGCGGGGGAGACGCCCCACACCGCGGCGACCTCGGCGAGGTCCGGCCCGTCGTACCGCACCGGGACCTCGACGGTGCCGGTGCGGGCGCGGGTGAGCGGCGGGATGGGCCAGCGCTCCACTTCGGCGGCGAGTCGCGCCGGATCCGGGACCCCGTCCAGCAGGACGGTGCGGGCCGCGGGCACGATCTCGCGGACGGGGGGCAGTTCGTGCCGGGCCGCGCGGCGCAGGAGTTCGGCGTGCAGGGCCTCGGCGGCCTCGCCGGACGCGGCCTCCAGGAGCAGGGCGTGGTCGCCGACCGGAAGGCCGCGTATCCGGATCGCGGAGCGCCGCTCGCCGCCCGTGCCCGTACCGGCGTCGGTGCCCGTGCTCGTGCGGGCGCTAACACCCGTGCTCGTACGGGCGTCGCCACCCGTGCCCGTGCGGGTGTCAGCGCCTGTGCTCGTACCCGTACCCGTACTCAGGTCCGTGCTCGTACTCGCGCTCGTACGGATTCCGGTGTCGGGGCCAAGCGTCATGCGAACGCCTCCACGCGTACGCCCGCGGCCTCCAGCCCGGCGCGTATCCGGCGGGCGAGGTCGGCGGCCCCGGGCGTGTCGCCGTGTACGCACAGCGAGCGCACGCGCAGCTCAAGGCGGCGGCCGTCCACCGAGGCGACCGCGCGGTCGCGGGCGATGCCGAGCGAGCGCTCCAGCACGGCGTCGGGGTCGGTGACCAGGGCTTCCGGTGCGCCGCGCGGCACCAGCGTGCCGGAGGCGGTGTAGGCCCGGTCGGCGAACCCCTCGGGGACCACGGGCAGTCCGGCCGCCCGTGCCGCCGCGTGCAGCCGGGAGCCGGGCAGGCCGAGCACCGGCAGGGGCGCGCCGGCGGCCGCCAGCGCCACGCCCTCGACGACGGCGGCCGCCTGCTCCTCGTCGTGGACGGTCCGGTTGTACAGCGCGCCATGCGGCTTGACGTACGACACGCGGGCGCCCGCCGCGCGGGCGAACACCTCCAACGCGCCGATCTGGTAGGCGACTTCGGCGGTCAGTTCGTGCGCCGGGACGTCCATGGCGCGCCGTCCGAAGCCGGGCAGATCGCGGTAGGAGACCTGGGCGCCGATGGCCACCCCGCGCTCGGCGGCGGTCTCGCAGACCCGGCGCATCGTGACGGGATCGCCGCCGTGGTAGCCGCAGGCGACGTTCGCGCTCGTGACCACGGACAGCAGCGCCTCGTCATCGGTCAGCCGCCAGCGGCCGAAGCCCTCGCCGAGGTCGGCGTTGAGGTCGATCGTCAGATCCGGGGCGGTTGCGGTCATGACCGTCAACGTAGGGATTGTTGAACAATCCGACAAGGGGGATGTTGTCTCGGTCTCGCTTTACGGTTTGACTTCTTCTGCCCTCGCGGAGGACATGCGAGGGCGCACAACGGGGTGAAGGCGTACAGAGCAGGGCAAGGGAGAACGGCGTGGCGAACGGGGCCGAGCAGCGGCTCGCCGAGGCGGTGGAGGTGTCGGAGCTGGAGACGGACCGCCCTCTGCTGGGGCGCACCAGCACCGCGGAGCGGGTCGCGGACGTGCTGCGCGACCGCATCGCGGAGGGGTTCTTCCCGCCCGGCACCCGGCTCTCCGAGGACAGCATCAAGGGGGCTCTCGGCGTCTCGCGCAACACCCTGCGCGAGGCGTTCCGGCTGCTCACCCACGAACGGCTGCTGGTGCACGAGCTCAACCGCGGGGTCTTCGTGCGGGTGGTGAGCGTGGCGGACCTGACCGACATCTACCGGGTGCGCGCGCTGGTGGAATGCGCGGCCGTACGCGGCCTGGGGGCGCCGCCGTACCGGCTCGACGCCGTGGAGGCGGCGGTCGTCGCGGGCGAGCGGGCCGCACGGGAGCGCGCGTGGCAGGAGCTGTCGACCGCCAACATCCGCTTCCATCAGGCGGTCGTGGGTCTGGCCGGCAGCCCGCGCACGGACGAGCTGATGCGCGCCGTCCTGGCGGAACTGCGGCTGGTCTTCCACTTCATGGACGACCCGCGCCGCTTCCACGCGCCCTACCTCACCCGCAACCGGCAGATCCTGGAGGCCCTCCAGGCGGGAGACGCGGCCGAGGCGGAGCGGCTGCTCGCCTCGTATCTGGAGGACTCGCGGCGGCAGTTGGCGGGCGCGTACGCGGAACGTGTCTCCTCGTAGCCGGGGCTTGGGCCCGGGGGGGCTGGGGGGCCGGGGCGGGCTCCCCAGAAGCGATCACCTCGGGGGTCGCCTGAAGCGATCACGAAGCGATCATTGATCGACCTCTTGTCGGATCGTTGAACAATCCCCTAGCCTCCGGGGAAACTTCCTCACGCCCGCCCCCTGCGGGCCCCGCGCGGAAGGCGGACGCATGATCGTTCTCCTCGGCGTGCTCGTGGTCGTCGTCGGCTTCGCCACGAGACGCAACCCCCTGCTGGTGGTGGGCGCGGCGGGCATCGCCACCGGACTCCTCGGCGGTCTGACGCCGCGCGAGGTGCTCGCCGCGTTCGGCGACGGCTTCGCCTCCAGCCGCTCCGTGACGATCTTCGCCATCACCCTGCCCGTCATCGGCCTGCTGGAACGCCACGGCCTCCAGGAGCAGGCCCGCGGCCTCGTCGCCCGCTTCGCCAAGCTCACCACCGGCCGGTTCCTCACCCTGTACCTGGCGCTGCGTCAGATCACCGCCGCGCTCGGGCTGGTCAGCGTGGGCGGCCCGGCCCAGACCGTCCGCCCGCTGGTCGCCCCCATGGCCGAGGGCGCCGCGGAGCGCCGCTTCGGTCCGCTTCCCGACAAGGCGCGCGAGAAGATCCGGTCGTTCTCCGCCAGTGCCGACAACGTCGGGCTCTTCTTCGGTGAGGACGTCTTCCTCGCGGTCGGCTCGATCCTGCTGATCACCGGGTTCGTCAACACCACGTACGGCACCCATCTGGAGCCGCTGCACCTGGCGCTGTGGGCCATCCCCACCGCCCTGTGCGCACTGGTCGTGCACGGTTGGCGGCTGCTGCGCCTGGACCGGCAGTTGGAGCGCGACCTGCTCGCCGGGGCCGGGGCGGCCGCCCTGCCCGCGGGCCCGGATGCGCCGGAGGCCGTCAAGTGATCAAGGCAGAGTGGTTCTTCTGGCTCGTCGGCGCCGTCTTCCTGGTGATGGCCGCCCAGATGCTCACCGACCGCAGCAACCCCAAACGCCATGGCAGCGCCGCCTTCTGGGGACTGATCGGCGCGGGCTTCATCTACAGCTCCTGGGTGGTGGAGGACAGGGCCCCCGCCGAGCCGCTCGGCGCCGCGGTCCTCGTCATGGCCTGCCTGGCCGGCTTCGGCCTCACCGGGCGCGGCGAGGCCCGTACCACGACCAGTGAACAGCGGGCGGCGAGCGCCGCCCGGCTGGGCGGCAGGCTCTTCGTGCCCGCCCTCACCATCCCGCTGGTCGCCATGGTCTGCGCGGTGGGCGTCAAGAAGCTGTCCATCGGCGGCGAACCGGTCCTGCAGAAGGGCAGCGAGACCATCCTGGGGCTCGGCATCGGGGCGGTGGCCGCCCTCGCCGTCGGCATGGTCATGCTGCGCGAGAAGCGCCTGTCCGTCCCCATCCACGCCGGGCGCTCCATGCTGGAGGCCATGGGCTGGGCGCTGCTCCTGCCGCAGATGCTCGCCACACTCGGCAGCATCTTCTCCGTCGCCGGGGTCGGCACCGAGGTCGGCAAGCTCACCACCAAGGCGCTGCCCGACGGCTCGCTCCACCTCGCCGTCGTCGTCTACTGCGTGGGCATGGCCCTGTTCACCGTGATCATGGGCAACGCGTTCGCCGCCTTCCCGGTGATGACCGCCGCCGTCGGCTGGCCCGTCCTCGTCCAGACTTACGACGGCAGTCCGGCCGCCGTCCTCGCCGTCGGCATGCTCGCCGGGTTCTGCGGCACCCTCGTGACCCCCATGGCAGCCAACTACAACATCGTTCCGGCGGCGCTGCTGGAGCTCAAGGACCAGTACGGGCCGATCAAGGCCCAGCTGCCCACCGCGGTGGTCCTGCTCGGCTGCAACATCGCGATCATGTCCGCTTTCGCCTTCTGATCCCGTTCTGATCTCGTTCTGATCCGATCTGATCCCGTTCTGATGGTGCCTGCCCTGAGTCTCAGGGCTGTGGGCGACGCCACACGCCGGCGCGGCGGGACACCGGCCGGACGCGGGGGACTCCGGTCAGGGCGCCGCGGGCACCGGTGCGAGCCGTGCCGTTTCGTCCGCTGTCAGTGCGACCGCCTACGCTGTGCGACGTGACTTCTGCACCCCCCGGGGCCGCCGCGCCCCAGCTCAACGGGCCTGCCCGCCCCGCCCCGGGCCCGGCCGCCGACGAGGGCCTGGCGCGGCGGCTGCGCGCGCTCGCGTGCACCGCGCCGCTGCACGACCTCGACGCGCGCAAGGCCAACCTGGCCGGGGAGTACGGGGTGTACGCGATGGCCGAGGTCGCCCTCGCCGCCATCGACCTGGTCACACTCCACATGGACTTCGACACCGGTGCCGACCACGAGCAGATAGTGGCCAGGCTCCTCCCGCGCATCGCGGCCCAGACCCCGCAGCGGCCCGCCGCCGAGCACGAGCGCGTCGCCCGCTGGGTGCTGGAGAACCTGATCAACGTCGGCAGCGTGGACCGCGGCTTCCGCGCCGTCTACGGCACCTTCGACGCCGACGGCGCGTACGTGCGCCGGGACTACGACTTCAAGCTGATCGAGGAGGTGCCGGGCCCCGGCGGCACCGTCTACCTGCGCACCACCGACGAAGCCGTCAACGTCCTGGTCGGCGCCCTCGACACGGACGTCACCAGCGCCCAGATCGCCGCCGAGGTGAAGCTGGAGGTGCTCATCAGCCGCGGGCGGCTCGCCGACGCCCAACTCGCCGCCGAGCAGGCCCGGTACCGCACCGTGCAGTACGCGGAGCACCTGCGCCGGACCCTGGAGGCGACCCGGCGCAACGTCCGCGCCGTCGACTGGCTCAACAGCGTCCCCGACATGATCGCCGAAGCGCTCGACCACGTCGCCGACCGCTACCGCCACGAGAACGCGATCCTCACCAACATCCGCAAGGCGCGCGACGAGGCCGAGGACGCGGAGCACAAGCGGCGCGCCGCCGAGCTGGTCGACATCGTCAAGGACTGCATCCGCCGCCACACCCAGCTCCAGTCCCGGCTGCTGGAGGCCGGTCCGCTGTTCCGCGCCGAGCAGGACCGGCAGGCGTTCGCCCCGCCCACCGCGCGCACCGGACTCGACCTGTACGGGCAGCTCGTCGCCCCGGTCCTGCCGCTCCCGGTCGAGCAGGCGATCCGCGTCACCGACGCGTTCTTCACCCACGGCACCGGGCTGCGCACGCCCGTCTCGGTGCGGGTCGGGGACCTGGTCGACATGCTGCTGACCCCGCCCGTGGAGCGCGAGCACCTCGGTGCCGAGATGCCGGAGCCGGACCTGGTCGCCACTCCGGACGACAGCCGGTTCAGCGAGGAGCAGCTCGCCGCCGCCACGGAGCTGCTGGAGCTGCCGCCCGACGCCCCCCGCAGGCTCTCCGGCCTGCTCGCCGAGGCGCGCCGCCGTGACCCCGAACTCCCGTACCTGGTCGCCCTGCTGGCGGTGCACGCCGCCAGCCCGCCGGTCGGCACGGCGTACCGCCAGGGCGAGCGGTCCCTCCTCTTCGCCGTCGACGACGGCACGGTGCTGGACGACCCGGAGTTCGGCGGTGCGGATCTGATCGTGGGCACGGCGCTGCTGGACGCGGCCGGGATGGCCGCCGACCGAGCGGAGGTGGCGTAAGTGGGTGCTCGCTCCCACGAGCTGTGCCCGGCGACGGCGCGCAACCGCCCATCGACGGTGGCCGTCTCGTACGCGGCTGCGGGCCGGTGGCCGGGTTGTGCCCACCCGTCCCGCCCCAGCGGGACGAATGCCCACAACCCGGTACGTAAGGTGCAGCCATGATTGAGTACGACGTCGACGACGCCACGCCTCCCGCAGGGGAACCGGAGACGGACACGGCGCCCGCCGCCTCCGGCGGCCCCGGCGGCGCCGGCGGCTCCGTCACGCCCGCGGACGCGGCCGACGCGGCCCGGCTCGTCGCCTTCGGGCTCCAGCCCAAGCTGCTGCCCGCCCGCGACGCCGAGTACGCCGAGCTGCTGCGCCGCCACCGCGACGACCCGGCCTTCGCCCGCCTCGCCGACGCGGTGGCCGCCGGGCTCGGCCTGGTCGTGCTGGAGGTGTCGACCCGCGCCGGCATGGCCGTGACCGCCGCCGAGGACTCCGTCTTCGCCGTCCGCATGGGCGACTACGCGCGCCGTGCCTCCTCCGACTCCGCCGACCGCTTCCTGCACGGACTGGCCCATCTGGCGGTCGCCGCCATGGCCTTCCCCCGTCCCGAGGACCTCGCCGACGACGGCTACATCGGCCGGGTCACCGTCAACGGCGTCGACGCCTTCGTCCGGCAGGCGTGCCGGCGCCTGGAGGAGCGGGCCGAGGAGCAGGGGGAGAACACCGACCCGGCCACCGGCGCGCCCGGCCTGGAATCCGCGTGGCGGGTGTACGCGCGGCGCAGCGCCACCGGTGCCACCAAGGACGCCCGCCGGCTGGCCGGCTCCACCACCGGCATCATCGGCAAGGCCGTGGCCTTCCTCGTCGACTCCGGGTTCCTCCAGCGCACCGGCGACGACGCCGGAGGCACGTACCGCACCACCGCCCGCTACCAGCTCCAGGTGCGCGACATGGCGGGCAGCGCCGCCATGTCCGAGCTGCTGGAGCTGGGCGTCGTGCCGGTCGCCGACGGCAGCGCCACCCTGCTCCCGCCCGACGACACCGACGACCTCGACCTGGCCGCCGACGCGGGCCTGCCGTTCCACTCCTGACACCCACTGCACATCCACTGCACACCCACCGCCCCCACTCCGTCCGCCTCCCGAGCCCCTGAGAACAACGAGAGTCCGCCGCCATGTACGAGCTGTCCCGGGTCCGCCTCTACTCCATCGGGCCTGCCGGTGCGCGCTACGCCGACACCGTGCTGGACCTGCGCGGAGTGGGTGAGCCGGTGCCGAACCCCGCCCCCGCCCAGGCGGAGTTCTTCGAGGAGGAGCCGGTCGGTCCGCCGCGTCGCCCCGCGCCCGCGGGCGTGCTCTTCCTGGAGAACGGCGGCGGCAAGTCCGTCCTGCTGAAACTGATCTTCTCGGTGATGCTGCCGGGCCACCGCAACACCCTCGGCGGCGCCAGCTCCGGCGTGCTGCGCAAGTTCCTCCTCGCCGACGACTGCGGCCACGTCGCCCTGGAGTGGCAGCACACCGTCACCGGCGAGACCGTCGTCGTCGGCAAGGTCAGCGAGTGGCGCGGCCGCCAGGTCTCCAACGACCCGCGGAAGTTCGCCGAGGCCTGGTACTCCTTCCGGCCCGGCCCCGGACTCAGCCTCGACTCGCTGCCCGTCGCCGAGTCCACCGCCGTCCGCCGCACCGCCGAGGGAGCCTCCGGCGCCCAGGGCAGGCGGCGCACCATGAAGGGCTTCCGCGACGCGCTCACCGAGGCGGGCAAGGCGTACCCGCACCTGGACGTGGTCTGGGTCGAGATCCACGAGCGCTGGAACGAGCACCTCGGCGAGCTCGGCCTGGACCCGGAGCTGTTCCGCTACCAGCGCGAGATGAACGCCGACGAGGGCGAGGCGGCGGGCCTGTTCGCCGTCAAGAACGACTCCGACTTCACCGACCTGCTGCTGCGCGCCGTCACCGACACCCGCGACACCGACGGCCTGGCCGACCTGGTCCACGGCTTCGCCCACAAGCTCGGACGCCGCGCCGAACTCACCGCGGAGCGCGACTTCACCGCGGGCTCGCTCGACCTGCTGAACCGGATCGGCGAGGCCGCCGAGCGGCGCGCCCAGGCCCGCGGCGTCCACGCGGGCGCCGAGCGCCGCACCCGCGGCCTCGCCCGCCGGCTGTCCGCCCGCGGCGCCGAGGAACGCGGCCGCGCCGCCGAACTCGCGCAGGCGGTCGCCGCCGCCGCGCACGCCGTCACCGAAGCGGACACCGCCCGCGGCCACAGCTCCCTGATCGCGGCCGAACTCGCCTACCGGCACGCCTCGCTGGCGCTCGCCGCGGCCGAGAAGGGCGCGGCCGCGCAGCGCCGCGAACTCAACGACGCCCGCACCCTGCACTCCGCCTGGCAGGCCGCCGAGACCGTGCTGCGGCACCGGGCCGCCGCCGACCGCTCCGCGCGCGTGGCCGCCGCCATCCGCGAGGCCGAACGGGACGCGGCCCCCGCCCTCGCCGCCCGCGCCACGGCCGCCGCCGACCTGGTACGGGCGCTGCACGCGGCCGCCGAGGACGGCGAGCGGGTCGCCGCCGAGGAAGAGGAGCGCTCCGCCGCGCTCCAGCGGATGAGCGAGACCGCGCACCGCGATGCCACCGCCGCCGCCACCGAGGCGCAGCGCGCCCGCAGCGAGGCCGACCACCTGCGCCAGCGCCTCACCGAGGTGGAACAGGAGACAGCCGAGGCGGTGCGGGCCGGATGGCTCGACGACTCCACCCCGGACGCGGACCCGGCCCGCGCCGCCCTCGCCGCCAGCGACGCCGAGAAGACCGCCGTCGCCGCCTGGGACCACGCCCGCGAGACCGCCCGCCAGACCGCGGAGCGCGCCCGCGAGGCGGCGGCCGAGCAGTCCCGCACGGAGCTGGCCGCGGCCCGCGCCGCCGACGCCGCGCAGGCCGCGGAGGCGGCGTACGACGCGGAACGGCGCGCCGCCGAGTCCCTGGGCGCCGAACCCCGCCTGGCCGAACTCCTGGGCCTGCCCCAGCCGCCCGCCCCCGCGGCGGTCCCGCCCCAGCGCGCGGGCGCCGACCCCCGCCGCCCCAGCGCCGCCGAGCCACCGCGCCCGGGCCGGATCACGGTGCGCGTGGACGACCTGGACACCGACGCGGCCGCACCGACGCCGCACGAGCGGACCCGCACGGCCGTCCCCGCCGACTCCCGCCCCGGCGGCGAGGTCACCGCCCGCGTCGACCCCGAGGGCACCCCCGCCCACGGCACCGACCACGCGCCCGCGGCCCCGGCCGCCGCCGATCCCGAGGAGCCGACGGCCCCGGGCGAGGCGTGCACCGACGCCCCCGACACGCCGTACGCCCCCGGCACCATCCCCACCGACCAGCCCGGCAGCCGCCACTTCGGCGACGACGCCACGGGCGAGGCATGCACCGACGATGTCGACATGCCGGACCGCCCCGGCGCCGGTCCCGGCGGCCAGACCCAGCCGGGCAGGGACGCCGGGAGCGTCCCTTCGGCCGCTCCCGGCGGCGACCGCCAGGGCCGCGACGGCGCGGAGTCCCACCCCCGGCCGGGCGGCCGGGCCGTGCCGGCCGCCGCCGAGCGGCCCGACGGTGCCGCTACGGCGGATGGCGCCGCCCCGCGGACCCCCGCCGACGGCACCGGCCCCCGGACCCCCGCCGACGGCACCGGCCCCCGGACCCCCGCCGACGGCGCCGAACCCGGCGCCCGGCACGGTGTCCAGGACTCCGCCGAGTCCGCAGCCGCCCGGCGCGGCGGCGAGGCCCCGGCCGGGGCCGCGGGCACCCGGGGCGGTGCCGGATCCGACGCCGGGTACGGTCGGCCGCCCGCCCCCGGCGGTCCCCTCACCGCCGCCGAGCTCGACCGCAACGCCGACGCCCTGCGCGAGCTGCTCGACGACAGCGTCGCCTCCGCCGAGCGGCAGCTGTTCGAGCTGCGGACCGCCGCCGCCGACGACGCCCGGATCCTCGGCGCGCTCGGCGACGGCGGGCTGCTGCCGCCCAGTCCCGATGTGCTCGCCGCGGTGGAGTACCTCGGCGAGCACGGCATCCCGGCCCTGCCGGGCTGGCGGTACCTCGCCCAGGCGGTCGACCCCGCCGACCACGCCACCGTGCTGGCCGCCCGCCCCGAACTCGTCGACGGCGTCGTCATCACCGACCCCGACACGCACGCCCGCGCCCGCGAGGTGCTGGGCGCCGCCTCGCTGCTGCCGCGGTCCGCCGTCGCCGTGGGCACCGCCGCCGCGCTGCTCGCGCCGCCCCCGGCGGCAGGGACGCGGGACAGCGCCGTGTTCCTCGTGCCGCCGAACCCGGCGATGCACGACGAGCGCGCCGCCGACGACGAGCGGCAGGCGCTGCGGGCGCGCGCCGCCGCGCGCGACGAGGAGATCCGGCGGCTCGCCGCGCGGCTCGCCGGGGACCGGACGCTCGCCGCCCGGCTCTCCGCCTGGCGGCAGGGCTGCCCGCCCGGCCGGCTCGCCGAACTGGCCCGCGCCGCCGAGGAGCTCCGTACGGCCGCCGACGCCGCGCAGCACGAGCGCGACGAGGCCCGTGCCACCCGCGCCGAGGCGGACGAGCTCGCGGCCGAGGCGGCGCGCGTCCGCGACGAGCGGCAGGAGGCCGCGCAGCGGGCCCGCCGCGCCGCCGACGCGCTCGCCGGGCTGGCGTTCCGGCTGCGCGAGCGCGCCGCCTGGCAGACCCGGCTGCGCGAACTCGCCGACGAGGCCGCCGAATCCGAGGAGCGCGCCGGGATCTGCGTCGACCGCGCCCGCGCCGCCGACGAGGACCGGCGCGCCGCCCAGCGCGCCGCCGACGACGCCCACCGCACCGCCCGCGCCCTGCGCGCCGAGCGCGCCGAGATCGCCGGCGCGCCCGACGACGTGACCGGCGAGGCCCCGCCGTCCGGGACCTCGCTGCCCGCCCTGCGCGAGGCGTACCGCGCGGCCTCCCAGGTGTACGAGAAGGTCGGCGTCGGCGCCGACCTGCGCGCCGAACAGGCCCGCGCCGAAAGCGACGAGAGCGCCGCCCTGGCCGCGCTGGACCGGCTCACCAACAAGGTCCGCACCCGCGCCGCGCAGCTCCTGGAAGGCACCGACGGCGCCGACGGCCCGTCCCGGCAGGCCGCCGCGGCGCGCGCCGAGTCGCTGGTGCAGATGCTGGAGACCCGCGCCTCGGCGGCCAGCGAGCAGCTCGGCCGGCTGCGCGGCGAGGCCGAACGGCTGGCCCCCGCCGACGGCGAGGCGCACACCGGCCTCCCCGAGGAGCTGGTCCCGGCCGACGCCGACCAGGCCAAGGAGCTGCTGCGCACCGCCAACGCCGAACTCGCCTCCCGTACGGACGCGTTGGAGACCGCCCGCACCGCCCACGGCGAGCTGCTGCGCGCCCACCGCGCCGCCGAGGACGCCGCCGGCGGCTTCGACGAGCTCGCGGCCATGCTCCGCGACCTGCTCCGCGATCACCAGCACGAAGACGGCGACGGCGCCGAGGAGCCCGACGCGTACCGCGGCGACCTCGCCGAGGCCCGGCAGGCGGCCGCCGAGGCACGCCGGTCCCTGCGCGGCTGCGCGGGCGACCTGTCGACGGCCGAGGCGGCGGTGCGGGAAGCGAGCGACGTCCTCGTACGGCACGCCAACTCCACCCGCTACGAGCAGGTGCGCACCCCCGCCCGCCAGCAGATCCGCGAACTGCCCGCCGCCGCCCTGCCCGACCACGCCGCCGCCTGGGCCGAGGCGTTCGCCCCCCGGCTGCGGGTCCTCACCGACGAACTCGCGCAGCTGGAGCGCAACCGCGACAGCATCGTGGACCGGCTGCGCGGCCTGGTCGAGTCGTGCCTGGCCACCCTGCGCTCCGCGCAGCGGCTGTCCCGGCTGCCCGAGGGGCTCGGCGAGTGGTCGGGACAGGAGTTCCTGCGCATCCGCTTCGAGGACCCCGACCAGGCGACGCTGGCCGAGCGGCTCGGCGAGGTCATCGACGAGGCGACCCGGGCGGCCGTCCGGAAGAACTCCGACCTGCGCCGCGACGGCATGTCCCTGCTCCTGCGCGGCGTGCACGCCGCACTCCAGCCGCGCGGCGTGGCCGTCGAGATCCTCAAGCCCGACGCCGTGCTGCGCGCCGAGCGGGTGCCGGTCGGCCAGATGGGCGACGTGTTCTCCGGCGGCCAGCTGCTGACCGCGGCCATCGCGCTGTACTGCACCATGGCGGCGCTGCGCAGCAACGACCGGGGCCGGGACAAGCAGCGGCACGCGGGCACGCTGTTCCTGGACAACCCCATCGGCCGCGCCAACGCCACGTATCTGCTGGAGCTCCAGCGCGCCGTCGCCGACGCGCTGGGCGTCCAGCTGCTGTACACCACGGGACTGTTCGACACCACGGCACTCGCGGAGTTCCCCCTGGTCATCCGACTGCGCAACGACGCTGACCTGCGCGCCGGGCTCAAGTACATCAGCGTCGAGGAGCACCTGCGGCCGGGGCTGCCGCAGCAGGCCGAGGAAGCCGGCGCCGAGCAGGTGCACGGCCAGATCACGGCCACCCGGATGTACCGCCGTCCGGACGCCGACGATCCGCCGATCGGCGGCCCGGAGACCCGCTGAGGGGGAGGGGACCGGGGCGCCTCCCCCGGTCCCCTCACACCCCCGACAGTCGCTGCGGGCGGCGCGATCGGCGTACTTGACGCGAGACGCTGCTCGGCGCGGACACCACGCCGTGGCGCTGCTTCCACACCTGCCGCGTCACCCACACATCGAGCACCCCCCACGTCGCCGCCACCGTGCTGACCACGCTGCTCAGCACCATGGGAAAGGCGAGCCACGAGCCCGCCAGCGTGCACAGCACCGCGATCATCGCCTGCACCAGCGTCACCGCGACGATCAGCACGGCCCGGACCGCCGCGTCACGCACCGGATCAGGCATCCTGCGCCACCGGGCCGGCTCCTCGACCCACAACGGCCGGACCCGGTGCGCGGGCGTGCCGCCCCGCCCCCCGTCCGGGATGTCGCGATCCTTGCCCACGAAGTCCTCACCCCTTTCTCCACCGCCCCCGCCCGCTCCCTCGAGATAGCGGGACATGGGCCGTATTCCCCCCAGTCTCCTCTGTCAGGGCACGATCGGCCGAAGTGGATGGTTCCCAGAGGGGAGAGCAATTCCGGCCATACATTCGATCACTGTCACGCCATGTCATCGGCAGGTAGCGGACAGCGCGCCGGGGTCATGTCGGGGAATGAACGGACAGATGGTGACCAAGATCGTCGCCAGGGTTCCGTCAGCAACCGGACAGCCCTTCGAGAGACCGAACTCACGGTAGTAGGCTCGCGCCGCTTGTTGTCGGAACTCCACCCCGGACACGCGGGGTTGACGTTGGGGAGGCCATGCGCTTTCGCGGGAAGTCCATCCGCCGGAAGATCGTGGCGCTGTTGCTGGTGCCGCTCGTCTCGCTGACGGCGATCTGGGCGTTCGCGACAGTGATCACCGGTCGTGAGGCGATGCAGCTGCTGGATGCCGCGGACATCGTGGACGAGGTCGGCTACCCGGTCGAGGACGCCGTGCACGCGATCCAGAAGGAGCGCCGCCAGGCCCTTATCTTCCTCGCCGACCCGAGCCGTACCGACGCGCTCACCGTGCTGCGCGCCCGGCAGCAGGACACCGACCAGGTCATCGAGAAGCTGCGCGCCAACGCCGGCGACGGGGACACCCGCGACAAGATGTCCACCGAGTCCAAGGCCCAGTTGGGCGCGATCCTCAAGACCGCGGACGGCCTGGAGAACGTGCGCCGCAGCATCGAGGGGCGCACGTACACCAGCGAGCGGACGCTCGCCACGTACAACAAGCTCGTCGACCTCTGCTACATCCTCCGCAGCTCCCTGCACTCGGTGCCCAACGCCGAACTCGACAAGCAGGCCCGCGCCCTGGTCGCGATGGTCCGCGCCCGCGAAGCCCTCTCCCGCGAGGACGCCATCTACTCCGCGGCGCTCACCGCGGGCACCGTCACCCCCGCCCAGCTGCGGTCGATGTCCGACCTCATCGCCGAACGCAGCCTGCTCTACGCCACCAACGTGCCGGTGCTGCCGGCCTCCGAACAGAAGATCTTCCAGCGGTACCGGCTCAAGAGCGCGGCCCCCGAGGCGCTGCGCATCGCCGAGGACCGGATCCAGCGGGCCGGCCCGTCGGGCGCCCTCAAGGCCATGAGCCGGCAGAGCTGGGAGCGCACCGCCAAGGCCGTCCTCGACGACTACGACCGGCTCAACAGCGAGGCGATGGACCGCTACCAGGACCGCGTCGAGCCCGAGGCCGAGAACGTGCTCCTCCAGGCCGGTATCGCGGGCATCCTCGGCTTCCTCGCCCTGGCCGCCTCCATCTTCGTCTCCTTCCGGATCGGCCGGACCCTCATCCGCGACCTGTCCCAGCTCCGCAAGGACGCCCAGGAGGTCGCCACCGTCCGGCTGCCCAGCGTCATGCGGCGCCTGGCGGCGGGCGAGCAGGTCGACGTGGAGACCGAGGCGCCCCGACTGAAGTACGGCGCCGACGAGATGGGCCAGGTCGGCCAGGCCCTCAACACCGTGCAGCGCGCCGCCGTCGAGGCCGCCGTCAAGCAGGCCGAACTGCGGCACGGCGTCTCCGAGGTCTTCGTCAACCTCGCCCGCCGCAGCCAGGTGCTGCTGCACCGCCAGCTCACGCTGCTGGACGAGATGGAGCGGCGCACCGAGGACACCGACGAACTCGCCGACCTCTTCCGGCTGGACCACATGACCACCCGTATGCGGCGGCACGCCGAGGGCCTGGTCATCCTCTCCGGCGCCGCGCCCTCCCGGCAGTGGCGCAAGCCGATCCCGCTCATGGACGTCGTCCGCGCGGCCGTCGCCGAGGTCGAGGACTACGAGCGGATCGAGGTCCGGCGGCTGCCGCGACTGGCCGTGGCCGGCCCCGCCGTCGCCGACCTCACCCATCTGATCGCCGAACTCCTGGAGAACGCCACCGTCTTCTCCCCGCCGCACACCGCCGTGCAGGTGCTCGGCGAGCGGGTCGCCAACGGCTTCACCCTGGAGATCCACGACCGCGGCCTGGGCATGACGCCCGACGCGCTTCTGGAGGCGAACCTGCGGCTGGCCGAGACCCCCGACTTCGAGCTGTCCGACACCGACCGGCTCGGCCTGTTCGTCGTCAGCCGCCTCGCCCAGCGCCAGGGCGTACGGGTCTCCCTCCAGCCGTCCCCGTACGGCGGGACGACCGCGGTGCTGCTCATCCCCGCCAAGCTGCTCACCGACGACGGCGAACCCGACCAGGACGGCCCCGGGGTCGGCCACGCCGAGCCGCGTGCGGCCCTCGGAAGCGGTGGGCTGGGGACCATCGGCGAGATCCCCGCGGTCTTCCCCGACCACGCGGCGCGCAACTCCTCCCTGCTGGACGGCCGGGCCGAGCCGACGGAGCGGACGGCGACGCCCAGCTGGTCGCAGGACGGAGTCGCCCCGCTGCCGCAGGGCGGGTTCCCCGCGCGGGCGCAGGACGGGTTCGACGAGGACGACGAGGAAGCGGGCAGCTTGTTCCGCGGCCGCGGCCTGCCGTCCGTACCGTCCGCCCCCGCCTCGCACATGCGGCCCGTGCCGGACCCGTGGGCGGCCTCGCCCGCCCAGTCGGCCCCGCCCGTGCAGCCGACGCCGCCGGTCCATCCGGTGCCGCCGGTGGCCGAGCAGCACCAGCACGCCGCCGACCGGCCGCTGCCCATCCGCACGTCCGGTCCCGCGCCGCTGCCCCGCCGGGTGCCGCCGGTGCTGGTCTCCGACAACGGCCGCCCGGTGCCGGGCGCCCGCCGCGGCCCCGCTCCCTCGCGGATCGAGGAACCGCGCGTCGAGGAGCCCCGGGGCTGGGACGCGAACGCCGAGGGGCCCCGGGGCTGGGACCCGCATGCCGGGCAGCCCGCCCCGCCGCTCGCGGGCCCCGTGCCGTACCAGGACCGGGAGTCCCGGCAGGGCCTGCCGCAGCCGTCCGCTCCGACGTGGAACCCCGAGCCCGCAGTGCCGTCGGCGCCCCAGGAGCCCGCCATGCCCTCGCAAGGAGCCACCCCGGACACCCCGCCCGGACTGCCGCGGCGGATACGACAGGCCAGCCTCGCCCCGCAGTTGAAGAACGACCCCGTCCCGCGTGATGAGGCGGAACGGTACCCTGCCGAGACCGATGATCCCGAACGCGATGCCGAACAGGCGCGGGCCACGATGGCCTCGCTCCAACGGGGCTGGCAGCGCGGCCGGCGCCACACCGACGCCGACTTCGGGAATCAGGCGTAAGTCAGACCTGGAACGAACTACGAGGGGAACGGTCGATGACCGCACCACACGCCGCAGCACGCCACAACGCGAACTCGGGCGAGTTGAACTGGCTGCTCGACGAACTGGTCGGGCGCGTGGGCAGCATCCGCAAGGCACTCGTGCTGTCCGGAGACGGACTGCCCACCGGCGGCTCGCGCGACCTGTCCCGCGAGGACGCGGAGCACCTGGCCGCCGTGGCGTCCGGATTCCACAGCCTCGCCAAGGGCGTGGGACGCCACTTCGACGTCGGACGGGTCCGGCAGACCATCATCGAACTCGACGACGCCTTCCTGTTCGTCACGGCCGCCGGCGACGGCAGCTGCCTGGCCGTCCTCGCCGACGCCGACTCCGACGTCGGCCAGGTCGCCTACGAGATGACGCTGCTGGTCAAGCGCGTGGGCGTGCATCTGGGCAGCGCGCCGCGCTCCGGCGGGTGACGGGGTGACATGACGCTGGACGCGGAGGGCTGGTTCGACGACGCGGCAGGGCCGGTGGTCCGGCCGTACGCCATGACCCGCGGCCGTACCCGCAGCGCCGCTGAGGCCAAGCTCGACCTCATCGCCGTCGTGGTGGCGGACCGTATGGAGAGACGGTCGGTGCCGGACCAGACGCTGTCGCCGGAGCACATCGAGATCGTCGAGCGCAGCACGGGCACCCCGCTGTCCGTCGCCGAGCTGGCCGCTGAATTAGACCTGCCGGTCGGCGTGATCCGCGTGCTCATCGGCGACCTGCTGCACGCGGCACTCGTCCGAGTGTCCCGGCCCGTACCTCCGGCGGAACTGCCGGACGAGAGGATTCTGCGCGAGGTGATCAATGGTCTACGGGCACTATGACGGCGGTCGGCCCCAGGCCGCCGACCAGGTCGTCGACCCGGTGACACTCAAGATCCTGGTGGCGGGCGGCTTCGGCGCGGGCAAGACCACGCTGGTCGGCGCCGTCAGCGAGATCAAGCCGCTGCGCACCGAGGAACTGCTCACCGAGGCGGGTCGCCCGGTCGACGACCTGGCGGGCGTGGAGGGCAAGCGCACCACGACGGTCGCCATGGACTTCGGGCGCATCACGCTCCGCGAGGACCTGGTGCTGTACCTGTTCGGCACCCCCGGCCAGGACCGGTTCTGGTTCCTGTGGGACGAGCTGTCCACGGGCGCGCTGGGCGCGGTCGTCCTGGCCGACACCCGCCGGCTCCAGGACTGCTTCGCCGCCGTCGACTACTTCGAGCGGCGCGGCATCGCGTTCACGGTCGCCGTCAACTGCTTCGACAACGCTCCCCGCTACCCGGAGGAGACGGTGCGCGACGCGCTCGACCTCGACCCGGGCACGCCCGTCGTGCTGTGCGACGCGCGGCACCGGGAGTCGGTCAAGGAGGTGCTCATCTCGGTCGTCGAGCACGCGATGATGGTGTCCGCGACCCAGCGCTGACCCGGCACTGTGGGACGGCCCGTACCCCGCCGTTCGCGGGTACGGGCCGTGGCGTCGGCGGAGCCCGGTGCCGAGAGGCGCTCAGCCCCCGTCGCCGCCGGCCTCCTGCCAGCCGAAGGACCGCTCCACCGCCCGGCGCCAGTTGCGGTACTCCCGCTCCCGCGCCTCGGCGGGCATCGTCGGCGCCCACTCGGCGTCCCGCCGCCAGTGGGTCCGCAGCTCGTCGAGGTCCTGCCACACCCCGGTGGCCAGCCCCGCCGCGTACGCCGCACCCAGGCACGTGGTCTCCGCCACCACCGGGCGGATCACGGGCACCCCCAGCACATCCGCCTGATGCTGCATCAGCAGCCCGTTGGCGGTCATGCCGCCGTCGACCTTGAGCGTCGTGATCCGTACCCGCGAGTCCTGGTACATCGCGTCGACCACCTCCCGGGTCTGCCAGCTCGTCGCCTCCAGCACCGCGCGGGCCAGGTGCGCCTTGGTGACGTACCGGGTCAGTCCGGTGACCACCCCGCGCGCGTCGGACCTCCAGTACGGCGCGAACAACCCGGAGAAGGCCGGGACGATGTACGCGCCGCCGTTGTCGGCCACGCTCGCCGCCAGCGGCTCGATCTCCTCGGCGGAGCGGATGATGCCCAGTTGGTCGCGGAACCACTGCACCAGCGCCCCGGTGATCGCGATCGACCCCTCCAGGCAGTAGACGGGCGCCTCGCCGCCCAGCCGGTAGCCCACCGTGGTCAGAAGCCCGTTCGTGGACGGCACCGGCCGGTCGCCGGTGTTCAGCAGCAGGAAGCTGCCGGTGCCGTAGGTGTTCTTCGCCTCGCCGACGCCGTAGCAGGTCTGGCCGAACACGGCGGCCTGCTGGTCGCCGAGCGCGGCGGCCACGGGGACGCCCGCGAGCTGCCCGACCGCCGTGCCGTACACCTCGGCGGAGCACCGGATCTCCGGCAGGACCGCCTCGGGTATGTCCATCGCGGACAGGATGCCCGGATCCCACTGGAGGGTCGCCAGGTTCATCAGCAGGGTGCGGGAGGCGTTGGTGACGTCGGTGACGTGCACCCCGCCGTCCGTACCGCCGGTCAGGTTCCAGATCAGCCAGGAGTCGACGGTGCCGAACGCGATCTCCCCGCGCTCGGCGCGACGCCGCAGCCCTGGCACCCGGTCCAGCAGCCAGGCGGCCTTCGGCCCCGAGAAGTAGCTGGCCAGCGGCAGCCCGGTGGCGTCACGGAACCGGTCCTGCCCCAGTTCGCCGCCGAGTTCCTGGCAGAGGCCGGAGGTACGGGTGTCCTGCCAGACGATGGCGTTGTGCACCGGCTCGCCGGTGGACCGGTCCCACAGGACGGTGGTCTCCCGCTGGTTGGTGATGCCCAGCGCGCTCACCTGCTCGGGCCGCAGGCCCGCCGCGGCGAGCGCCCCGGCCACCACGGCCTGCACCGTGGACCAGATCTCGCGGGCGTCGTGCTCGACCCAGCCGGGCTGGGGGAAGATCTGGCGGTGCTCGCGCTGGTCGACGGCGATGATCCCGCCGCCGGAGTCGAAGACGATGCAGCGGCTGGAGGTGGTGCCCTGGTCGATGGCGGCGACGTAACGGTCCGTCATGACGGCTCCCGATTCAGAAGGCGGCTGCCAGTGTTCTGCGGAGGTGACGGAGCGTCAAGGAGCGGGTTGCGGCGGCGGCCGGCCTGCCTGTCCGCCCGCGGCAGCGCCTATGCCCGCGCATGCGCCTACGCCCGCGGCAAGGCATACGGCAGCGCCCGCGCCTCCCCCCCCGGCGCCTACGCCCGCGCCTGCGCCGCGCCCGCCACTCCGTCTCCGCGCCGTGCCACCTGCGCCGAAGCTGTCGCTCCGCCGCCTGCGCCTGTGCCTGTGCCTGCGCCTGGGGCCCGCGCCGGGCCCGACTCGCCGCCCGGGCCCGAGGCCCGCGCGGCGCCCGCGCCGCGCCGTACCTCCTGGCCCGCCGCGCCCGGCCGCGCCAGCACCCAGCTCGCCCCGCGCAGCGACTTGGCGGACTTCTTCAGCGGCGCGAGGCACGCGGCGGCCTGCCGGTGGTCGGTGACGCTGCCCGGCGGGCAGACCACCGTGGCCAGCGACAGCGTGACCGGCAGCCCGCCCGCCGACCAGGCGGTGTCCAGCACGGCGGCGGCGATGGGCTCCGGCCCGTCGGGCCCGTCCGGATCGGTGAGCACCAGGAAGTCGTCGCCGCCGATGTGCCCGATCCGGGCCGCCCGGCGGCCCGTGGCGGCGTCGGCCAGCGTACGGCCCACCGAGCGGATCAGCTCGTCGCCCGCCGCGAACCCCGCCCCGTCGTTGACCTGCTTGAAGCCGTCCACGTCCAGCCAGCTCAGCGCGAAGGCCCGGCCCGTCGCGATCCGCCGGTCCACCTCCGCGTTGACCGTGTCGGAACCGGGCAGCCGGGTCAGCGGATTGAGCCGGGCCGCCTCCTCCACCCGGCTCTCCGCCAGTGCCCGCACGATGTCGGCCAGGTGGACCATGCCCACGCAGCGGCCCGCGCCGTCCACCACCGCCACGTCGTCGCCGGTACGGGACCGTTCGTCGGCCGCGACCACGTCCAGGACCTCCCACGCCGTGGCGTCCAGCGGCACCGTACGGGGGCAGTCGGCCAGCTTCACGGCGGGCCGGTCGGCGTACAGCGCGTGCCCGTAGCGCCCGGACAGCGACAGCAGGAAGCGGTCGCGGTGCACGGCCCGCCGGGGGACGCCGCCCGCGTCCACCAGCATGACGCTGGAGATGCCCGGCGATCCGGTGAGCAGGGCACGGACGTGCTCGGCCGACGCGGACAGCGGCAGCAGCGCGGCGGGCTGGACGAACTGCGCGATCCGAGGCTCGCGCGGACCGGCCGCCGCGGGCGGCGGGGCGGCGACCGCCGGCCGGTGGATGTCGACCGCCGGGCGGCGGGCCGGGGGCGCGAAGAGGTTGCCCTGCGCGAGCTGCGCGCCCGCGCCGCGCGCCGCGGCGCACTGCCGCTCGGTCTCCACGCCCTCGGCGGCCAGCAGTGCGCCGAAGCCGTCGCACAGCTGCCGCAGCGCGGCGACCGCGGCCCGGCTGCCGGCGTCCTGCGGCAGCCCGGCGACGAGCGTGGCGTCCAGCTTGACCAGGTCGGGGGCGAGCCGGGTGAGCAGCCGCAGCGGCAGGTCCCCGTCACCGACTCCGTCGACGCAGATCCGGTAGCCCCGGCGGCGCAGCTCCGCGACGGCCGCCACGAGGCCGCGGCGCGGGACGCCGCCGAACGGCGGGCCCACATCCAGGGTGATCTCCCACGGACGGCGCCCGGCCGCCACGACCACCCGGTCCAGGGACGGCAGGCCGGGCAGGGCGGCGACGGTGGCGGCGAAGACGTTCACATGCAAGGGCAGCAGCGCCTCGTGGCGTGCGGCCGCGCGCACCGCGAGCCCGGCCAGTTCGACGTCGGTGCGCGGGTCCCGCCGCGCGTCCGCGAGCACGTCGCCGGTCTCGGGGCGGGCGAGTATCTCCAGCGCGGTGACCGAGGCGGTGGTGAGGTTCACGACGGGCTGGTACGCGAAGCGGAGATCGTCCGTCCAGGAGGGCACGCCAGCAGGATGGCGGGCGGGCGCAGCCAACGGCGCGCGGTTCACGCGGAGTTCACGCGTCCTTTCGGAGCGTACGGACTTCTCCCCAAGCGTGCGGTTGCTTCCCGGAGCGTACGGCCCGCCGCGCGCCTCCGGGCCCACCCCGCGGACGGCCGGGTAAGGCCGCGCGAGGACGGGAGCGGGGCCGTGCGAGGACGGGACCGGAACCGCGAGGTGTCCGGGGCCGGGGCCGCGCGAGGACGGGACCGCAGCCGCGCGCGGCGTCCGGGGTCCGAGCCGCATCAGATCACCGCGACCACCGACGACCCGTGGCCGAACAGCCCCTGGTTCGCGGTGATCCCGGCCCGCGCCCCGGGTACCTGCCGGTCGCCCGCCTGCCCGCGCAGCTGCCACGTCAACTCGCAGACCTGGGCGATGGCCTGTGCCGGGACCGCCTCGCCGAAGGACGCCAGCCCACCGCTGGGGTTGACCGGCAGCCGCCCGCCCAGCGCCGTCGCCCCCTCCCGCAGCAGCTTCGCGGCGTCCCCGGCCGCGCACAGCCCCAGGTCCTCGTACCACTGGAGCTCCAGCGCGGTCGACAGGTCGTACACCTCCGCGAGCGACAGGTCCGCCGGGCCGAGCCCGGCCTCCTCGTACGCGGCGTGCGCGATGGACGGCCGGAAGCCCCGCGCGGGCGGGGGCGTGCCCGCGGCCGAGTCCGTGGCGATGTCCGGCAGATCCAGGTCGGTGCGCGGATAGCGCGGGGTGACCGTGGACACGGCGCGGATCCGGACCGGGCGCGGATGGCCGTGCCGCCGCGCGAAGTCCATGCCGGACAGCACCAGGGCGGCGCCGCCGTCGGAGGTGGCGCAGATGTCCAGCAGCCGCAGCGGGGCGGCGACGACGGGGGAGGCGGCGACCTCGTCGGCGGTCACCCGCCGCCGGTAGCGGGCCAGCGGGTTGGCGGCGCCCGCGGTCGCGTTCTTCACCTTCACCCGGGCGAAGTCCTCGGGCGTGTCGCCGTGTTCGGCCATCCGACGGCGGGCGTAGAGCGCGAAATAGGCGGGGTTGGTGGCGCCCAGCAGCCGGAACCGCAGCCAGTCCGGGTCGTCGGGCCGGTCGCCGCCCGCGGGCGCGAAGAACCCCTTGGGCGCCGCGTCCGCGCCGACCACGAGCACGACCTCCGCCAGGCCGGCCAGGATCTGCGCTCGGGCGCTCGCGATGGCGTGCGCGCCGGAGGCGCACGCCGCGTACACGGTGCTCACCCGCGCGCCCTGCCACCCCAGCGCACGGGAGAAGGCCGAGCCCGCGACGTGCCCCGGATACCCGCCGCGCACGGTCCCTGCGCCGACTACCGATCCGATGCGGGACCAGGGGAGAGCGGCGTCGGCGAGGGCGGCGCGCGCGGCGGCGGCCCCGTACTCGACGAAGGACCGCCCCCACTTGCCCCACGGATGCATCCCGGCGCCCAGCACCGCCACGTCGCCGGTCACGGAGCCCCCTCCGATACGGGCCGCCAGTACCAGGTCGTCCAGACCTGCCCGGCGTCCTCGTTCAGCACCCCCGGTACGGCCCGAACCGTCATCCCCACGGCGAGGTCGGCCACGGTCAGCCCCGGCTCGCCCTGCCCGAGCACCACCATCCGCTCGGCCGCCAGCTCCACCGCGATGAGGGTGTACGGCCGCCACTCCCGGTCGTCGTCCCACACGTAGGGCGCGGGCGGCCGGTAGCGGCCGTCGGTGTACGACCACACCCGGCCGCAACGGGAGAGCGGCACCTCGTCGAGCTCGGCGCCGCCGCAGCCCGGATCGCGGCAGGACGCGTCCTCGCGAGGGAAGAACACCGCCGAGCAGGCACGGCACCGCGTGCCCAGCAGCCGGAAGTCCTCTGTGTTCTCGGTGTCTCCGGTGAACCAGCCGGACACCACCGGCGTACGCGCGCGCGACATGGCCCTCCCTGTCTCCGTGGACCACCGACCTGACGGATCATCAGAAGTGTACGGAGGCGGCCTCGCGCAAGGAACCCGGCCGTGCGCACGGAACCCGACCGTGTGCACGGAACCCGGCCGTTAACGGCGGCCCGACAGGGCTCGCCGCGAGACGGGGAAGTCGAAGTACGTGTCCGGGAACGGCTCCGGCTTGTACGTGTAGTGCCACCACTCCTCGGCCAGGTTGACGAAGCCCGCCCGCTCCAGCGCGCCCTTGAGCAGCAGCCGGTTCGCCCGCTGTGCGCCCTGGATCCGCGGGTCGAGCGTGTGGGAGAGGGTGTCGAAGCAGTCGAACCCGGTGCCCATGTCCACGGAGTTGTCCGGGAACCGCTCCGCCTGCGGCGCGTAGCACGGCACGAGCGGCTCACCCGGCACATACGGCCGCGTCGGAACGGCCGGCAGCCGCACGATCGTCAGATCGGCCGTACTGCCCCGGCTGTGCCCCGACTTCTCGGCGATATAGCCGTCCAGAAACAGCCTCGACTTGTCGACATGCGGATAGAACTCCTCCTTCATCGCCTGGTCGTCGAGATCCTCGGCCCAGGCCACGAAGTCGTCGACCGCGCGCTGCGGCCGGTAGCAGTCGTACGCCTTCAGCGAGTAGCCCAGCGGCAGCAGCTCACGCTGCGCGGTACGCAGCGCCTCGGCGGCCGGGCGCGTCAGGATGCACATCGGCCGGCGGTAGCCGTCGATCCGGTGACCGGTGAAGTTGTGCGGAGTGACGTAGCGGATCTCCTGAAGGATCGTCGGGTCCACCTCACTGAGGGCCACGAACTCCTTCGGGGCCTTCGGCTCCGGTTCGGCGTGTGCCGGGGTCGGCGTGACGAGAGCCGCCACGGCGGCAAGGGACACGATGAGCGCGCGCACAGCGGCGGCAGGTCTTGGCATGCCCCCTCCAGATACCAGCCGCACACCCCGTCGACAAGAACACGCACGTGCCGCAGGCGAAGAACACGCATGCGCCGCAGGCGCCGCCGTGCTCCACCGGACACGTCCTAACAGCCCCGCATCCGCACCGGATACCCCACCTCCGCCGCCCCGTCCTGCTCCACGACCACCTCGCCGTTGCGCCACCGCGTCGTGAACCGCACCGCCGACGGCCGCTCCCACCCGTCTCCCGCGTCCGCGAACAGCAGCCCGCCACCGGTACGCCCCGCAGCGGGCGCCCACACCTCCAACTCCACCGCGCCGTCCGCACCGGCCACCGGAATCACCGAGCCGGCCCGCGCCAGCACCGGGATCCGCGACCACGGCGCCGCCGGCCGCGCCCAGCCCGGACCTTCGTACGCCCGGCCGGTCGCCGTGTCGTACCAGCGCCCGCGCGGCAGCCGGACCCGCCGCTCGCGCGCGCCTTCCTCCACCACCGGCGCCACCAGCAGCGAATCCCCCAGCAGAAACGCGTCCTCGCAGTCCCGCAACGCCCGGTCCTGCGGCTGCCGCCACCACACCGGCCGCACATACGGGGCACCCGTACGCCGCGCCACCTCCGCCAGCGTCACGAAGTACGGCATCAGCCGCTGCCGCTCGCGCAGCGCCGCCGCCGCGTGCTCCAGCACGTCCGGGCCGAACTCCCACGGCTCCCGCCGCCCCGCCCAGATCGCCGAATGCGTACGGAACAGCGGCAGGTACGAGGCCAGCTGGAACCAGCGCAGAAACAGCTCGGGCGACGGACTGCTGGTGAAACCGCCCACGTCGGGACCGGAGTACGGCACCCCGCACAGGCCCAGGCCCAAGACCAGCGCCAGCGAGGCCCGCAGCCCCGGCCAGCCGGTGGCCACGTCGCCGGACCAGGTGCCCCCGTACCGCTGCATCCCCGCCCACCCCGAGCGGGAGAACAGGAACGGCCGCTCCTCGGGCCGCAACGCGCACAGCCCCTCGTACCCGGCGCGCGCCATCGCCAGCGCGTACACGTTGTGCGCCTCGCGGTGGTCCCCGCCACGGCCGTCCAGGTCGTGGCGGGCGGAGCGCGGCAGCGTCGGGTCGCCGAAGGCCGCGAAGGACACCGGTTCGTTCATGTCGTGCCACACCCCGGAGAAGCCCTGCGCCAGCCGCTCCGCGTACAGCCCGGCCCACCACTCGCGCACCCCCGGGTCGGTGAAGTCCGGGAAGACCGCCTCACCCGGCCACACCACGCCCCGCACCGTCCGGCCCCGCGCGTCGCGGACGAACGCGTCCGCCGCCAGCCCGCTGTCGTACACCGGATCCCCCGGTTCGGCCTTCACCGCGGGGTCCACGATCGACACCAGCCGCACCCCGTCCGCGCGCAGCTCGGCGGCCAGCCCCGGCAGCTCCGGGAACCGCCGCGGGTCGACGGTGAAGACCCGGTGGCCGCGGTAGTGGTCGATGTCCAGGTGCAGCGCGGACAGCGGCAGTTTCCGGTCCCGGTAGCCCGCCGCCACCCGCCGCACCTCCTGCTCGTCACCGAAGCCCCAGCGCGCGTGCTGGTAGCCCAGCGCCCAGCTCGGCGGGACCGCGGGGGCGCCGGTCAGCGCCGTCCAGCCGTGCAGCACCCGCGCCGGGGTGCCCACGATCACCCAGTAGCGCAGCGGCCCGCCCTCCATCCGCAGCACGCAGGACCCGGGCCGGTCGTGCCCGGAACCGTTGCCCTCCTCACCCGCGCGCAGGGTGACCGTGCCGTCCCAGGAGTTGTCGTGGAAGATCAGATGGGTTCCCGCGTCCGCCACCACGAGCTGCACCGGCATGGTCACGTACAGCGGGTCGTCACCGGGCCCGAAGCTGCCGCCGGGGTCGGTGTTCCACAGCCGGTACGTGCCGTCCCGCAGCCGCGGCCCGGCCGACCGGCCGCCCAGCCCGAAGACGGCGGCGTCCGGGGCCACTTCGGACCGCTGAACCCAGGCCGTGGCCGCACCACCCGCGGCAGCACCCGGCGCGCGGCCGACCTGCGAGGGGATCCCGGCATCCTCCCGCGGGCCCCCACCGCCCTGCCCGGCCGCACCGCCCTGCCCGGCCGCACCGCCCTGCCCGGCCGCGCCGCCGTCCCCGGCCGCACCGCCCTGCCCGGCTGCACCGCCCTGCCCGGCCGCGCCGCCGTCCCCGGCCGCGCCGCCGTTCCCGGCCGCACTGCCGTCCCCAGGCTGGTCACCGTCCCCGCTCTCGCCGCCGCCCGCCGACCCGTCGCCGTTCACCCGTGCCCCGGTCGCCGAGGCGGCCCCCGCCGAGGCGGCCCCCGCCCCGTCCGCCGGTTCCCACCAGCGCGGTGGCAGGTCCCGGCGGAGCACCACCCCGCCCGGTGTCCGGATCTCGACCGTGCCCACCCGGGACACCGCGACCGTCACCCGCTCCGACACCACCCGCCACCCGCCGTCGGTGTCCGGCTCCAGCACCGCCCGCTCGTCCGCCTCCAGCGCCGGCCCCGGCCCGGCCAGGCCGTACGACGGTTCGGGACCGGCCCCGTCCCAGCCGCAGAACACCGCACCGGACTTCGTCACACGCACCCGCAGCGACGACCGCGCGAACCGCACCACCCCGCCGCCCGGCTGCGGATCGGCGCCCTGCGCGGCCCCCGGCGTGCGGGCGCGCTCCGGCCCCCGCCGCGGCAGCCACAGCGCGTCCGTACGGCGCCGCCGCCACGCCGCCCGCACCGACCGCAGCCCCTGCGCCGTACCGACCACCTTCACCGACCGCACCAGGTCACGCGCATTCATGCTGATCAGCCTGCCATCGCCGACCCGCGCACAGCGCCGCGTTCAACTGCCGTTCACCCGCTGTCCGCACACATCACGCCACGCCCGTGCGCGCACCGGCGGCCCTGGTGCGGGAGAGGATCACATGGCATCGTCTCGCTGGACCGCGTCACCACACCACCCGCACGTGGACGCGGTGACGCACACGACGCGTACAGCCCGGGAGCCGATGATGACGACCGCACCGCAGCCCGCGACCCAGCCTGAGCCCCTGTGGCGCCCCGGCGAGGACCGAGTCGCCGGCGCCCAGATCACCCGCTTCCAGCAGTGGGCGGCACAGCGGTACGGCGCGCCCGGCCCGGTCCCCGGCGACCCGGCCGCCGGCTACGCGGCCCTGCACCGGTGGTCCGTCGAGGAACTGGAGCGCTTCTGGCAGGCCGTGGCCGAATGGTTCGACGTCCGCTTCTCCACCCCGTACGAAACCGTTCTCGCCGACCCCGCGATGCCCGGCGCCACCTGGTTCCCCGGCGCCCGACTCAACTACGCCGAACACGCGCTGCGCGCCGGCACGGACCCCGCCCGCGCCGCGGAGCCCGCCCTGCTGGCCGTGGACGAGAGCCACGAGCCGCGCCCGGTCACCTGGGCCGAGCTGCGCGACCAGGTCGGCTCCCTGGCAGCGGCCCTGCGCCGCCTCGGGGTACGGCCCGGCGACCGCGTCAGCGGCTACCTGCCCAACATCCCGCAGGCCGCCGTGGCCTTCCTGGCCACCGCCGCGGTCGGCGCCGTGTGGACCTCCTGCGCCCCCGACTTCGGGGCCCGCAGCGTCCTGGACCGCTTCCAGCAGGTCGAACCCGTCCTCCTGTTCACCGTCGACGGCTACGCCTACGGCGGCAAGGAGCACGACCGCACCGAGACCGTCGCCGAACTCCGCCGCGAACTGCCGACGCTCCGCGCCGTCGTCCACGTCCCCCTGCTGGGCACCCCCGCACCCGAGGGCACGCTGGAGTGGGACGCGCTCACCGGCGACCAGGTCGAACCGGACTTCGAGCAGGTCCCCTTCGACCACCCGCTGTGGGTGCTGTACTCCTCCGGTACCACCGGCCTGCCCAAGGCCATCGTGCAGGGGCACGGCGGCATCCTCGTGGAGCACCTCAAGCAGCTCGGCCTGCACTGCGACCTCGGCCCGGGCGACCGGTTCTTCTGGTACACGTCCACGGGCTGGATGATGTGGAACTTCCTCGTCTCGGGCCTGCTGGCGGGCGCCACAGTCGTGCTCTACGACGGCAGCCCGGGCCACCCCGACACGGCCGCCCAGTGGCGGATCGCCGAACGCACCCGCGCCACGCTCTTCGGCACCTCCGCCGCGTACGTCATGGCCTGCCGCAAAGCGGACATCCACCCCGGCCACGACTTCGACCTCTCCGAGATCCGCTGCGTCGCCACCACCGGGTCCCCGCTGCCGCCCGACGGCTTCCGCTGGATCCACGACGAGGTCGCCGAGGACATGTGGATCGCCTCCGTCAGCGGCGGCACGGACGTGTGCAGCTGCTTCGCGGGCGCGGTGCCCACCCTGCCCGTCCACATCGGCGAACTCCAGGCCCCGTGCCTCGGCACGGACCTCCAGGCGTGGGATCCGCACGGCAAGCCGCTGACCGAGGAGGTCGGCGAACTGGTCGTCACCCGCCCCATGCCGTCGATGCCGGTCCGCTTCTGGAACGACCCGGACGGCAGCCGCTACCGCGACAGCTACTTCGACATGTTCCCGGGCGTCTGGCGGCACGGCGACTGGATCACCCTCACCTCGCGCGGCAGCGTCGTCATCCACGGGCGCTCCGACTCCACCCTCAACCGGCAGGGCGTCCGCATGGGCTCCGCCGACATCTACGAGGCCGTCGAGCGGCTCCCGGAGATCCGCGAGTCCCTCGTCCTGGGCGTGGAACAGCCCGACGGCGGCTACTGGATGCCGCTCTTCGTCCACCTCGCCGAGGGCGCCACGCTCGACGACGCGCTGCGCGACCGGATCAAGCGGACCATCCGCGAGCAGCTGTCGCCGCGGCACGTCCCCGACGAGGTCATCGAGGCGCCGGGCGTCCCGCACACCCTCACGGGCAAGCGGCTGGAGGTGCCGGTGAAGCGGATGATGCAGGGCACGCCGCTGGAGAAGGCGGTCAACCCCGGCTCCGTGGACAACGTCGCACTACTGGACTTCTACGAGCGCGTGGCCCGCGAACGCTCGCAGCAGAGCCCGTCCGCGGGAGGCTGACGACCGGAACCCGAGGACAGGGGGCTGAGGGCAGGCGGCAGGACAGGGGGCTCAGGACAGGGGACTGAGGATAGGCGGCCAGGACAGGGGGGCCCGGAGCCGCCCCGAACCCCCTGTCCGCACTATCCCCCGTACGTCAGCTGGGACTCGCCCAGCACCGCGGCGAAGTCCGCCGCCAGCCGCGCCGCGTCCGCCGGTGTCAGACCCGCCGTGGTGATCCGCACCCCGGGCGCGGCGCCGAGCCGGAACCGCGCCCCCGCCGCGACCCACCAGCCGTGCGTCCGCAGACCGTTGACCACGGCCGCCTCGTCGCGCACCGGCACCCACACGTTCAGGCCGCTCGCCCCGTGGGCCGCGATGCCGCGGGCCGCCAGCTCCCCGATCAGCGCCGTACGCCGCTCCGCATAGGCCGTACGCGCGCGTCCCACCAGCTCATGCGTCGCGGGGTCCGCCATCAGCCGGGTCACGGTCTCCTGGAGCACATGGCTGACCCAGCCGGAGGTGAGCAGCAGCCGCCCGTCGTGCCGCGCGAGCGTCGTCGCGTCGCAGGCGAGCGCGGCCCACCGCAGGTCCGTGCCCAGGTACTTGGTCACCGTACGCACCTGCGCCCAGCGTGCCGGGCCGCCCGCGGTGAGCGTGTGCAGCGGGACTCCGGCGATGTCCGCGGCGTGGTCGTTCTCGACCACCAGCACCTCCGGCGCCTCGGCGAGCACCTCCAGCAGCGCGTCGCGGCGCCCGGCCGAGAAGCAGCCGCCGTACGGATTCTGCGACCGCGGGCTGCAGATGACGGCGCGCGCTCCCGCGCGCAGCGCCGCCCGCAGTGCCTCGGGCCGGATGCCCTCGTCGTCCACGGCCACCGGCACGCTGCGCAGACCCAGCGCCGGGACGAGGTCCAGCAGATGGTGGTAGCCGGGGTCCTCCATCGCCACCGCGTCGCCCGGCCGCAGCTCGACCGACAGCAGCCGCGCGACGCAGTCGAGCGCGCTGTGCGCGAACGTGATGTGCCCGCTCGGCACCTCGTCCGCCGCGTACCAGCCGCGGGTCAGCTCCTCCAGCTGCGGCAGCCGGGGCGTCGAACGGTGTGAGCGGGCACCGGGGGAGAGCCGGGCGGGCGGCAGCAGCGAGGGCAGGAACGCCGGATCGGGATGGCCGCCCGCCAGGTCGCGGACGCCCTCGGGCACGGTGGGCGGGCGCCGGGAGGCCACGGCCGGAGCCGAGGCCACGACCGTCCCGCCCCGGCCGCGCGTGACCACGATGCCGCGCCGCCGCAGCTCCTTGTACGTGGTCGCGACGGTGCCGGGGCTGACCCCGAGCCGCTCGGCGAGACGGCGCACCGGGGGCAGCGAGGTGCCCGGCGCCAGCGACCCGTCCGCGACGCCGCGCTCGATGGACGCGGCAATCCCCTTGGCGTCGGCCCCCATGATCTCATATTGTGTCGCCACAGAACAGATTATGTATTGATACAAATCGCGCTGTCAAGTCGTCATAGGGGGACCCAGGTGAGCGGGCCACACAGCCTCACCGCACTTCTCAACCGCCTCCCGGGGGCGCGAAGCCGCATCCCGGGAGTTCTCCACCGCATACCGGGAGGCACGGGCGGCCGCCGCATGCTGGCCGTCACCTTCGTCGACAGAGTCGGCTCCGGATTGGCGGAGGTGACCGCCGTCCTCTACTTCACCTACGTCGTCGGACTCGGCACCGCGCAGATCGGCCTGCTGCTCGGTGTCTCCGGCGCCATCGGCATCGCGGGCCCGCCGCTGGCCGGACTCGTCGCCGACCGGGTACCCCTGCGCCCGCTGCTGGTGACCGTCCAAGCCGGACGCGCCGTCGCCGCGTTCGCCCTCCTCACCACCACCGACCTCCGCCTCCTGCTCGTCGTCAACGCGGTCGCCAGCCTCGGCAACCGGGCCTCCTCCGTCCTCACCAAGCTCTACGCGACCCGAGTGGCCGGCCCCGACCGCACCCGCTACCAGGCCGTCAACCGCACCGTCTCCAACAGCGGCTGGGCGGTCGGCGGCCTGGTGGCGGCCGCGGCGCTCACCGCCGGCACGACCACCGTCTACCGCTGCCTGCTGATCGGCGACGCGCTCTCCTTCGTCGCGGCCGCGCTGCTCACCCTGCGCTGCACCGAACCGGCGTCCCCGACCCGTGCCGTGGCCCAGGGGCCCCGACCGGCGGGACCGGCCGCGGCCGACGCCACCGAGACGCAAGGCACCCAGACGCAAGGCACCAAGACAGAACGCATCAAGGCGCAAGGCACCGAGACGGAAGGCGCCAAGGCGCAAGCCACCCAGCCGGAAGGCATCAAGGCGCAAGGCACCGCGGCCGAAGGGACCGGGAAGCCCGCCACCGTGACGCCCTGGCGCGACCGCCGCTACCTCCTCTACACCGCCACCGAAGCCGCCCTCTTCCTCGACGACTCCGTCCTCAAGATCGGACTGCCGCTGTGGCTCATCACGGCCACCAGCGCCCCGCACCAACTCGCACCCCTCCTCCTCGTCCTGAACAACGCGCTCGTCGTGCTCTGCCAGGTCCCCTTCGCACGCTTCGGCGCCACCCCCGCCAAAGCCCGCAGGTCACTGCTGCCGCTCGCCGCGGTCCTGCTCGGCGCGGGCGCGGCGCTCGCCGCGTCCGCCGTCGGCGCCCCGTGGTTCGCCACCGGCGCCCTCCTGCTGGCCGCCACCGCCTTCACCGTCGCCGAGATGCTGCACGCCGCCATCTCCTGGGAACTGTCCGTCGCCCTCGCCCCGCCCCAGGCGCAGGGCGCCTACCTGGGCGTACACGGCCTGGCCCAGGCGGTCCAGCGCAGCACCGGGCCGCTCGCCGTCACCGCCGCGATGGCCGCGGGACCGCTCGGCTGGCTCGGCCTGGGCGCGGCCCTCGCCGCGACGTGCTGCGCCCAGCGCCACCTGGTACGAGACGCCGATGCCCCGGCGTTGTCAGTGGCGCCGGTTACGGTGAGTGAGCACTGATCGGCCATACACGATCGTCCACGCACCGAGGGGGATGCATGGCGCACATCAGGAACGGCCACGCACGCAAGGGCGGCACACGAAGCGCCCGCACGAGGAAGGGCCGTTCGAGAAACGGCACCGGACGGCAGGGGACGGCACGGCAGGAAACGGGGCGGCAGAGCGGCACAAGGACCGGACCCGCGCGCACGGGACCCCCGCCGTACGGCGGCGCGCCACGCCGGGAACCGCGGCGGGCACTCCGGCGCGCCCTGCGCCGCGAAGCGCCCAGCACGGTCGCCGTGCTGGCCGACGAGCACGACTTCGCGGCCATGCGGCACTACACATCGTTCGGCTTCGACGACCACACCGAGTATCTGCGGCAGATGGAAGGCATGCTGCGCGACCTGGCGGCGCGGCACGTGCACACCACGGTCGCCCTCTTCGACCCGGCCGAGTACGCGCGTTTCTGCTCGGACACCCGCCTCGACCCCGACACGGCCGACAGCCGCACCCGGTATGTCGCCCGTGTCGCGGCCGTCGGCGCCACCGTCACCTACGAGGGCCAGCCCGTCGCCGACCTCGTCGCCGAGCTCCTCGACGCGGTGGAGCAGCAGCTGACCTGGGAGTCCGCCACGACCCTGCTGGCCCGCGCCGGGGACTGCCCCGACTGCGGGTCCGAGATCGGCCGAGTCGCCTTCACACGCGCCTCGACCCTGATCCGGCGGCTGCTGGAGACAGCGGGCGCCGGTAGCCACCATCTGGTGTGCAGCGTCCCGACGGACGGCGGATCACTCATCGCCGCCCTGAACGCCGAGGTATCCGAGACCGGACGACCGCGGCTGATCGAGGCCGAGGCCCTGGTATTCACCACCGTGCTGGCCGCGGGCATCGCCACCCGGAGCCCCGGCGGCCTCGTCCTGCGCACGAGCGTCCGCGGCATGCCCGACACGCTCCGCGGCTGGACCTTTCAGGACGGCTGGCCGCAGCCGCTCACCGAGGCCGAGGTCTTCGCGGCCTACTGCACCGACGTCCGCACCGGCGAACCCATCCCACCCGAGCACGGCGTCGAGTACCGCGCGGGGTTCCCGCTGCCCCAGCCGGAGGAGAAGCGATGACCGGCTGACACGGCGAAGGGGTGCCCCCGCAGCAGCGGAAGGACACCCCTTCGCACACACACCAGCACGGCGTCAGGCCCGCCGACCGGGATCACCATCCCGACGGCGGCCACGGCGCGCCCGGGCTCACTCGCCCGAGAGCACCGCCTGCGCGGCCCGCCGCGCCTCCTCGGCGGTGTCCGCGGCCCGGGCCGCCGCGGCGGCCCGCTCGCACTGGGCCAGCGTGTGCTTGGCCAGCGTGGCGCGTACATACGGAAGGGACGCCGCGCCCATGGACAGGCTGGTCACGCCCAGACCCGTCAGGACACACGCCAGCAGCGGGTCGGACGCCGCCTCGCCGCACACCCCGCAGCTCTTGCCCTCGGCACGCGCGGCCTCGGCCGACACCGCCACCAGGTCGAGCAGCGCGGGCTGCCACGGGTCCTGCAACCGGGACACCGCACCGACCTGCCGGTCGGCGGCGAAGGTGTACTGCGCCAGGTCGTTCGTGCCCAGCGACAGGAACTCGACCTCCTGCAGGATCGAACGGGCCCGCAGCGCGGCGGACGGGATCTCCACCATCGCCCCGAACTTCGCCCGCAGCCCGGCCTCCCGGCACGCGTCCGCGAACGCCTTGGCGTCGATCCGGTCCGCCACCATCGGGGCCATGACCTCGAGGTAGACCGGCAGCCCCTCGGCGGCCTTGGCCAGCGCCGTCAGCTGCGTACGCAGCACCTCGGGGTGGTCCAGCAGGGTCCGCAGACCCCGCACGCCCAGCGCCGGGTTCGGCTCGTCCGCCGGGGTGAGGAAGTCCAGCGGCTTGTCCGCGCCCGCGTCCAGGACCCGGACCACGACACGCCCCTCGGGGAACGCCTCCAGCACCTGCCGGTACGCCTCGACCTGCTTCTCCTCCGACGGCGCCCGCTCGCTGTCGTCCAGGAAGAGGAACTCGGTACGGAACAGCCCGACGCCCTCCGCACCCGCGGCCACGGCCGCCGGGACGTCCGCCGGGCCACCGACGTTCGCCAGCAGCGGCACCTTGTGCCCGTCGGAGGTCGCGCCCGGACCGGACGCCGCGGCGAGCGCGGCCTTGCGCTCCTCCGCGGCCTTCGCCAGGTCCGCCCGCTCCTGCGAGGTCGGCTCCACATGCACGTCACCCGTGCTGCCGTCGACCGCGATCACGGTCCCCTCGGCGAGCTCGCAGGCACCGGGGAGCGCCACCACCGCGGGCACCCCGAGCGCCCGCGCGAGGATCGCGCTGTGGCTGGTCGGCCCGCCTTCCTCGGTGACGAATCCGAGCACCAGCGCCGGGTCCAGCAGCGCGGTGTCCGCCGGCGCCAGATCCCGCGCGATCAGCACGTACGGCTCGTCGCTGTCCGGCACCCCCGGCATCGGCACACCCAGCAGGCGCGCCACGATGCGGTTGCGCACGTCGTCCAGGTCGGCGACCCGCCCGGCCAGGTACTCGCCGGCCCCGGCGAGCAGCGCCCGATAGGCCGCGAACGCGTCGTACACCGCGCGCTCCGCGGTGCTGCCCACGGCGATGCGGCGCTCGACATCGGCCATCAGCTCCGGGTCCTGCGCCATCAGGGCCTGTGCCTCGAGCACCGCCTGCGCCTCGCCGCCGGCCAGATTGCCGCGCGCGATCAGATCGGCGGACACCGCCTCCACGGCCTGGCGGGCGCGCCCCTGTTCGCGCGGTGCCTCGTCCGCGGGAATCTGCTTCGCCGGCGGCTCCAGCACCGCCGTACCCATGTGCCGCACCTCGCCGATCGCCACCCCGTGGCTCACGCCGACGCCTCGCAGCGTTGTCTCCATGTCAACCGTCTCCGTCAATGCGGCGGATCGCCCCCGCCGCGGTGGATGTCGTACCTGTCGTCCGTCAGGACGGCGCGGGGGTCACTCCCAGGTGAACAGCACGTCGCCGGCGACCAGCGCGCTGTCCTCGCGGACGTCGCCGAGGGATTCGGCCGTGGCCTCCAGCGCGACGACCGGGCAGATGGGCGACTTGCCCGCGGCCTCGACGGCGGCCGGGTCCCACCGCACGACGGAATCGCCGCGCTTGACGGTGTCGCCCTTGTTGACGAGCAGCTCGAAGCCCTGCCCGTTGAGCTGGACGGTGTCGATACCCAGGTGGGTGAGAACGCCGTGCCCCTGCTCGTCGACGACGACGAACGCGTGCGGGTGCAGCGAGACGATGACGCCATCGACGGGAGCCACGGCCACGGAGGGCTCACGCTCCGGGTCGATCGCGGTGCCGGGACCGACCATCGCGCCGGAGAACACCGGGTCGGGCACTGCCGAGAGTCCGATGGCACGTCCGGCGAGCGGGGACGTCACGGTGGTCATGGGAAGCCTCCCAGGGGTGGAGATTCAACTGACCAGAAGCGTAAGTCATAGGAGTAGACCATTCCGCTCCCGCGGAACCACCGCAGGCAGGCCGCGAGCCAGGGAATCGATTTGCCTCCCTCCCGGGGGCGCTGTAGTGTCGTACTCCTGCCCCGGACGAGACACCACGGACTGAAGGCTGTGAGTGGGCAAGTCGAGGCAGCACTCCTCAGATCTAGATCCAATCTCGGGTCCACTTCTGCGTGCTCGCAGGAATTCGGTGGTCAGAGAGACGGAAATAGCCTGATAGAGTGTGAAACACCGAAGGGAAGCGCCCGGAGGAAACCCGAAAGGGAATCCAAAGGAAGCGTCCGTTCCTTGAGAACTCAACAGCGTGCCAAAAGTCAACGCCAGATATGTTGATACCCCGTCTCCGGGCCTGATGGTCTGGGACGAGGTTCCTTTGAAGAAACAAAACACAGCGAGGACGCTGTGAACCGTCGGGATTATTCCTCCCGATGGTTCCGCTCAACGCGAGTGTGCATCCCGATTACGGGAAAACATTCACGGAGAGTTTGATCCTGGCTCAGGACGAACGCTGGCGGCGTGCTTAACACATGCAAGTCGAACGATGAACCCGCTTCGGTGGGGGATTAGTGGCGAACGGGTGAGTAACACGTGGGCAATCTGCCCTGCACTCTGGGACAAGCCCTGGAAACGGGGTCTAATACCGGATACGACCACTTGAGGCATCTCATGGTGGTGGAAAGCTCCGGCGGTGCAGGATGAGCCCGCGGCCTATCAGCTTGTTGGTGGGGTGATGGCCTACCAAGGCGACGACGGGTAGCCGGCCTGAGAGGGCGACCGGCCACACTGGGACTGAGACACGGCCCAGACTCCTACGGGAGGCAGCAGTGGGGAATATTGCACAATGGGCGAAAGCCTGATGCAGCGACGCCGCGTGAGGGATGACGGCCTTCGGGTTGTAAACCTCTTTCAGCAGGGAAGAAGCGAGAGTGACGGTACCTGCAGAAGAAGCGCCGGCTAACTACGTGCCAGCAGCCGCGGTAATACGTAGGGCGCGAGCGTTGTCCGGAATTATTGGGCGTAAAGAGCTCGTAGGCGGCTTGTTGCGTCGGATGTGAAAGCCCGGGGCTTAACCCCGGGTCTGCATTCGATACGGGCAGGCTAGAGTTCGGTAGGGGAGATCGGAATTCCTGGTGTAGCGGTGAAATGCGCAGATATCAGGAGGAACACCGGTGGCGAAGGCGGATCTCTGGGCCGATACTGACGCTGAGGAGCGAAAGCGTGGGGAGCGAACAGGATTAGATACCCTGGTAGTCCACGCCGTAAACGTTGGGAACTAGGTGTGGGCGACATTCCACGTTGTCCGTGCCGCAGCTAACGCATTAAGTTCCCCGCCTGGGGAGTACGGCCGCAAGGCTAAAACTCAAAGGAATTGACGGGGGCCCGCACAAGCGGCGGAGCATGTGGCTTAATTCGACGCAACGCGAAGAACCTTACCAAGGCTTGACATACACCGGAAACGGCCAGAGATGGTCGCCCCCTTGTGGTCGGTGTACAGGTGGTGCATGGCTGTCGTCAGCTCGTGTCGTGAGATGTTGGGTTAAGTCCCGCAACGAGCGCAACCCTTGTTCTGTGTTGCCAGCATGCCTTTCGGGGTGATGGGGACTCACAGGAGACTGCCGGGGTCAACTCGGAGGAAGGTGGGGACGACGTCAAGTCATCATGCCCCTTATGTCTTGGGCTGCACACGTGCTACAATGGCCGGTACAATGAGCTGCGATACCGTGAGGTGGAGCGAATCTCAAAAAGCCGGTCTCAGTTCGGATTGGGGTCTGCAACTCGACCCCATGAAGTCGGAGTCGCTAGTAATCGCAGATCAGCATTGCTGCGGTGAATACGTTCCCGGGCCTTGTACACACCGCCCGTCACGTCACGAAAGTCGGTAACACCCGAAGCCGGTGGCCCAACCCCTTGTGGGAGGGAGTCGTCGAAGGTGGGACTGGCGATTGGGACGAAGTCGTAACAAGGTAGCCGTACCGGAAGGTGCGGCTGGATCACCTCCTTTCTAAGGAGCACATGGCCGACTGCGAGCGAATGTCTCGCACGGTTAGCTCATGGGTGGAACGTTGACTACTCGGCATGTTCTTGATCCTTCCTGTTAGTACTGCTTCGGCGTGGAACACAGTGAAGAGGATGGGGCTTGTCGGGCACGCTGTTGGGTGTCTGAGGGTGCGAGCGTTGCTCGTCCCTTTGCGATGCCGGCCTCGGTGAACTCTGCACGTTGGTGTGGGGGTGACGGGGACGGGTCGTTGCTTGAGAACTGCACAGTGGACGCGAGCATCTGTGGCCAAGTTTTTAAGGGCGCACGGTGGATGCCTTGGCACCAGGAACCGATGAAGGACGTGGGAGGCCGCGATAGGCCCCGGGGAGCTGTCAACCGAGCTTTGATCCGGGGGTGTCCGAATGGGGAAACCCGGCAGTCGTCATGGGCTGTCACCCGCTGCTGAACACATAGGCAGTGTGGAGGGAACGCGGGGAAGTGAAACATCTCAGTACCCGCAGGAAGAGAAAACAACCGTGATTCCGGGAGTAGTGGCGAGCGAAACTGGATGAGGCTAAACCGTATGTGTGTGATACCCGGCAGGGGTTGCGCATGCGGGGTCGTGGGAGTTCTCTTGATCGGTCTGCCGGCCGGTCGGCGAGTCAGAAACCGTATGGATAGGCGAAGGGCATGCGAAAGGCCCGGCGTAGAGGGTAAGACCCCCGTAGCTGAAATCTGTACGGCTCGTTTGAGAATCACCCAAGTAGCACGGGGCCCGAGAAATCCCGTGTGAATCTGGCGGGACCACCCGCTAAGCCTAAATATTCCCTGGTGACCGATAGCGGATAGTACCGTGAGGGAATGGTGAAAAGTACCGCGGGAGCGGAGTGAAATAGTACCTGAAACCGTGTGCCTACAAGCCGTGGGAGCGTCGCGCAAGGACTTGTCCTTGCGTCGTGACTGCGTGCCTTTTGAAGAATGAGCCTGCGAGTTTGCGGTGTGTTGCGAGGTTAACCCGTGTGGGGAAGCCGTAGCGAAAGCGAGTCCGAATAGGGCGGTTTAGTAGCGCGCTCAAGACCCGAAGCGGAGTGATCTAGCCATGGGCAGGTTGAAGCGGAGGTAAGACTTCGTGGAGGACCGAACCCACCAGGGTTGAAAACCTGGGGGATGACCTGTGGTTAGGGGTGAAAGGCCAATCAAACTCCGTGATAGCTGGTTCTCCCCGAAATGCATTTAGGTGCAGCGTCGTGTGTTTCTTGCCGGAGGTAGAGCACTGGATAGGCGATGGGCCCTACCGGGTTACTGACCTTAGCCAAACTCCGAATGCCGGTAAGTGAGAGCGCGGCAGTGAGACTGTGGGGATAAGCTCCATGGTCGAGAGGGAAACAGCCCAGAGCATCGACTAAGGCCCCTAAGCGTACGCTAAGTGGGAAAGGATGTGGAGTCGCAGAGACAACCAGGAGGTTGGCTTAGAAGCAGCCACCCTTGAAAGAGTGCGTAATAGCTCACTGGTCAAGTGATTCCGCGCCGACAATGTAGCGGGGCTCAAGCGTACCGCCGAAGTCGTGTCATTGCAGTACATACCCCCAACGGGGACTGTGATGGGTAGGGGAGCGTCGTGTGCCGGGTGAAGCAGCGCCGGAAGGTAGTTGTGGACGGTTCACGAGTGAGAATGCAGGCATGAGTAGCGATACAAACGTGAGAAACGTTTGCGCCGATTGACTAAGGGTTCCTGGGTCAAGCTGATCTGCCCAGGGTAAGTCGGGACCTAAGGCGAGGCCGACAGGCGTAGTCGATGGACAACCGGTTGATATTCCGGTACCCGCTTTGAAGCGCCAAACATCGAATCAGGCGATGCTAAGTCCGTGAAGCCGCCTTTGATCTCTTCGGAGTGATGGGGAGTGGTGGAGCCGACGGACCAGACTTGTAGTAGGTGAGTGATGGGGTGACGCAGGAAGGTAGTCCAGCCCGGGCGGTGGTTGTCCCGGGGTAAGGGTGTAGCCCGAGAGATAGGCAAATCCGTCTCTCACACAGGGTGAGACCTGATGCCGAGCCGATTGTGGTGAAGTGGATGATCCTATGCTGTCGAGAAAAGCCTCTAGCGAGTTTCATGGCGGCCCGTACCCTAAACCGACTCAGGTGGTCAGGTAGAGAATACCGAGGCGTTCGGGTGAACTATGGTTAAGGAACTCGGCAAAATGCCCCCGTAACTTCGGGAGAAGGGGGCCATTTCCGGTGATGAGTCTTGCACTCTGAGCTGGGGGTGGCCGCAGAGACCAGCGAGAAGCGACTGTTTACTAAAAACACAGGTCCGTGCGAAGCCGTAAGGCGATGTATACGGACTGACGCCTGCCCGGTGCTGGAACGTTAAGGGGACCGGTTAGCTCCATTTCGGTGGGGCGAAGCTGAGAACTTAAGCGCCAGTAAACGGCGGTGGTAACTATAACCATCCTAAGGTAGCGAAATTCCTTGTCGGGTAAGTTCCGACCTGCACGAATGGCGTAACGACTTCTCGACTGTCTCAACCATAGGCCCGGTGAAATTGCATTACGAGTAAAGATGCTCGTTTCGCGCAGCAGGACGGAAAGACCCCGGGACCTTTACTATAGCTTGATATTGGTGTTCGGTTCGGCTTGTGTAGGATAGGTGGGAGACTGTGAAGCATGCACGCCAGTGTGTGTGGAGTCGTCGTTGAAATACCACTCTGGTCGTGCTGGATGTCTAACCTGGGTCCGTGATCCGGATCAGGGACAGTGTCTGGTGGGTAGTTTAACTGGGGCGGTTGCCTCCTAAAGGGTAACGGAGGCGCCCAAAGGTTCCCTCAGCCTGGTTGGCAATCAGGTGTTGAGTGTAAGTGCACAAGGGAGCTTGACTGTGAGACCGACGGGTCGAGCAGGGACGAAAGTCGGGACTAGTGATCCGGCGGTGGCTTGTGGAAGCGCCGTCGCTCAACGGATAAAAGGTACCCCGGGGATAACAGGCTGATCTTCCCCAAGAGTCCATATCGACGGGATGGTTTGGCACCTCGATGTCGGCTCGTCGCATCCTGGGGCTGGAGTCGGTCCCAAGGGTTGGGCTGTTCGCCCATTAAAGCGGTACGCGAGCTGGGTTTAGAACGTCGTGAGACAGTTCGGTCCCTATCCGCTGTGCGCGTAGGAATATTGAGAAGGGCTGTCCCTAGTACGAGAGGACCGGGACGGACGAACCTCTGGTGTGCCAGTTGTTCTGCCAAGGGCATGGCTGGTTGGCTACGTTCGGGAGGGATAACCGCTGAAAGCATCTAAGCGGGAAGCCTGCTTCGAGATGAGTATTCCCACCTCCTTGAGAGGGTAAGGCTCCCAGTAGACGACTGGGTTGATAGGCCAGATATGGAAGCCGGGTAACCGGTGGAGTTGACTGGTACTAATAGGCCGAGGGCTTGTCCTCAGTTGCTCGCGTCCACTGTGTTGGTTCTGAAGTTGCGAACCGTTTTGAGCCCCTGTTGGGGTTCCGGTTGTGTCATCTTCATAGTGTTTCGGTGGTTATTGCGTTAGGGAAACGCCCGGTTACATTCCGAACCCGGAAGCTAAGCCTTTCAGCGCCGATGGTACTGCAGGGGGGACCCTGTGGGAGAGTAGGACGCCGCCGAACAATTTTTAGAGGCCCTGGTGGGGAACTTCGGTTCCCTGCCAGGGCCTTTTTGCGTGTCCGGGGGCCAGGTGCGGGAGCGCCGCGCCGGACCGGTAAAGTCAAAGGGCATCATCGGCTCGTTCCCACAGGAGGCCCCCGGGTGGAGGTCCAGGAGACGCGTGTCCAGACCGACCGCGTCCTCACCATCCCGAACATCCTCAGCATGGCCCGCCTCGCCGGCGTGCCGCTTTTCCTGTGGCTGATCCTGCGGCCCGAGTTCGGCGGGCCGAAGAGCGACAACTGGGCCCTGCTGGTGCTGGCGCTCAGCGGCGTCAGCGACTACCTGGACGGGAAGCTCGCCCGCCGCTGGAATCAGATCAGCAGCCTCGGCCGCCTTCTCGACCCCGCCGCCGATCGGCTCTACATTCTGTCCACCCTGGTGGGACTCACCTGGCGGGAGATCCTTCCGTTCTGGCTGACCGCCGTTCTTCTCGCCCGTGAGCTGGTCCTGCTGGTGATGGTGGGCATCCTCCGGCGGCACGGCTATCCGCCGCCCCAGGTGAACTTCCTCGGCAAGGCCGCGACCTTCAACCTCATGTATGCCTTCCCGTTGCTCCTGTTGAGTGACGGGACTGGTTGGCTGCACTCACTCGCTGCTATTTTCGGATGGGCGTTCGCAGGATGGGGTACGACTCTGTATTGGTGGGCAGGAATCCTCTACGTGGTTCAGGTCCGCCGACTGGTGAAGGCGGACGCCACGGCCGACTGAGCGCGCCGAAGTAGCGGCCCAGCGGAGGCCGGATAGGCCCACGGATATGCGTGGGACCCATCTGGACGGGGGAAGTCGGCATGACCGTCGTCTCTTCAAGGAGGACGCTTCCGACATGAAGGCCGTTGTGATGGCCGGAGGCGAAGGAACCCGCCTTCGTCCGATGACCTCAAGCATGCCCAAGCCGCTGCTGCCGGTGGCCAACCGGCCGATCATGGAGCACGTTCTGCGGCTGCTCAAGCGGCATGGCCTGAGCGAGACCGTGGTAACCGTCCAGTTCCTCGCCTCGCTGGTCAAGAACTACTTCGGGGACGGCGAAGAGCTCGGAATGGAGCTCACCTACGCCAACGAGGAGAAGCCGCTCGGCACCGCGGGCAGCGTGAAGAACGCGGAAGCGGCGCTGAAAGACGACGCCTTTCTGGTCATCTCCGGCGACGCGCTCACCGATTTCGACCTCACCGAGCTCATCGAATTCCACAAGGAGAAGGGCGCGCTGGTCACGGTCTGCCTGACCCGTGTCCCCAATCCGCTGGAATTCGGCATCACCATCGTTGACGAAGAGGGCAGGGTCGAACGCTTCCTGGAGAAGCCGACCTGGGGCCAGGTTTTCTCCGACACCGTCAATACGGGCATCTACGTCATGGAGCCCGAGGTCTTCGGCTATGTGCAGCCGGACGTCCCCGTGGACTGGTCCGGCGACGTCTTCCCGCAGCTGATGAAGGAAGGCAAGCCCATCTACGGCTTTGTCGCCGAGGGCTACTGGGAGGATGTCGGCACCCACGAAAGCTATGTCAAGGCGCAGGCCGACGTGCTCGAAGGCAAGGTCGACGTCGATATCGACGGCTTTGAGATCTCCCCCGGGGTCTGGGTCGCCGAGGGAGCCGAGGTCCATCCCGACGCCGTACTCCGCGGCCCCCTCTACATCGGCGACTACGCCAAGGTGGAGGCCGACGTGGAGATCCGCGAGCACACGGTGGTCGGCTCCAACGTGGTGGTGAAGAGCGGAGCGTTCCTCCACAAGGCCGTGGTCCACGACAACGTCTACATCGGCCAGCAGAGCAATCTGCGCGGCTGCGTCATCGGAAAGAACACCGACATCATGCGGTCCGCCCGGATCGAGGACGGTGCCGTCATCGGCGACGAGTGCCTGGTCGGCGAGGAGTCCATCGTCCAGGGCAACGTCCGCGTCTACCCCTTCAAGACCATCGAGGCCGGCGCTTTCGTCAACACCTCGGTGATCTGGGAGTCGCGCAGCCAGGCGCAGCTGTTCGGCGCGCGAGGCGTCTCCGGCATCCTGAACGTGGAGATCACACCGGAACTCGCCGTCCGGATCGCGGGCGCGTACGCCACCACCCTCAAGAAGGGGGCCACGGTCACCACGGCCCGTGACCACTCCCGCGGCGCCCGAGCGCTCAAGCGCGCGGTGATCTCCGCGCTCCAGGCCAGCGCCATCGACGTACGGGACCTGGAGAACGTACCGCTGCCCGTGGCCCGCCAGCAGACCGCGCGCGGCAGCGCCGGCGGCATCATGATCCGCACCTCGCCCGGGGTACCCGACTCCGTCGACATCATGTTCTTCGACGAACGGGGTGCGGACCTGTCCGCGGGCGGCCAGCGGAAGCTGGACCGGGTGTACGCACGCCAGGAGTACCGGCGCGCGTTCCCCGGCGAGATCGGCGACCTGAGCTTCCCGTCGAGCGTCTTCGACTCCTACACCGGGTCGCTGCTGCGGGCCGTCGACACCACCGGCATCGCGGACTCCGGCCTCAAGGTCGTCGTGGACGCCTCCAACGGCAGCGCCGGCCTCGTCCTCCCCAGCCTGCTCGGCCGGCTCGGGGTCGACGCGCTCACCATCAACCCCGGCCTGGACGAGACACGGCCGACGGAGACCGCCGAAGGCCGCCGCTCGGGGCTGGTACGGCTCGGCGAGATCGTGGCCTCCGCCCGTGCCGCGTTCGGTGTCCGGTTCGACCCCGTCGGCGAGCGGCTGTCCCTGGTGGACGAGAAGGGCCGCATCGTCGAGGACGACCGGGCCCTGCTGGTCATGCTCGACCTGGTGGCCGCCGAGCGCCGCAGCGGCAAGGTGGCGCTGCCGGTGACCACGACCCGTATCGCCGAGCAGGTCGCCGCGTACCACGGCACGCAGGTGGAGTGGACGACGACCTCGCCCGACGACCTCACCCGCGTCGGCCGCGCCGAGTCGACCATCTTCGGCGGCGACGGGCGCGGCGGGTTCATCATCCCCGAGTCGAGCAGCGTCTTCGACGGCGCGGCCGCGTTCGTACGGCTCATCGGGCTGGTGGCCCGCACACAGCTGACGCTGAGCCAGATCGATGCGCGCATCCCGCGCGCCCATGTGCTCCGCAGGGACCTGGCGACGCCGTGGGCGGTCAAGGGGCTCGTCATGCGGCGGGTGGTCGAGGCGGCGGGGGACCGGTCGGTGGACACCACCGACGGGGTGCGGGTGGTGGAGGCCGACGGCCGGTGGGTGATGGTGCTGCCGGATCCGGCGGAAGCCGTCACCCATCTGTGGGCGGAGGGCCCCGACGACGCCTCGGCGCAGGCCCTGCTCGACGAGTGGTCGGAGGTGGTGGACAGCGCCGGGCGGTGAGCGGCGTACCGTCCATGCACCGCGCGGAAGCCGTGCGAATGCGCTGAAACCACCTCGGGGGCGCCACCACCCGGGCCCGTATCCGGCACGCCGGTGGGGCCATTGGGTGACGGCGCCCCCGACATGCGACGATGTGCGGCATGCCGCAGCAGCCCCCCGTTCGGAGCACCGCATCGCCACCCGCGCGTCCGCGTCCCGACGCGTCCATGTCGCTGCTGACGAACGTGATGGAGCACAGCCTCGACGACGGTTACGCCGAGGCCGCGGCACGCCGGGGCGCCGTAGGGACCTCGGGCATGCCGCGCACGCTGCGGTCCAAGGTGGTGCTGGCCGTCGGTCTCGTGCTGGCCGCCATCGTGGTGACCATCGCCGCCGACAAGGCGCGGATATCGGCCCCCCAACTGGCCAAGGAGCGCCAGAAGCTCATCGACCGGGTCGAGACCGAAACCACCGCGGCGGACGATCTGGAGAAGCAGCTCGACCGCTTGCGCGACGAGGTCGGCGACAAGCAGCGCCAGGCGCTGGAGAAGTACGGCGGGGACAAGGCCGAGCTGCTCGCGCTGCTCGCGGGGGCGACCAAGGTGATCGGCCCCGGCGTGAAGCTCGTCATCGACGACGCGGAAGGTGCCGACGAGGGCGGCGGGGGCCCGCGTGAGAGCAGTGGGTTCTCCGACACCGGCCGGGTCCGCGACCGCGACATGCAGCGGGTCGTCAACGGGCTGTGGGAGTCGGGCGCGGAGGCGATCGCGGTCAACGGGCAGCGGCTGACGTCGCTGTCGGCGATCAGAGCGGCGGGCGACGCCATAATGGTCGACAACAGGCCGGTGGCACCGCCCTATACGGTACTCGCGGTGGGGGACGGCGAACGCCTGGCCACCGCGTTCCGGGAGACCGCCGACGGCCGCTATCTGCAGGTGCTGCACAGCAACTACGGGATCAAGGCGAGCATCTCCGCCCAGGACGAGGTCGAGCTGCCGGCCGCGCCGAGCCTCATCGTACGTACCGCAGAACCGAAAGCCGGTGCCACCGGAGCCGGCGGCGCCGACACAGGGAAGGGCACACGCACATCGTGATCGCCGTATTGGGCCTCATCGTGGGAGTCGTGGTCGGACTGTTCGTCCGCCCGGTGGTGCCCACGGAGATCGAGCCGTATCTGCCGATCGCCGTTGTCGCGGCACTGGACGCGGTGTTCGGAGGGCTCCGGGCGATGCTGGACGGGATCTTCGACGACAAGGTCTTCGTGGTGTCGTTCCTCTCCAACGTGGTGGTCGCCGCGCTGATCGTCTTCCTCGGCGACAAGCTCGGCGTCGGTGCCCAGCTGTCGACCGGCGTCGTGGTCGTTCTCGGCATCCGGATCTTCTCCAACGCCGCCGCCATCCGCCGGCACGTCTTCCGGGCGTGACACCGATGAGCCACGACGAGACGCCCGAGGACCGCGAGGGCCGTACGGACCACGAGGACCGCCACGACCGCGAGGACCGTCAGGGGCGCGAGGACCACGCGAAGGAAGCGCGGGGCGAGCGAGCCGGGACCGGCGAAGAGCCCGTACGGCCCGCGCCCCAGGCCCCGCAGTCTCCGTCGGCCGGTGCCGCGGCCGACGCCGCCGAACCGGCACTCACCGGCCGCCAGCGACTGGCCAAGAGCCTGTGGCCGCCGCGGCTCACCCGCGCCCAACTCATCGTCGCCGTGCTGCTGTTCGTGCTGGGCCTGGGGCTGGCGATCCAGGTGCGGTCCACCACCGAGAGCAGCGTGCTGCGCGGCGCGCGGCAGGAGGACCTGGTGCGGATTCTGGACGAACTGGGCAACCGCACGCAGCGTCTGGAGGCCGAGAAGACGCGCCTTGAGGGGCAGCGTCGCGAGTTGGAGACCAGCTCGGACCAGGCCAAGGAGGCCCGGAAGCAGACGCTCCAGAAGGAGCAGCAGCTGGGGATCCTCGCGGGTACGGTGCCCGCTCAGGGCCCCGGTATCGAGTTCACTATCCGCGACTCGCAGAACGCGGTGAAGGCCGACATGCTGCTCGACGCGATCCAGGAGCTGCGCGCGGCGGGCGCCGAGGCGATCCAGGTCAACGACGTGCGCGTGGTCGCCGACACCTATTTCGCGGATGCCGTGGACGGCGTGACCGTCGACGGGCAGAAGGTGAGCCAGCCCTACGTCTTCAAGGTCATCGGCAAGCCGGAGGACCTGGAGCCGGCGCTCAACATCCCCGGCGGTGTGGTGCAGACCTTGAAGAAGGAGCAGGCCACGGCGTCCGTGCGACGCGCTGAGAAGATCGTCGTGGACGCCTTGCGATCGGCGAAGCGCCCTGACTACGCTCGGTCGTCATCGGAGTGAGGCGGGCGGGCATGGAGCTGGTCCGGCCAGTACTCAAGGTAGTGGGGGGTCGGCGCATCAGATCAGTAGCGCGTGGTGGAAACTGTCTGAAGGTCACGGACGTTGTGAGGGTGTCCGGGTCGACCGGTGTGTGCATCGAGGGTTACAGCGAGGCTTTGTCCTGCCCCACGGGCGGGTCTGTTTCAGTCAAGGGGAATCGCCCGTGAAGTTGTTCGGGAAGTTGTTCGGCAAGAGTGCGCGCCGGGACGGTGGCAGCGGCACCGCTCGTCACCGTGCCCAGGGTTCCGCGGAAGGCGGCGGTGGGGAGGAGCGGCGGCCGCTGTTCCGGGACCAGATCGGCGCGCAGGGCGGTGACATTTCGGGCGGACAGGGCGCGTCGTCTGTTGACCCTGCCGGTGCCGGACGCATAGGTTTCCAGGAGCCATCAACCTCAAGTGCGGGTGGAGGGTTCGGATTGCCTGTTTGTAACCGGTGCGGGCACCGGAACCCCGAGTCGAGCAAGTTCTGCTCCAATTGCGGTGCGCCGCTGCGCGGCGGCGCCGTTCCCGAGCGCGCCTCGGAGACCACCTCGACGATCTCCATCTCGGGTCTCGAGGCGTACGACTCCGAGGTGACCGGGCAGACGCCGCTGCCGTCGCTCTCGCCGGAGGCGCAGGCCGCCGTCGAGGCGCTGCCGCCCGGCTCGGCGCTGCTCGTGGTGCGTCGTGGCCCGAACTCCGGCAGCCGTTTCCTGCTCGACAGCGACCTGACCACGGCCGGCCGCCATCCGCAGAGCGACATCTTCCTGGACGACGTGACGGTCTCGCGTCGCCACGTGGAGTTCCGGCGCACTCCGGACGGCGGGTTCACCGTCGCCGACGTCGGCAGCCTGAACGGCACGTACGTCAACCGGGAGCCGATCGACGCGGTCCCGCTGACCAACGGCGACGAGGTCCAGATCGGCAAGTACCGCCTGGTCTTCTACGCCAGCCAGCGGGCCGTCGGCATCTGATCCTCCCCCAGACTCCGTCCGGGGGTACCCCCAATCGGTATCTGACCTCCCCCCGGACTCCGGTCCGGGGGACCCCCAGGGGAAGGTCCATGCTGCAAAAACCGTCGGGCGGTGCCGGTTCCGGCACCGCCGCCGCGGGACGCCGCCCGATGAGTATCGGCGCGGTCCTGAACCTGCTGCGGCAGGAGTTCCCCGAGGTCACCATCTCCAAGATCCGTTTCCTGGAGTCGGAGGGCCTGGTGGAGCCGCAGCGGACGCCGTCGGGCTATCGCAAGTTCAGCCCGGAGGACGTGGAACGGCTCGGTTACGTCCTGCGTATCCAGCGTGACCACTATCTGCCGCTCAAGGTCATCAGGGAGCACCTCGACGCGCTGGAGCGCGGTGAACGTATCTCCTTGCCCGCCGCGTCCGGTCCGCCCGCCCAGGAGCTGATCGACGGCGGTGAGATCGAGCTGGAGCGACCCACGGTCGCCCGGATCGGCCGTGCCGAGCTGCTCGCGGCCACCGAGGTGAGCGAGGACCAGCTCGCCGAGTGGGAGGCATACGGGCTCGTCGGGCAGGCGGCGGACGGGTCGTACGACGCCGAGGCGGTCACGGTCGCCAAGATCGTCGCGGATCTCGGCCGCTTCGGTCTCGAGCCGCGCCATCTGCGGGCCGTGAAGGCGGCGGCCGACCGCGAGGCCGGGCTGGTCGAACAAGTGGTCGCACCGTTGCGCCGGCACCGGAATCCGCAGACCAGAGCGCATGCGGAGGCCACGGCGCGCGAGATTGCCACGCTGTCGGTGCGGCTGCACGCGGCGCTGCTCCAGGCGGCGCTGCGGTCCGGGCAGGGCTGACCGAACTCGGGCCCGACTATCCAAACCGGCCGCGCACGTCCTAGGGTTGCTGTGTGAACGAGCTCGACGTCGTGGGTGTCCGGGTGGAGATGCCTTCCAACCAGCCGATCGTGCTCCTGCGGGAAGTGGGAGGCGACCGGTACCTCCCCATCTGGATCGGACCGGGAGAGGCGACCGCGATCGCCTTCGCGCAGCAGGGCATGGCCCCGCGCGCCCACTCACCCATGACCTGTTCAAGGACGTGCTCGACGCGGTGGGCCAGCAGCTCACCGAAGTCCGCATCACGGACCTGCGGGAAGGCGTCTTCTACGCGGAACTGGTCTTCGCCAGCGGTGTCGAGGTCAGCGCCCGCCCCTCCGACGCCATAGCCCTCGCGCTGCGCACCGGTACCCCGATCTACGGCAGCGACGGCGTGCTCGACGACGCCGGTATCGCCATTCCGGACGAGCAGGAGGACGAGGTGGAGAAGTTCCGCGAGTTCCTCGACCAGATCTCCCCCGAGGACTTCGGGACCAGCAGCCAGTAAGGGCGCTTGGCCCGCCCCCGTTCTGACATTCGAGTAGCCTTTCCCGCGCGACAGTCACGGCAAACCACTCTCAGGGTGATTATCACTCGGCGTGCCGAGTGTGGCGATCGTTGACGCACCCCGAGTGACTGCCTACCGTCGAGAAGGCAGGTCAAGGACGGAGGTCGGCGTGAGAAGCACCGGCGACGGCACGGCGGCCGGCGGTCCGTATCCGCTCCACGGGGGCGTACCGGCCGATCCGGCTCCCCCCGCACATCGAGTCGCGGCACAGGCCGGGACCCTGCACGAACGGGCCTCCGCGGTGGTCGGATACCGCGGTCCCACCGCGTGCTCGGCCGCGGGCATCACCTACCGCCAGCTGGACTACTGGGCGCGCACCGGCCTCGTGGAGCCGAGTGTGCGGCCCGCGTACGGCTCCGGGACGCAGCGGCTGTACAGCTTCCGGGACGTGGTCGTCCTCAAGATCGTCAAGCGGCTGCTGGACACCGGTGTGTCCCTGCAGAACATCCGCGCTGCCGTCCAGCACCTGCGCGCCTGCGGGCTGGACGACTTGACGCGGATGACGCTCATGAGCGACGGCGCGACCGTTTACGAATGCACTTCCCCCGACGAGGTCGTCGAGCTGCTCCAGGGCGGCCAGGGCGTCTTCGGGATCGCCGTGGGCGTGGTCTGGCGGGATGTGGAAGAGGCGCTGTCGCAACTGCACGGTGAGCACGTGGACACCGGCGAGACGCTGATCGGGCACAACCCGGCCGACGAGCTCGCCCGGCGCCGCAACCGGGCGGGCTGACCGCGCCGCGGCGTGCAGGCCGCCGGGGGCTGACCGCGCCGATCTCCGAAGGCCGCCTGGGGCGGCCTTCGGGCCGATTGTCAGTGGTGTACGGCAGCATCGGTACCTGTGAGAGATGCGCCGACCATTCTCCATCTGGACATGGACGCCTTCTACGCCTCGGCGGAGCAGGCGGCCAAGCCCAGCCTGCGCGGGAAGCCGGTCGTCGTGGGCGGCGTGGGCCCGCGCGGGGTGGTGGCCACGGCCTCGTACGAGGCACGGGTCTTCGGGGTGCACTCGGCGATGGCGACGGCACAGGCCCGCCGCCTGTGCCCGCACGCCGCCTATCTCGCTCCGCGCTTCACGCTCTACCGGACGGTCAGCGACACGGTGATGGGCCTGCTGGGACGGCTGTCCCCGCTCGTGGAGCCGCTCAGCCTCGACGAGGCGTTCGTGGATCTGGAGGCCGGCGGTGCCGCCGAGGACACCCGGACCGCGCGGGCGGTGGGGGAGCGGCTGCGCGCGGACATCAGGGCCGCCACCGGGCTGACGGGCTCGGTGGGGCTCGCCGGGTCCAAGATGCTCGCCAAGATCGCCTCGGAGCAGGCCAAGCCCGACGGCCTGGTGGTGATCGAGCCCGGGACCGAGCGGGAGCTGCTGGGCCCCATGACGGTGCGCACCCTGCCCGGCGTCGGCCCGGCGACCGCGGAGGCCCTGCGCCGGGCGGGCATCCACACGGTCGCCGAGACGCGGGAGGCGGGCGAGGGGGAGTTGGTGCGGCTGCTGGGCAAGGCTCACGGCGCCTCGTTGTACGCGATGGCGAACGGCCGGGACGACCGCCCGGTCGTCGCCGAGCGGGACACCAAGTCGGTCTCGGTGGAGGACACCTTCGACACCGATGTCACCGACCGTACGCGGGTCCAGCTGGAGATCGCCCGGCTCGCCGACCGGTGCGTCGAGCGGCTGCGCGGCGCGGGGCGCGCGGGCCGGACGGTGGTGATCAAGGTGCGGCGGTACGACTTCTCGACCCTGACGCGGTCCGAGACGCTGCGCGGGCCCACCGACGACCCGGCCGTGGTCCGTGAGGCGGCGGCGCGGCTGATCGAGCAGGTGGACACCACGGCCGGGGTCCGGCTGCTGGGCGTGGGCGTCAGCGGCCTGGCCGACTACACCCAGGAGGACCTGTTCGCGCAGGCCGCCCACGCCGCCGGGGAAGGGGCCGGGGAGGCCGCCCCCGCCGTCCCGGAGCCCGCGGGAGCGGAATCCGGCACAGGAATACCGGGGCCGCCGGGCCAGGGCGTCCAGGACGCCGCGGCGGACGCGCGGCAGGCCCGGCGGTGGCTGCCGGGCGCCGATGTCACCCACGCCGAGTACGGGACGGGCTGGGTGCAGGGCAGCGGGGTCGGCCGGGTCACCGTGCGGTTCGAGCAGCCGTGGTCTCCGCCCGGCAGGGTGCGGACCTTCGCCGTCGACGACCCCGACCTGGCACCGGCCGATCCTCTGCCCTTGATCCGGCCCGACGAGCACGAGGGGACGCGGCAGGAACCAGAAGGGGGAGGAGCCGGTGGCGAAGGTGAGCCGAGTGCGTCGAGGTCGTAGCGGTGGTGCGTCAGCCGGGCACGTCCAGGCCGTAGTGGTGGTACAGCTGGAGCTCCTGCTCGGGGGAGAGGTGGCGGCCCACGCCGAAGTCCGGCGCGTCCTTGATCAGCGCGCGGTCGAACGGCACCTTGAGTGTGTCGTCGACGACCTCGCTCGGCCCCAGCGGCACGAAGACGTCCCGGTGGAACAGACCGGTGCGCACCGCCGCCCACTCCGGTTCGCCCGTCGCGTCGTCGAGATAGACCTCGTCCACCGTCCCCAGCTTCGCCCCGTCGCGGTCGACGGCCTTGTGCCCGATCAGTCGCCGCGGATCGATGTCGGTCTGCACGGTCCCTCCAACTCACAGATCTGTCCCGTGACACCTACGAAAAGCCACAACGGGGAATGCGGCCACTTGAGCGCGGTGTGCGGGGCTCACCGCACCGGTTCGGGCGACAATGGCGCTGGTAGGCTGGCGCTGGCTGCAGACCCTGTGCGGGAGAGTCCTCCAGTGGAACCGGATCAGTTCACCGGAATCGCCGGAGGCGCCGAAGGAGCAAATCCTCCCCGGAATCTCTCAGGCACACGTACCGCGCGGGCGAGGTCACTCTGGAAAGCAGGTCGGGTCTGCGGGGCGAAATGTCCCCGGATTCCGCCTCACCGACGGGGAAAGCCGGGCCGCGGCACGCGGGACGGTGAAGCTCTCAGGTCGCGATGACAGAGGGGGAGGCCGTCCGGGCACCCGCGCCGCGGTGCCCCTCTAAGGTCGCACAGACCAGGAGGCCTTTCGCAGATGACCGCCAACCGCATCTCCCTCGCAGCGCTGGAGCGCGGCACTCCGTTCGCCGAGCGCCACATCGGCCCCGACAGCGAGGCCCAGGCCAAGATGCTCGCGCAGGTCGGCTTCGGCTCGCTGGACGAGCTCACCGCGGCCGCCGTGCCCGACGTGATCAAGAGCACCGAGGCCCTGGGCCTGCCCGAGGCCCGCACGGAGGCCGAGGTCCTCGCCGAACTGCGCGGCCTCGCCGACCGCAACCAGGTCCTGTCGTCGATGATCGGCCTGGGCTACTACGGCACCTTCACCCCGCCGGTGATCCTCCGGAACGTCATGGAGAACCCCGCCTGGTACACGGCGTACACGCCGTACCAGCCCGAGATCTCCCAGGGCCGCCTGGAGGCCCTGCTGAACTTCCAGACCGTCGTCGCCGACCTCACCGGGCTGCCCACCTCCGGCGCCTCGCTGCTGGACGAGGGCACCGCCGCCGCCGAGGCCATGGCGCTCTCCCGCCGCGTCGGCAAGGTGAAGGACGGCGTCTTCCTGGTCGACGCCGACTGCCTGCCGCAGACCATCGCCGTCATCCAGACCCGCGCCGAGCCCACCGGCGTCGAGGTCGTCGTCGCCGACCTGGCCGACGGCATCCCGGCCGAGGTCGCCGAGCGCGGCGTCTTCGGTGTCCTGCTCCAGTACCCGGGCGCTTCCGGCGCCGTCCGCGACCCGCGTGCCGTCATCGAGCGCGCGCACGAGCTGGGCGCGATCGTCACCGTCGCCGCCGACCTGCTCGCCCTCACCCTGCTCACCTCGCCCGGCGAGCTCGGCGCCGACATCGCCGTAGGCTCCAGCCAGCGGTTCGGCGTACCGATGGGCTTCGGCGGTCCGCACGCCGGCTTCATGGCCGTCCGCGACGCCTACGCCCGCAGCCTGCCCGGCCGCCTCGTGGGCGTCTCCGTCGACGCCGACGGCGCCCCGGCCTACCGGCTGGCCCTGCAGACCCGTGAGCAGCACATCCGCCGTGAGAAGGCCACCAGCAACATCTGCACCGCGCAGGTCCTCCTCGCCGTGATGGCCGGGATGTACGCGGTCTACCACGGCCCGGACGGGCTCGCGGCCATCGCCCGCCGCACCCACCGCTACGCCGCGGTGCTCGCCGCGGGCCTGCGGGCCGGCGGTGTCGAGCTCGTCCACGACACGTACGTCGACACCCTCACCGCGCGCGTCCCGGGCCGGGCCGCGCAGGTGGTCGAGGCCGCCCGCGAGGCCGGGGTCAACCTCCGCCTGACCGACGCCGACCACGTCGGCATCGCCTGCGACGAGACCACGACCCGCGCCGAACTGGCCGCCGTCTGGGCCGCCTTCGGTGTCCAGGGCGACGTCGACGCGCTCGACGCCGCCACGGAGGACGCGCTGCCCGCCGGGCTGCTGCGCACCGATGCCTACCTGGCCCACCCGGTGTTCCACCGGCACCGCTCCGAGACGGCCATGCTGCGCTACCTGCGCCGCCTCGCGGACCGTGACTACGCGCTGGACCGCGGCATGATCCCGCTCGGCTCCTGCACCATGAAGCTCAACGCGACCACCGAGATGGAGCCGGTCACGTGGCCGGAGTTCGCCGGGCTGCACCCGTTCGCGCCGGTCGAGCAGGCGGCGGGCTACCTGACGCTGATCCGCGAGCTGGAGGAGCGGCTGGCGGAGGTCACCGGCTACGACAAGGTCTCCCTCCAGCCCAACGCCGGCTCCCAGGGTGAGCTCGCCGGGCTGCTGGCGGTCCGCGCGTACCACCGGGCCAACGGGGACGCGCAGCGCACCGTCTGCCTCATCCCGTCCTCCGCGCACGGCACCAACGCCGCCAGCGCCGTGATGGCGGGCATGAAGGTCGTCGTGGTGAAGACCGCCGAGGACGGCGAGGTCGACACCGACGACCTGCGCGCCAAGATCGAGCAGTACCGCGACGAGCTCGCCGTGCTCATGGTCACCTACCCCTCCACCCACGGCGTCTTCGAGGAGCACATCTCCGAGATCTGCGCGGCCGTGCACGAGGCGGGCGGCCAGGTGTACGTCGACGGCGCCAACCTGAACGCGCTGGTGGGCCTGGCCGGTCCGGGTAAGTTCGGCGGCGACGTCTCGCACCTGAACCTGCACAAGACGTTCTGCATCCCGCACGGCGGCGGCGGCCCCGGCGTCGGCCCGGTCGCGGTGCGCGAGCACCTCGCGCCGTACCTGCCCAACCACCCGCTCCAGCCGGCCGCGGGTCCGCAGACCGGCGTCGGCCCGATCGCCGCCGCCCCGTGGGGCTCCGCGGGCATCCTCCCGATCTCGTGGGCGTACGTCCGGCTCATGGGCGGCGAGGGCCTGCGGCGCGCCACCCAGGTCGCGGTGCTCGGTGCCAACTACATCGCCAAGCGCCTGGAGCCGCACTACCCGGTGCTCTACACCGGCCCGGGCGGCCTGGTCGCGCACGAGTGCATCATCGACCTGCGGCCGCTCACCAAGGCCACCGGGGTGACCGTGGACGACGTCGCCAAGCGGCTGATCGACTACGGCTTCCACGCCCCGACGATGTCCTTCCCCGTCGCCGGCACGCTGATGATCGAGCCGACGGAGAGCGAGGACCTGGCCGAGCTGGACCGGTTCTGCGCGACGATGATCGCCATACGCGAGGAGATCGAGAAGGTCGGCTCGGGGGAGTGGGCCAAGGACGACAACCCGCTGCGGAACGCGCCGCACACCGCGGCCGCGCTCAGCGGGGAGTGGACGCACGGCTACAGCCGCGAGGAGGCCGTCTTCCCGGCCGGTGTGTCGGCCGCCGACAAGTACTGGCCGCCGGTGCGCCGGATCGACGGTGCCTTCGGCGACCGCAACCTGGTCTGCTCCTGCCCGCCGATGGACGAGTACGAGGGCTGACGCGCCCGACGCGCTCATGCGTGGGGGCCGGTGCGGCGGTTGACGCCGAGCCGGCCCTTCGCGCTGTGACGGCGCAGTGGATCAGGCGGCGGTCATGACGTGCTCACTGCCCAGCGGCCGGTGCGGGGCGATGACCTGCCCGTCCGGCAGCAGCTCACCGGTGTCCTCGAAGAGCAGGACACCGTTGCACAGCAGGCTCCATCCCTGCTCCGGGTGTTGCGCCACGAGGTGTGCGGCCTCCCGGTCGGCGGAGTCGGCTGACGGGCACGGCGGCTGGTGCTGGCACATGGAAGGGTTCTTTCGCTGCGGTGTGGTGAAGGTCCTGCGGCTCGATGCGGCGTTCATGGCCGCCCCCCCGTTGTCGGTCGGCTATTGGGTCCCAGTCTTGCCCCACGGGAGTCATTCCGCAGGGATTTCGCGGCAGCGGTACTCACTCCAAGGGGACGTGTCACTCGTGCGGACGGTTCACCGGAACCGGGCGGTCTCTTCGGGGGTTCTGTATGGCCGGAGTGGACTAGCCCGTATGGAGGGGGGCGTACGCCGGCGTGGCGAGCGCCCCGCGACCACGGGGTCGCGGGGCGCTGCTCCCGGCCGTGCCTCAGGCGGGCGATCCCAGCAGCGGGCCGGGAGGCATCCGCACCGTGAGGACCGGCAGCAGATCGGCGACCCGGTGGGGGCGGTGCGCGGCGATCCCGGGCGGGGCGGGCGCGAGCGGCACCAGCAGATCGCCGGGGGCGGGCCGGCCCGTGGCGGCGTCCGCGGCCGGGTCGCCGTGCAGCCAGAGCGTGAGCATGTACAGCTCCGGTACGGACAGCAGGCGCGGCTGGTACGGGTCGGGCAGCGACTCGGCCTGGAGCAGGGCCTGTTCGGTGGAGCGTACGTAGGGGCCCTCGGAGAAGCGGGAGAAGGCCCAGCCGTCCGCGGTGAGCATGGCCTCGGCCACGGCGACGGCGCGGTCGCCGTGCCGGATCAGGAAGCGCCAGCCGGTCAGCCTGGTGGTCGGCGGGGTGCCGGGTTCGGTGACGCCCTCCAGGACATGGACGGGCAGTGGCTGTTCGGGGGTGAAGGGGCCGGACAGCGAGCGCAGTGCGGCGGTGGTGCGGGCCTCGCGGACGGCGCTGGGGGAACCGAGGGCCGTGAGGACGCTGCGCAGGGCGGGCGCGGGAGCCGGGAGGGCATGCAGCGGCATGATGGGTCGCCTCTCACTTCGGAGACACGGTGGTTCGAAAGACGTGGTGGTGCGAAGACGCGGTGGTGCGCGATGGGTCGGGTGCGGACGGGCACCGTGAGCCGAGCGGTCAGAGGCGGTCCGGGGCCGAATACCGGACGTCAACTCTCTGCCGCGTTCGGCAAGTTTATACGACACGTGTTCCCTTGGAGTTCCGGCTAGCCGTTGCCGAAAATGTCAGCAAGGGGATTTCCGGTCCGCCTGGCGCGACGATTTGGCCGAATGTGTTCCTTCTGGGCTCACCTGACCTCGGCCTTTCCCGTCAATGCGGTAGGCCGGTTCTCGTCGGCGTTTTTCACCAGAACATAACTGCCGATTCAGGGCATTTCGCCATGCGCGCCGGGGTGTCGTGCGTGCCGCAGTGCAGAGCCTACCGGCCGCATGCCGCTCGCGTGGCGTTATCGATCACATTGCCTGGGCATCATCGACCGTGACTCAGCGGCTGGTGCCGCGGACTGCCGGCGCGAGGAGGTCGCTTCGATGGGCGAGAAGGTCGTGGCCAACGGGTTCGGCCTGGCCGACCGGCGGCGGCAGCGCAGGAATCTCCAGGCGTGTCTGGAGGGGCTGTCGCGGTTGATGGAAGAGCGGCGATTCGACCGCCCGCGGAATCTCATGGGGCTGGAGATCGAGTTGAATCTCGCGGGGTCCGACGGTATGCCCCGGATGTTGAACGCACAGGTTCTGGAGCGTATCGCCAGCCCCGATTTCCAGACCGAACTCGGGCAGTTCAACCTGGAGGTCAACGTCGTTCCGCACCGGTTGAGCGGAAGGGTCTTCGACCAATTGGAGGAAGAGCTCCGCACCGGCCTGTCCTATGCCGATCGCAAGGCCAGGGAAGTGACCTCCCGGGTCGTGATGATCGGTATTCTGCCGACCCTGGCGGCCGCGGATCTGGGCGCCGCCAACCTCTCCGGCGACGACCGCTACAAGCTTCTCGACGCGCACATGCTGGCCGCCCGCGGCGAGGACTTCCACATCGACGTCAAGGGCGTGGAGCGGTTCACCTACACCTCGGGCTCGATAGCGCCCGAGGCGGCCTGCACGTCCGTCCAGTTACATCTCCAGGTGACGCCGGGGCGCTTCGCCGCCGTGTGGAACGCCGCGCAGGCGGTGGCCGGCGCCCAGATCGCGACGGGGGCGAACTCGCCGTTCCTGTTCGGCCGTGAGGTCTGGCGCGAGTCCCGCCCGCCGCTGTTCCTCCAGTCCACCGATGTCCGGCAGCCGGAGCTGGCGGCTCAGGGCGTACGCCCGCGCAACTGGTTCGGCGAACGCTGGATCACCGACGTGCGCGAGCTGTTCGAGGAGAACCTCCGGTACTTTCCGCCGCTGCTGGCGGCCGCGGACGAAGAGGACCCGCTGCGGGTCCTGGAGGACGGCGGGATACCGCAGCTGCACGAGCTGGTGCTGCAGAACGGCACGATCTACCGCTGGAACCGCCCGGTCTACGCGGTCGCGGACGGCGTACCGCACCTCAGGGTGGAGAACCGCGTCCTGCCCGCCGGCCCCACCGTCGCCGACGTCATCGCCAACGCCGCCTTCTACTACGGTCTGGTGCGGGCGCTCGCGGAGGAGCCCCGCCCGGTGTGGACCCGGCTGCCCTTCGCCGCCGCCGAGGAGAACTTCGACGCCGCGTGCCGCCACGGCATCGACGCCGTGCTGCAGTGGCCCCGGTCCGGCCGCTCCCTCGCCACGGTCCGGATCCCCGCCGTGACGCTGGTACGGGACGAGCTGCTGCCGCTGGCCGCGGCCGGGCTGGACGCCTGGGGTGTGGAGCCCGCGGACCGGGATCGCTACCTCGGCATCATCGAGGAGCGCTGCCGCAGGCGCGTCAACGGAGCGTCCTGGCAGGTGGCGGCCTACCGGCTGGCCCGCGAGCGCGGGCTCGACCGGGAGGCCGCCCTCGCGGCGATGACCAGCCGGTACTGCGCACTGGCAGGCAGCGGCGAGCCCGTGCACGCCTGGCCGGTCGACCTCGCCGAATAGGCTCCCGCCCCACTCCGCCCTACTCCGCCCCGCTGACGCGGCACCCGCCGCCTCTCCTGGCGCGACGCCCGCCGCGTCTCCTGGCGCGACGCCCGCCGTCCCACGTTCGTGCTGCGCCGGCCCGTACGGCAAGCTAGGACCTCCTGGGGACGGCGGAAGTGGGAGGCAGGGAGTGCAGGCACAGGCACGCGACGCGGCGGTCTCCGCGCCCGGAGACGGTGGTCAGGCCGGGCGGCGGCTGCGCCGCACCGAGCTGCTGCTCGTCCTGGCGCTGTCGGTCGGCGCGAGCGCGGTGTCCGCACTGATCAGCTTCGTCGGCTCGGTGACCGCATCGGGCGGCCTCAAGGACCAGGCCGCCACCCTCAACGCCTCCGAGGCCCCCGGCCGCCCCTGGCTGGACCTGGCCTGGCAGCTCTTCGGCATCACCACCGCGCTGGTCCCCGTGCTGCTCGTCGCCCATCTGCTGCTGCGTGAGGGCGCGGGGCTGCGCACGATCGGCTTCGACCTGCGTCGCCCCCGGTTCGACCTGGGGTGGGGCGCCGCGCTCGCGGCGGGCATCGGCGGCGCCGGACTGCTGCTCTACCTCGGGGCCCGGGCCGCGGGCGGCAACCTCACCGTGGTGCCCGAGAACCTGCCGGACGTCTGGTGGAAGATCCCGGTGCTGATCGCCTCCGCCGTGCAGAACGCGGTGCTGGAGGAGGTGATCGTCGTCGGGTACCTGCTGCGCCGGCTCGGCCAGTTGGGCTGGACCCCGATGGCGGCCCTCGCGGCCAGCTCGCTGCTGCGCGGCTCGTACCACCTCTACCAGGGCATCGGCGGGTTCTTCGGCAACCTGGCGATGGGCGTGATCTTCGTGCTGCTCTACCGCCGGTGGGGGCGGGTGGGGCCGCTGGTCGCCGCGCACGCGCTGATCGACATCGTCGCCTTCGTCGGGTACGCGCTGCTGGCCGGCCACGTGGCCTGGCTGCCCACGGCCTGATCGAGGGCTGAGCTCGTCCTCACGGTCGCTCGGGTTTCCGGGCGAGGAAGGTGGCGATCGTCCTCGTCGCTCCCTCGTCAGGCTCCTCGGTGAGTCGCGCGGTGACGGCGAGTCCGGCCCGGTCCAACAGCTCGGCGATCCGATCCGCCGGCAGCAGGTGGGACTCGTAGGACACCGGGTGGCCGCCATACGCCCGCGTCGGACGCAGACGCTCGCCGTCTCCCACGTGGCCGGCCAGCATCAGATGACCGCCGGGGGCCAGTGTGCGATGGAATGCGGCGAACACGACCGGCAGCAGCTCCGGTGGCGTGTGGTGGGTGGAGTAGTAGGCCAGGATGCCGCCGAGCTCGTTGTCCCGGATCGCCGGCGCGGTCATCGACCCCACCGTGAAGCGCAGGCTCGGATAGGCCTGCCGGGCGAGCTCGATCATCTTCGGGGACAGATCGACGCCGAACGCCGGCACCCCCAGGTCTGCCAGATACGCCGTGACGTGGCCGGGGCCGCAGCCCAGGTCCGCGACCGGTCCGCGGTCGGCCGTCCGCACGGCTTCGGCGAACGCGGCCAGCATCGCGCGTGACAGCGGATCCAACTGCGCCGGGGACTTGACGAGTTTCGCGTAGGCGGCGGCGACGGTGTCGTACGACTCCCGGACCGCGGCGAGGTAGGAGGGCTCGGGTTCGGTCACGCGGGCGACTCTAGAAGACGGCACCGACACCCGTGTCCTGTGGCAGTGAACCTTGACCGGACGGAATTCCGCAGCCCACACCGGACAGAGCGGCTAGCGTGGCGTGGTGTCGTCGGCCCTGAACGGGCCGCCGTGGCCGGGCACGATCAGGTCCGCGGCGGTCAGCACCCGGAGCCGGGAGGCGCGCAGCACCTCACGGTCGGGGGCTACCGGGTCGTCCGCCGGGCCGTCCGCGTGCCACCACAGGTCACCGGCGAAGGCGACCACGCCCGAGTCCGTGCCCGCCAGCAGTGTGATGTCCTCGGCGCTGTGGCCCGGGGTGCGGATCAGCCGTAGCGACGGAGTGAGTTCGTAACCCTCCGCATCCCGGTTCCTCCACTGATCGCCGAGGTACTCCACCTTGTGGTCGTGCACCCGGGCCCGTGGGAACAGGCCCACGTTCATGGTGTTGTCCGGGTGGTGGTGGCTGAGCACCACGTCGGTGATGTCGTCGGGGCCGAGCCCCAACTCCTCGAGCGGGGCGAGGATACGGTCGCGACTCGCCACCATGCCCGGGTCGAAGATCACATGCCGGCCGGCGTCGGATACGTAGGAGACGGTGGCGGCGACTCCGGGGCCGGTGGAGCCGACGTATCCGGTGGTCAGGATCGTGTACACGGCGCTGCGGCCGAGCGGTGCGTCTGTCATGGCCTCAATCCTTCCGGGCAGGCTGATCGTTCACGAGTGGCATATCTGCCGCTGATCGCAGGATTAGTGCCACACTGCACGTGTGCCTCCTTTCGTGACCGTCGCCGCGTACACCCCGCCCGGAGTCGGCATGCTCGCCGTCGGCATCGTCACCGAGGTCTTCGGCCCGCACGGCGAGACACTCCCCGGCTTCGACTTCACCCTGTGCACCGACCGGCCCGGGCCGGTCCCCACTGACCTCGGCGTGCCGCTCACCATCACGCACGGCCTGGACCGACTCGCCTCCGCCGATCTGGTGATCGCCCTGCCGTGGGCCGGCTTCCGCACACCGCCCGCTCCCGCCGTGCTCGATGCGCTGTCGGCCGCACACGAGCGCGGCTCACTGGTCGCGGCCCACTGCGTCGGCGCTTTCGCGCTCGCCGCCGCCGGACTGCTCGACGGTCGGCGGGCCACCACCCACTGGCGGTTCGCCGAACTGCTCGCCCGCCGCCACCCCGACGTCACCGTCGAACCCGATGCCCTCTACATCGACGAAGGACGCATCATCACGGGCGCGGGAGCCGCCGCGGGCTTCGATCTCTGCCTGCACCTGCTGAGGCGGGAGTACGGAGCCGCGATGGCCAACGCTGTTGCCCGGGACGTGGTGCTGCCCTCCCACCGCGACGGCGGGCAGGCGCAGTACCTGGCCGCCCCCGTCCCCGAAGACTGCCGCGACGAGCGTCTCGCCGAGGTACTCGCGTGGGCCCGCGAGAACCTCCACGAGCCGCTTCCCGTCGCGGAACTGGCCCGGCGTGCCTTGATGAGCAAACGCTCCTTCGCCCGCCGCTTCACCGCCGCGACCGGCACCACCCCCCACGCCTGGCTGCGGAGCCTGCGTCTGAGCAGCGCCGAGGAGCTCCTGGAGGCCACGGACCTGCCGGTCGAGGAGATCGCTCGCCGCGTCGGATACGCAAGCGCGGCCGTCCTGCGCGAACACTTCGTGCGCCGCCGGGGAGTGCCGCCCCGCTCCTACCGCCGCTCCTTCACGAACACGCCGTAACGAACAAGGCGAGCCAGGCGGGCCAACGCCGCTCCGAGCAAGACCGCCTCCCACTCCCGCAGGCACCTGGCTCCGGTGTCCTTTGACAGCGAAGTTAGTCGTGTGCAGTGCGCTGGCCAGGGGTGACTGGGTTGGATGTCAATGTGACATTTAGGATGATGTAGCTATAAAACGGTCACAGGCTGACGGTCGGCGCCTCGCAGCTGCCGATAGGTCCCAGAGCATGAGCGTTGAGACTGGGAGGACGCTAAGTCCGATTCTGGTAGCGGCCTCGTCCGGGTTGGGTGAGGAAGCCTTGGCCGTCCGAGGCGGCTGCGGGTGATGTTGACGGTCGCCTCGTCGGTGGGCATGCCGAGGTGTTCGTGCAGTTCACGGGCTGACGCGACGAAGACACTCACTTGGTGGGCTCGCGATTGTAGAGCTTCTTGGCCCATAGGTAGCCGCCCAGAGCGATCAGGGCGCACCAACCGGTGGTCAGGATTGTGCTGTTGTCGATCGGGGTGCCCATCAACAGCCCGCGCAGGGTTTCGATGAACGGGGTGAACGGCTGGTAATCGGCGAACCACTTCAGCCCTCCGGGCATCGAGTCGGTGGGGACGAACCCGCTGCCCATCATGGGCAGGATCATCAGCGGCGTCAGCATGTTGCTCGCGGTGGCGACGCTCTTGGCGACCATGGCCAGTGCGACCGACAGCCAGGTGAGCGCGAGGATGATCATCACGAGCACGCCGACCGCGCCGAGCCATTCGCCGAAGTCCGCCGTCGGCTCGAATCCCACCAGCAGCGCGACGCCGATGACGGCAGCGATGCTCAGCAGGGTCTGGATCAGGCTGCCCAGCACATGACCGGTGAGCACCGAGACCCGGGCGATGGCCATGGTGCGGAACCGGGCGACGATGCCCTCGGTCATGTCGATGGCTACCGAGATCGCCGTGCCCTGGGCCGCGGTCGCCACAGTCATCAGGATGACGCCGGGGACGACGTAGTTCACGTAGGCGTCGCGGCCGCCCGACGGTCCGCCAAGGCCGGTGCCGAGGATGCCGCCGAGAACGTAGACGAACAGCAGCAGGAAGACCACCGGAACCCCGGCGGCGGTCAGGATGAGCGTCGGATAACGAAGCATGTGCCGCAACTGGCGACGCAACATGGTCGACGAATCGGCAAAGGCATGGGAAATGCTGCTGGAAACGGCACTCATCGGGCGGGCTCCTGTTCCGTGACCGGGTTGCCTGTCAGCGCGAAGAAGACGTCATCGAGATCGGGGGTGTGGACCTGCAGTTCGTCCACGGTGAGCGCGGCGTGGTCGAGCCAGTCCAGCAGGGCGCGCAATGACCGGGCATCGCCTTGGCTGGGGATCTGCAGGGTGCATGCCTCATCGTTGCGGGACACCACGTCCAGCGTCCGGGCCGCGTGGTCGTAACCGCGTGGGTCGGCGAACCGCAGGGTGATGTGGCCTCCGCCGACCTGTCGTTTGAGCTCCTCCGGCGAGCCCTCCGCGACCAGTTTCCCCTGGTGCAGCACCGCGATCCGGTCGGCGAGTTGGTCGGCCTCCTCGAGGTACTGGGTGGTGAGGAAGATCGTGACGCCCTCGTCGGTCACCAGTCTGCGGATGATCTCCCACATGGTCCGCCTGCTGCGCGGGTCCAGCCCGGTGGTCGGCTCGTCGAGGAAGATCACGCGGGGTTGGCCAACCAGCGTCATCGCGAGGTCCAGGCGGCGGCGCATCCCGCCGGAGTACGTCGCCGCAGGCTTCCGGGCCGCGTCCACCAGATCGAACCGCGCCAGTAGGTCCGCGGCACGCTGCCGCCGTTCCCTGCGGGGCAGGCGGTTCAGGTCGGCCATCAACAGCAGGTTCTCCTCGCCGGTGAGGAAGCTGTCCACCGCGGAGAACTGGCCGGTGACGCCGATCGCGGCACGGACCGAGTCCGGATCCCGGGCCACGTCGTGGCCGGCGACCCGCATGTCGCCGGCGTCGGCGCGGATGAGCGTGGACAGGATCTGCACCACGGTGGTCTTGCCGGCGCCGTTCGGTCCGAGCAACGCGAAGACAGACCCCGCGGGGATATGGATGTCGATGCCGTCGAGCACGACGTGGTCCCGGTACGCCTTGCGTACCGCAGTCGCCGCGATCGCGGATTGACCGAGATCGGTAGTCATGGGTTTCACTCCCGCTGGTGAGGTCCGGCGCCACATAAGCGCCTTTACAGCCCAGCGAAAGTTACGTTGCATACATAAGAGCGTCAATCATATCCGTGTGAAGCAACGGCATAGATGCAGGTCAAGTCGACCAAATCGTTGCATGCCTCATGCCGACTAATGCAATAGCGTTGCGTTGCATTAAGCTGGCCTCGACGCCGACAGCGGAGGACACCCGATGCCTGGTGACAGACTCACCGTCCAGGACCGACAGCAGATCGCCGCGGGACTGCGCGAGGAGCTGACCTACGCCGCCATCGGCCGCCGCATCGGGCGGCCGACCTCCACCGTCACCCGCGAAGTGATGCGCAACGGCGGGCCACGCGACTATCACGCCGAGGCGGCACACCGGGCCAGCACACGACACGGGCGCCAGCGCAGGACCACTGCGCCGACACCGTCACCAGGAAGGGCCGACCCCGGGCGCGATCCACGGCTCGTGGACGAGGTGGACGCGCAGAGCGTGGAACTGATGATTCAGGCCGGGCTCCCACAGATGATGGCCCGGGTGCTCGCCGCGCTGTTCACCACCGACAGCGGCAGCCTCACCTCCGCGGAACTCGTGCGACGCCTGCACGTCAGCCCCGCCTCCATTTCCAAGGCCGTCGGCTACCTGGAAAATCAGGCACTCATCAAACGCGAACGCGACCCCCACAGCCGCGCGGAACGCTACGCCATCGACGACGACGTGGCGTTCCAGTCCATCGTGGCCAGCGCGCGCGCCCAGACTCAGATCGCCGAGGTTTGCAAGATCGCAGCCCAGAAACTCGGCACCACCACCCCCGCCGGCGCCCGACTGGAGAACACGAGCCAGTTTCTCCTCCACGTCATCGACGACCTGGTCCGCTCCGCCCAGCACTGGCGCAAGATCTACCCCACCCATCCTCGGGAGACGTCCGAAACCGACGGCTGAATAGATCAGTTAGTCGGGTGCAGTGCGCTGACCTGGGGCGACTGGGTTCGATCAAGGGGGAGGTTGACCGTTCATTCGTTGGTCGGGGTCCCGCCCGCTTGTGGCTGTCCGCCATGACGGGGTCGCGTGTAGTCGATGTAGTGGCGGATGCTGTGGTATTTGACCAGGTAGTCGTGGTGGTCCATGAGCTCGATCCATATCCGCCTCTTGTTCAACTTTCTGCTGATCATGTTCTCGATCAGGTCGGCGAGTTCGCCTGTGATGGGGTCGGCCAGCTGCCCCGTCTCTGTGGTGGTCGGGCGTGGGGTCTCCAGGGCGAAGCGGATGTCCCAGCAGCGGAGGTTGTAGCGTTTTGCCAGCGTGCGGATTTGTGTGCCCTTCAGGGCGTCCTGGGCGATGCGGTGGGCCAGGTCCTGGCGCCGGGTGAAGGGATTCTTCCTGGGCAGGCGGCGGCGTGGCCTGTTGGCCCCGCCCAGGGCGCTGGCGTCAGCAAGGGCGCGCTCGAGTGCCTCGGGTGAGTGGCCGGCGACTGCGGCGAGGTGTTCGAGGAGCGGCCTGGCGAACCACTGGGGTGGGCCGGAGAGGTAGCAGTGCAAGAAGCTGGGCTTGAGATGGTTGGCGCGCGCCAGGCGCCGGATGTACGAGTCGGAGGATTCTCCGAGGCAGGGGCGGAGCCGGACCGGTAGTGGCGCAAACCGGGGCGGCAGTTCACTGTTCATCGGGACGTTGCGGTCTTCGTGGCCAGCGACGCCGTGGTGTGGGCGGTGTGGTCGAGCGGAATGTTCTGGAGGCTCGTCTTGGTGATCTTCTCGGTGCCGGTGAGGATGGCGTCGATCGCGGCTCCGCAGATGGCGTGGGAGAGCGATCCGATCATGCCGCCGGTGTGGTCGTGCAGGAAGCGGTCCAGGTCCGTGAGCGTGCCCGGGCGGTGCTCGTGCAGCCGCAGGGTGTCCTCCATGCTGGCGACCAGGCCCTTCCATTCGCTGTTGTAGGGGAAGGGGCGGGAGGGGATCAGGGTGAAGCGCCCGAAGATCTGGGCGCCGCGTGTCCCGGACAGCAATCCGGATTCGGCGATGTCGATGCCGGCATAGACGAAGGTGGCGGGCAGGCGCTCGGAGAAGTACTTGAGAGTGTCGGCGACTTCGGCGCCGTGGCGGCTGGTGAGCGAGATGTTGTGGAGCTCGTCGACCAGCACCAGACCGGTGCGGGTGTCGGTGCAGACGCCGACCACGGCCTCGATGATGTCGGTCAAGTTCGAGCGGGCCCGCACCGGCAGGCCCAGGAAGCGCGCGAACTCGGTCGCGATCATGCGGGCGGTCGCGGCAGGCGGGAGAGTGACGTAGACGACCGGGATGCGGTCTGTGACGTGGGGGTGCCGGGCCTGGTCAAGGAGTTCGTGGGAGCGCCCCAACTGGGTGATGGCGATGGTTTTTCCGGTGCCTGCCGGCCCGGAAACGATCAACCCGCGGCGGGCGCTGATCGCGTGCCGGTTGAGCAGGACGAGTCGGCGGCCGCAGATCGCCGCCTTCTCGACGAACGAGGTAGCGATCGTGAGCATGCGGGCGTGATGGTCCAGGCGGTCTTCGTCGTAGAGGTCCCGCTCGGACGCCGGCACTCGCTGCCAAATGCTCCGGGCCGACAGGGTCGGGGGCGCGGGTGGCCCGTCGATGAACCTGAGCCATCCGGTAAGGGTGTTCAGCTATCGGCCGGCCGCGGCATCGGCCTCCCGCAACACGGTGCGCCGGGCTGCTGGCTTGGAGAGGGTCACGGGCGCCTCCAGGGGTTGGCGAGCGGGTCGAACAGGCCCAGCGGGATGACTTTGGCTGTCGAGGTGTCTGTGTCCTCATCCGCAGGTTCACTGTCGGCCGGCGGTGGGTCAGGGTCCTCCCGGCTCGGGGCGGTCGCCCGGGTGCGGGCGGCGATCCGGCGATCACGCTGAGACCGTTTGGCCGGAGCGTCCTGCTCGTCTCGGGGGCCGTCGTGAGCGCGTTGAAGCAGGCCGACCGCCACATCCGCGATCTGCGCCTCGCCCACATTCCTCGGGGCCTGCTGGTGGGCGTGGGCCCAGGCCATTTCGCCGAAGGGGACGCCGACGCGGTGCAGGTGCCGCCAGAACACAGTGATCCACCGGTCCCTGTCGCCGCGTCGGTCGCGTACCCAGATCCGGGATACGTGCAGCACCGCCGCAGTGATCGACCTGGACGCGATATCGACCAGCGCGGTCAACTCGACTTTCTCCGCGATGCCGTCGTCCAGCCGCACCAGCACATCCAGCGGACTGGAGTCGATCTGCATCAACTCGCCCGGCGCGACGGCCGGCACCTCACCGAACGGCCCGGCCGGACGCGCATGCACCGAGCGGCGCGTGGTTGCCGAGCCGGTCGCGTGCGTCCCGACGGCCAGCTTGTCGAACAGCCGGTAGAGCGTGCGATCCGTAGGCAGCTCGATGCCGTCGCCGTCCTCGTGGGACGCAACGATCTGTTTCGTCCGCCAGATGATGAATCCGATCGTCCTCGAGGAGGCATCTGCCGTCTCATCGATCGCCTGCCGCATCGCTTCGACCACCGCCGGGGCGATCCGGCCGAAGGGAGGCAGCTGCTTGGCCGACCGGCCGTCGGCCAGCCCGACCAGCCCGTCGCGGCGATAGCGATGGCGCCGCTGCTTGACGCCACTGGCCGTCATCCGATGGCCCGCTGCCGTCAGCTCGGCCGCCTTGGCCCGCTCGCGTTCGGCCAGCGAGTGCAGCCTAGGATCGAATTCCGGTCGCGGCACCGCCCCCTGGGGAGCATCCGGCGGCAAACCGTGCAGCACCTCCAGGATGTGGCTCTCCCACCAACGGGCCTGGTCAGCGGCCTTCTTGGGGAACTCTGCGATTCGGGCAGTCGGCGGAACCCGCCGCTCTTCCTCCTTCATCAGGCACCCCCGTCGGTCAGGTGCACGACCGTGCGCGGCCCCAGCAGCTCGACCGCCAACCCCTCGGCGGACAACTCCTGTCGCCACAGCAGATGGAACAACACAGGCAGCGTCGCGAGCCGGTCGCCGACCTATCGGCCCCGGACAACAGCGGTCCCGGTTGCGAGAAGACCTCCATCAACCGGACCGCGACCGGACGCTGTCGGCAGTGGGGGTGACGGTAGAGCGACAGCCACCGCACGTTCGCCAGCAACACCGCCTCCGGCGTCCCTACCCGCTCGAAGCCCCACCCAGCCTCGGTACAGGCTCTGCGCGTCACTTCGAACGCTGCGGCATCGCGCGGCGCGATCCAATCGTCGGCGCGGACATCGACGACCACGGCCGAGCCATCCGCGCGGCGCACGAAGAAGTCCGGGGCATGCCGACGCTCACGCGTCCCGTCGTGCCAGTGCAGCCAGAACGGCTGGGAGGCGATCCCCACCACGGCGGGGTCGAAGTCCATGAGAACGAGACGGTCCCGCTCCAGCCACGACTCGAAGCCGACGTGCTGCCGAGTCGTCGCCGCCCAGTACCAGCCCGGGAAATGGCGCCCACCCGGCGGCCACCGAAACGGCCGTACCGGACGAGCGTCCTCGAACCTGACCGATACACAGTCCAACAGCGGACGTCGTCGACGCTCGCGCCTGCCCTCCACGCACGACACCTCGACGTACGGCACGACCCCGTCCGCCTCAGCCGATACCGACATCCGACACCCCCAGCCTGCTCACCCCTCACGACTAGATTCACTGTCAGAGAAGTCGAAATGGCTGGGTTCGATGTCAAACGACTCGATTGGATGACAAAGGACAACCCGACTCTCCGCCAGGGGATTGTCATGCGATCGGTTCCGATATATCGTCGAAGCATCGTGACCGATCAACGATGGAAGGAGCGTAATGATGCGTTCCGATGAGCGTCGACACGAACACGGGCATGGCCGGGGACGCTGCCGACCGGGCCGCGAAGGCCGGGGGAGTACGAAGGGCGCCGGGCGGCCTTCGGGGCGTTCGGGCCGCCCTTCGGGGGGCCGCCGTACGGAGGTCGCGGCCGGGGTGGGTCGCGCGGCCGGGCGCGGCGCGGCGACGTGCGCGCCTCGATCCTCGCGCTGCTGCGCGACCGTCCCATGCACGGCTACGAGATGATCCAGGAGATCGCCGAGCGCAGCGGCGGGGCGTGGAAGCCCAGCCCGGGTTCGGTCTACCCGACCCTGCAACTCCTTGAGGACGAAGGTCTGATCGGCAGCGAGAGCGAGGGCGGCAAGAAGCTCTTCGCCCTCACCGACGCCGGGCGGGCGGAGGCCGAGGCGGGGTCGCAGGCCCCGTGGGAGGAGGCCGGGCGCGGCGTCGACTGGGAGGCCGCCCAGGAGATCCGACAGGCCGGGTTCGGCCTGATGGAGGCGTTCGCGCAGGTCTGGAAGACCGGCACCCCCGAGCAGCGGCAGAAGGGGCTCACGGTCATCAACGAGGCCCGCAAGAAGCTCTACCTGATCCTCGCCGAGGAGCACTGAGGGGCAACCCCTGATCCTCGCTGAGGAGCACTGAGGGGCGGGCGCCGGGAGGCGGGCAGTGCGAAACTGGGCGCCGCCCGCCTCCCGGCGCTGATCCCGCATTCCCGCACCTGCGGTGCGCCCATCTCCTCCCTGAGGAGGAGAAGCCGGTCATCAGGACACAACCATGGTGGGATACGCATATGCCTCCCCGCGCGGATGCTCCGCGCCCAGGCAGCTGATGAGGTGGGAGGGTGCGAAGTTCCTCCCCTGCGCCGGTCCGGCCGGCACCGGCCCGGACCCCCGGCTCAGTGCGGAGCTGGTGTCGGTGGCGGCGGGTGCGCGCCGACGTGCCGCACGCGGCGGCGACCGGCAGGCCGACACCGCACACCTGCTGCACGGGCTGCTGGAATCCGATCCCCAGGTGCGCGCCGCGTTCACCGGACCCCAGGTCGGGCGGCTCCTCGGCTATCTCGTACAGCGCACCATCGGCTACGGGCTCCAGTGGAGCCGCACGGTCGAGGACTCCGGCGCCGTGCCGGTGGTGCGGATCGGCGACCGCCGCCGGGGCGCCGCCTCGGACGGCGGCTGCTCCGGTTGGTCGCCGGCCGCGGGCCTGGCCATGGAGCGCGCGCTGCGCCGTGCCCGGGCCCGGGGCGCCGGCCGCGCCGAGGGGCTCGACCTGCTCACGGCGCTCGCGTGCGACCGTGAGTGCCGCGCCGTCGAGGTGCTCACGCGGGCGGGTATCGACCCGGCTCTGCTGATCGCCCACCTGGAGGGCGGCCCCTGCCAGCAGTCAACGGGGTGACGCTCCTGTACCGACCTGGCATGATGGCCCGATGCAAGGCTCTCTGGGGAAGAGCACCGGCCTGGGCCTCGCCCTGGCATCGGCGCTCGCGTTCGGTGGATCGGGTGTCGCGGCCAAGCCGCTGATCGAGGCTGGGCTGGAACCGCTGCACGTGACGTGGCTGCGCGTCGTGGGTGCCGCCCTGGTGATGCTGCCCGTCGCCTGGCGGCACCGCCGTCTCCCCGTCCGCCGCCCGGCGCTGGTCGCAGGCTTCGGCCTGCTGGCCGTCGCGGGCGTTCAGGCCTGCTACTTCGCGTCCATATCGCGCATCCCCGTCGGCGTCGCGCTCCTCGTGGAATATCTCGCGCCCGCCCTCGTCCTGGGCTGGGTCCGTTTCGTCCAGCGGCGGCCGGTGACCCGTGCCGCGGCCGTGGGCGTGGTCCTCGCCGTCGGCGGTCTGGCCTGTGTCGTCGAGGTCTGGAGCGGGCTCAGCTTCGATCTCGTGGGACTGGCGCTCGCCCTGGGCGCCGCCTGCTGCCAGGTCGGCTACTTCGTCCTCTCCGACCACGGCGGCGACACCTCGGACGCGGCGGACCCGCTGGGAGTGATCGCGTACGGCCTGCTCATCGGCGCCGTCGCGCTGACCGCCGTCGCCGCCCCGTGGAACCTCGACTGGTCGGTGCTCGCCGGGCGCGCGGACATGCACGGTGCGCGGGTGCCCGCCATCCTGCTCCTCGCCTGGGTGGTCCTGGTCGCGACCGTGGTCGCCTACCTCACCGGCGTGCTCTCCATCCGCCGGCTCTCGCCCCAGGTCGCCGGGGTCGTCGCCTGCCTGGAGGCGGTCATCGCCACCGTGCTCGCCTGGGTGCTGCTCGGCGAACACCTGGGCACGGCGCAGATCATCGGCGGTGCGGTGGTGCTCGCCGGCGCGTTCATCGCCCAGACCTCGGCGCCGAAGGCCGCCCCGGCCGAGCCGGTGGCCGCCTCCGCGGCCGCCGCGGCGGAACCGGACGCGTACAAGGCCGAAGAGCCCGTACAGCGCTGAGGTAGTGTGATCACCATGCCGATGACCGTTCTTCCGCCTCCCGCCGTCTGACGCGGGCAGCCACCGCCGTCGCCCGGCCCCAGTAGCCCGGTGACGTGATCCCGGTCCCGGACGGCGCTCCGGCGAACCGTCACTTCAGCGACCGCTGTTCCCGGCCGCTGCCCGCACACGGATGACGCGAACCTTCATGTCTTCCCGCGGGAGAACACTCGTGCTTACTTCCTTCACCCCTGCCCTGTCTGTCGGCCGGGGCCTGCTCTACGTCACCGTCGCGGCGACCGCCTGGGGCACCGCCGGCGCGGCCGCCGCACTGCTCTACGGCGGCAGCGGCCTCGGCCCCGTCGCGCTGACCTTCTGGCGCATCGTCGGCGGACTCGTCCTGCTGCTCGCCGCACGCGCCGTCCGCCGCGCCGCCCACCGGACCGCCGCCACTCGCACCAGCGTCCCTCGCACCACCGTCCCGCGTCCGTACGAGTCGCCGCTGCGCCGTGCGGAACGGATCCTGGTCACCGGACTCGGGCTGATGGCCTTTCAGGTCGCCTACTTCGGCGCGGTGGAGGCGACCGGTCTGGCGGTCGGCACCATCGTCACGTTGGGCGCGGCGCCGGTGATGGTCGCCCTGTGCGGGCGGCTGTTCCTGGGAGAGCGGCTCGGCGCGGGCGGTGTGCTCGCGGTCGCGGGCGCGCTCACCGGACTGGCGGTCCTGGTCCTGGGCAGCGACGGCGCCGGCACCGTACGGCCGGCGGGCGTCGCCCTCGCGCTGCTGTCCGCGGCCGGTTACTCCACCGTCACCGTCTACGGCCGCCATCTGGAGCGGACCGGCCGCGCGACCGACCCGTACACCACCACACTGACGTCCTTCGGTGTCTGCGCGGTCGGCCTGCTGCCGCTCGCCGCCGCCGAGGGGTTGTGGCCTCATGCGCACGACCTCGGCCGCACGCTGGCGCTGCTGATCTACATCGCGTCCGTGCCCACCGCGCTCGCCTACGCCCTGTACTTCGCGGGCCTTGCGGTCGTACGCGGTACGACGGTCACCGTCATCACCCTCATCGAGCCGGTCACGGCCGCGGTGATCGCGGTGACGCTGCTCGGCGAGCGCCTGACCGTGGCGACCGCGCTGGGCACCACGGTGCTCCTGGGCGCGGTCGCGGCCCTGGTCGTGGCCGAGGCGCGCGGCTCGGCCACGGCCTCGCGCGCCTCGGCTGCGGCCTAGGGCCCGAAGGGCGTCAGCCGAGCTCCGTGATGTACGCGGGCACGGCGATGCCCGGGGCCAGGTCGTCGGACGGGACCGGCGCGCCGTAACGGCGGGCGACCGGCACCACGCCGCTCCAGTAGGGGAGGGCGAGGTCTTCCGGTTCGTCGTTCGGCCCGCCGGTGCGCAGCTTGGCCGACACCTCGTCCAGGTCGAGCCGGAGGACGGCGGTGGCGGCCAGCTCTTTGGCGTTGCCCGGCCGGGAGTCGGCGGACCGGCCCGGTACGACCTGGTCCACCAGGGCGTCGAGTGCTGCGCGCTTCTCGGCCTCGTCGGTCACCTGGCGGGCCGTGCCGTGCACCACCACGGACCGGTAGTTGAGGGAGTGGTGGAACGTGGAGCGCGCCAGCACCAGCCCGTCGACATGGGTGATGGTCACGCACACCGGCAGCCCCGCGTCGCTCTGGCCGGCCGCGCGCAGCGGGCGGGAACCGGTGGACCCGTGCAGATAGAGGCGCTCGCCGATCCGGCCGTACAGCGTGGGCAGGACGACGGGCGCGCCGTCGCGTACGAAGCCGAGGTGGCAGACGTAGTCGGCGTCGAGTATCGCGTGCACCAGCTCGCGGTCGTAGGAGGCGCGGTCCTTGGACCGGGTGGGGACAGTCCGGTCGGTCGGCTGGTACGCGCCGGCCGGGGACTCGTGCGCGGCAGTCGACGGCGCGTGCGCGGCGGGCGGAGGCGATGCGGTCACTGGCCAACTCCATTGCACTAGTGCATACTGTGGTTCGTGCTAGGAGAATATCGGATCGAAGGGCGTCGCGCAGCCGAGATCGCGGCGAGTGTGGAGCGCGCGGTCAGCTCCGGTGAGCTGCCCCCCGGTCAACTGCTGCCGCCGCTGCGGGAGTTGGCGGGCGATCTGGGAGTCAACCCCAACACCGTCGCTGCCGCGTACCGCACGCTGCGCGACCGCGGGGTCATCGAGACGGCCGGCCGCCGGGGCAGCCGGGTCCGGCAGCGGCCTGCCAGTACGTGGCGCGAGCTGATCCGCGTCGAGCCTCCGGAAGGGGGCCGCGACATCGCCACGGGCAACCCGGACCCCGCGCTGCTGCCGCCGCTGGGCGACGCGCTCGCGGCCGCGGCCGCGCGGCATGCCGAATGTCCCGCGCTGTACGGCGCCCCGGACATCACCCCCGAGCTGGCCGGGCTGGCCCGCGCCGCCTTCGACGCCGAGGGGGTGCCGGACGGCCCGGTGGCCGTCACCTCCGGAGCGCTCGACGCGATCGAGCGGGTGCTCGCGGCCCATCTGCGCCCCGGCGACACGGTCGCGGTCGAGGACCCCGGCTGGGGCAGCCTCCTGGACCTCGTCCCGGCGCTGGGACTGCGCGCCGTCCCTGTCGCCGTCGACGACGACGGGCCGCTGCCCGGAGCGGTGGAGGAGGCGCTGCGGCACGGCGCGCGGGCGCTGGTGGTCACCACCCGCGGCCAGAACCCCACCGGCGCGGCGGTGAGTCCGGCGCGCGCCAGGGAGCTGCGCCCGGTGCTCGCCGCGCATCCGCGGACGCTGCTGATCGAGGACGACCACCTCCACGGCATCACGGAGCTGCCGCTGTGCCCGCTCGCGGGCGCCACCGAGCACTGGGTGCTGATCCGCGCCACCGCCAAGGGGTACGGACCGGATCTGCGGCTCGCCGTGGTCACCGGGGACGCGGTCACCGTGGACCGGGTGCGCGGCCGGCAGCGGCTGGGGCCCGGCTGGGTCAGCCATCTCCTCCAGGACACGGTGGCGTATCTGTGGCGGACCGGCGCGCTGGACTCCCGGGCGGTCTCCGGGTCCTATGGCGCGCGACGCGACGCGCTGGTACGGGCCCTTCGGGCGCGGGGCCTGGCCGCGCACGGCCGCACCGGGATGAACGTATGGGTGCCGGTCCCCGACGAGACCGGCGCGGTGGCCCGGATGCTGCGGGCAGGTTGGGCGGTCGCGCCCGGCACCCGCTTCCGGCTGGCCTCGCCGCCGGGGGTGCGGCTGACCGTGTCCCCGCTGACCCTGGACGACATCGAGCCGGTTGCCGACGCGATGGCGTCGGCAACCGGCTCCGCCCCGCGGGGGCGGCTTGACTGAGGCGGACGGCCGTGATGGCTACGCCGCCGACCTGCCGCGTGGCCGGCTCTGCGTCAGGGCCGCGCCCGCGAGGACGACCAGCGCGCCGACAGGCGTGTTCCAGCTCAGGTGCTCGCCGAGGATGGCCACCCCGGCGGCGGTGGCGATGACGGGGATGAAGTACGTGACCATCATCGCGGTGGTCGGGCCCACCTCGGCGACCATCGCGTACTGGAGCAGGAACGCGACGCCTGTGCCCAGTGCGCCCAGCGCCACCACGGCGAGCACCGGCAGGACGGGGAAGGAGTCCGGCGCCGGGGCGAACAGCGGGGTGACGACGGCGAGCTGGGCGGTGCCGAGCAGCAGCTGGGCGCCGGACATCGCCAGGTGCGAGTCGCCGGTGCCGCTGATGGTGCGCCGCACGTACTGCCAGCCGACCGCATAGCTGAGCGAGGCGACCAGCGCCATCACGGTGCCCGCCGGGTCCTGGCCGGAGAAGCCCTCCCACGCGCCGAGCACGATCAGTACGCCGACGAACCCCAGCCCCAGCCCGGCCACGCGCTGCCGGGTCGGCCGGTCGTCGGAGGCCGCGACCACCGCCAGCACCATGCCCCACAGCGGCGAGGTGGCGTTGCAGATGCCCGCCAGCGTCGAGGAGATGGTCAGCTCGGCGTAGGCGAAGAGGGAGAACGGGAGGGCGTTGAGGAAGAAGGCCGCGACCATGAGATGCGCCCAGGTGCGGCCGCTGCGCGGCAGCCGCTCGCGCTTCCAGACCAGAACCGCGACCAGGACGGCGGTGCCGAAGGCCATCCGCCCCAGCGAGACGTAGAGCGGGGCGAACGCGTCGGTGCCGACCTTGATGAACAGGAAGCTGAAGCCCCACACCAGGGCGAGGATGCCGAAGCGGATCCGCCAGTCGAGGCGGCCGCGGCCGCCGGGCGGCGTGGCGGGGGACTGGGCGGAAGAGGGCGAGGCGGAAGAGGAGGGGGAGGTTGAGGGGGCGGCGGAGGGGGTGGTGACGGCTGAGGTGCCGCGGGAGCCGGTCGCGGTGGTCATGACCATCACTCTGATGGGTGAAACCTCTTAGAACAAGCGAGAATTCGTACGCATTTTCGCGTAGTATTTCTTACATGTTGAACCTGGATCGCCTACGGACCTTGCACGCCGTGGCCCGGCACGGCTCCGTGAGCGGTGCCGCCGAGGGGCTGCACGTCACGACCTCCGCCGTCTCCCAGCAGCTGTCCAAGCTGGAGCGTGAGACGGGCCAGCAGCTGCTGGCCAAGAACGGCCGGGGGGTGCGGCTCACCGACGCCGGGCGGCTGCTCGCCGACCATGCCTCCCGCATCCTCTCCCAGGTCGAGCTGGCCTGGTCCGATCTGGAGGCGCAGCGCGGGCAGGCCGTCGGCGAACTGCTGCTGGGCGCGTTCCCCACCGCCGCCCGCGGCCTGGTGCCGGACGCGCTGGCCGTGCTGCGCGCCGAGCACCCCCAGCTGCGCGCCCGGCTGATGGAGCGGGAGCCGGACGCCTCCGTGCCCGCGGTGGTGCGCGGTGACCTCGACCTCGCCGTCGTCCTGGACTGGTACAACAAGCCGCTGCCCATGCCCGGCGGGCTGGTCAAGGCGGCCCTGCTGGACGACCCGGCGGATGTGGCCATGCCCGCGGACCACCCGCTCGCCGACCGGGCCGAGGTCGATCTGGAGGACTTCGCCCACGACGAGTGGATCGCCTGGCCGAACGGCTTCTGCTACGACTGGCTGATGTTCACCCTGCGCGGCAAGGGCATCGAGCCGCGGATCGGCCACACTGCGGAGGAGCATCCGACCCAGATGGCCCTGATCGCCGCCGGGCTGGGTGTCGCCGTCGCGCCCCGGCTGGGGCGCGGGCCGGTGCCGGAAGGGGTGCGGGTGGTGCCCGTTAGGCACCAGACCATGCGGCGCCACATCTACGCGATCTGGCGGGCGGACGCCGACCGCAGGCCGTCCATCCGGGCGGCGGTGGACGCGCTGCGCGGCATAGGAGAGCGCATATCGGCGGCGGAGCCCATGGGCTCGTGAGCGGCTGACGCGTGTGGCGGGATGTGCCCTGGTGTGCCTGTCCGCCTCCCTGTTCCGGTGTGCCTCCGTCTCGCCCGGCGTGCCTCAGTCGCGCGGGAGCTTGCGGAAATCCCAGGAGGTCTCCGTCTCCGGCACCAGCCGCAGCCAGCCGTGCCGGCCGTCGTGCGGCATGGCATCCAGGCCGAAGTACTTCGCCGTGAACATCCGCTCCGGCGCGGCGAGCGCCGGGCACGGCTCGCCCGTGCGCGGCGCCTCCCCGACGACCTCGACCGCGCCGCCGAACTCCACGCCGCGCAGTTCGCCGTAGTCGTCACCGTCGTCCACGATCACGGCGACCCGCGGGTCCCGGAGCGTCTGCGCCCACCGGCGGCTGCGCACCAGGGAGTACAGCCACAGCGCGGTGCCGTCCCAGACGAACCACAAGGCGCTGACATGCGGTCGCCCGTCCGCGCCGACCGTGGCCACCCGGCAGGTGCGCCGGCCGGCGAGATAGCCGTCCCGTTCCTCGGGCGTCATCATGATGCGGCGGCCCCGCCGCTGGGTGACCGTCATGTCCCGGCGCCTCCCGCACACACGCTGTTCACTTCAGAACTGACTATCCGTCAGAGCATGGTGGTTCTTCCCGGCGCGCGCAATGGCGCGCTACCCTCGCCCGCCCAGCCCGTCGGCCCGTTCGGGCCCGCATGGCACAGGGAGGGAACCATGTCACCGGACGAGTCCGACCCACTCGCCGGACAGCTGGACCCCGCTGCCTGCGCGCTGCTGACCGTCGAGTGCCAGGAAGGCGTCGTCGGCCCGGACAGCGCGCTGCCGGAACTGGCCGCCGAAGCCCGCCGGTCCGGGGCGCTGGGGAACGTCGCCCGGCTGGTCATGGCCGCGCACGAGGCCGGTGTCCAGGTGCTGCACGCGGTCGCCGAGCGGCGACCGGACGGCCGCGGCCGCAACCGCAACGCTCCCTTGTTCCACGCCGCCGAGCGGCTGCCCGTTCGGCAGCTCACCGGCAGCACGGCGGTACGGATCGCCGAGCCGGTCCCGGTGTCCGGCGACGACCTGGTGGTGCGGCGGCTGCACGGGCTGTCCCCACTGGCCGGGACCGGGGTCGACGCGCTGCTGCGCAACCTGGGCTGCCGCACCCTGGTGGTCACCGGCGTCTCGGCGAACGTCGCCATCCCCAACACCGTGTTCGACGCCGTCAACCTCGGCTACACGGCCGTGGTCCCGGCGGATGCCATCGCCGGGGTGCCCGCCGACTACACCCCGGCAATGGTCCGGCACACCCTCGCCCTCGTCGCGACCGTCACCACCACCGACCGGATACGCGCCCGATGGAGGCGCTCCCGGCGGCGGTGAACCACGCCGCGCGCATCGGCCGGTGGGCACCCCCACGGCGCGTGCCGGTCTCAGGCCAGGGTGATGGCGTCCCCCTTCACGGTGACCTTGGCCGGCGGCAGCGGGCGCTTGGCGGGCCCATGCTGCACACTGCCGTCCGCGATGGAGAACTTGCTGCCGTGGCAGGGGCAGTTGATGGTGCCGCCGGCGATCTCCGTGACCGGGCACTGAAGGTGGGTGCACTCCGCGGAGAACGCCTTGAACTTGCCCTTGGACGGCTGCGTCACCACGACCATCTGATCCTTGAAGATCTTGCCGCCGCCCTCCGGGATCTCACTGGTCTTGGCCAGTTCCCCACCGGCGGTCTTCGACCCGCCGTCGTCGCCCGACCCGCCATCGTCACCGCAGGCGGCGAGCGCGGCGGCCAGCCCCACCGCGCCCACCGCGGCGACGACGGTGCGCCTGGTGGGACCCTGCTCGCCGCGAACCCGTTCCGTCATGGTGCTGCCTCCCGATCGAGGGACATCTCTGTGCGCTCCATACGGATCCGGCGGGCGGCCCGTTCAACCGGTCAGCGACCGGTTGAGGAAATCGAGCTGGAAGTGCAGCAGGTTCTCCGCGACGGTCTCGTCGGACGGCAGATGGGTGGCGCCCGGCAGCGGCAGTACGGTGTGCGGGCGCCCGGCCGCCAGCAGCTCGGCCGAGAAGCGCAGCATGTGAGCGGGGGCCACGTTGTCGTCCGCCAGGCCGTGGATGAGCAGCAGCGGACGGCGCAGCTTGTGGACATGGCCGAGCAGTGACGAGCGGGCGTAGTTCTCCGGCTCCTTGTCCGGGTGGCCGAGGAACCGCTCCTCCCAGTGCGTGTCGTACAGGCTCCGGTCGGTCGGCGCGGCCCCGGCGACGGCGGCGTGGAAGACGTCCGGGCGGTGCAGCACGGCGGCCGCGGCGAGCGCCCCACCGAACGACCACCCGCGGATCCCCACCCGCGTCAGGTCCAGGTCGGGCCACTGCTCGGCGGCCGCGTGCAGGGCGTCGACCTGGTCCTCCAGCGGCGGGCCGAGCCGATCGCCGCGGATCTCCTTCTCCCAGGCCGGTCCCCGGCCGGGCGTGCCGCGCCCGTCGGTGACCAGCACGGCGTACCCCTGCTCGGCGAACCACTGCGACAGGCACGACGTCCAGCCCCGGGCCCGCAGGACGAGCTGGGTGCCCGCGCCGCCGTACGGATCCAGCAGGACCGGCAACCGGCCGGACCCCGGCTCGTACCAGGACGGCAGGTAGAGCGCGGACCGCAGCTCGCGCGCACCCAGCCGGAGGTACCGCGGGCGCGGGGTGACCAGCGGGCGCTCCGCGCGGCAGGCGATCCGGGCGGTCTCGGCGCCCGCCCTCATCACCGTCGCCTCCGGGCCGTCCGGGGTGAGGCTGTCCAGGACGACCGTGCCGCCGCCCGCGGCCGAGCGGTGCACTCCCGGCCCCTCGCTGAGTCGCGCGAAGCCGCGCCCCGGTTCGTGGCACCACACATGCGCCTCGGTCGGCTCCTCGCTCGCCAGGAACAGCACCCGCTCGCCGTCGACGCCTAGCACCTCGCGCACCTGGAGCCCGGCCGGGGTGCGCGCCTCGCCGATCCGCAGCCCGCGCGTGCCGCCGTCCTCCCAGGGCCGCACCAGCGCGCCCGACGCGGTGCGCGCCGGGGTCCCGGGGACGATCTGCACCCACGCGGGATCCGTCCGCTCGGCCACCAGGGCCGTCTCCCCGGTGGCCGGGTCCACCGCCAGGGTGCGCAGCGTGCGCTGGTCGCGGCTCTGTACGTCGATCAGCAGACCGTGCGCGTCCCAGACCGCGGCGACCAGGTACTCGAAGGCCGCCCGGTCCCAGCGGACCTCGGTGCGCCGGCCGTCGACCGTCACCACGGACAGCGAGACGTCGGCGTTGGCGGTGCCCGCGACGGGATAGCGCAGCCTGCGGGGCGGCTTGGCGGGGTCGGCGGGATCGCTGAGGAACCACAGCCGTACCGGCGTCGGATCCACCCGCGCGACCAGCAGCGCGCTGCCGTCCGGCGCCCACCAGTGGCCGCGCGACCGGCCTATCTCCTCGGCCGCCACGAACTCCGCCAGGCCGTACGTCACCTCCGGTCCCTCCGGCGCCGCCAGCCGCCGGTCCGTCCCGCCGAGCTCGGTGACATGCAGCGCGCCACCGGTGACGTACGCGATGCGGCGCCCGTCGGGGGAGGGGCGCGGATCGGTCACCGGCCCCGCGGCCGGAACGGGGAACGGCTCTCCGCCGTCGGTACGCACCGCCCACAGGGCCCCGCCGAGAGCGAACACCGCGAGCCGGACATCCCGGTCGGTCGCGTACGCCACCACCCCCTCCGAGCGCTCCCGGACCCGCTCCCGGCGGTCCAGCTCGGCCTGCGGTACCGCGCCGCCGCCCGGCAGCCGCCGCGGGTCGGCGAGGATCCGCTCGGCGCCGTCCTCGTACGCCCACAGCGCGCTCAGCGGGCCGCTGCCGCCGGTGCGCAGGAACAGGACCCGCGAGCCGTCCGGGGAGACGGTGAAGTGCCGCGGCACCCCCAGCGTCAAACGCCGGGTGCGGGCGAGCTGACGGGGGAAGCCGGGGGCGTGGGCCGTGCCGGTGGAGGTCTTCATGGCGTGACTATGGCAGCCGCGGAAGGCCCATGGGGCGCCTGTGGATAACCCCGGTCGACGCAAGGGCGGCGCGGTGCGCGGTTGTCGGTCAGATCGGCGAGCCCCAGGCTGTCGTGAGTCCTTCCAGCCACGCGGGCGGCAGTTCGGCGGCGTCCCACTCCTTCCGCAGCGCTGCCGGCGCTGTGGCGAGTCGTTCGAGTACGGCGACGCTGGTGGGGGAGTGGATGAGGGAGTAGCGGCCGTGGATCGCGATGGTGCTGCCGGGTCCGTACTCCGCGTACAGCCGCTCCAGGCGTACGCGGTTGGCCGAGGCGAACTCCGCCAGCCGCCCCGCGTACCCGGCCCTTTGCCTGGCGTTCATGGTGCCGAGGACGGCGGTGAGCACCTGCTCGGAGACCTCGGGATCGAGGTCGGAAACGCTGGTGAACGAGAGGTAGGCAGACATGACCGCCACCTTCGCCCGCTCCACCTGCATTCTTCTGACGGGAGGGCGGGCGTCCGCAGAGACGGCCTGGGGATCGGAGGCGACGGCGTGTCGTAGCGCCCGTGCGGCGAGGTCACCGAGTTCGTCGGTGACGACCTGGGCCCCGTCGAGCCACCCGGCCTCGTAGAGTTCGCCCTTCTCCACCGGCGCGCTTCGCCCGCTCCCGCTGATCTCCTGTTGCGCGAGGGCGAGGGCGCCGGCCTCGACGATCCCGATCAGCTCCTCCACGTCGCCGGAGAAGACCCCCGCCCGGCCGAGAAGCTGCCGGAGCGTCTGCTTGGCGTTGAGGACACTCACCGCGTCCAGCTGCTGCCGTCCTTCTTCGGCGGCGTCCATGGGCCCTCCTCATGACATGGGATGTGCGGCGCGCCGACGAGGAGCGCTCCGTTCGACCGTTCAACGCTCGGTGGGCGTGTTGAGATCCCCGAAGAGCCCGGATGCCGGACGCTGCGGCGTGCTCGGCCCCCCTCCGGTTGGCGCCGATGCCCGTGCGCTTAGGCTGCCGCCGTCGGTCACCCCATCGGTTGACCAGGTGATCAGGGGGAAGAGGCCCGATGAACAATGCGACTGAGGTGTTCCAGCCACTGCAGGCGGACGATCCGCCCATGGTGGCCGGCTACCGCCTCGCCGCCCGGCTCGGCGCGGGGGGCATGGGCCGGGTCTACCTGTCGCACACGCAGGGCGGCCGACCAGTGGCGATCAAGGTGGTACGGCCGGAGCTGGCCGACGACCCGGCCTTCCGGCGGAGGTTCCGCCGGGAGGTGGAGGCGGCCAGGCTGGTCCGGGGGCGTACACCGCCGAGCTGATCGACGCCGACGCGGACGGCGTACCACCCTGGCTGGCCACCCTGTACGTGCCCGGGCCCTCCCTGGCGGAGGCCGTCGCGCGGCGCGGACCACTGCCGGTGCCCGCGGTGCTGTGGCTGGTGGCGGGGGTGGCCGAGGCGCTGCAGGCCATCCACGGTGTGGGAATCGTGCACCGGGACCTGAAGCCGTCGAACGTGCTGCTGGCCGCCGACGGGCCGCGTGTGATCGACTTCGGCATCTCGCTGGCCTCTGGCGTCACCTCGTACACCGCCACAGGCGCCGCCGTCGGCACGCCCTCGTTCATGGCTCCCGAGCAGGCGTCCTCGGGTGAGGTCACGGCGGCGACCGACGTCTTCGCGCTGGGCCAGACGGCGGCGTTCGCGGCGCTGGGCGAGCCGCTGTACGGGGACGGCTCCGCGGTCAGCGTGCTGTACCGGATCGTGCACTCCGAACCTGACCTGTCCGTTCTGCCCGCGCAGCTCCGTCCGCTGATCGCCCGGTGCCTGGCCGCCGATCCGGAGGAGCGGGCCACCCCGGCGGAGGTCGTCGAGTGGTGCCGGCAGCGGCTGGGCCGGGACGCCGACGCAGGCGCGGGGCCGGCCGTCTGGCGGGACGTGATGGGACCGGAGGTGATGGTTCCGTCTCCGGTCCCCGATCCCACCCCGGTGCACACGATGCCGTTGGTCGCGCGGCCGCAGCCGTCGGGGCCGGACGAGCGGAGGGCGCGCAGGCGGCGTCTCGCGCTGATCACGGCCGGAGTCGTGACGGCGGGGGTGCTGCTGCTCACGGGCTTGGTGTGGACGGTCATGGACGCGGTGGACAGGTTCCGCGACAGGGGTGCGGCCGCCTCATCGACATCCGGTCCGGCGGCCTCCCCGCGGTCGTCGGCGTCGTCGCCGACATCCGCGCCGACGTCGGGGGCCCGTGGCCGGACACCGGACGCGTCGCGGCCGTCCTCGACCGCGCCCAAACCACCGCAAGCCGTCCCGTACCCCCTCCTGTGGCTGGACCAGAAGAGCTCGCTGAGCATCAAGGAACCGGTCGAGCGCAAGGACCGCAAGGGGGACATCCGCTTCGTCTGCAAGGAGACCGGCTGCGCGTTGGAGAGCGACACCAGCGTGATCACCATGCTGTACAGCAAGCCGGGGCCTCCCTCGAGTCATGCCGTCTCGCCCTCACCGGCGCCGACAGCCGCCGTCTCCCGCTGGCCGCGGCGGCGGCCGGCAGCGAGATCTGTGTCAAGCATCCCTCCGGGGACATCGCGCTGCTCGTGATCCAGGTGAAGTCGACCGCGATGCCGGAAATCGGCTTCATGACCGCGGACATGACGGTTTGGCGCGCGGCCTAGAGTGCGTACGTCTTCCAGGGCACGGTCATCCCCGAGACGATGGGCCATCGAGCGCAGCATCGACTGACCTTCGTGCCGCCCGTGACCGGCGAGGCCACCCGCACCGCTCCGATGGCATGATCGGACTCTCGAGGAGCACCCTCACCGCCCGTCCTTCGCTGGAAAACCGCGCCATTCGGCGCGAAAAGCGACCTACTCAGCCAAACATCTACCAAATCGGCCAAAACAGTTGATACCTATAGCATCGCGGGTGTTTTCGCGAATAAACGGCAGAATGAAGTTCGCCGCGTGGCGCAAGCCACGGGCGCTCCTGTGGGCCGCGGTGAGTGTGGCGACCCTCGGATTCCTCATCGCGCTGGAGATCGCCGCACGCCGCTACGGCGGCGTACCGGGGCCGATCACCAACCAGGCGAGAGAGGTGATATTCCCCCCCAAACCGGGGCCGCTGTACGCCGGTATGGCGTTGATGATGGTGGTGCTCACCTGGCGGCAACGGTTCATCGCGGCCGGTGCCGCGATCGGCATCGACATCGTCTTCGTGCTGGTGCGGTGGGCGGTCGACGCCGAGACGCCCGACGACCACTTCTTCGGCAACGGCGCGTTGTGGGTGATGTTGGGCTGCGCGGTCATCGCTGTCACGCGCCGCACCGGCCGGGAACGTGTCCTGCTGCTCAAGGGCGTCGGGCTGGGTCTGATACTGGTGGCCGGCCGCAAAACGGGCGATACCTGGCTGCTCATCACGTCGAAGACCCGCCCGGAGGTGCTCGACGAGTACGTGGCAACCGCCGATCACGCGCTGGGCAACCCGTCATGGCTGGCAGGCCGGATCCTCAGGGCCACCGATCCGATCGGCACCCATCTTCTCGACTGGGTCTACGGCGAGCTTGCGGTGGCCGCGGTCGTCGTCGCGCTGTACCAGCTGCGTCACGTGGCGGTCGAGCGCCGCTTCCCGAGCCATCATCTGGTGCGTACGTTTCTGGTGATCGGCCTCCTCGGGCCGGCCATCTACATGATCTTCCCGGTGGTCGGGCCGATCTTCGCCTACGGCCCGGGCACCTCCGGCACGGGCGGCGTGCAGTGGGCGATCGCCAACCTGTGGCCGGACACGCTGCCGCCGATCACCACCCCGCACCCGGTGCGATACGACGAGATCACCCCTCGCAACTGCATGCCCAGCCTGCACACGGCGTGGGCCGTCGCGATCTTCATTCACTCCCGCAAGGGCCCATGGATTCTGCGCTTCGCAGGCACGTTCTGGCTCATTGCCACGCTCAGCGCGACGCTGGGATTCGGCTACCACTACGGCGTGGACCTCGTTGCCGGCGTCGTGTTCGCCCTCACGATCGAGGCAGCGCTGCGCTCGCTCGACCGCGGCTGGGATCGGTCGGGAATCCAGCTGGTCGCCTACGGCACAACGGTCTTCGCCGCGCTCTTGGTGTCCTATCGCTATCTGCCGATGGAAATGGCCGAACATCCCTGGGTGTTCGGACCACTTCTCATCCTGGCGATGACCTCGGTGATCTACGGCTACGTACGGACCACCAGACAATGGGAACCGAAGACCGCACCAGCGCGGCAACCGGAACGGCAACCCGAACTGGTGTGAGTCGCGTTTGCATCCGGTGGGAGTGTCCGGCGATGCGCTACGGCCCCGCCGGACAGGCGCCCTAGTCGCCGGTCGTGCCGTCGAGCATCTCGCGCAGGATGTCCATATGGCCGTTGTGGCGGGCTGTCTCCTCGGTGAGGTGGAGGAGGATCCAGCGCAGGTCGACGTGGATGCCGTCGCGGACGGCGCGCTTGGCCTTGGTGTCCAGGGCGTTCCCGGCGACCAGCTCGCGGTAGCGGGCGCTCTGTTCGGCGTATTCGTCGAGCAACTGCGGGAGCGGGACGTCGACGGCGATGCGCATCTCGCGGTCGGGGTCCTCCTCGGTCCAGGGACCCTCGTCCTCCTCGCCGAGGAAGACCACCTGGAACCAGTAGTACTCGACCCAGCGGAGGTGGTTGATCAGTCCGCTCAGGGTCATCAGCGGTGAGCCCGGCAGAAGCGCCTTGCGGGCGTTCTCCGCGGAGACACCCTCGCACTTGGCGCGGGCGGTGTCACGGGTGTAGTCGAGGAACCTGGTGAGCTGGGTGCGCTCGTCCCACGCGGGAGGCATGTCGTCGATTCTGGTCACCGCGCGAAGCATTCCCGATCACCCTGACCGCTGTCGAGGCATTTGCGGGCGACGACCCCGCCTCGTGCGACGGCCGCGTCTCCGGCGCGATCCGCAGGACAGGCCCTGGCGGTGATCCTCACCGCCGAACCCGGACTCATCGCCGGCCGCATCTCTGCGCGCAGTATCACGCACCGCTTCCACGTCGACTCACTGCTCCCCGCGGTGAAGCCGTCGCAGCGGCCAGCTCCTCGCGGAAACCCTGACGCCACGACGGGAACCGCGGTTCCCAGCCCAGCTCCCGCTTGGCCTTGGCGTTGGAGAAGCCACGCCCCTCGGTCATCATGCCCACCACCATCTCGCCGGCCAGCAGCCGGGCCAGCCACGCCGGGATCCGTCGCGGCGGCTTGGCCCCGGCGCATTCCGCGAGGCAGGGAAGCCACTCGCTGACCGGTGCCGGCTCGTCATCGACGATGTTGAACACGCCCTTCGCCCGCTGCTCGATCGCCAGGACGGTGGCGTTCGCCGCGTCGTCGAGATGCACCCACGAGGAGTAGCCGGTGCCGCCCCCGACGAGCGGGAACATCCGCTTGCGCACCATCTTGACCTGGTCGTCGTTGGCGCCCGGCCCGTAGAACGCGCCGTAACGCAGAGCCGCACCACCAGCCCGGACGACCACGTCCTCGAGGTGATGGAGCGCCTTCGTCCCCTCCACCACCTCCAGCGGGTCCTCCTCGGTCTTGACCCATCCACCCGCGCGGATTCCATTGAAGCTGGCGTGGCTCTGCGCGACGATGTGGGAGACGCCGGTCGCCTCGGCCGCGGCCAGCAGATGGTCGATCCCCTCGCTGCGGAGCCGGTTGGTGGTGGCGAAGAAGCGGTCCGCCTTCCGACGGCCGGGGATCCCGCCCCCATCGGTCCGCTCGTCGGTGACGAAGGCGTCGGCGTGGGCCCGTCGGACCTCCTCCGTCAGGCGTCCGGTCTCGTCGTCGTTCAGGAGTCGCGGCAGCACGACGTAGCCGAAGGTGCGGTAGTGCTCGATCTGCTCCCGGGAGAGTCGCATCGGGGGATTTTCCTTCCTTACCGGCTTACGCCGTCGGTCCTTGGGGGCTGTCGGGGAGCAACACGGCTCGGGCGGTGCGGACGGCCTTGTCCTCCGCCGGGTTCAGCGCGCGGTCGTCTTCGTCCGCCCAGCGCGCCCAGACGGAATCCTCGGGTGAGGTGAAGCCCGCGTTCTGGCGCAGGTTGATGGTGTCGTCGCGGCCCAGCAGCCGCAGGGCCCGTCGGTCGCCGGTGCGGCGCGCGGTGCGGGCGAGGGCGGTGCAGTTGGGGCCGGTGAAGGTGTCGTCCTGGCGCATCGCGGAGGTGTTGAATCCGATGCCGGGGAACTGCCGCTCCTCCGCCAGGACGCTGTGCGAGCCGGAGTGCAGCAGGTTGTGGTGGATGACGACGAGGTGGCCCGGTCGGGTGGCCAGCAGTCGCTCCTCGTGGTGGGGCCGGTCCAGCGCGTCGGGGGCGATCGTCACGGCGCGGCGGTGGGAGCCGGGGATGACGCGGAGGGGGCCCGCATCGTCCGTCATCGGCTGGAGATACGGGGGCCCATGACGGCTTCCGCGAACCGCAGCAGCCGGGGCCGACTGACCACCGGCCATACCTCCCGGGGATAGCGCTCCACCAGGTTGGTGACGAAAAGCGGCCGATCGTCGGTGCCGCCGGTGAATCGAGTGTCGGCGACGGCCCGTTCGCGCAGCCTCCGGAAGCCGGTCACGTCCTCTTCGGTGAACAGGCCGTCGAGCACGATGTAACCGTCTTCCCGGAAGGCCTCGACGGCTCGTGCGACGTCCTCGGGACGGTCGAGCAGATGGGTGATCACGGGCTTTCCACACTCCTCTTGTCTCGTGCCGTCCCGGCCGGTTCGTCCGCCGCCGCTCTCTGGTGGGCCGCCGCGCGCGGCGCCTGCACCCAGAGCGTGTACATCCGGTTCTCCCTTTCGCGGGCGATGCCGAAGAGTCGGTTGGCGTGCATGTGCGCGAGGCTCGCGTGGATCTCACGCGGGGGCCGCCACAGTCCCCGGCCCGGTGCAGCCTGTCCGCCGTGCCGGCGGCCGCGGGCAGCAGGTCGGCGTACGGGCGGAGGAGGTCCGGCGGCGGGGCATCGTCCCGGGGCTCGGCGGGCACGGGGTGGTCCGCGGCGGTGATCCGCAGGCCGAGCCGGCGGACGAGGCCGCGGACGGTGTCGTCCGCGCGGTGGCCCTCGCTCAGGTCGGCTGCCAGGGAGAGGCGTTCGGCGGGGTCGAGTCCCCAGTGGGCGAAGAAACGGTCCAGGGTGAAGGTGGCCTCCATGAGGCGGTCCGGGCCGGGTTCCGCGACGCGTCCGTCGTCATCGTCGACGCACCCACCGCGGCCCTCGATGCCGCCTCCGAGCGGCGACGAGTGGTTCGTCTTCTACAACAACCTGAAGCGCCCCGACGGTTCGGTGGAGCACACCGGCGATAACCGTCTTCCCGGCCTCGATCCACGACGCCGACAACCCCGGGCAGACTTTCGGCCAGGTCGGCAACGCGTTCATCCGCGTGGTGAACCAGGCTGACGGCCAGGAACTCGCCCGCTATGACCTCAGCAAAGACGCGTCCACGGAAACGGTGATGATCTCCGGCGAGGTCTACCGACACGGCGGCGAGCGGAAGTTCCGCGCCGTTGGCCCGGGGTATGTGTCAGGGCTGCGAGGCATCGCTCTAGACTTCGAGGTCAATGTTTCGCAAAGCCAGGTACGGCGCGGGGGAGCCCCGTACAAAACGATTGGGTAGCCAGTGCTTCTGAAAACGTTCGGCTGGTCGTTAGCGGTCACCGCGCTCGGCCTGGTCGCGGCGGTGTTCTACGGGGGGTGGACCGGCTTCGGGGTCGTGGCGATCCTGTCCATCCTCGAGATCTCGGTGTCCTTCGACAACGCCGTGGTCAACGCCGGGATCCTGAAGAAGATGAATGCCTTCTGGCAGAAGACCTTCCTCACCATCGGCGTCCTGATCGCGGTCTTCGGCATGCGCCTGGTCTTCCCGGTCATGGTCGTCGCCATCAGCGCCAAGATCGGTCCGATCGAAGCGGTACGGCTCGCGCTCGACGACAAGGACAAGTACCAGCAGCTGGTGACCGACGCCCACCCGTCGATCGCCGCCTTCGGTGGCATGTTCCTGTTGATGATCTTCCTCGACTTCATCTTCGAGGACCGGCAGATCAAGTGGCTCGGCTGGCTGGAGCGTCCGCTCGCCAAGCTCGGCAAGGTCGACATGCTCTCCGTCTGCATCGCGCTCATCGTGCTGCTCGTCTCCGCGATGACCGTCGCCACCAACGCCCACCAGCACGGCGGCATCCATGCGGACAAGGCGGAGACCGTCCTGATCGCCGGCATCGCGGGCTTGATCACCTACCTGATCGTCGGCGGCCTCTCCGGCTACTTCGAGAACAGGCTCGAGGAAGAGGAGGAGCGCGAGCACGAGGCCGAGGAAGAGGCCAAGAGGAGCGGCAAGAAGGTCCCGGCGGTCGTGATGGCCGGCAAGGCCGCGTTCTTCTTGTTCCTCTACCTGGAGGTCCTGGACGCGTCCTTCTCCTTCGACGGCGTCATCGGCGCCTTCGCGATCACCAACGACATCGTCCTGATGGCGCTCGGCCTCGGCATCGGCGCGATGTACGTCCGCTCGCTCACGGTCTACCTGGTCCGCCAGGGCACCCTCGACGACTACGTCTACCTGGAACACGGCGCGCACTACGCGATCGGCGCCCTCGCCGTGATCCTGCTCGTCACCATCCAGTACGAGATCCACGAGGTCATCACGGGCCTCGTCGGCGTCGTCCTGATCGGCTGGTCCTTCTTCTCCTCGGTCCAGCGCAACCGCAGGCTGGCGGCGGCCGAGGGAAAGGACGCGGGGTCCAACGAGAAGGCTGAGGTCTCCTCCGGCGTCTGAGCCGGGCCGCCAGCGCGGGCCGCGGGGCCGCCGCCAGGCGGAGGGTGTCTTCCGCGAGACCCCACCGGTGGCCGACCACCGTCCTGGAATGGTTGTCCAGGAAGGGGAGGAGACACGTTTTGCGGCGGCCATCGATCCGCGGCCCGTGCAGAGCATCACCAATCCAGAGTTCGTTGGGCGGTCGGCCTCGAACCGGCCGAACGTCTCCTTCTGCCGGGGTGCCTTGAGCGCGATCAGCCCGGTGCGGCGGCCCGCAGAATCCTTGTGACCTGCGCGGCCGTGCGCTCGGGGCTCTCCTTCTTCAGCGCCATCGCCAGATCGACCACCTCCGGCGGCGTGCGCGGCTGGGACTGGCGCGGAGAGGGAACCAGGGCATCGAACTTGCGTACCAGCGCGCCCCCCTGACGTCAGGTCAGGCCCGGTTCTCGGATGACGGCTGGGACGCACGCCGCCACGTTGAATGCTCGCTCCAGCTCGGTGAGTTCGTCGCCCTTGGGCTTTTCGGCCGGGTGGCGGAACCCGTCACCGATGTTCTCGTAGCCCAGGTCGGTCAGGGTGGGAACGCCGAGGGTGGCGGCGAGCCGGTTGAGGGCGTTGACGAGGCCGTGGGTGCGGGCGCAAGTGGTGCCGTGCTCGCGGCCCGGCCGGACCGGGGAGACCCACATCGGCCAGCCGTGCGGGGCCGCGATGCCGTTGTCCCGGGCGAGTTGGACGAGCCGGGTGCCGTTCTCGTTCCTACCAGGGGTTTCACGGATATTTGACGCCGGGTCACCATCTCGACCACCTGCACGCGGTTCACGCACCGCAACTATGAGCGTTGCCGAGAAGGCCTCAATGAATAACTGATCGAGATGATGTCGTCCCACCCAAGCGGGATGACGGGAGAATCATCGCATGGTATACAGGCGTAATGCCTTTACAGCGCCCCTTCCGCTTCGGTGTCAACATGTTCGTTCCCGGATCGCGACGTGAGTGGATCGCGAAGTGCCGCAGAGCCGAGGAACTCGGTTTCGATGTAGTCGGGGTGGCCGATCATCTGGGGTTCTCCGCGCCGTTTCCAGCAATGGTGCTCGCAGCCGAAACGACCGAACGGGTACGGCTGACGACGTTCGTGTTGAACACACCGTTCTACAACCCCGTCCTTCTCGCGCGTGACGTGGCGAGCACCGACCAATTCGTCGACGGGCGTATGGAACTCGGGCTCGGCGCAGGCTACGTGAAGGCCGAGTTCGACACCGCGGAGATACCGTTCCCCAGCGGCGGAAAGCGGGTCGAACAGCTGGAACAGACCGTCACCACGTTGCGCCGTCTGTTTGCGGACACGGAATATCAGCCGCGTCCGGCCCAACCATCCGGGCCACCACTGCTGATTGGGGGCTGGGGCGACCGGCTGCTGCGGCTGGCCGCCACACACGCCGACATCATCGCCTTCACCGGAGGCTGGGCCAACACCACCGGTGATGTACTCCAACTGGCCGGAAGCGCGCAGACGGAAGAACGGGTCGCCTACGTGCGCGGCCTACTCGGTGACCGCGCCGACGCCGTGGAGCTCAATCTCCTGGTGCAGCAGGTGATTCCGCCCGCCGAACGCGCCGCGGTACCTGACAGGTTCGAGCCGCTGCCGCCGGACGCCGAGCACAGCCCCGAGGAACTGCCCAGTGTGTTGATCGGAACCCCAGCGGAGATGGCGCAACAAATCAAGGAACGTCGCGAACGCTACGGCTTCACCTACTTCACGGTCATGGAATACAACATGGAGAACTTCGCGCCGGTCATCGCCGCGCTGCGCTGAACTGCACACTTCGCCACAATGCCGCCGACGACGACGGCTGTGAGGGAAAGGGGCGACCCGATGCGTACTGGCTCCAGAACTGGTCAGGGAACGGCCGGCGTGAATCCCGCGCTCGCCGACCAGGGAAGCCCCACGACTCTTATGCTGCTACGCCACGGTGAGACGGCATTGACACCGGAGAAGCGGTTGTCCGGCAGCGGCGGCTCCGATCCGGCGTTGTCGGAGGCCGGGCTGCGGCAGGCCGAGGCAGCCGCGAGGATGCTCGCCGCACGCGGCGCGGTGCAGGCGGTGGTGTCCTCACCACTGCGCCGAGCCCAGCAGACGGCCGAGACCGCGGCACGACGGCTGGGCCTGGAAGTCCAAGTCGACGAAGGGCTCAGTGAGGCGGATTTCGGTGTCTGGGAGGGACTTACGTTCGCCGAGGTGCGCGAGCGCTACCCGGACGAGCTGGCAGCGTGGCGCGCCTCTCCGGCGGCGGTGCCGGGCGGAACCGGGGAGACGTTCACCTCGGTTGCGCGCCGGGCCGGACGCTCACGGGACCGGCTCCTGGCGCGGTACAAGGGACAGACGGTGTTGGTCGTTTCGCATGTCGGGGTGTTGCGGACGCTCGTTCGGCTGGCGTTGGGCGCGCCGCCCGCGTCGCTGTTCAGGATGGAACTGTCGGCGGCATCGCTGTCGGCCGTGGCCTATTACGGGGATGGGACCGCGTCGGTGCAATTGCTGAACGACACGTCGCACCTGACGGACCACCGCTGACCTCGGCGGCCGACGGGGGCGCTGCCCGGCACAGCGCCCTCGTCGGTCAGCGTCGAATCGTCTTGGTGCGCATGAGGAATTCAGCGAGGTAGCCGTCGTGCGGCAGTCCGTGCTCCATCCACGGGGTCGGATGGTCACCGACGTAGACGTTGGCGATGGTCGGCTCGGCCACCAATGCGTCGATCAGATTCTCGTCGGTGGTGACGGCAGTGAGGACGAGGGTGTCGCGCAGCGGTCGGATCCCGGCGTCACGGTCCCACGGTGCGATCCACGCACAGGGGAAGCCCAGTTCCATCCCGAGTTGTTCGGCGAACGGGCTGTCGAGCTGGTGCACCGCCGGCCGGAGCACCGCGGAACCATCGCCGAGATCGTCGGCGATACCGTCACCGCCGAGCCACGCCTTGGTGCCCGCTGCCCGCTGCCGCAGATACTTCTCCCACCGACGGGCGGGACCGACGGGCATCACGGGCAGGACTGCGCGTTCGTCCGTCGCGGGCAGGCTGGGCAGCGCGGCGAGGCGTTCGGCGATCGCCTCGGCCACGGGGGAGGGGTCGCCCTCGACCAGTACGCCGGTGGCGTTGACGCAACCGGTGCCCCCACCACTGCTGATCGACTCCACGATGGTGTCGACGATCGGCTCCCACTCGGTTTCGGCGGTGATGAGTATCTTGGAGCGCCCGGGGCCCTGCGGCAGAATGCGTCGGTCGCCCGCATATTTGCCCACGACATCCGCACCGCCGTACACCATTCCGAAGTCGGCGTGCCGGAGGATGTCGTCGGCCACGTTGTGGTCGGTGGGCAGCAACGCGATTCCCTCGTCGCCGAAACCGGCCTTGCGCAGGGCAGTGACCAGCCGATGGGGGGTGAACGGTTCACGACGGGAGGGACGCACGGCAACGCGATAGCCGAGCGCGAGGGCATCGAACCAACCCTGGTGCACCGCAGGGTGATTGCCCGCCGCATGGACGGCGAACACCTCACCGCGCCGGGTCCACACCGCCGCACCGCCCCGGGCCCGCGGATCGCGCCACGAGCCGACCGCAGCGGCCGGTCGCGCGTTCTCCACGGTGTGGTGGATCAGCTCGGCGGCCCGTGCGATGTCGTCGGTGGCATTGCGCACCACCGTGATCGGTATCCCGGTAACCGCGCTGACGGTGTGCTGATATTCCTCCGGCGTAAGTCCCGCGATCGACTGCGTGGCGAAAGCCCGCCCCGCCTGTGCGAGTGCCGCGATCCGTGTGTCGACGGGGAGCGCCGGCGCTCGGCGCAGGGCCTTTATCGCGCGGGTGATGTAGAGCGAGGGTGCGAGACTCAGCGTCGCGACCGGGTTTCCGGCAAGATCTCGAATGGTCTCCTGGCGCCGGGACCGATAGGGGCCGCCGGGGCCGAGAACGTCCAGGGGCAACATCAGTACACGCCCTCGATCACCTTCGTATCGCCGAAGGACGCCACGGGTGCGACGTCTGCGACCGAATCACCGAAGCCGCCGTCCAGCGGTGCGATCCGGGTTGCGTAGTCCCGCTCGATGTTGTTGACCAGCAAGGCACTTCGGCTCATGTGATGCAGAACTATCTGCCCGCGGTCGCCGTACGGAACGACCTTGCCGGTGTCGGGGTCGATCACCCGGAACGTGGTGTACGGAGCGAACGAGTCGAACACGCACGGCTCGTCGGCACCAAGGCCGGGTCGCTCCACCGATGTCCCCAGCATCATCGTGCCGCCGTACCCGCCGACGAACGTGGCGCTCGCGAACACCTCGTCGCGCAGCAGATCTCGGGTGTCAGCGTCCAGATGTGTACCACCCCAGATGATCGCGCGAACCTTCCGGTTCACCAACTCGACCAGATCGTCGTGCTGCGCGAGGCGCTCCAGCATCGGCGGGGTGGCGAAGAGGACGCCCACGTCCTGGCTGGTCAGAATGTAGCCGACCTGTTCGATGAGGTGATCAGTGTAGGCGTCGGCCACGTCCATCCGGCCCTGGGCGAGGAGCTTCTTCACCCATCGCGGGTCCAGATCGATGCTGAAGTTCAGCCCACCCCGAGACATCGCGGTGTCGACCGCCATTGCTCCGACATTGTGCGGCCCGGTGGGAACCGCACTGAGCCAGTCGACATTTCGAGGTACGCCGTGAGAATCCAGTCGCTCACTGAACCATTCGACGCTGCGCCGATGCCACTCCGCGGCGTACATCACTCGCTTGGGCTGCCCTGTGGTACCGCCGCTTTCGTAGACGGCCGCCCCGTGCTCGTCACCGTAGCCACGGGGAATCAGCTCACGGACGCCGACATCGCGCAGCTCGTCCACCACGTTGGGAAACAAGCCGAGATCGTCGAAATCCCGGACATCGGTCAGCGGATCGAAGCCGAGGGTTTCGGCCCGTTTCAGCCAGAACGGTGACCCGGTCTCCGGACTGAAGTGCCACCGCATCATCTCCCGAACGAACTCTCCGCCAGTGTGCTCGACCATGGACTTTCCTCTCGAAAGAATGGAACAAATGCCCGGCGACTGCTACGTCGATGACGAAAATGATCCCGGGCATGATCGGTTCGTTGGTCTGGTCATGGGTCTCACCAAACGCCGCTGGAAGAAGCGTTCGACCAGGCGATCCGCTGCGGACGCTCCGCGAATCCCGACCCGCCACCGGGCGGAAGGAAAACCTTCGCCCGCCGCCCGGTGGACCGGCTCACCCAGTCTCGGCCGAACCACTGAGGCAGCGGTCGGTGGAGAGGCCGGCCGTGTCGGTCCAGGATTCCTTGTCGAGCACGAGGTTTCGGATGATCTCTCCGGCGGCAGGCGCTTGGCACAGTCCCTGACCGGAGAATCCAGCCGCGTAGAGGAACGGGCGGGAGCGATCGCGGCCGATGAAAGCCATCCCGTCCGGGCTGACGTCGAGGTCTCCGCTCCACCCGCTTTCGAGGCCGTTGCCGGCGAGGGTCGGGAAGGTCGTGCCGAGGTGGTGTGACACCCGTTGGAGCCAGGCCTGTCGGGTTTCGTCCGGAGCGGGGCGGCCCATCCCGACGAGGATGCGATCTCCCCAGCTTCGAATCCGCAGGCTGGACGGGTGCATGGTCATCGGCAGAGCGTGGCGCGGGGCACTACCAGGGGTGTCGGTCAGGAGCATTTCGACGGGGTATGTGGTCACAGGAATGTGCACGTCGGCCATGGCGGCGACCTTTCCCGCCCAGGGGCCTGCCGCGCAGACGATGGTGTCGGCGCGGATGCTGCCCGCAGGCGTGTGGACCCGCCCGTCCGGGTCGATGCCGGTGACGGGGGCTTCCGTGCACAGGGTGGCGCCGGCCTGCTGGGCGGCTGTGGCATAGCCGCGCACGATCGCGGCGGGGTCGCAGGCGTAGGCCTCGGGTGACCAGGCTGCCGCCAGGATGGTTCGCTCGTCGACCAGCGGGTTGAGCCGCGCTGCTTCAGCAGGGGTCACGAGTTCGACGTCCACTCCAGCTGCCTGCTGGGCAGCTTGGGTGTGTCGGAAGTCCTGCACCTGCTGTTCGTCGGTGAACAGCACGAGTAAGCCGATGCGCTTCAGGCCGAGGTCGGTTCCGGTCCGTTCGGCAAGGGTGTGGTAAGCCGCCAGGCTCCGGGCGGCAAGGCCGCTGATGAGAGCGTTGCCGGGAAAGTAGGTACGCACAACGCCCGCAGTGGTCCCGGACGATCCCGATCCGAGCGCGCCACGCTCCAGCAGGACGGTACCGACGCCTGACTCGGCGAGCTGGCACGCTATTGAGTTGCCGATGACGCCCCCGCCGATGACGACGGCGTCCGCGCGTTGGGGGAGTTGGCTCATGACTGGCGGACCGGTTCGCTGGGGCGCAGCTGGCGCAGGTGATCTCCGGAGTCCCACGGGTACAGGTGGAGATTCCAACCGCCCAAACAGTTGACGTAGAGGGCTAGTTGGCTCGCCACGCTCAGGAAATCGTCGCGATCGAGCTGGTCGAGGCAGGCCAGGAAGCGCTGGGTGAAACTCCACAGCTGCTCCAGGCCGCAGTAGCCCAGAAACTCAGCCGGAATACCGACCAGCAGGCGCGTCATGTGACGCAAGGAATCCATCGGCATGCCCTGGACCGCGGCCCGGACCAGACCACCGTAGGTGGCGTACCCCAGCGGGCGGGTCTCACCGTTGACGAACAACAGAGTGGGCAACACCGTCTCGAAGCTCCCTGCCCCGGAAGGGATCACCCCCTCGTGGAGATCAGCGAGCTCCTGTGGTGCGGACAGCCAAGCCCGCTCGGTCGCGGTGTACACGTCGTGGATGAGACGGCTCGCGTCGGGATCTGCGGCGGTCAACTGGGGAATACGGTGGCCGCCTTCGGTTCCCGCCTTGCGGACCTCCACCAGGATCGGCTTCTTCGTCGAATAGACCGAATCCCAGGTCGCCTTCCCGGCCTCCAGTAGTGCGGGCATATCCTCCTGCAGGATCCGGCCCACCGGGGATGCCGGCATCGGTTCGGTCAACGTGCCGTACTTGATACCTAAATGCTGTAGCGCGGAGCAGAATACGGTCCCATCGGGCGCCTCGCGTCGATCTGCTATCCGAGTCGACGCGGACAGATGCAGCAGCGACGGGATCGGTGCCGCGTGATACAGATGCTGTCCCGCCACCAGCGCGTGTCCCTGCAGACTCTGGTAGGGCAACGCCTCCCACAGCGCGTCGGCAAGTTCAGCGTTGCGGCCGTCGAGTTCCGCGGTCACGGTGATACCCAGGTCGGGCCAGGCGATCTCGACATGCCGACCAGAAAACGTTTCAGTCAAGATTTTCCCCTTGTTCAGTGAGATGTCGCCGCTGCGATTTCTCTGCGAAAGAGTCACGGACGGATTCGTTAAGTGCTGTTGCTGGTTGACGGCGAGGAGCGCGTGCAGCAGGCGGTGACCCGTCCGGGGCTGATGCGGATTTTGTGCAGCACGCGCCAGCTATTGAGCTGGGCGAAGGGCCGCTCTGCGGGGGCTCGCAGGCGCGCAAGGGCGGTGTTGGCCAGCTTCTCCCAGCCGTTGCGGCTCTTGCCCTTGGGGCGCTTGATCGGGGGTGTGAACGGTGCCGTCGGCGTCTCGGCAGCCGGAGTCGGCGGTGATCTCCACGTCCTGCTCGGAGGCGGACTCGATGATGCCGTCGGCGCGGCCGACGGTCAGGTCGTGCGTGGAGCCGACTCGGACCTCGCCGAGGAAGACCAGCTCGCCTTCGGCGGTGGTCAGCGCCTCGGCGGCGAGGGCGTCGGCCAGGGTGGGGGGTGGGGGCAGCGCGGCGAGGGCATCGATGCCCTCGTTGACGTAGCGGCGGGCGGTCTCGGTGCCGATCCCGAAGCGGCATCCGAGCGGTTCAAAGGTGTCGCCCTTGGCGAGGAAGACCAGCAGCACGAGCGCCTGGCCCCACGGCGCCAGGGCCCGCCAGATACCGCCCGCGTCATCCCTTCGGGCGGTGGTCAGGTTCTCTCGTCAGGACCCAGCGACACGCTTCATTGACCATCTACGCCGCTCGGGAATGGGCGTGAATTTTTCAAGTCTTGTATAAATGGCGGACGTTACGCAATTCTTGGCGAAATCCTCAGCGATATTGTCGCGCATAACGGCATCGCAAGTCACGCCGAAATATCTGGACTCCGGATTGCCTGGGCATGTTTTTGCGTGATCACCCCTCCGGCGCGTCGAGGGAGGAGTAAGTAATTCAGCAGCTACACGGGTCATGGAGAAGCCCCCTGGTGAAACCGTGTACACCGTGAAGGTAAGCCTCGTTATAGGTATATCCACTGACAGTAACTGGATTGCTAACTTGCGGCTGCCAACCGAACCGGTCTAACAAGGATCCCTCCGGGGTCTACCGAGGTCTTCCTAAACAATGCCGTCTCTCAATTAGAGAATACATGCCGCGATCAACTGGTCAACCCTTCGCATCGGATTCGAGCCAAGGTGCTCATACAGCGCTGGTGGATGTGTGGAAGCCGTCCGGCAGGCCGATGCCGGTGACCGGGTCGGTCCAATCCAGTAGCGGGACCAACACGTGCGGCCCGTAGTGCTCCAGTCAGAAATCGTTGCCTGAGCTGGTTTTTCTTCGGTAGTGGCAGTGCCGGGCTGTGGCCCGGTGACGTCTGCGCCAGCGGGATCAGCTCAGGGCGTGTGCGATGGGGCCGTTGGGGGGCTCGGGGCGGGGAAGTAGTACGTCCAGGAGCCGCCGGATCTCTGCCAGGGTGACGGGAACGGTGCTGGTGATGTGCCGGTGCCAGCCTGGGTAGCGGCGGACCTCGTACTGGTCCAGGCCGCACTCGTTCTGGCGGCCTGGAGTACTGCCGCTGGACACCAGCCGAAGCCGTGCCCTTCCCCCATCCGCCACCGCGGGTCCACCCGCGAGAACCGTCCCGCCACCCGCGCGAAAACCGACAGGATTTCTCAAGCCGGGCAACAGTGCGGCTTCACGCGCCCGTGGCGGGCCCCGGCATGCGGCTATCGCCTCCTCGGGGCTGCGGCCTCAAGGTCGTCGATGGTGCCGGACATGATGGTCCGGACGTGCTCGGTGATGTGCTCGGCCGGCCAGTCCCACCAGGCGATGGCCAGAAGGCGGGCGATGTCCTCATCGCTGTAGCGGCGGCGGATGAGTTTGGCCGGGTTGCCGCCGACGATGCCGTAGTCGGGGACGTCGTCGACGACAACGGAACCGGAGGCGATGATCGCTCCATGACCGATGCGGACGCCGGGCATCACCATGGCCCGGTATCCGAACCACACGTCGTTGCCCACCACGGTGTCACCACGGCCGGGCAGGCCGGTGATCAGATCGAAGTGCTCGGCCCACGAACCTCCCATGATCGGGAAGGGAAACGTCGAAGGGCCGTCCATCCGGTGATTGGCACCGTTCATGATGAACCGCACCCCCTCGCCGAGGGCGCAGAACTTGCCGATGACCAGCTTCTCCGGCCCGTAGTGATACAGCACGTTGGACGTCTCGAATGCTGTCGGATCGTCCGGGTCGTCGTAGTAGGAGAACTCTCCGACGTCGATCAGCGGCGAGGTGATCAGCGGCCTGAGCAGTACCAGACGCGGCTGGTCCGGCATCGGGTGAACCACGTTCGGATCTGCGGGAACTGGCATGACGAGTCGACTCCTCACAGGGAAATGCAGGTGGAAATGATCAGCATGCCAGCCAAGCCACGGCCGGCCACGCACGGGCCCGTCAGGCCGGGTATCCGCCGTCGGCGGTGATGGTGGCGCCGGTGATGTAGGCGGCGTCGGGGCCGGAGAGGTAGGCGACGAGGCCTGCGATCTCCTCCGGGGTGCCGAAACGGCGAAGGGCCGTGGCCGTGGTCATGACGTTGTGTGCGCGGCTGTCGGCAGAGGTCAGGTCGGTGCGGATGGGATCGGGCTGGATGTTGTTGACCGTGATCCCGCGAGTACCGAGATCACGGGCGAGGGCGCGGGTCATGCCGGCGAGGGCGGCTTTGCTGGTGACGTACGCGGACAGGGTGCCGAAAGGGGGCCAGTCGGCCTCGTTGAGCGGGGCGCCGGTCCGCAGCCGCTGCGGTAGGTCAGGGTTGGCCAGTGCCCACGCACCGACGGTGGCGACGTCGGCGAGTCCCGCTTCGATGTCTGCCGCCACCTCGGCCCGGTCGCGTCCGGGGCGGTTGACCAGCAGCGCGGTCGGCCACTGGGCACGCACGTCCCGCAGCAGTTCCTCATCCCCCAGATGCAGCAGGTGCACGTAGGCGAGGTTCAGCGGCGCGAGTTCGCTCACCAGATGGCGGTAGGTGTCGGGACCGGTGCTGCCCTCGTCCACGCGGCCCATCGGCGCGCCCGGCGACAGGCGGAGCCCCGTACGCTCGCCGCCGATCTCCGCGCTGACGGCCTGGGCTGTCTCCACGGTCAGTCGGGCGCGGTTGGCGAGGGAACCGCCGTAGATGTCATCACGGTGGTTGGAGCCCTCGCCGAGGAACTGGTGCAGCAGGTAACCGTTCGCGCCGTGGATCTCGACCGCGTCGGCGCCCGCCCGGATCGCGCGTGCGGCAGCCCGACGGAAGTCGTCGACCGTGGCGCGCACTTCCCCGGTGGTCAGCGCGCGCGGCATGGGGATGTCCTGCATCCCGGCCGCGGTGAACATCTGCTGCCCGGGGGCGATCGCCGAGGGCGCCACCGGCTGCCGGTGGTGGTCGGCCACCTAATGAGGTCGGTCGACGACCCTGCCTCCCCCCGGCCAGTCGCCGATCTGCGACGGGAGTGTCCCAGCTGGGTGACAAGGAGCCGCCGCCGATGTGCCCCATGAACCGCTGTTGGTACCTTTCCCCCGTCCATGGGGGTGCGGCCGGAAATGGCCGCCTTTGAGCAGGGGGGAACACCTACATGCTTGCAACGCGGTTCAGATGCGTCGTCGGCCTTCTCGCGCCCATCGCGCTGGTGGCGCTGGCGACGGGATGCGCGAAGGACGACACGGCCTCCGGGAAGCCGGCTTCCGGGAAGCCGGGCGCCGGGCAGCCGGACAAGAGCGCCTCGTCTCCGGCATCTCCGAAGTCCTCCGGCGGCCCGGCGGCCTCGGGCGGCACGGGCGGTTCGGGCGGGACGAGCGGGACGGGCAGCACCGGTGGCTCGGGCGGGACGGGCGGGGGAGAACCGGCGAAGAAGCCGAACCCCAAGACGACCGGCCCCACCGCGCCCGCGCCGAAGAAGTCCCCGTGCGCGGACAAGCCGCCGACTCCGGATGAGGTGGACCCGGACGAGATCGCCCTCTACGGCACCGAGGAGATCGACGATCCCACGCACCTGAACCTGATCCTCCAGCACGGCGCCTGGGGCTGCCCCGGCAAGGACACGGACGGGGCCCCGTTCGTCACCACCGGGGAGGAGGCCCGGTGGGCCCTCGACCAGGCGGCGTACGTGTCCGCCACCACCCCCATCACGGACTCCGCGGAGAACCGGCGGATCGGCGTCCAGGAACTGGTCGACTGGCTGGCGGCGCACCCGAATTCGGGCCTGGTCTTCAAGTACCAGACCGGCGACGACGGGGCGATCCACCGGCTCGACCAGGTCTTCTCCCCCTGACGCGCCGCGGCCGGTCTCCACGGTCGCCCGTGGGACCGGCCGCGGCGGTGGGACGCGGCGCCCGCCGCGCGTGGGGATGGCGGGCCCTGCCCTGGCCCCCCACCGCCATCCCCACGTCGACGGCCGAACCGGCGGCTCAGTGCGAGGGGCTCACCTGCACCGTCGTCAGCCGACCGTCCTGGGCCTCCTTCACCACCGCGATCCTCGTCCCGGTGTCCGGCACCTTCACCCCGACCTGCGGCAGCTCCTCGTTCCAGTACGTGCCCGTGTGGTCGTCGAAGACCGGCACGCCCGGGCGCTCCGGGACGACCACGGGCACTCCGGCGCGGTGCAGCAGGATCTCGTCACTCGGCCGGAGCGAGAAGGGCGCGTCGAAGGTCTGCGCCCGCGCGTTGACCAGCGTTCCGTCCGTGAACCGCAGCGCCTGCGGCCGGGCGTCGACCGGCAGGAGCATGCCCTTGCCCGGGTGCGCCTTGGTGGTGTTGTCGCTGTAGGCGGTGTCCCAGAGCCAGACGAGCACGCCCTCCTGGTACGGGTAGAACTCCACCGTGTCCTTCTTCTCCGGGTGGGCGGCGTCGCCGGTCCAGCCGAAGTTGTACGGGCCGGTCTTCAGGTAGGCGCCGTACCCGGTGTGGCGGCGGTTCTCCACGAGGTAGGCCCGCGGGTGCTCGGCGGTGCCCGTGCGCCCCTGGGTCCGTGACCACTTCACGGCGCTCCAGCCGTTGGCGCCCTGCTCGGCGCCGTCGCGCAGCAGCTCGGTGCCGCCCGCGGTGATGCGGATGTCGTCGAAGGTGACGCCCTTGCCGTGGGTGTTGCTGTCGGAGGTCACCCGCAGCCGCAGCTGTACGCTCCGGCCGGTGAACCGGTCCAGCGGCACGCTCAGCTCCGTCCAGCCGCCCGAGGCGCCGGAGATCCCGTTGGCCGGAAGGGGCCGTCCGCCGACGGTGCCGGTCAGGGGGGTCCAGCGCACCCCGCCGTCCGTGGACGCCTCCACCGTCAGGAAGTCGTAGCCCTCCTCGGTGTCGTACCAGGCCCTGGCGTCGAGGCGGGCCGCGCCGCCCGCGGCGGTCAGGTCGACGGTGCGGGTCAGGGTGTTGTCCATGTAGTCGCCGGTGCCGCTCCACCACTGGCTGCCGCCCTCGTAGGGGTCGGTCAGGTCGGTGGAGGTGGTCGACGGCGGCAGGTGCACCAAGAGCGCCTGCGGGTCCTCGGTGTTGTACCCGGACACGCCCAGCAGGGCGCGGGTCTTACGGCCCGCGTCGGCCTCGGTGTAGTCCAGCCAGCCCAACTGCAGCTTGCTCCAGGCGTCGAGGTCGCCCGGATACTCGCCGGTCGTGTTGCGGCCCTTGGCCAGGTACGAGGCGGACGACATCAGCGACCAGAAGTTGACGCTGTTGTCGCCGTCGGAGCTGTACATGTCCGGCAGGCCCAGGTCGTGGCCGAACTCGTGGGCGAACAGGCCGACCCCGCTGTTCTCGCCGCCGGTGAGGTAGTCGCCTGCCCAGATGCCGGACTCACCGACCGGGGCGCCGCCGTTCTTGTTGCCCTCGGGGCCCGCGGATCCGGCCTGGTTCCAGTACGCGAACCAGCGGTGCGCCCAGACGGCGCCGGTGCCCTGCTTGCCGCCGCCCCAGGTCTGGTCCTTCCCGGCGTGGACGATCATCAGGTGGTCGAGGTAGCCGTCGGGCTCGTCGAAGTTCCCGTCGCGGTCGAAGTCGTAGCGGTCCCAGACGTCGTACTCGGCGAGCTGGGCCTTGATCTCGGCCGGGGTGCGGCCCTTGGCCCGCTCGGAGTGGTACCAGGCGTTGGTGGCGTCGCGCACCAGGTCCCAGTTGGTGCGGCACTGACCGGACTCGGAGCAGTTGTCGGTGCCGTAGCGGTTCTCGTTCCAGGGCAGCTTCACCCAGTCGGTGACGTGGCCGTCCATGTCGTACCGGCCGGAGGACTGGAGCCGGTAGTAGTTGCGCAGGCTGACGGCGCCGGGCTTGTCGCCGAAGAACCGCTGCTGGTAGTAGGCGCGGTCGAAGTCCTTGCGCCAGACCGTGTGGTTGTCGGCCTTGGCGGGCTTGTCGATGGTGTTGTGCAGGGGGCCGGGCTCACCGCCGAAGCGGGGCTTGCCCTCGAACTCGGTGGTGTTGTCCACCTGCTCGCCGAACTCCGCGAGGATGACGAAGATCTTGTCCTTGCGTTCCTGGGCGAGTTCCACGTAGCGCTTTCCGACCTTGACCCGCTGCGGGAGCCGGCCGTCGACCGTGTCGATACGGCCCGCCGCCACCTGCTCCAGGGCCTGTCGGCGCACGGCCTGCTGCTGCAGTTCCTGGCGGCTGGGCGCCGGCGGAGCCTCGGCGCCGTGCCCGTGGCGGGCGTCGTGCGGGTGGTCGGCGGCCGGTGGAGGCGCGGTGACGGGTGCGGGTGCGGCGAGCGCCTGGGCGCTGATGGCGGGGGCGGCGAGGAGTGCGAGGGCTATCGCCGCTCCTGCCCCCTTGAGTCTGCGCGACATGACTGATCCCTTCGAAGGAGTCGCCGGGCGCGCAGTAATATTTCACATGTCACAGGTGAGGGGTAGATGTCGGAGACGTCCGATGGCGATGCCGAGGCGGGAGCTGAAAGCATCCGCGATCTGGGGGATCTAGGTCATGATCTGACCCACATGGCCCGTAGCGTGGTTCTCGTCCGAGGGAACGGCAACAACGGAGGCCGAGACATGAGCGAGACCACGACCGACACCGGTGAGCGCGCCGACCTGCTGGCGATGCTGGCCCAGCACCGGCACTTCCTGCGCTTCACCACGCGCGACCTCACCGACGAGCAGGCCAGGAAGCGGACCACCGCCAGCGAGCTGTGCCTGGGCGGCCTGGTCAAGCACGTCGCCGCGGTCGAGCGGACCTGGACGGCCTTCATCCTGGAAGGCCCGTCGGCGATGCCCGACTTCACCACCATCACCGAGGCCGACCTGGCCCGGCGGGCCGACGAGTTCCGGCTGCTGCCCGAGGAGACCCTGGCGGGCGTGCTGGCCGACTACGCCGAAGCGGCCCAGCGTATGGATGAGTTGGTGGCCTCGCTGCCCGACCTGGGCGCGACCCAGCCGCTGCCGAAGGCCCCGTGGTTCGAGGCCGGAGCGTACTGGTCGGTCCGCCGAGTCCTGATGCACGTCATCGCCGAGACCGCCCAGCACGCGGGCCACGCCGACATCATTCGCGAGTCCCTGGACGGCGCCAAGAGCATGGGGTAGCCGACCGGTTCGGCCGCAGCCGCCCCCGGTGAGTAGACCGAGTGCCGTGTCCGAGGAGGAGTTCGCTTCTCCGGATCCGTCGCGGCGGGTCACAGCACGGCCTCATCCTCGCCGATCGGCTGCGGTCACCACCCGCGGTGCCTAGAGTGCCGCGGTAAGGGTGGTTTGCGCCGGTGGGCGAACCGGCCGTACGGGGGGCGGGGGCGTACCGATGAGTGGTGCGGGGGCAGGCCGGGCAGGGACCGCCGCGTGGGCGGAGCGTCTGCGCGACCGGCTGCTCGCGCCGATCGGCGCGGTGTTCGCCGGAAGTCCGGAGGCGGTGGAGCAGACGGTCATCTGCGCGCTCGCCGAGGGGCATGTGCTGATCGAGGGTCAGCCCGGCAGCGGGAAGACGACCCTGGCCCAGGCCCTCGCCCGGGCGACGGCGGGCTCCTGCCGCCGGATCCAGTTCACCCCGGATCTGCTGCCCGCCGAGGTGACCGGCTACGCCGTGCCCGACGGTGTCGGCGGCGGTCTGCGGTTCCGGGAGGGTCCGCTCTTCGCCAACGTCGTGGTGGCCGACGAGATCAACCGCGCCTCTCCCAAGACGCAGTCGGCGCTGCTGGAGGCCATGGAGGAGCGTCAGGTGACGGTGGACGGCGAAACCCTGCCGCTGCCGGAGCCGTTCCTGCTGGCCGCCACCCAGAACCCCGTCGAGTTGCAGGGCACCTACCCCTCCCCGAGGCACAGCTCGACCGGTTCCTGATGCGGGTGGTGGTCGGCGACCCCGACGAGGCCACGGAGTGCGAGATCGCCGCCGGCCGCATCGGCAAGGCGGCCGACGTGCGCCCGCTGATGGCTCCCGGGGAACTGAACGCCGCGATCGAGGCGTTGGGCGCGGTGCCCGCCCCCGCGCCGCTGACCGCCTACGCGGTACGGCTCGCCAGGGCCACCCGCACCCACCCCGACGTGGCCCGGGGGGTGAGCGTCCGGGCCACCGCGGGGCTGGTCCGCGCGGCGCGGGCGCGGGCCATGCTGGCCGGACGCCGCTACCCGGTGGCGGACGACGTCCAGGCGCTGGCGGTGCCGGTGCTCGCGCACCGGATGGTGGTCCACCTCGGGTCGGGGCGGGAGCCGACGGACGTGGTCGCCGAACTGGTCCGGCGGGTACCGGTCGCCGAACGCACGGCGGTGCGGTGATGGACCGGGCCACGGGGCGGGCAGCGGTTCGGGGGTGGTTCACGAGGCGGGCCACCGCCCGAGGCCGGACTCCGGGCCGGACCACGGTCCAAGGCCGATTCCTGGGGCGGACCACGGTCCGGCCGACCACGCGCGGGCGGTGGCTGCTGGGCCTGTCCGCCACCGCGCTGGCCGACGCCTGCATCCTGCGGCAGCATCTGCTGGCCGGCCTCGGCGCGGCGGGGCTGGCCGCCTGCGCGGTGGCGCTGCTCAGCGCTCCCCGCCGCGTGCCGCTGGACATCGTCCGCGAACGGCTGTCGCCTTCACCCGCTGTGCGCGGTCAGCGGGTCGAGACCGGCTACGTGGTCCGGGGCGCCACCCGGGCGGCGGGCGCCACGACGGTCCGCGAACGCTGGCGCAGCACACCGCTCGGTACGGCGCAGGAGTGGGCGGTCGACGTCTCGGGCGCCGAGGGCCGCGCGCTGTCGCCGCCCCTGCGCCGAGGCGTCTGGGAAGCGGGGCCGCCGGCGCTGGAATGGCGGGATCCGACAGGGCTGGCCCGCGCCCGGGCGCATGTCGGCGCGGGCGCCCGGCTGTTGGTCCACCCCGCGGTCGTCGAGGAACTGCGCTGGCCCCGCGCGGTGGCGGGAGAGCTCTCCGGCACCACCCGCTGCGCCGATCCCGAGGACGTCTTCGAGTTCCATTCACTGCGCCCCCGTCAGCCGGGCGAGGCGCCGCGCCGGGTGCACTGGCCGGCGTCGCTGCGTACCGGCGTCCTCCAGATCCGGCAGAGCCCCTCGACCACGGGCGGAGGCACCGCGGTGCTGCTGGACCTGGCTCCCGTCCACGCGGACCCGGCCCCCGCTCCCAGCCGACCGGACCACGACCACGTGGAGTCGGCGGTCGACTGCGCCGCGAGCCTGGCGGTCGCCGCGCTGCGCGCCGACTCGCCCGTCGAGCTGTGGCACCCCGCGCTGACCCGCGGGCCGGTCGCCTGCCCGCCCGGGGCGGCGGGCCGCCGGATGGTGCTCGACGAGCTTTCCGCGGTGGCGCCTCCGGCCGGTCCCCGGGACGGGTGCGCGCCCGCCATGGAGCTGTCGGAGGCGGCCCGGGCCCTGGCCGCCGGACCACGCGCGGCACTGGCCGTGGTGTGCACCACCCGTGACCTCAGCGCCGCCGAGCCCCAACTGGCCGTGCTGGCCGGGCGCTTCCGCTGGGTGGCGGTGGTCCGCGCCGCCGAAGCGGCCACCGGGGCGTTCCTGCGCGTCGGGCGGGTGCGGTACGGCCAGGTGAGCCGTCCGGCGGAGCTGCCGCCCCTGATGCTGTCCCTGGCCCCTCTCCCCGACCACGACCGGGCATGACCGGCCATGACGGCCATGACCGCGCCTGAGGCTTCCGCGGCGGCCGCGGTCGCCGCCGTCTGCCTGATGGCGGTGCTGCTGCTCGCCGGGCGCCGCGCCCCGCTACGGCACCGGCGCGGACTGAGCGCCGTGGCGGTGGTGACCGTCGCGTCGGCCGGTGCCGCCGCGGCGCTGCTCCCGTTGCCGCCTCGGGCGGCCCAGCGCCCCGCCCCCGCCCCGTCGTCCTCCGCACCCACGGAGCAGGACCCGCTCCACCGGCTGACGCGCCCGGCGCGGCACGGCGCCGCCGAGGTCTTCCGTGCGACCCTGACCGGCCGGCTGCGGACCCGGCCGCCGACCTGGCCGCTGCTGGCGTACCAGGACTTCTCCGACGGCCGGGGCTGGTCGGCCGAACCGGCGCTGCGCCCCGCTCCCCGCCCCCGGCCCGCGGCAGGGCGGGACCCGGTCACCGTCACGCTGGCCCGTCCGGCGCGCCTGCTGCCGCACCCCTGGGGCGCGGTCGCGGTCGGCGGCTTCCGGGAGGACCCTCGCCACGAGGCGCTGTACGCGCCCTCGGCGGTCACGCGGTACGAGCTGACCGCGCCCGCCCCCGTCCCCCCGTCCCGCGCGCGACTCCGGGCCGCCGCACCGGTCCCCGCCGCCGACCGCGTGCCGCGCTGCGCCGCCCGTGCCCTGGACGGCCTGCGCAAGGACGCCCTGCGGGCCGGGCCGGCCGCGGGAGACCGGCTGGAGCGGCTGCGGGACCGGCTCGGCTCGCCGCCGTACCGGTACCGCCCGTCGGCAGGCCCGGGGACGGACTGCGCCGCCCTCCGCCAGCTGCTGACGACCCATCAGGGGAGCGGTGCGCAATACGCGACCGCCTTCGCCCTGACCGCGCGCACGCTGGGCGTCTCCAGCCGGGTCGTGGTGGGATACCGGCCCCGGCACGCTCCCGCCGGCGGTGTGGTGACGGTGACCGGGGCGGACGCGCTGGCCTGGCCGCAGGTGCGGTTCGCCGGGCTCGGCTGGACGGACTACCTGCCGCTGCCGGGCGCGGCGGGGCGGCGTACCGCCGCGCCGGATCCCGAGGCCGGTGCCGCCGCCCACACGCCCGAGCCCTCCGCGCACCCGGCCCGCTCCCCGTCCCATCTCCCGCTGTACGTCCGCCTCCTGATCCTGCTCGGCCTGTCGGCGATGTGGCCCGTCCTGGCAGGCGTACTCCGGGCCGTCCGCCGACGCCCCCGCGGCGGCCGCCGGGCCCCCGCCGACCAGCGCATCCTCGCCGCCTGGCAGGACGTCGTCCGGGTCGCCGAGGCCGGGCGGCCCCGGCCGGTCGGCTCGACGGCCCGTCAGACGGCACAGGCGACGGGCCTGGCGCCGGTGCTCGCCCTCGCCAGGCTCACCGAACGAGCGCTCTACCACGTGGTGGACGACGATGACGCCCGGCGCGCGGTCCGGCTGGCGGCACACTGCCGCCGCGTGCTGCGCGCGCGCCGTCGCCGCGCCCTGGTCACGGCGGCGCTGCGTCCGGGTGCCCGTCGGTGATGCCGGGTCCGGGCCGCCGTCCGGTCGGCTGCCGCCGGGGGCCGGTCGGCGGTGGTCAGCAGCCGGGGGCGAGCGTGACGGTGGCCCGGTCCAGCAGCGTGCTGTGCGGGGGGATTGTGATGGTCACGCCGGGCCGCCACCGCTCGGCCTCCTCGGCCCCGCTGGGGTCGAGCCAGTACACCGACAGCTCCGTGGGCCCGTAGTCGCGGCAGGTCCGGAAGACGAAGAGGTTCTTCTGCCAGGTCGTGGCGGTGAACCGGTCGGCGGTCTTGCGCTCCACCGGGTACTGGCCGTACAGCGGCTCGTCCGCGAGCGGCATCCCCGCACCGTCGGTGAGGATTCTGGAGACGATCCAGAGCCGCCCCTGGGATCCGTCCCCGGCGGGGTACCGGGGCACCGCGAGGGTGACGGTGGGGTACGGGGCGGTGGCGGAACCCCCGTCGCAGGGCGCGACGAACGCAGCACGGAAGCCGTGCGCCGCCTTGGTGGACCGGCAGGGCTTGTCCGGCGCCTGCGTGGGCGGAGGCGGCGAGGGGGTGACCGTCGGCGAGGTGGGCGGCGGCGGACTCGGCGGCGGCGTCGGCGAGGACGTCGGCCCGCTGGACGGGGTCGGCGACGCCGAGGATGCGGCGGCACCGCCGCCCCCGCCGGTGAGCCAGGGCGTGAAGGCCGTGACCAGGGCGGCGACGGCGGTGGCGATGGCGACGCCGCTGCCGATCGCCACCGGCCAGCCGACCCGCCGGGACCGTTCCGCGCCCGGCTCCCCACTCGGCTCACCACCGGCCTCCCCGTCCGCGGGGGCGGCGGCCGCGCCCTCGCCTGCCCCGTCCGCAGGGGTGGACGCGGTGCCCTCGGCTCTCTCGTCGGACGGGTCCGGTGGATCGGAGGGTGTGCTCATACGGGTCTCCTTCGCGCCGGGACGGGGGCCGGCTGTCGCGGCCGTGCGACCGAGGTGCGCGCCGCGCGGTCAGCCGAGGTGCGCGCCGGGCGGTCAGCGGCAGGCGTCGTGCCGGGTCACGGTGATCCGGTCCATCAGGACGCTGTCCTCGGGGATGCGCACCGGTGTGGACTCGCGCCACTCCTGCTGCGCGTAGGCCAGACCGGCCGACGACAGCAGATAGATCCGCAACTGGACCCGGGTGCGGTCGGTCAGGGGAGCGCAGCCCTTCCCGACGATGACGTTGTTCCGCCAGACGTCCGGGTGGCCCGTCTCCTGGGACGTCCCAGGGCCCAGCGCCAGCGGGTAGAACTCCGAGAAGGTGTACGACTCGGGAAGCCGCCGACCGGCGGCGTCGGTGAGCACGGTGCCGGTGATCACGAACGCCCCCTGGCCCTCGCCCGGGTACCTCGGCACCTTCAGCCGGACCGACACCAGTTGCGGGACCGCGGCCCCTTCGCAGGGGGAGGTGAAACCGATCCGCAGTCCCTGCCACGGGCGCGCGTCCCCGCAGCGGTCCGGCCCGGGCGGGGAGGGCCCGGTGGCGGGGGACCCGGGAGGGGTGGTGCCCGGTGCCGGGGTGGCCGGCCCCGAGGGAGCCGGCCCGCGCGACGAGGGCTCATCGGTCCCCGGCAGACGCGAGAATGACGGCCGGTCAGGCACGCCCGCCGACGGGGAGGGCGGCTGCTGCCCGCCGTGATCGGTACGGTGCGTCGGGCTCGTCGGGCTCGTCGAGCCGCTGGAGCGCGAGGGTTCCGATGAACCGGTGCTCGGCGCTACGGACAGCGGCGGTGGAGCCGTTGGCGACGCGCTGCCGGACGCCTCGGCCGACGCCCCCGTAGGCGGCGAGGGCGCGATGCCCTCGCCATCGCGTGTCAGCGTCAGCCCGGTGGCCCGCGCAGGCTCTCCGTCGGACGCGCCGGGCCCCGCCGCGGCCAGTGCCGCCGCCACCCCGAGGGTGCACACGGCGCCGATGAACAGGTTGGATCTCCTGGCGCGTCTCATGATCCCCCGTGCCGAACTCGCCATGAATAAGCGGTAATTGGCTCACTTCAGCCTATCCGAAGACGCACCGCAAGGAGAGGTGACAGACGGTACTACCGTCGGGTAACGGGCGATGGCGTACATATGCTCGCCGCCGCTCGCCGTTGCTCGCGGAAGCGATTCCCCAGGCTGTGCGGCGCTGACGTGGTCGTGGATTTCCAGGGAGTCAGGGCGTATAGCCTGGAGAAATGCTGACAGAAGTCATCGCCACCCGGTATGTCACGCCGCTGCGTGAGGGTGGCTCGCTCCCCGGCATCGTCGAGGCCGACGATCTCGGTACGTATGTCATGAAGTTCACCGGCGCGGGCCAGGGCCGCAAGACCCTGGTCGCCGAGGTCATCTGCGGACAGCTCGGCCGCCGTCTGGGGCTGCGCGTCCCGGAGCTGGTCGCGATCCAGCTGGATCCGGTCATCGGTCTGTCGGAGCCCGACCAGGAGGTGCAGGAACTGCTCAAGGCGAGCGGAGGGCTGAACCTGGGGATGGACTACCTCCCCGGATCGATCGGCTTCGACCCGCTCGCCTACCGGGTGGACTCCCAGGAGGCGGGCCGGGTCGTCTGGTTCGACGCGTTGGTCAACAACGTCGACCGCTCGTGGCGCAACCCCAACATGCTGGTCTGGCACGGTGATCCGTGGCTCATCGACCACGGCGCCACCATGATCTGGCACCACAACTGGTCGACGGCGCGGACATCCGCCGCCAAGCCGTACGACGCCTCGGACCACGTGCTCGCCCCCTTCGCCCCCGACGTCGCGTCGGCCGCGGCCACGCTCGCCCCGCTGGTCACCGAGGAGCTGCTGACCGAGGTCGTGGCGGATGTCCCCGACGAGTGGCTGGTCGACGAGCCCGGCTTTGACTCCGCCGACGCGCTCCGCCGCGCCTATGTGGAGGCGCTGCTGCCGCGTGCCGCGACCATCGGTGAGCGCATCGGCCTCGGCCCGCGGGTGGAGCGCAAGCCCACCCCGGCCGCGGGCTGGCTGACCGAGCATCTGGCCGCCTGGCCGCACCCGACCAAGAACCAGCGCAAGGGCGGCGGGGAATGAGCGAGCGCCAGGTCTTCGAGTACGCGCTGCTGCGCGTCGTGCCGCGGGTCGAGCGCGGGGAGTGCTTCAACGCGGGCGTGGTCGTCTACTGCCGGGCAGCCTCCTTCGTGGCCGCCCGCACGTATCTGAGCGAGGAGAAGCTGCGCGCGCTGGACCCGCAGGCCGACGTGGCCGGCGTGCGCGCGGCGCTGCACGCCGTCGAGGCGGTCTGCCGGGGCGGCGAGGACGCGGGGCAGGCTGCGGGCGACGACGCGGGGCGGCGCTTCCGCTGGCTGATCGCGCCGCGCTCCACGGTCGTCCAGCCGGGGCCGGTGCACACCGGCCTGACCACCGACCCGGAGGCCGAGGTCGAGCGGCTGCTGGAGCTGCTGGTGCGCTGACGGCGTACGTACGGCCGCGTCGGCCCGTGCGCGCCCCACCCGTGCGTCGGCGGGTGGGGCGTTGACATGCGGTGGTGGGGCTTCTAGCGTCTCGTCTGCTGAAGCGACTAAGCGGTTGCTCACCGCCGCGCCCGCCGGCCGGGTGGTGAGCCGCTACCGAGGCGAGGAGAACCCGCATGTCCACCACCGAGCAGCGCGTCGCCATCGTGACGGGCGCGGCCCGCGGCATCGGCGCGGCCACCGCCGTGCGACTGGCCGCAGAGGGCCGCGCCGTCGCCGTACTGGACCTCGACGAGGGGGCCTGCGCGGACACCGTGGCGCAGATCACCAAGGCCGGTGGCAAGGCCATCGCCGTCGGCGCCGACGTCTCCGACGCCGAGCGGGTCCAGGCCGCGGTCGCCCGGGTCGCCGAAGAGCTCGGCGCGCCGACGATCCTCGTCAACAACGCGGGCGTCCTGCGCGACAACCTTCTTTTCAAGATGAGCGACAGCGACTGGGACACGGTCATGAACGTGCACCTGCGGGGCGCGTTCCTGATGTCGCGGGCGTGCCAGAAGCACATGGTGGACGCCTCGTTCGGGCGGATCGTCAACCTCTCCAGCAGCTCCGCGCTCGGCAACCGCGGCCAGGCCAACTACTCCGCCGCCAAGGCCGGCCTGCAGGGCTTCACCAAGACCCTCGCCTTCGAGCTGGGCAAGTTCGGCGTCACGGCCAACGCGGTCGCCCCCGGCTTCATCGCCACCGACATGACCGCCGCCACCGCCGAGCGCGTCGGCATGGGCTTCGAGGACTTCAAGGCGGCGGCCGCCACCCAGATCCCGGTCCAGCGGGTCGGGGTGCCGGACGACATCGCCAACGCCATCGCCTTCTTCACCGGCGACGCGGCGGGCTTCGTCTCCGGCCAGGTCCTGTACGTGGCCGGCGGCCCGCTCAACTGACGGAAGGCGACAGCGACATGACCGCACAGGCAGCGGACACCGGAAAGGTCGCGCTCGTCACCGGGGCGAGCCGCGGCATCGGATACGGCGTCGCCGAGGCGCTGGTGGCGCGCGGCGACCGGGTGTGCATCACCGGGCGCAACGAGGACGCGCTGAAGGAGGCCGTGGAGCGGCTCGGCGCGGACCGGGTGATCGGGGTGCCGGGGAAGGCCCACGACGAGGCGCACCAGGCGGTTGCCGTCGAGCGCACCATGGAGGCGTTCGGCCGCGTCGACTTCCTGGTCAACAACGCGGGTACGAACCCGGTCTTCGGGCCGCTGGCCGAACTCGACCTCGCCGTCGCCCGCAAGGTCTTCGAGACCAACGTGGTCTCCGCGCTCGGCTTCGCCCAGCAGACCTGGAAGGCGTGGCAGAAGGAGCACGGCGGCGCGATCGTCAACATCGCCTCGATCGCCGGACTCGCGCCCTCGCCGTTCATCGGCGCGTACGGGGTGAGCAAGGCCGCGATGATCAACCTCACCGCGCAGCTCGCGCACGAGTTCGCGCCGGGCGTCCGGGTCAACGCCATCGCCCCGGCCGTGGTCAAGACCAGGTTCGCCCAGGCGCTGTACGAGAACCGCGAGGAGGAGGCCGCCGCGGCCTACCCGCTCGGCCGCCTCGGCGTACCGGAGGACATCGGGGGCGCCGCCGCGTTCCTCACCTCCGACCAGGCCGCCTGGATCACCGGCCAGACCCTGGTGGTGGACGGCGGGATCTTCCTCAACGCCGGGGTCGGTGCCTGAGCGGATCACGGCGGACCCACCTCGTCGAGCGGCCGGGCGGCCCGGATCCGGATGCCGCCCGGCCCTCGACGCGTGCGTTGTCAGTGGTCGCCGGTACGTTCGTCCTGTCACACCATCACGACCGGAGGAACACCCACGTGAGCGACATGCTGCCCGAGTCCTGGCAGGCCGTGCTCGGCGACGAGCTGGAGAAGCCCTATTTCAAAGAGCTCACCGACTTCGTCGAGGAGGAGCGGGCCAGGGGCCCGGTGTACCCGCCGCGCGAAGAGGTGTTCGCCGCCCTTGACGCCACGCCGTACGACCAGGTCAAGGTGCTGATCCTCGGGCAGGACCCCTACCACGGCGCGGGCCAGGGCCACGGGCTGTGCTTCTCGGTGCGGCCCGGGGTCAAGACCCCGCCGTCGCTGCGGAACATCTACAAGGAGATGAAGGAGGAGCTCGGCCACCCCGTCCCGGACAACGGCTATCTGATGCCGTGGGCCCGGCAGGGGGTGCTGCTGCTCAACGCGGTGCTGACCGTCCGCGCCGGCGAGGCCAACTCCCACAAGGGCAAGGGCTGGGAGAAGTTCACCGACGCGGTGATCCGCGCCGTCGCCTCCCGGCCCGACCCGGCCGTCTTCGTGCTCTGGGGCAACTACGCCCAGAAGAAGCTGCCCCTGATCGACGAGGAGCGGCATGTGGTGGTCAAGGGCGCGCACCCCTCCCCGCTGTCGGCCAAGAAGTTCTTCGGCTCCCGGCCCTTCACGCAGATCGACGATGCCGTCGCGGCCCAGGGCCACCAGCCCATCGACTGGCGGATCCCTGACCTGGGCGTCTGAACCGGGGGCTTCGGCGTGTCCGGGGCTCCTGACCGGGATTGTCGGTGGCCGCGCGGCTAGCGTCGGGACACGGCAACGAAAACGACGAGTCGGGACACGGCGACGGAGCGACGACGCCTATAGGCGACGCACACAGACGGGAGTGGGTGATGGCACCAGCGCGGCACGAGCCGGCGGAGGACGTCGTGATGACCCGCATCGGGCAGGCGGTGATGCTGCATCAGGGCGGCGACCGGGAGGAGGCGCGCAACCGGTTCGCCCGGCTGTGGGAGCAGATCGGGGAGGACGGCGATCCGTACCACCGCTGCACCCTCGCCCACTACATGGCCGACACCCAGGACGACCCGGCCGACGAGCTGATGTGGGACCTGCTGGCCCTGGCGGCCGCCGACGCGGTCACCGGTGACGGTGCCGTGCGCCATCCGGCGCGGGTGGCGGTGCGCGCCTTCTACCCCTCGCTCCATCTCAACCTGGCCGCCGACTACGTGAAGCTGGGCCAGCGGGAGGCGGCCCGCGCCCAGCTGGCGCAGGCCCGGGCCGCCTCCGGTGTGCTGGGCGAGGACCCGTACAGCGACGGGGTCCGGGCCGCCATCGGCCGGATCGCGCTGCGGCTGGACGGGGACGCCGCCCCGCCGCACGCCTGACCGAGAGGGCCTGGCGGGAGCGAGGGCGGCGCGGGCCGAGCGTGCGGTCAGCTGCCGGTGGCGCCGTCGATCCGCTCGCGCAGCAGGTCCGCGTGGCCGTTGTGCCGCGCGTACTCCTCGATCATGTGGACGTAGATCCAGCGCAGGCTGACCACCCGGTCCTCGCCCGGGCTCTTGCGCCTCTTCCAGACCCCGGTGTCGTCCAGCGCATGGCGGGCGGCCGACTCGCGCGCCGCGGCGATCTCCGCGCGCCAGGTGTCGAACGCCTCCTTGGCCGTGTCCTGACCGCTCACATGCAAGTCCCCGTCCGGGTCCTCCTCGCTGTAATACAGCGGCCCGATCTCCTGCTGGGACAGCACCCGGCGGAACCAGGCGCGCTCCACCTCCGCCATGTGCCGTACGAGTCCGAGCAGCGTGAGATCGGAGGGCGGCGCGGACGCCTCCCGCAGCTGCTCGTCGGAGAGCCCCTCGCACTTCGCGGCGAGGGTCTCCCGGTGGAACTCCAGCCAGTTCTCCAACATGGTGCGCTCGTCGGCTTCCCCGGTCGGAATGGTGCGCTCAGTCGTCGTCATGGCCGCCATCATCGTCACCCAAGTGGCCGGTGCGCCAGGGGATGTCAGCGTGCCAGCATCCCGCACAGCAGCTCCGCGCAGCCGGCCCGCAGCTCCTCCCGGGTCGGCGACGCCTGGTGGTACGAGCCCGCCGAGCACGAGAACAGGATCCCGTCGCACCACGCGGTCAGGGCCAGCCGCGTGCCGCTCCGGCGCCGCCGACCCCGCCGCCCGCATCAGCGCGACCAGCATCTCCTGGAAGACCCGGCCCGACGCGTCGTAGATCTCCCGCAGCTCCGGCCGGCGGGTCGCCTCCAGCGCCAGCTCGTAGCGGGCGACCAGCAGATGGCGATGGGCCGTCAGATAGCGATGCAGCGAGAGCGAGAGGGCGTCGGCCAGCTTCTCCGGTCCGTCCCACGGGCCGGGCATCTCCTCCGGGGTCAGCACCCGCGCCTCGCGCTGCGCCAGCCTCCGCACCGCCGCGGCCAGCAGGGCGGCCTAGCGGGGCTGGGCGGTCACCGTCCTGGAGCGCTCGCCGTCCTTCGAACCGGTCGGCGCCGGCATCTCGCTGGCCGCCAACGGCCAGCGCGCCCTCGACGTCATCGGCCTCGGCGACGAGGTCCGGGCGCTGGCCGCCTGGCACGGCGAAGGCGGCATCCGCACCCCGCGAGGCGGCTGGCTCGCCCGGAGCGACAGCTCAGCCCACCTCCGGCGGCACGGCGGCGGCTTGGTCCTGCTCCACCGCGCCACCCTCGCCGACTTGCTGCGCACCCGGCTGCCCGAAGGTGCCCTGCGCACCGGCACCGCCGCCACGCTGACCGACCCCGGCGCGCCGGACCGGCCCGCCCGGGTCGGCACGTCGGGCGGTGAGCTGACCGCCGACCTGGTCATCGGCGCCGACGGCATCAACTCCGGGGTGCGGGCGACCCTCTTCCCCGGCCACCCCGCCCCCGCGTAGGCCGGATTCACCACCTGGCGCTTCGTCGTCCCCGCCCCCACCCGGCCGTATCCGCCGCACGAGACCTGGGGCCGGGGCGCGCTGTGGGGCAGCCAGCCGCTCAAGGACGGCCGGGTGTACGCCTACGCGGCGGCCCTCGCGCCGCCGGCGGGCCGTGCCCCCGACGACGAGCAGGCCGAACTCCTGCGCCGCTTCGGCGACTGGCACCACCCTGTTCCCGCCCTCCTCGCCGCCGCCGACCCCGCCCGGGTCCTCCGGCACGACGTGCGCCACATGACCACGGCGCTGCCCGCCTACCACCGGGGCCGCACCGCCCTGCTCGGCGACGCCGCCCACCCCATGGCGCCGTCCCTCGGCCAAGGCGGCAACCAGGCCGTCGAGGACGCCGTCGTCCTCGCCCACCACCTGGCCGCCCCGGACGGCGGCGTCGCCCCGGACGGCGGCCTCAGCCGCGCCCTGGCCGCGTACACCCGTGACCGGCTGCCCCGCACGACGGACATCGTCCGCCGCTCGGCCCGCACCGCCCGCTTCTCCCTGCTCGACCGCGCCCCCACCGCCGCCCTGCGCGCCGCCGCCCTCATCGTCGTCGGCCGCCTCGCCCCCGGCCTCGCGCTGCGCGCCTTCGACGGGATCGCCGACTGGACCCCGCCGATCCGCACGCACGCCGCCGCCTGACGGCCCGTATCGCCGCGGTCGAGGTCAGCGCCCCGCGCCCGCACGCGCGGTGCGCGCCGGCCGTGTGCGGCGCGCGGGAGGCCGCCGGTCCCGGCGGCCGGTCACCGACCGCCCCGCCGTCATCCCGCCGTACAGCGCCAGCGCGGCCATCGACCCGTACACCGGCCAGTCCCCGAACCGCACATAGGGGCTGGTGCCACGGCCGAGCGGCACCGGGTAGACGGCCGCGGTGCTCCGGTCGGTGCCCAGCCGCGCGCCGACCGGCTCACCCCGCGGCCCGTACACCGCGCTCACCCCGGTCAGCGTCGCGTGCGCCATCGGCCGCCAGGTCTCCGCGGCCCGCAGCGCGGCCAGCGAGGCGTGCTGCGCCGGTGCCCAGCTGTGCTGGAAGGAGGACGTCGCCGACTGGGCGATCAGCAGTTGCGCCCCGTCCCGCGCCAGCCGCCGGCTCATGTCGGGGAACGCCGACTCGAAGCAGACCAGCGGACCGATCCGCAGCCCCGGCCCACCCGGGAGGGGCATCACCACCGGCGCGGTGCCGCGCCTGCGGTCCTCGCCCGCCGCCTTGCCCACCGACGTGGCCCAGCCCAGCGCGCCCCTGAGCGGGACGTACTCGCCGAACGGCACCAGACGCATCTTGTCGTAGTGGTCGCCGGTGGGCCCCTGGGCGCCGACCAGCACCGCGCTCTTGAAGATCCCCCGCTCGCCCCGGCGGCGCGCGTCCACGTTCACCAGCAGGGGCGCGTCGACCGTACGGGACAGCGCGGCCAGCCGCCGCCGCAGGTCGGCACGGCGCGTCACATCCTGCCCGATGCTGCTCTCGCCCCAGACGACCAAGTCCAGGCGCCGCCCGGCGAGCCGCCGGGTCAGCTCCTCGTCCCGGTCGAAACGCCGCTCGTACCCCGAGACCACCCCCGTCTGCACCACCGCGACCCGCACAGTCCCCGCGCGCTCCGGCTGCGGCGCCCACGCCCACACCCCGCCGGCCGCCGCGGCGCACGCCCCCGCGCCCGAGACCGCCACCAGGGCGGTACGCGCCCGCGGCACCGCGACCAGCACCACCAGCGCCGTGTTCAGCGCCACGATCAGCCAGCTCACCAGCCATACGCCGCCGACCGACGCCAGCCGCAGCGCGGCCGGGACCTGCCACTGGCTCGCCCCCAGCAGCCCCAGGGCCCGCCCAGGTACTCCCACGACCGCACCAGCTCCACCATCAGCCACCCCGACGGCACCAGCACCACGGCCGCTGCCGCCCGGCCCGGACCCGGCGCCCCGCGCAGCAGCCGGTGCGCCAGCCAGCCCCACGGGGCCCAGCACAGCCCCAGCAGCGCCGCCAGCACGAAGAGGAAGACATGCAGGCTCGGCAGCAGCCAGTGGTGCACGGCCAGCATGAACCCCGCCCCGCCCAGCCAGCCGTCCAGCGCCGCCCGCCGCCCCGACCCGGCCGACCGCACCAGCAGCAGCCAGGGCACCAGCGCCGCGTAGGCCAGCCACCACAGGGCGGGTGCCGGGAACGCCGGCGCGGGCAGCGCCCCGGCCGCCACCGCCGCGACCCCGCGCGCCCACCGGGAGGCGGCCGCCCGCCTCCACCGACCGCTCCGGCCGACCGACCACGGCATGCCGCGCCTCCCTCGTCGGATGAGGCCACCAGTGTGCGCGACGGAGGCGATCACGCACAGGGGGCGCCACGACGCCCGGTGCGCGGCCGAACGTACGTCAGCCGAGAGCCGGAACGTACGTCAGCCGAGGGCCGGGTGGAGCGGCTGCTCGGCCCAGATGGTCTTCCCCGCCTGCCGTAGCGGCTTCCCCAGCGGGTGGTGAGCTGCGCGACGAGGAACAGCCCCCGGCCGCCCTCGTCGGTGGTCTCCGCCCGCCGCAGCCGCGGCTGGGTGTTGCTGGGGTCGGTGACCTCGCACACCAGGACGTTCTCCCGGACCAGCTGCAGGCCCACCGGCCCGCCCGCGTACCGGATCGCGTTGGTGACCAGCTCGCTGACGACCAGTTCGGTGGTGAAGACCAGGTCCTCCAGCCCCCACGCCGTCAGCTGCCGGGCGGCGGCCTCGCGGGCGTCGGCGACGGCCGCGGGATCGGCCGGGAACTCCCACGCCGCGACGGACTCCGGCGGTACGACCCGGGTACGGGCCAGCAGCAGCGCGATGTCGTCGCGGTGGCGGCGGCCGCTGAGGTCCGCCAGCAGCTCGCGCCGGATGTCCCCCAGCGGCCACCGGGGCCCGTGCGCGGCGAGGGTGTCCCTGAGCCACCGCACCGCCTCGTCCGCGCTGCGGTCCTCGGCCTTGAGCAGCCCGTCGGTGTACATCGCGAGCACGCTGCCCGGCTCCAGCTCCACGGTGGCGGCCTCGAACGGCGTGTCGCCGGCACCCAGCGGCGGCCCGAGGGACATCTCGATGACCTCCGCACTGCCGTCGGGCCGGAGCACCACGGGCGGCGGATGCCCGGCACCGGCGAAGGTGCAGCGCCCGGAGACCGGGTCGTAGACGGCGTACAGCAGCTCGGAGCCGGTGATGTCCTGGACGCCGGGGCCGGTCTCGCCCGACAGCCGCTGGACCAGGTCCTCGATGTGGGTGAGGAGCTCCTTCGGATCGAGCTCCAGGTCGGCCAGGGTCTGGATGGCGGTGCGCAGCCGGCCCATGGTGGCGGCGGCGTGCAGGCCGTGGCCCTCCACGTCCCCGACGACCAGGGCGACGCGCAGCGACGGCAGCGGGATGACGTCGAACCAGTCGCCGCCGACCGCACCGCCCGCCGGCAGGTAGATGCCCGCGGTCTCGGCCGCCGGGGTGTCGGCCATCGCGGGCGGCAGCAGGCTCTGCTGGAGCGCGATGGCGGTGCGGCGCTCACGGGTGTACCGGCGGGCGTTGTCCAGGCTGAGCGCCGCCCGCGTCGCCAGCTCCCGCAGCAGCTCGGCGTCCCCCTTGTCGAAGGGCTCGGGCCGCTCCATACGCCACGCCAGCACGGCACCGAGCAGCAGCCCGCGGGCGAACAGCGGCGCCGCGGCCAGGGAGTGCCCGCCGGGCGGGACGAGCTGGTCGGCCACCCCGGCGCCGCCGAAGACGTTCAGCGCCCAGGTCCGGTCGGCCACCAACGCCTGTCCTCTTTGTATGAAGCGCTGTTCGGGGTACTCGGGAAACGGCGGGACGATGCCGCCCACGCCGAGGAAGCCGGGCGGCGGGTTCCCGGCCGACGCCGCGCTGGCGACCAGCCGCAGCGGATGTCGGCGCCGGTCCACGAACACGGGCGGCTCGTCGCCGTCGAGCACGGCCTCGGCCACCGCGACCGCCGCCAGGTCCGCGAAGGGGACGAGCACGTCGGCGAGTTCCTGCGCGGCGCGGGTGACGTCGAGCTCCCCGCCGATCCGCGTGGCGGCCTCCAGGACCAGGTCGAGCTGGCGGCGGGCCCGCGCCTGGGCGGTGACGTCGATGAACGCCGAGGCGACGCCGGTCGGGACGCCGCCGGAGTCCTCCAGCCGGAAGGCGGACAGCGACAGGGTGCGCTCCCTGCCGCGCAGCAGCGGCGACCGCAGCCGCTGCTCCTTGCCGAGCACCGGCACCCCCGTCTCCAGGACCTCGCGCAGGATCGCCTCGGTGTCCTGCGCGCCCATGAGGTCGGCCGCGTCGACGACGGGCGACCGCGCCCGCCGGCCGAACGTCGCGGTGGCGACGTTGGTCCGTACGGTGCGCAGATCCATGTCGTGCAGCCCGAGCCCGATGACGTCCTGGGCGAGCAGGGCGCGCACCAGGGACGCGCCCTGCTGCCACTCGGTGAGGCGGTCCGTGGGCACGGCGGCGACCAGGAACTCCGCGGTGCCGTCCAGCGGCAGGACGCGGTAGGTGACGTCGACGGTGCCTCCGGAGCCGCGGCTCAGCAGCGCCCGGCCGGTCGGGGGGAGCCGGGAGGCGCACGGCGCCACGCCGGTGGCCGCGCCGCCGTCCGCCGTGTCCCCGCCGGTCTCGCCATCGCGGCCGGTCTCGCCGCCGGTGGCGAGCAGCGCGTGCACAGGACGTCCGCGGACCTCCTCGGCCGTCCTGTCCAGCAACCGCGCCGCCGTCTGCGACCACCGCAGCACCGTTCCTCCGCCATCGACCACGGCGGTCGCGACGGCGTCGAGAAGCGCCGCCGCGCCGTCGCCCGGATGATCGGTGTGCACGCCCATCTCGCTCCTGGCTGGTGGCGGACCTGCCGCCACCGGGAGGTTGCTCTCAGTATCGGCGACGTGGGGTGTTCCTGCCCGCCGAGCAGCCCGTCCCGTCCTCCACGCGTCGGCTGCTGTTCCGTTCTGCGCGGATCTGCCAGCCTGTTCTCTGTATCGCTGTTCGCTGTTCTGAACACGCCAATGGAATGCCGATGCGCGTCGATGGACGCCGACGGGGGGGGCTGACGGTATGCCTGGTGCTCCGGATCCGCAGGGGGCGGAGTCGACAACTGCCGGTACGTCAGGCCGGCGGGTGCGGGTGCCCGGCGGCGTGCGCGGCCGGCTGGCCGTCGGAGCGCTGACGCTCGCGGTGCTGCTGGGCGGCGGATACGCCGTCGGGTACGCGGTCGGATACACGGTCTGGGACGGGCCGAGCGGCGACGCCGGAGACAGGCCGGGGGCGTCTGCCGCAAACAGGCGGCAGGCGCCCTCGCGTACGGTGGCGAGCCCCATGCCGGAGAAGACGTCCGACGCGGCGTCATTACCTCTGCCGGGCGCGTACCGGATCCGCTCCGCCCTGTCCTCCCTCTGCCTGTCCGAGAAGGCGGATTCCGAATCGGGCAACGTCTACCAGTCCCACTGCCGGGACAGCATCCCGGCCTACAGCGTGGAGGCGGCTGGTGGCGGCACCTACTGGATCCACTCCCTCCACCCGGTGTTCGACGAAGGGTGCCTGGGAGTGGCCCGCGGCAGCACCGAGGCGGGCGCCGGGATGACGGACGACTACTGCGGGCACCGCGGCAAGGCCGAGCGCTTCCGCCTCGAGGAGGTCCGGACCCCGGTACGGGGCTACCGCATCAAGCCGTCGCACACCGGCCACTGCCTCGCCGCGCCCGGGGCGACGCCCTGGTCCCGTGTGGTGCAGTTCCCCTGCGCCGCGGGCGACCGCGGGCAGGTCTTCCGCTTCGAACCGGTCGGCCGATGAGCGGGCGCTGCCCGGAACAGGCCCGTTGACCGGCACTAAGGCGCGGCGAACAAGTCGTCGATGTCGGGGGAGAGGTGCGGGCGCAACGCGGCCACCAGGTCGGGGTCGGAGTCGGCGATGGCCGACAGCACCCTTCTCGTCAGATGGCGGGCGCGCTCGGGTTGCAGTTCGAGGTGGCGGCCGACCTCGCGGACGAGTTCCGCGGCCCCTCCCGTGGAGCGGGGAACCGTGGCGTACGCCGCGTCGCGGTCGGCGGCGGGCAGCGCGCGCTGCAGCAGCCGCCGCTGCGGAATCTCCAGGTGGAGCGCGAGCTCGGCGAGGACGATCCTGGCGACGTGTCCGGCGTCCGCGCCCCGGGTGACGCGGACCTCGTCCGCGGCCTCGGCGATCAGCCGTTCGTGAGTGATCATGGTTCCTCCTGGCGGGAGGTTCTGGATGGCGTACGTCCCTCCCCTGGGCGTCCCTCCTGCTGGGCCCCCTCCGAGTACCCAGGGCCGCACCGCCCATGCCCGGGCGCGCACGATGGACGACCGGGTCGCGGACGTCCCCCGGCTGCCGGCCTCCCACCGCGCGGACGGGCGGCCCGGCAGCCCCTGGGCCCGCCCGTCCGGCGTCGCCTGAGTTGTCAGCGTCCTACGGGTGGGACGGGCCGTCCGCGGCGCGGGGGATGTAGGCCAGGCCGTGGGCGCCCGGCTCGCCCGCGCGGTCGACTTCGAGGGTGGTGACGACCCTCAGCCGCCGCAGGTCCACCACGGTCACGGTGCTGGACATGACGTTGGCGACGAAGCCCAGGGAGCCATCCGGCGAGGAGCTGATGGTGAGGGGGAACTTCCCGACCTCGACCTGTCCGACCTGTTCGAAGGTGTCCGGCGCGAAGACGGTCAGGACGCCGTTGGTCTGCGCGCCCAGCGCGCTGCCCGGACCGGTGGCCATCCGCAGTTCACCCGCGAGCACCAGGCCGGTGGCCGTGGTGTGGACGGGGAAGACCACGCCTTCGGTGTGCAGGACGTGCGCCACCTCGTCCTCGGCGGTGTCGATCACGCGGATCCCCGGCCGGTCCTTGGGGTGGGGCCCGAAGTCGCCCTTCGGCGCGGCGACGTAGACGTACCCGCCGTCGGGTGAGACGTCCAGCCCCTCGCTTCCGGGCACCTCGATCCGTCCGATCAGCCGGTCCTGCTCCAGGTCGACGACCGACACGAACGGCGCCTCCTTGTTGGCCGCGTAGCCGCGGCGGCCGTCCGGGGTGATCGCGAACCAGTGCGGGCCCGGCGCCATGGTGGAGATCCTGCCGATCCGGCGCCGGTCCCGGGTGTCGTACACGATCACCCCGCCCGGCTCGGTGTCGGTGGCCTCGACGCTGACGTACAGGCGGTGCCGGGCGGGATCGAGGGCGAGACCGTGCGGCCCGTGGTCGGGGGAGGTGTCGATGACGTCGACCACCTCGCGGGTGTCGGCGTCGATGACGCTGACGTCGCGGGCCCGGCCCTGGTTCGCGTGGTAGTAGCCCGAGACGTAGGTGCCGGTCGCGTACAGCAGCCGGTGCTCGGCGTCGAAGCACAGCTCGTGCGGCTCCGGGGGGAGCGCCAGCACGTCCTGCCGTTCAAAGGTCGCGGCGTCGAAGAACGTCACGCTCGGGCCGCTCTGGCTGACCACCGCGAGCGTGTCATGGGAAGGGTGCGTTTCCGTGGTGTTCATGCCGCGAGCCTGGTCGACGGCCCGGCCGGTGATCCAATGCCGCCTGGGCAAGGTGTCGTTGCACCGGGCGAAGGAATCCTGGTGGAGGCGCACGGACAGGGCGGGCGACGTGACGCGGATCACCGACCGTCCGGGTCATCCATCGCCGGCGGCGCCGATCGGTCGGCCCCGCTCAGGCGTACGCCACCGGGGCCGCCTCGGGATGCCGCGCGCGCCAGCGGGCGTACGCGGGGCTCGCGGCGCAGGTGGCCAGGTAGCCGGCGGCGACGTCGCGCAGGATCTCGTCGCCGTGCGCGGCGAGCGGACCCTCGCGGTGCCAGGCCAGGAGGTGCCGGTACCAGAGCGGGTTCCCGCGCAGGGGGCGGACGGTGACGCCGGGGACCTCGATGAAGGTGGCCTGGCAGAGGCTGACCGCCAGCCCCGCCCTGACCAGCTCGATCAGCTGACGCCCCTCGGCCTCGTACGGCGCGTGCGGGCGGCGGTCCGCCAGGGCGACGGCGGATGACCAGTATTCGCGGGTCCGGTCGCGGTCGGGGCGGGGCACGGCCCAGTCCTCGTCGGCGAGCTGCTCCAGACCCACCTCTTCCTGCGCCGCCAGGGGGTGGGCCGCCGGCAGCAGGGCGAAGACGGGCTCGGTGACCAGCGGGGTGAGCACCACCCCGTCGCGCGGCGGGAGTTCCTGGTCGGGGTGGTCGCCGAGGACCGCCGCTTCCAGTCGGCCCGCGGCCAGGTCGTCCAGCAGCGGCGCGGGGGAGTACTGGCAGCGCGAGGTCACCTCGGCTTCCGGCAGCGCCGCCCGTACCGCCACGACGAGCCGGGCGAGCAGCGGGGCGCCGACCGAGCCGAGGCGGACCCGTTCCGGGGCCGCGCGGACGCGGGTGGCCCGCGCGGTGTCGGCGAGGAGCGCGTCGACCCCCGGAAGGATGGCGCGCGCCCGCTCCAGCACCAGGTCGCCGAAGGGCGTGGGCGCCACCCCGGCCTTCCTGCGGTCGAAGAGCACCCCGCCCAGCATCGCCTCGATGCGCCGCAGCTGGGTGCTGAGCCCCGGCTGGGTCATGCCCAGCCGGGCGGCGGCGCGGGTGAGGCTGCCGGCCTCGGCGATCGCGCACACCACGCGCAGATGCCGTACCTCCAGATCCATGGCGCGGATGTTATGGACCGGCGACAGCTTTCGGACAGTGGCCGGAGACCGTCAAGATTATGTGAAATGTCACACGGCACACTCGGAGGTTGTTGCCCATGAGACGGTCCCATCCCCTGACGGCGGCGCGCGGAGCGGTCCTGGCCGGCCTGGTCGCCGCATCGATCGTGCTCCTTCCCGGTACGCCTCCCGTCCAGGCGGCACCCAAGGCGCCGGACAGGGTGTCGGACTGCGCCCTGCGCGGCACCACCGGCTGGACGGACGAGGGGCACACCACCGACTCCTCCGTCTTCCAGCGCCCCACCGGGACCAAGAAGGTCGCCATGATCTTCGTGGACTTCCCGGACGCACCCGCCACGGAGTCCCCGGCCGACGACGCGGCCCAGATCACGCCCGGCGCGGACTGGGTGCGGAACGCCTCGTACGGCAAGACCCGGCTGGCCATCAGCCAGCACCAGCGCTGGGTGCGGATGCCGCACAACTCGACGGACTACGGCTTCGAGCGCGGCCTCACCCACGAGACCCACGAGGCGTACATCAAGGACGCGGTGCGGGCGGCCGACCCGGATGTGGACTTCTCCGCCTACGACATGGTGTACGTCGTGGCGACGAAGAACGCGAAGGCCATCTCCTTCACCCCCACCTACATCTACGACCCGGGCACGGAGGGAGTCGTCGCCGACGGCAACCGGCTCAAGTGGGCGGTCACCTTCGGCCAGGACATGTGGCACTGGGGCCCCAAGCTGGTGGGCCACGAGACCGCGCACACCTTCGGCCTGCCCGACCTGTACGCGTTCGACGGCACCGACGCCCACCGCCACGTCGGCGGCTGGGACGTGATGGGCCTGATCAGCGGCGCGGGACCGCAGTACTTCGCCTGGCACTCCTGGAAGCTCGGCTGGACCGCCGACCGCCAGGTCGTCTGCCGGGCATCGAAGGGCAGCACCACCGTGCACCTGAAGGCGGTCGAGTCCGGCGGCGGCAAGAAGATGGCCGTCGTACGCACCAGCCCCACCACCGCGTACGTCGTCGAATCGCGGCGGAAGGTCCAGGCGGACACGGGCCTGTGCGCGACCGGCGCGCTGGTCTACAAGGTCGACTCGTCCGTCGAGACCGGCAAGGGGCCGATCCGGGTGATGGACGCCGAGCCCGACGCCACACCGGCGAGCGGCTGCCGTCCGCTGGACGACGCTCCCTACGGGGCGGGTGAGTCGTTCACCGACTCCGCGGCCGGTGTGACCATCAAGGTGCTGAGCTCCGACGCGGGCGGTGACACGGTCCGCGTCACCAAGTCGTAGGTGGCCGGACAGACCAGTGCCCTGGATCCCGCCCGGGATCCAGGGCACTCCTGTCGCTACGGAGGCTCCGCTCCCAGACCCCCCTGCGGTCCGGGGGCGGAGCCTCGTCTCAGGCCCCCTCGGGGAAGTGGCAGGCCACCTCCCGGGCCTCGCCCGGGCGGGTGATCCGCAGCAGGGGGGCCTCGCTCCGGCAGATGTCCTGCGCCTTGGCGCAGCGCGGGTGGAAGGTGCAGCCGGGTGGGGGAGAGGCCGGGCTCGGCGGGTCGCCGAGCAGGGTGATCCGCTCCCGGCTCCGCTCGGCCGCCGGATCCGGCAGCGGGACGGCCGACAGCAGCGCCCTGGTGTACGGATGGGCGGGGGCCGCGTAGACCCGCTCCTTCTCGCCGATCTCGACGATGCGGCCCAGGTACATCACGGCGACCCGGTCGCAGACCCGCTTGACCACCGACAGGTCGTGGGCGATGAACAGGTAGGCGAGGCCGAGCTCCCGTTGCAGTCGTTCCATCAGGTTGACGATCTGGGCCTGTACGGAGACGTCGAGCGCCGAGACCGGTTCGTCGGCGACCACGAGCCGGGGGCCGGTGGCCAGCGAGCGGGCGATGCCGATGCGCTGGGCCTGCCCGCCGGAGAACTCGTGCGGATAGCGGTCGATGTGCTCGGGGATGAGCCCGACCAGCTCCATCAGCTCCACCGCGCGCTTGCGCGCGTCCGCCGCCGAACTGCCCTGCACCAGCAGCGGGTCGGAGATGATCCGGGCCACGGTCTGGCGGGGGTTGAGCGAGGAGTGCGGGTCCTGGAAGACCATCTGGAGGTCCTTGCGCAGCGGTTTGAGCGCGCGCTGCGACAGGTGGCTGATGTCGCGTCCGTCGTAGGTGATCGAGCCGGCGGTGGGTTCGAGGAGCCGGACGATCATGCGGCCGGTGGTGGACTTGCCACAGCCGGACTCGCCGACCAGGCCCAGCGTCTCGCCCGCCGCCACGTCGAAGCTGATGCCGTCGACGGCCCGGACCGGGGCCGAGCGGGCCCGCTTGCCGGGAAAGGCCATCGTCACGTCTCGTACGGAGAGCAGGGGTTCGGCGGTGGTGGTCATGAGGCGACGCCTTCGTGCGCGGGGAGATGACAGGCGACCGGGTGGCCGGTCGGGCCGCCGAACGACGGGCGCTCGGTCTCGCAGCGGGTCCGCTCCTCGTCCGAGGCGGTCGCCAGCCGCGGGCAGCGGGGCGCGAACGCGCAACCGGGGGCGGGGGTGAGCAGGGACGGCGGGCTGCCGGGGATCGCCCGCAGCGGCTCGTCGTCCCGGTCGTCGAGGCGCGGGAGGGAGTCGAGCAGACCGCGGGTGTAGGGATGGGACGGGGCGGCGAACAGCAGGTCCACCGGCGCCTGTTCGGCGGCCCGGCCGCCGTACATCACCAGCACCTCGTGGGCGACCCGGGCGACGACCCCCAGATCGTGCGTGATCATGATGACCGCCAGGCCCCGGTCCTGCTGCAACCGGGCGATCAGCTCCAGGATCTGGGCCTGGACGGTGACGTCCAGCGCCGTGGTCGGCTCGTCGGCGATGAGCAGATCCGGCTCGCAGGCCAGCGCCATGGCGATCATCACGCGCTGCCGCATGCCGCCGGAGAACTGGTGCGGGTACTCGCCCGCCCGGCGGCGCGGCTCGGGGATGCCCACCTCGGCGAGCGCCTCGATCGCCCGCTCCCGGGCCGCTTTGCGGCGGGAGCCGAAGTGGACCCGGTGGTGTTCGGCGATCTGCTCGCCCACGGTGTAGTACGGGTGCAGGCTGGAGAGCGGGTCCTGGAAGACCATCGCCATCTTCCGGCCGCGCAGCCGGTTCAGCCCGCGCTCGGGCAGGCCGACCAGCTCCTGCCCGTCGAGGACGACGGAGCCGGTGGTCTCGGCGCCCGTGTGCAGGCCCATCACCGCCATCGAGGTGACGGACTTGCCGGAGCCGGACTCCCCGACGATGCCGAGGGTCCGCCCCCGGTGCACGTCGAAGCCGAGGGAGTCGACGGCCCGGACCGGGCCGTGTTTCGTGGCGAAGGTGACGGTCAGGTCCCGTACGGACAGCAGGGGCGCGGAGCCGGCCGTCTCAGGGGCGGCCGACACGGGGTCAGCCATCACAGGGTCGGCCATCAGTACCTCACTCGCGGGTCGACGACGGCGTACAGCAGGTCGACGGCCAGGTTGGCGACGACGATGAAGGTGGCGGCGAGCAGCGTGACGCCGAGGATGACCGGTTGGTCGCCGCTGGACAGCGCGCCGTAGAAGAGCCGTCCGATGCCGGGGAGCCCGAAGATGGACTCGGTGATCACCGCGCCCGCCAGCAGCCCGCCCAGGTCCATGCCGAAGATGGTCAGGATCGGGGTCATGCCCGCCCGCAGCCCGTGCTTGACGACGACGGTGCGGCGCGGCAGGCCCTTGGCGCGGGCGGTGCGGATGTAGGGCTCCGCCATCGTCTCGATCATCGAACTGCGGCTCTGCCGCGCGTACATCGCCGCGTACAGGATGGCCAGCGCCAGCCAGGGCAGCAGCAGGTTCGACGCCCAGTCCACCGGGTCGTCCGCGAACGGCACGTAACTCGGGTAGGGCAGCCAGCCGGCCGTCCGGATCACCCCGTAGATCATCAGCATCGAGGTGAAGTAGACCGGCAGCGAGGCGGCGGCCACGGCGCCGACCATCAGCACCTTGTCGGTGAGGGTGTCCTTGCGCAGGGCGGCGACGACCCCCGCGGAGAGCCCGAGGGCCAGCCAGAGCACGGCGGCGCCGAAGGCCAGCGAGGCGGAGACCGGCAGACGGTCCATCAGCAGGTCCCAGACGGGCTCGCTGTTCTCGTAGGAGTAGCCGAAGCACGGGAAGTCGCAGTGCAGCTCGTACTGGCCCGACCCCATGGTGCGGCCGGTGAAGATGCCGGTGACGAAGTCGCCGAACTGCTTCCAGAGCGGCTGGTCGAGACCCATGTGCGCACGGATCGCCTCCAGCCGCTCGTTGCTGCACGACTTGCCGCACGCCGCGGCAGCCGGGTCGGAGGGCAGGACGAAGAAGATGGTGAAGGTGACGGCGGCGATGGCGATCAGCACGCCGAGGACACCGAGCAGCCGGCGCCCGATGTAGAGGATCATGTGCGGCTTCCCCTCGGGTCCAGCACGTCCCGCAGCGCGTCGCCGAGCAGCGTGAACGCGAGCACGGTGAGGAAGAGGCAGGTGCTGGGGATGACGAAGTACATGGGGTCGGTGTCGTAGAAGGCGACGCTCTCGGCGATCATCTGGCCCCAGGACGGGGTGGGCGGGCGGACGCCGACGCCCAGATAGCTCAGCGCCGCCTCGGTGGCGATCATCCCGGGGATGATCAGCGTGGTGTACGCGATGACCGGCCCGGCGACGCCCGGGAGGATGTCCCGGGTGAGGATCCGCCAGGGGCCCGATCCGCCGACGCGGGCGGCGTCGACGTACTCGCGGTGCTTGAGCGAGAGCGTCTGGCCGCGCACCACGCGGGCGATGCCGGGCCAGCCGAAGAGCCCGATGACGGCGATCATCAGCACGATCCGGTTGACGTCCCGCGCCACCGACATCATCGCGATCATGAAGATCAGGGACGGGAAGGACATGGTGAGGTCCATCAGCCGGGAGAGCACCGCGTCGGTGCGGCCGCCGAAGTAGCCGGCCGCGATCCCGGCCGCCGTGCCGACGATCACGACGATCGCGGTGGCGGCGAAGGCGATGAGCAGCGAGACCTGGGCGCCGTGCACCACCCGGGCGAACAGGTCGCGGCCGGTGACGGGTTCGACGCCGAGCCAGTGCTCGGCGGAGATCCCGCCGAGCGGCCCGATCGGCGTTCCGCCCAGGTAGGGGTCGACGGCGGTCTTGTCGAACTCGTCGGGCTCCCAGCCGCCCAGCTTGCTCAGCAGCGGGCGGCCACCGCCATGACCGCGAAGAGCGCGATCACGACGAGGGAGATCTTGACGGAGAGGCGGCGGCTCAGCTGCGCGCGGGCGAGCTGCCAGGGGCCGCTGCCCGCCGGGGCGGCCTTGGCGGCCGGGGCGCTTGTGGAGGTGGTGGCCATGGTGGGGGCGCTCCTCAGCCCTGGCTCTTGGACGGGTCCTTGAGACCGACCGAGGCGTAGTCGAGCTGGCCGCCGAAGGAGGTCTGGCCGTACGCGCCCGCGATGTTGGTCCCCACCACCAGCGGCCAGCGCCGGACCAGGACCGGGACGGTCGGGGCCTTGGCGAGGATCTCACCGTCGAGTTCGCGCCAGGCGTCGGCCGCCTTCTTGGCGTCCGTCATCGCCGCGATCTCGTCGATCCGCTTCATGGTCGCCTCGTCACGGAAGAGGGAGTGGTTGCCCTGGTTGCCCTTCTCCTTGATGTAGCGGCCGTCGAAGACGAAGGGCAGGAAGGTGGAGCCGGACGGGTAGTCCGGGCACCAGCCGGTGTAGACCATGTCGGTGCGGTTGGTGGTGTTGCCGATGGTGCCGTAGAACGCGGCCGGGTCGACCGTCTCGATGGTGACCTTGATGCCGGCCTTGGCGAGCGCCTGCTGGATGGCCTCGGCCCGTCCCTTGTCACCGTTGGAGACGGTCATCTTGGTCGTGAAGCCGTCCGGCTTGCCGGCCTCCTTCATCAGCTGCTTGGCCTTCTCCACGTCGCCGGTGGCGGGGATCTTGAGGGTGTCGGGCTGCTTGCCGTCGAAGAGGGTGGCGGGCATGTAGGCGGTGGAGACGTCGTTGAAGGCGGGGCCGCCGGAGGAGGTGACCACCACCTCCTTGTCGAGGGCGTACTGCACGGCCTGGCGGACCTTGGCGTTGTCGAACGGCGCCCGGCCGGTGTGCATCTGGATCATGTCGGTGCAGTTGGTCGACTCGGCCAGCAGCCGCTTGCGGACCTCGGCCTTGGGCAGCACCTTGGCGGCGCTCTCGGGGCGCAGCGCGTACCACGGGACGGCGGAGGCGTCCCCGCCCTGGCTGGCGATCATCCGGTCGTCGATCTGGTTGGGCTTGAGCCCCATGACCATGACCATCTTGTCCGGGTACGCCTTGCGTATCTCGTCCGTCTTGGGGTCCCAGTGGGTGTTGCGGACCAGGACGAGCTTCTTGTTGCGCTGGTACGACTCGATCTTGTACGGCCCGGACGAGAACGGCCGGTTGTCGTACTTGGGGCCGTTGTCCTTCGCCTTGGGCACCGGTGCGAAGGTCGGCATGACCGTCGCGTTGGGGAACTCGGCGAAGGGCTTGCGCAGTTCGAAGACGATCGTGCGGTCGTCCGGCGTCTTGATGGAGTCCAGGTGCTTGCCGTCGGCCGGTCCCTTGTAGCCCTCGGCGTCCTTGAGGTAGCGGGCCGCGTAGTCCGCGCCGCCGGGCAGGTCGGGGGAGAAGGACCGCTCGACGTTGTACTTGATGTCCTTGGCGGTGACCGGGGTCCCGTCCTCGTACTTGACCCCCGGCTTGAGGTGGAAGGTCCAGGTCTTGGCGCCGTTGGAGGGGGTGCCGAGGTCGGTCGCGAGGTCGGGGACCAGCTCGCCGCCCTCCGTCCCGGGGGCCGCCTTGTACGTCACCAGGGTGCGGTACAGCGTCCGGGTGCCGAACTCCATGGCGTTCACGACCCAGTTGCGGGCTGGGTCGAGGTGCTCGAAGTCCTGGTTGGACAGGATCGTGAGGGTGCCCCCTTCTGCGGGGTGCCGCCGATCACCTTGCCGAGGTTGGCGGTGGCGGGGTTCCTGCCGCCCTGGTTGCTGCCTGAATGCTTGCCGCTGGAACAGCCGGTCGCGCCGAGCGTGAGGGCCGCCACGAGGGCGGTGGCGAGGGCGGTACAGGTGCGCTTGTTCATCAGGGGTCACTCCGTGAACAGTCGGCCAGCCGAGGGGTGGCTGGAATGTGACCTGTAACATAGTAATGTGAAATTGCACTGGCAAGACGTTGGCCGCTTCGTTACGTACCCGTGCTCCGTGGAGGGGTGAAGCGCTCGGCTTTGATCGCGCCCCCTTGGCAGAGGCAGTGCAATGTGAAATATTACTGCCGTGCTCACGAGAGACGACTCCGCGGATGTCATTGTGGTCGGCGCCGGCGTGGTCGGCGCGGCCTCCGCCTACTACGCCGCCCGCTCCGGCCTCCGCGTCACCGTGCTCGACCGCGGTCCGGTGGCCGGCGGCACCACGGGGGCCGGCGAGGGCAACCTCCTGGTCTCCGACAAGGAGCCGGGCCCCGAACTCGAACTGGCCCTGCTGTCGACGCTCATGTGGCGGGAACTGGCCGAAGAACTCCCGCCGGGCATCGAATACGAGCCAAAGGGCGGACTGGTCGTCGCCTCCGACGCGACCCGGATGGCCGCGCTGCGGGACTTCGCGGCCGGACAGGAGAAGGCGGGTATTACGGCGGAGGAGGTCCCGGCCGACCGCCTGCACGACCTGGAGCCCCACCTCGCCACCGGCCTGGCAGGCGGCTTCCACTACCCCCAGGACGCGCAGGTCATGCCGGCGCTGGCCGCCGCGCACCTGCTGCGCGGCGGCGGCGACCGGGTCCGGCTGCGACTCGGTACGGAGGTCACCGGCCTGCTCACCGGGGCCAGTGGCGAGGTGCGGGGGGTGCGGACGGCGACCGGTCCGATCCACGCTCCGTACGTGGTGAACGCCGCGGGCACCTGGGGCGGCGAACTCGCCCGCCTTGCCGGTGTGGACCTGCCCGTACTGCCCCGCCGGGGCTTCGTCCTGGTCACCGAGCCGCTGCCGCGCGTGGTGCGCCACAAGGTGTACGCGGCGGACTACGTCGCCGACGTGGCCAGCGGCTCCGCCGCGCTCCAGACCTCGGCGGTGGTCGAGGGCACCCCGGCGGGCCCGGTCCTGATCGGCGCCAGCCGGGAGCGGGTCGGCTTCGATCGCACGCTGTCGGTCGAGGTGCTGCGGCGCCTCGCGGCCCAGGCCACGGCGCTGTTCCCGGTCCTGGCCACGGTGCGGGCGATCCGCACGTACCCGGGCTTCCGCCCCTATCTGCCGGACCATCTGCCGGCGATCGGCCCCGACCCGCGCGTCCCCGGACTGCTGCACGCCTGCGGGCACGAGGGCGCGGGCATCGGGCTGGCGCCGGCGACCGGGCTGATCGTCGCCGAGTCCCTGGTCGGCGGCGAAGTGCCACTCGACATCCACCCGTTCAGACCGGAGCGCTTCGACTCCACCGCCTGAACCCGACCGCCGCCGTCCGCCGAAGTCCATCCGCCCGAGCCCGTCCGCCACAGCGCCGTCCATCGACGCCCTGCCCGACGAAGCCCGTCCGTCCCGAGAGGAGTGCCCACATGGCCCGTACCCCCGCCGAGCTGGTCGGGGCGCAGCCCGATCCGCCGTTCGAGATCACGATGGACGGCAGGACCGTGACCGCCCTGCCCGGGCAGTCCGTCGCCGCCGCCCTGTGGGGCGCCGGCATCGTCGCCTGGCGCACCACGCGCGGCGGCGGGCGCCCGCGGGGCGCGTTCTGCGGCATCGGCCAGTGCTACGACTGCCTCGCCACCATCAACGGAGAGCCCAACAGGCGGGCCTGCCTGGTCCCGGCCCGGCCGGGGGACGCGATCACCACCCAGGAAGGACACGGCCATGCCGGGCTCGGCGTCTGAACCCTACGACCTCGCGGTCATCGGCGCGGGCGCCGCCGGCCTGTCCGGCGCCGTCACCGCCTCCGAACACGGGCTGTCGGTCGCCCTGCTGGACGCGTCCGGCGCCGTCGGCGGCCAGTTCTACCGGACTCCGGAACCCGCGCTCGGAGCCGCCCGGCCCGAGGCGCTGCACCACGAATGGGCGGCCTTCGCCGACCTGCGCCGGCGCCAGAAGGCGCGCAGCGGCATCACCCACCTCGCCGAACACCACGTCTGGACGGTGACACGGGAGAGCGGCGAGCTGTGGGCGGTGCACGCCGTGACCGGCGCGGACGGTGCGCAGGGGCGGCCCGTGTGCGTCCGGGCACGGGCGGTCCTCGTCGCGACCGGTGCGTACGAGCGCCAACTGCCCTTCCCCGGCTGGACGCTGCCCGGGGTGGTCGGCGCCGGAGGCGCCCAGGCGATGCTCAAGGCGGGCCTGGTGCTGCCCGGAAAGCGGGTCGTCGTCGCGGGCAGCGGGCCGCTGCTGCTCGCCGTGGCCTCCTCGCTCGCCGCGGCCGGGGCCCGTGTCCCGGCGGTGGTGGAGGCGTCCGGGTATCTCGGATACGCCCGCTTCCCCCGGGCCCTCGCCGCCAATCCGCACAAGCTCGTCGAGGCGGTCGTCCACGGCTCGGCGCTGCTGCGCCACGGGGTCCGGCTGCGCACCCGCAGCGCGGTCACCGAGGTCCACGGCGGCGAGCGGGTGGAGGCGGTCACCGTCTCCCGGCTCGACCGCGACTGGCGGCCGGTGAAGGGGAGCGGCCGCCGCATCGAGTGCGACGCGCTGGCCGTGGGCCACGGTCTGGCCCCGCAGATCGAACTCGCCGTCGGGCTCGGGTGCGCCACCCGGCGCACCCCGGACGGAACCTCCGCCCTCGTCCTGGACGGCCTCCAGGAGACCTCCGTGCCCGGCGTGTGGGCGGCGGGCGAGACCGGCGGGGTCGGCGGCGCGCGGCTGGCCCGCGCGGAAGGCGAACTGGCGGGCATCGCCGTCGCCGCCCGCCTGCTGGGCCGCCCCGCGCTCGCCGTGTCCGCACACGTGGCGCGACTGCGCCGCCGACGGGACCGCATGCGGTCCTTCGCGGACGCCATGGCGGTGGCACACGCCCCCGGTCCCGGCTGGCCCCGGTGGCTGGCCGACGACACCGACGTGTGCCGCTGCGAGGAGGTGACCGCCGGACGGATCCGCGAGGCGGTCACCGACCTCGGGGCCCGCGACGCGCGGACCGTCAAGCTCCTCACCCGGGCGGGCATGGGCTGGTGCCAGGGCCGGATGTGCGGCGCGGCCGTGGCCTGCCTCGCGGCCGAAGGCGGCGGTGCCGTACCGCCGTCGGACGAGCGCCGCCCGCTCGCCGTCCCGGTGCCCCTCGGCGCGCTCGGGGCCCTGGACCAGCCCACGAAAGACCACAACGCCACACACTGAAGACGTCACGCACGGCCGGCGTCGCCGCGAAATGCGGCACCACGAAATGCGGCACCACGAAAAGCATCACACCTTCACGAAAGGCTCGATCGGCATGACCGCCACCACCACCTGGAACCCCACCCGCCCCTGGCGCGGCGTCATGGTCGCCACCGCGCTCCCGCTGCGCGACGACCTCTCCGTCGACTACGACGCCTACGCCGAGCACGTCCGCTGGCTCGTCGACAACGGCTGCGACGGCGTCGTCCCCAACGGCTCGCTCGGCGAGTACCAGACCCTCACCGACGAGGAGCGCGCCCGAGTGGTGCGGATCGCGGTCGAGGCGGCGGGCGACGGGGCCCGGGTGATGCCCGGAGTGGCCGCGTACGGAAGCGCCGAGGCCCGCCGCTGGGCCGAGGACGCGGCCGAGGCCGGCTGCGGCTCGGTCCTCCTGCTGCCGCCGAACGCCTACCGTGCCGACGAGGCGGCCGTGCACGCCCACTACGCCGAGGTGGCCGCGGCCGGTGTGCCGGTCGTCGCCTACAACAACCCCATCGACACCAAGGTCGACCTGGCCCCCGCCGTCCTCGCCCGGCTCCACGGCGACGGGCACATCGTGGCCGTGAAGGAGTTCAGCGGCGACGTACGGCGCGCGTACGAGCTCGCCGAACTCGCCCCGGAGCTCGACCTGCTGATCGGCGCCGACGACGTGCTGCTCGAACTCGCCGTGGCCGGGGCCGTCGGCTGGATCGCCGGATACCCCAACGCCTTCCCGGCCACCTGCTCCGAGCTGTACCACGCCGCGGTCGCCGGCGACCTGGCCACGGCCCTGCCCCTGTACAGGTCGCTGCACCCGCTGCTGCGCTGGGACTCCAAGACCGAGTTCGTCCAGTCGATCAAGCTTTCGATGGACATGGTCGGGCGCCGCGGCGGCCCGGTGCGGCCGCCGCGCGCCCCGCTCACCGGCGAGATCGAGGCCGGGGTGCGGACCGCCACCGAGAAGGCCGTGGCCGACGGCCACCGCTGACCGCCCGCTGACCGCCGACCGCACCGCCCCCCGACCGCTGACCGCTGACAAGGAACCTCCGTGCGTACTCGTCATGTCTTCCACGCCGTTGACTCGCACACCGAAGGGATGCCCACCCGTGTGATCACCGGTGGGGTCGGGGTGATCCCCGGCGCCACCATGGCCGAGCGCAGGCTCCACTTCATCGAGCACATGGACCACCTCCGTACGCTCCTGATGTACGAGCCGCGCGGCCACTCCGCGATGAGCGGCGCGATCCTCCAGCCGCCCACCCACCCCGACGCCGACTACGGCGTGCTGTTCATCGAGGTGTCCGGGCTGCTGCCCATGTGCGGGCACGGCACGATCGGCGTGGCCACCGTGCTGGTGGAGACCGGGATGGTGCCGGTCACCGAACCGGTCACCACCGTCCGCCTCGACACCCCGGCGGGCCTGGTCTCCGTCGACGTACGGGTGGAGGACGGGGCGGCGCGGTCGGTCACGCTGACCAACGTGCCCGCGTTCTGCGTGGGCCTGGACCAGCAGGTCGACGTGCCCGGGTTCGGCACGGTGAGCTACGACCTCGCCTTCGGCGGCAACTTCTACGCCTTCGTCGAACTCGACGCCCTGGGCCTGCCGTTCGACCGCGCCCGCAAGGACGACCTGCTGGCCGCAGGGCTCGCCATCATGGACGCCATCAACGCCACCGACCGGCCGGTCCACCCCGAGCACCCCGAGATCGGCGGCGTCAAGCACGTCTACCTCGCGGCTCCCGGCTCCGACGCCGAGCGGTCCCGGCACGCCATGGCCATCCATCCCGGCTGGTTCGACCGCTCGCCCTGCGGCACCGGCACCTCGGCGCGCATGGCGCAGCTCCACGCGCGCGGCGAGCTGCCGCTGCACCGCGACTTCGTCAATGAGTCCTTCATCGGGACCCGGTTCACCGGCCGGCTCGTCGGTGAGACGGAGGTCGGCGGCGTGCCGGCCGTCGTCCCCACCGTCACGGGCCGGGCCTGGATCACCGGGACGGCCCAGTACCTCCTCGACCCGGACGACCCCTTCCCCGGAGGTTTCCTCCTGTGACCACCACCCTGTCCCCGGTTGTCTCGCGCAACCCTGCCGACCCCTCCGATGTCGTCGTGGAGGTGGCCGCGCCCGGCGCGTTCGCCGCCGCCGACGGCGTCGAGCGGGCGCGCGCCGCCCAGCCCGGCTGGCTGCTCGGCGGCGCGGCCGCCCGTTCGGCCGCGCTCACCGCGATCGCCGCCGCCATCGAGGCCGCGGCGGACGAGCTGGCCGCCCTCGCCGTACGCGAGGTGGGCAAGCCGCTCGCCGAAGCACGGGCCGAGGTGGCGCGGACCGTCGCGATCTGGCGCTACTACGCCCAGGCGCCCTACGAACCGGCCGGCGCCGTCCACGAGCCGGCCGCCGGCGCGGGGCTGCTGCTGACCCGCCGCCGCCCGCACGGGGTCGCGGGGCTCGTGACGCCCTGGAACTTCCCCTTCGCCATCCCCAGCTGGAAGGCCGCCCCGGCGCTCGCGGCCGGCAACACGGTCGTGCTCAAGCCCGCGCCGGAGGCCACGGCGTGCGCCCTGCGGCTCGCCGAGATCCTCCAGCAGGCCTTGCCGGAGGCGGTGTTCACCGTCGTCCCCGGCGGCGCCGCCGAGGGCAACGCCGTCATCTCGGCCGCCGACGTCGTCTCCTTCACCGGATCGACCGCGGTCGGCCAGGCGGTCGTCCGCGCGGCCACCGCCCGAGGCGTCCCGGTCCAGGCGGAGATGGGCGGCCTCAACGCGGCGATCGTCCTCCCGGACGCCGACGTCGAGCGGGCCGCCGCCCACATCGCCGCCGCGATCTCGGGTTACGCGGGCCAGAAGTGCACCGCCACCAGCCGGGTGATCGCCGTCGGCGCCGCCTACGACCCGCTGCGCGAAGCCCTGGCGGAGGCGCTGCGGACCGTGCCGGTGGGAGACCCGGCCGACGCCGCCACGGTCTGCGGGCCGCTCATCTCCGAGCAGGCCCGCGGGCAGGTCAGCGGCGCCTGGGACGGCCTGTCCGTGGTCGCCGGCGGCACCGTCCCCGACGGCTCCGGCTGGTACGCGGCCCCCACCCTGGCCGAGGGAGTGGCACCGGACCACCGACTGCTGCGCGAGGAGGTCTTCGGGCCCGTCGCGGCCCTGCTGGCGGCCGACGACCTGCCCCACGCGGTACGCGTCACCAACTCGGTGCCGTACGGCCTGGTCACCTCGGTGCACACGGCGGACCTGGACGCGGCGCTGTACGGACTCGACCGGCTCGACACCGGCATGATCCGGATCAACGCGCCGTCCAGCGGCGTCGACTTCCACCTGCCCTTCGGCGGTGCCAAGTCCTCCAGCCACGGCCCGCGCGAACAGGGCCGCGCGGCCCTGGAGTTCTACACCGCGGGCCGCACGTACACACTGTCACCCGGGTAAACAATGTGACATTGTACAATCGGGTGGTCCGTTGCGGCGCGAAAGGAACACCATGGGGCACCTCAGGCAGCGCACCCTCGTCACCACCAGGGAGCGGCTGCGCGACCAGGTCGCCCACGCCCTGCGGGCCGCCCTGATCTCCGGCGAACTCCGGCCGGGCGCGGTCTATTCCGCGCCCGGTCTCGCCGAGGACTTCGGCGTCTCCGCGACGCCGGTGCGCGAGGCGATGCTCGACCTGGCCCGGGAGGGCCTGGTCGAGCCCGTCCGCAACAAGGGCTTCCGGATCACCGAGGTCACCGAGGGCGACCTCGACCAGTACACCGAGATCCGGGCCCTGATCGAGATCCCCATGGTGGGCCGGATCACCGGCACCGCGGACCGCGCGGCGCTGGAGGCGCTGCGACCGGTCGCCGAGGAGATCGTGCGCGCCGCACGCGAGCACGACCTCATCGGCTATCTGGAGTCCGACCGCCGGTTCCACCTCTCGCTGCTGGCGCTCTCCGGCAACGACCGGCTCGTCGAGACCGTCGGCGACCTGCGCAAGCGGTCCCGCCTCTACGGGCTGACCGCGCTGGACGAGCGGAACCAGCTGATCCCCTCGGCCGAGGAGCACCTGGAGCTGCTGGAGCTGATGCTGGCGGGCGACGCGGAGGGGGCGCAGAGGTGCATGCGCCGGCATCTGGGCCACGTGCGGTCGCTGTGGGCGAAGTCCGAGCGGTCGTGAGGGCCACCGTCCTGTTCATCCCGCTGCCGACGTGACAGCCACTGTCCCATTCATCTCGGCCACTGCCCTATCCATCCCGCTGCCGATGTGACGGCCACTGCCCCGTTCTTCCCGCTGCCGGAAAGGGAGCCATGAACCCCGCGTACGCGACCGTCGACCATGTCTTCACCGTGCCCCTGGACCACTCCCGACCCGACGGGCCCACCATCGAGGTGTTCGCCCGGGAGGTCGCCGACCGGGCCCGTGCCGACCGGAAGCTGCCCTGGCTGCTGTACCTGCAGGGCGGCCCGGGCGGCAAGTCGCCCCGGCCGTCCGCCGGGTCGCCCGGCTGGCTGGACCACGCGCTCAAGACCCACCGGGTGCTGCTGCTCGACCAGCGCGGAACCGGCCGTTCCACGCCCGTCACGGCACGCGAGGCCGCAGCGGTGGCCGACCCGGCCCGGCTCGCCGCGTACCTCACCCACTTCCGCGCCGACGCGATCGTCGCCGACGCCGAGCTGATACGCCGCGAGCTGTGCGGCGACGAGCCGTGGGAGACGCTCGGCCAGAGCTACGGCGGCTTCATCACGCTCACCTACCTGTCCCTGGCGCCCCAGGGCCTCAAGGCGGCTTACGTCGCAGGCGGCCTGCCGGGCCTCACCGCGACCGCGGACGACGTGTACGCGCGCACCTACCCCCGGGTGCGGGACCGCGTGCGCGAGTACTACGCCCGCTACCCGGACGACGCGGACCGGCTGCGCCGTATCGCCGACCTGCTCGCCGCCACCGAGGTCCGCCTGCCCGACGGAGACCGGCTCACCGTCCGCCGCCTGCGCACGCTCGGCCTCTCCTTCGGCATGGGCGACGGCTTCGAGCGGGTGCACTGGCTGCTCGACGAAGCCCTCGACGCGCGCGGCGAGTTGACCGACACCTTCCTCCACCAGGTGATGCACGTGACGGGGTTCACGGACAACCCGCTCTTCGCCGTCATGCAGGAGTCGATCTACGGCCAGGGCGCCGCCCCCGCCCGCTGGGCGGCGGACCGGGCTCTGCCCGGACACCCGGAGTTCGCCGACGACGCCGACCCCCTGCTGCTCACCGGCGAAATGATCTACCCGTGGATGTTCCGGGAGGTCGCCGGCCTGCGGCCCTTCGCCGACGCCGCCGACGCCCTGGCCGAGAAGACCGACTGGCAGCCGCTGTACGACACCCGTGCCCTCGCCGCCAACCAGGTGCCGCTCGCGGCCGTCGTCTTCCACGACGACATGTACGTCGACGCGGGCCTGTCGCTGAGCACCGCCCGCGCGGTGGGCGCCACCCGTGTCTGGGTCACCAACGAGTGGGAGCACGACGGCATCTCGGCCTCGGGCGGCCGCGTGCTGTCCCGCCTCATGGACATGGCCGCGGGCCGGGCGTAAACCGACCCGCAGGGGACCTCCGTCTCACCGGACATCCGCCTCACCGGACGTCCGGCTCACCGGACTCGAGGACGGCCTCGACGTCGACGACGACATCGACCATGTCGCTGACGACCACGCCGCCCCGGTCGACGACGTCGTTCCAACTCACCCCGAAGTCGTGGCGGTTGAGGCGTGTCGTGGCGGAGAAGCCGGCGCGGCGCCTGGGGCCGAGGTTCCGGCCGTCCTCCCACCAGGGGGTGTCCCACTGCCCCAGGTAGGTGACGTCGAAGGTCACGGGGCGCGTGACACCGCGCACGGTGAGATCCCCGGTGACCTCGAACCCGGTGGAGCCCACCTGGCGGACGCGCGACCCGGCGAACCTCCACGTCGGGTGGTGCTCGACGTCGAAGAAGTCCGCGCTGCGCAGGTGGGCGTCGCGCTCGGGGGAACCGGTGTACACCTGGGTCGCGTCGATCACCGCCTCGACGCGGGCCTTCTCCGGCTCGTCGGGATCGACCTCCAACGAGCCGTGCACGTTCTTGAACTGCCCACGCACGTAGGTGACCATCATGTGCCGGGCACGGAACTCCGCGCCCGTATGGCTGGGCTCGAAGAACCACTTGGTCGTCTTGGTCGCTGCCATGGCCGGTCACCGGTGCCCGTTCGCGCCCTCGGCGATGAGGGAGAGGCCGATGCCCAGCATCCAGACGTCCTTGGCCAGCGGGATTCCCTGCTCCGTGGGGCGCAGGCTGCCCTCCTGGCGCATCCCCGGCGTGCGCAGGTAGAGCCCCAGCGTGCCGGCGGAGAACGCGGTCAGCGCGGCTCCGGCGACGGCGGCGGGGACCACCGGCAGGAGCAGCGCGGCGGCGACGGCGAGCTCGCCGGTGGAGAGCAACCGGGCAAAGCGCCGGGCGTCGAGCGTGCCCAGGAACGGATAGGTGCCGGCCGCGAACTGCTGCAACCCCTCGGCGGTGGCCTCGTCCGCGTCCCGCTTCGCCAACCCGGAGTTCAGGAAGAACGCGCCGACGGTGAGCCTGAGCGGCAGCTGCCGCGCCGCGCATCGCCATGCGGAACCGGATCCCATGCGGAGCCTCCAACCGGTCGCCCCCGCCTACCACCCTGCCACCCGCCCGAAGCCTGTCAAACGCGGGCGGCCCGCTCGGGGGAACGGCGACAGCGATGGCATCAGTGCAGGTGCCGCCGCCAATCCGCGGGGACCTTGCCCCGCGGGCCCGGGGTCGGCTGGGAGGCCGGGTGCGCGGTGGGCGGGGGCAGCGGCGGCCCTTCGTGGTACTGGTCGGTCTCGATGTTCCAGAACCAGCTCTCGCCCGGCTCGAAGCTGGTGAGGAACGGGTGTCCGGCCTCGCGCGCATGCTTCGTACCGTGCTGCGAGGGCGAGGAGTCGCAGCATCCGATGTGGCCGCACGCGGCACAGCGCCGCAGGTGCAGCCACCATCCCGGCCCGTCACCCGCCAGGCACTCGACGCAGCCGTCTCCGCTCGGAGCCGCGGTCGGATCGATGCCCGGGATCGGTTCTTGTCCCATGGACCCAGCATGCATCCGCCGGCTTCGGCGCGCGTTCGCGCGTACCGGAGCCGGCGGGTCCGGCATCAGGCGCGGGCGGAGCGGCTACGGGCGACCAGGCGGGCGACCAGGCCGACCACCGTGTCCACGGCGAGGAACAGCACCAGTCCGATGCCGAACAGCGGCACCAGCCAGCCGACCACCGCGAGCGCGCCCACCAGCGGCAGCAGCGTCGGCAGCGGGACGCGCCGCCACGTGCCGCGCGGCGTCGGCCGTCCGACGCCGAGCCGGCGCTCCCGCGCGGGCCGCCGCTGCCACCACATCCGGTAGCCCCACACGATGAGCAGGATGAGCCCCAGCATCAGGGCCGCCAGCGCGATCTGGTTGGCCAGCCCGAACAGCACGCCCGAGTGGCCGTCGATGCCCCAGCGGGTGAGCTTGGCGAGCAGCGGATAGTCCGCGAAGCGCAGCTCGTCGACGACCGCGCCCGTACCCGGGTGCACGGCGATCGAGTCCAGGTGCACCGGCCACTGCTTGTCGATCTGCTTGACGACGTACGCGCCGCCCTCGCTCGGCGCGGCGATCTCGAGGGGAGCCTCGGTCAGCTTCTTCTCGCGGGCGACGGCGAACACCCGGTCGATGCCGATGTCCGGGTCCTTGGCGTGGCTGCCGCCGCCACCGCCATGGCCGGCGTGGTCCCCGTGTCCGCTTCCGCCGGCCATCTCGCCGGCGCCGGGCAGCGTCGCCGTGATGGCCGGGGTGGCGCCGCGCAGCTCCGTACGCAGCACGTCGATCTTCTCGCCCGCGTACGTCGACCAGGTCAGACCGGTCGCCGAGAGGAACACCAGCCCCAGCACGGCCCACAGGCCGACCGCCCCGTGCCGGGTCAGGGTGCGCTTGCGGCCCTTCGCGCCGCGCTCCGGGAGGAGCAGGCCGCGCGCGCCGCGGCCGTCCCGCTTGCGCTTGACCCACAGCAGCAGGCCGCCGAGGGCGACGACCCACAGCCAGCTGGCGGCCAGCTCGCTGTAGAGCCGGCCGGGTTCGCCCAGGTGCAGGTTTCCGTGCAGGTCGGAGACCCAGGAGCGGAAGGGCAGCGCGCCGAAGTCGCTTTCCAGCGCGCCGCGCACCTTGGCGGTGTACGGATCGACGAACACGGTGAGCGACTTGTCCTCGGCCACGCTCGGGTCGCTGAGGATGACCTGGGTGGTGGCGCCGTCCTCGGCGGACGGCCGTACCGAGGTGAGCGTGCCGTCCGGATGCGCGTCGAGGGCCGCCCGCACCTGACGCGACAGCGGGACGGTGTGCTCACCGACCGGGACGCGCAGCTCGTCCGCGTAGAGGTACTTCTCTATCTGGAACGACGCCGCGTAGAGCGTCCCCGTGACGGCGGCGACGAGCAGGAAGGGCGCGATGAGCACGCCCGCGTAGAAGTGCAGCCGCAGGACGAGCGGGCGCAGCCCGGCCCAGCCGCGCTGCCGCGCGGTGGTGTCCGCCGTGGGAGGCGCCTCCTCGGGTCTCTCGGCGGCCTGGTCCTCGGCGCGGACGGGATCGGTCCCCTGCGCGGGGTCGTCGACGGACATGGGGTTCCTTCGGGATTCGGCGGCCGCGTCCGGGCAGGGCCGTACGCGGCGATGACGAGGGGGAGTGGCCGCCGTGATGTCTGACCACGGCGGCGCGCGCCCATCGCCCGGCCGAGGCCGGAAGGACTGTCCGGTCCTTCCCCAGGTCGCTTCCTCAGGAGGATTTACGTCCCTTGTGCCTGCGGGCCGACGGGCGCGGTGTGGAGGAACACTGCGCTGGTCGGCGGCGGCCCGCGCCGGGACAAGGCGTGACCGAGGAGTGCGCTCCGCAGGCGCCCGTCGCCGGTGTACCGCGCGGGTGGCGGTACGGACGGAGCCGTGGCCCATGGCCGGATGGCGGCCATGGCCAGCGACAGCGGTGTGAAGGCGAGCGCGCGCACGCAGCGCAGGAGCTGGAAGAAGGCGGCCTCACCGCGCCACAGCCACAGCGCGCAGAGGAGCGCCGCGAGCAGGTGGACGGTGAGCATGGCCGTGGAGCCGTAGCCGGTCGCGCCCATGGCCGACTCGGCGCGGTCGGCGAGGATCGCCGGGTCCGGCGGATGCGTCGCGTGGCGGGCCGCGTGCTCAGCGGCGTGCCGCGCATGCGCGCCGTGCGTGGCATGCGCTCCTTGCGTTACTGCCCCCTGCCCGCCCGCGAAGATCAGGTGGACGCCCCCTTGCACCGCAAGCAGCCCGCCGCCGATCGCGAGGACGCCGCGCCTGCGGCCCCCGGCGAGCCATGCGGTCGCGCCCGTGACGCCGAACGCCGCCAGGAGCGCCGACGGCGGGATGTGATGGCCCGATGTCGCAGCGTGTCCGACCGCTGCCAGCAGCACGCACACCGCCGCGAACAGCGCGGCACGTACGAGCCGCACAGGCGACCGGGCTTCCACCATGACGCGACATGTTCGCATCACGGCACGACGGGCGTGTCGGCGGGGCGGCCTCTACCAGTGGGGCCGTGCGCCGCCCCTGCGCTGGCACGGGGCGGCCGGTTCCGGCCCGTCCCCGGGCCGCCGCGACCACGGTCATGCGTACGGTCGTGCCCGCTGGGCAGCGTGACGGTGCGGCAGAGCGCCGCGGGCAGTGACAGGCGCGAGGGGAGCGGACATGGCCGGTGGGGCATTCGACCGTCTCGGCGACACCGCGGGGACGGCCGCACACGACGCGGCGCACCGGAGCGGGGCAGGGGAGGACCACGCGGGGACCGGGCACGGGGCGGTGCACGGCGGCGGCGCGCTGCCGCGCCGGGTCGCCGAGGCCTACGTGGACGCCCTCATCCGGCTCGACCCGCTCGTCGGCACCTTCCTCGGCGTACCGGAGAGCTCAGGTGACCTCCCGGACTTCTCGCCCGCCGGTCAGGAGGCCACCGCCGAGCTCGCCCGCACCACGCTCGGACAGCTCGGCGAGGCCCAGGCCCGGCCGGGCGCGGACAGCGACGCGGAGCGGCGCTGCGCGCGCCTGCTGCGCGAGCGGCTGACCGCCGAGCTCGCCCTGCACGAAGCGGGGGAGGGGCTGCGGCAGGTCAGCAACCTCGCCTCTCCGCTGCACCGGGTCCGCAAGATCTTCCCCCTCATGTCCACGGGGACCGAGGACGACTGGGCCGCGATCGGCCGCAGGCTGCGGGCGGTCCCCGACGCGTTCGACGGCTACCGGGCCGCGCTCGCCGAGGGCGTACGCCGCGGCCTGCCGGCCGGACCGGCGCAGGTCCGCGCCAACATCGGCCAGTTGGAGGAGTGGCTGGGACCGGACGGCGGCTGGTTCGCCGACTTCGTCGCCGCCGGTCCCGAGGCGCTGCGTACCGAGCTGGCCGAGGCCGCGGAGACGGCCACGGACGCCGTCGCCGAACTGCACGACTGGTTCCTCAACGTGTACGGTCCGCGCGTCGCGGACGCCCCGGACGTGGTGGGCGGTGAGCGCTACGCCCGCTTCGCCCGCTACCACACCGGCACCGACCTGGACCTCGACGAGGCCTATGCCTACGGCTGGTCCGAGTTCCACCGCCTGCACGCCGAGATGCGGGCCGAGGCCGAGAAGGCGCTGCCCGGGGCAGCCACCCCGTGGGAGGCCCTGGCCTGGCTGGACCGGCACGGCCAGGCCGTGGAGGGCGTCGAGGAGACCAGGGCCTGGTTGCAGTCCCTCATGGACGAAGCCGCCGAAGCACTGGACGGCGCCCACTTCGAGCTGGGGGAGCGGATCAAACACGTCGAGTCCCGGATCGCGCCACCGGGAAGCGCCGCCGCGCCCTACTACACCTCTCCCTCGCTGGACTTCTCCCGCCCGGGCCGCACCTGGCTGCCCACGCTGGGCCGCACCCGCTTCCCCGTCCACGGTCTGGTCTCCACCTGGTACCACGAGGGCGTCCCCGGACACCATCTCCAGCTCGGCCAGTGGACCCTGCTCGCCGACGAACTCTCCCGGTACCAGACCCGGGTGGGCAAGATCAGCGCCAACACCGAGGGCTGGGCGCTGTACGCGGAGCGGCTGATGGACGAACTGGGCTTCCTCACCGACCCCGAACGCCGACTCGGCTATCTCGACCACCAGATGATGCGGGCCATCCGGGTCGTCGTCGACATCGGCATGCACCTGGAGCTGCGGATCCCCGCGGACTCGCCCTGCCACGCCGGAGAGCGCTGGACGCCCGCCCTGGCGCGGGACTTCTTCGGCCGGCACTCCGGCCGCCCCGCCGCGTACCTCGACAGCGAGATCATCCGCTACCAGGGCCGGCCGGCCCAGGCCATCGGCTACACACTCGGCGAACGCGCCTGGCTGCGGGGCCGGGAGGCCGCCCGCGCCCGGCACGGCTCCGCGTTCGACCTCAAGCGCTGGCACATGGCCGCGCTGTCCCAGGGCTCGCTGGGCCTGGCCGACCTCGAAACCGAACTCGCCCTGCTCTGACGGCTCCCGGCCGACACGTCAGCGCTTGGGCCTCAGCGCTTGGGCCAGTGCCACAGCGGTTCGTCCAGCAGGCCCTCGCGGCCCGCGACCCCCGTCTGGCCGAGGCCGTCCTTGACCAGGGCCAGGGAGTTGACGTCGAGCCGGTGACGTCCGGCGCCCGCGGTGAGGGCGTCGGCCAGGTCCGGCGCGTGGGTGACCACCACGATCTGGGTGTCCCGCGACGCGGTGAGGATCAGGTCCGCCAGCGGGGGCAGCAGCGCCGGGTGCAGGCTGGACTCCGGCTCGTTGAGCACGAGCAGCGCGGGTGGGCGAGGGGTGAGCAGCGCCGCGGTCCACAGCAGGTAGCGCAGTGTGCCGTCGGACAGCTCGGCCGCGCCGAGCGGGCGCAGCAGCCCGCTCTGGCGCAGCCGCAGCTCGAACCGGCCGCCTTCACTGGCGATCTCCACCCTGCTGCCGGGGAACGCCGCGTCCACGGCGGCGTCCAGCGCCTCGTGGTCGCCGATCTCGCGGATCGTCTGGAGCGCGGCCGCGAGGTCCGCGCCGTCGTGGCCGAGCACCGGTGTGCGGGTGCCGACCTGCGCGCTGCGGGCGGGTGCGTGCGCGTCGGTGCGCACGTGGTCGTAGAACCGCCACGACCGCATGTGCTCGCGCAGCCGCAGCAGGTCGGGGGCGAGCCGCGGGTCGGCGAGTTCGCCGAGCATGCTGTCGTAGGGGCGGAGGGTGTTCACCGACGTGTGCCAGGTGCCGTCCGCGGCGCGGGTGCGCACGGCGGGGCCGGAGCGGTCCGAGAGGAGCGCGGCCGGGCGCAGCACGGGGCCGGCCCAGCTGCACTCGCGCTTGATCTCGGGGTCCAGGTTGAACAGGGACGGCGCACCCGTGCTGCCGGAGGTCGGGACCGGGTGCCCGAAGTCGACCGCGTAACCGAACTCGTCCCCGGCGAAGCCGAGGCGGAGGCTGACGGCCGGCGAGCGGCCCGTACCCCGCCGCTCGCCCGCCCACAGGGTGGACGGTAGCCCGCCCTCGCGCGCCAGCGCCGCCACCGCGCCGCCCCGGGCCGCGTCCGCCAGCAGCCGCAGGGCCCGGTACAGGCTGGTCTTGCCCGTGCCGTTCGCGCCGGTGATCACGTTCAGCCGGTCCAGCGGGACGATCAGGCGGCGCAGGGAGCGGTAGTTCTCGACAGCGAGGGTGGTGAGCATCGGATCTCTCGGTACGGAGCGGGCGGATCGTTCCCCAGTGTGGCAAGGGGGTCTGACAGCGCCGGTCCGCCCGGGGCGGACCGGCTGGTCAGCGGCCCGGCCGGTCAGCGGGCCGGCCGTTCCCGCACCGGATACGGCACGAAGGTGCTGCTGTTCTCGTCGATGGCGAGGGGCCGGCCGAGCGGCGGTACGGCGCGCTGCGGGCAGTCCAGGCGTTCGCAGACGCGGCAGCCCATGCCGATCGGGGTCGCGGCGGCGGCGTTGTCGAGGTCCAGCCCGTCGGAGTAGACGACCCGGGAGGCGTGCCGGATCTCGCAGCCCAGGCCGATGGCGAAGGTCTTCCCGGGCTCGCCCCAGCCGCCCCGGTGGCGGGTGACCGTGCGAGCGGTCCACAGATGGCGCTGCCCGTCCGGCATGGCGGCGATCTGGACATGGATGCGGCCCGGCGCGGCGAACGCCTCGTACACGTTCCACAGCGGGCAGGTGCCGCCCGCGCGCGAGAAGTGGAAACCGGTCGCGGACTGGCGCTTGGACATGTTGCCCGCCCGGTCCACGCGGACGAAGGAGAACGGCACCCCGCGCAGCCGCGGGCGCTGGAGGGTGCTCAGCCGGTGGCACACGGTCTCGTAGCCGAGCCCGAAGCGGTCGGTGAGGCGTTCGATGTCGTAGCGCACCTCCTCCGCGGCGGTGTGGAAGGCGCGGTACGGCAGGATCAGCGCGGCCGCGAAGTAGTTGGCGACCCCGATCCGGGCCAGCGACCAGGTGGCGGAGCCCTCCTCGTAGTCCTCCGAGGCCAGCCGGGAGAGCTCCGCGCCGTGTTCGAGCAGGGCGAGCTGGGTGGCCATGCGGAACGCCTGCTGGCCGGGGCGCAGCCGACTCGACAGATACAGGACCCGGGCGGCCGGATCGTAGTGGTGCAGCCGGTCGGATGGGTGCGGCGGGTCGGAGCGGTGCGGCCGGTCGGAGTGGTGGGGCGGGTCGGAGTCGGCGGCGAGGCGTACGCCGTGCCGTTCGGCGAGCCGGGTGGTGAGGGCGCGCAGCACCTCGCCGGGCCGGATGCCGAGCTCGCCGGCCAGTTCCTCGGCGCCGAGGTCCGCATCGTGCACGTAGTTCCGCCGCCGGTAGAAGAACTCGCGGATCTCCTCGTGCGGCGAGCGCGGCGCGGCCGTACCGGCGGCGGCCCCGGCACGCCCCTCGGAGACGTGCGCGAGCTGCTCGGTCAGCGCCTGGTTGCGCCGCCCCAGGTCGAGCAGGACCGCGGCGACGGCGGGCAGCCGGGAGGCGAGTTCCGACAGGTCGGAGGGGGAGATCCGGGCGCTCGCGACCTCGTCCGCGAGCGCCTCCCGCAGGTCCGCCAGAACCCGGCCGGTGTCGTGGTCGGAGAAGAAGCCGGGGTCCACCCCGAACGCCTCGGTCAGCCGCAGCAGCACGGGCACGGTCAGCGGCCGGGAGTCGTGCTCCATCTGGTTCAGATAGCTCGGGGAGATGGCCAGCACCCGGGCGAGCTCGGCCTGGCTGAGCCGGCGCTCCTCGCGCAGCCGCCGCAGCCGCGCCCCCGCGTAGGTCTTGCTCACTCGGAATCCACCCTTCGCATGATTGGCAAACCACGTGCAGAAGATGCGCAAATCTTGGCACGCGGCCACGGTTGATGGCACCCAGTGCCGCTGACAGAGTCTCAGTACGGCCGGTCAACCCCCGTGGTGCGGCGGCCGCTCAGCAGAAATCGGCACTCAGTGACGTGCCCTTCGCACTGTTCACAACAGCGGTGCGCATCCACGCGACTCCGGGAGACGGTCATGGCGCAGGCAGGGACGACGACGGCGACGGCCGAAGAGCTGGCACGGCGGTGGGCGACGGACCCCCGCTGGAGGGGAGTGGAGCGCACCTACGGCGCCGAGGACGTGGTGCGCCTGTCCGGCAGCGTCCGCGAGGAGCACACCCTGGCCCGGCGCGGAGCCGAGCGCCTGTGGCGCGGGCTCCACAGCCAGGACTACCTCCACGCCCTCGGCGCGCTCACCGGCGGCCAGGCCGTGCAGCAGGTCAAGGCCGGGCTCCAGGCCATCTACCTGTCCGGCTGGCAGGTGGCGGCCGACGCCAACCAGGCCGGGCACACCTACCCCGACCAGTCCCTCTACCCGGCCAACTCCGTGCCGCAGGTGGTGCGCCGGATCAACAACGCGCTGCTGCGCGCCGACCAGATCGCCACCGCCGAGGGCGGCTCGGACACCACCGACTGGCTCGCGCCGATCGTCGCCGACGCCGAGGCCGGCTTCGGCGGCCCGCTGAACGCCTTCGAGCTGACCAAGGCGATGATCGCCGCCGGCGCGGCGGGCATCCACTACGAGGACCAGCTCGCCTCCGAGAAGAAGTGCGGCCACCTCGGCGGCAAGGTGCTCGTGCCCACCGCCCAGCACATCCGCACCCTCAACGCCGCCCGCCTCGCCGCCGACATCGCCGACGTCCCCACCGTCATCGTGGCCCGTACGGACGCGCTCGCCGCGAACCTGCTGACCAGCGACGTCGACGAGCGCGACGCCCGCTTCTGCACCGGTGAGCGCACCGCGGAGGGCTTCTACCGGGTCGAGAACGGCATGGCACCGGCCATCGCCCGCGGCCTGGCCTACGCCCCGTACGCCGACCTGCTGTGGATGGAGACCGGCACGCCGGACCTGGCGCAGGCGCGGGAGTTCGCCGAGGCGATCCACGCCGAGTACCCCGACCGGATGCTGGCGTACAACTGCTCGCCGTCGTTCAACTGGAAGGCGGCGCTGGACGACGACCAGATCGCCAAGTTCCAGCGGGAGCTCGGGGCGATGGGCTACCGCTTCCAGTTCATCACGCTGGCCGGCTTCCACTCGCTCAACCACGGCATGTTCGACCTGGCCCGCGGCTACGCCGAGCACGGCATGACCGCCTACGTCGACCTCCAGGAGCGGGAGTTCGCCGCCCAGCGCGACGGCTTCACCGCGGTCAGGCACCAGCGCGAGGTCGGCACCGGCTACTTCGACCTCGTGTCCACCGCCGTCAACCCCGCCTCCTCCACCACCGCGCTGACCGGCTCCACCGAAGAGGAGCAGTTCCACTAGGCACCCCGCCGGCCGGGGCGCCACCCCGCGCCGGGCAACCCGCAGACAGGTGGGGGCCGGCCACTCCGCTTCACCCGGCCCCCACCGCTCCCCTTGAGGAGACCCGCATGTCCGCTACCCGATTGAGCAGCCGCGTCCAGGTTCTGGGCGCGCCGGGCGACCGCCACGACGAGATCCTCACCCCCGCGGCGCTGGACTTCATCGCCCGCCTCGACGCGGCCGTCGCCGGCCGGCGCTTCGAACTGCTTGCCGAGCGGCGCCGCCGCGCCGAACGGCTCGCCTCCGGCGCGCCCCTGGACTTCCCGCTCGCGACCGCCGCCGTCCGCGCCGACCCCGACTGGCGGGTCGCCCCGCCCGCGCCGGGCCTGACCGACCGCCGGGTGGAGATCACCGGCCCGCCCGAGCGCCGCATGACCGTCAACGCCCTCAACTCCGGAGCGAAGGTGTGGATGGCCGACTTCGAAGACGCCACCGCCCCCACCTGGGACAACATCGTCACCGGCCAGCTGAACCTGCTCGACGCCATCCAGCGCCGCATCGACTTCACCACCCCCGAGGGCCGGGAGTACCGGCTCGGCGACGACCTCGCCACCATCATGGTCCGACCCCGCGGCTGGCACCTCACCGAGCAGCACCTGCTCATCGAGGGCCGCCCCGTGCCCGCCTCACTCGTCGACTTCGGCCTGTACTTCTTCCACTGCGCCCAGCGGCAGATCGACGCCGGAAGCGGCCCGTACTTCTACCTGCCCAAGCTGGAGAACCGCTACGAAGCCCGCCTGTGGAACGACGTCTTCGTCGCCGCCCAGGACCTGCTCGGCATCCCGCGCGGCACCATTCGCGCCACCGTCCTCATCGAGACGATCACCGCCGCGGTCGAGATGGAGGAGATCCTCCACGAGCTGCGCGAGCACTCCGCCGGACTGAACGCGGGCCGCTGGGACTACCTGTTCAGCCTGATCAAGAACTTCGCGCACCGCCCCGACTTCGTCCTCCCGGACCGGGCCAAGGTCACCATGACCGCGCCGTTCCTGCGCGCCTACACCGAGCTGCTGGTACGCACCTGCCACAAGCGGGGCGCCCACGCGATCGGCGGCATGGCCGCCCACGTCCCCAGCCGCGACGCGCAGGCCAACGAGGCGGCTCTCGCCACGGTGCGCCTGGACAAGGAACGCGAGGCCGAGGACGGCTTCGACGGCTCCTGGGTCGCCCACCCCGGCCTCGTCCCCGTCTGCCGCGACGTCTTCGACCACGTGCTGGGCGACCGGCCCCACCAGCTGACACGCACCCGCGACGACGTGGACGTGACCGCCGCCGACCTGCTCGCCGTCCGCCGTACCAGCGGCCCGCCGACACCGGACGGCATCCGCGCCGACATCGCCGTCGCGCTGCGCTACTTCGACGCCTGGCTGCGCGGCAGCGGCGCCGTCGCCCTCAACGGGCTGATGGAGGACGCCGCGACCGCCGAGATCGCCCGCTGCCAGGTCTGGCAGTGGCTGCGCCACGGCGCCGCCGACCGCGCCACCGTGCTGCGCCTGCTCGACGCCGAGAGCGCGGCCCTGGAGCGGGAACAACCGGACGCACGCGCCGCGGAGGCCCGCGGTATCTTCGAACGCACGGCTCTGGCGAAGGACCTTCCGGCGTTCTTCACCCCCGACGCCTACGCCCGCCACCTCGTCCACCGCCCGGCGGTGCGGCCATGAGCAAGCCCGACCAGGTCATGAGCGCACCCATCCAGCGGGTCGGCGTCGTCGGCGGCGGCCAGATGGGGGCCGGCATCGCGGAGGTCTGCGCCCGCGCCGGGCTCGACACGGTGGTCTGCGAGGCGGACGCCACGGCGGCCCGCGCCGCCCGGGAACGCGTGGCCGCATCCCTCGAACGCGCAGTCCAGCGCGGCAAACTGGACCGCGTCCACGCCGAGGACGCCCTTGCCCGGCTCGTCTTCACCGGCAGTCTCGACGACCTCGCCGACCGGCAGCTCGTCGTCGAGGCCGTCGTGGAGGACCCGGACGTGAAGACCGGGATCTTCGCCGCCCTCGACAAGATCGTCGAGGATCCGGCGGCGGTCCTGGCCACGAACACCTCCGCCATCCCCGTGATGCGCCTCGGCATGGCGACGCGGCGCGCCGACCGCGTGCTGGGCCTGCACTTCTTCAACCCGGCGCCCGTCATGCCGCTGCTGGAGGTCGTCACCTCGCTGCACACGAGCGCCGAAACGGTCCGCACGGCCGAGGACTTCGCCACCGCGACGCTCGGCAAGACCGCGATCCGCTCCCAGGACCGGTCCGGATTCGTCGTCAACGCGCTGCTCATCCCCTACCTCCTCGCGGCGGTCCGGATGGCCGAGTCCGGCTTCGCCACCGCCGCCGACGTGGACGCGGGCATGGAACTGGGCTGCGCCCACCCGATGGGACCGCTGAAGCTGGCCGACCTGATCGGCCTGGACACGGTCGCCGCCATCGCCGAGTCGCTGTACGAGGAGTTCAAAGAGCCCCTCTACGCCCCGCCGCCGCTGCTCCAGCGCATGGTCGAGGCGGGGCTGCTCGGACGGAAGACGGGCCGGGGGTTCCACACGTACGACCGGTGACCGATAGGCTGGCGGACGCAGCTGGTTCGCCCTGTCCGCCAGGCAGGCGCGTCGTAAGAGGGAACCCGGTGGGAATCCGGGACTGCCCCGCAGCGGTGAGTGGGAACGACCGCCGTCATACGCACTGGACCCGACCGGGTCCGGGAAGCGACGGCCAGTAGGTGTCCGCCCTTCACGGGCGGACGTGCCCGCGAGTCCGAAGACCTGCCCGTTGCCCGCGCGCGACCGATCGCGCGCGGAGATCTCGGTGACCTCGAGGGCGGGTCGGCGGTGCCCCGGACGACGTCCGGGGGAGTACAGCAGGCGGACGCACACGCAGATGGTGGTGCGGCCCGCCTCGACTCGCCGTCCCTTCGCGCCCCTCGCCCCGTTCCGGGATCTGTGACGAGAGATGCTCGCGAAGGAGAGTTCTGTGACAGCGAAGTCCGCAGCCGCGGCAGCACGGGCCACCGTGTACGGCTACCCCCGCCAGGGCCCGAACCGGGAACTGAAGAAGGCCATCGAGGGCTACTGGAAGGGCCGCGTCGACGCCGATGCCCTCCGGGAGTGCGCCGCCGGCCTGCGCCGGGCGAACTGGCGGCAGCTGGTCGACGCCGGCATCGACGAGGTGCCGACCGGTGACTTCTCGTACTACGACCACGTTCTGGACACCAGCGTCATGGTCGGCGCCATCCCCGCCCGGCACCGCGCCGCCGTCGCGGCGGACGCCCTGGACGGGTACTTCGCGATGGCGCGCGGCACCCAGGACGCGGCGCCGCTGGAGATGACCAAGTGGTTCGACACCAACTACCACTACCTGGTGCCCGAACTCGGCCCCGACACCGTCTTCACCGCCGACTCCGCCAAGCAGGTCGCCGAGCTGAAGGAGGCCCTCGCGCTCGGGGCGGCCGCCCGCCCGGTCCTGGTCGGCCCCGTCACCTACCTCCTGCTGGCCAAGCCGGCGCCCGGCGTCGCGGCGGACTTCGTCCCCTGACGCTGCTCGACCGGCTGCTTCCCGTGTACGCCGAGGTCCTCGCCGACCTGCGCGCCGCCGGCGCCGAGTGGGTGCAGCTCGACGAACCCGCCCTGGCCCAGGACCGCACCCCGGCCGAACTGAACGCCGCCGCCCGCGCCTACCGGGATCTGGGAGGTCTCGCCGACCGCCCGAAGCTGCTCGTCGCCTCCTACTTCGACCGGCTCGGCGAGGCCCTGCCCGTGCTGGCCAAGGCGCCCGTCGACGGACTGGCGCTCGACTTCACCGAGTCCGCCGCCGCCCACCTCGACGACCTCGCCGCCGTCGGCGGGCTGCCCGGCAAGCGCCTGGTCGCCGGCGTCGTCAACGGCCGCAACATCTGGCTCAACGACTTCGAGAAGTCCCTGTCCACCCTCGGCACGCTCCTCGGCCTCGCCGACCGGGTCGACGTGTCCGCCTCCTGCTCCCTGCTGCACGTCCCGCTGGACACCGGCGCCGAACGCGACCTCGATCCGCAGGTCGCCCGCTGGCTCGCCTTCGCCCGCCAGAAGACCACCGAGATCGTCACCCTCGCCCGCGGCCTGGCACGCGGCACCGACACCATCGCCGCCGAACTCGCCGCCAACCGCGCCAGCCTGGCGTCCCGCGCCGGCTCCGCGCTCACCCGCGACCCGGCGGTGCGCAGGCGCGCCGCGGCGGTCACCGACGCCGACGGCCGCCGCTCGCAGCCGTACGCCGAACGGGCGGCCGCCCAGCGCGCCCACCTCCGGCTGCCCCTGCTGCCCACGACCACCATCGGGTCCTTCCCGCAGACCACCGAGCTGCGCGCCGCCCGCGCCGACCTGCGCGCCGGCCGCATCGACACCGCCGCCTACGAGGAGCGCATCAGGGACGAGATCCGCGACGTCCTGTCCTTCCAGGAGAAGGCCGGGATCGACGTCCTGGTGCACGGCGAGCCCGAACGCAACGACATGGTGCAGTACTTCGCCGAGCGGCTGACGGGCTACCTCGCCACGCAGCACGGCTGGGTCCAGTCCTACGGCACCCGCTACGTCCGCCCGCCGATCCTGGCCGGCGACATCTCCCGCCCCGAACCGATGACGGTGCGCTGGACGACGTACGCCCAGTCGGTCACCGACCGCCCGGTCAAGGGCATGCTCACCGGCCCCGTCACCATGCTGGCCTGGTCCTTCGTCCGCGACGACCAGCCGCTGGGCGACACCGCCCGGCAGGTCGCGCTCGCCCTGCGGGACGAGGTGGGCGACCTCGAGGCGGCCGGCACCTCGGTGATCCAGGTCGACGAGCCCGCACTGCGGGAGACGCTGCCGCTGCGCGCCGCCGACCGTCCGGCGTACCTGGAGTGGGCCACCGAGGCGTTCCGCCTGACCACCGGCGGGGTCCGTCCGGACACCCAGATCCACACCCACATGTGCTACGCCGAGTTCGGCGACATCCTCCAGGCGATCGACGACCTCGACGCCGACGTCATCAGCCTGGAGGCCGCCCGCTCCCACATGCAGGTCGCCCGGGAACTGGCGACGTCCGGCTACCCCCGCGAGGCCGGCCCCGGCGTCTACGACATCCACTCCCCGCGCGTCCCGACCACGGCCGAGGCCGCGGCCCTGCTGCGCAAGGGGCTTGAGGCCATCCCCGCCGAGCGGCTGTGGGTCAACCCCGACTGCGGGCTGAAGACCCGCGGCTGGCCCGAGGTGCGGGCCTCGCTGGAGAACATGGTGGCGGCGGCCCGCGACGTCCGCGACGGCCTGCCCGCCGCGCACTCCTGAGGCACCGCCACCCCACCCGGTCGCCGCCCCCTTTCACCCGTTCTCCGGTGACAGGGTGCGGTGACCGGCCGGCGGGCATGGAATGCTCGCATGCGCGCGCGACAGCCCCCGCGGGAGCCGGCCACGGCCGGTTCACCGCCGCCGAAGGGCGGGTTGCGGCGCATCGGCGAGTGGTGCGCCCGCCACTTCGTGACCGTCGTCGTCCTGTGGCTGGCCGCCCTCGCCGGACTCCAGGTGCTGGACCGAGCACACGGCGGCGAGTACTCGGACGACTTCACGCTGCCCGGCACGCAGTCGCAGGACGGCATCGACGTACTCAAGGCGCACGAGCCGGCGGCCGGCGGCTACAGCGCCCAGATCGTCCTGCACGACGCCGACAAGCCGCTCACCGACGCCAGTGCCCAGGTCTCCTCCGCCGTCGGCGACCTGAAGAAGCTGCCGCACGTCCTCGCCGTCCAGAACCCGCTGCCCGCACCCGGCTCGAAGCCACCGCCGCAGCCCGGCGGCGGCCGGAACGTCGGCCCGCTGTCCACCGACGGGAAGACGGCCTACATCACCGTCCGCTTCGACGCGCAGCCCGCGACGCTGGGGGACGACTATCTGGACGGCGTGGACGACGCCGTCCGACCGCTGAGGGCGGCGGACGTCCAGGTGGAGTACGGCGGTCCGCTCGGCGAGCTGGATCGGCCGAGGCCGGACGACCGCGCCAGCGAGGCCATCGGCTTCGGCGTGGCGATCGTGGTGCTGCTGATCGGGTTCGGCAGTGTCCTGGCCGCCGGGCTGCCCCTGCTGACCGCGCTGATCAGCGTGGTCTGCGGCCTGGCCTGCCTGGGGCTGCTGGCGGCCGCGTTCACCTTCGCCACCGTCTCACCGACGCTGGCCACGATGATCGGTATCGGCGTCGGGATCGACTACGCTCTGTTCCTGGTCACCCGGCACCGGCAGAACCTCATGCACGGCGCGGACCCGGTGCGCGCCGCCGGCCTGGCCGCGGCCACCAGCGGCCGGGCGGTGCTGGTCTCGGGATGCACCGTCATCATCGCGCTGGCGGGCCTGTGGGTCTGCGGGGTCTCCTTCATCGGCAAGCTCGGGCTGGCCGCGGCGGTCACCGTGGTCTCCGCGGTCCTCGGGGCGATCACCCTGGTCCCCGCGCTGCTGGGGCTCATCGGGCGGCGGATCGACACGTATCGCGTGCGTACGCCCGTCGCCGAGTCGGACTCCGGGCCCGAGGAGGAGGCCCATGGAGCGTGGCACCGCCACGCGCGGCGCGTGGAGCGCCGCCCCTGGTGGTTCCTGGCCGGCGGCGCCCTCACCCTGGCCGTCCTCGCGGTCCCGCTCTTCTCCATCCAGCTCGGGCACATCGGCGACGGCGCGGACCCGAAGTCCTTCACGGACCGGCGGGCCTTCGACCTGATGTCGTCCGCCTTCGGCCCCGGCTCGAACGGGCCGCTCACCCTCGTCATCGACCAGAGCCGGGTGCCCCAGGCCGACCGGTCCGCGCTGTCCACCCAGGCCCAGAAGGCTCTCACCGACGTGCCCGACGCCGCCGCGATCACGCCGCTGACGCCCACGTCGGACGGCGACGTGCTGATCGCCACCGCCTACTCCACCGCGGCTCCGCAGGAGGAGAAGACCGTCGACCTGGTCGACCGCCTCACGGACGACGTGCTGCCCGAGGCGGTGTCGGGGACCGATGCGACGACGTACGTGACCGGCACGACGGCCGCGCAGGTCGACTTCCTCGACATCGTCTCCAGCCGGCTTCCGCTGATCATCGCGGTGGTCGTCGGCCTGGCGTTCGTCGTCATCGTGATCGTCTTCCGCGGGCTGCTCGTGGCGGTCAAGGCGGCGGTGCTCAACGTGCTGTCGATCGCGGCCTCCTACGGCGTCGTGGTGGCGGTGTTCCAGTGGGGCTGGGGCGGCCCGGCACTCGGCGTCTCGGGGGACGTGCCGATCGAGAGCTACGTGCCGATGATGATGTTCGCCATCGTCTTCGGGCTGAGCATGGACTACGAGATCTTCCTGCTGTCCCGGGTCCAGGAGGCGTGGCTGGCAACCGGCGACCCCAGGGCGAGCGTCGCGCACGCCCTGGAGATCACCGCGCGCGTCATCACCTGCGCGGCGCTCATCATGGTCAGCGTCTTCGCGGCCTTCATCGTCAGCGACAACGTCGTCGTCAAGATGCTCGGTCTGGGGCTGGCGGCGAGCGTGCTCATCGACGCCACGATCGTCCGGCTGCTGCTCGTGCCCGCGGCCATGACGCTGCTCGGCAGGTCCGCCTGGTGGACACCGCGCTGGCTGGACCGGCTGCTGCCGCACCTGGACGTCGAGGGTGCGGGCGTCAGCGACGCCCCGTCGCCGCGGGGCCGTCGGGCGGTATGAGGTTGGCGAGCCCCTGGGCGCAGGCCGCGGCCGCCTCGGTCGAGCGCGGCAGCATGACGCTCTCGTACGCGCGGACGGCGTCGTCGACGCCGGGCTCGGCGACGAGGGCGCGGGCGAGCTCGGTGCCGTCGAGCATGGCCAGGTTGGCGCCCAGGCCGAGCGGGGGCATCAGGTGGGCGGCGTCGCCCAGCAGGGTGACGCCGGGGACGTGCTCCCAGGTGTGCGGGACGGGCAGCGCGAACAGGGGCCGGTTGACGAACCCGCCGTCGTTGTCCCGCAGGAGATCGCGCAGGCTCTCGTCCCAGCCGTCGAACATCTTGAGCAGATGGGCGCGGACGGCCGCCGTGTCGCCGAGGTCCAGGCCGGCGGTCTCGTGCCAGTCCACCGGGGCGCGGAAGGCGACGTACACGCGGATGTGGCCGTTGCTGTTGCGCTGGCCGAACAGGGCCCTGGTGCCGCACTTGGCCAACATGGTGCCGTCGCCGACCAGCCGCGCGATGCCGGTGTGGCGGGTGTCGGCGTCGTCGAAGCCGGCTTCGACGAAGGTGACGCCGGTGTAGCCGGGTACGGCGTCCGACAGGGCCGGGCGGACCCGCGACCAGGCGCCGTCGGCGCCGACGGCGAGATCGAAGTCCTCGGCCGTGCCGTCGGCGAAGGTGAGGCGGCACGCGCCGCCGCCGAGCGGGGTGACCGCGCTGAGGGTGCGGCCCCACCGGACGGTGCCCGGGTCGAGGGACTCCAGGAGCAGCCCGCGCAACTGGCCCCGGTCGATCTCGGGCCTGTCGTCCTCGCCGCCGTCGGGGCGTCCGTGGCGCACGACGTCGGCGGTGGCGTGGTCGAGCGTGCGCCACTCCTGCCCTTCGGGGCGGGCCAGGGCCCGGAACCGGTCGAGCAGCCCCGCCGCGCGCAGGGCCGCCTGGCCGGTGTCGGCGTGCATGTCCAAGGTGCCGCCCTGTGGACGGGCGTCGGGCGACGTCTCGCGTTCGAAGACGGTGACGGAGCGGCCGTGCGTCTGCAGGATGCGGGCGCAGGTGAGGCCGCCGGGGCCGGCGCCGATGACCGCGACACGGGGGGCACGAGCGGATGTCAAGGTGAGGTCCCCTCAGGAGGTGGGCGAATGGGCCGCCGGAGCGTCCGGCGCACCGCCAGCGAAGCACAACCGACTACGAAAGTGCAATCACTAAACTTTCGTAGTGGGTGTGCTGAGGGGTACGGTGTGCCGTGTGACCGAACCGACCGGGCGCCGCGAGCGCAAGAAGGCCCAGACCCGCAAGTCCCTGGCGGACGCCGCGCTCCAGCTCTTCCTCGACCGCGGCTACGACCAGGTCGGCGTCAAGGACGTGGCCGACGCCGCCGACGTGTCGGTGACGACCTTGTTCAAGCACTTCCCCTGCAAGGAAGCGCTGGTCTTCGACGAGGACGACGACGTCGAGGCGGCGCTCGTCGCCTCCGTGCGGCAACGGCCGCCCGACCAGTCGATTCCGCAGGCCCTGCGCGAGTGCGTCCTGGCGATGGGCGCCCGCGCGGCTGACCCCCGTGCCGCCGCGTTCGCCCGCATGGTGGAGGACGCCCCGGACCTGCGCGCATACGCCCACCGCATGTGGATGCGCCACGAAGCGGCCGTGGCGCGGGCCATCGCCGAGGAGGTCGGCGCCCCCGAAGACGACGTCACCTGCGCCGCACTGGCCCGCTACGCGCTGGAGGCCCGCTCCCTGACCCGGGGCCACGCCGACCCGCGGCGCGCCGCCGAAGAGGTCTTCGCCCTGCTCGACCGCGGCTGGGCCGCCGTACACCCCGGCCACTGACGCCGCCCACCCCGGCCCCTGACACGCCGACAGCCAGGCGGAGTGTGTGGGTGGCGGCGCTGATGTGCCGCCACCCACAGCCGACCGGGTCCCGGCCGGACCACCCCCCGTGATCCGGCGGGCATCGGCATTCCCCCGCCCCGCACGGCCGCGCCGTCTCTCGTCACCGCGGCAGCCGGGGCCCGCCCCCTGGCAGGGCAAGCGTCGCCGACGAACCGCTGCTCCCTACCGCCCCTTGATGCGGCGCATACGGGAATCCCGGGTTCCTTGACGATGTTCTGACGGGTCCGGCGGCGCGGCCGGGTCAGGCCGTGGGCGGCGAGTCCTGCGGCGTGCCGGCCCGCCACTCCCGTTCGATGCCTCGCATCAGCGGCGGGTACACGATCAGGTGCCGGAACGGCCCGATCGCGGCCATGTACGCCTTCCCGAATACGCCGTTCGGCTTCACCAGAACGGCCATCTGGCCCCGGTACCCGCCGGCGCCGTCCGGGACCCAGCTGAGGTGCATCACCCCGTGACAGGTCCGGTTGCCCATTTCCGACGCCCACTCGTTGTCCGTCAGGTAGACCGAGGTGAAGGGGAGTCGGTCGAACTCCGGTCCTGACGGGCCGTCGCGCAGATCGGCCGGCAGCCGGTCGCGCAGCGTCGGCACCCGGGAGCCGACGCCGGAGTCCGGGTTGTCCCAGCCGAGCAGCTTTCCGAGCTTCCAGCGGATCGCGAAGAGCGTGCGGGCGACCCAGGACGGGTTGTTCGCCGTGTCGCCCCCGGTGGTCTGCCGTATCAGTCGCGGGAAGTCGTCGGGGCCTCCCGGCGTGGGCAGCGCCCACACGTCATAGAGGCGGAAGTCGGGCGTGATCTCGTGGATCCGCCACGGCCGGGAGGTGTGCGCGGTGTTCGGGAGCTTCATTCGTCGACCTCCATGTGTTCACTTTCAGTGATGTGTCACGGCGACGGAGTCGAGTCCGAGTACGCCGGCGGCGGCGCGGGCCGCGAGGAGTTCGTCATCGGGGGCCCGGCCGGCCAGGGCGATCACGGTTCCCTCCAGTACGCCGACGAAGGCGAGCGCGAGGGTCTCCGTCGGCGGGCCGGGCGGGATCGCTCCCGCCTCGCGGCCGACGTCGATGAGGCGACGGCAGCGCCTGAGGAGCATGTCGTAGTTCCGCTCGACCTCGCGCCCGACGGGATGGTCCGGTTGCCCGCTGAACTCCAGCCGCAGCGCGATCGGCACGCGCGCCACGTCCCGCCGGCAGTAGACGGCGTGCCCGCGCGCGATCGTGAGCAGCGCCGCGACGGGGTCCGGCTCCTGGTCGACGAGGCGACCGATCTCCTGACCCCAGCTCGCGCACCACCACTCGACCACGGCCAGCGTCAGGTCCTGCTTGTCCTTGAACTGGTGATAGAGCGCGCCGCGCGTGTACCCGGCCTCCCGCGCCACCTGTTCGAGCTTGAGGTGGCCGTAGCCGTAGCGGGACAGGCCCCGCGCGGCCGACTCCAGCAGCGCGTTGCGCGTGCGCGCGCTGCGATCGGCCTGGGTGGCACGGCGGGGGCTCGCGGCGCCCCGGCCGGTCGGTCGGTCCGCCTCCCGATCTCGTACATGCATGTATGTATGTTACTGGACGGGGTGGGAGCGGCGGGCGGCGGGTGGGGCGACAGCGGTCAGCTCCCCGCGCCCGCGTCGGCCAGCTCCGCGATCACCTCGGCGTGACAGCGCTCCGGCACGCACCAGCAGCCCAGCCTGCGCCCTCGCAGCGAGGGGAGGAGGGCGAGCAGCTCCGGCCGCTCCAGCAGATAGGCGCGGTACCGCTCGACCACCTCCTCCCGGGTGCCGTCGGGGCCCGGCCGGAACGGGCAGGCCAGCGGTGAGGCGTCGAGGTCCCAGCCGCCCCGGCGCATGGTCCTGCCGACGTACACCACGTCCGCGTACTCGGGGTCGTCGCGGTGGCCCTTGAGGTTGACCACGGTCGTTCTGCCCATGCCTGGATCCTCCGGGCCCACGCCGCACCGGGCAACGCGAACCCGGTGCGCGCAGAATTGAAGGAGCCGCTCCGCTCGCGGAGGGCGGACGGGCCACCGTGCGCGGCGGGTGGAAGGGAATGCCGGTGCCAGCAGATCGGCCGAGCGACGAAAGGGCCAGCGGCCCGCTCTGGTCCGAGCCCGGGTCGCTGCTGGAGCACGTGCCCGTCGCCGTGTTCGGCATCGACGACGACAACCGGATCTGCTACTGGGGCCCAGGCGCACGGGAGCTCTTCGGCTACCGCGCCGCGGACGCGCTGTCGCGGCCCGGCGCCCTGATCCTCCCCGGGCCCCCGGGTGGCCCCGACGCATGCTCCCGCATGGCCGAGCGGGGCCGGACCCTGGGGTACTGGCGCGGTCGGCTGCGCGCCACGCACCAGGACGGCACGGCCTTCGACTGCGGATTCCGCGTCTTCCCCGTGGCCGGCGCCGAGGGAACCTCGGTGGTCATGACCCTGGCGAGCCGCAGCGACGAGCTGGATCGGGTGAAGACCAATCTCGCCTTCCTCGACGCCCTCTTCGAGACCTGCCCCATAGGCCTGGTCATGCTCGACGAGGAACTGCGCTACCTCCACCTGAACCAGGCGCTCGCGGACATCGACGGGCTGCCCATCGAGGCGCACCTCGGGCGGCGCCTCCCCGAGATCATGATCACCTCGGACGGCGGCGAGTACGAGCGCATGCTGCGCGCCGTCAGCGCCGGGGGCGAGCCCGTCACCGGGGTGCTGGTGGGCCTGCGCACCCGGGGCCATCCGGATCGCGACAGGGTCCTGTCGGTGAGCTTCTTCCCGCTCACCCAGGCGGTCGGCACCCGCCCGGGGCTGGGCGGGCTGCTGGTGGACGTGACCGACCGGGAGCAGGCGATCGCGGAGGCCACCGCCGGCCGGCGGCGGCTGGCCCTGCTGGACCGGGCCTCCGCCCGCATCGGCACCACCCTGGACGTGCGGACCACGGCCCAGGAACTGGTCGAAGCCGCGGTTCCGGACTTCGCCGACGGAGCCGTCGTGGAGCTCGTGGAATGGCAGGACGAGCACGAGCCGTTCGACCCCGCCCTGCCGGTGGCCGCCCGCCGCATCGCCTCCGGCACCGTCCTGCCCCCTCCCGCGCCGGAACTGGTGGGCTCGGTGGAAGCCGTGCGCTACCCACCGGGCTCCGCCATCCACCAGATGCTGCGCACCGGCCGTCCGATCTCCGTGCCGGTCGACCAGGAGTTCATGGTCCGTACCGTGCTGGACGCGTCGCGTGCCCGGCTGTTGGCCGACAGTGGTCTGACCTGCCTCCTCCTCGCCCCGCTCATCGCCCGCGGTACGGTCCAGGGAATCGCGATCTTCGGCCGGTCCGCGGCCAGACCGGCCTTCACCGAGCAGGACCTCAGCCTGGCCGGGGAACTCGCCTCCCGCGCCGCCCTGTGCCTGGACAACGCGCGCCTGTACAGCCGGGAGCGGGACATCGCCCTCACCCTCCAACGGGCGCTGCTCCCCAGCTCCCTGGCGACCAGCCCCTACCTGCGCATCGCCCACCGCTACCTGCCCGGCGGCCGGGTCACCGAGGTCGGCGGCGACTGGTACGACGTGGTCGCCCTGCCCGACCACCGGGTCGCCCTGGTCGTCGGCGACGTCATGGGGCACGGCGTGTCGGCCGCCGCGGCGATGGGCCGGCTGCGGATCACCGCCAAGACGCTGGCCCGCCACGACCAGGAACCGGACCGGCTGCTCACCGAACTCGACCACTGCGCCGACGAGGCGGGCATCGAGCTCGCGACCTGCCTCTACATCCGCTACGACCCCGCCACCGGGCGCACCCGGATGGCCAGCGCCGGCCACCCTCCGCCGCTCGTGCGCCACCCGGACGGCCGGATCGAGCTGATCGGCGAGGTCCTGGGGGTCCCCCTCGGCGTCGGCGGCCACCCCTTCCGGACGACGGAGGTCGAGCTGCCCGACGGCGCCACCCTCGCCCTGTACACCGACGGCCTCATCGAGGCGCGGGGCCACGACATCGACGAGGGCCTGGACGCACTCCGTACCGAACTGGGCCAGGCCTTCGACTCGTTGGAGGCCGCGGCGGACCGCATCCTCGCCCGCCTCGCGCCGAGCGCCCCGACCGACGACACCGTGCTGCTCCTCGCCCGCGTCCACCGCATGGAGCCGTGACCGCCCCGGTCGCCCGCCGGGACGGGCGCGCCTATAGTGAAGAAGATCCGGATGCGCCCCGTCTTATGGAGAAGCCATGCCGGAAAAGGCAAAACTCCCGATCGTCTACGTGAGGGGATTCGCCGGCGACACCTCGGGGATCAACAGCGTCGTCAAGGATCCGTTCTACGGTTTCAACGAGGGGTCCACGCACATCCGCGTCGGACCGGACAACCAGCCCAGCTTCTACCAGTTCGAGAGCCCGCTGCTGCGTCTGCACCTGGACGAGGACTACAGGATCCTCGTCGAGGGCGGCCAGGAGGCCTATCTCGACGCGCACGACGACATCCCCTCCCACAGCATCTGGGTCCACCGCTTCTACGACGTGTCCGCGAGCACCTGGGGCGCGGAGTCACGGGAGTTCCGGCTGGAGGACGCCGCGCTCGACCTGCTGCGCCTGATCGAGAAACTGCGCGACAAGACCGGGGCGCCCAGGGTCCACCTCGTGGCCCACTCCATGGGCGGACTCGTCTGCCGCTGCCTGCTGCAGAAGATCCTCCCCGACCTGGGCCGCCGGCCGGCGGACTACGTCGAGAAGCTGTTCACGTACGGAACCCCGCACGGCGGGATCACCTTCGACATGGGGTTCGGCCTGCTGGAGAAGCTGCGCGACGCGATCGGCATCAACGGAGCCGAGATCTTCGGCCCGCGGCGCATGTACGAGTACCTCACGCCCAAGGCCGACCTGGACCCCGACGGCCCGCCCCCGTCCTGGAGCGCACGCGAGATGCCCGAGCGCGACGGGGCCTTCCCCCGGCACCGGGTCTTCTGCCTGGTGGGGACCGACCCGGCGGACTACGAGGTCGCGCTCGGCCTGTCCTCGGCAGCCGTCGGCGCCCGCAGCGACGGGCTCGTGCAGATCGACAACGCGTACGTGCCAGGAGCCCACGGCGCGTACGTGCACCGCAGCCACAGCGGCCGGTACGGACTGGTGAACTCGGAGGAGGGCTACCAGAACCTGCGGCGCTTCCTCTTCGGCGACACACAGGTCGCGGCCGCCCTCGTCGACTACGAACTGCCCTCCGACGACGGCCGCGTCACCTGGCAGGGCGAGGTGAGGCTGTCCGTGCGCGGGCTGCCGATCGTGATGCACGAACGCCTGGCCTCCCACTGGTGCCCGGTCGCGTTGCCGGCCCGGCACGCCGACGGCACGCCGGGCGCGCCCGTTCCGCTGACCACCACGTTCCTGCGCAGCGACCTGTCGCGGCCGGGCGAGAGCCCCACCATGCGCTACGCGCTGCACGTGCGGGTCCTCTCCCTGCGGGAGCGCCACGGGGTCCTGCACTTCTTCGACCACCTCGAAGAGGCCGCCGACTTCGACGACATCCTGGTCGTCGATGTCGGGACGGGCCGGACCGGTCAGCCCGGAGTCTGGGCGGCCTGGAACTCGGCCATCCCCGGCGCGATCAGGGACCACGAACCCGGCGGCACCGCGCTGGGCGACGAGGACCCGGCGAGCGGGGTGTGGCGCGCGCACATCCCGCTGCCCGACACCGCGAGGCCCATCCTCGGTGATCAGGCGAGGATCCGGCTCGTCGTCACGCCGCGGGACTGACGGTAGCGGCCGGGCGCCACGCCGTACTCCCGTTTGAAGGCCTTGGCGAAGGCGAACTCCGAGCTGTAGCCGCACTCCGCCGCCACCGCCCGCAGTGGCGTGTCGGTCTCGCGCAGCCGATGGCCCGCCGTCGTCATGCGCAGCCAGGTCAGATACGCCAGCGGGGGGCGGCCGACCAGGGAGGTGAAGCGGCGGGCGAAGGCGGCTCGGGACAGGCCGCCGCGGCTGGCCAACTCCTCGACCGTCCAGGATCGGGCCGGGTCGCTGTGCATGGCGTGCAGGGCGGCGGTGACGGCCCGGTCCCGCAGCGCGGCCGACCAGCCGCCCGTCTCCTCCGGACGCTCGCGAAGCCACCAGGTGCGCATCAGGTACACCAGCAGGGTGTCCAGGAGTCCGGACACGATCGCGTGGGAGCCGGGGTGGGGCTCGGCCAGTTCGGCGCCGAGGAGGTCGATGGCGGCGCGCAGCCGGGTGTGGCAGCCGACGCGGGCCGGGATGTGGATGACCGGCGGCAGTTCGGTGAGCAGCGGGTGCGCCCGCGCCCGGTTCAGCCGGTAGGCGCCGCAGAGCAGGAGCGTCTCGTCGGTGGGGACCGCGCCCGGGTCGGGCAGCGTGGGCCAGGACCCGTCGGGCTCCAGCTCGACGTCCTCCAAGGCGCTCTCGGGGTGGTCGGCGAGACCGTGGCCGTATCCGTGGGCCAGGAAGACGACGTCGCCCGGCCCCAGCCGCAGGGGGTCGGCGCCCCCGGGACCCAGCAGCCAGGCCGAGCCCTGGAGCACCACATGGAATCCGGCGCCGTCGGATTCGGGGAACCGCACGCCCCACGGCGCGCGCTTGGCCGTACGGGAGGAGTGGGGCCGGCCGGTGCGCATGGCCGCGATCGCATCGCTGAGGACGTCGCTGTTCCGTTCGGGCACGTACTACTACCAGCCGACGCTGCCCGGCTCGCGGCTCGGCTATGAGGCGGCGGGCGTGGTCGAGGCGGTCGGCGAGGGCGTGACGGCGTATCAGCCCGGCGACCCGGTGATGGCCGCGGCCAACTTCGACTTCGGCGTCCACGGCGTCTACGCCGAACGCGTCCTGCTGCCCGAGGAGTCGGTCATCCGCAGGCCCGCGGGCGTGGACGCGGTGACCTCGGCGGCGGCCTGGCTGTCGTACTCGACCGCGTACGGCGGCATGGTGGAGACCGCCGGACTCGCCCCCGGCGACCATGTGGTGATCACCGGCGCGTCCAGCGGGGTCGGCACCGCCGCGCTCCAGACGGCCCTGCGGGTGGGCGCGATCCCGATCGCCACCACGCGCGGCGAGGCCAAGCGGCAGCGGCTGCTGGAGCTGGGGGCGGCGCATGTGATCACGACGGACTCCGAGGACCTGGCGAAGGAGGTCAGGCGGTTCACCGGCGGCAAGGGCGCCGAGGTGGCCTTCGACGCCATCGGCGGCCCCGGGTTCGCGGCCCTGGGCGACGCGCTGGCGCCCGGCGGCGCGGCGGTCCTGTACGGCTGGCTGGACCCGCGCCCCGCCCAGCTGTCCATGAACTGGCCGCAGACCGTCCACATGTACGCGAACGGCGTGCCGGCCAGTACCGAGAGCTACCGCCGACGCGCGTCCGCCTTCATCGGTTCGGGCCTGGCCGACGGCACACTGGCGCCGGTCATCGCCGAGACCTTCGACGGGCTGGAGGCGATGGCCGACGCGCACCGCCTGATGGAGTCGAACGCACACACGGGGAAGATCGTGGTGGCCCTCGGCTGAGGCCCCACGCGTTCCCGGCGGGGCGAGTGCCGGCGGGCCCGATACCGATCATGTGCCCACGATGTGCCCTGACGGTGGGGATCACGCCCCTGCCACCAGCAGTCCGCCCATCGTCACCATGGTGGCGGCGACCAGTCCGTCCAGCACCCGCCACGCGGTGGGGCGCGCCAGTACGCCGCTGAGGAGCCGGGCCCCGTAGCCGAGGGCGGCGAACCAGAACAGGCTGGCCAGTGCGGCGCCGAGCCCGAACGCCCAGCGCAGGGAGCCGTGGTCGGAGGCGACGGAGCCGAGCAGCAGCACGGTGTCCAGGTACACGTGCGGGTTGAGCCAGGTCATCGCCAGGCAGGTCAGGACCGCACGCCGGGCGGAGCCGGCCGCGGCGCCCTGCGCGGTGAGGGCCGCGTCGTGCGCGGGCCGCAGCGTCCGGCGGGCGGCCAGGGCGCCGTAGCAGAGCAGAAAGCCGCCGCCGGCCAGCCCGACCGCGGTCAACGCGGCCGGCCATGCGGTGACCACGGCCCCGACCCCCGCCACGCCGAGTGCGATGAGGACCGCGTCGGACACGGCGCAGATGGCGACCACCGCGAGGACGGCATGCCGGCGCACCCCCTGGCGCAGGACGAAGGCGTTCTGCGCGCCGATGGCGACGATGAGGGAGAGTCCGGTGCCGAATCCGGCGAGTGCCGCCGTGAGGATGCCGTGCGTCATGCGGCCGACGTTATGGAGCACGTCGCCATCAGTAAAGCTAAACTTTCTTACGTATCCTTAGCTCTCGTGATGGATGAGCTTCCCCTCGACCAGGTGCGTACGCTGCTCGCCGTGGTGGACGAGGGCACCTTTGACGCGGCCGCGGCAGCCCTGCACGTGACGCCGTCGGCGGTCAGCCAGCGCGTCAAGGCGCTGGAGCAGCGCATCGGACGGGTGCTGCTGCTGCGGACGAAGCCGGTGCGGCCGACGGAGTCCGGTCAGGTCGTGGTGCGGTTCGCGCGCCAGCTCGCCCGCCTGGAACGAGACGCGCGGGCGGACCTCGGGATCGCCGGCGAGCAGGGCCCGGCACGGCTGCCCATCGCGGTGAACGCCGACTCCCTGGCCACGTGGTTCCTGCCGGCGCTGACCCGGGTGCCGCAGGACCCACCGGTCTGCTTCGAACTGCACCGCGAGGACGAGGCCCACACCACCGCGCTCCTGCGCGAGGGCCAGGTCATGGCGGCGGTCACCTCGTCGCCCGACCCGGTGGCGGGCTGCACCGTCCGCCTCCTGGGCCTGGTCCGGTATCTGCCGGTGGCCAGTCCCGGGTTCGCGGCACGCCACCTGACCGGGCCGCTCGCGCGCGACCTGCGCGACGCGCCGGCCATCGTCTTCGACCGCCGCGACGACCTCCAGGACGCCTTCGTACGGAGGCTCTCGGGCGAGGGGACGGGCGCGAGCCCGGTGCGCCACCACGTGCCCACGTCCGAGGGGTTCTGCGACGCGGTGGCCGCCGGGCTCGGCTGGGGCATGCTGCCGGAAGCGCAGGCGGCGCCGGGGCTGCGGTCGGGCGAGCTCATCACGCTCGCGCCCGACCACCCGATGGACATCCCGCTCTTCTGGCAGCAGTGGCGGCTCGACTCGCCCGCCCTGGCCGCCGCGGCGGGCGCGATCGCCTCGGTGGCGGCCGAGGCACTGCGCGCCCCCGCATAGCTACGCCCCGTCCGCGGCCGCCTGGAGCGCGGCGAGGTCGATCTTCTTCTGGCCGAGCATGGCCCGCATGGCGCGGGTCGAGCGCTCCTTGTCGGGGTCACCCAGGAGAGCGTCGGCCTGGGTGGGCCAGACCTGCCAGGCCAGGCCGAACCTGTCCCTGAGCCAGCCGCACTGGACCTCCCGGCCGCCGTCCGCGGTGAGCTTCTCCCAGTAGTAGTCGACCTCCTGCTGCCCGTCGCAGTTGATCAGGAACGAGACCGCCTCGTCGAACGTGAACTCGGGGCCGCCGTCGATGGCGGTGAACGCCTGCCCGTCCAGCTCGAAGTCGACGGTCATCACCGTGCCCGCCTCGCGCGGCCCGGCTTCCCCGTAGTACGTGACGTTGGTGATCCTCGAGTTCGGAAACACCGAACAGTAGAACTCGGCGGCCTCCTTGCTCTGCGTGTCGAACCAGAGATTCGGGGTGATCCGGGGCATCGTCCTCTCCTCACGTCGCCGGGTGTCGGTGCTGCGGACAGGCCGCCCGCTCGTCCAGCCAGCGGCGCAGCGCGTGGCGGTCCACCTTGCCGTTCGCGTTGACCGGCATGGTCTCCACGGCGTGCACCGACGTGGGCACCATGTAGGGCGGCAGGTTGTCCGCGGACGCGGCGGCCACGCCGGTCGGATCCGCCGCACCGGACATCACCGCGGTGATCGTCCCCGGGTCCGGCCACGTCAGGCACACCGCCTCCACCGCTCCGGACCGGCGCAGCACCGCTTCGATCTCGCCCAGTTCGATCCGGTATCCGTCGATCTTGACCTGCTGGTCGTTGCGGCCGATGCAGACCAGCTCGCCGTGATGCGTACGCACCAGGTCGCCTGTGCGGTAGTACGTCCTGCCATCGCGTGCGAAGAAGCGCTCAGCGGTCAGGTCGGGCGCCCGCCAGTAGCCGGGCGTGGTCTGGGGGCCGGCCACGCACAGTTCTCCCGTCGCCCCGTCCGCGACCGGAGCCAGGTCCTCGTCCACGATCAGCGTGTGCAGGCCGGGGTACGGCTGCCCGATCGGCACGTTGTCGTGCACGCACCGCGCCGGACTCGTCCGCGGGTCCCAGCGGTGGACCGTGCAGGCGATGGTCAGCTCGGTCGGCCCGTACAGGTTCTCCACGACCGATCCGGGCGCGGCGGCCTGCCAGGCCTCGGCGGTGGCCCGGGGCAGCGCCTCGCCGCAGAACAGGCTCCAGCGCAGGGTGGGCATCGATCCGGGCGTGAGGACGCCCAGCCTGCGTAGGCCCGCGGCCACCGACGGCACCGAGAACCAGACCGTGATCCCGTTGCGCTCCAGGTAGGAAAAGGGCTCCAACAGCTCCACGGGGTCCAGCGCGCAGACCCGCGCCCCGTTCTCCCAGGCCATGAAGAGGTCGAAGACCGACAGGTCGAAGGTCTGGTCGCCGATCTGAGTGAGGCTGTCGTCGGGCGTCAGCCGGTAGCGGTCCTGGTTCGTGTCGAGGAAGAACCGGACGTTGGCGTGGGTGACGGGGACTCCCTTGGGCTCACCGGTGCTGCCCGAGGTGAACAGCAGATACGCCAGGTCGTCGTGGCCGACCTCGGGCAGTTCCTCCAGCGGCGCGGCGGCCGCGAGATCGGCCGCGTCCAGGACCGGGCCGTCACCGAGCGCCGGGCTGTCACCGAGCCCGGGGCCGTCACCGAGCCCCGCGCCCTCGCCGAGATCCTGGCCGTCACCGAGATCCGGGACGTCGATGCGCAGGCTGTCGGGCAGCAGCACAGCCGGCCGCCGCGGCAGGCCGCGCAGCAGGTCAGGCAGTTGGGGCAGCGACGCCTCGTCGACGATCAGCGCGTCGACGCGGGACTGCTCCAGCATGGTCCGGGTCCGCCGTACGGGGAGATTCCGGTTCAGCGGGACGAACGCCGCTCCGGCGAACAGCGCGGCCGCCACCCCCACGTACGCGGCCTCACTGCGAGAGGCCAGCACACCGACCCGCCGCGGCCGGGGTCCGGCTGCCTCGACGATCGAGGCAGCCCAGCGCCGGGCGGTGTGCGCGACCTCCTGGTAGGTGTACTCGCGCCGGCCGATGGTCAGCGCGATGCGGTCGGGAAGCGTCTCCGCATGGTGCAGGAGCCCGGCGCCCAAGCGGGGTCGGCGTGAGTCGCTCATGCCTCCACCCTGCCGACCGAGGGCGCTCGGCGCCTGTTGGCGAGCGCGGTCAGGGGACGCCCCGAGCCGCGCGGCTCTCACGCGGTGCGAAAAGGAAGATGCCTGATCGAGAGGTGGAGCTGACGCGCTACAGCTGGTCGAGCCGCCAGTGCTGGCTGATGTCACCGGTGTCGTCCTGCTGGGTGATCTTCGCCCCGTCCGCGGTGGAGCCGCCCTCGACCCCGATGACCTTGCCGCTGTGGACGCTGACGAGCTTCACGTAGCCGCCACCGGCGTCGGTGGCGCGCCACTGCTGGTTCACGCCGCGGGTGGCGGGCCATTGGACGATGGGGGCGCCGTCGGACGTGGACTCGCCTTGCACGTCGACGAGGTGTCCCGAATGGGCGTTGGCCAGGGTGGTGATCTCATGGCCCAGGGAGGCGAGGATCCACTGCTGGTTGCTGTCGCCGTGGCGGGACCACTGGATCAGCTGGACGCCTTGGCCGGTCGAGGCGTCGGGGACGTCGAGGGCCTTGCCGCTGCGCCGGTTGGTGAGCACGTGGCGGCTCTGCAGGGCGGTGGCGAAGCCGATGGCCCTCGCCGTGGTCTGGTGCAGGTCGAGGACGGTGATCTGGTTGCGGCCGACGCGCAGCCAGGGCGCGGGGCAGTACAGGCGCTGCTGCGGGCCCATGGACCAGTACCGGCCGAGATTGCGGCCGTTGACCCAGACCACGCCCTTGGTCCAGCCGGACATGTCCAGGTAGGTGTCGCCGATCTTGTCGAGGGTGAGCGTGGCGCGGAAGAAGATGCCGCCCTTGTCGGGATCGCTGATCGTCGGGCGCAGGGCGGCCACGAACTTCTCGTCGACGGGCAGTGAGTAGGTCTGCCACCGCGTGAGGGGGCCATTGAGCGGACCGGCGCCGGACAGCGACACCTGCCCGGTGATGCCCTTGCGGTCGACGATGGCGTGCCCGAAGTTCACCCGGCCCAGCCCCTCGACCAGGATGTCGAGCGTCGGGTCGGCGGTGGCAGCGCCGAGGTTCAGGGTGCTGCCGTCGGTCACCTTCAACGGCGCGGCGTACGACGGGGACACGGCAGGTCGGCTGAGGCCGCCCTGGTAGGCGCCGTCGAGGAAGACGGTGGCGTAGTCGTGCACGCCCGAGACCGTGAGCGTTCCGCCGCTGTATCCGGAGAGCACGCGGCGGTAGAGGATGAAGCCGGAGTTCTGGCCGTAGCTCTCCATCGGCTGGGCCTCGACCGTCCGGGACGGGGGCAGCGGAGCGGGAAGGTTGTCCCACAGCGAGGCGTACGCGGCGGGGGTCACCGGGGCGGGGGAGATGGTGGGCACGGGCGCCGGGACCGAAGGCAGCGCACCGCCCAGGGAGTCGGCGATGAGGTCGCGGTACGCGGTGTAACGCGCGGTCGGGCGCCCCTGCTCGGTGATCGCCGCACTGTAGTCGTAGCTGGTGATGTCGGGTGTGTAGCTGCGGCCGTCGTTGTCGGCGTTGGCTCCGGCCCAGTAGCCGAAGCTGGTGCCGCCGTGGATCATGTAGATGTTGAACGACAGCCTGGCTGCCATGAGCCCGCGCAGGACGGCGGACTTGTCCTTGCCGATGCCGCCGAAGGTGCTGTCCCCCCACGCGGTGAACCAGCCGGCCCACGACTCGCCGACGAACGCGGGTACCGCCGGGAAGGCGCGGCGGCAGTCGGCGATGGCCGCGGCGTCGCCGTCGGACAGGCCGATGGCCCCGCCGGGCACGTTGGTGTGGTTGGTCCTGACCTGGTCCAGCCCGTCCTGGGTGTAGAACGGGCTGTCGATTCCGGCGTCGATCCATGCCTGGCGGATCTCGGCAAGGTACGTGGAGTCGTCGCCGAACGATCCGTACTCGTTCTCGATCTGCACCATGAGGACGGGGCCGCCGTTGCCGACCAGGAGCGGCTTGACGACCGGTGCGATCGTGCGGATGTAGCGGCGGACCGCGGGCATGTAGGCCGGGTCGGCCGCAGCCCGGACCCGCAGCTTGGCCGAGCGGTCGGCGAGCAGCCAGGCGGGAAGGCCACCGAGGTCCCACTCGGCGCACACGTAGGGTCCCGGGCGCAACAGCACCCACATGCCCTCGGCTTGGCACAGTCTGATGAACGCGGCGAAGTCGCGCCGGTCGGTGGTCAGGTCGAACACACCGGGGCGTTCCTCGAGGTAGTTCCACATGAGGTACACGCCGATGGTGTTCAAACCCATGGCCTTGGCCATCTGGATGCGGTGGCGCCAGTACTGCACGGGAATGCGGCACGGGTGCAGTTCACCGCTGCGGATCTGGAAGGGCTTCCCGTCGAGCAGGAACTGGCTGCCGTCCGCCGAGAAGCCGAAGGTGTGGTCGGCGGCGGCCGCGCGGCCCTCGCCGGCCAGGGTGGCCGCCAGCGGGGTGAGGGCGCTGACGATCAGGAAATCGCGTCGATCCATGGGGCGGCTCCGGGGTCGGGGGGAGGAGGTGGTGGGTCGGCGCGGCGCCGCACTACTCGACGGAGCGCTTCGAGCGTGGAGCCGCCGCGCTCGGCTGGGAGGCTCCCGCCGGTGGTGCCGTGGCAGGTTCGACACGCAGCAGGACGGTCCCGTGGGCGGGGACGGTCGCGGCCAGGGTGCCCCTCGTGCTGGAGGTCTCGTGCTGCCACAGGTCGCGCACCGAGTAGGCGTCGGCGGCGGGCAGGCCGACGGCCCGCGCGGTGGTGGTGATGCGCTGAGCGCCGGAGTCCTCGTTGAACAGGGCGACCGTGCGGCTGCCGTCCTTCATCTCCTTGACCACGACCCAGCGCCCGCCCCGGGAGGACAGCACCCGGCCCTGCCTGCCGAGCGGGTCCTGGTCGACGGCGATGACCTCCTTGTTGGCGAGGATCTCGAGCGTCTGGGGGTGGCCTTGCGCAGGTCGGAGCCGATGAGCAGCGGCGCCGCCATGATCGACCACAGCGAGAAGTGGGTGCGGTACTCGGTGTCGGTCATGCCGCCGTTGCCCACTTCGAGCATGTCCGGGTCGTTCCAGTGTCCGGGGCCGGCGGAGGAGGCAAGCGGCAGGTTCTGCTTCAGAATGGAGAGCATCGAGTCCCAGCGGTCGCTGATGTCACCCGTGGTGCGCCACAGGTGTCCGACGCCCTCGGCCCACTCCCAGGGCCTGTTCTCGCCCCACTCGCAGATGCTGTAGACCATGGGGCGGCCGGTCTTCTTCAGCGCGTCGCGCATCGTGGCGTAGCGCTGTTTGGCGTCCACGCCCTGGTTGTTGCAGTTGTCGTACTTCAGGTAGTCCACGCCCCAGTCGGCGAACTGCCGTGCGTCGGACTCCTCGTGCCCCAGCGCGCCCGGAAAGCCCAGCGCGTCGCAGGTCTTGGTGCCGGCGGAGGTGTAGATGCCGAACTTCAGGCCCTTGGAGTGGACGTAGTCGGCGAGCGCCTTGATCCCGCCGGGGAAGCGGACCGGGTCGGGCACCAGCTTGCCGTCGCCGTCGCGCTGCGGCAGCGCCCAGCAGTCGTCGAGGTTGACGTACTCGTACCCGGCCTCCTTGAGGCCCTTCTCGACGAAGAGGTCGGCGATGCCCTTGACCATGGACTCGTTGAACTCGGCCCGGCAGTGGGTGGAGTTCCAGTTGTTGAACCCCATCGGCGGGGTCAGGGCAAGCCCGTCGTCGAGCAGCGGATCCGTGTACGGGTCCGTGTGCAGGCTCGTGTGCCGTGCGGGGCTGTCGGCCTCGCGGGCCGCGGCAGGCACCGCGAGGGAGGACGCGCAGAGCAGGCCGAACAGCAGTGCTCCGGCCGTCTTTCGCCGAGGTGTGCGGGTGGGGACGCGGGACATCGTGACCTTCCTCCGTACTCCACGAGAGGTGGGTGACGCCGTGTGCACGTCAGCAGCGTGCGCTTACGGTAGGGCTTGGTGGAGTCTGTTGGAAGAGGTGTGTCCGTGATTGCTTGATGGGGGTGTTCCCGTCGATGGGGCGCGATGGCTGACGGGAAGACACGTCGCGCGTTCGGTTGTGTCGGATTTCGGCCCAGTCGGCGTCCTCGCCCACACTCCCGACCCCACCGCGGCGTCGGGCCGGGATCGCCCGGCTCCTGGCCCACCGGCTGCCGGGAGACGTCCTGGGCGATCGCGTCGCGCCCAGCAGGAGAGAACGGCGCGGACGCCCGATACTGGGAAGGATCGTGCTCACGGTGGAGAGATCCCGAGGAGCTGTAGCCATGGGCAACCAGGACGTACACGAGCCCGACCCCGACCGTCGTCGGCCACCCACGATCCGCACGGGCAGCGAGCAGCCGATCGATCCGGAGGACCTGGTCCGGGTCTCCGGTCGGGACCCGACGCCTGAGCGGATCGAGTGGGCCAGGAGGCGCTTGCAGGAAGAGGGAGCGGCGGCCATCGAGCGTTACCTGCCCTGACAGGGCGGGCCGGGGTCGTCCTCGACGCAACGCCGGGGAGGGGAACGGGCCGGCCGGCCATCCACGTCGGGTGCCCGACGGAGACATCACCCGGATGGCCGACACCCCGACGTGCGATGGTGAAAAGTCGCTCGACCGGATGCGGCGCTGCCGTCCTCACCGTCGCGGCAGCAGTGCCGCCGCGCCCAGCGCCGTGGCCACCAGCAGGCAGGCGGCGAGCAGCAGACTCTCCCGCATCCCCGGCGCGGAATCCCCCGCGAGGAGCGCACCGAAGACGGCGATGCTGACCGCCCCGCCCGTCTGGCGGCTGGTGTTGGGCAGCGCGGCTGCCGTTCCGGCCCGCTCGGCGGCGACGCTGTCGAGCATCAGCGAGGTCAGCGCCGGCATGGCGAGGGCGCCGCCGACGCCCAGCGGGACCATCAGCAGGGCTGTCACCCACGCGGGCGTGCCACTGTCGACGGCGAGCAGCCATCACACAGGCGGAGCCTCCCTCACCCTCCGGACCTCGCCCATGAACTCGTGTAGCCGATCCTGCATGCGGTCTCGGCCCCCCTGATGGCTAGTTGGCCATCAGGTCGCCGAGAGCACCAACGCTCGCATCGGTTCTTCGGGGTCAAGCGTCTCCAGAGCGGGCAACCAGGTCATCGCTTCCAGTCATGCCGTTTCAAGATCCGCACATTGCTGAACCACGCGCCCAGACCAACGAGGCCGAACAGAAGGGCGAACACGTCCCCAAGGGCACTCGTCGACACGATGGCCGCAAACAGACTTGCCAACATCACCACCATGGACACCCACTTGCGCAAGTGGGTCGCCCGCAGAAATCTCTCCTGTCTGCGTGCCGCTGCCTCACGCTCAGCGTCCTCTGCGTCCAGAATCCTTCTGGCTCGCGCATCCAGGCGCCTTCGCAGCTCTGCCTGCTCAGGACTGATGGGCGGCGCTGTCGCAGGCATGACCACGTCGCCGTGGATGTGTCCTGCCTGGACCACAGGCCCTCCGACGTCGCCGCTCAACTCGTTGTGCAGATACGGCTGTTCATCCATACCTCGGAAGATACGCCGGGGCCTTGAAAGATCACCATTGGAGGGCGTATGGCCCTGCCTGAGGCCGACTACCGTGGCCGCCGCCCCGGTTCGCTGCCGAGTACCGCGAGATGCACGTCGACGACGCGTGGTACTCCGGTGACCGCGACCGCCTCGCCGCCGTCAACGCCCGCCAGGAGCGCCGCCCGGACGGGCGCCGCCGTTTGTGGAGCCGCCGGCCCGAGGCACCGCTGCGCCCCGAGACCCGGATGCACATCCCGCTCGCCGCGGACATCGCGAGCACCTCGGCCTCTCTGCTGTTCTCCGAACCGCCCACGCTCACCGGGACCGATCCCGGGGCGCAGCAGCGGCTCGACCACTTCGCCGGGGCCGGCGGCATCGCCAACACCCTGATCGAGGCCGCCGAGGTCGCCGCCGCGCTCGGCGGGGTGTACCTGCGCATCACGTGGGATCGCGAGCTCGTCGACCGGCCGCTGCTGACCATCGTGCACGCCGACTGTGCACTGCCCGAGTTCCGGTTCGGACTGCTGCGTGCCGTGACGTTCTGGCACGAGCTGCCGAGCGACTCGGCAACCGTATGGCGCCACCTGGAGCGGCACGAGCCCGGCGCGATCACGCACGCCCTGTACCAGGGCACCGCCGACCGCCTCGGCGTCCGTGTGCCGCTCACCGACCACCCCGACGTCGCCGACCTCGCCGACTCACTCGGCGAGACCGGCGACACCATCGAGACCGGACTGCCCGACGCGCTCACCGCCGCCTACGTGCCCAACATCAAGCCCAACCGCCGACACCGCGGCAGCCCACTCGGCCGCTCGGACTTCCAAGACCCGATACACGACCTGTGTCGACGCGCTCGACACCGTGTGGTCGAGCTGGATGCGCGACATACGGCTCGCCCGCGGGCGCCTGATCGTGCCTGCCGGGTACCTGCGCGACAACGGCCCCGGCACCCGGCGCCACGTTCGACGCCGACCGGGAAATCTGGACGCCGCTGGCGATCCCGCCCGCCGAAACCGGGAACGGGATCACGCTGTCTCAGTTCGCCATCCGGGTGGCCGAGCACCAGCAGACCGCCGAGGCCATCGTGCGGCACGCTGTCGAGTCCGCGAGCTACAGCGCGCAAACCTTCGGCCTCGGCGACGGCCCGGCCGTGACTGCAACCGAGGTCACCGCCCGCGAACGCCGCAGCATGATCACACGCGACGTCAAGGCCCGGTACTGGGCGCCGGCCATCCTCGACATGCTGCACGTCATGCTCAGGCTCGACCGCCTGCTCGGCTTCTCCACCGTGAGCGCCGAGCAGCGCCAGCGGCTCCAGTTCGGCGACGCCGTCAGCGAGGACCCGCAGACCACCGCGCAGATACTCGCCCTGCTCGCGCAGGCCGAGGCCGCATCGACCGACACCAAGGTCCGCAAGCTGCACACGGATTGGTCCGACGAACAGGTGCAGGCCGAGGTCGATGCCATCCGCGACGAGAACGGCATCGCGCTGCCGACAGACCTGTTGCAGGCTGGGCCGTTGTCTGGCTCGGCTTGATCCCACGATCAGGTGCCAAGCGCAACGCCGTTGCGGTCGCCCTGTTCGGCACCAAGGCCGAGGACTTGCAGGCGCGTTGTTCAAACTGAATCCCGCGACCGCGGTCGCGCCCTCGGCCAGGTCAAGGGCGCCGCGGACGCCGCGGGGCACGCGCTGTACGACAACGCCGCGACCAGGGTGGAGGCGCGACACGGTGGCGCGGGGAGCGCGCTGCCCACAGCAGAGCCAGGAAACCGGCAGTCCCGGCGGGCACGTTGAGGCAGAACACGGCGCGCCAGCTCCACGCTGTGGTGAGCAGCCCGCCCAGGACGGGCCCCGCGGCGATGGCCACGGCGCCACCGACCGTCCACAGCGCGATGCCACGCGCGGCCGGATCGGGGAACGCCTGCCGGATCAGCGCCAGCGAGGCGGGGCACCGGGTACATGAGGGGCACCCGGTACACGGGGCACTGGGTACACGCGGGGCACCGAGTACGCGCGCGGCACCCGGCCCGCCCGGTACGCCCGGCGTATCCGCCCTCGCCTCGACCACCGCGCCTGCCCCGCATCGCGTCGCGCTCATCGTGCGCATCGCTCCTCGCTCGTGCCGTCCTGTCGGATACGGAGAGCAGCGTGCTCGGCGCGTGCGGCCCTCGGCAGACCGAGCTGTGCGGGGGAGCGCGGTGCCTGGCCCTGGTACGGCCCCTCTGCCCACGTAACCCCTTGCGATACGGAACTGGGCCGCTTCCTGCGCGCTCGCCGTGAGCAGATCCGCCCGCAGGCACAGGCATCCGCCGCACTCCGGGGCTGCGCCGCGAGGAGCTGGCGACGCCGGCCGGGGTCAGCGTCGACTACTACACGCGGCTCGAACGCGGCCGCGAGACCCGGCCCTCGCCCGCGGTCGTCGCCGCGCTCGGAAAGGCGCTCCAACTCCCCTCCGATGCGCTGCACCGGCTGCACGAGCTGGTGGCCCTCGCCGCGGGCCAGGCGCCCGCGCCGCCCCCGGCCCGCGCCGTCCGCGAGTCGGTCCGCGCCATGTTGGAGACGCTGCGCCCCTCACCGGCGTACGTCGTCAGCCGCACCAACGACCTGCTGGCCGCCAACCGACCCGGCCTGCGCCCACCTGCGCGCGATGGCGGGCGCCGACCCGGACCTGCCGGAGCTGGCCCAGGTCGTCGGCGAACTGATGGTGAAGAGCCCGGAGTTCGCCCGGCTGTGGGAGCGGTACGACGTACGGGCGCGCGGCGGTGACCGGAAGCACTTCCAGCGCCCGGAGGTCGGCTCGATGTGCCTCACCTTCGAGGTGATGGAGATCTTCCGCACGGACGGCCAGCGCCTCGTCACCTACCAGGCGCCGCCCGGCACCCCGGACCACGACGCGCTGCTGCCGGACATGGCCGGCCCCGAGGACGCAGCGTTCCCCGAGGGGGCCGGGCGGCAGCCGTATGGGCGTCAGCCCTCCCCGTAGGGGGACCGGCCCGCCGGTCACGCAAACCTGTTCGATGCCCCGCCGCCCCCAGAGAACCCACCCGATTCCCCTCAGGGTCCTTCCGGTACGTGAACAGGAGCCCTGCCCCCGTTGCCTGTCGCGCGACACGCAGAACCTGCCCCGACGACAGGATGACGCGGGCAGCGCCGGCGACGCCTGACTGTCGGTCTACGGGCGGACCTGCCAAGGTGTGTACGGATGAACGTGCTCATGGGCGATGTGCTGCCTCTGGGCCATGTCGCGGTGGACGACGCTGTGACTGACCGGCCGTGGCCGGGCTCGGCACGGCCCCGGGAGGTTGTGGCGCATGCTTGTTCTCGGGCACTCGCAGGTCGAGGCCCTCATCGATATGGACGAGCTGATCGACGCCCTGGCTCCGGCCATGGCGGACCTCAGCGCGGGGCGCGCCTCGGCCCCGGACCGGATCGCCGCGCTGGTGCCCGAACAGAAGGGGTTCCTGGCCGCAATGCCGGGTCACGTGCCGTCGGCGGATGTCCTCATGGCCAAGCTCGTCACGGCCTTCCCGGGCAATGCCGGGACGTCCCTGCCGACCCATCAGGCGGTCATCGCGGTGTTCGATCCGGCCACCGGCGCGCCCGTCGCGCTGCTGGACGGTACGGCCATCACCGCGGCGCGGACCGCTGCTTGCTCGGCGCTGTCGGCGCGGCTGCTGGCACGCGAGGATGCCACGGTGCTGGCGATCCTGGGCACAGGGGTACAGGCCCGGTCCCACGCTCACGCGATGTGCCGGGTCCGCCCGATCCGTGAGATCCGGGTCGCCGGCCGGGACCCGGCACGAGCCGGTCTCCTCGCCGCTGAACTGTCGTCCGTCCTGGACACCGATGTATGGGCGGTCCCCACCTACGCCGAGGCGCTCGGCGGGGCGCACATCGCCGCCGCGGCCACCCATGCCCTCGAACCGGTGGTCCGCCGCCCCTGGCTTTCGCCCGGGGTACACGTCACCTCGGTGGGCTACAACCCGGCCGGCCGCGAGATCGATGACGCGACCATCGCGGACGCACTGGTCTGCGTCGAATCACGGGATGCCGCTCTGGCCCCCTTCCCGGCAGGGAGCAACGATCTGCTGATGCCGATCCGCGACCGCGTCATCACGGACGAGCATGTGCACGCCGAGCTCGGCCAACTCGTCTCGGGCACCAAACCGGGCCGCACGTCACCGGACCAGATCACCCTCTACAAGTCGGTCGGCGTGGCCGTCCAGGATGCCGCGGCCGCCGCACTGGTGCTCGCAGCAGCCCGCGAGCAATCGGTCGGCGAGGAGATCACCCTGCGGTAATGCCAACGCCGAAGCGCCCGGTGGCAAGCGCCGGGCCCACGGCACGGACGAGGGAACCAAGGGGCGGTGGCCGCTCCGGTGGGCCCCGCCGGGGCAGCGCCCCGACCACCCGCGGTGACCCGAGGCGGAGTTCTTCCGGCACTCTGCGGCGACCCGCCCCCGTACGTGTGCTGCCGCCTGTACGCGTACGCGGCCCGAGTTACGTACCGTTCCGCTCACGCGTCACACGCAGCATCCCCACCGTCGGGTACGAGGCGTCCGGAACTCGGCGTCGATCCCGAGCGCTCCTCACTCCCGGCAAGGACACGGTCTGACGGCCGCGGTGCCGGTCGGTGGTCATGCTGCCCGCTCAAGATCATGTACGCACTGCCGGTCCGGCGTCAGCCGACGACCGGTACCGGGGCGGAGCGGCGGGCGCGGTCGGCGAGGGCGGCGAGGTACCGCTCCGCGTCCAGGGCCGCCGCGCATCCGCTGCCCGCCGCGGTGACGGCCTGCCGGTAGGTGCGGTCCACGACGTCACCGGCCGCGAACACCCCCGGCAACCTGGTCCGGGTGGAGGGTGCCGCGACCCGCAGGTACCCGTCTCCGTCGGTGTCCAGTTGGCCTGCGAACAGCCGGCTGCGCGGGTCGTGGCCGATCGCGATGAACAGCCCGGTGACCGCAAGCTCAGAGGTGGCCCCGGTGCGGGTGTTGCGCAGCGTCACCCCGTTCAGCCGCTCCTCGCCCCTGAGCTCGGTGACCTCGCTGTCGAAGGCGTAGGAGATCTTCGGATCGGCGAAGGCGCGGGCCTGCATGGCCTTGGAGGCGCGCAGGGTGTCACGGCGGTGGACAAGGGTGACCGACTCGGCGTAGCGGGTGAGGAACGTGGCCTCCTCCAGCGCGGTGTCCCCGCCGCCGACCACCGCCAGATGCTGCCCCTTGAAGAAGAACCCGTCGCAGGTGGCGCACCAGGACACCCCGCGGCCGGACAGCTCCTCCTCGCGCGGCAGACCCAGCTTGCGATAGCCGGACCCGGTGGCCACGATCACGGTCCGCGCCCGGTGGGTGCGGCCGCGGGCGTCGGTGAGGTGCTTGGTGACACCTGCCAGATCGACCGCGACGATGTCGTCGTCGACCATCCGGGCGCCGAAGCGGACGGCCTGGTCCCGCATCGCGTCCATCAGGTCCGGGCCCTGGACACCGTCCCGGAAGCCGGGGTAGTTCTCCACCTCGGTGGTCGTGGCCAGCGAGCCGCCGACGAAGACGCTGCCGCAGAAGACCAGGGGGCGCAGTCCGGCGCGGGCGGTGTAGAGGGCCGCGGTGTATCCGGCGGGGCCCGAGCCGATGACGACGACGTCCCGGACGGCGGACCCGCCGCCCCCGGCCGGGGCGCTCACCGGGGGTCCCGGTCAGCGGACGCGGGGCCGACGTACAGCAGGCGGTTCTTGGACCCGGCGCCCGGATCCTGCACGTGGTCCTTGGTGGATGCCTCGATCAGCGCCTTGTCGACGTCGGCCGGGGCGGCGTCCGGGTGGTCGGACAGGTACATCGCCACGGCACCGGTGGCCGCGGCGGTCGCGGCGGAGGTCCCGGACAGGCCGCCGAAGGCGTCGTCGCTCGCGGCCCCGGCGGTGGGGATGTCCTCGCCCGGCGCGAACAGGTGCACACACGCCCCGTAGCCGGACCAGGCGGGGCGGCTGTCCCGCTGGCCGGTGGCGGCGACGGTGACCCCGGTGGTCTGCCTGCCGGGGGTCTTCATGCAGGCGTCGCCGCCGGTGTCGCCGGTGCTGCCACCGGCCGCCGCGGTGTAGGGGATGCCCAGGCGCGTCATGTTGTACAGCTGGCGGTCGATCACCGTGCCGGGGTCGCCGGAGAAGCCGAGGCTGACCACCGCGGGCCGCTCGGCATGGGCGGCGATCCAGTCCACCGCGGACATGATGTGCTCCATCGATCCGGTGCCGTCGCAGCCGAGCGCCCGGACCGACTCGATCTCGGCCTCCTTGGCGGCACCCGACCGGTCTCCGGCCGCGATCGCGGCGGAGGCGGTGCCGTGCCCGTGGCAGTCGCCCTCCTCGCCGGTGCTCTGGGCGATGGCGTCGTACGCGGTGCGGGCCCGCACGCCGAACTCCTCGTGGGTCGTGCGGACTCCGGTGTCCACGACGTAGACGCGCACGCCGGAGGCGGTGTTGGGTGCGGAGTAACCGCCGTCCAGCGGCAGCTCCCGCTGGTCGATACGGTCCAGCCCCCAGCCCGGTGCCGACGGCCCTTCGCCGGCGCGGTCGGGAGCGGCTCCCAGCTTCCCGGCGACCCGGTAGGTGCGGTCCTTCGTCACCGAGTCCACCCGGCTGTCGTTGAGGTACTTCGTCACCTGCTCGTCGGTCAGCGTCGCGGAGAAGCCCTGCGAGGCCGAGTAGTAGATCCGCCGCAGCTCGCCGCCGTTTCGGGCCGTCATCTCCTCGGCCGCTTTCCGCACTTCGTCGGCCGACGCGCCCACGCCCCGTATCTGGACGATGTGCACGGCGCCGGAGGCGTGCGGCTCGGCTGCCCTCGCCGACGGACCGGAGAACAGGAGGGGCGTGGCCAACGCGGCCGCGGCGGCCACGGCCGCCGCGACGGTCTGCGCACGGCGGGACGTCACAAGGCGCGGAGTCGCACGGCGTGGCGTCGCACGGGGCGGAGTCGCACGGGGCGGGGTCTGCTTCATGGTGTGGGGGGTGCCTTTCGCGTCGGGGAGCCGGGTGGGCGCGGTGACCTCGGGGCAGGGCAGGCGGCCCTGCCCTGCCCCGAGGTGTGGGGGATGGAGAGAAGAGTCGTGGCTGGCCCGCGGGCGGCTGCTACAGCTTGTTCAGCCAGGCGCGCAGCGACTCGGGGTCGTCGAAACCGACCTGGCGGCTGCCCACTTCCTCACCGTTCTTGATGTCGATCAGGGTGGGGATGTACTCGATGTTGTACCGGTCGGAGATTTCCTTATTGGTGTCGACGTCCACCCGCGCCCAGACCCACTTGCCGTTGTCTTCCTTGTTGTACTTCTCCAGATAGGGCTTCTGCGCCTGGCAGGCGCCGCACCACTCGGCGGTGAAGTCCAGGACCACCGGCTTGGTCTTCGACCACTCCATGACCTGGTCGAAGTTGGCCGAGGTCACGTCGACCGCGTCGGGGATCTCGGCCGCGGTGGCGGCGTGGGGGGTGGCCGCGGGGAGCGGGGCGGCGACCGCGGGTACGGCCGCGCCGCAGGTCAGGATGGTCACAGCGGCCGCCGCGGCGGAGAGTTTGCGGAGCATGGACGTGTCCTTTCGTTGGGGAATCCGGATGTGCTGAGTGGGTCGGTCCGTCGGTCGGTCAGTCGGCCTGGGACACCTGGGACTTCTCGGTCGGCAGGCCGCCGCTGACCCAGTCCTCGATGCCTTCGCGGTATTTGCGGACGTTGGTGTATCCGAGTTCCACGAGCCGGGCACCGACGAGTTCGCTGTTGCGGCAGGGCACATTGGCGCAGTACACGACGATGGGGGCGGAGGGATCGGGAAGTACGGTGGGGGCGAGTTCGTCGGTGAAGCGGGATGCCTCCTCGTACGGGAATCCCGGAATGTTCACCGCGTGCGGCAGGTGCTCGCGCTCGTAGTAGTCCACCGGCATGGTGTCGACCACGGTCACCGATCCGGCCTCGATCTCGGCTTTGAGCTCTTCTCTCTTCACCAGCGGTAGCACGTCAGCCTCCGGATTGCGTCAGGTCGGTTTCGGGCAGCGCGGTTCGGCCGGGGCGGAGCGCGGCACCCGCGGGAGCGATCCGGCCGATGGCCGCGTAGAGCAGGAATGCGACGAGCACCGCGTTGATGGACGGGATCCCGTGGTCCAGGTACTTGCCGACCGCGGCGCCGGCCGCCCAGCACACCAGCGACAGCGGCATCCAGTCGGCGCTCTCGCCGGGCATCACACCGCTGAGCCGGGCCCGGTCGAGTTCGGCGCGGAACCGCCGGACCACGAAGTACTCGGCGATGATGATTCCGGCTACCGGTGGCGCCAGAATGCCGATCGTCTCCAGGAAATCGGTGAAGTCGTCCACGATTCCCATGGCGGACAGGGCGGTTCCGGCGGTGCCGATCAGCAGGGTGACCGGCCGTCTGCCGACGCGTCGGCCGAGGAGCACGTCGACGGAGTTCACCAGGCCCAGTGAGGACGAGTAGAGATTCCAGTCATTGATCTTCAGGATGGCCGTCGCCAGGATCAGGGTGCCGAGGAATCCCGAGGAGGAGGTGATGATCCCGACGATGTCCGAGGTGCGGGCGGCGTGCGCGAGCAGCACCGCGGTGAGCCCGATCAGATACTCCCCGAGCGTCACGCTGATCACGGTCTGCTTGACGACGTCGGAGGGGCGGCGATTGAACCGCGTCATGTCCGGCGTCATGATCGCGCCGAGAATGAACGCGCCGGAGACCAGGGTCGTGCCCTCCGCCAGCGACATCGCCGGTCCCGGTGGGGCGGAGCTGATCAGGTCGGCCAGTGAATGGTCCGCGAGGGCGTCCGTTATCGAGAACGCGGCGAGCAACAGAAAGGCCGGCACGGTCAGATAGGCCGTCCACGCCATCATCCGGAAGCCCAGCACGGTGATCGCGGTGATGACGCCGCCGCCGACCAGCGCCCAGATCCACTCCGGTGCCCAGCCCGCGAGATCGTGCATGCCCTGCGCGAAGACGCCGTTCTGTACGCCGAACCAGCCGGCCAGGCTCAGTGCGATGAGCAGGCCCACCAGCGCCGAGCCCTTGCGGCCGAAGCCGGACCAGCGGGCCAGCACCGAGGTGGACAGCCCCTCCCGGACCCCGGCGATGCCGAGCAGGATCGTGATGACCTCCAGCATCACCGATCCGATGGTGATCGCCAGGACCGCGTCGGTGAAGTCCATGCCGAAACCGAGCACGGCCCCGACCATGAACTGCTGGAACGACGACACCTGTCCGAAACGCTGGACGGCGACAGAGACCCAGGAATGCCGGGATTCCTCCGGCACCCGGGTGAGCGAGTAGTCGTCGAGCCGCTCGTCCGGTTGGCCGGGCTGCGCCGCGGCGGCCATCAGAGGGCCGTTTCGCCGGTCAGGGGCCCGCCGTCCTGCGGGATCGCGCATTCCCGTTCCCGTACGACGAGGAAACCCTGACCCGGGACCGGTGACCAGGTCAGCTCATTCCGGTAGAAGCGCTCCAGAAAGTCCACGGGGTGGTGATAGACGAACATCGAGGGGCCGCTCTGCGTGATTCCGCCTGAATCGGCGAAAAGCGGTAGCTCGGCAAGGAAATAGCGGACCGCGTGGCGGAGCTGCTCGGGGCTCGGTGGCGTATCCGGCGGCAGTTTGCGGTCGAGTACCCAGTGCGAGGCGTCCAGGCATGCCCGCCGGAAAATCGGGTCGTCGGCGTAGAGCGCATGCGCGTGGTCCAGTAGTTCGCGGTAGCGGGGGTTCTCGTCCAGTCGGGCCATGCCGAGGATCAGTTCGGCGGGGCTGTCGACCGACAGCGCGCGCAGGGCCGTGGTGATCTTGTTGTGCACGTACTGCCCCTGGCGCTGCGCCTTGTGCCGGGCGCGGGCCGGCGGATAGCCGAGCGCTTCCAGCGTGTAGGCCGCGACCGCGTCGGGGACGAAGAAGTGGCAGCTGTCGAATTCCGACAGGGCCCACTCCGCCAATGCGATCAGTCGCCGGGTGCTGAAGTAGCTGTTGAACGGGCTGACGCCGATGCAGGCGTGTGACGCCTTTTGTTGTGCCGCACAGCAATTCTCGGTGAGGGGTTGGGTATCGAACATGGCTTCGTCCTCGCATATTGGTCTGGACCAATAAGGTGGGGGGAGAGGAATCGCCGGCCGGATCACTCAGATCGTCGCTCGATGCCGGAGGTCCTGGGTAGTGTCAGACCGTTATGCCGTGAACGCATACCCTCGCGGGTCAGGGGACCGGCCGCCTATGGAAGGCACTGCGTTACGACGAGAACCCTGCCGTCACGCTGTGCGCAGGGCGCCGCTGATAAATCCGTTGGATTCCCTGTCCGGGCCTGGTCGCGGCCGCTAAAGCGCGGTTAATCTCTGGCTTATGGACTTACAGCTCCGGCACCTACGTCATCTGTGCGCTATTGCCGACGCGGGAAGCCTCAACCGCGCCGCGATAGCACTCGGCCTTCCCCAGCCGGCGCTGAGCCGTCAGGTCCGGCGGCTGGAGCAACTGCTCGGCGGCCCGCTCTTCGAACGGGACTGCAACGGGGTACGGCCCACCGCCCTCGGCCTGGAGGTGATCCACCATGCCGAGTCCATCATCCAGGTTTCCGACCGCCTCGGTGAGCAGCTCCGCGCCCACCGCCTCAAGCGGCGCAGCGGTGTACGGGTGTGCTGGGCGACCAGCGCGCTGCACGAACCGCTGCTGCACTGCCTGCGCCAACTCCCCGGCGGCGCACGGCCGCGCATCGTCGTCGCCGACTCCTCCCGCAGCCTGACCGGCATGCTGCGCGCCGGGGACGTCGACGTGGCGCTGCGCGACCGCTGCACCAGCGAGGAGCTGGCCGACACGCGGTGCGTCTCCACCGAGTCGGGCGGTGACCTGGTATCCGAGATCGTCTGGGCCGAGAGCCCGGTGCTCCTCGCCCTGGCCGCCGACCACCCACTGGCCACGGCCCCGGCCATCACCATGGCCGATCTCGCCGAGGAGGATTGGATATCCGTGTACGGACCGGACAGATGCCACGAGGAACTGCGCCGCATCTGCGGGAAGTTCGGCTTCACGCCCCGCATCGGTCACGACGTCCCGGTCAGCGGCCCCCGCAGTGACGTGATCCGCCACCAGCGCTGTGTGGCGCTCGTTCAGGCCATGCGGCCGATGGGCCCGGGAGTCGTCCGCCGCGAGATCGCCGACCTGCCGATGCGGGTCCGGCACGCGGTCGCCTTCCGCCGCGACAGCCACTTCGCCGCGCAGATTCCGCTGCTGGTCGAACTCCTGGGCCAGGCGTACGAAGAGCTGGCGAGCGGGAGCGGGACACCGGGCGGACTGACCGGCCGGCCCGCCGCCACGGACACGCGGGCGGCCGGAGGCCCACGGCCCCACCCCTCCTGGCCCCACCGATGAACACCTGACCGCCATGGACATCGAGATATCCGACCTGCGCCTCCTGCGGGCCATCGCCGAGACCGGGAGCCTGGCCGGAGCCGCCCGGGAACTCGGCACCCACCAGGGCAATCTGAGCCGCCGACTGCAACGGATCGAACGGGCCACCGGCCTGGTCGTCTTCCGCCGGAACCACCACGGCGTCACGCCGACCGCGGCGGGGCGGCTCCTGCTTCACGGAGCCGACGCGCTGATCCCGCTGGTCGATCAGCTGCTCGCGGCCACCGGCCGAACCCCCCACCCCGACCCTCGCCCCTCTCCCCCACCTCGCACGAGGCATAGGCCGTACGCTCGTCGGTCCGGCTACGCGAGCCGGTCCGACTATGCGAGCCGGTCCGACTACGCGAGCCGGTGCACCGTGCGCGAGGCGGAGGCCATCTCCTGCCGGAGGTCGCGCAGCATCGGTTCCGCTTCGCGGGCGGCCCGCAGCTGTTCCGGATGCAGCGTTGCCGCGACCAGCTCCGGCTTGTCCGGGCCGGCTTCGGCGACGGTGCGGCCGTCCGGACCCCAGATGGCGCTCGACCCGCAGGTGTTCCACCCGCCGGGGGTGCCGATGTGGTTGGCCAGGACGGCGTACAGGGTGTTGTCGAAGGCCCGGGCGGGGAACCAGACGCGGGACTCGTGGTAGCCGTTGCCCACGCTGAACAGCGCGCCCACCAGGTACGCGTGGCACCCGTCGAGTGCGGCGGAGCGGGCGTGCTCCGGGAAGCCGGAGTCGTAGCAGATGCCCAGCCCGAGCCGCCAGTCGTCGACGACGAGCGTGCACCCGCTCGCACCCTCCCGGTACACCTCGCGCTCCGTCTTGAACAGCGTCTGCTTGTCGTAGCGGGCCGCGAGAGCGCCGTCGGGGCCGAACGCCAGCGCCGACACGTACAGGTCCCCAGCCCTGTGCACGGCGGCCCCCGCCACGGCCACCGTGCCGGTGTCGCGGCAGGCCTCCGCCACGGGGTCCAGCCGCGCGTCCCGGCCGCCGTCCGCGGGCACCGCGTACCGGGCGGGGTCGGCGCGGATGAGCTCCGGCTCGTACCCGGTGAGGAACTTCTCGGGAAAGACGACGACCCGCACCCCGTCGTCGGCGGCCTCCCGCACCATCCGGGCCACCGTCGCGGCGTTGGCGGGAATGTCCCCGGCGGCGGCCTGGGCCTGCGCGGCGGCGACGCGAAGCGGGCGGGAGGGCAACGGCAGGGAATCATCCAGGCGTTCGATCACGGCCCTCACTCTAGCCAGACCGGGCTTCGACGGAGGCTGTTGTGACTGAGCGCTTCAGGTGGCGGGTGAGCGGCCGAGTTGGCGGGGCTGAGCGTATGAGTTGGCGGGCAGGGTAGCGGGCAGCTCGCTCACCTGCGGCGCTTCATGGAAGGTGGCACGCAGACCCGTACGGTCCGGCTGTCCTGAAGGGTATGGAGATCTCGGTCCGTACACCGGCCGTCGAGCCCCGGGCGATGTGGTCGCATAGCTGCACCCTGGATGATCTCGTCACGCCGTACGCCGTCGACCCGACGGTGGTCGCACGGCTGGAGGCGGGGCCGGGATGGGCTCGTCGGTGGACGGCGGTGTGGAGGGCGTCCCGGGCGCGGGTGGTCTGCCCGGTCCCGGACCTGGCTGACTTCCCCACGCTCGCCTCGGCACCGGTGCGGAGCTTCACCTGGCAGGCTCGACAGCGGCACCGCCCGGGGCTGCAGTTTGTGCTGGCAACGAGCCGGATGCACGGCTTCGAGAGCTTGGAAGAGCGCCGCCTGCTGCTGGCCTTGGACTTCACGGGCGGTATTGAGGAGGTGCTGTCCCAGCCGTTCAAGCTCAGGTTCACCGCCATCGGCGGAGGCGAGGACCACACCCCGGACTTCCTGGTGCTGCTGAACGGGACGGCGGTGCTGATCGATGTCCGCCCCGGTCATCGGGTCAAGGACAAGGACTTGGTGAAGTTCGCCGCGGCTGAGCGGGCGGCTGCCTCGGCCGGGTGGCGCTACCTGGTGGTGACCGGCTGGCGCCGACATGTGGCAGCAGGGCTGGACGCGCTGTCGGCCCGGCGCCGACCGATGGCCGACCGCCTGGGGCTGCACGATGAGCTGTTGGAGATGGTTGCCGAGCGTCCCCGGCGGTTCGGCGACCTGGTCGAGGCTACGTCGCTGCCCGCCGTCGCCCGCGCCCATGCCGTCCATCTGCTCTGACACCGGCGCATGGCGGTGGACCTGGCCCAGCCCCTGGGCGATGCCTCATGGATCTACCCGGTGGGGAGACGGTGATGGCCGAGGGGCGGCAGCGCTTGCGGAGCGAGGATCTGCCCGAACACGACCTGGTCCGGGCACGGATCCGGGCGGCACATCTGCTTGAGGTCCAGACCGGATTCCGCAGCGGCAGTCGGCACTGGGCCCAGCCGGGAGAGCCGCGGGGTGAGTACGACCCGGCACGCACCACGCTGGCCGAGCGGCGCCGGGCGAAGGTGGCTGAGCTGAAAGGGATGGACCGGCAGGGGGCCAAGCAGCTGGGACTGGAGTGGATCAGCGAGCGCACGCTGGAGCGGATGGCCGCCCAGTACGCCGAGCACGGCCTGATGGGGCTAGCAGACGGGCGGTGGACGCCGCCGCTGCGGGGCCGACGAGCGGTTACCGAGGAGATCACCGAGGCGATCCGGGCCGTTCACGCCGAGTGCCTGCACCGCTCGAAGGTCAGCATGAAGACCAAAGAGCGGATGATCCACCAGTATGTGGCTGAGAAGTTCGGCACCGAGGTACACGTCCCGCATTACACGACGCCGGCGAAGATCTGGAAGGAGTGGTTCGGCCCCGAGGGCTCCCGGCAGCGCTACCTGCGCTCGGCCGCGGCGGTGGAGACGGGCAAGGCGAAAGTTGTGATCACCCGCCCCGGGCAGGTCGTCGCGCTGGATACCACCCCGCTGCCAGTGAAAGTCCTCGACGATGTGTTCGGCAGTCCGATGACCGCCCACCTCACCCTGGCTCTCGATGCCTACTCACATTCCCTGGTCGCCTTCCGGCTCACGTCGGTGTCGGAGTCGTCGGTGGAGGTGGCGATGCTGCTGCGGGACGTGCTGCGGCCGTTGCCGATGCGCCCGGACTGAGGAGAGGAGATGGCCTGGACCTATCCCGGAGTGCCGGCCGCGCTGGTGGCGGAGTTCGCCGGACGCCCTGTGGCGGATCTGCCGTTTTTCGCCCCGGAAATGGTGACCAGCGACCACGGCAGCGTCTACAAGAACCACCACATCGTTGCCTCCGCTCGCCGACTCGGCATCGATCTACTGCCGGCCCGCGCCATGCGGCCAACCGACAAGGCCGCGGTCGAGCGCGCATTCGCCGGAATCCAGTCGCTGCTGCTGGAACTCCTGCTCGGCTACCGGGGCACCGACGTTGCCGACCGTGGCGCCGACCCGGAGGGCGATGCGGTCTGGACGGTTTCGCAAATGGAGCACCTGCTGGCCAGCTGGATCGTGACGGTGTGGCAAAACCGCAGGCTGGACCAGTACGCCCCAGCCTGGGACGCGGGCGGGCGACATAGCCCGAACACGCTGTTCGCTGCGGCGGCCGCCCGCGACGGGATCAGTTGGAGATCCCTGATCCGGAGTCGTACTTCGAGCTGCTGCCCGCTCACTTTGTGAAGATCGACGCCCGGCGCGGGGTGAAGATCGGCGGACTTTGGTACGGCGGCACCGATCCCGTGCTCGATCCCTACCGGGGCCGGCGTTCGGGCCGCGGAGGACGGCACGCGGGCAAGTGGGCGATCCACCGCGATCCGCGTGACTGCCGCCAGGTCTTCTTCGAAGACCCCGAGCAGCCGGGCTCCTGGCAGGCACTGGACTGGAATGGCCTGCCGCCCGGCGACGATGTCCCGGCCGCCAGGAGGAACTGCAAGGCCAAGAGGTAGGCGTTCCCGTCTGCATCTCCGCCGTAACGAGTGTGCAAGCGCTCCTTGTGGATGCTGGCGTGGGACACGTCGATGTCGAGATCGTTGATGACCGCGATCGCGTCCTCGTACACGGCGAAAAGCCCGGCGGGCAGCAGGGAGTCCCAGGGGCCTGTGCCATTCCAGATCTCGTTTCCGTGAAGCTCGAAGTCGGCTGGCACCCTTTGCAGGTGCTTCCTCGCTACCTGGCAGAACTTCTCCGCGAGGGGCTGCACCTTGTCCTCATGCACGAGCACAGCGGCCAGCGTCAGCAGCTTCTGCTTGTTGGCACCCTTCCCGACGGAGCCCGTCTCGTCGATGTAAACCAGGTGTGCCATGCGTCGAGTAAAGCGGACCGAGGCTCCTGGTGGGTGGAGGCAAGTCCCCAAACAATGAAAACGGGCGGACCCGCCACCTGAGGCGCTCAGTCACGGCGGTGCTGTGACTGAGCGCTCTAGTTGGCCAGTGAGCATTGCACTGGGCCGTTGAGCGCGGAACTGTCCAGCGCAACTCGTGCTGCGTACCGGACGTGGCTGACTCGGCGCGCTCGTCGCGATCGTCGTCTACTGGCTGGCACTCGTGCACGTCGCCGTCCGGCTGCGCGCGGTGCTCGGCCGACCGGCCTGGCGCCGACGCTGGGAGCGGATCGGCGGCTGGATGCTCATCGCCCTCGTGGGGGGAGTGGCCGCCACCGGGTGACGCGCGCTAGGACCGTGTCGCCCTCGCGCACTCGTCCCCAGTGGACTCGCCCCGCCCGACCGGCGCGCTGCGGTCGTACGGGTCGACCTCCGTGCCGGCCTCGTCCGCCCGGCGGTCCGTGCCGAAGGGCGGGACGAAGTAGCCCGTGGGGGCGCCGCAGCCGCCGTTGGTCATGTCGTACTTGTACGAGACGATCGAGAACGTGCCCGGCTCGGTGATCACCTTGTCGGGGTCGTCCCAGCTCAGGACCAGCTCGCGCCGGACGATCGTGCGCACGATTTCGTCGTCGCCGCCCGCGTCCGCGCGGGTGACCGGGTAGACGAAGGTGACGTCGGCGGTCACCTGGAGCGCGCCGCGCTCGCCCTCCCGGTAGGCGAGCCGGCCCCGGGTCTTCACGACGTCGCCGACCAAGTGGGTGCGGGAGGGCTGGAAGCGGCTGAAGAGGAGGAGGGGGTCGTTCTTCTCGCTCGGAGATCGGAAAGCGGTTTTCAGAAGGTCTTGGACGTCCTTCTGGTGCGGGTTGATCAGTGCAATCGCCTTCTCGGGGCGCTCGCCCCGCAGCACGCCACGGTCCAGGCTGGACGCGACGAGGAAGTCCCGGCTGCTGGCCAGGGCCCGCTCGACCTCGGCCGCGCTCATCCAGCCGATCGCCCCGGCCTTCGGCACCGTGATCCCCGCCGCTCCGCTCGCCCAGCTCGCCGCTGGCGAGCCGCGGAACGGCTCGTCCATGGTGGGGCGCTGGGCCGCCTCCGCCGGGGGGACCTGGGTCGGGCGGGCCGCCGGCGGCGGGGAGTCAGCGTCGGCGAACAGGTCCACTATCCGCCCCGGCGCGAGCGCCACTACCAGCAGCACCAGCGAGGCCAGCAGCCCGACCACGTACCAGCCCGTGCGCCGCTTGGGCCGCGCGGGCGTGTAGCTGCGCCAGCCCTCCAGGCCGTGACCGGGCTCCGCGCGCAGCCGCTTTGCCACCTCGCGGGCCCGCGCCGACGGCTCCTTGGGCGCGTCGGCGGCACCCGCCACCGACTCGCGAAGAAACCGCTCCCACTCCTCGTCGGACCTGGACGAGCCGTCCGGCTCCGTACCCGCACCCATCCCCAACCCCTGGCAATCAGTAGTCCGCGGCCCATTCCCCTGGGACGCGTCCGCATGATGTTACAGAGCGCTGACAGTGAGGCCGGCTGGGCGGACGGTGTGGGCGCGCCGCCTTTTCTCAACCGGCCGACTGAAGCGCTCAGTCACAACTGATGTGACTGAGCGCTTCACCTGGCGGCTGAGCGGCCGAGTCGGCGGATTGAGTACCAGCCAGTCTTCGCAGGTCAGGAGCGGAAAACAGCGATAGCCGCAGATGCGTACTGCGCCACCGGGCGGGCCTCCCTCGCCTCCGTGGGGATCCAGCAACAGCCCCGCCACTGTTCTCGGCCGCACCACTCCCTCCGCGTCCGTGGTGACACCGCCGTAGGTGAAGTCACCGTTGTGACAGACTCAAGATCACTTTTGACCACACGCCCAGCAGGGTGTTCTGACCAACAGAGTGGGGAACTCATGACCAGGGTCCGGCTCAGCACCAGCCTTGGCGACATCGTGCTGGAACTCAACAGCGAGAAGGCGCCGAAGACCGTCGAGAACTTCCTGAACTATGTCGACCGCGGCCACTACAACGGCACGATCTTCCACCGGGTGATCCCGGGCTTCATGATCCAGGGTGGCGGCTTCACCGCCGACATGGCGCAGAAGCCGGTCGACGCCCCGATCGACAACGAGGCGAACAACGGCCTGGAGAACATCTGCGGCGCCGTGACCATGGCGCGGACGAACGACCCGCACTCGGCGACCGCGCAGTTCTTCATCAACACCGTCGACAACGATTTCCTGGACCACACGTCGCCGACGCCGCAGGGCTGGGGCTACGCGGTGTTCGGCCAGGTCATCGAGGGCATGAACGTCGTCGATGCAATCAGGGGTGTCGAGACGACTTCCAAGGGCTACCATCAGGACGTTCCGGTTGAGCCCGTGATCATCGAGCGCGCGGAGCGCGCGTCGTAAGCCTTGAGTAGGTGACACGGCTCCCAGGTCCGAGAAGGTCCTGGGAGCCGTTCGTCTGTGCCGCCGTCACTTATTGCTATGAGACCGTCCTACGCGCGCCGCGCGTCTCCCACGGAATCGGGCCACCGCTGGTGAGCTGGCCCGGCGCCGCAGGGCCGGCCGTCGGACCGCAGCGGTCGTACGGTCCGCTCATGGGCGTTGGAGGGCCACCGGTGCGCCTGATGTGGACGGTCGCTGGGCGAGGGATCGCCGCGGCGGAGGGCCTTCCGTCACACCGCCGCAGGTCAGAGGCGCGCAGATTGAGCGCTTCAGTTGGCGAGCCCCGCCAGGTGCAGCGCTCAGTCACAGCTGTGTGCCGGGCGCCTGGCTCATCAGGCCATGACGCGGCCCGCGGCGGCGACCAGGTCGTCGGTCGCCGCGATGGCGGCCTCGCGGCGGGCGGCCAGGACGGTGCGGTCGGCGACGTCGCGTATCTCCAATGCGGCCAGGGCGGCCTTGCGCGCCGGTTCGGCGAGGGACGGTTCGAGGACGGAGACCGAGACCAAGGGGGCGGTCACGGCCGAGCGGGTGACGTGGGACGCTGCACGGGCTGCCTGGAGGGCTTCCTGGCTCGCCCCGTTCAGGCGAAGGTCTTCGCGGTGCCACATGGCCCGCCGATGGTCACCCAAGGCGGCCACGAGTTCGCCCAGCGCCAAGCGCAGCGCTTCCGCCCTCCGCTCAGCGCGGGCGGCTCGCTCACCCCTGAACTGAAGCAGTCCGGTGAGCGCGCCGCCGAGCAGCGTGCCCGCCACGGCGATGACGGTGGACCACATGGAAACGACCTCCTGTCGGAGCGGTGATGATGCCGGCCGCCGCAAGCGCCCTCCGGCATCAGGTCTGGTACATCGTGCGGAAGGCGGTGGCCGGTTCCGCTGTCCGGCGGCCGGCTCCTCGGCACAGCGGCGCCCGTCACGAGCAGCGGATCGACGTGACCCGCCGGGGCGGGCGTCGCGGTCAGAGTGTCCGTGGCTGTCTCACGAGGGCCGCGGCATCGGCGGCGATGTCCGCCACGATGCGGCCCGCCGGGGCGACGTAGTGGACCAGCCCGACGCTCTGGCCCGCGTAGAGGGCCAGGGCCCCCAGGTCGCCGGACATGCCGGGCACGGGGACCATGTCCTCGTAACGCGGCCAGGCCCGTCCGTCGGCGCTTCGGGCCACGACATCGCCTTCGCCGGGGCGGTTCGGCGCAGCGGGGCGGCCGGCGGCCTCCCAGGCGCTGAGCGTGGAGTTGCGCAGGGCGCGGTGCGGGGCGTTGGGCCAGCCGCCGTCGAAGCACCGCGTATGCACCGCCTCCTGCGAGGCGGCCCGGATCACGGCGTCGCGGTAGACCTCGTGCGTGGCCGCCTCCCGTGCCGTCAGGAAGCGGGTGCCCAGCCATCCGGCCTGGGCCCCGAGCGCCAGTGCCGCCGCGAGCCCGCGCCCGTCGGCGATGCCGCCGGCCGCGATGACCGGCACCGGACGCACGGCGTCCACGACGGCGGGCACCAGCGCCATCGTGGTGACCTCCCCGCGCACGTGACCGCCGGCTTCCCAGCCCTGGGCGACGACGACGTCCACGCCCGCGGCGACGGCGCGTTCGGCCTCGGTGACGGAACCGACCGTGTGGAGGTGAACCGCGCCGGCCGAGCGCACGCGTCCGGCGACAGTGGACGGATCACCCCAGAACGTCGAGATGATCGGCACGCCCTCCGCCAGACAGGCGTCGAGCAACTCGTCCACCGGGAAGTCCAGCACCAAGTTCACCGCGAACGGCCTCGGCGTCAATCGCCGGACCTCCCGGATCCGGCGTACCGCCTCTTCCGGGGTGACCCACGTCAGAGCGAGGGTGCCGAGCCCGCCCGCGTCCGCCACCGCAGCCACCAGCTCCGTGGTGACCGCGGACCCGATGGGCGCCTGCGCCACGGGCACCTCGATGCCCAGTCGTCCGCACAGGGGTGTGGTGAACGCCGCCATGCTGTCCTCCCCGCGAAGAGTGATTCTCTTTCCGAATCACCGGACGATGCTAGTGTTTCGGAAACCGAAGCGCTAGGCGCTGTGGATCCGCAGCGCGGGAGGGCGGCGATGGCCACACCGACGCCGGGACGGCCGGTACGCGGCTCGACCACCGGACGCCCCCTGATGGCCGCGCTCGATCTCTTCGGTCGGCGGTGGACCCTGCGAGTGGTGTGGGAACTGCACGAAGGCGCGCTGGGCTTCCGCGCCCTCCGCGAGCGCTGCGAGAACATGTCCTCCAGCGTGCTGCGCCAACGACTCGTCGAGTTGATCGAGGCCCGTCTGGTGCACCAAACCCCGGACGGCCGCTACGCCCTCACCGAGCTCGGACGGGAGGCCCGCACGGCGCTCAACCCCCTCGTCGGCTGGTCGGCCACCTGGGCCGCCGCACTGACCGAGCAGCCCGACGACGAACACCGCTGAATGCGCGCGACCGCGCCCGACGCACATGCTCGATGCGACGCGACATGCAGCAGCGCTGTTCAAGCGCGCAGAGGCTCCCGGCCCAGTCGTTGGGCAGGTGTCGGGCCGGCGCAGTACGGTGTGGTCGTGAGCGAAAAGGCCCGCAAGCTGTTCGAAGCGCTGGACCTCGACGACGACGGCACTCTGACCCGGGTGGAGGTCATCCTCGCCCTGCGCGCCAAGGGCCCGACCCTTGCCGCCCAAGGCGACCTGCCGTTCTGGGGCGTGGGGGACGTCGACGCCTCCTCGGCCCTGTTCGACGCCGCCGACCAGAACGGCGACAGCGTGCTGACGTATGAGGAGTTCGCCCGGGAGGTCGACCGCCGCTTCGGCTGGTAGTCGGCTGGCAGGAGGACACCCCACTCTCGGCTCCGGGGATGTCCCCGGCCGACGAGCGGCCGACAGGGACATCGGGCTCAGGGGAGGTCGAACCGGTCGAGGTTCATCACCTTGTCCCACGCCGCCACGAAGTCGCGCACGAACTTCTCTCCCGCGTCCGCGGACGCGTAGACCTCCGAGACCGCACGGAGCTGGGAGTGCGAACCGAAGATGAGGTCGACGGCGGTGGCGGTCCACTTGACCTCGCCCGTGGCGCGATCCCGGCCGTCGAACACGTTCTCGACCGAAGCCGACGCCTTCCACTCGGTGCCCATGTCGAGCAGGTTGACGAAGAAGTCGGTGGTCAGTGTCTCCGGCCGGTGGGTGAGGACGCCGTGCGGGGACCGCCCGAAGCCGGCGTTCAGAGCCCGCATGCCGCCGATCAGAACCGTCATCTCGGGAGCGGTCAGTGTCAGCAGGTTGGCGCGGTCCAGCAGGAGGGTCTCCGGCGACAGCTTCTCTCCCGCCCGGACGTAGTTGCGGAAGCCGTCCGCCCTGGGCTCGAGCACGGCGAACGACTCCACGTCCGTCTGCTCCTGCGAAGCGTCCGTGCGCCCCGGGGCGAACGGGACGGTGATGTCGTGCCCGGCGTTCCTCGCGGCCTGCTCGACGGCCGCGCACCCGCCCAGGACGATCAGGTCGGCGAGTGAGACCTTCGTTCCGCCGGTCTGTGAGCGGTTGAAGTCCTGCCGGATCTGCTCAAGGGTCCGCAGCACCTCGGCCACCTCGGGCAGGTCGTTGATCTCCCAGTCCTTCTGCGGCGCCAGCCGAATCCGTGCCCCGTTGGCCCCGCCCCGCTTGTCGGTGCCGCGGAAGCTCGCCGCCGACGCCCAAGCGGTGGTGACCAGCTGGGCGACGGACAGTCCCGAGTCGAGGATCCTGCCCTTGAGGGCGGCGATGTCCTCGTCCGCGACCAGTTCGTGATCGACCGCGGGGACCGGGTCCTGCCACAACTGCGGCTCGGGAATCCACGGGCCGAGGTAACGCGCGATGGGTCCCATATCGCGGTGCAGCAGCTTGTACCACGCCTTGGCGAACGCCACCGCGAGCTTGTCGGGGTTCTCGTGGAAGCTCTTCGCGATCGGCCCGTAGACCGGGTCCACCTTCAGCGCCAGGTCCGTCGTCAGCATCATGGGAGCGTGCCTCTTCGACGGATCATGAGCATCAGGCACGGTGCCCGCGGCCGACGGATCCGTCGGAGTCCACTGGTTCGCACCGGCGGGGCTCGACGTCAGCTCCCAGTCGTACCTGAACAGGTTGTCCAGGTACCCGTTGTCCCACTTCGTCGGCTCCAAGGTCCATGCGCCCTCGAGCCCACTGGTGAGCGCGTCGGCGCCCTTGCCGCTGCCGTAGGTGTTCCTCCAACCGAGGCCCTGCTGCTCGATGGGGCCGGCCTCGGGTTCCGGACCGATGTACGAGGGATCGACCGCACCGTGACACTTGCCGAACGTGTGGCCGCCGACGATGAGCGCAACCGTCTCCTCGTCATTCATCGCCATACGCCCGAACGTCTCGCGAATGTCCCTGGCGGCAGCCAGGGGATCCGGGTTGCCGTTGGGCCCCTCCGGATTGACGTAGATCAGTCCCATCTGCACGGCACCGAAAGGACCGGCGAGCTCTCTTTCGCCGCTGTAGCGCTCATCTCCGAGCCACGTGTCCTCGAGCCCCCAGAAGATCTCCTCGGGTTCCCAGATGTCCTCTCGCCCGAAGCCGAACCCGAACGTCTTGAACCCCATGGATTCCATGGCGCAGTTGCCGGCGAAGACGAGAAGGTCGGCCCAGGAGATTTTCCGGCCGTACTTCTGCTTGACCGGCCAGAGCAGACGGCGCGCCTTGTCGAGGCTCGCGTTGTCCGGCCAACTGTTGAGGGGAGCGAAGCGCTGCGCGCCGCTGCCGCCACCGCCCCGGCCGTCGGCGATCCGGTACGTTCCCGCGGCATGCCAACTCATCCGGATGAAGAGCGGCCCGTAGTGGCCGTAGTCGGCGGGCCACCAGTCCTGGGACGCTGTCATCACCTCGAACACGTCCCGCTTCAGCGCACCGAGGTCGAGGGTCGCGAACTCCTCCGCGTAATCGAAGTCCTCGTCCATCGGATTGGCGTGGGGCGAGTGCTGGTGGAGAACTTGAAGGTCCAGCTGATTCGGCCACCAGTCCCGGTTCGTCTTGGGGCGAGTCGGCGTGGGGGCCGGAGAGGGGATTACTGGGTTCTCGCTTTCGCTGCCGGACACGTCCGTCCTTCTTTCTGTCTCGGTGCTTCCTTCTGCTGGCTGCTGCTCTTGACGTTGTTCGCCTTGCCGGTGTCGAGCGTTCGGCCCGCGCTCGCCTTTCCTCACCACGACGCCGGTGATTGTTCCGGTGTCGGCGTCCGTATGGTCGCGCATCGCAGACCGCACCGCTACGAGAACACGCAGAGCGCCCCCGCGTAACAAGGACTCAAAATCCGTAGGCGAATGCGGGACTTGGCTCAATGGCCGACGGCTCTCCCGGCTTCTGAACCATGCGAGAAAAGGCGGCTCTTTATGATTATCGGGATCACGCCGCTGACGTGGCCGAGCGCCGGCGCCGGGCCGAGGCCCCCCGATCACCTCCCCCTTACGGCTCCAGCCGAGCCGCCAGTGTCCCGGGCAGCGCATCCCGGTTCTGCGCTGTCACCCGGACCAGTTCGATGCCGGCGCGCCGCTTGAGGGCGTCGGTGAACGGGTCGTGGTGCGCGTGCACGGTGGCGACGAGGTCGATGCCGGCTGTGAACAGTTCCTCCACGGCCTCCCGGAACGCGGAGCTGGACAGCTCCATCCGGCCCAGCTCGTCGATGAGCGCGAGATCCCCCGGTGCCGGGTTCCGCGTCAGCGGGGCGATGGCCGACAGCGCCAGTTCCTCCATGACGCGCAGATCGACACCGTACCGGCCGACGCGCGGCGGCCCGGGGAAGGCGACATGCGCGAGCACGGCCCGCCTGCCGTCCAGCGTCTCCAGTGCGAAACCCACTCGGGCGGTGCCCTCCCGGATCTCCTCCGTCGTGAATCCGACGGGCGTACGGGTGTGCAACAGGGAGGCGAGCCGCCGCACGACGGTCGTCTTGCCCACGCCAGGGCGTCCCTCGAGCAGGATTCGTGTCGGCATCGCAACCTCCGAGCATGTGTTCATGGCGCCCCCCGATCCTCGCGCAGCGCGAGTCCGCAGGAGCGGCGACCGGTGCTGGTTCGGTGCCGACATCCAGGCAGTCAAGGAGGCGAAACCGCAGCTCCCAGCCGTGACCGGATGAGTTGTCATACCACTCGATGGCCGGCGGCTGCGGCGAACGCGCCGGGCGTGGGCGAGGATGACCGCTGTGCGGTCTCGCGTTGCATCGCACGGTGCGGGGCGAGGCGCCCCGGCCCGGAGAGCACAATCCGACCAGTGGACCAGGACGGTGGTAATCCATGGCCGATCACGATCTGAACGGGTTCGACCGCGACACCTTCACCCATGACGGCACCACCCGCCGGATCCTCCGGCGTGGCACGGGGCCCGCGGTGATCGTGATGGCGGAGATCCCGGGGATCACGCCCAAGGTGCTGGAGTTCGCGGAACGGGTGGCCGCGATCGGCTGCACCGCCGTGCTCCCGGTGCTCTTCGGCACGCCCGGACGTAGTGCCGACCCCGTGGCCGACGGCCGGCTGAAGTCCGGGCGCTACATGGCCTCGTCGATATGGCGGGTGTGCGTGAGCCGTGAGTTCACCCTACTGGCCACGGGGAAGACCTCAGCGGTGGTGACCTGGCTGCGTGCCCTGTCCGCGCACGAGCACCAGCGCTGCCAGGGCCCCGGGGTCGGGGCCGTCGGCATGTGTCTCACCGGAGGCTTCGCGCTGGCCATGGCCGCCGATGAGCGTCTTCTCGCCCCCGTTCTGTCCCAGCCGTCCCTGCCGCTGGCCCTCACCAGGAGCCGGGCCGCGGGCATCGACATCTCCGCCGAGGACCTCGCCGCGGTACGGGGCCGCTGCGAACGCGACGGTCTTCGCGTCATGGGGCTGCGGTTCCGCGGGGACCGGTTGGTACCGGGCGACCGCTTCGCCTTCCTGCGGCGCGAACTCGGCGACGCGTTCACCGCCGTCGAACTGGACGATTCCGTCGCCAACCCCGGCGCGGCCATGCCGCCGCACTCGGTGCTGACCGAGCACCTGATCGACGAACCCGGCCAGCCGACCCGCGCGGCGCTGGACCAGGTACTCGACCTCTTCCGCACCCGCCTGCTCGAAGCGCAGCGCGGATCGTGACCCACGGCCGACCGGGACGGCGCGTGGGCCCGCCGGCCCGCCCCCGGGCCGGGGGCCGTACGACGACCGCCGGCACCCGCGACCTGGAGGCGACCGGGCCGTGGGCACGTGCCGATCCGGTGCGACCTGGTGCGCTGGGCGCGCGGCGCTGCACGGGTCCGTGGGCTCGTGGCCTGGCGCACGTCGGTGACCGGCACGGAGCCCACCTCAAGGGGTCATTCCGTAGGCGTTGCTCTCTTTACGCCGCTCTTTACGCCGCGCAGAACTCGTTGCCTTCCGGGTCCTGCATGATCCACCAGTGCCCAGCGGGCCCCTGGTCGACTTCGCGGACGCGGGTTGCCCCCAGGTCTTCCAGCCGGGCCACCAGCTCGTCGAGGCCGCCGGGTTCGCTGTGGATGTCGATGTGCAGGCGGTTCTTGCCCACCTTGCCCTCGGGTACGTCCTGGAAGAGCAGCCTCCGCCCGCGGCCGACGCCGCTGGCCTCGTCGAACGGGTCCTCGGGGTGGCGGATCGCGGCGTAGCCGCGGAAGTTCCTGCGGCCGTGATGCTCGATGACCGCCTCCTCGCCGATGCGGCCGGTGGCCAGCAGCTGCTCGATGAGAGCGCTGGGGTCTTCCACCTCGTACTCCAGGGCAGCGGCCCAGAAGTCCGCGAGGGCAGGTGCGTTCGTGCTGTCGATGACCAGCTTCCAACTCATTGCCATGTAACCAGTTATATTGGTTACATGGACTCCACTGCAACCAAGGGGCTGACGCTGCACTCCCATACCGGCGTCGCCTACCGGTTCGACCCTGGCGCGCTGTGCCTGGAACTGCTGGTCACCGGCGGCCCAGGCCCATACCGCCGGTACGAGGTCCTGCACGAGCCCGCCGACCTGGCCGCCTGGGCGGACCGATCGCGGCTGACCCCGACGCCCGCACTGGAGATCTCCGAAGCCGAGGTGGCCGACATACGAAGGCTGCGCGACGCACTGTTCCGAGTGGTCATCGCCCACACACGCGGCGAGCCGCACCCGCCCGGTGACCTGGAGACCATCAACGAGGCGGCCGCCCGTCCCGCCCTGGCACCCGCTATCACGCCGACCGGGAAGCGGCAGTGGGCCGGCACCCCCAGCGGCACGCACCTGGCGGCCACCGTCGCCCGGGACGCGGTCGAGTTGCTGACCGGCCCCTTCGCACACCGCATCCGCACCTGCGCCGCCGAAGACTGCCACCTCGTCTACGTCGACACCTCACGCCCCGGCCGCCGCCGCTGGTGCTCCATGGAGCACTGCGGCAACCGGCACAAGGTCAGGGCGCTGCGCGCCCGCCACTCCGAGGAAGGATGACCCCGATGCCCACCGGACTCACCAAAGACGCAGGCTGGCAGATCGGCGTGTCCCGCACGCTGCCCCACCCCGCGCCCGTCGTCTGGGACTTCATCAGCAGCCCCGAAGGGCTCGCCCTCTGGCTCGGCCCCGGCGCGGTCCTCACCCCGGAACGCGGCGCACCCTACCGGACGGCCGCAGGAGTGACGGGCGAGGTGCGCGGCTACCGCCCGGCAGACCGCATCCGCGTCACCCACGGCACCACCACGGTCCAGGCCGCGCTCGCCCCCACTGCCGACGGGGCCCGGACGATGCTCCGCTTCCACCAGGAGCACCTGGCGAGCGCCGAAGAGCGCGAACAGCAGCGGGCGCACTGGCAGCGCATCCTGGACCAGGTCGCTGACGCCCTCGACCGGCAGTGACGGCGGCGTGCAATACCGGGGCAGAGCCTGGCGCCTCAAGCCGGACCCCCGGACCCCCGGTGCCCATCGACCCGGACACCCCGACCGCGGTGCTTGGTGGACTGCGGCGCGTCTCTCCGAGCGGAGGCGGATGCGGAGGCGCTTGAAGCCGTGGAGCCAGGCGAAGATGTCGTGGTCGTAGCCCCGGTCCGCGAAGACCGAGTCCGGCCTGCGGCGGGGACGCTGACCCCCACGCCACCGCCCGGCCGGCCGCCGTGTGCGTGCCCGCTCGCGGCCTAGTTCTGCGGTGCCAGGGTGCGAAGGACGCAGAACTCGTTGCCCTCGGGGTCTGCCATGACCACCCAGTTTCGGCCTGAGCCTTGGCCCACATCCGTCCTGGCGGCGCCCAGGCCGAGCAATCTGGTCACCTCGTCCTCGGTGCTGCCGTCGATCGGGCTGACGTCGAGGTGAAGCCGGTTCTTCACGATCTTGCCCTCGGGCACCTGGATGAACAGCAGAGTGGGCGACATCTGGCGGGCCCGAACATCCTCAACGGTCGGTACCCAGGAACCGATCTCGACCTTGCCCTCGCTCCGGTCGATCACCTTGAAGTCCAGGACCTCGCACCAGAAGGCCGCGAGCCTCTCCGGATCGTGGCAGTCAACAGCCAACTCGGTGAACCTACTTGTCATGACTCTCCCAGATAGTGCGGACGGGACTCAGAGTATGGGCCCGTGCCGCCCGTCCGACAGGTCCGGGATCTTCCTGACCAGGGACATCAGTCGGGCTTGACCCGACATCAGATACGTGTGTCAAGCCCCTGGGAGCCGCAATGCTCAGCTCGCCAACCAGGGCCTGCCCGGTGGATCGGATACCGGACAGGCCCCGGGCCAGGAAGGACTCAGCGCTTGAGCGTGAAGGATAAGTCGCCCGAGAGCCTGCCGCTCAGGCGGACTGTCGACACGAGGTTCCCCTCGGCGAGCAGTCTGTCGACCTCCGCTCGCGAGAAGCCGAAGCCTTCGGCGATCAGTCGCACCGGCCGCATAGGTATCGGCGCCGCACAGCGGACCGAGACCTGGCCAACACCGGCACAGGCGCCCACCGGCCGCGGTGCGCCCGGTGCGGCGGCGGACCGTACGGCGACCGCCAGGCCGGCCGGTCGGTTCGACCCGAGCCGCCCACGTCGCGGCGCCGTACGAGCGGGTCCTGGAGCAGTTCGGCTGCCAGGCCGGGGTCGTTGTCGTGCAGCAGGTTCAGGAGCTCGGGTTGTACGGAACGCATGTTCATCCGCTCCAGGACAGCGAGCTTGGTGGTGTCCCCGCACTCGGTGCACAGTGCGAGGAGCCAGGCGTCGAGGAGCTTGTGGTTCGCATTGACGCGGAATTTGCCGCTCGCCCGGAAGTGCCCGGAGGCGCACCTATGGCAATGGCGGAGAACGATCGGCAGGCAGGTGGGCACGCCCACCCAGTTCTTGGACACAGAGATACACCGGATTCCAGTGAGATGACCGCAGCGAAGGGAGCGCGGCGCACATGTGCGACACGCGACGGATCAGCGCTTGGGGGGTCTCACTTGGTGTACAACGGCACGTCCTTGACAGGGTGACTGCGGGCGGGAGGATGGTAACGGCACACGGGAGTGCGGATCCACTGATTTTCGGGTGGGTAGCGATGGCTCGCGGCGGGCTCCCGCACCGCTCTCGGTCCACCGGACATGCCCCAAGGACTGTCCGGCGGGTTATGGGCGGAGCCAGAGCCGGATCGCGGCAACGGTGACGGTGCCGTGAAAGACGTAAGCACGCTTGTCGAAGCGAGTCGCTACCGCGCGGAACATCTTGAGCCGGTTGATCGACCGTTCGACTTCGTTCCTGCGGGCCTACCGCAGCCGGTCGAAACCTGCGGGTCGGCCACCGTGGCTAACCCCACTTGGCACGGCGGCGCACCTGGCGTGCGCCGCCGTGCCGCTTTGCGGCGTGCTCCGCAGTCCCGCCCGCGCCCCAAGAGCCCCAACTCGCAGGAGCAGTAATGTTGATCACCCGACGCACACTCACCCGCGGGCTCACCGCGGGACTGCGGCCTGATCGCAGGCCGGTCACTCCTCGGCTCGTGGTGGAGGAGCGCTGCCGAGTTCAAGCGGAATGTGCTTCCGGAAGGGTGGGGGACGTGATGCGCTTGGTCGTTTGCAGCGAGGGCGTGGTGTTCACCGTGACGAACTCGGGAAGTGCGGGAGAGGGGGTGTGGAGGCTGTCCCGCGGACGGTTAGCGGCGCCGGAGTGATGGGTCGAGTAGTGCGGGCGGGGTGTCGTACTTCTCGTGCGGGGCCAGGTCGGTGCCGGGGGTGACGATGGTGTCGATCGCGTCGAGGACGTCGGCGGGGAGCACGGTGTCTGCGGCGGCGAGTTGTGAGTGCAGGTGGTCCAGGGTGCGGGGGCCGATGAGCGCGCTGGTTACGGCGGGGTGCGCGGTCACGAATCCGAGCGCGAGCTGGATCATGGTCAGGCCGGCTTCGTCGGCGACTTTGGCCAGCTGCTCGACGGCGTCGAGCCTGGCTCGGTTGGAGGGGATGGTGGTGTCGAAGCGTTGTGGCATGAACGTGGAGCGGTTGGTGGTGATGTCCTGGCCCTCGCGGATCGCGCCTGACAGCCAGCCCGAGGCCAGCGGGCTCCACACCAGCACCCCGAGCCCGTACTCCTCGGTCACGGGCAGGACATGGGTCTCGATCCCGCGCTGCAGGATCGAGTAGCTGGGCTGTTCGGTGACGTAGCGGCTCAGGTGATGCTCGCGGGCGGCCCACTGTGCTTGCACGATGCGGTACGCCGGGAAGGTCGAGGAGCCGAAGTAGCGGATCTTTCCCGCGCGTTGCAGGTCGGTCAACGCCGACAGGGTCTCCTCGTCGCTGGTGCTGGGGTCCCATCGGTGGATCTGGTAGAGGTCGACGTGGTCGACGCCGAGACGGCGCAGGCTGTTGTCCAGTTCGGTGACCAGCCAGCGGCGCGAGGTGCCCTGGTGGTTGCGCTCGTCACCCATCGGCATGCTCGCCTTCGTGGCCAGCACGATGTCGTCGCGGCGGCCGGCGATGGCCTTGCCGACCATCTCTTCCGATTCGCCGTCGCTGTACATGTCGGCGGTGTCGATGACGTTGATGCCGCCCTCAAGGGCGGCGTCGACGATGGCGGTGGCCTCGTCCTGGGTGGTGCGCCCGATCGTGCCGAAGTTCATCGCGCCGAGTGCGAGGGAGCTGACCTGCACTCCGGTGCGGCCCAAGGTGCGGTACTGCATGACCGTGTTCCTCCATTGCGGGTGAAGCGTGGTGGCAATGCATGGCTTGGTTGCCGGGCCCTTGCCCTGGCATCATGAGTGAAGCGGAACCTTGTTCCGGTAACGATACGGAACGCTGTTCCGTTTTGGCAAGAGTGGTAGCGGAGGAGGCGGCGCGGTGAACGACAGCGACGAGGGCGCGGGGCACGCAGCCCAGTCCAAGCGGAAGGACGCCCGGCGCAACAAGGAAACGCTGCTCGACGCGGCCGCCGCGGTCTTCGTCACGTCAGGTGTGGAAGCGCCGGTACGCGACATCGCGGCCCAGGCCGGCGTCGGGCTGGGCACGATCTACCGCCACTTCCCGACGCGAGCGGATCTGATCATCGCCGTCTACCGGCACCAGGTCGACGCCTGCGCCAAGGCCGGTCCAGCCCTGCTGGAGACCAGCGCGACTCCTCACGCCGCACTGGGGCGATGGATCGACCTCTTCGTCGACTTCCTGGTCACCAAGCACGGACTCGCCGCCGTGCTGCAGTCCGACGACGCCGGCTTCGATGCGCTGCACGCCTACTTCCTCGACCGGCTCGTGCCCGTGTGCGCCCAGCTGCTCGAAGCCGCAGCCGCCGCAGGCGAGATCCGCTCCGACATGGACGCCTACGTACTCATGCGCGGCGTCGGGAACCTCTGCATCGGCGCGGACAGCGATCCCCGCTACGACGCACGTCGACTGGTCGAACTCCTCATCGCCGGACTAGGCCGACCGCACTGACTACCGGCTAGGCAGGGCGGCGGCGGTCCAGGTCGTCTTCGAGCTGCCGGTCGACGCCGACCTCCAGGCCGAAGCGGTCGGAAGAGACGCGCAGGCCGGTCGTCACAGGTTGAGGGTGACCCGGCCGCGTCGGGCCTGGGGGGGCGAGGGGGGAAGTCGTCGCAGGTGGGGATGTCGACAGTCGCAGGTGGGGGTGTCGACAGAGGGATGCTGCTCCGGTAGTCGATGTCTACCGCAGCTCCTGCTCCGAGTCGTACAACAACCCGCCGCAGAGCCCCCCGAGAACGAGCCCCAAGGGCTCAATGAACCTCCATCACCCCACGTCACACCACACCCAGCCCACCCCCAGAGAACGGGCCGTCGGGACTGAATGGGGGGACGGCGAGTACGTGGTCACCGCGTGGGCTCCGGCCTGCTCAGCCGCCCGCGGGCCGGGAACCTCGCTGGCCTGGAGGGCAGCGAAGTCGGCGTGTGCCTGCCCGACGGCTTCGGGGTACGCCTCGCGCTTGGCGTGCTCGGCCAGCGCCCGGTAGATGCTCGCGACGGACGGGTTCTGGCCCTTGCGCTTGCCGGTGGGGATGATCAGGTCGGGCTGGATCTGTTCGACGGACTCACCGCCTGCGCGGCGCCGGAGCACGGCGTGCAGCATGTCGTCGGTGATGACCGCGGCCGGCCGCAGGGACCAGCGATGCCGAGGAGGAACATCGCCCTCGGGCCTGCAGATGAAACCGTCTCGCGTGCGGACCAGCGAACTCGGCCGCGCGCTCGGCAAGGAGCGGTTCGACGCCGAGTTCGCCAAGGCGATCAAGGGCACCGGCATCGAGCCGCGCGCGACGGGTGGACACTGCACCGGATCCGCCACAGCTCCCTGACACACGACGCCGAGGGGGGCACCACCACCCCGATGCTGCTGGCCCGCTCCCGCCACGACTCCGTCCGCTCCCTGGAGCGGTACGCACGCCCGAGCGTCGACGCGGTCGCCCGGCACGTCGCCGAACGCGACCCGCCGCCCGACGGATGCGCTGACGCCTCAAGATCAACAACTGGTGGCTTCTGGGCTCACCTCGGCGACACCCCGGAAAGGGAAGGCGTCCCGCCACGGAGCTTGGTACGTCCACGACGCCAGCGTATGGGCGCCTGGCCAACTCCTGTTGCGGGTTGGACGCAAACCGGCGCGCCGGCCAGCTGGGAAACTCAGATCATGCGTCGTAGCAACTCAGATCATGCGTCGTAGCGCGGTCTCAACGGCATCGATCAGCGGATCACCTTCGGATCGTGGGTGCCGTGCGAGGCCGAGTTCGACGTCCGGCAGGGTGGGCAGGGCGTCCGCGTCGTGGCAGGCCATGGCCGGTTCAAGGTTCGTGGGCATGAGCGCCGCGACGCCGAGCCCTGCCCGTACCGCGGCGAGCACACCGACCAGGCTGTTGCTTTCGAAGGCCAACCGCCAGGGCCTATCGGCACGTTCCAGGGTTTCCAGTACCGACGTACGCCAGGAGCACGTGTTCGAGAACAGCACCACCGGCAGCGGATCGGCAGCCACGTCCACACCCTGGCCGATCGCCCAGACCAGCGGGCGGCGTACCGTCCAGCGCGGTGGCCCGGGAACGGCCGGCACCTCGTTGAGCACGAGTTGGACGCGGCCCGTGTCGTATGCCTCGCGCATCGCGGCGTTGGACATGCTGAGCACCTCCAGCGTTGCGCCGGGGTGCAGCCGGGCGAGGTCGGCGAGGGCCTGCGGAAGCTGGGACGCGGCGAGGTCTTCGAGCAACCCGACGCCGCAGCGGCCGGTAAGCGTGCGCCCGGTTTCGGTGAGTGCCTGTGCGGAGAGCGAGAGAATGCGTTCGGCGTACGGCAGGAGCTCCTCGCCCGCCCGGGTCAGCGAGACACCGGACGGTGATCGGTGAAGCAGCGGACGGCCGATGGCCCTCTCGAGCTTGCGCACCTGCTGGCTGAGCGCGGGCTGGGTATGTCCGAGCGTGGTCGCGGCGCGGCTGATGCTGCCCACCTGCACGATGGTGACGAAGGACCGCAGCAATGCGGTTTCAAGATCCCTGGCCATAACGATTCATTATGTCAGCCACAGCAAATGAATCACTACCTATGACCTGGCGGGGGATCTAGCGTCACGTCAGTGACCGGATACCGACAGATACTCGCCGTGCCGGGGATGGCATCGCTGTTGGGCGTTTCCTTTCTCGCCCGTACCGCGATCACGGCTGTCGTGATGGCACTGACGATGTATGTCGTGCTGGGCCTGAATATGAGCTACGTGGCAGCCGGCGGTGTCGCGGCGGCTCTGACCACCGGGCTGGCGCTGGGCGGGCCGCTGCTTGGCCGCATGATCGATCGGCGGGGCCTGCGTACGGTGCTGCTGGTAACTGTCGTAGTGCAGGTCGTCTTCTGGCTGAGCGTGCCGACCCTGCCGTACAGGGCCCTCTTGGGTGCCGCCTTTGCGGCGGGTCTGCTGATGGTGCCGGCCCAGCCGGTGACCAGGCAGGCGATCGCCGCGATGACGACGGCGGAACAGCGCCGGGCCGCGTTCGCGCTGGAGTCGGTGCAGGGCGAGCTGTCGTACATGGTGGGCCCGGCGGTCGTGATCCTGTGCGCCGCGAAGGTGTCCCCCGGTGTGGTGGCGTGGGGGCTCGGCGCCGCGATCGTGGCCGGCGGAACCGGGATCGCCTTGCTCAACCCGCCGCTGCGTGCCGCGGACGAGGCGGATGCCGGCGCGGCCGGACGACCCCCGCGACGGGAGTGGCTGGGCGTCGGCATGATTGCCGTACTGACGATGGCGTTCGGTACGACGACGCTGCTCAGCGGCGTCGACCTCGCCATCGTCGCCACGCTCGAAGAAGCAGGTCAGGTGTCCTGGGCCGCCGTGGTCGTGGCCGTGCTCGGCGTGACCTCTGTCGCCGGCGGGCTGATCTACGGTGCGCTGTCCCGGTCGCTGCCCACGTGGTTGCTGCTCGGCTTGCTCGGGCTCGTGACGATTCCCGCAGGGCTTGCCCACGACTGGCCCTGGTTGTGCGTGGCCGTTGTCGGCACCGGGTTTCTCACCGCGCCGACCCTTTCCGCGGTGGCCGACGCGGTGAGCCGACTGGCGCCGGCCAGCGTGCGGGGTGAGGCGACAGGTCTGCAATCCTCGGCGCAGAGTGCGGGTTTCGCGCTCGGATCCCCGATCGTCGGCGTGGCAATCGACGTCTCCGGTCCAGCGGGCGGCTTCGCGGCGGCAGGGCTGGCCGGCCTCGCGGCCGCGCTGACTGGATGCCTGCTGGCCTTGGTGCCATCGGTACAGCGGTAGTGCCCCTGTCTCTGAACCCTCAGCAGGGTGAGGCGCCTGAGCAAGAGGTGCCAGTTACCGGGGTGCCCTCGGCCGGCGTCTCACGGGGTCTGCTCGTGGCCGGTGAACATGTTGATCAGGCTGTGGGGTGCGCCTGCTCCGTAGAACATCTCGTGGACCTGGGTGCCTTCGGTGGCGGCCGCGGCGCTGCGGGGGAACATGGCTTGCTCGTACTCGGTGAGCGCGGCCTCGACGTCCTCGGGGTGCGCGGCGAGAGCCTTGCCCAGTTCGGCGCCGTCGTACATGGCCAGGTTGGCGCCCTCGCCGTTCGGGAGCGAGAGGTGGGCGGCGTCGCCGAGCAGGGTCACCCCCGGCACCCGCTCCCACCGGTGCTCGATGGGCGGGGCGTGGGACCACGCGCCGTCCGCGCCGACCAGCAGGCCGGTGGTGACGGTGGTGCCGTCGGCGAAGGTCACCTCGTGGCGGCCCTCGCCGAGGGCACGGGTACCGCTGACCTTGTGGCCCCACCGGACGGTGCCGGCCGGGAGGAGTCGAGGAGCATCTGCCGCAGCTCGCCGCGCAGCACCTCGGGGTTGCCACCCGTACCGTCGTCGGCATGATCGAACAGGACGGTCCCGTCCCGGTCGAGAACTCGTATCGCCTGGCGGCCCTCCAGGATGAGGCTACGGAACTCGTTCATCAGGCCGGCCGCCTGCAGAGCAGGCTGTCCGCTGTCCTCGTGGATGTCGAGCAACCCGCCCTGCGCACGCGCCGTCGGAGAGACCTCCGCCTCGTAGACCGTGGCCGGGATGCCGTGGACGTGCAGGACGCGGGCGAGCGTCAGGCCGCCGAGTCCGGCACCGATGATCGTGACGTCAGTGGTCATGGTGGTTCCTTGCTGTCGCACGCTTGCCGGATGGGCACCCGGCAGGATCTCTTGAAAGGTTCCAGACCCCACCGGCACGCCGTCTACAACGGACCGACCGACACCGACATGCGACCGACACCGTCCGCATCGCCGCGACTCTCGCTCGACGACTGGCGGAACGCCTCGAACACTCCGCTTGCCGAGCACCTGGAGCACAACTGTTGTGCGGGGGGGGTGAGCATCGGCATGAAAACCGGTGCTAAGGATCTGTCGGTCCTGGTGGGCGGCTGACGGGGCGTCGGTCGCGCTGGGAACATTCCGGCAGGCCGCCTTGTTGGTCATTACACCGTGGAGCTGCCCGACGTCTCCTTCTCCCTCGTCACCGACCTCGATCGTGGCGACCACATGGCCAACTGGAGTCCGAAGAAGGCGCTGCCTGCCCTCGCTGAGCAGGACCGCACCCCGCTGCTGCTCACCGAGCCCTAGGTGTATTGATCACGAGTGTCAACAACGCTCGTGATCAATACACCTAGCGCGCCACGCGGTAGCGGAGGTAGACGACTCTCGAGCTGAAGGTGCGGGTCTCGACGAGTTCGAGATCCACCCGGCGCTCGCGTTGGGGAAAGAACGGAATGCCACCGCCAACCAGCACCGGGTAGACCATGGCCCGGTACTCGTCGATCAGACCCAACGCGGCCGCCTCGGCGGCGAGAGTCGCGCCGCCGATCGCGATGTCGCCCGCCCCCGGCTCGGCTCGCAACCGCTCGATCTCCTCCGCCAGGCCGCCGGAGGCCAGGCGGGCATTGCCCTCCACCGCCGACATCGTGGTCGAGAACACCACCTTCGGGAGCGGCTTCCAGAGCGCGGCCCACTCAAGCATTGCGTCGTCGAGCGATGGATCCTGGTCGGCGGTCTCCCAGTACAGCATCGTCTCGTACAGCCGTCGCCCCAACAGGTGGACGTCGACCTCTCGAATCTCGTCGATCCAGAAGCGAAAGACCTCCTCGTCGGGCGCCGTCCAGTCGAAGTCGCCGTCCGGCCCGACGATGTAGCCGTCTAAAGCCTGTCTCGTAACTCGCGGTCGGGTGCGGCGTTGAGCTAGTCGTGCAGGTTGTCACGGCTCAACGACGTGAGCTCATAGAGGTGTTCACCGGGCTCCGCCCGCGTCAGTTCCAGCGTCTGGTGCGGGCTGTCCACCGCAACGGTGGCCGGGCTCTGGACCCGGACCGGCCGGGCCGCCCGTGGGCACTGCCCCTGGAGGACCGGGTCCTGCTCGTGGCGATGTACTGCCGTACGAACCTCACCATGCGCCAGCTCGCCCCGCTCTTCGGGATCTCCCCCGCGGCCGTCGGCCGGATGATCGGCCGGCACGGGCCCCTGCTGGCCCTGGCCCCGGGCAAGCACAAGCCCGGACGGCACCACATCCTCATCGTGGACGGCACACTGGTGCCCACGAGAGACCGGACGGTGTCGGCCTCGTCGAAGAACTACCGGTACTCAGCGAACCTCCAGGTCCTGATCAAAGCGGACACCCGGGTGGTGCTGGCCGTCGGCCGCCCGCTGCCCGGCAACCGCAACGACTGCACCGCCTTCGCCGAGTCCGGCATCAAGGGGGCATGCGGCACCGCGACCGTCCTCGCCGACGGCGGCTACCAGGGCACCGGCGTCCTGATGCCCCACCGTCGCCAGGCCGGGCAGGACCGGCTGCCCGACTGGAAGGAACAGCACAACACCTCCCACCGGCGGGTACGCGCCCGCGTCGAGCACGCCTTCGCCCGCATGAAGAACTGGAAGATCCTGCGCGACTGCCGCCTGAAAGGCGACGGCGTCTGGTGGGCCACCAGCGGCGTCGCCCACATGCACAACCTCGCCCTCAGCCACTGATCACAGCGTCACGAGACAAGCTTTAGTGAGACGCTCATCGAATAGGTCACGCTGCGCATCAGAAGTCCTCCTCGGTAACGGGTTCGACCGTCTGCCAGGGCCCATAACGCCTGAACGGCCGACTGAGGCGAACGGCCGGAATGCGCACCGGGAACGGTGGCGATAGGTCGCCGCTGCCGTTGTGGACGTTCACACCTTGCCGCCGAAGAAGACCTGCACCTCCTGGATGAGCCCGTCCCGCACGGTGATCGCCTCGACGTTTCGATGCCGGTCACCTGTCATCAGCTCGTACTCGTAGTACACGAGCACCAGTTCTTCGTCAGCCGGGGTGACGTGCAGCAGCCGCTGCTCCTTGAGTCGGCCGGCTGTGGGGAAGCACCGCTCGAAGAATGTCGCCTTCGGGCTTTCAGTCATGCGATCTCCTACACGCGGGTCCTTCTCGGGAATCGGCTTGACGCTTACCGCATGTCCTCCTCGTGATCCCCCTCCCCGTCCGACAGGCTGTCATGGTCCCCAGAGCTCCGCCGTCCGGCTCAGCCGAACGGATCACGGGCTGCCGCCGTGCCATGGCACGGTGGGGTGGGCGTACGACGTGCAGGGTGAACATGGCCGGGCGCGGCACCGTCGCGGGCCGCCCGCCGCGGGGCCGGCCGTGTTCCCCCGGCCGTCCGCAGGCCGTCCACGGGGAAGTACGCGAGATCCGTCAGCAGGTCGTACTAGGTCCTGTCCGATGGGTCGTGGCCGTCAGCTCCTGAGATAGGCGAGAACGGCCAGCACTCTGCCGTTGTCGTCATCGCCGGCGCGAACCTCCACGAGAGCCGGGCGCTTAGGTCGGAGTTGGCCTCACGGCCCGCACGCCCCTCCGTGCGACCGCTGGGGCGCGCTGGCGCCCCCCATGTGGGGGATGTGCTCCGAGATCGAGCGGCGAGACGCTGCCCACGCGTCCGCGCGGGTGCGGCGGTGCTGGCGGAGGCAGAACGGGCATCGGAGGTCGGCTCGTGCGGGCCCATGCCAAGCGGCCTACGGCAGGTGCGTGCGCTCGGCCGACCCCAGTCGCCGTGTCGGCGACGTGCAGCGGGGTGGACGGGGCCGCCGGTCGCGGTGTGACCGGGTGCCTCCCGGTAAGGAAGGACGGTTCTCTCATGGCAAGAATCGCTCGCCTCGTGCTCTGTGCCGTTGCGTTTTCGCTTGTCCTCGCACCCATCGGCGTGGGGCACGCAGGGCCGGCAACCGACCGTCACATCGGCATTGATACGGCGCCGAACACCACGGAGCAGGACACGCTCACGTTCAATGCGGCGACGTGGGTGGATCTGCAGCGCGTGACGGGAGCGGATCCCGGCGTCGACGTGGACACGCGGGGCAATGGCCGCGTCTTCGTCGACTTCCCCTGGGGCAGGATCCGCCCCCTAACGAGCATCACGCTCCCCAATATCGTGGCACGTTCGCTCGATCGCGGTGACACGTTCCGGACGCTCTTCGATGAGAGCTGCCCGACCAGCAACTCACAGCCGCACTGCGGCGATCCGGGCATGGGCAACAGCACCCTTGCGCTCTCCCCTGACAATGACAACGTCTACCTGTCGGGAATCGTGCCCGGATTCGGCTCCATGTCGGCGTCCGCGTCCTCCAATGCTGGCGACACCTGGCCCGCGTTCAACGCGGTGACCGTGCCGGGGGGCATGGACCGGCCCTGGTTGCTCTCCCCGGGCGGCCAGACGGCGTACCTCGAGTGGGCCAACTTGGCGCTGGCGGCTTCGGCGGGTCCGGACGTGCAGTACGCGACCACACAGGACGGCGGGGCCTCGTGGAACGTTGATCCGATTCCGAAGTACCGCGCGGGCGGTGCGACACGATTGGTGATGGACCGGTCGGCGCAGAGCCCTGCGCGCGGCACCATCTACCAGGTGTTCGAGGAATTTGACCCCCTAGCGAAGGACACTCCGAGGGTCGGCATCGCCGTTTCCACAGACGGCACCAAGACCTTCCAGACCCACCACGTCGGGGACGACCTGGCATGCGGCGGCTGCGGTCCGGGGGTGTCTACCGCGGATTCTCCCTTCCGTGGGCGACCGTCGATACCGCCGGAAATCTCTATGCCGTTTGGGGAACAGAGAGCGGCTCCGACATCGTCATGAGTACGTCGAACATCTCCGACCCGGCCAATGATCCGACGCAAGGCGGCAAGCCCGGCAGCACGTGGAGTACCCCCGTCCGCGTTTCGACGGGGGCCGCGGAAACGGCTGTCGTCAGCAACGTCGTCGCCGGCTCACCGGGCAACGTCGCCATCGTCTATTACGGGACCAACGGCTCCGGGATCCCCGACACTCAGCCGGACAATGCCGAATGGCACCCGTTCGTTGCGCACTCGGCCAACGCCCTCAGCTCGAACCCGGATTTCACGCAATCGGTCATCGACCATCGCGTGGTTCACACGGGCGGATTCTGCACCGACGGAATGGGGACCTGTCCCGCGGGCGGTACCCGAGGTCTGCGCAACTGGATGAGGGTGGGCATGGATCCCGACGGCCGTCTGTACACCACGTGGAGCGATGACAACAACGACGGCAACCGCACCGGCATTCGCTTCGCGAAACAGCTCACCGGTCCGAGCCTCATCGCCGGGAAACCCCCGTTCAACGACCCAGTGCCGTCGAGTCCGATGGCCGATCCCGCCGGCGACGCCACATGGCCCAACCGCATCGGCGGCGGCACCAACCTGCCCGGGGCCGACCTCACTGGCGTCGAATTGGACAGGGCCGGTGCGAACATCCGCTTTAAGCTGTCGGTCGGCGATGCGAAGCGATTCGAGGAGGCGGTCGACGAGGTCCCCTCTGCCGACCGACTGCTCTTCGTCGTGCGGTTCGAAACGGCGGATCAGGAGTACTTCGCGGCGTACGAATACTCGAGGGGCGGAGCGGTCCGCGCCTTTACCGGGCGGATTGACGCCGACGACGGTGTCGAGTCCAACAACTTCCCGAACGCGATTAATTTCGCCGCCGACGATGAGGCAAGGGCGACGGTCACCGGTGACACGATCACGATCAGGCAGAAGCTATCGGCCTTCGGTAGCCCCTCGAGGTTCCTCAGTGTCGTCGGAGCAGCCCTGATCGGCCCATCCGAGAGCAACGAGACCCGGTTCAAATTGCTGAACACCATCGATGCGGCACGCGCCTTCGACCACGGGCTGTGATCCTCACCGAGGACGACGGTTCGGCGCATGGCGGCTCATCCGACCGCACATCCATCCAGAGTCTCGTCACGGGCGTATTTATCGTCGCCGAAGGTGACTAGGGACTGTCCGGCAGGTCCCTACCGGAGCCAGAGCCGGATCGCGGCGAGGGTGACCGTGCCCTGGAAGACGTACGCTCTCTTGTCGTATCTGGTGGCGACGGCCCGGAAGCCCTTGAGGGCGTTGACGGTTCGTTCGACTTCGTTCCTGCGGGCATAGCGGGCCCGGTCGAAGCCGGTGGGCCGACCGCCGCGGCTTCCACGGCGTTGGCGGTTGGCCCGCTGGTCCCGGCGCTCTGGGATTGTGTGCCGGATCTGCCGTCGCCGCAGGTAACGCCGGTTGCGGCGGGAACTGTACGCCTTGTCCCCGCAGACGTGGTCCGGGCGCGTCCTCGGATGCCCTCCGGCCAGGCGCGGGACACGGATACGGTCCAGGACCGGAATCATCTGCGGGGCATCACCCCACTGGCCCGGGGTGACCAGGACGGCCAGCGGACGGCAGCCGCCATCGCTCGCCAGGTGAATCTTGGTGGTGGGCCCACCGCGTGAGCGGCCGATCGCCTCGTCCGTCCGGTGATGGGCAGGCCGCCTTTGTCGGCCGGGTATTCGCGCCGGGCGGTGGTGGGCTCCGGCGGCATGCTGATGGGCGCGGCAGGATGTGGAATCGACGCTGACCATGGACCAGTCGATGCGGCCCTCCGCGTCGGCATCGGCCTGAACCGCCTGCAGGACTCGTTCCCACGTGCCGTCAGCTGACCACCTCCGATGCCGGTCATGGCAGGTCTTCCACTTCCCGAACCGCGTCGGCAGGTCCCGCCACGGGATACCGGTCCGCTGCCGGAACAAGATCCCGTTGATCACCTTGCGGTGGCACGTCCACCGCCCGCCCCGTCCTGTGTTCTTCGGCAAGTACGGCTCAAGCCGGGCCCATTCACGATCCGACAGATCACCTCGCCCCACGCTGGCCGGAACGACACCAGCGCAGTTCGGTCACGCGACCCGTCGGACACGCCCTAGCCGCATTCGTCGTACTTGCCGCACTCCTCGGCGACGGCGACGTCGAATCCCGCGCGCCTTCCCTGCTTCGCCAGCTCGGCGGCGCAGCCGTCGATCCACTTCCCGACGATGCCGGCGAGCCGCTTGCGCTTGGCCGGTGTGGAGATGTCCAGCAGGGCCTCGTCCCAGTCCTGGTCCATCACCAGCGCTCCGGAGTCGTCCCGGAGCAGCAGGTCGGGGTGGTTCTTCTGCTACCAGCCGGTTGCGTCCGGCTGGGCCTGGAAGGCGTTGACGTAGCAGATGTTGTACAGCCCGGTGGAGGCTTGGCCGTGCGGTCGCGGGAGACCGCACGCACCCCCGGCGGCGGGGGATAGGCGCCGCCGATCTGGTAATCGAAGCCGACGTGGGACGCGGGAAGCACCACCTCGCGCTCGGTCGTCCGAGCAGCCGGCGTCGGGTGCGTCCTCCACATCGCGTCGGACGTGGTCCGCTCAGGGGTTGCCGCCGCGGTCGAGCTGCCGGAGGCGGTCTTCCAGGAAGTTCCGTTCGACGGTGTTCTCGGTGAGGAGTAGCGCCTCCTCGTACGCCGCTCGTGCCTGTGCGGTGCGCCCGAGGCGGCGCAGCAAGTCCGCGCGGGCGGCGGCCAGATAGCCGTAGCTCGCCAGTTGCGGCTCGGCGGCCAGCGCGTCGAGTGCGGCGAGCCCTGCGGCAGGGCCGTCGGCGAACCCCACCGCCACGGCCCGGTTCAGGGCCACCACGGGTGACGGCCATATCTGGACGAGTACGTCGTAGAGCGCCACGACCTCCCGCCAGTCGGTGTCCTGCCAGGTCGGAGCCTCGGCGTGGACCGCGGCGATGGCCGCCATCAGTGTGAAGCGGCCCGGTGGCCTGTGGCGCAGGGCCTCGCGCACGAGGGTGATCCCCTCGTCGATCGCGGCGCGGTCCCACCGCGTACGGTCCTGATCGGCGAGGATCAGCAGCCGTCCGTCGTCGGTCGAGCGGGTCTCGCGCCGGGCGTCGGTGAGCAGGATCAGGGCGAGCAGCCCGGCGACGTCGGGGTCCTCGGGCAGCAGTGTGCGGAGCATCCGGGCGAGGTCGAGAGCCCGTTCCACGAGGTCACGCCGGATGAGGGCGTCGCCGGTCGGGGCGGTGTGCCCGGTGGTGAAGAGCAGGTGCACCACGGTCAGGACCGCGTCGATACGGGCGGGCAGCTCGTCTGCCGGTGGCACTCGGTACGGGATGCGCGCGGCGGCGATCTTCTTCTTGGCCCGGGTGATCCGGGCGGCCATGGCCGACTCGCCGACGAGGAAAGCACGTGCCACCTCCGCTGTGGTCAGGCCGCACAGCAGCCGCAGCGTCAGCGCGATCTTCGCCTCCTGGGCGAGGGCGGGGTGGCAGCAGGTGAAGATCAGCCGCAGCCGGTCGTCCGGGAACTCCTCTGCCGCATCCGTGTCCGCCGCGGCCTCCGGCTCCGGCTCCGGGTCGGAGGAGCGGTCGAGGAGCTGGGGCAGCGACCGGCGCAGGGCCGCGTTCCGCCGCAGCTCGTCCAGGGCTCGGTTACGGGCCGTCGTGGTCAGCCATGCTCCGGGGCGGCGGGGGATGCCGCGTTCGCTCCATGCCGTCAGGGCCTTGGCGTACGCGTCCTGCACGCACTCCTCCGCCAGGTCGAGGTCGCGCGTGACGCGCGCCGTCGCGGCGAGCACGAAGGCCCACTCGCGGCGATGCGCGTCCGCGACCGCGGTGGCGACGGCCGGGGCCACGTGGTCTCGGGCCACCGAGGGCCTCCCGTCAGTCCCCGTCAGTCCCTGTTAGTCCCTGTCAGTCCCCGTCAGTCGAACACCATCACCGGGCGGACCTCGACACCGCCGAAGCGGGACGGCACCTGCTTGGCCACGGCGATGGCCTCGTCAAGGTCGGAGGCCTCCACCAGGTAGTAGCCGCCCAGTGCCTCTTTCGTCTCGGCGAACGGCCCGTCCGTGACGGCGAAGCCGCCCGAGTCGTCCCGGCGGATCGAGGTGGCGGTGCTGGTCGGGTGCAGCGCGTTGCTCCCGAGGATGGCGGCCGCGTTGGCCTCGCCGAATGCCTGGTGCGCCCGGTATTCCTCGTCCCACACCTCCTTCGCGGCTTCGTACAAGGACGCCTCGTCCGCGTAGACCAGGATCAGGTACTGCGCCATGGCGCGACCCCTCTCGTCCGGGCCCGCCGATCGAGCCTCTCATCGATGCCGACGTCCGGCGCCCGCCCGTATCGACACCACCCTGTGAACAATTTTCTGGCGCTTCGTGTCGATACGTCGCCTCCTCGCCCGTCGAAGGGGTGAGACGGAATCCGCCACACGACAGCAAGGAGCGGACGCCATGCCGTACCAGAGTCCTCCCCGCGCCCCGGTGTCGGCCCGGCCCCACCAGGGCTGGACCCTGTTCCTGTCCTCACTCGGGCTGTTCATGGTCGCCCTCGACACGCTGGTCGTCGCGACCGCCCTGCCCGTGCTCCGGCTCGACCTGGAGGCGACCCTCACCGACCTCGAATGGACGGTGAACGCCTACAACCTGGCCTTCGCCTGCCTGCTGCTGACCGGGGCCGCGCTCGGCGACCGGTTCGGCAGGCGGCGCATGTACGCCGTCGGCCTGCTCGGATTCGCCGTCGCCTCCGCGGCAGCGGCCCTTTCGACGTCCGTCGGCGCCCTGGTCGCCGCCCGCGCGGTGCAGGGCGCCTTCGCGGCGGTCGTGATGCCCCTGACCCTCACCCTGATCAGCCAGGCGTTCCCGGCCGAGAAGCGCGGGATGGCCATCGGCCTGTGGGGCGGCGTCGCCGGTACGGCGGTCGCCATGGGACCCGTCGTCGGCGGAGCCATCACCGACGGCCTCGACTGGCAGTGGATCTTCTGGCTCAACGTCCCGATCGGGTTGGCCCTGGCCCCGCTCGCCCTCGCCAGGCTCACCGAGAGCTTCGGCCCCCGGCCACGTCTCGACCTCGTCGGACTCGCCCTTGCCGGTGCCGGCTTCCTGGGCCTGACCTGGGGACTCGTACGCGCCAACACGGTCGGCTGGGCCAGTGCAGAGGTGGTCTCGGCGCTCGTGGCCGGGGCCGTCCTGGTCGCCAGCTTCCTGTCCTGGCAGCGCCGGGCCCGCAGCCCGATGGTTCCCCTGAGCCTGTTCCGGCTGCGCGGCTTCACGACAGCGAACGGCGTGAGCTTCTTCATGTACGCCTCGCTCTTCGGCGCGCTGTTCCTGATGGCCCAGTTCCTGCAGACCGGGCTCGGCAATTCGCCCCTCGAAGCGGGCCTGCGCATTCTTCCCTGGACCGCGACGCCGATGGTGATCGCGCCCGTGGCCGGCGCCCTGGCCGACCGCTGGGGCAACCGCCCGTTCATGGCCGCAGGGCTGGCGCTGCAGGCGGTCGGGCTCGGCTGGGTCGCCGCGATCGCCCAGCCCGGCATGGGGTACGCCCAGCTCAGCATCGCCCTCACGGTGGCCGGGATCGGGACGTCGATGTGCTTCCCGACCGTGGCCAACGCGGTCATGGGCGCCGTTCCGCACCAGGAGGCCGGCGTCGCCTCGGGGACCAACAGCGCCATCCGCGAGCTCGGCGGCGTCTTCGGGGTCGCCGTCCTCGCGGCCGTCTTCACGGGCCCGACCGTCTACGGAACGCCGGACGCCTTCGTCGACGCCTTCAAACCCGCCCTGTGGGTCGGCGCGGGCCTGGCGGCGGGCGGCATCGTCTCGGCGCTGCTCGCACCCCCGCGCGAAGTCCAGCCCCCGGAGGCGACGACGCGCCGGACCACACGGCCCGCCGACGTCGGCCTGACGGGCGCGTAGCCGGGACACCGCGCCGATTCGCGCCGCTGGGCTCGCATAGAGCCGCCGCACTGGCGGAGATGGTGAGAGCGGGCCGCCCCGCCGGCCCCGGCCGACTACGGCTTGGGCCCTTCGGGCGCGGCAGTCGTCTGTCGAGGGTGGCGCGCAAGCCGGTTTCGCCTCTGGCGCACGTAGGCTGCCCGCACTGATCATCCGTCAGAAAGGACTGGACGTGGCCTCTCGTCTCAACCCGTACATCAGCTTCTCCGGTGAAGCGAAGCAAGCCATGGAGTTCTACAAGGAGGTCTTCGGCGGCAGCCTGGCCGTCCACACCTATGGCGACTTCGGCTCCGAGACGCCCCCGGATACGGCGACAAGATCATGCACAGCATGCTCGAGACCGCCGGTGGATTCACCCTGATGGGGGCCGACAATCCGCCCGGGACGGAGCACAGACCCGGGAACAACATCGCGGTGAGTCTGAGCGGCGACGATGCGGACGAACTGCGCGGCTACTGGGACAAGCTGTCCGGCGGCGGCACGGTGTCCGTCCCCCTGGAGAAGCAGATGTGGGGCGACGTGTTCGGCATGTGCACGGACACGTTCGGTATCACGTGGATGGTCAACATCAGCGAACAGCAGACCTGATCCGGCGTCGACACGCCGGCGATCGCAGGGGTCGCTGACCTGTGTCCGCATCCAGGTCCCGCCGGGGCGCGTCCGACGGGCCGTCACCTGGCCCATCGGACAGCTCTCAGCGCCTCAGGCGGGCCGCGCGTGCCCGGAGGTAGCGCTGTTCCGGCAGGCTCAGGGTCTGGGCGGCCGCCGATTCGTAGGCGGCTCGGGCCGCCTCGGTCTCGCCGGTGCGTTCCAGGAGGTGGCCGCGGACCGCGTCCAAGCGGTGTCCCTTCAACTCTCCCTCCAACGAGTCAAGTTCGGCCAGTCCGGCGCGCGGGCCGTGGACCATGGCGACGGCGACGGCCCGGTTGAGGCGTTCGACGGGGCCGGGGACCAGGCGTACGAGGACGTCGTACAGGCCCAGGATCTCCCGCCAGTCCGTGGCCTCGGCCGGCGGCGTCTCGTCGTGCACGGCGGCGATCGCGGCGCGCAGCATCAGGGCCAGCAGGCCGGTCATCTCGCGGTCGTCGGGCAGCAGCCGGTGGCCCCTGCGGGTCAGCCGGATGGCCTCGTCCGCCAGGTCGTTGCCGTTGGAGGGCGGCGCCGGAGGTGGCCGTGTAGCCCTCGTTGAAGATCAGGTAGAGGGTGTGCAGCACGGCCGGGAGGCGCTCCTCCCAGTTCTCCGGATGCCCGAAGCGCACGCCCCGCACCTTCTGCTTGGCGCGGCTGATGCTCCCCCAGAGGGGGCACCCCCAGTGCCATCGTCGCCTCCGGGACCAGGTACGCGCGGGCGATCTCCGCCGTCGTCAGACCGCCGACCGCACGCAGGGTGAGCGCGACCTGGGCGGCTACGCAGGGCATCCGTCAGCCGCCGCGAGGCGACCTTGATCAGCCAGCCGCGTGGGTTGTCCGGAAGCCGGTCCGCGGCCACTGCCCGGCGGCCGCGAGCAGCGCCTCCTGTACGGCGTCCTCGGCAGCGTCGAAGTGCCCGTACCGCCTGACCACCGAAACCGAGGACCTGCGGTGCGTGCCCGCGCAGCAGGTCCTCGGTTTCGGTGGTCGCTCTCACAGGCACCTCAGCAGATGTCCCCGGCGCCGCCTTCCATGATGGGGCGGATCACCACCGGGTACTCGGGTGCCCCGGCGGGCTGAGGGCACCGGGCGACACGCTCGGCGATCGCCGTGACCCGCTCCAGGCTCGCGCAGTCCAGCACCCAGTAGCCGGCCGGCAACTCCTTGGTCTCGGCGTACGGCCCGTCGGTGATGACGGGATTGCCGTCCGCGTCCAGGGAGACCAGCCGGGTCCGGTCCGGTTCGGCCAGTCCCTGGCCGTCGACGAACTCGCCGCTCTCGGAGAGGTCGTCGTTGATCGCGTTCATGTAGGCGTACATGGCCTGCATCTCCTCCTCGCTCCAGGCAGGGGAGTGCTCGGACGCCTTGCCTCGCATGGCGTCGTAGTCCGTCTGCGTGCCCTGCACCATGACCAGGTACTTCATCAGTCAGCTCCTTCGGTGTGCGTCGGCTCCGCCGCCCCTCGGTGGGCGGCTCTCACAGGGGACGTCGGAGCCGGGCAGGGATTCTCGACATGGCTTCGGGGCTCGGGGTCATGATTCTTCCGTGGCGGACAGGCCGGGCTACCCCTCGTGCTCGGCGCCCTCCTCGATGTACGTCTCGCACTCGACGGGCTGTCCGCAGGCGGGACAGACCTGCTCTTCGCCGCCCATGTCCTCGCGACGCAGTCGCTCGACCGCCTGGCGGCGCTTCTCGGGGGCCCGTCCCGTGACGATCACGTGCCCGCCCGCCCCGAGCGGCCAGCCCTCTGCGCGACATGAAAGCCGATGTCGGACGTGGTCACGGTGACGAAAAGACACGTCGGCGTCGGCGTAGAAGCCGCACTGGTCTGTGGGCTCGGGGCCTGAGCCGTATCGGTGACCGGCACGACGACCACCTCAAGAGGCCATTCCGTAGGCGTACCGCTCTCAGTGAGTGAAGCGCCAGCGGGTCTGGCTGAAGCCCTCGCCCCTGCCGAATCCGAAGGCGGTCCGCGGCGCCACCTCGAAGACCACGGCACGGCCCGCGTCCCTGGTCTCCTCGGTCGGTGGCGGGGCTGCCGTCGTCGTAGCGAGGCTGAAGGCGCCGTCCCGCACCTCGAAGTGCCAGCCCGGGCCGTACTTCGCCTCCCAGGCGGCCGCCAGCTCGGCCAGCCGCTTCTCGTCGGTGACCCGGACCGCCTCGCCCTCGACCACCAGGTCGCAGCCCTCGCCATAGGCGTTGGTGCCGGTGGTAAGGACGACGTGCGGGTTGGCGGCGAGGTTGAGCCCTTTGCGCTCCCGCTCACCGGTGGTGAAGTGGAGCGCCCCGTCCATCCACACCGTCATCACCGGCGTGACGTGGGGGCGGCCGTCCGGACGGACCGTCGACAGCCAGAAGATCTCGGCCTTCTCGAGACGGGAGACGGCCTCGGCCCAGGGCGTGGCGGTGGCGCCGGGGGAGCTGTAGCGCGCGTCCAGATCGGTCTGCGGTTCCTGCCTCTGAGCCTGTGCCGGCATGGCGGACTCCTCTCGGCCCTCGGTCGTTCACATGGTCCCCCTCACGTACTGACTCCGCCCGCCGACCGGACTCATCGCAAACCGGTGCCTGGGGCTGATCCCGGACCCGGACCCGGACCCGGATCTTGATCGAGATGGGGATCGGCTGCAGGCGGGCCCGTACGCCTGGTGGCTCACGCTGTGCGACGCCCCTGGATTTCACCCGATCGGTGAGACCGCCGTGGCACGCACCTGCTGCCTGCGCCTCTTTGGCCGCTGTTCACGGCACAGTGGGGCCATGAACGCAGGCGGCGGCAACGTTCTGGCCCGGGCACGCGTGGCGACCAGGCTTCCAGCCCAGGACCTGGACCGGGCCCGGCGCTTCTACTCCGAGCAGCTCGGTCTGGAGCCCGTCGATGAACGGCCCGGTGGGCTGCTGTACCGGTGCGGAGGCGTGGACTTCGCGCTGTTCCAATCGACGGGGGCTTCGCCCGGCACCTTCACTCAGATGGGGTGGGAGGTCGACGACATCGAGACAGTCGTGTCGGAGCTCAAACAGCGCGGTGTGGTGTTCGAAGACGTCGACGTACCCGGGCTTCGAACGAGGGACGGGATCGCCGACATCGACGGGAACTACCCGAGCAAGGGGGCACGAGGCGAACGCGGCGCCTGGTTCCGTGACAGCGAGGGGAACCTGCTGGGCATCGGCGAACCGGTCGTCTGAGGAGAACCCCCGGGTGTCAATCTGTCCAGCTCCACCCTTCGCCGCGGGCTCGCAGACCGGTGACGACGGCGTCAATGTCCTCGACGGCGAACGCGACATGGCGAATGCCCAGTGTGTTCGCCGGGGCGTTCCGGTTGCCGCTCGCCCTGTCGACGACGGCGCGTAGGCGCCGGTCGTCGGCGTGACGGTTTCGCCAGATGATGTAGCGGCGGATCATGCTGCCCTGCTCCTTGTGGTCGGCGTGGTCGGTACCGTCGAGGGTGAAGTAGCGCAGGGCGGTGAACTGGGCCTCGATGCGGTTGAGCCGTCGGGGTCCTGTACTTGCCACCCCGCTCGGCCCACTGCTTTCCGGGGTGGGGCATCAGGTTGAGCGGCCCGAACTTGGACTTGGCGATCTTCTTGATCTCGCGGCGCTCGGGCAGCGTGAACCGGTCGACGCCGGCCTCCAGGCCGAAGCGGTCGGAGGAGATGCGCAGGTAGCCGCCGGGGCGCCGAGGGAGGTAGGCCGAGAGCTGGTCGCCACAGGTTGAGGGTGATCCGACCGCGTCGGGCCTGCGGGGGCGAGGGGGGGGAAGTCGTCGCAGGTGGGGGTGTCGACAGAGGGATGCTGCTCCGGTAGTCGATGTCTACCGAACATGCGGGCACCTTCCGCCGAAACGCCAGGGGTGGGCCAGGCCGTCGGTCCGCCGTCAGGGTGCGCCGCTTCGGTGTGGATACTGGCTGCCATGCGCATCGACTTCGACCCCGAGCAGTGCGACCGGCACGCGTTCTACCGGCTGCTGACCGCCACCGTCGTGCCCCGCCCCATCGCGTGGGTCTCCACCGTCTCGGCGGACGGCACCGACAACCTCGCCCCGCACTCCTTCTTCACCATCTCCTCCGTGGCGCCGCCGGTCGTCCAGTTCACCTCCGTGGGACGCAAGGACTCGCTGCGGAACGTCGAGGACACCGGCGAGTTCGTGGTCAACCTCGCCCCCGAGCACCTCTTCGAGCAGATCAACGAGACCGCGGTGGACTTCCCGCGCGGTGTCAGCGAGTTCGATGCCGTGGGGATCGGCCGCGAGCCGAGCCTGCGGGTCAAGGCGCCGCGTGTGGCGGACTCGCCGGTGGCTCTGGAGTGCGTGCTGCACAGCACGCTGCGGCTGGGCGACTCCACCGTGGTGTTCGGCCGGGTCGTGCACGCTGCCGTGGCCGAGCAGGTCGTCGACGACGGGCACCCGGAGGTGACGCGGCTGCGTCCGCTCAGCCGCCTGGGCCGGGACGAGTGGGCGACGCTGGGGGAGGTCTCGGACCTGGGCCGTATCCGGTACGCGGACTGGCCCGGCCACCGCACGGGCGGTCCCACCGCATAGTCCTCCGGTCACGGTGCGGCGCGCCCTTGCTCCGCCGCCGGAACGGTACGCGCGAGGCCCCGCCCGGAAGATCCGGGCGGGGCCTCGCGACAGCCGTATCGTGCGTTCGGTCCGTCAGTCGCCCGACTCGCCCGCGTGCGGGCTCAGCGCGTCCATACCGACCAGCGCGAAGATGACCACGCCGAGCAGGATCCGGTAGACCACGAACGGCATGAAGCTCTTCGTCGAGATGAACTTCATGAACCACGCGATCACGGCGTAGCCGACGAAGAACGCGATGATCGTCGCGAATATCGTGGGGCCCCAGGAGACGTGCCCGCCCTCCGCCGCGTCCTTGAGTTCGAACGTTCCCGAGGCCAGCACCGCGGGGATCGCGAGCAGGAACGAGTAGCGGGCCGCCGCCTCGCGCGTGTAGCCCATCAGCAGACCGCCGCTGATCGTCGCTCCCGACCGGGAGACGCCGGGCACCAGCGCCATCGCCTGGCACACGCCGTAGATCAGACCGTCCTTGACGCTCAGTTCCTTGAGCGTCTTGCGCTGCTTGACCGCGCGGTGCCGACCGCCGTTCTCGTCACGCGCCGCCAGCCGGTCCGCCGCACCCAGCACGATGCCCATGACGATCAACATGGTGGCGGTCAGCCGCAGATCGCGGAACGGTCCCTCGATCTGGTCCTTGAGGGTCAGGCCCAGCACACCGATCGGGATCGATCCGACGATCACCAGCCAGCCCATCTGGGCGTCGTGGTCGGACCGCATGCGCTTGTCCACCAGAGACCGGAACCACGCCGAGATGATCCGCCCGATGTCCTTGCGGAAGTAGATGATCACCGCGGCCTCGGTGCCGATCTGCGTGATGGCGGTGAACGCCGCGCCGGGATCGTCCCAGCCCGCGAAGGCCGCGGTCAGCCGCAGATGCGCGCTGGAGGAGATCGGCAGGAACTCGGTCAACCCCTGGACGAGTCCGAGGATGAGTGATTCGAACCATGACATTGCGTCTACGCTATCCAAGGTTGATCATGCGCTGGTCCACGAACGTGCAGGCCAGGCGGGGTTCCGGGTGGGAGGCCAGGGCGACTTGAGATCACCGGGCGGCCGGGGCAGCGTAGCGTCCCCGGGCCCGGCGCTCCGCACAAGGTCCCCGTTCACCGCCGCCTCCGCGGCCGGGCGCAGCCGCCCCCGTCTGCGCCAGGCGACGACCAGCGCGCCCAGCCCGGTCAGCGCGATGAAGGCCATGGCCGCCATGAAGACCGGTGAGGTGGGCGTCGCCGCCCGGCTGCCCGCCACCACGTACGCGGCGGTGTTCGGCACGCTGCCCAGACCCGTCGCCAGCAGGAACGGCAGCCAGCCCATCCGCGACACCGCGGCACAGTAGTTCGCGGCCGCGAACGGCACGCCGGGGAAGAGGCGCAGCGCGAGCATCGAGCGGAAGCCGTGCCGCGACAGCTGGCGGTCGGCCGCCGTCAGCCAGCGGCCGCGCAGCAGCGGCCGCAACGCGTCCTGCCCCAGCAGCCTGCCCAACCCGAAGGCGATTCCTGCGCCGAGTACGGTCCCCACCACGGCGCCGGGCAGTCCTGCCAGGGTGCCGAACAGTGCCCCTGCCGCCAGGTTCAGCAGCGGCCTCGGCACCAGCGCCGCCGTACACACCCCGTACGCGAGTGCGAACACCACGATGGCGCCCGAGCCGGACAGCCGATCCGGCCAGCCGTCGGCGATCAGCCGCTGCGGCTCCCAGACCAGCACCGCCGTCGCCGCACCGGCCAGCAGGACCAACAGCAGCCCCAGCCGCGACCACGGGGACAGCAGCACGCGGGCGCGGCGCGGGGCCGGGCGCGGGGGCGGAGCGGCGGCATGGGGCATCGAAGGAGCGTATCGGAAAACCAGTCGACGCCCCCCAGCCCGTGGGGCCATGATCAGCGACATGCCCCGGTACGCCTTCCCGAAGCCGACGTCCGCCCTCGCGGACGCGCCGAAGGCTGCCGTCCGCCACCCTCTCGCCTCGGTGGCCGCCTGTTTCGACGGCGCCCGAAGCTGACCCTCCTCGGATCTTCCGACGGACCCCGCCAGGGGAGGGTCGGTCCGGCCCTCGGGGTCCGCGACGTTCACCCCTGTTCCGAGGAAGGAACGGAAAAGCCCATGTCGAAGCAGCCTTACGTCCGCACCAAGCCGCACCTCAACATCGGCACCATGGGCCATGTCGACCACGGCAAGACCACCCTGACCGCCGCCATCACCAAGGTCCTCAGCGACCGCGGCAGCGGCGGCGCCTACGTCCCGTTCGACCGGATCGACCGGGCGCCGGAGGAGGCCGCGCGCGGCATCACCATCAACCTCGCGCACGTCGAGTACGAGACGGACACCCGGCACTACGCCCACGTCGACATGCCCGGCCACGCCGACTACGTCAAGAACATGGTCACCGGCGCCGCCCAGTTGGACGGGGCGATCCTGGTGGTCTCCGCGCTCGACGGCGTCATGCCGCAGACCGCCGAACACGTGCTGCTCGCCCGCCAGGTCGGGGTCGACCACATCGTCGTGGCGCTCAACAAGGCGGACGCGGGCGACCCCGACCTCACCGACCTCGTCGAACTGGAGGTCCGCGACCTGCTGACCGCGCACGGCTACCCCGGCGACACCACTCCCGTGGTGCGGGTCTCCGGGCTGCGCGCGCTGGACGGCGACCCGCGCTGGACCGGCGCGGTGGAGGCGCTGCTCGACGCCGTCGACACCTTCGTGCCGATGCCCGTGCGCTACACCGACGCGCCGTTCCTGCTGGCGGTGGAGAACGCCCTCACCATCACCGGCCGCGGGACCGTGGTCACCGGAGCCGTCGAGCGCGGCACGGTCCGCGTCGGCGACCGCGTCGAACTCCTCGGCGGGACGGACGCGATGGGCGCCACCACCGTCGTCACCGGCGTGGAGACGTTCGGCAGGCCGATGGAGTACGCCCAGGCCGGGGACAACGTCGCGCTGCTGCTGCGTGGTGTCGCCCGCGACGCGGTGCGCCGCGGGCAGGTCGTCGCGGCGCCGGGCAGTGTCACCCCCCGGCGGCGCTTCACCGCCCGGGTCTACGTCCTGTCCACCGTGGAAGGCGGCCGCCGTACCCCGCTCACCACCGGTTACCGGCCGCAGTTCTATCTGCGGACGGCCGACGTGGTGGGGGACGTGGACCTGGGCGCCACCGGCGTGGCGCGCCCCGGCGAGACGGTGGAGATGCGCGTCGAGCTGGGCCGCGACGTGCCGCTCGAGGCGGGGCTCGGGTTCGCGATCCGCGAGGGTGGGCGCACGGTCGGCGCCGGCACGGTGACCGCGGTCGCGGACTGACCGGAGCCCGCGTAGGGCGCTGACCAGGGGCCGGGTGCGGCGCCTCCAGCGGGGACGCCGAGGGCCGCCTACGGGGCCGCCTTCACCGGCGACACCGGGGGGCGCCGTACGCCGAACTTCCACCGGCGGCGCCGGGGACCGCGTGCGGCAGCTCCCCGCGGCGGCGCCGGAGGCCGCGCAGGCGCGCAGCCACCGGCGACATCCGGGCGCGCCGTACCCGGCACAATGTGGGGGTGGACGAGCCCATACCCGTGAGTCGCGCCGTGGACGGCGGCACCGCCAAGCTGATGCCCGACGTGGACCGTGCGCGGGCCTGGCTGCTCACCGTCGACGGCGCCCCCCAGTCGTACGTCGACCTGGACGACCCCGCCCACCTGGAGTTCGAGTACGCGAGGCGGCTCGCCCACGTCCTCGACACCGCCGCGGCCCCCGGCGCCCCGCTCGACGTCCTGCACCTCGGAGGCGGCGCGCTGACCCTGCCCCGCTATGTCGCGGCCACCCGCCCCGGGTCCCGGCAGCGCGTCGTCGAGGCCGACGGCGGTCTGCTGGACCTGGTCACCGAGGTGCTGCCGGTGGAGCCCGGGTCCGGGATCGACCTGTGCCGGGCGGACGCCCGCACGGTGCTGGAGGCCGCGCCGCCCGCCGCCGCCGACGTGGTGGTCGCGGACGTCTTCACCGGCTCGCGGGTGCCCGCGCACCTCACGTCCGTGGAGTACGCGCACGCGGCCGCCCGCGCGCTGCGCCCCGGCGGCCGGTACGCGGCGAACCTCGCCGACGGCGCCCCGTTCGCCTTCCTCCGGTCACAGGTCGCCACGTTCGCCACGGCCTTCGCGCACCTGTGCCTGATCGCCGAGCCCGCGGTGCTGCGCGGCCGCCGCTTCGGCAACGCCGTCCTGCTGGCCTCCCAGACGGAACTGCCGGTCGGTGCCCTGGCCCGCCGCACCGCCGCCGACGCGTTCCCGGCCCGCGTGGAATACGGTCCGGCGCTGGACCGCTTCACCGCGGGAGCCGCGCCCGTCCGGGACGCGGACGCCGTGCCCTCCCCGCAGCCGCCGGGCGGGGCCTTCACCATCGGCTGACCCGGCCACCCGGCCACCCGGCCGCCCGACCTCAACGGGTCAGCGCCACGATGAGCGCCGGTCAGCGAAGGCCGACGGCGGTCAGGTGGCGGCCGGGAGTGGTCGGGACGTGGCGGCCGGCGGTGGTCAGGACGTGGTGGCCGGCTTGAGCGGACGCAGCGTCTTCATGATCTTCTCGATGGTCGCGTCCGGCAGCTCACCCGTGACGTTCTTGGCGGCGTACAGCACCCAGACCGCGTATTCCCCGTTGGCGTCGGTGTAGGCGACGGCGTAAGCCTTGCCGTCGCTGTCACACTTGCCCTCCTTCGGCACGCCGGTGACCGTGGCCGAGGAGACATAGCCCTTGAGGCCGTGCTCGCTCCGGAACGGCTTGGCCGCCGAGACCTTGAGATCGCCCTTCTGGTCCTGGTCGAATCCGGCGACCGCCCAGTTGCCGGCCTCGACCCGGGCGGCCTCGGCCTCGTTCTTGGCCCCCTGCGCGCCCTTCGTGCCCACGCCCGCCAGCGAACTGACGGCCTGGTGGCCACCCTTGTTGTCTTTGCACCACTTTTCCTGGAAGAACGCGGGTGCGGACATGCGCACCAAGGGCTTGCCCTTGTCGTCCGCGAAGCCGGTCGACCACGACGAGCCCTTGACGTTCCAGTCGTCGTCGGGCACGTCGAAGGCGTTGAGCCGCTTGCGGTTGACCACGACATCCCAGCCGGGGACGACCGCCTTGACCTCGCCGTCGCCGCCGGTCTGCCCGTTGTCCCCGTCCGCGCCCGAGCCCCCGGGGTCCTGCGCGGAGGCGGACGGCGGGGAGGAGGGCCGCGCGGCGCCCTTGGCCTCGCCCCCGCCGTCGTCGTCCTTGCCGAGCACCAGGACGCCGGTCACCACGGCCGCCGCGATGACGGCGACCGCCGCCACGATCGCGATGGTGGCGGTCCGCTTGCCGCCGTTCCGGGGCGGTTCGGGGGCGCCGGACGGACCGGCCGACGCGTTCCGGTCCGTGTTCGGCTGGTCGTACGGCTGCTGCCCGGACTGCTGATAGGGGTTCTGGCCGGCCGGCTGCTGGTACGGGTTCGGCTGCTGATGGCCCGGCGGCTGCTGATAGGGGCCCGGCTGCTGGTACGGACCCGGCTGCGGAGGCCCCGGCTGCTGGTACCCAGGCTGCTGGTAATCCTGCTGCGGATACCCGGGCTGCTGGTAGCCCGGCTGCGGATACCCGGGCTGCTGGTACGGGTTCGGCTGCTGCGGGTTCTGCTCGCCCCCGGGCGGCTGCTGTCCTGGCCACATGGCACGTAACCCTAAACGGGCCGGTAGGGGCGCTGCCACGCCCGGTCTTCCCCACCGTGGCTACCCGCTGGTAACTTTCCGGTATGTCACAGACTCAGCCCCAGTCCCGGATGTCGATCGGCGAGATGCTCGCCGCCACGGTGCCCATGGTGCGCACCCTGAACCTGGAGTTCCTGGAGACCTCGACCGAGCGCGCCGTCCTGCGTCTGCCCGACCAGCCGGACTTCCACAACCACGTCGCGGGACCGCACGCGGGCGCGATGTTCACCCTCGCCGAGTCCGCGAGCGGCGCCATCGTCCTCGCCGCCTTCGGCGACCAGCTCTCCCGCGCCGTCCCGCTCGCCGTCCGGGCCGAGATCGGCTACAAGAAGCTCGCCAAGGGCCCGGTCACCGCCACCGCCGAGATCGGCCGGCCGGTCGCCGAGGTGGTCGCCGCGCTCGACGCCGGCGAGCGCCCCGAGTTCCCGGTGAACATCGCCATCACCCGCGAGGACGGCGCCGTCACCGGTGAGATGACCATCGTCTGGACCCTGCGCCCGAACAGCTGACACCCCATCAGTCCCACCCGTCGCTGCCCGTCGCACCCCTGGTGCGGCGGGCAGCGGCATGTCCGCCACCGTTTCGAATTCGCGGCGCGTCGCCCCTTGGCCGTCACGCTTCGTAGGCCAACACTGGACACAGCGCGACATCGCGCAGTTCCGCACCTCTTCCCCCCTCATAGGAGACATAGGGAGTGACGGCCCATGCCCGACGCAGTGACCCGAAGGTCCGCGATCCGACTCCTGGGCGGGGCGATCTCCGTCGCCGCGGCCACCGGCGCCTCCCCAGCGGCCGCCGCCCCCGAGCCCCCGCCCGCCGACCGCCCCCGCCGCTGACATCGCGTCCCTGCTGGGTCGGCTGACCCTCGACGAGAAGATCTCCCTGCTGCACGGCGCCACCGACCCCGCCAAGCTCGGCCAGGCCGGATACCTCCCCGGCGTCCCCAGGCTCGGCATCCCCCCGATCCGGCTCGCCGACGGGCCCGCCGGAGTACGGGTCACCCGCCACGCCACCGCGCTGCCCGCCCCCGTCCTGCTCGCCTCCGCCTTCGACCCCGAGCTCGCCCGCGCCTACGGCCGCACCATCGGACACGAGGGCCGGGCCCTGGGCCAGGACGTCCTGCTGTCCCCGATGGTCAACCTCATCCGCACTCCGTACGCCGGACGGAACTTCGAGACCTTCGCCGAGGACCCGCTGCTCTCCGCCGACCTGGTGGCCGCCGAGATCCAGGGCATCCAGGCCGAGGGCCTGATCGCCACCGTCAAGCACTACGCCGTGAACAACCAGGAGCACGAGCGGATGTCGATCGACGTCCGGATCGACGAACGCACCCTGCACGAGACCGAGCTGCGCGGCTTCGAGGCCGCCGTACGGGCCGGCGCCGGGGCCGTCATGGGCGCGTACAACAAGGTCAACGGCACCTACGCCTGCGAGAACCAGGCCCTGCTGACCGGCATCCTGCGCGACCGCTGGGGCTTCACCGGCTGGGTGATGTCCGACTGGTTCGCCACCCACAGCACCGGCCCCGCCCTCGCCGCCGGGCTCGACATGGAGATGCCGAACGACACGTACTTCGGCGCCGCGCTCAAGGCGGCCGTCACCACCGGGCTCGTCCCCCGCGCCCACGTCGACCGTGCCGCCGGCCGCGTGCTGACCGTCCTGGACCGCTTCGGCCTGCTCGACGGCAGCGCGCCGCCCCGACCCGAGCGCGACCCGGCCGCCGGCGCCCGTACCGCGCTGAGGGTCGCCCTCGCGGGCGGCGTCCTGCTCCGCAACGAGCGCGCCACCCTGCCGCTCACCGGCCCCGCCGCCCGCGACATCGCCGTCATCGGCCCCACCGGCAGCGTCCCCTTCGTCAGCGGCGGTGGCAGCGCCCACGTCATCCCCGACCGGGCCGACAGCCCGCTGGACGCCATCCGGGCCCGCGCCGGACGCGGCGCCCGCGTCGCCTACGCCCTCGGCGAGGACCTGTACGGCAAGCCCCTGCCCGCCGGAGCGCTCAGCCCCGCCGCCGACCTGGAGGAGCAGCGGGTACCTGCCGGACAGACCTGGACCTACGACGGCACCCTCACCGTCGGCGCGGCCGAGGAATGGACCTTCGTCCTCCACTACTCCGGCCGGCGCCCCGCCGTCACCCTCGACGGCGTCGAACTCTTCCCGGCGATCCCCGGCCTCGGCGAGTACTTCACCGGCGGCCTGGTCGGCACCGCGCCGGACGGCCTCTCCGTACGCCGCCACACCTACGACCGGCTCCCGGCGGGCCCGCACCGGCTGCGGATCACCGCCCGGGGCGGCGACGCCGGGCAGACCATCCGGCTGCGCCGGATCACCGCCGCCACCCGCGCCGCCGACGTCGCCGAGGCCGCCCGCGCCGCCCGCGCCGCCCGCAGCGCCGTGCTGTTCGCGTACGAGGACGCCACCGAGGGCCAGGACCGCACCACCATCGCCCTGCCCGGCCACCAGGAGGAGCTCATCGCGGCGGTCACGGCTGCCAACCCGCGCACCACCGTCGTCCTCAACACCTCCTCCTGCACCGCCATGCCCTGGCTCGCGCGCACCGGCGCCGTGCTGCAGATGTACTACCCGGGACAGGAAGGGGCCGGCGCCACCACCGCACTGCTCTTCGGCGACGCCAACCCCGGCGGCAAGCTCACCCAGTCCTTCCCGGCCTCCGACACCCGCCACCCCGTCGCCGGGGACACCCTGCGCTACCCCGGCGTCCTCGGCCGCGAGGAGTACTCCGAGGGCGTCTTCCTCGGCTACCGCTGGTACGACGCGCAGCGCACCGCGCCGCTGTTCCCCTTCGGCCACGGCCTGTCGTACACCACGTTCGACTACCGCGGGCTGCGACTGCTGGCCCGCGGCGGCGACGTGGAGGCGAGCTTCACCGTCCGCAACACCGGGCGGCGGACCGGAGCCGAGGTCGCCCAGGTCTACCTCGGCCCGGCGCCCGGCATCCAGATGCCCCAGCCGGTACGGATCCTCGCCGGCTACCAGCGCGTCGAACTGCGCCCGGGGGAGGCCCGCACGCTCCGGGTCCGCATCACCCGCCGGACCCTGTCCTCGTGGGACACCGCCCGGCACGACTGGGTGGCGGGCACCGGCCGCCGTACCGTCGAGGTCGGCTCCTCCTCCCGCGACCTGCGGCTGCGCGGCTCCGTCGACGTGCCGATGTCACGGTGATGTACCGATGTCCCGCTGATGCGCAGACGCACCGCTGACGAGGGGAACCGCCGCGGCGATCCAGTAGTCTTCCCCGGGTGTGCGCCCGGAGCCGGGCGCACATCGGGGGCTCCAGACAGTCACACGGGAGGACACGGCGTTGCATATCGAACAGTGGCTGGAGAGCGTGCCCGCGGTCAGCGTGTACGCGATCGTGGGGGTGGTCATCGGGCTGGAGAGCCTGGGCATCCCGCTGCCAGGCGAGATCGTTCTGGTCACCGCGACGCTGATGGCGTCCTCACAGGACCACATCAACCCGTACATCCTCGGTGCCTGCGCCATCGCGGGCGCGGTCATCGGTGACTCGATCGGCTATCTGATCGGGCGCAAGGGCGGGCAACCGCTGCTGAACTGGCTGGGGCGAAAGTTCCCCAAGCACTTCAGCGCCGATCATGTGGCGACCGCCGAGCGGTCGTTCCAGAAGTGGGGCATGTGGGCCGTCTTCTTCGGCCGCTTCATCGCCCTGCTGCGGATCTTCGCCGGTCCGCTCGCCGGTGTCCTGCGGATGCCGTACTGGAAGTTCGCCATCGCCAACGTCCTCGGCGGCATCATCTGGGCGGGCGGCACCGTCGCGGTCATCTACTCCGTCGGCAAGGTCGCCGAGGACTACCTCAAGAAGTTCTCCTGGCTGGGCCTGGTCGCGGCGCTGCTCTTCGGCCTCGGCTCGCTGGTCATGATGAAGATGCGCGCGAAGAAGGCCGCCGCGGCCCGCGAGGCGGCCGAGGCGCAGGCCGCGCTGTCCACGCCGGAACCCGCCGGGGAGAGCGCCCCGGCGTCGGTGCCCGCGCGGGACTGACCGCCGAGCCGGGCCCGACCCGGACCCGCGCTCGCGCCCTCCACACGACGATCACCCGGACCGGCCTCGGCCGGCCCGGGTGATCGCCGTTTCGGCGGGCGCACGCGCTGCGGGGCGGGACCTCGGGGGCATGCCCCGGCGGCCCGACCCGAAGCCGCCGGGCGGCGGCCCGGTCGGGACCTGGCCGCGGGACTCAGTCGCCGGGCGGCACCTCGCGGTGGGCCTCGGCCAGCCCGAGGTACATCGCCGCGTTGAGCTTGATGTGCTCGCGCTCCTCCGCGGTCAGCTCCCGCCTGACCTTGGCGGGCACCCCGGCGACCAGCGAGCCGGGCGGGACCTGCATCCCCTGCGGGACCAGCGCCTGAGCCGCCACCAGCGAGCCCGCCCCGATCCGGGCGCCGTTGAGGATCGTCGCGCCCATGCCGACGAGCACGTCGTCCTCGACCGTGCAGCCGTGCAGCACGGCGTTGTGCCCGACGGTCACCCGCGCGCCGACGCTGACCGGGAACCCGGGGTCCACGTGCACGGTGCAGTTGTCCTGGATGTTGCTGTCGGCCCCGAGCACGATCGGGCCGCAGTCCGCGCGCAGGACGGCGTGGTACCAGACGCTCGCGCCCGCGGCCAGCGTGACGTCGCCGAGCACGACCGAGGTCGGCGCGGTGAACGCCCCCGGATCGATCTTCGGCTCATGCCCGCCCACACCCGCGATCAACGCACTCATCGTCACGCTCGCTCCTCGGTTCTCTCAAGGCCCAGCCACTCACATGTCGCGCCTGGGGGCACCGTAGGCGACCGGCCGGACCGCCGGGCACGGGTGCGGGCAAGATCACAGCTCCCGGACCGGCGCCGGAGGCGCCGCGCGGGGCCGATACGGTGGGCGGGTGCCGAAGAACCGGAACGTGTTCTCATCGCTCGCCGCCGCCCGGCGCCGGGCCGTCTCGCGCGCGGTGCACCGCGGCTGGCGGTGGGTGCGCGAGGCGGGCGCGGTGACCGCCCAGCGCCCCGGCCCGTACCGCTTCCGCCGCATCGGCACCGGCACCCGCCTGGCGTTCCCGCTGGGCACGGTGTTCGGCGAGGAGTGGATCGAGCTCGGTGAGCACTGCGTCATAGCCGAGCAGGTCACCCTCACCGCCGGGATGATGCCCGGCGTCGACCTCGGCCCTGATCCGGTGCTGCGGCTGGCGGACGGCGTGGTCCTCGGGCGGGGCAGCCACGTGGTGGCCTCCCGGCCGGTCGTCATCGAACGCGACGTCTTCTGCGGCCCGTACGTCTACATCACCAGCGACAACCACAGTTACGACGACCCCGACCAGCCCGTCGGCAGGCAGTGGCCGCGCTGCGCGCCGGTGACGATCGGCGCGGGCAGCTGGCTCGGCGCCGGCGCCGTCGTCCTGCCCGGCGCACGGCTCGGCCGGAACGTGGTGGTCGCGGCGGGCGCCGTCGTACGGGGCCAGGTGCCCGACCACGCCGTGGTCGCGGGCGCGCCCGCGAAGATCGTGCGGCGCTGGGACCCGGGGACGGGCTGGCAGCCGCCTCTGCGCACCCCGCCGCCCGTGCCCGTACCGGTGGGCATGACCGCCGACGAACTGCTGGCCCTGGCCGCCCTGGAGGACCCGGCGGCGGGTGAGCCGGAGCCCCGGCCGGCGGCGGCCCCGGACACCGCCTAGCCCGCGGAGGCCCGCTCCACCGCGCCGGCGGGCGAGCCCGCCTCCCGCCCGCCGAGACGGCGCCGCGACCGCCCCGGAGCTGCTGTTACCTTGGCGACCATGAGGACACCGATGGATGCCTTCGACGATGTCCGGCCCGCGATCGAGTGCCTGGATCTGCTGACCGAGCCCGTCGCCGCCGCGCTGCGCGCCTGGAGCGGGCCGGTGCCGGTGGACCAGCTGTCCTACGTGGACACCGACCCCGAGAAGGCGGACACGGCCGTCCTCGTGGAGAACTACGGCTCCTGGCTGCTGGAGCAGTCCGCCAACTGCGTCGTCGTCGCGGGCAAGCGCGGTGGCGAGTCGACCCTCGCCGCGTGCCTGGTCCTCGCGCACACCCGGGCGGACGTCAACGGCGTCGTCCGCCGCCATCTCGGGGCGCGCAAGGCCTCGTTCGCGCCGATGGACACCGCCATCGGCGCGACCGGCATGGAGTTCGGCGGCATCACCCCGATCGGCCTGCCCGCCGACTGGCCGCTGCTGGTCGACGCCGCCGTCGCCGACGCTCCGTACGCGCTCATCGGCAGCGGCAGCCGCCGGGGCAAGCTGATCGTGCCGGGCAAGGCTCTGGCCGGGCTCCCCGGCGCCACCGTGCTGGAGGGGCTGGCCGTCTGACGGCGCCCCGGGAGCCCCGCACTCAGCGCTCGGACAGGTCCAGCGACAGCGCGATGGAGTGCTCGGCGAACCCCAGGCCCCGGTACAGCGCCTCCGCGTCCGGGGTCGCGTGCAGATCGACCCGGGTGACGCCCCGCGTCGCGAACCAGTCCAGCAGGGCCTCGGTCGTCGCGCGGGCATACCCCCGGCCCCGGTACCGGGGGTCGGTGCACACGGTGAAGACGAACCCGAAGCGCCCGGTGGGATGGCCGGGCGCGGGCAGCCGCTCCTCCACCCGCCCCACCGCGCAGGCGGCGAGGTGACGACCCCCGTCGGCCGCCTCGCCGTCCACCACGAACGCGCCCAGCACCGGCGCGTCCTCGGCCAGCTGCCGCGCCGCCGTCCGCCGCGCCGTCTCCTCCCACGGACCTGGTTCGTCGCGCCCGCTCATGTCCGCGAACATCAGCCTGCGCAGGCGCACCAGTTCCACGGCGTCGTCGGGGCCTGCGGCACGTATCGTGATCATGGACGGACGCTAGCGCAGACTTCCGCTCGGCGGGTATCCACTCACCGGGCCTCCGCTCAGCCGAGGCGGGGTATCTCGATCGCCGGGCAGCGGTCCATCACCATGTCCAGGCCCGCCGCGCGGGTGCGGTGCCACGCCTCCTCGTCCACCACGCCGAGCTGGAACCAGACCGCCTTGGCCCCGACGGCGACCGCCTCGTCGGCGATGCCTCCGGCGAGGTCGCTGTTGACGAAGACGTCCACCACGTCGATCTCGAAGGGCACCTCGGACAGGGAGGCGTATCCCTTCTCCCCGTGCACCGTCTCTGCCTTCGGGTGCACGGGCACGATCCGCTTGCCGTAGCGCTGGAGGACCTCCGCCACGCCGTACGCCGCGCGCCGCTGGTTGGCGGACAGGCCCACGACCGCCCACGTGTCGCCGAGTTCCGTGAGGATCTTGCGAACCGTCGCTGGATCGCCGTACATGCCCTGCCTCCCTGGGGGACGAAAACCGGTCGTGCTGGGCACAACCGCGTGCCCGTCCCCAAGATTCCCCGCGCGGGGGCCCAACGGCCACGGGTGCGCCTTCCGGATGCGTCGGTCCTGAGCCGGTGCTTCGCTGATGACCAGCACCACCCGACACCAGGGAGCGATCATGGGCGACGCAGGCGAGTCCCGCGGCAGGGCCAAGCAGCTGCGGGAGAAGGCCCGGGAGACGAAGCAGGCCGCGGAGCGCGCGAAGGACCCCGCGGAGCGCAAGCGGCTCCAGGAGGAGGCCCGCCGGTTGGAGAGCCAGAGCGAGCAGGAGAGCGGCATGGCGGCAGGGGACATCTACCCCCGGGAGTGAGGCGGCGGATCACCCCGCGGCGGTCGGCGCGGGCTCGGCAGCAGTCGGTGCGTCCTCGGCGACGGTCGGCGCGGGCTCGGCGCGCAGGCGCAGCGCCGTGTGGTCGACCGTGCACGGAAGCCGCCGGTACGCGGCCAGACCCGGTGTCAGCGGCCGGTACCCGGTCTCCTCCAGGAGCGCGGCGAGCAGCGTGACGGCGGTGAACAGCACCAGGTTCCGGCCCGGGCACTCGGCGGGCCCGGCGGTGAACGGCACCACCCCCGGCCCGGGATCGGCGTCGCCGTCGAGCCACCGCTCGGGCATGAAGAGGTCCGGGTGCGGCAGGTGCTCCGGGTCCCGGTGGAAGAACGTACTCACCGTCACCGTGGTGACTCCCGGCGGAATCGTCCCGCCGTGCCAGGGCGTCGAGTCCGTGGTCTCGCGCAGGATCACCGGCGTCGTGGGCCACAGCCGCAGCGTCTCCAGGAAGCAGGCCCGCAGGCGCGGCGTACCGTTCGGGTCCGCGGTCCGGCTCGCGCCGCGCCGCGCGAGCTCCTCGCGCACCTGGTCCGCCTGGTCCGGCTGAGCGGCGAGCACGGCCAGGGTGGTGAAAGTGGTCATGGCGACGGCGTCGTAGGCGAACAGCCAGTGCGGGACCTGCCCCTCGGGCTCGGTCCGCGCGGTACGGGGCGCCTGCCGCAGCAGCGACGCGAGGCTGCCCGGCTCGGCGCGCTCCAGGTGTGCGCGCAGCCGCTGGGTGAATCGTTCCCGTAGTCGGTGCCGCGGGCGGCGCAGGTAGGACCAGTTGGCGTCGGCGCGCAGCGCGCGCAGCAGCTCGGTGAGCCGCTGGTCGTCCCGGGCTCCGTCCCCCAGCACGATCCGCCGGACGACGCGGTCGGCGGCCGGGGCGAACGCGTCCCAGGTCAGCAGGGCGCTGCCGCGGGCGGTCGCCGCCAGTTCCGCGGCCTCCTCGCGGATCCGCCCGGCCATGGCGTCCGCGAGCCGGTGCACCGGACGCGCGGTGTCCAGCACGGCCTCGTTGAACCGTCTGCGGTCGTCCCGGTCCGGCAGCGGCGAGATCAGGACTCCGTCGGGCTGGAAGTGCGCCAGCGCGGCGCGCTTCTCGCGGCCGGCGGGCGTGAACGGCCGGGGCGTGGCGGACAGCACCGCCCGCACGTCCCCCGGTGACAGCAGCAGCAGGATCCGGCGGCCCATCAGATCGACCGACAGGGGCGCGTCGCCGTACCGCCCGCGCAGCTCACCCATGAGGTCGCAGGCTTTGCGGTTGGTGTCCCACCGGTCGGCAAGCGCGAGCATCCGCGGCCGCCTGAGGACAGCCCCCTGCGCGATGAGCGGCGCCATCACCACGGCCGCCACACGGGCCCGGTCCCGGGGCGACGCCAGGCGGATCGCGGCGGTGCTCGAACGCTCCACGGGCGCGTGCCCCTTCCGCCGTCGTCCGCCGTCCCCGACCGAGCCAGGCGCCTCGGCGCCTGCTTGATCGACGACCGGGCCAGACGCCCCGTGCGCCTGCTTGATCGACGGCTACCCGGCCCCGTACCGCGCGTACCGCCGCGGGACACCCCTCACCCGAAAGGCCCGCGCCGGGCCCGCGTCAGTGGGCGGGGCGTGAGGCGCCCCCGAAGAGCCGGGCGAGTGCCCGGAACGGCAGGGTGACGACGGTCGCGATCGCGTGGCCGATGGCGCGGAGCACATCGGCGATGGCGCTGAACATGGCCACCTCCTCGCTGGGAATACCACCCCCATCCTCCTCCCTCGGATCTCGCTTCGGGGGCCGCGTAGGGTGGGGTGATGCAGGAGCGGTACCGGACCGTCGCGCGCGAAGGCGTGCACGAGGTCGAGATCAGCAAGTCGCGCTTCATCTGCGCGCTCGCCCCCGCCGCCACGGAGCGGGAGGCGCAGGACTTCGTCCGCCGTGTCCGTGCCGAGCACCCGACCGCGACCCACAACTGCTTCGCCTACGTGATCGGCGCCGACGGCGGCGTCCAGAAGGCGAGCGACGACGGAGAGCCGGGTGGTACGGCGGGTGTGCCCATGCTCCAGATGCTGGTGCGCCGCGAGATGCGGTACGTCGTGGCCGTCGTCACCCGGTACTTCGGCGGGGTCAAGCTCGGCGCGGGGGGTCTCATCCGCGCCTACGGCGGCGCGGTCGGCGAGGCGCTCGACGCCCTGGGCACGGTAACCCGGCAGCGCTTCCGGCTGGCGACCGTCACCGTGGACCACCAGCGGGCCGGGAAGGTCGAGAACGATCTGCGGGCGACCGGCCGGGCCGTGCGCGACGTGCGGTACGCCGAGACCGTCACGATCGAGATCGGGCTGCCGGAGGCCGACATCGAGGCGTTCGGGGCATGGCTGGCGGACGCCACCGCGGGCACGGCGACGCTGGAGGTGGGCGGCGAGGCGTACGGCGACGCCTGACCGCCTGACCGCCGGGCGCCGGATCAGCCGAGCCGCTTGTACCGGCTCAGCCGAGCCGCTTGTAGAAGAAACTGCAGTCGCGGAGTGAACCCGCGGGCTCGGCCGCGTAGTCGGGGACGATGCCGTACCGGGTCCAGCCCGTGGAGCGGTACAGCCCCTCCGCGGTGGTGCCGGACTCGGTGTCGAGCAGCAGCAGGGTGATGCCAGCCCGGGCGGCTGCCTGTTCGGCGGTGGTGAGGAGCGCGCGGCCCAGCCCCTGGCCGCGGGCGTCGCGGTGCACCATGAGTTTGACTATCTCGGCCCGGTGCCGGCCTGCGGGCTTGGGCTCCAGGGCGAGGCTGACCGTACCGGCTATGCCGTCGGGCCCCTGGGCGGCCCACACCATGAGGCTGCCGTCGGCCACGGCGGGCTGCCGGGTGCGCCACCAGGCCGCTGCCGCCTCCTGGTGGAACGGGGCGAGGAAGCCGAGGGAGGAGCCGTCGTCCACGGCGTCGACGAGGAGGTCGGCCAGGCTCTTGAGGCTGTCGCGGAAGTCGTCGGCGGACAGGCGGGTGATCGTGCGCACAGCGGGGTTCCTTCGGTATGGGTGGGATGTGAGGGGAGCGGCGGCCCGGCTCACGGCAGGACGAGCACCAGCGCGTAACGGACCGGGTCGGGCCCCGGGCAGCGGAACCGCGACCGGTCCCACAACCGGAAGCGCAGGCAGTCCCCGGCCCGTATCAGGTGCGCGGCGCCGCCCGCGGTGACCTCCAGCGCGCCCTCCAGCACCCAGATGTGCTGCTCCAGGCCGGGCACGGGCGGCCCGTCGTACGAGATGTCCGCACCCGGCCGCAGGACGCCCTCGACGATCTCGCCGCGCAGGCCGGGATGGGGCGGGGACACCGACCGGCGGGTGAAGCCCGAGGCCTCGTCCTGCCACACCGTCTGCCGGTCGGCCCGGACCAGCTGCGGCGGCTCCGACTCGACCTCGGCCAGCAACTGCGACATCGTCCGCTCGTACGCCACGCACAGCCTGCCCAGCAGCGCCGCCGTCGGGCTGATCTCGGCCCGCTCCAGCCGCGACAGCGTCGAACGGCTCACGTCGGCGCGCCGCGCGACCTCCTCGAGCGACCAGCCGCGCTCCGCCCGCAGCTCCGCCAACCGCGCCGCCAGGCGGGCCTCGATGTCTTCTCCCATATCCAGGATGTTATCCCGGATATGGGAAGCAGGGAAGGGGGTGAGTGTCTAGGTCAGCCACTGTCCTCAACCGGTCATAGCGTGGCCGCATCACCCACTCCCCTTGAGAACAGGACTGACGACCGCGATGACCAGCACCACCGCCCCGACAGCCAAGATCAAGTGCGCGGCCTTCTGGGGACACGACGGCAAGGCGCTCGCGGACTTCTACGCCGCCGCCCTGGGCTGGAAGGTCACCCAGACCTTCGGCGACAGCGCGGCGATGATCAGCGACGGCACGACCACCTACGTCTTCTACACCGCCAAGAGCTTCACCGCGCCCAACTGGCCCGAGGACGAACTCGTCTTCCACCTGGACCTGGCCTTCGACGACGTCGCGGCCGCCGAGGAGCGCCTGCTCGCGCTCGGCGCCACCAAGCCGGACCACCAGCCCGGCGGCAAGCACTGGACGGTGCTGCTGGACCCCTCCGGGCAGCCCTTCTGCATCAGCGCCGCCTGACCGACCCCGTCCGTTCCCGCCGCCCCCGCTGACCGAAAAAGGAGGCCGGCGCCCGAGCGGGCCGTCGGGGGCATTACCGTGTCCCGGGCGGTCGGAGGAAGGGAACAGATGCGGGTCGGAGCGGCGCGGTGAGGATTCTGCACACCTCGGACTGGCATCTGGGCAGGTCGTTCCACCGGATCAGCCTGCGCGACGCGCAGCGCGAGATCATCGCCCACCTCGTCCGCACGGTCGCCGAAGAGCGCGTCGACGCCGTGCTCATCGCCGGCGACGTCTACGACCGCGCCGTACCGCCGCTGGCTGCCGTGGAGCTCTTCGACGACGCCCTGCACCAGCTCGCCGCCCTCGGCGTGCCCGCCATCCTGATCTCCGGCAACCACGACTCCGCCCGCCGCCTGGGCGTCGGCTCCGGGCTCATGCGGCGCGCCGGCGTCCACCTGCGGACCGACCCCGCGGCCTGCGGCACCCCCGTGGTGCTCTCCGACGACCACGGCGACGTGGCCTTCTACGGGCTGCCGTACCTGGAACCCGCCCTGGTACGACGGGAGTTCGGCACCCCGCGGTGGGGGCACCTCCCAGCGGTAGCTGGGGGAGGGCACGCGGCGGTCCTCGGCGCCGCCATGGACCGGGTCCGCGCCGACCTCGCCACGCGGCCCGCGGGCACCCGCTCCGTCGTCCTCGCGCACGCCTTCGTCACCGGCGGCGCCACCAGCGACAGCGAACGCGACATCAGCGTCGGCGGCGTCGCCTCCGTCCCGCTGGAGGTCTTCGACGGCGTCGACTACGCCGCGCTCGGCCATCTGCACGGCTGCCAGACCCTCAGCGAGCGGGTCCGGTACTCCGGTTCCCCGCTCGCGTACTCCTTCTCCGAAGCCCGGCACCGCAAGAGCATGTGGCTGATCGACCTCGGCGCCCGCGGCGAGCTCGCCGCCCGGCGCGTCGACTGGCCGGTGCCCCGGCCGCTGGCCCGGCTCCGCGGCCGACTGGAGGAGCTGCTGGCCGATCCGGAGCTGGAGGCCCACCGGGACGCGTGGGTCGAGGCGACCCTCACCGACCCCGTCCGGCCGCACGAGCCGATGGCCCGGCTCGCCGCCCGCTTCCCGCACACGGTCAGCATCGCCTTCGAGCCCGAACGCACCCCGCAGGACCCGGGCGGCTCGTACGCCCAGCGGCTGCGCGGCCGCACCGACCAGCAGGTCACCGAGGACTTCGTGGCCCATGTGCGCGGCGGCCACGGGCCGGACGCCGCCGAGCGCGCGGTGCTCACCGGCGCCCTGGACGACGTACGCCTCGCCGACAGCCTCGGTGAGGTCGCCCGATGAGGCTGCACCGGCTGGCCGTCACCGCCTTCGGGCCGTTCGCCGGCACCCAGGAGGTCGACTTCGACGAGCTGTCCACCGCCGGGCTGTTCCTGCTGCACGGCCAGACCGGCGCGGGCAAGACCTCCGTCCTGGACGCCGTCTGCTTCGCGCTGTACGGCGCGGTGCCCGGCGCCCGCCAGGCCACCGGCCTCAGCCTGCGCAGCGACCATGCCGACCCGCACACCCGCACCCAGGTCGTGCTCGAACTCACCGTCGGCGGGCGGCGGCTGGAGATCACCCGGCGCCCGCAGCAGCAGCGCCCCAAGAAGAGCGGGCGCGGATGGACGACCGAGAAGGCGCACAGCGAGCTGCGGGAGCTGGCGGCGGACGGCACCTGGCAGGGGCTCAGCCGCTCCCACCAGGAGATCGGCGAGGAGATCAGCCAGCTGCTGGGCATGAGCCGGGACCAGTTCTGCCAGGTCGTCCTGCTGCCGCAGGGCGACTTCGCCCGCTTCCTGCGCGCGGACGCCGAGGCCCGCGGCAAGCTGCTGGGCAGACTCTTCGACACCGGCCGGTTCGCCGCCGTCGAGGACCGGCTCGCCGAGCTGCGCCGGGACGCCGAGAAGCAGGTGGTCAGCGGCGACGAGCGGCTGCTGGCGCTGGCCCACCGCATGGCCCAGGCCGCGGGCGACAACGCCGACCTCAGGCGGCTGGGGCTGTGGGACGCCGCAGGGCCCGCGGTCCCCGACCAGCGCACCGCCTCGCGGGTACGGACGAGGCCGGCCCGTACGGCCAAGGCCGGCGGCCGCGCCGCCCCGGCCCCGGGCGAGCCCGGGCTGGCCGACACCGTCCTGGAGTGGGCGGCCGTGGCCCGTACCGCCGCCCGCGAGCTGCGCGACATCGCGGCCGCCACCGCGCACACCGCGGAGGCCGCCCACCGGGCCGCCGGTGAGCGGCTGGAGGCCGTACGGGACCTGGACCGCCGTCGGCGGCGGTACGCCGACGCCCGGCGGCGCGCGGCCGAACTCGACACCCAGCGCGCCGAGTCGGAGCAACTGCGCGACCGGCTGGAGCGGGCGCGCGCCGCCGCGGCCGTCGCCCCCGCCCTCGACCTGCGGGACGGCGCCGAACGCGACCAGCGCGCCGCCGCCACCGCCGAGCGGACCGCCCGCGCCCAGCTCCCGCCGGGGCTCGCCGACGCGCCCGGCGACCGGCTCGCGGACGCCGAACGGCGGCTGCGCGAGGACCTGGGCCGACTCGCCGCCGCTCGCCGCGCCGAGCAGCGCGCCCATGCCATCGGCACCGAGATCGCGGCCCTGGACCGGGAGGCCCACGCCGACGAGGAACTGCTCCAGGAGGCCGCCGACTGGCTCGCCCAGTGGGAGCCGACCCGCCAGGCCCACCAGCGGCGGATCGACGAGGCCGACGCCGCGGCCGCCCGCGCCGACCAGCTCGGCGACCGGATCGGCCCCGCCGAGGCACGGCTGGAGGCGGCCTGGGAACACGACCGACTCACCCTCGAGGCCCGCGAGGCGCAGGAGGCGCTGCTGCGCGCCCGCGAGGACGCCGCGGCCGCGCGTGAGCGCTGGCTCGACGTCAAGGAGCGGCGGCTGCGCGGCATCGCCGCCGAACTCGCGGCCGGGCTGCGCCCCGGCGAGCCCTGCGCGGTGTGCGGCTCGGCGGACCACCCCCGGCCCGCCCGCGCCGGGGCCGGCCATGTGGACCGGGCCGCGGAGGAGGCGGCGCTGGCCGCGACGGAGCAGGCGGAGTCGCGGCGCACCGGGGCCGAGACCCGGCTGGCCACCCTGCGCGAGGCGCTCGCGGCCGCCGAGGCGGGCGCCGGCGGCGCCACCGCCGGCGCCCTCGCCCGCGAACTGGACGGACTGCGCGCGGCGTTCGACACGGCACGGCGGGAGGCCGCGGACGGACACGCCGCCCGCGAAGCCCTCGCACACGACGAGCGCGAGTGCGAGCGCCGCCGCGCCCAGGCACAGGAGGCCGAGCGCGGGGCCGCCGCCCGCACCTCGCGCCGCGAGGCCCTGGTACGGGAACGGGAGGGGCTGGAGGAGGAGCTGGCCCAGGCCCGGGACGGCGCCGCCGCGGTGGCCGACCGCGCCGCCGTGCTGGAGCACCGCGCCCGGCTGCTCGCCGAGGCCGTCGAGTCGGCGCGTACCGCCCAGGCCACCGCCGAGCGGCTCAAGGACGCCGACGCGGCGCTGGCCGACGCCGCGTACCGCGCCGGGTTCCCCACCCCGCAGGCCGCCGCCGACGCGATGCTGCCGGCGGACCGGCAGCACGCCCTCCAGCAGCGGCTCGACCAGTGGCAGCGCGAGTCGGCGGCGGTCGAGGCCGAACTGTCCGATCCCGCCGTCGCGGCGGCCGGGGCACGGCCCCCCGCCGACCTCCCGGCCGCCGAGGCCCTGGCGGAGGCGGCCACCCGGGCGCTGCGCGAGGCGTCCGCGAGGGACGCCGCCGCCCGGACCCGCTGCGCGGAGCTGGACCGGCTGTCCGCCCAGGCCGTGGCCGACGCGCGGCGGCTCGCTCCGCTGCGGTCGGCCTACGACCGGGTCGCCCGCCTCGCCTCGCTGGCCGCCGGGACCTCGGCCGACAACGAGCGCAAGATGCGCCTGGAGTCGTACGTGCTGGCCGCACGGCTGGAGCAGGTGGCGGCCGCCGCCAGCGCCCGCCTCCAGCACATGTCGTCCGGGCGCTACACGCTGGTCCACTCCGACGAGCGCACCGGCGGCCGCCGCGCGGGCCTGGGCCTGCACGTCATCGACGCCTGGACCGGCAGCGAACGCGACACCGCCACGCTCTCCGGCGGCGAGACGTTCTTCGCCTCGCTGGCCCTGGCCCTCGGCCTCGCCGACGTCGTGACCGACGAGGCGGGCGGCACCCGCCTGGACACGCTCTTCATCGACGAGGGCTTCGGCAGCCTGGACGAGCAGACCCTGGACGAGGTGCTGGACGTCCTGGACTCCCTGCGCGAACGGGACCGGACCGTGGGCATCGTCAGCCACGTCGCCGACCTGCGGCAGCGTGTTCCCGCCCAACTGGAGGTGGTCAAGCGGCGGACGGGCTCGGTGGTCGTGCACCGCACACCCGGCTGACGGCGGGCGGCAACAGGCGGAAGGTCAGGGAGAGATCGCCCGCCGGGCCAGTGGTGAGGAGTACACCACGCTCGTCGTGACCGAGCCCAGCGCGCCGATGCGCCCCGTCACCTGCTCCAGGTGGCGCATCGAGCGCGCGGCGACCTTGATGACGAAGCAGTCGTCCCCGGTGACGTGATGGGCCTCCAGGATCTCCGGTGTGACGGCGATCAGGTCGTGGAACGGCTTGTAGTTGCCGTTCGGATACCGCAGGCGCACGAACGCCAGCACCGACAGGCCCAGCCGCTCCGGGTCCACGACGGCCGTGTACCCGGCGATGATCCCCGCCTCCTCCAGCCGCCGGACCCTCTCCGTCACCGCGCTCGCGGACATGTTCACGGCGCGGGCCAACTCGGCGAAGCCCGCCCGGCCGTTGGTCTGCAGGGCGTCGAGAATGCGCCAGTCGGTGGCGTCAGGGGAATACCCGGTCATGTGCGCTGTCTAGCAGGGGAATCCCCGGCTGATCAACGCATCCGCCGGGGTTCGTCGGTTCACGCGGTCGCCGCCCAGCCATAGATTCTTCCCCATGAACACCACATCACCGCAGGTCAGCGCCGTCAGCCCGGTTCTCGCCACCCCGCCCGCGGTCCCCGCGGACGCCGCCGCCTACTTCGCCTCCCGCCTCGCCTTCCACACCGACGTGGCCGATGTACGCGCCTCCCTCCGGGCAGGCGATCCCGGGTTCGTGGTCGTGGACTCGCGCAGCACCCCGTCCTGGGACCAGGGGCATGTGCCCGGCGCCGTCCACCTGCCGACCGCGCTGATCCCGCGGGAGGCCGCCGGGTTGCTCGACCCCGCCGTTCCCGTCGTCGTCTACTGCTGGGGCCCCGGTTGCGACGGCGCCACCCGCGCCGCGCTCGCGCTGGCCCGACTCGGCTACCGGGTCAAGGAGATGCTCGGCGGCATCGAGTACTGGATCCGCGAGGGCTACCCCGTCGAGACCTGGGAGGGCACCGAGCAGCGCCCGGCCGACCCGCTCACCGCGCCCGTCGGCGCCGCCGAGTGCGGCTGCTGAACGATCCCCGCAACCACCCCCGTACCGGTGTCGACCATTCCGTACTGCCGCGCGGTACCGATCCGGTACCGTGACCGCCATGCCAGCACTCAACATCGAGTTCACCGACGAAGAGCTCGCGGCCATTCGGGAGGCTGCGGCCGCCGATGGCAAGAGCATCAAGGCGTATGTGCACGACCTTTCGGTCCGTGAGCAGCAGCGGCGGGTCTTCGTCCAGCACGCGGTGAAGTTCTGGAACGACCACATCGACGAGTTCGACGCCGCGTTCCCGGAGGAAGTGCCTCCCACCGACCGTGGTGCCGCGGCCTGATGAAACTCAGCATCGATGTCCCCTGGTTGCTGGGGGTGCAGGAACAGAAGCTGTACGACGAGCCGGCCGTCCACGACTACACGGCGCTCGCCGCCGCGGCCTCGCGGCACGCCTTCGACGTGACCCGGTTCGACCACGAACCCGACGCGGCCTGGCGCGCGGCGGCCCTGATGCACACCCTCGTACGACTCCAGCCGCTGCCCGCACGCAGCAGCCTCTACGCGTGCATGGTGGTCGTCGCCTACATGGCCGCCGCCGGTGAGGGCATAGACCCGCCCTACGGCGCCATCGTGGATCTCGCCCGCGACATCAAGGAATACCGCGTGGACGTCTACGAATGCGCCGACCGCATCCGCGAGTGGCGGATCTGAGCGGCGCCGTGCGACCGGGCCCGGCAGCCTCCTGCCGCCGGGCCCGTACCGACGTATGACGTACCGTCAGAGCGCCGACAGCTCCGCCACCAGGTCGTCAAGGCCCAGCGACCCCTGCGACAGCGCCGCCATGTGCCACCGCTTCAGGTCGAAGCCCTCGCCGTGCCGCTGCCGCGCCGCCTCCCGGCCCGCCAGCCAGGCGCGTTCGCCCAGCTTGTAGCCGATGGCCTGGCCCGGCATCCCCAGATAGCGCACCAGCTCGCTCTCGATGACGTCCGCCGGCCGGCTGCAGTGCGTGCCGAAGAACTCCTGCGCAAGCTCCGGCGTCCACCGCTCACCGGGATGGAACGGGGAGTCGGCGGGGATCTCCAGCTCCAGGTGCATGCCGATGTCGATGATCACCCGCACTGCCCGCATCATCTGCGCGTCCAGGTAGCCCAGCCGCCGCTCGGCGTTCTTGAGAAAGCCCAGCTCGTCCATGAGCCGTTCCGCGTACAGCGCCCAGCCCTCGGCGTTGGCGCTGACCATGCCGACCGTCGCCTGGTAGCGGGAGAGCTGGTCGGCGACGTGTGCCCACTGCGCGAGCTGGAGATGGTGGCCGGGGACGCCCTCGTGGTACCAGGTGGTGACCAGGTCGTAGACCGGGAAGCGGGTCTTGTCCATGGTCGGCAGCCAGGTGCGGCCGGGGCGGGAGAAGTCCACCGACGGCTGGGTGTAGTACGGCGCCGCCGCGCTGCCCGGCGGCGCGATCATCGACTCCACGCGCTTGACCCGCTCGGCCAGGTCGAAGTGGGTACCGTCCAGCGACTCGATCGCCTCGTCCATCAGCCGCTGGAGCCAGACGCGGATCTCCTCGACGCCCTCGATCGCCTCGCCGTGCGTGTCGAGATGGCGCAGCGCCTCCCACGGGGTCGCGCCCGGCAGGATCTTCGCCGCCTCGGCGCGCATCTCCGCCAGCAGCCGGTGGTACTCCGACCAGCCGTAGGCGTACGCCTCGTCCAGGTCCAGGTCGGTGCCGTTCCAGTAGCGCACCCAGCGGGTGTAGCGCTCGCGCCCCACCACCTCGGGCGCGCCCTCGACGCCCGGCCCGTACACGTCGCGCAGCCAGTCGCGCAGGTCGGAGACGGCCCCGGTCGCCTGGGCCGCGGCCGCGTCCAGCTCGGCGCGCAGCGCGTCGGGGCCGCCCGCCGCGAACTGGGCGAACCATCCGCCGTCCGTACCGATCCACTCGCCCAACTGCCCGATGACCGTGGACACCTGGCGCGGGCCCGCGGGCAGGCCCAGCTCCAGGCCCTTGGCGAGCGAGGCGCGGTAGCCCGCGAGCGCCTCCGGCACGGCTCGCAGCCGCTCCGCGATGGCGGCCCAGTCCTCCGCGGTCTCCGCCGGGGTCACGGTGAACGCGCCGCGCACGGCGTGCACGGGGGAGTGCAGGTTGCTGACCGCGCGCAGCGGCTCCTGCGCCTCGTGTACGGCCAGTTCGGCGGTCAGCCGCTCGCGCAGCAGCCGCGCACAGCGCCGCTCGGCGTCGGCGTCCGCGCCGGGCACCCCCTCGGACTCGGCGAGCCGCGCCAGGGTGGTACGGGCCAGGTCGGCGAGGGCCTCGCTCCCGGCGGGGGAGAAGTCCGGCAGCCGCCGGGACGATTCGGGCACCCCGAGGTAGGTGCCGGTGATCGGGTCGAGTTCGATGAGCGCGTCGACGTAGGCGTCGGCGACCTGCCGGGGCAGCAGCACATTCTTGGTGTCGGACATGCGGTCATCCTCGTACGCCGGGGTGCGCCGCGTCATCACCGTATCGGCGGACATGGCTGATGCTTGACCCTCGACGGCCCTCGGCAGTCCTCGGCGGCTCACGGGGTGGACGCGCCTGATGGGGGCGGGGTGGGCACGCCTGGTGGGGCGGCGCCGGAGGCCGGGGCTCCGCCCCACCGGTGACGGGCCGTGCGGGGTCAGGAACCGGCGTGGGGCGCGGGCACGGGCAGCGCCGCGGCGGCCGGTTCCGGCAGCGGTGCGAGGCGGGCGGTGATGACGAGCGTGCCCTCCTCGATCTGGTAGTCCAACGGCAGGCCGAGGCCGCGCATGGCCGCGACCATGCCGGTGTTGGCGGAGCGGGTGACCACGTACACGCTCTCGCAACGCGCCTCACGGGCCAGTTCCACGAGCCGCCGCAGGAGCTCGGAGCCCACCCCGCGGCGCTGCCACTCGTCCTCCACCAGCAGCGCGATCTCGGTCTCGTCGCCGTCCCACAGCAGATGGCCCAGCGCCACCAGCCGCCCGGAGCCGGCGCGGGCGGCCAGGGTGCGGCCGAAGCGCGGGCTCAGCAGGTGGTCCAGGTAGCGGTCCGCGTCGGCGACCGGGCCGTGGTAGCGCTGCGCGAGCGTGTCGGCCGAGCAGCGCTCGTGCATCGCCCGCGCCTCGGCCAGGTCGCCGGTGCCCGCCCGGCGTACGGTGATCTCGTTGCCTTCGGGCAGGGTGAGGACGTCACTGCGGTGCGGGATCCGCGGGCCCAGCCGGGCGTCCAGCTCCACCAGAGCGCGGGCCCGCGCGAACTCGGTGGGGGTGAACGGCAGATACGGCCGCTCGATGGAGATCACCCCGCCCGAGGGGTCGCGCAGCCGCATCACCGTCTCCTCCAGCACCCCTTCGACCGGCGGGGTGCCGTCGCCCGCCGGACTCCCGGCGAGACCACTCCCGGCGAGGCTCTTCGCGGGCCGGGACCGGATGGTGCAGCGGCCGAGCAGCTGCCGCAGCGCGAGGGGCAGTTCGGCGGCGTCCAGGGCGGTACGGGTGGCCAGGTTCAGCACCCGGGTGGGGGCGTCCACCAGGTCGTGCGGATCGGCCCGCTCCAGCCAGGTTTCGCTGCCGCCCGCGTCGGCGACGGTGCGGGTCAGCTCGGCCGGCTGGAGGGACGCCGGAACGCGCAGCAGGAACTCGTCGACCGTGCCCTCGGCCAGCGGGTGGGTCTGGAGGGTGAGGATGTCCACGCGCGCCTGTGCGAACGCCCCGCACAGGGTGGCGAGACTGCCCGGCTCGTCCCGCACCGTCGTACGCATCCGCCACAGCGCGGAGCCGCTGTCCGCGGCCCGCGCCGTGGCGCCGGTATCGGACGCGGGTACTGGCGGCGCATGGCTGTGCCGTCGCGACCACCAGGTGTGGAAGCCGGCGGTGGCCAGCAGCGTCGCGGCGGAGAGCAGCAGCAGCTCCGGCCCCTCGGGGCCGTGCGCGACGGTATTGGCCACCGCGTCGGCCACGGCCACGGCGGTGAACAGCGCGGCGAGCTCGACCAGGTCGCGCCGCCAGTGGTGGCGGCGACGGTGGGTGTGCACAGAACTCTGTTCAGTCATACCCCCACCATGGACCACGGGTGTTGCCTGATCACGAACGTACTGTGTCCGATGAGTTAAGGACGCTTCTGTTCCTTTACCGCCCGATTTAATCCGATACTTAATCATGCGGCTCTTCAATCACCCGTACGGCCGCGAGGGCGGCGGGCTCACTGGCCGACCCGCCCCGGCTGGAGCACCTTGGTGAACAGCACCGACCCGCCCACCTCGCGCAGCCGGACCGTCAGCTCCCCGCTGTCCCCGTCGATCGCCGCCTCGCCGTAGAACTGGAAGCCCTCGGCGGGAGAGACGTTCGCGCGGGTGGGTGCCTTCACATACGGCTGCTCCGGGCCGAAGGTGCCGTCCAGCTTCCCGGCGGGGAACGCGCCCGCGTTCAGCGGCCCGGTCACGAACTCCCAGAAGGGCGCGAAGTCCGGATACGCCGCCCGCGTCGGGTCGTAGTGCTGGGCGGAGGTGTAGTGGACGTCCGCCGTCAGCCAGACCGTGCCGGTGATGCGCCGGTGCTTGACGTGCCGCAGCAGCTCGGCGATCTGCAGTTCGCGGCCGAGCGGTGCGCCCGGATCCGCCTGCGCGACCGCCTCGAAGTCCGTCTCCCCGTCCGGCACGACGATGCCCAGCGGCATGTCGGAGGCGATCACCTTCCATACGGCCCGCGACCGCGCCAGCTCCCGCTTGAGCCAGGCCAGCTGCTCGGCGCCGAGGATGCCCTGGGCGTCGTCGGGCTGCCGACCGGGCGAGTTCGCGTTCCGGTACGTGCGCATGTCCAGGACGAAGACGTCCAGCAGCGGGCCGTGCCGCAGCACCCGGTACATCCGGCCCTGGCCGTCGGGGCGGAGGGTGCCCACGGGGAAGTACTCGCCGAACGCCCGGCGCGAGCGGGCGGCCAGCACGTCCACCCGCTTCTCGGTGTAGCGGGGGTCGGTGAGGATCTCGCCCGGGTACCAGTTGTTGAGCACCTCGTGGTCGTCCCACTGGACGATGGACGGCACCTGCGCGTTGAAGCGCCGGAGGTTGCCGTCGAGGAGGTTGTACCGGAAGTTGCCGCGGAACTCGTCCAGCGTCTCGGCGACCTTCGACTTCTCCGGCGTCGTCAGGTTCCGCCATACGCCGCCGTCCGGCAGGGTGACGCTCGGCGCGATCGGCCCGTCGGCGTAGATGGTGTCGCCGCTGCAGAGGAAGAAGTCCGGGTCCAGGCGGCGCATCTCCTCGAAGACCCGGTAGCCGCCCCGGTCGGGGTTGATGCCCCAGCCCTGCCCTGCCAGATCCCCCGACCACACGAACCGCACGCCGCGGCGTCGGGCGGGAGCGGTGCGGAACGTGCCGTACACCGGCTCCGAGGTGCGCCGCGGGTCGTCCGGGTCGGCCAGCAGGACGCGGTAGTGGATCTGGGTGCCCGGTGGCAGGCCGCGCAGCGCGGTGGTGCCGGCGAAGTCGGTGCCGGGGCCCAGCAGCGGGCCGCCCCAGCGCCGTGCTCGGGCGAACGACTCGGTCGCCGAGGTCTCGACGACCATCCGGGCCGGGCGGTCGGCGCGCACCCACACCAGTCCCGAACCGGTCGTCACCTCGCCCACCTGGACGCCCCACTGGGCGCTGGGCCGCCCCGACAGCGCCTGGGCGGGCGCCGCGGAGGACAGCGCGGGCAGCGCCGGCAGCGCCAGCGCGGCGGACGCGGCGGCCGACCCGCGCAGCACCGCGCGCCGCCCGACGCGCTCCCCGGGCTGCCCGGACCTTGCGGACGCCCCGGAATCCAGCGCCATGGAGAACCTCCTGCTCGTGGTGGTCAGTGGCTCGTTGCTATCGGTAGGAGATGCCTCCCACTCGAACGCCCAGTGAACAACGGGCTGTACGCCGCGAGAAGTACGCGTGTGGCACAGGTGACCCGCGCGACGCGTGCGGCGGCTCCGGCGGGTTTACTTACCCAGTAAAAAACGTAACCTGGTAACGAAATCTGCTAACGTGGCCGCATGACGAGCCATCAGCCGGGCCTGCGCCAACGCAAGAAGCAGCGGACGTACCAGACGCTCTCCGACACCGCGATCGCCCTGTTCCTGGAAAAGGGCTTCGACCAGGTCTCCGTCGCCGAGGTCGCGGCCGCCGCCGAGGTGTCCAAGCCGACGCTCTTCCGGTACTTCCCGGCCAAGGAAGACCTGGTGCTGCACCGCTTCGCGGACCACGAGGACGAGGCGGCCCGGGTGGTCCGCGAGCGCGCCGCCGACGAGGCGCCGCTCGCGGCGCTGGAGAGGCACTTCCTGGCGGGACTGGAGCGGCGCGACCCGGTCACCGGCCTCAGCGACGACGCCCGGGTGCTGGCGTTCCATCAGCTCCTGTACTCCACACCGAGCCTGGTGGCCCGCCTCTTCGAGTACACCAACCGGTCCGAGGACGCGCTGGCCGCGACGCTGCGCGAGCTGCTCCCCGACCGCGGCCCGCTCGCCGACGTCACCGCCCGCCTCGCCGCCGGCCAGATCATCGCCGCCCAGCGGATCCTCGCCCTGGACAACTGGCGGCAGATCGCCGACGGCGGCACGGCGGACGCAGTCCACCCGCGGGCGGTGGCCGCGGCCAGGCACGCCTTCGGCCTGCTCCGCTCCGGCCTCGCGGATCTCCGCTGAGCCACCGAGGATCCGGAAGCCACCGAAACAAAACGAATCGAAATGAATCGAAACGAATCGAAGGGACAGGGCAGATGACGTCAGACGGCGGCCTCGGCGGCGGGGGTCTCGGCGACGACGGCGGGGGCCCCGGCGCCGAGCTCGGCCAGGAGCGCGACTACGCCCGCGCCTGCCAGGCGGCCATGGCCGCCATGGTCGACGCCGCGGGGACGCGCGTCGTCACCGGCGAGGATGTCTCCGGCAGCGGCGCGAGCGCCGAAGCCCTCGGCCGGTACCTGCGCAGCCACGCCAAGGAACTGGCCGAGGAACCCGACAGCCCGCTGTTCTTCGGCCGCCTCGACTTCGACCGCGGCCCGGTCGCCGGCGACCACCAGGGCCAGCGGTACTACATCGGCCGCCGCCGGATCGCCCGCCACCCCTCCGCCCCGCCCCTGGTGGTCGACTGGCGGGCGCCGGTCTCCCGCGCCTTCTACCAGGCCACCGCCCGCGAACCGCAGGGCGTGGCGGTACGCCGCCGCTTCGGCTGGGCCCCGTGGAGCACCGGCGCCGCCGAAGACCTCACCAGCCTGGAGGACGAGCGGCTCACCGCCGCCACCGAACCGGCCACGGCCGGGGCGGAGGCCGGAGATCCGGGCGCGGCCGGACAGTCGGCCACCGCCGGGAGGGGCGCCGGCGCGTCCGGCACCGCCAGCCGGATCGTCGCCGCCGAGATCGAACGCCCCCGTGTCGGCCCGATGCGCGACATCGTGGCCACCATCCAGCCCGAGCAGGACGACCTCGTACGCGGCGAACTCACCGCCTCCGTATGCGTCCAAGGCGCCCCCGGCACCGGCAAGACCGCGGTCGGCCTGCACCGCGCCGCCTACCTGCTCTACACCTGCCCGCAGCGCGTCCAACGCGCCGGACTGCTGGTCATCGGCCCCAACCGGACCTTCCTGCGGTACATCTCCCAGGTGCTGCCCGCGCTCGGCGAGAGCGACGTGCGCCAGTGCACCCTGGACGACCTCATCGCCCGCCCCCGACTGACAATCCGGGCGACCGACGACCCGGCGGCCGCAGCCGTCAAACACAGCGCCCGGATGGCCGAGGTCCTCTCCCGCGCCCTGTACGGCAGGGTCCGCACGCCCGCCGAACCGCTCGCCGTCCCCGACGGCTCGTACCGCTGGCGGATCGACGCGGCCGAGCTGGACCGGATCGTCACCGAGGTCCGGGACGAGGCACCGCCGTACGCGGTCGGCCGCGAGCGCGTCAGGTCACGGGCCGTCGCCCTCCTCCAGCGGCAGGCCGAACGGCGCGCGGGCCCACCGAACACCGCATGGCTGCGCCGGATGGGCCGGGCCAAGGCGGTCACCGCGTTCCTGGACGCCGTGTGGCCCGCCGTACGCCCCGAGGAGGTCGTCGGCACACTGCTGGCCGACCCGGCGGCGCTGGCCGCCGCCGCGGACGGCGTCCTCGACGCCGACGAGCAGCGGGCTCTGGCGTGGCGCACCGCGCCGCGTTCCTACAAGAGCGCCAAGTGGTCGCCCGCCGACATGGTGCTCATCGACGAGGTCGCCGGGTTGATCGAACGACCGGAGGGCTACGGCCACGTCGTCGTCGACGAGGCGCAGGACCTCTCCCCGATGCAGTGCCGCGCCATCGCCCGGCGCAGCGACTTCGGCTCCCTCACCGTGCTCGGCGACCTCGCTCAGGGGACCACCCCGTGGGCGGCCCGCAGCTGGCCCGAACACCTCACCCACCTGGGCAAACCGCAGGCCGCCATCGCCCCCCTGACCACCGGCTTCCGCGTGCCCGCCGCCGTGGTCGCGCTCGCCAACCGGCTGTTGGGCGCGCTCGACGTCCACGTGCCGCCCGCGCGCTCCCTGCGCGGCGACGGCGAGCTGCGGATCCGCGCCGTATCCGCCGACGGCCTCCCGGACGCGACCGCGGCGACGGTACGGAAGGCGCTGGCGCGGGACGGTTCGGTCGCCGTGATCGCCGCCGACGCGGATGTGGCGGCGGTCCGCGCGGGGCTGGACGCCGCCGGGATCGGGACGGCGGCCCCCGACGAGTCGGACGCCGGGCGCCGGGTCGTGGTCCTCCCGGCGACGGTCGCCAAGGGCCTGGAGTACGACCATGTGGTGGTGGTCGAACCGGCGGCGATAGCGGAGGCCGAACCACGCGGCCTGCACCGCCTGTACGTCGTCCTGACCCGGGCCGTCTCCCGCCTGGACGTGCTCCACGCCCGCCCCCTGCCCGGCCCCCTCACGGACGCGGCCGGGTAGGGGCCCATTCCCCGGCCCGCCCCTTCCCGGCCGCACCCGACGCACGGCTCCGCCGCGTGGGGGCTGCGCCCGGACCCCGGCGAGGCCGTCGCGCTGGACAACTCGTCCCGCCGTCAGGTGGGATGAGCCCGTGATCTCCGCCGACGCCGCCACCGACCTCTTCGAGGAGCACCGCCCGGTCCTCATGGGCGTCGCCTACCGCATGCTCGGCCGGGTCGCCGACGCCGAGGACGTCGTCCAGGAGGCGTGGCTGCGCTGGTCCGGTTCCGACCACGGCGACGTCCGCGACCCGCGCGGCTATCTCGTACGGATCACCACCCGGCTCGCGATCGACCGGCTGCGGCAGGCGCAGGCCCGGCGCGAGGCGTACGTCGGCCCGTGGCTGCCCGAACCGCTCGCCACCGACTTCGGCGACGCCGTGCCGGACACCGCCGAGCGGGCCGTGCTCGCCGAGTCCGTCTCCTTCGCCGTGCTGGTGGTCCTGGAGTCCCTGTCGCCGCTGGAGCGCGCGGTGTTCGTGCTGCGCGAGGCGTTCGGGCTCCCGTACGGCGAGATCGCCGCCACCTTGGACCGCACCGAGGCGGCCGTGCGCCAGCTCGCCGGGCGGGCCCGCCGCCATGTGGAGGAGCGCAAGCCGCGGTACACCGTGGACCCCGCGGAACGGCGCGCCCTCACCGAGCGGTTCATCGCGGCCGCCGCCGGAGGCGACCTGGGGCAGCTCGTCGCCCTGCTGGCCCCGGACGCCCGGCTCATCGGCGACGGCGGCGGCAGGGCGCAGGCCCCGCTGCGGATCCTGGAGACCGCCGACAAGATCGGCCGTTTCCTGGCCGGCGCCGCGAGCCGGCTGCCGGGCGCGGAGCTGCGTCTCACCGAGCTCAACGGCCAGGTCGCCGCGGTCGTGCTCCTGGACGGCACGCCCGACATGGCGTTCAGCCTGGACGTCGCCGACGGGCTCGTCCAGTGCGTCTACGTCGTGCGCAACCCGGAGAAACTCGCCGGTCTGGCGGTATGAGCCCGCGCGGGGGAGACCGCCTACCGTCCGCGCGCGCCTACTGTCCGCGCGCCGAGAGTCCTTGCGGAGGAGGGTCCTTGCGCAGGAGAGCCCTCACAGCCCGCCCGCGACCCGCAGCACCGCCCCGGTGGTGTACGACGCCTCCGGCGACATCAGCCAGGCCACCGCGGCCGCGATCTCGTCCGGCTCGCCGGGGCGGCCCATCGGCACCCGCTCCGGGGCGCGCCACGGCCGCTCCGGGTCGCCCATCGCGGCGTGGATGTCCGTCAGTGTCATCCCGGGCTGCACCGAGTTGACCCGGATGCCCTCGGCCGCCAGCTCCTTCGACAGGCCGACCGTCATCGCGTCCACCGCGGCCTTGCTGGCCGCGTAGTGCACGTACTCGCCCGGGCTGCCGGTGGTCGCGGCACCCGAGGAGATGTTGACGATCGTCCCGCCGGGGCCGCCGAGCCGGGTGGACATCGCGCGCGCGGCGCGCCGGGCGCACAGCAGGGCGCCGGTCACGTTCACGTCCACCACCCGGCGCATCACCTCCGGCGAGGTGTCGGTGAACCGGCCCAACGGACCGGTGATCCCGGCGTTGTTGACCAGCCCGGTGACCGGGCCGAGCTCGTCCGCGGCCGCGTCGAACAGTGCCTCGACCTGGTCGCCGACGCTGGTGTCCACCTGTACGGCCACACACCGCACGCCGTGCGCGCGCACCGCGGCCGCGGACTCCTCCGCCGCCTCCCGCGCCCGCTCGTAGCCGATGGCGATGTCGTGCCCGGCGCGGGCGAGCCGCAGTGCGACGGCCGCGCCGATGCCGCGACTTCCTCCCGTGACCACCGTGACCTGGTCTCCCATGCCCGCGTCCTCCCCGTACGTGCCGACAGTTGTGCCTGAGTCTGTGCCGACGATAGCTGATCAAGGATTGGTCTTGACCAAGCCAGGAGGCCGTCCTATGGTCACAGTCGCGGATAGTGCAACAACCTTTAATAAACAAGCACGCGGAACGTTGCGGAGGACAGGGTGGGGACCACGCAGCTCGCATCGGTGCCGGAGCCGAAGTACTGGCACCTGAAGACCGTGCTCAGCGACGCGCTCGACTCCGAGTTCGCGGTGGGGGAGATCCTGCCCAACGAGCGCGAACTCGCGGCCCGGTTCGGTGTCGCGCGCGCCACGCTCCGCCAGGCCCTGGAGCAGCTCGAGCTGGAGGGCCGGCTCCAGCGCCGCCGCGGCGTGGGCACCACCGTCGCACCGCCGCGCGTGGGCGTCTCCGTCACCGACCCCGGTCCGGCGTGGCCGGGCGCGGGTGAGGCCGCCGACACGTGGGAGCCGGTCGACAGCGGTACGGCGGTCCCCCCTGCCGCGGTGGCCAGGCTCCTGCACGCCGAGCCGGACGCCGAGGTCCACGTGGTGCGGCGCACCCGGATCTCCCACGGTCAGCCGCTGGCCGCCGAACTGCTCTACATCCCGGCGGACTCCGTCCCCGGTCTCGGGGCCGTCGACGCCCCGGGCGGCGATGTCCGCGCCCGCGCGGTGCTGCGCGAGTTGCGGCGGCTGGACCTCGAAGGCCAGGACCAGGCGGTGGAGCTGGGCTCCGCCCGTGCCGACGACGCCAAGGCGCTCGACCGGCTGCCGGGCGCGCCGGTGCTCGTTGTGACCACGCGCTACTACGCCCAGGGCCGGACGGCCGCCGTCGGGGTGGCCACGTACCGGGCCGACACGTGCCGGCTGACCTTCGCCGAGACCAGCCCGTCCGGGGTGTGAGGAAGCGGCACAGCCAGGCCGTTCGGAGGGGCTCGTGAACGACCGGGCCGGGGCGAGGTCCTGCGCCAGGCGCCCCTCCGGAGAGGCCCCAGGACCGACGGAGGGCCGGGGCTGAGCCCTGCTCGACGGGGCCTGCTCAGGGAATCGCCCCGCGCTGCTCCCGCGCCCGTTCCCGGAACCCCCGCTACCGCGCCCCGCGCCGGGCCGTGGCCGTGCGTTCCACCGCGAAGAGCTCCTCCTCCACATGGTCCAGCGCCAGCCGCAGCGCGCCCATGGCCACCGCCGCCTCGCCGAGCGCCGACTGGGCGACGAGCGGCGGCCGCAGGCAGTAGCGCGACAGTTCGTCGCCGAGCGGGCCCAGCACCCCGTCGAGACCGGCCGCCCAGCCGCCGACCACCACGACCTCCGGGTCCAGCGCCAGCACCAGCGCCGCCACGTCGTGCACCAGCCGCCGGATGAACCGGTCGACCGCCGCGCACGCCCCGCGGTCGCCCTCCCGTGCCAGCTCGAAGACCCGCGCCACCTGCTCCTCGTCCAGCGGGTTCAGCGGCTCGCCGGTGGTCGACAGCACCTCCTCCGGGGCCGCCTCGCGACCCAGCAGGTGCAGGGCGCCGATCTCGCCGGCCGCGCCCCCGAAGCCGCGGTGCAGCCGCCCGCCGATCAGCGCGCCGGCCCCGGGCTCAGCCCGGCCAGGACGAACACCACGTCGCCGGAGCCGACCGCCGCACCCTTCCAGTGCTCCGCCACGGCGGCGGCGTTCGCGTCGTTCTCCACCAGCACAGGACAGCGGAACGACCGCTTCAGTCGGTCGCCGAGCCGCAGCCCCGTCCACCCGGGCAGGGCCGTGCACAGCCGTACGGTCCCGTCGGTCTCCACGACCCCCGGCGTCGCCACCCCGACCGCGCGCAGCGAGTCCCGCGCCACGCCCTCGCGGCGCAGCAGGTCCGCGACGGCGGTACGGACCCGTTCCAGCCGCTCGTCCGCCGACGCGCTCTCGGAGACCTCGCGCACAGCCGAGCCCAGGACCCGCCCGTCCAGATCGGACAGGAGCACGGCGATCCGGTGCGAGCCGATGTCGACGCCGAGCAGATGCCCCGCCTCGGCCCGGAACCGGTACCTCCGGGCGGGCCGCCCCTGGCGGCGCACCTCGCCGCCGTCCGCGGGTGCCTCGACCACCAGACCGCTGCCGATCAGCGCTTCGACGGCGCCCTCGACGGTCGGCCGGGACAGCCCCGTCGCCTGGACGAGGTCGGTGAGCGTCGCGGCTCCCGGAGCGGCTCTCGGCGCGTCTGCCGGCGCGTCTGCCGGAGTGCCCGCACCGCCGCCCGCGCCGCCGCCCGGGCCGTCGTCCGTACCCGCGACCGGCTCGCCGGACCCCTCGGACCCCTCCGGCCGCTCGGGCCCCTCGGGCCGGATCCGGATCCCGGACGACGCGGCCGTACGCAGCGCGTGCAGGACCACGGCGGAGTTGATCCGCCTGAGCAGTGACGGGTCTCCGCCGGTGAGCCGCGCCACGTCGGCCTCCCTGTCTGTGCGTGTGTGCCGGATCGTATCCGCCCCTCCGCGGTGCGGCGAGTGCCGGCCCGTGGCCCCGGGCCTCAGCCCGGTACGACGAACCCCGACTCGTACGCCGCGATCACGGCCTGCGTGCGGTCCCGTGCGCCCAACTTCGCCAGCACCGCGCTGACGTGCGTCTTCACCGTCTCCGTGCCCAGCAGCAGGGCCGTGGCGATCTCGGCGTTCGACATGCCGCGCGCCATGAGCCGCAGGACCTCCGCCTCACGGTCGGTCAGCGCGGCCCGCGCCATCGCCGCCCGCGCGGCCTCGTTCCCGCGACCGGCCGCCAGCTCCCGTACGGCCGCGGGGAAGAGCAGCGAGTCGCCCTCCGCGACCAGCCGCACCGCGTGCACGATCTCGGCCGGGCGGGCGCGCTTGAGCAGGAAGCCGTCGGCGCCCGCGCGCAGCGCCTCGTACACGTAGTCGTCGTTCTCGAAGGTGGTGACGACCAGGATCTTGGGCGGACGGGGGACCGTGCGCAGCACCGCGCGGGTCGCCTCGATGCCGTCCAGCAGCGGCATCCGCACGTCCATGGCGATCACATCGGGGCGCAGTCGGCGCACCAGCGGGATGACCGAGGCGCCGTCGGCGGCCTCGCCGACCACCTCGATGTCCGGCTGGGCCTCCAGGATCGCGCGCAGCCCGGCGCGCACCAACTGCTCGTCGTCGACGAGGAGAACGGTGATCGGCACAAGATCACCTTATGCGGTCGGGCGCGGGGCGCCGTACGCGGTCGGGTGCGGGGCGCCGTCCAGGGGGAGCCGCACGCGCACCCGCCACTGCCCGGCGTGCGGCCCGGTGTCCGCCTCCCCGCCCAGCAGGGCCGCCCGTTCGCGGATGCCGCGCAGGCCGCTGCCGCCGGTGCGGCGACCGGCCGGGTCAGGGACCGCCTCCGCCTCCGTGTCCGTTCCGGTCGTCGGCAGCGGGTTGCGTACGTCCAGCTCCAGCGCGCCCCGTCCCGCGTCCGGCGCGCCCCGCCCCGCGTCCGGGGCGACCCGTATCCGTACCCGTACCGGAACCGGGCCCGCGTGCCGCAGCACATTGGTCAGCGCCTCCTGGAGGATGCGGTAGCCCTCGCGGGAGACCGGGCCGGGCAGGGTCTCCAGCGGGCCGGTGACCTCCGCGCTCAGCGGAGCGCCCGCGGCGCGCGCCGACTCCAGCAGCCGTTCGGCGTCGGCGAGCCCCGGCCGTTCGGCGGGCCGCCGCGCGCCGTCCTCGCGGAGCAGGAGCAGCACCCGTTCCAGATCGTCGAGCGCGCACCGCCCGGTCTCCTCGATCGCGGCCAGCGCCCGGTCGGTGAACTCCGCGGAGCCGGCGGCGCGCGCCGCGCCCGCCTGGACGACGGCCACGGTCAGCGCGTGCCCGATCGAGTCGTGCAGTTCGCGGGCGAGCCGGTTGTGCTCCAGCAGGCGCTCGGTACGCTCCTCCAGCGCCGCGAGCCGCTCGGCGGCGGACGGGCCGAGCAGCCGGGGCGCGGCGGCGGCCATCAGCCACCCGAGCCCCACGACCACGGCCGCCAGCGCGGCGAGCGGCAGCGGCGCGAGGAGCGCGTACCACCAGTGGCCGCCGCTGATCCGCAGCCCTGCGCCCGTGTCGCCCGTGCCGCCGGTGGCCGCTTCGATCAGCGCCCCCATCAGCTGGGGCAGCCGCACGCACAGCCAGCCCACCGCACAGCCCACCTCCAGCCGGAGCACCAGCCAGACCGCGGTCAGCACCCGGTCGGCCCAGGAGGCCGACGGGGTCGCCGCGATCCCTGACGCCCCGTCATCGCTGCTGCCGTCGCGCCGGTCCCGGGCGTGCTCGCCGGCGGTGAGCAGCAGACGCGCCTGCAGCCCCTCCGCGAGCCGCGCCGACGGCACCATCGCCCAGCCGATCAGCAGCGGCACCGGGAGCACCAGCAGCCACAACTGCCGGCCCGGGGTCATCCCTTCGTAGCCCGGGTAGACGAAGCCGCAGATGATCGCGGGCAGGACGCCGGTCAGCAGGTGCACCCACCGGGTGTAGGTGACGGCACGGGCCAGCGGTGTGAACAGGGCGGATACCGGCATACGCACATCCTGGCAGCGTCCGGGAGGGCGCGGCCTCCCCCGCGTGGGGGAGTGGATCGCCCCGCGAGGGGGAGCGGGCCGCCCGCGCACGAGGGAGCCCAAGCCCACCCGTGAGGGAGGCCCGGCACCCCCGCCGACCGGCATCGTCCTTGCCATGACAGCGATCGACATCCGCGAGCTGACCATGGTCTACGGATCGGTACGGGCCGTGGACCGGCTCACGTTCAGCGTCCTCCCCGGCCGGGTCACCGGATTCCTCGGCCCCAACGGGGCGGGCAAGTCCACCACCATGCGCGCCGTCCTCGGACTGGACCGGCCGGCTTCCGGCACCGCGACCGTGGGCGGCCGCCCCTACCGGGAACTCGACCGACCGCTGCGGCACGTCGGCGCGCTGCTCGACGCCTCCGCCGCACATGGCTCCCGGACCGCCCGGGACCATCTGCGGTGCCTCGCCCTCAGCAACGATCTGCCGGCCCGCCGCGTCGAGGAGGCCCTGGCAGAGACGGGCCTGGCGAACGTGGCCGGGCGGCGCGTGAAGACCTTCTCGCTGGGCATGCGCCAGAGGCTGGGCATCGCGGCCGCGCTGCTCGGCGAGCCGCCGGTGCTGATGTTCGACGAGCCGGCCAACGGGCTCGACCCCGAGGGCATCGTGTGGATCCGCACCCTGATGAGGCGGCTGGCGGCCGAAGGCCGCACCGTGCTGGTCTCCAGCCACCTGATGACGGAGACCGCGCTGACCGCCGACCACCTCGTGGTGCTGGGCCGCGGACGGCTGCTCGCCGACACCGCGATGGACGACTTCGTACGCGAGCACAGCCACCCCCGGGCGCGGGTGCGCACCAGCGAACCGGAGCGGCTGCGCGCCGCGTTGGCGGACGAGGGTCTGGCCGCCGCGGTCGCGGACGACTCCGGCGCCTGGGCGGTGGACGGCGTCCCCGCCGCGGAGCTCGGCGCGCTCGCCGCCCGCCACGGCGTCCCGGTCCTCGAACTCGTCGACGACCGGACGTCACTGGAACAGGCATACCTGCGGCTCACCGCCGAGGACACCGAGTTCGCGGCTCAGGCCGACGACACCGACTGCGCGGCACCGGCCGCCCAGGCCGCCCCCATCACCCGAATCGCCCCGACCGTCCCGACTCAGGAGATCTGACCAGCCATGCCTCTGCCAGCGGTGCTCCGCTCCGAATGGATGAAGTTCCGTTCCCTCCGATCGCTGCAACTCGCCCTCGCCGGCGGGCTGGTGGCCACCACCGGCATCACCGTGCTGGTGAGGGCCACCTCCGGCGGGCCCGAGGACGACGCGGCCGACTTTGACCCGGTCTTCGCCTCCTTCTTCGGCCTCAACTTCGGGCAGATCGCGGCCATCTGCTTCGGCGTGCTGGCCGTCACCGCGGACCAGGCGCACGGCGGCGCCCGGATCTGGCTCGCCGCGGTGCCCCGGCGCGGGCTCTACTACGGCGGCAAACTGGCCGTCACCGGCGGCCTCGCGCTCACCGCCGGCCTGGTCACCGGCTTCACCTCGCTGCTCGGCGGGCAGCTGGCGCTGGGCGCGGACGGGGTGGGCCTCGGCGCCACCGGGGCGCTGCGCGCCGCGCTGGGCTGCGGGCTCTACCTGGCCCTGCTGACGGTGATGGCCGCGGGTGTCGCGACGGTGGTACGGGGCGCGGTCGGCGCCCTCGGCCTGCTCATCCCGGTGACCTGCTTCCTCGCCCCGGTGCTGGGCACGGGCGGGGCGGTGTCCTTCCTCCCGGACCAGGCCGGACAGCAGGTGCTGCACGCCCATCCCGAAGGGCCGCTCGGCGCCGGGACGGGACTGGCGGTGCTGGCGGCGTGGACGGCCGTCGCGGTGTACGCGGGGCTGCGGGCCCTGCGAGGCCGCGACGCCTGACGACCGCCTGCCGACCGCCTGACGGGCGGCCAATTGTCAGAGGGCAGCGGTTTACTGACGGCATGACGAGCATCGCCGGGCATCTGGCCGCCATCGAGGAGCTGCGCGCCCGCGCGTTCCCCGCGCGGTGCGAGCGCGCGGGCTGGACCGACAGCGGACCCGGCTACCACATAGCCGCGCTCAGGGTCAGCGAGGACTTCTGGGACGCGGACCTGAGCCGGGTGCGGGAGGTGGACGAGGAGTTCGACGCCGAACTGCGGTTGCTGGTCGGGGCCCTGGCGCGCGAGTGGGGCGCCCCGGATGTCCTCGACCTCACCGAGTGCCTGGAGCGGTCCGGCCTCGGCGAGCCCGTACCGCCGCCGCTGGACTCCCTGTGCGGATACGTCGCGGAGCTGCACACCTGGATGGTGGACGGGCGCTGGGTCGCGGTCGGGGTAGGGCAGGCCGACCGCGAACTGCCCATACAGCTGGTAGCGGCGATAGGCGAGCCGGACTCGCTCAGACCTCGGTGAACGCCGCCGTACGCAGCCGTCCGAACTCCTCCGCGGGCCAGCAGCAGCCCGCCCGCGCGGTATTCGGCGGCGGTGAGCTCGTCGGCACGGGCGGAGGCGCGCGCGACCACATTGGGTGATGCCCAACCCGTAGTCGAGCAGTTCCGTCTGCTCGGACGGCTTGAGCAGGCGCGGCGTGAAGCCCGACGCGTGCAGGACGGGCTGGGGGCACCCCCGGACGAAGTCTGGGGGACGGTTGCCCGGCTAGTGGTGCCCGGTCGCGGCCGTCATCAACCCGGGGTTGGTACCGCAGAAGAGCACGCGGAGACCGCCCGCGACCACGTCCGGAACGACGCGGTCGCGGGCGGCCTCGAGCTCCTCGGGGGTCAGAGGATCGCCCCCGGCACGTACGCCGCGGCCTCCGGGTGCTCCCTGGCGATCTCTGCGATCCCCGCGACCACGGACCGCACCTGGTCGGCCGCGGCGCCGGTGAAGGACAGCTTGTCCGCCATCAGCGCGTCCAGCTCCGCCCGGTCCAGCGGGATGCGCGGGTCGGCGGCGAGCTTGTCCAGCAGGTCGTTGCGCTCGGCGCCCTGCTCGCGCATGGCCAGCGCCGTCGCCACCGCGTTCTCCTTGATCGCCTCGTGGGCGACCTCGCGGCCCACCCCGGCCCGCACGGCGCCCATCAGCACCTTCGTCGTGGCGAGGAACGGCAGGTAGCGGTCCAGCTCGCGGGCGATCACGGCGGGGAACGCGCCGAACTCGTCCAGCACGGTCAGGAAGGTCTCCAGCAGCCCGTCGAAGGCGAAGAACGCGTCCGGCAGCGCGACCCGGCGCACCACCGAGCAGGACACGTCGCCCTCGTTCCACTGGTCGCCCGCCAGCTCGCCGGCCATCGACGCGTACCCGCGAAGGATCACCGCGAGGCCGTTGACCCGCTCACACGACCGGGTGTTCATCTTGTGCGGCATGGCGGACGACCCGACCTGGCCCGGCTTGAAGCCCTCGGTCACCAGCTCGTGCCCAGCCATCAGCCGGATCGTCTTGGCGAGCGAGGAGGGGGCGGCGGCCAGCTGCACCAGCGCGGTCACCACCTCGTAGTCCAGCGAGCGCGGGTAGACCTGGCCGACGGAGGTGAAGGCGTGCGCGAAGCCGAGGTGGGCCGCGATCCGCTGCTCCAGTTCGGCCAGTTTGGCCGCGTCGCCGCCGAGCAGGTCCAGCATGTCCTGCGCGGTGCCGACCGGGCCCTTGATGCCGCGCAGCGGGTAGCGGGCCAGCAGCTCCTCCAGCCGCCCGTACGCGGCGAGCATCTCGTCGGCGGCGGTGGCGAAGCGCTTGCCGAGCGTGGTGGCCTGCGCGGCGACATTGTGCGAGCGGCCGGCCATGACCAGCTCGGCGTTGTCCGCCGCCAGCCTGCCGAGCCGGACGAGCACGGACACCGTACGGTCCCGCACCAGCTCCAGGGAGAGCCGGATCTGGAGCTGCTCGACGTTCTCAGTCAGGTCGCGGGAGGTCATGCCCTTGTGGACGTGCTCGTGCCCGGCGAGGGCGTTGAACTCCTCGATGCGGGCCTTCACATCGTGCCGGGTGACCTTCTCGCGCTCCGCGATCGACGCCAGGTCGACGGTCTCCAGCACCCGCTCGTAGTCGGCGAGCGCGGCGTCCGGCACCTCGATCCCGAGGTCTTTCTGGGCGCGCAGCACGGCGAGCCACAGCCGCCGCTCCAGCGTCACCTTGTACTCGGGGGACCACAGGACGGCCAGCTCCGCCGAGGCGTAGCGGCCGGCCAGGACGTTCGGGATGCGCGGCTTAGCAGTCACGTGTCCTGATTCTACTGGCGGTTTGCGCAGGCCAGCGCCCCGCCCCGGTTTGTCGCTTGCTACGAACGCGGCTCCCGGCTCCCCGCACCCGTGCGGGGGTCCCGTGCGCGCCCCGCCGCACGCCGCCTCACCGCACGCCGCCCGCCGCCCCGCCGTATTGCGGCCCGTACGCTCAGCCCTCGTACGGCAGCAGTTCGGCCCGCTTCGGCGCGCGGCCGTCGCCGGAGGACCTGCCCGTCAGCCGCCGGCCGATCCACGGCACCAGGTGCTCGCGCGCGAACCGCACGTCGGCGCCGCGCCGCGCGGCCCACCCCGGCCGTACCGGCGGCGGCAGCGGCGCCCGCCAGTCGTACTCCGGCGGATGGCCCAGGGACTCCCACACCGCCTCCGCCACCCGCCGGTGCCCCTCGCCGGTCAGGTGCAGCCGGTCCTCCGCCCACATCCGCGGATCGCCCAGCACGTCGGCGGCGAACAGGTCCACCACCACCGCGCCGTGCCGCGCCGCCAGCGCGTCGATGTGCGCGAACAGCTGCTCCATCCGCGGCAGGAACCGCTCCAGCACCGGACCGCGCCGCCCCGGGCTGCGCATCAGCACCAGCGTGCGGCAGCCGGGGGCCAGCCGCTCCACGGCCTCCTCCAGCAGCGCGCACACCCGCGCCACGTCGCACTTGGGGCGCAGTACGTCGTTCAGCCCGCCGACCAGGGTCACCAGGTCGGCGCCCATGGCGGCGGCAGGACGGGACTGCTCCTGGACGATCTGCCCGATGAGCTTGCCGCGCACGGCCAGGTTGGCGTAGCGGAAGCCCGGTGTCCGGGCCGCGAGCCGCGCGGCGAGCAGGTCCGCCCAGCCTCGGTACGTACCGTCCGGGAGGCCGTCGGACATGCCCTCGGTGAAGGAGTCGCCGAGCGCGACGAAGCTGCTGTACGGGGCGATGGGGTGGGCGTTCTTCTGCATGGCGGCATGAGCATACCGCTCGGTACGTCGGCCTCCCCGGGCGCACCGTGGCGATTCCGTGTGCGCGCCGCGCCGCAGGCGAGCATCATCGCTCTATGGCGCTCGTGCACATCTACTTCGAAGGCGGTGCGCGCAACGGCACGACCGTGACCTGGAACCTCGAACCCGACGCCGATGTCTACGACGACAACATCTTCCGGCCGCCCGAGCTGTACCGCAGGACGAACCGGACCCGGGTGATCGGGCGGGTCGAGTTCACGGTCTTCCGCTACGACCCGTCCGGCAGCCGCTCGGCCCAGCGGCCGGCCTGACCCGCGCCCGGGCCGAGGGGGCGGCGACGCCTGCGCGGAAGGATCAGGCCACCAGCTTCCGCAGCAGGTCCTCCATGGTCACCAGCCCCGCCGGACGGCCGTCCTCGTCGATCACCGCCGCCAGGTGCGTACGGCTCCCGCGCATCGCCGTGAGCACGTCGTCCAGCGGCGTCGCGGCCCGTACCCGGGCGATCGGCCGCATCTGGCCGAGCCGGAAGGGCACGTCGCGCGGCCGTACGTCGAGCGCGTCCTTCACATGCAGATAGCCCATGATCCGGCCGCCGTCGTCGACCACCGGGAACCGCGAGAAGCCGGACTCGGCCGACAGCCGCTCCAACTCCTCGGGCGTCACCCCGAGCGGCGCGGAGACCACCTGCTCCACCGGCAGCACCACGTCCCGCACCGGCCGCCGCCCCAGCTCAAGGGCGTCCCGCAGCCGCTCCGTCGCGCGGTCGTCCAGCAGCCCCGCCTTGCTGGAATCCGCGACCATCCGGGCGAGCTCGTCGTCGGAGAAGGTCGCCGCGACCTCGCCCGTGGGCTCCACCCGCAGCAGCTTCAGCAGGCTGTTCGCGAACGCGTTCACGCCGAAGATCACCGGCCGCAGCGCGCGGGACAGGCCCACCAGCGGCGGCCCGAGCGCCAGCGCCGTGCGCACCGGCTCCGCCAGTGCGACGTTCTTGGGCACCATCTCGCCGAAGAGCATGTGCAGATACGTCGCCGCGGCCAGCGCGATCACGAACGCGACCGGGTGGATCAGCCCGTCCGGCAGGTGCGCCGCGTGGAAGACCGGCTCCAGCAGGTGCGCCATGGCGGGCTCGGCGACGATACCGAGCACCAGCGTGCACAGCGTGATGCCGAGCTGGGCGGCGGCCAGCAGCGCCGAGACGTGCTCCAGGCCCCACAGGACGCTGCGCGCCCGCCGGTCGCCGCGCTCCGCGTGCGGTTCGATCTGGCTGCGGCGCACCGAGATCATCGAGAACTCCGCGCCCACGAAGAAGGCGTTGACGACCAGCGTCAGCAGGCCGATCAGCAGCTGTACGACGGTCATCGGCCGGCCTCCCCGTCCCGCGCCTCGTCCCCCGCGCCGGGGTGCGGCGCCCGCAGCCGGGCCCGGGCCGCGCGGCGCCCCGAGGCGTCCAGCACCTCGATGTGCCAGCCGGCCAGCTCCACGGTGTCCCCGACGGCCGGGATCCGGCCGAGCGAGGTCGCGACCAGCCCGGCCAGCGTCTCGTACGGGCCCTCCGGGACCCGCAGCCCGATGGCCCGCAACTGGTCGGTGCGGGCCGCGCCGTCCGCGTCGTACAGCCGGCACCCGTCCTCGTCCGTGCCGGCCGGCGCCAGGTCCGGCGTCTCATGCGGATCGTGCTCGTCCCGCACCTCGCCGACGACCTCCTCGACGATGTCCTCCAAGGTCACCACACCCGCCGTGCCGCCGTACTCGTCGATCACGACGGCCATGCTGCGCTTGGCCGACAGCCGGTCCAGCAGCCGGTCCACCGTCAGCGACGCCGGCACGAGCAGCGGCTCGCGCATCATCGCGGTGACCGGGTGGCGGAGCCGCCGCTCGGCGGGCACCGCCAGCACGTCCTTGATGTGTGCGGTCCCCACGACGCTGTCCAGGCTGCCCCGGTAGACCGGGAAGCGGGACAGGCCGGTGGCGCGGGTGGCGTTGGCGACGTCCTCGGCGGTGGCCTGCGCCTCCAATGCGATGACCTGGACGCGCGGGGTCATCACGTTCTCCGCGGTCAGCTCGGACAGGTTGAGCGTGCGGACGAACAGCTCGGCGGTGTCCGCCTCCAGCGAGCCCTCCTTGGCCGAGTGCCGGGCGAGCGCGACCAGCTCCTGCGGGCCGCGGGCGGAGGCCAGCTCCTCGGTCGGCTCCAGGCCCATCCGGCGGACGGAGCGGTTCGCCGTGTTGTTGAGGTGGCGGATCAGCGGACGGAACGCCGCGCTGAACCCGCGCTGCGCGCCCGCCACCCGCCTGGCGACCGGCAGCGGCCGGGAGATCGCCCAGTTCTTCGGCACCAGCTCGCCGACGACCATCAGGACGACGGTGGACAGCGCGGTGCCCAGCACCAGGGCGGTGCCGGAAGCCGCCGACCGGGACAGCCCCAGGGCCTCGACCGGGCCGGTGAGCAGCACGGCGATGGACGGCTCGGAGATCATGCCGATGATCAGGCCGGTGACGGTGATGCCGAGCTGGGCGCCGGACAGCTGGAAGGTGAGCCCGCGTACGGCCTTCAGGGCGCTCTGGGCGCCGCGGTCGCCGCGGGCGGCGGCGGCCTCCAGCTCGCTGCGCTCGACCGTGGTCAGGGAGAACTCCGCCGCGACGAACACCGCGCAGGCGAGCGTCAGCAGCAGGGCGACCAGCAGGAGGATCACTTCGGTCATCGGTTCACCTCTGTCCCATGATCGGACAGGGCACCGGGGGCGCGCGATATCGGTCTGCCGGGATGACTACTGGGAGGCTCGCCCATGGGCGGACGCTCACACCTTTCACGTGGAACCGGAGGGTTGTCCACCCATGGTAAAAGATCGGCAAAGTGCGGTGCGGTGCGGAGCGCCGGCGGTGCCCGTCGCCGCATCAGGACACGAGCGGCTTCACCCAGCGGCTCCACTGCGGCTCGGGCGCGTACCCGGCGGAGCGCCACGCCTGGTGCGCGAGATCGTTGCGGTCCAGCACCATCGCGTCGCCGCGGCGCCCGCCGAGCGCCACGAACCGCTCCTCGGCCGCCGCCAGCAGCGCCGAGCCCACGCCGCGCCGCCGCTGCTCCGGATGGACGGCCAGCCGGTAGAGATGGCAGCGCCATCCGTCGAACCCCGCGATCACCGTCCCGGCCAGCTCGCCGTTCATCCCCCAAGCTCTCGACTCCGCTCGACCAGGGGGACCCTCATGGCCAGCAGCAGGGCCTCGGGGTCGCGCTCCAGCAGCCGGGCCACGCCGTCCGCGTCGTCGCTGATGCTGTTCCCCTCGGCAGCCACCTTCCAGAAGGCCAGTACGTCATCGAGGTCCGCGGGCGTCGCGGCCCGTATGTGGAGATCGGTCATGCCCCGATCCCAGCACGGCCCGCACGTCCCGTCGCGGCAATTTCGGCATGCCGAGTTCGATGTGATCCGGTACGGCCGGCACGTCGTAGCCGACTCACTCGTGCGCGATGGCGGCCAGCATGTTCATCCGGGACGCCCGCAGCGCGGGCAGCAGCGCCGCGACCAGCCCCACCACCACCGACCCGATCAGCACGACCACCATCGTCGGCCACGGCACGGCCAGTTCCTTCATCCCCTCCAGCGCCAGCACATGGTGCATCGTCACCCCCCACACCAGCCCCAGCCCCAGTCCCAGCACCGCTCCGAAGACCGAGATCACCACCGACTCCAGCCGGACCATCCGCCGCGTCTGGAGCCGTGACAGGCCGATCGCCCGCAGCAGCCCGATCTCGCGGGTGCGCTCCACCACCGAGAGCGTGAGGGTGTTGACGACCCCGAGCACCGCGATGATGATCGCCAGCCCGAGCAGCGCGTAGACCAGATAGAGCAGCACGGCGATCTGATCGCGCACCAGCTCCTTGTAGTCGGCCTGGTCGCGGACCTTCACCTGGGGATACGACGACAGCTCCCGCTCCAGGGAGCGGCGCAGGTCCCGCGGGTCGGTGCCGGGAGCGGCGTTCACGTACAGCGCCGAGTCCTGGCCGCCCGGCAGGTACCGCTCCGCCGTGCCGAGCCCCATCATCAGGCCGCCCTGGGAACCGAACCCGCCGCCGGACTCCGACTTGGCCAGCGCGCCGACCGTCAGCCGGGCCGTGCGCCCCGTGGAGAACGTCACCGTGACCGGGCTGCCCAACCTGACGCCGTGGTCGTGCGCGAACTTCGCCTCCATGCCGATCCGCCCCGGCGCCAGCGCCGCCGCGGTGCCACCCGCCCGGTAGTCGAGATTGATGACCTCGTCGAACCGCTGCCCGAAGGCCCCGCCATTGGTGCGGACCGACTCCCCGTCCGGCAGCTTCACCCGCATCGGCACATAGCGCTGCCGTACGAGCACCCCGAGCCCGTCCACCTCGCTCACGCGCTCGGCGACCGCCCGGGGGAACGGCCCGAAGGAGTTGGTCTGGAGCACGAAGTCGGCGCCCAGCCGCTTGTCGATCTCCTTGTCGAACGATGTGGTGATCGACGCCCCGGCCACCGACAGCCCGGCGACCAGCGCCAGCCCCACCATCAGCGCCGCGGCCGTGGCCCCGGTGCGGCGCGGGTTGCGCAGCGCGTTGCGCTGGCTCAGCCGCCCCACCGGCCCGAACAGCCTCGGGAAGGCGCCGCCCAGCACCCGTACCAGCGGCCGCACCAGCAGCGGCCCCGCGATCACCATCGCGATCAGGGTCAGCAGCACGCCGAGCCCCAGCAGGGCGGCCGCGGACTCGGTGCCGTCACGGGTCGCGGAGGCGCCCAGGGCGGCCGCGCCCGCGGCTGCGGCCGCCACTCCCGCGATGGCGCGGATCCGCAGGGGACGGCCGACCCCCGCCACCTCGGTGTCGGCGAGCGCCGCCATCGGGGAGACCCGGGCCGCGCGGCGGGACGGCAGATAGGCGGCGACGAGCGTGACCCCCAGGCCCACGACGTACGCGGCCACGGGCGTCGCCGGACGGAACGCCAGGTCCGCCGCGTCGAGGTTCATCCCGAGCAGCCCCAGCAGCTCGATCAGGGCGATCGCCAGCCCCACCCCGGCCGCGAGCCCCACGGTGGAGCCGGACACACCGAGCAGCAGCGCCTCGGCGAGCACCGAGCGGCGCACCTGGCGGCGGTCGGCGCCGAGCGCCCGCAGCAGCCCCAGTTCGCGCGTGCGCTGGGCGATCAGCATCGAGAACGTGTTGACGATCAGGAACACCCCGACGAGCACCGCGACACCCGCGAAGCCCAGCATCACGTACTTGATGACGTCCAGGAACTCGCCGAACGTGGCGGCGTCCGACTCCGCCTGCTCCGCCCGGGTCCGCAGCTCGTAGCGGTCCGCACCCCCGTCCTTCCCGCCGTCGAGCGCGGCGGCGACCCGGCGCTTGAGCGTCTCGTCCGCAACGCCCGGGGCCGCGTCGACCTTGATGGAGGACGCCGCGTCCGGATCACCCAGCAGCCGCCGCTGGGCGGTCGGGGTGTCCACGTAGATCAGCGTGGCACCGGGGTTGGTGGTGGTGAACGCGGCGATGCCGGTGACCTTCACCGGGAAGGTGCCGGGGGCGGCGATGATCCGCAGCGTGTCGCCGATCTCCACGTGCGCGCGGTCCGCGGTGTCCGCGTCGATGACCGCCTGCCCGGCCCGGCGCGGTGCGTGCCCGCTGGTCAGCCGCACCGGCGTCTCCTTGCCGGGGTTCCAGTCGGTGGCCAGCGTCGGGGCGTTGGCGGTGGTCCTGACCTCCTTGTCGCGCGCGTTGATGACGGTGACGTTCTCCACGGTGGCGTCCACCCGCGCCGCCGCCACACCGGGGACGCCGGAGAGCCGCTCCGCGAGCGAGGCCGGCAGCGTCGGCGTCCGGCCCGCGCCGTAGCGGCTGTTCTCGGCGAACGCGGACTTCGGCGACACCGTGACATCGGAGGCCGACGACCGGAACAGCTCGTCGAACGTGCGGTTGACGGTGTCGGAGAAGATGAGGCTGCCGACGACGAACGCGACCGACAGCACGACCGCGAGCGCGGAGAGCAGCAACCGCCCCTTGTGCGCGAGGAAACTGCGCAGCGTCGCCCGGAGCATGACCGCCCCTCAGCCCTCTCCGCCGCCGGCCGCGGCGCCGGGACCCGGGTTGCCGGGCCGGGGAAGCGGGTCCGGGCCCGGAAGGCGAGGCGGGCCCGGCGCCCGAGGAGAGCCGCCGCATCCGCTCCAGCACCGCCTCCGCGGTCGGGTCCGCCATCCGGTCCACGATGCGGCCGTCGCCGAGGAACAGCACCAGGTCGGCGTGGGCGGCGGCCGACGGGTCGTGGGTGACCATGACCACGGTCTGGCCGAGCCGGTCGACGGCCTCGCGCAGGAACCGCAGCACCTCCAGCCCCGAGCGCGAGTCCAGGTTGCCCGTCGGTTCGTCCGCGAAGATCAGCTCGGGGCGCGAGGCCAGGGCGCGGGCGCACGCCACGCGCTGCTGCTGCCCGCCCGAGAGCTGCCCTGGCCGGTGGTCCAGCCGGTCCCGCAGCCCCAGGGTGTCGATGACCCGGTCCAGCCACGCGGGATCCGGCCGGCGCCCGGCGATGTCCATGGGCAGCGTGATGTTCTCGGCGGCCGTCAGCGTCGGCAGCAGGTTGTACGACTGGAACACGAACCCCACCCGGTCGCGGCGCAGCCGGGTCAGCTCCCGGTCGCCCAGCCCGGTGATCTCGGTCGACCCCAGCCACACCTGTCCGGCGGAGACCGTGTCGAGACCGGCCAGGCAGTGCATCAGCGTCGACTTGCCCGAGCCGGACGGCCCCATCACGGCGGTGAACCGGCCCCGGGCGATCTCCACGTCGACCGCGTCCAGCGCCCGTACGGCCGTCTCCCCGGAGCCGTACGTCTTGGTGAGCGCCACCGCGCGCGCCGCGGCCTCCGGCCGCTCCGCGGCCCCGCCGGCCGTCGCTGCCGTCGCTGTGGACAAGGCGCCTCCCGCTCTCCGGTACGCGCACGTACGCGAGGTACGCGCGGGCGGTCGCGTACGAGCCGTACGCGCGGTCGCGCGGGGTACGCGCGACCATGAGCCGAGCGTAGGCGCGCGGACCGGCCGCCGGTATCCCTGTGGATAACCCGCGCCCGGCGCGTCTTGCCGGTGCTAGCGCCCGCGCGCTAGCGTAATCCTGTGGCGAAGACGCAGCTGAACGTCCGGGTCGACGAGACCACCGCGCGGACCGCGCGGGAGCGCGCGCTCCAGCGCGGCATGAGCGTGAACCGTTACATCGAGGACCTGGTCCGCAAGGACGCGGGCGAGGTCGGCCATACGTTCGTCGAGGCCGCGGCCGACTTCATGAAGCAGTACCGCGACGTGTTCGCGGAGGAGTTCGGGCAGCAGGGCGACGTACGCCGTTGACACTCCGGATCGACCTGGCCTGGCTGCTCATGATCGCCGAACGCAACGTGCCCGGCGATCCCCAAGTGGCGGACTACGGCGTGCTGGTGGCCGCCGTGGCGCGCCACGAAGCCGAGATCTTCGGCACCCCCATCTACCAGGACCCGCAGGCCCGCGCCGCCGCCCTGCTCCAGCTCCTGCTGCTGGTGCCCGCCCTGGAGCGCTCCAACGCCCTGTTCGCGTGCGCCGTCGCGTATGCCTACCTCGTCGCCGCCGGCGTGAAGGTCACCACCTCGCCCGAACGGGTCCGCGACCTGGCCCGCCTGGTGAACAGCGGCACCGCCGACGTCCGCGTGATCGCCGAGGAACTCCGCGGCTGGAGCCGCCCCTAGTACGCCGCATCGGTGGGGTCGATCTGAAGTTCCGCGATCCGTACGTGCGGCGGCTGGCGCAGGATCCATGCGACAGCCCGGGCGACGTCCTCTGCGAGCAGGGGGTGGTAGGGCCATGCCGTCACGTCATGGACACGTGGTGTCTCCTCGCCGGCCAGCACGGACGCGAACTCGGTGTTCGTCGCTCCGGGGGAGAGCAGGGACACGCGGCAGCCGCCGGGCGGCCTTTCCTCCAGCGCCAGGGATCGCGCGAAGGCGGCCAGTCCGTGTTTGGCGGCGGCATAGGGAGCGTAGCCGGGCATGGGGCGATGCCCGAACACCGAGCCGATGAGGATCAGTCGGCCGCCGTTGCGGTCGAGCGAGGGCAGCAGGAGCTTGGTCAACAGCATGGGCGCGAGCAGGTTGACCTGGAGTTGAGAGGCCCATGCGGTGGTGTCGGCCTCGCGGACCGCTCCGTGGCCGCGACCGTGGCCGGCGGCGAGCACCGCACCCGCCAGGCCGGGCACCTCGGCCAGGACGGCATCGACGGTTTCCGCCAACGCGTCGGTCCGGGTGAGGTCCGTGGGAACGGCCATGGCCTGTACGCCGTGCGCGTCCGAGAGCTGCTCGGCGAGGTCGCGCAGCCGGCCTTCGCGACGGGCCAACAGCACGACGTCGTGTCCCGCGGCGGCCAGTCGATGCGCGGTGGCGCGGCCGATGCCGCTGCTCGCCCCGGTGATCAGGATCGTGCCGGGTCCGGTGGGGTGGTGCGGGTCTGGCGTGGTCATGCCTGCTTCTCTCGTGCCGCGGTCTCGATGGAGGAGTGCAGTCCCGGCGGGGACCAAAGGCTCGTGGCGGCCAGCAGCGCGACGGTCGCCGCGGTGACGAGAACGGGCACCATTCCGACACGCGAGGCGAGCGCACCGCCCACCAGCGCGCCGATCGGCAGAGTGCCGGTGAGGGCCGCTTGGAGGAAGGCGTTGACGCGGCCCTGAAGATGGGCGGGGGTGACGAGTTGGCGTCCCGTCGTCATGGCGATGGTCCAGACGGTCGCCAGCACGCCGAAGGCCAGCTCGTAGACGAGCAGGACGGGGAAGGCGAGGCCCATGGAGGCCGCGGGGATCAGGAACAGCGCTGTCGCGGCGCCCACCGCGCAGTACTGGGTGGCCCTGCCGAGGCCGATGGTCTTGGCCACCCGCCCCGCGAGCAGCACACCCATGCTGGTGGCCAGGGAGAACGTCGCGTACACGACGCCCAGCTGCCAAGCCGGCAGTTCGAGATCCCGTGTGGCGTACAGCGCGAACAGTGCGCCTGCGGCGCCACCCCCCAGGTTGAGTCCTGCGGCCGCCAGGGCCTGGCGGCGCAGCAGCTTCTCCTGCCGGATGATCGCGAGTCCTTCGCGCAGGGCGTCCATGCGCGAACCGGCGGAGGGTCCGGCCTGCTCGGCCGGAACATCGAGGGCTGCGGGGAGAGCGAGCAGCAGCACCGCTTCGACGGCGTACGCGGCGCAGTCGACGAGTAGCGCCGGCGAGGCGCCGAAGAGACCGACGAGTACGCCACCGAGGGCCGGGCCGCCGATCTGGCCACCTGTGCGTGCTCCGGTCAAGGCCGAGTTGGCGGCCAGCAGTTGGTCCGCACGTACGATCCGGGGCAGCGCGGCCTGCAGCGCGACACCGAGGGTCGAGGTCAGGCCGCCGGAGGCCAGGGCCACCGCATACAGGTGGAGCCAGGTCAGTCGGTCGGCGGCGCCCGCGAGGGGAATGGTCCCCACGATCGCGACCTGCGCCAGGGTGAGGGCGACCACCAGCCGACGCAGCCGCGCCCGATCCACCAGCACACCGATGAACGGGCTCAGGAGGACGCCGGGCAGATACGTCATGGCCATCAACGCCGAGGCGCCGAACGGCCCGGCGTCCAGCTGTGAGATGGCGAGCAACGGCAGGGCCAGCGCGGTGACCTGACGGCCCAGAGCGCTGGCCGCCTGCTCGGCGCACAGCAGGACGAAGGCCTTGTGCCTGCGGAGCGGCGGCGTGGGCTCGGCGGCGGAGGAGGTGGTCACATCAGATTCCGGTGTGGGGGACGGGCCAGATGCGCATGCGCGAGGGGAGGGCCACCACCCAGCCGTCCTGACTGAGCGTGATGCGTTCGGCCGCCATCAAGGTCACCGCTTCCTGCTCGACCGGGGCGAGTGTGCCGAGCTGTTGAGGCGTCTGACACTTCAGAAAGGTGGCGACCAGGTCGGGATGGTCGAGGGTGAAGCGGGCCGATGCCGAGGTGTCGCGGCGGTCCTTGACCGTCACGAACCCGGGGCCTCGCCGGTGGAAGAACTGGCCGTAGGTATGGAGTGTCCGCCACTCGATCACCTCGGCGGACTCGCCCGGCGTCGGAGCCGGCGGTGGCAGATGCCGCAGCAGGGTGAGGTCGAACGGCAGGCCGGCGGGGTTCGTGCCCTGAGCCGCCCAGGGAGCCAGGGACCAGTCCACGGTCAGCGCCTGCGTCTGGCACTCGCGCAGGAACCACACGGCGTCGACGGTGCTTCGGCCATGCGCGCCGAGACGCAACGGCTCCTCCACCACGACGTGTCTCCCGGTCACCTGGTGAGCCGGACCATGCGGCAGGATCGGCGCGGTGTGCAGCGGAGAGTCGAGCACCGTCATCGGCCGACCGCCTGTCCCGTCAGGGCACCTGCGGCCATCGCCTCCGGCTCCGCCTGCGCCGTTCCGTCACTCGTGATGCGGATCGGCGCTCCCCACGTGGGCAGAGCCAGATAGGTACGGTCGTCCTGGAACAGCAGTCCCCGGTCCCGGCAGCGCAGAACCCATTGCTCGACCTCGGACGCCGAGAGCTCGTGGCCGTTCTCGGCCAGCAGCCGGTGGAGCGCGGGCACCGTACGGCCGTGGTCGAGATGGCGCAGGGCATCGGCCTCCCACCCGGCCAGCCGGTGGGTTCGCCGCGGCCAGCCGTGGCGGCGGTCGTGCACCAACAGGACGTTGTCGGCATCGGGCTCCTCTTCCACCAGGAGCCGGGAGACGTGGTGATGTGCCTTCCAGACGTCGAGGGCCTGAAGCAGCTGCTGTTCCACTTCGGCGTCGATGCCGGTGAACGTGGTGTCGAAGAGGTAGACGAGATCCGTCAGTTCCTCCTCGGGCAGCTGATAGACGTGCTGGTACATCTCCGCCGGGCGACGCTCGGTGAAGCCCATGCGCGGGTCGGTGAAGTTGGGGCTGAACCGTTCCAGGGCGATGCGGGTCGCGTCCCCCGGAGGCTGGAGATGGACGAGTGCGGGCATCTGGTCGATGACGGGCAGGTAGTCGGCGGCACTCTCACCGGGGAAGCCGTACAGATAGTTCCAGGTACAGGTGAGGCCGTGGGTTTCGCAGTCGCGCAGCGTGCGGACGTTGCGTGCCCCGCTCACACCCTTGTCCATCAGGTCCAGCACACGGCTGTTGAGGCTTTCGATGCCCGGCTGGACGTGGGCCACCCGGGCCCGGGCGAGCAACGCGATCTGGTCGGAGGAGAGGTTGGACTTGACCTCGTAGTGCATCCGCAGATCCCAGTCGCTCGCGGCGGCCAGCGGCAGGAAGTCCTTGAAGTACGCCATGTCGATGATGTTGTCGACGGTGATGACGTCGAGGATGCGGTGCCTGCGCACCAAGTGCTCGATCTCGGCCCACAACTGCTGGCCCGACTTGGCGCGGAACGTCATGAACGACCCGTTCAGACCGCAGAACGTGCAATGGTGCTTCTCGCCCCACCAGCAGCCGCGAGCGCCCTCCACCACCAGCTTGGGTTCCAGGAACTCCGCGAGCGGTGAGGCGTCCATGACGGCCTGCCACGCGTCGTAGTTCGGCATGGGGATCTCGGCGGGCGGGACGATCTGCTTCGTTTCCTCGTTGGCCCGCGACCGGTCACCGTCCCACCAGCACAGTCCGGGGACGTCCACGGGAGCCGTGCCCTGGTCGAGATGGGTGAGCAGGGCCGGGAAGGCGCGCTCGGCCTCGCCGCGCACCACATGGTCGACGAAGCGGTGGTTGCGGTGGAGGGCGTGGCCCATGGGGCCGTCGCAGTTGCTGCCGCCGAAGACGATCACCAACTCCGGGCGGCGCCGCTTGAGTTCCCGGGCCAGGGCCAGGGAGGGGACGTTCTGCATGAAGGTGGTCGTGAGCCCGACCAGGTCGGGGCCCGCGGCAAGAATCTCGTCGGCGGCCAGCGCGATGAACTCGGCGGCGTAGGGACGCATCGCGAGTGCGGTGTCGATGGCGATCCCGTGCTTGGCCGCATACTCCTTCAACCGCTGCACACCCCAGTCCGGGTCGTCGTACAGCGCGCCGGAGAAGACCCAGTCGCCGAGCCCGTCGAAGATCGATTCGCTGCCGACCGTGACGTAGTCGGCGGGGCGCAGCAGCCCGTCCGTGCGGTGCAGCAGGTGCTCGGCCCAGTGGATGGACCCGTGGTACTCGGACACGTCGTCGTCGGGGCGAGCGCGCCCCAACAGCCCGCGCACCAATCCGACCTGCAATGACGGCATGTCCATGGCCTGCCAGGGCATGGCCACCAGATGAACCCGCATTCAGCCTCCCCTCGTACCAGGGGTGGGCGCCGGCAGCACAGCCGGCGCCCACCCCGACCGCTCAGCGCTCCGACTGCAGCTGCTTCGTGGCGCCGAGCGTCGAGACCGAGTACTTGTTGCAGGACTGGGTCTCCTCGCGGACGATCACCTTCTTGATCTCCATGGTGTGCCTCCTCACTGGGTGGTTGGATGCATTTCGTACTGCCGGCGCCGTGAGAGCTCCTCACCGTCGCGCCGGACATTCATGAGGACCCGCATCCGGGTCTCGTGACGGGCGCGGAGCCACACCGCCACGTCCTCACCGACCACGTCGGGCAGCAGCCGGTGAACGAGCGAACCGATCGACTCCGTGTCGTTGTGGCGCAACACGGTTCGTTCGCTTTCCAAGAAGAGGTCGGCGGGCATCGCCCGCAGCCGAGCCACTCCAGGGCCGCGCGTCAGATACGCCATGCCGAGGGCCACGTGCCGGTTCTCGTCTCTGCGGACCAGCCGGTAGACGGCCCCCAGGCCGTCGCGCCGCAGGCCTTGGACGAACCAGTGGAACTCGTCGGCCGCGAACCCCTCGGCCAGGGTGTGGGCGATGAAGCGCGCAGTGTAGTCGTCCATGCCCATGAGGTCGCGTGACAGCTCGTCGACGGCGTCCGAGGGCTCGAGCACCGAGTCCGCGACGCTGCGGGCGTATTCATGAAAGGCGGCACTGTGCTTGGCCTCGTCGGCGACGGCGGTGGCCAGGACCCACTTCATGTCGGCTTCCGGGCAGGTGTGCAACAGGCTCGCGGCCACGTCCAGGCCGACCTGCTCGGCGTAGGTGCTGCCGCAGGCCAGCCGCCAGGAGAGCTCGGAAGGCCGCTCCCGCCCCGGCCGGTCGCGCAGTGCGGAGCGCACCGCCTCGCGGGGCTGCCAGTCATGGGCGCGGGCGTCCTCGATGAAACAACTCCCCGCGGCCCACACCCCGTTGCCCGTGTAGGGGGCCACTCGCCGTAACGCCGCCGGGACCGATCTGTCGGTGTGCTGCGATGTCACCATGCCGGTCATCCCCCCGTTCCCCGCCTACGGTGTCCCTGAGGCCCCGGAGCGGAAACCGACAGGGAAGTGATGGGTGCGAGGCAAGGAGAACATGAGGTGACGAGAGAGGCACGGGCCAGCGGAATATTTCGGTCACTTGTTCAAATGTGCCCATCGACCGCTGTGAGCGGCACCTGTCCAGCGCTCAGGCGAACTCGTAGGCAGCGCGACGTCTCACCTGTCCTTGGCCATTCGCCTGAAAGGGGAGAACTCAACCCTTTGGGTTAATGGGGGTGTAGCGGTGCCAAGTTCGAATGCAATGTTGGCGAGTTTTGATAGCCGGCCTTCGCCGAGGGCCTTTGAAGGGGTTTGAAGGGGCAGTCCTGAGGTCGCGGCTCGACAGGGACGGAGCCTCGGGCACGCCTCAGCCGTGGGCCGCCGCGAAGGCGGCCGCGTCCCACGTGCCGCCCAGTGCCGGGGCCAGCCAGTCGGGCGCCGTCCGGCGGAACCCGGCCGGAGGCAGCGTGCCCGCGCGCTCCGGGACGGCGCCCAGCAGCGGGGCGCCCGCGGCCTCGGGGAAGTCGGCCAGGTTGCAGCGGTCGGCCAGGCCGGGCGCGGCGGGCCAGCTGCCGATGACCACCCCCCGGCAGGCCAGGCCACGCGCGCGCAGCGCCTCCGTCGTCAGCGTCGTCATGTTGAGCGTGCCCAGCCCGGCCTGCGCGACCACCAGCACCGGCGCGTCGAGCAGCCCGGCCACGTCGGCGAGCGTCGCGCCCCGGTCGTCGAGGCGTACGAGCAGGCCGCCCGCCCCTTCGACCAGGACCAGATCGTGTTCGGCCGCCAGCCGCTTGACCGCGAGCTCCACGTCGGCGGTCCGCACCGGCGCCAACCCGGCCCGCAGCGCGGCCCTGTCCGGCGCCAGCGGCTCGGGGAAGCGGGCCAGTTCGACCCCCGTCACCGCGTCCCCGGCCAGCCGCCGCACCTCCGCGACATCGCCCGGCTCACCCTCCGCGACCCCGGTCTGCGCGGGCTTGACCACGGCCACCGACCGCCCCTGCGCCAGCGCGGCCGCCGCCAGCGCCGCCGTCACGACCGTCTTGCCGATCTCCGTGTTCGTACCCGACACGACCAGTACCGACATCGCTCTCCTACGCCCTTTCGGTTTCTCGGTTTTCTCGGCCGGACTTCCCGGCTGCCTTGTCCGGCCGCGCCGGCGTCAGCCGGCAACCGCCGCGGCGCGCACCGCCGCGCAGATCCGCCCCAGGTCCTCGTCCCCGGTGACGAACGGCGGCATGGTGTACAGCAGCTCGCCGAACGGACGCAGCCAGACCCCTTCCCGGGCCGCCGCCCGCGTCGCCGCCGCCATGTCCACCGGGTGGTCCAGCTGGACGACGCCGATCGCGCCGAGGACCCGGACGTCCCGCACCCCGGGCAGGTCGGCGGCCTCCGCCAGCCCGTCCCGCAGCCCGGTCTCGATCCGCTTGACCTCGCCCTGCCAGTCGTGCGACAGCAGCAGGTCGATCGAGGCGTTCGCGACGGCCGCCGCGAGCGGGTTCCCCATGAAGGTGGGGCCGTGCGCGAGCACCGGCACCTCGCCGCTGGAGATGCCCTCCGCGACCCGGGTCGTGCACAACGCCGCGGCCAGCGTCAGGTATCCGCCGGTCAGGGCCTTGCCGACGCACATCACGTCGGGGGAGACCCCGGCGTGGTCCGCCGCGAAGAGCGCGCCCGTACGGCCGAAGCCGGTGGCGATCTCGTCGAACACCAGCAGCACGTCGTGCTCGTCGCACAGCTCGCGCAGCACCCGCAGATAGCCGGGGAGTGGAACCGCATCCCGCCCGCGTTCTGCACCACCGGTTCCACGATCACCGCGGCCACCTCGTCGGCATGCCGCGCGATGACCTCCCGCAGATGCGCCACGTACGACGGGTCGGGTTCGCCGTCGAAACCCGTCGGCGGGGCGTCCGCGAAGACCTGCCGGGGCAGCACCCCGGACCACAGGTCGTGCATCCCGCCGTCCGGGTCGCACACCGACATCGGCTGCCAGGTGTCGCCGTGGTAGCCGCCGCGCCACGTCAGCAGCCGCTGCTTGCCCGGGCGGCCCACCGAGCGCCAGTACTGCATGCACATCTTCACCGCGACCTCGACCGACACCGACCCGGAGTCCGCGAGGAAGACGTGCTGGAGGGGCTCGGGGGTGATCTCGACCAGCCGGGTGGCCAGCCGTACGGCGGGCTCGTGCGTGAGCCCGCCGAACATCACATGGCTCATCCGGTCCAGTTGGGTGCGCGCCGCGTCGTTCAGCACCGGGTGGTTGTAGCCGTGCACGGCCGACCACCAGGACGACATGCCGTCGATCAGCTCGGTGCGCCCCTCCACCGGGGCGGCGAGCCGCAGCCGCACCCCGGCCGCCGACTCCACCAGGAGCGGTTCCTGGCGTCCGGGCATCGGGCCGTACGGATGCCACACGTGCCGGCGGTCGAGCGCGAGCAGTTCACCAGCCGTCAGTGGCTCCGGCCGGGCGAGTGTTTCGGGAGCGGTCAGCGGCTCAGGCATTGGGCGGCAGCTCCGTCCCCGCACCCCGGCGGCGCACGGCGACCAGATCGGTGCGCGCCTCACCGGCGGCGGCCGGTACGGGTGCCTCGGCGGCGCCATCCGCCGGCTCCCCGCCGCCGCACGGCCCGCAGCCGCCGCCGTGACCGCTGTCGCCGCCGTGACCGCCGCAGCCGCCGTCGCCGTGGCCGCCGCAGCCGGACCCGGCATCGGAGTGACCGCCGCAGCCGCCGGTCCCGGCCGCCGCAAGGGCGTCGGCGCGGTGCGCGGGCAGCGTCGTGGTGCCGGCGCCCTCCACCTCGAAGCCCGCGTCGGCGATCATGGCCAGATCGTCCTTGCCGGCCTGGCCCTCACTGGTCAGATAGTCGCCGAGGAAGATCGAGTTGGCCAGGTGCAGGGCCAGCGGCTGCATCGAGCGCAGATGCACCTCGCGGCCGCCCGCCAGCCGTACCTCCACGTCCGGGCAGACGAACCGGACCATGGCCAGAATGCGCAGCGCCCGCTGCGGGGTGAGGTTCCACTCCTTGGCCAGCGGCGTGCCCTCGAACGGGATGAGGAAGTTGACCGGCACCGAGTCCGGGTCCAGCTCGCGGAGCGAGAAGACCACGTCCACCAGGTCCTCGTCCGTCTCGCCCATGCCCGCGATCAGCCCGGAGCAGGCGGACATGCCCGCCGCCTGCGCCTGCTGCACGGTCTCCACCCGGTCGGCGTACGTGTGCGTGGTGGTGATGTCCCCGTACGTGGCCTCGGAGGTGTTGAGGTTGTGGTTGTACGCGTCCGCGCCCGCGTCCTTCAGGCGCGACGCCTGGCCGTCGGAGAGCAGCCCCAGGCAGGCGCACACCTCGACGCCCTCGACCTCCTCCTTGACCGCCGCGATGGTCTTCGCGACCCGCTCGACGTCCCGGTCCGTCGGGCCGCGGCCGCTCGCCACCAGGCAGACCCGCTTCGCGCCGCCGGCGACGCCCGCGCGCGCGGCGGCCGCCGCCTCGTCCGGCTTGAGCCAGGTGTACTTGAGGATCTCGGCCTTCGAGCCGAGCCGCTGGGAGCAGTACGAGCAGTCCTCCGGGCACAGCCCCGACTTGAGGTTCACCAGATAGTTGAGCTTCACCCGCCGCCCGAACCAGGCGCGGCGCACCTTCCCGGCCGCGGCCACCACGTCGAGCAGTTCGTCGTCGGAGGTCGCCAGCACGGCGAGCGCCTCTTCGCGGGTCGGCGACTCGCGCCGCAACCCCTTCTCCACCAGCGTGTTCAGCAGGTCCATGGCCTGATCCTTTCCCACCGCACCGCCCCTGGCCAATGGAGACTTCGCACAACTCGGCCTGCGAAGCGTGTGTCTATTGCCACACGCTGACCCCGCATGGACACCGCTACGTTCTAGCGAGTGCATACAAAGGGCCCGCGAGCCCGTGGCGAGAAGCGTGAGGGACGGCCCATGCCCCAGGACCGCCAGGACGGCCCGGTCGACCGCCGGGACGGCCTGTTCGACGGCAACGAAGGACCGTCCGACGGCCGCGACGGACCGTTCGACTGGATCGACGCCGACCGCGAGCGGCGCCGCCGCGCCGGGCTGGTCCGCGAACTGCGCCCCCGGCCGTCCGACTCACCGCTGCTGGACCTGGCGGGCAACGACTACCTGGGCCTCGCCCGCCACCCGCGGGTCACGGCCGCCGCCGCCGAGGCGGCCCAGCGCTGGGGCGCGGGGGCCACCGGCTCCCGGCTGGTCACCGGCAGCACCGAACTCCATGCCGAGTTGGAGCGCGAACTCGCCGCCTTCTGCGGCTTCGAGTCCGCGCTGGTGCTGTCCTCCGGCTACGCCGCCAACCTCGCCGCCGTCACCGCCCTGAGCGGCGCGGACGCGCTCATCGTCTCCGACGCGGGCAACCACGCCTCGCTCATCGACGGCTGCCGGCTCTCCCGCGCCGAGACCGTCGTGGCCCCGCACGCCGACCCCGCCGCCGTCGCCAAAGCACTCGACGGCCACGAGGGCCGCGCGCTGGCCGTCACCGACTCGGTGTTCTCCGTCGACGGCGACGCCGCGCCGCTGGCCCGCCTCGCCGACGTCTGCCGCGCCGCCGGGGCCGCGCTCGTCGTCGACGACGCGCACGGCCTGGGCGTGCTGGGCGCCGGCGGCCGAGGCGCCCCGTACGCCGCCGGACTCGCCGGCGCCCCGTACGCCGTGGCCACCGTGACCCTGTCCAAGGCCCTCGGCAGCCAGGGCGGCGCGGTCCTCGGGCCCGCCCGGGTCATCGACCACCTGGTCAACACCGCTCGTACGTTCATCTTCGACACCGGTCTGAACCCGGCGGCGGTCGGCGCGGCACTGGCGGCGCTGCGCCTGCTGCGCCGCGAACCGGAACGCGCCGAACGCGTCCGGGCGGTGGCGACCGCCCTGCACACGGGCGTGACCGCCGCCGGACTGACCGCCGTACGGCCCGACGCGGCCGTGGTGTCGGTACGCGCCCCCTCGCCGGAGCAGGCGGTGCGCTGGGCCGCGGACTGCCGCGCCGCCGGACTCGCGGTCGGCTGCTTCCGGCCGCCGTCCGTCCCCGACGGGATCTCCCGGCTGCGGCTGACCGCCCGCGCGGACCTGACGGACCAGCAGGTCGCCCAGGCGGTCGAGGTGATCACGGGGACCGCGCCGCGAGACTGAACGACAGCTTTCCGTACCCCTGGTCACGGCCTCCCATAGCAGAGTTCACTGCTTTGGGCGACAGGTTTATGCATATCTTGGAGGATCGCGGGAGAGCCGGGCAGCATCGGTGGCACTCCGACGCAACGAGAGGGAACAGGGCCGCCATGGCAGACCATCAGGAAGCGTCCGTCACCCTGCCGAGCGCTCCCGCCTCCGTCGCCGAGGCCCGCAGCTATGTGACGGGCGTGCTCGCCGACTGGGGGCTGCCGGAGGCCGCCGAGGCCACGGACACCGTGCGGCTGATCGTCTCCGAGCTCGCGACCAACGCCGTCCAGCACACCTTCGGGCAGTCGCCCACCTTCACCGTCGACGTACGGCTCGACCGCGACCGGCACCTGCGCATCGGGGTCACCGACAGCCACCCTCGGTGGCCGAAACGGTTGCCCGCCGCCGTCCAGCAGGACAACGGCCGGGGCCTGGTGATCATCCGCAGTCTCACCGCGGAGTCCGGCGGCAGGTTCTTCGTCACCCCGACCCCCGAGGGCGGCAAGACCGTATGGATCGCACTGCCCTGGACGGCACCGGTGGCCTGACCCGGGCCGGGCCGGGCCCGGTGGCCTCACCCCGGACCGGCGGCTGACCCCGGCCGCGGACGCCGCCCGTGCCGCAGCTGGTCAGCGGGTCCCCCGCCGCGCCTGCGCGCCCGCCCCCGACCCGGCCTTCGGCAGACTGCGGCCCACCCAGCGGGGCAGCACCCCCCACAGCCCGGCGCACACCGCGAACGTCCCCGCCGCCGCCGCGATCCCGGCCCCGCGCCCCAGCACCACGTCGACCACCAGCAGCACCGACGCGGTGAACGCCAGGGCCAGCACCACCAGCCCCAGGCTCGCCAGCCGGGACGAGATGTCCACGATGCGGCGCTTGACGTGCTTGCGGAACAACGCGCGGTGCAACGCCGCCGGGGCCGTGAACAGCGCGGCCGCCAGCATCGACAGCAGCAGGGCCGTCACGTACATCCCGCGCTGCCAGTCGTCCAGCCGGGGGAAACCCGGCATGAAGGCGAGCGTCAGCAGGAACGCGAAGAGGATCTGCACACCGGTCTGGGTCACCCGGAGCTCCTGGAGCAGCTCCGCGAAGTTCCGGTCGGCGCGCTCCAGAGGTGTCTCATGACGGGCGGCGCGGGGCACGTGATCCAGCCTACGACCCGGTCAGACCGCGCTCCACCGCACTGCGCTCCACACAGAACTCGTTGCCCTCCGGATCGGCCATCACCGGGTCACGCCCAAGCGCCCGCCGGTGCAACCCCGTTCAGTGGACGCGCCCGTAACTCACGCTCCCGGTCCAGATCGGCTCCAGCCGCACCACCGCGCCCGTCTTGGGCGAGTGCCAGATCCGGCCGTGGCCCGCGTAGATGCCGACGTGGTAGACGTGGCTGCCGGCGTGGAAGAAGACCAGGTCACCGCGTCGACGTGTGGACGCCTTGACGTGCCGCGTGTGGTTGTACTGCTGCGCCGCCGTGCGGGGCAGTCGCTTTCCTGCTCGTTTGAACGAATACAGCGTCAGTCCGGAGCAGTCGAAGCGATGCGGGCCCGTGGCGCCCCACTGGTACGGCGCGCCCCTCTTGGAGGCCGCCACCTTCAGGGCGCGCGCCGAGACCGCGGCCGCCTCGGCCTCCGGTGCGCACCCGGGCACCAGCAACATGCCGCTGATCGTGGCGGCGGCGAGGGCCGCGACGGTACCGGCCCGCACGAGCCCGATGGGATCTGCTGTGCGCGCAGTCATGCGCACCCCTTCGTCAGCCGCCTGTGAAGGGAGTCCTGTCGGGTTCGGGCAGGCGAAGATGCCCGGCCGCCGCGGCGGCTTCACCCCAAGGGCGGCCCGTGATCCCGAGCCGGCCCGGCGTGCCTGGGTCCTCCACTCCCGCCGGTCCTCAGGTCGACCGGACGCCCGGCGCGGCGGCGGGACTCGGCGTCCGCCCGGACCGCCCCGCCGTTGCGGCGAGGGCTTGTCGTCCCACGGATCGTCACGCACGATATCGGCGATTCTGAGGAGAAACGACGGCATGTGATGTTCATCACTCTTGAGCCGTTGGTGGTGTTATGTACGGTTCGGGCGGTTGTGTCGGGGGTGGCGCCGGACCCGTACCAGCGGCGACGCGGCACCCCGCCCGTCGCCGTCGCGCACGCGGCGCAAGTCGGGGCCCGCGCCGCGTCGTTGCCGCGCTGCTCCGTTCGGGCGGGCCCGTACGGAGTACCCCTGGCGCGCCGGAGCGCGCCCATGCCGGAGGCGCTACGGCGGCGGTACGGCCACCCGGCCCGCACGCCGCTCCCCGTCCAGCACGCGCAGCGCGCGGCCCAGCGTCGCCGCGTGCAGCTCGCTCTCCCCGCGCTCGTGCATCAGCGTCAGCGCGTCCCGCAGCGCGGCGGCCTTGGCCGCCAGCGCCTGGGCGGCGCGCAGCCCGCTGTAGGTGTCGCGGCCGCGCGCCGGATTGATCCGCCCCAGCAGGTCGACCACCTCCAGATAGCGGTCCACCAGCTCTCCTTCGGCGCGCGTCAGCGCGGGCAGGGGAGGCAGTTCGGGCACCACCGCGGTTCACCGGGTCCCGAGCGGCGCCGACGGGCCCTTTCGGCTGCGGGTGACGCCGTCCACGAGGCCGTAGGCCACCGCGGCCGGCGCGTCGAAGATCTTGTCGCGCTCGATGTCGGCGCGCACCTGCTCGGCGGGCTGCCCGGTGTGCGCCGCCAGCATCTCCTCCAGCAGGGCCCGGGTGCGCAGCATTTCCTCCGCCTGGATGTGCAGATCGGAGATCTGGCCCTCCATGGGTTCGGCGGCCGACGGCTGGTGGATGAGGACGCGCGCGTGGGGCAGGGCGAGCCGCTTGCCGGGGGTTCCGGCGGCGAGCAGGACCGCCGCGGCGGAGGCGGCCTGGCCCAGGCAGATCGTCTCGATGTCGCACGACACGAAGCGCATCGTGTCGTAGATCGCGGTCATGGCGGCGAACGAGCCGCCGGGGGAGTTGATGTACAGCGAGATGTCCTGCTCCGGCGCGGCGTGTTCCAGATGCATGAACTGGGTGATCACGTCGTTGGCCGAGGTGTCGTCGATGGGCGTGCCCAGGAAGACGATGCGCTCGGACAGCAGCTTGGAGTACGGGTCCATCGTGCGGATCCCCGCGCTGGTCCGCTCGGTGAACTCGGGCAGGACGTGGCGCGCCGTCGGGGTCGGTCGGGGCATCGCGGCTCCTCGCATCGCTCTCTGTAAAAAATGTACAGGACGTACATCTCGTTATGATGGGGAGCATGGCCTATGAGATTCCGGTGACGCAAGCCCGGGCAGAGCTCGCGGAGTTGATCAACCGCGTCGTCTACGGCGGCGAACGGGTGGTCGTGACGCGCCACGGGAAGCCCCTCGTGGCCCTGGTCTCCGCGGCTGACCTGCAACGACTCGAGGAGGAGCAGGCCGCGGCGGAAGAGCAGGTGATCAGTACGGTCTCGACCGTGCGCCCCACGGCGTCCGCTCCCGGCGAACGGCGGCGCTTCGGCATCGCGGCGGAACACCGCGGCCCGGCCGCCGGGGATCGGCGACCGGGCCGCGAGGGGTGACGGCGGGCAGGGCCCGCGTCGGATGCTGAGCCGCCCGGACCGCTCAGCCGTCAGGGGCTGAGCGGTCCGGGCGGTGGACCGTCAGCTGCTGAGCTGCCAGATGGAGTGGGCGATGGCGTCGGTGTTGGTGTCCAGCGCCTTGTCGTCGATGTTCTTCGTGGAGTCGCAGGACGCGTGGTAGCAGGGGTCGAAGGACTCGCCCGCCGTACCGCCCCACTTGTCCGCCTGCGCCTGGCTCTTGGTGGCCTCGGCGCCGGTGAACAGGCCGCCGACCGGCACGCCCGCCTCCTTGAACGGGGCGTGGTCCGAGCGGCCGTCGCCCTCCGTCTCCGGCTCGGTGGCGATGTTCTTGGCCCCGTAGTAGTCGGTGAAGACCTTCTCCAGCGCCGGGTCGTCGTCGTAGACGAAGTAGCCGGGGTTGGGGAGCCGATCATGTCGAAGTTCAGGTACGCGTCGAGCTTGCCGCGTTCACCGGAGCCGAGCTCGTCGACGTAGTGCGTCGAGCCGACCATGCCGTACTCCTCGGCGCCCCACCAGGCGAACCGCAGGTGCTTGGTCGGCTTGTAGTCGGCCTTGGCGACGGCGAGCGCGACCTCCAGGATGCCGGCCGAGCCGGATCCGTTGTCGTTGATGCCGGGGCCCTCGTCCACCGAGTCCAGGTGCGCGCCGGCCATGACGACGTTGTCCGCGTCGCCGCCCGGCCAGTCGGCGACCAGGTTGTAGCCGGTGGCTCCGCCGTAGCTGAACTCCTGGATCTTCGTGGTGAATCCGGCGGCGTCCAGCTTCGACTTGATGTGGTCCACGGACGCCTTGTAACCGGGCTTGCCGTGGGCCCGGTTGCCGCCGTTGGCGTCCGCGATGGACTGGAGCTCGGCCAGATCGGCCTTGACCGCCGCGACGTCGATGTCGGGGGCGGCGGCGGTGTCGGCCGCTCCCGCGCCGGAGGCGCCGCTGATCAGCAGCGAGGCGACCGCGGTGCAGGTGCCGGCCGCGAGCGCGGCACGACGCCATGGTGCTATTCGGGACATTGTGGCTCCGTAACTGTGTGGGGGGTTGGTGCGGAGCGATGTATGCACGCGGTCAAGAGGATCGGCGTTTCGTCAGGTGATCGTCAAGAGCGAATACCGGACGACGTGTTCCGGCATGCGGTATCAGGCGCGTCCGCACCCGATCCGGTCCGGGAGGACGGCGGCGTCATGGGCGGGCAAAGCGCCAGTTAACGCGTTGGAAAAGGTTCGGCTCTAACCTGCAATGGCTGTTCCAAAACCGGCAGCCCAGCGAAGAACCGCAGGTCAACTACGTGGACGCGTCGACTAGGGTCCCGCAGCGAGCGACCGGCGACGAGGATGAGGTGGAACCGTGCAACTGACCCCGCACGAGCAGGAACGGCTGCTCATCCATGTCGCGGCCGACGTAGCCGACAAGCGCCGGGCCCGCGGTGTGCGGCTGAACCACCCCGAGGCCCTCGCGCTCATCACCGCCCACATCCTCGAAGGCGCCCGCGACGGCCGCACCGTCGCCGAGCTCATGTCCTCCGGCCGCAAGGTCCTCACCCGCGACGAGGTCATGGACGGCATCCCGGAGATGATCCACGACGTCCAGGTCGAGGCGACCTTCCCCGACGGCACCAAGCTCGTGACCGTCCACGAGCCCATCGCCTGAAGGAGGCGCCGCCCGTGATACCCGGAGAGATCCTGCACGACCAGGCGCCGATAGGCCTCAACGAGGGCCGGCCCGTCACCCGCCTCACCGTGCTCAACACCGCCGACCGGCCCGTCCAGGTCGGCTCGCACTACCACTTCGCCGAGGCCAACCCCGGCCTCGACTTCGACCGCGCCACCGCCCGCGGCAAGCGGCTGCACATCGCCGCGGGCACCGCCGTCCGCTTCGAGCCCGGCATCCCCGTCGAGGTCGCGCTCGTGCCGCTCGCGGGCGCCCGCATCGTCCCCGGCCTGCGCGCCGAGACCGGAGGCCCCCTCGATGACTGAGACGACGGACGACATGACCGCACTGAGCCGCCCCGACTACGCCGCCCTCTTCGGCCCCACCACCGGCGACCGGATACGGCTGGCCGACACCGACCTGCTGATCGAGATCGAGGAGGACCGCAGCGGCGGGCCCGGCCGGGCCGGGGACGAGGCCGTCTTCGGCGGCGGCAAGGTGATCCGCGAGTCCATGGGCCAGTCCCGCGCCACCCGCGCCGAGGGCGCCCCCGACACGGTGATCACCGGCGCCGTCGTCCTCGACCACTGGGGCGTGGTCAAGGCCGACGTGGGACTGCGCGACGGACGGATCACCGGCATCGGCAAGGCCGGCAACCCCGACACCATGGACGGCGTCCACCCCGACCTCGTCATCGGGCCCGAGACCGAGGTCATCGCGGGCAACGGCAGGATCCTCACCGCCGGGGCCATCGACGCCCACGTCCACTTCATCTCCCCGACCATCGTCGACGAGGCCCTTTCCGCGGGCATCACCACCCTCGTCGGCGGTGGCACCGGCCCGGCCGAGGGCACCAAGGCGACCACCATCACGCCCGGCCCCTGGCACCTTGCCCGGATGTTCGAGGCGCTGGAGGCGTACCCCGTCAACATCGGGCTGCTCGGCAAGGGCAACACCGTCTCGCGCGAGGCCATGTGGTCCCAACTGCGGGGCGGCGCGCTCGGCTTCAAGATCCACGAGGACTGGGGTGCCACCCCCGCCGCCATCGACGCGTGCCTGGGGGTCTGCGAGGAGAGCGGCGCCCAACTGGCCATCCACACCGACACGCTCAACGAGGCCGGATTCGTCGGCGACACGCTGGCCGCCATCGCCGGGCGCACCATCCACGCGTACCACACCGAGGGCGCGGGCGGCGGCCACGCACCCGACATCATCACGGTGGTCTCCCAGCCCAACGTGCTGCCGAGCTCCACCAACCCCACCCGGCCGCACACCGTCAACACCGTCGAGGAGCACCTCGACATGCTGATGGTCTGCCACCACCTCAACCCGGCCGTCCCCGAGGACCTCGCCTTCGCCGAGTCCCGCATCCGGCCCAGCACCATCGCCGCCGAGGACATCCTGCACGACCTCGGCGCGATCTCGATCATCTCCTCCGACTCGCAGGCCATGGGGCGCGTCGGCGAGGTCGTGCTGCGCACCTGGCAGACGGCGCACGTCATGAAGCGACGGCGCGGCGCCCTGCCCGGCGACGGCCGCGCCGACAACCACCGGGCGCGGCGCTATGTCGCCAAATACACCATCAACCCGGCCATCGCCCAAGGGCTCGACGGCGAGATCGGCTCCGTGGAGCCGGGCAAGCTCGCGGACCTGGTGCTGTGGGACCCGGCGTTCTTCGGTGTCAAACCGCAGCTCGTCATCAAGGGCGGCCAGATCGCGTACGCGCAGATGGGCGACGCGAACGCCTCCATCCCCACCCCGCAGCCGGTGCTGCCGCGCCCGATGTTCGGCGCCATCGGCCGCTCCCCGGCCGCCAACTCCGTCAACTTCGTCACCGCCACCGCACTGGAGGACGGTCTGACCGAACGGCTCGGCCTCGGCAAGCGGTTCGCCGCCATCCGCGGCACCCGCGGCCTCACCAAGGCCGACATGCGGGGCAACGACGCCCGGCCGCGGGTCGAGGTCGACCCCGACACGTTCACGGTCACCATCGACGGCGAGGCCGTCGAACCGGAACCGGCGGCCGAACTGCCCATGGCCCAGCGCTACTTCCTGTTCTGACCATGGACAGGGGTACAGCCATGGACACGGGTACGGAGATGCCCACTCGGCCCGGCGAGCCCGCCGCCGCGCCCGCCGCAGCCGAACGCGCACCCGGACCCGTCGCCGCGCCCGGAGCGTCGGCGGCCCGTGCCGCGCTGCTCGTGCTCGCCGACGGCCGCTTCCCGGCCGGCGGGCACGCGCACTCCGGCGGCGCGGAAGCCGCGGTCAAGGCGGGCCGGATCCACGACCCCGCGTCCCTGGAGGCGTTCTGCCGCGGGCGGCTGCACACCGCCGGGCTCACCGCGGCCGGGCTCGCCGCCGCGGCCGCCGCCGGGGTCGACCCGCTGCTGCTGGACGAGGCGGCCGACGCCCGCACCCCGGTGCCCGCGCTGCGCGCCACCGCCCGCCGCCTCGGCCGCCAGATGATGCGCGCGGTACGGGCCGCCTGGCCGTCCCCCGAACTCGCCGCCCTCGCCGCCGCCCGGCCCCGCGGCGCCCACCAGCCGGTCGTCCTCGGGCTCGCCGCGCGCGCCGCCGGACTGGGGGCCCTGGACGCCGCCCACGCCGCCGCGTACGAGGCGGTCAGCGGCCCCGCGACCGCCGTCGTACGGCTGCTGAGCCTCGATCCGTTCGACGCCACCGCCGTCCTCGCCCGCCTCGCCCCCGACCTGGACCAGGTCGCCCGACGCGCCGCCGACGCCGCCCACCGGGCCCTGCGCGACGGCACCGACGTGCTGCCCGCCGCCTCCGGCCCGCTGCTCGACATCGCCGCCGAAGCGCACGCCACCTGGCCCGTACGCCTCTTCGCCTCCTGACCTCGGCCTGACCCCGACGTAAGCGCTCCCGATCACCAGCACTGCCGACCGCCAGCACTCCCGACGCCCGTACCCCCGACACACCCGCGACACCACCCCTCACCACAGCCGGAGCCGCCGCCATGCACCTGGACCACGCGGAGACCTTCCCGCACCGCCACACCTACAGCGCCGCCGACCCGCACCGCCCCGACGGCGCCCGGCGCGCCCTGCGCATCGGGCTCGGCGGGCCCGTCGGCTCCGGCAAGACGGCCACCGTCGCCGCGCTGTGCCGCGCGCTCCGCGACGAGCTGCGCATCGCGGTGGTCACCAACGACATCTACACGCGCGAGGACGCCGAGTTTCTGCTGCGCAACGCCGTGCTGCCGCCCGAGCGCATCACGGCCGTGGAGACCGGCGCCTGCCCGCACACCGCCATCCGCGACGACATCTCCGCCAACCTCGAAGCGGTCGAGGACCTGGAGGACAGCGTCGGCCCGCTCGACCTGGTGCTGGTCGAGTCCGGCGGCGACAACCTCACCGCGACCTTCTCCAAGGGTCTGGTCGACGCCCAGATCTTCGTCATCGACGTCGCGGGCGGCGACGACATCCCGCGCAAGGGCGGGCCCGGCGTCACCACCGCGGACCTGCTCGTCGTGAACAAGACCGACCTCGCCCCGCACGTCGGCTCCGACCTGGACCGCATGGCCCGGGACGCCGCGGCGCAGCGCGGCGCACTCCCCGTCGCCTTCACCTCCCTGGTCGCCGACGGCGGGGTGAGGCCGGTCGCGGACTGGGTGCGCGAGCGGCTCGCGCGGTGGGCGGCGGGCACGCCATGACCGTCACCGCGCACGCCGCCGCCGAGCCGGGCCGCCGGGGCGGTGGCCTCACCGCCACCGCCCGCGTCGTCGCCACCCCCGACGGGCGCGGCGGCACCGCGCTGCCCGTACTGGAGGGGGCGGGGCCCTTCGCGCTCCGGCGGGTCGGCGGCCGCGGCACCGCGGTGCACCACACGCAGCCGATAGGCGGGCCACACCAGCCGCACGCGGCACCGGGCGCCTCCGAGGCGCACGTCGCGCTCGTCGGCGCCATGAGCGCGCCCCTCGGCGGCGACCGGCTGCGGCTGACCGCGGCCGTCGAGGAGGCCGCCGCACTGCGGGTGACCAGCACGGCGGCCACCATCGCCCTGCCCGGCCGCGACGGCGCGCCCGCCACCTACGACACGGTGCTGAGCGTCGGTGACGGCGCCCGCCTGCGCTGGCTGCCCGAACCGCTGATCTCGGCCCACGGCAGCGACCTGACGATGACCACCCGGGTCGACCTGGCACCGACCGCGCGCCTGGTGCTGCGCGAGGAGCAGGTCCTGGGCCGCGCCGGCGAGCCACCCGGCAGGCTCACGACCCGGCTGACCGTCCACCGCGCCGGGCGCCCCCTGCTGGACCAGGAGTTGGCCTACGGGCCCGGCGCGCCCGGCTGGGACGGCGCGGCCGTGCTCGGGGGCCACCGGGCGGTCGGCCAACTGCTCGTCGTCGACCCGGCGTTGGCGGACCGGCCGCCGCGCCCCGTGCTGCTCGGCGAGACCGCGGTGCTGACCCCGCTGGCCGGCCCCGCGCTGCTCGTCACGGCCGTCGCGGGCGACGCGCTCCGGCTGCGCCGACTGCTCGACGACGCGTCCGAGCTCACGGCTTGGTAAAGAAACCCCGTCGTGACCTGTACTGATCGGCAAACGAGAGGCGAGGATCCTCTCGACCAACCGCCGCCACAAGCGGCACACCCAGCAGGGGGAGTTACCCACGTGAGACGTACAGCAATCTTCGGCGCCACCGGTGGCGTCGTGACCGGCGTCCTCATAGCCGGGGCGCTGGCCGCGCCCACGGCCAGCGCCGGCCAGCGCACGCCCGGCGGCGACGCCGAGGCCCGCGGTGTGAAGATCGCGGCGGCCCGTGCCGCCAAGGCGGGCATCGACTGGCAGGACTGCCCGAAGGACTGGGGGCTGGACAAGCCGATCCAGTGCGGCTTCGTCAGCGTCCCGCTGGACTACGCCAAGCCGAACGGCCGCAAGATCAAGATCGCCGTCGACCGGATCGGCAACACCGGCACGGCCGACGAGCGCCAGGGCTCGGTCCTGTACAACCCGGGCGGACCGGGCGGTTCGGGTATGCGCTTCCCCAAGCGCGTCACCACCAAGAACCCGCTGTGGGCCAAGACCGCGAAGGCGTACGACTTCGTCGGCTTCGACCCGCGCGGTGTGGGCCACTCGACCCCCATCTCCTGCGTCGACCCGCAGGAGTTCGTCAAGGGCCCCAAGCTCGACCCGGTACCGGACAGCGAGGCCGACAAGCGCGTCCAGCGCAAGCTCGCCAAGGACTACGCGGCAGGCTGCAAGGCGCGCAGCGGCTGGATGCTGCCGCACATGACCACGCCGAACACCGCCCGCGACATCGACGTCATCCGCGCCGCGCTCGGTGAGAAGAAGCTCAACTACATCGGCGTGTCCTACGGCACCTACATCGGCGGCGTCTACGCCACGCTCTTCCCGACGCACGTGCGCCGGATGATCGTGGACAGCGTCGTCAACCCCGCGCAGGAGAAGATCTGGTACCAGGCCAACCTGGACCAGGACGTGGCCTTCGAGATGCGTTGGGACGACTGGAAGAAGTGGGTGGCCAAGTACGACGCGGCCTACCACATCGGCGACACGCCCGAGAAGGTCCAGAAGCAGTGGGAGACGCTGCGCGCCACCGCCAAGAAGAAGCCGATCGGCGGCAAGGTGGGCCCCGCCGAGCTGCTCGCCTTCTTCCAGAGCGCCCCGTACTACGACGGTGCGTGGACCGAGGTCGCCCAGGCGTGGAGCGCCTACCTCGCCGGTGACGAGAAGCCGCTGATCGAGGCCGCCGCGCCGGACATGTCCGACACGGCGGGCAACATCGCGTCGGAGAACAGCAACGCCGTCTACACCGCGGTGGAGTGCGCCGACGCCAAGTGGCCGACCAGCTGGAGCAGGTGGAACCGGGACAACACCCGTCTCCACAAGGACTACCCGTTCCTGACCTGGTCCAACGCCTGGATGAACCTGCCGTGCGCCACCTGGGGAGCCCCGCAGCAGACCCCGCTCAAGGTCGGCGCCGACAAGGGCCTGCCGCCGGTGCTCATCGTGCAGTCCGAGCGTGACGCCGCCACTCCGTACGAAGGGGCCGTCGAACTGCACAAGCGCCTCAAGGGCTCGCGCCTGATCACGGAGAAGGACGCCGGTTCGCACGGCGTCACCACCGAGATCAACCCGTGCATCAACGACCGGGTGGACAGCTACCTGCTCAAGGGCAAGGTCGACGCCAAGGACGTGACGTGCGCCCCGCACGCCACGCCCAAGCCGGAGGCCAAGAAGTAACCACCGCTCACCGCACCACGCCGCGCCCCGCTTCCGGATCCCGGAGCGGGGCGCGGCACGTCGCCAGCCGGACGCGCCAGCCGGACCCGCCGGGCGGACGGGTCAGCCGAACGCGTCCGCGAAGGCGGCCCTCGTCGGCGAATCCGTACGGCGGTCCAGCACCGCGAACACCACCCGCTCGAAGCGCCCCGCGAACCGCCCCGCCCCGGTCAGCTCACCGGCGAACGCCGCCGCCACCTGGGCCGGATCGTTCTGGAACACCCCGCACCCCCACGCCCCGAGCACCAGCGCCCGGTAGCCGTGCGCGGCCGCGACGTCCAGCACCCGCCCGGCGCGCGACGCCAGCACCGCCGGGATCCGCGCCACCGCCGCCGGGTCCCGCCGGGCGATGACCCCCGCGTTCGGCGCGGGCGAGGTGAGGAAGCCCACCGTGTACGGAGCGGCCAGCAGCTCGCCCCGGTCGTCCCGGAAGACCGGCACGGCGGGGGAGTGGATCACCCGGTCGCTGTAGAACGGGCTGGGGTCCGCGCGGTGCGCGGCGTAGAACTCCGGCACCTGGCGCAGGCACGTGTACAGCGCCGAGGACCGGCACAGCGCCTCCTCCTGCGCCTGCGCGCCGTTGAGGAACCCGCCGCCCGGATTGCGGGCCGACGCGAAGTTGAGCACGCCGACCGTCCCGGAGACCTCCCGCACCAGCCTGCGCGCGGCCGCCAGACTGCTCTCCGCCGTCACCTCGAAGGCCGTGGCACGGGCCGGGGCGGCCGGCTCGTACGCCACAGGACCCGGACCGTACCCCCGGGTCCCCGCCCTCGCCGCGGCGACGGTCTCGGCGATCACGACCTCGCCGCCGCCCGGCGCGGTGTAGCGCCCGGCCGCCACGATCCCCTCGGTCTCCTTCGCGATCTGCCGCAGTCGCGCGCTCATCCCCATACCCCCGTATCGTCCCTCATCAGGGAATGTCCCTCTTTCACGGCCCCGAGGCTACGTGGGCGATGATCACCGCGCGACGGAATAACCGTGCCCGGCCAGCCAGGCGTCCTCCGCCGCGTAGTCGAAGAGGTCCAGGTGCGGGTCGTACGCCTTCGCCATCTCGGGGAACGCCGCGCGCCAGTCCGGCTCCTCGGCCAGCCGTCGGGCGAGCCCCTCGGCCGTCTCCGGCAGGGACGCGGCGTAGTCGGTCACCGGCCGGTAGCCCAGCTCGCGCTCCGCCGCCGACATGTCGCACACCACCGGCCGGGCGGCGCTCCACGGGGTCTGCCCCACCGGGCCCGTCTCCGGCGCGCCGTCCATCAGCACCAGCTCGCTCTCCGGGGCGCCCAGGGCCGCGTCCACCGCCGCCGAGATCTCCGCCACGGTGGGCGCCTGTGGATCGGCCGCGTTCAGCACCCGTGAACCCGGTCGCCGCGCCGCCAGCCGCACCAGCTCCGCGATGTTGGCGACATGCACCGGATGGAACCTGCTCTCGCCGCGGTGGGCCAGGATCCGCGTCCGCCGGCCGTCCACGACCCGCTTGACGAAGTGCAGCTCGCGCGGTGTCCGGCTGTGCGGGCCGTGGATCGCCCCCGCCCGCAGCAGTGTCGCCGGCAACCGGCCGTCCGTCAGCAGCTCCCGCTCCAGTGCCGCCTTGCGGGTGGCGTAGGTCCCCTCACCCGGCTCGACCGTCGGCTGCGACTCGGGGATCGGCACCGGGTACGCGGGGGACCCGTCCGGCTCGTTCTGGGTGTCGAGACTGCGGCCCTGCCCGTCCTCGTACACCGCGACGCTGGAGATCACGACGGCCGACCCGATCCGGTCCGCCAGTCCGAGCAGCTGCCGCGCCTCGTCGCGCCCGTACGCGACGCAGTCCACCAGGACGTCGCAGCCCTCCCCGAGGGCGTCCGCCAGGGCCGCGTCGTCCGCGCGGTCCAGCCGCACCGCCCGAACCTCCGCGGGCCAGCTCGCGTCGCGGCCACCGCCGCGCGACGCCGCCCGCACCTGGAATCCGTCCGCCGCCAAGGCGCGGACGGTCGCCCGCCCGACCTGGCCCGTCGCCCCGATCACGAATGCGCTCTGCTGAGTCATGCCGGGGACGCTACGGCGCGCCGTGCCGTACGTCTCGCCGGGTTCGCCCTGCGCTGATCTGCTGTCAGCGAAGAGGACCGAACGGCCCTCAGTTCCGGGTCACGAGCACCCCGAGTGTCAGCAGCCCCAGCACCACCCAGGTGAACCAGAGCCAGCCGCTGCTGCCCAGGGTCACGGTGTACGCGGTCACCACGACCAGGCTCCCCACCGTGAACCCCGCCATCGCCTTCGTCGATCCGGGCATTCCGGGCATCCCCGCAACCTCCTCAACGAGGCCCGGCGGCGCCCCGCCCGGACCACGGTTCAGGAGACCATCGTCCCCCGCCGGGCCCCGCACCGCTACGGCGAGTGCGTCGAGATCACGTCCGATCCGGATGCGGCTCAGCGGCCGCTGCGGGCCTGGAGCGAGGCGAGGTAGGCGTTGTAGGCCTCCAGCTCGCGGTCGCCGTCGCGGTCCGCCACCCGGTCCTTGCGCCGCGCCTGGCGCTGCTCGGACCGGTACCACTGGTAGACCAGCGCCAGCAGCACGACCACCGACGGGATCTCGCTGAACGCCCACGCGATGCCGCCCGCCGCGTTCTGGTCGGACAGCGCGTCGATCCCGAGCGACGCCGGCGGGTTCTTGTACGTGTCGATCATGGGCTCCGACGCCATCATCAGCGCGATCCCGAAGAACGCGTGGAACGGCATGCCCGCGAACAGCTCCAGCATCCGCATCACATAGCCGGGCCGGTGCGGCCCCGGGTCCACGCCCATGATCGGCCAGAAGAAGACCAGGCCCACGGCGAGGAAGTGCACCATCATCCCGATGTGCCCGGCCTTGCTGCCCATGAGCGTGGAGAACAGCGGGGTGAAGTACAGCGCGTACAGGCTCGCGATGAACAGCGGGATCGTGAACGCCGGGTGCGTGACGATCCGCATGTACCGGCTGTGCAGCAGCGCGACCAGCAGCTCCCGCGGCCCCTTGCGGCCCCGCCCGGCCGCCGGCAGCGCCCGCAGCGTCAGCGTCACCGGGGCGCCCAGCAGGAGCAGGATCGGCGACAGCATGCTGATCACCATGTGCTGCACCATGTGCACGCTGAACATGACCATGCCGTAGTCGTTGAGCTTGGTGCACATCACCAGCGCGACCGACAGCACACCCGTGACGAACGCGACGGTACGCGCCACCGGCCAGGCGTCACCGCGCCGCCGCAGCCGGAGCACGCCCCAGCCGTACAGCACGATCCCGAGCGAGCAGCTGATCAGGAAGAACGGTTCCCCGCTGAACTCCAGCCCTCGCGACAGCGTGAACGGCGGCAGATCCATCATCATGCCGTGCCCACCGTGGCCGCCGTGTTCCATCCGCTCTCTCCTGTTTCGCACCAGTGCGTCCGCACCAGACTAGAACCGCCCCCGGCCATAGCTGTGGCCGGGGGCGGTTCCGCGCGCACTCAGCTCACAGCACGCACTCGGACTCGGCGTACCGCTCCACTGGCACCGTCTTGAGTGTCTCGACCGCCTCGGCCAGCGGCACCAGCGTGATGTCCGTGCCGCGCAGCGCCGTCATCATCCCGAACGCGCCCTGGTGCGCGGCCTCCACCGCGTGCCAGCCGAACCGGGTGGCCAGCACCCGGTCGTACGCCGTCGGGGTGCCGCCGCGCTGCACATGGCCCAGGATGACCGGCCGCGCCTCCTTGCCCAGGCGGCGCTCCAGCTCGACCGACAGCTGCCGGGCCACGCCCGCGAACCGCTCGTGGCCGTAGACGTCCTTGCCGCCGGTGTCGAACTCCATGGAGCCCGCCCGCGGCTTGGCGCCCTCCGCGGCGACCACGATCGCGAACTTCTTGCCCGCCGCGAAGCGCCGCCCGACCACCTCGGTCAGCTCGTCGATGTCGAAGGGGCGCTCGGGCACCACGATGGCGTGCGCGCCCGCCGCCATGCCCGAGTGCAGCGCGATCCAGCCGGTGTGCCGCCCCATGACCTCCACGATCAGCACCCGCTGGTGGGACTCGGCGGTCGTCTTGAGCCGGTCCAGCGCCTCGGTCGCGACCCCGACGGCCGTGTCGAAACCGAACGTCACATCGGTGGCGGCGATGTCGTTGTCGATGGTCTTGGGGACGCCGACGATCGGCAGCCCGGCGTCCGACAGCAGCCGGGCGGCCTTGAGGGTGCCCTCGCCGCCGATCGGGATGACGGCGTCGAGGCCGAGCTCGGCGACATGCCCCCTGGCCCGCTCGACCCCGTCCCGCAGATGCGCCGGCTGGACCCGGGACGAGCCCAGGACGGTGCCGCCGAGCGCCAGGATGCCGTTCACCGCGTCGAGGTCGAGCTTGCGGTAGTCGCACTCCAGCAAGCCCTTCCACCCGTCGTGGAAGCCGATGACGTCGTCGCCGTGGTCGACGACGGCGCGGTGCACGACCGACCTGATGACGGCGTTCAGACCGGGGCAGTCGCCGCCGGATGTGAGGACACCAATGCGCATGTGTTCGGGTACCTCTGCAACTCAACCAGGTGTGCCCGGACCACGTCGTCCGGTCGGAATCCCGGCCACCCTAAACCAGCCCGTCCGGCCTTCGAGAACGATGCCCGAGTGCTGGACGGGCCCGCGTCATGCCCCCCCGGGGGGCGTCAGGCCGAAGCCTGCGTCGCCGCGGCGATCCGCTCCGCGCGCAGCGCGTCGTACCACTGGTCGTTGACCGGCGGCAGCGCGTTCACGTCCAGCGCCAGCTTCAGCAGCAGGTCCGCGATCAGCGGGTTGCGGGCCAGCACGGGACCGTGCATGTACGTGCCGAAGACGGTGTCGTTGTACGCGCCCTCGTAGCCGTCGCCCGTGCCGTTGCCGTTGCCGAACCGCACCCGCGCGAACGGCCGCGCGGTCGGGCCCAGGTGGGTGACGCCCTGGTGGTTCTCGAAGCCGGTCAGCGGCGGCAGGCCGAGCCGCTCGTCGATGTCGGCCAGGACGTCGCCGACACACCGGGCGCCCTCGCCGCGGGTGCTGACCACGTCCAGCAGGCCGAGCCCCTGCTCCCGCTGGCCCAGGTCGTTGATGAACTCGTGGCCCAGGATCTGGTAGCCGGCGCACACCGAGAAGACGATGGCGCCGTTGGCCACCGCCCGGTTCAGCCCGCCGTCGCGCCGCAGCCGCTCGGCCGCCAGCCGCTGCGGCCGGTCCTCGCCGCCGCCGACCAGATAGATGTCCCCGGAGGTGGGGATCTGCTGGTCGGAGCGGACGTCGACGCGGGAGACGTCCAGGCCGCGCTGGCGGGCCCGGCGCTCCACGACCAGCACATTGCCCTGGTCTCCGTACGTGCTCAGCAGGTCGGGGTAGACCCACACCAGGCGCAGACTGCCGTTCTGGCTCATGTTCGCAATCCTTCTCCGTACTGCGTACGGGCTCGTACTCGTACGGGGGTCAGTTGCCGACGCGGCGGCGCAGGTCCTGGAACGCGGTGTAGTTCGCGATGGTCTCGATGCGGCCCGGCGGGCACATCGCGACGGCCTCGTCCACGTTCTCGCACACCCGGAAGTCGAGCCCGGCGACCTCCAGCCGGACCGCGAGGTCGAGCTTGCGGTCACCGATGACGCAGATCGGGTGCCCGGCGAGCCGGGTGTAGTCCACGTCCCACAGCCAGGAGGTGTCCGTGCCGTCCGCGCCGCGCGCGTTGACCGACAGGATCACGGGCGCGGGCGGCCCGTCGATCAGGGAGAACGTCTCCAGCCAGCCGGCCGGGTTCTTGGCCAGCAGCAGCCGCAGCTCGCGGTTGTTGAAGGTCACCACGTCGTACCGGCCGGCCACCGCCTGCACCTGGTACATCCGCTCCAGCGCCACCTGCGGCGGCACCCCGAAGACGGCGGCGACGGCGGCGGAGGTGGCGGCGTTCGCCTTGTTGGCGCGGCCCGGGAGCTGGAGGTGGATCGGCCACGCCGAGCCCTGCGGGTCCAGGACGTAGTCGCCGTTGAGCGCCCAGCTGGCCTGGGGGCGGCGGAAGCCGCACGCCTGGCAGCCCCAGTCGTTGCCCGGGCGGGACAGCACGCCGCCGCAGGACGGGCAGGACCAGGCGTCGTCCTTCCACTCCTGGCCGGCCCCGACCCAGACCACGTTGGGGGAGGAGGACGCGGCCCACACGATCAGCGGGTCGTCCGCGTTGGCCACCACGACGGCCTTGGTGCCCGCCAGGCCCTCGCGCCACTTCTCGGCGAGCATGCGGGTCTCCGCGGCCCGGTCGAGCTGGTCGCGGGAGAGGTTCAGCAGCGCGATGCACTTGGGCTCGGTGTCCCGCGCCACCCCGGCGAGGTACTTCTCGTCGACCTCGATGACGCCGAACCGGGCGTCGGAGCCCCGGCGAGCGCCGAGGTGATGCCGGCCGGCATGTTGGCGCCGAGCGCGTTGGAGACCACCGGGCCCGCGGCCCGCAGCGCCTCGGCGATCAGCCGGGTGGTGGTGGTCTTGCCGTTGGTCGCCGAGACCAGGGTCACGTCCAGGTGCTGGGCGAGTCGACCCAGCAGATCGGGGTCGAGCCTGAGGGCCACCTTGCCGCCGATCACCGAGCCGCTGCCGCGCCCCGCGGCCTTCGATACCGCTGCCGCGGCCTTTCCCGCCGTCACGGCCAACTTGGCCCGCGGCGACAGCGGCGCCGAATTGCCTGCCATCGTCCTAGATCCTCCTTGCGTCCAGCGCCGCGCCCTCCCCCTGGGCCGCGTGGATACGCCCCCTCCGTGCCCGTTGGCCTGTCGGGAGGCATCGGTCGTGGATCAGCCTATCGAGATCCGGCCGCCGACCCGAATCCCGCCACCCGCAGACCAGGGGCGGGGGCGCTGTGCCCCACCCCGCGGCTCTTCGGGTGTGAAGAGGTACGACGGCCCGTGCGGGTTCCCTGCCGCCGGCGAACCGTACCCTTGCCGTCATGCGAAACGGCACGATTCCCGGCAGCACCGGCGTCGTCCACCCGATGCGGCTGCTCGGCGATCCGGGCCTGCACGCACCGTGCACGGACGTCACGGCCTTCGACGCGACGCTCGCGGCGCTGGTCGAGGACATGTTCGCCACGATGTACGCGGCGCAGGGCGTGGGCCTGGCCGCGAACCAGATCGGGGTGAACCTGCGGGTCTTCGTCTACGACTGCCCCGACGACGAGGACCGGCGGCACCTGGGCCACATCGTCAACCCGCGGCTGGCCGAGGCCGACGGCGTCACCGTCACCGGACCGGAGGGCTGCCTGTCGCTGCCCGGCATCGAGGCCGCCACGCCCCGCTTCGACCGCGCGGTCGTGACGGGCGTCACGGTCACCGGGGAGCCGGTGCGGGTGGAGGGCACCGGGTTCTTCGCGCGCTGCCTCCAGCACGAGTGCGACCACCTCGACGGCGGCCTGTTCGTCGACCGCCTCTCCGGCCTGCGTCAGCGCCGCGCCCTGCGGGCGGCCCGCCGAGCCCCGTGGGCCCGCGCAGCCCCTCCGCCCGGAGACTGACGAGCGCCCGGGAGCGGGCCGGGCCGCGTCAGAAGCCCGGCCCGCCCGCGCGGTCGCCCGCCGAGGCCAGCCGCCCCCACAGCAGATCCGTCAGATGCCGCACCAAGTCCTCGCGCGGGCACGACCGTTCGCGCAGCCACCAGTCACCGGCCGCGTACATCATGCCGACGATGCCGTGGCCCCAGGCGCGGGCCAGGTCCATGCCGCCCGGCCCGAGGTCGACGCGCTCGGTGATCACCTCGGCCAGCTCCTCGCCCATGCGGCGCAGCAGCGGGGCGGAGTGCCGGCCGACGTCGAACCCCTGCTCCGCCTCGGCCTGCTGCTCGTCGTCGGCCGGGTGCATCAGGAACCGGTACACCTGCGGCCGCGCCTCGATCGCCGCCAGGTAGGTGTTCAGGGTGGACTCCACGCGGGCGCGGCGGTCGGTCGGGGCGTCCAGCGCGGCGCGCAGCGAGGCGAGCAGGGCGTCGGTGTGGCGCTCGGCCAGGGCCCGGTACAGCCCGCCCTTGTCGCCGAAGTGGCGGTAGAGGATGGGCTTGGTGATCCCCGCCTCGGCGGCGATCGCGTTCATCGAGGCGCCCGGTCCGTCGCGCAGCACGACCCGGTCCGCCGCCTCCAGCAGTTCTCTGCGGCGCTGCTGCGCTGTCTGCCGCTGATCGTCGCGCTGGCTGGTCCCGGTGTTCATGAGTGCCTCCCCGCCCCCTGGTCTTTCTGTGCCGCCCGTTCCGCGCCGCCGCACACGCCCGCGGCGCCGCGCGCCTGCGCAACGTAACACTCGCCGCAGGTCGCGGGCTTCTCGGCGGTGGAGGTTGACATCTGATACTCGCCGGTAACAGACTCGATGTTACCGCTAGTAACAAGTATGCAGGAGGGGCGCGTGGCTGAGTTCACGTTCGAGCTGAACGACGACCAGAAGGCCGTACGTGACTGGATTCACGGCTTCGCCGCGGACGTCATGCGGCCGGCCGCCGCCGAGTGGGACGAGCGTGAGGAGACGCCCTGGCCCATCATCCAGGAAGCGGCCAAGATCGGCCTGTACTCCCTCGACTTCTACGCCCAGCAGTTCTTCGACCCCACCGGCCTCGGCATCCCGATGGCCATGGAGGAGCTGTTCTGGGGCGACGCGGGCATCGGCCTGTCCCTCGTCGGCACCAGCCTGGCCGCCGTCGCGGTCCTCGCCAACGGCACCGAGGAGCAGATCGGCACCTGGATCCCGCCGATGTACGGGGACGCCGGCGACGTGAAGGTCGCGGCGTTCTGCTCCTCCGAACCGGACGCCGGCTCCGACGTCTCCGCCATGCGCACCCGGGCCGTGTACGACGAGGTCAAGGACGAATGGGTGCTGAACGGCACCAAGACCTGGGCGACGAACGGCGGAATCGCCCACGTCCATGTCGTCGTCGCCACCGTCGATCCGGAACTCGGCGCCCGCGGCCAGGCGTCCTTCGTCGTCCCGCCGAACACGCCCGGCCTGTCCCAGGGCCAGAAGTTCAAAAAGCACGGGATCCGCGCCTCGCACACCGCCGAGGTCGTGCTGGAGGACGTCCGCGTCCCCGGCCACTGCCTGCTCGGCGGCAAGGAGAAGCTCGACGAACGGCTCGCCCGCGCCCGCGAGCGGGCCCGCAGTGGCGGCGAGCGGGTCAAGAACGCCGCCATGGCCACCTTCGAGGCGTCCCGCCCGGCGGTCGGCGCCCAGGCCGTCGGCGTCGCCCGCGCCGCGTACGAGGTGGCCCTGGACTACGCCAAGACCCGCGAGCAGTTCGGGCGTCCGATCATCGACAACCAGGGCGTGGCGTTCCAGCTGGCCGACATGCGCACCCGCATCGACGCCGCGCGCCTGCTGGTGTGGCGGGCCTCCTGGATGGCCGCCAACGGCAAGCCGTTCGAGTCGGCGGAAGGCTCCATGTCGAAGCTCTTCGCGGGCGAGACCGCGAAGACCGTCACGGCCCAGGCGGTGCAGATCCTCGGCGGCAACGGATTCACCAGGGAGTACCCGGTGGAGCGCATGCACCGGGACGCGGCCATCTTCACGATCTTCGAAGGCACGAGCGAGATCCAGCGCCTGGTGATCTCCCGCTCGCTCTCCGGCATGCACATCCGCTGAGCGCGGCATACGCATCCGCTGACGGCGGCATGCACATCCGCTGATCGGGAAGAGGTACGGACCAGGCGGGTTCCGCGGCTGTGGGGGCCGTGGAACCCGCCTTCCCGCTCCCGCCTCACCGCTCCCGGTGCCACAGGTGGTGCATCGCGTACGACCGCCACGGCCGCCAGCCCTCGGCGTCCGCCGGGCCCGCGCCCATCTCCCGCATCGCGGTCCTGATCGCCACATCACCGGACAGCAGCACGTCCGGATCGCCCAGCGCCCGCATCCGGACGTAGCCGGCCGTCCACGGGCCGACACCGCGCAGCTCCAGCAGCCGCCGCTCCGCCTCGTCCCGGTCCGCCCCCGCGTCCAGGCGCACCGTGCCGTCCGCCAGCGCGGTGGCGACCGTGCGCAGCGCGGCGCGCCGCGCCTCCGGCATCCCGATGTCGTCCAAGGACGCCTCCGCGAGCACCTCGGCGGACGGGAAGAGCCGGGTCAGCCCGGTCCCCGACGGAGCCGGTCCGCCTTCCGCGCCGGGCAGCGGCTCGCCGTACGCCGCCACCAGGGCCGCGCCCAGCCGCCGCCCCGCGGCCACCGAGACCTGCTGGCCCAGCACCGCCCGTACCGCCAGCTCCCGCGGATCCGCCGCGCCCGGCGCCCGCATCCCCGGACGGCGCGCCACCAGCGGGCCCAGCACCGCGTCGGCCCCCAGCCGCTCCGCCACCGCGTACGGATCGGCGTCCAGGTCGAACAGCCGCCGCACCCGCTGCGTCGCGGTGGTCAGATCCCGCAGTTCGCCCAGGTGCAGCCGGCACAGCAGCCAGCCGCGGTCCTCCGGCCCCTCGTAGACCTCCGCGACCCCCGTGCCGTGCGGCAGCCGCAGCGTCCGCCGGTACACCCTCCGCCCCGGCTCTCCGGTCACCTCCTCCACCCCGGGGATCGCCCGCCGGCCCAGGTAGCCGAAGACCTCCGCGGCCCCGTACCGGCCCCGGTACGCGAGCCGCAGCGGCACCCCGCCGCCCCCGCTGGGCTCCGCCCCCGTCCCGCCCCCGGCGGGGCGGCCCGCAGCTGGCTCGGCGTGGCCGCGTAGACCTCCCGGACGGTGTCGTTGAACTGCCGCACGCTCGCAAAGCCCGCCGCGAACGCCACCTCGGCGGCCCGCAGCCCGGTCGTCTGGAGCAGCACCCGCGCCGTGTGCGCCCGCTGTGCGCGGGCCAGGGCCACCGGCCCGGCGCCCAGCTCCGCGTTCAGCTGCCGCTGCACCTGCCGGGCGCTGTAGCCCAGCCGCGCCGCCAGCCCGGCCACGCCCTCCCGGTCCACCACGCCGTCGCCGATCAGCCGCATCGCCCGCCCGACCACGTCGGCGCGGGCGTTCCACTCCGCCGAGCCGGGCACGGCGTCGGGGCGGCACCGGCGGCAGGCCCGGAAGCCCGAGCCCTGCGCGGCGGCCGCGGTCGGGTAGAAGCGCACGTTCTGCCGCTTGGGGGTGACCGCGGGGCAACTCGGCCGGCAGTAGATACCGGTGGTGGAGACGGCGAAGAAGAACTCGCCGTCGAACCGCGCGTCCCGGCTGCACACCGCCTCGTACCTGCTCTGCTCGTCCATCACGCCTTCCACTGTGCGCTACGGCGGACCCCGTCGCTGGCGGGAATCGGACATGGCGCCGCTGCTGATGCGGCCCGCGGTGTGCTGGAGGACCATGGGACCGCGGCCGGGCACGAGGCGGCTGGGGCACGAGCGGGACACGGAGGCTGCTATGGCCGGAGGGCCGGGGGTAGGCCGCCGGGGCCCCGGCGGTGGCCTCGACGAGGGCGCGGTGCCGCCGCTGCTCGCCGCCCCCGACTGCGAGTCCCTGCTGGCGGCGGCCATGGCGGCCGTCGACCTGGCGCCCGGCACCCGTGTCGAGGTGGCCGCGCTCTACCGGCTCGACGACGACGGGCTGATCCGCCTGGCTGCCGCGATCGGCGCGCCCGACGAGCTGGTGGAGCGGTACCGGGTCGTCTCCGCCGCCGCCGACCTGCCGTTCGCCCAGGTCATCCGCGACCACGAGCCGGTCTACGGCCCGCCCCGCGAGCCGCCCGCCGAGCCCCGCGAGCCCGCGGCACGCGACGAGGAGGCGGCCGGCGCGGCGGACGGCACCCCGCCCGCCGAGTACGCCGTGCTCCCTCTCCTCGTGGGCTCCCGCTGCGTCGGGTCCCTCGCCCTGACGCTGCCCGGCGGCGTGCCGCTGGACGCCGCCCGGCACCGCGCGTTCCTCACCGTGGCGGCCCTGTGCGCCCACCGCTTCGACGAACTGCTCGCCCTTACGCCGCGGGACCGCGCGCCGGGCGGCGGATCGCGCGCCCGCGACCCTCATCCGCCGCAGGCCCGCGACCGCGCGACGATGCTGGAAATGGCCATGGCGAACGCCGGGATCGGCTCCTTCGACTGGGACTTCGCCTCCGGCCGCCTCATCTGGGACGAACGGCTGTGCCGGCTGTTCGGCATCGCCCCCGAGGAGTTCGACGGCCGCATCGAGACCTTTCACGAGGCCGTCCTGCCGGAGGACCGCCCGCGGGTCGAGGCCGCGGTGCGGGAGAGCCTCGTCACGGGCAGGTACCAGGTCCGCTACCGCGTCGTGCGCCGCGACGACAAGGCGATCCGGTGGATCGACGCCGAGAGCCGCGTCCTGTACGACACCGTGGGCAAGCCGCGCGGCATGATCGGCGTCGCCCAGGACAGCACCGAGGCGCAGAACCGCGAGGACGAACGGCAGGCGCGCAAGGACTTCGTCCTCAACATCACCCGCGCGTTCACCGCGGCCTCCTCCATCGACGACGTCGTCGCCACCGTGGCGGACACCGTCCTGCCCGCGCTCGGCGGCCAGCGCATGGCGATCTACCTCAAGGAGGACGGCGGGCGGATGCGGCTCATCGGCTCCCACGGCTATGACGCCGCACACCAGGAGCGGCTGCGGAACCTCGCCGACATCGGTATCGAGAGCCCGTTCCTGGCCGGCGTGCGCGACGGCGAGCCGATGTTCATCGAAAGCCGCGAGGAGTTCTTCGCACGCATCCGCGACGAGCGGCTGGCCCCGATGCCGGGGCTGCACGCGTGGGCGATCCTCCCGCTGGCGACGGCCGACGGACTGGTCGGAGCCTGCCTGATCATCTACGACCATCCGCGCGCCTTCTCCTTCGACGACCAGCTGGTCGTCGCCGGTGTCGCGGGCATCCTCGCCCAGTCGCTGGCCAGGGCCCGGCTCTTCGACGAACGCCGCGCGCATCTGACCGAGCTTCAGCGCATGATGCTGCCGGGCCGCCTGCCGTCGCCGCCCGGCCTCGACGTCCTGGTGCGCTACCGGCCCGGTTCGGATCGGCTGGACGTCGGCGGCGACTGGTACGACGCCCTGCCCATGCCGGACGATCGGATCACCGTCGTCATCGGCGACGTCCAGGGCCACAACGTGCGCGCGGCGGCGGTGATGGGCCAGTTGCGGATCGCGATGCGGGCCCACGCCGCCGAAGGACACCAGCTGTCGGCGCTGATGGCCCGCGGCAACCGGGCACTGTGCGACATGGACACCGACCTCTTCGCCACCTGCTGCGTCGTGGACATCGACCCGGCCGACGGCCGACTCCGGATCGTCCGCGCCGGGCACCCCCACCCCCTGCTCATCGCCCCGGACGGCGGCGCGGCCCTGCTGGAGAGCCCCGGAGGCATCCCGCTGGGCTGCTTCGACGACGCGGACTACCCCGTCACCGAGGCGGTCCTCCCCGAGGGCGCCACGCTGCTGCTCTACACCGACGGCCTGGTGGAGCGGCCGGGCGGCGACTACGACGACGGGGTCGCCGAACTGTCCGCCCGCCTCGCCGACGCCGCCGCGGCGGCCGGCCCGGTCGGACGGAGCGGCCTCATGGACCTCGAACGGCTCGCCGACCGGGTCGTCACCCCGGCCGTCTCCGCCCCGAACGACGACGACGTCGCCGTCCTGCTGGTCCACCGCCGCCCCCGCACCGCACCGGCGGACTGACACCGGTGGTGTGACACCAGCGGACTGACACCGGCGGCGCGCGCGTGCGTCAGCCGGTCAGCGCGTCGTGCAGGTCCCAGCCCAGCGCCCCGGCACATCCGCTGACGTTCCCCAGGATGGCGACATCGGCGTCCAGCCGGGGGTAGTGGTAGAGGCGGGCGCTCACCCCGTCCTCCTCCCCGGTATGGCCCCAGCGCACCACGGTGCCGTCGTCGTCCAGGAGGAACATCACGCCGTACCCGTACTTCCAGGTGTAGCCGCGCACCTTCTCCGCACGCTCCAGCACCTGGGGGGTGAGCGCCCGCCGGGTCATGTCCGCGCCCAGCAGCCGACCCGAGCGCAGGGCGCGGGCGAAGCCGACGAGATCGTCGGCGGTGCAGGTGGCACCGCCGTCGGCGGCCGCCGCGGGGGTGGCGGAGTAGACGTTGCGGCGCCAGCCGGTACGCCGCCCGTCCGCCGCCTCCTCCGGCGGCAGATGGCCCTCGGCGACGCCCGGCACGACCTCGTCCAGCGCCACGAAGCCGGAGTCCGCCATGGCCGCCCTGGCGAAGACCTGGTCATGGATCACATCGGCGTACGGCCTGCCGGTGAGGGACTCCAGCAGCAGACCGAGGAGGATGTACCCCGCACCGTTGTACCGGTGGCGCTCGCCGGGCGCGAACAGCGGCTCCTTGCCGGCGAACAGCGGCAGGTAGTCGGCGTTGTCGCGCAGCAGATACAGCGGATGGGCGGCGGTCAGCGCGGCCCACTCGGCCGCCCAGTCGCCGCCCTCGTCGAACCAGTCGGCGATGCCCGACGTCATCGTCAGCGCATGACTTACCGTCACCTCCGGCGGCAGCCAGGCCCCGCGCGCCCCGAGCAGCGGCGCCAGCCGGTCCGCCGGCCCGACCCGGCCCTGCTCGACCAGCCGCAGCACGGCGACGGCGGTGAACATCTTCGATACGGAGGCCACCCGGAAGCGCGTTCCGACCGTGTTGGGGATCCGCCAGGCCCGGCTGGCCCAGCCGAACGCGTCGGCGAAGACCGGCTCCCCGGCCCGGGCGACCACCACCGCCCCGGAGAAGCCGTGCTCCTCGGCCGACTTCCGGACGCGACGCGCGATCTCGTCCGCGTCGAGCGGTCCGTTACGGGACATCAGCTGCTCCTCGTGGGCTCCGCGGCCGCGGCCCCTGCCGCGGCGCGCTCTCATGATCCACAGGCGGGGCGGCCACGGCGACCGAATAATCGGGTGGAAACGGCCCCCTGCCCTGTGAGAGGCGCGACATGACCGGCACCATCGCCGTCGGCCTGGACGGCACCGACCCCAGCCTCGCCGCCGCCGACTGGGCCGCCGCCGAGGCGTCCGCCCGGGGCGCGGCGCTGCGACTGGTGCACGCTTGGGCCTGGCATCCGTTGGACACCCCCACCGACGCCGACACCCAAGGCCGCCGCGACTGGGCGCGCGAGGTGCTGCGCACGGCCGAGGACCGGGTACGGCGCGGCCACCCAGAGCTGTCCGTGTCCGCCGAAGCGCGCTCCGACGAACCGGTGCCCGCCCTGCTCGCGGCGGCCGCCGACGCCGATCTGCTGGTCCTGGGATCCCGCGGGCACGGCGCGCTGGCCGGCTTCCTGCTGGGCTCGGTCAGCCTCCAGGTGCTGCGCCAGGCCACCGGCCCGGTCGTGGTGGTGCGCGGCGGGTACGAACCCGGCCCCGGCGGCCCGGGGGAGGTGGTGACCGGAGTGCGGGAGACCGGCGAGGAGGGCGCCCCGGTGCTGGAGTTCGCGTTCACGGCCGCCGCGGCGCGCGGCGCGCCCCTGCGGGCCGTACGCGCCTGGCATCTGCCCGGACCGTTCGAGCTGGGCACCCAAGCCTTGCGCGCCGCCGACGACGCCGGCGGCCCCGAGCCGCTCAACCGGCGCCTGCTGGCCGACGCGCTGCGCCCCTGGCGGGAGCGCCACCCCGACGTGCCGGTCACCGAGCACGTCGAGATCGGCGGCGCGCCCGAGGTGCTGCTGACGGCGAGCGGCCGGGCCGACCTGGTGGTCGTCGGACGCCGCACCTCCGGCCGCAAGGGGATCGGCTCCGTCACCCACGCGGTGCTCCACCACGCGCCGTGCCCGGTGGCCGTGGTGCCGTATCCGTGACATGTCGCTGCCAGCTGACGGCAACCCACTTGTCATCAACGCCGATTGACGCTTAGTTAGGGCGGTGACGGGGGTGGCCGCAGGGGAGAGCGATGCGTCGTGAGTGGGCGGGGGAGTCGGAGCGGGACCAGGCCGTGGAGGCCTATGTCGAGGACCAGCTGATCCGGCCGTACGCCCCCAGGCGACGGTTCTCCGCCGCCCGCCGTCCGGCGGCCGCCACCCGGCTGGACGTCACGCTGCTGCTCGGCGCGCGCGGCAGCGGCAAGACCACCCTGCTGCGGCGGCTGGCCGAGTGGGCCCGGCGCGCCCCCGTCGCACGGCTCGACCTGGCCGCGCTCGGGCAGGAGGGCGGCAAGCCGATCGACGCGCTGGCCGCCGCGGTCTTCGAACTCAACGCCCGCAAGAAGGACTTCCCCCGGCTCACCTTCCCCTCCTTCGGCCTGCTGGCGATCGCCGTGGCCACCGAGGTGGGCGGCGGCCGGGACGCCGCCGTCCGGGACATGGCCGACGCGCTGGGCGGCCCGGACAGCCGCCGCACCGAGGTACTGGGCCGGCTGGCCGACGCCGCGGCCGCCCTCGGCGCCCCGGGCCTGGTCGACGCCGCCCTCCTGCTGCTGCCCGAGTGGCAGCGCGGCTGGGCCCGGCTGCGCACCCGCTGGCGGCTGTCCCGCATCCGGCGCGCCACCCCCGAACTCCCGCCCGACACCTTCCTGCTCGCCCTCAACCAGCGCTACGGGGCCCAGGAGGAAGAGGAGCGCAAACGGGCCGAGGCCGTGCTGTTCGAGGCGTTCCTGGACGACCTGCGCCGGGCCTACGGGAGCCGCCGCGGCGGCCGCCGCCGCACCACCCGCTGCCTGCTGCTGCTCGACAACGTCGACAGCCCGCTGGGCAGCGACTTCCTGGAGCTCCTGCTGGAGGTGCGGCGCGGGACCGACGCCCCCGACCCGCTGCTGGTGCTGGCCGCCGCGGGCAGCTATCCCAAGGCGCTGGAGGACCACGCCTGGGGCGGGTCGCCCCGCCACGGCGCGTACCCGGGGCGCTGGGACGGGGCCGAGGAAAGGTTCCGGCCGGAGCGGCTCGCCCGCGGCCTGCGCGTCGGGCAGCTGCGCGACCTGCACCGCCTCGAAGTGGAGCGGCAGGCCAAGGAGATCCTCCACGAGGCGGGCCGCCGGGTGCCGCCGCCCAAGGCCGACAGCGGCATGAAATGGCTCGGCTGGGCCGTCTACGAGCTGACCCGCGGCCAGCCCGCCGCCACCGCCGCCGTACTGGAGGCGCTGCTCGGCCACCGCGAGCAGGTGGCGTGGGACGAGCGGCTGCGGCGCCTCTTCGAACCCTCCGGAACGCTGGTGGACGACCTGCTGGAGCGGCTGCTGCCGGTCGACGCGGGCCGGGAGCTGGTCCGGGTCCTCACCCGCGCCTCCGCCGCCGCCGACCTGGCGCGCGCCGGGGCCGCCGGAGCCCTGTGGAGCGAGGCGGACGCGGCGGTGCGCAGGGAGTTCGAGGCCTTCGCCGCGGACGCGCTGCGCACCATGCACACCGGCGGCGGTGACCCCGCCCCCGACGGCGGCCACGGCGCCGACCAGGTACTGCACCCGCTGCTGCGCTTCCTGCTGCTGCGCAAGCTGGCCGCCCAGGACCCAGGCGACGGCGGACACGGCACCTCGGACGGCACCTGGACGGTCACGCACACGGCGCTGCGGGCCCACGCGCAGGAGACCGGCGAGCCGCTGCTCGTCGCCTACCACGCCCTCGCCTGCGGTGACCTGGCCACCGCGGCGGGATACCTCAACGAGCGCTTCGGGCGCGGCACCCCCCAGGAGTGGTGCGCCGACCTCGGCCGACTGCGCAGGGCACCGGTGCACACGCCCGGCGGCGCCCTCGAAGGCCCCCGTGGGAACGCTACGAGCAACTCGTCGCCTTCCTCGGCGAAGGCGTCATCGAGAGCCGCCTGCGCACCGTCACCCGGCTGCTGGCCGCCAGCTGGATCAGCCCCGAACCGCCGCCCGCCGCCGCGGACCGCACCGGGGACCCGTACCGCAACCCGCTGGGAGACCTGTACGCGGAGCTGTACGGCGAGATCGCCGCCCGGTTCCGCACCCTGGCGGCGCACACCGACAGCGTCTCGTGGAACCCGGTGCTGCTCGGCAAGGCGGCACAGTACGAAGGGAAGCCGTGGTGACCCGCCCTGCGCTCGTACCGCCCGCCCCGCCGTCGCGGTGGCGCCTGTGGACCGTGCTCGGCCTGGTGCTGGCGGTCGCGGTGGCCGTGGGAACCGTCCGGCTGGTCGACGCCCGGCGGGAGTCGGCGCGCACCTGCTCCGAAGGCGTGGTCAAGCGCGGGCCCGGGGACGAGTGCGTCGGAGTCACCGACGGCCGCTTCGTCTTCAGCGAGGCCCTGCGCGAGGTCAGCGAGAAGATCCGGGCCGAGAACCGGCGGGTGGCCGAGTCCGGCGAGGACTGGGTGGCCGTCGCCTACACCGAGCCCATGACCCGGCGCGGGGACACCGCCGGCAACGACCGCGGACCGGACGTCGTCCGGCAGGCCGTCGAGGGCGCGTACCTGGCCCAGATGGAACTCAACCACCAGGGCGGCCACGGCCGCACCCCGCAGATCAAACTGCTGCTGGCCAACAGCGGGCAGGGCGGCGAGCAGTGGCGCCCGCTGGTGGACCAGCTGATCGGCATGAAGGGCGACGGCGACCACCGGCTGGTCGCGGTCGCCGGTTTCGGGCAGTCCCTGGCCACCACCGAGTCCGCGGTCCGGGCCCTGCGCGGCGCGGGCGTCCCCATGGTGGGCTCCACGGTCGCCGCCGACCGGCTGGCCACGCCGCGGCCCACGTTCTTCCGGGTCTCCTCACCCAACCGCGACCAGGCGTCCATCGCCGCCGACTACCTCAAGCGGCGGCAGCGCGACCCCGGCTACCGCATCGACGTCATCAAGGACATCAAGGACGACGACGCGTACAACGAGTCGCTCGACGAGGACTTCGAGCGCGCCGCGGCCGCCGAGAAGCTGCGGCTGGAGACGGCCGACGGCTATCCGTTCGTCTCCGGCAGCTCCTCGGCCGCCACCGCGCTCGCCACCATCGCCGAGACCGTCTGCCGCCCCGAACGCCGCCTGGACGCCGTCTATTTCGCCGGCCGCGGACGGGAACTGAAACTCCTCGTCGAGGCCCTCACCGCCCCGGCCGCGACTGCCCCATCACCGTGCTCTCCGGCTCCAGCGCCCTCGGCATGTTCTACGACCCGCCGGTCAAGGGCGCCGGGGCCGTCGGCGGCGACGTACTGGACCGCTGGCGCGCCGCCGATGGGGTCAAGGTCCTCTACACCGCCTACGCCCACCCCGACAGCACCCCGAAGATCTACCCCGGCCGCGCCGGCAACCCCTATCCGGCCTTCCGCAAGGCGTACGACCTCGCCTTCGGCGGGGACCGGGAACTGCTCAGCGGCCAGGCCATGATGGGGCACGACGCGGTCCTCAGCCTCGGCGAGGCGATCCGCGACGCGGCGGGCCCGCAGGGCAGCGACGCCGTGGACGCGGCGGGGGTACGGAACATGCTGCTCCAGGTCGGCAAGCGCGAGACCCTGCGCGGGCTGAGCGGCCCCATCGCGTTCGACGACCGCGGCAACCCGCGGGACAAGCCGATGGCGCTGGTCGAACTGCGCCCGGAACCGGAACGGCGCTACACCTACCGGGGGACGGTCCGCCCCTGACCGCCCGAGTCCCAGGCGGCGGGCCGATATTCGGTGGGCGCCGCGCCCGCGCGCGGCTAGCGTCCGTGGGCATGACCGACTCCTCACCACCCCCGCGCAGCACGCGCCTCGCCTTCCACGGGCCCCTCTCCGAGGCCCGCGCCGACCGCATCGTGCGGCGCCTCACCCGCACCGGCCCCGCCACCGTCCTCGACATCGGCTGCGGCTGGGCCGAGCTGACGCTCCGCATCCTCGACGCCGCCCCCGGGGCCACCGGCGTCGGCCTCGACATATGCGCCGACGACCTGGCCCGGGGCCGGCGCAACGCGACGGCCCGCGGACTCGCCGACCGGATGGAGTTCGTGGAGGAGTCCGCCGTCGGGACCACCCGCGGGCCCGCCGACCTCGTCCTGTGCCTCGGCGCCAGCCACGCCCTCAGCGACGCCGCACCGCCCCGGCACACCACCGCCGCGCTCGGCGAGCTCCGCCGCCTGGTCGCGCCCGGCGGCCGGGTCCTCCTCGGCGAGGGCTTCTGGGAGCGCACCCCCACCGAGGCCGAACTCTCCCGCATGTGGCCGGGCGCCCACGCCGGTGAGCACCTCGACCTCGCCGGTCTCGCCGACGCCGCCGTCGCGGCCGGATTCCGCCCCGAATGGATCGAGACGGCCGGTCAGGACGAATGGGACGAGTTCGAGTCGGCGTACCAGGCCGATACGGAGGAGTGGCTGGCCACGCACGGCGACCACCCGCTGGCCGCCGAGACCCGCGAACGCCTCGACCGCCACCGCACGAGCCGCCTCGCCTACCGCGGCGTGCTCGGACTCGCGTATCTGACCCTGATCCCGGTCGACTGACACCCGAAGGCGAGCGGCGGGAGCCTCACGGGCCGTACCAGACCGTCGTGGTGTTGCAGAACTCGCGGATCCCGTAGCCCGACAGCTCCCGCCCGTAGCCGGACCGCTTGACCCCGCCGAACGGGAACGCGGGGTGCGAGGCCGTCATGCCGTTGAAGTAGACCCCGCCCGCCTCCATGTCCCGTACGCACCGCTCCTGCTCGGCCTCGTCGCGGGTCCACACATTCGAACTGAGACCGAAGGAGGTGCCGTTGGCCAGGGCGAGCGCCTCGTCGAGGTCGTCCACCCGGTACAGTGCGGCGACCGGCCCGAACGCCTCCTCGCGGTGGATCCGCATCCGGGGGGTGACCCCGGCCAGCACCGTCGGCTCGTAGAACCAGCCCCGTTCGAGCCCCGGCGGACGGCGCCCGCCGCACAGGGTCCGCGCTCCGTGCCGCACCGCGTCCTCGACCAGTTCCTCCAGGTCGGCGCGGCCCTTCTCGGTGGAGAGCGGACCGATGTCGGTGGACTCCGCCATCGGGTCGCCCACCGTCAGGGCCGCCATGCCCCCGGTGAAGCGGGCCGCGAAGTCGTCGTACACGTCGCGGTGCGCGATGAAGCGCTTGGCCGCGATGCACGACTGGCCGTTGTTCTGCGCCCGCGCCGTGACGGCCGTGCGCGCCGCCTGCTCGATGTCGGCCGAGGGCAGCACCACGTACGGGTCGCTGCCGCCCAGCTCCAGCACCGTCTTCTTGACCTCGTCGCCGGCGACGGCGGCCACCGACCGCCCCGCCGATTCGCTGCCGGTGAGCGTGGCCGCCGCGATCCGCGGATCGCGCAGGATGCCCTCGACGGCCGCCGCGCCGACCAGCAGCGTCTGGAAGCAGCCCGCCGGGTAGCCCGCCCGCAGGAACAGCTCCTCCAGGTACAGCGCGGTCCGCGGCACGTTCGAGGCGTGCTTGAGCAGGCCGACGTTGCCCGCCATCAGCGCGGGCGCGGCGAACCGGATCACCTGCCACAGCGGGAAGTTCCACGGCATCACGGCCAGCACCGGGCCGAGCGGACGGTGCACGACGCGGGCCGCGGCGGCGCCCGAGTCCCGTACGTCGGCCTCCGCCGGCCGCTCCTCGGACAGCAGCTCCGCGGCGTGCGCGGCGTACCAGCGCATCGCCTTGACGCACTTGGCGGCCTCGGCGCGGGCCGCGGCCAGCGGCTTGCCCATCTCGGTCGTCACCTTGCGGGCGACGTCCTCCTGGTCCGCCTCCAGCAGCTCGGCGGCGCGGTTCAGCAGAGCGGCGCGCTCGCCGAGGCCGAGGCCGCGGAAGCGGCGGAAGGCGGAGTCGGCGGCGGCCAGCCGCCGCTCGATCTCCTCGGGTCCCAGCTCCTCGAAGGTCTGCAGGGTCTCGCCGGTCGCCGGGTTCACCGTCGCGATGGCCATGGGGTGCTTCTTCCTTTCGTCGACTGGCCCCCCTGGCCCCCTGGCCCCCTGGTCCTCAGCTACTGGTCATCAGGCCCGATCGGGCCATGGCCGACGTCCCGACCAGGTGCAGCCGCGCGGCCGACGTACCCGGGCCCGAGGGCCCGGTGAGCGGCAGGGACAGCCCGGTCCGGTGATGGCGCAGCAGGGCCTCCTCGCTGTAGCGGCGGACGCCGCGGTGCCACCCCAGGATTCCGGCCATCCAGTTCTCCAGCTCGGTCACGTACCCCTCCAGCACCTCCCTGGCCGCCTCGTCCAGCCCGAAGGCGTCGTAGAGAACGGGGAGTTCGTGCTCGGCGACATGCTGGAACTCGCGCATCCGCCCGGTCATCAGGTCCTGGACGATGGCCACCCCGGTCGGGTAGTCGCAGTCGAAGAAGTTCTGGACGACGAGGACGGCGTTGTGCACCTCGCCCTCGTACTCGATCTCCTTCTGGTACGAGAAGAGGTCGTTCATCAGGCAGGCGTAGTCGGCCGCGGCGTTCTCCAGGGACCGCATCGGCCCGCTGCGGTAGATCTCCGGCGGCACCCGCTTGCCGTGCGCCAGCCGGGCCAGCGCCATCGTCAGGTCGGAGCCGAAGGTCAGCCGCCGCATCTCGATGTAGTCCACCGGGTCGGGGACGCGGTTCAGCGCCATGTTGGCGAGCTCCCACAGCCAGCTGTCGATCATGTCCACGACGGTCTTGCGGAACACCGCCCGGGCCTCGGGCGCCATCGGCTCCGCCGTACGCGTCCACAGATCGGCCAGGCCGCGTTCCATGGCGCCCACCGGCACGGCCGTGAGGGGGCCCTCCAGCGGCATGAGGGCGGTGAGCCGCTCGTTCGCCAGCCTGGCGCCCGCCAGGTCCCGGGTGCGCCCGAAGACGACGGGGTAGTAGTCGTCGGCGTACGTCCCCCAGGTCAGCCAGGCCGAGGTGAGGTCGAGCTCCTCGGGCGTGGCGTCCGGGTGGATGCCCGCGGAGCACAGCGGGAAGTCGAAGTCGACCAGCTTCTCCTCGGTCCAGATGTGCGAGCCGGGGATGCCGGGCTCGGGTTCGAGCATGCCCATCCGGTGCGCCCACTGGACGAGGTTGCGGCGCGCCGGCTCCAGATGGGGGCTGAGGGTGGTGGTGAAGGGCATGTAGAGGTCGGGCACCTGCGCCGGGCCGACCCGCTGGAACGGGATGTGGGTGAACCTGCGGGACCTGGCGGCTTCGGATCGGCCGGTGAGCGTGATGTTCGCCGCCGAGGTGCCGAGCCCGCTGAGGGCGAACGGCGACCACGGGTTGGGGGCGGACCCCTGTGCCGCGCCGTTCATGTAGCGGCTGGAGCGCATGTGCCACTCGTGGCCCCCCGACTGCCAGTCCTGGAGCCCCTTGACGTACGCCGCCACGTCGGCGCACGCCTGCGGGTCCAGACGCTGCTCGACCAGCAGCGGCGGGACCTCGGTGAGGGCGGTGCTCTCGAACTGCTGGAGCCGGGAGGTCAGCAGGTCGTTGACGGAGTCCGCGGCCTCCTGGGTGGTGCAGTCGAAGAACTTCCGCAGGACGAGGACGCCGTTGCTCAGCTCGCCCTCGTCCTCGATCTCCCGCTGGTACGAGAACAGGTCGTTGCGCAGGTGCACCGCGTCGGCGAAGCACTCCTTGAGCACGCGCATCGGCCGCGAGCCGGCGATGGGCGCCGGCACCTCGGCGTGCGCGGCGAACTCGATGAGCCCGGCCGACCACGGCGCCCGCCGACCTTCCGGCGCATCTCGATGTACTCGACGGGGTTGGCGACGCGGTCGGCGTTGATGTTGGCGAGCTCCCACAGGGACTCGTTGAGGAGGTTCTCGGTGCTCTCCGCGAACCGCTCGCGCCACTCCATGGACATCGCGGGCACCGTCCGGGCCCACAGGTCCGCGAGCCCGGCCTCCACCGGATTGGTCGGCTCCGGGAACCCGGCGGACAGCTCCATCGGCATGAACGCGGGCAGCCGGTCCAGATACTGCTTGCCGCCCGCCCGGTCCTGCGTCCGCTTGAAGACCTCCAGGAAGTGGTCGTCGAAGAAGAACACCCATACGTACCAGTCCGTCACCAGCGCCAGATCCGCCGCCGACGCGTCCGGATGGGTGTAGCCGCACAGCAGCGCGTAGTCGTGGGCGTCGAGATCCTCCCGGGTCCAGATGCCGGAACCCTCCAGCATCCCCATCTCCGACGCCCACCGGGCCGAGTGCTCCCTGGCCTGCCCGACGTGCGGGTTCAGCCGCGCCGGATACGGCATGTAGAAGTCGGGAAGTTCGAACGGCTGGGTCACCTGACGCGTGCCTTTCCTGAGGTCCGCAGAACGACTGGGTGCTCTTACCCGGACCTTCGGCGGGCCATCCGGCCCCCGGAATAGTCATACCGGCTGGTCATGGCGTCGGCGCGGGGTCAGCCCAGGCCAGGCACCGCGGAGATCACCAGGTCGATCAGCTTGATCCCGATGAAGGGCAGCACCAGCCCGCCGAGCCCGTAGACCGCCAGGTTCCTGCGGAGCAGGTCGTGCGCGGACGCCGGGGTGTAGCGGACCCCGCGCAGCGCGAGCGGGATCAGCGCCACGATGATCAGCGCGTTGAAGATGATCGCCGAGGCGATCGCCGAGGTCGGGCTCTGCAGCCCCATGATGTTGAGCGACTCCAGGCCCGGGTAGGCGGAGGAGAACATCGCCGGGGTGATCGCGAAGTACTTCGCGACGTCGTTGGTGATGGAGAAGGTGGTCAGCGCGCCGCGCGTGATGAGCAGCTGCTTGCCGATCTCCACGATCTCGATCAGCTTGGTCGGGTTGGAGTCCAGGTCCACCATGTTCCCGGCCTCCTTGGCGGCCGAGGTGCCGGTGTTCATGGCCACGCCGACGTCCGCCTGCGCGAGCGCCGGGGCGTCGTTCGTGCCGTCCCCCGTCATCGCGACGAGCTTGCCGTCGGCCTGTTCCCGCCGGATGAGGGCGAGCTTGTCCTCCGGCGTGGCCTGGGCGAGGAAGTCGTCCACGCCCGCCTCGGCGGCGATGGCCTTGGCGGTCAGCGGGTTGTCGCCGGTGACCATGACCGTACGGATGCCCATCCGGCGCAGCTCGGCGAACCGCTCCCGGATGCCGTCCTTGACCACGTCCTTGAGGTGGATGACGCCGAGCACCCGGGGCCCGTCGCCGTCGTGCACCGCGACCAGCAGCGGCGTGCCCCCGGAGGCCGCGATCGAGTCGGTGAACATCCGGGCCTGGGGCGGGACCTGACCGCCGTACATCTCCACCCAGCGGATCACCTCGGCCGCCGCGCCCTTGCGGATGTGGCACGCGCCGCCGCCCTCCCAGCGCAGGTCGACCCCGCTCATCCGGGTCTTGGCGCTGAACTCCACGTACCGCGCCTGCCGCAGCTCGCCCTCGGCCGGCTCCCGCAGCCCGTACTTCCTCTGGGCCAGTACGACGATCGACCGGCCCTCGGGGGTCTCGTCGGCCAGCGAGGCCAGCTGCGCCGCGTCGGCGAGCCGCACCTCGTCCATGCCCGGCAGCGGCACGAAGGCAGACGCCTCGCGGTTGCCGAGGGTGATGGTGCCGGTCTTGTCCAGCAGCAGCGTGTCGACGTCCCCCGCGGCCTCGACCGCCCGGCCCGACATCGCCAGCACGTTGCGCTGCACCAGCCGGTCCATGCCGGCGATGCCGATCGCCGAGATCAGCGCGCCGATCGTGGTCGGGATGAGGGTGACGAGGAGGGCGACGAGCACGGTGGTGGACTGGGCGGCGTCCGCGTACTCGGCCATCGGCTGGAGCGCCACCACCACCAGCACGAAGATGATGGTGAGCGCGGCGAGCAGGATGTTCAGCGCGACCTCGTTGGGCGTCTTCTGCCGGGTGGTGCCCTCCACCAGGGCGATCATCCGGTCCAGGAAGCTGTTCCCGGGGCGCGAGGTGACCCGTACGACGATCGCGTCGGACAGCACCGTGGTGCCGCCGGTCACCCCCGACCGGTCCCCGCCCGACTCGCGGATGACGGGCGCGGACTCCCCGGTCACGGCCGACTCGTCGACCGCCGCCACACCCGCGACGACCTCGCCGTCGGCCGGGATCGGCATCCCGGCCTCCACGAGCACGAAGTCGAACATCCGCAGCTTGTCGGCCGCGACCATCGTCAGTTCGGCGCGGTCCACGTCCATGCCCACCCGCCAGTGCCGCAGCCGCTGCGCGACCATCGCGGTGCGTGCCCGGCGCAGCGACTCGGCCTGCGCCTTGCCGCGCCCCTCCGCGACGGCCTCGGCGAGGTTGGCGAAGACGACGGTCAGCCACAGCCAGCAGCTGATCACCCAGGTGAAGACGGAGGGGTGGAACACCGCGGACAGCGTCGTCAGCACCGCCCCCGCGGCCACCACGAACAGCACGGGATTGTGCGCCAGCGCCCGCGGGTGCAGCTTCCGCAGCGCCTCGGGGAAGGCCGTGACCAGCTGCACCGGCTGGAAGAAGCCGGCCGCGCGGCGACGGTGGGACCTGACTTCCGGCCCGCCTCGCCGGGGTGTCGGGTCCGCCGGGGCTGTCGGGTCCGCGGAGTCCGTCGGAGCCTGGTGCGGTGCAGCGGGGAGCATCGGGGAGACCTTCTCGTGGGGTGTCGGCCGGGACGCGAGAACCCGGCCCGCCGGCGTCCCGGCGGCCGCCCCGGAATCTAGCTCCCCACATGCCCGCATACCCCTGCTGAGCTGCGGAAATTGGCGCCCCTTTGACGAACGGCCGCCCGTGCCGTCAAGCCCGCGTCAGAATCCGCCGCGCCGCCGTCAGAGCCCCGTCAAGGCCCGTGTGGACGGCGCGCGTCACCAGTGCCGGGCGGGCTTGAGCGCGTCCACGTACTCGGGCAGCCGCGCCCACACCTCGGGCGTGTAGAAGTGGCCGCCGGGCAGCCGGGTGGCATGGCATCCGGCGTCGGCCAGGGAGTGCCACCGCTCCAACCGGGCGGCGTCCAGGACGTCGTGCTCCCCGTGGAGCACCTGCAGCGGCACGCCGGCCCGCGCGTCCGGCGCGCACCGGTAGCTGTCCATGGCGCGCAGATCCGCGCGGAAGGTGTCCACGGCGATCGCCACGAGATCGGGCTCGGCCAGCAGCTCCTCCGGCAACTGGCCCACCGAGCACATCCAGTCCGCCAGCTCCTCGTCGGTGTCCGACAGCATCGGCGTCTCGGTGCGCGGGTTGTGCCCCAAGAGCGGGGCGTGCGCGCCCGAGACCACCAGCGCCTGCGGCGGGGCGACGCCCGCCCGCTCCAGCCGCTGCGCGAGGTCGAAGGCGACCCAGGCGCCCATGCTGTGCCCCAGCAGGACATAGGGGCGGTCGGCCAGGGTGCGGACCGACCTCAGGGCGTCGCCGACCAGTTCGTCCCAGTCCTCCGCGAAGGGGACGTGGAACCTCGACTCCCGACCCGGGTAGCGGTGCAGCACCAGCTCGACGTCATCGGGCAGGGCGTGGGCCCATGGCCGGAACGACCTGGTGCCGCCCCCTCCGAAGCTCATGCACACCAAACTCCGTCCGGCGTCCGGCCGGGGCAGCGGGCGGAGCAGCGATGCGGTCACCTGAACTCCCGTAGGAAAGAGGGCGAAATGGGAAACCGATCGTACTTGCTCCGCCGGGCGCCGCCGAAGCCGCCGTGGATTTCTTGATGTTGGAGCGCCACCGCGGCGGGTCCGGTGCGTCGAGCCATGGACCTCTGCGCCAGCCGTCCACGTCGTGGTCCGCCATGCAGATCGCGACGCATTCCCGGGCGAATTCTCGTAGTCGGTGACGCTCCCGCGCCCCGTCGCCCATTTCAGGGTGTCGAGACGGATCTGCTCGCCGTTGCCCGAGGAGTTGAGCTCATAAAGCTCGTGCCGGCCGCCGAACTCCGTGCCGACGGCGTCCCAGACGAGAGTGAACAGCTTGATCCGGTCGTGGGCGTAGGGATCCGAGCCGCGGTGGAAACGCTCGACGAGATGGCGCAGTTCCGGACGGTCCAGGTCCCGTCCCGTGGACGGGACAACGAGCGGCGAGCCGCCCAGCACGGCCCATACGGGACCAGGCGGCGATCGCCTCCCGCGCCCGCCAGGTGGCGGTCAGGCGGCCGCGGGGCGGCGGTCAGGCGGCGGGGTGGCGGTCAGGCGGCGGGGTGGCGGTCAGGCGGCCGCGGGTCAGTGGGCGACGGTGAACCTGGTCCGGTGGTGGGCGGGCCGCTCGGCCTCGTCCAGCAGCGCCACGGCCAGATCCTCCATGGAGATCGCGGAGTTGCCGTCGGCGTCGATCAATAGTTCGTCGCGGCCCAGCCGGTACGCGCCCGTGCGCTCGCCCGGCTCCAGCAGGGCGGGCGGGCTCAGATACGCCCAGTCCACCCCCGTCTCGGCGCGGCACACCTGGTGCTGGTCGGCGCAGGCCAGGGCGATGGCCCGCAGGTCGGCGGGGAAGTCCGGATCCTCGACCACGGTCAGGCCGCCTCTGCCTGGCAGGGTCAGGGTGGCCGCGCCGCCGACGAGCAGCAGCCGGACGCCGGTCCTGGCCAGCCCGGCCAGCAGCGCCCTGGTGGTGGCGACGAGGTCGCCCTCGCGGCCGGGGGCCGGGCGGGTCGCGCTGATCACCAGGTCCTGACCCGCGCTCAGCGCGGCCACGTCCTCGGGGTTCGCGGCGTCGCCGGTACGGGCGCGGGCGGCGGCGGGCAGTTCGGGGAAGCGGGCAGGATCGCGGACCACGGCGGTGACCTCGTGGCCGCGCGACAGGGCCTCGGCCACCACGCGGCTTCCCACGGCTCCGACCGCTCCGAACACGGTGATACGCATGGTTGTCTCCTTCTTGCTTCTGAATGGGTGGGGGTGATGTGTGGAGGGGGTCGGGACGACGGGTCACGCCGCGGCGCGGCGGGGCGCGCGGGGGTCCCGGGTGCGGCGGGACTGTGCCGCGACGAGGGCGGCGAGGGCGATAAGCCCGCCCAGGGCCTGGGCCGCGGTGAGCTCCTGGCCGAGCGCGAGCCAGCCCAGCGTGGTGGCGACCAGGGGGCTGAGCAGGCCGAGGAAGGTGACGTCGGTGGGGGACAGGACGCGGATGCCCCGGAACCACAGGGCGTACGCGACGGCGGCGCCGATGACCGTCAGGTAGCCGTAGCCGGCCAGGTTCGCGGCGGTCAGTGTGGCCGGCGGCGGGCCTTCGACCAGGAAGGCGACCGGGACCAGCAGCAGCCCGCCGGCGGCCAGTTGCCAGCCGGTCGTCGCCAGCAGGGGCGCGGGCGGCGTCCACCGCTTGCTGAGCACGACCCCGGTGGCCATGACCACCGCGCCGCCGAACGCGGCCGCGACACCGAGCCCGTCCAGCCGCGCGTCGGCGCGGAGCACGAGCAGGCTGACCCCGGCCACGCCCGCGGCTCCGGCGAGCACGGTACGCGCGGACAACCGCTCACCGAGCAGCCCGGCGGCGAGCCCGGCGACCAGCAGCGGCTGGAGGGCGCCGATGGTGGCCGCGACCCCGCCGGGCAGCCGGTAGGCGGCGATGAACAGCAGCGCGTTGAACGCCCCGATGTTGAGGGCGCCGAGCAGCAGTGCCCGCCACCACCAGATCCCCTGCGGCAGGCGCCGGGTGATGGCGATCAGCGCGAGCCCGGCGGGGAGGGCGCGGACCACCGCGGCCAGCAAGGGCCGGCCCGGGGGCAGCAGTTCGGTGGTGACGAGGTAGGTGGTCCCCCAGATGGCGGGAGCCAGCGCGGTTATCAGCACGATCCCGATTCGATTGCTTAGCACTAAGGAAATGTATCTCAGCGCTAAGCTATCTGGCGGCGGAGGGCGGGTGATGTATCTCACCGCTAAGGCATTCGGCTAGGCTGGCACCGTGGCAGACCATGTGGACCGGGTACTGGAGCAGTGGGGCAGACAGCGCCCCGACCTGGACGTTTCACCGATGGCGGTGATCGGGCGGCTGGGGAGGCTCCACCGGCTGGTGGACGCTCAACTGGGCCAGACGTTCGCCAAGCACGGACTGGACCGGTCGTCGTTCGACGTCCTCGCCACCCTGCGACGCAGCGAACCACCGCACCGCCTGACCCCGGCCGAACTGATGCGGTCGGCCATGGTCACCTCAGGGGCCATCACCCAGCGGCTCGACCGCCTGGAGGCCCGCGGCCTGGTGGCCCGTGCCCCCAGCGCGTCCGACGGCCGCAGCGTGCAGGTCTCGCTCACGGACGAGGGTCGCGCGCTCATCGACCAGGCGCTGCCCGATCACATCGCCACGGAGGCCGGCCTGCTCGCCGGCCTCACGGCGCCGCAGCGCGACCATCTGGTCGACGCGCTCCGCACCTTGCTGGAGTCCCTGGAGGGCACCGCGCGCTGACAGGGGGCCGACCCGCACGGAACGGGGGTCGGCCCCTTCGGCCGGTTGCGCCGATCAGTCCGGCAGCTGGATACGCAAGGGGCCGCAGCCGACGCGGTCGGCCTCCGCGGCCACGTAGCGGGGGAGGAGCGCGCGGATGTCGCCGGGCCTCCTGCCGTCCCTCGCCCGGACGAGGAAGGTGACCGGACCGGTCGGGCAGGCGGCCTGGAACAGTCCCAAGTCGTCCCGGATGACACCGTGTCCGTCGCTGTCCTCACCCGCCTCGATCGGCGTACCGCCGTCGAAGGCCAGGTTGCCGTAGAGCGCGGCCAGCCGGGGATCCTCGACCGTCATCAGCCGCAGCCCGGGATGGTCGAACAGCACATCGCGGTCGCAGGTGCGCACCGGGCCGGCGCCGTTGGTCACCACGGGCAGGTAGCGCACGTGGTCCTTTCGCCTCCCGGGCAGCCGCAGCCCCTTGATGCCGCACACGGCGTCCGGCTGCTCCGCCTGGAACCGCGCCGGTATCGGCATGCGGCCCACAGGGTCGGCGATCGTGCCGTCGCATCCCTCGTCGGCCATGAAGTCGTTGACGAGCTTGACCACGGTACGGGCCAGCCGATCGCGCTCCTCGACCTTGACCTCGTCCCTGTAGACGGTCCAACCCGTCTCCACGTCGATCACGACGGGGCCGTCGTCCTCGCTCGGTCTGCCGAGGCAGCTGTCCGGCACCGCGAGCCAGGCGCGGGTGTCCGAGGCCATGCCAAGCAGCCCGCCGCTCAGCGGGCTCAGCCGCGCGGACAGGAACTCGTCGGCCCACTGGTCGGCCGCACCGCCGAACCGGGTGTCGAGCTGGTGGATCCGGACGGTGATGCTGCGGCCGCGGGGCGACTTCAAGACGCACAGTCCTCCTGACAGCCCTTCGGCACCGGTGTGGCCTACTACGGGCACGTCGGAGGTCTCGATGTCCCGCTTGCCGCCGAACAGCGCCGCCACGTCGTCCTGACCGAGCGCACCCCAGCACGCCCGGTCGTCGGCCGTGAACGGTCCCGTCTCCGTCCGCCAGGCCACGCCCGCGCCGCCGAGCAGCGCCCCGGCCACGGCCGCGGCCAGCGCGGGCCGCAGCCGGCCGCGCGTCAGTCGCCGCCAGTGCCACCAGGGCGCGCGCGGCGCGGGGACGGTGTCCTCGGTCGCGCCTTCGGCGCCGTCCTCGGCGGCGGCTCCGGCGCGCTCGGAAACGACCTTCTCGGTGTCCGTCATCGGCCGGCACCCCCCGGTGCGATCGGTGCGCAACCCAGGCGTTGCGTCACGGAGTTGGCGAAGGCGACGAAGTACGGCGTCGTCTCGCGGGTGGCCGGGGCGAGTGCCACGAGGGTGACGGGACGCCCCGCGCATTCGGCCCGTACGACCTTGTAGCCGCCGGTGTCGGTGAAGACGCCGGTGCCGCGCCAGCCGCGCGCGGGCGGCTTGTCGCCCGTCACACCGTCGAGGAGCGCGGCGAGCCGCGGCTGGGCGACCATCAGGGCGTCGAAGAACCGGTCGGCGCCCCGACTCAGTCGAACCGAACACGACTGGAAGTCCCGGGTGACCGCACCGACCTGGTATGCGAGGCCATCCGACGTGCCCTCGTCGAGCTCCATGCCGTTGATACGGCACGCGCGCGTGAAGAAGTCCTCTTTCTTCTCGGCCAGCGTGAGCACGGGCGAGGTGACGCGCAGCGGCTTCGCGGGGGCGCAACCCGCCGCCTCCATGCCCCGGTTGGCGGCCGCGACCAGCAGCGCGGCCACCGAGCGGGTGCCGCCGAGCTCCGCGCCGTCCGGCACGGAGACGCCGTCGTTCCAGTCCGTCCGCGCGTCGGAGTCGAGCGTGACCGCTGTCGGCCGGCCGTCCGGTGTGTCGCACCGTTCGGGCAGCACGAGCAGGCCCCGGTCCCCGTCGACGGCCCCGGGCAGCCCGTCGGGCAGCGGCACGGCACTGCCGCTGAGGTAGGTGTCCAGCCACTCCACGCGCTTCGCGGCGTCTCCGGGCGCCGGGCCGTACGTCACCGTGACCTCGGCCTTCGAGACGTAGGTGCCGGTACTGCCCGCGTGCTCGGAGCGGATCGCGACGGTGCACCGGCCGCGCGGCCGCTTCGCCGTCGGCGCGGTCTCCTCGGACGTACGACTGCCGTCCCCGTCACTCAGGAACTCGGGCCCGCTGCCCTCCTCCCAGGCGCCCCAGCAGTAGCGGTCCTCTTCCTCGAACGGTCCGATGCCCGCGGCCCACGTGCCGACCCCCGCCGCCAGAACCGCCACGGCGGCGGTCGCGGCGAGAGCGGTCTTCGGCCGCGCGCGGACGAGCCGCCTGACCCGGGCTGTCCAGGCCCGGCCGCCGCCGTCGTCGTCCGATGCGGTCTCATCCGTCATCGCGGTCCCCCTTGTTCCCCGTACGGCGGACGATGGTATCCACCGGGCCGGACGGCTCCTGCCCTGCCCCCGCCACCGCGGCGCCACCCCGCTACCGCCGCGCCCCGGCCCGGGCAGCCCGCACCGCTCAACCGGTCAGAACCACCTCCCCGTCCAGCGGCACTCCCGGCAACCGGGTATTGGTGACCAGCGCCAGTTCGTGGGCGCGGTCCCGGCCCGAGCGCCACTGACCGCCGATCAGCGGGACCAAGGCGATATTGGGGGTGGGCCCATTCGTCCAGTCGAGCGTGCCGGCCATGGTGGCCAGCCGGAGACGGCCGATGGCGTCGGCCACCGCACGGCGGTCGGTGGGGTCATCGGCGGTGGCCAGGGCGTGTGCGGCCACCTCCAGCAGGGCGTGGGCCAGACCCAGCGGCTGAAGCCACGGCTTGCCGGTGGCCCGTTCGTAGGCATCCGCGAGCGCGGCGGCCGACGTGCCGTCCAGTGAAGAGCGGTACGGGTGGCGCGGGGACCAGTAGACGAGCGTGGCCACGCCCGCGCCGTCCAGCTCCGCGGCGGCGGAGCCGTGCGGGTAGGCCAGCCACCGAGAGCACGTGAGCAGCCGGGGCCGCAGCCCGCGCTCCCGCGCCTGCCGGTGGAACAGCGCCAGATCCCCGGCGGTGGACGCGCTGGTGACGATGTCGCACCCGCCGTCGCGGAAGCGGTCGATGTGCGCGCCGAGGTTCTCGGCCGGTTCGCCGTAGCCACCCGGATCGACCAGCGTGTGGCCGCGCGCGGCCGCGACCGGGGCGAACCCGTGCTCCCCGTCGCGCAGGAGCCGGCCCTGCAGGTCGTCGTTCCACAGGCAGCCGACCGCCCGCGCGGGGCCGACTCGTTCCCACATCTCCGCGAAGACCTCGGCGATGTCGTCCAGGCCCCAGGCGAAGTGGTACGTCCAGTGGAACGGCCGTCCCGGGTCCCCGCCCCGCCCGTACACGTACGCCTGCCAGGGGAAGGTCGTGGACACGCAGGGCACCCCCAGTTCCTCGCAGGTGTCGGCCACCGCGGGCAGCACCTTCGTGCCGGCCATGGTCACCACCAGCCGCGCCCCTTCGTCCCGTGCCAGCTCCCGCACCGCCTGCCGCGCCGCCGCCGGGTCGGAGCGGCTGTCGCGGCAGGCGATACGAATGCGACGGCGGCGGGCGCCGTCACCCACGACCGGCAGCCGCTCCCCGAGCCACCGCACGACGAACGACAGCGGGTCGCCCAGCTGGGCCAGCCGACCGGTCCGCGGCACCACCGCACCGACGCACAACGTGCCTTCTCCCGCACCCGCGATGTCCACCACGGCCGTCCCCTTTCGTGCTCGGCCCGGTGTCCCCAGGCCACGTTCACTCCTTCAACGCGGGCGACTTCGCCCGGCGTGCCGGATCGGGCCACGGAACACTCGAACGGATGAACGCCCGGCCGATAAACCGGTTGCCGCCGACCCGTATGCCGCGCAAATGTCGCCCTCATGGATGAGATGGCCTTACTTCAGCGCTCCGGCGGTCCTGTCACCCGCGGTCGGCTCGCCCGGGACCTGACCGCGCTCGGCCTCACCGAGGGCGACACAGTGATGTTCCACACGCAGATGTCCGCGATCGGATACGTGGCGGGCGGCCCCGCGACGATCATCGGCGCCCTCGGCGACGTGGTGGGCGAGCGGGGAACCCTGATGGTGACCTGCTGCTGGAACGACGCCCCGCCCTACGACTTCACCGACTGGCCCGCCGCCTGGCAGGAGGCCCTGCGCGCGGAGCATCCCGCCTACGACCCCGAGACCAGTGAAGCGGACCACAACAACGGCCGGCTCCCGGAGGCGCTGCGTCGCTGGCCCGGCGCCGTACGCAGCCGGCATCCCGACGCCAGTTTCGCCGCGCTCGGCGCCGCGGCCGTCTCGCTGATGGCCGATCACCCCTGGGACGACCCGCACGGGCCCGACAGCCCCCTGGCACGGCTCGTCGCCATGGGCGGCCGCGTCCTGCTGCTGGGCGCGCCGCTGGACTCCCTCACGCTCCTGCACCACGCCGAGGCGCTCGCCGAGGCCCCGGGCAAGCGGTTCGTGGACTACGAGCAGCCGATCACCGTCGACGGGGAGCGGGTCTGGCGGCGCTTCCACGACATCGACTCGTCGGACGGTGCCTTCGACTACTCCTCCGTGGTGCCCGAGGGTCAGTGGCCGTTCGAGGCCATCGCCCAGGACATGCTCGCCGCCGGCATCGGCGTCCGCGGCATGGTCGGCGCGGCCGAAAGCCACCTGTTCGACGCCGGCGACGTGGTCGACTTCGGCGTCGCCTGGATCGAGGAGAAGCTGGGCGGGGGAGCGGCCGTCACCGGGTGACGCGCGGTGCGGCGTTCACCAGGGGGACGGCGGCTGCCGCACGGCCCGCAACCGCGGGCTCGGGCCGGTGCGGGGTGCCGATGTCGATGGAGTCGAACTCCTCAACGCTCCCCGGAGGATGGTGCCGGTAGGTGCAGCGGATCGGGTCCTCGTCGTCGAGGCACACCCACACGCCCGGCCACTCGGGATGGCGGCAGGTGACGAATCGCCCGCACGCCGCGCACGTCACCACGGGGAGTCCGGCGTCGCGCAGGAGTCCGACGGCGGCGCTGTCCGCGTCCGCCGCCCCGTCGAGGCCGTACGTCAGCGCTTCGAAGAGCGGCATGAAGGGTTCGCTGAGGCTCTCCACGTCGGCCCAGGTCATCGAGCCGGACAGCGGCAGGGTGTAGCGGTACCCGAAGCGCGGCAGGGCACCGGTCGACGCCTCGCTGACGCAGACGACGTCGTCGTGCCACAGGGCGGCGGGCACCAGACCGGGCATGGCCCCCAGGATCACCGCCTGCGCCGCCTGGGGATCGCCGTGGTTGAGCAGTCCGGTGAGGACGGCCTCCCGCAGGTCCATGTCCAGGTACAGGGTGTCCTGGACCACCGGTTCACTGTCGCTGATCAGCACGCGGCGGCATACAGGGGCGTGCTCGTTGCTGAACAGTTCGACCGACTCGCCGGCGGCGACGGCGCAGATGGCGTCGGCGACGGTGGGGAAGCTGGCGAGGAAGGCTTCCCACTCGGGCAACGTCCGCCCGATCTCCGGCGGCGATGCGGCGGTGATGCCGAAGGCACTCATTCCCGACTCGATGCGCCAGTTGATGCCCCTCGCTGTCCAGAGCGACTCCAGCAAGAGAGGTACAGCGGTCGAGAACAGGGCCGACCTCGAACGTGGTAAGGGGCGGCTCACGAAAGTTCCTTTCGTGGCGGGTGAAATGTTGGGGGCACGCGATTCCTCCGCGGAGGATCCGACGGACCGAGCGGATTCTCAGCGTCCCATCCTCGTAGGGAAGAAGGGTATTCGGAAGAGGCTGACCGATGCGGATCGGAACGCGATTGATGCCCTCGACTGTATGGCAGGGGTGGCGATTCAACCGGTGAGAGCGAGACCATTCTTGGCGCGTTGTCCTGGCGACGGGACAGGTATCCGGTGACGCGCGTCTTGCTGACGGATTCCTTTCCTGACGACCTCCTCTTGGCCGAAGCGAATCGGCAGTGGGCACTGTCGAATTGGTGCGGCTCGTATCCGGTGACTCTTGGTCTGCCGTTCAACCACCGGCGTCGGCTCCGGTGGGAAGGCGGCAGCACAACCCGCAACCGCAAGCACAACACAACGAAGCAGCCTGAGCCTATGCGGCACATCGACCCGGGTCAGAACTGACTCGCTGATGCTCGGCACTGGCGCAACCAACGCCGATGGTGCCCGGCCGCGGCGCCCGTCGGGGTGCGCCCCGTCACCGGAGGGGGAGGAGCGCTCCCCGCTCGGTTGCCGGCCGCGGACCGAAGACGCGCCGCTCGGCCTCGGTGATGCGGACGTCGTTGATACTGGCCTCGCGGCGGCGCATCAGCCCGTCCTCGGCGAACTCCCACAGCTCGTTCCCGTAGGCGCGCCACCACTGGCCCGCCGCGTCGTGGAACTCGTACTGGAATCGCACCGCGATCCGGTCGCCCTCGAACGCCCACAGCTCCTTGCGCAGGGCGTAATCGAGTTCCCGGGCCCACTTCTCGCGCAGGAAGGCCGTGATCTCGTCCCGGCCGGTGACGAACCGGTCCCGGTTCCGCCACACGGCGTCCTCGGTGTAGGCGAGGGCGACGCGTTCGGGATCGCGGGTGTTCCACGCGTCTTCGGCGGCCTGAACCTTCTGCAGGGCGGTCTGCTCGTCGAACGGCGGGAAGGGGGGCCGTGGCGCCATGGCGGGCTCCTCGTGTCGTGACCTGCCGGGGAGAACGGTCGTTCTCCCTGGTGTCGGCTACTCTAGAGAACGATCGTTCTCGGCGGTAGTGGGAGGTGCTGTGGATCACGAGGAGGCCCGCAGGCGGCTGCTCGACGCCGCTGAGCGGTTGTTCTACGAACGCGGCGTGCAGGCCGTGGGCATGGACGAGCTCCGGGCCGCCGCCGGCGTGTCGCTCAAGCGGCTGTACCAGTGTTTCTCCTCCAAGGACGATCTCGTGGAGGAGTACCTGCGCCGCCGCGACGACCGCTGGCGCACGGATCTGTCCGGCTACGGCACCCGGCACGCGGCCACGCCGGAAGACAGGCTGCTGGCGGTGTTCGACTGGTTGGGGGAATGGTTCGCCGTCCCCGGCTTCCGGGGCTGCGCCTTCGTCAACTCCTTCGGCGAGCTGGGCGCCGTCTCGGACGGCGTGGCCCGCGCCGCCCGCGACCACAAACACGCCGTCCGGGAGTACGTGGCCGATCTCGCCCGCGACGTGGGAGCCGGTGATCCGTCCGCGCTGGCCCAGCAGTTGGTGCTCCTGGTCGAGGGCGCGATCACCACCGCCGCGATCACCGGCGACCCGGCCGCGGCCCGGCACGCTCGTACGGCGGCCGAGACGCTCATCACGGCGGCGACAGCGGCGACGGTAGTGCCTTCTTCGCCCTGATCAGCGGCGGAACCGCGCTTGCGAGGGGTGGGTCTCAGCCTCGATTCCGCCACTGTCCGGGTGCCGGCCGGAGCGTCAGGACGACCCGGCACCGGTCTCGGTCCCCGGTGCCGGGACCGAGAACAGCGTGCGGAAGTACGCGGCGTCCGTGTCCTCTTCGACCATGCGCCCCTCCGCCTCGACCCAGGCGTGCGCGCCGAACGGCGGGCGGGCCCGCACCCCCACGGACCAGGCCGGCCAGGTGCCACCCGCGCGGCACAGCAGAACCGTCGCCAGTGAACGCGGCAGGCAGCCCTCGGAGGCGGCGCAGCGCAGACTCACCGCCACCACGGCCTCCCGCGCGGCCCGCGCCTCGGCGTAGGTCGCCGGGCGGGCGCCCTTGCGCAGCCGGGCCAGCACGGCACGGATACGGGCCGGCGGCTTGCGCGCCAGCCGCTTGGCGGCGGCCACCGCGAGCAGGGTGAGCAGGCGCCGCCACGGCGACAGCCGGACCCGTACCCGGTGCGGTACGACCGCGCTCACATCTGCACCACCTTCGCGTCGATGAGCCTGGCCAGCAGACGCTCCACATCCTCGCGCGCCCGCGCCGCGTCGACGTCGTACGTGCTGGTCAGCCGCTGAGCGGCCTCCTCCACCGTCCCGCTGTCGAGGAGGGCCTGGAAGGCGGCGGCCGCGGTGGCGTTCAGCTGCCAGTAGCGGCCGCTGGCCCCGTCGAGCAGCACCGTTCCGTACTCGGTGTCGGCTGTCGAGATGTCGGGGTGCAGTCTCAGTGCCATTGTCCTGTCCATGTGTCACGTCGGGCGACGGGTGTCCGTAGACGGGTGTCCGTAAGCGTGGCCGGCGGCGTCCGTCGGTCGCGTGGAGAGCGGTGTCCACGCGGGGCGGCGGGTCAGCGGCGGTCGGGGGCGCTCGCCGTGGCGGCTCGTGCCCACAGTTCGCAGCCGAGCGCCACCGGCATGGCTCCTTCGTGGAGCCGGGCCGTGTAGGGGCGGCGGAACAGCTCGCGCAGCGGTTCCGGACGGATCAGCCCCAGCTCGGCCAGTCGGGAGGTCTCCCACAGCGCCGCGAGTTCCCGCCGGCTGCGTTCGAAGCCCTCGGCCGCGATCATCGAGCCGTCGGCCTTGGTCCGCCGCTGCAGCAACTCGCGGGGCATGACGTCGGCCATGGCCGCCTTGACCAGCGGCTTGAACTCCCACGGAGTCACGCGCTCGTCGGCTCTGACGGCCAGGCAGGCGCTCAGGACCTGGTCGTCGAGGAACGGCGAGGACTGGGCGTAGTGCGGCGTCTCCACCAGCTGGTGGAACTGGCGGATCATCCGTCCGGCCTCCTGGATCGCCAGCAGATCGCCGTGTCTGCCCCGGGCGGGTGCGAGCGGCTCCGCGGTGCCGGCCGCCTCGTGCAGGGCATCGGCCACCAGGTCGGCCGCGTCGGGCGCGAGCCAGTCGGGCAGGCGCAGGGAGCCGCCCCAGTCGAACAGCTCGTTCCGCGGGCGGCGCGCCTGGCCGCCGGCCAGCGCGTGCGCCTCGGCAGCGAGCCAGCGGCGGTACGAGCTGCCGTCCAGCAGCGTCCGCACCGACGTGCCCAGGGCGAATCCGGTGAGCAGTCGGACGGTGCGCAGTTGCCGGAAGGCGCTCCAGGGCCGGCTGCGCAGCAGGTCGTGGTAGTACGCGGGGTGGCCCGACAGGACCTGGTCGCCGCCGAATCCGTCGAGATGGAGGTGCGCGTGGGCGCTGGCCCGCTCCCGCCCGGCGCGCAGACGGGGAGCGCTGAGCAGGGCGATGGACGGTTCGTCGGGAACGTCATCGATCTCGAGCAGCTCTTCGAAAAATCCGGGAACGTCATGGCTCGGGAAGACGACGTGGTTCACCTGCGGCAGATGTGCCGCGGCTTTCCGGGCCCAGTACGCGTCGTCGTCGGCCTGGTCGTCGTTCTCCATGGTGAAAGCGGTCACCTGGGCCTGCTCCCGCGCGGCAAGCACCGTGAGGGACGTGGAGTCCATGCCGCCGGACAGGTCGCAGCTGATGGCGGTGAGGCCGCGCGTGCGCACCTTGACGGAGTCCTCCAGCGCCTGTCGCAGCGCGGTTGCTCCCTCGGCCAGGGACTGGACCGGCTCCGGGGGCTGCCACCAGCGTGTCACCGTATGCCGCAGCCCGTCCGGGGACAGCGTCAGACGGAAACCCGGAGGCACTGCGGCGATGCCCCGCCACACCGGCCGTTCTCCCAAGGGGTGCGGTACGGCGTCGAGGAGACGCAGTGCCAGCGAGGACCGGTCGAGGGGCGCGTCGAGCAGCGCGGCCAGCACGTCGGCACGGTCCGCGGCGAAGACGAAGCCGCGAAGGGACGCGTGGAAGACGCGGCGCAGTCCGGAGGCGCTGCCCCGGACATACAGCCGCCCGGCCACCGAGGCGAGGAGGTGGTAGCTCCCCGCCCACGACGTACCGAGTCCGTCCAGTTGCGCCACATCGCTGATACGGGCGGCGGCTGCCGCCAGTTCGGTGGGCGTCGCCGAGCAATGGCCGACGACGGCGAGCCGGGTGTCCCCGTCCTCGGCGGACAGGACCCGGTCGGCGGCCAGCCGGCCGGCCACCCAGGGCCGGCCGGACCGGTGCCTCATGATCTGTGCACTGCCCGGCGGAAGCCTGTCGACGGCCGCGGCCGCGGTCTCGTGATCCGGCAGGACCACGAAGTACTGCATCCCGGAACCGACCATCTCGACCTCCTCACCGGGCTCGGCACATCAGGCCGTGATTTACCACCAGGTCCGGGGGATCTGACCCCACGGCTCGACGTTCTTGCGGCCGATGTAGCCGGTGTCCTCCTGGAAGGAACCGCACTCGAACATCTCCGGGGCCTCGTAGGCCTGGAGCTCGCGGTCCTCTACACGCTCGTCATTACGCATTACAGTCACCTCCTCTTTGCCTGACATGGCAGCACAAGGTGCAGTGGATTCTGCATACGGAGGCACTGGCGCGGAAACGAAGAAATAAATCCCAGTAGCCCGTTCCAGTAGCCCGAAAGAAAAACGGACACGTCCCCCGTGATGGCTTCCCTGGTGCTTGATCAACAGTAACCGTCGCTTCTCGAGAAGAGCAACCTTCCAGCCCGTCAGCTTGCTGCCAAGTAAAGGGGAATACGCCATCTCACTTGATGCCCCTCGCTCGCCGACGCGCTTGCGGCGTGAGGCCTCTGGCCTGGCCCTGCGTCACCGGCCACTCGCCCCCGCGAACCCCTCGATGGCGCAAAAGTCTCCTGGAGCCGCCGGGGGCTACGTGGACAGGCTGCTCGCACTCGGGCCACGGGAACCCGAGTGCAGGTGAGCAGCGATGCGCGCGATGGTCCGGACGTTGTCCTCGAACAGGTGCCCCTGCATTCCTGCCGCCTGAGCGGCCTCGACGTTGACTGCGACATCGTCGACGAGGAGACAGCTCTCCGGCCGCACCCCCAAGCTGTCGCAAGCGGCCTCGAAGGCTCGCAGGTCAGGCTTGCCGATACCGATCTCGTGCGAGTAGACGATCTGGTCCACCAGTTCGTCGAAGTGGTACAGCGCCGTCTCCCGCTCCCGGGCACCGACGAAGCTGTTGCTGAGGATGCCCAGCGTGCAGCTTCCCCGCAGCCCTCGCACATAGGCGATGAGTTCCTCGTTCGGAGTTCCCAGGTATTCCGCCCACAGGTCAGCCATGAAGGCTTCGACCTGGGGCGCGTCGAGGCGCAAGCGTGTCGCCACCTGCTCGTGCACCTCTCGTTCGCTGATGCTCCCGAGACTCCCAGCACGCCAAACGTCGCGCAGCCGCTCATTCACCGTGCCCAGCGGCAGCTCCAGCCGCTCTTCCCACGAATAAGGACACTGTTGTCCTCCACTCTGAGGCAAGGTCAAGGGACTTCGAAGCTTGTGACAGCCCTGTCGAGAGCCGCCGTTCCATCAGGCGTCGCACAGCTGGAACGTTACGTTTGGATCATCTGATCGCTAGTCCGGATGTGCCGTTGACTGATGCGCAGTGGGCGCGGATCGAGGCGCTGTTGCCGGACCGGACACCGAAGCGCGGTGAGCCGGTGGCGGAATCACCTGCCGGAGAAGGACGACAACCCATCCTCCGCTTCTTGTCCCGTCCGTCCTGTCGGCGGTACACGAGCTACAGCGAAAGGCCGTGAGATCTTGTGGCTCCGGATCCTCAACTCTCAACCTTTATAGATCGCTTGAGACCTCGGGTGTCCCGCGTGGCGGACCGCCCGAGGTCTGCCACGCGCGGGCCTGGCGGCTCGGCGCCACGGGTACGAGGTGCCCGACGGGTCAGCGGCAGTGGAGGTTTCCCCATGGCCACAGATGCCTTACGTCCTGAACTATCCAGGCTTCCGTCCCTCACTGGGATGCGATTCATCGCGGCGCTTACCGTCTTCGTTTTCCATGCGACGGGGATGGGTTTCCTGCGCGGTGACGTCGGGGACTTGCTCACCGACGTGTTTGCGGACACCGGGACGCCGGGTGTGAGCTTCTTCTTCATCCTGAGCGGCTTCATTCTGACCTGGTCGGCGCGGCCGCGAGACACCGTGCCGGGCTTCTGGCGGCGCCGGATGGCCAAGATCTACCCGAACCATCTGGTGGCCTTCGCGGCCGCCGCCGTGATCATGCTGATTGCCTCCGACCCGTTCGAGGCGAAGACGTTCTTCACCAGCCTCTTCCTCGTCCAGTCCTGGGTGCCGGAGTTCCCGGTGCCGACCGGGATGAACCCGGTGGCCTGGTCGCTGTCGTGCGAGGTCTTCTTCTACCTGACCTTCCCGCTGCTGCTGCCCCTTGTGCGGCGGCTGTCGGCGCGCGGTCTCTGGACGGCCGGCGGGGTGCTGCTCGTCGTCCCCTGGCTCGTGGTGCTGTTCGCCGAGCACCGCATCGACGGCGCCCCGATGCCCGGTCAGGCCCTCGCGTACGAGCAGCTGTGGTTCGTTTACTTCTTCCCGCTGACCCGCCTGGTCGAGTTCGTGCTCGGCATCGTCGTGGCGCGTCTGGTGCTCACCGGTGCCATGCCGCGGGTGGGCCTGATCCCGGCCACGCTGTTCGCGGTGGGCGGCTTCGTGCTCAACGCGCACGTGCCGCACCTGTACAGCCTCGGCGGCACGGCCGCCTTCTGGGTCACACCGCTGATCGTCGCCGGTGTGACGGCCGACGCGCGCGGGACCCGCTCGTCGATGCGCGGCCGGGTCATGGTCAAGCTCGGTGAGATGTCGTTCGCCTTCTGCCTGGTGCACTCGCTTTTCCTGGTGTCCGCGCAGCGGTGGCTGGTGACGGGCATGTCGGACGGCGTCGCGCTCGCCACCCTCTTCGGATGCCTGGCGGCGAGCCTCGCCGCGTCGTACGCGATGTTCACCTGGGTGGAGAAGCCGCTGGTACGGAAGCTCGGCAGTGCCGCGCGACCGAAGACGGACTCGCCGCCACCGCCCACCGCCACCGCTCCCGCTCCCTTCGCGGCCATGGATGCCAAGGACTAGTTGTGCTTTGTCAGGTGGTGTCGTATGGCTGCCATGGGGTGGGTTGGTGGCAGGTGGGGCAGGTGCCGGTCCAGGTGGCGATGAGGTGTTGGAGGAGGCCCAGGGCCTGGTAGAGGGTCAGGCCCTGGCAGGGGCTTTCACGACCGGCGGCCAGGACGTGCTCGCGCAGACTGACCGGGCGGGTGCGGTAGCGGGGCAGCGGCCTGGGCCCGAGCCCGCCGTAGGGCGGCTGGTAAGGCACCGCCTCCTCCGCGTGGGCGGTCAGCTCGCCTTTGACCTGCAGCGCATAGGCCAGGCCCCGCTCGTCCAAAGCGTGCCGGAAGTCTGCGTTCGCGCCGTAGCCGGTATCCGCGACCACAACCGCGGGCCGCAGCCCGAGGGCGGCCAGCTCATCGAGCATCTCCAGCGCGAGATGCCACTTGGGCCGGTGATGTTCGGTGTCGGGGATGCGGCAGCGGTCGCGTCGGTCCGCCGCCTGGGGGCCGTCCCAGCTCGGGGGCAGGAACAGCCTCCATGACAACGGGCACGAGACGGTATCGGAAGCGGCATGCAGGCTGACCCCGATCTGGCAATTGCCGACCTTGCACAGGGCGGGCGGTGTACAGGGCGGCTTGGTAGATGCGGACAGTCTTGTCGAAGCCGGTGGTCGTCCGCCGTGGCGCCCGCGCCGCGATACGTCCGAGGCGGTGCCTGGATCGTGTCTTTAAAGATCGTCTGATCGTTGTGTGGATGTGCCGTTGACGGATGCCCAGTGGGCGCGGATCGAGCCGTTGATCCCTGGCGAAGCCGGTCAGGGTTCGTCGGGTGACCGAGGTGGAGGGGGGAAGCTCCAGCGGATCGTATGAGGGGCAGCACCAGCACGGTGCGGGTGGCCCGCCCCGACGGCGCCCCGATCTACGTGATCCTGGACAACCTGACGGCCCACAAGGACGGGGGCATCCTGCGCTGGGCCAAGCGGAACAAGGTCGAGCTGTGCTTCACGCCGACGAACGCGTCCTGGGCGACCCGATCGAGGCGCACTTCGGGCCGCTGCGGCAGTTCACCCTGGCCAACTCCAGTCATCCCAAAGGCATCCGCTGGGGCGGACGACCACTCACCGCCTGATGAGGAAGCAACCTGGTGATCGCTTCAGGTCACAGCACCAGCGGTCCAGGAGTTCCAGCGGACGATCACCCCTCGCCCACCTGCCGCCCGTCCGCCAGGTCCCGTACCGCCCGCTCCAGCCGCGTCCGCCGAGTCTCCGGCGTCGCGGCCTGGAGCAGCGGGAGCATCACGAGGTAGCGGGCGGTCCGGTCGAGCGCGTCGAACGCCGCACGTGCCGCCGGGTCCGCGGCTAGCGCCGCCGTAAGGTCGTCCGGGACAACAGCTGTCGCTTGCGATGCGTACGCGCGATCCCAGCGGCCGTCCTCCTGGGCGCGTTGGACCTCGGCGAGGCCGGGCTCTCGCATCCGGCCCGCCGCCGCCAGGGCCGCGACCTTCTCGACATTCACCCGCGACCACAGGCTCCTCGGTCGCCGTGGCCCGTACTTCTGCAGGTAATACCGGTCGTCCAAGCCCCGACGCTGCCCGGAGATCCAGCCCCAGCACAGCCCCACGTCGACCAGTTCGTCATCCGTGACCGACGCGATCCCCGACGCCTTCTTCGCAACCTTGACCCACACGCCCTCGCGGCGGGCGTGGTGCTCGGCCAGCCAGTCCTCAAAGGCCGCCGCATCCGGGAACGCGACGACTTCCACCCCGTTGAACTCCTCCATGCGGGCCAGGCTAGCCCGGCCGCGCCCCGGTGAACCTTCCCTGGTGTGCCTCATCGCGCTCATCAACGCCTACAACCGCATGAACGTCATCACCCAGCAGCCCGCCGGCGACTACCAGCCCGGGCAGTGGGGATAGCCGGCACCCCTCGGTGGATAGAGTCACCGTCATGAGTGGTGACTGGCGGAAAGACCGCATCGGCAGCGCACTTCGGGGTGAGAATCCTGCGGTGCTCCGGCGGCTTGAAGCGGGCTTCGCCGTGATCGGGGACGTCCAGTTCCTCCCCGGATACTCGGTGCTTCTGACGGATGACCTCGCGGTACGACGACTTTCGGACCTCCCGAAGAGCAAGCGGCTGGGCTTTCTGTCCGACATGGATCGGTTGGGCGAGGCCGTCGAACGCGCCTGTCGGCGGCTGGACCCGGCTTTCCGGCGGGTGAACCTGGAAATCCTGGGGAACACCGACGGTTTCCTGCATGCGCATGTGTGGCCGCGGTTCGAATGGGAGCCTGCCGATCTCGTGGGTCTGCCAGTGTGGCTGTATCCGAGAGAGAGGTGGAGCGACGAGCAGTACGTGCTGGGTCCCCAGCACAGCGCGCTGCGCGAGGCGATCGGGGAGGAGCTGGACCACCTTGCGGAGTGAGGGCAGGGGCGCCGGCCGCGGTCGGAATCACGCCTGCCACCGCACGGTGGCCGTACAGGTACGCAGGCCTGCCCACCCTGCTCGGCAGCGGGCAGCAATGCGACGAATGCCCCTTCGCCTCCGGCGCGGCTCGTACCCGCCCGGGTACGGGCCGCGCATCGGCGTGCCCCTCAGGGGAAGGTGAGCGGCTCAGCCTGGTAGGCCCGGTGAAGCAACTCCAGGAAGGAAGGCGCCTCGGGCAAGGACACAGAGCCGACGCGGTGTACCGCGACACCCGGCGTCCATGAGTTCATGACCACGCCGCCGGCCAACGCCGCCAGATCGGCCGGCGTGACCTCCTGGTCGCGCTGGGGTACACCGAGGCGATCCAACTGCCGACGCACGATGCCCATCGTGACCCCGCCCAGCATCTCGGCCACGGGCCACACCACCGCGGCGCCGTCCCAGAAGGCCAGATTCCAGATCGACCCCTCGCTGAGCCGACCCCGACGGTCAACGAAGGCTGCGTCGTCGAAGCCCTGTCCGGCGGCCTGGCGGAGGAAATACGTCTTGGCCACCTCGCCGACATGCTTCACCGCCGGCAGGACCCGTTCGTACTCCACCGCCGCCAGCGCCAGCGGGCCCTCGGGGCCGGACGCGGCCGGTCCCGTACGGACCAGTACCTCAGGCTCCGCATCGGCCCCGGCCGCGGTGAACTCGCCGGCCGACGAGTACACCGTGGCCGTCAACGAGACGTCATCCGGGCCGGCTTCCAGCGCCGCCCGCAGAAAGGACCGCACCCGATCATCGGGTATCGCCCTGCCGAACAGCTCCACCGAGGCGCACCGCAGCCGCTCCAGATGGAGGTCGAGACCGCGAACGCGGCCCCCACGCACCTGCATGGCAGTGAAGTGGGCATAGCCCGCGAAGGCGAGCGGCGCCAATTCCTCGGCGGTCGCCGCCCGGCCATTACGTTGGACAACAAACGAGGTCATAGAGCACTCCAGCCGTACGGAACCGAGTAGACGCAAACGGGGCTTGGCGCCGACGCCGCGGACGAGCGCCGGGAATGTCGGCCCATGGGGCGACGTTAAGGCTTCACATCGATGAGAAGGTCAAGCTCAGATGGGGCGGGGTCACATGCTGATCGGGGAGTTGTCCCGGCGTACCGGGGTCAGCCCGCGGTTGCTGCGGTACTACGAGGCGCAGGGGTTGCTGGACGCCAGGCGCGGTCCGAACGGATATCGCGACTACGACGAGGACTCGGTCCTCACCGTGCGGCAGGTGCGTGCCTTGCTGAACGCGGGCCTGTCCACCGAGGTGATCCGTTCGCTGCTGCCGTGCGCCCGCGGCGAGCGGCCGGAGTTCGACATGTGCGTGGACCTGCGAGCCATCCTGGATCGCGAGTTGGCGGCCGTGGATGAGCGCATCGACGGCCTCCGACGCAGCCGCAGCACCCTGGCGGGCTACTTGGGGAAGCCCTGACCGATCACCGCTGACCCATCACCGCTGATCAACCCGGCTTTCGGAAGAGCCGTTCGCCCCGGAGCCCTCTGCTGCCGTACGCCGAGCGCGCCGGGCGCCCTCGCTCGCGAGCCTGGAACCGGGTGCCATCGCCTCGCGTCCCTCCCTCGCGGATGGTCACCGAACGGGCGACCGCGGAACGGACGGATGTGGCAAGCGGATGCGGGCGAGCGGAAAGCCGAGGCGACGGCGGTCGGGTAGCCGGAGGTGGCTGGTCTGCGTCGCGGCGATCGGCCTGACGGCCACCCTCTCCGGATGCCTCGGAGGAGACAACGACGACAATGGCGACAACGAGGACAACAATGAGGCGTCTGCGTCGTTCGGACCTGGCTGGGACCGCCAGGCCGAGCCCGGCACCCGGCACGACGTCGGCGGTGACGGGATGCCCCGCTTCCGCCTCACCCTGCCCGACGGGGTCCGGATCGAGGAGGGCTACCCCCCGGTCGCTGCCTCAGGCACGCCGAGCGAATGCCGCATGCCGCCTCAGCGGGTCGCTGATGAGGACAACGTCTACTACTCCTGGTTCTCCGTGCCCACCTCCTGCACGGCCGACAGGGAAGCGAACGAGAACCCGCACAACGGAATGCACCCGCGCTACCGGTCCACCGCCGACATCCCGCCCTCGGTGAACAAGACCGCTCGCACGGTGCGCACTCCGCTGGGTCCGGCACGGGTGTTCACCCAGAAGTTCTGGAAGGCGACCAACGAATATCACTCCTTCTACGAGCCGTTCGTGGTCATCACCCTGGACAGGCCCGCGGACCCGAAGCACCCAACGCTGGTGTTCACCTCGGAGGAGGCCGAGATCTCCGAAAGCGACCTGGTCCGCGTCGTCACCAAGGACCTGGCTCCCCGCTGAACCGGCCCGTCCAGCGGGGAACGGCCAGTCCGCCGTGGTCGGCGCTCAGGACACCTCCAGGACGATCTTGCCGCGGGCCCGGCCCTCCTGGCTCCGGCGGATGGCCTCGGCGGCCTGGGGGAGCGGGAAGACCGCGTCGACCGGCACGGTCAGCCTCCCGGCGTCCGCGAGCTCGGCGAGCGCGGTCAGATCGGCGGTGTCCGGGCGTACCCACACCATGTGGCCGCCCTTCTGCTTGACCTCGCCGTCGGCGATGGAGGCCACTCGGCCGCGGTCCTTGAGCAGGTCCTGAGAGACGTCCACGACCCCACCGCCGACGAAGTCCAGGGCCACATCGACCCCTTCGGGCGCCAGCGCCCGCACCCGCTCGGCGAGGCCGTCGCCGTAGGTGACGGGCTCGGCGCCCAGGGAGCGCAGGAAGTCGTGGTTGCGCTCGCTGGCCGTGCCGATGACGCGCGTGCCCTGGGCGACCAGGATCTGGACGGCGAGCGAGCCGACGCCGCCGGCCGCGGCGTGCACCAGCGCCGTCTCGCCGGCCTTCGTGCCGACCCGCTTGATCGACTGGTACGCCGTCAGACCGGCGAGCGGAAGCCCTGCCGCCTGCTGCCAGCTCAGCGCGGCGGGCTTGCGCGCCAGGGTCCGCACCGGCGCGGCGACCAGTTCGGCGTAGGTGCCGTGCTGCACCGCGTCCTTGCGGACATAGCCGATGACCTCGTCACCGACCTCGAACTCGGTCGCGTCGGCGCCGACCGCCTCGACCACGCCCGCCACGTCCCACCCCGGAACGAGCGGGAAGTGCGCATCCATCATCGGGTCGAGATAGCCGGCGAGGATCTTCCAGTCGACGGGGTTGATCCCGGCTGCCTTGACCCTGACCAGGACCGAGTCCGGGCCCACCTTCGGATCGGGCAGGTCGGTGTATTCGAGGACCTCGGGGCCGCCGTAGCTCTTCGTGCTGATTGCCTTCATGGTCGTCACAACGCGTGACTGCCCGCAAGCATTCCCGAGTCGGAGGGAAGGTCACCGGATCGGCGTACGGCCGCACCGACCGGCCCGGCTCAGGCTTCCCGCGCCCCCACGGCGCGCAGCAGGAACGGGAGCAGCTCGTGGATCGCCGCCTCGCCGGAGGAGGTGACGCCGTCCGCGGGCGCCCCGTGTGCGGCGTCGGGGTCAGGAAGAGGCGGCTGACCATGGAGCCGACGACCAGGTCGGCGAGCACATGCGCGTTCTCCAGAGGCGGGATGTCGCCGCGGTCGACGGCGCGGCGCACCACGGTGGCGGCCCGGTCGCGGACCGGCTCGACGATCGCGGTGTCCAGGACCCGGGCCAGGGCCTCGTTGTGCGCGGACTCGCCGATCAGCACGTGCAGCAGCCGCCCGCCGGGGCCCTCCAGCGTCTCGGCCTTGTCCCGGAGCAGTGCGACCAGGTCGCCTTCGAGGGTGCCGGTGTCCGGCTGTGGGCCGAGGTCGCTCGCCCAGCGCACGGCCGTGCCCACGACCAGGTCCTCCTTGGAGCGCCAGCGGCGGTAGAGAGTCGCGGTGGAGACCCCGGCCCGTTTGGCGACCGCGGCCGTGGTCAGCCCGCCGTACCCGCTCTCCTGGAGGACCTGGACGGTGGCCTCCAACAGGGCCCTGTCGCGCGCCGCGTCCCGCGGGCGGCCACGGGCCGGCGGCCGCCCGGCCGCCGCGGTCTGGATGCTCTCGGTACGTTCGCCCACACCTGGAGTCTATCGACCCGCTATTACGAAACGAAAAGTTTTCGTTTCGTGTAGCCTTGGGGCCATGGCATCGCACACCACCACCCCTGATCTGGACGCCGCCGCCGTCGTCGACCGGCTCCGCACCACCTTCGCCACCCGCCGCACCACCTCCACCGCCTGGCGGCGCAGCCAGCTCACGGCCCTGCGCACCCTGCTCACCGACCACCGCGACGACCTCCTCGCCGCGCTCGCCGCCGACCTCGGCAAGGGACCCGAGGAGGCCTACCGCACCGAGATCGGCTTCACCCTCAACGAGATCGACCACACCCTCGACCGGCTCGACGACTGGCTGGCCCCCCGGCCCGCGCAGCTCCCCGACCGGCTGCTCCCGGCCACCGCCCAGGTCGTCCGCGAACCGCTCGGCGTCGTCCTGGTGATCGCGCCCTGGAACTACCCGCTGCAACTCGCGCTCGCCCCCCTCGTCGGCGCGCTGGCCGCCGGCAACTGCGCCGTCGTCAAGCCCAGCGAACTCGCCCCCGCGACCTCGGCCGCGCTCGCCCGGCTGCTGCCGCGCCACCTGGACGCCGAGGCGGTGGCCGTCGTCGAGGGCGCCGTCCCGGAGACCACCGCGCTGCTGGCCCAGCGCTTCGACCACATCTTCTACACCGGCAACGGCACCGTCGGCCGGATCGTGATGGCCGCCGCCGCCCGGCACCTGACCCCCGTCACGCTGGAGCTGGGAGGCAAGAGCCCGGCCGTCCTCGACCCGGGCACGGACCTGGCCGCCGCCGCCCGGCGGCTGGTCGCCGGCAAGTTCCTCAACGCCGGCCAGACCTGCGTCGCCCCCGACTACGTCCTGGCGATCGGCGACACCGCCAGGGACATCGAGCCCCACCTCGCCAAGGCCGTAACCGAGGCCTACGGAGCGGATCCGGCCACCGCGCCCGAGTACGGACGGATCGTCAACGAGCGCCACTTCGACCGGCTGACCGCGCTCCTCGACAGCGGCCGTACGGTCACCGGCGGCACCCACCACCGCGCCGACCGCTACCTGGCACCCACCGTCCTCGCCGATGTCTCCCCCGACGCCCCTGTGATGCGGGAAGAGATCTTCGGCCCGATCCTGCCCATCGTGGCCGTGCCCGACCTGGACGCGGCGATCGCGTTCATCAACGGCCGCGACAAGCCGCTGGCCCTGTACGCGTTCACCGACTCCGACGAGACCAAGCACAGGCTGCTGACCGAGACCTCCTCCGGCGCACTCACCTTCGGCGTGCCGGTCGCCCACCTCACCGCGCCCGACCTGCCCTTCGGCGGAGTGGGCGAGAGCGGGATGGGGCGCTACCACGGCGAGTACTCACTGGAGACCTTCAGCCACGCCAAGGCGGTGCTCGACAAGCCGCTGGGGTGACCGAGGACGCGGCGACCGATGGCGAGCTCTCGCGGCCGCGGCCACGCCTTGGGGACCGGGATCCGGAACACCCGTCGGCCTGGTGTGTCCGCCCGGGGCGCGATAGGAAGATCGAATGAGTCGCCTTCCCGTCTACGGCCCGGAAGGGCCCATCCGCGCCACGACCGCCTCGGACGCACCCGGGACGTGTCGTCGAAAGCCCATCGCCATGCCTTCACGACCTGGTATGCCTCGGTCCCCGAGCTGGCGCCGGTCGCCGAGACGCTCTACGAGCAGCTGAAGGCCCCCGAGCACTGGGTGCCCTACGCGGACGCCCAGTCCACACTGAGCCGACTGGCAGGCGCCGGCGTGGCCCTGGGCGTGGTCAGCGATGTGGGATGGGATCTGCGTGCCACCTTCGCCCACCACGGCTTGGACGGCTATTTCTCTTCCTGGGTGCATTCCTACGAGCACAACACCGAGAAGCCCGATCCGCTGCTGTTCCGGCACGCGTGCCGCGAACTGGGCGCCGCACCCGCCACGACACTCATGGTGGGCGACCACCCCGCAAAGGACGGCGGCGCGGCCGCCGCGGGACTGCGCTCCTATGTGCTGCCCGCAGGAGCCGCTCCTGGCTCGTATCGCGGGCTGGACGCCGTGCCGTGGCTGGCCGGGCTCATCTCGTCCGTGGACCAGGGCCAGGGCAGAGGCGCGTGAGGAGCAGGCGCCCATGCGCACGTACTGCTCCGCACGGGTGAATGTCGGCGAGTCGGCACCGAAAGCGGCCGCTGACACGGAACCAGTCACAGGGTGAACGTTGGCAGGGATGCTTCGCGGCAGCTGGCGCAGCAGGGATACGAACGGGCCAGGAAATGGCGGGTCCGCAAGAGCGGCTGGTACCTCCCGCTCCTCGCACTCACCTTCCTCGGCGCGCTCGTCCTGCTGTCCCTGGCCGCCACCGCCGTGCTCACTCTGGTGGAGGGCGCGGACGACGGATTCCGGTCGCCCCTCACATGGATCGACGAACAGTGCAAGAAGAGCGACGAGTCCTGTGGCGTCCTCCGGAGCATCTTCATGCCGTTCCTCACCCTTTCCCTGGCCACGATCACCTACCTCTTCTTCCGCTTCACCCACGTGCGCAGGACGTATTTCAAGAAGGCCAGGGAGGCGCCGCACGAGCTGGTGGAGACGGCGGGCGGCGTTTTCGGCAAGGTGGTGGGCCGCGACCAGCTCTGCGAGGTCCTCATGGAGGACCTGCGGAACAACCGGAGCCGCCGTACGCACCTCGTCGTCGGCGGCGTCGGAGCCGGCAAGACGGCCCTGGTCGTGCTGCTGACGGAGCAGCTCGCCCGGCGCAACGCCGTGCCCGTGCCACTGAGGCTGCGCAGCGCCGAAAGCGACCTGGACTTCCGGAAACTGGCGTTCGAACGGTTCTCCCGCGAGGTTCAGGGGCACATCCGCTCCGACGCCGAAGGGGAGAAGGTGTGGCGGCGACTGTGCCAGCAGGGGCGGATCGTCGTCCTCGCGGACGGTCTGGAGGAGGCGCTGACCGGTGAGAACCTGGCGGAGGAGCGCGACACCATCATCAGACTGGCGATCCGCCGGGCCAACGACGAGCGGCTGCCGCTCCTCATCACCTCGCGGCCGCACAACTCGCTGAGGGGCATGGAGGCGTCCCTCACCGATCTGGAGCCGCTGAGCGAGGAGGCCGCCCTCTCCTACATCTCCTCCGGCAGCGCCTGGGAGGACCGCCAGCGCCTGGACTGGATCGTGGAGAAGGCCGGCATCGCGGAGGCGCCCACCTATCTGCAGATCGCCAGCGAACTGCACGAGGAGGGCCTGCTGGAACGCGCCCTCACCGGCCGCTCCCAGGAGGAGCCGGTGGAGACGCGCGGCGGGGACCGGGCGGCGCTGCGCTTCCATCTCCTCGACACCTGGGTCAACGCCCTCATCAGCGGGCGCATCCGCCCCGACGTGCCGCTCAACGAGGACGAGCGGCGGGGGGCGATCCACTACCTGTCCGCGCTGGCGTGCGCCGGACTCGCCGCGGACTCCTCCGAGGTGTGCTTCACCGACCTGGTGGACGAGCAGAACCTCTCGCGGCCCCGCTATCCGGAGATCATCCGGGAACTGGCGAGGAGGGTCGAGGGTAGCCAGTTGGACATCCGTCTCGCCGCGCACTGGGGTATGCGGATGGGACTGCTGGAGCTGGGCGGGGACCGGGTCCGTTTTCAGCACAGCGTGATCCAGGCCCACCTCGGGGCCCGGTTCATGAACGCCGTGATCCATCCCGACATGCCCGCGGAGCCCAGGGACGGGTCCTACTTCCCCGCGGCGCTGGAGAGGCCCGGGCGGGAACTGCTGATGGCCATGGTGCTGTACTCCCGTACACCCGAGGGAGCCTGCGTCCACGAGGAGGCGCACGGCGGCAGGACGCCCTGGTGCCCGCTGTCAGCGGCGCGCGACCTCCTGCTGCATGCGGCCTGCCGGGCGCAGATGGTCGACGACGGGCAGCCGGCATCCCCCGACGGCAGGACCCCTGATGGAAGAACTCCCGACGGAAGGACCCCTGAGGGTAGGACTCCCGGCGGCAGGAACCCTGACGGCAGGACCCCCGATGGAAGGACCTCCGGAGGACGGGCCTCGGACGCGCAGCGCCTCTTCGGCCGCACCCTGCACACGAAGGCGCTGGAGCTGTACGCGGCGGCCCTGGAGATCGACAGCGCCGACGCCGCGCCGCAGCAGCACCTGATCGCCATGCAACTGGCCACCTCCTGGCCGGACCTGCGCGCACGCGATCCGCACACCCTGGGTACGGCCAAGGCGCTGCTGGTGTCACGCTTCGGCGAAGCGATGCGCACAGTCGCCCGCAGGCGCACCCTGCAACCCGCCTACCTGGAACTGTTCGAGATCGCGCGTCTGGAGCCCTCGTACCCCGTCCGCGTCGCCATCGCGCAGGAGATCGGGGCCGGCGGCGACAGCGCCTTCGCGGCGCTCCAGCCACGTCTGCGCGGCCCGCAGACCGTCCAGGACCAGCGGATGGAACGCGAACCGGACTGGGTGGAGGCGCTCTGGGGCGGTCAGCAGCCGGAAGCCGTCGCGGATCAGGAGAGCAGGAGCCGCCGCCAGGCGGAGGGCGAGGTCGCGCGCACCAAACGGGAGTTGCGGGAACGCGAGGAGCAAAGGCGCGTGGAGCGCCGGCGGGAGGGTGAGGAACGCGAGACCGAGGAGCGGGAGTGGCGGGACAACACCCTGTGTGCCTGGCTGGTCCCGCTTCTGGTGGGCTCGGTCACCACCCATCGTCACCAGGACACCCCGTACGAGTTCCTCGAGGGCTGGGTGCGGCGGGTGGGCGCGCCGGAACCGGCCGACGGCCCCGCTCTCGACCTGACCGTGGAAGTGGCGCTGGCCCAGGGTTTCAAGTACGCGGCCAACCGCCGCCACCGCCATCCCCACGCCCGCCCCGAGGCCCGGGAGTACCTGAGCGAGCAGGCCTGGAACATGCTCAAGCGCACCCGGTTCTGGTTCACCCGCCTCACCCTGCTGCACGCGCTGACCCTGTGGGACCTGCCCGACGGCACCACGGTGACGCACCCCGAGCGGGGGAGGGGCTCCGACCCCGCGGAGCAGGTCCGCCAGTGGCTCGACCTCCCCGACGGCGAGCCGCAACACCCCTTCGTCGGTGCGGCCGCCGAACTCTGTGTGTGGGCCATGAAGACCCGGCAGCCGGAACGGTTCCTCTGGATCGACGAATCCGGGGTCGCCGCACAGGTCGGCTCGCAGACGGCCCCGCGGGGCGAAGCCCGCAAGCACCACCTGTGGATCCCGCCCTCCACCGGCTGGAGCACCCTGCACCCGCGCGCCCAGCAACTCCTCGCCGACGTGCTCCTGCTGCTCAACCTCGCCGAGCGCGGAGACTGGCCCAAGGACCGGCTCCGGCGTCTTCAGCGCACCGCCCGGCCGGACCTGCCCCCCTGCCTCACACGGGACCGCAGCCCCCTCGACCCGGGACGCAGCGTCGTCCGTACGGCGGCCTCGCAGGCGGGCTCCAACTGCCGAGACGACTGCTCCTTCGAACTGTGCCCCTACCCGTCCATGGGCTTCGACAGCCACCGGGTCGAGCTGGGCGAGGCCTTCTGCCGGGCGCAGTCCACCCTGCTGTCGCGGTCGCAGTCCCCGTTCCGCCCCCAGACCGGGTGGCAGCAGCGCACGGACGTCGCGGAGCTCAGGAAATTCTGGGAGCGGATGGGACAGCGCGCCCAGAACAACACCAGGCCCAGATGACCTGCGCGGCAAGGACGGCCGCTCTCGCGCCTGGAGGGCCGGTCGTCAGCCGGGGTGGGCGGCCGTCAGTTCCTTCTCCCACGTGAGGAGGTCGTCGAAGTACAAGCGACCTCGGTCCGTCCAGTCGGCGACCGGCTCCAGTGCCTCGATGGTTCCCCTGAGGCGCCGCAGAGCATCGTCGCGCCGCTCGGAGACCTCGGGCGGCGCTGTCGGCTCCCGCGACCAGCGCGTGAGCCCGAACGCCATGCGCGCGAGGACGTGGGCGGCGTGCACGGCTCCTGCGACCGGTCGCGGATCCGGGCGCAGCGGGTGGCTCACCATGGCGTCGCCGTTCGTCACGAACGTCTCGAACTGGTTGCGCAGATAGAGGGCGTGGTGGCCGGTTTCGTGCAGGAGCGCCTCGAAAGCGGCCGGAGTGCTTTCGACGCTGGACGTACCGAGGTAGATGGCTCCGAAGGTCTGCCGAAGCGTGCCCGAACGGAAGGCGCCACCCTGCACGTACACGATGACGCGGATCAGCAGATCCGCTTCCAGTGCGGCCTCCGGCCATACTCTGCGCAGGGTCTCCCGGGCGGCTTCGAGGTGCTCAATTCCCTTCTGCATGCCGGGTGTTCCGAAGTCGGCGTCCCCTGCTCCACTGGTCCGCCGGATGTCTGCCAGCAGTTGCTGTACGCCCCATTGGCACCAGTCGGGACACGGCGACGCACCGAGCACGATGTGGTCGAGGGGAGGCATGACGGCGGAAGTGCCCAGGGTGCGGATGAGGTCGGCGATGCGCTCGACGTCCACGTCCGTGGATGGCCGTGTCGCCTCCCACACCAGGCCGGGGTGCAGACAGGAGGGCTCATGCCCGTCCTCAAGGCATGGCTTGAGATGTCGGAAGACCGCCCTTTGGTGACTTCGGACCAAGCTCATGGTGCCCGTTGGAGTGATCCCGACCCGGATCGCTTCGTCCCGGCCGGTCCCCATCACGCGTCACCTGGCTTCGACTCCACTTTCAGAACCTCGGCCAGCGAGGTCGGTTCCGACCTCGCAAGTTCCTCTTCGCGTGCCTGCAGTCGCCGCAGAATCAGCGCCGATATCATCTCGTCGCCCAGATCATCCAGCGCGCGATTCACATCTTCCCGGACCGATCGCCAGAGTTCTCGCGATGCGCCGCTCACCGCCTCGGCCCTGCCCGGCAGACGGGCCCGCATGGATTCGGTCCGCTCGGCCACCAGATCCAGTACGTCATGCAGGACATCGACCCAGTGGTCCTCCACTCCGTCGGAGAACGTGATGTGAACGGACCCGTCTTCGCCCGTGATTCCCTCGTGGTAGTAGCCGCGCGGGAGGTAGAGGCAGTCGCCGGGGTGGAGGGTTATCTCGTGAGCCAGTGGGGTTTCCGGCTTGTCGCCCGGCTTCGAGCGCCTGATGGGCCATGTCTTGGGCGGTTCGTGAAGTCGCCACGTCTTGGAGCCGGCCAACTGCCGTATGAAGACGCTCGCCATGTCGTAATGGACCGGCGCACCCTGCGCGTGGGGCGGGGTCAGGAAGGCATTGGCGGCGACGGGGCAGCCGACGTCGTCAGCCAGGTCCGCGCAGAATGACGCGACTTCGGGGCAGTAGGTGGACATCGCCTGAAAGACGAGCGTCGCTCCTGCCCGCATCTCGGACACCACGTACTGCGGATCTGCGAGCCCGGACAGCACCCTGCGTTCGTCGGCTCCGCCCTTGGCCTTGGCGGCGTCCCGGACTCCTATGTCCTCGCCCTTGCGCCAAAGCCTGATATAGGGGGCGCGCAGTCCTCGGTCAAAGAGGAGCTGCTGTGCGATCTCCGTCGAGAAGACACGGTCCAGCTTGCCCAGATTCCGGCTGACGTGCGGCTTCCTGTCCCGAAGAGATGCCAGCATGGATGGATCATCAAGAACTTCTTCCAGCGCCATCTGCTACCTCCGAATTCTCGATATCTGACCGTTCATCCTGATGGAAATCGCGTACCCCGGGCACAGTCAGCACCAGGGCTGAGGCGGTGAGTTGCACGACCGCGGCGACGACGAGCACCGTCGTGCGGCCCAGTGCGTCTGCCAGCGGCCCGACGCAAGCGAGGCCGAGCGGCAGCAAGGCGAGGCTGCACAACCAGTCGACCGAGGTCACCCGGCCGAGAAGCGACGCGGGGAACTGGCGTTGCAGTGCGGTCTGCAAAAGGATGTTGAAGGGCATCATCGCGAGTCCCGCGATCATGTATCCGCCCATCACCCACCACACGGAGAACGGGGTGAGGAGGACAAGGGGAACGGCGACGAAGAGCGCGTTGAAGACGATCGCACTTATTCCGGGACGCCGCAACGGAATTCGCCCGACGACGATCGTGCCGATGAATCCGCTGAGGCTGAACATGGCGATCACCAGGCCGTAGGCCGAGGGGCCGGTGAATTCCTCCTGAGTGATGACGGGCAGCAGCACCATGTGCGGCGCGACGACGAACATGGTCTGCACCGCGGTCATGAGGAGAACGGCCGACGTCCACCGAACGCGGCGTACCGCCGACAGCCCTTCGTGGGTCTCCCGGATGATGGAGGAACGGGTCGCCGACTTTTCCCTCGGCGGTTCGGTCACCGCGAGGACGCACACCAGACTCACCGCGAATGTCGCCGCGTTGACGGCGAAGGCCCACCGGGTACCGGCGGTGGCCACCAGGAGCCCGCCGAGCGCCGGTCCCACCACGGCTGCGGCGCTCTCCATGCCGCCTCGCCACGCATTCGCGCTGAGCAGCCGCTCGTCGGGGACGAGTGAGGGCACAAGCCCGCCATAGGCGGGGCGGAAGAATGCCTCACCGCTGCCCACCAGGAAGGTCATGACGGCCAGCGGAAGTGTTCCGGTGTCGAACGTTCCCAGCACCACCGCGGTGATGGCCGCAAGGCGGAATCCATCAGCGAGGATCATGGCTCTTCGCCGGGGCACACGGTCCGCCCACACACCGCCGACGAGCGCGAACAGGACCGTGGCGAGCATGCGGGCGCCGATCACCAGGCCGACATCGCCGGCATCGCCGCCGTTCTCGATCACCCGGAGAGACACGGCTACGTTGAACAGCTGGTCTCCCACCGCGCTGACTGCCTGCCCGGCCCAGAGATACCGGAAGTCGCGCAGTCCCATGGCGCTGTCGGCCAGGCGCCCGGTGAACAAGGTGTTCCGGTCAGGCATGCTCAGCCGATCGGAGTCGCCGACGCAGGATCGGTCAACTCCCCGTAGCCGAACCCGCAGCAGTCGCCCGTGATGTCCTCGTCCCGCACCAACTCGGGGTGCTCGTCACCGGTCAGCCGAAGGTTGTCCAGATCGATGGGTTCGGACTCGTCGTCGACAAAGAGCTCCGCGCCATCGGTGATGAGGTCGAGATGCACTTTCTCCTCGTAGCCGACCACGGAACGGTCCTGGTTGTGCTGTCCGAATCCGATGTGTACTCCGACGCGCCGTTCATTGATGTGCGAGTTGGCCGGGATGAACCGGTCGATGCCCGCATTCGTTCCGAATCCCAGCTCACCCACCCGGGTGCCGTGCGGCTGCTTGAAGCACAGCTCCACCAGCTGACGGACGTCGTCATCGGCGCCCGTGAAGCCCGTGGCGCGCCCGTCTGTGATGTCGACCGTCAGCGGGTGAGCCGCCAGCCGGGTGTCGATCCGGGTGATGACGTTGCAATTGAGCGCTCCGTCCGCCACCAGGCGGCCGTCGATCCTGGCGGGATACGTGGCGATCTCCCCTGCCGGGAGAATGGTGAAGCCGCCCGGCCGCCACACGCCGCGATTGCTGATCCAGTCGAATCGATCGGAGTCGAGGCGGATGCGGAGGTCGGTGCCGCCTCGGCTGCGGACCCTGACGCTGCGTGCCGTGGTCAGTCGCGTCAGTAGTGCGGCATTCCGGGCACTGAGTTCGTCCGGTCCGAGGTTGAGGGCCTTCTCGAAGAAATCTCGCGACGCACTGATGATGCGTACCACCATGCATCGGTCACCGCCGAACCGTTTCAGCACGTGGAGGAGCGGCGCGAAGTGAGACATTGTGTCTCTTTCGAGGGTGAAGATGACGAGCCGGCCGGTGAAAGAGTCGGCGTCCGGTACGGCGGAATTCAGCCGCTCGGCGAACTCGTAGTCCACGAGTGGCCGCATGCCTACGACCTGTGTGCTGAGTTTTCGCTGCTTCAGGCCGGCCACCAGCCAGGCGGCTGCCTCCCGGCTGTCCGGGGAGAAGGCGACGACGCAGTGGTCGCGGTCGGAGATGCCGACGTACCGGTCGAGGAGTGCATCGACTCCATCCCGCAGTTCGCGGCTGGACTGCACAACGGTCAAGACGTGCTCCCCCTGGCCTTTGGTCGTGTCCGCGGGAGTTCCAGCCGCGGTATCCGGTGCGACTGGAACTCCCAAGGACCCTGCCGGAACAATCAGGTTGCTACGAACCACGCCATGAGGGGGCCCTCTTCGCCACTCCCCACGGGCTCGAGGATCTGGTCCGATTCGGCCGCGGAAAGTTCCCGCAGCGCGTCCTCGACCAGCGATTCGTAGGTGGTTGCTTCAGCGGTGCCGGTTGTTGAGACGGGACTTTGCATCGTGACTCCTCTCAGCCAACAGCCTTCGCGTGATGCTATGCAGCATGTTCGCTTAGGGTCAACACGTCTTCCCGTTCAACTATCGTTTGTTTTACCTCACTTGGGGAATGCGCCGCGTCGGCTGCGCGCCTACCGCCCGAGAGGGCGGGTTTGTCAGGAACCGAGGGAGGTGAGCAGCCGTGCCACTTCCTCCGTGACCGCTTCGCGCGCGGGCTTGAAGCACGCACGCGAGTCCGTGAGAGCGGAATCCGCCTCCAGCATGTCCCGGACGACGCCCGTGAAGACCGTGGTCAGGCGCGAGGAAATATTGATCTTCGTCATGCCCGCGGCGACCACCCGGGCGAGTTCGTCGTCGGCCACACCCGATGAACCGTGCAGCACCAGCGGCACCGGCAGTGCCTTGCTCAGCGCCGTGACCAGCTCCTTGTCCAGCACTGCGGTCCGCTCGCGCATACGGTGTGAGGAGCCGACCGCGACGGCCAGGGCGTCCACCCCCGTCGCCCGGACGAACGCCAGGGCCTCGTCCGGATCGGTCCGGACGCCGAAGGCGTGCGCGCCGCCCTTGCCGCCCACCTTGCCGAGTTCGGCCTCGACGAAGACGTCGCGCTCGTGGCACCAGGCGGTCATCTCCGCCGTGGCGCGCACGTTCTCCTCGTACGGCAGGTCGGAGTGGTCCACCATGACCGACCGCACCCCCGCCTCGACACCCGTACGGATGGCGTCCGGATCGGTCAGGTGGTCGAGGTGGACGGAGAGATCCGCTCCGGAGCCCTCGGCCAGGGCGAGCGTCGCGCGGAGCAGCGGCAGCATGCTGCCGTGGTAGTCGATGCAGTTCTTGCTGATCTGCAGGATCAGGGGGATTCCGGTCCGCTCGGCGGCGGCGACGATGGCCTCGCCCGTCTCCAGGTGGATGACGTTGAAGGCCAGCGCACTGACGCCGGCCGAGCGTGCTGCGTCGACGATCGACGCGGTGGGGACCAGCGGCATGATCGGGATTCCTTTGCTCTTCGGACGCGCCGCCGCGGGTGCGGTCGGCGGGACGCCAGGGGGCGCAGCCGACGCCCCGGGGCCGGTCCGGTGTTCCGTGGCCGGGCCGTGGCGGGGCCGGTCCGGCGAGGCGCCGGACCGGCCCCGGTGGTCAGCCGGCGGCCGGCGGGTGCGTGGCGGCCAGATGGGCCGCCAGGTCCCTGACCGTCGGGTGGGAGAACACGTCGACCGCCCGCACCCCCGGCCACTGCCCGCGCAGATCCGAGACGACGCGGACCACCATCTTCGAGTCCACGCCCAGGTCGAAGAAGCCCGTCTCCCAGTCGATCGCGGGCACGTCCAGGGCCTCGGCGAAGGCGTGCGCGATGGTCTCGCACGCGGTTTCCATGACGGTCATGCCATCGCCTCCGAGAGCACCTTGCCGGCCTGGGCCACACGGTCCAGATCGCCGGCGTCGTCCATGTTCACGATCACGCCGTCGATGCCGCAGGCGCGGTACTCCCGGACCCGTTCGGCCACTTCGGAGGGGGTGCCGCACAGGGCGATGGCGCGCACCGCCGAAGGGCGGATGCCGTGCAGCTTGCCCAGCGCCTCCATACCGCGCTGCAACTCCGCCTCGGAGTCCGCGATGATCGCCGTGCCCAGCCAGGTCTTGGTGATCGTGTCGGGATCACGGCCCGCGGCCTCGCACGCCCGGTTCAGCACGTCGATCTTGTGGCGCACGGTCGCCGGGCCGCCGAAGAAGTTACAGCCGTCGGCCAGTTTGGCGATCATGGGGATGGTGGTCTTCTCGCCACTGCCGCCGATCAGGATCGGCGGGCCGCCGGGGGTGATCGGCTGCGGCACGTTCAGCGCACCCTCGATGCGGTACTGCTTGCCGTGGAAGGACGGCGCGTGCTCGGTGAACATCGCCCGGCAGATCCTCACCGCCTCCCGCAGCTCGCGCATCCGCTGCCCCAGCTCGGGGAACGGCATGCCGTACGCCTCGTACTCCTCGCCGTGCCAGCCGGCGCCCAGGCCGACCACCGCCCGCCCTTTGCTGATCACGTCGATGTTCGTGATCATCTTCGCCAGCAGGGCCGGGTTGCGGAACCCGACGGCGGAGACCAGGACGCCCAGCTTGGCCTTTGAGGTCAGCGCCGCCAGGCCCGCGAGGGTGGTGTACGCCTCCAGCATGGGGTCGGCCGCCTCGCCCACGCTGGAGATCTGGTGCAGGTGGTCCATCGCCCAGATGCTGTCGAAGCCCGCCTCCTCGGCCGTCTGCGCCACCGCGACGACGTGGTCGAACAGCCGGCTGTCCGGCACCTGGGGGAAGGCGTAACTTGCGAACTGGAAGCCGACGCGCGTGAACGGTGTTCCGCTCACGCCCGCTCCAGCAGCCGGAGGTCCAGCAACTGGCCGACGAATGCCTCCACCGGCGCGCGGACCTCGTCCACCGGCTTGGCGGTGACCTCGGCCACCCGCTCGACGACCTCGCGCACCGAGCGGCGGCCGTCGAGCTGGCGCCACACGTCCCGGGCCTGGGTGTCGAACATGTAGCGCCCGATCAGGGTCTCTACCAGCAGGCCGTCGTCCTCACCCCGGCGCACGGTGACGTCGAGGGCACGGACGAGCACCTCGTCCATCAGGGTTGTCATGCGTCTGCTCCTGTCAGCTGGTGGTTCTCGACGAATTCCGTCATCGCCGCGATGGTCGGGGTCTGGAAGGGCAGGTCGAGCGGCAGCGAGAGCCGCAGCTCCTCGTTGATCCGCGCGCCGATCTCCACCGCGGAGAGGGAGTCGCCGCCCAGTTCGAAGAAGTCCGCATCGGGGCCGACCGTCTCCAGGCCCAGCACCTCGGCCCACGCGGTCGCCACCACCTCGGCGATGGTCGCCGAGGACGGGCCGGCCGGTGCGGTGGCCCCGTCCTCCTGCCGCGGCTGCGGGGCCGCCTTCTCCAGCCAATGGCGCTGGGCGGCGAACGGGTAGGTGGGCAGCGACACCACGCGGCGCGCCTCGGACCCGTAGTACCCGGCCCAGTCGATCGCCGTGCCGCGGGCCCAGGCATGGGCGACCGCGTCGGCGACCCGGTGTTCGGGCCCCAGCACGAAGCAGTCCGGGGCGAGCAGCGCCTTCGGCGCCTCGGGTGCGTCCGCACCGGCACGCAGAGCCCGGCCCAGCTCCTCTGCGGGGCCACCGGCCAGCAGCCAGTCCACGGCGGGAGTCGCGAACCGCGGGGCGTCGACGCGGGCCAGGCTCACCCCGGCCAACTGCAGGGCGCGCAGCGAGACGACCACGGCGAAGGCGCCCGCCGCGGGCGCGGGCAGGGTGTCGAACACCGCCTCCCCGGCCTCGGCGCCGAGCAGGGCCGCGTACTCGGCCAGCGCCGCACCGGCCAGCGGTTCGGCCGCCGCCTCGCGCCGCGCCATGGCGACGAGCTCCGCCGGGCCGCCCTCGACCGCGAGCGACACGCGCGTGCTGCGGCCGGTCGCCAGGTGCGGCGCGCGCAGCGCCGCCACCAGGTCCTCGGTGCCGGCGTACGAGCCCGCCCAGCGGGCGGCGTGCGGCGGCCGGGCCACGGCCAGGGTGTAGGCGGTGTCGGCGAACTCCTGCGCCGACAGCGGATCGGCGGCCTCCAGCCGGTCGGCCAGCCGGGCCTTGACACGGGCCAGGTCGGCGTCGTTGCGTGCGGAGAGCACCACGGCCTGCCGGTCCCGGCGGACCGGGTCGGCGCCCGCCTCCTGCGCATCGGCCACGATCACATGGGCGTTGGTGCCGCCCAGGCCGAACGAGCTGACGCCCGCGATGCGCGCGGTGTCCCGCTCGGGCCAGGGCGTGGCGCCGGTGTTCACGTAGAGGGTGGTGCCGTCGAACTCGATCGCCGGGTTCGGCTCGGTGAAGTGGAGGCTGGCCGGGATCACCCCGTGCCGGACGGCGAGGGTGGCCTTGATCAGCCCGGCCACGCCGGCCGCGGCGTCCGTGTGCCCGATGTTCGTCTTCACCGAACCGAGGGCGACGGCGCCGGCGCCCCGGTCGTCGGAGGCGAACACCCGGCTCAGGGCCTCGATTTCGATCGGGTCGCCCAGCGGGGTCGCGGTGCCGTGCGCCTCGACGTACGAGATCTCACGCGGGTGCACGCCCGCTCGCCGCATCGCGGCGCGCACCACGGTCTCCTGGCCTTCCACGTTGGGCACGGTGAACCCGGCCCGGGAGCCGCCGTCGTTGTTGGTGGCCCAGCCGCGGATCACGCCGTAGCGGCGGTCGCGGTCATCGCGCGCCTGGCCGTCGCGCTTGAGCACGACCACGCCCGCGCCGGAACCCGGCACGGTGCCGGAGGCCTGCTTGTCGAACGTACGGCAGTGCCCGTCCGCGGAGTTGATGCCGCCCTCGGCGTACTCGTAGCCGTCCACGTCCGGCAGCAGCAGGCTGACTCCGCCCGCGATCGCGATGTCGCAGTCGCCGGCCGCCAGGGCCTGGCAGGCCAGGGCGACCGCGGTCAGGCCGGTGGAGCAACTGGCCTGGACGGTCAGGCTGGGGCCGCGCAGGCCCAGCTTGAAGGCAATGCGCGGGGCGAGGAAGTCCTTCTCGTTGGCCAGGGACAGGCGCAGCTCGCCCAGGTTCTCCACGGCAGCGGCGTTCGGAGCGATGTGGTCGCGCAGGTAGACGTTCTCGCCGGAGCCGGCGAAGACGCCGATGACGCAGTCGTTCCGTCCGAGGTAGCCGGAGTCCTCCAGGGCGGCGGCGGCCACTTCGAGCAGCACCCGGTTCTGCGGGTCCATGGCCGCGGCCTCGGCCGGCGGGATCCGGAAGTACTCGGCGTCGAAGTTCTCGGTGCCGTCGACCTTGCCGACCGCCCGCACGTAGTCCCCGTCGGCCGGGCCGTGGACGATCGACTCGACACCGGCCGCCAGGTTGGCCCAGAACGCTTCCGGGCTGTCCGCACCGGGGTAGCGGCAGGCCATTCCGATGATGGCGATCGGGGTCGCCGCTGTGATGACATCGCCAGTCACGGCTTGGGAATCCTCTTCGTTCGAACGGTCATTACTCGGGCAGGACCGGCTTGGTCAGCACGGCCGGGGCCCCTGCGCCGATGCGCTCGAAGCGCTTGGCCGCGGCACGCGCCATGACCATCGGGAACGCGTCGGCGTCGAGGGGTTCGAGCCCCTTCGAGGAGAAGCGCCCCAGGTACGCGGGCCCGTACTGGGTGTCGTAGACCGAGAACCCGGCGTCGGCGAGCGTGAGGACGGCCATCCCGGAAAGGAAGTTGCCGGCCTCGTCCGCCCGGTGGAACTTGGTCTCGCAGAAGTACACGCCACCGGCCAGGACGCCGATCTCACCGGCGATCAGGTCCTCGCCGTGCCAGACCTCGAAGGAGACGGCGAGCCCGGCCCGGTGCAGGGCCCGGTACTGCTCGGCCACGGCCGGGGTGATCCACTCGGTGTCGTTGGCTCGGGGGGCCTCGGCGCAGCCGCGCATCACCTGCTCGAAGTCCCCGTTGATCCGCCCGGTCCAGCCGCGGCGGCGCGTGCGCTTCCACACGGTGTGCGGGAAGCGGGCGTGTGCGAGGTCGAGGTAGAAGCGCGGCTCGGGGACCCGCCAGATGATCTCGTCGCCGACGCCCCACGGCACGTGCCCGCTGAGGTAGCCGGCCATGACGGAGTCGAGCGATGCCCAGGTCGTGCCCTGTGCGGGCTTGCCGGTGGTCACCCGAGGGCCACCTGCTCAAGGGCGGTGACGGTGTTGCGGGCCCAGTGGGCGACGCGCAGGACGCAGTCGCGCTCGGATTCACCCGGGCGGGGCCTTCGAGGACCTGCGTGCAGTAGTCCTCGACGGTCAGGCCGGACGCCGGGGTCTCCTCGATGCGGCGCAGCAGCCACTTGTCGCTGCGGCACAGGGAGCCGGCCAGGACCAGGGCGCCGTCGGCGATCCACTGGGCCGCGGTCAGGGCCGCGATGCGGGCGCTCTTGATGTCGTCGTTCTGCAGCATGCCGGCCACGTCGGTGAGCCGGTTCTCGGCGTCGATCTTCAGAGTGCGGGCCAGGGCGCGCTGGTACGAGGAGGAGGCGATCAGCCGGCTCGACTCCTCGAAGAACTCCTCGCCCTTGAGGGGCTTGGCGATCGAGAGCCGGTAGACGAAGTCCTTGACCATCGTGCCGGACTCGCAGAACTCCGGCTCCTCCTGCTCCAGGTAGGCGGCCAGCGCCTGCTGGGGCGCATCGGTCGGCCAGATCTTCAGGTCGATGCGGGAGTCGCCGTACCGGCCCATCCACGTCAGGCACGACAGTCCGCTGTCGTCGGTGCTGCGCCACATCTCCATGGTGTCGTCGACGGGCAGGTCGAGGTCCACATCGGCGAAGGCGTACGCGTCGACGTCGCTGAACGGGTTGGCCCAGCCGGCCGCGGTGGAGCCGGTCAGGCAGACCGCCTTCGCCTCGGCCAGGCTGGGGAACTGGGCGAGCAGGCCGGCGAGGGAGACGTCGGGGGCGGTCAGGTCGCTGGGCTGGTCGCACAGGACTTTGAGCGAGGGGGCAAAGGCGTTCTGGTCCGTCATAGGGCTGTCCTCCAAGGTTCCCAAGGTGGTGAAACCGGCCTGCGGGGCCGGGGCGCCGACGGCCTCGTGGCGGGCTGCCAGGGCGCGCACCCGCGGCGCCGCCCGGCGGCCGGCCGGGGCAGAAGGCCGATCAGGCGGACTTCCGCAAGGTGTCCACGGCCTGCACGAACTCGCCGAATCGCGGGTTGGCGAAGATCAGTTGCACCGGCACCTTCCGCAGCAGGGCGTCGGAGAGCTGGGAGCACATCCGGACCGCACCGATGGAGTCGCCGCCCGCGTCGAAGAAGTCGGTTCCGGCGTCCACCTCCTCGGCCGGGGTCCAGCGGATCCACGCGTCCCGTACCACGGAGGCGAGTTCGGGCCCTTCGGCGGCCTCTTCGGCGGTCGCCTCGGCCGGTGCTCCGGCGGCCGTGCCGGCGTGCTGTGCGGTGAGGGTGCTGAGCTTGGCGCCCTGGGCGTGCTCCAGGCCCGAGGTCACCTGGATGCGGTCCGGCTGCCAGGCCGGTGGCAGCACCGACTTCAGGTGGGCCGCGACGCGCTCGCGGACCTCCTCGGGAGCCTCCGCGGACTGGACGATGACCAGGAGCGCACCGGAGTGCCGGTCCAGGCGGGCGGCGGCGCCGAGGACCCCGGGGCATTCGCGGGCGACCGCCGCCAGGGACTCCCCGTTGACGGTGACCCCGCCCCGCTTCAGGCGGGTGAGGTCGGCCCGCCCGTGCAGGTAGACGTACCCGTCGGATTCGTGCGAGGCCAGGTCGCCGGTGTCGTACACGGGCCCCGGACGGCCGCCGGCCAGCGGCTGCACGCCGAGCTGGAGCCGGCCGCGCCCGTCGGCCTCCGACTCCGGAAGCAGTTCGTAGCGCATGAACGGCAGCGGACCGCCGATGGGCACGGTGTCGGGGTGGGCGGTGGCCTTGGGCAGTTCGTCGCAGTCGAAGACGAAGCAGGTCGGGGCGAGCTCCGAAGTGCCGTACGCGTTCAGCAGCTTGACGTCGGGCAGGCTCTCGCGGGCCCATTCGATGAGCGGCCGGGTGACCGGCTCGCTGCCGATGACGACCAGGCGCACCGAGGACGGCAGACCGCGCCTCGCCTTGCGCATGAAGTCGGCCACGCCCATCCAGTAGGAGCTGGGCAGGTTGACCACGGTGACCGCCTGGGCCTCCAGGAAGTCCAGGAAGGACTCCGCGGCCGGGGCGTGCTCCCACGGCGGGACCACCACGGTGCCGCCGGCCCGGAAGGTCGGGACGACCTCCTCGACGAACACGTCGAACCCGGCCGGGGCGAACTGCAGCACCCGGTCGGTGTCCGCCAGCCCGTAGACCTCGCGGATGTCGTGGAGGTAGGCCTCGAAGACCTCGCGGTCGATGGGGGCGATCTTCGGGTCCCCGGTGGTGCCGGAGGTGGCCGCCAGGTACACGGCGTCCGGCCAGGGGTCCGGTCGGCCCGCGCCGGTGGCGGCGACGGTGAACGCGCCGGCGGCGGATCCGGTCACCACGACCGCGGCCCCGGATGCCTCGCGCAGCCTGGCCCGCCGGTCGGCGGGGTCGGCCGCGGAGCCCAGCAGGGGGATGTCGCCGGCTTCCAACACCGCCAGCAGCGCGATGACCGAGGGCAGTCCGCGGTCGCATTCGAGCGCCACCACCTTGCGGCCCGTGCCGCCGGTCGCGCCGATCTCGGCGGCCAGTTCCCTCGCCCGCGCGACGACGTCGGCGTGCCGCCACTCGTAACCCGCTGTCACTCCCACTCCTCCACTCACGCACCGCGCCGAGGCGGCCGTTTCGATCGCTGGCCCGCCGGGGGCCTCACCGTCGCAGTGCCGCGCCGAGTTCCTCGGCCACGCACGCCGCGAGGCCGGTCCACGCCGGGCCGGAAAACAGATGGTCGGCTCCCGCCAGCTCGCGGATCTGCGCGTGACCGGTGGTCTGGGCGTGCCAGCCGATGATGTCGTCGAGGCCGATCTCCTCGTCGGCCGTGCCGCGGAAGACCGCCAGCGGCACGTCCTGGAGCGGGCCCTCGCGGTAGCGGTACATGGAGATCGCCTGCATGTCGGCCTCCAGGACGGGCAGGAGCAGCTGCACGATGTCCGGCTCGTCGAGCAGTTCGCGGTCCAGATAGCGCCGGGCGAGCTGCTCGCGGGAGACGAGCTCTTCGTCGGCGGCCCGGGCGGCCTGCGCGGGCGGAAGCTGCGAGGCCACGGAGAGTTGGACGACGGCGGGTCCGAGCTCCCGGGCGAGCTCGAAGGCGACCAAGGCGCCCGAGCAGTGCCCGAACAGGGCAATGCGCTCGTGCGGGAGAGTGTCGATGGCCCGCCGCACCTCCTCGATGACCTCGGCCACGTCGGTCAGGGCCGGTTCGGCCATACGGTTCTCCCGGCCCGGGAGCCGTACGCCGTACACGCCGACGTCCTCCGGGAAGGCGGACGCCCAGGTGCGGAAGACCACCGCACTGGCGCCGGCCCAGGGCAGGCAGATCAGCGCCGGGCCGTCGGCGGTGCCGGGCGCCCAGGTGACGAGGGTGGCCGGGGCGGGTCGCTGTCGAAGGTCGGTGCTCACTTCGAGTCCACCGCCGCTGCCTCTGGCGTCGCCTCTGCCTCTGTCGCTGCCTCTGCCGATCGGATCTGCCACACGCCGGGCACGAACAGGATGGCCACGGTCACCAGCACCAGCAGTCCGGCCGAGCCGAGCATGACGGTGTTGGCGCCCACGGCGGCCCCGACCGGGCCGACCAGCGCGAAGCCGATCGGCTTGAAGAGCTGGGAGCCGAAGAAGTCGAAGGAGCTGATGCGGCCGAGGGCCTCTTCGGGCACGTTCTCGTGCAGGGCCGTGTACCAGAGTGTGTCGCCGAGTTCGGAGCAGGCCCAGGCGAAGACGGCCACCGCCTGGAGTACCAGCAGCGGCGCGCCCACGGCGAACAGGGCGAAGAACAGGCCGACCGGCAGGATCAGGAACTGACCGAAGACCAAGGGCAGCTTGGGCTTCAGCTTCGTCGCGACGAGTGCGCCGAGGATGGCGCCGGCGGACGTGGCCGCGAGCAGGCCGCCCCAGGCTCCGGCGCCGCCGAGGTCCTCCTTGGCGATGCGGGCGCCCAGCACCATGAAGACGGGGAACACCGCGAGCTGGAAGAGGCCGAACGAGGAGACGATCGTCCACACCCAGGTCCGGGAGGTGAACTCCTTCCAGCCGCCCTGGAGTTCCTTCAGGACGGACTCCGACTCCTCCCGCTCGGGCTCGGTGATCCGCATGAGGGTGAAGGCGAGCGAGGCGAGAAGGAACGTTCCGGCGTCTGCGGCCATGCCCCAGCCCTCGCCGACGGTGGCCACCAGGAGGGCGCCCGCCATCGGGCCGATGACGCCCAGGCTGTTGCGCGACAGCGACAGCAGCGCGTTCGCCTTCTGCAGGTGCTCGGAGGTGACGGTCTGCGGGACCACGCTCAGCGAGGCCGGCAGGAAGAGCGCGTTGCCCAGGCCGTAGACGACCTGCAGCAGGGCGATGTTCCAGACCGCGGCCGAGTCGGCCAGGACCAGGGCGCCGGATGCCGCCTGCGCCGCGAACATCGCCAGATTGGCGCCGATCATCAGCTTGCGGCGGGACATCCGGTCGGCCCACACGCCGCCGATCAACAGCATGGCCACGGTGGGGATCTCGCGTGCCAGCAGGACCAGGGCGAGGCCTCCGGGGCCGGCCAGATCCAGCATGGCGAAAGTGAGGGCCACCAAGGAGATGCCGTCACCCAGGGACGAGACCGCCCGGGCACCGAACAGCATCAGGAAATTGCGTTGGGCCAGGGGGCCGCGTGGCGACCTCAGAGACGGTGACGGCGCAGTCAAACTTTCTTCTCCTCCCCAAAGAATCCCGGACGTCGAATTGCGTTCGGTACGGCCGGGAGGCGCCCGAGAACGATCAACATAGCCCGCGCAGTTGAGCGCCGCCACCATCAAATTAAAAGGACTCGGGAATTCCGCAAGAGGCCCATGTGAGGCACGCCACATCACCGGCGGGCTATGTCCGGTTCATCCTCTATTGACGGCGAAAGCGGCACGGAGGCCGCCAGAACCGGACATCCGACCGGATTGCCGACGGTTTTGCGGCGATTTAAAGTCATCTCATTTGGTGCGTCTGCGCCGCCTGCATGCACACCGCGTCGACCGCGCGGCGCGACCAGTCCGACTCCGTGGTGATGCCGAGTCGTTCCGCGGCGAGAAGCCGGAGATCAGCCCAAACCCCGGCCCTGGCCCACTCCGTGAAGCGCCGGTGGGCGGTGGCTCCCGAAGGGCCGAACGAGGTCGCCGGCAGCTGCTGCCACGGGCAGCCCGACGTGGTGACGAACACGATCGCCGCCAGTACCGCCCGGTCGCCGTGGCGGCGCCGACCGCCGCCCTGGTGCCGTGTCGGCGCCCCCGGTGCCACCTGCTGGAACAGCTCCCACAGTTCGTCCGGCACCAGCCGGTCGATGATCCCTGTCATGGCCGGCACCTTACCCACCGATCCAATTGAGATGACCTCCGGAGAAGGCCGTTGGCGGGTTTTAAGCGGTGGGAGGCTTTCCACTTGTTCGGGTTCTGTGCGATGGGGGTAGCAGACTGGAATTTCAGGGGCTATCTTGATCGTTCTCGAGCGCACCTCGACCGGATCTCCAGTAGTCGGGAGGTGTCGCAAGACGGGGGAGTTTGGCACTTTTTGCCTGTGCCGCAGCGGCTCCATGTCTGACATCTGCGCAGGTCAGAGTCGTTTTAGCGTGCCGTCCGGGACGGTTGCGCCCTGCGGGATGGCTGGCCTGCGCTGCCGGCAACTGCCCCGCTGTCGCCACTGGTACGGAAGTCCCTCCCGGCGTTCTTCGCACCAACGAGGGGCGGTTTGTGATTCGGCGCGCGTAAATGCCCTGCGCCGCGCATCCGACCGCCTCGAACATGACGCCCGGATCGGTCCTCGCAAGGAACTACGGATCTAGAGAGGAAGTTGTGACCCCGATACGCCTGGCAATTGTCGGTGGCGGGCCGTATTGCGCGTACGCGATGGAGCGGCTGGCTGCTTCGATCGCCGCCGAGGACGGCCCCATGGAACTCGGCATTCATGTCTTTGAGCGCACCGGGCAATTCGGCGCGGGTCGGGTACACAGCCCTCTGCAGGCCCCCACGAGTTTTCTCAATCGCGTTGCCGGACACGTTTCCTTCGGCGCCGACGAAAGCGTCGAAGACGCAGGTCATCTGCTTCCCGAGGAACTCCGCCCCAACCTCTACACCTGGGCCCGCCGGAAGTTCGACGAGACCGGCGACCCCCGCTTCGACATCGAGCCGGACAGCTGGCCCAAGCGCTACCTGCACGGCCTCGCGCTGCGCGAGCAGTTCGACGCGTACGTGGACATCCTGCGAGCCCACCCCGGCGTGACGGTCTCCCTGCATCACCACGAGGTCACCGACATCGAGGAGCTCGCCGCACCCGGCACGGACGGCCCGCTGCGCATCACATCCGTCCCGGTCGACGCCGCCCCTTCCGCCGACCCGGCCGCCGCCGTGCACACGGACGTCGACCAGGTGCTGCTGCTCACCGGCCACTCGTACAACGACCCGCAGCGGTTCCCGCGAACCCGCCAGTGGGCCGAGGCCGCCGAGCGGACCGCGGGCGCCGTGTTCCTGCCGAGCGCGTACCCGCTGGAAGACCGGCTCACCGCCGACATCGCGGGCCCCGGCACGGTCGTCGGCTGCGCCGGGACCATGCTCACCGGCGTCGACGCCGTCCTGCACCTCACCGAGGGCCGAGGCGGACGCTTCGCCCGCACCGAGGACGGCGCCCTACGCTACGAGCCCTCCGGCCGCGAGCCCCGCTCCATCGTGGCCTTCAGCGAATCCGGGCTGTTCGCCTTCGCCCGGCCGCTCGACCACTCCCGCGGGCCAAGAAGAAGCACAAGGGCGTCTTCCTCACCGTCGAGGCCGTGGACCGGATCCGCGAGAACTTCGGCAGCGCACCCGTGCGCGTCGGCGAGGTGACCCGGCGCCAGATCGACTACGAGCGCCACCTGTTCCCGCTCATCGTCGCCGAGATGACGCTGCTCTACTACGCGACCCTGTTCGGGACGGACTTCAGCCGGCACCTCGCGGACGTGTCCGCCGCCGCCCGCGAGGAATTCCTCGACCGGGCCGGGGGCACCGCGCCCGCACAGGACTCCGTCACTCTCCTCACCGCCCCACTGGAGCGGGCCGCGGCCGAGGCCGCGGAAGCCGTCGAGTCCCTCATGCTGGGCCGCGCCCGGTACGCCGAACTGGCAGCGCAGCCGCGCGACTGGTCCTTCGCCGACCTGCTGCGCCGCTACGCGGACGTGGTGCTCGGCGCCGAGAACCGGCAGCGCCTGGAGGCCGCACTCGACGACCCGGCCGAGACGGCCGCGCTCGCCGCCGCGCTGACCTCCCCCACCCGGCACGCCGTACTGCCCTCCGGCAACCTGTTCTCCTGGGAGCGCACCCTCGAACCCATCGCGCCCGGCGACCGGACCTCGCCCGCGCAGTACCGCAAGGCCATGGCCGAGTTCATGGCCACCGACCATCTGTGGGCCCGGCAGGGCGTCTTCGAGAACCCCGCCAAGACCGCCGCCGACGGAGTATGGCGGGGCCTGCGCCCGGTCATCGTGCACGCCGTCAACGACGGCGGCCTGCACGCCGACGCGCACCGCACCTTCCTCAGCACCTGGCTGCGCCACCACAACCGGCTGGCCTACGGTCCGGTCCCGGACGTCATGGACCGCATCCAGGCGCTCATCGAGCACGGCATCCTCGACGTGTCTCCCGGCCCCCGGGCCCGCGTGGACACCGACGGCGAGGGGCTGATCGTCACCGGCCCGCACACCGGTGCCGTCCGCCGGATCGACGTCCTGGTCGACGCGCGGGTACCGGCCTTCGATGCCTCCGCCGACATCGCCCCGCTCTACCCGAACCTGCTGCGCCGCGGCCTGGTCCGCAAGTGGCACAACCCGCACCAGGGCGGCGGCGAGGGCTTCGAGCCCGGCGGCCTCGACCTCACCGACGACTTCTGCGTGATCCGCCCGGACGGCAGCGTCGACCGGCGCATCAGCGTCCTCGGACCCGCCATCGAAGGACGGAAGTTCTTCCAGGGCGGCGCGATGAAGCCGGCGGCCAACCACCACGCCATGCGGTTCACCCTCCGCTGGCTGCGCACCTTCCGGAACCAGGCAGGCATGGGGGGCTGACGAGGGCCGCGCGCCCGACCGCCCCCATCCGACCTCAGCAGAGACGCCACCGCCATGGACACCCACACGCACCCGAGCATTCCGGCCGTTCTCCCGACCGGGGTGCACCACCTCATCGGACAGCACGCGCAGCAGCACCCCGGCGCACCGGCCGTGCGCGAGGCGGCCACGGGTCGCGAGCTCGGCTACGGAGAACTGTGGGACCTGGCAGGGGCCCTCGCCGCACGGCTGGCCGCCGCGGGCATCCGCCCCGGCGACGCCTGCGGCATCGCCCTGGAACGTGGCGCCGACCTCGTGGTGGCCATGCTGGCCGCCGCCCGCGCGGGCGCCTTCTACGTCCCGCTCGACATGGGCGCCCCGCCCCAGCGCTCCGCGGCCCAACTGGCCGACGCCGCGGCGCGCTGCGTGGTCACCGCGCCGGAGGACGGCGGCCGGGCGGCCGCCCTGGCACCGGGGCTGCCCACGGTCGAGGTGGTCCGCACGACCGCCGGCACCGCACAGGCCCCCGAGGTCGCCGACGACGGCGTCGGCGGGGACGATCCGCTGTACGTGAACTTCACCTCCGGCACCAGCGGGCGCCCCAAGGCCGTGGTCGTGCCGCACCGAGCCGTACTCCGGCTCGTGGACACCCCGGCGTACTGCACCCTCGGGCCCGGCACGCGCGTGGCGAACGCCGCCAACCCGGCCTTCGACGCCACCACGTTCGAGATCTGGGCCACCCTGGCGGCCCGCGGCACGGTCGTGGTCATGCCCGCCGTGGCCGCCACCGGCCTGGACCGCTGGCTGGAGCTGCTGCGCACCGAGCGCGTGGCGGCGATGTTCCTGACCACCTCGCTGTTCCACATGATCGCCCAGGAGCGCCCGGCCGCCCTCGGCACGCTGGCGACCCTGCTCGTCGGCGGCGAGGCGCTGACCCCCGAGGCGGCCCGCCGGGTGCTCGCCGCGGGCGGGCCGGACCGGCTGGTCAACGTCTACGGGCCCACCGAGACCACCACCTTCGCCACGTATCACGACCTCACCCCGAGCGGCTTCGCGGGGCGGCGCGCGTGCCCATCGGCGATGCCATCCAGCACACCGAACTCCGCGTGCTCGGCCAAGACCTGGCGCCCGTGCCCGACGGCGAGCGCGGCGAGCTGTACATCGGCGGACCCGGCGTGGCCCTCGGCTACCTGGGACGCCCCGAGCTGACGGCCGAGCGGTTCACCGTGCTGCCGGACGACCCCGGGCAGGGAGTGTTCTACCGGACCGGCGATGTCGTCCGCAGGCTCCCCGGCGGCGGGCTGGAGATCTTCGGGCGGCTCGACCGCCAGGTGAAGATCCGCGGGTTCCGCGTGGAGCTCGAGGAGATCGAGCGGGCGGCGGTGGCCACCGGCCTGGCGGCCGCGGCCGTCGTGGAGAAGACCGGCGAGGGGTCCTCGGCCGTGCTGGTGGGCTTCGTGCTGCCGGCCGCGGACGCGGGCACACCCGCCGAGGTGGTGGCCGGCCTGCAGGCCGCACTCGCCGCCGAGTTGCCCGGCTACATGCTGCCGGCCCGGTGGACCGTACTCGACTCCCTTCCGCTGGGGCCCACCGGCAAGGCGGACCGCGACGCGCTGCTCGCCCTGGACGCGCCGGACGCACCCGCTGCCGCCGCCCCGAAGCCGGCCGCCGGCGGAGCGGAAGCGCGACCCGGCCGGACACCCGACGGGCTGGCCGCCGAGATCCGGCGGTTGTGGTGCGAGGTCCTGGAGGTCGCGGAAGCCCGGGACGAGGACAACTTCATCGAAGCGGGCGGCAATTCGATCCTGGCGATCCAGCTGGCCGCCCGCGTCAACGAGGCCGCGTCGGCCGATCTCGGGCCGACCGACGTCCTGCTGGCCGCAGACCTGGCCGAACTGACCGAGACGGCACGGCACTCTGCGACCGCCCGGAGCTGACGGAGGGGCACATCATGCCTGAACAGATCACCTTGGAACTGATCCGGCGGGGCGCCGCCGAAGCGCCCCTGTCCGCAGCCCAGGAAAGCCTTTGGTTCATCGAGCAGGCCCACCCCGACACCGCCGCCTACAACGTGCCGCTGCTGCTGCGCTGGAACGAGGCGGTCGACCTGCCCGCCCTGGGCCGCTCCCTGCTGCGCGTGGTCACCCGCCACGAGGCCCTGCGCACCGCCTACCGGCTGCGCGACGGCCGCCCCGTGCAGCTGATCCTCGACCCGCGGCCCCCGAGATCTCCGTACACCGCTCCGCCGCCCGGCCCGGCCCGACCGAGCTCGCCGAGCGCGCCCGCGCCCCCTTCGACCTGGCCTCCGGGCAGCCGCTGCGCTGCGACCTGTGGCAGGGCGCCCCCGAGGGCGACACACTGCTTCTCACGCTGCACCACATCGCCTTCGACGGCTGGTCCCTGGGCACCCTCCTCGACGACCTCCTCGAGGGGTACGAGGCGGCCCTTGAGCCCGGCACCGCCGACGCCACCCCCGAACCCGTCGTCCAGTACGCGGACTTCGCACACTGGGAGCGCGCCTCCTGGGGCCTGCGCGACGTGGAGGGCCGGGCCGCCGCGCGGGCCGAGGAGCTGACCGACGCCGGCGACTCGCCGCTGTTCCCCAGCCGCGGCACCCGCGGCGCGGAGGCCCGCCCGGGCGGCCACCTCGCATTCCCCGTACCCGCCGAGCTGTGGGAACGCACCGGCGCCCTCGCCACGCAGCTGCGCGCCACCCCCTTCGTGGTGCTCTTCGCCGCCTTCCAGGAGGTGCTGCGCCGCTGGTCGGGCGCCTCCGACTTCGTCGTCGGCACCGTCATGGCGAACCGGCCGAAGCGCTGCCTGGAAGGAGCGGTCGGCTGCTTCGTCAACACCGTGCCGCTGCGCTGCCGCCCCGCCGCCGGGCAGACATTCGAGGAGCTGTGCCGCGAGGCGCGCACCGAGTCCTTCCGGGCCATGGCCCACCAGGACCTGCCCTTCGACCGGCTCACCGCCCTGACCGCCGCCAAGCGCGGCACAGGGCGCGGCTCGCTGGTCGAGGTCGCCTTCGGCGTCCAGAACATGCCGGTGCCGCGGACCGCGGGCCACCGGCGCTGGCAGCAACCGGAGCTGCTGCCCACCGGCGCCGCCCGCTACGACCTGCTGTTCCTCCTGGAGGACCGCCCCGACGGGGTGGCCGGCACCATCGAGTACGACCTCGGGCTCTGCTCCCCGCAAACCGCCGCCCGCTTCCGCGACGCCTTCCTCGCGCTGCTGGCCGCGGCCGTCGAAGCCCCGCAGACCCCGCTGGCGGCGCTGCCGCTGTCGGTCCGGACCCCGCAGACCCCGGTCCAGGGCGTGCTCACCGGGGCACACCGGGACCTCAGCCGCACCGAGCCGCCCGCCGACCGCTCGCTGCTCGGCCTGCTGGCCACCCGGCTCGCCGAGGACCCCGCGGCCGTGGCCGTCTCCGGGAGCGCGGACCGGATCAGCCGGGGCGAACTCGACGACTGGTCCTGGGCCGTCGCCCACGCCCTCGCCTCCGCCGAAGAGCCGTCCGGCGCCACGGCCGGGCCGCCCGGAGCCGAGGGGGCCGTGCCCGTCCTGGCCGCCCGCGGACCGGCCCTGGCAGCGGGCTGGCTCGGCGTGCTGCGCGCGGGCCGCGCCTACGTGCCGCTCGGCCTGGACACGCCGGTGGAGCGCCTCGAGTACATCCTCGGCGACCTCGGCGTGGACACCGTACTGGCGGACGAGGCCGGGGCCGAGGTGCTCCGCAAGGCCGGCGCCGACGTACGGGTCCTGGACCTCGGCGCGCTGCGGCACGGGCCGACCGGCGAGCGCCGGCCCCCCGAACCGGCGGGCCAGGACACCGCCGTGGTCATCTACACCTCCGGCACCACCGGCCGGCCCAAGAGCGTGCCCGTACCGCACCGCGGCCTGGCCAACACCGTGCTGTGGTGGGCCGAGGACTCCGGGCTGGGCCCGGCCGACCGGCTGCTGTGCGTGGTGGGCACCTCCTTCGACCCGGCCACCTTCGAGACCTTCCGGGCGCTGGTCTCGGGGGCCGAGCTCGTCTACGCCGACGACGTGGAGCGCAAGGACGGCCGGGCGCTGCTCGCCCTGCTGCGCGACACGACCGTGGCCGCCATGACCCCGGGCCTGCTGCGCGCCGTACTCGACGCCGAGGAGGCCGCCGAAGAGACCGCAGCCGAAGAGACCGCGGCCGAGGACGCCGCCGAGGACGCCGCCGAGGGGATGCGGCCCCGACCGGCACCCCGGGCCGGCACCCTCCGGATGCTCTACCTCGGCGGGGAGAAACTGACCCGCGCCCTGGCCGCGGAGTGCCACACCCGTTGGGGCGTGCCGATGCGCAACGTCTACGGCCCCACCGAGGTGTCGTGCACGAGCCTGTCCGCCCCGGTGAACCCGGCCGACCCGCAGGCGCCCCCGATCGGGGTGCCGGTGTGGAACACCCGCGCCTACGTGCTGGGGCCGGCCGGGGAGGAACTGCCGCCCGGCGTACCCGGCGAGCTGTACCTCGCGGGCGTCGGCGTCTCGCACGGCTACCTCGGCAGGCCCGACCTGACCGACGCCGCCTTCCTCGCGGACCCGTTCGCCCCGGCGGACGAGCCCGAGGCCCGGATGTACCGCACCGGAGACCGGGTGGCCGTCCGCGAGGACGGCACGGTCGAGTACCTGGGCCGTGCCGACGAGCAGGTCAAGATCCTCGGCAACCGCATCGAGCCCGCCGAGGTCGCCACCCTGATCGAGGAGCAGCACGAGACCGTGCTGTCCGCCGCGGTCACCGCCGAGGGCGACCCGGCGCGCCTGGTCGCCTACGTGGTCCTCGACGCCTCCGGCACCCCGCCCGGGCACGAGGACCTGGTCCGGCCGCTGTTGCGCTGGCTCCCGGCCGCCGTGCTGCCCGGGGCCGTCTACCCGGTGGACGGGCTGCCGATGACCGCCAACGACAAGACCGACTTCCGGGCGCTGCGCGCGCTGCGCGCCGAGCCGCTGCCCCGGGCCGGGCATCGGCCCGCCGCGGCGGACCCGGCGTACCGGTGGGCCGGCGACCGGTTCCTGGCCGCCCTCGCAGCAGAGGGCCGCACCGGCCCGGCCGGACCGGACACCGCCGAACCGCAGCTCGGGCCGGACGACGACTTCTTCGCGCTCGGCGGGCACTCGCTCCTCGCGGTGCGGATGCTCGCCGCCGTGCAGCGCGAGGACGGTATCGCGCTGGCCGTGGGCGACTTCCTGGCCCGGCCGACCGTCGCCGGCCTCACCGCACTGCGGGACACCGCACAGGCGGCGACCTCCGCCCGGGCCGCCGCGGACCCCGGCGCGGGACCGGCCGAGGACGGCCGACACCCGGCGACCCCCGTCCAGCAGCGCATGGTCTTCCTGGACCGGATCGCCAGCCAGCGCAGCGCCTACCTGGCCCCCACGGTCGTGGAGTTCACCGGCGAGGTGGACCCCCATGTGCTCGCCACCGCCGTGGCCGAGGTCCTCGGGCACCACCCCGCGCTGCGTTCCCGCTTCCGCCTGGACCGGGCGAGCCGGCAGGTGCTGTGCACCACGGACGCCCCGCTGCCCGCGGTCGAGGTGGCCGACCGGTCCGGCCTGGGCGAGGAGGAGCTCACCCGACAGCTCACGGACTACTGCTGGACGCCCTTCGACCTCGCCGAGGAGGCCCCCGTCCGGGCCCAGGTCCTCATGGTCGGCCGACGCGTCCTTCTGGTGCTGGTCATCCACCACATCGTCACCGACGGCTGGGCGCAGCAACTGCTGCTGCGCCAGCTCGGTGAGGCGTACCGGGCGCTGACGACGGGCCGCCGGCCCGTCCTGCCGCCCGCGGTCCACCCCGCCGAGCTGGCCGCCGCCGGGCCCGCCGCCGCGGCCGGGCAGGCCGAGCGGGCGGAGGCCCTGCTGGCCCGGCTGCGCGGGGCGCCCGCGGACATCGCCCTGCCGCGCGACCGGGAGCGTACCGGGGTCCAGGACACGTCCGCCGACGTCCGCCGGGCGCGGCTGTCCGCCTCGACCAGCGCCGCCCTGCGCGCGGTGCTGGCCACCGAGCGGGCCACCGCCTCGATGGCGGCCCCCGCGCTGCTCGGTGCGGTGCTGGCCGGGACGGGGGAGCAGCGGGACTTCCTGTTCGCCTTCCCCTGGGCAGGCCGGGCGACCGCGGCCGAGACCGAGGCCGTGGCCATGCTGATCAAGACTCTGCTGCTGCGGGTCGACCTGCGGGACGCCCCCACCTGGCGCGGCCTGCTGGGCCGGGTCCGGGACGAGAGCCTGGCCGCCTACCGGTACGCGGACGTCCCCTTCGAGACGCTGGTCGCCGAGCTGGACCCCGGCCGGGGACTGGGCCGCCCGCCCGTCACCCCGGTACTGGTCACGGCGGTGATGGACCCGCCCGCCGCGCCCGACCTGGGTCCCGCGGTGCGGTCCCGGCAGCTCCCGCCGCCCGGACTGCGCATCAAGTACGAACTCGAGTTCACGCTGCGGGACGCCGACGAGTGCATCGAACTCGAACTGGCCTACGCCACCGCACTGTTCGGCGCCTCGACCGCAGAAACGCTACTGAACGCCCTGGTGCAGGCCGCCGGACGGCTGGCCGCGGACCCGGACACCCCGGTCCTGCCGCCGCCCCCGGACGACACCGCGCACGCCGACCGGCCCGATGCGGGCCCGGAGACTGGAGAAGTACATCCATGACGGACCCGATGGAGGACGTACGCCGGATCTGGAGCACGGTGCTCGGTGCCGAGATCCAGGACGTGGACGTCAACTTCTTTGACGCGGGCGGCCATTCGCTGCTCGTCATGGTCCTCCAGGAGCACCTGGAGGAACTCGCCGGACGCGAACTCGCCATCGAGGACCTCTTCGAGCACCCCACCATCCGCGCCCAGGCCGGCCTGCTCGCCGACCGCCCGGACGCCGGCGCCGCCGTGGACGCCGAACTCGGCGGCCGCGACCGGTCCCAACTGCTCGGCCGCAGCGGCGGCGCCACCGCCGGGGGCCTCACATGAGCCGTGCCACCGACATCGCGGTCATCGGCGCCGGCTGCCGCTTCCCCGACGGCCCGGACACCGCCGCCTTCTGGAACAACCTGGTCGCGGGCGTGGTCTCGACCCGCGAGCAGACCGAGGAGCGGCTGCGCGCCACCGGCATGCCGGACGCGGCGCTGAAGGACCCCGCGTTCGTGCCGGTCGCGGCCACCGTGCCCGGCGTGGAGCTGTTCGCGGGCGAGTTCTTCGGCTACTCCCCGGCCGAGGCCGAGCTCATCGACCCGGCCCACCGGCTGTTCCTCGAAGTGTGCTGGGAGGCCCTGGAGTCCGCCGGGCACGCGCCCTCCGGCACCGGCACCGGCCCGGTGGTCGGCGTGTTCGCCAGCGGCGGGCCGAGCCCGTACACCTTCGCCCTGCAGGCGGCGAAGGTGCGCGAGGGCGGCCTCGCCGCCGCCGTCGACGACCTGGACCTCACGCTCGGCGGCACCGCCGACTTCATCGCCTCGCGCGTGGCGTACAAGCTGGGCCTGCGCGGCCCCTCGGTCGGCGTGCAGACGGCCTGCTCCTCCTCGCTCACCGGCGTGCACTACGCCGTCCTGAGCCTGCTCTCCGGCGAGTGCGACCTCGCCGTGGTCGGCGGCGCGGCGGTCAGCGACCCCCTGGTGGGCTACACGTACGCGCCCGGCGGCGTGATGTCCGAGGACGGCCAGTGCCGGCCCTTCGACGCGCGCTCCACCGGTACCGCCGCCGGGGCGGGCGCGGGCGCCGTGGTCCTGCGCCGCCTGGGCGACGCCCTCGCCGACGGCGACCCGGTGCTCGCCGTGATCCGCGGCAGCGCGATCGGCAACGACGGCGCGACGCGCTCCGGCTTCACCGCGCCCAGCGCGGCGGGCCTGGCCGGTGTGGTCGCCGGGGCGCTCGCCGTGGCCGGCGCGGAAGCGCACACCGTGCGCTACGTGGAGGCGCACGGCTCGGGCACCCAGCTCGGCGACAGCCTGGAACTCCGCGGCCTGACCCAGGGGTTCCGCACCGCCGGCCAGAGCGACGGCGGCCCGCAGCCCGCCCCCGGCGGGTGCGCCCTCGGCTCGGTGAAGGCCAACATCGGCCACGCCGGCTGGGCCGCCGGCATCGCCGGGTTCATCAAGGCCGTCCACGTGGCCCGGACCGGTGTGGTGCCCCCGCACCCGTCCTTCGAGCACCCCCGCGACCCCGGGGTGCTGGCCGAGAGCCCCTTCCACATCCCCACCGAGCCGGTCTCCCTCCAGGGCGAGAGCGGCTGGCATTTGCTGGTGAACTCGATGGGCCTGGGGGGCACGAACGCCTCGGTGGTCCTCGCCCCGCCGCCCGCCCCCACCCGCCCGGCCGCCGAACCCGGCGACCAGGTGCGCCTCGTGCTCTCCGCGCGGACCCGCACCGAACTGGACGCGCTCTCCCGCGCGGTCGCCGACCGCCTCGACGCGGGCGCACCCGCCGGAGACGTCGCCCACACCCTGCGGGTCGGCCGCCGCGCCTTCGCCGAGCGCCGGGTGGTGACCGCGGCCCCGGACAAGCTCGCCGCGGCCCTGCGGCTGCCCCGGCCGCCGCACGCCAAGACCGTACGGGCCACCTCCCGTCGGGTGCTGCTGGTCGCCCCCGAGCAGCCGGCCGTACCGGCCCGGATTCTCGAACACCTGGTGCAGGCCTTCGGCGGCCGGGCCGACGTGGTGCCCGCCGTCCCCGCCGAACTGCCCGCGGACAGCTACGTCCTGAAGCTGGCGGCCGAGTCGGAGGCCGCGGGCAGGCACCCCGTGCTCGTCCTCGACGCCCACGGCGTACCCGCCCCCGACGCCCTCGACGAGGCGGTCACCGCGGCCTGGCTGCACGGTGCCGAGACCGACTGGGAGCACCTCGCCCGGGGCGGCCGCGGCCGTCGGCTGGAGCTGCCCACCTACCCGTACCAGCGGCGCCGCTACTGGGCGCTGGACCGCACCGCCCTGCCCCGGCCGACGCCCCCGCGGCGGCCGCCGCCCCGGCGCCCGCGGAGCGGCCCCGCACCGGCTCCGCCACCGTGGACACCCTCCTGGACATCTGGGCGGAGCTGTTCGGCACCCCCGCCATCGGCCTGGACGACGAGTTCGGCACCCTCGGCGGGACCTCACTGCTGTCCGTCCGGATGGGCCTGGAGATCCACGCCCGCCTCGGGGTCCTGGTCAACCTGCACCGGGCCGGCGGCAGCAAGGCCACCGTCCGCCGACTGGCAGCCATCGTGGACGCCGGGCAGAGCGGGGACACCGACCCGCAGGAGCACGAACAGGTGGCCGACGGCGAGGGCGCGCTCGTCGACGCCGACCTCGCCCTGCCGCTGGGCGAGGCCGCCCCGGGCCGGGCACCCGGCACCGGTGTGCTCCTCACCGGGGCCACCGGCTTCCTCGGCGCCTTCCTGCTGCACCAACTGCTGGACACGACCGGGCACCGCGTGTACTGCCTGGTCCGGGCCGCCAGCGAGGACGAGGGCCTGGACCGGCTGCGCCGGGCCGCGGACGCGTACGCCCTGCCCGCCCCCGACCCGGACCGGGTCCGGGTCGTCCTCGGCGACCTGCACACCGTCGAAGACGTCTGCGAGAACCACCGGGGCGGCGAACTGGCCCGGCAGGTCGGGCACATCCTGCACTGCGCGGCCAAGGTCGTGTTCACCGAGCCGTACAGCGAACTGCGCTCCGAGAACGTGCTGGCCACCCTCGGCCTGCTGCGCTGGGCCCGCCGACACGGCGTCCGCGACTTCGGATTCGTCTCCTCGCTCGCGGCGACCGGCCCGGCACTCGGCGCCGACGGCCGCACCCTGGAGACGCGCGAACAGCCCCTCGACCCGGCCCAGGGCGGCTACGGGGTCGGCAAGTGGGTCTGCGAGCGGCTACTGGAGCGCGCCGAGTCCGAGGGCATGCGGGTACGGGTCTTCCGGCCCGGCCTGATCCTCGGCTCCACCCGCACCGGCGCCTGCAACCCCAAGGACATGCTCTGGCGGATGCTCGCCTCCGGAGTGGCCACCGGGGCGCACCCGCTTGACGACCGCCCCATGCCGATGGCCCCCGTGGACCTGGTGTCCAGGGCCGTGGTGGACCTGCTGTTCACCCCGGGCTCCGCCGGCCGCGCCTTCCACCTGGTCGCGCCCGAGGGCTACAGCGCCCGACGCCTGTTCGGCCTCCTCGGCGAGGCGGGGCTGGCCACCGAGCCGCTGAGCCGGTCCGACTGGCTCACCACCGTGGCCGACCGGGCCCGCGCCGGCGGCAACGACGTCCTGACCAGCATGGCGCTCTACGACCTGGCCGGCCACGAAGGCGCCGACTCCGGCGTGGAGGCCGAGGCCTGGCAGCCCTGGCTCCGGGACAGCGGGCAGCGGCCCGTGCCTACCGGGGCGCTGCTGCGATCCGCCCTGGCGCACCTCGCCGGCAAGGACCCGGGCTACCTCGAACTGCTCAGCGGCTCCCTCGTCGCCGCATCCGACCGAAACGAGTGAAGACGTGACGGAACAGCACAACCACCTACTCGCCGTGCTGGGCGCGGGCGTGATGGGCACGGGCATCGCCGCCCTCGCCCTCGGCCACGGCGTTCCAGTCGTCCTGGTCGACGTGGACGAGGAGATCCTCGCCCGCGCCACCCGAGACGTACGCCAGCGGATCCGGCAGGGCCAGCTGCTGGGCAAACTGCCGCGGGTCGAGCAGCACCCGGAGCTGCTGGCCACCACCGACCTCGGCGCGGTCGCGCCCGCCACGGCCGTGGTGGAGGCGGTAGTGGAGCTGCCCGAGGTCAAGGCGGACGTCCTCACCAAGGCCTCGGGGCTGGTGAAGCCGGGCACCCCGGTGATCACCAACACCTCCGGCATCCCCGTCGACGAGCTCGCCGGGCACTGCGCCCGCCCCGAGGACGTCGTCGGCGCCCACTTCATGAACCCGCCCTACCTGATCCGCACCGTCGAGGTGATCCGCGGACCACGCAGCACCGACGGCGCCCTCGGCCGCACCCTGGAGCTGCTCACCGCCCTGGACCGGGAGTCGGTCGTGGTGGGCGACGGGCCCGGCTTCGTCATCAACCGCATCCTGCAGCGGATGATCAACGAGTCCGCGCGGATCGTGCAGGAGGGCATCGCCGGCCACGAAGAGGTGGACGCCCTGTTCCGCGGCTGCCTCGGCCACACCACCGGCCCCCTGGCCACCGCCGACCTGATCGGCCTGGACAACGTGGTGGACAGCCTCCGCGTGCTCCACGAGCGCACCGGCGACGCCGGATACGACCCCTGCGACCTCCTGCTCTCCAAGGTCGCCGCCGGCCACCACGGGCGCAAGACGGGCCGTGGCTTCTATGAGTACGGGCCCTGACCCGGCCTCTGCGCGGACGAGTTCCGAGCGGAGCGCAACCCCTTCCCCCGCCGCACCACCGACCGAGAGGCACCCGATCACCGTGTCCACCCCCTCCTCCCCCCAGCACGGCGCCGCCGAGACCGAAGCCGAGCTGCTCGCCTTCCTGGAGAGCCGCGTGAAGGTGCCGGTGGGCCCCGACACCGACCTCTTCGCCTCCGGCGCCGTCACCTCCCTGTTCTCCCTGGAGTTGGTCGTGCACGTGGAGACCGTGTACGCGGTGACCATCGGCGGCGACGAGCTGAAGATGGACAACTTCCGCAGCGTCCGCGCGATGACCGCCCTCATCGAGCGGCTCCGCGCGGGCGGCGCGACGGGCAGCGCCGATGCATGAGACCGGCCGACAGGCGGCCGCCCTGGTGGCGGAGCTGACCGAAGGCCGCGTCGAGGACTGGGACCGGACCACCGAGATCCCCCGGGAGGTCATCCGCGAGCTGGGCGCCAAGGGCATCCTGTGCGCCGACGTACCCGAGACGTTCGGCGGCCTCGGCCTGAGCAGCCTCGATCACGGCGGGCTGATCGCCGCGACCGGGGAGGCCTGCAGCTCGCTGCGCAGTGTCATGACCTCCCAGGGCATCGCCGCCTGGACCGTCTCCCGGTTCGGCTCGGCCGCCCAGAAGGAGGCATTCCTGCCACGGCTGACCTCCGGTGAGACCGCCGCGGTCGCGTTCAGCGAGCCGGGCGCCGGCAGCGATCTCTCGGCCGTGGCCACCGAGATCGCCCGGGACGGCGACGCCATCGTCCTGAGCGGCGAGAAGACCTGGGTGACCGGCGCGCACTACGCCTCCCTGCTCGTGGTCCTGGGCCGCTACGGAGACGGCGCCGCGATGGCCGTGGTGCCCGCGGACGCGCCCGGGGTGAGCATCGAGCGGATCCCCGACCCGCTCGGCTGCCGGGCGGCCGGGCACTCCATGGTGCGCCTGGACCGGGTCCGGCTGCCCGCGACCCACCTGCTGGGCGGCGCCGGGATGCCGGCCGCCATGCTGGTGACCTCCCCGCTCACCCACGGCCGGATCTCCGTGGCCTGGGGCTGCGTGGGCATCCTGCGGGCCTGCCTGCGAGCTGTCGTACGGCACAGCGCGCAGCGGCACACCTTCGGCAGCCCGATCTCCCGACACCAGCTGGTCCGGCGGCACATCGCCGAGCTGCACGCGGCCGAGAAGACCTCGGCCCTGGCCTGCGAGCAGGCCAGCCGGGACTGGGACGCCCGGGACCCGCGGCACGCGGCCGCGGCCGTGCTGGCCAAGCACGTGGCCGCCGGGTCCGCCGCCCACGGCGCGGCCTCCGCGGTCCAGGTGCTCGCCTCGGCAGGGGCGGCCAACTCGCACGTGGTGGCCCGCGCCTACCGCGACGCGAAGCTGATGGAAGTCATCGAAGGAAGCAACGAGATCAGCCAGCTGCTGCTGGCCGACGAGGCAATGACGGTGTGGGCATGACGAACCACGACCAGCAGGGCGGGAACGGTGGCGAGATCGGCATCGGCGCCCTCCACTGCCTGCTTCCCGAGGACCGGGTCAAGGTGGCCGACCTGCCCGAACTGGGGCTGCTCGGCCACGAGGAGAGGGAGTTCGCCCACGGCTCGGGCATCGAGACCGTGAGCGTCTACGAGGACCGCGCCACGGCCGGGCTGGCCGCCGAGGCCGTGCGCGGCCTCGGCCTGCCGCCCGGCTCCGCCCCGGACCTGCTCCTGCTCGTCAGCCCCCGGTCCCCGGACGTGCTGCTCGGCTCGGACGTCGGCCAGGTGCAGGCGGAGTCCGGCCTGGCCGGGGCGTTCTCCTTCACGGTGGACGGCCTGGGCTGCACCGGCTCCAGCGCGGCCTGGGCCCTGGCCCGCGATCTGATCGCCGCCGACCCGCGCCGCGAGAGCGCCGTCATCGCGCACGCCAGCCGCCCCACCGGCGCCGACCGGGTGCGCTACCCCGTCACCGTGATCGGCGACGGCGCGTACGCCATGACCCTGGTGCGCGGCGGGCGCCCGGTGCTCAAGGCACACCGGATGCAGAGCGACGGAAGCTTCCACGACCTGTTCCGCGTCGACTACAAGTCCGCCCCCTGGTACGAGTGGCGGGAGGAGTGCCGGTCCGCGGACCGCTACCGGTTCGACCTGGCCATGCACAGCCGCCAGCGGCTGTCCCTGCTGGTCGACGAGGCCCTTGCCGAGGCCGGCATCGGCAAGCAGGACGTCGCCGCCACCCTCATGCAGAACGTCACCGCGGGAGCCTTCGACTTCTACGAGACCCTGCTCGGCCTGCCCATCCACCAGGTGTGCCGGCGCCACCTGGCCGCATACGGCCACCTGGGCGCCATGGACGTCGTGCTCAACCTCCAGCAGCTCCTCGACGAGGGCGGGCTGCAGCGCGGCGACCACGTGCTCGTCCTGAACAACAGCCCGGTCGCCGCCTGGGCAGCCACTCTCTGGGAGATCTGACGATGTCTGACACCGCCGCCGCGACGCCCCCGGCCGTATCCGGCCCGGCCCTGGTCAAGTGCCTGGTCTGGGACCTGGACAACACCCTGTGGCGGGGCACCCTGCTGGAGGACGACGAGGTCGAGCTGACCGAGGAGATCCGGCGCACCGTCCTTCGGCTGGACGCCCGGGGCATCCTGCAGTCGGTCGCCAGCCGCAACGACCACGACCACGCCTGGGCACGGCTGGAGAAGCTGGGCCTGGCCGAGTACTTCCTGGTTCCGCAGATCGGCTGGGGCCGCAAGTCCGACAGCGTCCGCACCATCGCCGCCGAGCTGAAGTTCGCCGAGTCGGCCATCGCTTTCATCGACGACCAGCCCGCCGAGCGGGCCGAGGTCGAACACGAACTGCCCGCGGTGCGCACCTACGAGGCCCACCGCGCGACCGAGCTCACCAGCCTGCCCGAGTTCAGCCCGGCCCACGTGACCGAGGACGCCGCCAACCGGCGATCCATGTACCAGGCAGGCGTGAAGCGCGAGCGCGCCGAGGCCGAGCACACCGGCTCCAGCGAGGAGTTCCTGCGCACCCTCGACCTGCGTCTGGTCATCGAGCACGCCGGGCCCGAGCAGCTGGCCCGCGTCGAGGAACTCACCCTGCGCACCAGCCAGATGAACGCGACGGGCATCCACTACTCGGACGCCGACCTCACGGCCCTGCTCGCGGACCCCGACCACGACGTGCTGGTCACAAGCCTGACCGACCGTTTCGGCAGCCACGGCGCGGTGGGCGTGCTGCTGCTGGAGCGCCTGCCGGGCCGCTGGCACCTGAAGCTGCTCGCCACCTCCTGCCGGGTGGTCTCCTTCGGTACCGGCGCCACGATCCTGCGCTGGCTGATGGCGCAGGCGCACGCCGCCGGGGTCCACCTGACGGCCGACTTCAAGCGCACCGACCGCAACCGGATCATGGAAGTGGCCTATCGGTTCGCCGGTTTCGGCCAGGACCCGTGCGAGGCCTGCGGCCCCGTCGGCGAGGACGACTCCGGCATCCAGCGGCTGCACCTGGCCCCCGCCGCCCAGGACGTCTCCACGACCATGCGGGTCACCGCCCCCACCCTCGGCGCCGACCGCCTGAACTCCGTGCATGAGGCTTACGGCCACCGCGTGGAGTGCTCGTACGACATCGCCGCCCGCGGGGCGGTACGGGACTTCTTCGGCCCGGCGGTGGCCGCGGACGCGCCCGTGGCCGCCCACACCCGCACGGTGCGGCTGGAGTTCGACGTGCAGGACGGCCCGGCGGCCGCGCCGGCCAACCCGCCGCACAACCTGGAGGTCATGACCGGCGACCCGATCGTGATCGACACGGTCTCCTCCCGCTGCGTGTTCGACCCCGCGTCCCTCTCCGGCACGGTCACCCTGGCCCGTGCGGACCTCGGCGACTCCCAGGTGTGGGGCCGCTGGATCCTGGAGCGCCTCTTCCTCTACCTGGTCTGCCGCAACCCGCGCAGCTACCCGCTGCACGCCGGCGCCGTCGAGGTCGCCGGGCGGACCGCCGTACTGACGGCGGCGGCGGGCGTGGGCAAGTCCACGTTCACCTTCTGGGCGCTGCACCGGGGCGCCCGCCTGATCGGCGAGGACATCCTGGCCCGGAACATGGACGAGCCCGAGGGCGTGCTGTGGGGCTACCCGCGGGCCCTCTACCTCTCCCCGGACATGATCGTCCGCAGCGAGGCCCTGAAGGAGGCGTCCGCCACCCCCATCGAGAGCGGAACCAAGAGCCGGGTCACCGTGCCGGAGTCCATCGAGGACCGGCTGGTGTCCCGCGCCCGCCCGGACGCCCTGGTGTTCCTGGTCCGCGGCGAGGGCGGCGGGCTGCGCGAGCTGGACATCGAAGAGGCGCTGAACCGCTGCCGCGAGGACTACGCCACCGCGAAGAGCGCCGAGGAGACCGCCGCGGTGGAGGAGGACCTGCGCCGCCTGCTGGCCGGCCTGCCGCTGTGGGAGTTCGAGGTCTCCGCCGACCTCGACGAGAGCTACGGCCGGCTGCACGCGGCCATGGCCGCACTGCCCGCGCCCGCCGCCGGGTGACCGGCGCCCCGCCCCGTTCCGCCGTACCCGCGAGTCCGATAGGAAGGGCCATGCACGACCTGAAGCACGCCGTGTCCCTCTACGAGGTGTTCACCGGACAGGCCGCCCGGCGGCCGGACGCCGTCGCGATCACTGACGGCCCCCTCGACATCACCTACGCCGAGCTGGAGCAGGCCGCCCGGGAGTACCGGGCCGGCCTGGCCCGGCACGGGGTGCGCCCCGGGGAGCTGGTGGGCATCAGCCTGGAACGGGGCTGGGAGGTCGTCGCCGCGATCCTCGCCGTCCTCGGCCACGGCTGCGGCTACGTGCCACTGGACCCGGCGTACCCCGCCGACCGGCTCGCGTTCATGGCACGGAACACCGGTACCCGGGTGGCCATCGCCGAGGCGGACGGCTCCGCGCTGCCGGACGGGGTGACCCGGGTGCGGCGGGAGGACGGGGCGGCGGCGCCGGATCCGGCGCCCCGGGCCCGGCCCGCGGACGTGCCGGTCTACATCATCCACACCTCGGGCTCGACCGGGGTCCCCAAGGGCGTGGCCGTCGCCGAGAGCGCCGTCCTGGAGCTCTTCCGGTCCTGCACCGACGGGCTGTTCGCCTTCGGCCCCGAGGACACCTGGACCCTGTACTTCAGCTACAGCTTCGACTTCTCGGTGTGGGAGATCTGGGGCGCGCTGCTGTTCGGCGGCCGCATCACGATCGTCCCGTCCGACACCGCCCAGCGGCCCGCCGCCCTGCTGGAATTCCTCGCCGAGCAGCGGGTGACGGTGCTCAGCATGGTGCCGAGCTTCTTCAAGTACCTGGCCAGGGCGTACGAGCGTCGCCCGGCCGAGCTGGACCTGCGGTACGTGGTCTTCGGCGGTGAGGCGCTGGACCGCATCTCGGTGCGCGCCTGGATGGCCCTGCGGCCGGGCGCCGAGACCCTGGTCAACATGTACGGGATCACCGAGACCACCGTGCACACCACGTTCGGGGCGCTCACCCCCGAGCGGGTGGCCTCCGACGGCGGCGGCACCTGGATCGGCAGCCCGCTGGCCCACCACAGGATGGTGCTGCTGGACGAGGACGGCGCCGAGGTCCCCGACGGCGAGCCCGGCGAGGCGTACATCGCCGGCCAGGGCCTGGCGTACGGCTACGTCAACCGGCCCGACCTCACCGCGGAGCGCTTCCCCGAGCTGCGGCTGGCGGGCGACACCGAGCCCTGCCGCTGGTACCGCACCGGCGACGTGGCCCGGCGGCTGCCCGACGGCACGTACGAGTACCTGGGCCGCAACGACCGGCAGATCAACCTGCGCGGGTTCCGCATCGAACTCGGCGAGATCGAGGCGGCCCTGCGGGCGGTGCCCGGGGTCGCGGACGCCGTGGCGGTGACCGAGGACGCGGCCGGCGGGGAGTCCGTCCTCGTCGCCTACACCACGCTCGACGGGGAGCTGGAGCACACCGCGCGCACGGCCGCCCTGCTGCGGGAGGCCTGCGCGGCCCGGCTGCCCGCCCACATGGTGCCCAACCGGATCACCGTGCTCTCCGAGATGCCGCTCGCCCCCTCCGGGAAGCTGGACCGGGCACGGCTGTCCACCGACACGGAACTGCGGGTGGTGCTGCGATGACGACCGAGATCGAGCGGAAGTTCACGGTTGCCGAGGACTGGCAGGTCCCCGCGGGGGCGACGGGGGAGCGGCTGCGGCAGGCCTACCTGACCCCGCCCGGGGCCCCGGTGGAGTTCCGGGTCCGCGCCGGGGAGAACTCCCGGCTGATGACGGCGAAGACGTTCGACCCGGCCTCGGGCGCCATGGTCCGCCAAGAGGTCGAGTTCCCCATCGCCGACGAGGTGTTCGAACAACTCTGGGAGCTGGCCGGCGGCGAGTGCCTGAGCAAGTTCCGTTGGACCGTCCCGCTCGGCGAGCATGTGGCGACGGTCGACGAGTACGACGGGGCCCTGGCCGGACTCCGCGTGGTCGAAGTGGAGTTCGCCGACACCGAGGAGGCCCGGGCGTTCGTACCGCCGGACTGGTTCGGCGAAGAGGTCACCGGAAGCACCGCCTGGAGCAACCGAGAGCTGGCGGCATCGTCACAGGCGACGATGCCGGAGAACGAGGGAGAGAGCCGATGAACCGGCACGTCGATTTCGAGCGCCTGCACAACTTCCGCGACCTGGGCGGCTACCGGGCCGCCGACGGCCGCACCGTGGCGTGGCGGACCCTCTACCGCTCCGACTCGCTCGGCAAGCTGCAGGGCGCCGACTGGGAGACGTTCCTGGAGCTCGGCATCCGGACCGTGATCGACCTGCGCTACCCGTGGGAGATCGAGTCCAAGGGCCGGGTACCGGAGCCGGAGCGCTTCCACTACGTCAACCTCAGCATCGAGCACCGCCCGTACGACCAGGCTGAGATCGACCCCGAGCTCGACCCCTGGCGCTACCTCGCCGACCGGTTCGCGGAGGTCGCCGAGGACGGCGTCGAGGAGATCCGGCAGGTCCTGGAGCAGATCGCGCAGGCCCCCGGCCCGGTGGTGTTCCACTGCACCTCCGGCAAGGACCGCACCGGGCTCATCGGCGCACTCGTCCTCACCCTCCTCGGCGTCGACCGGGAGACGGTCCTCGCCGACTTCGCGCTCACCGAGCTGGCCACCGAGCGCCTGATCGAGGACTGGAAGACGGCCAACCCCGACCGCGAGCTGAAGTGGCCCGGATACGGCCGCGCCCCCGTGGTGATCATGGAGCTGGTCCTGGCCGACCTGGAAGCGAAACACGGCTCGGTCGAGGGCTACCTCAAGGACCGCGTCAACCTGTCGGACGAGACGGTCGGCGCCCTGCGCGCCCGGCTCCTCGCAGACGGGAGCAACTGACGCATGCCGGGCACGAACCTGACCGCCGAGGAGGCCGGGCTGCGCTCCGGCGCCCTCGTGGTCGACACCTACGACGTCACCCTCGACCTGCGGGCGGCCGCCGAGTCCGGCACCTTCGCCTCCGTGACGGAAGTCCACTTCGACTGCACCGACCCCAACGCGCCGGTCTTCCTCGATCTGCGCGCGCCGGTCCTGCGCGAGGTGGTCCTCAACGGGCAGGCCCTGGACCCCGCCCAGGTGTTCCGGGACTCCCGGATCGCGCTGCCCGGACTGGTGGCGGGCCGCAACCACGTGAGGGTGGCGGCGGACTGCGCGTACACCACCACCGGGGAGGGGCTGCACCGCTTCACCGACCCGGTCGACGGACACACCTACCTGTACAGCCAGTTCGAGGTGGCCGACGCCCGCCGGGTCTTCGCGTGCTTCGACCAGCCCGATCTGAAGGCGCGGTTCAGGTTCACCGTGGCCGCCCCGCGGGACTGGACGGTCATCTCCAACACCCTGCCCGCCACCGCCGGTGCGGGCGGCGCCGAGGGAAGCGGCGGCGAGAGCCGGACCTGGACCTTCGGCGACGGTGACGGCCGAACCTGGACCTTCGGCCGCACCCCGCGGCTGTCCACGTACGTGGTCTCCCTCGCCGCCGGACCCTTCCACGCCGTGCACAGCGAGCATCGCGGGGCCGACCGGACCATCCCGCTCGGCCTGTACTGCCGCCGCAGCCTGGCCGAACACCTCGACGCGGAGGACATGTTCGCCGTCACCCGGCAGGGCCTGGACTGGTTCCCGGAGCGGTTCGGACACCCCTACCCGTTCGAGAAGTACGACCAGATCTTCGTGCCGGGCTTCAACGCGGGAGCGATGGAGAACGCGGCCGCGGTCACCTTCAGCGAAAAGTACATCTTCCGCTCGCGCGCCACCGACGCCGCCTACCGCAAGCGGGCCGCGACCGTCCTCCACGAGCTCAGCCACATGTGGTTCGGTGACCTGGTCACCATGGCCTGGTGGGACGACCTCTGGCTGAACGAGTCCTTCGCCACCTACTGCTCCTTCGCCTGCCAGGCCCTGGCCCCCGGCTCGCGGTGGGCCGACTCCTGGACCACCTTCGCCAACCACCAGAAGGCCAAGGCCTACCGGCAGGACCAACTGCCATCCACCCACCCCGTGGTCGCCGGGATCCGCGACCTGGAGGACGTGCTCGTCAACTTCGACGGCATCACCTACGCCAAGGGCGCCTCCGTCCTCAAGCAGCTCGCGGCCTACGTCGGCACCGACGCCTTCTTCGCCGGAGTACGCACCTACATCGCCGCCCACGCCCACGGCAGCGCCCGCCTGCCCGACCTGCTGCAGGCCCTGGAACAGGCCTCCGGCCGGGACCTGGGCACCTGGGCGAAGCTGTGGCTGGAGACCGCCGGCATCAACGTGCTACGGCCCGAAATCGACACCGACAGCGAAGGCACCATCACCGGCTTCCGGGTCCGGCAGGAGGCCCCCGCCCTCCCCGCCGGCGCCGCGGGCGAGGCCGTGCTGCGGCCGCACCGCGTCGCCATCGGCTTCTACCACCTGGACGAGGCCGGCACCCTGCGCCGCATCCACCGCACCGAGACCGACGTCCTCGCGCAGGAGCTCACCGACGTCCCCGAACTGGCGGGCCACCCCCGGCCCGACCTGGTGCTGCTCAACGACGACGACCTGACCTACGCCAAGGTCCGCTTCGACGCGACCTCGCTGCGCACCCTCACCGAACGGCTCGGTGCCCTCGCCGAACCGCTGCCCCGTGCCCTGTGCTGGGCCGCCGCCTGGGACATGACCCGCGACGGCGAACTCCCCGCCCGCGCCTATCTCGACCTGGTCCTGTCCGGCGCGGGCGCCGAGACCGACATCGGCGTGGTGGAGTCCCTGCACCGCCAGGTGGCATACGCACTGCGGCACTACACGGACCCCGCCGCCCGCCAGGAGCTCACCGCCCGCTGGAGCGAGGCCGCCCTGGAGCGGCTGCGCGCCGCCGAACCGGGGAGCGACCACCAGCTCGCCTGGCTCCGTGCGTTCATCGCATCCGCCCGCACCCGGCGCCACCTGGACCTGGTCGCAGGCATCCTGGACGGCGCCGAACCCGCCCCCGGCCTGGCCGCGGACACGGAGCTGCGCTGGTCGGCCGTCGTCCGTCTGGCCGCGGTCGGCCACATCGGCCAGGAGGAGATCGCCGCGGAGGAACGGCGGGACCCCACCCCCGGCGCCGCACACGCGGCCACGGCTCGGGCGGCCCGCCCCGAGGCCGCGGCCAAGGCAGAGGCATGGGCGGCCGTGGTCGAGCGCGGTGACCTGAGCAACCAACTGCAGAAGGCGGTCATCGCCGGGTTCGCCGACGGCACCGAACCCGCCCTCCTCGCCCCCTACACCCAGCGGTACTTCGAGGCGATCCGCGACATCTGGGAGACCCGCAGCCACGAGATGGCCAAGCAGATCGTCCTGGGGCTCTTCCCGCCGCTCTCCGAGGCGGCAACGGCCGAGGCCGCCGCCCGCTGGCTGGACGCCCAGGACAGCGCCCCGCCCGCCCTGCGCCGCCTCGTGCGCGAGCAGTACGACGACGCCTGCCGCGCCCAGCGGGCCCAGGCAGCCGACGGCCGCGGCCCTGACGGGCCGGCCGCGACCTTCTGACGCCGTATCCGGTGCGGCACCCCATCGGCCGCGGCGCGCGGCGCGTCGCGGCCCCTCGCCCCTCGTCCCGGGGCAGCGCGGATTGGACATGACACATGCATCACAACCTGTACGAGTTCTACGGCTACCGGGTGGCCTGCACGGCCCCCGACGAGGCCCAGGCCGTGGTCACGCGGCTGTTCGGCGCCCCGCTGGCGCCCGGCGGGACCGCGCCGTGGCCCGACGCGGCCACCGTCCGGCTGACCGTGGAGGTGACCGGGACCGGGCGGGAGACCGTGCCGCCGCCGTACTTCCCGCCGCGCTGGGACACCCTCGACGAGGTCGTCATCGACACCGGCGGCTCCACCGCGGCCATCACGCCCGCCCGGCACACCATCGACCTGACCCTGTCCCGCGCCGACCTGGACGACCCCATCGTGTGGGGCCGCTGGCTGGTCGAGAAGGCGTTCCTCATCCTCACCCTGCGCTCCGACCGCCACTACGGGCTGCACGCGGGCGCCCTGTCCGTGGAGGGCCGGGCCGCCCTGGTCACCGCGGACAGCGGGGTGGGCAAGTCCACGTTCACCGCCTGGGGCCTGCTGCACGGCGCCCACTTCGCGGGCGAGGACGCGATGATGCGCCACCTCGACGACCCCGAGGGCCGGTTCTGGGGCTATCCCCGGGTCGGCTACCTCGACCCGGCGCTCATCAAGAGCCGGCCCGAGCTGGCCGAGGCCCGTACTGCCCCCGTCCCCGCCCGGGACAAGCACCGGCTCGAATGGCCCGCCTCCTTCGCAAGCCGCCTGAAGCCGGCCGTCCGCCCGCGGGCGCTGCTCATCCTGACCCGCGAGCACCAGGAGGTCCGGCCGGTGAGCGTAGAGGCCGCGCTGGAGCTGTGCCGCAGCGACTTCTCCGCCGGCAAGCAGGACCCCGGGGTCCTGGCCCGGGTCGAGGACGACCTGCGGGAGCAGCTCTTCGGCATGACCGTCCTCGAGTTCGGGCTCTCTTCGGACCTGGACGCCAACCACGCCCGTCTGACGGCCGTACTGCACGGCTGAATACGCCCGCACACCACCGCGAACGAGACCCGACGAGAAAGCGAACCCCCCATCATGGGCACCGTCAACTGGTCCACCCTCACGCGTATGCCGGTCAAGGCGTACCACTACGAACTCGACACCTGCTTCCGCGAGGGATACGGCGAGGTCCGCGAGGCATTCGGCGACCGGACCACCGAGATCCTGCACCGCTCGGCCCTCATGCTGGTCAAGCCCGACGGCATGGCCACCGGCAAGCTCAAGGTCATCCGCGACTTCCTGCAGGGCCACGGCTTCTCGATCATCGGCGCGGAGCTGTTCCACTTCAACCGGCACACCGGCCGCGAGCTGTGGCGCCACCAGCACACCCTGGCCACGCTGGACCGGCTCGCCGTCAACGACATCGTGCTCCAGGCGGGGCCGAGCCTGCTGCTGCTCCTGCGCAGCCACGGCGACCACGCCGTTCCCGCGACGGTGCACCTCAGCTCGCTCAAGGGCAAGGCCGACATCACCCAGCAGGCCGCAGACAGCCTCCGCAGCGTGATCGGCCGCCCCAACCGGCTGTGCAGCATGATCCACTGCGCCGACGAGCCGGCCGACCTGGTCCGTGAGCTCAACCTGCTGGCGGACCCCGAGCCCCGCAAGCGCCTGCTCGCCCGGCTTGCGGACGGCGCCCCCGCGGCCGCCGACGAGGAGATCCTCGACCACGTGCTGCACTCCGGCGAGTTCGGCGGCACCGTGCTCGACCGCGACGCCGCCGTGCAGCGCATCACGCAGGCCGTCCGGGACCGGGCCGCGACCCGCCCGGAGCTCGGCGAGCCGGCCGGCCGGATCCTGACCTGGCTGGAGGGCACCGACCGCGGCGAACTGCTGCCGTGGCGGGAGTTCGCCCCCGTGCTGGCCGGCCTCGGACTCGACCTGGACGTATGGGACGTGGCCATGCTCGGCAGCAGCCACATCCAGGAGGACGAGCCCGACGGCATCAAGGTGATCGGGAACCCGGCACCAGGCTCCTGGCTCGTGTGAGCCCGGCCGCACTCCTGCGGCCGGTCGCCGCCGAGGCGGCGCGGCAGTACCGCCCGCCCTGGCGGGCGGTACGCCGAACGGCCCGCCGGGCCCGCTGCTGCGCCTGGGTCCGGGCGGCGGACCTGGCATGTGAACGGGGCCGGGAGCCGCCCGCCCTGCTCGCCCCGGAGGAGCGGCAGCGGGCCACCAGGTTCCACCTGAGCCGCGACCGGGACACGTACGTTGGTCACGCTGTCCGCCGCCCCACCCGCACCCTTCAGAAAGGCTCCCATGGCGACTGAAACCTGCTCCCCGAATCCCTGGCGCGACCCGGCGTCCGGTGGTCCGCGGTGGTGGTCGCGGCTGCGCCCACGCTCCGCGACCGCCTCCGCCCCCCGCGCGCGGTTGATGGTCCTCCCGCATTCGGGCGGGGGTCCCAACCGGTATCTGCGGTTGGTCGACGGACTCCCACAGGACATCGAGATACTCGGGCTGACTCTGCCGGGTCGTGAGCGCCGATTGGCGGAACCGGTGGGGGCGACGCTCGATGACGTGCTCGCCAGTCTGGCGACCCTTCCGCGGCTCGATGTGCCGACTGTGGTGTTCGGCCACAGCCTTGGCGCCGTTCTCGGCCTGCACGTCGCCCGAGCCCTCGGCGAGCACTGCGTCGGCCTGATCGCCTCCGGTCAGGTTCTCAGGGAGCCGGATGGCTGTTCTCCCGAGGATGTCGAGGACGAGAGCATCCTGCGGACGCTTGACCTCGGCGGTGACCTGCCCCGTGAGGTGTTCGAGGATGCCGCGTGGCGCGCGACCCTGGTGGGCAACATGCGGGCGGACCTGCGGCTCGACGCCGAAGCCTCCCGCCGGGGTATGGGCGTGCGCATCGAGGCGCCGGTCACGGTGCTGTGCGGCCGTGAGGACCGTCTCATCGACGTGGATGCCCTGGGCGCGTGGGGCAGGCATTCTTCCGCGCCGTGCCGGGTGCACCTCTTCCCCGGCGGGCACTTCGGGCTGTTCGACGAGGCCAACCGTGCTCTGGTGACGGGGGCGATCACGGAACAGTTGGCGGCGGTCCCCCCTCTCGCGGCAGGCCGCGATCTTTGACGGGGGCGAGGGCCTTGACGTCGGCGGTCACGCCGGCGGGGTTGTCGGCGTTCAGTAGTGCTACTCGCTGCGGGGCCTTTGAACGAATGCCTCAGGACGACATCGCAGCCCGGTCGGCCTCGCTGCGGAGAACACAGAATTCGTTGCCTTCAGGATCCGCGAGGACGGCCCAGCCTGCGCCGTCGTGTTCCCGGCGATCGGTGACCAGGGTGGCACCGAGGCTCAGCAGCCTCTCGACCTCCTCCTCGCGCGAGGTCTTCGGGCGCAGGCACAGGTGGATCCTGTTCTTGATCGTCTTCGGTTCTGGCACCTGGTTGAAGTGCAGCAGCGGACCCTCCGGCAGCATCACCTCAGTCTCTGGGGCACCCGGCTTGTCCTCCGGATGCAGCGGATAGCCGAGCACCTCGCTCCAGAATCGGGCCAGTTCATAGGCATCCGCACAGTCGATCGCTACGTTCTGCACCACCGAAACCATGCACATGAGCCTGCCCCAGGCAACGCTCGGTCTGCCACCACATTGCGCCGAGACTCCAACAGCACTTTTGTCACAGGCACTGACCTTGTCCTGACCTCCCGCCAGGATGCTTGATCACTGGCGGACCGTTGCGGTGAGGCGGTGCAGTGCGGCGTGGGCGGGTGGGCCCCAGGTGGGCTTGCCTCCGGGGCGGCCGTGGACGCCGGCGTCTCCGATGTGGATGCCGGCGAGGGCGCGCAGTACCGCCCAGCCTCGGGCGCGGCGTAGGGTCGCGGCGTCCGGGCTTGGCTGGTAGGTCTCGTGGAAGCGGTCGATGGCGCCGTCCGGCAGCAGGATCCAGGCGGCGGCGAGGTCGCAGGCTGGGTCGCCGGCGAAGAGGTCGCCGAAGTCGATGACACCGCAGAAGGTGCCGTTCGCGGTCAGGACGTTGGCTGGATGAAGGTCGCCGTGCAGCCAGAGTCGTGGGCCTGCCCAGTCCGGCGCGGCGGCGGCGTCTTCCCAGACCGCGCGGACGGCGTCCGGGTCGCGGATCAGCCCCAGTTCGGTGGCCGAGGCGAGCCCTTGGGTGAAGTGTTCGGCGGTGTCGGCCAGCGGGCCACCGCGGTCTCGGCCTGCGGGCGCCCCGTCGGGGGCGGGGCGGTGGAGGGCGGTCAGGAAGGCGGCCAGGGTGACGGCCGCCTCCGCGGCGCGCGTAGCGGGGGCGCGGTCGGCGGGCTCGCCCGGTACCCAGGTGGTGACGAGCCAGGGCCGCGGAAACCGTTCGGAGGGCTCACCGAGGCGCTGCGGGACGGGGATCTGCAGAGGAAGGTGCGGGGCGAGGAGGGGCAGCCAGGCGTGTTCTTTGCGCAGCAGCGCGTCCGCGGACTGCGTCGCCCAGGGCAACCGGACGGCGAGGTCGTCGCCGAGCCGCCACACTTGGTTGTCCCAGCCGAGCGCTCCGAGCTTCAGGGGGCGATCCGCCAGGTCGGGGTGCTGCTCGCGCAGCAGATCCCGGATCAAGTCCTCGGTGATGTCCGTCTCGGTGGCTGTCATGTGGAGCAACGGTAGTTGGGTAGCGGCCTGCCTGGATTCCGGTCGGATCCGAGTCAAGTTCAGGCGTCGAACGCACTTCGAACTCGCACTCCGGCCCAGGCCGTCGACCATCTCGGCGCCAGTGGAATGACGGGCATCATCGACGACACCGAGATCCGGGTCCGGCGGCCGGCCGCCGGACGCAAGGACCGGAACACGTTCATCTCCGGCAAGAGCAAGCAGAACGCCGTCAAGACCGTGGTGGTCCAGGACGGGGACGGCCGGGTGCTGTTCTGCAGCCCAACCAAGCCCGGTAGCTGCGCGGACACCACGCACGCCCGTCAGCCAGGACTGGTCAAGCTCCTGGTCGATGGTCCCGCAGTGGAGGTCCTCGCCGACGCCGCTACCAGGGCCTCGGCGCGCAGACCAGCGGTGCGGTGGTGACACCACCGCACCGCAAGTTCAAGAAGAACGCCCCGGACTGGTACGAGGAGATGTACGAGCGGCAACGCAAGGCGCACTCCTCACGCCGCATCCGGATCGAGCACGGCATTGCCCACCTGAAGAACTGGCGGGCGCCGGCCCGTCACCTCCCCACCGCGAGCTGGTGAGTGACACCGTCCAGGCCGTCGCCGGCCTGCTGTCCCATCAGCAGACCGCGGGCCTGATCCCGGCACGGCGGCAGTGAACACCGAGCTCCACCGAAGTCCTCGACGTCTCACTGCCGACCGTGCACAAGCTCGTGAGGGCGTGCCCGATGGGTCAGGGCCTGCGGCCGGTCGTTGCTCGGCGTTGTGTACGTCCGTACGCAACGCCGTGTACTCTCGTACGCGTGGTCTATGTGACGCTGGCAGGCGCGATACTCTCCGAGATTCTGGCGACCACGGCGATGAAATACAGCGAGGGTTTCAGCAGGCTGTGGCCGTCGTTGGGGACCATGGTCGGGTATCTGGTGGCCTTCGCGTTGCTGGCGCAGACGCTGAAGTCGATGAGCGTGGGGACCGCCTATGCCATCTGGTCCGGGGCCGGGACGGCCGTGATCGCGGCCATCGGGATCGTGTTCCTGGGGGAGAGCGCCAGCGCGGCGAAGATCCTGGGGGTGTTGCTGGTGATCGCCGGGGTTGTGGTGCTGAATCTGGATGGGGCTCACTGATGGCGCGGCGCTACGATCCCGACCGGCGGCAGCGGATCATCGATGCGGCGATCGCGGTGGTCGGTGAGCGGGGGATCGCGGGGCTCAGCCATCGCGCGGTGGCCGCTGCCGCGGACGTGCCGCTGGGGTCGACGACGTACCACTTCGCCGGCCTCGACGATCTGCTGGTCGCCGCGCTGCGGCAGGTCAACGGGGAGTGGATGGCCGACTTCGCGCGCTGGGTGGACGGAATCGATCCTGCGGTGCCGCTCGCGGATCAGGTGGCCGAGCTGGCCGAGGCGACGCTGGCTGGGGACCGTTCACGGGTGGAGCTGGAGTACGAGCTGTATCTGGCGGCGCTGCGGCGCGAGGCGGTGCGGCCGATCGCCGCGGAATGCCTGGACGAGATGGTGCGGTTGCTCGGCCGGCGGATCGGCGACGAGCGGACCGCGCGGGCCGTGGTGGCGTTCATGGATGGTTTGCTGCTGCAGCATCTGCTCACCGGGCAGCCCTTCACATCCGCCGCGGTACGGGCCGGGCTCGCCGGAGCGCTGGGCTGAACCCGGGGCGGGTGGCTGGATCGCCCCTCCTCATGCCGAGTTGAACGACCGAGCGAGAGCGCGGTCACCGGACCCATCGGACAGGCTCCAGTCGAGGCCGCGCAGTTCCTGCCCGGCGGGGGACCGGTGACAGTTCCTGGCGCCGGCGGCCAGGCCGCGCGGCTGCCGATGCTTCCGCCGTGCCTGCCGTCGTACCGCCGGCAGCCGACACCAGGGCAGAAAGCCCCTGGTCGGGGATCTTCGGCCACGCCAGGATGCCTCCATGCGCCTGCCTCGCCTCTCGGACCCCGAACTGACCGACGCCGTCGACCGCTACGTCAAACCTGGCCGGCGCTACCTCAAGCTGCTCCACGGCAACTTCACCAGACAGGACGAGCCCGAGTGCCGCAGTTTCCTCCGGGCCCTCAGCGCGGCCGCTCGACAGATCAGCGACGAGGAACTGGAGACCTTGCTGGAGAGCGAATGGCGTGCGCGGCTCACGGCTGCTTGGCTGATCGGACTGGACCGTCGCTACTGGTTCCGCGACATCCTCAGCGACCTTCTGCTGGCCAGCCGGCTCTGCTACTCCGGCCAGGGCTACTGCTTCGCGCTGGCCCGATTCGCCACGGCCGAAGACGCCGAGCACCTGGTTGCCTATCTGGACCGCTACCTGCGCAGAGCTGACTGCCAGTACGACCAGCGATGGGCCATCAGCGCGCTGCTGCACATCGACAGCCGCAACGGCAGCCAGCATGCCGACCGGTTCCTTGCCCCCGGCGGCCTTTGGGAGCAGTGGAGCGCAGCCCAGTACGCCCCGGTCTCAACCAGCCGCTTCATCGACGACCTGTGCACGATCGCGGAGCAGTGCATGGGCACCACCGACACCTCCGAGAGCACCGCCTAGGACCTGTCCGGTCGATCAAGCCGGGCTCGATGTTCGGGAAGCCGCACCGCCAAGGTCTACGGATGCACCTCTGTCGGATCGGCGATCGGTTTGCGGTAGCGGACGTACTCGTTCTGGCGCCGGAACCCTACGCTCTCGTAGAGGTCGTAGGATCGGTGCGGATTCGCGGTCCCGGTGTACAACCGGGCGGTCTCTGCACCGTGCTCGCGAAGGCATCGCAACCCGTCCAGTAGCAGGACCCGCCCAAGTCCCAGACGCCTCGACTTTGTCCGGACGCTCAGTTCTTCGACTTCGCCCACAGTGGGGTCCTGCCGACGGATGGAGCACAGGGCGACACCGGCCATATGTTCCCCATCCCAAGCCGCCCGCCAGCAGGTCGAGTCGGCCGTGGCGAGGAAGCTCTCGAACGTCCACCTCTCGGTGAAGGCGGCATCCGCATACGAATCAACGACCGTCTTCCAGGCCGCGCGGTAGCTGCTCGGATCGACGGCACCGACTCGGATGCCGGCTGGCAATGGTTTCACCTGGGGGGCCAAGGAGGGCTTGCCGTCGGGGAGCTGTCGGAGATCGGCCAGCTCCAGCTCTACCAGGCTGAAGACACGCCGGTATCCCGTTTCGAGCAGCAGCGCCGTTGCATCCTGTTCAGAGGCCATGGCGTTCGCGCCGAACACAGCCGTCTGTGCGGTTCCATGCTGCTGCACGAGCTGGCGGATACGGCTTTCCGCCCAGTTGAGCATGGCTGAGCCGATGCCCTGGCCGCGGTGCTCGGACAGCAGGTAGCCACGGTGCAGGTACAACCACGTCCCGTCCCGCTCCTGCCACCACCTGATCGTCGAGTAGCCGACGACGCCACCGCCGTGCTCCACCAAGACCTGGTTCTCGGATGGGTCGTCCAGCCTGGCGCAGGATTCGGCGATCTCGGCTGCCGTCGGGAGCCCCTCCACAACCGAGCGGGCGTCGATCCGATCCCGCTGTGCACTGCCCAGCCGCACAGCGGCCATCGCGCCATGGTCGTCGTGGCCGCGATACGGCCGGAAGACGTAGCCAGGCAACCGTTCCCGCGATGCAAGGCCGCTGCCGTTGTTCACGCCCACACCAAGACCCCCGTGACGTTGGATATGCGGTGTCATCGATCACGGAAGCGTAGGCCGTGCCGATCACGCGGCAGAACCCGTTTTCCGCAGCATGACCGTTCGCGGGGACTTGACGGACGAGGCGTGGGACCGGCTGCAGCCGTTCCTGCCCATGAGTAACGGTCGGTGCGGCCGGTGGCGGGACCACCGTCAGGTGATCGACGGCATCCTGTATCGGATACGGACCGGGGTGCAGTGGCGTGACCTGCCGGAACGCTTCGGACCGTGGAAGACGGTCTACGAACGGCACCGGCTGTGGTCGGCTGATGGGACATGGGAGCGTCTGCTGCAGCAGGTCCAGGCCGCAGCCGATGCAGCGGGCGAGATCGACTGGGACATCTCCGTGGACTCCACCATCGTGCGCGCGCACCAGAACGCCGCCGGCGCCCGCAACAACCCGCCGCCAGCCCCGCATCAAAGGGGGGCGCAACGACAGAACACCAGAACGAAACGCCGTGGCAGAACCTGCACGGCCACCTGGTGGAGGCGGCGCATCGGGTGAGGGCCTGGGCCGCTCACGCGGCGGCTTCACCACAAAAGTCCATCTGAGCGCGGACGGCCGCTGCCGCCCGCTGTCCCTGGTCGTCACGCCGGGCCAGCGGGCAGACTGCACCCAGTTCACACCGGTGCTGGAGAAGATCCGCGTCCCACGGCGCGGGCCCGGCAGGCCGCGCAAGAAGCCGCAGAGCGTCGCGGCCGACAAGGCGTACAGCAACGGGCCCTGCCGCCAGTACCTGCGACATCGAGGCATCCGGCACACCATTCCGGAGAAGACAGACAGCCAGGCCGCCCGCCTACGCAAAGGCTCACGCGGCGGACGGCCTCCCAGCTTCGACGAAGAGCGGTACAAGAAGCGCAACACCGTCGAGCGAGCGATCAACCGACTCAAGCACGCGCGAGCAGTCGCCACCCGCTACGACAAGCGCGGCTACGTCTTTCTCGGCACCGTCACCGTCGCAGCCATCGTCATCTGGCTCCGCACGTGATCGCCCGGACAAGTCCTAGTGCTCTGACCGAGAAGGTTTACCGGGTTGGCGCGTCATTCCTTCCCGGTCCGAGCACTGGCCGACGACCGCCCCTGGGAGAGACGGGCCTTTCGAAGAAGGTCTCCAGGGAGACTGTGGCCTGGGTGCCGCTCACGCCGTCGATGGCGTAGAGCCGCCGCAGTACGTCCTGGAGTTGCTCGGTGGTTGCGGTGCGCACTTTCACCAGGATGGACGCACTGCCCGCGATGACGTGCGCCTCCTGGATCTCGGGAATCGCGGCGAAGTCGGCGGCCGAGTCGCCCATCCAGGCCGAGGACTCGACCATGACGAAGGCCAGTACCCCGCGCCCCAACGCGGCCGGGTCCACGTCCACCGTCGTGCGACGGATGATGCCGCGCTCGCGTAGCTTGCGTACCCGTTCGTGGGCGGCGCCTGCCGACAGGCCAACCGCCTTGCCCAGTGCGGCGTATGGCTGGGTGGCGTCCTGCTGGAGCAGTGCCACAAGCTCGCGGTCGATGTCGTCCATGCTTCCCTCTTCCGTGCCCCGACCTTCGGCCACCTCTTGCGAAGACCATATCTCATCCTGCAATGTTCGTGATTGAGCGAATGAAATTCTGTGACAGGCGTGAAGGGAACACCTATGTCATCCGAGACCCGCCCCGACGTCTACGAGGTTGTGGACGAGCGGTTCCGCACCGGACGCTGCGCCAACGGGGATATGCGGCTGGAAAGGCTCTACCAGGACTGCCGTTGGGCGGAGGGCCCGCTCTACCTTCCGGCCTGGCGCCAGGTCATCTGGAGTGACATCCCCAATGACCGCATGCTGCGGTGGGACGAGGCGACCGGCACTGTCGGCCTCTTCCGCTCGCCTGCGGGCCACAGCAATGGCAACACCCTCGACCGGGAGGGCAGGTTGATCACCTGTGAGCAGGGCAACCGCCGCGTCACCCGCACTGAGCACGACGGTGCGATCACAGTCATTGCCGACCGTTTCGAAGGCAAGCGGCTCAACAGCCCCAACGACGCGACCGTGCGCTCCGACGGCTCGATCTGGTTCTCCGACCCGGACTTCGGCATCACCAGCGACTACGAGGGACACCGCGCCGAGAGCGAGATCGGCGCGTGCAACGTCTACCGAGTGGACCCGGGCACGGGACAGGTGCGCCTGGTTGCGGACGGCTTCGGCGGCCCCAACGGGCTCGTCTTCTCCCTCGACGAGCAGCAGCTGTACGTCTCCGACACCCGGGCCGGTCACATCCGCGTGTTCGATGTGCGCGAGGACGGCACGCTCTCGGACGGCAAGGTCTTCGCCGAGGCCACGGACGGTGTCGCCCGGTTCGACAACATTCGCTTCGACAAGGACAGGCGGCTGTGGGCGGCGGCCATGGCCGGTGGGGTGCACTGCTACGACCCGGACGGAACGCTGATCGGCCGGATCCGGGTTCCCGAGCCCGTCTCCAACATCGCCTTCGGCGGCCCGAAGAACAACCGCCTGTTCATCACCGCGACCACCACGTTGTACTCCCTGGTGATGTCGGTCACCGGCGCCCCCCGGATCTAGTGCTCTGACCGCGAAGGCTGACCGGGGTGGTGGTTCCCGCGGTTGGATGCCCGGATGGGTCCGCCCGACTGCTGGGGGTGTGGTGGCTGAGCCTGTCCGTGTGCGCAGACTGACCGACCAGGAGGGGCAGAGACTGCAGCAGATTGTGCGCCGAGGAAGTGCTGGTTCTGTGCGCTACCGGCGCGCGGTGATGCTGCTGGCTTCGGCCGGCGGCCGGGTGCCGGTGATCGCGAAGCTGGTGCAGGCCGACGAGGAGCGAGCTGGTCTCCACCCGCATCCGCACCACGGCCGGGAAGCTCGGCCTGCCCCACCCGGGACTACGACTTTTCCTTCCAGTTTGACCGCGACCCGCGCAAGGTCAAGGATCTGGCCACCCTGTCGTTCGTCGAATCCAAGGCGAACGCCGCCCTGCTCGGGCCGCCCGGCGTCGGCAAGACCCACATCGCCGTCGCTCTTGCGGTCGCGGCCTGCCGGGCCGGCTACTCGATCTACTTTCACCAGCCTTGACGACATGGTCCGCAACCTCACGGTCGCCGAGACAGCAGGCTGCCTGACCAGCAAACTCGGCACCTACCTTCGACCGATCGTCCTTGTGGTCGATGAGGTCGGCTACCAACCCCTGGAACGAGGGAGGCGAACCTGGTTTTCCAAGTGATCTCCAAGCGTTACGAAAAGGGCTCGATCATCCTCACCTCGAACAAGACCTTCAGCGAATGGGGCCAGGTCTTCGGCGACGAAGTCCTGGGCCACAGCCATCCTCGACCGGCTCCTCCACCACTGCGACGTCGTCTCCATCAACGGCCCCAGCTACCGGCTCAAGAAGCGGCTCGCGGCAATCGAACGGGACACTCAGCTGGCCCGACCAGCGAAAACAGCGGAACCAGTCACCGGATGACAGAGATCTCCGGCATGGACCGGTCCCATCCGCCCAATTCCGCGACGAGAACCCGGCGGGCCAACCGCCGGGCCTGACTCCATCCCTCATCGATGGACAGTGCACCTCTCGTCCATCGATCAGCGTTCTCTCCACCGCTCATTCCGCGGAGGACCACATCGATCTCCCGCAGGTCAGGCAAGGCACCGCGATCGAGCTGTCCCTCCTCAACCAGGGTCTCGGCCATGCGGAAAGCGTGATCGAAGTCCAAGGCGATCTCGTCCGGCACCACATCATGCTTGACCAGCCAGGCCACTTGGACCGGAGCATCGGCCGCCAGCACTGACAACGACTCGATCAGCAGACGTCGACGGAACGAGGTATCAGGGCTCTCCACGCTACGATCGTCGCACGCGCTCACCTCACGCAAGCGCACAGGCCAACATCCGACTGAGCACGTTCATCTGTACTTCCCTGTGCACTTTCTCAAGTACGCCGACATGGCTGTGCCACTTTCACGGGGAGTCGTTTCTCGACGTCAGACAAGATCAATGTCAGTGGCTTTTGATTTCACTCCCGACTGTCAGTGCCGGGTGGAAGACTGCCCGGCATGATCGAACCGAACCCGAAAGCGGACCTACTCCGATACCTGCAAGAGGCGCGTGATGCCCTGGTGTGGAAGCTCGATGGGCTCTCGGAGTACGACATCCGCCGCCCGCTGACCCCCACGGGCACGAACCTGTTGGGGCTGGTCAAGCATGTCGCTAGCGTGGAACTGGGTTACTTCGGCGACACGTTCGGGCGGCCGTTCTTCGACGCGGACCCGCCGCCCTGGTGGTATACCGAGGACACAGAACCCAATTCAGACATGTGGGCCACTGCAGACGAGTCGCGCGAAGACATCCTCGGGCTGTATCGGCAGGCGTGGAAGCACTCCGACAGCACGATCGCGGCACTCACGCTGGAAGCGCTCGGCCGTGTCCCGTGGTGGCCCGAGGAACGTGGAGAGGTGACACTGCACCACATCCTGGTGCGCGTGATCTCCGATACTCAGCGGCATGCCGGCCACGCGGACATCGTGCGAGAGCTCATCGACGGATCCGTCGGGCATTTGCAGGGCAAGGACAACATGCCGCCAGGTGATCAGGCATGGTGGGAGGGCCACCGGTGCCGACTGGAGCGCGTGGCGCGGGAAGTCAACGGCTGATCTCGCCCAACTGCCGACCCCGCTGGCTCCGGGGTCGGCCATGCGACGCCGTTCAGCTGGCCTGGGTTTGCTCGGCCAGGGCTTTGGTGTGGGCGAGGCGGTAGGACTCGGTGCCGGTCTGGATGATTGGGCGGAGCGTCCAGGCCAGCCCGCAGCATCCCGTCGATCAGCGGCTTGTGGGGATCGAGCCGGGACTCCTTGCGCCGCTGCTTCTTCCGCGGCTCGGGCCACTGCCCGTCCAGGGCCCGCCGGACGTTCTCCAGGTCACGTTGTGCGTGCGCTGAAGCGCACGCAGCGACATGCCCATCCGGTGACCGGCGGATCGCCGCGTACAACTCGACCTTCGACTGCGAGTTACCCATGAGGCCCCCAGCGGAGAAGCACACCTCACAGTCCCACCGCAAGCCCCCAAGTGACGTCAAAACAAGGCTCTGGCACAGATCTTGGGGAGCGGTCGCGGAGGGTGACCGCAGTATTCGATCGCGATTCACCAATCGAGTGTGAGACCGCGTACGCCGTGATGCCGAACAGTAGGTAGTGGCGCTCCGTCAGGTAGCTGTATTTCTCCATCGTTCGGGGCCGTGGCCGGTGACGGTGTTGGGTATGCAGGCCGACGCATCGTTCTGGGGTTCGCTGGTGTTCGACGGGATCGACGACCTGGTCGTCGAGGCGGTGACGGCCGCTTTCGGCACGGTCGACGTGGCGGCAAGAGGCCGGGCTGCCGGAGCGGCCCGCCCGGACTGCAGGCGCTTTTCGGACCGGGTGGCATGACTCCTACCAGCGCAGACTCAGAGATCTCCCGCTCGGTGAGTTCCGCGTCGTGATCCTGTTGACGGTCCGGCGTTTCATCTGTGGCTCGGCGGACTGCCCACGCCGGACGTTCGCCGAGCCGTTTGCACAGTTGACCACCCCGTACGCGCGCTTCACCAGTCGGCTCAACCGCGCCTTGGAGCGCATCGGGCTGGCACTGGCCGGACGGGCTGGCTCCCGGCTGGCTGCCCAACTGGGCTTTGGCGCAGGGAGGATGATCTTGCTGCGCCGGGTCATGGCGATGCCGGATCCGCAGTCCAGCACGCCGCGGGTGCTGGGGGTTGACGATTTCGCCACCCGGCGCGGACAGTCGTACGCCACTGTGATCACTGACGGTGTACGCCACCATCCGATCGATGTCCTGCCCGGACGTGCAGCGGGACCGCTCGCCGCGTGGCTCACCGCGCACCCCCGGCGTGGAGATCATCTGCCGGGACCGGGCAGGTGCCTACGCCGAAGGGGCCCGGCTCGGTGCCCCTGACGCTCTCCAGGTCGCCGACCGGTTCCACCTCTGGCAGGGCCTCGGCCGGGCGGTGGAGACTTGCGTCGCCGCCCACCGTGACTGCCTGCGGGCCCCGCCACTGGAACCCAAGCCGTCGTCCGCCGACACGCTGTGGGAACCGGTGCGTTCGGGCACCGCCCTGCCACAGAGCGACTCGGACCACGGTGTCCGGGATCCTTCCGGGCCGCGGGCCCAGCGCAAGAAGGCCGCGCATGCCCAGGTCCACGAGCTGCTCGCGCAGGGCCACTCGCGCCGGGCGGTCGCCCGACACATGGGCTGGGGCCTCAACACCGTGCTGCGCTATGCGAGCGCGCCCCGCTGGCAGGACACCATCCGCGAAGGCCGGCCCCGGCCCAGCCGACTCGATCCGTACAAGTCCTACCTGGAGCGGCGATTCGCCGAAGGGTGCACGAGTGTCACCCGGCTGCACCGTGAACTGCTCGCCGAGAATGCTCCCGTCACCTACGGCATGGTCCGCGCTCATATCGCCGCCCTGCGTGCTTCTCCGCCCGAAGCACCGCCCCCACCACCGACAGTGCGGCAGGTGACTGGCTGGCTCACCCGCCATCCCACGTCCTTGAGCGAGGACGGCCGCACAGCCTTGAAGGCCGTCCTGGCCCACTGCCCCGAGTTGGACACGGCCGCCGAGCGCATCCGCTGCTTCGGCGAGATACTCACCGATCGCCTCGGCGCCATGCTCCCCAGCTGGATCGACGCTGTCGAAGCCGGCCAACTGCCCGGCCTCACCGGCTTCGCATGCCACCTGCGCCGTGACTTCGACGCTGTGACAGCCGGACTCACCCTGGAATGGAGCTCTGGCGGAACCGAGGGCGCCGTGAACCGCATCAAGAAGATCAAAAGGCAGCTATACGGACGCGCCGGATTCGAACTACTCCGCAAGATGATCCTGCTTCAGTGACTGATCGTGACGGCTCCCTACGATCAATGCCGGAGTCCGCTGAACGGGGAATTCCAAGCTGTGGCCACGGTTCGATGCGAGTGCCTGAACGGTGCCTGTGGCAGCTGTGAGAGGAGCAAAGCAGCGTGCCATCGCCTCCAACGAATGCTTTTGCGCGTGCCGCCGTCCGGATGATGAGCTGGCACAGTGACCAACCACGATGAGGCGGCGGCTGTCCGACCGTTGGCCCTGGCTTGGGTGAGCCGGCACCTGGAGGTCGGCGAACGGATCGTCAGAGCCGAGGCGCTGCAGGGCGGCATCACTGCCGAAATGCGGAGGCTGACCATCAGCACGCGGGACGGAGGCGCCCGTGACCTGGTGCTGCGGACCTTCGTCAACGTGGCGCACGCCGAGGACTGGTTGAACAGGGAAGCCGCCGCCCTGACCCTGCTCGCGGGGACCGGCGTGCCGGCTCCTGGACTGGTCGCGGTCGATCAGACCGCCACGCATTGCGAGTATCCGTCGCTCCTGATGACACACCTGGCGGGACGAACGGTCCTCGACGATGAGGGATTGGAGACGCACGTTCCTCTGCTGGCCCGTCAACTCGTGGCGATCCACGCGTTGCGACCCGCCGAGCGGCTCCCAGAGTATGTGGCGTTGACGACCGCGGACACCGTCGTGGTTCCGAAGGGCGCCGACGCGGCGGTATGGGCCGCGGCGATCGACGTGATCCGCAAGCCCGCGCCGCCCTATGCAGGGCGATTCCTGCACCGGGACTTCCAACCCGGCAACGTGCTGTTCGACGTGCCGCCTTCAAGGCCGGCGGGTGCCCGGATCACGGGGGTCGTCGACTGGGCAGCGACCTCCTGGGGCCCGGCGGATCTCGATGTGGCGCACTGTTCCACCAACCTCGCGATTCTGCACGGCCCGGCGTGGGGTCTGCGGTTCGCCGAGGCGTATGAGGAGGCCGGCGGGGTGCTGGCCGCGGCCGCGAGCGAGCGGCTGTACTGGCGGGTGCGGGACGGGCTGGCGTGCTCAGAAGAAGTGCAGCAGATGGCGCAGCCATGGCGGGAGGCAGGGAGGGCAGAGCTGACGACGCGGGCCGTGGAGGAGCGGCTGAATGCCTATGTCACCGCCCTGATGAACGCGCTGGGCTGAGCCAAAGCAGCCCGGGGCGCGGGCACGGTGGCGAGGAACGGTCGGAGAACTGCGGCTCGTAGTACGCCTCCAGGAGGAGTCGCATCACTTCACCAACCAGCTTGTCCGCCCATGTAGGCAGTCCAAGAGGGCGAAGCACCCACTCGTCGTCCGTGAGACCACCCCGAGCCATGCCGCCTGTCTACCGTCCCGGGCCCAGCCGGGACAGCAGAACGACCAACTCGTGATCTGAACTCGGCGCACGCTCCAACTGAGGGTGCGGCGTACCCACGGGGAGTTTGTGCCGCACGCTCGGCGGTTCCCTCTCCTGGTCTGTCACGCGGCCTGTCCGGTCGCGGCCAGTACCAGTTCGCGGACGGTGATCCGCTGCGGTTGCTCGTAGACCCAACGGACCGCCTCCGCGATCTCATCGGCCGTCGGCAGTTCCACCGCGTCCTTGAATGCCTGGTAATCGGCTTTGGCGGCCTCGTCGGTGGTGTGCGACAGCAGGTCCGTACGGACCGCGCCCGGGGCGATGGTCACCACCCGCACTCCGTGCGCGGCGACCTCCTCGCGCAGGCTCTCCGAGATCGCGTGCACCGCGGCTTTGGTGCCGCTGTAGACGGTGTGCTTCGGGTAGCTCTTGAGACCTGCCACCGAGCCGATGTTGATCACTGTGCCGGTTCCGCGGTCGACCATGCCGGGCAGTACCGCGGCGATACCGTTGAGCAGGCCGCGCACATTCACGTCCACCATCTGGTCCCATTGCTGGGCTGGTTGGGCGGCGACCTCGCCGAGCAGCATCGTCCCGGCGTTGTTCACGAGCGCGTCGGTGGGTCCGAAGGCGGCCTCGGCCTCGGCGACCGCGGCGGCCACCGCGGAGCGGTCGGTGACGTCCACCGCCCGCGCCAGCGCGCGGGGCAGGCCCAGGCCGGTGAGCCGGTCGAGGCGACGGCCGAGCAGCAGGAGCGGGTGACCGCGGTCGGCGAAGGCGCGTGCGGTGGCCGCGCCGATGCCCGTACCGGCGCCGGTGATGACGATGAGCGGCTGTGCCATGGTGTGCTCCATTCCTCGTGACTTCTGGATACCGCCTCCGGGCGGGACCTGCGGAGGTGATGTCATCAACCTTGCTCGTGCGGCGACTTCCGAACAATGCCGATCCCTGCAACGATCGATAACCTGAGAGTTATGGAAAGCCGTGAGATCGAGATCTTCCTGACGCTTGCCGAGGAACTGCACTTCGCGCGCACCGCCGAGCGGCTGCTCGTCTCGCAGGCCCGGGTCAGCCAGACCATCAAGAAGCTGGAGCGCCGGTTCGGCACCGCGCTGTTCGAGCGGACCAGCCGGCGGGTCGCCCTCACTCCGGTAGGCCGTCGCCTACGGGACGACATCGGCCCGGCGTTCGTACGTATCCAGGAAGGGATCGCGCGTGCGACCGAGGCCGGCCGGGGTGTTGCCGGACCGCTGCACGTGGGCTTCTCCGGTGCGCTCCAGGGTGACTTGGCGCTCTCCGTCCAGACCGCCCTGCGCACCGGCAACCCTGAGTGCGAGGTGCGACTCCATGAGGTCCCCGAAGGCGATCCGTACAGGCCCCTCCGGTCCGGCGAAGTCGATCTGGCCATCGTCCGATTCCCCGTCAGCGAACCGGACTTGACGGCCGGGCCGGTGCTGATATCCGACGCCGTGATGCTCGCCGTTCCCGCCCGCCACCGGCTGGCCCGCCGCGACGCGGTCGGCGAAGGCGACCTCGCCGGCGAGAGCGTGCTGCCGGCCGGCTCGCTCCAGGAGACGCTGGCCCGGGTCGGCGCCGGCCATGGCGTCCACCCCGTCCCGAGCCAGACAGCGGTGTACCAGACCCGCCCGACGATCGCCTTCGTCCCCTACTCGGATGCGCCACCCGCCGAGTTCGGTGCGGTATGGCGGACAGCGGGGGACAACGCCCGCATCCGCGCCTTCGTCGCCGCCGCCGCTGCCCTGGTGCGTACCGAAGGCGGCCCCGCACAGGTCTGTGGAGCCTGCCGGGCCGACGCCATCAGCCCCGCGCCTCGGTGAACGCGCGGCAGATCGTCCGGTGTCCACGGACGCGGACACTGAAGGACTGGCGAGGCATCGCCACCCGCTACGACAAAACACCCGAGAGCTACCTCGCCAGACTCCAGCTCCGCGTGCGGCTCCGTGACCTGCTCCCGCACCTCGGGGTCGATCATGCGCTGGATCGTAGAAGCGACACCGGCGACGACGGGTGGGGGAGTGCCGGGGGAGACCGTTCTCGATGTCCCGGCGGCCAGCGGGGGCTTGGAGGCTGCTGCGGGTGATTCGGTTGTCGGGGAGGCTGCGGTGCCCGATTCGGGCGCGGTTGTGGCGTGGCTCCCCGAGCAGCAGACTCAGGAGCCGGACCTGGACCCGGTGCGGCAGTAGATCGTCCTCGTCGCCGAGTGGCTGACCGAGGCGGAGCGCACCGGGAAGAAGCTTTCCGGGTCGGAGGTCGCTCGCAGGTTCGAGCTGTCCGCGAAGACGGGGCAGTGGCGGGTCATTGCGGCGGCGGAGTATCTGGAGGAGCAGCGTCAGAGGTCCGGCCGTGCGCACCTTCGGTCGGTCGGTAGCTGACCGACGTCGTCCAGCCAGTGGCTGATGACTGGGGCCGGTTATCGGCCACTCGTGTTCGCCCACAGGCGGTCGTGACCGATGGGCGGTGACTGATGCCTCGTGGTCGATGGCGGTGACCGGTGACTGATGGGCCTGTGACCGATACCGGGCGCTGGTGACCGGTGACCGATCCGGGCCTCATCGGGCATCGGTCATGACCGATCGGCGGCCCCGGCGGTAGCCGCGAGTCCGTGTAGCCTCCGGGCTTGCCCAGCCCCTGAAGGGGGCTTGCCCAGGGGCGGTTCGATCGGTGACAGGGGCTTGCCCGGCTCCTTGGGTGGCTTGCCTGATTGGTCACTGACTGGTTGCCCGCGACGTGGGCAAGCCTCCCACTTGCTCTTTGAGGGGGTTGGGCAAGCCTTCGGGCAAGCCTTTGGGTAAGCCCAGGTGAGGAGGGTTCTCGGCACGAGATCCGAAAGGAGCTGTGCCGTGGACAACCTGTCGTGTCCCGTCCTCACCACCGGCGGGATCTTCGACCGTCTGGATGCCGAGTGGGCGGTGCTGTGCGCGGACACCTCCGCCCGGACCACCGTGACCGGATGGCGGGTGACCGATTGGCTGGCCGGGGGCGTCGCCGCGCTGGCCGATTCCCCGTGGTGGGCCCTCGGCCCGGCCGAGGTGTTGGCCACCCTCGAACCGCGCGGCGACGGGCTGACCGTTGAGTTGGTCGACGCGGTGTTCCGCACCCTCCTGGAGCGCGCCGCCAGCTGTGGCCGATCGGCCGTCCTGGCTGCCCGGATCATCGTGCAGGCGATGATCCCGGCCGCGGTGCGGATCGCCCGTGGCCAGGTCCGCCCCTTCGGTGGCCGGTCCTTCGACGAGATCGGTCACATGGCGGTGGTCGCGCTGTTCGTCGTGGCGCGCTCCGGCCGCATCCACACCCGGCCCGGCCGTCCCGCCGCCAACCTCACGCTGGATGCCTTGGGCCGTGTGTGCCGTGACATCGCCGCCGAGCGCGAGCTCTTCGGCGACGACCTGGCCGCCGCCGGGGAGCAGGCGGATACCGTGGCCGGTCCGGACGAGGTGGCCCACGCCCGCGCGGTGCGTGCCGCCGCGACCGCGGCCGGTCTGGAGCCGGCCGGGCCCGGCACCGCGCTGGAAGCGGGCGACGCACGGGACGCACGGGTGGAGCTGCTCGGGCTGGTCCTGGAGGCGTTGGAGTCCGGCGCCCTCTCGCTGGCCGACGGTCAGGCGATCGCCTGGCACTGCAACACCGCTCCTGTCCCGGACGCCCTGGCCGCCTCCCACGCCGGTACCACGGCCGGCGCGTGGCAGCGGCGGCGCAGCCGCGCCGTAGGTCGGCTGAAGGCTGCGTGTCGGCCGGCGGCATGACACCCGGCCGCCGCCGCGCACCTCATCCGCTCGCCCCTACCGCAACGGAGATCCGTATGCCCTCCACCACGAAGGTGCTGGACGCCGACGAAGAGCGTGTCACCCGTGCCCAGTGTTTGCTGATCGGACCACGTGCCCGATGACTCCTGCGATGGGTTTCCCCTTCGCTGTCACTTTCGAAGGCGGCTGCGACGGGGCGCTGTGCGCGGACATCGTGTCCAAGTTCGAGATCGGTCAGTGGATGGTCTACGAGGCCAGGACGGACAAGCCGGTGAAGAAGACCGAGCTGTGCGTTCGGGGCCACGTCACGCTGGATGACAACCGGGATGCCGGCGGTGAGCTCGGCCGGTTCGCGAGCGGCCGGCGCGTCCTGGACACGGAGAAGTACACGTTGACCATCATCAGCTGAGCCCCCCCATCCGTCCTACCGGCCGGGTCCCGGGCAGCGGCCCGGGGCCCGGCCCGATCATGGAGCCATGATGACCATCGACCGCGAAGATGCATGGCAGTGGGCCACCGATCCCCGAACTCCGGCGTTGTGCATCACCTTCACCCGCGGCGGAACCGCCGAGGAAGTGGTTGAGGCGTACGGAGCCGACCTCACCCAGGCCGCCGTCCTCACCCGGGCCGCCGTCCTCACCTGGGCCCAGGTCATCGCTGCTTTTTCCTCCGCACGGCGGGTGCAGTGCTGCGTGTCGGCGCGCTTGGCCCGTGGTCGTTCTGCTGCGGGGACCGCGAGCGGGGAGGGCTTCAGGCCGGTGGTCCTCCCAGGTTCTCCCGTGACACCGAGACCGTCCAGGTCTTCAAGGGCGGCGATGGCGTGACCGGCATCGAATACCTGCGGGCCGGGCGCACCATGGAACGCTTCGAGCCGGGTATGGCCACCGCAGCCGGCGGAGGTCCCCACAGTCTCTTCGACCGGGCGCAGTGGTTCGCCGCAGCGCAGCCCCTGCGCACTCCCGCACTTCGCACCGGGCTTCGCGCCGTCGGCCACTACATCGGCGCTGACGTGGACGCCGCCGGGCTCGGCGACCCTCTGCTCATCGCCCTTCATCGCTGATGCGCACCGCAGTACCCGCACCTATGCACCGGCACCCGGTCGGCAGCCCGCACCGGTACCCGGCCGGCAGCCCGCACGGGCACTGGGCCGCAAGCTCGGATCCGTAACGCCTTCCAGTGAAACCTGAACCCGGTGTTGCCGATCGGCGCGCTGTTGTGGCCGATTCGGGCGAGCCGGCTCTGGACGGGCCGCAGGGTGGCCAGACCGGCGGGTTGGCCTGATACTGCAACACGCTTTTTTAGGGCGTGAGTCGGGCTGCCAGGCCATCGAGGACGCGGTCGAGCCCGTACGCGAAGTTGTCGTCGCGGATCCGTTGCGGGTGCATGTCCTGTTGGGCGGAGCTTCCCGCGCGCAGCCGCGGGTGCTCCTGCGTGGCCTCGTCGAAGGCCGGTCGCAGGCCCGCCACCCACTCCTGCTCGGTCTTGCCGCTGCGGGCGATCAGTGAGAGGTACGCGGCCTCGGCGGTCGCGATCCCGATGACGTACGCCATGAGTGTGCCCATGGCCTGGTCCATCTCGTCCGCGGGGAAGCCCGCCGCCTCGAACTGCGCGAGCAGCGCCGATGACATCCGCATGGCGTTGGGGCCGATGTGGACGAGGCCGACCTGGCCCAGTTCGGGGGCGATCCATGGGTGGCGCAGGGTCATGGCCCGCAGTTCGGTAGCGGTGCGGGTGACGGCCGCGCGCCATCGGGTGCCGTCGACGGCGGTAGGTACGTCCGGTTCGCCGTAGACGTCGTCCACGACCAGCTCGATCAGTTCGTCCTTGTTGGCCACGTGCCGGTACAGGGAGGTGGCCGCCGTACCCAGGCGGGTGCCGAGCTTGCGCATGCTGAGCTCCTCGACGCCCTCCGTGTCCAGCAGGCGGATCGCTTCGGCGACGATCTGCTCGCGGGTCAGGTGTTCCCGCTGCCGGGGGCGCGGCCGGGTCCACACCGAGGCGGTCGGCTTCTCGTCGGCTGGCATGCGGCCCTCGTCTCTGCTCGTCCCACGTCCATCGTCCCCACCACGTTAGCGCACACCGTACGCGCCTTGCGTACAGCGTTACGTCATGCATACAGTGTTCGCATCGGGGGAACGTCGTACGCAACAGATGGGGGCTGACATGTCGAAGAACGTGAGCTGGGACGTGCAGGGCAACTGGGAAGCCAAGGGCGACTGGGGGACCAGGGACTCGGCGGGCAAGAAACTGGACCTCGTCCACTGGCAGAATCGCCTCGACGCACTGCGCGCCAAGCACCACGTCCCGGCCGCGTCCCTCGCGCTCCTCGTGGACGGGACCGTCCACGAGTTGGCCAGTGGTGTGCTCCATCGCGGCACGGGCGTGACGGCGACGACCGACTCGGTCTACCAGATGGGCTCGATCGCCAAGATCTACACCGCCACCCTGATCATGCGGCTCGTCGAATCGGGCCGCCTGGACCTGGACGCGCCCATCGTGGACGTGCTGCCGGAGTTCTCGGTCGCCGACCCCGAGGCGACCAGGGCGATCACCACACGCCGGCTGCTCAGCCACACCAGCGGTCTCACCTGCGACTTCACCTACGACAGCGGGCGCGGCGACGACTGCCTCGCCAGGTACGTCGAGGCCGCGAAGGGTGTGGCGCTCGACTGCCCGCCCGGCACCGCGATTTCGTACAGCAGCATCGGGTACAACGTGCTCGGCCGGATCGTCGAGGTGGTGACGGGCCAGGTCTGGGACGAGGCCCTGAAGGACCTGCTCCTCACTCCGCTCGGCCTCACGCACACGGTGACGCTTCCCGAGGAGGCGCTGCGGTTCCGTGCGGCGATGGGGCACCTGGGCGAAGCGGGCCAGGACCCGGACCCGGCACCGTCCTGGGACCTGATGCCGCGCTCGGCCGGCCCCTACGGCAGGGTCATCGCCACGGCCGGGGACGTCGCGCGGCTCGCGCAGATGCACCTCAACGGCGGTGTGGCGCAGGACGGCACGCGCGTGCTCTCCGAGGGGACGGTCGCGCTGATGCAGCGGCGCGTGGTCGACTCCCCCGACAAGTGGACCGTCAGCGCGGATGGTTGGGGCCTGGGCTGGACCCTGTACGACTGGAACGGCGTCCAGGGGTACGGGCACGACGGCGCCTCGATCGGGCAGTACGGCTATCTGCGCGTGGTGCCCTCGGCGGGCGTCGCGGTCGCGCTGCTCACCAACGGCGGCGGTGCGCGCGAACTGTACGCGGCGCTCCACCGGGAGCTCCTCGCCGAGTTGGCCGGGGTGACGATGCCGGAGCCCTTCGCCCCGCCGGCCCAGCCGCCCGTGGTCGACTTCGCGCCGTTCGTCGGCACGTACCGGCGCGAGGGCGTGGTCATCACCGTGACCGAGCGGGACGGTGCGGGCCACGCGGTGTACGAGTTCGTCGACGGTATGAAGGACTTCTCCGAGCCCCTGGAAATAGACCTGGTACCGGTGACGGAGACGGTCTTCGCGGGGACCGGGGTGGGCGCGGCGTTCAGCGAGGACTACATGCCCGTGGTCTTCTCCACCCTGGAGGACGGCACGGCCTGCGTCTACATCGGCATGCGCTGCGGCCCCAAGGTCGCCTGAGGCGTGTCCGACGGGTCGCGTGACCGAGCCGTGCTGGTGTCGTTCCGGCCGGCGTGGGGCGAGGTGATCTGTCGGATCGGGAGTGGGCCCGGCTTGAGCCGCACCTGCCGAAGCACATGGGACGGGGCGGGCGGTGGACGTGCCACCGCAAGGTGATCAACGCCGATCTTGTTCCGGGCAGCGGACCGGCATCCTGTGGCGGGACCTGCCGACGCGATTCGACCCGGCCGCCCGGGCCCGGATGAAGTCCTGGCCGTTGTGGGCGCGGACGGCGGCCCGCCCCAAGCTCGGCGACCTGGCCGTGGCCAGCACACCCGAAGCCGGTGGTGTGCCGCAGGTGTTGCTGGACCGGACAACACCGGTCACGGTCCTGCTCGACGCCGCGCTGCTCCCGCCCGGCAGGGGACTGGGGACTGGTGACCGTTCCCGGCGATGACGACCAGGCCGTACCCGTCGACGCACCGGCCGCCGCTCCGCCGGCTGCCGACACGCGCCCGGTCCCGCTCCGGCCGCTGGCAAGGCAGCGCCCGCCATGCCGGCGCCGACCACCGCCGATGCCGCCCTCACCGGGACCCGTGAGACCACGCCCGCCGCGTCGGCCACGGTTGCCGAAGCCTCCGCTGCCGTGTCGCCTTCCGCGTCTGCTGCTGGCTGCGCCGAGCTCGACCCCGTGCCGTCGCCCCTGCCTGGTGCCCGGCGGCGTCGCTCCCGCTGTCCGGGCCGCCGAGGGCCGCCGCCCCGGATCCTGCCGAGCTGGACTCCGTGGCCGTCGCCTCCTCCTTCCCGGTACCGAGCTCCGTCTCCGCGCCTGCGCCGGCCGGGGCGGCTCAGGCCCTGCCCCGGCCGGTCCTGCCATCGGTCCTGTTGCCGGTGCTGTGTCCGCAGCGCCTGGTCGGGCGCCGGAGGCGACCGCGTCGACGGCCGCTGGCCCCGCCCGCTGCTGTCGACGGCACTACGACGGCCGGGCCAACCGACTCCGCCGCGCGTGAGTCCACCACGCCAGGCGCCGGGCCGGTAGCCGACGCCGTGCCCGTTCCTGAGGTGTTGCAGGGCACGCAACACCCCGCGAGGGGAGGATCGTCGGCTGGGGAGTCGGTGGCGTCCGAGCGGCAGGTCGCTCCTTCCGGTTTCGCCGCCGACCGCGCGTGCGCCGGTTCCGCCGCTGCCGCGTCCGGTGTTGGGGCGCGCCGAGGTCGGCGCCTCGTCCGCTCTGGCCGATGCCGCCGCCTGTGCCCCCGGGCTCCCCGTCACCCCGGCCGCTCCCACCATGCCCGCGGTCGTGCCTGCTGCCGGTACACGGGAAGGCCCTGACGTCCCCACCACGCCCGCTGCTGCTGCGCCCGGTTCGGCCGACCGTGCAGGGTCGGCTGACCGTGCTGGTTCGGCTGACGCTGCCGGGGGCTGGCCGAGGAGCCGGCCGGTACCGGGGCGGGGGAGGGTCCCGTCATCCCGGCCGGGGAGCGTGGACCGGAGACCACCCGGGGCCCGGCGGCCGTGTCGCGTCGTCCGCGTCGGCTGCACGGCCTGGGCGACGTCGTCGATGGAGCCCTCGCCCCACCGCCGAGCCGCGCGCCGCTGACCGGCTTGCTTTCGGCCTGACCGGTCGTGGATACCGCGTTGGGTGGTCTGGTCGCGAGTGCGTTGACGGTGGTGGCGGCCGCGCCGCACGCCGGTGGCAGCCTGCTGGCCGCCGCAGCCGCCCGGCACACCGCTCTGACCCGTGGTCTGCCTGTGCTGTATGCGGCGTCCGGGCTGACCCGTACCGATGTCGCCATGCGGGTCATCGCGGCCGAGGCGAGGGTGGACTACCGCCGGCTGCGCGCGGGCACCCTCACTGACCGGGAGCGGCAGGCCGCGGCCGAGGCGCGTTCCCGGCCGGCCGACGCCGCTGTGCACATCGATGACGGCACCGGGCTGAATGCCGAGGCGATCGCCGAGACGGCCCCGGACATCGAGGGCTTGGCCCTGGTGGTGGTCGACCGCCTCCAGCACGCCCACCCACGACCCCCTCGTCCCGCTGTCCGGCCCGGCCCTGCCCGCGGCCGCCCGGCACCTGGCGCATCTCGCGCGCCGCCTGAACCTGCCGGTCGTGGCCGCCCTCGACACCGACGTCCCCGAGTTCGTCGATGCTCTCGACGCCGCCCAGGTGACGCTCACCTTGACCCGCAGCGGCGAGCTGGCCCAGGTGGGCGTGGCCGAACGCGACTTCGGCCACCTGACCACCATCCACCTGCACGCTGATCTGCGCTGCGCCCGCTTCACCGACCCGCCACGCCGGTTCAACGCGGCCGAGGCGTTCGCCGGCGACGCCGGCCAGGCGGTCCAGACCGAGCTCCTCGCCGCCGCCCGCCCCTACCTCACCGCAGCGGGACAGCAACTGCCCGAGCGCCTGGCCGCCAAGCTCGCGCAACTGGAGCATGCCGTGGCGGAGGGCTTCGACATGGTGCCGCTGCTGCAGGAGGCCGTGGCGGACATCGCGGCCGGACCACTGGCGCTCCCGGACACCGCTGACGGCCGTCGCCCTGACCGCGTTCGCCATCGAGCAGCCTGCAACCGTCGACGTGAACGAGATCGTCGTCCGGCCCACCGCCCAGAACTGACCCCGCTCACATTCGAGGCGCATTTCCGACCCGGACCTTAAAACCCCAAGCCCACTCCGGGACCGGGGTCGGCCGGCCCCACCGGTGGGACCGGCGGGGCTTTTCAAAAGGTGTCAGGTCATGAGCAGTAGCCTTGTGTGCGGTACCAGCTTCCGGTTGACGCTGGTGCTTTGTACGAAGATTGTGAAGTCGTCGTTGTGGTCCGGTTTGACGCGGACTTCCGTATCCGGCAGGCCGAGTAGGGCTCGGGCCTCCGGCCCCGTGTACACCCGGTCCGTCTTCTTCTCCAGCACCGCAATCTGCTTTCGCGCCTGGATCTTCTCCGACTTGCTCAACTGATAGAACGCGCAACCGGTACGGAAAGTGCGCCCGCATTCGATGACCCAGTCCCGGATCGCCGCTTCACGAGCCACCGGAATCAGCTGGTACTCCGACGGATTCACCGGGGTGAGACCGGTTGCCTTGATGGTGTCCTTGTTGACCACCTCTGCGCCTGTGGAGAAAACCGCGCGCGATCCCCGGATTCCCTGGGTGCGGCCCACCATGAATTTTTCGGTGGCCTGCTGGATGACCTGCCCGGCTTCCTCCAGGCCTTGTGTGCTTGTGGCGTCCCAGATGGCGATGTTGTCTTTGGGGAAACCGCACTGCATGGCCTCGCGCTTGCCCATCTGGTCCGGCACAAGGACCGCCATCGTCCAGTTGTCCTCCTGCGTCGCGAACATCTTGGCCACGGCCTGGACCAGTTCACGCGGATCCCTGGCAGGGGCATCCAGGCAGCGATGACTTGCGTTCTCCTGTCCGTCGGTCAGTATGAATGTCAGGAAGCTGTGGTCGCCATACAGTTGGGCTGTCTGCGCCAGCTCCCGCTGTGACTTGAGTGTGGCGGCCAGCAGAGCCGTCATTCCGCCGACCCGGTACAGCTGTTTCAGGGACGGCATCCGCAGTACGTCCTTGTCGTAGATGACGCACTTCACCTTGTCCGCGAAGACGTACACCGTGACGCGGGTTTCCTGGTCCAGTTCCTTCGATCGGCGGGCGAGATAGGCAATCTGCTGGTCGGCGACTTCGACGACCTTGCGGCTCAGGTGTGTCATGGACGAACTGGCATCCAACACAAGAGCAACGTGGTTGATGTAGTTCTGGCTTCCGGACATGACCGCTCCCCCCTTTTGTTTCCGACTCGGTGCTCCGATCTTCTCACCCACCACTGACAATCGATCCTGGGTTCCGGGCTGGATGCAGAGCCCGCTCCATCAGGGGCGCAACCGGACGGCTGCGCACTACCGCGTTTGCGGGATCGATCCGGGAGGGCGTTCTGCGGGTTGTCTGGTGGTCCGCCCCAGGAGCGGTGGTTCACGCCCACTGCGCGCCCGGCTCCGTCAGCGCGGTCCGCTGGTCCTGGGTGAGTCTGCCGCGCCTGCTCTTGGTGCTGGAGAGCCATACCCCAAGCCGGTGTTCGACCGGCTCTGCCCGCCCTCCCTCAAGATCATTTCGATGTGTCCCCTCGGCGCCGGCTGCGAGGGTGTGGAGGCTGGGCAGGTCGTCCTGCCGGACGTGTCGAGCCGGTCCGGCAGACGCTCGCCCTGGCGCCCTGTGAGCAAGCCGCGAAGACCGAACGTGACAGGTCAGAGCATCGAGTTCGGGGCAGTGTGTCCGGACGGCCTTGAGCTGAAGCTGCTCGGACTCGGTGACGTGCCCGGGTGCCGGAGGATCCACCCGGCGACGGCCCGAGGCGAGGGCGGCCGGGCGGTCACCGGCCTTGGCGAGGTGCGCTTTTGTCGTGCAGGTAGGCACGAACACGCTGGTAGCTGCCTGTACCCCGAGCGGCACGCTCTCCTCCCACAGCTAGGGTGCTGAGGAACATCGGAACGAAAACCGGCGCTAAGCCCTCCCTGCTCTCCGGAGCCCGTTGACCTGCAGTTCCGTAGTTCCGTGGTGGTTGAACCCTCGGCGGTCGCTTTGATCAACTGCCTGGACGTCCGGGATGCCGGTCGAGTTCCTGACGGATGAGCAGGCCGCGGGGTACGCGGCGTTCCGAGGGGCGCCGGCCCGCGCGGAGTCGGAGCGGTTCTTCTTCCTGGACGACGCGGACCGGGAGCTGGCCGAATCGAAGCGGCGGGCGCATAACCGGCTTGGCTTCGCAGTCCAGCTGACGACGGTGCCCTACCTCGGGGTGTTCCTGGACCACCCGACCGACGTCCCGGTGGAGCTCGCGGACTACCTGGCCGAGCACCCGGACATCGGGGACGCCTCGGTGCTGAAGGCGTACGGCGAGCCGACGAACACCCGCCTCGACCACGCGCGCGAGCTGCGGCAGCTGCTGGAGTACCAGGAGTTCGGCGAGGCGGAGCCGGAGCAGCGGGCGTGGGTGGACGCGCGGGCGCCGTGCCGGCCTCGACCAGCAGGGTGGAACAAGGTCGAGCCCGCCTTCACGCTGCACACCACCGCACCGCCGCGTGTGCTCGCAAGGCGGATCGCGGAATCGGGCCAGCCCGGCCAGCCCGGCCAGCTCCCGCGCGGACGCTACGGCTACCAGACGGTCCGCGAACCGCGCTCACCCTCTGGGCTGCAGCACCAAGCTGGGCCTACCCGCCGAGGCAGCAGGCGCGAGGCCCGCTCCTGGATACCACGCGTTGTACGAGTGACTGTGTGCGTTCATGCCCTGCCCAACGCGACCAGGCCCATGTGGTGCCTGGCCGGGAGGAATGGATTACCCCGGCAGGCAAGGCACGCACAGGCCCGCGATATACGCAGGTAGGGAACATGGCCACTCTCGGCAGGACGAGGAACCGGGGTGACCAGGCGGCGCTCTCCCTGTTACTCAAGATCCGCTGCCTGGGCTGCGTCCCCAAAGGACGGCCCAGATGTCCGCAGCCGTTGTTCAGGTACCGGTATCCCAGCGTGTCGCTCGCCGTAAGGTGGCCGTTTCTCGGCGCGCAGAACGTCAGGGCGCCCAGGCACAGCCGCTCCACGGTGTCCAGCGCCTCGTCCCTCGTGCATCGTCGGGTGGGTCCAGCACGGCTCCGTGAATCTGCGCCTCCATGCCTGCACGAACAGCGGCGCGGTGAGCCGCTGGTCGGGGCCGCACTCATCCAACCGGTGCAGGTGGCACTCGTCTTCAGAGGCAATCAGGGCTTGGACGTCGCGGAGCTGGGCAGCCGCCTCCGCCAGCCGCGGGGTTTGCTCGTACAACAGCCGGTGCATCCTGGGCCGGGCTGGCCCGATGGAGCTGAGCGACAGCGCGCACCACCGTGCGCGGGCAGCGGAGGGCGTGAGCGGCGCGGCCGAGTGTACGAGTGAAGCGACGCTCCACGCCCTCATACCGCAGTGCTCGCTCCGCTGACAGAAAGAACAGCAAGGAGAACCAGCTTTCCCACGCCAAGCCATGGTCGGCGCCATCAGACACACTCCATATCCGAAATCTCGAACAGGCACTCCGCATTCGAAGGCTTAAAAAGGCCCTCGACATGCCGTTTTAGCCAGGAGATCCGGAATGGGAGTCTCAAGGTCCGCTCCTCGATGGCCCACTCTGACGCAATTCTGGCGCCGTCAATTGCACTCCGAGCTGACGATCGGCTACAGCTCTCACCTGGCCCTTCCCCGCCGCACCTCGCGTTCGTCGGCGGCAGAGCCGCATGTCGGAGTGACCAAAAACCGGCCGCAGTACTGCGTCACAGCGAAGCCAGATCATTTCAGCCACTTCGAAATACGTCTGTTGCGCATGGTGATGCTGTTGTGGAAGATGTTGAGTGCAACTAGGTAAGCCGACAACCCCTTTCGGTGGCCGCGAACCGCTATCACCGAATGAATGGAGAGAGACCCTGGTGTCTCGTGATCCTGTCAGCGTTACTTGATCTTGTGCGTCTCGTTCTCTTGGCACGGAGCTCTCCGTGGAACAGTCCGCCGAGCTACGGGAGTTGGTGAGCAGCCGGGACGTTCCTGCGGATATAGCCACGCGGGGCCGGATCGTGCTCTGGTCTGCTGAGGGGCGTCGGCGCAAGGACATCGCCGAGCTGCTTGGAGTGTCGCTGCCGACGGTGGACCGCTGGAAGCGCCGTTATGCCGAGCACGGCCTGGCCGGGCTGGAAGGTGACCGGCCCGGCGGGGCCCGGGAACAAGTGCCGGCACGGGTACGGGCCCGGGTGATTGCGCTGACGCGTATGACGCCGCCGGACGGCACTGGTCTTTCGCACTGCTCGACACGCGAGTTGGCGAAGTATCTGCAGCGGGCAGAGGGCGTCACCGTGTCCTGGCACTACATCGCGCGGGTCTGGCCGGAGGAGAGCCTCAAGCCGCACCGGTCGAGCACCTTCAAGATTTCGAGGGACGCGGCGTTCACGCAGAAGGTCACCGACGTGATCTGTCTCTATCTGGACCCGCCGGGAGGCGCGGTAGTGCTGTCGATCGCCGAGAAGACGCGGGGCGCTGGACCGGACCCAGCCGGTGCTGCCTGTGGCGTTCGCGGCCGCCGAGAAGCGCACCCACGACTATGTGCGGCATGGCACGACGAACCTGTTCGCCGCCCTCGACGTAGGCACCGGGGAAGTCATCGGTGAGTGCAAGCCGAACCGGAAAGGCACGACCTTCCTGGCTTTCTTGAAGAAGGCGGTGAAGCCGCACGCGGGCATGGAGATCCATGTCGTCCTGGACGACCTGTCCACGCACACCACGCCGGAGGTGAAGACATGGCTGGCGAAGAACCCGCATCTCCACTTCTACTTCACTCCTGTCGGCTCCTCCTGGTTGAACCAGATCGAGATCTGATTCGGCATCTTGACCCGGCAGTCGATCCGCCGCGGGACGTTCTCCAGCGTCAACGTCCTGGTCAAGCAGATTCGCGACTACATCAACTCCTGGAACCAGGAGGCAAAACCCTTCACCTGGATCGCGACCGCCGACGAGGTTCTCGCCAAGGTCAGCCTCGTCCAGACCAACGTGAAGAAACTCGTCAGTATCCATGCGAAATGATGCAAACGGGGCCACGAGACACTAGGTTCCGCCGTCTTCGGCATCTTCGCTCCACACACGGGCCCATCAGACCCACGTCAGCACCCTTCTGGGGGCCAGGCAATGGTCCATATCCAGCCGGTTATGCGGGGCGACCGGCGGAGTACCCGGTCATGATGCAAAGTTAAATCACGATAGGCCGACCGTTGCCAGGCCTGTTGGTGAACGAATGTCCTTGTCGTTGCTGGCGATACGAGCTTAGGCTCCTGTGTCTAGAGCACCTCGGGGGCGTCACATCGGGGATGGGTGACATGTTGCGTATACAAGTAACCAACAAAGACATTCAACGCTTAAGAATGGTTCATACGTTAGGGCCAGTGTCCGAAGCGGTCTTCGCACTTCACCGCTTCGGACGTGACCGGGCTCGCAGCGGTATCGGTTGGCACAAGTTCGTGCGCGAGCGACTCGGCGACGATCTGCCCGCCATAGACGAGGTCGTGTCCGAGTACCGGGTCGTTCCCGATCTTCTGTGGCTGCTCGAGCGGGATGGAACCGACGCGGATTCGGTGCCGTCGGCCGTTCGCGCCCGGGCTCGCCGCCTCGCCCAGGTGGTCTTCCTGTTCTGCTCCGCGGGCATCCTGCCCTACTGGTCGCGAATGCAGGCCCGGCTGGAGATCGAGCGTGACATGCGCGGGCGGATGGCCATCACGAACGGCGTCGAGTTCCTGCTCGCAGGCCTGCACCCCAAAGTGACATGGGAGTCCTCGGAGCTGCGCATCGCGTCCAGCTTCGACCTCGACATCAAACTCGACGGGCGCGGCCTGACCCTGAGCCCCTCGCTCTTCCTCCCCGACAAGACCTGCGTGCTCGTGCGCTCCGAGCGGCAGTCCGGCGTGCCCGCACTCGTCTTCTCCACGCCTCTGGATCTCAACGATCTGGAGTCGCTCCCCGAGGAATCGGAGGACGAGGGCGACCGGGCGCTGGCCGCCCTCGTCGGAGCCACCCGTGCGGCCGCCCTGCGCGCGCTGTCCGAGAGCGGCACCACCGGCGATCTGTCCGACCGACTCGGCATCTCTCTCTCCGGCGCCAGTAAGCAGGCCACTGTGCTGCGCGAGGCAGGTCTGATCACGACGTTACGCAACCGTACTACCGCCATGCACACACTCACTCCGCTCGGCTTGGCGCTCCTGCAAAGGAAGTTGCCCGCCGAGCTCACCCGTTTGTTGGGCAACCCAGGCGGCCCAGGCAACCCACGGGTGGGTGAGCTGCGGGGCAGTCCAAGGCCCCGCAGCTAAGGCATGACCCGTGTCTCGACCACGCGCCCCTCGGCGAGCAGCACCACCGCGTCGGCCCGTTCCAGAGAGGCCAGGTCCGCGGCCGAGGCCACGACGCAGAGCCCCTGCCGGTCCACCAGGTCGCGCAACAGGTCCAGGATCGCCGCCGCGGTGGCGGGCGGAAGTCCGCTGGTGAGGTCGTCGGCGAGCAGCACGTCGGGGGCGTCGGCGACCGCGACCGCGACCGCGGCCGCGCGTTGCCGACTCTCCGTCAGACCAAGTACGGGGGCTTCCCGCTCCTCCCACAGGTCCAGCCGGTGCAATGCCTCACGTAGCAGCTCGGCCGCCCCGGTCGGCAGCCGGACAAGCACCGAGGCGAGCGTGCCGAGCGTCGCCAGCTGCTCCGTCACCGGCCGGAGCCCGACGTGCGCGAGCCGGAGCCCCTCGGAAAGACGGACCTCGCCCGCCGTCACCGGATCCAGCCCCGCGGCGCACCGCAGGACGCTGGTCTTGTCCGCGGCGGTCGGCCCGGCCAACGCCGTCCAGGTGCCGGCCTCGCACGCGAAGGTCACATTCTCTATCTCACATCCAGACTCGATGCCCCCGGCTCCGATCGTGCCGACATGGCACAGCCGCAGAGCCGGACGCTGGTCAGTCATGGTGATCCCTTTCAACGCTCGGGAGGTAGGTTGTGCAACCGGTCCGCCATCCCCGTTCCATTCCGGCGAAGATGGGTCGAGTCTCTCCACCTCTGGTTCCGGAAACTGGGCCTGAGCAGCAGGTTATGGCCTCCGGCGCTGACAAGGCCATACCCCCTGCCCCCGGGGCAGAACTACAGCCTGCTGTAATGCGCGCGGCGCCCTGGTCTGCTCCGGTGATCCGTGCCTGGGCGCCGCCGCTGCGGGCCACGGTCTATCTGCTCGGGGGATTCGGCACCGCGGCCATGAGCCTTCTGTCGTTTGTGCTGCTCTGTCACCCGAGCATGCGTCAGTCGTGGGCCGAGTGGCACCGGCAGCGAGCCGGTCGTCTGCTGAGCCGTCCGGTCCGTGCGCAGAGCATCGCCCTGCCCCGTCATCTGTACTGGCTCGCCCTGCACGTCACGTTCGGCCTCGCCTGTGGGCTCGCCACGGCCATCTGCGTCGGCAACGCGCTGCTGGTCGTGGTGACGCTGCTGCTGTGGTGGGCGTTTCCGGCGCAGGACAGCCCGAAGACGGTGCTGGACATCCCGGTGCTCGGCCGGTACGGGGACGTCATCGTCGGTCCGTCGGTGGGGACCGTCCTGTTCGCCGCCGGCTGCCTGGCGCTGCCGCCGCTCGCCACGGGATATGCCCGCCTGACTCTCGCCGTGCTCGCGTCGTCGCGTACCCAAAGACTCACCGATCGCGTTGCCACGCTCACCCGCACCCGCAGTGACGCGCTCGAGGCGCACGGCGCCGAGTTGCGGCGGATCGAGCGCGACCTGCACGACGGCACCCAGGCACGGCTGGTGGCCGTGGCCATGCGGCTCGCGGTGGCCCGGCGGTGCCTCGACCGTGACCCGGCCACCCTCGCCCGGATGCTGCGCGAGGCGACCGACGTCACCGAGGAGGCGATGGTCGAGCTTCGGGAAGTGCTCCGCGGCATCTACCCGCCCATCCTCGCCGACCGCGGGCTGCCGGGAGCTCTGCGCACCGTCGCCGCCCGGGGCGGCGTGCCGGTCTCGATCGATATCGGCGAGCTGCACCGGATCCCGGCGGCCATCGAGGCGGTCACCTATTTCGTGGTCACCGAGGCACTCACGAACGTGGCCAAACACAGCCGGGCCACCGAGGCGGGGCTGAGAGTGCGGCGCGTCGACGACGTGCTGACGGTCGTCGTCACCGACAACGGCGTGGGCGGCGCGCGGGAAAACGGCGGCAGCGGACTGGCCGGTCTCCGTGGCCGCGCGCAGGCTCTCGACGGCTGCGTCACGGTCGTCAGCCCGGCAGGCGGCCCCACCACGATCACCGTAGAGCTGCCGTGCGGATAGTCATCGCGGAGGACAACGTCCTGCTCGCCACCGGCCTGGAACTGCTGCTGACCAATTCCGGCTACGAGGTGGCCGAGGTCGCCGCCGACGCCGAGGGATTCCTGGCCGCGGTGGACCGGCGTCGCCCGGCCGTCACCATCGTCGACGTGCGGCTGCCGCCGCGGTTCCGCGACGAAGGCATCCGGGCCGCGATCGAGGCCCGGCGCGTCCATCCCGGTCTGCCGGTCCTGGTCCTGTCCCAGTACGTGGAGCAGACGTACGCGCTCGAGCTGCTTTCCAGCAGCGGGGGCGGCGTCGGCTATCTGCTCAAGGACCGCATCAGCCGGGTCGACGAATTCCTGGAGGCGCTTGACCGGGTGGCCGCCGGCGGCACGGCGCTCGACCCCGACGTGGTAACCCAGTTGCTTGCCAGGCAAACACAGCCGCTGTCCACCCTTACCCCCCGGGAGCAGGAGGTCCTGGCGCTCATGGCAGAGGGGCACGACAACGCCACACTGGCCAAGAAGCTGTCCATCACCGACAACGCCGTACACAAGCACATCGGCAACATCTTCGCGAAGTTCGGGCTCACCGCGGCCGACGTCGGCCATCGGCGGGTCCGGGCCGTGCTGACCTATCTGGAAGCACGCTGAGGGCTGAGATCTCGTACACGACAAAGCGGTGGGCCCGTTCGACGAACGGGCCCACCGCTTTCGGGATGCGCTACTTCTGCCGGACGTTGAGCCTCCCGATGATCTGCACACGGTCGACGTCGCCGGTCGCCGGGTCGCGCAGGAACCGCCCGAAGTAGGGCATCGCCGCGCGCGAACCTCTGTCTGAGGGCGTACGGAAGGAGAGGTCCTTGCCTACGAGAAGCCGGACCGGCGCCGCGCCGGCGACCGAGAGCAGGAGCTCGCCCTCGTCGGCCTCGACCCGGCACGACCAGCCGCCGTTCGCGTAGTGCCCCGCGCACTCCGGCGGCGCCGGCCCGGGCTCGGCGTCGCTCGTGTCCCGAGGATGGTCGCCGACCGCCGGGCCGGTTTCGCTCAGCCGCTCGAGCAGCGACTCCCACATGCGCACGCCGGTACTGCCGTTGGTGGTCAGCGCCACCACGGTCCGCGTCGACGGGTTCGCGCGCAGGTGGCTCCACGCGCCGTCGCCGGTGCCGTCGTGGCCGAACCAGACCCCGTAACGCGCCCATCCGGCGCCCCAGCCACCCGCCAGCCCGTAAGGGCCCACGGTGAGCCCCTCCGTGACGTCCTCGCGCATCGATCGCGCCGTCGCGGCGTCGAGGAGAGCCGCGCCCGGGCCGAGGCCCAGGTGCGCGGCGCCGAACACCGCGAGGTCGCGGGCGGAGACACACAGGCCGGCGGCTGGGTCCTCCAGCGGCGGTACGGATTGCTCCTGGATGGGCCGGGGCCGGGCGTCCGGGCGTACGAGATGGCCCAGAGCGGTCGGCGCCGCGGCGTCGTGCCCCAGTGGGCGCAGCAGCATCGCGTGCACGGCCTCTGCCCAGTCCAACCCTGTGATCTCCTCGACCAGGCGGCCGGCGATCAAATAACTCGGGTTGGAGTAGGAGAAGGCCGTGCCCGGTTCGTACACGGCCAGTTCGGGCACGTGGCGGGCGAGCCACCGGGCACGGGTCGTTCCGGGTGGCAGCTCGGCGGTGTTGGCCGCCAGGCCCGCGGTGTGGCTGAGCACCTGCCGCAGCGTGCACTCCGGGCCCGCGCGCAGCTCGCCCAACTGCTCCGCCAAGGGCTCGTCCAGGTCCGCGTCGCCGTCGGCGACCAGCAGGGCCGCGAGCGTCGCGGTGAACGGTTTGGTGAGCGATCCGAGCGGGAACGCCGTCGCGACCGTCACCGGCCTTCCCGATCCGGCCTCCTCCTCGCCAGTCTCCGCGGTGAGGAGGAGGCCGTCGCGCCAGATCGCCAACTGCGCGCCGGGCACGCCGTGCCGGAGCGCGAGCTCCGCCAGCAAGTCGTTCACCGTGCGTCCTCTGCCCCGAGGGCCGGCTCGCAGAGGCGGGCGATCGACCGCAGCGCCGCTACGAGTTCGGAGCCGACCCGCGCGATGGTCTCGGGCTCGTGCAAATTGACCGAATAGTAGAGGTCGAAGCCGAGTCGACCGCCCTCGACCGCGCCGACCACCTCCAGCGCCTGCACGACCCGCTCGCGGCCGTCCTGCTCTTGGCCGATCGGGTCGTGGAAGGCGTGGAACAGCGAGCGGTCGGCCGTCCGGGTGATCTCCTCGGTTTGGCTGTGGTAGTTGAACAACACCGCGGGAGGCGTGTGCTCCGCCGGCGGTGTGCCGGACCCGGCGAGGTGGCGCAGCGCGCCGTAGCCGAGTCCGTTGCCAGGCACGGCGCGCAGGCAGCGGCGCACCGACCGCACGACGGCGGGCCAGTCGGCTTCCCCGTCCGTCTGTCCAGGCACCTTCAGCGCGACGGGATACGAGCTGGTGAACCATCCGACGGTGCGCGACAGGTCGATGTCGTCGAAGATCTCCTCACGGCCGTGACCCTCCATCTCGATCAACAGCTGGTCGTCGCCGGACCAGCGGCATATCGTCCAGGCCAGCGCGGAGAGCAGTACGTCGCTGACCCGGGCCCGGAACCTGCCCGGCGCCACGTGTAGCAGCGCCGCGGTCTCGTCCTGCTCCAGCCGCACCGGCATGATCCGCTGCGACGACACCATGTTCGGCCCGGGGCCGTCGGTCGGCAGCGGCGCTGCCTCGGGCACCGCGTCCCAGTGCGCGGCCTGACTGGCGAAGCCGCCGCTGGCCGTGTGCTCAGCGAGCCGCGTGGCCCACTGCCGGAACGAGGAGGTCTTGGCGCCGAGGTCGATTGCCTCGCCGTCGAGCGCCTGCCGGTACGCGAGGTCCAGGTCGTGGTTGAGGATCCGCCACGACACCGCGTCGATCACGAGGTGGTGCACGGTCAGGTGCAGGTGCGCCCGCCGACCCGGGCCGAGGTCGAACAGGACCGCCCGCAACAGCGGCCCGGCCGCCAGGTCGAGCCCCGTGTCGGCCGCCGCGGCGAGCCGGTTCATGACCGGGGGAGCTCCTCGTCCGGCAGTTCCGAGAGGTCGTGGCGCTCGAACAGCTCGCCGGTCTCGGTCGCGGCGTTCCGCTGCGACCAGCGGCCCCGCTCATCGCACGCATACCGCATCCGCAACGCGTCGTGGTGCGCGACTACCGCCGCGAGCGCGGCCCGCAGCGCCGCCTCGTCGGTGTCCGCTGCGAGCTCGACGTGGACCGACTGGGCGAGGTGCTGCGGGGCGACCGTGTTGCGCGCGAAGAACTCGTGCTGGATCGGGGTGAGCGGCACCTCGCCGGCCTCAGCCTCCTGGGTGGCGGCGACCTGGCGGTCCCGGCCGGCGGCGGCGACGAGCTGCTCGACGGTCGGGTGGCGGAACAGGTCGCTGGAGGAGACCTGCAGTCCCGCCCGGCGGCTCTTGAACACGACCTGGATGCTGAGGATCGAGTCGCCGCCGAGGTCGAAGAAGTTGTCGGTGACCCCGATGCGCTCCACGCCGAGCACCTCCGCCCAGATCGCGGCCATCGTGCGCTCGTCGGAGGTGCGGGGCTCCAGCGATGCCCAGCCAGCCGCCGCGGTCGCGGGCTCCGGCAGGGCGCGGCGGTCGACCTTGCCGTGCTCGGTGAGCGGAATCCGCTCCAGCCGGACGAGCGCGACCGGGAGCATGTACTCGGGCAGGCGGGCAGCAAGGTACGACGTCAGTTCGGCCGGGTCCTGCTCCGAGACCACGTACCCGACGAGACGCCGACGGCCCGGCTGGTCCTCGCGGACGATGACGGCCGCCCCTGCCACGTCCGGGTGTTGGGCGAGCGCCTGCTCGATCTCGCCGAGCTCGATGCGGTAGCCGCGCAGCTTCACCTGGTCGTCGGTGCGGCCGACGAACACGAGCGTGCCGTCGGGACGCCAGCGCATCAGGTCGCCGGTGCGGTACATCCGGGAACCGGGCGGCCCGAACGGGTCCGGCAGGAAGCGTCCGGCGGTCATCGCGGGCCGGTCCCGGTAACCGCGGCACACGCCGTCCCCGGCGAGGTACGCCTCCCCGGTCACGCCCACCGGCACCACCTGCAGGTCCCTGTCGAGCAGGTAGACCCGGGCGTCTGCGCTCGGCCGGCCGACCGGAACGGTCCGTCCGGGGCGCCCGCCGCGATCGACAGGGAAGCATGTCGCAGTCACCGAGCACTCGGTGGGCCCGTACGCGTTGACGATCCGCAGGCCGGGCAGCCGGTCGAGGACGCGTGCGCAGTGCGGTGCTGACAGCGCCTCGCCGCCGACGACGACCTTTCGCAGCCCCGCGAGGATTCCCGGGTCGGTGTCGGCGACGGCGTGGAAGAAGCCCGCCGAGAACGACATGGCCTGCACCTCGTTGTCGCGCAGGAACTTGTCGAGTTCGTCGACCGAGCGGAAGTCGCCGGGCCGCACGGCCAGGCATGCGCCGCTCAGCAGTGCCTGCCACAGCTCGTTCTGCGCGGCGTCGAACGAGATCGAGTGGTGCTGGGCGATCGTGGCGGCGTCGCCGAAGGTGTGCTCGCCCGCGGCGTGCACGAGCCGGACGAGGCCGCGGTGGGTGACCATGCTGGCCTTGGGCGTGCCGGTCGAGCCCGAGGTGTAGACGAGCACGGCGAGGTTGTCCGGGACGGTCCGCGAGGGCGGCGGCCCGGCGGCAGGCTCTGGCCGCAGATCGTCGATCAGCAGGACCTCGGCGCCGGTCGGCGGCAGGCCGGGCGCCAGCGCGGCGCTGGTCAGCAGCACCGGCACGCCCGAGTCGCGGAAAAGGTAGGCGAGGCGCTCGGGCGGGTACCCGGGGTCGAGCGGCACGTACGCGCCGCCCGCCTTGAGGACGCCGAGCATGGCGGTGATCATCTCGGCGCCCCCCGGCAGGCAGATGCCCACCGGCACCTCCGGACCGACACCTCGGCCGATGAGGTCGTGGGCGAGCCGGTCGGAGCAGGCGTCCAGCTCGGCATAGGTGAGCCGGGTGTCGCTGGCGACGACCGCGGGCCGGTCGGGGTGCTCGCGCGCGACCTCCGCGAAGAGCTCGTGCAGGCACCGGTCAGGGTAGCCGGACGGGGTGCCGTTGAACTCCTCGATCAGCCGGTCGTGTTCGGCGCCGCGGACCATCGGCAGGTCCCGCAGTGTGGTGCCGGGTGCCGCCACCATCGCGTCGAGCATGCCGAGCAGATGATCAGCGAAGCGGCCCGCTGTGGTGTCGTCGAACAGGCGCGGGTCGTAGCCGAGCCGCAGGTGGAGTCCGTCCGCCAGGTGCGCCACGCAGGTGAGCGGGAAGTTCGACGTCTCAAGGCCGACCAACGACCGTACCCTCAGCCCGTGGCGCTCAGCTGCGTGCTCGTCGTACGGGAAGTTCTCGAAGACCACGCAGCTGTCGAAGAGGTCGGTGCCCGCCGGGATCGCGGCCCAGTGCCGCACCTGGGCGAGTGAGACGTACTCGTACTGGCGGCCGTCGACCTGCTGCTCCTGGATCTCGCGCAGCCAGGCGCGCAGCTCGCTGCCGGGCGAGACGGTCATCCGGGCGGGCAGTGTGTTGATGAACAGGCCGACCATCTCGTCCGAGCCCGGCAGGTCGGCGGGTCGGCCTCCCACCGTGGTGCCGAAGCAGACTTGCCGGTCGCCGCTGTAGCGGGACAGCAGCAGGGCCCAGGCGCCCTGGATCAGAGTGTTGAGGGTGACTCGGGTCTCCCGGGCGAAGCTCTCCAGCCGCCCGGTCTCCTCCGCCGTGAGTTCGAGGTCGATGTGGCCGGTATCGCGGGATTGGTGCGAGCGCAGTGGCGCCCGGTCGTACGGCAGCGCGGTGGGCGCGGAGAACCCGGCGAGCAGGCCGGTCCAGTACGGCTGCGCCGCGGCGGTGTCCTGCTCGCCGAGCCAGCGCACGTACTCGCGGAACGGACGGCGCGGGAGCGGCGGCGGGACCTCGCGTCCGCTGATCGCGGCGTGCTCCGCGAAGACCTCGCCGAGCACGTCGGCGAAGCTCCAGCCGTCAAGGAGCAGGTGGTGCGACGAGCAGCGCACGTGGACGGTGGACGCGGAGAGCCGGGCCAGGTGCAGCCGCAGCAGCGGCGGTCGCGACAGGTCCAGCGGTTCGCCCGGGGCCTCGGCCAGCAGGCGGATGCGTTCCCGCTGCTGCTCCTCGGTCAGCTCCGACCAGTCTTCGACAACGACAGGCAGGCGTACGTCCCTGTGGACCACCTGCAGGGGGCGTCCGCCTTCGGCGTCGACGATCGCCGTACGCAGCACGGGCGTGCGGTCGACGAGCCGTTGCCATGCCTCGGCCAGCAGGGCGGGGTCGGTGACGCCGTCGAGGACGAAATCGAGGTGGGTGAGGTAGATGTCGTCCTCGTGCGCGTCGAGCGAGTGGAACAGCAGGCCGCTCTGCATCGGTGTGAGCGGGTAGATGTCCTCGACCGTGCGGCCGTCCCCGGCGATCCGGTCGACGCCGGCCTGGTCGAGCCCGGCGAGCGGAAAGTCGGACGGGGTGCAGCCGCCGGCCTGGGCGCAGTGCGCCACAATGTCGGCGAGCGCGGCGTTGAACCGCGCTGCGAGGCCGGTGATCGTCTCCTCGTCGTGCAGCGCGGCCGAGTACTCCCAGGAGAACTCGAGCCGGCCGTCGCGGACCATCCCCATGATCTCCAGGGGGTTCGGGCGGGTCAGGTCTGTGCTGCGGTCCGGCACCGGGCTGGGCCGCCAGCCGCGCAGCAGGCCGTCGCCCGTGGTCACGTCGAAGTGGCCGTGGTAGTTGAAGCCCACCTGGCAGCGGCCGCCGCCCAGCCCGGCGTCCTCGGTCAGGTAACGCAGGGCGCCGTATCCGATACCGGCCTCGGGGACCGCTCGCAGGGTCTCCTTGACGGCCTTGAGTCGGGTGCCCCAGTCCTCGCCCGGCACGGGCAGCACGACCGGGAAGAGCGTGGTGAACCAGCCCGCCGTGCGGGACAGGTCGACGTCGTCGAAGAGGTTCTCGCGGCCGTGGCCCTCCAGCTCGACCGCGACGGCGTCGCCGCCGGTCCAGTCGGCAAGGACCGCCGCGAGCGCAGTCAGCAGCACGTCGTTGATCTGGGTGCGGTACGCCGCTGGCACGTCCCGCAGCAGCGCGCGGGTCAGCTCGGCATCGAGACCGGCCTCGACCGTACGGGCGTATGCGAGCGTGTCCGGTGCCGCGCTGTTGACCGGCAGTGGCAGGCAGGCGGCGGACGCGGCCTCTACGGCCTGCCAGTACGGCCGTTCGCTATCGAAGCGGCCGGATTCGGCCGCTTCGGTCAGCCGCCTCGACCAGTCCCGGAAGGCGGTGGACTTCTCCGGGAGGCTGACCGGCAGGCACCGCGCCGCGTGCCCGTAGGCGAGCTCCAGGTCGGAGAGCAGCACGCGCCAGGTGACCCCGTCGACGACGAGGTGGTGCGCCGCGATGAACAGCCGGTCGGGCTCGGGTGCACCGGAGAAGAGCACCGCGCTGAGCAGGGGCCCGTCGTCGAGCCGGAAGCGGGTCTGTGCCGCCGTGACCGCCTCGCGGACCGCCCGCTCGCGGGCGGGACGGTCCAGACCGGACAGGTCGACCGTGCGGAACGGCTCGCCCGTCTCGGCGGTCGCGCAGTGCTGCCGCCAGGCGCCGTCGGCGAAGACGGCGTGCAGCCGCAGCGCGTCGTGGTGCTCGAGCAGCGCCGTCACCGCCGTGCGCAGGGCGGCCGGGTCGGTGCCGGGCGCGAGCTCGACGAACATCGACTGGTTGAAGTGGACGGCGCCCTCGGGTACTGCTCGAAGTACCAGTGCTGCACCGGGGTGAGCGGCACGTCCCCGACCGCGGTGGCGGCCGCTCGCGGCGCCGGCTGATCCGCGACCTGGACGACGGCGGCCAGGTCGGCGATGGTCTGGTGCCGGAAGATCTGCTTGGCGGTCAGGCGAAGGCCCGCCCGCCGCGCCTTCGACACGACCTGCAGCCCGACGATCGAGTCGCCGCCGAGCTCGAAGAAGTTGTCGCCGACGCCGACCGTGCCGGGCCGCAGGCCCAGCACGTCGGCCCAGATCGCGGCGAGCTCGGACTCGGTGTGGTTGCGCGGCGGTACGTGGTTCGCGGCGGCGTGGTCGGTGCTCGCCGGCGCCGGCAGCGCCTTGCGGTCGAGCGTGCCGCTCGGTGTCATCGGAAGCTCGTCGAGGACGACGAGTGCGGAGGGTATCGCCGGGTCGGGCACGATCCCCGCGAGGAACGCGCGCAGCTCGGTGAGGGTGGGCGCGGCACCGTCCGCGAGCAGGTACCCGACGAGCCGGTCGCGGCCGACCGCATCCGCTCGTACCGCGGCGGCTGCGGCGGCGATGCCGGGGTGGCGCAGCATGGCGGCCTCGACCTCGCCGAGTTCCACCCGGAAGCCGCGGACCTTGACCTGGTCGTCCGCGCGGCCGAGGTACTCCAGGTTGCCGTCGGACCGCCAGCGCCCGATGTCGCCGGTGCGGTAGAGCCGCCCGCCGGTGAGCGGGTCGTCGAGGAAGCGCTGCGCGGTCAGCTCGGGCCGGTTCCAATAGCCTTGTGCCACACCGTCACCGCCGATGTACATCTCGCCGGGCACGCCGACGGGAACGGGACGCTGCCGGGCGTCGAGCACGTAGACACGGGTGTTGCTCAGCGGCCGGCCGACCGGCACGACCGCCGTGCCGCCCAGCGCGCCGGCCCGCAGCTGGTACGTCGTGGAGTCCACGGTGGTCTCCGTGGCGCCGTAGTTGTTCGTGACGACGGCGCCGGGGGAAAGCAGTTCCAGGACCGCGGTCGCGTCGTCGGCCAGCCACGCTTCCGAACCGACCGCGAGGACGCGCAGCGAGTCCGCCTGGCCGCCGGTCCAGGACAGTTCCTGGGCGACCGCCTTGGCCAGCGACGGGGTGGTCACCAGGAGCTGCGGGCGGACCTCGGCGATCAGTGCGGCCAGTGCGGGCGGCTCGGTGATCGCCTCCGCCGGGCAGATCACCATCTCGCCGCCGTACATCGCGGACATCAAGAAGTCGCCGAGGAACAGGTCCACAGCGAGGCTGGACACCGACAGGCAGCGGCCCCGCAGTCCGGTCAGGTCGTAGCGGGCGTCCCAGGCGCGCATCATGTGGATGGCGTTGCGGTGGCTGACCATCACGCCCTTCGGGCGGCCGGTCGAGCCGGAGGTGTAGACGACGTACGCAAGGTCGTCCGGCCCGGCGGCCCCGGTGGGCGGCGTGGCGGGGTGGCGGGCGATCGCGTCCTGGTCGGTGTCGAGTCGGATCGTGGTCCAGGTGCCTTCGCCCGCCGCCGCCGAGTCGGTGATCAGCACTGGCGCCGCGGCATCGTCGAGCATCATGGCCAGCCGTTGCGCGGGGTGCTCGGGGTCAAGCGGCACGAACGCGCCACCGGCCTTGAGCACAGCCAGCAGCGCGACCATCGCGTCCACGCCTCGGCCGAGGCAGACGCCGGTCAGCACGCCCGGGCGGACGCCGGCCGCGACCAGGTGGTGCGCGAGCCGGTTCGCCCGCGCAGCCAGCTCGGCGAAGGTGAGCTGCTGGCTGCCGTCGCTCACCGCGACGGAGGCGGGCGTCCGGGCCGCCTGCTCGTCGAAGATCTGGTGCAGGGTCTGCGCGGCCGGTGCCTCGAGGGCCTGGCCCTGCCAGTCGGCGGTGAGCGTCCGCAGTTCGTCGGCCGGCAGCATGGACAGACCGGCGAGCGGGGCCTCGGGCTCCTCGGACACCGCGCGCAGCAGTGTGACGAGGTGGCCCCCGAGCCGTTCGACGGTCGCCCGGTCGAACAGGTCAGTGCTGTATTCCAGGTAGCAGACGAGTGAGGAGGCGTCCTCGTAGAAGTCGAACGTGAGGTCCATCTTCGCGACATCGTTCGGCGGCTGGATCTCGGTAACGTCCAACCCCTGGAAGGCCGGCACCGTGTCGGCCAGATGCTGCAGGTTGACCATCACCTGCACCAGCGGCGGCCGGGACGTGTCCCGGTCGGGCCGCAGCATGTCGACGAGGCGCTGGAAAGGGACCTCGTCGTGGGCGAACGCCTCGAGCAGGCCAGTGCGCACCCGGCCGAGCAGCTCCGTGAAGGACAGCGACTCCTCCACTTGGGAGCGCAGCACCACGGTGTTGATGAAGCAGCCGATCAGCTTCTCCAGCTCGGGCCGCTGCCGGCCCAGGGTGACCGTGCCGACCGCCACATCGGGTTCGCCGCAGTACCGGGCCAGCAACACCTTCGTGACCGTGACCAGGGCCATGAACAGCGTCGCGTCACGCTCACGGCTCAGCTCCCGCAGCCGGCTCAGCACGTCGGCGGGGATCTCCACCGGCAGGGTCGCGCCCGCTGGCGTACGGGCAGGTGGCCGCGGCCGGTCGGTGGGCAGGTCGGCAGCGCGCATGCCCGCGAGCCGGTCGCGCCAGTAGCCGAGCTGCTCGTCGAGCATGGCGGACCGCTCGCGCTCCCAGACGGCGAAGTCGGCGTACTGCACGGGCAGAGGCGGCAGGGACGCCGCGACGCCGCTGGCCGCCGCCTCGTAGGCGGCGGCCAGCTCGCCGAGCAGCTGCCCGGTCGACCAGCCGTCGCAAGCGATGTGGTGCATGGCCAGTACGAGCACGTGTTCGCGGGCATCCACGTGCAGCAGCGCGGCCCGCAGCAGCGGCCCGCGGCGCAGGTCGTACAGCTTGTTCATCTCCGCCGTGAGGAAGCGCTCGATCGTGGTCTGCGCGTCGGGCCCCGACACGTCGACGGTCGGCAACGCCCGGTCGGCGTGCTCGTGCACGACCTGGACGCCGCGGCCGTCGAGCGCGTCGAACGTGGTGCGCAGCATCTCGTGCCGGCGCACGACCTGGTTGAGCGCGACAGCGAGCGCCGCGGCGTCGAGCTCGCCGCGCAGCCGCAGTGCGCGCAGCGTGTTGTACTCGGCGCTGTCCGGTTCCAGTTCGGCCAGGAACCAGAGCCGCTCCTGCGCCGACGACATCGGCAGCAGGCCGTCGCGGGGGGCGGTCGGGATCGGCGGGTCCTCGGACGCGGAGTCGCCAGCGAGGCGGCGCAGCAGCTCCGCCTGGAGGTGTGCCGGTACGGACGCGAGCTTCTCGTCGGGCTGGGTCATATGCGTTCCTTCCTGGGTCAGATCCGGCCGGGGGCTTCGGCGGAGGCGGCGGCCAGGCTCGCGAAGATGCGCTCCTGGACCACTCCGGCGAGGTCGCTCACGTGACGGTGCTCGAACAGATCCCTCGGGGAGATCGGCACGCCGAACGCCGCGCGCATGCGAACGGCCAGGCGCATCGCGTTGATCGAGTCGCCGCCGAGGTCGAAGAAGCTGTCGTGCGCGCCCACCCGGGGCACGGCCAGCACCTCGCCCCAGATCCGGCAGACAGCCTCCTCGGTCGGGTTGGCCGGTGCCACGTACGACTCCTCGTCCGGACGGGCTTTCGCCACGGGCAGCGCCGCCCGGTCGAGCTTGCCGTTGCGGTTGACCGGCAGCGCTGTCAGCGACACCACGGCGGCCGGGACCATGTATGCGGGCACGTGCCGGGCGACGTGTGCGCGCAGCTCGTCCGCGGCCGGCACGTCGGCACGCGGCACCACGTACGCGACGAGCCGCTTGCCGGCCCCGTCGGCCTGCACGACGACCGCGGCCTCGGCCACCGCCTCGTGCCGCAGCAGCACGTTCTCGACCTCGCGCGGCTCCACCCGGAAGCCGCGGATCTTGACCTGGTCGTCCGCCCGGCCGGCGAACTCCAGCATGCCGTCCGGGTTCCAGCGGACCAGGTCGCCGGTGCGGTACAGCCGGGCACCCGGCCCGCCGAACGGGTGGGCCACGAAGCGCTCCGCGGTCAGGCCCGGCCGCCCGATGTAACCGCGGCCCACGCCGTCGCCGCCGAGGTAGAGCTCTCCCGTGACGCCGGGTGGCACGGGGCGCAGCCGGTCGTCGAGGACGTAGGCGCTGGTGTTGGGGATCGGCCTGCCGATCGGGACGTTGTCGTACCGGGCGCCGGGCTCCACGGCGAACTGCGTCGCGGCGACCGCGCATTCGCTGGGACCGTAACCGTTGAGCAGGCGGCGGCCGCGCGACCACGCGCCGGCGAGGTCCGGGGGAGCACCTCGCCGGCGCAGTTGATGGACTCAAGCTCCGGCAGGGCTGCCGGGTCGAGCACCGACAGCACGGTCGGCGGCCCGGTGACCGCGCTGACGTCGGCCTCGCGCAGCTGCTCGACGAGTTCGGCGCCGCCATAGGTCCCGGCGGTCGCGTGAGCGACCAGCGTGGCGCCGCCCGCGAGCGTACTCAGCAGGACGAGCGAGGCGGCGTCGAAGCTCATCGGCGAGAGCTGGTAGATCCGGCTGCCGGGGCGCACATGCAGGGGGATGAACGCCTCGATGGTGTTGACCAGCGACCGGTGCTCGACCATGACGCCCTTGGGCTTCCCGGTCGAGCCCGAGGTGTAGACGGTGTACAGGAGATCGCGGGGGCTGCCGTGGTCGGGCGGGGTGGTATCCGGCCGGGTGGCGATGGTGGGCCAGTCCTCGTCGAGCAGCACGAGTGGGGTCGTCGTGCCCGCGAAGACGCCGCGGTGGCGGGTGTGGGTCAGCACCACCGCCGGGCGCGCCTCCTCCAGGATCGCGGTGGTGCGCGCGGCGGGGTAGTCGGGGGCGATCGGTACGTACGCGCCGCCGGCCTTGAGCGCGCCGAGAACGCCGACGACCAAGTCCGGGCCGCGCTCGACGGACACTCCGACGAGCATGTCCGCGCCGATGCCGAGGGCGGCCAGGTGGTGGGCGAGCCGGTTGGAGCGCTCCTCGACCTCCGCGTAGGTGAGCCGGTGCTCGCCGCGCTCGATCGCGACGGTGTCCGGCCACTGGGCGGCGCGCTCGCTGATGAGCTGGTGCATGCGCCGCTCGATGGAGTACTCGGAGGGAACGGCCACGCCCCACTCGCCGAGGATGAGTTCCCGCTCGGCACCGGTCAGCGCGGTCACATCGCCGATGCTCGGCGCGGATCCGGCGGCCAGCCCGTCCAGCACCGTGATCAGACGCACGGCGACCCGCTCCACGGTGGCCCGCTCGAAGATCGTCTCGTCGTAGAGCAGTCGCATGACGAGCGACTCGTCGGGGAACACGCTCAGCGCCAGGGGATAGTTCGTGGCGAACTCGACGTCGAACGCGCGGATCGCCGTCCGGTCGAGCGGATAGTTCTGGAAGACCACGATGGTGTGGAACAGCGCGGCCCCGGGCGCCACGTCGGCGAAGGACTGCACTCGATTCAGCGGGGCGTACCCGAACTCCCGCGCCGCGGCCTGCTCGCGTTGCAACTCCGCCAGCCAGGACAGGGTTTGCTCGTCGTCGTCCACACGGACCCGGACGGGCTGGGTGTTGATCATCATGCCGACCATCGACTCGACGCCGGGCAGGTCCGCCGGCCGCACCGCTGTGGTCGTGCCGAAGCAGACGTCGCGCTCACCGCTCAGGCGCGCAAGCAGGATCGCCCATGCCGCCTGGACCAGGGTGTTGGGGGTCAGCCCGGTGCACCGCGCGTACGCCGAGACCCGCGCGGCCGTCTCCGCCGGAACCGTCACCTGCACCGATTGCCTGGCCGCGGGCCGGTGGCCCTCGGGCGGCTGCCAGTCGCCGGGCATGGAGACCGGGCTCGTGAAGCCGGCCATCCGGCCGCGCCAGTAGGCGTCGGCGGCGTCCAGGTCCTGGTCCGTGAGCCAGTGCACGAAGTTCTGGAACGGTGGCCGCGTCCGCACCGGCTCGCCGCGGTATCCATCGAGCACGTCCTGCAGCAGCTCCCCGGCGCTCCACCCCTCGGTGAGCACATGGTGGATCGACCAGACGAGCTGGATGGAGTCCGGGCCGAGCCGCATGATCGTGACCCGGCTCAGCGGTGCCCGGGTGAGGTCGAGGCCGGCGGCGCGGTCGGCGTCGAGCAGCTCCCGCAGCCGCCCGGGGTGCTCCACCTCCGGCAAGGCGCTCCAGTCGAGCTGGGTCACCGGCAGCGTGACCTCGTCCCTGACGAGCTGCACGGGCTCCTCAACATCGGCCCAGCGGAGCTCGGTCCGGAGCACCGCGTGTCGTTCCGTGGCCTCCTGCCAGGCCCGGCCGAGGCGGCCGGGGTCGGTGACGCCACCGAGCCGGACGACGTACTGAACCAGGTGCAGCGCCGGATCGTCGAGCATGAGGGCGTCGAAGAGCATGCCGCTCTGCATGGAGGTCAAGGGGTAACTGTCCGCCTGCGGCGAGCTGTGCGGTACCGCCGGGCCTTCGTCGAGACGCGTCGCCACGCCTGCCAGCGCCTCGACCGTCGGGTGGTTGAAGACGTCGGCCGTGCTCACCATGAGCCCTTGGGCCCGCGCCCGCGCAACGATCCTCATGGCCAGCACGGAGTCGCCGCCGAGGTGGAAGAAGTGGTCGTCGATGGTGAGGCGGGCGACGCCGAGGGCGTCGGCGAAGAGGGCGCATAGCTGCTCCTCGCGGGCGTTGCGCGGGGCACGGCCCGCGCTCTCGCCGCCGAACTCGGGGGCGGGCAGCGCCTTGCGGTCCAGCTTGCCGTTCGGGGTGAGCGGCAGCGCGTCCAGGGTGACGAACGCGGACGGGACCATGTAGCCGGGCAGCGTCGCGCCGAGGTGGGCGCGGAGCGCGTCGGCGTCGGGGGCGGCGTCGGCCTCTGCGTGGACGACGAAGGCGACGATGCGGCGGTCGCCCTCACGGTCCTCGCGCACGACGACCACACCCGCGCGCACACCCGGGTGCGCGGTGAGGGCGGCCTCGATCTCGCCCAGTTCGATACGGAAGCCACGCACCTTGACCTGGAAGTCGGTGCGGCCGATGTACTCCAGAACACCGTCGGCGGTCCACCGCACCAGGTCACCGGTGCGGTACATGCGCGAGCCCGCCGGACCGAACGGGTCGGCGACGAAGCGCTCGGCGGAGAGGGCGGCACGGCGGTGGTAGCCGCGGGCCACGCCCGCACCCGCAATGAACAGCTCGCCGGGGATGCCCGGGGCGACCGGGCGCAGGCTCGAATCGAGCACATACACCTGGGTGTTGCCGATGGGGCCACCGATGGTGACCTTGCCCGAGGCGTCCACGTCCGACGCGGTTGACCAGATGGTCGCCTCCGTCGGGCCGTACAGGTTGGTGACCGAGGGGGAAGCGGTGGCGAGGGCGGTGGCGAGCGGGGCGGGCAGGGCCTCGCCGCCCACCAGGACACGAACGCCGCTGAAGTCGGCGCCCGCTTCGACGAGGACGCCCCACAGGGCGGGCGTCGCCTGAACGAGAGTGGCACCGCTGTCCTTGATGAGCGCGGCCAGCGCCGCGGCGTCCTTGGCGGTGCCGCGGTCGGCGAGGACGACGGTGGCGCCGTGCAGGAGCGGCAGGTACAGCTCCAGGCCCGCGATGTCGAAGCCGATGGTCGTCACGGCGAGCAGGCGGTCCTCGCCGTCGAGGCCGAAGCGGTTCTGCATCGAGGTGAGGAAGCTGACGAGCGCGCCGTCCGGAATCACGACGCCCTTGGGGCGGCCGGTGGAGCCGGAGGTGTAGATGGCGTAGGCGGCCTGGTCGGGTGCGGTGCTCAGGTCGAGGTCCGAGGAGCCGTACGCCTCCGCGTCGTACGCGGCGAGCGTCTCCTCGGTCAGGGTGAGGACCGGGTCCGCGTCCTGGAGCTGATAAGCGATGCGGTCGGCCGGGAACTCCGGGTCGATCGGCACATAGGCGGCACCGGACTTCAACACGGCGAGCAGAGAGACCACAAGGTCCACCGAACGCGGCAGGACCACGGCGACGAACCGCTCAGGACCCGCCCCCTGGGCAACCAGGTGCCGCGCCAGGCGGTTGGAGCGGGCGTTCAACTCGGCGTAGCTGAGGGCCTGTTCGCCGACAACGAGGGCGGTGGCCTCCGGCGTGCGGTCGGCCTGGGCCTCGAAGAGCTCGACCGTGGACGCCTCGGGCACAGCCGCGGCAGTGTCGTTCCAGTCGGTCAGGACACAACGCAGCTCCTCGGCGTCAAGGACGTCGAGCGAGCCGTTGGACGCCTCGGGTTCCTGCCTGGCGCGCGCGGCGATGCGGTGGGGGATGGCCCGGCTCTCCGGATCGGCAGGTGCGCTGTCAAGACCGTGGGGCATGCTCGACCCTTCACTAGAGACACACATGGCGCGCGGATCAGTGGACGGTCGAGCTTGGCCTGCGCAGGTGTACCGGCTCCACGTTCTTGAGCGGTGAGGAAACTGCCCGCTTGGCGGGGGATGCGCGCACCACTCGATGGGGGCCGCGTGGCATACGCGAAATAGGTGAGGCGTGGCTGAAGCCACGCCTCACCTGTGACAGCGGTCGTACGTCACTCGGGCTGTGCGATCGCCTCCACAGCCGGGGGCCGCAGTGCGAGCCGGGTCGGCAACATCACGGCGGGCCAGGCGATCGCCGCGGCCGCGCTCACGATGCCGAGGTACATCAGGGGCGGGATGGAGGGGAACACCGAGTGGCGTATCGCATAGCTCATCCCGATCAGCGACGGAAGCGCGGCGATCGTGCCGACAACGACCGCGCAGAGCACGATGATGCCCGCCTCCTTGCGCATCATCGACCGGACCTGGCTGGTGCGAGTGCCGACGAGGCGCAGCAGGGCGAACTCGCGTCGCCGTGAGATCGTCGCCATGACCAGCGTATTGACGACGGCGATGGCGAGATAGCCGAGCAGGACGGCGTTGAACGCGAGGCTCATCCCGCTGTCGCTCGCGTCATCGGTCGGCGCGGCGGTGACCGCCCCGGCGTCGCGCACGCTCACCGTCGGGTACGCCTTGAGCGCCGCGCTCAGATCCGCCTCCCGGTCGGAGTTCACCATCAGCCACTCGTCGAGGTGGTCGGTGGTGTGCTCGAGGACCACGTCATGGGGCAGCGTGACGTCGCCGAAGCCGAGCCCGTTCTCGTAGACCGCGACCACCTTGGCCTTCTTGACGGTGCCGTCGCCGAGGTGGACGTCGACGCGGTCGCCCACGTCGACACCGACCGTGCCGGCGACAAGGCGGCTGAGCGCGACGGTGGACCCGGTGAGATCGCTCAGGTCGCCGCGCCGCACGTCCAGGTTCATGGTGTCCGGTACGGCCGCGGGGTCGACGCCCTGCGCCGTGGAGACCCGGTACTGGGTGCTGTCGCCATCAGGCCAGGTGAGGATCGTCGAGGTCCGGGCGATCGGGCCGACCGCGCGGACGCCGGGGACTTTTCGGAGCTCCTCGGCCAGGCCGGGTGAGATGCCCGCGCTGTCGGAGGTCACCACGTGGTCGGCGATCACGCCGTCGGCGGCCTGGTCATGCGCGGTCGCGGCGAGCGTCGTCCCGCTGAAGAGCTGAGCGGACGCCATGGTCACGCCCATGATCAGCGGGGTCGTGGCGGCGCTGAGCCGACGGGCCCTCGCCCGGGAGTTGGCGATGGCGAGGAATCGGGTGACGTCACCCGGGCGACGGCTGAGTAGCCTCGCGACACCGCCGAACAACTTCGGTCCGAGCAGGCCGACAGCGATCACCATGACCAGGGCGGAGCTGGCGGCGCCATCGATGGCCGACTCACCGGGCAGCACGATCGGCAGCACGATCGCGACAGCCAGGCCCGCGGGCACGAGCAGCACACCGAGCGAGAGCCGGAACCAGCCGAGCTTCTTCGGTTCCACGGCCACGTCGCCGAGCGCCTCGACGGCACTGACCTTCGCGGCGCGCCGGGCAGCGAGCCAGCCGCCGACCCGGGCTGCGAGGACGCAGATCAGCAGGGCGCACAACACGGGCAGCGGCGTGATCACCAGCGAGAATCCGGACGGCAGCGCGCCGGCAGCCGTGAACACGGTGTGCAGCAGCATGGCGAGCAGGACGCCGGGATGGCGCCGAGCACAGCGCCGATCCCGCCGACGAGCACGGCCTCGCCGCCGATCATGCGCAGCACCTGCTTGGGGGTGGCACCGACGGCCCGCAACAGGGCCAACTCGCGGCGGCGCTGCTGCACCGACAGGGCCAGCGTGCCGGAGACCACGATGATCACGAGCAGGCCCATGGTGGCGCCGAACGCGGTGGCCGCCTCGATGACGACCGCCCGCCTCTGCCCGACGTCGAGCGTCTCGACGTCGCTGCGGTCGTCACCGGTGTACGTGACCACGCCGGGCACGGCCTTCTTGATCCGGTCGGCGAGGTCGCCCGCGTCGGTCCCCTTCGAGGCCAGCACACCGATCGCGTCGACCCTGCCGGACGTGCCGTAGAGCCGCGCCGCATGGTCGTCGGTGAAGAAGACCGCGGACTGCCGGTCGAACGAGGCACCGGGCTCGGCGACGCCGCTGACCCGGTATGACGCCGGTTTCGACCCGGTCACCAGCGTGACCGTGTCTCCTCGGTCAACCCCGGCCCGCCGGGCGAGGTCGCTGTCGAGTACGACGTCGTCGGCCGCTCGTGGCTGGGTGCCCGAGCGCAGCGTGAACGGCGCCAGCACCGAGGCGGACCAGCCGTGCCCGTACACGGGCGGGCCGTTGAGGACGGAGTCCTTCTTGAGGACGGTCATACGGACGCTGACGTCCCCGACCGCGGACTCGACGCCCTTGACCGCATCGACCTTCGCGACCGTGTCGGCGGGCAGCCTGACCCGCTCGGAGAACCGCGGGTCCGCATCGCCGTCGACTGGCATGGCCTGGTTACCGCCGACGACCACGGCCGCCCGGTGGTACCGCTCGGCGGGGACTCCCGACCTGATACCTGTCTCCAGCAACACACCGCAGGCGGTGATCACGGCGGTGCCGACCGCGACGGCGATCAGCACCGCCGCGAAGCCGCCCTTGCGGCCGCGAATCGTGCTCCAGGCCAGCGAAAGGTTCTGGCGCGAGAGCGTGCGGACCTTCTTCTTGGCCTTCTTGGCCTTCTTGGCCGCCAGCGGATCCGCCGCCTTGGCCCCGCTCTTGCGGCTCACCACTCACCCAGCCTGGTCATCCGGTCGGCCACCTTCTCCGGCGTCGGCCCGATGAGCTCGCCGGCCAGCCGGCCGTCGGCCAGGAAGGTCACCGAGTCCGCGTGCGAGGCGGCGACCGGGTCGTGGGTCACCATCACCACGGTCTGGCCGGTCCGGTCGACGACCTCCCGCAGCAGTTGCAGGACCTGCTTGCTGGTACGTGTGTCGAGCGCGCCCGTCGGCTCGTCGGCGAAGATCACGTCGGGTCCCGTGATGAGGGCGCGGGCGATCGCCACGCGCTGCCGCTGACCGCCGGAGAGCTGCCCGGGGTAGCGGTCACCCATGTCGTCGAGCCCGACGTTCGCCAGCTCGGCGCGCACCCGGTCGGTGGGTACCGGGGCGCCGGCCAGCCGGAACGACAGGCCCACGTTGTCGGCGGTGGTGAGCGAGTCGAGCAGGTTGTACGCCTGAAAGACGAACCCGACCCGTTCCCGGCGGAGCTCGGTGAGCTGCTCCTCGTTCAGGCCGGCCAGGCGGGTGTCGCCGAGGGTCACGCCACCCTTCGTGGGTTTGTCGAGACCCGCCGAGCAGTGCAGGAACGTGCTCTTACCCGATCCGGAGGGGCCCATGATAGCGATGAATGTCCCGCGCGGCACGCCCATCGTCACGTCATTCAAGGCTGTGACCGCGTTGCGACCGGAACCGTAGATTTTCGTCACGGATTCCAATAAGAGAGCATACCTGTCAGTCACTGCACACCCTTTCCCTATTTTGCCGGAACGGTATCGTTCGACGCCCCTTAGGAACAACCCGGATCCGACGGAAAAGCGATTTTGAGCCGCACCTCGAAGGCTCGCAAATACGGCCCCCACCTGCGCTCTTCTCTTTCGGCCCGGGCTTCCCCGACCGGCCGCCCGGCTGGATCTTGTCGTCCACCGCGCGGCTCTTCACCGGTCATGGTCAGGCGGGCCGCAGGCCTGGTGACAGCGCCGCCGACGGGGCCAGCCGGGCCGGTGGGGCGCGCGTGTCCGCTCATCCGCCCCGCCGCGCCGATGACCAGCGGTGGCCGTAGCCGTCCTCTCACCGGCCTCCCTCAGCCGGATCGCGAGCCACGGCCGGAGCACGAGGCCCGGAAAGCGGTTCCGAACTGGAAATTTCACTCTGCGGTCAACAAGATGGCCGATCCGTCACGCACACCGAAATACTTCTCGACGACCCGGGGGATTCCTTACCTTCGGGTAATGGGCGCATCGCGCCCGGAGATCTCGGCGGCCGCGTCGAAAATTCGCCGCGCCGATAATGCTTGACAATTCCCTTGCATCGATGGGCAGCGAGAACAATGATCCCTGCGAATCTGGAACGCGCCGTCTACGGAATGTATGCCACCCACGCTCTGCGCGTCGCGGACCGGCACGGCGTCTTTGGGCACCTGACACGGCACAGCGGCGACAGCGCCGAGAAGATCGCGGCCGCCCTGGCCGCCGACGAGGACACCCTCGAGCGGCTCCTGCTGGTGCTGTCCTCCTTCGGCGTCCTCGACGCGGAAGGCGGGCGTTACGCGCTCGCGGCCGGCGTGCGGCCTTACATCGACCGCGACGACCCCCGCTACCTGATGGGATTCGTCGAGCACCTGATCGGCGACACTGCCGATCAGTTCGGACGGCTGAGCGGCTACCTGCACGCGGGCAAGGCTGAGACCGACCGGGACGCACCGGCTCCGTTCGACGCCTTGTACCGCGACGAGGAGTCGGTAGGCCGCTTCCTGAACGCGATGTGGAGCCTCAGCCACCACGTCTCGCACGAGCTCGCCGCCCTGGCCGACCTGAGCGACTGCCGGCAGCTGATCGACGTGGGCGGAGCGAGCGGGCCCTTCTCGGTGGCCGCCCTGCACGCCTTTCCGCAGCTGCGCTCGACCGTGTTCGACCTTCCCCAGGTCGGTCCGTACCTGGCCGCGCGGGCCACGGAGCACAAGCTCGGCGACCGGCTGGACTTCGCGGCTGGTGACTTCTTCCGCGCCCCGCTGCCGGCCGGCGACTGCTTCGCCTTCGGCTACATCCTGTCCGACTGGGACGACGAGACCTGCGCGGCGCTGCTGCGCAAGGCGTACGAGGCGTGCCTCCCCGGCGGCCGAATCCTGATCATGGAGCGGCTCTTCGACGACGACCGCGGCGGCCCGCTCGCCACGGCCGTCATGAACCTCTCCATGCACTTCGAGACCCGGGGCCGGCACCGAACGGCGGCCGAGTACCTGGACCTGCTGCGTCATGCCGGCTTCGCGGACGGCACGGTCCGGCGCTCCAGCGGTGACAAACACCTGATCATCGGTTGGCGCGCCGAGAGCGAGTCCGAGCGGTGATCGCCGTACGAGCCGTCATCCCGACCCGCTCGCGGGAACTGCCCGCGGCCTGCGCCGAGCTGGCCACCAGACTGCACGCGACGCCCCTCACCGAGCTGCCCGAGGACGAGATCCTCCGGCTGTCCGAGCGCTACGACGCGGCCGTGGCCGGGCCGGACACCGACGAGAACGAGATCCTGCGGCTACTGACCCGGCCGTTCAGCCGGCACCTCGACATACCCGAGTACTACCGCTACACCGGGCTGCACGTGGTCGGCTGGTACCTCGCCCGGCGGGAGGACTCGTACGAGGCGAGCCTGCTGCTTCTGCACGCGCTCGTGACCGACCTGATCGCGCTGGAGGAGCGCGAGGCCGGGCTGCACGAGACCACGGTCGAGGAGGGCGCGGAACGCGTGCGCCGTCTGAAGGCCGTGCTCGACCACCTGGGCCGGTCCCCTGTCAGCCCGGACCGCACCATGGCGAGCGCCGAGCTGGTCCGGCTCGCCGGCCACGACGACGTGCTGGTCCGCGACCTGCTGGTGGTCAACCGCTGTTCGGGATTCCGTCGGTCGGGCAAGCATGACGAGCACATCTTCATGCGCGCCGTGCAGGCCTGCGAGATCGGCTTCTTCCTCGTCCGCTGGACCGCGCGCCGCGCGACCGAGGCCATCGGCCGCGGCCGCGGCGAGTACGTCCTGCGGATGAGCCAGCTCACCTCGGCGGCCGAGCTGCTGAACGTCGTCTTCCACGCGCTGCGGACGCTGACCCCGGAGCTCTTCATGGGCTTCCGGGAAGCGACCGGGAGCGCCAGCGCGGTCCAGTCGCTCAATTACCACCTGATGGAGCTGGTGATGTACGGCTACGACGAACGGAAGATCGAGACCTACGAGCGGTTCGCACACCTGGCCCCGATCAACGACCCGCTGTTTCGCGAGTTCACGTCTCTGCGGGACGCCGCGGCCGGCACCCGCGACGCCGACGTTCGCGAGGCATTCGCCGCGAGCGAAGCACCGCTGCACATCTGGCGCGGTCGGCACTACGGATTCGGCCGCCGCTATCTGCCGGAGATGACGGGATCCGGCGGCACCGAGGGCGCCGGTTATCTCAAACGCTTCGTCCGAAAAGCCGGATTGGCTTCCGGCGACCGTACCGACGATGCCGAGCAATTGCTCACCCAGTTCGCCTTCTGCTGACGGAGGTCACCCAATTCCTATCCCGGCGCCCGAGCGCCGGTGAGTCCCGGCATCCGCCGTGGCTCCAAGCACGCTTCGCCCGACACTCGCATGAGAGGTGCTTGTGAACAGAATTCTGCCGACGGTCTCCGCGGAGAACCTGACCCAATTCGAGACCCTCGCCCTGGCCACCAGTTCGATGAATCTCGCCGACGGGCACGCCCGCCAGCAACTCACGGCCGCCCAGAGCAAAATAGTCGCCGAGTTGCCGAGCATGTGGGCCGAGGCCGCCATGCGCCCGGCGCCCGAGATCGAGCAGGAGGCCACCGAGTCGTTCTTCGGCATGCTCGGCCAGCACAGCCATCCGTTCGCCGCCGGACGGACGCTGAGCTGCTACTCCTCCTCGTTGGCCATGGAGATCCTCGCCCGCTCGCTGGTCACCACGTCCGACGCCGTGGCGCTGATCCACCCCACGTTCGACAACATCCCCGACATCCTGCGCGGGGTCGGCCTCCGGCTTGTGCCAGTCGAGGAGGAGCAGGCCCACGACGAGGACCTGCCGGCGGAGCTGCTCGAACAGGTCGGGTGCGTCTTCATCACCACGCCGAACAACCCCACCGGCCGGGTGATGAGCGAGGCCCGCCTGCGCAGGCTCGCCGAGCAGTGCGCCGAGTACGGCGTGGTGCTGGCCCTGGACACCTGCTTCCGGGGGTTCGACCCCGACGCGCAGTTCGACCACTACGCCGTGCTCGACGCGAGCGGCTGCCGCTGGGTAGTCATCGAGGACACCGGCAAGCTGTGGCCCACGCTCGAACTCAAGATCGGCTGGCTGGTCCCCTCGGCCAACGTGGACCTGCCGATCGAGAAGATCCACTCGGACATCCTGCTCGGCACCTCGCCACTGATCCTGCTCATGGTGAAGCGGCTCGCCGACGACGGGGCGGATGGCGGCCTGGCCGAGCTGCAGCGCACGATCGCCGACCACCGGGCCCTCTTACGTGCCGAGTTCGCCGACGTGCCCGGCATCAGCTTCGTCGACGAGCACGCCCGGGTCAGCGTGGAGCGCCTGCACGTGGGCTCGCGTCTGGGAATGGACGTCTGGTCGGCGGTCCGCTCGCAGAACCTTTACGTCCTGCCGTGCCAGAAGTTCCACTGGGCGAGACCGCACGAGGGCGAGCGGATGCTGCGCCTGGCTCTGTCCCGGAACCCGTCCACCCTGCTCGCGGGCGCGCGGGTCCTGCGCTCGGCCTTGCTGGACGCGCCGGAGCTGCAGGGCTGATGGTTCCACCGGACACGGCGGTCTCCTCGCTCCCGCACGCTCGATGGTGGCGTGCGGGAGTGGTGCAGGCCGTCTCCCCGCCCCGCGTCATCGACCTGGGCCCCGGCTACCTGGAGCCGAGCCTGCTGCCGGTCAACGAGGTGCTTCCGCTCTACGCGGAGGCCCTTACCGAGTTCGGCCCCGCGGCGCTCAGTTACGGCGCCAACGCCGGAGCCGAGCCACTGCGCGCCTCGCTCGCCGCCCGGCACGGCTGCACGGCCGAGGAGATCATGGTCACCGCCGGTACCTCGCAGGCGCTGACCTTGTTGTGCACCGTGCTGGGCCGGCCCGGCCAGCCCGTCGTGGTCGAGCGCACGTGTTACGACCTGGGCCGAAGCATCATGACCGACCACGGTCTGCGCCTGCGTGAGGTGGACGCCGACGGTGAGGGCGTACGGCCACAGGCCCTGGACCGTGCCTTGTCCCACGGCCACAACGTGGCGTTCGTCTACCTGACGCCGACCTTCCACAACCCGACCGGCACAGTCGCGGGTGAAGCCCGCCGCCGGGAGCTGCTCTCCGTCGCCACCCGGCACGGCGTGCCGATCGTGGAGGACGACGCATACGCGGAATTGAGCCTGGACCGCACCGCCCCGCCACCCTCGCTCGCCGCGCTGGCCCGACGGCGGGGGTGATCCGGCTCGGGTCGTTCGCCAAGACACTCGGACCGGGCCTGCGGCTGGGCTGGCTGGAGGCCGAACCGGACCTGATCAAGACGCTGACCCGCCGCGGACAACTGGTCAGCGGCGGAGCGCTCAACCACCTGACCTCGCTGGCCGTGGCCATGCTGATGGGGGACGGCCGCTACGACCGGCGCCTGTCGTGGCTGCTTGACCAACTCCGGCTGCGGCGCGAGACGCTCGTAGCCGCCCTGCGGGCCGGCCTGGGCGAGTCGGTGACCGTCAAGCGTCCGGCCGGCGGCTTCTTCGTCTGGCTGACCTTCGACCCGCGGCGCAGCGAAGCGTCGTTGCTCGCCGCGGCCGGCCGGGCAGGCGTCGCGGTGGCAGCGGGCTCCCGCTTCGGCAGCGCGGCCGGCACTCACCTGCGGCTCGCGTACAGCCTCAACCCGCCCGACCGTCTGGCGGAGGCGGCCGCGCGGCTCGCCACCGCCTGGAGAAATGAGGAAACCCTTCGATGACTAGTTCCGTCGTCAGCAGCCTGCGCGGCTACAGCCTTCCGCTCTCCCCGTCCGGTACCTCGGCCACGCTGACTCCTCCGCCGTGGAACTTCTCCGGCGAGGTCGTCATGGTCGATTACCACGTGGATCCGGCGGCGGCGGCGCGGTTCCTCCCGCCCGAGCTCGACCCCGGCACCGATCCGGGGCAGGCCGCCGCGGTCTTCGCGCACTGGCAGTGGTGCTCGGAGCCGGGCACCGAGCTGGCCGATCCGGGTGCCAGCCAGTTCAGCGAGTTCCTGATCCTGCTCGGTTGCGAGTACCGCGGCCGCCGCCTGGCCCGGTGCCCGTACGCCTGGGTCGACCAGCCCGTGCCGCTGCTGCGCGGCTGGGTGCAGGGAATGCCGAAGCAGTTCGGCGAAGTGCATCAGACCCGGCCGATGCGCGTCGGCAAGGCGGGGCCCCTGGGATCCGCCGCGGGCACGTACCACGGCACCGCCGCGACAGGCGGCCGCCGGATCGCCCACGCCTCGGTGAGCGTGACCGCCCCGGCCGCCGAACCGCCGGCGTTGCACACTGTGCCGCTGGTGCACAGCCGGGTCCAGCCACCCTGGCTCGCCGGTGAGCAGCCGCCCGTCGGGCTGGTGACCTCGACCGTCACGGGGGTCGAGTTCTCCGAGGTGTGGTCGGGTGACGCGAACCTCGAGATGTTCGATGTGCTCGACGCGGACTTCGCCTCGCTGCGGCCGGTCTCGGTCGGGCGCGGCCACGTCTTCGGATACGCCGAGACGCTCGTCTCCGGCCAGGCACTCGCCTGAAACTCATCCCCGAAGGAGCAGATGATGGCAAATCCGTTCGACGACCCTGACGCGACCTTCAAGGTGCTGATCAACGACGAAGGTCAGCATTCGCTCTGGCCCGCCTTCGCCGCCGTTCCCGAGGGGTGGTCGGTCTCACTGGCCGACACGGACCGCGGGACCTGCCTCGCGTACGTCGAGCAGCACTGGACCGACATGCGCCCGAAGAGCCTGGCCGACCGCATGGCCACACGCTGATGGGCGTCGCGACCGTCGGCGGGACACAGCTGCACTACGACGACCACGCACCCGACGGCCGAGAGGGCGGGGAGCCGGTCGTCCTGCCCATGGGCTCGGGCGGTCGCGGCCGGGCGTGGCACTTGCACCAGGTACCGGCGCTCGCCGAGGCCGGCTATTTAGTGATCACGTACGACTCCCGGGGCGTGCCCCTCCAGCGACCCCGGCGAGGCGGGTTCCACGGTCGGCGATCTCGCAGCCGACCTGGCAGGGCTCATCGAGCACCTGCACGCCGGGCCGTGCCGCCTGGCGGGGGCGTCGCTCGGCGCGCATGTGGTGCAGGAGCTGCTGCTGACCCGGTCCGACCTGGCCACCGCCGCCGTACTGATGGCCGCCCCCGGCCGCGACGACCAGCTGCGCGCGGCCGCCGCCCGGGACGAGATCGAGCTGCTGGATTCCGGCATCACGCTGCCACGCCGATATCACGCGGCCCGGCAGGCGATCCAGAGCCTGTCCCCGCACACGCTCAACGACGACCTCGAGGTGTCCGACTGGCTGTCGGTGTTCGAGCAGTCGCTGTCCACCGGCCCCGGACTGTGGCATCAGCTCGCCATCAAGCCGGACCCCAGTCGCATCGCGGCCTACGCCGCGATCACCACGCCGTGCCAGGTCGCCGACGTGGCACGTGCCATCCCCGGCGCCGCCTACCGGCTGATCCACCACGCGGGTCACTACGGGTATCTGGAGCAATCGGAGGAGGTGAACCGGCAGATCCTCGAGTTCTTCCACAGCGTTCCGGCCGCCCTCTCGCGCGGACAAGCCGCGCAGCGCCCCACGAGTGCCGGGTGACCGGCCCCTGAACCGTTTCCCGACCGAGGAGCTGCCGATGGCCGTCGTATCCCCGAAGACCGTTGTCATCGTGCCGACCTACAACGAGCGGGACAACCTGCCGGTACTGGCGGGTCTGCTCGCGGACCTGCCAGTACCGAATCTGCATCTGCTCGTGGTCGACGACAACTCACCCGACGGCACCGGCGAGGTCGCCGACAAACTCGCCGCCGGGGCGCCGGACACCGTCGGCGTGCTGCACCGCGGCGCCAAGGACGGACTCGGCCGCGCTTACCTCGCCGGAATGACCCGTGCGCTGGACGAGGGTGCTGACATCGTGGTCCAGATGGACGCCGATCTCTCGCACCCGGCCTCGGCGATCCCGGCCCTGATCGATGCGCTCCTGACAAAGAACGCCGCCGCCGTGATCGGCTCGCGCTACGTGGCCGGCGGCTCGACCGCCTCCGACTGGCCCTGGTCTCGCAGAGCCCTGTCGGCCTGGGCCAACATCTACGTCAACGCGATCCTGCGGTTGCGCCTGAAGGACGCCACCGCCGGATTCAAGGCATGGCGGGCCGAGACATTGCGCGCGATCGACCTGAACTCCGTGCACAGCAACGGGTACTCCTTCCAGGTCGAGATGAACTACCGTGCCTTCAAGCGGGGGTTCACCATCCTCGAAGTGCCGATTCGCTTCGAGGAACGCGGGCAAGGCGCATCGAAGATGAGCCTGGGAGTGCAGCTCGAATCCGCCCTCACCCCGTGGAAGCTGCGCTTCGGTGGCAAGCGCAGTTGAAATCTCTGTGGGCGCAGCGACGGGTCGGTGAGCTGATCTTCATGCTGTACCGGGGGCCGCTTCACCGAGCCCGGAGTGGGCGTACCTGAAGGGATGGGGACTGACCTTCCACGTCCGGACAAGCGGGCCGTCGGGCAGGCCGCGGAAGCGGTCCACCTCTGGTACGAGGAGACCTGGCCGCGCGATCAAGGCCCGGGCGAAGTGCGGAGAACGCCGACGTTCTCTTCGGTTGCCAGGTCGGGGTCCGCCCGGACCAGGTCACCGGGCGCACCTGGGCGCCAAGGGCGGAACCCCGGTCGTCCGCCGCACCGGGAACCGGTTCTATGCGAACGCGATGTCCGCGATCAGCACGAAGGGCCGGATGCACTTCATGGCCTTCACCGAGTCGTTCGACGCGAAGGTCATGTGCCGCTCCTCGCCCGGATGGTCGGGCACCTCGACCGGAAGATCCACCTGGTCGTCGACCGGCACTCGGTCCACCGCTCGAAGACCGTCCGGACCTGGCTCGCCAGCCACCAGGACGAGATCGAGCTGCACCCCCTGCCCTCGTACTCCCCCCGGGCGGGCATCCAGCTCAAACACGCCGCCGCCAGGACCCTGGCCAACCGCATCACCCCGGGGCTATGCAGCTTCCGCGGGGACGGCGCAGGGTAGTCCTGGCCGCGCAGGTCGGGCCGTCGAAAGCACCAGTGGGGCGCATCCGGGCGAGGGTGTCGATCAACACACGGGGGGATGTCGCGGAGCTCGTCCCGGATGCCGGAGAGGTGGTGATGACCAGGATGCGGATCTGGTTCATGGCTGGGCACGGGCCTTGACGGCGGAGTCGCGGACGAAGCGCAGGTGCCGGACAGCCTCTGAGACCGGACCGCGCGGGCGCCCGGCCGGCTGCCGTTCCGGAGGCGGCAGCCAGCCGGCTCACACTGATGCGCTGTGCTGAGGGGGCGCGTCCCCGCATCGCTGTTGACGCGGTCCAGGTCGCCGGGGAGACCGCCCCTCAACCCCGACACCCGTACCGGTTCAGTCGCAACCCTTGGTGCTGTTGGCCGTGACAGCCTTGGCCGTGTACGGGCACTGAAAGCCGATCCAGCGCAGTTGCTCCCACAGTTGCGGCCAGGGCTTCAGCGGGCCACGGCACACCATGAACTTCTGGCCGTCGTCGGACACCGGCAAGTCGTTCTTGTACTCGCCGCGCTTTTCGCACGACTGGAAGAGCTTGCCGAACTGCTTTGGGTCGACGCCGATGGTGATCACGGTCGTCTTGCCCTCGCTGGGCCGGCCGAAGTCGGCGTATGAGTTGTGGCCGCTGTACGCCTTCGGCAGCCCGTACTTCGGCCCCCACTTGTCGATCGCGCCCGCCTGGCCGTAGTGGTTACCGTAGATGATGGTGTGCGCCTGCTCGTCCGAAGGCAGCGAGTGGTAGATGGCCGCCACCTGCCGGGTCATCGCGGGCCAGCCAACCTGGTCGAACTGAGTGATGGCCGCGCCGCTGAGGACGGGATTACTCGCGTACAGGTTGATCGGGAGCGTCGGCAGCAGCAGGATCGCGCAGCTCACCGCGTTGAGTGCGGTCAGTCCGCCGATCACCCTGAGTCGCTTGACGCTGCGCGCCCACCGGTCGACGACCACGGCCCCCGAGGCGAGAAGTACGTACTGCAGCGAGGTCGTGTAGGCGCCCTGCCCGCCGACGATCAGCAGCACGGCCACCATAATTAGGTACGACCAGCCGACGAACCGGTAGGCACGCCACTCGGGACGACGCATCAGCGCGACCAGCCCGCTGATCCACACCGGGCTCAGGAAGATGCCGATGAGGAGGAGCTGCATCGGGATGAAGGTGCTGCGGGACAGGGTCTCCAGCGCCTTGGACAGCGCGGCGCTCATCTCCAGTTGCGGCATGCCGTGCGTTATCTGCCAGATCAGCACCGGTGAGGCGATGGCCACGGCCACGCCGACCGCGGCAGGGAAGCGCCAGGTCCGGAACACCCACCGCGGGCCGAACACCAGCAGACCGGCCCCAAGGCAGAGGAGCAGGAGAACCAGCAGGTACTTCGCGGTCAGGCCGACGCCGACCACGACGCCGATCGCCCACCACAGACGGGTGTCGCGGGTGCGCACCATCCGGATCAGCAGCCATGACACCGTGACCCAGGACAGCTCGTCCCAGTTGTTCGTGCCCATGATGTGGCCGGTGAACATGACCACGCCAGACCCGAACGCCATGAACCCCGCGAGTATCTGCGCCCGGGAGCCGCCACCCAACTCGCGGGCGATCAACGTGCCGAGCAGCACGGCGACGGAGGCGAGCAGCGCCGGCACCACGCGTAAGCCGAAGAGGTTGTCCCCGAACACCGCCATCTCGACCTTGGCAACGAGCGCTACGAGCGGCGGCTGGTCGATGTAGCCCCACGCGAGATGGCGGCTCGCCACCCGGGTGTACAGCTCGTCTACGTGGTAACCGTGCCGGGTGGCCAGCGCCAGCAGGCACACCGTCATCGCGGCGGCGGTCAGCGACACCGGCCGCCATGGCACGGGCGTCAGCCGGTCCGGCGGCGTTGACGCCTCTTGTTCCGAGGAAGCGGTCGCTGTCGCGGAAGCCATAAGGGACTCCGTTCCGTAGTGGCTCGCTGCCGCGCCGGATGCCGGACACGACTCAGCGCTCAAATATCGACGCGCGCGCCTCTGTCCTCAACGAACTTGAACCGTGCCGACAATGCGCAGGCCGTGGCCTTCGCCCGGAGCTTGGGACGCGGCTGGCCTCGGAGTTTCATCCACGGGGCAACTTCATGGCGAGGGCCACCCCGCCGCCAGAAGACTCGGTGACGTCCGCTGCCGTCACGCAGGAAAGGCACGGCATGACCACACCCCTGCCACGCAACAGGAACTACCGCATTCTCTGGTCCGGCATGTTCCTGTCCGAGATGGCCGGCGAGATCGCGTACGTCGCGCTCCCGCTTCTCGTGCTCGCCCACGGAGGCTCGGCGGCCGCGGTCTCCGGCGTCGCCGCGGTGCTCGCCGGCGCCCGTACGCTGATCAGCCTGCCCGCCGGGGCGCTGGCCGACCGCGTGAACCGCAAGCGGGTGATGGTGGTGGCCCAGGGCGTCCGTACGGTGGCGATGCTCAGCGTCGCCGTCGCCGTCCTGCTGGGCAACTGCCCGCTGTGGCAGGTCCTGTTCGTGGCGGTCGTCGAGGGCGCGGCCGCCGGCATCTTCGTACCGGCCGAGAACGCGGCCCTGCCCCAGGTCGTGCCGGAGAACCTGCTGCCGCAGGCGCTGGCGCGCAACGCGGCCCGGCCGTTCGCCGCGCTGCTGATCGGTCCAGCGCTGGCCGGCTTCATGTTCGGGCTGCACGAGGTGCTGCCGTTCACGCTGAACACATCGGTGCTCGCCGTGTCGTTCGTGGCGCTGGCGGCGCTGCACCTGCCGCGCCGTGCCGCCGAGCCCAAGGCCGGCGAAGAGACCGCGGCTGCCGCCGCACCGCAGCCCGGCGGGTTCGGGTCGCTTCTGCGCACGCGGACCATACGGGCGACGATGGCCTGGATCGTCGGCGTGAACCTCGCGTTCCACACCTTGGTCGTGCTCGTACTCATCGTGTCGAGCGAGGGCAACGTCGCGCCCGGGCAGATGGGCCTGATGATGACGTGCTTCGGCGCGGGCGGCTTGGTCGGCGCTCTGATCGCCGACCGTCTGCACGCGGCGGTGCTGTCGCCGACGGTGCTGGTCATCGGCTCGACCTGGGTCTTCGCCTCCGTCGCCGGCGCCATGGCGTACGCACCGCGCGGCGTGCCGCTCGGCATCCTGCTGGGCGCAGCCGCGCTGGCCATGCCGGTCGCGAACACGACCGTGACCATCTGCCAGCTGTCGGCCGTGCCCGACGGTTTGCGCGGACGCCTGTCCGGCCTGGTCGGTCTCGGCTCCGAACTGGCCGCCACGGCCGGCCCCGTCGCCGCCGGCGTGCTGTCCACCAGCACCCGGGACGGCGCCGCGAGCATTCTCGGCGCGGCCGCGCTGCTGGTAGTGATCGCCACCGGCGCCACCCTGAGCCCGACACTGCGCCGCCTCGCGCTGCCCCGGCCGTCGACCGCACGACAGCCGGCGCACTCCTGACCACCGACAACGGAGGAAGAAGATGCTGAAGCTGCAGTTGCGCGACGAGGACATTGTCGCGATCGAGAAGATCACCGTGGAGGTCGCGGGGCGCTTCTCGTCCATCGAGGATCCCGCCCTGCACCAGGCCGCCCAGGTCTACGCGCACGAGTTGCCCCGCGGACTACGGACGGCGCTGGTCGACTTCAAGCTGACCGAGCCGTCGGGCGTGGTGGTCGTGTCCGGACTGCCGGTCGACGACGCGGCGCTCGGGCCCACCCCACCGGACTGGCGCGACAAGGCCGCGCCGGACGCGACGCTGCGCCTCGACATCCCGTTCCTGCTCATCGGCTGCCTGCTCGGCGAGCCGATCGGCTGGGCCACCCAGCAGGATGGGCGGGTCATGCACGACATCTTCCCGATACGTGCCCACGAACACGGCCAGATCGGCTGGGGAAGCGCGGAGACACTCGCCTGGCACACCGAGGACGCCTTCCATCCCCTGCGCACCGATTACCTGGGCCTCATGTGCCTTCGCAATCCCGATGGGGTGGAGACGACCTTCGCCGACATCGCCGACGTGCAGCTCGACGACGTGACGCGCGAGGCCCTGGCGGAGGAGCGTTTCAAGATCCTGCCGGACGACTCGCACCGTCCGCAGAACCAGGTCGCGGGCGGCCAGGAGGATCCCGAAGTGGCCGAGCTCATGAGGCGCAGCGCCGAGCGGGTGGACAGCGCCCTGCTGTCCCCCGAGCCGGTCGCGGTTCTCTTCGGCTCGCCGAAGGACCCGTACGTCCGGCTGGACCCCTATTACATGCGGGGTGTGCAGGGTGAACGCGAGCAGCGGGCACTGGATGAGATCGGCGAGGCCCTGGACAGCGCGATGGGCGGAGTAGCCCTGACTCCCGGCGATATTGCTTTCATCGACAACTACCGCGTGGTGCATGGCCGTAAGCCCTTCCAGGCGCGTTTCGACGGCACCGACCGTTGGCTGCGTCGGCTGAATATCACCCGTGATCTGCGCAAGTCCCGGCACACGCGGTTGTCGCCGGAGTCGCGGGTCATCTACTAAGCATCTTCAGCGGGCCCACTGACCGGGTGACGGGCTCGGGCACGTAGTAGATGAGTCCTTCGGGCAGTGGTTCGAAATGTCTGACGTCTCAACCTTGCACTCGGAGGCCTCGTTGCTCATGGGCGGCTGGCGGCCGCCAGGGCTTGGATGATGCGTGGGAGGCGATGTGCGCGCTGCGCCGCACGTGGGTCATCCGGTGGCGTCGTCGGGTTCCCAGTCGATGGTGCGGCGGTATTCGGGGTGGTTTTTGTCCATCTGGATGGCGGCGTGGATGGGTAGGGGGTGGCGGGTGCGGTGTTCCCAGGCCAGGGCGTGGTTGCACAGCCTCGCTGTGGTCAGGGCGTAGGGGAGGACGTCCTCGCCGTCGGGGTGGTGGATGATGGCGATCTCGGTGGCGGTGAGGTTGTACCAGGTCTCGGCCTGCTCCTCGTTGTCGGTGCACAGCCAACGCCCGTGTTCTCCACCTGGCTGCGCCACCGCCGCCACAAGGACGTCAGCACGCTTGCGGCCTCGGTCGGCGTACCCAGGAGAGCGAAATCGGGGTGGTCGGCTGGGACGTCCGGTTCCTGCATGACGGACACCGCTGCGGCCAGGACGAGAGAGTCCGGGGCGACCAGCCGCCCGGCTTGGGCGCGCAGCACCTGAAGGTGATCGGACTTGCGTCGCACCCTCGGGCCGGCCCAGGGCCTCAGCCAGGGGAACAGGTCCAGGCCGTGATGCACGCGATGAAGACTGGCCAGCGCCTCGAGCCATTCGGCGAAGACCATCTCACGCACGTGGCGGGCTTCCTGTAGTTCCTCCCAGTTCTCAACCTCAACCTCGGCCTCGTCCTCACCGTCGACGCAGACACTCTCCTCGCTGCCCGAGAAGGTGTGGAAGAGCACGGATGCCGCTTCACCCACCTCTGCATCGTCGAATTTGTCCTCGTCCGCCTGGCAGTGGCGGTCCAACTCATACAGCAGCCCCAGTCCGGTGACCGCGTCCAGGAAAACGGCGAGCCCCGTCCCGGGGCGCGCCCAGGAGCCGTATGACGCGCACTGGGTACACAGCCTGCCGACCGTCGAGGTGCCCGGCAGCACCTCCCGCTTCGTGGCACGGGCGGAACGCAGGTACGAACAGGAGGACTTGGAGTGCAGCTTCGCTTCCTTGCCCTGCGCCGACCACACGGTGACACAGGCACCCTCGAACGGACCGAGCGGCACATCCGGCGTCAGCAGACCGTACGTCATACAACCTCCCCCTGATCGTGGCCTGAGCCTAGCTGTGGCCACTGACATCGACGCCCGACTTCGGGCGACCGGCTCCCCGCAGAACGGCCACGCTGCAGGAGGCCGGACGGCGCGGTCTCGTGTCAGGATCGCCTGACCGTCGCCGGCTGTTTGGAACGGTGCCCGGGCGCTCTGGGAGACGCATGGTTGCCGACCGAGAGGAGTGGGACCTGGTGGAGAAGAAAAGGTCTCGAGGGGCGCGGCACACGACACGGAATGTCGGACGGCGGAAGGCCTTTCAAGGGGCCCATGAGCGCCGATGAGGATCGCGACGCCCGCGACGAGGACGCCCGTCGCCGGCAGAACAGGTACTGGGGCGATCGGTGTCATGACTGCTGTGGTCGCGTTCGGTCTTTTCCTGATCTCCATTTACGAGGACCCCAGCCCGGTCCGCGGCACCGGTCAGGAAAAAGGCCCTTGCTGAACACGCCTGCCACTCAGCCGTCCCTGACCCTGGGCACGCGCACAAGGGCGCTGTCGGAGGCCGCAGTCGCGGAGCAGTGCAGAGGCCAGACATCTCCTCGCTTGCGAACTGCAGGGTTACCCTATCTGCGGAAGCAAGTCATGCGGGGGACGCGGCGGTCGCTTCCTCGTTCTCCCTGATGGTCCGGCCCTGGTCGTCCTTCCATTCTGTTCGGCCGTTCTTGCTGCCGCCGGCCAGGACGCTGGCAGCACTGGAGGGACTGTCGAAGATGAAGGTCCTGGACAGCCGGTACTGCTGGTCGTTCACACTCACCAGAACGCCTTCAGCGATGAGCTCCTCGCGGATCCTCGCGTAGCCCGGAACCATCACCTTGGTCTCCTTGCGCGCCAAGGCGCCCGCGAGGACGGCGAACCCCCGTGAGTCGCTGTACCCCTCGGCTTCGGTCAGCTGGGTTCTCAAGCGGTAGCGCTTACCCGCGATCTGAGCCTGATCGTTCTTCGTCACCTGCGCCGCCGCAGACGCATCCGGCTCATCGTAGATCTCGAAGGCCGTGACTCCCAGAAGGGGAAGCAGGATCAGCGCCTCGTCGAGGTAGGCCTCCATGTCCGAGGTCTCCGGCTCGGACAGCCTGCCCAGAGCGGCCGGATTGGTCGCGTTCTCGACCATCGCGATCTGCGCTGCCTGGGCCATGGCGATCAGACGCGCTTCCAGATACCTGATGTGCGCCTTGTTCAGGGAGTCATCCTTCGTCGTCAGAACAAAAGCGCTGGACCAGAAGTCCTTCTCCCTGACGTGCGTATCGAGCCGGGTCCGCACCTCCTCGCCCTCACCGACGTAGATTCTCACGGGCCGCACTCCCTGCGGATCTGCCCCCACCAGCACGTAGGCACCGGAGCGCTGGAGCTCCGCGCGGTGGCGAGCCCGGTCATAGTCGGAGCGCGAGAAACTCAGGCAGCAACCAGTCCAGCCGATGCGTTCCACCAGCCTCATCCCCTGAGGCGTCCCATCGATGAGGAAGATCCGGATACTGGCACCACGCTGCTGAGCAGTCATTACGTCCCTGCCGTAGAGAAGCTGCGGAGTCCGCCTGGAAGAGCAGACCACCGCCGAGCATGTTCGAATGGAGAGAAGATCATAGGGCGGTAAGCGTGGCAAACGGCTTGCGGTAGCGCGGCGCCTTCTTTCCGAGCCGCCATTCCGTGATCGTCTGGTCTCCCTTGGCCAGGTTGCAGTCAGCACAGGCCGGCACCAAGTTCCCGATCCCGTCCGTCCCGCCCCGGGAAATGGGCAGCACGTGCTCCTGATGCAAAGACGCAGAGGACTCGCCACAGTAGGCGCACGCCCTCCCATACCGGTCCCACAGCCGGGCCACATCACGCACCGACACATCGTACCGCCGGGTAGCGGCCAGCATCGCCCGTCGGCCGAGCGCGTCCTCGACCAGGGGCGGCTGGTGGGCCCGTTCGGCGCGGAAGACCTCACGCAGCCGTTCGGCCTCGTCCTCGACGCCGCGCTGGCGGCCGGCGCGCTTGAGCGCCGCGCACAGCTGTGCGCGCGTCAGCCGGGCGGCCCGGGCCGACGTCGGGGCCGTTCGGAGGAGTTCGCGGGCTTCGCGGCGGCACAGACCGTTCCGCCAGGGCGCGAAGGCGGCCAGGGCGGCCGGGTAGTCGGGTAGCGGCAGTCCGTTGCCGGACTGCCGCCCCTAAGAACCGTACGTGCGGGTTACCTCGCATACGGCTCAAGCAGTCCCTTCGGCTGCATTTCTGAGTCCCAGATCGGGACGGATGGTGCTCTTGGGGAACCGGCGCCCGTCGCCTGGGTGGTGCAGACGGTGGCATTCGGCGTGTACGAGACGCAAATTCTTCGGGTCGTCGCTACCGCCATGTCGCCGATATACTAGGTGGTCTTCGTGTAGCCGGTGTCGCATGGCTTCGAACCAGTCCACCCAGTCCCGCACATTGTCGGGTTCGTACTCGGCTCCAGCGATGAGATCCTTGCGGCATAGCGGGCAGATTCCGTGTTGCCGTGCCGCCAGGGCCACCTTGGTGATGGTCATGTGCGGCTGGACTCTCTTCTTTCGGCGGTTCTTCCAGTAGTCGTTGAGGTTCGGATCATCCGGTGATGCCGAGCCCTTGACCATGGAGTGTCGGACGATCTTGGTCCGTGAGAACTTGAGCAGTTTGGCCCCGCTCCGCGGGTCCATGAACTGCCACTTGCTCCCTCGTCCCTTCTTCCCGTAATACCGGCGAGCTTTCCAGCGTTCCGGTTTATGCGGGTGCGTCCGGCTGACCCACCGCCAGGTTCGATTCCAAAGGAAGGAATCCAGGCGGCTGAAGGTCTTGCTGGACGCTCCGATCCGAAAGTACGTCGACCAACCCCGGATGAAGGGATTGAGTCGCGATACGACTGCGGCCGCGTTGGCCCCGTACAGGTCCCTCACGTCGGACTTCAGTCGCTTCCGGGCTCTCTCAATGGAGTCCTTGCTGGGTTGCGTCAGCGTGACGGGCTTCTTCCCTTCCCTCACGTGTCGCCGAATGTTGAAGCCGAGAAAGTCGAAGCCCTCTGTCAGGTGCCTGATTTTAGTCTTCTCCTCGTTGAACCTGAGTCCTCTCGGTTTCAGCCATTCTTCCAGTTTGGCCTTTACCTGGTGCGCTTCCTCCTTCGTGTGACACATCACGACGAAGTCATCGGCGTATCTCACCAAGATAGGAGTGCCTTTGCGGGCCTCCCCCCTCGGGAAGTACCTGCATCCGGCTGCTTCCTCCATACCGTGAAGGGCAATGTTGAGCAGGAGCGGGCTGATCACTCCGCCTTGAGGGGTTCCCTCTTCGGTACGAGCGAGTTTTCCGCTCTCCAGGACGCCTGCCTTGAGCCAACCCCGGATCAGCCCCCTTCCAGGGGAATCCCCGAGTGCTTTGAGCAATGTGGCGTGGTCAATCCGGTCGAACGCCGCTTCAAGGTCGGCGTCGAGCACCCACTGCCTAGCAGGGGGTGAGCCGTTGCCACCTGTCGCGACGTTGTGCAGCGCCGTAATCGCATCGTGCGCGCTCCGCCCAGGGCGGAAACCGTATGACCTCTTCTCGAACCTGACTTCCCACTGGGGCTCCAACGCGTTCTTGACCCGAGCTTGCATCGCCCGGTCGGTGATCGTTAGAATCCCCAGAGATCTCTGCTTCCCATTCGCCTTCGGGATGTACACACGCCTGACCGGCTGAGCGCACCAGGGTTCGGTCGAGTCGTGAATCCGGCTCGCCAGTTCCTGTCGCGCTGACGGCGAGAGAGCCCTCTCCCCGTCAACCCCAGCGGTCTTGCGCCCCTTGCTGACCTGCGTCACTTTGCGCACGCTCACCAGCGTGTGCTGTAGCTCCGCAGCATCAACTTCGACAGGTTTTTGACCTGCCGGTGATCACCTTCACTTGCAGCCCGGAAGATCCGTTGCCTCAGCCGTCTTACGTTCTCATTGGCGCGGCCCCAGTCAATCTGGGACCATTCCAGTTCTACGCCCTTCGGTCCGTTCACCGCGAGTACGGCACTGTTAGCCTCATCGACCATCTCAGCCCCCTCCGTGTCTAACATGTCCGAAAGTTCTTACGGCCTTGCTTCTTCATTTCCGGGGTCCACCAGGCTCACGTCAGCGACCTTTCGGCCCATCGATTGATTACGATGTATCCGGCCAGTTATACCGACAGGGCGGCAACCCTCGACGTCGGCTTTCCTGTTGCCTTTCGGCGTGCCGGCCTTTGCTTCTTGAGCCTTCCTGTTCCCGCTGTCCCATCGGTCTGCCTTACGACTTCCCTACCCGTCACGGGGAGGACATCGGGGTTTCCGTGTTCCGCATGTTGTAGATACGACCGGGGCGGATGCCCCCTTTGCCCCGAGATCAGGGTGTGCCAGACACGAGCGAGTATCACCCGCGCCCCTTTCGCCATCTCAGGCGTGATCTTGTCATCCGCCGTTTACATTCCCATCTGACGCGGATTGCTTCTTACGAGGCTTTACAACGGGGGTTCGTCTCCTCATCCTTCCGATCTTCCCCTCGCCTGTACTAGACCGATGGGCGGTCTCGCCTTGGGCTTTCCGGCCTGCTCTCCACCGGCGGATTACTCCTCCCGCAGTCGGCCGTGGGGACCGGGCTTGCACACCGCCCGGAATCGGTAACTCCTTTCTGCCTTATACCGATTGCTACAAACAAGCGACTTCACGTCGCACGTACTCGCGGAGCAGGGATCTGACCGGTGCGCCTCAGCGGTAGTCGGCCAGGCCATCCGCGAGTTCTTCTTCGTCGCCGTCGCGGATAGCGTAGAGGGCTTGCTGCAGTGCGAATGTGCCGCGGATCGCGGCGATGCGGGTGAAGAGTCCGTGGTTTGACCAGCTGCCCAGGGCGAGCACCCGCTCCAGGAGCTCAGGGCCGTAGCTGGCGCCGATGGCTGCGAGGTCCTGGGCCGGGTCGCTGAGTGTGACATCGTCCCAGTCGAGTACTCCGGAGAGGTGCGGCAGGCCGTGCGTCCACTCCCACAGGACGTTTTCGGCACCGAGGTCGCCATGCACCACTGCTCGGGTGAGGTGGGGAAGGCTGTCGAGTGCTGTGAGTTCCCGCTCGGCCCGTAGGCGTCCGCTGTCGGACATGAGCTGGAACAGCTCCGCGCGCACGTTCTTGGCGAACCGCCGCCACTGGCCTTCTGCTGCCTGAGGGAGAACTGCTCGTACCGTCTCGTCGGTGCCAGCACGGGCCAGACCGGACAGAAGTGTGGCGTACTGCGCCGCCACGGTGTCGACCACTTGGGCATCGTTGAGTGCGTCGGTCTCCAGCGGTTCCCCGGGAATGCGGCTGAGTACCAGGAACGGTGCCTCGTCGGTGCCGTGGGCGGCGCCCTGGAGCAGCGGTTCAGGTGTGCGGAAGCCGAGGTCGAGTCCGGCGAGTGCGTGTAGTGCGGCCACCCGCTCGGGCAACCGGGCGGCCGCTGCCCGGGTGCGAGGCAGGCACACGACGCGGTCTGAGCCAATGACCACGACGTGGAATTGCCCCTGACGTACTGCAAGGTCGTCCGGCTTGTCGTCGGGCAGCAGACGGCTCAGCAGAGCGCGATGCGTCGTACGGATGCTCACGAGTGTCCTCTGGATCCTTCGATGGTCGGAGGCAATGTGCACGAAGTGCTATCAGGCCGCGCCAGCGAACGGGCGTCCGCCCCAGCGAATGCCCTTCTCGCTGCGGATGCGGGCCCGTTCTCGGCGTTGAGCGGCCAGGACATCGGGATGGCGCGCGTTGGCGTTGCGCCATCGCAGATAGGCGTGCAGGGCCTGGGTCCGTGCGGGGTGGCTGCGGTGGTTTGAGTTGGCCAGGGTGAACTGCCGCAGCGGGCCGAAGTGGGCCTCGACCGGGTTGGCCCAGGAGGTGTAGGTCGGGGTGAAGCACAGCTCGACTTTGTTCTTCTTCGCCCAGCGGCGGATGTCCGCGCCGGTGTGGGAGGAGAGGTTGTCCAGGATGATGTAGATCGGGGCTCCGTCGGGCCGGGCGGCACGGATCGACTTCAGCGCGGCCAGGGTGTTGGCGGTGCCCTTGCGGCGCCGGTTGACGCCCCACAGCCGGTCGTCGCCCACGGAGTAGCAGCCGTGGAAGTAGGTGACACCGTGGGTGCGGTGGTAGGTCGCCGGCAGGCGGTCGGGCTTGCCCTGCTTCGCCCAGCAGGAGCCCGCGGTGGGCCGGATCCCCAGCGGCCCGAACTCGTCGAAGGCGAAGACCCGGTCCGGGAAGTGCTGCAGGACGCGCTCGATCCGGTTGAGCTTGGCGTCGCGTTCGGGGTCGGGGGACTCCTTCCAGGTCTTGGTGCGCTGGAAGGTGATGCCGCGGCGGCGGAGCAGGCACCGTAAGGCTTCGCGGCCGATGCGGATGACGCGTCCGTGCACGCGGCGCAGGTAGGCGGCGAGTTTGCGGATCGACCAGCGGGTGAAGGGCTGGCCGAGTTTGGTGGGGCGGGTGGTGGCCGTCTGGATGACGAAATCTTCGTCGTCAGGGGTGAGCAGGCGGGGACGGCCTCCCGCCCATTGAGGGTCCAGGCAGGCCAGGCCGATCTCGTTGAACCGGTGGATCACCTCCCGCACCGTGTCCTCGTCGGCCTGGACCAGCTGGGCGATCACCGGTACACGGTTTCCGCCGGCGGACGCGAGCAGCATCATCGCCCGGCGATAGCGCACTGAGCTGGTGCTGCCCCGGCGCGCGATCTGCTGCAGTTTCTGCCCTTCCTGGTCGGTCAGTCTGCGCACCCGCACAGGCTCGGCCACCACACCTCCAGCGATCGGAACGGACGTTACCGCCCATCCAACCGCTCCAACTACCAACCTGGCGAACCTATTCGGTCACTGCACTAACGAGCTCGTGCATGGTTGGAGGTGAGGCGTCGAGCTCTGATCGTTGATCATGGTTGTGTGGTGGGGAACGCGACACGTGCAGCGATCATCAGCAATCGAAAGATCACGGGCCTGTCGATCGATGTGATCACTGAACTGGTCGCCGAGGTCGGCCCGTTGTGGCATGAACGTCACCAGGCAAGGCTTGTGTCGCGGCCGCGGAAGCGGGCGGTGGGCGCCGGCGCGAAGCACCGGCTGGTGTTCGTCGACCGGCTTCTGGCCACCCTCGTCCATCTCCGCCACGGAACCACCCACGATGTGCTGGCCTGCTGGTTCGGTGTGGAACGCTCGACCATCACCCGGGCCATCGGCGAGGTGCGGCCCCTGCTCGCCGAGCGCGGGTGCACCATCAGCCCCGGCGTACGACTGCGGACCCTCGCCGCGGTGGTCGACTATCTCGGCGCCAGCGGGAAGACCGGGATCGTCGACGGCACCGAGATCCGGGCCCGACGCCCCGCCGTCGGCCGCAAGGGCCGGGATGCGTTCATCTCCGGCAAGAGCAAGCAGAACGCCGTCAAGGCCATGGTGGTCACGGACGAAGACGGCCGCGTGCTGTTCTGCAGCCCGACCAGGCCCGGAAGCTGCGCGGACATCACCCACGCCCGCCAGTTAGGGCTGGTCAAGCTCTTGGCCGATGGACCCGCGGTGGAGATCCTCTCCGACGCCGGCTACCAGGGTCTGGGCGCGCAGACCGGCGGACGTGCGGTGACACCACCACACCGCAAGTTCAAGAAGAACGCCCCGGACTGGTACGAGGAGATGTACGAGCGCCAGCGCAAAGCGCATTCCTCGCGACGCATCCGGGTCGAGCACGGCATCGCACACCCGAAGAACTGGCGAGCCCTGGCCCGCCACCACGGCCATCGCGAGCACATGAGCGACACCGTCCAAGCCATCGCCAGCTTGCTGTCCCACCAGCAGACCACGGACCTGGCATCGACTCAGCAGACGTGAACATCGAGCCCTAGCGAAGTCCTCGACGCCTCACCTCCAACCATGCACGAGCTCGTTAGGGGCTGCTCGATGACCGCGCCGGACTCGTCCCGGCCGTTGCAGAAGGATCGGGACGTGACCTGTGCTAATCGGTGACCCCGATTCCGGGTATGGGGAGCGGTCCGGGTGGCTACGGCTCGTCCATACGGATGTTGTCGGAGATGTAGCGGAAGTACGGGTCGTCCTCGCTGCGCTTCGGCCGTTTACCGGGCGGCGGTGGCAGCATGGCCAGCGGGAGTCCGCCGATCGAATGGTCCGTCGCGCCCGTGCACCACTCCTCGACGATGCTCGCCTGGGCCTCGATCCCGAAGTACCGCCACGCCGGTCCCGGCGGTCCGTAGTCATAACTCGCGGAGCCGCCCAGCTTGTCCAGCGCGGCCTTCCAGAAGTACTCGCTCTTGAAGGACTTGTGGGCCACCTGCCAGGCGTGCGTGAGCTCGTGCATGAGCAGCCCCTCCGACGGGTTCTCGAACGCGTCGCCGAGATTGACGAGGATCGTGCCGTCGGAGCTGGGCGTCACGAACGCCTGGTTCTCCTGCCCGGAGAGGTTCGTCAGCCGGATCCGGTCCCACGGCAGGGTGTTCTCGAAGCACTGCTGCGCCCACGCCCTCTCCGGGGCGCGCAGTGTCCGGTGCCGCACGAGCGCGTTCCCGATCAGCACGCCGCCCACGAACACCGGAATGATCATGGCCGGTCCGACCAGGAAGGCCGCACCGCCGGCGAGCGCCAGCCCCGGCAGCCCGCCCGCCTGGAACAGCGACGTGTTCCCGAGCGCACCGAGCTCCGAGCCGACGAAGACCAGCCCGGCCAGACACTGACCCGCCGGACCGAGGGGGCTCAGGAGCGCGGATGTGACCGCGAACTCGAGGATGTCGCCGGCGAGGTCGGCGAAGCCCCGAGCACGCCCGTCAGCTCTGAGCTGCGGCTCACCGACAACGCGCCCGTCCGCAGGTCCGGCCAGTGCTCGGCGATGACGGCCTTGCTCGCGTCCTGGTCCCAGTCGACCTGACTATCCCCGGGCGTGTCCCAGCCGTACACCGAACCGGAGCTCTGGGCGATCACCGCGACCACGCCGTTGGCCGACCGCACGACGCCCTTCACGCAGAAGTCGTACGAGAAGACCCCGGTGGCCTTCATGTAGCCCTTGAACCTTGCCGTCCCGTCGCTGTTGAGGACGTACTCGACCTTGCCGCCGAGCGGCACCCCGGCCGGCGTGACCACGGGTTTGGAGAACGTCCGCGTCTCCGGTCGCTGGATGATCGTCAGCTCCGACACGGCGGTGCCGCGCTGCGCGCCGTCGTTCGCCACCCAGTCGATGCCGAGCGGCAGGCGGACGGCGGGGCGGGCGTGGTCTGCGTGGACGTCGACCCGTAGGGGCACCGTCTTCTGGGTGTCGTGGGGCTCCAGCTCCAGCGTTCCGGACTCGACCGTCACACCCGGCGGCAGCGCCACCGGCGTCAGCCGGATCGTCTTGCGGCCGCCGCCGGAGGATGCGGCGACCGTCAGCTGACCGCTCCCGCCCGTCTGCACACCGAGGCTGAGGGGGCTCGTCCACACCGTCGTCGACCCCGGGAGCACCGTCACGTTCAGGTCGACGTAGCGGGAGGTGACTCCGCCGTGGAAGGAGGCCACCAGATCGGTCCAGAGCACCGGGCCGAGGGGTGCGGTGCACGCGACCTTCAACGGGAGGCTGATCGTACGGTTAGCCATCGGCTCGTAGGCCAGGTGGATCTCCGGCACCGACAGGATCGTGTCGTACCCCTGGATGTGGAACGTCACCTCGCCCCCGGAACCGAGCCCCGAGGTCACCGTCACAGCGAGATCGACCTTGTCGCCCTGGCCGATCGAGAAGGTATCGTCCGTCAGCGTCACGGACACGTCCTCGACGATCGCCCGTACGTCGATCTCCACCGGAGTCCATCCCGGTGCCACCAGAGCAAGCTTCGCGTGCACCACGCCGCCCCAGTCCTCCGGGGCCGCGAAGTCCACCAGCACCGTGACCTGGTCCTGGCGCAGTACCCTCACGGAGTCGGTATTCGCGGCGCGGTCGACCTCGTGGAAGTCGAGGAAGCCCTCGCGCCGCACCCGGTCCAGCTCGTGCGGGGTCATGCCGTCCAGCAGCCCGAGCCGTTCCGCCTCCCGGTAGCTCAGCCGCTCCGCACGCCAGACCACGATCTCCCAGGAGCGGACCACCGGGGCGCCTCCGATGAGAAAGGCCCGCAGTTCCGTCGCCGACGGGGCCTTCGCAACCGACACGGAGCCGCCCGCGGTCTCGCCCGGCTCCATCGCCACGTCGATGTCCTCAGGCTCCACCAGCGGCTCATGATCGCCCGCGCCGACTGCGACATACAGTGGCACCGCGCCCACGGGCGCGCCGTCCACCTCGGCGACCAGCCGTCCGAGCTGCCAGTGTGCGGTGGCGCCCGCGGGCGCGGTGCACTTCAGCTCGACCGTGATCTCCTGACTGGGCCCGCCCACTTCGATGGGCTCCGCTCCCGTGCCCTGGCGGAGGACCACGGTGTCCTCGACGATGCCGTGCCGCCGGGCGCTCTCGCGGATCTCGGGCGGGAACGCGGGCAGCTCCTCGATCTCCGCACGCGTCATCCGCCGGCGGAAGGGCGTCGATACGACGACGGCGCCCACGTCCACGAGGGAGCCGACGCCTTCGATGCGGAAGGTCAGGGCCCCGGCGGGGGAGAGCCGGCTGATCCGCAGCTCCTGGCTGCGGGCCGTCCCGGGCGCCGCATGGGCCCAGATCGGATTTGGTGTGAACGCAGTCATCGCTGCTCCTCAGCCTGCTGGATCACCCGTCCGCATCTTCAGTCTCCTCCGGTTCTGCGGGGCTGTCCTGGGGGCCGGCCGGCCTGCGCGCCGGACACCGCCGCCCCGGATCACGCGGCCGTCGGCCGCACCTCCCGCGCCGACCTGGCGTCTAGCGCCTCCGGGGTGCGCGGGCCGGTCGACGTCGTCCAGGAAGAAGAACCGCTCCAGCTCAGGTCTCGTCGGTTCCTCGGCGAACTTCCCGTACACCTCGGCCTGATCACCAGTTAAGAACTCCACCGGCATGAGGCGGACCGTAACCAGGCCCCGCCCATGATCGACGATCTTTCAGCGAACCTCTGCCCGGGGAACGATCGCCGCGCTAGCCGACCATGATCGTTCTCAGCGCCAACGGCTGTACCGATGTTGTCTCACCGCGGTGTGCGCACCATGCTCCCGCTCCACGTCGTCGAAGCCCTCAGCACGCGCCGGGACGCGCCGCTGAACCGGCTGGACACAGGAGAGATCGCTGTTCTCCGGGTCGATGCGGCACAGCGGGCGGACGAGCCAGATCGTGACTGGATCGGCTTCGCCACCTCCCTTACCCCCGACGACCTTCTCAAGGCGCTGCGAGGCTGGTGGCGCTGCGACGCGGCGAGCGTCGCAGCTGGGGGGACTGCCGGTGACCTTGGCAGGCTACGTCGTGGCCCTCCTGACTGGCCTGGAACGGTGGGAGAAGAACGGCGAGGGGCGTCACGCCTTCCCTGACGCCCGCCTGGCTGGCTACGTCACTGACCTGGCCGCCCCAGCAGCCGCCATCACTTCCAGCCTCGACGGCGACCGCAGGCTCGCAGAGCTCTTGCTGGGCACCCGGCTAGCCTCGCACTCGGGCGGCGCGATCGCCTACGTCCCTACCCGAATCGCCGACTGAACCGACGTCAGTACAAGGGGTCATGATGGACGCAGCCAGCTACACCGCCGCCCTCGCCGACCTGCGCGCCGCGCGAGATGAGATCAAGAAGACCCGGGCCGCGCTGGCGAAACTCGAAGCCCAGCGCGACAAGCAGATCAAGGTGCTGGCCGAGTGCGAGAAGGCGAAGGCGGAGCGGATCGCCCCGGCAGCCGGACTCAGCATGGCCGAGGTCGTCGCCCTGGCCCCCTCCCTGGCTCCGGATACCCTCGCCACCGACCAGCACGAGTCGACCGAGAGGGCTGCGGAAACAACCGCGGCCGCCCCCGACAGCCCTGCGGTCGAGGAGAACGCTCCCGCCACCCAGGCGCCGGGAGCCGCAGCCCCGGCCATGAGTACCCCTGCCAAGGCACCCCTCCCCGCTGGTCCGTCCGCCGACCCCCCCGCCCAGCACGCCTCGGCCCAGCCGCAGGCCGCCGTGCCCGCGGACCTGGGCGCTCCGCGCACCCTGCCGTCGATCCCCGAAGGGCAGGTCGGGCAGCGATGGTTCACGCACACCGCGAACCTGGCCTCGCAGCGCCCGAACTTCACCCAGCAGGCCCGTTCCACCGTCTTCCTCGACGCCGACAGCGGGGTGCTGGTCCACCGCAACCAGCCCCACCGCCTCGACCTGGCAGATGCCTCGGTCGCTGCCGTCCTGACCGCCGTCTTCCACACCATTCCCGAGGACGTGGAGCGGATCTACATCACCGCCGGCGACCCCTGGCGCCGCGACTCGGACCGCTACCCTTATCTGCGGGACGCGGTTGCCGCCTGGCTGAATGCCCCCACGCCGGGTTGGCGTACTGACACCGGCCGCGGCCGCGACCGGATGGCCGGCCACTTCGTCCACGCCCGCAACCCGGTCGGTCGCTATCAGCGCGAGGACGGCGAGCAGCATGTGGAGATCCGCTCGGTGGGGGAGTGGTTCGACACCGTCGGGGATGACCCGGCCACCGTCCGGGACGCGTTCTACGAGACCCATCCTCACCGCTCCGAAGCCATGATCAACGTCGCGATGATCGACCTGATAAGCCGCAGACTCACCCGCGAATCGACCGTGAACTGGCGGGACATCTGACCCGCCAGCGCCGCCTCAGAGTCGGTAGGGCCACAGGCTGACACTGTTCCGACCGACGCGGACCTCGACCCACGACTTATCAGCACCATCCGGCGGCGCTGGTCCAGCAAGCTCGAAAAGGATCAACGTGCCTCCCACGTCCACGAGGGCCGCGCCGTCTTCGGTCAGGCTCAGCCGGCCCCGGAAGACGATTCGGTCGCCGTCTTCCCGTAGCTCGGGGACGGCGGAAGTCGCCAGCCCCATGTTTTCGGCCCAAACGATGTCCTCATCGACGGTCCACTCGACATGATGCTCGTGGCCCGCTGCCTCTGGGGCACCCTGCCAGAGAACCACGGCAGTGCCCACCGCGGAGTGCACTCGGACAGTCGTAGGCCCCGAAGGGTCCTGCTGCACTGCCTCTATGTTGACCAACACCCCGCCATCATCCTCGACTCGCTTTGCAACCAAACACCTTCGCCAGGACAAAACGCTCTTTCACGCCGACGACCCCGTGCTGGGACCCGAGGACATGCGCGCCACCTGACTGTGGTGGTGTCCCCTCGCCGAGCTCGAAGTGCTCCAGGACGCGCCACTACGCACCGGAGTCCCCCCGAAACTCTCGCGGCGGCTGTGGAGCGGTTCCTCGGTCGTTGAGCGTCAGGCGCGGCGGCACCTGACGGCCGGTTTCCAGTCCGACGTACACCATTCGGGGGTTTCGTCGGCGAGAGGGAATGTCGCACTGGGGAGGTCGAGACTGACCGCCGATGATCGGGTCATGCGCTCGGGAGGCCGGTTTGGTGAATCAGGATGGAGCCGCGCTGACCGTTGTCCTGCCGCCCACTGACGCGGCGGTGTTCGCGCTCATCGTGCACCGCGCCGGCGGGAAGACGACGAGTCTGCTGGTCGACTGCGGAAGCCAGGCGCAGCAGCAGGGCGCCACGAAGCTGGTCCGGGAGATCTTCCAGGCGCATCAGGTCACCGCGCCCGACCAGGTCGTCGTCACCTCGCCCGCCGCCGTGCACACCAACCTCCTGTCCGAGATCGTGGCCGACGGTTCGCCGCGGGTGCACCACGCCGGGGACGCCGCGCAGTACTCCGGGGCGGCGAAGCAGTGGCTCGCCGCCAAGGGCGCGAAGCCGTTTCCTGCCTTCCATTCCGACCTCACCAGCCCGGTGGCGGTCGTGGGTGACGCCAAGGTGTACGTGGTGGCGGCAAACGCCTCCGGCAAGCCGGACTCGGCGGACACCCGGACCAACGCGGCGGTCGTGCTGGTGGACGGGGGATCCGAGCGTGTGCTGCTGATGGCCGACGCGTCCGCGCGGACCGCGGAGTTCCTCGTCTCCCGGCTGCTCGCCGCCCCCGGCGCCCCTGCCGCCAAGGCGCTCACCTCGCCCGGCTCGCTGCTCGTGTATGGGCACGCCGACGCGGCCGCCGCGGAACGCTGGCCGTGGGCGCCTCATGCGAAGCTCGCGGACGGCGCGGACCATATCCCGCTGGGCGGGAACGCGGACGACCTCGCGCCCGTGCCCGTCACCGGCTGCCACGCCTCGCGTGTCGCGCTGGTCAACCGGCCCCTGACGGGCAGCCCCCAGAACCACGTCGGCATCGACTACGACACGCGTGGCATCACCCTCGGCCAGGTCTGACCACAGGACGGAGCATGCGGATGGGCGTGGCAGAGGTCGCGCGGATCGACCGTGCCAGCGCGGACACGTTCAAGGCGCTCGTCGAGCAATTGCGCGGCTCCGGCTCCGCGACCGAGGACGCGGCGCGCGGCACCGATCGCGACGCCTACGTGTCCTTTCAGGGCAGTTCCGTCGGGCTGGCGACGCTGGAGCAGTTGCCGGGCCTCACCGGGGGCGGTGCGACCGAGCTGATCGGGCACATCACGCAGGGCTCCGGGCTCGACCTCGGGCACGTCACGCCGCTGGCGGCCTCGGTCCACGTGGATCCGGACGCCGACCGGACGAAGCTGAAGGCGTTCCGCGTCGCGATCGGGCTCCTCCACGCGCCGGTTCCGCTCCTCGACCTCGGTGGCGGCAGGGACCTCCGGCTGGAGTCAGTCGTCCTGGACCTGTCGTGCCTGCCGGCCGGCGGGAACACCCACACCGTCACCGCCGCGCTCGACATCGAACTCCGGCTGGGGCAGGAGCGGCTCATTGGGTTCGTCAGCCTTCCCGACGGGCGCCTGGAGTGCGAGCTTGTCCTGGGAGAGGAGGCGGCCAGGCAGCCCGGCGTCCATGCCAAGGTCGTCCCCGAAGGGGTCCATCTGCCCGGCGGCAGCTGGCAGACCGCGTCCGGCGAGGAGCCGGCCCGCGTCCTCCTCTCGGGCAGTCTGCGCGGCAAGGTCTTCACCCTCGCCGTGGACCTCCCCGGCGAGCGCGGCGACATGGCCGGGATCAAGGTGGCGGACCTGCTGCTCAGCCTCTCCCTGCCGGGTCTCGAGGTCTCCTTCGAGGGCGTGGCCAGGATGTCCGAGACCAGCGTGCGGCTCCTCGCTCGCGTCGGCGACGGCGGTTGGCAGGTCAACGCCTGTGCCGCGCCGGTGGAGCTGGCGCACGTCAAGGGCTGGGCGCACGATACGTTCCACGTGGGCCTGCCCGAGGTGATCGGCGACGTACGGCTCTGCGTCGTCGGCATCGAGGCCGGATCGGCCGGCATCTCCCTCGACTGCGTCGGCGAGGTACCGCTCGACCACACCTCCGGGCGTGGCGTCTCCTTCTCCCTGCACGCCGGGCACACCCCCGGCGGCGGGACGGACTTCAACGCCTCGGCCGCGCTGCCCGTGAACCGCGGGCAGGACATCGCGTCCCTCGCCGGGAACGTCACCGGCGGCGATCTGAGCCTGGCGTGGGCGGACGGCGACGGCGTGACGCTCAGCCCCTCGGCCCTCGGTATCCCGGTGGAGTTCCCGGACTTCCTCACCCCGGTCCTGACCAGCCTCGCCCTCAAACGCACCAAGGGCGACGCCGGGACCACCTGGATGGTCGCCGGGTCCACCCGCAGCACCGCCTTCGTCCTCGCCTCGATGCCGCGGCAGCCCCCTGCCACCTGACCCGTCGCCTGAACCATCGCCTGACCCGTTCCCCACCGGCCGACAGCGGAGGACAGCCCCCCATGCCCCACCACTCCCGGAACCCGAGGGCGGCACGCCGCTCGACGGGCGGCTGCGTGCCGAGATGGAGCGGGCCTTCGCAGCCGACTTCGGCGACGTACGCGTCCACCGCGGCCCGTACGCCGACGAGCTGTGCGCGCTGCTGGACGCCGACGCCTGCACCCGCGGCTCCCACGTCTACCTGCGCGGCGACGGCTCCTGGCTACTCGCCCACGAACTCGCGCACGTCCTACAACAGCGCTCCCTGCCGCGGGACATGGACGCGGCCGCGCTGGAACGCGAGGCGGACCGGGCGGCCGACGCGGTGGTACGGGGCGACCGGGTCCGGATCGGCCCGTACCCGGCGACCGCGCCGGCCGCGCCGGTGGCCGGCCTCGTCGTGCAGGCGCACTCGTCGTGGGAGCACCGGCTGCTCGGCGATCTCTCCCCGGACCAGATGCGGAAGATCGCGTTTCCGGACAAGGAAGAGGACGAAGAGCTGCGGAGTGAGACTCTCGCTACCACGAAGTCCCGGGAGGACGTCCTGCGGATGCAGGAGAAGCTGCTCAACTTCGCCGTCGGCGGGGCGAAGGGTCTGACGAAGGACAAGATGGAGCCGCGGGACTACCCCGGGCTCTACGCGTTGGAGATCCCGAGCGGCAAGAAGGACAAGGAGACGCACCAGATCGCGGTCAGCTTCGGGGAACTCACCACGCTGGGCGACTACTTCCAGAACCCGACCTCGCTGGAGGCACTGGCCACCCGCGGCCGGATGGTGGAGCGGGTCCTGCAGACCGTACGAGAGGAGAGCTACCGACGCCTCGGCATGGAACTGAAGACGTACGCCACCAAGCGGTTCGCCGACTCCGTCATGGGCTTCGGATGGTCCTCCGTCCTCGACAGGGAGATCCAGGAGACCAAGCGCCTCAGCGACTACACCGCGAAGTTTCAGAAGGTGGCGACAGATCGTTACACAGCGCTGCTGCAACGCAACGTATGCCATTTCGCGCCGTACTCCTGGTACCGATGGCAGCAGTTCCACGTCCATGCCCGCGACCTGGCCATCAAAGCGAGAGCGGAGAGGGATCCGGAGAAGAGGAAGACAGAGGAGTGCAAGACGCTGCTGTACGCCGGATACGCCGACCACTTCCTCCAGGACTCGTTCGCGGCCGGCCATCTGGTCAACAAGACGCTGACCATGCAGTGGTTCCTCGATTGGTTCCCCTCATCCGGCCTGGCGCCGGATTCGATGATGATCCAGGACTTCGAGAAGTTCGGCAAGATCATGACGGTCGAAAAGCAGCCGGGCCTCGCCCCGACGAGCTCTACACCTTTCCGGCGGACAAAACGAAGGCACTGGTCGGCGAGCCGTGGTGGCGCGACGCGCAGACGGCCTCGGAACAAGACACCCGGGAGGATCGGGTCAAGGCTTCCGGGGTCAGGGTCGGGATTCTCCCGCTGACCGAGGCCGACGTCTACCAGTCCTATCTGCGCTTCCTGCAGAGCCCCGGTGTCCAGCTTTCCTCGAAAGCGCTGCACGACCACTACTGCGAGGCGGGATTGATGGTCAGCAGCAGGACGCACACGAGGCCGTTCAAGATCTTCGGTGACCAATTCATGATCAAGCGGGGTGCGGGCATGGTGTACGGCTGCGAGGCCTCGTACAAGGCGCGCAAGGCCATCACCGACCTGCTCGCCCGCGGGACGACCGACGTGACGGTGGAGGAGATCTTCGACCTCTTCCCGGTACGCGTGCACCGGGGCAGCGACGACATGTCACTCCTCCAGTGGCACCAACAGGAGGTCAAACCGCTGGCGGAGAAGAGGCTCTTCGGACACGGAAACCTCAAGACGGCCGTGGTGCGACTGCTGCCCGCGAGAAGGAGTCGATCAGCGACGACTACGTGCGGGGCTACTTCTCCAAATTCGACAGCGACCTGCGGACCACCGGCACGCTCTACTACCGCCTCAGCAAGATCCACCCAGAGGCGCGGCCGACGTTCGGGCGCACCATGAACGTGCTGTTCGGTACCGGCGACAGGGCGGGGAACACGGCATGACCACCGGCACCCCCTCCTCTTCCTCGTCCGCCTCCGCGCCCACGACCACGGTCGTCTGCTTCCACACGGCGCTCACGGACGTGAGCCTCTCTTGCGTGCCGGTCCTGAAGGACTTCCTGCCCGCTGCGGCCGACCTCGCGGTCCGGGCGCTGGGCGGGTACTACGCCACGGCCGCCGTCTCCGCGACCGAACTCGACGGGCTGCGGCAGCTCGCCGGGGACGCGGCCGCGGCCGCCCTGCCCACGGGCGGTACCGGGGCGGCCGCGGGCGTGGGGCTGCTCGTGCAGCTGGAGCTGCCGGGCGGCAAGGCCCTGACCGTCACCACCAACGGCGGCGCACCGGCGACGGGCGGCGGCACACCGGCCGGAGAGAGCACGGCGCGATGACGACCCTCGGCAAGCCGTCCGGCCCCACGACGTCCACGACGGGCACCGGCACCGCGACAACCACGGGCACCGCGACGACCGGGGCGAACTCGACCGGCTGGAAGGCCCTCGACCGGCGGATCGGTCCGCTGTACGTCCGCCGCCTGGGGGTCGGCACGTCCGACCGGAAGATCTGGTTCCTGCTCGACGCCGACCTGGTCTTCGGCGGGCTCAGCCTGGCCGCCGACGGGCTCGGGTTCGGCGTGTCGCCCGACGCCCTGCAGGGCGGGGACCCGCGGCTCGAAGGCGCGCTCAGCGGGCTGGCCGTCGCGTACTCGGGCCCGTCGCTCACCGTGGCGGGCGCGATCGAGAAGGAGCCGCCGACGGGCGAGTTCGATCTGAGCCTGAGCGGCGGGATCGTCGCGCGGACCGAGAAGTTCTCACTGGAGGCACTGGGGAACTTCCAGCACGCGAGGTCCGGCTGGTTCGCGCTCGACGTGCTGGGCGTGCTCGGCGCGCAGTTCGGCGAACCGCCCGTCTTCGTGGTGACGCAGCTGGCCGGTGGGTTCGGCTACAACAGCCGGCTACGGGTGCCCACGCTGGCCCAGGTGGGGCAGTTCCCCCTGCTCAAGGCGCTGACGGACGGCACCGTCGGCGCGGGTACGGGTACGGGCAGCGGGACCGGCACATCCACCGACGCCGGCACAGCCACCGGCACGACCACCGGCACGAGCGACGCCGCCGGGCAGCTCCTCACCCTGCTCCGCGACCTGCGCGGCTCCTCCGGCACGGGCGGCACCGGCTGGATCACCCCAGCGCCCGGCAGCTTCTGGGCCGCCGCCGGCCTCACCTTCACCGCCTTCGAGATGATCAGCGGCGAGGCGGTGCTGGCCGTCGGCGTCTCCGGCGACGTCAGCATCACCCTCGCCGGGCACGCCAACGCGTCCTTCCCTTCCCTCAAGGACGCCCCCGACAAGGACAACCCGCGCCGCTACGCCGTCGCCGACGTCGACGTCCTGGTGAACTACCGCACCTCCACCCGCCTCTTCGCCGCCGAGGCCGTCCTGACCGCACGGTCCTTCCTCCTCGACACCGACTGCCGCCTCACGGGCGGGCTGGCGCTGTACGTGTGGACCGGCGGGCCGCACGGCGGGGACTTCGTCCTGACCGTCGGCGGCTACCCCGACCACTATCCGGTGCCCGCCCACTACCCGCGGGTCGAGCGGGTCGGCGTCAACTGGTCGCCCGGCGGCGGAGTCTCGATCTCCGGCACCGCCTACTGCGCGCTCACCCCGCAGGCCGTCATGGCGGGCGGCGCGCTCGACGTCTCGTACCACTCGGGCGGCCTGAAAGCCTGGCTGGACGCCTCCGTGCACGCCGTCGTCTCCTGGGCGCCCTTCCACTTCGACGTCGGCATCTCCGTCTCGGTCGGAGTCGAGTACACGTTCTCCACCCTCGGCTGGGAACACACCATCGGCGCGCACATCACCGTCGGACTGGACGTCTGGGGGCCGCCGACCGGCGGGCGGGCGCATGTCGATCTGACGGTCGTGTCGTTCAGCGTGCCCTTCGGCCAGGACCGCCCGTCCAAGCCCAATGAACTGGGCTGGGCGCAGGTGCGCGACAAGCTGCTGCCCGCTCAGACGCTGTGCCTGTCGCCCCTCGGCGGACTCAAACCCTCCGGCGGCGCGAAGGACGGCACCGACTGGCACGCCTCGGCCTCCGGCTTCGGCTTCTCCGTGCGCTGCGCGGTGCCCGCCACCGCCATGGCCTTCTGCGGCAAGCCCATGGATCTCGGCAGCCCTGGCGCCCTCGCGCTGCGGCCAATGCACCGCCAGGGCCTCACCTGCTCCCACGCCCTGGCCATCTGCTTCCAACCGGAGACGGGCGGGCAGGCCCGGGACCTGAACGACCTCGAGCTCGCCGGCTGGACCCGCACCCCGGTCATCGGCGCCGTACCCGCCGCGGTCTGGGGCCCGCCGCTGCCCGGCGACGGACAGCAGGTGCCCGACCCCGCCACCGGTCTGCTCCCCGGGCTCGGCCTCGGCATGACCGTCACCGCCGACACCCCGCGGCTGCACGGGCCGCTCACCGTACCCGGCCGCCTCCTCATCAGCGGAGACGACCGCAGGACCACGCTGCCGCTGCGCCCACAGCCGTGACGCGGCAGACGGACAAGCCCCGCGTACCAGAAGGAAGAAGAGCACCCCATGGCTTCCAGCACGGCGACGCTCGCGGACGCCTGCGTTCCGGTCCTCCTGCCCGGCAGCTACGAGATCACCGCCTCGTACGCCCTGAGCGTCGACACCGCGGCCAGGGAGGAGGCCAAGCGGAAACTGACCGTCACCGCCCCGCGCTTCGCCCTCACACCCGGGGAGGTGCTGCGCTGCTACCCGCCACCGGGCTCGACCGGCCCCTTCTCCGCCACCCTGCCCCATATCGCCCTCGGCCGCCCCACCCTGCCCTGGGAGCGGCTGCGCCGGCCCGACAGCGCCGAGGACCCCGCCGACCGTGAACCGTGGCTGGCGCTGCTGGTCTTCGGCCCCGGTGAGGTGCTGGAGGATCCACAGGCCATCGGGCACGTGACGACGACCACCGTGCGCGAGTGGCAGTCCGACCGGCTCAGCCGGCACGCCGACCTCGGCCCGCTCACCGACGCGGAGAAGAACACGCCCTGCCGGACGATCCGCCTCGCCCCCGAGGTCTTCCGGGCCGTCGTCCCGGTCGCCGCCGGTCTGCGCTATCTCGCCCATGTACGGCAGGCCCCACCCGCCGTCCAGGAGGCCGGCGGCCTCGCAGGCGTGCCGGACGCGGTGTCGGTCGTCACCGGCAACGGGTTGCCGCGGCCGCCCGGCCCGCCGCGAGGCCACCCCGTACCGCATGTGGCGCATCTCGTATCGCTGGAGGGCCTGCCCGCCGTGCTCTCCGACCTCGCGGGCGGCACCCCGACGGACGCCGAGGGCGGGGTGGACGGGATGCCGGTGCGGCTGCTGTCCCTGCACGCGTGGAGCTTCGTCAACCAAGCCGACAGCCACCCGCCGTTCGCCGCCACCATGGCCGACCTGGTGGCGGAGATGCGGGCGAGCGGCGGTCTGCTCCAGCTGCCCGGCGCGCCGCCGGACGCACCGGGCATGACCGTCGGGCAGCTGCGGGAGGGCCGGGTGCCGGTACGCCAGGCGGTGACCGCGGCCGGGAAGAAGAGCGCGCCCGGCGACGGGGTCTGGCGCTTGTACCGGGGGCCGCTCAGCGCCGTCCCCGCGACGGACCCGGGGCTGACGGACATCGGCCGCGCCGCCGACGCCGTCCTGCCCAAGGACGCGGGCGACACCGACCTCGCCGCCGACATCAGCCACGCCGACGCCTGGAGCCTGGGCCGCTCCCTGGCGCTGGCCTCCGCCGACATCTTCAGCACCATTGACGCCGCCCATCCGGCGCCCGACCGGTCGGGCAACGCGAGCGACCGGCTCGGCGCCATGGTCAGGGGCGGGCTGGCCGACCGCTGCGCCAGTCGCTGAAGGGTCCACAGACGCAGCACGGCCCGGTCGCGCCGCCCGCCGCCGCGCCTGTGCCACCGCCCGCCGCGGACCCGTCGGCCGCCGCCGAACTGCTCGCCGAGCGGCTCTACTCGCTGCGCGCGCTGCCCTTCTGCCACCTCGTGCCGCACCCGGAACTGCTGCCGCACGAATCGGTGCGGTTCTTCCACGTCGACGAGTACTGGGTGCGCTCGCTCCTCCTCGGCGCGTCCAGCGTCGCCGCCTCACGGCCCGGCGCCACCGGCACCGCCCGCGCCATCGCGGACGCCGCAGTCGCCCGGGGCCGCGCCACCGCTGGGCTCGGCGCGGGCGACGACCACCGTACGGGCGTGCTCATCCGGTCCCGGTTGATCGCCCAGTACCCGGGCCTGCGGATCGCGGCGGGCGCGGGCGGCGCAGCCGTCACCGTACGGGCCTGGTACCCCGCACCGGACGTCCTGCTGTGCCTGTTCGACCGCGGCTCGGCCGTGACCTGGTTCGAGATCGGGGAGCCCGCGCACGCCCTGCACTTCGGCTTCGACGAGGACGCCCACGGGGGCCTGGTGCTCAACACGCGCGACCCGCGCACCGGGGAACCGGACGGGCACCAGGTGCGTCAGGACCGCTTCCTGGGCGGCAAGGACAGCCCCGCGCACGGGAGCAGGGCGGTCGGCTTCGCCCGGCTGGCTGAGGCGGCGGGGGCCAGGAGCCCCGCCGGACTGGCCCTCCAGCTGATCAGAACCCCCGAGCGCCAGTTCTTCGGCGAGCCGCCGTCCGGCGGATGAACCGCCGATCGCCGCGGTCGACACCGCCACGGGCCCACCAACGAAGGAGACACCATGTCCGCCGCCTCGGCGCCCGCCACCGCGCTGCACGTGCCGATCGAGGTGCACGCGATGCCGCTGACCCCGGCGCACAGCTCCACGCTCTTCCAGCGCCGTACACCCGACTTCGGACTCGCCCTCGCCCACATCGACCCCGAGCCCGCCCCCTTCGCCGATGCCGCCCCCGACTTCGCCACCACGCCGGCCAACCACGGCGTGTACGTGCAGTGGACGCTCCCCGCCGCCCTGCGGTGCGCCGTAGCCTCCTCCGCCGCCGCCTCCCGCACCGCGGTCTTCCCACCGGTGCCCAATCGCTGGCTGCTGGTACGCAGCGGCGACGGCGGCACCGCCGCCTGGGTCATCGACAGCGACTACGCCGACGGCGCCGGCGGCGGCACCTCGCCGTACGTGGTCCACGGCGCGGACGGGCTGAAGATCACCGCCATCGGCCGCTGCAAGGACCGCGCGCAGTGGACGGCGGCGTCGAACCACGAGGGCGACCGGCCGACCGCGCCGCTGACGGCCGTCGGGCCGGGCCTGCCGATGTTCGCGGCCTACCAGCCGTACAACGCCAACGTCTTCTCCTTCCACGACCCGCTCACACCGGGGATCCGCGCCCATGACGCCACCCTGCACTACAGCGTGGTCGGCTGGCGCGCGGAGAAGGAGCTCGACGTCCTGCACTGGAACGGCGGACCGAGCGGCGGACCCGACGGCGGGCCGAAGGACAGGCCGAAGGGCCGGGAGCCCGCGACGCCCGCCGAGCTGGCGGCCGCGCTCGGCTGGCACGCTGCCGGCGGCGGCTTCGGCCCGCGCACCGTCTACGCCGGGGCGGTGCGCTCCGTCGCCTGGTCCACCGCCGTGAACGACCCCGCCGACACGGTGCCGTCCAAGGAAGACTGCGGGATCGCCGTGGGCCCCACCGCCATCGACGCCTTCGCCGCCGCCTTCACCTCCCTGATGGTCCCGAGCACGCCCGGCTGACCTCCGACGAGGCCGAGGCTCTGACCGGGCTGGCGTACGGGCACCTGGCGGCGATGGACGAGCCCGACGGCGCCTTCGCCACCGCGCAGCGGCAGTTCGCCACCTCCTTCCTGCCCCATGCAGGCGGCCACCGGTGGCGGGTCGTGCACGGCGGCGTCGAACCGGAGCACGCCCGGCGCCTGGAAAGCGAGCTCGACGCGCTCCAGCGGCGCGCGGACGACGTCCGCCGCCAACTCGCCGCCAGGCAGTGGGAGCTGTACGCGATCTGGCGCGGCAGCGTCGACGACGGAGCACCCGAAGATCTCGCCCACCAGCTGACCCGGGAGTTGGACGCCACGGCAGAAGACACCGTCGCCGCCGAGGTCAAGGGCCTCAAGCGCCGGTTGACGACGATGCTCGCCCGGCTGCCGCTCGACGCCGACGGCAACCCCGGCGACGCCGCGAGCCGGACGTTCCTGCAGCGTGCCCAGATGCCCGCCGGCTGGCGGCTGGTCCGCGAGGACCTGCCGCCCTTCCACCGCGCCCTGGACCCGGTGGTGCTGCTCACCCTCCCGCAGAAGACCCCGCCGCTCGCCCCCGCCGACGGCAGCGGGCCGCTGGTCTGCCGGACCACCGCCGACCTGCCGCCCGCCGGGCCGAACGAGACCGCCGACCTCTCCGGTTCGGCCCCACTCGACGACGCCCTCGCCCGGCAGGCCGCCGAACTCCAGCGCGCCGTACGGGACACCGCCGACCACCCCGGCGTCCGCACCTGGACCCACCCCTGGCACCCCCTCTACCTGGAATGGCAGGTCGGGTTCCGGCCGGTGGACTGCGCGGGTGCGGGCTCACCCGACTGGACCTTCATGGCCCCCTTCCTGACCAGCTGGTACCGCGAGATCACCGACCGAATCAAGGCCACCCACCGTCGCGCGGCCCCGCGGGTCCTGCGAGTCACCCTGCTCGGCGCCACGGTCAGTGGCCTGATGCTCGCCGCGACCTGGGCCGCGCTCGGCTGGCTGGCGGCCACCGGCCGTATGGACCTGGCCCTCGCCGCCACCGCCGTCGTCGCGGTCCGCACCTCCACCGGCGCGCTGACCTCCCTGGTCATGGCCGCCGCCCGGCTGTTCCGCACCAGCCTGTACCTGGAGGACTGGCAGGCGTTCCTGCGCCGGGCGAAGGCCCTGCGCACCGAGCGTGGAACCGAGATGATCCCGCTCGGTGCGCCGGCCGTGATCGAGGCGAAGGATGTCACCTGCACCTACCCGGGTGCCGACGTCCCGGCGGTCGACGGGATCAGCCTCACCCTCCGCCAAGGCGAACTGATCGCGCTGGTCGGCGAGAACGGCTCAGGCATGACCACCCTGTCCACCCTGCTCACCGGACTGCGCGTCGCCAGCACCGGAACGGTGACCTGGGACGGCACCGACCGTCCGCACAGCGTGTGGTCCTGCGTCGGACTGGTGCCGCAGGACTACACCCGCTGGCCCATGGACCTGCGCGCCAACATCCACCTCGGCCAGCCCCGCACCGCCGACGACGTGCTGCTCCTGGAGGCCGCGCGGGCAGCCGGCGCGGACAGTGTCATCGCGAAGGTCCCGTACGGGCTCGACCCCCTGGTGCCTGGCTGGGGCGAACCGCCACGACTCCCCGCTGCTCGCCGACCTTGGACCGCCTGAACGACCTCGGGCCATTGCCCGACAACATCACCGTGCATCTGGACGCCGGCTACGACTCGGAGGCCACCCGCGCGCTGCTCGCCGAACGCGACTTGCACGGCAACATCGCGCACAGGGGAGAGAAGGCACCGATCCAAGCGAGCCAGCGATGGCACGTGGAGCGGACCCACGCCTGACAGAAGGCCTTCCACCGCCTCGCCCACTGCAAAGAGCGCCGGGCTACCGTCATCGACACTTTCTTCGACCTCGCCGACACCATCATCACCGTCCGGAGCCTGATCCGACGCGCATGGACAACCTACCGATGGAATGCACGTCCGAGCCGCCAACCCATGACCGCATACCGATTCTGCGCGACATCCAAAGCCGTTCCCCCGGAACGGTGGTCGCGGCGATGTCGGTGCCAGCCAGTAGTCTCGCTGCCCATGAACCTGAAAGGCCGTGAAATCGCGCTCTCCGGCAGTTTCGACACTCTCGGGGCGGGCGAGGCCGAGAGACGTCTGGAAGCCGCAGGCGCACACGTGACACACGAGCTCACGCCTTCGACCTCCGCGATCTTCATAGGACAGGAGACGTCGAGGGACAAGGGCAACAAGGCGTACGTCCAGGGCATACCGACATATGACGAGGCGGCGCTCCTCGCGGCGCTGACGGTGCTTGAGGGCCCGGCGAGCGGGGATGGTTCCCAGCCCGCTCCCTTGCCGGGCCTTTTCGCGGACCCCGCCGCCCTCGCCGCGGCTGGCCCGGCCGAGCTGGAGAACCTGCTGACGGACGCGGACTGGACATCCTTCGTTTCCGCCCGCGACCTGCTCCCTTTGCGGGCCCGGCTGACCGCTCTTGAGCGCGACCACGGCCTCACCTCGGCGCACCGGCTCGCCACGAACAGGATCCGCGTGCGGGGCACGATGCTCAGCCGCCCCTACGGACACCGCTCAGAAATCACCGCACTGGCGCTCAGTCCTTCCGGGACTCATCTGGTCACCGGCGACTGGGGTGAGGGCGAGAGTGGCACCGCGCAGGTCTGGGAGGTCGCGACTGGGCGATGCGTCAACGTCCTGAAGTGGATCGACGGCGGCGTCGGCTGGGACGGCTATGCGCGTACCATGCAGTGGTCGTCTGACGGCCTGCACCTGGGCATGGCCTTCCGCACCAACGCGATCGGTGTGTGGGACCCGTTCGGCGAGTCCTCCGAGCCACGTGCGGAGGCCCAGGTGACCAACGGCGCTTCCCGTCCGCCGGCTTGGGCGCTGCATCCCGATGGGCGCAGCGCCTTTGTCGAGACGGGCAACAAGGACAGTGTCGGTGTGCACGGCTGCCTCGCCCCGTTGGAGCACGGCAAGCTGTTCTGGCTGGCCGAGGAGGCCGAGATGCCGCACGAGTACATCCTGGCCAAGGGGCCCATACCGGCGAGCGTCCAGGACTGCGGGGAGGAGCTGTGGGTCGACTGGTCGCCTGTTTGGTCTCCCGACGGAAGCCGGCTGTACGTCGCCAATCGCTCCGAGGCGTTTGTCGTCGACGTCGCCACGGGCGCCCCGCTCTGGTGCACCAGGGTCGACTGGCTTGCCGAGTGGAGCCCGGACGGACGCTACCTCGCCCATGTCCACCGAGGGCGGCTGCACTTCCGTGACGCGGCTACTGGCCGTCCGGCCGCCGACCCCGCACCGACCGCCGGGTCACGCTGGAATTTCTCGCTGCACTGGGGCATGCGCGGTGACACGGCCCGACTTGCCGCCGTGCTGAGCGAGAAGGCGGCCGAACCCGGCGTGGAGGTCTACGGGGACGGGCGGCTCAGCCACCGACTGGCCGTCACCCCTGCGGAGACAGCCCTGGCCCGTGAGAACAAGGACTTCGCGGTATGGGCATGGGCACCGTCCGGAGACCGGGGAGCTGTTCTCACGGCAGCGGGGGATATCGAGGTCTGGTCGCTGGGCGACAGCGAGCCACGACGACTGCACAAGCTCGCCGCCCCGGCCGGTACACAAGGCGTGCTGTGGGGCGCTGACGACGTGATCGTCGCGGTAGGCGAGAAGGTGCTGCGGTTCCTGCGGGCCGACAACGGCGAAACCGTGGGCGACTATACGTTTCTTCGGGATGCGGACGCTGAGTTGCCGCTCCACGGGGACTATGTCTACGACCACTTCGATGGCAGAATCCTCGCACTCGACGATCACACCTGGTGTCTACCCGTCGAACCGGACATGGCGATCGCACCACCCGAGCGCCGTGCCGACGTCGAAGCGCACTTGGCCTGGATCGTCGACCGGCGCTTCGCCTGGCCGCTCCACTGGGGCCGGTTCGACATCTGGCCGGACGCACAGACAGCGGTCGCCAACCTCCGGACGACGTCACCGGACACCGGGGAACTGCGGCAGGCCGTCAGGGAGACAGCCGGATAAGCGACTGTCGCCCGGTCAATCAGGCGGACACAACGGCCAAGCACCGGCACATCACCAGCTGTTGCAGGAGCTGCAGGAGCTTGTCGAGCATGATCCGAACGTTGGTACGCGGGCGGTGGCAGCGCAGGGGCGGTCTGGGTGGTAGACCGGCTGCACGGGCAGCAGTGCCGAGAATTGGTCCCACAGTGATTCGGTCAGCCATATCAACAGGGCAGGCACAGGTCTCCCCGGGGATCACAGAGCGTCGCGACTTTATGATCATCAAGACCTGAGCCTGCGCTGCTCGCGAGCGCCCCTCCCCGTACCTATCTGCGCGGCCTCTAAGTTGTCAGTTCCCAGATTCTTGCGATCTTCCGGAGCGGGTCGTACTCGGGCTTCCTACGCAGGTCGGTATGACATGGGGATAGTCGCTCGCACGTGGGTCGGACCGCTCGCAGGCTGGGAATGAAAGCGCACGGGACGCTTGGGCGGTGGGGGAGGTGGCGGTGAGCGGGAGACCGCGGTTGCGGGTGGCCGGTGCGCTGGTGGGGGTCACCGCTTCGGTGCTGACGTGGGGCTGGCCGTGGTGACGGTGGTGCTCGTTCCCGCGTGGTGGCCTCACCCAGCGGTGGTCGTTGTTGCGGGGCTGCTGCTTCTCGGTGTGGGGTTCGCGCTGATCGCTGTGTGCTTCATCCGTCTTGGTCCTTGGCACTTCGGGGTGGCGGCAATCGTGGAGTGTCTGCTGGCCGTGGGGTTGCTGATGTTTCTCGACCAGGCCGTGCTCGACGTGTGGGGCGAGCGGCTGGAGACCGTTGTCACCAAGGCCGTTCGGCATGAGAGGACCGCGCCGACGGGGAAGGTCACCGGAGTCTGGTGGGAGTGTTCGCTGGAGCGGCTCGACGGTACGGAACTCGAACGGAACCTCAGGGAGTCGGACTTCGTCCCGCTGGGGGAGGCGTGCCCCGCCGGCGCGGAGGCAGGAGACCGGCTCGTGGTGTACGCGGTGCCCGGAGGGTTCGCCGCGCCGCAGACGAACGCCCTGTCGGGGGTGTCTGGCTGGTTGTCGCGTTCACCGCTACCGCAACAGCAGCGGCGGCGACGTTCACGGCTGTCGGAATGACGCGCGCGGGTGCGCCGAAAGCGGGGTGGATCCTGCGTCTCATACGGGGCCGGGCAGAAGAATCGCCGCCGGCCCGCACCTGACGCAGGCGGCGTGCAGCAGCCGCATCGCAGGACAGGGTGTGCGATGTCGACCGCGGCTCGTGCATCCCCCAGGAAGCCCGCCGTGCTGTCCACGCGGCTGTCGGCTCGGGCGCTCGAAGGGCTTCCTGGCGGCACGGCCGGTCAGTCCCCGTCGTCGACCCACCTCTCGCCGCATCGTCGGCACCTGCCGCCCCACCATGGGGTATCCCAGTCCTGCTCGGTGACGACGTCGCTGACCGCCTCGCCGCACCGCCGACAGATCTGTGCGTAGTCGCAGGGCGTGGCCGTTCGGTTCGGGGTGACATAGTCCGGCCGCTGCGCCACCGGGAGGCAGCCCACTGCGACGAGGCGGTTCACGTGCCGGACCCACCCGAATTGGTGTCCGCACCGGACGCAGGCCACAACCCTCCGGCACGGATGAACCGTCAGCTTCTCGCGCCCGTACTCGTGCAGCACACCGGAACGCCGGAGCCGATCGCAGATGGGCCGGGGTCCAGGCCGAGGCCGGAACCCTTAGGACGGCCTGGTGGATCTGCTCGGTGATGGTCATGCCGACTGAGTACGACAGCCACCTCCCGCGCCGGGCGAGCCAGGCCACGAACTCGTGCGTCCCACCACCGGAATCGGTACGGATGAGTGTCTGGCGTCCGCGCCGGTGGTTCTTCGCCAGCTGAGCCAGAGCGAGTTGGGCGGTTTCGATGTGGTCGGCTGCGGTGTTGCTGCCCGCGTTGCCCGGTCGCAGCAGGGCTGCGACCGGCTCCCCGCTCCCGCCGCTGCCGTGGTCGACGAACGCCATCAGTGGGTGATGGCCATAGGTCTTCTTCCAAGTCGCGGCGGCGTCCTGCTTGTCGGAGTGGGCCAGGACCAGCACGCCATCCAGATCCACGATCACCTGACCGTCCGTACCCGGCGCCGCCGAACCGGCCATTTTCCCGACCTGTTCCCGGACTTCGGCGCGCGGACCGGACTGCCGTCAGGGCCTCGGCCCGGCCGCCGCGAGAGCATCGATCAGGCTGAGACGGTCGGATCGGAGGCCACCGGCCCGAACACGGCCGGCTCCGCCCGCAGCGTCCCGACATCGGCCAGGCAGTCCCCGCCCAGCGCGACCGCAAGAGCCACATCCAGAAGGATCTTCCCCGGATCATGCGCCGCCCGTTGCTTCCGCCGGCAACCCGTCGACGGCCGAGCTGCTGGCGCGGGTCCGGGAGGCGGATCTGGAGTTCCTTGCTCGCCAGGAAACGCGGTTCGACCAGGTGGTGGAGGTCGTGACGCCGCCCAGGTCCAGGGCCTACCACCCGCTCTTCCAGGTCCTGCTCGCGTTCCAGGTCGAGCCACCGCGGCTTCCCGAGGCGCCGGGTCTGACCGTACGCCATCGCGAACTGGCAACGGACACCGTCAAGTTCGACCTGACGTTCACCTTGACTGAACACCCGGAGAGCGGCAGTGGCGGCCCGGGCGGGATCACGGGCGGGATCGAGTACGCGGCCGACCTCTTTGGGGAGACGACGGCCCGTTGGCTGTTGGACGGCCTGGTCGCTCTGTTGCGGGCCGCGGTGGAGCAGCCGGACAGGCCCGTCGGGGCGGTGGAGCTCGCCGACCGGCCCGCCCCTGACCGGTCGGCGCCCGCGCACTGAACGGGCGCACCCCACCGCGCGCAAGGCCGTCCGCCCCCGGACCGGCCCCCACTGGCGGGGCGGCCCGAGGGCGGACGGGCCGACGGGTCAGACCGGCACCGGGGCCGCGACCGCCAGGGCGCTGTAACGACGGAAGCACCAGCCCTGGGCCGCGATCAGGACCAGGTTGACCACCGCCAGCGTGCCCCACAGTGCGGTGAGGCCGCCGCCGGCCGCCGCCGGTCCGGCCAAGACGGCCAACACGCCGTAGCAGGCCGCGAAGCAGAGCATGCTCGGCAGGGTCCGCCGGACACCGATCAGCCCGAAGCCGAACAGGGCCTGGAAGGCGTCCGCCAGGGTCGCCGCCAGCACGAGCGGCAGCAGGTCCACCAAGCCGTCCCGCACTCCGGGGTCCGTGCTGAACACCGCCAGCACGGGCCCGCGCGCCACCGTGAGCAGTCCGCCGAGCAACAGCACCGCCCCGGCGGCGACGACCAGCCCTGACACCGCCCCGGCCCGCACACCCGCCAGGTCATGCTCCTTCAGCCGCTCCGCCACCACCGGCACGAGGGCCTGCCCGACCGCCACGGCCGCGGTGAACATCAGGTTCACCAGCGACACCGCGACGCTGTGCACGGCGGCTGCCTCCGTGTTGATTCGGGTGGCTGAGAAGGCCAGCGCGCCCAGGACCGCGAACTTGATCAGTACGGTGGCGGCCAGCGGAATGCCGACCCGGGCCAGCCCGATCACCTGTGCTGGCTGCGGGCGCCCCAACCTCAGGGAGTGACCTGCCAGTTGTGGTGACCGTCGGAGCGCGACCTGCGCGACCACGGCGCTGATCGCACTGGAGGCCAGCATCGCGATCCCGGCGCCCGCCAGACCGAGGGAGGGCAGCGGACCGGGGCCGCCGACCAGGAGCAGCGACAGCACCACGGCCGACCCCGTGCCGGCCAGTCCGGCGCGCATCACCAGGTGGCCCCGGCCCAGCCCGATCAGGGCGGAGCCCGCCGTGGTCGACACCGCGGTCAACAAGGTGGCCGCCGCCAGCAGGACCGGGAACAGGCCGAGCTGATCGAGGGTGGCGTCCGGCACGCCCCCGACCCGGCCGATCCACGGCACCGCCGCGACCGCGACGGCGCCCAGACCACCGGTGGCCACGGCCAGCCACATCCCGTTGCGCAGGACCGAGACGAGCTGCGCCGGTTCGTCCTGGTGCTCCGTCACGAAGGGCATCACACCGCGTTGCGCGCCGGCGATCGCCGCGGTGGCCGGGCCGAAGACGGCCATGGTCACGGCGAGACCCGCCAATGCCGCGGTCTTGTGGTGGCCCAGGACGGCGGTGTCCACCACAGCGCCCGCCGAGGCCGAGATCATCGACAAGTAGAGCGGCAGCGCGGCCGCGGCGATCTGCCTGATCAGTGCCGCGGTCACTGGCCGCCCGTTGTTCGTTGTCACTGAAAGTGCTCCTGTCCGATCTTCGTGGATGTCCAACCCGGGTGCGTGGGCAGGGCCTTGGGCAGCGGGCCCGGCTGCGTGGCCCATCACGCCGCCGGTCGGGCGGTCCCACCGCTGGCGAGCGGCGCACCGGCTCCGGTCCGCGCGGCCGGAGCCGGTCGAGCTCAGCGTCGATGCGATCCGCCACCTCCTCGACCCGGTCGACGAGGGAGAGATGGCCGCCCGCGAAGGCGTGGCCGGTCATCGGCTGCCGGAACGCCCCGCACCAGCCGTCCGGCGAGGCCACCGGGTCGGCCAGGCTGCGGAAGACCGCGCCGCGGGTCCGGCGCAGCTGCGCGCCCGCGGTGGCCCGGTGGCCGTCGGCCACGGCGAAGTCGGCCCGCAGGACCCCGAGCAGGTAGTCGCGCAGCGACAGCCTCCCGACCGCGGCCGCCGCCGAACGCATGGACGAGCCGCTGATACGGCCCTGCCGAGCCGCCTGCGTGGTGCAGGACCAGCAGCTGCCGCGGTCCCCTCGGTGCCGACCCGGATCCGGGGCGCTGACAGCTCGGCGCATCGGCGGTTCAACTCGGCCAGGGTCTCAAGGCCGTGCAGGACCTCGTCGGTGCCGATGCCGAAGTCGATGAGACAGCCGATCTCGTCGCCCCCGATCTCGGCCAGCGCCTCGATCAGCGGTAGTGCGTCCGCCGGCGAGCCAAGCAGGCAGCGATCGCGGGAGAAGTCCTGGTAGGCGAGTTCCAGCAGCTCCTCAAGTGCCTTGTCGCCGGTACTGTCGTCGGCCGGAGCGGCAGACTTGAGGCCGAACAGGCTGAGTGAGGAGCGCATGTAGGCCATGAGCGGGCCCCTGGCGAGGTTTAGGGCCCGCTGGCGGTCGGGCCCGAGATGGGTGTGCACCATGACGCAGACGCGTTCCCGCTCCATGCCGTGGCTGTGCGTGGTCAGGGCGTCGGTGTATCCGGCCAGGTTCTCCTCCAGTTCGTCCAGTGACTGACCGAGCAGATGGGTCAGCACCCCGGCACCCAGCTCCCCGGCCAGTGCATAGGTCTGTGGCGAGCCCGCCGCCGTGATCCACAGCGGCAACCCGCCGTGCCGAGGCGTTGGGTAGGTCCGGACGGGATAGCGGCGCCCCCCCGGGCCGGTGCGCTCGACGGCGGCACCGGACCAGAGCCGGAGCACCTCGCCGATCCCCCGGCGCATCTCTTCCTTGGCCTCGGCGAAGCGCTGTGGTGCGAGGGCGAAGTCCTGCGGATTCCACCGGAGGCGAACGCCACCTCGGCCCGGCCGCCGGAGAGGCGGTCCACCACGGCCCATTCCTCGGCGACCCGCAGCGGATCGTGCAGCGGCAGCACCACGCTGCCGGCCCGCACCGCGACCCGGCGGGTGACCGCGGCGACCGCCGCCCCCGTGACCGCCGGGTTGGGGAAGGGCGCGCCGAACGGATGGAAGTGTCACTCCGGTGTCCAGACGGCCGAGAAGCCCTCGGCGTCGGCGAACCTGGACGCCTCGATGAGCAGCCGATACTGCTCGTCGGGGTCGTCCCCGTTGGCGAAGAAGAACAGGCTGAACCTCATACGTCCTCACTCGTGCCGTCGGTGTCCGGGCAGCCGTCGGCCCGCGCCTGCGGATCGAACACCAGCGCGTAGAGAGCGGTCCGGTACGCCGAGAGCAGCACCGCCGCGCCGGGGCCGTCGGCCCGGGACCGGGCGTGCACCCGGAACCCGTCAGCGCCGTCCACGACCGAGAAGTGCACGCGCACACCCGGCTGGAGCGGCTCGGGCCCCACCCAACGCGCCCCTTCCCGCCGAAGGTGACGTCCTCGCCGTTGTCCCAGGCATAGCCGAACACCACGTCCGGTTCACAGGCGAGAGATGGATCCGCGGCCGCCACGTCCGCGTACGGCACGGGGCGGACGCTCCCGATCCGGTCGAGGGTGGCGAGCACGGCCGACAGGACGGCGCCGACCGGCTGCCCGGGACGGATCGCGACGGGCAGCGGCACGATGTCGGCGAACGCGCCGACGGACGTCTCCAGTCCGGCTGCGGCCCGGCCGTCCCACGGCAGGGCGATCCGCAGCTCGCCCCCTCGGCCACGGCCGCGGCGATGGCGAAGGCGGTGAGCTGGACGGCGTACGGCGCGATCCCGTCCCGGGCGCAGGCCGACCGGATCGCGGCGTGCAGCTCCGGCCTCGGGGCCCATGGGGACTCGGTGTCCCTGCCGATGACCTCGCCCCGGCTTCGGCCGACGCCCCGCTCGAATCCGCGAAGCCGGCCGGGGACCGGTCCCGGCCGCCCAGCAGGCCGCGCCACACCTCGGCGGCGTGCTTCGCCGGCACGCTGCCGGGCAGCTCGTGACGCCAGGTCGGCTGCCCTAGGAATCCCCGGTCCTCCGGGCCCAGGGGCCCGGGTCCTGATAGGCGGTGGACAGATCGTGGCACAGGCTCAGCAGTCCGAGGCCGTCCAGTGCCAGCGGGTGCACGGTCAGGGCCAGGAGCGTGGGCCGTCCTGCGGCGCGGAGAGCATCAGCCGCAGCAGCGGATCCCTGCGAGGGTCGGGCACGCGGGCCTGCGCCGAGCGGTGCAGCCAGGCCGGGCGGTTCGCGGGCTCGACGGACCGCCCGGGCGTCACTTCTGCGAGAAAGAGGTCGAGATCGTCGAGTGGGCGCACCCGCAGTGCGCTGCCGTCGGGTTCGGCGCACAGGCGAAGGGCCGGGTGGCGCCGCAGGACCGCCTCCAGCGCGAGGCGCAGCCGCCGGGGCTCCGGCGGGGTGGCGAGTTCCAGGACGAAGGTCTTGCTCCCCGCTGCCGCCCCGGGTGGGCGAGGCGGCGCTCCGGGCGGCAGGACGGGCGGCGGTCCGTCGGCCGGCAGCTCCTGGAGCCGTCCGCCGTCGTGGGGACCGCCGAAGTCGCGTCCGCGAGCAGCCGGGCCACCTCCCGGCGGTGCGGCAGCGGTAGAACTCCGCGACGGTGAGCTGCACGCGAAGCGCAGGTAGGCGACGAGGTCGAGGTCCTTGAGCGGGCCGAGTATGGCGAGCCCCATGTCATGGGTGGACAGCTCGGCGCTGCCGGTGGCGCGCACGGCCTCCTCGACCCGCTGACCGAGCTGCGCCAGTGCGTCCTCGGTGACCGGGCGGCCCTGGCACGCCTTGCGCACGCCGGAGATGACCTTGTTGCGACTGAAGGGCTCGGTGACCCCGTTCCGCTTGATCACCATCAGTGACGCGGTCTCGGCGGTTGTGAACCGCCGGGAGCAGTCCGGGCACTGGCGGCGTCTTCGGATCGAGCAGCCGTCATCAGTGGTCCGGCTGTCGACGACGCGCGACCGGCGGCCCATCGCTGATCAGCGTCTGAGTGAACCGCTGCGCATGTCAGTCAGGGGCACGGTGAGGTGTGGGCCGCGCGTGCCGGGCGGCGAGAACGCGGTCCACGCCGAGGTCGCCGCCCTTGCGAGCTGCACGCCGACCGTCTCCACCGGGGATACAACAAGGTGCTCATCCCGCCCGGACGCGCTGGCGTCATGCTGCGCTGGGCGACGCCCCGGCCGGTCTCCGAGGCGATGTTGCTGCACCACGTGGTCGATGTTCCGAAGGCTGTCGTCCGGGCACTGCCCGGGGACCCACGGAGACGAGACAGTGCTCGCCCCGGCGTGCCCAGCCGGTGGTCATCGGCCCAACGCGCCCGTTAGGCGTTATAACTCTCATTCTCCAGAAATGGACTCAGAGAAGGCTTCGCGTAGATACTGCAAGAACCCCCACAAGTTCCGCGCCACGACTTCGAGGCCAGAATCTTCCACCTCGTAGACGGAGCCGATCAGAGTGCCACCGGTTAGGCGATAGATCAGACCTTCTGAAGCACCGAGCGCGAACAGGGATCCCCCGCCGTCTGAGCCGAAAACGATGATCGGCTCATCAGCGGAGCCGCTACCCTGGTTGGCTGATCTCCGTTCATGCCGTCGATTACCGACTCGGCTGCGTGAACGAAGAATCCGGAGCCCACATCAGGAAGTGACACCTCCGCTACTCGCGAATAGAAGGCGACCAGGTCCCCGACCTCCGCTTCCTTCAACACTGCAAGGTGCGATTTAGTATCGCTATCACCGGTAGCCTCGACAACCCTGTTCTCGCCGGCGGGTAGCCGTATTTGCCTTCGAAAGTCCGAGTGAAACTCGCGGACAGCTGCGACATCGCCGCGATCCAGCTATCGAGGCTCTCTCCAGTAATAGTCACCATATCCCCTGTCTATTTGCTCGGCAAAGTCTTCTATTTCCGCGCGCGTAGCATTTGGGTTCGTATCCCGGAACCACTTCCATTGATTGGTTATTTCCTGGTGAACGTTGGCGCCACGCGACTTCATCCTACTGCCAGGAACCCCACGCATGTTGGATGGGGCATCGAAGTCGAAGTTAATGAACCCCGGGTGGTTCCGGTACTCCTGCGGGATGGCGTGATGGGCGTCCCAGTCGTCCGGCAATCGCTTCATGCCGTTACGGTGCAAAGACGCTTGGAACCTTCCCCTGTAGTTGCCTACATCGATCGTTGGCGCTTCAGGGGCTTTACCGGTGATAGAGGGGTCACGGGGGTGCGCCGCTCCTGGGCCATAACGAGGCGCCCCTGCGGGAGCCTTGCTGAACAGCCCTTGAGGCCGCGCCAGGCGGGTCCGATGAGGGGAGCGAGCGCTCCGCCGACGGCGCCGAAGAGGAGGTCGCCTGAACTCAAGCGCACCCAGAACGCCTACAACGCCCTGTTCGGCTCCGATGACGCGCCCGTGCCGGCCCCGCCGCAGATGCAGCCACAGCTCCAGTCCACGGCCGAGCCGGGGCTGCCCGCCCGGGAGCAGGTCCACCAGGTGCTGACGCTCCTCACTGTTCCGCCGCGCCCAAGCTGGTCAGCCTGGTTCACGAGGCCTTCTTCTCCGGCCCGTTGAACACCGCGCGACTGGCCGCCGTGCGCCGGGATGAGGAACGCTCCTTCCGCTCCTCGCCCTATGCACGCGCCTACTACATCTGCTCGGCCCTGACATCCGACCTGCTCGCCCCGGTCCGCGCTCTCCTCGCCCTCAGCACCTGGCCGTTGGAGCAACGCGTGGTGGGCCCGCTCACCCACCGTGTCCACTTCCTCACCTCGGCCCTGCGACTCGCGGAAGCCTCCCAGGCCCGCGCCGACGACTCCCTGCAGCAGGAGCCCGTCCGCCGACTCCTGCTGCACTACAACCGCAACATTCCCGGCTGCCCCACCAAGGGGCCGCTCGACCTGGACGCGCTGCGCCGCGCCGCCGCAGCCGAACTGGCAATCCACGCCGACGACGAAGCCGACACCCGCACCGAGACCGCCCGCCGCGCACAGCAACTCGCCGACGTGGAGCAGCTCTTCGGCCACACCCTGCGCAACGTCACTCGCCTGCACCGCACGTCCTGACCGCGCGCCGCGACCGCACCACCGCACCTTGATCCAAGGAAGAACCGTGAATTTGCTCGCCGCGCGACTGGACGCCCTGAGAGGATCCAGCCCCCCTGTCCCGCACACCGCCAAAACCCTGGCGCGCTGACCGTCAACCCCGAATGTGACCGGCGCGCCCTGCTCGATGCGGCCGGCGTCGACAAGGACGCCCTCGCCGCGCACCTGAACCTGCCACGGCCGCTGTGCACATCCGCGATCGCCCTCGACCATGGCGCCGCCTTCGAACGCCGGTCACCACCCAAGCCGGCGCCGAACTGGTGCAATTACTCCGCGAGACCCTCGACCTCACCTGCCCGAGGTGTCATACGAGGACGTGAACGCCGTGGGCGGCCGTGAGCCGTCATCGCTGCCGCTGCGCCACTCCCACACCCGTAATCTCATCCTCGGCGCGGCCCGTGACAAAACACGCGCCCGCACTCTGCTCGACCACCCCGTGCTGCGCCTGACCGTCGCCGGCCACCCCGTCTACCTGGAACCCGACATCGTCGCCTTCCAGCACCACGAGACCTTCCACATCGTGGAGATTGAATCCTTCCCGGTCATCGACGGCCAAGCCGATCCCGCCAAAGTCGCCGCGGCGCTGACCCAGGCCGCGGCCTACGTCCTGGCCCTGCGCGAGCTCCTGGCCGAGGGGGCCTCCCACCCGAGCGCGTCTCCAACCGTGTGGTCCTGGTCAATCCCCGCGACTTCTCCCACCGCCCACCGCGACCCTCGCCGACGCGGCCCAGAAGATCAAATCGCTCAGTTGGCATCTCGGCCGGCTCCGCCGCCTGCCTGACCTGCTCGACCAGCTGCCCCCCAGTACCACCTTCGACCTGGCCCCGGATCGCGAGGCGAACCCGACGCGGCCCCGCGAGGAACTCGCCGCAGCACTGTCTGCCCCCCGTGCGCACTACAGCCCCGGCTGCCTGCATCACTGCGAACTGGCCCACTTCTGCCGTAACGAAGCACGCCACCAAGGCCGGACCGAAGTCCTGGGCACCACGGTCCGCGACGACGTCGCAGGCATCGACGACATCGCCCTGGCACTGGCCCTTACCGACGGCCACCAGCACCCCTCACGGGACCGTCCGACATCACCCAGGCGCTCCGCCACGCGCAACGTGTCCATGCCGACTTCCTGGCAGGCACGACATGAGCTTGCTCACCACCCTGCTGCGGATGCGCGCCGCTGCCACCGGCAACGCCCTGCCCACCAGTCGGCTTCGCCACCTGCATCTGAGCGACCGGCCCCTGATGCTGCTGCCCCTGAAGCAATCGGGCACAGCGGCCAGGCCCCTGGCCGTCATGCTCGGCACCGACCCCGCCCGCCCCGAACTCTTCCTCGCGCCGCCGACGGGCAGCACCACCCCCATGCTCACCTCCCTCGCCTCGAGGGTCACCGCCTACATCGAAGAACACCAGCGGCGTCATGAGCACCTGCCCGCCACCTCCACCAGGCCGGCACGGCAGCGCTTCTCGACGCCCCGCAACTCCTGGTGCCCAACCCCCATGCCGTGGCCTACTTGAACACTCTCGGACGCGACCTGCGGCTGCGTCCTGTTGACGGCGCTCCGTCGACTCCTGCTCGGTGCGGCGCCTGGGCCAGTGGCTGACCTTCTTCGCCGGCCGCGCCGAGCTCCCCGGCACATCCGCCCTCATCCCCTGACCGGCTTTCTCGCCATGCACTGGGTCACTGGGCAAAGCCCCCTTGAAGACGAGGACGTGGCCACCCTGCTGGCGTGGATCGACCCATCCCGCCACACCGCCAGCGGCCATCACCCCGCACTGGCAGCGGAAGACCCCGCCACCCACCGCTCGGCCGGCCGGCCACCGATCCGGCTTTCGACACCGACTACCTGGCTCCCCTTTTCCATGCCTATCGCGCCGGTCCGCGCGAGCAGGCCCGCTGCCTGAACGACCTCCGCATCCTCCTGGCTCACTACATGCAACCGACCTGGGAACGCATGTGGCAGGCCTACACCCTTCTGCAGGCTCTGCCGAGGCTGACGGCACCCGGCGCGATGGAAACGGAACGCACCGAGTTCACCGACATGACCGCCTACCTCGCCCAAGACAGGCGCCCCAGCGCGCCCGCGACGATGCCGTCGCCGCCGCCATCGGCCTGGCTCGCAGGGAGCACGCCGCCGCGGCCTTCGCCGCCGAACGAGCCCTCGATGACCCCTTCACCCGCGCCGAACTGCGCACCACCGGAGAAGCCTTCGGCGGCACGTCACCACCGTCGATGCCGACCACCTCGTGTACGGAAGCAGTAAACGAGCCCAATGGCGCCCCCGCTTCACCGTCTCAACCACCGATCCGCTGCGCCTGGAACCCGGCCAGATCCTGGCCTGCCACACCCACCGCGACGCCCGCTACACGGTCCGGGCGATCACCCCCGCGACAGCGACACCTTCGTCGACCTCGAAATCACCGCCGGCATGGGCACCCCGGCCCGCCCCCGCCACACCGTCCTCCCCGACACCGGCGCCTTCCTCGTGTGCACCCTCGCCCCGACCACTACCACCGGATGCCGCAATTCCCGCTGCCCGATCAGATTCCATGGACCCACGCAGGCCCTCCGCACCCACCCCCAGAGCGACAACGAGCAAAAGCGGCACCCCACTCGCCCCCGCCATCGCCGCACCACCAGGAAGACCACGCGCAACGCGCGATCGTGGAGCAACTGCCCACGCTCACCCACCCCGGGCTGGTGGTCGACGCACCGCCTGGCGCCGGTAAAACCACCCTGGTCATCCACGCCGCGCAGACCCTCGCGCACCACGGCGCCCCCTGCATCGTCATCACCCAGACCAACACCCAGGCCGACGACCTCGTACGACGCTTGGCCCACTCCCGCCTGCCAACAGCTCGGCTCACCGCAGCGAACCACACAGTCCCACCCGACATGCTGGCACTGCCCGGCGTACGCGTCGGCCACCGCATCGAAAGCCTGAAAACGGCCCACGTCGTCGTGGGTACCGCCATGAAATGGGCCACCGTCCACGACCGCCGGTGGCCATGGGCCATCATCGACGAGGCCTACCAGATGCGCTCCGACGCACTCTTGCGTACCGGCCACCTCTTCGACCAAGCCCTCTTCGTGGGCGACCCCGGACAGCTCGACCCGTTTCTCCACGATCAGGACTCACCGCTGGGTCGGCCTGCCCACGACCCCATGAACAGTGCGGTCGCCGTCCTTCTCGCCCAAAACCGCGACCTGCCCGTACACACCCTGAGCACGTCCTGGCGCCTGCCGCCCACCGCCGTCCCCCTGATCCGCGACGCCTTCTACACCTTCACCCCCTTCGAAGCCGCGAGCCACCAGACGGAGCGGACCCTCACCTTCACAGCGATGGGCAGGCGCACTCCCGTCGACAAGGCCCTCGAGACTGCCGCCCGAACCGGATGGGCCCTGCTGGAACTGCCCGCCCGCATCACCCACCGCATCGACGCCGAAGCCTTCCACACCGCCCTGGAGACAGCCGCCGGGCTGCTTCACCGGCAAACCACGGCATCCTGCGACAACCACCCTCAAGGACGCGTCCTGGAACCCCGCGACCTGGCCATCGGCGTCGCCCACCGCAGCCAGGCCCACTACATCAACGAGCTCCTGGCACGCCACTACCCGCGACTGCACGGCGTCACCGTCGACACCGCCAACCGGCTCCAAGGCCGCGAATTCAGCGTCACCATCGTGCTGCACCCGCTCTCCGGCCGCTGGGACGCCTCCGCCTTCCACCTGGAAGCCGGCCGCCTGTGCGTCCTCGCATCCCGCCACCGTCACGCCTGCATCGTCATCACCCGCGCCGGTATCGCCCCACTTCTGGACGCCCACCCATCCAACGACCCCGTCCACCTCGGAGTCACCTCGAAGACCCCCGACGGCTGGGAAGCCCATCACGCGGTCCTCGCCCACCTCGCCCAGCACACCGTGCGGACCTAGAAACACAAAGAACCCCCATGCCCCCTGCGCGCCCGAGTTGTCCACCTCGGGCCCGCTCCCGAGGGACTGCGATGAGAAGCCCCAGATCACGTCGGTTCCCCCTCCCGCAGGTGCTAGCTCCCCTTGGGGCGCCGGGCCGGGACTCCAGGACGCCCGCGCGCAGGCTGAGCAGGGTCAGCACTTCGCTTATCTCACGGGCAATCTCTTCGTAGGCCAGCCGCTGGGCCTTCTCGGCGTGCAGGAACGCCTCCCAGTCTCCGCATGGTCGGCGCGGCTGCGGAGGCTGAGCAGCAGCCGGCGGCGGGAGCGCACGAACATGCCCCAGCCCCACCTGCCTCACCAGCAATTTGATTGCGCCTCCAGACTGGCTGGCCACCTTCGAGGTCATAGTTCATTTTTGACCTATGACCCTTGGAGTGATGTGCTTGTCGGTGTGAGGACTGCCGTAACCCGCATGACCCGCCCGACGGTTGAAGTACTGCGCTTGCTGTTGCTGGTGCCGGCGGATGATCCGCTGTGGGGAGCGAGGATCAGTGAGCTGGCTGATCTGGGGAAGAGCACGGTTTCGCAGATCCTGGCCCGGCTTACTGTGCTGGGCTGGGTCACGCTTCGCGAGGAGGAAGGGCCGCATCCGGGTCGCCCGGCGCGGGTTCCACACGATGTCGCCGGAAGGGCGTCGCCACGCCGAGGCGGCGCTGGCCGCGCGGGATGCACGCCGCCAGCGCCGGGCTGTCAATCCGGTCACGATCGAGGCGTCAATGCCCCCTTCGCAGCAGCCGGCTGGGCACATGCGGGATAGGGCCGGCGATCCAGGGGCGGTGATCGAGCAGGCCACACAGCACGCGCCCGGCGCGCAGCACCTCACTCCGGAGTCCGACACGTTTCCAGCGCAGCCCGCGCCCAAGATGGCTGGTCACTGGCCGATCCGCTTCCCGTCCCCCGACACACTGCGCCGCCCGCGATGGCCCCTTTGCCAGAAGCCCCCACTGAAGACCGGGTGACAGTGCATGCCGGAGCCGATACACCC